>NZ_RKIX01000003.1:0-3511761 GCF_003938865.1 Acinetobacter sp. FDAARGOS_515 | reverse complement strand
TGCGATACAAACGCAAATATGGATTGCATTAATTGCCTATTTGCTGTGAACTTCGCTAAACACATGGCACAAGAAGGATGGAGTGTTCAGCGTTTACTGAGAATTATTCAGGTCAATTTATTTGAAAGGAAACTTTTAAGGTCACTCTTTGTGCCTGATAAAAATGGCGAAAACAAGAAGAACCTCAATTGAGGTTCTTCTTGTGATATTTGTGGGACAGCAGTGAGCTTAGCTTCCTTTTTTATTAAGAAATAAAACTATAAGTTTATGCACCAATATATAGAATCAAGCCACAGAATGCAGAGGCAAAAATCACATACATGACTTTGACTTCAAAATGGAACAAGGCGATGAATGCTGCAATTGCAATGAATGCGGCTTCATAGTTGAAAGAATGGTTGAATCCATTGGGCCATAAAACGTGATAACTGAAGAAGAGTGCTAAATTCAATATTACTCCTACAACAGCAGCAGTAATTGCAGTCAAAGGTGCAGTAAACTTTAATTCATTGTGTGTTGATTCAATCACTGGGGCGCCAGCTAGAATGAAAATGAAAGAAAATAGAAACGTAAACCAAGTAACAATGACAGCACCTAAGGCACCTGCTAAAAATACATGATCACTTCCTAAAAGTGCATGATTAAAGCCACCTAAAAATCCGACAAATGCAACAACCATAATCAGTGGGCCGGGTGTACTTTCACCTAGTGCTAAACCATCGATCATTTGTGTTGGACTCAACCAACCATAAAAATTTACAGCACCTTGATACACGTAAGGTAATACCGCATAAGCTCCACCAAATGTTAGCAGTGCCGCTTTAGTAAAGAACCAAGCCATTTGTGTATAGGCATGCTCCCATCCCAAGGTAAGAGTCAAACCTATAATGGGTGTAAACCATAAAATTGCACCGATAAATAAAATTTTTCCTAAGTGCTTCCAACTAAATATGGCATGTTCTGGGGTTGGAGTATCATCATCAATTAATGCTGGACCATAATCTTTTTTACCTTGCTGATGTGAACTTCCACCAGTAAAAAGCTTGGATATTTTTTACTTGCCAAGTATCCAATGATTGCAGCGCTTAGAACAATTAAAGGAAACGGAAGGTTAAAGAAAAAGAGCAACGAATGCAAGTGCAGCAATTGCCCATAAAAACTTATTCTTTAATGATCGGCTGCCAATCCGGTAAGTTGCATGAAAGACAATAGCAACAACAGCTGGTTTGATTCCATAAAAGAGACCAGCAATGATAGGAACATCACCAAACTTTACATAGACCCATGAAAGGGCGATCAGGATAAATAAAGAAGGTAAAACGAATAAGACACCAGCAACAATACCACCTATAGTCCTGTGCATTAACCAACCTATGTAGGTTGCTAATTGTTGAGCTTCAGGTCCGGGTAATAACATGCAGTAGTTGAGAGCGTGTAAGAAACGTTTTTCAGAAATCCAACGTTTTTGTCAACGAGTTCTTGGTGCATGACAGCGATTTGTCCTGCTGGCCCACCAAAACTAATGAACCCCAATTTCAGCCAGAATAGAAATGCTTGCCAAAATGAAATTGACTGTATTTCTTGTTCTGGTTCTATAACAAGTTCTTGTTCCATGATTATTCTCTTGATAGGTTGGCATATAAGCCATCGAAAATGTGATTCGATAATGCAAATAATTGATCATCGTCACTTATCTGACTTCGAATTCCTTGAATAACTTTTCAATACCGATTGCTTCGGGAGGTTCAATCCCACCTACATCAAGTAATGAACAATTTCAGCGATTTTCTTTAATGCAGGTGTTCTAGATCAAAACTATGTAAAAGAACTTCGAAGGTCACCCAATGATTGATATGACTGAAAGTTGCACCATCAAAATCGAATCCTAATGCCTCTTCTGGGCAGTCACTTGGCGTTTCTAACCAAATGAATGTTGGTGAGGTATCAATAAATGTCTTGATTAGCCATGCAGAAGCTAGGCGATCAATCCAAGGTCTTTTACGAGTTGCCCAATTCTGTTTTGATAACTAGCTTTATCGAGAAGTTGAATATGAGCTTGTATTGCTAGTGGTTCATTCACTTCACCAAGACGTGCAATTGAAAGTTCTAAAGAGGAAAGCTCATTAGAACCTGTGCTTGAGTTTCATCGGGGTAGTAGTCAATTTCTACAAGCGCATCGATACTTTTTCTTAATTTCCGGATTTGCTTGAGCAGCTCTTTCTTTTCATCTTTGGTCTGCCGATCTCTTAATTCAGACAGTTGTTTATAGAGAGCATCGTATTCTTCTTTCCGACTGAAAAAAGAAG
This sequence comes from Acinetobacter sp. FDAARGOS_515, assembly GCF_003938865.1. Classification (NCBI taxonomy): domain Bacteria; kingdom Pseudomonadati; phylum Pseudomonadota; class Gammaproteobacteria; order Moraxellales; family Moraxellaceae; genus Acinetobacter; species Acinetobacter sp. FDAARGOS_515. Next base: position 3,509,455 of record NZ_RKIX01000003.1, on the reverse strand, counting down.
CAAGCTCAAGATTTAAGGGTTGTTCTGCATGAAAGATATAAGCAGCCCTTGTTCTGAGATAACATCATTAGCAATAGGATCAAACTTTTCACTATGGGAAATAGGGAGCAAATAGACGCCATCTCTTAGAATTGCTGCGCCGCTTGCTTTGAGAGATCGCCAGACTCTCATACGAGTGGTTGTATTCTGTGTAGGTAGCGAGGATATGAGCAAGGATATTTTCATGTAATATACTCAACTTATTTGTTTATTATATTACATTGCTTGTATCGTGGTACAAATATTAAGAACTGATTTCTTATATCAGGATAAATATTAAGACGGGCGGCAGACAAGCTTTGATTGAAGTAAAATTAAAGTTGAAAACTATTCGATGTGTTTACGTTACTGATCTATTGTGTTGAAAAAAGGCTCAGTCGTAGTTAGCTTGTAGAGATGGCAATTTCTATTTTGAAGATTATGTTAGATAGCTTTAAAAAGTTTATGCTTAAGTTGTATATTATTATTTTTAGAAATAATAATATCTTAGTTATTAAGCTATATTCATAGTCGAATTTTTAAAAGCTTAAAATAAATAATTGGGGATAATAATGCGCATTGAAAAAATTAAAGTAGAAGGTTTTAGGCTTCTTGAGAATGTCGAATTCGGATTGGAAGAGAATTCAACTGTAATTGTTGGACGTAATAATAGTGGAAAGACATCTTTTACCAGTATTTTTGATTGTTTTTGTGGTGAATCTGGAACAAGATTTCGGCTAGAGGATTTTCAGTTTTATCACGAGAAAAATTTTTAAAAGCTAAAGAATTAAGAGAGGCGGGGGAAAGTTCAGAAGTAATATTCGAAACACTTCCTCGAATTTCTCTTATACTTACATTTCAATATAATAAACTTTCTCCTGATTTAGGTTCTCTATCCCCTTTTATTATTGATTTAGATGAAGACTCTACAACGGCTATTGCGCGAGTTGAGTATCGGCCTATTTTGAAAAATATGCATTTGCTTTTTGACCTTACCCCATCTTCCGCAGTGGTTGAACCTCGTACACATTTTTATAAAAATTTGAAGGGTAATTTGTCTAAAGCTTATGGGGTTCATGTAAGTGCAATTGATCCTACTGATAGTACAAATACGAGAGATTTTGAAGGCACATCTGCTTTAACAGCATTATTACAATGTAACTTTGTATTAGCTCAAAGAAATCTTGATAAAACAAAACTAGGGGATGCTGATGTAATAGGTAAATTGCTTAGTGAGCTATTTAAGACAGCTACAGCACCATCTGCTGCTGAGGCAGATCAAAATTTAGCTATAAGATTAAAGCAATCTGTTGAAAATATTGAGCATAATGTCCAACTCGACTTTGATGGCATGCTTAAAGAATTATTACCAGTTATGAACGTAATGGGATTTCCAAGTCTTAATGATACTGAGATAAGACCAGAGACATCATTAAACGTGGAATCATTATTATCAGGGCATACTAAGGTCGTTTATAGCGGAGTTGATGGAGTACATTTACCAGAAGGGTATAATGGTCTAGGAACCCGTAATTTGATTTACATGTTGCTACAGTTAGCAAGCTATCACAAAATCTATAGATCAAAATCAATTAGCCCCGCTACTCATTTAATATTTATTGAAGAGCCAGAAGCTCATTTACATCCTCAAATGCAGGAGGTTTTTATCAATCAATTAAATGTGGCTGTTCAAAAATTATCGGAAAATTATTCTAACAAAGATAAATGGAATATCCAGTTTGTTATCACAACACACTCCCCACATGTTGCGAATGCTGCAAAATTTGATGCTGTTAGATATTTTTATAATGAAATTCATAAGATAGAAAACGTACGTCAGACAAAGGTTAAGATTTTAAGAAGGGGTTGAGTAGTATTTCTGTTAAAGATCAAAAATTTTTACATCATATGACCTTAACGAAATGTGATCTTTACTTTGCTGATAAAGCTATCTTAGTTGAAGGGACAACAGAACGTTTATTAATGCCAAAGTTATGTCAATTAGTTGATGAGTCTCTTGATGAACCACAAAAACTAGCCAGACAATATGTTACTTGTGTTGAGGTTGGTGGAGCACATGCGCATATTTTTTATCCACTCCTTGACTTTCTGGAGTTGAAAACGTTAGTAATCACTGATCTAGATTCAACAAAAAAGGCAAAATAACTAAGAATGGAAAACAGGAAGATGCATGGGTGAAATGCCCAGTAGTTGATGGTCAGAATACATCTAATGCTGCCATTAAAAACTGGTTTTATCCTAAAGAAGTCGATGATACTGGTAAAGTTAAGAAAAAAGCTAAAAATGAGGATAGTCAAATTTCCCCGTCAGTCTTGATTGCTAAAACTGCTCAAGAGAAACAAATTAAGTTCCGTAGAATTGCATATCAAATACCAGAAGATCCAGAAACTAATATATGCGCTAGAAGTTATGAGGATGCTTTCATATTAGCTAATCTTTCTAAATTTGAATTACCTGAAGGACAAGATATTGCTGTTGCTGCTTGGGAAAAAGCACAAGGGCTTATTAAATCTGATTTCGCCTTAGAATATGCAATTCTAATAGAAGATTGGTCGGCACCAAGATATATCAAGGAAGGTCTAATTTGGTTATCTGAAATGGACACTATAAAAAATCAAACTATGAATTAACTACAGGCGAATAAGTAGCATGAGTGAGATTCTAGACAATCCAGCAATAATTGCAGCTCAACTAGCTGAAGCAAAAATTAATGCAGCTATAAAAGCAGGACGAAGTTTCCGGCTAGAAGCTGGCGCAGGTGCGGGAAAAACATTTTCTTTAGTTCATGCTCTAAAATCCATTATTAAGGAGCGTGGTAGATCATTAACGCAAACAGGTAAAAAAGTAGCTTGTATTACTTATACGGAAGTTGCAAGAAATGAGATTGCCCAAGAAATTGAAGACCATCCAGCAATTTTAGTCGATACTATACATGGATTCTCATGGGCTTTTATGCGCCAATTTCAAAAAGCCATAAGAGAGATTCTTATTGAAGATGATTCAAGAAAAGAAAAGTTGAACAAGGTGGTGGCATTGGGTCTAAATCAGTGGAATACGAGTTGGGCTTTTTTGGTGTTAATGATCAGAAAATTACACTGAGTCATGATGATATCCCAACGATGATGGCTAAATTACTAAGTAAAGAAAAGTTTCGGAAAATATTTAGCAATCAGTTTCCGGTAGTTTTTATTGATGAATATCAAGATACCAATCGCCAATTTATGGATGCTATTACAGAGTATTTCTTAAAACCAAAGGTGGGACCACTTTTTGGTCTTTTTGGAGACCATTGGCAGACTATTTATGGTAGTGAATATGAATTGGCAGAGTATCCAATCGAAGAGATTGCAAAGGGATCAAATTTTCGATCAGTTCCAGCAATTGTAGATATATTAAATAATTTAAGACTAGACTTACCACAAGCTGTCAGTTCGCCAGATGCAAAAGGTGAAGCTAGATTTTTTCATACTAATTCTTATAAGGGGAAACGAACAGATGAGAGAAGTTCTAAAGATGATTTACCAATAGATATAGCTCGATCTACTCGTACAAGTTTGATACAGAGGCTACAAAATGAGGGTGGGATATTGAAAAAACTAAGATACTGATGTTAAGCCATAATGTTTTAGCATCTGAACAAGGATACCCTCAATTAATTAAAGTATTTGACGGACGTAATGATCAATTTGCTAAAAAGAAGACCCTGTAATAAAATTTTTTGCAGAAATAGTTGAACCAATGAGTGTTAGCTATAGCTTATCAAATTATGGTGAGATGTTTAAAATCTTTGGCTCAAGGCCTGCAATAACGAAGCATGAAGATAAATCTTGTTGGCGACGGGATATGGATCAATTATTAAAACTAAGACAAGAGGGGACTATAGGGCAAGTGATAGATCATCTTAAGCAGACAAAACGTCCCTCCCCCCCAGATAGAGTGCTTAGACGAGACGATGAGCTTATTTCTCTAAGAAATTCACCTGACACGGAAATGTCTTCAACACTACTTCGTTATAATAAATTAAGAGAAATTCCATATAAAGAAGTAATCGAAGTTACAAAGTTTATTGAAAAGCAAACTCCATTTGCAACTCAGCACAGTGTTAAGGGGGCAGAGTTTGAGAATGTATTAGTAGTTTTAGGTGGTGGATGGAATAATTATAAATGGCCACAGCTTCTCGAGTTGCTTGAGACTAAAAAGTTGACTAATGCAAACACAAAAGGTTTTTATAGAGCTCGTAATCTTTTCTATGTATCGATTTCTCGCCCAATGACGAGACTGGCTGTGTTAGCTACTCAGACATTATCTGATACAGCACTTGTAACAGTGAATAATCTATTTGGAAGTGAGAATGTAATAGAATTAAGTTTAGATACATAGAGTTGTTTTCAACTTATGTATCTAACTTTTTAAACATATTTTTTGGGAAAAAATGAGCCTGTAAATTATTTTGTGTAAGTTCCATTTTTTATAAATGATCTTTTAATCGATCATCGAACTGAATCGTAAACCAATTCATTGCTAAACGCCAATTTTGAATTGGCATCGTCCATTTCTTCGCAGCATTTGATGTTGCTAAGTAAATGACCTTCTTTACTGAGTCATCAGATGAAAAGATTTTCCTTTTCTTCGTTGAATGGCGTATTACGCTATTCAACGACTCAATCGCATTTGTTGTATAAATTGCATGACGTATTTCGGCTGGATAGCTAAAGATCGTTCGGATATTTTCCCAATTGGCCCGCCAGGATTCTCCAATTTTGGGATACTGGTGATTCCATTGATCACAGAAGATGTCTAGGGATTTTAAAGCATTTTCCTCTGTACTTGCCTGATAAATCGCTTTCAGACCCGACGTAACAGCTTTGTAGTCTTTCCAGCTTACAAATCTCAGGCTATTGCGTACAACATGCACGATACACAGTTGAATATCAGTATGAGGGTAAACAGAGGCTATCGCGTCAGGGAAGCCTTTTAATCCATCTACACAGGCAACAAGAATGTCCTGTACTCCTCGATTTTTTAGCTCTGTCATGACTGACAGCCAGAATTTGGCACCTTCTGTCTGAGCAATCCACATACCCAGTAATTCTTTTTGCCCATCCATATTGATGCCTAAAGCAAGGTATACGGACTTGTTAATCACATTGGAGTGCTGACGGACTTTGACAACAATACAGTCAAGATAGACAACAGGATAAAGGCTATCTAAGGCTCTATTTTGCCACTCAGTCACTTGCTCAATCACAGCATCGGTAACTTTGCTGATGAGAGATGCTGACACATCGGCATCGTACATTTCTTTGAAGAAGGCTACAATTTCCCTATTAGTCATTCCTTTTGCATACAGTGAGAGGATTTGGTCATCCATACTGGTGATGCGTGTTTGGTGCTTTTTGATAATTTGTGGCTCAAATGAACCTTCTCGATCACGGGGAATATCTAAAGCCAGTTGTCCATCTTGAGTTGTAATGGTTTTAGAACTAAACCCATTACGGCTATTTGAGCCTTTCTTGGGCTGATGCTTTTCATAACCGAGATGGTCTGAAAGTTCAGTATTGAGTGCAGTTTCAATCATGAATTTTTTAAAGACTGCTGTCATTTGGTTTAAGTCTTCTGGTGTTTTTAGACCTTTAGCCAATTCGGCAGCCATACTTTTGATTGTTGCTTCATCCATGTGAAGTACCTTTTGTAATTATCCTCTGAAGGATAAATGAAAATTAAGTACTTACACAAAATTTAGAACAGTCCCGAAAAAATAAAGAATTTATACCTATACTATAGATTATTATTTTTATCCCAACTATCTACATGTTCAGCCCACCATTGCATCATCGTTTTACGATCATTTAACCATTGAGCATGATTGTACGATGCCCTTGTTTTATTATCTGAAACGTGGGCAAGTTGTAATTCAACCCAATCCTTATTAAAACCATTCTCATTAGCCACAGTGGATGCAGTTGCTCTTAGAGTATGCATCCTGAACTCTAATTTCATATTACTCAGGGCTGTATTCAATGTGGTTTTACCCATCATTTCCCCGTCTTCTCCTGCAAATATATATTCACTATCTGGATAAAGTGCAAATTGCTCTTTTATGATTTCAATGGCTTGGTCAGACAATGGTACAACATGCATTCTGTTCTTTTTCATATTGCGCTTGCCAGCCAAAATATCAGCCCTTGATACTGCTGGAATCGTCCATGTCTTATCTTCAAAGTCAATATATTCCTTTTTACCTCGACGTATCTCAATGCTTCTAAGCCATGTGTATATTGCGGCTTTAATAGCATTTCGTGTGCTAATTGAGCCACCGTATGCATTGAGCTTAAGCATAAGTACTTTTTTTCAGACTCAGTTAATGGTCTGGCATGGGTTACATCTGGCTGTTTAATGTAACCCCTAAGAACATAAGTAGGATCTATAGAAATGCGTTTTGTGATAATTGCATATTCCATAACCTCACCAATGATTTGTCTTACAAAAATCCCTTTAACTTCTCCTGTGCCTCTTCCTGATTTTTTGATTCTTGCCATAGTGCTATCAAGCACAGTTTTAATATCAATAGAGTCAATCTCATGAATAGGTTTGTTACCAATAAGAGGGTAAACATCTTTCTCAAAATAACTGCTTCGGCGTTGTTCCCATTCCTTGGATTGTTGAGCTTTTCGGGAATTTATAAATTCACTTGCGACTAACCGAAATGTACCATTATTTGCTTTAATTGCTTCAAGGCGTTCATTTTTCTGGTGACCTATTGGGTCTACTCCTTTGGCAAGTTGCTCTCGATATTCAATAGTTTTTAATCGAGCATATGCTAAAGTAATTTCAGGATATTTACCGATTGTGAGCATTTTTGCTTTAGTAAGAAAGCGGTAACGATAACGCCAGAATTTGCTACCAGATGGGCGGACTTCTATACAGAGCCCTGAATGATCAGCCATGCGGTATAATTCTTCACGTGGTTTTAATCTTTTGATTTTTAAATCGTTCAGCATATGTTGTGAGTAACGCTATTTTTGAAAGGGCTTACTCACAATCTTACTCACAAAAATTGGTAATTGCATGTATTACATTGTTATGGAAGGTTAGAATAAAAATATCGTTGAATCAATTGGATAGGTTGTAATGTGATTTGTATTTATAGAAGGTTAGATTGTTAATTGGCATTATCCAATCTGGAATGCTTTCAGATTAATCCACTGATTAAGGATTATAACGGTCCTGCCTGTGCGTATGTTACTGGACCGCTAGGTGGCTACACCGCCAACAGTAAAGGTGAACGCTTTATTGAATGTGATTACTGGAGCGGACAGATGATGTGGGAATTTTATCAGGAACTTGAAAGTGGTAATGGTCCTGTATTCCTTAAAGTTGATCATCTGGCCGAAGAGACTATCCAGACGATTGAGGAGATTTTACATAGCAATGAGCGTCCGAGCCGAGGGCGTTTTCATCAAGGGCGAGGCACAAATTATCGTCAAGATATGGTCGAGATGCATATTTCCGAGATTGGTTTTTGTAGTGGGCACAGTGCATCCGGCGTATGGGTGAACGAGAAAGCGGAAACTTCGGTCAAAGGCTTATATAGTGCGGGTGATATGGCCGCTGTACCGCATAATTATATGTTAGGTGCATTTACCTATGGTTGGTTTGCTGGAGTCAATGCCGCGCAATACGTGATGGATGTCGAAGACAGCAAGCTAAATCAGGCGGAGATTGAACAGGAAAAAGCCAGAATCTATGCGCCGTTATCTCGTCAGGAAGGGTTATCACCTGAACAGGTCGAGTATAAATTACGTCGCTTTGTGAATGATTATTTACAGCCGCCCAAAACACGACAAAAGATGGAAATCGGTTTGCGCCGTTTTGAAGAAATCAAGCAGGATATTTTGCAGATTGCGGTCCACAACCCACATGAGTTGATGCGCGCCGCAGAGGTATCTGTGATTCGGGACTGCGCTGAAATGGCAGCTAGAGCATCACTCTTTCGGACTGAAAGTCGTTGGGGGTTATACCACTACCGTGCAGATTTTCCCGAAAAAAACAACGAAAACTGGTTTTGCCATGCGCATCTGAAAAAAGATGAACAAGGCAATATGGTGAGTTTTAAAAAGGCCATTGAACCCTATGTGGTTCCGATTCATGAAAGTGAAGCACAGTCCTATGATCAGCTTCGTATCCAGAAAACGCATAAAGAAACTGTGACAGGTTAAACAGAAGGATCATGACAAATGGCACTTATTTTTAAAGAAATTAATCATCGTAGCGTCGCTCCAGTTTTGGTCGATGAAGATAAATGTATTGCTGACAAGGGATGTACGGTTTGTGTAGACGTCTGCCCGCTGGATTTACTGGCGATTGATCCGCATACCCAAAAGCCTTTATGCAGTTTGATGAATGCTGGTACTGCATGCCGTGTGAAAAGGACTGCCCGACAGATGCGATTCAGGTCAATATTCCATATTTATTGAAATAATTTATTGGAAGAATGACCTAGAGGGTTAACAGCTGCATTCATAACATCGAAAAAGGATAATACATGTCTATTCAATACCCACAAGTGCTTGATCTTGATGAAGATGATCAAGAATTTTTTAGGCAGTTGAACACGAATGATGAAAAAATTCGTTTCATTACCCTGATGCACATTGCAGAAGAAGAACGCGAAGAACTTTTACCATGGTTACATTATGCACTACAGCATGATCCCGCAGTGATCGTTCGTCAGGAAGCGGCAAAACGACTAGAGGGTTGGGAGGATTCAGCATCCTTACAGGCATTGGCAAATGCCTTGAATGATGACTCAATGATGGTGGTCGATGCGGCGACACAAAGCCTGAGTGAAGTAAAAAATCCTGAATCTGCCGAGATCCTTACACCTTATCTGGACTCCAATAATAGCATGGTAAAAATTGCCATATTGCGTGCGCTTAAACCATTACGATCAATTGCTTCATATGACCGTATTTTGCAACATACCCAACATCGCGATATTCATGTACGTCGCGAGGCAGTCAGTGCTTTAAGCTGGTTGCAACAACAGCAGGCCGTAGACATTCTGGCTGATATTGCTCAGAACGATATTGATCAAGAAACACGTCGTATTGCGACTGGGGGGCTGAGCTATACTCAGCAGATATCGCCGCAAGTCAGCACTGCATTAGGAAGTGCTTTACACGCTCCTGATTGGCAATTGCGGGTCGAAGCAGCTTTGACCATCGGTAAACTTAGGGCAACTGCACTTGAGCAAGCCTTATTACCATTATTGCTGGATCCATACTGGCAGGTCAGAATTGCGGTGACCAGAAGTCTGGGATTGTTAAAATCAAGATTGGCGCTGGACGGTCTGGCAGAAAATTTCAAGCATGAGATCAGTAATTTACGTAAGGAAGTTGCACTGGCACTGGGTGAGATTGGTGGCGAGCAATCTACGCAACTACTCCGCGATCATGAACAGGATTCTGATCCTGAAGTGCGTAAAGCAATTCGTATCGGTCTGGATCAGATTCGGGAATATGCGCATGCAACTTAAACCGAATATCCATGTCGATGTACAACAACATACCGTTGCATTCAAATGGCCCGATAAGGATCTGTTCATCACCCATCAACAACTTCGCGAAATCTGCCCTTGTGGTTTCTGTAAGGCCAAACGTCTACGTCACCAAGCGGATGTAGATGCACATACTGTGCAAGTTACCGCTATGTTTGATCAGGGGTATGGCGCTCAAATCTGTTTTAGTGATGGACATGATCAAGGTATTTTTCCATGGGTATTTTTGAAAAATCTTGATCTATAGCTGATTTTTTGTTTTAGCCTATTGGCTAAAAGTTTAGGGTCTCCTTATTTACTTTTTTCCTTGCTAAACTTTGTAAAATATGGCTTTGATATTGGGATGTTTATATCTTACTTAAATAGGTATAAGCATCTTTGATTTTTTTGCCTTGCCCATCATAAAATTAGAGATATTATTTTTATCACCATAAAACAATCAACCAAGTGATTGCGATCAGGCTTAAGGCAACAAATTGAGCAGCGCTGCCCATATCTTTGGCATTTTTAGACAGTTCATGTTTTTCAAGTGAAATTCGATCCACCACAGCTTCAATCGCAGAATTAAATAATTCAACAATAATGGCAATGAAACCAACGCCAATCAGTAAAATCCGTTCAACTGGGCTGAAATCCAGACTGAAATTCACCACCAATAACACAATATTCAGCAAGATAATTTGTCTAAATGCGGCTTCGAGTTTAAATGCAGCTTTAAAACCCGAGATGGAATAGCTTGTCGCATTGAGAATGCGCTTGATGCCGTTTTGACCCTTGTATGGAGAAGGAGAGGTGGTTTTCATGGACATTTACCGTTATCAAATGATGCTTTGAAGTTTGAAGAATTTTACTTAAGACTATATGAGGAATGTAGAAATTTTTGATGATTGTTATCGATCTTCAACAACCTGATTTAAAAAAGGTTGATTGGGTAGCATGCCGATATAATTTGACAGGGTGATGACGTTTTGATGTTTTTTTGATGAAGAAAAGCCCTTAAAATCGCAGTCTTTATACATAATCTCCATGATTTATCCGTTTTTTTTCTGCTCTGAAAATTTATATTAAAAATACTTGTATTTAAATAAAGACTCATTGATTATCAATAGATTATTCAAGTTGATCATCGTTGCAACTGAACATTTTTATTTGACATTTCGCTCCCTTACATTGGAAGTAAAGCGCTCATGCTCTCCAGATTTTTTATTGATCGTCCCATTTTTGCTTGTGTACTTGCCATTATTGTCATGGCGGTGGGTTTGTTTTCAGTTTTAAATTTGCCTGTTGAGCGTTATCCAGATATTGCGCCACCACGGATTACGGTTTCTGCAAGCTATAGCGGTGCCGATGCACAGGCTGTTGAAGATAGCGTGACTCAAGTCTTGGAGCAACAGATCAAGGGAATTGATCATTTACTGTATTTTAGTTCCAGTAGTGATGCCAATGGTAGCAGTCGCATCAGTCTGTATTTTGCGCAAGGGACAGATCCTGATGAAGCACAGGTTCAGGTGCAAAATGCCGTGAATGGTGCGATTAATCGTCTTCCAGATGATGTACAGCGTCAGGGGATTACGGTTCGTAAATCCTTAAGTGATTCATTTATGGTGATTGGATTGGGTGACCGTTCTGGTCGCTCAAGCAATATTGATATTTCTGATTATTTAAGCAATAACTTTGAGCTGAATCTAAGCCGTATCGAAGGTGTCGGTGAAGTTAATGTTTTTGGTTCGCAATACGCGATGCGGATCTGGCTAGATCCAACCAAGCTTAGACAATATCAACTTATGGTCAGTGATGTCCGTACTGCAATTGAAAATCAAAATACCCAAGTTGCGGCAGGGGCAATTGGTGAATTACCAGCTGGTAATGATCAATATCTGAATGCCAAAGTGACATCGGGTTCACTGCTGCAAACGCCAGAACAATTTGAAAATATTATTATCAAAGCCAATCAAAATGGCAGTTTTGTTTATCTTAAAGATGTAGCAAGGGTCGAGGTCGGTGCTGAAAACTATCAGGTGTTTAACCGACTCAATGGTTATCCAGGTTCAGGATTATCGATTTCTCTTGCAGTAGGTGCAAATCTGATGCAAACCGCAAAAGCGGTGTATGCCGAAGTCGAAACTCTCAAGAAAAATTTACCAGACGGTTATTTTGTGATTTATCCACGTGATGATACACCGTTTGTCAAAGAGTCTATTTCCCAAGTCGTTTCAACATTGGTAGAAGCCATCGTATTGGTGGTCTTGGTCATGTTTTTGTTTTTACAAAATTGGCGCGCCACCTTAATTCCAGCCATCACCGTCCCTGTGGTGATATTAGGGACATTTGCGATTTTGTCCGTTTTGGGGATGAGTATTAATACTTTGACCTTATTTGCTATGGTACTCGCAATTGGTTTATTGGTCGACGATGCCATCGTGGTGGTTGAAAATGTCGAACGGATTATGCATGAGCAACAGGTCGATGCCAGACAAGCCAGTATTCAGTCCATGCAGGAAATTGGTGGTGCTTTGGTGGGGATTACTTTGGTACTCACCGCGGTTTTTATTCCGATGTCATTTTTTAGTGGCGCGACAGGGATTATTTATCGACAATTTTCGATTACCCTTGTCGCAGCGATGGCACTGTCTTTAATGGTCGCTTTGATCTTAACGCCTGCTTTATGTGCTGTACTTCTCAAACCTCAAAACAAGCAGTTCCGATGGGCGCAGTGGTTTAATCGCAGTCTAGATAAACTTAAAAGCCATTATTTAACACTTTCTAAAAAATCCATTGATTTTAAATATATTTCTGGTGCTGCTTTTATCCTCTTGATTGTCAGCTTTGTTTTAATTTATCGGGCATTGCCGACGAGCTTCCTGCCGCAGGAAGATCAAGGTGCCTTAATGGTTCAATTCACTTTACCTGAAGGGACGCCATTGAGTAAAACTGAAGAGGTTGGTAAACAAATCTCTGATTATTTTCAGACCACTGAAAAGAACAATACCAATGGCATTATGGTGATTAATGGCCGTAATTTCTCAGGAACAGGGCAAAATCTAGGGCAAGCCTATGTTTCTCTGAAACATTGGGATGATCGTAAGGGTAATCAAAATAGCGCACAACAAATTCGTGCCAGAGCTTCGAAATATTTTTCAAAAAATAATCAGGCACGAATTAATGTCTTAATGCCGTCAGTGATTCGTGGTTTGGGGAATTCAGATAAAGTGGATTTCTGGATACAGGATGTCAAAGGTTTGGGTCGTGACAAACTGATTGCTAGTTTTCAAAATCTGCAACAGCAAAGTGCAAAGAGTCAGCAAGTCAGCAATCTTGATAAAAAAGGTAATGATGATCAGGCGGTATTAAACATTAAAATTGATCATCGGATTGCGATGGCAAATGGTGTCAATGTCAATGATATCAATCGAACTTTATCGACTGCGTGGAGTGGAACCTATATCAATGATTTTATTGATCGTGGTCGTATCAAACGGGTTTATTTGCAAGGTGATGCACCGTATCGTTCTAAACCTGAAGATTTAAGTTACTGGTTTGTCAAAAATACCAAAGGTCAAATGATCCCGTTTAATCAGTTTAGTGCTGTGCAATGGCAAGGTGCACCGCCTTTGTTGGAGCGGTTTATGGGGTATCCTGCGATTGAACTGGAAGCCGATGCCGCTAATGGTTCCAGTACAGGTCAGGCGATGCAGCAGATCAGCCAAATGGTTGCTGATATGCCAGATATCGGTTTGGCATGGAGTGGGCTTTCATATCAAGAATTACAATCGAGTCATCAGGCGATCTGGCTATATATTATTTCGATTGCATTTATCTTTTTATGCTTGGCTGCACTCTATGAAAGTTGGTCGATTCCAACCGTGGTAATGATGGCGATTCCATTAGGCATTGGTGGAACAATTTTGTTTAGTTATTGGTTTAACTTTGCCAATGATATTTATTTTCAAATTGCTTTACTGACCACGATTGGCTTGTCTTGTAAAAATGCGATTTTGATGGTCGAATTTGCGGCGAACTTGCAAGAGCAGGGTGCCAGTGCAATTGATGCTGCCTTAAAATCTGCGGGTTTGCGCTTACGTCCTATTCTCATGACTTCACTGGCTTTTGGTGCAGGTGTAGTCCCGTTGATGTTTTCTACGGGCGCAGGTGCGCTCAGTCGTCAAGCCATTGGTTATAGTGTTTTTGGTGGGGTGTTATTCGGCACGATTCTGGTTCTTCTATTCATTCCATTGATGTATGTCGTGATTCGCTCTATGTTTAAATACCAGCCAGCTAAACGATGAAATCAAAAAGATTATCTGATGAAAAACAAAACCAAAAATTGAACGGCTGAATCTTGATTGAAAATTTGATAGCCGTTCAAGTCATCGTTACCTTTTTGATATGTATTCGATCGATTAATTCAGGTAAAAAATGAAATTAAGCCAGACAGAATAGTCTAATTTTTATTCGTGTCTACGCATACTTTATAAGCATAAACAGATGAAGTTTGAAGCACTGCTTCAGTTTTTGAGGGTCGATCATGAATGCTGCGCTTTTGTCTCAAGTCTACGAAGCGATGACTCAATTTGATATTGAGCGAGCTATTACACTGGTTGCGGGCATGAAAAAGGCAGATATTGCCGAAGTGTTAGAACACATGCCAGCACAATTCAGTTGTCAGCTTTTAGAACACTTGCCGCGCCGTGCGAAAATCTTTGCCAAAATTGATCCTGCTTATCAAGCTAAGTTGGTACATGAGTTTTCACGAGCGAGTTTAGCTGAAATCGTATCTGAAATGCCCTCAGATAAGCGCACCGATTTATTCAAACGTCTGGATTCTCAAGAACAACAAGCTTTGCTACCCGCGTTGGCTCAAGCACAACGCGAAGATATACGCCGTCTTTCGACTTATCAGGAGGAAACCGCTGGCGCAATCATGAGCTCAGAATATGTCACACTAAATCAGGACATGACTGTTGCTGAGGCGATGCAGACGATCAGGTTACAGGCACCTGATGCAGAAACCATTTATGAATCTTATATTATTGATGAAAAACGTCATCTGATCGGGGTTGTTTCATTGCATGAACTCGTTTTAGCGCCCTTACAACAGTTGATTCGAGAGTTAATGAATACTGATGTGATTAGTGCCTATGTGGATGATGATCAAGATGAAGTTGCTAAGAAAATCGCGCATTATGACTTAATTGCACTTCCAGTAATTGACCATCAAGGGACTTTGTTGGGTATTGTAACTTATGACGATGCTATGGATGTCGCCAGTGAAGAAGCCAGTGAGGACTTTTTAAAAGTGGGTGGGGTAGAGGCTTCAGCCCCCAGTTTAAATATCAAGGAAGCATCGCTTTTCTTACTTTATCGTAAAAGAGTATTTTGGCTGGTGATCCTGGTCTTTGGCAGTTTGTTATCAGGTTTAGGGATTTCACATTTTGAATCGGTGATTCAATCTAATATTGTATTGGTTTTTTTCTTGCCATTACTGGTTGGAAGTGGAGGGAACGCAGGCTCGCAATCGGCAACTTTGATGGTTAGAGCTTTAGCCACGGGTGACGTGGTCATGAAAGACTGGTTTAAATTGCTTGGTCGAGAATGTCTGGTCGCCTTAGGATTAGGAATTACCATGGCGATTGCAGTCGCAATATTAGGCTATATTCGTGGCGATGCGATGGTCGCATTAGTGCTCATTTTAAGCATGATCGGCATTGTCTTGATTGGTAGTATCATTGGAATGAGTTTGCCTTTTATTTTAGATAAACTCGGTTTAGACCCTGCTAGTGCATCAGCTCCATTGGTCACTTCGATTTGTGATGCAACAGGAGTGATCATTTATTTATTTATTGCTGCTCAGTTGTTGAATCAAGTGAACATCTAGAGAATTAGGATCTAATGACATTTCATTCCTAGTTGCAATATCTGTGAAAGATCACCAGACTCTTGATGAAAGTCAGAACAAAAATACTGGAATGCATTAAACTACTTCAATCCATTTGATTTAGAGTTTTTATGACGGAACAAAAAAATTAACAGAACACGAAGTCATTAAGCTTGAGCGCGATTTGGCCAAGTTCGCCAATATGATGGATAGCGTGGTGCGTATTCCTTTTACCAAGCAAGGCGTAGGAGCAGATGCCGCCTTAAGTACAATTCCTTTTGCAGGCGATGCAGCAGGATTTGCGTTGACTTGTTATGCCATTTACAAAGCCAAGCAAATTGGCGTACCGCAACATAAGTTGAATCCAGTAATAAAGCTGGCTGCGATGGATGCGGTGGTAGGCTGTATTCCAGTCGCAGGAACATTATTTGATATTTTTATTCGCCCGAGTCGTAAGGCGCTGGATATCGTACATGAACATATTCGTGAAGAATACCAGATTCAAAGTCAATCACATGTGATACACCCGTATCTGCATGAAGCGCTGGAAAGAAAACAGCAACAGTCTGCATTTTGGCGAAATCCTGTGGTGAGCTGGATTTGGTTGCACTTACCAGATTTGATTGGGCTGATTTTTCTAATATTCTTAGTTGCGGGTCTGTGGATGGGAACGCATTATCTTTGGTCACTGTATCAAGGTCGTTAGTGATTGTGATCCCATCAATAAAAAATGCCAGTCAATCAGGACTGGCATTTCTCTTTTCATTGTTTCATTAATTTATGGACAATTTAATTGTTGTAACGCAGCAACACGTTGTTCAATGCTCGGATGAGTATGAAACAATGCGGCTAAACTAAAGCCTTGTTCTTTACCTTCAGCAATCGCAAATGCTTTCATTTCTTTTGGCATTTGATCAGGCAGTTCAGATTCAGCTTGTAGGCGTAACAACGCAGAGATCATGGCTTGTTTACCTGCTAAACGTGCACCTGCTTCATCGGCACGGTATTCGCGTTGGCGTGAAAACCATAGCACAATCGTTGAAGCCAAAATACCAAACACGATGTCCAGTACAATGGTCACGACAAAATAACCCATACCCGGCGCTTCGCCATCTTGACGACCAAATACGTTACGATCGATAAAATCACCAATCACGCGAGCAAAGAACATCACGAAGGCGTTGACGACACCTTGAATCAGAGCAAGTGTCACCATATCACCATTGGCAACGTGACCAATCTCATGTGCCAGTACTGCACGTAATTCGTCTTTATTCATCCGCTCAAGCAGACCACTTGACACAGATACAAGCGCATCGTTTTTGTTCCAGCCGGTTGCAAATGCATTGGACTGGTAAGAGGGGAAAATTCCCACTTCGGGCATTTGAATGCCTGCACGTTGCGAAAGTTCTGCAACCGTTTGCAATAACCATGCTTCCGCCTGATTACGTGGAGCATTCGGATCGATCAATTCTGTGCCTGTGGTTTTTTTCGCCATCCATTTAGACATGAACAGTGAAACGAGAGAGCCAACCATACCAAACACAAAACAGATGACCAAGAGGTTGCCTAGATTTAAGCCACCCGCGCCATGGTAACTACCGACACCGAAGAGTGACAAAATAATGCCAGCTACAACCAGTACCGCGAGGTTGGTTAGCAAAAACAAACCAATCCGCATCATTGAGTAAATCCTCTTTTAGGGTATTAAAATAAAATACAGCATGATCCTAAAATCATTAGGCTAAATATGAGGGGCTTTTCTTAAAAATTCAAGACCTATTATTTTATTTAAGGAATTTTTAAGTTAACTATTGTATGCGATCTAACTCTCTAATTTGAAATATGAATTCTGGCAGATGCTGTCGCATTATCAGTCACATAGGTGCCTGGAGCATCAGTAAAACTGTTATTCGACACAGAAATAACCTGACGACTATATTTAGTTGGGTTGTCGGTACGTGGATTAGCGGCTGTCGCTGAGCTATTATAATTGGCAGACTGGGCGATAATTTGAGGCGCTGGAGTGGTCGTCGAACTATTACTCACCCCTGAGGCGTAAAGATTGTTAAAGCGACTGGTCACACGGTGCACATAGTCTTGTGTTTCACGAAAAGGGGGAATGCCACCATATTTATCGACATTACCTTCGCCTGCATTATACGCAGCCAATGCGAGTTGAGTATTACCATTAAAGCGTTTCAGCAACCAGCTTAAATATTTGGCGCCGCCAAAAATATTTTCGTAGGGATCATAAACATTAGACACATTAAAACGCTTTGCTGTCGCAGGCATCAGTTGCATTAAACCTTGTGCACCTACAGGCGAGCGGGCATTGGTATTAAAGCCAGATTCAGTATGCATGACGGCTTTAATCAAACCTTCAGAAATACCATGCTGTTGAGCCGCCTGACGAATAATTTGATCAAATGCATTCTTATTTTTACTATAGCTTGGTAAAACGGCGGCTTCAGAGCTGCCCCAGTTGCGATAAGAATGAATATTACTATCTGGATAATACGTGGCTTTAATTTTTGTCAGTGAGCGATCCGAACTTTTTCGATTGGTCAGTAAGGTGCCGCCCTCTCGATCCTTATAAATGTAAATTTGTCCAGCATGCGTAGCTACAGTCATTATACTGGTAACGACTGCCCCCAAAATAAAATGTAAAGAAAAATGCACACTCTTTTTCATTGTATATTATTCACTGTATCAAAATGTGTAACGTCACGTAATTTAGTTTAACAAAAAAAGTAAATTGGCTAGATTTGATGTTAGTTTTTTTAAAGCTGTTTGACAAATAAAATCAAGTTTTTTTGTCTGAATCTTCATCAAAAAAAAATTAAAAAATATTTTAGAAAAGTCTGCTTGACATGTTTAAAATGTTGAAAAATATAAATAAAAATAATTGATTAAAAAATGATCAATTTAAACAAAAGCCTTATTTTCACATCACAATACTTTGTCAAGCCTAAAGAAATCCACAATTTTATCCACAGGTTTTGTGGAAAACTGTGGAAAAGTCCAAAATATAAGCATCTTGACCAAATCTTACTCAATCAGGCTTAATTTTTTCTTTAAAGCTCACCAGTATAAATCTTAAAAATGACAAAGCTGAGAAATTAAAATTCTTTAGGTGCGCTTCATGGATGAATCGGATAAAATTATGCGGTATTTTTCTTATGGTAACGTGTGTCTATGTACTCGCCAGTTGAGTCCGATCAGGGATTTAATTTTAAACCTGAGCTGCCAACCAGTTCAGCATATTATCGTTTGCTCAAAAAACTTCGCCGTCAGGTGGGTCATGCGATTCGTGACTTTAAGATGATTGAGGATGGCGATAAAGTCATGGTGTGTGTGTCTGGTGGCAAAGACAGCTACACTTTGCTGGATATTTTATTGCAGTTTAAACGTATCGCGCCGATTAATTTTGATATCGTTGCAGTAAATTTGGACCAGAAACAGCCGGGTTTTCCAGAAGATGTTTTGCCACGTTATATGGAAGAAAATCATATTCCCTATTACATTTTGGAAAAAGACACCTATACCATTACCAAGCGTTTAACCCCTGAGGGTAAAACGTATTGTGCCGTTTGCTCACGGTTACGTCGTGGTTCGCTTTATGGTTTTGCTCAGGAAATAGGGGCGACCAAAGTTGCGCTTGGACATCATCGTGATGATATTATTGCGACTTTCTTTTTAAACCTGTTTCATGGCGGTAGTCTGAAGGCGATGCCACCCAAACTTTTATCTTCAGATAAAAAGAATATTTTGATTCGTCCTTTGGCGTATGTTGAAGAAAAAGACATCATCAAATATGCCGAAATGCGTCAGTTCCCAATTATCCCATGTAATTTGTGCGGTTCTCAGGAAAACCTGCAACGTGCCATGTTGAACGACATGTTACGTGAATGGGACAAACAGTACCCAAAACGCCTACACAGTATCTTTGGTGCTTTGCAAAATGTCTCACCATCACAATTGGCAGATCGTGAATTGTTTGATTTTGAAGTACTTGATTCACAACGTGAATTGGATTTTAAAGACCCTGAAGAAATCAAGAAAAAACTGGATGTTGTTAATCTTAGTTTTGCCGCTGAATAAGCCATTTAAATGCTAACTTACTTATAAGTTAGCATTTTTTTTACTCAATGAGTTTGAAAATAATCAGAAATGAATGGTGCGTACAAAAAAGGTTAGCTCAAAATAAAAAGAACGTGCTATAACAATGCACAAGCAAATTGCTTCAAAATGATGTTGTCTATGCTTGATTTAGTCAACACAAGGAATTGAACAAATATATTTGAGGAAAAAACATGCCTGCATTTTTAACTGATGACTGGTTTTCTACTGTCGACCAATTAACTGCTGAGGCAGGTGACTTAAATTTACCACCAGCATTGGCGAATTTGGCAATTAATCTTGTTGTTACCGATTCTACTGGCAACACCGAATTAGCTTTAGATGGCGGAAAAATTCAAAAGGGTTTGTCATCAAATGCAAAAACAACGTTGAATATGGATGCTGAAACTCTTCGTAAAGTGTTTCTAGAGTTTGATATGGCTGCGGCTATGCAGGCATTTATGACGGGTAAAATTAAAGTACAGGGTGATATGTCTCAATTGATGGCATTACAGACTGCTAAACCGAGTCAGGAACAAAAAACTTTGTTCAAAAAAGTGCTTGAACAAACAGCATAATAGTGCGGTATAAAAAAGCTTAGTCCGTCTGGACTAAGCTTTTTTCTAAACAGCAACAGACTTTAAGATAAATCCAAATATTAAACATCAATCCAGCGTTCACTGGTTTTAATGTGCTCTACATAGGCTCGAATGCGAGTGACATACTGTACAGCCTGACGATAACGACCATTACTGGCTTTATTACGATTTAAATAATCATAAAAAACGACCCAGTTATTTGGGTTTTTACCTTGGTTTTGTAAACGCTTCTGGATCTGACTAACGGCACCTGGCCCCATGTTATAAGCCACTAAGGCATACCAGTTACGGTCTGGGTAGGGGATATCCTGATATTGACTGAGCATCAGATCATAATATTTAGCGCCACCTTGAATACTTTGTGCTGGATCAACACGATCGGTTACACCCATCGCCCGTGCGGTATTGTTGGTGAGCATCATCAGCCCACGGACACCTGTAGGTGAAACTGAATTAGGTTTCAGATACGATTCCTGATAACCAATTGCAGCCAGTAGTTGCCAATCCAAATCATACTTTTCAGCAGTTTTCTTGAAACTTGCCTTATAGATCGGTAAGCGATTATCTAAATCACGTTTAATGGTGGGCCATGATTCAGGCGTGACCACGTTGCGATTATAAAATGACGCTAATTGGCCAGTAATACCGTTTTGTTTGCTTTGACAAATAAATCCACTGGCTGTTTGTGAAAGTGGATCGTCGGCATATTTAAATACCCAATTCAATTGAGTATTTAGACCATTTTTGGCCAAATTGGCGTCGTCACCGCAACTGGCTGAAAATGAAATCAAATGCTTATTTTCGACCGTTTTAAAAGTTGCAGTAGTCATGGCAAAGTTTGCTTTGCCTTGTGCAACCATATTTAAGGCGGTCGCATTGTCTTTCACAGTTTTAAAATTCAGCTTAACATTTAAACTTTTTGCATACTGTCTGGTAAGGTCATAACCAAAACCATGTAAAAACTGACCTTCTTTGAACACAGTCGTGGGAGATTCAACTGCGACAACGGTGAGTGTACTGCTATTTACGACATCATTATATTGATGTGTTTTCCCCGCATTAATACTATGAAAAGGAATGAGGGCGGTGCTTAGCGCTAAGGCTCTAAATGGGATGGACGGAAATAGTGAATTTAGGCCAAGCCTCGATCCAGTGGTTGAACTACTGTGCATGTTGTCTCCGCTACAGATAATTTACGCCCTAAAAATCCAGACAAAATGCTTCCAGATTTTCAACAAGTTGGTAAATCCAAGAGGGGTGGGCAGTCATGACGTCATTCAAAAAATGACTATAGAAAAACTGACACTATGTAGAAATACTACATAGTTTAAAAAATGACCAAATGTAAGTCAGGGCGAATAATAATCACCTTGAATCTAAATGTCAAATATTCTGCATAAAAAACATACCGACCAATTGCTAAGTTAATGATTTAAAAAAGAGATGTATTTATATAATTTCTACATGTTGAAATCACGGATAAAATGCTAATTCTTGTAAAGACAATGTTGTGTTTTAGTTGGTGGAGATCATGAAATTTCACTTAAAGAGCATCGTCGGCGCAAAACCAAACCAGTTGGCTTTTTTTAAAGGGCTGGTATGAGATTCATGCAGATGGATCTGAGTAACTGATCCCAATGATATACCAGTTTTTCTTGCCAGAAGGGGTTAAGACCTGTACTTCATCATCGATGCTTTTTCCTAAACACGCTTTTGCCATAGGTGACTGGAGGGAAATGTAATCTTTGCGACCATAAATTTCTTCATCGCCGACAATACGAAACTGAATGGTTTCTCCGTCATCATTTTCTAACGCCACCCATGCACCAAAATATGCTTTACCGTCTTGTTCGGGACTATATTCAACTTTGTGTGCAATCTCAAAAAGTTTGGTCAAGTATCTGATTCGACGATCAATTTCTCTTAATTTTCTTTTATTATAGTGGTAGTCTGCGTTTTCAGAGCGATCGCCGAGACTGGCTGCCCAAGACACAATACTAGTAATTTCAGGTCGTTCTTTACGTACCAGATGATTTAACTCATCTTGCAAACGTTGATAGCCTTCCGCTGTTAATAATTTTCGGTTCATCCACCCCTCCATATTTAAAAAAAGTAACTGATTGTACCAGTCCGCAAACTGGTGGTCATTTTTATCTCCAACAAGTTAAAACTGCATTGTAAAGTTTTGACAAGTTTTTTATGTTTTCAGCACTTTGAATAATGGAATGATCACAACCCGAGGTATCTTAAGCATAGGCTGTCGAGTTAAAGCCTGAGCTATACATCATACTGTATAGCGTTTACTCAAGCCTAAGTCCGCCAAGATACGACGATACATCGTTGAAGAGCGATCGGCTTCAAAATGTGCTTCCATCATCAAATCAAGCGGTAATTCTTCAGGCTTTTGTGCTTCCACCATGTCTTGATCCTCTGCAAAAATTTGTGCATTAAAGTCGTACACAGCTTGTAAATCACCTGTTGTGTCAAAATTACGAGTGAGTGGTACAAATAAACGAGTTTTATTATGAGAGATTGGACAGCAAGCATTTAAAATCTTGAGGATCCCATCATGAGGAAAATGAACAGTTAATATGGCCGAAAATGGTGGATAAACATCAAACACACGTTTCCATAAAAAACCTTCAGGAGCTAAATGCTGCAAACCGTGCGGGTAGTTACTTACATCGCTGACATATTCTGTTTGGAGGCCATAATCTGTTTTGATAGTTGAATATTTAGGAACGACAGGATTTTCACGGCTCGCAAAAGCTTCGTGATGTACCCATGCAAAATGTGCCACATCAATAAATCCTTCAAGCTGACGACCACTCGAACCTGCGATATCTACATAAGGTGGTAAAATGGCTTGATGAGCTGGATCTTCCCATGTATCAAGCACTGGGAAATGAGCAGATTCGACATCGTGGTTTTGGATGCTGGTCCAGATCAGCCCATATTTTTGCACAACAGGAAATTTGCTTAGACGAAATCGATCTGAAATCTTGGTGAGCTCTGGCTGTGCAGGTATTTTTGTACATTTGCCTGCTGCGTTATAGCGTAAACCATGATAAGGACATACAATTTCTTCACCTTCCACCCATCCTTTTGTTAAAGGAACACCACGATGTGGGCAAATATCCCGTACCAGATGAATGTCGCCAGATTCAGTTTTATACAATGCCATTTTGACATCTAACAATGTCACTTGTTGCGGTTGAGTTGAAACATCTTCAATGCGAGCCACTGGATACCAATGTTGAGAAAGAATTTCCCAATCCCGATCTTCGAATTGGCTATTGCACGGTTTATTGATTAAATTGATCACTGGGATGGCATTCATGGCTGCACCTTGTAGATAATTTTGCTGAGATTGGATGCAGTATTGAATAGATGCTGTATATTATCTATTAGAATGATTTGTATAAACTGTTCTAAAAAACAGAATGATCTTAAACGTGATGCATTTGCTAGGCCATGACATTGATGAACGTTCCATTTTCACGCTTTGCTGAGTACTTTTTGGTGGTGGCTGAAACCGAAAATTTACACAAAGCGGCAGAACAGCTTTTTATTTCTGTGTCAGCAGTGCACCGCCAAATAACGCTCGCTGAAGAACAATTAGATATTGCACTTTTTGAACGTTTGCCCAATGGTTTAAAACTAACGCTCGCAGGCGAATTACTTTATTCAGATTTATTACGTTGGAAAAAAGAATTTCAGCAAACCCGTATTCGTTTTGATGAGATACAGGGGCTAAAGCGTGGTTCTATCGAATTAGGATTGATTTCTGCTTTGAGTGATGGCTTTGTGATTGAATCCTTAGCCGATTTACAGCAGCAATATCCGTGGATTAGCTTCAATATTCATACCCATGAAAGTAAAGTGATTATTCAAAAAATTATCAACACCGAAATCGATTTTGGTTTGATTTTAGATCCTATCATTCATACTCAACTTGAGGTTTTATCTTTCATTGAAATTCCAATCGGTTTTGTCATGAGTCCAGATCATGCTCTTGCTACCCAGTCCAAACTCACACTGGCGGATACCTTTGAAAGTCGTCATATCATGGCAGATGCTCCTTTAATTATTCATGAGCGAGTGATGGCTATGTATAAAAAGCAGCATATCGTGCCTATACATCAAACCCTGACCAATGATATTCGTCTTATGATTTCCATGTTAAAAAGAAATATGGGCATTGCAATTTTAAGTTATCTGGATGTTTACACAGCGGTTGCAAATAAAGAGTTAGTGTTTGTTCCGATTCATGAAAAGGGCATTCAGCCTTTAACACTGGCGCTTTGTGCAGGGCAACGTCGTCAACTTTCCAGAATTTCTCAAATCTTGATACAACAATTGAGTCGAAAGATGGAAACATTAAAAGTCCATGTTAACGACCAAAAATAGTTTGTAAGCCTACTAAAGGCTTCACATGAATTAAAAATATCGGTTACTTATGGCTGATTTTGCTTAATGGCTTGCAAACCAGCTAGAGAGAACGTCATGAGATGTTGAAGTAATTGCTGTGAGTCCATCTGAGAAATATTTTGTAGCGGTGTTGGAACATTGTTGCTGGCAATAATCAGCATCATACATGGTGCAACGACACTTAGCACACAAGGCAAAATTGAGGGATGGTTTTCATCTAGTCCTGAGACCTGACTGATAATTTGGCGAATATAATGAAATTTTCTGGCACCATCATGTGCCATGAATTGTTCTAAATAAGGGGAAGGGGCAAATAACTCACGAATAAAAACTTTACTATGCCAAAGATCTTTTTCAACCAATTTCTGAATGAGTGTTTCAAAAAAAACTTCCAGTTTTCGAGTAGGAGAGAGTGAGCTTTGTACTAACTCCGCCAATTGCTGTTCGTCGATATAATGTCGATGGGCTTCTACCAAAACTGCTTTATATAAGCCATCTCGTCCTTCAAAATGATAATTAATTGCGGCAAGATCGACCTGAGCCAGTTGGGCAATTGCTTTATTGGTGGTTTGAGCTAAACCTTCTTGCGCAATTAAATGACCTGCTGCTTCAATAATTTTCGCTTTTGTTAAATCACCATCGCGGCGACGAGATCTGGACATAAGATAACCTAAATCAAATTTTGCTTTTTAAGTATATATTTTTTTGTCAAGTTGAGGTAATTTAAATTTAAATTGAATTTAAACTTTAATAATTTTATTCAAGGCGACTCACATGAAGAAAAGTGTCATTTTGACTATATTGGTCGTTCTGATCATTGCCCTAGCATTTGTAGCCTATTGGTATTGGAATAAAGATAAATCTTCAGAACAGGAGTTGACCTTGTATGGCAATGTTGATATTCGACAAGTGTCATTGGCGTTTGAACAGGCGGGGCGTATTCAGCGCTTAAATGTTCAGGAAGGTGATCAAGTTCATCAAGGGCAAATATTGGCAGAGCTTAATACCGATGCACTTGATATACAAAAACAACAAGCACAAGCGCAATTGAATGTACAAAAACAAGCCGTTATTGCACAGCAAGTAGGCACTCGACCTGAACAAATTACCCAAGCTCAAGCACAGTTGGCTTCTGCACAAGCACAGCTTGAAAAAGCCACTAAAGATGTTCAGCGTTTACAGTCATTGAGTAATAGTACCGCAGGGCAAGCCATGAGTCAGCAGGAACTCGATTTTGCTAGAGCCAGCCAGAAGACTGCTGCTGCCACGGTCAAAGAACAACAAGCCAATCTTGTTTTGTTAGAAAAAGGGGCAAGGGCTGAAGATCGGGCTGCCACCAAAGCACAATTTGACGTCAGTCAGGCGAATCTGAATTTGATTGAATATCAATTAAGCCAAAGTGTATTACGTTCACCAGTCAATGCTGTAGTACGCGCTAGATTACAAGAAGTAGGGGATATGACCACTGCTCAAAAAGTCGTTTATACACTGGCACTCACAGATCCTAAATGGGTACGTGTCTATGCCAATGAACAGCAATTGGGTTTAATTAAAATGGGAAATCAGGCGCAAATTTTTCGTGATTCACAACCAAACCAGCCGATTTCAGGCAAGATTGGTTACATCTCTTCTGTAGCAGAATTTACACCAAAAACAGTGCAAACCGAGGATATTCGAACCACTTTGGTTTATGAGGTTCGAGTTTATGTAAATGATCCTCACGACCAATTAAAAATGGGTCAACCTGTGACTGTTAAAATTGCCAAGACGCAGTGAGTAATTATTTATGAATGACTTGCTAAACCATACATCTGATGTGGTGATTACGCAAAATTTGCGACAGGTCTTTCGCGCAGAAAATAAAAAAATGCCTGATATTTGTGCTCTTCAGGATTTAAATATACAAATAAGATCAGGGCAACTGACTGCTTTGGTCGGACCAGATGGTGCAGGGAAAACCACATTTTTGCGTTTAATCGCGGGGTTGTATCAACCCACTTCAGGTTCTTTACAGGTACTAGGGATTGATATTTGCCAAAATCCGCAAGCCGTACAGAATCGTATTAGTTATATGCCACAACGATTTGGTTTATATGAAGATTTAACTGTTCAGGAAAATTTAGACCTCTACGCAGATTTGCATGGCGTTCCTCTTGAAATACGCAAACAACGTTTTGCTCGATTATTAGAGATTACAGATCTTAGTAAGTTTACCCAAAGACCCGCGGGCAATCTATCTGGTGGTATGAAACAAAAACTGGGTTTAGCTTGTACTTTGGTCCGATCACCCGAGTTATTACTTTTGGATGAACCCAGTGTAGGGGTTGATCCTTTGTCCAGACGTGATTTATGGCTGATTATTGAACAGCTAGTGAAAGAAGAAAGTTTAAGCGTAATTATCAGTACCGCATATATGGATGAAGCCGAACGCTGCGCTGAAGTTTATGTGATGTATGACGGGAAAATACTGCAACAAGGAACGCCACAGTATTTAAGCGAGCAGGTTCGAGGACTAACGTGGCAGGTCAAGCCGCCCGAGCAGATGAAAGCACGAGAACTACAAGCCCATTTATTGGACAATCATTCATATATTACGGACGCGGTACCTAAAGGAGATGAAGTTCGATTTATTACCCGTCCTGATCATCCTAAATTACCCGATGAACAATTACCAAAGGGCGCGGTAGTTTCAGCTCGAGAACCTGAACTTGAAGATGCTTTTATGTGGTTTTTACATCAGGCACAGCAACATGCTCCTACCACGCTTCAGTCCGCACATGATTCGGTTTCTACGGTGCAAATGACGGATGTTCAAGTGGCTAATGTGCAAGTGGCTAAGGTACCAGTTGAGTCTGTAATTGTCGTTAAAGATTTAGTACGAAAGTTTGGGGATTTTACCGCTGTGGCTAGCACCTCTTTTGATGTCAAACGAGGAGAAATTTTTGGTTTGCTTGGCCCAAATGGTGCGGGTAAAACCACGACATTTAGAATGCTATGCGGGTTGTTACCTGCAACAAGCGGGACACTTGAAGTTGCTGGATTAAATTTGCGTCATGCTCGAGCAAAAGCACGGGCGCGTATTGGTTATGTTTCCCAAAAATTCGCACTCTATGGAAATTTAACAGTTCTGGAAAATTTAAAATTTTTTGGTGGAGCTTATGGTTTATCGGGCAATAAGCTCAAACAACAAATTGAAAAAGCCTTACAACAATTTGAACTTCAGCCACAAGCCAGAAGTGGTGATTTACCCAATGGATTTAAACAGCGCTTGTCGATGGCAGCTGCTTTATTGCATCAACCAGAAATTGTCTTTCTGGACGAACCGACAAGTGGCATTGATCCTTTAGCCAGACGAGCCTTTTGGTACACCATTGGGAAACTAGCTGATCAGGGTATGACGATTATTATTACTACGCACTTTATGGAAGAAGCAGAATATTGTGACCGTATTGCGATACAGGATGCTGGCAAGATGCTGGCTTTGGGTTCTCCAAAACAAGTTCGTCGACAAGCAGGCACAGGCAGTAGTAGTGATATGAATCGCGCGTTTATTGCAATTGTAGAGCAATCTCGTGCCCATCAGCAGGAGCCGGTCTGATGAAATGGTCAGCTTCCATTTTACGTGTGGCTGCTTTAACGCGTAAGGAAATCCAGCAACTACTCAGAGATAAAAGTAGTTTAGCAATTGGTCTGATTTTACCGCTAATTTTGATTCTATTATTTGGTTATGGCTTATCTTTCGACTTAAATAATGGCCGGGTAGGCGTGGTCGCACAAAATATTACGCCTCAAAGTCAGCAATTACTTGCAGGTTTAAATGGAACGCCCTATATCACCGCAACGCCTTATAGCAGTTTTTATCAAGCTGAACAGGCGATGGGACGCGCTGAAATAGATGCTATTGTCAATTTACCTTCTGATTTTGCACAGCAAAGCGCACAAAATACTGCAACCATACAAGTCATTACTAATGGTCGATCAACCACCATTGCCTCTGCTTTACAGGGATATATTTCAGGTGCATTGCAAACAGCGCAAATCATTCAGTCTGATCGAAATAATATGGGCTCAATGCTGGGCCTGATCAGTGTCGAACAGCGTATGTGGTTTAATGAGTCAGCAAATAGTACTTGGTTTTTAGTTCCTGGATTAATGGTATTGGTATTGACCTTGATTGGTGCATTTCTCACTGGATTATTAATCGCGAGGGAGCGAGAGCGGGGAACGCTCGAAGCTTTATTTGTGACACCAGTTCGACCATTGGAAATTGTTTTATCCAAATTGATTCCTTATATCGTGATTGGCATGATCGATATTGTGATGTGTTTATTGGCTGCCAGTTTGATTTTTGATGTTCCCATTCGTGGCTCATTACTTTCGATTATGAGTGCTTCATTTTTATATTTATTGGTTTCATTGTTATTGGGATTGACGATTTCAGGTTTTTCTAGCAGCCAGTTTCAAGCTAGTCAAATCGCTTTATTGGTCAGTTTTATGCCAGCAATGATGTTATCGGGATTTGTTTTTGATACACGAAATTTACCTTGGTTGGTGCAAACGATTAGCCAAATTTTGCCTGCGACTCATTTTATGTCTTTAATTAAAACGCTATTTTTAGGCGGAGATGACTGGGGACTTTGGCTAAAAGAATGTGGCATTTTGATGGTGTATGTCGTGATTTTAATGACAGCATCCTGTCGATCACTCAAAAAACGTCTGGAGTAACAGCCATGATACATAATTTCGTGATGTGGTTGAATTACTTGATGGTATTAGTCAAAAAGGAATTCCTGACCATTTTTAGTGATCCTGCCAATCGGGTCATTTTATTTGCACCTGCCTTGATTCAGGCTTTATTGTTTGGCTATGCCGCAAATTACGATGTAAACCGAGTGGATTATGCGGTCTTGGATCAAAGTAAGACGCAAGCTTCTCAACAGTTATTATCACGTCTGGATGGCTCTGGTATTTTTCATCGAACAGCCACTCTTCAGGATCATTCACAGATTAAAGAAGTAATTGATCAGCGAACAGCTTTAGCTGTGATTAGTATCCCTTCTGATTTCGAAGATAAGCTCAACCGTGCTCAATCCTCACCTATACAGGTAATTTTAGATGGACGTAATTCCTCAACCGCAGGAATGGCAGGCACTTATATCACTAATGTTGTGAGTTCTTTAAATCAGGAGCGTTTGGGAAATATAACGCCTTTTCAACTGGAAATACGCACATGGTATAACCCAAATCAGGAGTCCAGATGGGGGATTATGCCTTCATTAATTGCTGCTTTGAGTATGATGCAAACTTTATTATTGTCCTCACTTTCAGTTGCGCGAGAACGCGAACAAGGGACATTTGACCAGCTTTTAGTGACTCCTTATACCCCGCTTCACATCATGATTGGTAAAGCATTACCCCCTATTTTTATTGGTTTAATACAATCGACTATTATTTTATTGATTATTATGTTCTGGTTCGATATTCCCATGAATGGTTCTTTGGGACTTTTATATTTTGGTTTGTTGTGTTTTAACATTGCGGTAGTGGGTGTGGGTTTATCAATTTCTGCAATTTCCCTCAATATGCAACAGGCGATGTTATTTACTTTCTTTTTGATCATGCCTTTAATGTTGTTATCCGGATTGCTAACCCCTATACAGAATATGCCACATGTTCTACAAATTGCGACGTATGCCAATCCTTTACGTTTTGGAATTGATTTGGTGCAAAGGGTTTATCTGGAAGGAGCAACTTTTAAACAGGTAAAAAATGATTTTGTACCTATGTTTGTCTTAGCAATTATTACTTTGCCATTGGCTGCGTGGCTATTTAGAAATCGTTTATCTTAAATAATGTTTGGATAGTTTTATTATTTTTCATACTGTATTTTACTAGCTGAGAATAAGGATTAAACACGTTTTGTAAAAACCGACTTCATAGTTTAGCCATTGTTCATTGAGTTGAATTTCTTCATTTTTACATGAGTTTAAACAAGGATGTAAAACTATGAAGAGGACACTTCTTTTTTTAGGATCAATAGGGCTTTTTAGTAGTATGCCAATGTATGCCTCGGATTTAAGCATTGGCGATCCAAGCACAGATATAGGTCAATTGAAACTTTCTGGCGCAATTCGCACTCGATATATTCATAAGGATTATGTGGTTGAAGCAAATGAAGGTTCAAAAAATGATGACTGGCAACTTGCTGATATTAAAACAGTTTTAATCTATGAAAATCCAGATTGGATTGCATCATTAGATTTGCGTTGCTATCAATATCATCGATTGTGTGACGCATTATTTTTAAAAGATGCATGGGCAGGTTATAAAATTTCAAATCAGCAGCGCATCTCAGTTGGTTTTCAATCAGTCGATTTTGGATTTGGACGACTATGGGGCAATAGCTATTATGAAACTTTGCTCAATACTGTAGGGCTAGAAGATATTCAAAATTTAGGGATGAAGTATCAATTTAAGGATGATCAATACAATTTTATTTTAGGTTTTTATCCTACTGATGGTGGAAATTATAAAGGGACTTCTAAAGATTCCAGTCGTTATAGTGGTAACTTCGTTGAAGCTGATGATTTGACTCAAGGTACTGATATTAATGAGAAAAATATGTGGATCACACGTTTTTCACGGAAATTTGAATTGAATGCTACAGAAAACTTTTCGACTGAAATTGGAGGATCGTACTGGTATTCAGAACTGCAAAATCATCGCACTGATCAACATGGAAATCGTCGTACATGGAGCATTTTTAGCACCACTAATTATCAGGCGTGGCAATGGTTATTTTTATTTGGAGAGCAAAATATCAAAAATGGAGATGATTTGCTGCCAAACACTTCAACGATTGGGGCATTTGATTATCCTTATCAAGTCGCCAATAAAGGCCAATATATGGCTAATGAGATTAATTATACTTTTGCCAAGCCCTTCCATCAGTTAGAAAATATTAAGCCATATGTATCTTATAGTCGTTTCTATAAAGATGAATCTGGATATCAAGATTCTGATCGTTTAATTGCGGGTTTATATTTTAACTATAAAAAAGTGGGAATACAGGGAGAATATATCTTGAGTCGTAATGATCCCATGACAGGTAGTGGTGCAGATGGACTTGCTCAAGGTGATAGTAATCAATGGAATAAGTTATTTTATTTATCGATTGGCTATTATTTCTAAAGCCGTCAATCCCATGTATAAGGCCAGCCAAATTTAATCATGAGGCTGGCTTCTTTGCTACAAAAAGACTTTTTCTGTCTGTTGGGTGATTGGTTCAATCGGTTGGATCAACTGACCACGACTTAGATTCTGAATATGTTGTAAACGGTTGATCAGTTCATTTTGAATAAATAGGATACAGGTCTGTAGTTTAGATGAACTTTTTAAACGTGAAGGATACACCGCCCAAACATCAGCATCTTGCCAGTACTGAGGCAAGATATGCTGTAACTGACCGCTAATCAATTCATCAGCCACATCCCAGATTGAACGTAGGATAATACCATGCCCCTCGGTTGCTAATTGGTGAATAATTTCACCGTTATTAGATACGAAACGTGGAGTAACGTGTACTGACCGATCTTCTGACCAATGACGAAGTTTCCACAGCACTGAGGATTGGTCACGTTCACTAATAGTTAAACAATCATGAGTCCGCAGATCTTCTAGACTTTCAGGTATTCCATTTTTCATTAGATAGCTAGGTGATGCACAGAAAATCCGAAAATTAGATGCTAATTTTTTAGCGATCATATTGGGGGCAATATCATTGCCAATGCGAATATCCAGATCAATGCTGTGTTGAATCAGGTCTTTGGTGTTATCGATGGTATCAAACTGAATTTCGAGTTTGGAATACATGGTCATCAATTTAGATAAGATCGGCGCAATATGCTTTCGCCCAAAACCGAAGCTGCTGACAATGTCGAGATGACCTGTGGGCGTGCTTAAGGGGTTATTCACCAGTTCACTGATTTCATCAAATTCATCCAGAATATTTGATACACGATCCAAAATGAGTTTGCCATCTTCAGTTAAGCTCACGTGTCGAGTACTACGATGAAACAGTTTGCAGTTCAGGTTGGTTTCTAAAATATTGATGCGTTTACTGATAAATGCAGGTGAAGCACCCAGCTCCTCAGCTGAATCGACAAAACTCTTGCGTTTGGCGACTGTGCAAAAAACCTTTAAATCCGATAGGTTAGGTAGATTATTCACGATCCGTGTCCATTGGGGTGATAGTTTTCTTATTGATCATTGTTGCTGAAAACAGCATGTTTACAGCTAAGGATATTAACCAAAGGTGTAAGGGAGCGTTATGGCAAAAAAGTATAAAGTTGCCACGATTGCGGGTGATGGGATTGGTTTAGAAGTTCTACCAGAAGGCATCAAGGTTGTAAAGGCGGCAGTAGATAAATATGGCATTCAAGTTCAAATGGATAGCTTCGATTGGGCCAGCTGCGATTATTACCTTGAACACGGCAAAATGATGCCAGATAACTGGTTCGAAGTCTTACAGGAATATGATGCTATCTTCTTTGGTGCGGTGGGTTGGCCTGAAAAGGTGCCTGATCACATTTCACTATGGGGATCATTACTCCAGTTCCGTCGTTGTTTTGATCAGTATGTGAATTTACGTCCTGTTCGGTTAATGCCTGGGGTGAAATGTCCATTGGCTGGCAAGCAACCGGGCGATATCGATTTTTATGTGGTGCGTGAAAACAGCGAAGGTGAGTATTCTGCCATTGGTGGTAAAGCCTTTGAAGGTACTGATCGTGAGTTTGTCTTGCAGGAAGCGGTGTTTACCCGTCATGGTGTTGACCGTATTTTAAAATATGCATTTGAATTTGCTGATCAGCGTGAGGCTAAAAAAATCACGGCTGCGACCAAATCCAATGGCATTGCAGTCAGCATGCCGTACTGGGACGAACGTGTCGATGAAATGGCAAAACGCTATCCACAGATCAAGGCAGATAAACAGCATGTCGATATTTTAGCGGCACGTTTTGTTCTACAGCCTGAGCGTTTTGATGTGGTGGTGGCATCGAATTTATTTGGTGACATCTTGTCGGATTTAGGCCCTGCATGCACGGGTACCATTGGTTTGGCGGCTTCGGCAAACCTCAACCCTGAACGTAAATTCCCGTCATTGTTTGAGCCTGTACATGGTTCAGCACCTGATATTTACGGTCAGCAAATTGCCAATCCGATTGCGGCGATCTGGTCGGGTGCGATGATGTTGGATTTCTTGGCAGATGGAGATGAGCAGGTCATTCAGGCAGGACAGGAAATCATGCAGGCAATTGAGCATGTGTTGGTGCATGGCCCGAAAACGCCTGATGTCGGTGGAACTGCCAAGACCTATGAAGTGGGTGATGCGATTGCATCCTGTTTGACTCAGCAAAAAATGGATTTATTCGCAATGGAGTAAGTACCCCTGAGGGAATAGTCACTATCCGAGATGGATTGAATAGATATGGATAATCAAATTACAAAACCTTATACAGATAAGACGCTTGCGATCACCAGTCTTGCCGTTGTATTTACATCGGTGGCTGGTTTGGCAATCTACTCATCTGAATCAATACAACTGGCTGCAAAATGGATGCAGTGGACCACGTCGGTGTTTACCACGCCAGTGCTTTTATTTACGTTTTTATCAATTATTTTTACCTTCGGTTTGGCCTTTAGCAAATACGGCAAAATCAAGCTTGGTGAAGGTAAGCCCCAATACAGCACCATGTCATGGATTTTCATGTTCATTTTGTCGGGGATTGGATCTTCTACCTTGTACTGGGGATTTCTAGACTGGGCCTATTACTACCAAACTCCGGGTTTGAATTTAGCCCCTGAATCGGCTGAAGCACTGAAATACAGTGTGGCTTATTCCTTCTTTCACTCCGGTTTGAGTGCATGGTCGATCTATGCTTTGGCATCGATTTCACTGTGTTACAGCTACCATGTCAGAAAGAATAAAGGCCTGAGCTTAGCGTCAATGGTGGAAGCGGTCACTGGCTTTAAAGCGACAGGACCTGTTGGACGTGTCGTTGATCTGATGTTCTTGCTGTGTATGTTTGGTGCCTTGACCATTTCACTGGTTTTGACTGCGGTCACTTTTACCAACATTCTGTCGCAACTCACGGGTATTCCCAATACCTTCATGACCAAAGTCATCATTATATTGGCGGTGTCGGTGTTATTTGCACTCAGCTCCTATGTCGGTATGGATAAAGGCATGCAGCGTTTGAGTCATATGGTGTGCTTGGGTGTGGTGCTGTTCGCGATCTACGTGCTCTGCTTTGGGCCAACCCAATTCATTATGAATAATTCATTGATGAGTTTTGGTCTGATGGCGACTAACTTTGTCGATATGAGTCTGTTTACCGACCCGATGGGCGATGGAAAATTCACCCGTGAATGGACGGTGTTCTATTGGTTATGGTGGATTTCTTATGCACCCGGTGTCGCGCTATTCGTAACACGTGTCTCAAAAGGCCGTACCATTAAAGAAGTGATTCTTGCCATGGTCATCGGCGGTAGCGTTGGTTTATGGTTCATCTTTGGCGTATTTGAAAATTACAGCGTTCATAGCTTTATTCACGGCATGGTCAATGTGCCGCAAATCTTGAGTCAGCAAGGCGGTGAAGTGGCAATTGGTCAACTGTTGGGCTTATTGCCAGCAGGCAAGCTGATGATGTGGTTGTTCCTTGGCATTATGGTGATTTTCCTTGCAGCACATATGGATGCGGTGGGCTATGCGGTTTCTGCAACCTGTACCCGTGGTTTAAGTGAAGGGCAAGATCCATCTCCGAATGCGCGTTTGTTTTGGTGTCTGATGTTAACCCTAGTGCCGATTGCGATGATCTTCTCTAAGGCGCCGTTAGACACCATGAAAACTGCGACGATTGTGACTGCCTTGCCGTTTATTGTGATTATTCTGGTGCAGACTTATGGTTTGGTGAAGTGGCTGATTGAGGATTATTCCAAGGTGCCATCACATTTGATCGAGCAGAGTAGCTTTAGTGAGCTGGAAGCCCTTGAGCATACTGATTCAAATCAACAGATGCAGATTGATATTGCTGCAACACCACTTGCACATAAAAGTAGTCAAAAGGAATTGTTATGACACAGCAACCGAACACGCGCTATGAGTTAAGCGAAGAAATGCAAAGTCTGGTGTATTGGAGCAGCATTTATTCAGCAGCGGATAACGATATTGATTCAATTCGTGCAGCCTACGATGCCATGTGCCTGCATTACACCTTGCCACGCGATGGTGCGGTCAATATTGAAGATAAAACCGTTGCGCATGCCACTCATCCCGTCAGTGTTCGGTTGTATTCCCCACTGGGTGAGGCACCTGAAGCGGGTTGGCCTTGTATTCTGTTTATCCATGGTGGTGGCTGGATGCTGGGTAATCTAGATTCACATGAATTTATTACTCGCTATTTATGTCGTGATCTGAATGTTGCAGTACTGAGTGTGGATTATCGTTTGGTACCAGAACATCATTTTCCCGCTGCTTATGAAGACTGTGAAACGGTCTATCACTGGCTCCGCGCGCATGGCGCAGACTGGAACATTGATCCAACGCAGATTGTGTTAGCTGGCGACAGTGCAGGAGGCAATTTAGCTGCGGCATTGGCGGTTCAGTTACAACATACAGGTGTGCAGGCTTGTGGTTTGGCTTTGATCTATCCATGTTTGGGCAGCAGTTTTGATACTGCGTCTTGTCAGCAACATGCACGGGCGCCGTTACTGACACTCGAGGAAATGCATTATTACTTAAGTGAATATGCACTGAATGCAAGCGACTGGCAGGACACTCGTTTAACACCACTTTTGGCAGAAGATTTGAGTGACATGCCACGTAGCTTTGTTGCGGTGGCTGAATACGATCCACTGAGTGACGATGGGCGTATTTTTGTGGACAAGTTAAAACAAGCCAATATTGCCGCCGAGTTTTATCTCGGCAAAGGATTACTACATGGCAGTTTACGTTTAGTACGGGATTGTCCTGTGGTGCAGGATTTATATCAGCAGATGCTGAGTTCGTTAAAGCAAATGTTCAAGTGATTTGAACATCAGCCAATTTTGATAAAACGGTCTTTAGGACAAAACATTTTAATGGAGTAAAACCATGAATGCAGTTGAAAAATTACCAGAAGATTTCTGTTCAAACCCAGATGTGGCATGGACATTTCCAAAAGTGTTCTATACCTCATCTCAGGTGTTTGAGCGTGAAAAAGAAGAAATTTTTGCGAAAAGTTGGATTTGCGTGGCACATGGCAGTGAAGTCGCCCAAGCCAATGACTATATTACCCGTAAGGTAATTGGTGAAAATATTATCGTGATTCGCGGCAAAGACAGCGTATTACGTGCATTTTATAATGTCTGCCCGCATCGTGGCCATGAGTTGTTAAATGGCAGTGGCAAAGCCAAAAATGTGATTACCTGTCCGTATCATGCATGGACATTCAAGCTGGATGGGAGTTTGGCATTGGCGCGTAACTGTGATCATGTCGAATCTTTCGACAAGCAAAACTCAAGCATGGTGCCGTTAAAAGTTGAGGAATATGGTGGTTTTGTCTTTATCAATATGGATGAAAATGCCACTTGTGTTGAAGATCAGTTGCCAGAGTTTGCACAAAAACTGAATGAAGCTTGTGCGGTCATTAAAGACTTGAAACTGGCTGCACGTTTCGTAACGGAAACACCTGCCAACTGGAAAGTGATCGTGGATAACTATTTAGAATGTTATCACTGCGGCCCTGCACATCCGGGCTTTGCCGACTCGGTACAGGTGGATAAATACTGGCACACCACCCATCAAAACTGGACGCTGCAATATGGTTATGCACGTTCTTCAGAAAAGTCATTCAAGCTTGATCCATCAGTCAAAGATCCAACTTTTAGCGGTTTCTGGACTTGGCCGTGCACTATGTTTAACGTTCCACCCGGCGCAAATTTCATGACCGTGATCTATGAATTTCCGATGGATGCGGAAACCACTTTGCAGCACTACGATATTTTCTTTACCAATGAAGAGTTGACCCAAGATCAGAAAGATTTGATCGAATGGTATCGCAATGTCTTCCGTCCTGAAGACCTTGAACTGGTTGAAAGTGTACAACGTGGCTTGAAATCACGTGGCTATCGCGGTCAGGGCCGTATCATGACCGATAAGCAACGTTCAGGCATCAGTGAGCATGGTATCGCGTATTTCCAGAATCTTGTTGCACAGTACCACAAGTAATTTTGTATCAGGCTCATTAAGGGTACGGTGAAGATAAGGCCGTACCTTGCTTTCAATCGATAGGATCATGACATGTCAAGTTTGCAAGGAAGTCAATTATTTCAACAACGCGGATTGATTAATGGCCAGTGGGTCAATGCGCAAACCAATGCCACCATTGCTGTGACCAATCCAGCCACGGGTGAAGAAATTGGCTTGATTCCGAATATGGGTGCTGCGGAAGCCACTGAAGCGGTTGAAGTAGCATATCAGGCTTTAGCATCGTGGAAAGGATTAACGGCACAAAAACGTGCAGATCTGTTATTGGCTTGGCATCAACTGGTTTTGAGTCATGCTGATGAACTGGCACGCATTATGACTATTGAGCAGGGGAAACCTTTAGCCGAAGCATTGGGTGAAGTGAAATATGCCGCTTCATTTATTCAATGGTTTGCCGAAGAAGGCAAACGCGTTTATGGCGATGTGATTCCGACCACCAACAGTCAGCAGCGTTTTATTGTGACCAAAGAGCCTGTCGGCGTGGTTGCAGCCATTACGCCGTGGAATTTCCCGATTGCGATGATTACCCGTAAAGCAGCACCGGCTTTGGCAGCGGGCTGTAGCATTGTGATCAAACCTGCCAATGAAACGCCGTATTGCGCACTTGCGCTTGCCAAGCTGGCAGAGATGGCAGGTATCCCAGCGGGTGTCATTAATGTGGTGACAGGCAAATCACAAGAGATTGGTTCGGTCTTTACTAGCCATGAAAAAGTCAAAAAACTGACCTTTACCGGTTCTACACCTGTGGGTCGTTTATTGATGCAGCAATGTTCAGGTACCATTAAAAAGTTAGCTTTGGAATTGGGCGGCAATGCACCATTAATCATCTTTGATGATGCCGATCTGGATAAAGCGGTACAAGGTGCAATCTTTGCCAAGTTCCGTAATGCAGGGCAAACCTGTGTTTGTGCCAATCGAATCTACGTACACGACAAGGTTTATCAGGCCTTTACCGAGAAATTTGTGCAAGAAGTACAAAAATTCAAAATCGGCAATGGTTTGGAAGCGAATGTGCAGATTGGGCCATTAATCAATGACAAAGCGGTGTTGAAAGCAAAACAGTTGATTGATGATGCCTGTGGCAAAGGTGCCCAAGTGGCGTGCGGTGGTCAACAACATGCACTTGGACAAACTTTCTTCGAACCAACGGTTCTAACCGATGTTTCGCGTGATATGGACATTGTTCAGGAAGAAATTTTTGGCCCTGTAGCCCCTTTAATTCGCTTTACAGATGAAGCGGATGTGGTGGCGCAAGCCAACGATACCATTTTTGGTTTAGCGGCTTATGTGTATAGCGAAAATATTTCACGGATTTGGCGTGTCGCTGAACAGCTGGAATATGGCATGGTTGGAATGAACTCAACGGCTATTTCCAATGAAGTTGTACCATTTGGTGGTGTCAAAC
This sequence comes from Acinetobacter sp. FDAARGOS_515, assembly GCF_003938865.1. NCBI lineage: Bacteria > Pseudomonadati > Pseudomonadota > Gammaproteobacteria > Moraxellales > Moraxellaceae > Acinetobacter > Acinetobacter sp. FDAARGOS_515. The sequence continues at coordinate 3,470,119 of NZ_RKIX01000003.1, read as the reverse complement.
AGTCAGGTGTGGGGCGTGAAGGTTCTAAATACGGTTTAGAAGAATTTATGACTATTAAATATATGTGTTTAGGATTGTAGAGACACAGTGGATTGGGCTGTTTTCGAGGACAGCCCAATCTACAATATGTGTTTAAAACTAGAGAATGCTTAGATGAGCAGAATGTGGTAAAGAGGATTTAGACATGGCTAGTCATTATGAAATGTTTGCATCAGTGGTCACACGGGTAGAGCAACTGACTCCACTAATCAAACGGTTTACATTTAAACGTCAGGACGGACAAAATTTCCCTCAATTCAATGGTGGTAGTCATATTATTGTGAAAATGAATGACCAGCTATCCAATGCCTATTCATTGATGAGCTGTGCTCAAGATCTATCGACTTACCAAGTCTGTGTCCGTAAAGATATTGAAGGTAAAGGTGGTTCAGTTTTTATGCATGATCAATGCAATGAAGGCTGTGAGATTCTTATTTCTGAACCGAAGAATTTGTTTCCATTGGCGGCAGATGGTGAGAAACATATTTTAATTGCGGGAGGTATCGGGATTACTCCGTTTGTACCGCAAATGGATGAGTTGGCTGTACGCGGTGCTGATTATGAATTGCATTATGCCTATCGTTCGTCAGAGCATGCTGCACTCTTAGAAGAGCTCAAACAAAAACATGCTGAACATATTTTCAGCTATATCGATTCGGATGGAAAATGTCTTGATCTGAATCAATTGATTGGGTCTCAACCCAAAGGTACGCATGTGTATGTGTGTGGGCCTAAGCCAATGATTGATGCGGTGATCGATCGTTGTAATTATCATCGTTACCGCGATGAATATATTCATTGGGAACAGTTTGCATCTACTGTACCAGAAGAAGGTGAAGCATTCACAGTGGTACTTGCGAAATCCAATCAACAAGTCGAAGTTCAAGCTAATCAAACCATTTTACAGGCAATTGAACTCCTCAACATTGATGTGGAGTGTTTATGTCGTGAAGGGGTGTGTGGGACTTGTGAAACCATGATTCTGGAAGGTGAGGCAGAGCATTTCGATCAGTATCTGAGTGATGATGAAAAAGCATCACAGCAGTCCATGATGATCTGCGTGTCACGTGCTAAAGGGAAAAAATTAGTATTGAATTTATAAGTTGTATGGATTAGAAAGATAGCTTGATCAAGAATGATTTCTTTTAAAAGTATAATTCAAAGTGAGAATACTTGGTCTAAAGTTGTTTTACTCAAAGACATTAGACTTCTTTCATAATTGTTTAGACCCTCTTTATTTTTCTCCTCTATGGGAGAATAATCAAGAGGATTTAAACAATGATCAAAGCGGTCTCCTGCATAATTAAAATAAAATATTTAGAGTTCATCTGCTTTCACTACTACATATGTAATCCTTTCAAGTAATGCTGTTAAATCTTGTGTGAAACACTATGCCTTTGTCCTGATTCATTCCATGATAAATGTGAATAAACGATTGAGTATTTATAATGAAATACTGTAAAGATAAGGCGTCAATTTTTTTTAAATTATCATTAATTGTATGTAGTGTTGTTGCAGGAATAACGCATGCAAGTTCAGATCAGGCATGGAAACAGCACGATCAGGCGATTAAAACTGCATGTGCGAAAGCCAGTACCTTAAAAAATGTAAAAGCAGTCAGCGATATTATGTTATTTGATGATCGTGTGGGTTATTCGGCTGTAGTCCTAGAAGGAAATTATCCGCAGAAACATATGAAGAATCAAAAAGGACGTGAACTTTGCTTGTATCAAAGACAACAGAAAAGAGCAGTCGTCACACCAGCTGATAGTCTTTTAACAATAAAAAAATAAAACCGAATCATGTCTAACTCGGTTTTATTCATATTTGCGGAAAAGAAGGATATAAAGATTCAGTTATTGTTTCATAGCCGACTTATCTGAATCATTTAAAATTTGACTGTGGGTTTTAGGTTTGATCAGTGGTGAAGTTGGACGAGGTTGATGTTCAGTGTTTGAAAATTGAAAACCTATACCTGCATCTATGTCATCCGCTGCAATTTCAGTTTCAAAACGCTCTTTATCCAATTCTCGTATTTCTTTGGTGATCGCGTGGATTTCACTACTCTCTACTCCCAAAGCATCAAGTGTGGCACCGCCAAACAGCAATGCTGATTCAAAGGTTTCACGAATTTGGTAATCGACATCTTTTTTGACCAATGATAATGAATGTTCACGGTCATAAGAGCGCACTAACAATTTGGCCAGTGGAAATTCATGTTTGACTAATTCAACGATACGGTTGGTCGTTTCTTTATCATCCACACATACCATAATTGCCTGAGCATTTGCGGCTCCAGATGCATGCAAAATATCTAAACGAGTCCCATCACCATAATAAATTTTGAAACCAAATTTTGTGGCATTTTGAATCATGTTGATATCAGTGTCGATCAATGTGACATCCACGCCACGCGCCAGTAAAAGCTGACTGGCAACTTGCCCAAAACGTCCAAATCCGATGAGTAGTACACGTCCATGTAAATTATTGGCGACTTCGATATGGTCAAGAGAGGCAGAACTCTTTGGACTGATGAAACGTTTGGCCAAAATACCAAGCAGGGGGGTAAAAATCATGGACAAAACCACAATCGCCGTGAGATTGGATTTGATCGTTTCATCAATCACTTGCGCACTTGCGGCGGCTGTAAAAAGCACAAATGCAAACTCACCCCCTTGTGCCATCAGTACCGCACGATCTAGAGCAACTGCATGACTACTTTTCGTGAGACGCGCGACAAAATAAATGAGGACAGCTTTGGTGAACATCAACGCAATGACGCTACTGAGAATAAGGAGCCAGTTATTTTGTACAACCGATAGATTAAGTGACATTCCTACACTAAGGAAAAATAGACCTAATAAAATACCGCGAAATGGTTCAATATCAGCTTCAATCTGATGACGAAAAGTCGATTGAGAGAGTAAAACACCTGCAAGGAATGCGCCCATTGCCATAGACAAACCACTAACTTGCATGAGTAATGCTGCGCCTAAAACGACCAACAATGCTGCGGCTGTCATGACTTCACGCGCTTTGGCAGCCGCCAGAACTTTAAATAATGGATTGAGCAGCCAACAGCCAGCCGCAATGAGACCTGCGATAGCTACCAGTGCAATCCCGATATCTTTTAAACGATCTGGTGTACTTTCAACCACTTGATTCGGAGACATAAAGGCAACAATGGCGAGCAATGGCACAATCAGTAGATCTTCAAACAATAAAATAGCGACAATTTTTTGGCCATTGGGCTGACTTAAATCACCACGATCTCCCAAAATTTGCATCACGATGGCCGTTGAAGTGAGAACAAAACCTGCCGCACCAATAAAGGCAATTTGCCATGCAAAACCATACAGTAAACCAATTGCAGTGAGTCCTATTGTACAAAACGTAATTTGTAGTGTGCCTAGACCAAAAATATCACGTCGCATATTCCATAAATGAGAAGGCTGCATCTCCATCCCAATGATAAAGAGATACATGACAATGCCGAGTTCAGCGATATGTAAAATAGAAGCGGGATCATGGATAAACGCAAAACCAAATGGACCAATAATTAAGCCTGCAATAAGATAACCAAGGACTGATCCAAGCCCTAAGCGTTTAAAAATTGGGACTGCGATCACAGCCGCAGCCAGTAAAATAACAGGGCTGAGTAGTCCTAGAGAATGTGCTTCTGCTGCCATGAAAATGTGTCCAAAGAACAAAATGGTGTTAAAAAAGAAATCATCATTGTTTATATGTCAGATAGATCATAACAATCTTTTACTGTTATATAGAGAAAACTTGAGTTTTTAACTCAAGTTTTTCTGAAAATTTGCTTAAATTTATTGATAAATTAGTGAAAATCATAAAAAGACTTTGAAAGATTTGAAATTAAAATGATTAAAAAATCATAAAACGTTCAAAATATTGTACTAATACAGCTTGATCTAATCATCTTACTTTATTCATTTATCATTATAAAAATTAGAGATTGATGGCGGTATTGCTTGATTGAATTACCCGTTAGATCGATCTGTAATAATAAAATTTATTCTAAACTGATATCTGTGGGACAAAGAGAATTTGATCAATATGAAAGTGATTTTATGATTGATTTAAAGCGAATAGTGATAATCGAAAATTAAAATAATTTTTGTCTTTAAGGATAAATATACACGACATTTTATGACGTTTAACAGAAAAAATGATGTAAAACAAAAACGGACGTATGTTAATTTAGTTAATAACATCAAAGCAATACGATGATAAAAATGGAACAACTTTCACCATCAGACTTAAAAGCGATATTACATTCTAAGCGAGCCAATCTTTATTATCTTGAACATTGCAGAGTCATGCAAAAAGATGGTCGCGTTTTATATTTAACTGAGGCCAAAAACGAAAACCAATACTGGAATATTCCGATTGCCAATACCACAGTAATTTTATTAGGAACGGGGACATCGATTACCCAAGCAGCCATGCGAATGCTTGCCAGTGCAGGGGTATTGGTGGGGTTTACAGGTGGAGGTGGGACGCCACTGTTTATGGGATCTGAAATTGAATGGATGATGCCACAAAGTGAATATCGACCCACGGAGTACATGCAAGGCTGGATGAGTTTTTGGTTTGACGATGCTAAACGTTTGGAAGTGGCAAAAGCTTTTCAAATAGCCCGTATCGAGTTTATCCGCAGAATCTGGGCAAAAGACAAAGACCTCAAAGATGAGGGCTTCTATCTTGATGATGCAGATATCGAACAAGCTTTAACTAGTTTTGAAAAGAAAATTCCACATCAAAGCAAAGTCGGTGATTTGTTGCTTGCTGAAGCGCAGACGACCAAGCAACTTTATAAAATCGCAGCGACGCGTTGCAAACTCAGTTTTGAACGAAATCCTGAACAAGGGGATTTAGCGAATGACTTTTTGAATCATGGCAATTATCTGGCTTATGGACTGGCAGCAACCACACTTTGGGTATTAGGTATTTCACACAGTTTTGCAGTCATGCATGGCAAAACCCGTCGTGGTGCATTAGTGTTTGATGTGGCTGATTTAATAAAGGATGCAGTGGTTTTACCGTGGGCTTTTATTTGTGCAAAAGAGGGGATGTCTGAGCAGGAGTTTCGTCAGCAGCTTTTGCAGAAATTTACAGAATATCGGTGTCTGGACTGGATGTTTGAACAGGTGAAATTACAGGCGTGTCGAAACTTTCCAAATTTGGAGAGCGAATTATGATTGTCACCTTTATTTCCCAATGCGAAAAGAAAGCGATTCCTCGAACTCGTCGTGTGTTAGATGCATTTGCTGATCGTATTGGGGATAACACATGGCAAACAGTCATTACGGAAGATGGTTTGATTGCTGTTAAAAAATTGTTGAGAAAGACTGTCACTAAAAGTACGGCAGTCAGTTGCCACTGGATTCGTGGTCGTCGTAGAAGTGAATTGATGTGGATTGTAGGGAATCGGAACAAATTTAATAATGAAGGCATAGTCCCTGTAAATACTACACAGAAAAAATTAGATCAAAATAAATGGGAAAACGATTGGCATTATTTGCCCTTAATCAAAGCATTGGTGGCGGTATCTGCTTTATTGCATGATTGGGGTAAAGCTACTGTTTTATTTCAAGAAAAATTACAGCGCAAAAGTAAAAATGCAAAAAAGGGTGATCCGTTAAGACATGAATGGATTTCTTGTTTATTACTCAATGCTTTGGTGCAATCGTCAGGAAATAATCAGTCTGATGAAGCATGGCTAGGTTTACTCATGCAACACAGTTGGGATGAACAAACACTTAAAAATACGTTATTGCAAAATTCTGATCAATCAAAAGTGCTTGACCAACTCCCGCCATTGGCGCAATTGGTGGCATGGTTGATTGTTTCACATCATCGGTTGCCTGCATTAGATGAAAAATCTCGTAGAGAATATGCGGATATAAAAAAAGACACGTTCGACAGTTTATTCAAAAGTATTAAATCAAATTGGGGATATCAAAATAAACAGGATGAAACGGAGTACAAGCAACGTTTAAAGCTATGTTTCGAGTTTGAACAAGGACTATTAAGCCAATCGGTTGAATGGACAACACAGTTAAAAAAATGGTCAGGTCGTTTAGTTCAAGAATTAAGCTCATTAGAGCAAATTTTTAAAGATGGCAGTTGGCGAGTCGTTTTACACCATGCTCGACTCTGCTTAATGTTAGGCGATCATTATTATTCATCTTGTAATGCTGATTTAAATTGGAAAACCAGTTTATCGCTCATAGCGAATACCGATCCAAAAACGAAAGAGGGCAAACAAAAGCTTGATGAGCATTTGGTGCGTGTCAGTGATAATGCCATGCGAGTCGCGCAGTCTTTGAGTCGTTTGGCTGACGAGATGGAACCCGCTTATGACTTGAAAAAGCTAAAAAAGAAAAGCCCAGAAGGTTTTGAATGGCAAGATCAAGCGGTTAAAGGCATTCAGCAATTTATCCAGAAAAATGAAATTGCAGCCGATAAAGGCTGGTTTATTGTCAATATGGCCAGTACAGGTAAAGGCAAAACCATTGCCAATGCCAAAATTATGCAGGCTCTTTCGAAAGATGCGCAATCATTACGCTATATTTTGGCATTAGGGTTAAGAACTTTAACTTTACAAACGGGTGATTCTTATCAACATGATATTGGTTTAGCTAAAGATGAGTTGGCAATTCTAATTGGCTCAAAAGCAGTGCAGGAATTACATCAACAAAAAAATAAAGCGAGTCATGAATCTGAAGAGGCGGATATTGAGGAATTAGGTTCGGAGTCTTTAGAAGAATTATTAGGCAATGAACTGATTTATGACAATATGCCTCAAGCTGATTTTATGGATGCACTATTCCCTCAACATCAAGCCGAGCGCAACAAAGCTTTTTTATATAAACCTGTTTTAGTCTGTACCATTGATCACATTATCTCGGCAACTGAAACCAAACGAGGTGGAAAATATATTTTACCGAGCTTGCGATTATCATCATCCGATTTAGTGATTGATGAAGTGGATGATTTTAATGGGCAAGATTTAATTGCGATTGCGCGACTGGTGCACTTGGCAGGCATGCTTGGACGTAAAGTCATGATTTCATCGGCAACCATTCCACCTGCTTTAGCAGAAGGGTTTTTCAATGCGTACCAGCAAGGGTGGCAGTTGTATTGTGCATTTAAAAAAATAAAAAAAACAGATGTGCAGTGTATGTGGGTCGATGAGTTTAAAACGCAAATTCAATCGATTGACTTACTTGAGCCAAAAAATAGTATTCAAAACTATCAAACGGCGCATGCTCAATTTGTGAAAATCCGTGCAGATGCCTTAAATCAGCAAATCATTAAGCACAAAGCTTATATTGTTGATTGTAAGGATTTGGTGGCTGAAAAAGAACAGCCCCGTTTAGAAGAAAGTATTCAACAGCAATATTTCAAACGAATCAAAATTGAAGCTGAAAAGCTGCATCAAGCACATCATAGTATTGATGCCAAAACTGGGAAAAAAGTTTCTTTTGGCGTGATACGTGTTGCCAATATTTCGCCTTGTGTTGCACTCACCCGATATTTGTTAAACGCCGAATGGTCGGAAAATGTTGCACCACGGGTGATGGCTTATCATAGTCGGCAGGTGCTATTATTGCGTAGTAAACAAGAACAACATTTAGATGAAACGCTGAAACGTAAAGAAAAACAGGGTGAACAGCCTAAGGCATTTTTAGAAACAGGCAATGATGGCGTTATTCGTCAACATTTAGATACCACAGATTGCGGTGATGTAATTTTTATTCTCGTTGCAACACCAGTTGAAGAAGTCGGACGAGATCATGATTTTGATTGGGCTATTATCGAGCCATCATCTTATCGTTCGATTATTCAGTTAGCAGGGCGTGTTTTACGACATCGTAAATTAGAACAAGATATTCAGCAGTCGAATATTGCGTTGATGCAATATAATCTGAAAGGTCTACGTGGGGCGAAAGTTGCTTTTGAAAAACCAGGGTTTGAGGTTGATTCTGCTAAAGCGAATTTTATTTTGGAGACAAAAGATTTATCTAAACTGATTGATATTGAAAATCTAGTACAAGTTAATGCCATTCCAAGAATTCGAGCCAATGAGCCTTTGCAGGCAATTAAAAACTTGGCAGATCTTGAGCATGCGGTCATGATTGATGCGCTTACATCATATCAAAAACAAGGTGCTAAACCCTTGAATGCATGGTTGACGCAAAAATGGTTTTTAACCGCATTGCCGCAGCAATTTACGCCATTTCGACAGAGTACCGCCAACATTCAGCTTTTTGCTGTGTTGAAAAATGGCAAGCTTGCATTTTGTGAACGAGATGATTTTGGTGAGTATATTGATCGTAGTGGTCTCTACAAGATTAAGCCGTATGAATTAAATGTCATTGAACAACAGCGATTATGGTTAAATCGTGATTATCACGACATTTTAAGTTGTATGGCACTTGATAAATTAAATGAAAATGAGGATATTAATGCAAAGATTGAAAAATTATCAAGGCGTTATGGGGAAGTTATGTTGCCCAAATATGATGAAGATAAGCAGTTAAATTATTCAGAACAATTTGGACTAATCATTTTATAGTAATAACAATATAGGGGGAAAGTATGACTGAGAGTATTCATACTTTTTTAAACGAGCGTAAAGAATTGTGGTTAAAAGATCATTTAAAAAAGGCAGAAACAGAAGCTGTAATTTCAGAATTAAATCAACAGGCAGATGATAAATTTAGCTTAAATGAATGGTTGCCTGATGCGGCAAAGCGTGTTTCTCAGCTTTCAATGGTGAGTCATCCAAGTAAATTCAGCCATCCAAGCGCTAAAACATCAAGTGTGATTGCTACATCGAATAAGAAGAGTGATGGTTATCTGCGTAGCGGTAATGTTGATTATAGTTTGGATGTTTTTGGTAATGCGGCTGCAATGGATGTTTTTAAATTTTTATCTTTACCTTTGACTGATCAATCAACAGTGTTAGATGGATTTGAGCAGCAAAATGAAGATTTAAAAAAACTTTTAGTTCAAAATAAGCTTGATTTTGAACAGTTAAGTTTTGAGTTTTTAAAAATAAAAACAACGGATTTTTCTGTGAAAACAGATCATTTGGTAAAACAGGTGTATTTTCCAATAGCAGAGGGCGAATATCATTTATTGTCGTTATTAACGCCATCAGGTTTAATCACAAAGTTAAAACAAACCATTGATCAAATTCGTTTTTCGGAAGAAACCAAACAAGCTAAAGAAAATCGTAAGAAGAATGAGTTAAATGAGATTGGTTATGCTGATATTTATGATCTAACAGTGACTGCCTATGGCGGAACTCAACCACAAAATGTGAGTGTTTTAAATAGTCAAAATGCAGGGCGAGCTTATTTACTTTCAAGCTGTCCGCCTGTAATTGAAAAAAGAGCGATTCGTTTGCCTAAAACAGATTTTTTTGCACAGTGTTTATATCGAAGAAATTATCAGGATAGTTTTGTTCAATTGCATAAATTTATGCAATTAGATCTGAATAATATCGATATTCGCACAGCGATTCGAAACATTATTCAATTTGTCATTGATCAAGTTCTTTTACAGGCTCTAAAAACACGAGAATATGCCGAAAGTGGATGGTCAAATCAGGACTATTATGTTGGATTGCCTAAATTACAACGCATTTGGTTAGATCAAATTTATAAAGAAGAACGTGAAGAAAATTCAGAATGGCGAGATGAGCTAAGCCGAGAAATTGCAAGGTGGATCATTCGTAGCTATGAAAAAGTGATCAGCGATGCTTATAAGTTAGGAACAGGGGAGCTGTTGGATGTTAAACAGCGTATTGAGAAATCGTTACAACAGATCAAGGAGTTTTTTTAATGCGCCGCTTTATTTTAATTCCACATTTAAAAATTCATAATGCCAATGCCATGAGTAGTCCGTATAGCATTGGATTTCCTGCGATAACGGCATGGCTAGGGGCAATGCATGCCTTACAGCGTAAATTAAATGCCAAGGGGCATGATATTGAATTGACGCGACTCGCTGTGAGTTGTCATGACTTTAACTTGCAAACGCATAAAGGACAGAGTGATTTTGTTCATTCCATTATTGGTACAGCAAATCCACTAGATAAGGATGGTAGCCGACCTGCATTTATTGAAGAAGCACGTTGTCATTTAGAAGTTTCGCTTTTAATTGAATGTCAAAATATTGATCCAGATGAGAAAGAAACATTACTAAACGACATACAAAACTGTATTTCTAGTATGAAATTTGCGAGCGGTGATTTACTTGCAGTAAAAGCTTGTGAGCTTTTGACTGTTGATGAAGATGGTCAAAAAGATCAAGAACTCAAGCCAATTTTAAATAAACTCATGCTCGGTCATGTGTTGATCGAGCGTCGTGATTTAGTCATTCAAAGTATGCAAGAAGGGCAGGATGCTCTAGATGCTGTTTTAGACCATTTAAAAGTCACACATAGTTCACAAATAGATGATGATGGAAAAATCACGTGGTCAAGCAGCCGAAAAGAAAAGGGGTGGCTTGTACCCATTGCGGTGGGTTTTCAGGGAATTTCTGAATTAGGTATTGCAAAAAATCAGCGTGATGCCGACACACCGCACCGTTTTGCGGAAGCTGTTTTGACGCTTGGGGAATTTGTTATGCCTTATCGTATTAAAAGTATGGATCAACTCCTATGGCAATATCATGTTGATTTAGAAAATAATCTTTATCTTTGCCAAAACTTAATAACAAACTAATTTAATCTTTAAAAGGAAAAATCATGGCTAAAAATGACAAAGTAGTTGCAAGTGTACTTGCGTTTGAAAAAAAATTGGTTCCATCTGACGGTTATTTATATGGAACAAATTGGAATAAACGAAATGAACAAAGCGCTTTAAAACTGATTGAAAAATCTGTGCGCGGTACGGTTTCACATCGTTTAAAAAATACAACTGATAAAGACTTGTTAAAACTTAATATGGATATTGCTCATGCTAATCCACAAACTGTTGATGCTTGTGCATTAGGCGAGCATCAAGATACTTTAAAAGTTGGATTTACCCTAAAAGTATTGGGTGGAGTTGAACATCCATCTGCTTGTAATAATGAAATTTTCTTAAAATCATATAATGACGTTGCTAAAAATTATATTACTACGTATGGCTTTAGTGAGCTTGCAAAACGATATGCACTCAATCTCGCCAATGCACGTTTTTTATGGCGTAACCGCGTTGGTGCTGAAAAAGTAGAAGTGGTTGTGACTGTGAATGATCAAGCAGCAGTGACATTTAATGCTTTAAATTATCCGTTGCATAATTTTGATGCTACAGATGAAAATATACAAAATCTAGCTCATCAAATTGCAAGTGCTTTAAAAGGAGAAATTCCCTATTTACTGATTAAAGTTGAAGCTTATGCTTTGGTGGGTAAAGGTCAAGAAGTCTATCCAAGCGAAGAACTTGTATTAGATAAAGGTAAAGGTGAAAAAAGTAAAATTCTTTACCATGTAAATGATGTTGCAGCAATGCATTCACAAAAGTTAGGTAATGCTTTACGTACCATAGATACTTGGTATCCAGAATTTGATGAGAAAAAAACAGCAATTGCGATTGAGCCATATGGTGCTGTGACTAACCTCGGCAAAGCGTATCGTACCCCGAAAGATAAAAAAGATTTTTTTACCTTATTTGATAAATATGCTTTGGGTGAATCACTTGAAAATCCTGAACAAGAGCATTATGTCATGGCAGTTTTAGTACGTGGTGGTGTCTTTGGTCAAAGCAGCAAGGATTAACTATGCTCTATTATTTAGAAATTACTTTATTAGAGCAGGAGGAAATACCTCTGCATTTAATTTGGTCAAAAGTTTATACCCAATTACATATTGCTTTTGTTGAACAAGCCGATGAAGAGGGAAAGATTAGTTACGGTGTATCTTTTCCAAAATATCGCTTAATTCAGCAGAAAAAATTGGGTTATTTAGGCGATAAAATTCGTATTTTTGCGGATTCAGTCGAAGCATTGGAGCAACTGAATCTAACTCATTGGTTCGCAAGGCTGCAAGATTATGTACATGTCTTATCCGCCCGTAAAGTTCCTGAGGATAAGATCAACGGCTATGCTGCTTATTTTAAAGTTAATCCAAAATTGACGGTTGAGCAGCGTGTTGTTCATCAGGCAGAACGCCGTGGAATTTCAATTGAAGAGGCACAGGAACACTTTAAAGCATTAGATCTAACGGAGACTTTTGAACCTTATATCAATATGAAAAGCCAAACCAATGATATGAGCTTCCGTTTGATTATTGGAAAAAGACGTGTTGATGAAGCAAATATTGGAAAATTTGGAAGCTATGGATTAAGTCGTACATCTACGGTACCTGAGTTTTAACCCAATATTTTTTACACTCTTTAACAGCTTAATAAAATCAATAAGTTATAACTTTGCTTTAAAACTTTGGGTATTTCATACTTTTTAGGGATAAAGCACTGTTATAACTTTATTTTTTGCTTTATTCTTACTGTTCATGGCGACATACGCCATTTAGAAAACCCATAGAAAGAATTGGCACATCCTCAGATTGTTCATGGCGACATACGCCATTTAGAAAAGTCCATCATCAACCAAGTTCTTCACTTGGGCGTTCATGGCGACATACGCCATTTAGAAAGATCAACTGGAACATGCTTAACTTCACGAATGGTTCATGGCGACATACGCCATTTAGAAAATGTAGCAATCTTTGCTACATCCACCTTATCAGTTCATGGCGACATACGCCATTTAGAAAATGCGCTGAGAACGTGCCAACGGCGATACAAAGTTCATGGCGACATACGCCATTTAGAAATGCAAGTCAATAGCAACTTGTGTGTAATGATCGTTCATGGCGACATACGCCATTTAGAAAAATGGTTAATGAAAATAAAATCACGGCGGCGTGTTCATGGCGACATACGCCATTTAGAAATGGCACTTGTGTTTTTCGAGTAGCCATAAAAAGTTCATGGCGACATACGCCATTTAGAAAATTAACATCTGCATGACCATAATTCTCTAAGCGTTCATGGCGACATACGCCATTTAGAAAAATGCAGCTTTAGACAATGAAGCCGCAATTCAGTTCATGGCGACATACGCCATTTAGAAAAATGGAAGGAAAAATATTGGGATGAAAATCGCGTTCATGGCGACATACGCCATTTAGAAAGCCCTTAGACTCAACAATCTCAACAGACTCAAGTTCATGGCGACATACGCCATTTAGAAAAGAACGCAATGCCAAGCCAAAACACCGATCTAGTTCATGGCGACATACGCCATTTAGAAAGAACGGCTCAACAGATATTCAATCATTACTTCGTTCATGGCGACATACGCCATTTAGAAAATGCGCTGTGCCACGTTTGCGCCGCTTACCCAGTTCATGGCGACATACGCCATTTAGAAATTTTCCGCCGCTGCTGCTGCATCGGCTTCTGGGTTCATGGCGACATACGCCATTTAGAAATTGAGTCGGACGTTGATGAATCCCACGAAAATGTTCATGGCGACATACGCCATTTAGAAAGTGGACGATTCCAGATGCGGGGGTTCGTACTGGTTCATGGCGACATACGCCATTTAGAAATAGAAAATCAAAAGGTGCGGGGCAGATCAATAGTTCATGGCGACATACGCCATTTAGAAAGTATGGGTGTATTCAATGATTAGTGGGTGCGTGTTCATGGCGACATACGCCATTTAGAAAATCTCTACTTACTTCAATTATTCCATCGATTAGTTCATGGCGACATACGCCATTTAGAAATCAGCCATTACACTTAGATAAATGGAACGGCAGTTCATGGCGACATACGCCATTTAGAAAATAAAACCACAAATTTATAAATCATTTTATGAGTTCATGGCGACATACGCCATTTAGAAATCATCTCAAGAAGACATTGATGCTTCTTATTTGTTCATGGCGACATACGCCATTTAGAAAAATGCGAATGCTGCGGGTTCAGGCATTGATGTGTTCATGGCGACATACGCCATTTAGAAAGTAGTTGAGAAAAACGGAAAAACTTCACTTGCGTTCATGGCGACATACGCCATTTAGAAATTGAATGGGTAGAAATGCCCACTGTGTTACCGGTTCATGGCGACATACGCCATTTAGAAAATCAACTTAACTTCCGTGATCTGATCGTCATCGTTCATGGCGACATACGCCATTTAGAAATTAGTGATTGCATGTACCAAGCCAAAAAAGGCGTTCATGGCGACATACGCCATTTAGAAAAATTAGTCAAATATTCAGTTGAAGCTCAAGATGTTCATGGCGACATACGCCATTTAGAAATAAACACGTTTATAACTTGTATAAATCCACCAGTTCATGGCGACATACGCCATTTAGAAAAGACTATCGCAGTAGCAACATATCCAAAAATAGTTCATGGCGACATACGCCATTTAGAAAAGAACCTGGAGTCGCTGACAGAAAGTTAATCAGTTCATGGCGACATACGCCATTTAGAAATTGATGTGACTTACTCGGCACGTTTTAGAAATGTTCATGGCGACATACGCCATTTAGAAATAAGTTATTTAGCATGATTGATCTTGGTGCTGGTTCATGGCGACATACGCCATTTAGAAAATGGGTGATGAAGCGAAAAAGATTGATGACGAGTTCATGGCGACATACGCCATTTAGAAATCCACATAACACATCTTGCACATATCAATGGGGTTCATGGCGACATACGCCATTTAGAAAATTTAATAAAACATCTGTTGCTATACTTTCTGGTTCATGGCGACATACGCCATTTAGAAACATTCTTTTTACGAATAGTTTTTAATTCATCTGTTCATGGCGACATACGCCATTTAGAAAATGCGCCATTGAGAAGCGTTAGGGCCTTGAAGGTTCATGGCGACATACGCCATTTAGAAAAAGAAGAAGATCGACTGGTTTATTTGAGTAGAGTTCATGGCGACATACGCCATTTAGAAAGAATAACCCTAAATACGCGCTATTATGTAGCAACAGCACAATAAATAGAGTGATTCGCCATTTAAAATAATTCCTTTACACATAAGGAAAGGGATTATGGCTGAATCACATATCGTATCAGGATTAACTAAAAAACGTGCGGAATTGCTTGGTCAAATTGAAGCACATCAAAAAGAAATTCAACGTATCTCTGAAATGCTACTGCATGTAGATCACACTATTAAGTTATTTTCACCTGAATTTGATCTAAGAAGCGTTAAATCTAAGCGTACAAATCAAAGAAACCCTTATTTTGGAAGAGGTGAACTACAGTCATTAGTCTTAACTTGCTTGCGTGAAGCAAAAGAGCCAATGAACTACAAAGATTTAATGATGAAAGTTTTGGACATTAAAGGCATAGATTCATCTGTAGGCAATGATATTTCACCTAGCTTCATCAAAGTGCTGAACCGATTAAGAGATAAAGGTATTATTATAGCCCATAGCAATCATCGTCCTCATTTGTGGGGCATAGCGGATTAGCAGACTAAACGCTCTGATTTACGCTTATTGCCCTGCCAATAGCCACACCAATCTTTATGTGTTCGAGTTTGAGCGCATTTCATTAAAATATCAGTAAAGATTTCACCATTCGACCATCTACGAGTATCTTCACGATAAGCAGCTTCATTGGCATAGTTGGCAAGGTACATCACACCAAACTTGTGCATCTGCCCTAACTGCATACGTCTGAACCGACTAAAATAGCTTTCAGCAAGATTATTGGTCACACCATCTTTAGAACGGTATTCATATTGATGATTGACACGCTTAGTCGTGAAACGAGCATTTAGTGTATCGTATGCGGTACTTTCATCTGCATGGATTGTTGAGCCGTGTTTGATATGCTGATTGGCAAGATGATTAATGTCTTTTTGGTTTTCACTATAAACTACATAAGTTTTGGTTTTATCAGCACCTTGTAGATTACTGTTCATTGCTTTTTGGCGTAGTACCACAATGCACCGTTTATTTGGATTTTGATATTCAGCCTTGCGCCGATCTACACGGTCATCCTTGTGGTTTTTAGGGCGTACATAGCCATTTACATACGCACCATCCATGTGAACATCACCTGATAGTAATTCATCGTCACGCTGATCTATAAGGCTTTCACGGATTTTATGTGCCAATACAAAAGCAGTCTTATACTGAACACCTAAATCCCGACCTAACTGCAAAGCAGATAAGCCTTTTACAGCGTTAGAGTAAATGGCAATAGCAGCTAAATAGATTTTGAGTGGTAGTTTGTGAAAGGCAAAGATCGTACCTGATGTTACGCTGAACGTATGATTACAGCACTTGCAACGCCATTGCTTGCGTCCACGTATGAAATAGTGATGATCTTGGGTATCGCAATGAGGGCATATCGGTTGTTCTTTTCCCCACCGCATTTCTTTGAACAATAAGAAAGCTTGTTCATGGGTGATTTGCATAATTTCATATACAGATAAAGTACGAGCCTTTGCTGATAGTAGGAAATGTTGCTTAGATTCTTTTTTCATAAAATCACCCATCACAAACAAGATATGCTTAATATATTGTAATAGTTTTAATCATCAAATATAATGATTTAAAATATTATAGCGACATGCTATGTCGTTTATCTTTTATGAGGTCAAACCGTGAGTGACGATGAATGGAAAGACTATGCCAAAGGCTTAATTAAGGCAGAAATTGCCCGAAAAAATATAAGCCTGATTGATCTATCCAAAAAGCTTGAAGCAATGGGTATATCAGAAACACCACAAAACATTAGCAACAAGATCAATCGTGGTACGTTTGGGGCAATATTTATGCTTCAAATACTTAAAGCGATTGATTGTAAAGAAATTCGACTATAACCACTTACCAAACCTAAATAGGATATTCTTAATGTCTGATAATTCACTGAAAAAAGGCAGATACACACGCCATAGCAATAAAATTGGGCTTTACTCCACAAGCCATGATCGAATTGGTTTTTTAAATAATAATAACGATGTGGTTTTAAGCTTCCCTTTTAAAGATACTGTGCTTGAAGCAGGTATGAGTAAAGAGGATTCAGGGCGTGAAGAACGCTTTTTACATCAAGAAATTGATGGAAAAGATATTGATACGTTATTTGAGCCAAAAGCATTGACTAATTTTCAATATTATTCGCACCCTTGCACAGCACAGCACAGCACAGCACAGCACAGCACAGCACAGCACAGCACAGCACAGCACAGCACAGCACAGCACACAGTAGACGAATCTGAAACTAAAATAAATTTTTTTGATCAAAATGGTGAATTACAACAAAACCTTTTAATTAAAGGTAATAACCTACTCGCTTTGCATTCTTTGAAGCAACGATTTTCTAATGCAGTAAAATGTATATTCATTGACCCACCTTATTATTTTATAGATACAAAACCTGCGGACACTTTTGCATATAATTCAAACTTTAAATTATCCTCTTGGTTGGTTTTTATGAAAAATCGCCTTGAAATTGCTAGAGAGTTTTTAAAAGAAAACGGCATTATTTTCATCACTATTTCAGATGATGGCGCACATTACCTAAAGGTATTAGCAGATGATATTTTTGGACGGGAAAATTTTATTGCGGATGTAATTTGGCAATCAAGAAAATCTATTTCTAGTGATGGTTTATTATCTATTTCAAGCACACACGTTCTTACATACGCTAAAGACAAAACAGCAATCAATAAGGCTCATTTTAAATTAGCCTTGGATATAGAGGGTTTTGATCTTGAGGATGAACTAGGTAAATACAAAATTGAACCATTTGATGCTCCTAATGTCCGTGAAAATTTAGAATATAAGATTACCAATCCTAATAATGGAGATGTTTATACGCCACCTAAAGGTCGTCATTGGCGTACAACAGAAAAAGAATACCTCAGTTTACTTGAAAGAAATCGCATTCAATTTGGTTCAAAGGGCTTAACTAAACCACAATTAAAAGTATATTTAGAAGATGCTATTGAAGCAGGTAAAGGAAAAGCTGCATCAACACTTTGGTCTGATGTAACACCTGATACAATTTTATGGACTTCTACTGATACCACCACAAACGCAACAAAGCACCAACAAGCCATGTTTGGTGATGTTGTATTTGAGAACCCAAAACCTGAAAATCTAATTCAACGTGCAATAGAACTATCAACTGATGAAAATGACATCGTTCTAGACTACCATTTAGGTTCAGGAACAACATGTGCTGTCGCTCACAAGATGGGACGCAGATGGATTGGTATTGAGCAAATGGACTACATCGAAGATATAACCAAAGCTCGCTTACTGAAAGTCCTTGAGGGTGAACAAGGTGGTATTTCTAAATCGGTGGATTGGCAAGGTGGTGGTTCATTTGTTTATTTTGAGCTAAAAAAATATAACCAAGATTTTTTAAATCAAATTATGGCAGCGAATAGCAAAGGCGAATTGGATGAAGTCTATGCTGATATGGCTAAAAATGCCTTTCTAAAATTTTGGTTTGATAAAAATGAGTTTGAAAAGGACGAAAACTTCCGTTCCCTTGACTTAGATCAACGCAAGGAATTGTTGATTAGCATTTTGGATGAAAACCAATTGTTTCTTAACCATGCTGATATGCGTGACAGTCGTTACCATGTTTCAGAAGAAGAAATGAATTTAACCGATTTATTCTATGGTGCTAAAAATGACTAAACGTGTAAAAAATAAAGTTAAAGATACGCTAGACCAATTTTTATTTAGTCAAATTGAATCTAACCCTGAATATCAGGAATGGGTGCAAGATTACAAACTCCCGACTTATATAACTGATAACATCTCAAAGACATTACGTGATTATCAAGAAGTTGCGATCAAGCATTTTATTTGGTTATTTGAGCAAGACCCTGACAAAGCAAAGCATCTACTTTTTAACCTAGCGACAGGGACGGGTAAAACGCTCACGATGGCTGCTGCTATTCTGTATCTATATCAAAAAGGCTACCGCAATTTTGTGTTCTTGGTACACCAATTGCAAATTAAGAATCAGGCGGTAAAAAACTTCACCGATTATAAATTTGACAAGTATTTATTTAATCCTAAAGGGGTTAAATTAAATGGTAAAACTATTCATATCCGTGCGATTGATCGCTTTCAAGATGCCCAAAAAGATGCGATTAACTTCATGTTTTTCAGCACAGCACTGTTATATAATCGCCTGACAGAAGACAAGGAAAATAGCTTAACTGCTCAAGATTTTGCGGATAATGCTGTTGTGGTGATTGCCGATGAAGCACACCGTTTAAACGTAGATACACGTAAAAAACTCAAGAAAACCGATGAAGAAGATATTCGCAATTGGGAAACGGCTGTTCAATCGGCAATCTATGCTCGTCCCGATAATTTACTGTTAGAGTTTACCGCTACCGTAGATTTAGAAAACCCTCTCATCCATAAAAAATATCGTGATAAGTTGATTCATCGTTACGATTTTCTGCAATTCAATAAGGATGGATACAGCAAGGAAGTCGGCTTCCTTTATAACGAAGAAACGCAGATTGAAGATCAAAAGCGTTTATTGGTCATCAATGCGGTTGTGATGAGTGAATACCGCAGATTACTTGCTGATCGTGAAATGAATGTTGAGATTAATCCGATTATTTTGATTAAATCCACTAAAATTGCTAAGAGTGAGGAAGATCGGGAGTTTTTCCATAAAGTAATTAGTTCACTCAAAATAAGTGACTTAGATCATTTAAAAAACTTAAGTTCAGGCACACAGCAATCACTCATAGAAGAAGATCGAAACCGATTTATCTCTCAAATGTTTAGTTGGCTTGGTTCACGAAAATCAGGGCTGGTATCCTCTCAAGACCCTAATGGCTTAAATGCGTTTATTGCTGAAATTAAAATGCGTTTTCGTGAAGATAACAGCATGCCGTATAACAGTAAGGAGAAGGAGAAAGCATATCTACTTCCTCATTTAGATAGTAAAAGAAATGTCATTCGAGCAATTTTTTCTGTTAATGCACTCAATGAGGGATGGGATGTATTAAGCCTGTACGACATCATTCATTTTGATATTTCAGAGTCTAAAAAAGTATCACTACAAGATATTCAGTTGATTGGTCGTGGTGCAAGATTGTGTCCATACAAACTGCCAAGAGCTTATAAGATTTCTCAAATTGGAGGGTTATTTGATGAAGAACATAGTTATGAGTTCGACCCATTCAAACGTAAATTTGATAATGCACCTCATGAGCATGGGCGTATTTTGGAAACTTTCTTCTACCACTTTGTTAAAACAGGCACGTTCTTAGATAACTTGCAATATGCCTTACTCGATGAGGGAATTGTCAATAAAAGTATGGAAAAACGGACGATTAAACTCAAGTCCGAATTCCTCAATAGTGAAACCTATAGAAAAGGTTTTGTATTGGTTAATCAACAACTACACCGCAGTAAAACAACGGATACAGAAATTGATGCTACTTTTAGGAGGGAAATCAAAGCAAGTACCTACCGACTTTATACAAGAAGCTTAACGGATAAAGAGCAAAATAGTATTCAGGCAGGGATTCAGTATAAAACCATTCATTTAACGGATGAATACTTTTCACCGTTTATTATCCGTAAGGCATTAATGTCATCAGAAAATAATTTCTTTCGATTTAACCATCTGAAAAATCATATTGTTGGGATAGAGAGCATTGATGAGTTGATTGAAAAATATCTACCTTTATATGAGATTAAATATTCGTATTCGGAAGGTAAGGATATTGATCAACTTGAAGCCCATGAAAAACTGCAATTATTGGTCGGTGTGATTCTACCCGAAGTGCGTAAAGCCATAGATCGGCACATGCCACAAATTACAGGAAGTCATATTTTTAGACCAAAATCACTGTCGTCTATCTTTCAGCAAGAAAAGAACATCTACTTGGTTTCATTCCCTATCCAAGATTTAGATGGTGAAACAAGTGATCATGCACCTGATGAACGTGCAAAACCACAGTCAAGCCATGACAACCCCGATCTACAGTTTGATGTTGAAACTGCCGATTGGTACGCCTACAGTGAGAACTATGGCACAAGCGAAGAAAAACGCTTTGTTAAGTTTGTTGCAACTCAGATTGAAGAGCTTAAATCACGCTACAAGGGTGCAGAAATTTACTTGATACGCAATGAACTGGACTATTGGTTGTTTAGTCCTAAAGATGGTCGAAGGTTCAGCCCTGACTATATGCTGATCATTAATGATGCTGAAAATGGCGAAATGTACTATCAATGCCTAATTGAGCCTAAAGGCGGTCATTTACTTGAAAAGGATGCTTGGAAAGAGGAAGTATTGATAAGTTTGGACGATGAAAGCCAAATTGTTTTTGACGCAGAACAAGATGATTCAAAAAACTATGTTGAGTTCTTAAATGAAGTCAAATCGCATGGTTATAAAGAGGTCAAGTGTTTAGGCTTTAAATTCTACAATACAGAACCACGCACTGAATCAGAGTTTGCCATTGATTTCCAAACAAGAATGCCGAGTTAATCTCGGCTTTTTCTAAATGTAAGCAATTGATTATTATATCTTTGTGCGGTTGCTACATAATATCGTAAATACGCTTCATGTCTACCATGTTCATGGCGACATACGCCATTTAGAAATCAAAGATAGAATCTGACAAATAAGCAATTTGGTTCATGGCGACATACGCCATTTAGAAACAGCGATTTAATAAATAAACTGCTGCGTACTTGTTCATGGCGACATACGCCATTTAGAAAAAACTTTAATGCTAAAGGAGCGAGTTGTTCCTGTTCATGGCGACATACGCCATTTAGAAATGACCGTTTACACGCTCAGGGTTTAGCCTTCGGTTCATGGCGACATACGCCATTTAGAAAAACCGCATCTACAACTGGAATACCTGCATTAAGTTCATGGCGACATACGCCATTTAGAAAACGATCAACCAATATCACACGACCACTAGCTGGTTCATGGCGACATACGCCATTTAGAAATTTATAATATCATTTTGGTTAGTACCACCCGAGTTCATGGCGACATACGCCATTTAGAAATAATGGTGAGCGTTGCCAAGCAACACTAGCTCGTTCATGGCGACATACGCCATTTAGAAAATGTAGCCGATGGAAATGCTGTATGAAATGATGTTCATGGCGACATACGCCATTTAGAAAATAAGACATCCATTCAGTATCCTCCAAGTGATGTTCATGGCGACATACGCCATTTAGAAAATAAATGGAAAGACTCGAAAAATGTTGAACGCGTTCATGGCGACATACGCCATTTAGAAATCATATCGGTTCACACACTGGATGAATTGCTAGTTCATGGCGACATACGCCATTTAGAAAACACAAAAGAGCAAATTATTAACGCTTTAAATGTTCATGGCGACATACGCCATTTAGAAACAAGGCTTATCAACAGGACTACACAAAATAAAGTTCATGGCGACATACGCCATTTAGAAAACCAGGAGGACGCAAAAAAACCGACTGGAACGGTTCATGGCGACATACGCCATTTAGAAATGTTAAATCGACCAAGTCAGGTCTCATTCGTAGTTCATGGCGACATACGCCATTTAGAAAATTTGCCAAAATTCTCCATTTGTAGGTATTGCGTTCATGGCGACATACGCCATTTAGAAAAAACAAGTCAGGAAAATAAAATGACATTACATGTTCATGGCGACATACGCCATTTAGAAAAGAATCGTGACCGTTTCCGCGGGCGTTTTTCAGTTCATGGCGACATACGCCATTTAGAAAATCACGTACGAACTGCACACCGCGAAGTGAAGGTTCATGGCGACATACGCCATTTAGAAAAGTAACGGTTTAAACGCTGAAACAGTATTCAAGTTCATGGCGACATACGCCATTTAGAAAAGACGCATTACTTGTAACACCAGATGAGTTAAGTTCATGGCGACATACGCCATTTAGAAAGCTAAAAACACGGTAATTGACAACATTAGGGGGTTCATGGTGACATACGCCATTTAGAAATCAATGAGTGAAAGTGATGCTTGATCAAATTGGTTCATGGCGACATACGCCATTTAGAAACAATTTTCTGGTCAAGATGCGAATGCTGTATGGTTCATGGCGACATACGCCATTTAGAAATTAACATGCGTTTAACGATGACAACTCCAAACGTTCATGGCGACATACGCCATTTAGAAAATCACTGGTGATATCCACCAGAGAAGCATCAAGTTCATGGCGACATACGCCATTTAGAAACGATGCAAAACACAATAAACGCTCGTATTTAAGTTCATGGCGACATACGCCATTTAGAAAAGTAGCATAGCCTTCTGCCATACACACAATTTGTTCATGGCGACATACGCCATTTAGAAAAAGAGATTCATGCCGATGGTTTTAAGCCATATGTTCATGGCGACATACGCCATTTAGAAAATGTGTAGGAACTTCGCTAGTTCTACACCACCGTTCATGGCGACATACGCCATTTAGAAATGTTTGCCCTGTCACTACACGATCAAGGGTAAGTTCATGGCGACATACGCCATTTAGAAAGTATCGGAAAATGGGAGTGTGACATGCATAACGTTCATGGCGACATACGCCATTTAGAAAGGGCGCAAGAATAATGGGGTAGTTCATGAAGCGTTCATGGCGACATACGCCATTTAGAAATGTAGCATCGCCAGAAATTGAACCATCGGTCGGTTCATGGCGACATACGCCATTTAGAAATAGCCCCAGATAACTCCGTGCTGTATTGATCCATTCATGGCGACATACGCCATTTAGAAACAGGACTCATTACCTGCTTATGATATTCTGGAGTTCATGGCGACATACGCCATTTAGAAAACGACGACCAGCCAATTCCATGTGAACAGTCTGTTCATGGCGACATACGCCATTTAGAAACATTTAATTGGGCCACGCTGAAACTGATACAGGTTCATGGCGACATACGCCACTTAGAAACGGTACATGTTTGGCGTGTACATATGATTAACGTTCATGGCGACATACGCCACTTAGAAAGTCAGAACGTGTAGAACCGATAAAACAATTGCGTTCATGGCGACATACGCCACTTAGAAATGCTTAAAGTTCCACTTAAAAACATTATTTTGGTTCATGGCGACATACGCCACTTAGAAACATTAAAAAACCCGCCGAAGCGGGTTTGTGTTGTTCATGGCGACATACGCCACTTAGAAAAGTTTCGATTCCAGCGATCGACACTGTTTTGCGTTCATGGCGACATACGCCATTTAGAAAAAGTGGAGTGGTTAAAGTAGATGCTGTTTTTGGTTCATGGCGACATACGCCATTTAGAAATTCAAATGTTGCTTCACTATCAACCCAAAAACGTTCATGGCGACATACGCCATTTAGAAAGATTACAAAAAAGCAAGCCGCGGAATATCTTCAGTTCATGGCGACATACGCCATTTAGAAAGCGCATTCATTTGCAGCAGGTCTACGGATTAAGTTCATGGCGACATACGCCATTTAGAAAAAACAATTCAAGCAAATGCAGCAGTTTAATCCGTTCATGGCGACATACGCCATTTAGAAATTTGGGTGATATGTTGTGGCATATACTGAAAGGTTCATGGCGACATACGCCATTTAGAAATGCAAACGATGTGTAAAAGCTTAAGCTGATTGATTCACGAGAGTAGAATATGGAATCTAATCGCCCGTAAAAATGAGTTAAAAAGAAATAATATAAACAAAAACGCACTGCTTCTGGCGAAACAGTGCGTTAGGTTAATAAGATTATGCTGGTAAATCGAACCAGATCATTTCACTATCTTCAAGTGCATGAATCGTAGTTTTCTCATCAAACAATAAAGCATCACCTGCTTTAACAATTTGATTCTCAATCATAATTTGACCTTTAATCACATGCACATAATTGTGTTTTTGAGTTGCAGCAATCTCAAGTGTTTTACCAGCTTCTAACACAGCCGCTTTCACTTCTGCATTTTGGCGAATATGCATAGCAGCATTATCATTTGGTCCTGCAATCAAGTGCCATTGGTTTGGCTGTTCACTTGGATCAAGTTTGATTTGTTGATACGTTGGTTCAGCATCGCGTACATTTGGATGAATCCAGATTTGAAATAGATGCACTGGCTCATCGCTATTATTGAACTCACTATGTGCAACACCCGTACCCGCACTCATCAACTGCCATTCACCTGCGGTGATATGTTCTTCATTACCCATTGTATCACGGTGGCTCAGGCGACCATCGGTGACATAAGTCAAGATTTCCATATTGTCATGTGGATGAGTACCAAAACCATTATGTGCCGCAATCGTATCGTCATTAATCACACGAAGTGGACCAAAACCCATATATTTTGGATCATACCAGCTTCCAAATGAAAAGCTATGATAGGTATTTAACCAACCTGCTTGGACATGACCACGGTTTTCACTACGATGTAGATATGCATTCATTCTGCACCTCCCAAATTCTTATGTATTACTTCATGAACACATCGTAGCAATCCCTCAGCAAAGTAAAAACACCAGTATTGGAACAAATTGTTCTATTTGTGAAATGATTTTATGATATTTTTATAATTATTAAAAATAATAGAACAGTAAAAAGTATCAAAATAATTGATAACTAACCTGAGTTCGACAATGGATATGATACTCGTAAACGTCATCTGCAACCTGCATAGTTTAAACAAGATACTGTTTCTGCGATATATTTTAATAAATCCAAGAAGACAACAGGTTTTGCAGATGACAATGCTTTTGGTTACTTTGGACGAAACCAAAGTAACTCTAGCTGAAAGCTAATCCTAAAATTAGATGAGAACTCAGTAAGACTCCGCCAAGATCATTGTTTTTCAATAAGTTAAAGAAATATTTTCATCGAACTTACGTTAACTATAAAAGTGGAATATAAAAAAGCCCGCATTAAGATGCAGGCTTTAAAAGGGCTAATTGATTTTATTCAAGGAATTTAACAGTTACACCGCTACTGACTTTATTGCCCAAATCATTGGCATCCCAGTTGGTTAGACGAATACAACCATGTGATGCTGTTTTGGAAATCGCAGATGGGTTTGGTGTTCCATGAATACCAAAAGATTTTTTACTTAAACCAATCCAGATATTACCTACAGGGGCATTTGGACCAGGTGGCAAAGACAGTGGTTTTAAGTTATTGCCTTGAACGAAGTTACTTGGTGAATAGCTATACCAAGGGTTACGCGCAACACCCACTACCTTATAAGTACCTGTTGGAGATGGTGTATCACTACTGCCAATGGTTGCAGGAAATGAGGCAATCATTTGGTTGCGACTGTTAAATAGATATAACTGACGTGCACCTTTATGCGCAATGATCAGATGAATATCTTCTGGGAGATCATTACGCACATTGGCGACAATAATCTTTTCACCTTCTTTTTTAAAGCTTGCCTTAGGATTTAACTTTTTCAAAAAGTCTTCATCCATATGGAATTTTTCACCCAACATTTCTGTAACACGAGTGTAGTACAAACCTTTCATTTTGGCCTGTAGTGCATAATCATGGGGAATAGATGCAGCATAAGGACCTTTTAAGTCTTCTGCTGTCAAGGTGTATTCTACAAAAGCGGGTTTATTTTGCTTGGCGACCAAGGCATCCCACGTTTCTTTGGTGAGCTCACCCGTTGGTTTTAAACCATTCATTTGCTGAAAAGATGAAAGAGCTTTCAGTGTATTCATACCACTTGTGCCGTCGATTGCACCTGGAGACGCATGGGTATTATTCAGCATGACTTGCGCACGCGCATAGACTGGAAATTGACCACGTCCGATATTTTCATACCAGTCAGCATTATTTAGACCGTCAAGTGTCCAAGATGCTTTACCTGCTTGAGTTTTTGTAGCAGTTGTCGTGGCTGCTGCTTTTTGAGCAGGGGTAGGTGCAACACCTGTATCTGCATTTTTCGTTTCGCTGCTTTCAAGGTTTTGCAATGTTGCAGAGGCCTGATTCAGATCATGTTCTTCTTGAGCACTGACTTGTGCCTGATCTGAACTTGCTGGGCTAGATGTAGCCGCAACATTTGCAGCAGGAGCTGAAGCCGAATTTGTCACAGGTGACGAAACAGGACTAGATGCTGAAGATGTATTTTGAGAGAGAGGCTTACGTTCAATGGCAAGTGGATCAATCGGATCTTGAACAGATTGAGTGCGGATCACTTTTGGATTTAACGGTTGCTCGGCCGTAGGTGCAGCAAACGCTGTGCCAGTCATAATACAAGTTAGACTCAAAGCGAGCAAAGAGCGAACAAACATGTAATTCAACCTTAAGAATTATTCATATAGTTAGGACAGAAAACGGAGTAAGTATTACAGAAAATACATCACGATGCAGTAGTTCTTTTGTGTAGTTATCCAATTTTATCTTGCCTAATCTGGATTTTATCGCACAGAGAAGTTATTAAATCGCAAACCTTTTTGTTATGATGCATGCAATAAAAATTGAGATAGAGAAAGTAAATGACGACCTTAAAAAATGATCGTTTTCTACGTGCTTTATTGCGTGAACCTGTGGACACCACACCTGTATGGATGATGCGACAAGCAGGTCGTTATTTACCTGAGTACCGCGAAACGCGCGGTAAAGCGGGTGATTTTTTATCATTATGTAAAAATACTGATTTTGCCTGTGAAGTGACTTTGCAGCCTTTACGTCGATATGATTTAGATGCGGCTATTTTATTTTCAGATATTTTAACCGTACCAGATGCATTGGGTTTGGGGCTTTATTTTGAAACGGGTGAAGGGCCAAAGTTTAAAAAGACCATTCGCACTGAACAAGATGTTTTAAATTTACCTAATTTCAATGCCAAGTCCGATCTGGATTACGTCATGAATGCAGTTTCGACCATTCGTTCTGCATTGGGCGGTCAGGTTCCTTTGATTGGTTTTTCTGGAAGTCCATGGACATTGGCTACGTATATGATTGAAGGCGGTTCGAGTAAAGATTTCCGTCATACCAAACATATGCTCTATGCTCAGCCAGAAGTTTTGCATGCCTTGCTTGATCGTCTTGCTGTCGCTGTGATTGATTATTTAAATGCACAGATCGATGCAGGTGCTCAAGCGATTCAAATTTTTGATAGTTGGGGCGGTGCGTTGGCGCACCGTGAATATATTGAATTTTCACTCAACTATATGCAAAAAATTGTCGCGGGTTTACAACGTGAAAAAGACGGTCGTCGTATTCCAGTGATTTTATTTACCAAAGGTGGTGGTCAATGGTTAGAACCAATGATTGCGACAGGTGCTGATGCGCTTGGACTGGATTGGACAACTCCCTTAAATGTTGCGCGTCAAAGTATTGCAGGTCGTGCTGCTGTACAGGGGAATCTAGATCCTGCGGTATTGTATGGCTCTAGAGCATCCATTGAAAAATCTGTCAAAGCAATGCTGGACGATGCCTATGCCAATGGTGAAACAACAGGTTATGTAGCAAATCTTGGACATGGCATCACGCAATGGGTAGATCCTGCTCAACCGAAAATTTTTGTTGATACCGTACATGAATATAGCGCCAAATACTTGGGATAAGGTTTTTGTGTACGTTCTGAAACTTGTTTCTCAATTTTGTTTTAAGGCAGCTTCGGCTGCCTTGTTTGGTATTTTATTACTGCTCGCATTTGTGTTTACTGCGCCGATGGGCAGTCATGACTATCTTGGTTTTTATCGTTATGACTATTTGCTTTTTTATGCCTTGGCGATTCAAGCTTGTTTACTTTACTTAAAACTTGAATCTTGGGCTGAGGCCAAAGTGATTGCTTTGTTTCATATCATGGCGATGGTGATGGAGATTTTTCTGACGCATCCCGCGATCGCTTCATGGCAATATCCTCAGCCTGCTATATTTAAACTTTGGACAGTGCCACTTTTTGCTGGATTTATGTATTCAGCAGTCGGAAGTTTTTTTGCTCGTTCTCTACGTTTATATCATATCTCATTTGAGGCTTTGCCACGTTTTGGCAATATGCTGGCATTGGCGTTATGTTCATATATCAATTTTATGAGCAAATTTTTTATCCCAGATCTGCGTTATGCCTTATTCCTTTGGAGTGTCGTCATTTTCTGGAAAACTCGATTAACTTTTTGTTTATCTGCAAGAGCCTTTCAACTCCCCATGTTACCTGTACTTTTAGTCTTGGCATTTATCATCTGGATTGCTGAAAACATTAGTACTTTTTATAAAATCTGGCTCTACCCAAGTCAGGTGAATGCTTGGCATATGGTGGGTTGGGGCAAACTTGGATCGTGGTATTTATTGTTATTGTTAAGTTTGGTTTTGGTGTTAAAAATACTGGGAAATCGAAGTCATAATGGGCGTTGGAAACTAAACGAATTTCAATAAAATACAAAATTATCTTGGGCTTTCCAAAGGCGTTTTTTAGCAATTTTGAAAATGATAGGGCACGTTAGTGCCCTAAATTTTATGGGTTGATTCGTGTTTGCAGCGCAAACTTTCGCGTATAAATATTGATGAGACAACCTAATAATGCACAAAATGCAGCTGTGATAAAGACCGATGGATAGCCCAGATAAAGGGCAACTAGTCCAAATACAGGGGCATAAATGGCGTAGGCAATATCCTGACAGGCTGAAAACACGCCCATTGCCGTACCACGAATTTGAGCAGGAGCGCCTTTAATCAGTTCGACTCCTAAAGCTGGATAAATTAAAGAACATCCTGCGCCAGTCACTACTGCACCGATTAATGCAATTTCCACACGTGGTGATATAAATAATAAAAATAGGCCAATGGCTTCAATGATTAATGAATATTTAACCAGTTTAAAGCCCGAAACTTTATCAGTTAAATGTCCACAGAAAATCCGCACAGCCACAAAAGCCAAACCAAAAAAGGTCAGTGCATAACCTGCATAGGCCCATTGTTGCTCTTTAAAATAAAGAGCGACAAATGTGCCGATACAGGCAAAACCGACACCTTGTAAAGCTAATACCAGACCAAAACGCCAAACGTATTGAATGACCTGTTTGAGTGGTGGATAGGTGCCTGTATGCGGTTGAGTCGCTCGGATAAAAATATCAATTAGCAAAGAGACAAGGGGTAAACTGATCAGAAGCAAAGCAACCGCGTAAAATCCAAAGCTTTCATATAACCAGAGTCCCAAGGGTGCGCCTGCGGCCAAAGCACCAAACATGGCCATGCCTGTAAAGGATAGTAATTTTCCTGCACGTGCTTGTCCGACTAAGCCAAGTCCCCAAGTTAAATGTCCGCTGACCAGTAAACTTTCTGCATAACCATGAACCAAACGGCCGAGCAGTAAGATCACAAACTTGAATATCATCGAAACAGGTGCAAAAAAAGCCAGAATATAAATGAATCCTGCCATTAATAAAGATGCCATACCTTGCAAAGTCGCGCGTTTTGCGCTGATTTGATCGGCAATACGACCTGCATAAGGACGTGTCAAAACTGTGGCTACAAATTGTGTACCAACAGCGATACCCACCCAAAAATTATTGAATTTTAAACTGTCATGCACATACAGTGGAATCACTGCAAGAGGAGCGGAGATGGTGAGATAAGAAAGAAAAAGCGCGATCACTAAAGGGTAAAGCGTTTTAGTATCGTTATCTAACGAGGAGGGTGCTGTCATGGTCATATTTTGATTAGACTGTGTCATTTGGTACTCCATGGAAGGGATACCGTATAGACACGTGCATCCACTTCCATTATTAAAAAATACTGGAACAGATGCGTTGGATAACGTGAACGCTTACGATTTTAGTCAGGCAATGAATGACCTGCTAACGCTTTGGCAGAATATCCCATGTTTTACAGCAATGATCAAGCTGATTTTTATAAATTAAATCATCGTTATTCAATAGCGATTAGATTATCTTTGATAACTTTATAGAGCCTTTTAGTTTTCTCGCATCGGATAAAATAAAACGAACTGATGATAGAAATCTATTCAATATCACCAATAAACATCACGGTATGACCAAGTAAATAACCTGCGGTTACCAACAAGGCAATCCAGATAAAAGCCCCGACAATGTTATACAAGGAGAACACACTATAATTCATGCCACTCGAACCCGCAGCAAAAGGGGCAAAAGAGCGTACAAATGGGATAAACCGAGCGACTAATATCGTCAAGGCGCCATGTCGTTTAAAGTAATCATGGGTTTTTAATAAATGTTCGTGCTTAATCAAGCGTGATTTGATTTCAAAAATACGCACTCCCATACGACGACCAATATGATAATTCACCATATAACCAAGTGTGGCTGCGATAGAAAGCAAGATGATGATAAAACCAAGATTCATCATGGGGATGGTTGAACAAAGCGCACCAACCGCAAGAAGTAGACTATCACCTGGCAAAAAAAACATGAAAACGAAAGCCGTTTCACAAAAGATAATCAAAAAGAGCAGGGCATAAATCCATAACCCATATTGTTGAATCAAAATAGGCAGATAATGTTCAAAACTGAGTAAAAAATCGAAAAATTCCACTAACGATCTACCTTCATTATTACTTCGTTAATGTCAATAATCGCCAGACTTTATGTAATTGTCTGGCTGATAATTTAAAACTTTGGCAGAAAGTTAATAACTCTCAGGTACAGCACTTAAAAATTCACGACGAACTTCTTTATCGGTTTTAAAGTCACCTAAAAAAGACACAGTACGCGTCGTCGATTCCTGTTTACCTACGCCACGCATCATCATACACATATGTGCTGAATCAATCATGACAGCAACGCCACGTGCTTGTGTTACTTCTAATACAGCCTCTGCAATTTGCTGCGTCAGATTTTCCTGAATCTGTAAGCGACGCGCAAACATTTCAGTAATACGGGCAAATTTAGATAATCCTAAGACTTTACCCTCAGGTAAGTAGGCGATATGCACACGTCCGTAAAATGGCAAAAGATGGTGTTCGCATAAAGAATAAAATTCAATATTTTTAACCAACACCATTTCATGGTTATCTGATGGAAAAACCGCACTATTGGTGACTTCTTCCAGTGTTTTGCCATAGCCAGAGGTCAAAAAAGAAAATGCCTTGGCAGCTCGAATAGGCGTATCTTTAAGCCCAGGACGATTTAAATCCTCACCCACTGCGGTCAGAATATTTGCATAGGATTGCTGCATTGACATAAGACGTATTGGCTTACTCTATTAAACAAGCTCGGCATTGTATCAGAAAACCGATCAAGTGGGTCATGTAACTTTGCAGGATATTTATTCAGATGGTGCTTCATATAGAAAAGCTGAATAAAATTCAGTTTTATTGTGGCTGATATTTCATCAAATGCTAATTTTCTCCTCATTTTGTGATAAAAATCTGCTAAAAAAGAATAATAGTTTGGCTGTTTATAGTTGATTTTAAAGATATATCTAAACTCTTATATCGGTTATTTACAACTGCAAAAACCAAGTCATCACATTTAATGTGGCATTTTATTTGCTCGTCTTTGAGTATCTGGATGCAGAAGTAAAAAGGATAGAAAATGTCAGCACGTCCCATCACGTTTTATTTCCGAGGACAATGCCAGCAAATTGAAATGCTTGCACCAACCACGACCGTTTTACAATATTTACGTGAATATGTTTCGGCTGAGAAAACGCGCCAAACTGGAACCAAAGAAGGCTGTGCAGAGGGCGACTGTGGGGCATGTACGGTGGTCATTGGAGAGTTGGTGAATGATCAATTACAACTGCGTAGTGTCAATGCATGTATTCAGTTTTTACCTACTTTAGATGGTAAAGCCCTTTTCACCGTAGAAGATCTTCAGCAACTCATTTCAGCTTCAACAGGTCAAATGCATCCTGTGCAGCAAGCAATGGTTGAACAACATGGCTCACAATGTGGCTTTTGTACTCCAGGCTTTATCATGTCGTTGTGGTCAATGTACGAAAATGAACAACATGCTCCCAATAAAGAAAAAGTCAGCGATTATGTTTCAGGGAATTTATGCCGCTGTACGGGTTATCGTCCAATTTTAGATGCCGCACAACAAGCTTACAACTATCCACGTGTGCAATTAGAACGTGAAAAAGTCATCAAAGTTTTGACGGAGATTCACGCTTTACCGTCTTTAGAATTAAATTATCTGGGGCAGCAATTCTTTGCGCCTAAAACCTTACAGGAATTTGCAAGTTTACGTCAGCAATTTCCACAGGCACGTATTGTCGCAGGTAGCACCGATGTCGGATTGTGGGTGACGAAGCTCGGTCGAAACTTGGGCGATATGTTATATATTGGTCAGGTTGAAGAGTTAAAGAAAATAACAGTAAGCAATGATCAACTTGAGATTGGTGCCAATGTTAGTTTAAGCGATGCATTGGCTAAAATATCTGACATTTATCCAGATTTTTCTGAATTACAGCGCCGTTTTGCTTCCATGCCCATCAAAAATGCAGGGACTTTAGGCGGTAATATTGCCAATGGTTCTCCAATTGGCGATTCAATGCCTGCTTTAATCACACTGGATACCATGTTGCGCTTGCGCTGTAGCGAGCAAACTCGTGAAATCACTTTGGCTGATTTTTATCTGGATTATCAAAAGACAGCTTTGCAGGCAAGTGAATTTGTTGAAGCGATTTTAATTCCTGTGCGTCAAGATAGTATCCATTTTAAATTTGCCACTTATAAAATCTCAAAACGTTTTGAACAGGATATTTCGGCGGTGTGTGCTGCCTTGAGTTGTGAGTTAGATAAGAATAAAGTGGTTCAATCCATCAAAATCGCATTTGGCGGTATGGCGGCGATTCCAAAACGCGCTTTAAAGACCGAAAAAGTTTTGTTGGGTCAAGTGATGACTCCTGAATTACTTGAACAGGCACAAATTGCATTAGCGCAGGATTATCAGCCGTTGAGCGATGGTCGAGCCAGTAGTGCTTACCGACTGCAAGTGGCACAGAACTGTTTACAGCGGTTTTATGTAGAAAAAATTCAAGCGCAAAATCTTACTCGAGTTGAAGATTTAATCGCATTGGTGGAGGTATAACAATGAATCAGTCCATCGACTTAAAGAGTTTAAAAGCATCGGCCAAAGCAGGGCAATCGATTCCACATGAAAGTGCGCATTTACATGTAACAGGGCAAGCGACCTATATTGATGATTTGCCAGAGCTTGAAAATACCTTACATCTGGCAGTCGGTTTTTCTCAATGTGCAAAAGGTAAAATCACACAATTTGACCTAAACGCAGTTCGTCAGGCAGATGGTGTCTATGCAGTGTATACGGCTGATGATGTCACTATTGAAAACAATTGGGGACCAATTGTCAAAGACGATCCGATTTTTGCCAAAGATCAGGTCGAATTTTATGGTCAGGCGTTGTTTGTGGTGGCAGCTAAAACTTATCAACAGGCACGTAGAGCTGTGCGTTTAGCCCAGATTGAATATGCTCCTGAAACCCCGATTTTAAGTATTCAAGAGGCGATTGAACAGCAATCTTGGGTGTTGCCACCTGTCGATTTTAGTCATGGTGAGGTTGAGCAGGCATTTCAAACTGCATCGCATCAACTTTCTGGTTCTATTGAACTCGGTGGACAAGAGCATTTTTATCTAGAAGGGCAGATTTCGTATGCGGTTCCTCAAGAAGATCACACTTTAAAAGTCTATTGCTCGACTCAGCATCCCACCGAAATGCAATTACTGATTTGTCATGCATTAGGTTTCAATATGCATCAGGTCAGCGTTGAGGCACGTCGTATGGGCGGTGGCTTTGGCGGTAAGGAATCGCAGTCGGCACAATGGGCGTGTATTGCCTCTCTTGCAGCACAGAAATCTGGTCGTCCATGCAAACTTCGTTTAGACCGTGATGACGATATGAGTTCGACGGGTAAACGTCATGGTTTTGCCTATGAGTGGTCGGTGGCTTTTGACGATTTAGGAGTTTTACAGGGTTTAAAAGTTCAATTGGCATCCAATTGTGGTTTCTCTGCGGATTTATCAGGCCCAGTGAATGAGCGTGCGATTTGTCATATTGGCAATGCGTATTATCTAAATGCCGTGCAACTGCGTAATTTACGTTGTAAAACCAATACCGTATCCAATACAGCCTATCGTGGTTTTGGTGGACCACAGGGAATGTTTGTCATTGAAGTGATTATTGACGACATTGCCCGTTTTCTAAAATGCGATCCAGTCTTGGTGCGTCAACGTAACTTTTTTGCAGAAAAGCCTGGCAATGGTCGTGACCATATGCATTATGGCGCAGAAGTTCGGGACAATGTTGCGCCACAAATTGTCGAAGAGTTATTGGAAAGTAGTCAATATTTTAAACGTAAACAAGCGATTGATTTATTTAACCAAGATAATAACATCATTAAACGTGGAATTGCGCTGACACCACTCATGTTCGGTATTTCCTTTAATGCGGTGCATTATAACCAAGCAGGTGCACTGGTCTATGTGTATATGGATGGCACAGTTGCCATCACCCATGGTGGCACCGAAATGGGGCAGGGTTTATATACCAAAGTGCGTCAAGTTGCTGCGCATGAACTCGGTTTAGCCATTGATCAGGTGCGTTTGGTTGCAACGGATACGTCACGTGTACCGAATACTTCAGCAACTGCGGCTTCGAGTGGTGCTGATTTAAATGGTAAAGCCGTACAAAATGCCTGTATCAAGATTCGTGAACGCCTTGCCAAACTTGCGGCTGAAATAAGTCAAAGTGATGTTGAAGGCATTCAGTTTGAAGATAATCAAGTCACTACAAGTAATGGTCAGTCGTGGGCATTTCCTGATTTGGTTAATCGTGCTTATATGGCACGGGTGCAGCTTTGGGACAGTGGTTTTTATAAAACCCCAGAAATTCATTATGATCAGGTCAATCATTTAGGTCGTCCATTTTTCTACTATGCCTACGGTGCGGCGGTCAGTGAAGTGGCGATTGATACTTTGACGGGGGAAATGAAAGTATTAAGAACTGATATTTTGCATGATGTCGGTCGTTCGATTAACCCAGCCATTGATATTGGTCAGATTGAAGGTGGTTTTATACAAGGCATGGGCTGGCTCACCACTGAAGAGCTGTATTGGCAACCGCAAGGGCCACATGTAGGACGTTTATTTACCCATGCGCCGTCGACATATAAAATCCCGACTAGCGTCGATATTCCGCATGTCTTTAATGTCAAATTGTTTGATAATCAAAACGCTGTCGATACTATTTATCGCTCTAAAGCTGTGGGCGAGCCGCCGTTTATGTTAGGACTTTCGGTATTCTCTGCGATTCGCCAAGCCGTACAAGCTGCGATTCCAGAGGATGCACCGCTTGAGTTAAATGCACCCGCGACAGCAGAAGAAATTCTACGTGCGATTTCAATCGGTCGAGGTCATGCATTGCTGGATCGCCCAGAACCAAAATTGCGTTAACCATTAAACATGATGCAGCATTTACAATGGTGGCGAGACTTGGTCGAATGGCAGCAGCAAGATATTTCTGTCGTATTGGTCACTGTGCTTCGTGCAGATGGTTCAACCCCACGAGAAGTAGGGGCAACCATGCTGTTACGACTCGATCAGCAACAACAGATTCAGCAATCTGATACTATCGGTGGCGGACATTTGGAGTTTCAGGCGATCGATATTGCCAAACAAATGCTATTGAGTTCTGAATCATGCCATCAACGGATTGAACGATTCAATCTTAGTGCACGTTTAGGACAATGTTGTGGCGGAGTGATGTGGCTGTTATTTGAAAAAATAGAAGCCATTAAGGATGAACTGATTGCTTGTCAGGCTGCATGGCAAAAACGTCAAAGTATCATCAGGACAGTGTCGGATGGTCAGGCATCCAGTTGGTCGATTGCAAATGATTCATCGGCTTCATCTAACAGTGAATTTCAGCAAGATGATTCCAGATGGCAATGGATTCAAAGTATTCAACCCTATGCCATGAAAGTGATGATTTTTGGTGCAGGTCATGTGGGTGAGGCGATTGTGCGCTGTTTATTGCCGATCGGGGTACAGATCACTTGGGTGGATAATCGGGACGACATTTTTCCACGTGATTTAATGGATCAAGTCAAGTGTATCAGTACTGATGTGCCAGAAGCGGAAATTACTCATTTTGATCGATCAGGGGCAATTTTGATTTTAACCCACGATCATCAGTTAGATTTGCAATTGTGTTTTGAAGCGTTGAAACCTTCAGATCAAGCTTTTACCTATGTCGGAATGATTGGCTCAAAAAGTAAACGGGCGATTTTTGAAAAACGCATGAGTGCACGGGGTTATCCACAAACTCAACTTGAATCTCTGGTTTGCCCGATTGGTATCGATGGGATTAGCTCCAAGCAACCTACAATCATTGCAGTGTCAGTCGTGGCACAGTTGCTACAGGTGTTTAATATTCAGAAATGATGCAATGGAATCATTTCTGTGCATCATATTTTGGATTCTTTTCTGCCCGTTTAAGTAAAACCAAAACCGCACCTGTACCGCCTTGATTTTCTGGTGCGCTGACAAATGCCAATACATCGCGATGCTGGCGTAACCAGCCATTCACATAGGTTTTTAAAATGGCTTCTGGTCCTTTGCCATGTACGATTTTAATCACATTTTGATTTTCAGCTTTTGCTATTTGAATAATCTCAAGGACTGCTGAACGAGCCTGCTCAACGGTACAGCCATGTAAATCAACCGCTTCAAACCAGCGTAATTTACCCGCTTTTAAGTCTTCAAAGACTTTATGCTGTAAGGTCGCAATGCGATAACTCAGGCTGGCTTGACTGGCAACAGGGTTTAAAATGGCCTGGGTATCTGAAATTTCAGTCATTTCAGTTTCAGCAGCACCTTCTGCTGCAGCACGTTTTGCCAGTGTCTGAGCATCAACCTTTTTACTACGGCTGGGTCTGACATTGGCGATATTGCCATGATCAATAGGTTGAACGCCTTGCAAGGCCTTACTAAACAGTTGGCTGTCATCTTCCGGTTCTATTTTTTTCGGACCGTTATAAATGGGCTGCTTATTTGCAGTTTGTTTGTTACTTGCTTGTTCCTGACCGTTCGAGATTTGTTTTTTAAACTGTTTTAACAAGTCCTGTTGGGCTTTGGAAAGGGAGGTGTCGTGCTTACTCATGATTGAAATAGAAAATCACAATAGAAAAATATATTGTGATGATTATAGTATTAAAAGTGGAATAGATGAAAAAATCAAACTATTCAATAACAATAGAATCACTGACTTTTTAAGAGCAAGTAATTCTATTGTGATCAAAAAATCAAAGCTGCTCTGGCACACCAAATAACGCAGTAAATGCCTGATCTGGTCGAGGCTGCTTCATAAAGCTTTCACCGACCAAAAATGCATGAATATCATGTTGCTGCATCATGGCGATATCGGCAGGAGTGGCAATCCCACTTTCAGTCACTAGTAAACGCGATGGATCGAGCAGTTTCTTTAAGCGCAAGCTGGTATTTAAATCGACATCAAATGTTTTAAGATTACGATTATTCACACCCAATAAGCACTGTTCAGAGAGTTTGAGTGCGCGCTCTAACTCTTCTTCGTCATGCACTTCAACCAAGACATCCAGATTATATTCAAATGCAGTCTTAGACATTTCTTCAAGTTGCTGATCCGATAAACATGCCACAATCAATAAAATACAGTCTGCCTGTAAAGCACGGGCTTCAATGACATTGTAAGGATCAACCAAAAAGTCTTTGCGTAATGCAGGCAGATTGCAATTTTCACGAGCAATCGCAATATTTTCATCGGCACCCTGAAAAAAATCCACATCGGTCAGTACAGATAAACAGGCTGCACCTGCCTGTTCATATTGCGCCGCAATTTCCGCAGGATTAAAGTCAGCACGAATCACACCTTTAGAGGGCGATGCTTTTTTAATTTCAGCAATCACACCGGGACGTTTACTACGCAAAGACTGTGCAAAGCCACGAACAGGTGTTGCCAGTTTTGCCCATTCTTCTACGTCTTTTAGGCTACGTTGTTTTAAACGATCTGCCAGTTCTTCATGTTTACGATCAACGATTTTACCCAGAATGGTATTTTGAATCTGAATCATTTGGATAACCTCAGTTGTTTGAGTATTGCTTCAATGCTTTTGTAAATTCAGACAGAATGCTCATTTTTTCTAAAGCCTGCCCACCGTAAATAATATCATGCGCCAATGCCACACCTTGTTTATAACTGGTGCTGAGTCCTGATACATAAATACCAGCCCCTGCATTGAGGGCAATCATATTTGCGGCTTTTTCACCAATTTCAGATTTTTTACGTCCCAACGCGTCTTTAATCAATTTCAGACTGGCGCTAGAGTCTTCCACAATTAAACCACTCAAAGTTTGAGAAGTGATGCCTACATCTTCAGGATTTAAAATCCATTCGATAATTTCACCATTTTTCAACTCTGCGACATAAGTGGGAGAGGCAAGGCTAATTTCATCCAGTCCATCTTTGGAATGCACCACCATGACATGTTCTGCACCAAGTTGCTTCATCACTTCTGCAATTGGGCGACACAGTTCATCTGAAAATACCCCAATCACAAAGCGTTTTACCCCAGCCGGATTCGTAAGCGGGCCGAGTAAATTGAAAATACTACGAATGCCGAGTTCACGGCGTGGACCAACCGCATATTTCATGGCTTTATGATGATTTGGCGCAAATAAAAAACCAACGCCCATCTCACGGATGCAACGTTCAGTTTGTTGCATATCAAGATCTAGGTTAATCCCAGCTTGTTCTAATAAGTCTGATGAACCCGATTTGCTAGATACACCACGATTGCCATGCTTGGCAATGGTGGCACCTGCCGCAGCAATCACAAAACTGGACGCAGTGGATACATTAAACAGATTTTGACCATCACCGCCTGTACCTACAATATCAACCAAATAGTTGATATCACTCACGTCGATTTTAATTGCCAGATCACGCATGACACGCGCCGCAGCGGTAATTTCATCGATACTTTCACCTTTCATGCGCAAACCCATCATCAAGGCACCGATTTGTGCTTCGGTGGCTTCGCCCTGCATGATGCTACGCATCACATCTTCCATTTGTGCTTGGGTCAGATGAATATTTTTGGTGATATGATTTAACGCTTGTTGAATATTCATTTATGCATAAATCTCTAAAAAATTCTTGAAGATTTGGTGACCATGCTGGCTTAAGATAGATTCAGGGTGAAACTGCACACCTTCTACAGGCAATGTCTTATGTTTAACCCCCATGATTTCTTCCATAGAGCCATCAGCTTGGTTAGTCCAGCAGGTCACTTCCAGACACTCAGGTAACGTTTCCTGTTCAATCACTAAAGAGTGATAACGTGTTGCTGAAAATGGCGATGGCAAATCACTAAAAATGCCTTTATCAATGTGATGCATATCTGATAAACGACCATGCATCACCGTTTTGGCACGAATAATATTGCCACCAAAAGCCTGACCGATTGCCTGATGCCCTAAACAAACACCGAGCAGGGGAATTTTGCCTGCGAAGTGATGAATGGCAGGAATGGAAATCCCTGCTTCAGTCGGAGAACATGGGCCAGGACCGACTACCAAATACTTTGGTTGCCATCGTTCAATGTCCTCAAGAGTGACTTGGTCATTGCGAACTACCTTAACGTCTTGATTTAACTCGCCAAAATATTGGACGATGTTGTACGTAAAAGAGTCGTAATTGTCGATCATGAGCAACATTGTAATTGCAACCTATTGAAAATTAATTAGATATTAAATTATTGGCTTAAGGTTGACCGTTTGGTAACCCATTTGAGTAACTCTATCCAAAATTAAGCCGTTAAATTAAGCGGTTACTTTATCAGAATTTGTATTATTTGTGATGATCTTATTCATGTATCAATCAAGCTTGTATGGTGTTTGACTGGATTTAAGCGTCAATCATTTCATTAAAACCAGCTCTTAGACTTGCTAATGAATGGAGAATATTTAGCCATAGAAAAGCACCCTTCAAGTTAGACTGAATGTGTCCAACTTTAGGGGTGCAATTCAAAACTTAGGCGGCTTTGTAGAAAATAAAAACTTATTTTTCTACGCCTGCTGGTTGACCTGCAAGTTTTGCATTTGCATAATCCCAGTTTACAAGGCTTTCAAGGAAAGTAGAGATGTATTTCGGACGTGCATTGCGGTAGTCGATATAGTAAGCATGTTCCCAAACGTCAATCGTCAACACAGCAACTTGACCATGTGCAAGTGGAGTATCAGCATTTGAAGTTTTAGTAATCGAAAGTTTACCATTCACTTCATCAGCCACTAACCATGCCCAACCAGAACCGAATTGAGTCGTTGCTGCATTAGCAAATTCTTCAGCAAATTTTTCGTAAGAACCAAATGCTTCATCAATTTTAGCTGCGATTGCGCCAGTTGGTTTACCGCCGCCATTTGGCGCAATTGAGTTCCAGTAAAAAGTATGGTTCCAAACTTGAGCAGCGTTATTAAAGATACCTGCTTTAGATGCATCACCCGCAGCAGCTTGGATGATTTCTTCTAAAGTTTTACCTTCAAGATCAGTACCTTTGATCAAGTTATTTAAATTAGTCACATAAGTTTGATGATGCTTGTCATGGTGAAATTCTAAAGTTTCTTTAGAAATATGTGGCTCAAGTGCATCGTAAGCATAAGGTAATGCAGGTAAAGTAATGGTTGTCATGTTCCAATTCCTTGCGTTAGCTGGGTAATAGAATTAAGTGGCTTCATTGTAAATGATTATTTATGCAAAAGGTGATTGTTTTAAATAACAATACACAATAAAGCCTTAATTAATACGTATATATAAATACCTGTAATAAATACGTCTTAAATTGGATTATTCAACTCAATATAATGGTGTTCGAGTGAAAATTGGTCGGATAACGCTTTTGCCAAACGTTGTACCCCATACCGCTCAGTTGCATGGTGCCCACAAGCAAAATAATGCACATTCAGTTCTTGAGCTTCATAAAAAGTCCTTTCGCTGACTTCTCCAGAGATATAGGCATCACAGTCCTGTAGCGCCGCTTTATGAATAAAGTCTTGTGCACCACCTGTGCAAAAACCAACCTTTTGAATATTGGATTTTCGTGCAGCTAAATGAACGATATTAAAATCAAAGATCTGTTGTAATTTATTTTTAAATTCTTCAGGAGTGAGGGCTTTTTTTAAGTAACCAATATTTCCAATAGGATGCCGTTCGTTACTGTCCAATGCTTCTATTTCATGTAATCCCAAAAGCTCAGCAATTGCAGCGTTATTACCCAAAGCAGGATGAGCATCTAAAGGAAGATGATAAGCCACTAAAGAAATATCATTTTGAATCAGTTTTTTAATTCGATTGCCACGCATTCCTGTAATCGGGTAGGGTTCGCCTTTCCAGAAATAGCCATGATGAACCAAGAGTAAATCTGCACCAAGCTCAATAGCCGCATCAATTGCGGTTTCTGAAGCAGTCACCGCAGAAACAATGCGTTTGACCTCTTGTTTTCCCTCGATTTGCAAGCCGTTGGGTGCATAATCTTTAAACTCCGCACTTTGTAGGGTTTGGTCGCACCACTTTATAATGTCATCTAAGTTTGCCATGAATCACTTGACTCTGAATCTATTTAACCAAGTTCATCAAAACATATTTTTAATAGTAACTAAAGCTAGACAAATCTTTTTTATGTTTTTCAGTTATCCATAAACTTATGCTTTACAATGAGTAAACTCTTTTTTCTTCAATAAATTAAATCAAACTTAGAGGGTGTAAACGTGCGTCGTGCTTTTACATGGTTACCGTGGGTACTTCTCATCATTGTCATTATTAGTTTTCTTTCATGGCAAAAGCTTAATCAGCCGAAAGCGCCTATTGCTGCTGATGGGGTCAAAATGCCTGCTGAAAATGTCAAACCTTTAATTGATACTTCACGTGCAGGTGGCGTCGTTTCTTATAGTGCGGCTGTGAAAGTCGCTGCCCCAGCAGTGGTCAATATTTTTACGACCCAAAAAATAAAGCAAGCGGCAAATCCTTTATTGAATGATCCGGTTTTTCGTGAATTTTTTGGCAATCAATTGCCACAGCAACCGAAACAGGAAAATGAAAATAGTTTAGGGTCTGGTGTGATTGTCCGCCCTGATGGTTATATTCTGACCAATAACCATGTGATTGCGCAGGCGGATCAAATTGTCGTTGGATTGAATGATGGTCGTCGTGCAGTTGCCAAAGTGATTGGAACTGATCCAGATACAGATTTAGCCGTAATCAAAATTGATCTGGATAAACTCCCTGTTTTACCGTTTAAACTCAGTGGTAATGAAGTCGGTGATGTGGTTCTCGCCATTGGTAATCCATTTGGAGTCGGACAAACAGTGACTCAAGGTATTATTTCTGCGACAGGTCGTTCAGATTTAGGTATCAACACTTATGAAGATTTTATTCAGACTGATGCAGCGATCAACCCAGGTAATTCTGGCGGGGCATTGATTGATGTCGCAGGTAATCTGATTGGGGTCAATACCGCAATTTTCTCTCAATCTGGTGGCTCTCTCGGGATTGGATTTGCGATTCCTGCGCAGGTATGTCAGCAAGTACTTAATTCGATTTTAAAAGATGGTCGTGTCATTCGGGGTTGGTTGGGTATTAGTCTGGTTGCACCCAATCAGGATCAGGATGATGTTTTAGCCCCACGTCAAACAGGTGTGGTGGTTGCTGATGTATTGCGCGGTGGGCCTTCGGATCAGGCAGGCGTGAAAGTAGGTGATAAAATTTTAAAAGTGAATGACGAAGTGATTAATTCAGCATCGCATTTAATTAATTATGTGGCTTTACAAGCGCCAAATACGACCGTGAAACTTGAAGTAGAACGTAACGGTCAAACTGCAACTCTTGATGTTACAGTGGGTGAGCGTAAAAACCAAAATCAAAGTTCACAGTATATTCCACTACCAAAACGATAAATTTTTCAGCAGATAAAAAAAACAAGCCTCATGATGAGGCTTGTTTTTTTATGGATCATTTTATTTTTTTCGACGTCTAAATACAGGATGTAAAACAGCAGCTTCTTCTACCGCAGCTTCATTTTCTAGATCCTC
This sequence comes from Acinetobacter sp. FDAARGOS_515, assembly GCF_003938865.1. Lineage (NCBI taxonomy): Bacteria > Pseudomonadati > Pseudomonadota > Gammaproteobacteria > Moraxellales > Moraxellaceae > Acinetobacter > Acinetobacter sp. FDAARGOS_515. The sequence continues at coordinate 3,425,956 of NZ_RKIX01000003.1, read as the reverse complement.
ATTTTTTGCCTTTTTCTTCTTTTTTTTCTTTTTTTTGGGTTCGTCCTCGACCTCGTCACCATCTTCAATGGCTTGCCAGTATTCGAGTTGTTCCATGACTGCCGCGTAAATAGAGCCTTTGCTATAGTGACCTTTTTTATCCAATATGCCTACAGGTCGTGCCATCAATATTTCTAAAGCCTGATCAATAGTTTCAATGGCATGAACATGGAACTGACCTGCTTCAACCGCTTCAATCACATCCTGACGTAACATCAAATGCTGCATGTTTTGACGAGGGATGATGACACCCTGTTTACCCGTTAAACCTTGTAATTTACAGGCATCATAGAAGCCTTCAATTTTGGCATTGACGCCGCCAATCGGTTGAACTTGCCCCAATTGATTCATCGAACCTGTAATTGCCCATGATTGATCAATTGGAATCTGGCTAATCGCAGAAATTAAGGCCGAAAGTTCTGCAACTGTTGCACTGTCACCATCGACTTGTCCATAGCTTTGTTCAAACGCCAGTGCCGCAGAAAAATGTAAAATTTGCGAACGACCAAAATGCGCTTTTAGAAAACTCGACATCAGTAACACACCTTTGGCATGCAACGATCCACCTAATTCGACACTACGTTCAATATCCAGAATATCACCACCGCCTTGATAAACTGAAGCAGTTAATCTTGAAGGTAGGCCAAACTCGACATCTGCATAATGAATGACAGACAGCGCATTAATCTGACCCAGACGATGACCTTGTGTTTCAATCAATTGGGTGCCACGCGATAAATCTTGCCAGTACAATTCACGTAAATAACCCAAGCGATACTGGCGATGATGCAAGGCTTGGTTGACATGTTTGTCCGAAACAGTTTTGTCACCTGCGGTAAAGGCATGATGATGAGCTTCACGAATTAAATCGCCTAATGTCGATGCATGTAAAGACAATGAGCTTTGGTCTTCAGCCTGACGGCTTGAATCTGTTAAAAGTGCAGACAATGCTGAACGATCAAAAGGCAACAACTTATCCACTTGTACATAATCGGCAATGAGTTGCATATAAGCCTGCTCATTGCTGTCATTACGTTGTAATGTATCGGTGAAGTCAGCTCGAATCTTGAATACACTTCCAAGTTCAGGTTCAACTTCTAAAATTTCATAATAAATTTCAGGTTCCGCCAACAATACCACCTTTATTTCTAAAGGAATTGCCGCAGGTTCAATGGAAATGCTCCCCGTTAAGGTCAGCATATGTTCAAGTGAAGAAAGCTTGAGCTGTCCAGACTTCAGTGCACGTTTCAGCCCTTGCCATGCATAGGGTTGTTCAAGTAACTGTTCAGCTTCCAGCATCAAAAAACCACCAATGGCTTTGTGCAGTGAGCCAGGGCGAATTAAGGTGAAATCTGTGGTGATGGTCCCATTTTGAGTTAACTGCTCGACGTGCCCAAGCAAATTATAATGAGTTGGGAAGTCTTCAAAAATTACAGGTGCGCCAGCGTTTGGCTTATTGCTAACAATAGCATTGGCCTGATAGCGCGCAGGAACTCGATTAAACAGCGCAGGGGAAAAGTCATCTTCTTCCTGCGCCAAAATCGTTTCAACATTTTGAATAATATCTTCAGCATAACGCTGTAAAAAATCGTCTAGCCCCGCAACGCTCTGATTTTTTTTGATCAATAAATCAATTCGCGGTAGAACCACTTGTTTGGCAATATCACGATTCAGCTCAGATACCTGATCTCGCGCATCGTCTTCCAGATCGCCCAAATGCAATCCTAGACGTTCCAGCTTTTTATCCATATAACGCATATTGGATGCGATTTCAGCGCGCTGCTTGGTAGAAAGGGCATTGATTTCATTCTGAGTCATTTCCTGAACTTGATCATCTTTGACATGTACAGGCACAAAGCAATGTTCTTCATTGCGTGAAATCAGTTTTAGATCCAGCGTTTCGCCTTCTTTGGTCAACTCAACCAACGCTTCTTGTTGTTCATCACCTGTTTCCTGACGAATCTGTTCAATACGATTGTGATAGGTTTCGGCGGTGAAACGTCGTTCAAGTTGTTTTAAAATGGTTTGCCAAGCTTGATGCAAGGCATTTTGAAATTTTGGTCCTTGACCTGCTGGGAATCTTAAAGCAAGTGGTTGACGTGGATTTTTAAAGTTATTCACATATACCCAGTCATCAGGTGTTGGCATATTTTTGGCGTGTTGTTGCAGCAAACGCTTGATCATGGTGCGTTTACCTAAACCTGCGGTTCCAACGGCAAAAATATTATAGCCTGAATAAGGTAGCGAAATCCCTGCCTCTACAGAGGCACGGGCACGATCTTGGCCCAGAAAATTATTCAGCGGTTTAATCCGTCGTGTAGACGATGGAATCTTGTCCAGATTAGTAATATGAGTCAGTTGTTCAGCTTTTAATGTGGTCTTTTCTAATGTCGTTTGAATCTCTGCTCGTTCAAATGCCGATGGTAGATTATTGCTTTTTAGAGTTGTCGCTGTGGTTGAAGTTGAAGATAATGTTGAAGCCATTTGATCGTGTCTTTGGGTCACAGGTGAAATCCAAAAAATAAACTAGAGGTAAGATTTAAAGGTATACAGGTTTAGGGCAAAATATCAAGCTTCACAGCATTTTTTCTCAATTTAAATGACAAGCTTTTCACAAACAATATTGAAAGCTTGGACATAACACGATTGAATAGGCTGTTTTATAAAATCTTTGGAAAATAATAACCGAATGACCACTCAAACTAATGGATGGAAAGCCGCTTTTACGGCCTTTCTTGATCGCCGTGCCCTGATTATGTTGTTTCTGGGATTTTCTGCGGGTATTCCCATCCTGCTCATTTTTTCAAGCCTATCTTTATGGCTTGGGGAAGCAGGCATTGATAAAAGCGCAGTGACTTTTTTTAGCTGGGCGGCACTTGGTTATTCCTTTAAATTTGTATGGGCACCATTGATTGATGAATTGCCAGTTCCTGTTTTGACCAAAACTTTAGGCCGCCGTCGTGCGTGGTTGCTGATTGCACAGCTACTCATTATCGTGGCGATTTGTATCATGGCTTTTTCTGATCCATCGCTTGGTCAGAGTTATTTGATTCAGATGGCGGTAGGAGCGGTGTTACTGGGTTTTTCCGCAGCGACACAGGATATCGTGATTGATGCATATCGGATTGAGCTTGCTGAAACGCAAATGCAGACAGTTTTAGCATCGACCTATAACGCAGGTTATCGCATTGGCATGATCGTGGCAGGTGCAGGGGCTTTGTTTTTAGCTGCTTATCTTGGAACATCCAAAGGTAACTATATCTATGAAGCTTGGAAATATACCTATTTAACCATGGCAGCCGTGATGCTGGTGGGTATCATTACCACGCTTGTGGTGCGCGAACCACAGGTCAATCGAGTATATAAAACCTATAAACGTAGTGATTATTATCGTTTGGTGTTTGTATTTTTTGTGGCAGTGGCAACTTTTGTTGTGACTTATATTTATTCGGGCAAAGTTACCGATCTACTCGCAAGTGCTGCCAATGTTACGGATAATGCTGCTTTATTTGGTTTGGAAGCTTTACGCTTTTTAACGGCTGCTGCCTGTGCTTTATTGATTGGTTATTTACTGGTGCATGCTGGTGTGGTGAACAAGCAAATGGCCTTGGAAACATGGGTCGCACCAGTACTGGATTTCTTTAAACGGTATGGGGTCAAACTGGCATTAGTGCTGTTACTTTTAATTGGTTTTTATCGAATTTCGGACATTATTGCGGGTGTCATTTCCAATGTTTTTTATCAGGACTTGAATTTTAGTAAAGAACAAATTGCGGAAGCCGTGAAAGTTTATGGCGTTATTTTTAGTCTGATTGGTGGTTTTCTAGGCGGTTTACTTGCACAGCGCATGAATATTATGAAGCTAATGTTCGTCGGTGCGGTACTCGCCAGTTCGACCAATCTGATTTTTATCGGTTTGGTGAAATCGGGTCAGCCTTTGGCAGATATCCAGATTCAGGTTGGATCGCATCAGTACACGGCACATCCTGATGAAGTCGGTTACTTTAAGCTTTCGATTCCAAATCAAGCGTTATTAGAGAGTCAGCATATCACTGTTCAAAGTCAGTTCGCACAGGGTCAGTCAGATTCAGCGTCTGTCGATTTACCTTATTTAACGGCTAAGGTGGGTCAGCCACAAATTCAGATTTTACCGATCACCAGTGATAATCAATTATCAGCAGAAGAACTTAAACAAAGTGTGGTGGTCAAAGGTCAAGTTTCTGGACTCAATGCCAGTCAGTTAAGTACAGATCAACCGATTGTGTTCAAGCTAGATGGAAAAAGCTTTAAGGCAAAACTTGATTCCACAGGTACTTTTAGTGGGATTATCGATCAGCAAGCCTTAAAAAACTCAGCAACTAAACTGATTTCTGTAGAAGCAATTTCACCTCAAGGTCAGGCTTTGATTCATAGTCAACGTCATTATTCTTTACTTGATTCAAGTCAGTCACGCACTTTGGATATTGATCTCGATCCAATCGCGCCAGTTCAGTTGGATTCAAAAGCAAGTACAGAACTAAAAGGCAAGGTCATTAAGCCATATAGCTCGCAGTGGCTTTATTTTGCGATTATTGTGGATAATATGGCTTCAGGACTTGCAGGTGCAGCATTCATTGCATTTTTATCTAGTTTGACCAGTGTTTCGTTTACTGCTGTTCAATATGCAATTTTTAGCTCGTTGATGACTTTAACCCCTAAATTATTAGGAGGTTATTCGGGGACGATTGTGACCCATATCGGTTATCCAAAATTTTTCCTCATGACCACGTTGATTGGAATTCCGATTTTAATTTTAGTGGTATGGGTAGCCAAGCTGTTGAGAGAGCACCAAACGCTTGAATCAGAAAAGATAAGCCCATAAGGCTCAGGGTTTTTATGTGAGTTAATTTAAATCTAAAGGAATAGATGTCTTTCATCATTGTTTAACCCTCTTTATTTTTCTCCCATAGGCAGAAATAAAAGGAACTGATGGAAGAAGTCTGATGGATTAACTTAAAGTTTAAAGTGTCCAATTAGATTGAAAATGCATATAATTACCCATTGTATATCTTTGATTTAAAAGTTAAGTTTTTAAATAAATACTGAACATTTCATTTGAAAACTGGTTTTATCAAGTTAGCTCGGTAACATGAATATTTACTTACTGGTAAATTTCATTTATCGGGCTTTGTTATAAATGACTTAGGGATGTCATGCGATGTTGAAATTACTGGCGTTTGATCGTTTTACCATTTTATTGATTCTGATGGTGATTCTGGCAAGTATTATTCCTGTATCGGGACATGCCGCCAGTATTTTTGAAATGGTGACCAATGTTGCGATTGCCATTTTATTTTTTTTACATGGCGCGAAACTGTCAAGAGAAGCCATAGTCGAAGGGGTCATGCACTGGCGACTGCATTTACTGGTTTTTGCTTTTACCTTTGTGCTATTTCCAATTCTGGGCTTGATGGCTAAACCGTTTTTACTGCCGATATTGGGACAAGAGCTTTACTGGGGCTTTTTGTTTATGTGTTTTTTACCATCGACGGTTCAGTCTTCGATTGCATTTACTTCAGTCGCTAAAGGCAATGTTGCAGCCGCAGTATGCAGTGCTTCATTTTCAAATTTGATCGGTATGTTCATCACTCCTGTATTGGTCAGTTTTTTTATTTTTGGTCAGTCGAAACATAACTACGATCCAACTACATCGATCATACAGATCACGTTGTTATTATTGGTTCCCTTTATTTTGGGGCAAGTGCTTCGCTCGTGGATCTTTCCATACATGAAAAAAGTGCCGGGCCTTGTAAAGGCGTTTGATCAGGGCACCATTTTGATGGTGGTGTATGGCGCTTTTAGTAGTGCTGTGGTCGCGGGTTTATGGCATCAGGTGAACTTACTTACCTTGTTCTATTTGGTATTGGCGTGTTCAATTTTACTCACCATTATTATGCTTTTAGGATTATTTGTACCTGTTTGGCTGGGTTTTAATCGAGCAGATCAAATTACGATTTTCTTCTGTGGATCGAAAAAAACATTGGCCAGTGGCGTACCGATGGCACAAATTCTTTTTAGCGGACAGCCTTTGGGTATGATTGTTTTACCTATTATGATCTTTCATCAGATTCAGTTAATGGTGTGTGGGGTGATTGCAAATTACTGGTCGAAAAAACATGAGCCAGTCGTATCAAAAGACAAAACGGCACTGGAATAATTCGCTATCTGATATTTTTTAGCGTATAATCATGCCCACTTGTTGTGCTTAGCTCTGACGGATTCGTCTCGGTGGGCCAAGAGAAATGGTCTGTTGTGGTGTTGATCTGCTGCGTTGTCTATTTTTAGTTGACCAGCCTTTCCTTGATTTATAATTCATTTGAATTGAAAGTTGAGAGTGATCAATTGCGATAACAGCTTAAGCCTTTCTTCAATTAGGAGTCATCGACCATGCGCGCCGATATTCACCCAAAATACGAAACATTAGTTGCAACTTGCTCTTGCGGTAACGTGATTGAAACTCGTTCTGCTTTAGGTAAAGAAACTCTTTATCTTGACGTATGTTCAGCTTGCCACCCATTCTATACTGGTAAACAGAAGAATGTAGACACTGGTGGTCGTATCGACAAATTCAAACAACGTTTTGCTGGTATGTCACGTTCTATCAAACGTTAATACGAGAAAATCTAAAACCAAGTATTTATCTGGTTTTAGTTCTCACAAAAAGAACCGCAATTTGCGGTTCTTTTTTTATGTCATTTTTAGCTCATAACCATAGATTTCTTTCATCCGTCTTTTCTATTTCTGCTTAAGAGAGAAAAATAAAAAGGTTTTAAATCATGATGAAAGAAATCTTATCATATTTGATTATTCGTCTGGATAGGCCACTTTTTTCAATGCCTTGATATCTGCTTCAGGTGAGCACAGCGAAATAAACTCATACCCGTAGCCACGCAGCAAATGACCTTTACGTACAGCAATCCATGTGGTGTTTAATCCAAAAATATCTGTTTTAATTTGTTTCAAACGATAATCCCGCTCGCGGTCATAGGCGACATCATTGACAATACCAACGCCCATGCCAAGCTCAACATAGGTTTTGATGACATCTGCATCCAGTGCTGACATGACTAGATCAACATCAATTCCTGCATCTTCAAAAGCTTTGTCGATTTTGGAGCGACCTGTAAATCCACCATGATAGGTAATAATTGGAAAGTTAGCTAAAGCTTCCAGTGAAATTTTTGTTTCATGAGCAAGTGGATGATTTTGGGGAACAATAATACTGTGTTCCCATTGGTAATAAGGCACACTGGCTAGATTTTCCTCGGTAGTCAAAGATTCCGTTGCAATGCCAATATCAGCTTCGCCTTGCAGCAGCATTTCAGAAATTTCTGTCGGACTCGCTTGTTGTAAAACTAAATGTACTTTTGGAAAAAGTTTTTTAAATTGATTTACAATGGGCGGAAGCACATAACGTGCCTGAGTATGCGTGGTGGCAATCGTCAACGTACCTTCATCGACTTTATTAAAATCATCGGCCAGACGTTTAATATTTTCAGCATCGACCAGCATTCTTTCTACTATACCCAATAGTGACTGACCGGGTTCGGTTAAACCCAGTAAACGCTTACCTTTGCGAATGAAAAGCTGAACACCCAGTTCATCCTCTAAATCCTTAATATGCTTACTCACCCCTGATTGCGAGGTGTAAAGCGCTGCCGAAGCTTCGGTCAAATTAAAGTTTTGACGAACCGTTTCTCGTATGATTCTTAATTGTTGAAAATTCATAATCTTTTATCTCTCTTTTGAGGATGCATCGCATCCCCAAATTGAATCTAGGCGACTTGATCGGCAAATAAATGAAGCTGTGACGCACTCACCCAAACACTTTGATTGGGTCTAAATTGATGCTGTCTTGCTTCTTCTGGGCTTAATGCAATTTCAATCAGACGACCTTGACGATCCTGTAATTCAGCAATCACTTTTCCTGCAATCCAAATTTCACGTACAAAAATAGCTTCAATACTATTTTCATGTGGTTGGGCATGAATATGTAACTCATCTGGACGGGCAAAAGCAATGACTTTACCTTGAGGCGCATGAGCAGTTACAGGCAGAATGATTTTATTTTCACCAATATGCACAGTGCCATTGTGATGTTCAGCATCGAAACGATTCGCTTGACCCAAAAAGTCAAATACAAATGGTGTCGAAGGTTTTTCATAAACTTCGCGAGGTGAGCCAATTTGTTCAACATTGCCCTTATTCATGACAATAATTTGATCAGCCACCTCAAGTGCTTCTTCCTGATCATGGGTCACGAAAATGGAGGTGATATGCAGTTCATCATGTAATGTTCTTAACCAGCGGCGTAACTCTTTGCGTACTTTGGCATCGAGTGCACCGAAAGGTTCATCCAAAAGTAAGACACGCGGTTCAACAGCAAGAGCACGGGCAAGGGCAATACGCTGACGCTGACCACCAGAAAGTTGTGCAGGATAACGATCTGCCAGAAAACCAAGCTGAACTAGATCCAGTAGACGAGTGACACGTTTTTTGATTTCAGCTTCATTTGGACGAGTAGTGCGTGGGCGAACCCGTAAACCAAAAGCAATATTGTCAAATACAGTCATATGGCGAAACAGAGCATAATGCTGAAATACAAAGCCGACTTGACGTTCGCGCACGTGTACGTTGGTGGCATCATTGCCTTCCAGTAAAACTTGTCCTGAATCTGCGGATTCTAAACCTGCAATAATGCGTAACAACGTTGTTTTTCCACAACCAGATGGTCCAAGTAATGCAACCAGTTGTCCTTCTGGAAAATCCAGAGAAATATCTTTGAGTGCGTGGAATGCACCAAAGTGTTTTTCAATATTTTTAACTTGAATACTCATTGATCATTCCTCAAGAAACTGCTGAATCATTTCGGTTGTTTTGTTTTTCCTGACGTATTTCCACCCATGTTTTTAAAATCAGGGTAATAATCGCCAAAAATGCCAGTAGAGATGCCACAGCAAATGCGGCACTGTAGGTATATTCGTTGTATAGAATTTCTACATGTAAGGGTAAGGTATTGGTTTCTCCACGAATATGTCCTGAAACCACGGATACTGCACCAAACTCACCCATAGCACGGGCATTACACAAAATCACACCGTAAAGCAGTCCCCATTTAATATTGGGTAAAGTCACTTTTCTGAATGTTTGCCAACCTGAAGCACCCAGTACAATGGCTGCTTCTTCTTCTTCTGTGCCTTGTGCTTCCATGAGTGGAATTAGCTCACGCGCGACAAAAGGGACAGTAATAAACACAGTCGCAAGGACAATCGCAGGTACGGCATACAGAATTTTAATATCATGATCCATTAACCACGGGCCAAACCAACCTTGCATACCGAAGATCAGTACCAACATCAAACCTGCAATGACAGGTGAAACTGAAAATGGTAAATCGATCAGGGTGGTTAAAATGGATTTACCACGGAATTGAAATTTAGCAACAGCCCAAGCCGCTGCAACTCCAAACACGACATTTAAAGGCACAGCAATTGCGGCAGTGAGTAAAGTTAATTTTACAGCCGATAACGTATCCGGATTAATCAGGGCATTAAAATAGACATTGATCCCTTGTCGGAAAGCTTCTACAAAGACCAAAATTAATGGCAGGATCAGACAGCTTAAAAAAAAGATCAAGGCGATAGTTAAAAGGGTATAACGCACCCAAGTCGGTTCACGGGTCGAATCGCGTGATTGCAATTTTATTGCCAGTGCATTGCTGCTGGTCACTAAGCTCATTTTACAGTTCTCCCGGTACGACGACTTGCCCACGCCTGAATCAGATTAATCAGCAATAAGATAACAAATGAAATGACTAACATGACGACTGCAATTGTGGTCGCAGCGGGGTAGTCATATTCTTCAAGTCGAGAAATAATCATTAAGGGAGCAATTTCAGTTTTAAACGGTTGATTACCTGCAATGAAAATCACTGAGCCGTATTCACCTACACCGCGAGCAAAGGCTAAGGCAAAACCAGTAAGCAATGCTGGCAGTAAGATCGGAAAAATAATTCTACTGACAATTTGCCAACGGTTGGCACCCAATGCAGAAGCGGCTTCTTCCAATTCAGTTTCAATGTCAGCAAGCACAGGTTGCACGGTACGTACTACAAACGGAATGCCAATAAAAATCAGGGCGATAGTAATCCCGATGGAGGTATAAGCCACTTGAATACCAAGCGGTGTAAGATACTGACCAATCCAGCCGTTAGGGGCATATAAAGAAGTCAGGGCAATACCTGCCACGGCAGTAGGCAATGCAAATGGTAAATCGACCAGAGCATCGATGAAACGTTTTCCCGGGAAGGTATAACGCACTAGACACCACGCCAGTAAAGAACCAAAAACGACATTGATTAATGCTGCAATAAGAGCAGTACCAAAACTCAGCTGCAAAGACTTAAGGATTCGCTCTGAACTCAATATTTCTAGTAAACCATCCCAGCCAACACCAAAGGATTTAAAAAATACGGCTGAAAGTGGAATAAGAACAATGAGTGATAAATACGCTAGGGTAAAACCTAGTGAAAGACCAAATCCTGGCAGCACTCGGGATCGCTGCGACATGAGAACTCCTAAAAGAGTACGCCTGCCAAATAGCAGGCAAATTTAAAAAAAGATAAAACTAAAGCTAGATGGCAAATTTGAACGATGAATATCGATCACGATATGGCATGATTCGCTGTGGCTGTTTTTCCTGAAGGATATAATCAAAAATTTCTGGAAAAGGCCCAAAACCTGAAGCCACATTGATATGACCGACTTGCCCAAGATTGACAGGTTTAACTTGCCAAGCCTGAGCTAGACGCATGGCATCATCAAAGTGTAGCCACGGGTCGTTTTCACTGATGATGAGTTGGGTTGGTACATCAATCTTTAACTGATGAAAATAATTGGCATAATCATACGCACTGTTGCGTGCAAATCCTGCTTCTCCAAAACGTGCAGGATTGGCAGGTGCAACTAAGGTTAAATGTTTAACTTTTTTTCGCAGATCAGCATGTTCAGCCAAGGCCGCAACGCTGGTCAAACAACCAAAACTATGCGCCACGATTTGAATCGGTTGATCAATAAACTGAACAGTTGCAAGGAGTTGCTCCACCCATTCAGTTAACACTGGGTGATTCCAGTCTTTTTGTTGGACGCGAGAGCAGTTGATCAATTCACGTTGTAACCATGATTGCCAGTGTTGAAATTCACTTCCTCCAACACCCGGTACAATGACTGTATGTAACATGTTGCTGCTCCCGATCACAGGTTGATTATTTGGCGTTATTTTCTTTGACGAGTTGGTCAAATACGCCGCCATTATCAAAATGTTGTTTTTGTACTTTGGTCCAGCCACCAAACTCTTTGTCAATTGTTACCAGTTTCAATGGCTTAAAGGTGCTGCTATAACGTTTGAGTATGTCTGCATTGCGTGGGCGATAGAAATTTTTCGCTGCAATATCCTGTCCTTTTGGTGAATACAAGAAATTCAGATAGGCTTTGGCCAAGTTTTCATTGCCATCTTTTTTCACATTTTTTTCAACAATCGCAACGGGTGGTTCAGCCAAAATCGAAAGAGATGGGGTGATGATGTCAAATTTGCCCGGTTGTTCACGCTGTGCTAAGTACGCTTCGTTTTCCCAAGCCAGTAATACATCGCCAATACCGCGTTCAGCAAAAGTAGTGGTTGCTCCACGTGCGCCTGAATCTAAAACTTTAGTTTGTTTATAAATCTGACGTACAAATTCACGTGCTTTAGCATCGGAACCATATTGATGTTTTGCCCAAGCCCATGCTGCTAAATAGTTCCAGCGTGCGCCACCTGAGGTTTTTGGATTTGGCGTGATAATTTCAACACCCGGTTTGACAATATCGCCCCAATCCTTAATGCCTTTTGGATTGCCTTTGCGGACAAGGAAAACGATAGTCGAGGTATAAGGGGTGGAGTTTTGTGGAAATTTCTTTTGCCAGTCCGTAGGTAATAATTTAGCTTTTTCAGCAATTTCATCAATATCTGCGGCCAAAGCTAAAGTCACGACATCTGCTTGTAGACCATCGATCACCGCACGAGCTTGTTTACCCGAACCGCCATGTGATTGTTTAAAATTGACATCCTGACCAGTACGCTGTTTCCAGTACGCGCCAAATTCTTTGTTAAAATTTTCATAAAGTTCACGTGTTGGATCATATGAAACGTTTAAAAAATCTGTTGCTGCAAAAGACGAAACTGAAACCAATGCAGCCAGAATCCCCACCTTTAATTGTGCTAAACGCATGTTTTTTTCCTCAAATATATCGAAATGTTTTGAACATGCGTGCAGCATACTGCGAGTTGTTATCCATAAAAAATAATAAAAAATGAATTTTATATGAATAAAAAAGAAATAGAAAAAGCTTATGTGTTTTTAAACTAAGCTGAGAAATCAACGGGATGTTTGGCGATGTGGTGTTTTAAGAATGCAGAACAAGTGGAAGCACTGGATTTACAGGATCGGGCATTTCATTATGGAGATGGATGCTTTACTACAGCACGCATTTATCAAGGAAAGTTTGAGCTCAAAGCACGACATCTATTGCGTTTAAAAAATAGCTGTGAATATTTATATCTCAAGGCTGATCTATCACTGATCGAAAAAAGTTTAGCGAAATTGCAAAGTCAATTGGATGTTTTAAATGGCACCCTTAAAATCATCATTAGTCGTGGTGTAGGGCAGCGCGGTTATAGTCTGCCAGCACAACATGCTGATGTGTATGTCTGGTTTTATCCGCAAACGCACACCGAATTTGCTCCTCAATTCATACAAACAGGGGTATTAAATCAGGTTATAGGGATGAGCATGCCGCATTTGGTCGGGATAAAAACATTGAATCGGCTAGAGCAGGTGTTACTGAAACAGGAAGCGGATCAACAACAATGGATAGAAGCCTTGGTAACAGATATACAAGGGATGATTGTTGAAGGCGTGAGCAGTAATTGCTTTATTTATTTAAAAGATACATGGATTACACCCGAACTTCGTTATAATGGCGTGCACGGAGTGATGCGCGCTGAGATTTTATCCCGAATGGAAAAGTTTGATGTGCCTGTTGCTCATGGTTTTATCGATATGGATGAGATTGCAAATATTCAGGCGCTGTTTTTTTGTAATGCACTAAGTCCGATGAAAGCCGTGACCCATTTAGATGGAAAACCTTTAGATGCTCAAATTTGTGTAGATCTTTTTCATACACTTCAACTGAACCAGATTCACTGATATGTCAAAACCTTCAAATAAGCCTAAAGCAAAAAACAAGAAAAAGCCGCCAAACAAAATCGGTTTTTTTGCAAGAAATAGAAAATGGCTGGTGGCATTTTGCATTGTAGCCATTGCGATATTCGGTTTGCTGTGGATGAATCTATTTAAGGCTTATCCTGTAAAAGGCAAAAAAGAATTACTGGTGGTAGCTAACGGTGATACTTATTCACATTTTATTGAGCGTCTGGCAAAAGAAAATCAAGTTTCGATTCCTTTGATTCCCAAGATTTATCAGAAATTTTTTATACATGACACCATGAAAGCAGGGGTGTATGAAGTCCCTCAAGGCATGAGTATTCGCCAAGTTTTAGTGATGCTATCCAATGCTGAAAATGCACAAATGATTCGGGTTCAAGTGATTGAAGGAACGACCTTTAAGCAATTGATTGCAAATCTAAAAAAAGATCCGTATGTGACCAAGACAGTTGTTAATTTACCTGAACAACAAATCGCAAAAGAATTGGATTTGCCTTACTCGCATCCTGAAGGTTTATTTGCACCAAATACTTATTTCTTTTCAAAAGGTGAAAGCGATAAAAAAATTCTGACCGATTTATATCATTATCAAATGAAAGCTTTAGATCAGGCATGGCAAAATCGTGCGGCAGATTTACCTTATCAAAATAAATATGAAGCCTTGATTATGGCGTCCATTATTGAAAAAGAAACCAGTCTGGATCGTGAACTTGAGCAAGTGTCTGGGGTGTTTGTACGCCGTTTAAAACTCGGTATGCGCTTGCAGACTGACCCCACTGTGATTTATGGCATGGGCGATAAATATCAGGGCAAAATTAGCCGACAGGATTTGCGTACCCCGACCGCTTATAATACTTATACGATGTCTGGTTTACCGCCCACCCCGATTGCTATGCCGAGTAAAAAAGCCATTGAAGCGGCGATGCATCCTGACCAATCCAAAAATATTTACTTTGTTGCGACAGGTAATGGTGGACATAAGTTCAGTGAAACTTTGCAACAACATAATCAGGCAGTTCAGGATTATTTGTCCGTGCTAAGATCAAAAACGGATACCCAGAATTAGAACCCAAACATGTGTAACCCAAGCTCGTATCCAAAAACGACGGAGAAATTATGTTCATTAGCTTTGAAGGCACGGAAGGTGTGGGAAAAACCACGCTCATTCGCAAGATTTATGAGTATTTCGAGCGTCAGGGTGAACACCTCGTATTAACTCGTGAACCTGGGGGGACGCCTTTGGCTGAACGAGTGCGTGATTTGTTGCTTGCAGTCAATCATGAAGAAAAAATGGCGCATGATACCGAGCTTTTATTGATCTATGCAGCACGAGCGCAGCATTTACAACAAGTCATTGTTCCCGCATTAAATGAAGGTAAAACAGTACTGAGTGATCGTTTTACTGATGCCAGTTATGCCTATCAATGTGCAGGACGTGGTTTAAGCAAAGAAAAACTGAAGATTTTAAATCAAACTTTTGTCTCGCAAATGCCAGATATTACCTTTTGGTTAGATGCACCTATTGAACTTGGTATGTCACGTGCGCGTGAACGTGGCGCTTTAGACCGTTTTGAACAGGAAAAAGTCGAATTTTTTCAGCGTGTGCGTGAAGGCTATCAGCAGTTACATCAGTTATATCCAGAACGGGTAAAACGTCTCGATGCAACTCAATCGCCTGAATTGGTTTTTGAGCAAGCATTAAGTCATCTACAATAAATTATTTCAATATAAAAAACGCACGAAAAGCATAAAGCGTTCGTGCGTTTTTTATTGAGATTCTGAACTTAAACTACATTCACTAAAGGTTGTTCCACTTCAAAACTTGGCGGAGTTAGTACCGTTTTGCGTAGCTCTGTTCCGAGTTCAGGATAATCTAGAGTGTAGTGCAAACCGCGAGATTCTTTACGTTGCATAGCGCATCGTACAATCATTTCTGAAACAAGCACTAAATTTCGCAGTTCAATCAGATTTTTACTGACCCGATAATCCTGATAATATTCAGTGATTTCCCGCTTTAACATTTCGATGCGATGTAAAGCTCGTTCCAGTCGTTTAGTGGTTCGTACGATCCCCACATAGTTCCACATGGTCGAACGTAATTCATCCCAGTTTTGCAAAATGACCACGTCTTCATCTGCATCTGTAACCTGTGATTCATCCCAAGTAGGAACATCAGGCCATTTAAAATTGGAATCAAATTTGTTTTGAATATCCTGTGCAGCACTCATGCCATAGACAAAACATTCAAGTAATGAGTTACTGGCCATACGGTTAGCGCCGTGCAAACCTGTATAAGAGGTTTCACCGATGGCATATAAGCCTTCGATGTCTGTCTGGCTATGTTCATCTACCACTACACCACCGCAGGTATAATGTGCTGCTGGAACCACTGGAATCATATCTTTGGTGATATCAATGCCCAGTTCAAGCAAGCGGGTATAAAGTGTTGGAAAATGCTCCTGAATGAACTCAGCAGGTTTATGGGTAATGTCGAGCCAGACATGGCGAATCCCCAAGCGTTTAATTTCATGGTCAATCGTTCGGGCTACAATATCTCGCGGTGCGAGTTCAGCGCGCTCATCAAAACGTAGCATAAAACGTTCACCATCTGGTAAGCGTAAATATGCACCTTCACCCCGCATGGCTTCTGTAATTAAAAAAGATCGCGCCTGTGGATGATATAAACAGGTCGGATGGAATTGATTAAATTCCATATTCGCCACACGACAACCAGCACGATAAGCCATGGCAATCCCATCACCTGTGGCAATATCAGGGTTTGAGGTATAAAGATAGGCTTTCATTGCGCCACCACAGGCGAGAGCGGTAAATGGAGCTAAAAAGGTATGCACTTTTTCGGTTTTTTCGTCGAGCACATACAGTCCAATGGCACGATTACTTTGATCTTTTCGCCCTAATTTATGTAATGTAATGACATCAATCGCGATGTAATTTTCAAAAATAGTCAGATTTTTTTGTTCTTTGGCGCGTTGTACCAATGTGGTAGAAATTGCTTTGCCTGTTGCATCTGCTGCGTGAATAATTCGGCGCTGTGAATGTCCGCCTTCACGTGTGAGATGAAGCTGATCTTCTTCATCAAGTGTAAATTCAACACCATGATTTAGAAGAAAATCAACCGATGATCGACCACCTTCAACCGTTTGTTTAACTGCATCGAGTTCACATAAATGTGCACCTGCAATCATCGTGTCATCAATATGCTGTTGAATGGAATCAGTTTCATCCAGTACCGCTGCAACACCGCCTTGTGCATAAAAAGTACTGGCTTCAGTCAGGGAGGATTTCGCTAAAACCGCAATGTTGTAATGACTTGGTAATGACAAAGCAAGGCTTAACCCAGCGCCGCCACTCCCCACAATGATCACATCAAAATGATGAGTTGTGTTTGAATCAGACATGTCCATCAGCTAATTTACAAAAAGTTTGCTAATAACACGCTTTTTTTTAAGAAAAGGCAAGACTCTATATGCTTAAATCTAAGTCGAATTTTCAATAAACTTTCAGTTTTTAAAAATTTGAATGATCAAAATAGAGAAAATTTAAAGGAATAATCGCAATTTTTTTATTCTGGAAATAATAAACATATTATTACGGAAATATAGAAAAAGTTGTGCTAAAACAATTGGGTCTAACCTAAAACTAGTGTGTGAGTTCGTGTTACATGAATAGTCGCTCTTTACAAAATGGAATGTATGCTATGGTTTTTACCATGGCGGCTGTACAAGCGGATGCTGCAACCCCTGTTGATTTTTCAAGTCTGGTCGAGCAAGCCAGCCCAGCAGTGGTCAGTGTCAATGTTGTAAAAAAAATGACTCAGGAAGAGTTGTTACAGCAACAAGTGCCCGAGATTTTACGTCGTTTTTTTGGTAATCAAGTCGTCATTCCACAACAACAGGCTCCACAAGAAAAAGTAGGATACGGGAGTGCCTTTTTTATTAGTAAGGATGGATATCTACTTACCAATCATCACGTCGTTGAAGACGCTTCACGAATTACCGTGACCTTGCAGGATCGACGTGAAATTGATGCAAAAGTGATTGGAAGTGATGAGCGTACTGATGTGGCATTACTCAAAGTCGATGGAACTAATTATCCTTCCTTGAAAATAGGCAATGTTGATCAATTAAAAGTGGGTGAGCCTGTGCTTGCCATTGGTTCACCATTTGGTTTCGATTATTCTGCTTCAGCAGGTATTGTCAGTGCCAAATCACGAAATATGCAGGGTGAAACCTCAGTTCCATTCATTCAAACTGACGTAGCTTTAAATCCAGGTAACTCAGGCGGCCCATTATTTAACCAGCGTGGTGAAGTTGTCGGTGTGAATTCTCGTATTTTTAGTGGTACGGGAGGGTATATGGGCTTGTCATTCTCGATTCCAATTGATGTGGCAATGGATGTAGTTCAACAACTTAAAACTACGGGCAAAGTGACTCGTTCTTATTTAGGTGTGATGCTACAGGATATTGATCGTAATCTAGCCGATGCCTATAACTTACCGCGACCAGAAGGTTCACTCATCAATCAGGTTGCTCCAGATTCACCAGCTGCCAAAGCGGGATTAAAAGCGGGTGATATCATTATGAAATATAATGGTTCCCCAATTTCACGCACCTCAGATTTATTAAATTATTTGAATCGCACTATGCCAAAACAGACGATTCAGTTAGAAATACTGCGTGATGGCAAACCTCGTAATATTTCTGCGACTTTAACCACTGCGCCAGATGATACGCCAGCAACCTCAGAGCGTGCGACGCAACAAAATGGACCAGTATTAGGGATGGCAATTCGAAACCTGACAGCAGCTGAACAATCACGTCTGGATGTTCGTGGCGGTATTTTGGTTGAAGATGTGACACGTGGCGGCTTGGCTGCGCAGTCCAATATTATTTCAGGTGATGTGATTACTCAAATTAATAATACCAGTATTTTAAATACAGGTGATTTTAGTAAAGCTGTTGCTGCGTTACCTAAAAATACAGTGGTACGAGTCTCTATTATTCGTCAGGGACAACGTGCGATGTTGGGCTTGAGAATTAAATAATCATTAGGCTGCTTTGATAAGTGTTTTTTATTTCTCTATGTGGAAGAAAATAAAAAGTATCTAAACAATAAAGCATCTAAATAATGATGAAATATTTTATTTTCATCTTAAAATAAAATCCCTTTACAATATAAACCTGTAAAGGGTTTTTTTTAAATTGAAAGTAATTAAATATCCCAATTTTTTTCAGATAAAGTCATCTTATTATAAATACACTGATGTTCCGCTAATTTTAATGTATGCCACAGTTCACAAAAATCTTTGCCTAATGTTTTTTGAATAAATGATTGATGTTTAAATTGATTAAGTGCATCCAGCTGGTTAAGTGGTAAAAAAATATGATTATCTGGGTATTTTAATAAGTGGGATGGTTTTTTTATTTCTAGGCTATGGTTAAGACCGTAAAGGAGTCCAGTAAGAATGATTGCAACAGTTAAATAAGGATTGCAATCTGCACCTGCGACACGGTATTCAAAACGCTGATTTTGTTGATCAGAACAGGGCAAACGTATGGCGACATTACGGTTATTAATATTCCAGTTTGCTTCAAGCGGCACGTGTTGTCCGATTTGAAAGCGACGGTAGGAATTAATATTTGGTGCAAGAATCGCCATAGATGCTGGCATAAGTTCAATCAACCCCGTTATCGCTTTTAACAACGTTGGAGAGGGTTGATGAAGGTCATGTGAACTAAAATAGTTATTTAAAAGTGAGTTGCATAAACTCACATGAAAGTGCATGCCGCTCCCTGCTTGGTTCAGGTCTGGTTTGGCTAAAAAACTGGCGTGGAGATGATGGTGTTTGGCGACTTGCTTAACGATACGTTTTAGCGACATTACTTGATCACAGATCTTTAAAACATCGGCACTATGTGGAATATTTATTTCATATTGACCTGCGGCTGACTCTGAAACAATCGAAACAATTTGAATGCCTTGCAAATTGGCAATATGTTCTATTTCATCGAGTAGAGCTTGATAATCATCGGGTGCGTTCATATCAAAGCATTGACTGGCAAAAGTATATCCATCAGCTTTTGCATCTGATGGGTATAAATAAAACTCAAGTTCCGCTGAAATGATGGGAAAGTAGTCTTGTTCATTACATTCTGTCAAAAGTTTGCTTAAGATATTACGCGGTTCATAACCACATGCAGTCCCGTCTTGTTCTCGCATCGTCAAATAAACCTGAGCATTTGATTCAGGCTGAATGGGACAAGGCTTTAAACTTCCCAAGATGGGAAGACATAAATAATCAGGTTCACCGATATATTTACCTAGTCCAGTTTCTTCAACGACTTTTCCATCTAAATCCATCGCATAAATTGAAAGTGGGAAGTAACAACCCTTATGAAGTTGTTTTAGTGTATGAATATCAATTCTTTTTCCGCGAATATGTCCATTTAAATCATGTAAAATAATATCAACATGTTGAGTGTTTGGATTTTTTTCTAAATATAGTTGGACTTCATCTTCAAAGTTAAGTTTGTCTGTAGGATTTATTGCTTTAGAAATAAAATTGGATTTAGGTTTAAATGGATTGTTTTTATAAAACATATCATCTGCATGTTGTTTTGAAATATTCAGGCTACTCATCATAAAAACCTAGGCTGGGATCATGTATAAAATCCTAGATGAATCAGATTGGGAAGTAACGTAAAATGTGCGTAACTTTTTTATGCAAATAGCTTTTGGCAAATGAGTGCAATTTTTGATTTAAAATTAACGGTAAATCCTGAGCATATTGATCAATTGGGGCATGTGAACAATGTCAGATATGTCCAGTGGATGCAGGATGTCGCAACAGCACATATCGAGCGATTAGGCTTGGGTCTCAAACAATATTTGGAAATGAATCATGCTATGGTGGCTGTAGAACACCACGTACAGTATCGAAAAGCTGCCTTTGAAGGAGAGGAAATCATATTGCGTACATGGCTTGATGCGATTGATAGTTTGTATTTATCCCGCCAGTACGTGTTTTATCGTCCTAAAGACCAAAGTGTCTTATTCGTTGGGAAAACTAAATGGGCTTGTGTTGAAATCAGTACAGGTCGGCCAAAACGCATGTCACCCACCTTTACCCAAACCTACCAACCTTTAGCTCAGGAGATCAATCCGATCGATTTTACCGTGAATTATGACTAAGCGAACGGATTCATCTGCTTTTGCTTCAATCTTTTCAAAGGGTTTCATCAATACTTAGAGCGCATTTTGTGAGGATTACATGAATAGTTTTAAAAGCAGAATGATCGCACTATATTTTTAATCTGGGGTTGCTTATACTGTGCAGCAATTTAGGACAGTCCTTTTACATCTTGCATACTGTATGAAGTATTGCATTTAGAGATGTACTTTTTTTCAGAGTAATCTATGGCGTCGGCTAAAAAATCCGTTGATATCAAAAATATTCGTAACTTTTCGATCATTGCTCACATCGATCACGGCAAGTCAACTTTGGCTGACCGTTTTATTCAGATGTGTGGTGGTTTACAAGACCGTGAAATGCAGGCTCAGGTCTTGGATTCAATGGAGCTTGAACGCGAACGTGGGATTACCATTAAAGCGGCATCGGTCACATTATATTATACGCATCCAAATGGTCAGGAATATCAACTGAACTTCATTGATACACCAGGGCACGTTGACTTTTCTTATGAAGTTTCTCGCTCACTTGCTGCTTGTGAAGGTGCATTATTGGTCGTCGATGCTGCGCAGGGTGTAGAAGCACAGTCAGTTGCAAACTGTTACACCGCGATTGAGCAGGGATTAGAAGTTCTTCCCATTTTAAACAAAATTGATTTACCACAGGCTGAACCTGAACGCGTCATTCATGAAATTGAAGAAATCATCGGGATTGAAGCGACAGATGCACCCACCTGTTCAGCGAAAACTGGTTTAGGTGTTGAAGGTGTACTCGAACGTTTAGTCGATGTAATCCCGCCTCCAGAAGGTGATCGTGAAGCACCGCTACAAGCCTTGATTATCGACTCATGGTTCGATAACTATTTGGGCGTGGTGTCTTTGGTACGGATCAAGCAAGGACGTATTCGTAAAGGCGATAAAATGCTGGTCAAATCCACAGGTCAGGTCCATCCTGTAACTTCTGTGGGGGTGTTTAATCCGAAACATACCGAAACAGATATCCTTGAAGCGGGTGAAGTTGGTTTCGTGATTGCAGGGATTAAAGATATTTTTGGTGCGCCAGTGGGTGACACTATCACTTTATCTTCAACACCTGAAGTTGCGACTTTACCAGGTTTTAAAAAGGTTAAACCACAGGTGTACGCAGGCTTATTTCCGATTGATTCCAGTGATTTTGAACCATTCCGAGAAGCATTACAAAAACTACAAATTAATGATTCTGCTTTGTTCTTTGAACCTGAAAGTTCAGATGCACTTGGTTTTGGCTTCCGTTGCGGCTTCTTGGGTATGCTGCACATGGAAATCGTACAGGAACGTTTAGAGCGTGAGTATGATCTGGATCTGATTAGCTCTGCACCTACGGTGGTATATGAAGCCGTAACTAAAAAAGGCGATACCATTTACATCGACAGCCCATCTAAAATGCCAGATGGGAGTTTGGTTGAGGATTTGCGTGAACCGATTGCAGAATGTCACATTCTTGTTCCTCAGGAATATCTAGGCAATGTCATGACCTTGTGTATCGAGCGTCGTGGTGTGCAAAAGGATATGAAATTTTTAGGCAATCAGGTTTCTGTGACTTTTGAAATTCCGATGGCAGAAGTGGTGATGGATTTCTTTGATAAATTGAAATCGTGTTCGCGTGGTTTTGCATCCTTGGATTATAACTTTGTGCGTTTTGAAAGTTCATCTCTGGTTAAGGTTGATGTATTAATTAATGGTGAAAAGGTCGATGCCTTGGCCATGATCTGTCACCGTCAGGATGCGCGTCATCGTGGTATTGCACTGGTTGAAAAGATGAAAGATCTGATTCCACGTCAAATGTTTGATGTGGCGATTCAGGCGGCGATCGGTGCGCAGGTGATTGCTCGCTCTACTGTTAAAGCGATGCGTAAAAATGTCTTGGCGAAATGTTATGGTGGTGACGTATCGCGTAAGAAGAAATTACTTGCGAAACAAAAAGAAGGTAAGAAACGCATGAAACAGGTGGGTAGTGTTGAAATCCCGCAAGAAGCGTTCTTAGCTGTATTAAAAGTCGATAGATAAGATGAGGTAAAGCATTGCTTTATCTTGCCGAAAAACGAGCAGCTGAGCTGCGAGTGAGGTTTTGTGGATTTTGATTTTAATTTGATTCTCGTTCCAGTCACGCTGTTATTTTTTATCGTATGGTTACTCGATAAATTGGTGCTTAAACAGCGCGCAACGAAAGGACGTGAAAATGAAAATTTTCTGATCACATGGGCATATGACTTTTGGCCTGTGCTGGCGGTGGTACTCATTTTACGCTCTTTTTTGTACGAGCCATTTAATATCCCTTCGGATTCGATGGTACCAACACTAGAAACAGGTGATTTCATCTTAGTTAACAAATTTGACTATGGTGTGCGTTTGCCGATCATCAATAAGAAAATTATTGATGTTGGAGAGCCTGAACGTGGTGATGTCATTGTATTCCGTTATCCACCGCAACCTACGATTAGTTATATTAAACGTGTGGTCGGTTTACCTGGCGATCATATTGTCTATGATCACGGTGAGTTGACGATTAACGGTCAAAAAGTACCAAAGGTTGCGACTGAATTTCATCGTGAAAAAGATATCTTGGATACACCGACCTCGATTTATCATAAAGAAACCTTGGGAACTCATACCCATCTGATGCGTGAACTTGAAGGGGTGAATATTGCTCGTCAAGCGCCGTTCATCAATTATATAGAAAATGGTAAATATTCGAATCAAGATGGTTTATATTGGGAAGTGACTGTTCCAAAAGGGCATTATTTTGCAATGGGCGATAATCGAGACCAAAGTGCAGATAGCCGTTTTTGGGGATTCGTTCCTGAGGAAAACTTAACAGGTCGAGCTTTTTATATCTGGATGCATAAAGAGCCAGGCTTTAAGATTCCATCGTTCAGTCGAAATGGGAAAATTGACTAAAAACACGATTAGGAATATTACAAATGCGTAAGTCTCAACAAGGCGCTTCGTATTTAGCCATTTTATTTGGGGTAATTTTATTTGCACTGGCAGTCAAGGCTGCCGTTGCAATCTGGCCAGCTTATTGGGATGACCGAGTGATTGATAGTCAAATTGAGGAGCTCATCCAAAAGAGCGCTTCAGATATCACACCTGCCAAATTCGATATGCAAATGGATCAGCGTTTGGACATGAACAATATCCGTGACTTACGCTTCAAGGATATTGCCAAAGTGACCACAAACAATGGTTTAAACGTCAGCAAGAAGTACGAAATAAGAAAACCTTTCTTATTAAATATTGATTTAGTTCTAACATTCGAGAAAAATTTTGATCAAAGGTCAGTCCAAGCTAAGTGATCCTCGATTACCGAGCAGGATTGGTTACCAGTTTCAGCAAGCTGATTTACTTCAGCTTGCTTTAACACACCGATCTGTCAGTCACAAACATAATTATGAGCGTCTGGAGTTTTTAGGCGATTCATTACTTGGCATGATCATTGCCAATTATTTATATCAGACCTATCCGCATGAAAATGAGGGTCGGCTTACCCGTATGCGTGCTACACTGGTACGACAGGAAGCTTTAGGCAAAATTGCAAACGATTTGAAACTTAGTCGGTGTTTAATATTAAGCACAGGTGAATTAAAATCGGGTGGTCATCACCGTGAATCCATATTAGCCGATACGGTTGAGGCGATTATTGGGGCAATTTATGTCGACAGTGGTGATTTAGAGTTATTAAAAAGTATCGTTTTAAAATGGTATACGCCTTATCTGGATCATATCGAGCCAAGTGATCAGCTCAAAGATCCTAAATCGCGTTTACAAGAGTATCTACAAGCACGTAAAAAACCTCTCCCTGTTTACGAGGTTGTAGATATTCAAGGTGATGCACCTCATCAGCATTTTAAAGTGCAATGTTCGGTAGCGGGGCTACCCAATATTGTAGGTGAGGGATCAAGCCGACGTTTTGCCGAACAGGCAGCGGCGGCAGAAATATTAAAGTTATTGGAGCAATAGCCTGCATGTCCATGCATTCTGATCAAGTCAATCCAGATTCAAATGAAAATCCTGAAATTCGTGACAATGAAAATCAGGCTAATCAACTGATTGATCAATTCTTTAGTGACGAAGGTGTCACCATTCCTGCTGACTTTAGAAGCGGTTTTGTTGCAATTGTGGGGCGACCAAATGTAGGTAAATCTACATTGATGAACCATTTATTGGGTCAAAAGCTATCGATTACTTCACGTAAACCACAAACCACACGTCATAAAATTGTGGGAATTGATTCACGTGAAAAGTCACAGGCGGTCTTTGTCGATACGCCGGGTATGCATAAAAAAGAAGTCCGTGCGATTAATAAAATGATGAATCGTGCAGCGCATTCAGCATTACGTGATGTCAATCTGGTTTTATTTGTAGTCGATGCGCAAAAGTGGACTCAAAACGATGAGCTGGTTTTGGAAAAGCTGAAAAATGCAGAAATGCCTGTGATCTTGGTGATCAATAAATTAGATACCTTTGAAAATAAGAATGAAGCTTTGCCATTGATTCGTGAACGTGCAAAACTCATGAACTTTGCTGAAATTGTACCTGTTTCTGCGTTACGCGGTGCAAATTTGGATCATTTACGTGACACGATTGAAAAATATTTACCATTTCAACCGCCGTTGTATTCGATGGATCAAATCACTGATCGTTCTGAGCGTTTTCTGGCCAGTGAGATTATCCGTGAAAAAATCATGCGTCAGTTGGGTGAAGAATTACCTTATGATTTAACGGTACAAATCGAATCCTTTAAAACTGAAGAAGAAACGATCAGCGAAAAAACAGGTCGATTAAAACCTGCTTGTACTTACATTGATGCCACGATTTTTGTGGAACGCGCGGGACAAAAAGCCATTGTGATTGGTGAGAAAGGCGCTAAACTCAAACGTATTGGTATGGAAGCGCGTACAGACATGGAAAAAATGTTTGAACAGAAAATCATGCTCACTCTTTGGGTTAAAGTTAAAGGCGGTTGGTCTGACGACGAACGTGCGCTCAAAAGTTTAGGCTATAGCGATATTTAAAAAAAGAGAATAAGCAATGACAGTCTTGATACGTTGTTTGGGTACTTTAGCTTGTGTAGTGATGCTACAAGGATGTATTACTAAAGTCGTGACTGTTCCAGTCAAAGTTGCTTATGGCACCACTAAAGCTGTTGTAAAAGGTACAGCAGCTGTTGTGGGTGCTGCCATTCCAGATGGCGACGATGAAAAAGATGAGAAAAAAAAGGATGATTAACTTCGCTTATGCGTAATGAAGTCATTCATGGCTATTTAGTTCATCATCGTAAATATCGTGAAAAAAGCCATATCGTGCATTTGTTTACTGAAGAATATGGTCGTATGGATGGTATTCTAAGACAAACGCCACCTCCACAATATCAACCCATTACCTTACAAGCGACAGGTAAAGGCGATTTAAAGAATTTCACTAAACTTGAAATTTTAAATCATCCTGTTTTCTTTCATGGTGATGCATTTTTTGCAGGATTTTATTTGAATGAAATCCTGTTGCGTTTGTGTCCTCTAGAAGAAGCCATGCCGCAAACTTTTATTCAATATCAAAAAACGCTGGCGCAATTACAGCTTTTATCGACACATCCTCAACCTGCTTTATTTTTAAGACAAATTTTACGTCAGTTTGAACATGCGTTATTGCAAGAATTAGGCTATGCAGTCGATTTTTATGTGGATTGTAATCAGCAAGCAATTAGTAAGGTGATGTCTTATCAATTTCAGGCAACTGAGGGTTTTTTGCCTGTTGCGAGTCGCAGTGCTGCAAATCTTTCGGGTGAGTTGATTTGCTGTATGCAAAATTATGTAGAAGGTGCAGAATTTTCTGCCGAACAGTTACAATTATTGGGTAAACTATACCGTCAAATGATGAGTTCTTTGTTAGGTGATCGACCTTTAAAAAGTCGTCAGCTTTGGATACAAAGTACACAATCACATTCTTAAATTTTCTTTCAGGACTTATCTATGGCTGCTTTGCTTGGTGTGAATATTGATCATGTTGCGACCTTAAGACAGGCGCGAGGCACGACTTATCCAGATCCAGTTCAGGCAGCGTTGGTCTGTGAACAGGCGGGTGCAGAGGGCATTACCTTGCATTTGCGTGAAGATCGACGTCATATCCAAGATGATGATGTGCGTCGTATGCGCCCATTATTAAAAACGCATATGAATTTAGAAATGGCTGTGACGGATGAAATGGTAGAGTTTGCCAAAGAAATTCAACCTCATCATGTGTGTTTTGTGCCTGAACGTCGACAGGAAGTCACAACAGAAGGCGGACTGGATGTCGTGGGGCAATTTGAAAAAGTCAAAGCCGCGACTCAAGCCTTAGCTGAAATTGGCTGTGAAGTTTCTTTATTTATCGATGCTGATTTGGCGCAAATTGATGCCGCGATTGCCTGTGGCGCGCCGACCATCGAACTACATACGGGAGCTTATGCTGATGCTGCCAATGATGATGAGCAACAAGCTGAACTTGCCCGAATCATTCAGGGCGCAGAGTATGCTGCAAATAAGGGTTTAATTGTTAATGCTGGACATGGCTTGAATCTTGAAAATGTTGCGCCGATTGCAGCGATTCCACAGATTCATGAGTTGAATATTGGTCATTCCATTATCGCAGAGAGTATTTTTGTTGGTTTGACGCAAGCGGTACAGCAAATGAAAGCCGCAATACAGTCAGCACGATAAGAGTTTTGAACATGTCAAATCCCAACTATGATGAACTCATGCAGCCAGTCATTGCATTCTTAGGCTGCAAAACACCTCAAGCATGGTTAGATGAAGCCATCAATCATCTTGATTTGTTGATGCAAGATCATGCCAATTGCGAAAAAAAGGCAGCAGGCACTGCCATGAATTTGATGTTCCGTTACAGTTTTTTTACCGATTTACAGGTCAAATTGGCACAACTGGTTCGTGAGGAAATGCTGCACTACGAGCAAGTGCTTGAGTTTATGAAAAAACGTGGGCAGGAATGGAAAGCCGTGAGTGCAGGACGTTATGCAGGTGGTTTACGTAAAGAAATCCGAACTTATGAGCCTGAAGCATTGATTGACGTCATGATCGTCGGGGCATTTGTAGAAGCGCGCTCTTGTGAGCGTTTCCATGCACTGGCACCTTTGGTGGATGATGAGCTTGGGCGCTATTATCGTTATTTGTTGAAATCTGAGTCTCGTCACTTTGAAGATTATTTGGCCTTGGCAATGGAAGTCGCGACCACGGCTAAAATGAAAAATCCCGAAGAAGATATTCAGCAGCGTATTGAACATATTCGTGAAGTGGAGAAAAATCTAATCTTGACGCCTGATGATGTCTTTAGGTTTCATAGTGGAGTGCCCGCTAAAGTGGCTACACCAGCCTCCTAATCTTTAAAATGTTAAAAACACAAAAGCCAGTTTGAAAACTGGCTTTTACACTTTCTTTAACAATCATTAACTCACTATTTTCTTTTGAATATCATGATGAACTAAACTTCCCCATACCAGACCTGCAATAAAGCAAATACTAAAATAAACCGCAAAGGCAGTAATCGGTAAGTTTGGTTGATTCAGGAAGAAATAGCGATAAAGCAACATTAAAATCGTAAAACCACAGCCCCAGAATATTCCACCGTAGAGCAAAATAAATCTGAATTTGTCATTCATCATAATGGTCTTAAGCTATGCCTGTGATAAATGCCCTATATGATATATTAAAATATTCTCAAATAGTGAAATTTATTACAATTTTGTGAATAAAAGAATGTTGCTTAAAAACACAGCATTTTTGAAACAAAAATTCGGTTACACTAGGTTTTCTGATCGAAGTGAGCCTGTTATGCCGAACATACCATCTAAACTTAAGCAGGAAAAAATATTAACTCCTGAATTAAAAAAATGGTTGTATGCATCAGGCTCTTTGACCCAACAATTAACAGATTTAGCGTCTGGTCAGTTTCGGGTTGAACCCACCAAAGAACATTTTCAGCGTTTAAGTTTTATTGATAGTCAATGGATGAACATGCCACATGCTCATACTGCATGGGTACGTGAAAGTTTACTTTATGGTTGTGAAGCAGAGCCATGGGTGAAAGCGAAAAGTATTTTCCCAATTTTAAGCTTACAAAAAAAAGCCAGAATTTTTCAGCATATCGGTACAAAGCCTATAGGAAAGTTTTTATTCCAGCGTACAAATCCAGCTTGTGAACGCCGAGTGATATATTTAGAAGATGGCTGGACTCGACAAAGTTGTTATGTCTGGCATGGCTGTAAATTTATTGTCCAAGAAACATTTCTCACCACATTTGAAAACTTTATCAAGAAACAAAACGAGCAGGGGTAAGTCATGGCAGCAGTACAATCCATCACTTGGCGACAACGGTTAGAAGCCTATTATTATTTATGTCGTTTTGATAAGCCGATTGGAACCGAATTGGTTTTCTGGCCAATGATGTGGGCACTTTGGATTGCTGCTGAAGGAATTCCTCCATTACATATTTTATTACCATTTATGTTCGGCACCATTTTTATGCGTGCTGCTGGATGTGCCATTAATGACTTCGCAGACCGTGAAGTGGATGGTCATGTAGAGCGAACCAAGACCAGACCACTTGCGACAGGAATTATCCAACCTAAAGAAGCCATTGCTGTGTTTTTAGTTTTAGTCGCAGCCAGTGCCTGTATGTTGTTTTTCTTACCTATTGAGACATTTTACTGCGCTTTTGGCGCATTAGGACTCGCTTTTATTTACCCATTTATGAAGCGTTATACCCATTTACCGCAAGTGGTTTTAGGTATGGCATTTTCATGGGGTATCCCGATGGCATTTACCGCGATGGGTAAGCCGCTAGATTGGACATGCTGGTTACTATATTTTGGAAATTTATGTTGGACAGTGGCTTTTGATACTCAATATGCCATTACCGATCGTGAATATGATTTAAAAATCGGCGTAAAGTCCACAGCAATTTTGTTTGGTCGCTATGATATTGAAATTATTTCCTTATTGCAGTTTTTAAGTATTGTATTGATTGGTGCTTCTTTTTACCTTGCAGATATTCTATTTCCGTGGGGACTTGTCGCTTTGTTATTGGTTGCCGCAGACTATTTCTATCAATGGTCAAAAACCAGAACTCGCGATCCTCAAATGTGTTTTTGGGCATTTCGGCATAACCGTTGGGTGGGGGTTATCCTATTTTTAGGAATTTTTATGGCTTATTCATTTTAAAAAATTGACCATCTAGTAAAAGAGTGTTCTATGCAGAGCACTTTTTTTGTGCATAAATAAAGATGCATGTAAGACCATGCAGATTAAATACTCAAAAACATAAAAAGGATATTTTATGAAACGGTCAAAAATTGCTTTAGCACTAGCATTTTCAACAACAACTTTATTGCTAAGCGCATGTAATGACAGTAATGATGATTATTTTGGAGTAAATCCAGACCAAACCTATATCTCAGAAAAGACTTATAATAAGGACCAAGTTTCAAGCGCCGCATCTGTTAAAGTGATGACCTATAATATGGTCAATGTCCAAGGTAAAACAGCCAAAGCGACTGCTATGGTAATGTTTCCAAAGGCTACTCAGCCAAAAGATGGTTATCGTGTTGTGGTTTGGGAGCATGGAACAGTTGGTGTTGGAGATAGTTGTGCGCCAAGTAATAATAAAATCAATCCACGCTTTAGAATATTGGCTGAAAGCCTATTAGCAGCAGGTTATGTGGTGATTGCTCCAGACTATGAAGGTTTGGGCACATCAGGTATTCATCCGTATCTTAATTTGGGCAGTGAGGCGAAATCGGCACTTGCCGCAGTAAAAGCTGCAAAAGATCACTATGGAGTTCAGCTTAATGGCGCTTGGATGTCAGTGGGGCAATCGCAAGGTGGACAGGCATCGCTAGGGACTGCTGAATATGCAAATGCTGATGCAACCTATCAAGGTGCTGTTGCGGGCGCACCAGCATCAAGTTTGGGTAAAATTATTTTAGAGGTTGCACCAGCGGCATTGGCAGCAATTGAACAAAAAGAAATAACTGCGAACGTGCCATTAGCCAATCGTGTGTCTGTCGATTCTTACGCGACATTACTGGCTTATGCTGCGCTGACTGGTGTGGGAATCAAAGCATATGAAACGCGATTTAATTATCAGGATATTTTTCAAGAGCGAGCAAAACCACTGGCTGCATTTGCAGAAGGCACTACTGGAGAAAATGGACTTTGTTTAGACAGCGATGATACCAACTTAAGTTTGATTGATAAATTTAAAACCGACATTATCAAATTTATGACCGATAACCCAGATAAGAAAGTTATGGATTATCCTGGTCTGGATACCAATAACTTTAAAACCAATCAAACGGTACAAAACTTTTTAGCTGCGAATCAACCAGGGACTAAACGTATAGATAAACCAGTTTATATTGTTCAAGGTACAGCTGATACCAACGTTCCTTACCCTGTGACAGAAGCCTTGGTTGCGAATTTAAAAGGTTTGGGTTCAACGAGTATTCTACTTGATCCAGTCCTGAATGCGTCACATACACAGGCTATCGTTTGTCGAAATCTACAAGTCTATAATTTTATCCAATTGAAAATGCCAGCCAAAACCAATATCACGGTTGATCCGTCCACTATAGATGCCAGCAAAAATCCACAATGTACTGGAATAGGCTTATAAGGACTCATATTTAAGTTTTAAATCAAAATTGCGAAAAAAAGAGTAACTGATGATCTCAGTTACTCTTTTGATTTTTCGGGCTGATAAAGGCTTAGACTTGTTTCAGCGATAACATGTAATTCTCTGCTTTTTCAGCATCATATTGTTTTTGCCATTTACTGATGACCAATGCAGCTAAAGCATTCCCCACAACATTCAGTGCAGTCCGTGCCATATCCAAGATACGATCTACACCTGCAATAAATGCCAGACCTTCAAGTGGAATACCAACCACACCTAAAGTCGCAAGCAATACGACAAACGAAGCACCTGGTACGCCAGCAACACCTTTGGACGTGACCATGAGCGTTAACACCAAAATAAGCTGTTGAGTAATCGTTAAATCGATTCCATAGAGTTGGGCGATAAAGATTGCAGCAATACTTTGATAAAGTGTCGAACCATCCAGATTAAATGAATAACCTGTTGGAATCACAAAACTTGCAATCGCACGAGGAGCGCCGTAGGCTTCGGTTTTTTGAATAATACGAGGTAATACTGTTTCAGAGCTTGCCGTTGAAAATGCCAAGATCAGTTCGTCTTTAAGCAGTTTAATGATATTAAAAATATTTAAACCACAAAATTTTGCAACTGATCCAAGAACAACAAAGGCAAAGAACAAAATAGCGGTATAAACCAGTACCACCAATTTAAACAAAGGCACAAGCGATGAAAAACCGAATGTTGCAACAGTGGCGGCAATCAAGGCAAACACACCAATTGGAGCATATAGCATCACCATATGTGTAACTTTAAACATGGTTTCTGCAATCGCATTAAATACATTGAGCAAAGGTTGTTTGGTTTCGTGGGGCAAACTTGCCAAGCCAACACCAAAAATCACCGAAAAGAAAATAATCGGTAACATCTGGGCTTTAGCCATCGAGTCAATAATATTGGTCGGAATAAGACCTAAAATTGTTTGTAGGAAACCATGCGCATGCGATTGATATTCATGTGTAGTAGCTTCAAACTTGGTGATGTCGACTTTGTGCAGCATAGACATGTCCACACCTGCACCTGGCTGAAAAATATTGGCAGCAAGAAGTCCAACAATAATCGCAACCGTGGTAATGACTTCAAAATAAATAATAGTTTTTAAACCAATACTGCCAAGCTTTTTGGTATCACCAATTCCTGCAATGCCTAAAATTAAAGTTGAAATAACAATAGGCACGACAATCATTTTGATTAGGCTAATAAAAATTTGGCCTGCGGGTTTTAGAATATTCGTAACGATATAGTCTTGATATTCAGGCTGATTGTGCAGAATGCTACCAACAATAATACCTAAAATAAGTGCAATCAGAATTTGCCATGCAATGCTAATTCGTTTTTGTTTCATATCAATCTCAATATTTTACAAAGACTCCGATCGTGATGACATTGAAAACATAAGAAATTGTTAAAGATGGCATAAGTCGTTTTAACTGGTGGTAGGAGGAATCACGCTACAATAAAACGTTCAGTTATCATGCTAACTTTCAATTTCTTTACTTTTCATCTGATCATTTCGATGAATCTAAAATTTGCCCTTAACTCACCAAGGAAAATGATGGATCTCGTCCTTACAGGACTGGAAAGTAAATTCCGATCTCAAAAAATTATCTTTGGATCATTATTAAATGTGACTAAGGAAGATGCAGTATTTAAATACTAAAATCTAAAATTAAGTATCACTAAATAATTTTGTTGCAATGAATATGCCAAATTAATTAAATTGGAACTAAAAAATTAATAAGTCTGAATTATATTTAAATAAGGTTGGTTTTTGAAATAAATAAATTTGTCTGATGAGTTTCTCATAAAATAAATCCTTTTATATGAAAATTGGTCGTCATTTGATGGTGCATTTTAATAAAAATTGCACTAATAAAAAGCATATTACTCAAGAAAACTAAAATATCAATGCTTTTATAATTATAAATTTACTTTTATATCAACTATTTGTTGAAAATTAATCTAAATCTGAAGTTTGATAACGTTGTAAACCGAAATTATTTTATTTTGATATTTAAGTGTTATATTTGGATGTGGTTTTCCTATTATTAATCATAATAATTAAATATATTGAATATGTAAATTCGTATTTTTATAATATTGTGATATTAAAAACGTATGAGTTTTAGATTTTCTTTTATTAATCTTTTCTTACTAATGCTAGGCATGTTTTGCAATTGAAAAAAACATTCACCTTTAGAGCTTGAGCGAAAGAATAAAAAATATTTGGCGGGTGATATTGAATGCATTAGAAATTAAGATAAGCCTAGATCTGGTAAAAATAGGTGATTTTTCTATTAAAAAATGGATTTACTTCACTTAAGTTTTCTAAGCCTGATTTGTTGACAAAAAAAAGCCCACCGAAGTGAGCTAAAGGGCTAAACCTATAGACCTCTTTCATCATTGTTTAAACCCGCTTTATTTGTCTCCCGTAGGAGAAATAAAAGCGACTTAAGAAAGGAGTCTTATATAACGCTGAGAAATATATCATATTTATTATATGTATCTATAATACTTTGGATTAGATCAAATAGGTTTAATCTTTAGTCGTAGGCGTAGCAAAATTATGAACGGCACAGTCATCGTGCATTCAACAGTCGAAGTTTTAGAAAAAACAGTATAGTTTTTAAATTTTTCGATTTATCTGATGCGTTAATCTGTTTATTGCTCAAGCTGAAGATGTTGTAAGGCAAAATTAACTTGTTGTAATTGTTGATTCAATTGCTGAGGAGGAATGCGGGTTTCCTGTAAATGGGTAATCCATTGCATTTGACAAATTTTAAGCTGCTTAACATTGCTTGCATTTTTAATTTGTTCTAAAAGTTGTCTTGCCAGTAAACCACAATAGCGGGATAAGGTTTCTGCCATTAAAGTTTTGATTTCGTCAAAGGCCATTATTGCCATTGGGGTAATTTCAACTTGTTGGTGCTGAATCAAGTCATCCGAAACTCGATATTCTTGACTAGGACGAGTTGGATGATTGATAGCGTCTTGAATATTGGCGACTTCATTCTGGCGAGATACTGTGCTACTGCTGGATGGTGGAATTTCAGTGTCTGGTTTAGGCGTGGTGATAGAGCTCGAAAACGTTTGAGCTTGGATGAGTCCCATTGCTTCAAGTTGCTCTAGCAATTCAGGAGATGCAATTTTTTGCCTGAACTGATCACTTAACTTATTAAAGTCTTCAGTGCCGATTAATAGTAATAAGCGTCGTTGTCTTACATTCAGATTAAATTGACGGTTTTCAAGCGCAGTATGACCTTGCGCAGTTTTATAATAATGAGACATCCCCAATTTATCCCTTGTTATAAATTGGTGATACCATAAAACGAGAAAATTACATTAATATGAAATAACTTATAAATCAAAAAATTAGTTTCAAACGAGAGTGTTCTCTAGCGCTTTTTTGAGATAAGGATCAAGATCATCTTGACGAAGTAACCAATTGATATAGTCATGGGGGAGGTCTTGGATCAAGCTACCTTTATGTTTGCCGAAATTAATTTTAGTGGGAATACGTGCTTGTTCTGATGCCAGATAAAGATCATCAATATTGTGAATATTCAAATGATGCACAATATGCATCAGGATATTCGCAGTTAAAATGATATCCGCGTCGGCACGATGTGCACCTTTTAGTAGTTCTCGTGCTTTATCGCTGCCTTTAGAAATCAGATAAATTAAAGCAGAAATATTATGCGCATCTGCCTGTGGCCAGACTTTTCGTGCCAGTGCTAAGGTACAAATCGCTTTAATATCTTGTGTTTCTACACCGCAGCGCGCGATGGCAGCCATATCATAATCAACATTATGCCCAATAATATAAGTGGTATCAGCAGGCAACTCAAAAGAGCTATATAAAGGTTGATCGACGAGATCGGACTCTAAAATATGATGTACCGCCATAGCCGCATAGGAGATTGGTTGATTGACTTGATATAGCTGATCAAATAGCTGACTTTTATCCAGACTGAGTTTTCCTGCATGAACTTCTACAGGTGCGTAAGCAATTTCAATCGGTAAACCATTGAGGGTATGGGTTTCGGTGTCCAGAATAATGGCAGTCATTAAATGAATAATCTCGATGCGACAGCAAAAGTTAAATGTAGCATCTCTGATAAATCGTGAAAAGATTCAACTGTATTCATGAATGTTATGTTTCACTTTGTATAACTGTCTTGTTTATACGGTTAAACAAGGCATAATTTATAAATTGCATTACTGTGCAAAACAACAAGAATGTTGAATACCTTCAAAAGGATAAGAAAAAATGAAAAAGACGTTGCTCGCAGTCTCTACGCTCAGTTTAACTCTATTTTTATCAGCCTGTAATGATGACAATGACTGGGATGATTTTTTTAAACCACCCTCAGATATTCCTGAAAATAATATTCAAAACCCTGTTGTTCGCACGGATAGCTATGGTCTAACTGATATGAGCGCTATTGCTGGTGAAAGTCTGGTAATGACTTATAAGATGTTGGGGATTAATAATAAAGAAGTGCAGGCGACAGCGCTAGTTTTCACGCCTAAAGGAGCGGCACCCGTTGGAGGTTGGCCAATTGTTGCGTGGGCGCATGGCACAACAGGCGTTGCGGATAAATGCGCACCAAGCCGCACGGCAATGAATGATTATATTAAAGGGATGATTGCTGCACTACTTGCCAAAGGCTATGTGGTGGTAGCACCTGACTATGAAGGTTTGGGAGAGCCAAGCGGACAGGAATTGCATCCATTTTTAAATGTAAAAAGTGAAGCATTTTCTATAACCGATGCGGTCGTTGCTGCACGAAATTATTTGGGCAGTAAAGTAAATAATAAATGGGCGACCGTTGGGCATTCACAAGGTGGACAAGCAGCTTTAGGCGCTGCTCAATATGCATCACGGGCCAAGCTCGATTATAAGGGAACCGTTGCTGTTGCACCTGCATCTAACCTTGATTTGATTTTGACTTTGGGCGAAGCCTCAGTTGCAAATCAACCTGTAACTACACAGATTCCTGTATATGCAAGTTTGGATACCTTTACTGCACTGATTACCGCAGGATTGCGTAATCCAAATCCAGATTTTAAATATACTCAGGTTTTTAAAGATCCAACTGCGCAGATTGCCCAAACCTACGCAGAAACAGAATGTTCAGGTGATATTGGTAATGCCTTTGCTGGCAGTATGGGTTTATATGCTCAATCTACTGGAAGTTTGAATGGTTATGGGCGTACTCAGGATAATTTCCTGAATATTCCAGTGGTGAAAAACTTTACTTCTAAAGATGGTCAGCCTTTAACGGTTAAAGTGACGTCGCCAATTACCATTTATCAGGGCAGTAATGACACTACTGTACCGCGAATTGCGACCAATACACTGGTCGGTTCAGCCCAGCAAAAGGGTACAGCTATTCAATACATTACCGATGATGGTAATGCAGTGAAATGGGATCACGGGACTGCTTATGTGTTAAATATTCCAAATATTGTGCAAGATGTTGGAACGATGCTTTCCAAATAAATCATGATGGTTCTGCCGTATGGCTCATGTATATCACATGAGCCATTTTTATTTAAAACTGAGTAAAGTTCATTCTGCTTAATCCTAAAGTTCATGCTACAATAGCGCCCAATCTTAGCACGGCTTAAAAGCCCTAATTCATAGGACCCTCGCTAATGTTTGCCAACATTTCTCTTTCTGAATTTGATCCAGAATTGGCCAAAGCAATTGACGCTGAAGACGCGCGCCAAGAAGCGCATATTGAGCTGATTGCATCTGAAAACTATTGCTCTCCTGCGGTGATGGAAGCGCAAGGTTCAAAACTGACTAATAAATATGCAGAAGGTTATCCTGGCAAACGCTATTATGGCGGTTGCGAATATGTCGATGTGATTGAACAATTAGCCATTGACCGTGCTAAAGAACTTTTTGGTGCTGATTATGCCAATGTTCAGCCGCATGCAGGTTCACAGGCAAACTCTGCGGTATACTTAGCATTATTAAATGCAGGTGATACAGTATTGGGTATGAGCCTTGCACATGGCGGTCACTTGACTCACGGTGCAAAAGTAAACTTCTCTGGTAAAACTTATAATGCCATTCAGTACGGTTTAAATCCTGAAACTGGCGAGATTGATTACGAAGAAGTTGAACGTTTAGCTTTGGAACATAAACCACGCATGATCGTGGCAGGTTTTTCTGCATATAGCCGTGTGGTGGATTGGCAGCGTTTCCGTGATATCGCGGATAAAGTTGGTGCTTATTTGTTTGTTGATATGGCGCATGTTGCTGGTTTGGTTGCAGCAGGTGTTTATCCAAGTCCGGTTCAAATCGCAGACGTGACAACGACTACTACGCATAAGACACTTCGTGGCCCACGTTCTGGTCTAATCCTTGCTAAAGCAAACGAAGAAATTGAGAAAAAACTTCAATCTGCGGTGTTCCCAGGTAATCAGGGCGGTCCTTTGGTACATGCAATTGCAGCTAAAGCAGTTTGTTTTAAAGAAGCAATGGCCCCTGAATATAAAACGTATCAACAACAAGTGGTTAAAAATGCTCAAGCCATGGCTGAAGTATTAATTTCACGTGGTTATGATGTGGTTTCAGGCGGTACAGATAATCATTTATTCTTATTGTCTTTAATTAAACAAGACATTACAGGTAAAGATGCTGACGCATGGTTGGGCAACGCCAATATTACGGTCAATAAAAATGCAGTTCCAAACGATCCACGTTCTCCATTTGTGACTTCTGGTATTCGTATTGGTACTCCAGCAGTGACGACTCGCGGTTTTGGTGAAGCCGAAGTTCGTGATTTAGCGGGCTGGATTGCGGATGTATTAGATAGCAAAGGTGATGAAGGCGTCATCGCTGATGTTAAAGCAAAAGTTGAAGCAGTATGTGCAAAATTCCCTGTATATGCTAACTAAGCAAATTGCTTGAGAAGAAGCTCCCTCAAGGGAGCTTTTTTTATCTGTGAATATTTTAATCATCAGAACTAAACTCTGATATAACAATAAAATTATATTTAAGTCATTTGTTTTGAAAATTGATAGATTTAAGGAGTTTATAACATGTCTCAGCCTAATATTATTATTTCCTCGCAAGATCTACATCGTTTAGAAACGATGCTTGAACATCAAACGACTCAAAGCTCGACCATGCAGCATTTAGAAAATGAACTGGCGCGAGCAGAAGTGGTTGATCCTGAAAATATTCCAAAAAATGTGGTCACCATGAACTCCCGAGTGAGTATCACCATTGCACCTTCAACAGATTCTGTTGAGATTGTTTTAGTCTATCCACATGATTTTACAGGTGATAAAAGTCAGGTTAATATTTTGGCACCTGTGGGTGCGGCGATCTTGGGACTGACAGAAGGGCAGAGTATTGAATGGCCACAGCCTGATGGTCAATTGATGAAAATTAAAATTGAAAAAGTCATTTATCAGCCTGAATGAGAAGGAAAATATCTGTAATAGACTGCTTTCTCATGGTTTAAACTCTTTTTATTTTTCTCTCAATAGGGAGAAATAAAAAGGACTGATGAAAGACGTCTAATGTCTATTTGCAAAATGGTGAGATGAAAAATTTAAGATTTAACATAAAATCATCATGTTGATATAAAAAATAGACTTTGCACTATATCGATTTGTGCCTATGATGAATTGACAAAATATATTGGTTGATTATGACTCAATTTAATTTATTGATTCCGCTAGATCGGATTGAAGTTGATCCAAAAGCAATTTTGGCGATCAAACGCAATGATCTGGTGCCTTTACTGGATAATCAATATCAGCTCAATCATTATGCCGATCAGCTGATTCAATCGCAGTCGGTATTGCTCAATGGGGTTGATCCCAAGCTCAATCAAGAATTGAGCAAGGTCATTTCTCAATTGATTGAGAAGTTAGCGCAATCTAACAAAGTGCTCAAGAAACGTAAATTTAATGCATTACAAAAATGGTTAGGCATTGATATCGAATATGATCATGGGCAGTTGAATTACTTAAATGAATTGGAACGTCTGATTGACCAAGCCAGTTTTTTAAGTCAACGCTTGCAGATCGAAATTCAAAAATCACAGGCGCGTGTCCAACAGGTACTGGGTTTACGTGAACAGATGGCGAGATATATCGTTGCGGCTCAAGAATTTTTGCAGGAATATCCCGCTTTTATTCAGCAGCGACATCCGCTGGATAATTTTGCAGAACGATTATCTAAAAAAATAAACACCTTACACACTTTGCAAGCGAGTAATGATATCGCTATTACGCAAATGCAATTGGCCGAGCAACTTTCTTTTACCTTATTGGATCGTTTTAAGGAAGCGCAACAAGTCTTGATTCCTGCTTGGCAATATCACCTCAAACAGAGCATGCAAGGCAATTCAGTTGCAGAATTGCAAAAGCTGGATCATAGTCGTGAAATATTGATGAATACTTTAAAAAAATCATTAGAGAAAAATAGGGTGGAATAATGTCACAATCCGAATCTAACCATAAAAATGTACTGGTTGAACAATCTACAGAGCTTCAGCAGCAAGAGTTTGAGCGTTTAAACTTAAAAGAGCTAGGTTTACAGCCTGAAGATTTTGCTCAGGTGATGGATGCACATCAGACATTGACTGATATGACGCACAGTAGTGTTTCTGAATATGGTAAGGATATTGCGACCAAGACTTCAACCTACACCGATGAACTCCTGAATCTGGTTCAAAATAAAGATCTGGATACGACAGGACAAAAGTTAAATGAAGTAGTTCAAGTTGCCCAGCAACTCAATACATCGAGCATCTTGAATAAACCGAAAGGCTCATCAATTCCGATTTTAGGCGGTTTGTTGAATAAAATTAAAGGTGCCAAACAAAGCTTTGATCAACATTTTAATACCACGAAAGAACAAATTGATGCTTTGGTCAAAGAAATTGAGCAATCACAAAACGGACTAAAATCCCGTGTGAATACTTTGGATAAAATGTTTGATGCGGTGCAAGACGAATATAAACAACTTGGTGTTCATGTTGCTGCGGGTAAGATCAAACAGCAGGAAATTCAGCAACAGATTGCTCAATTAAATCAGCAAGAACAGAATCAACAAATGACTCAGCAGATCTATGATCTGAACCACCTTGCGAATAATTTAGAAAAACGGGTCAGTGATTTACAAGTTCTACAGCAGTCTGCCATGCAAACTTTGCCAATGATTCGTATTATTCAGTCCAATAATTTAATGTTGGTGGATAAATTTTATGCGATTAAAAATATCACTTTACCTGCATGGAAAAATCAAATCAGTCTGGCGATTTCTTTACAGGAACAAAAAAACAGTGTGCAATTGGCAAAGAGTATTGATGATGCAACCAATGATTTATTGCGTCGAAATGCTGATTTATTACATCAAAATTCAGTTGATACAGCTAAAGCCAATCAACGTTCGGTGATTGATATTGAAACCCTTGAACATGTGCAAAATACCCTCATTAAAACGGTTAACGATGTGATTCAAATTCAAAAAGAAGGTATGCAAAAGCGCGATGAAGCGGCAACGAGATTACGTACACTTCAGCAAAATTTAAATCAACTGGTCATTGAGTCGAGTCATGATGCTTCTTCAAAGTAGTAAATAAATTGGTACTTCTTAAGTCTAACAGTATGAGGAGAGTAGGTTGCCACCCATCGAAAATGCTCCGATGAATATTCAGTCGATACAGTCTCGATTGACCCAACTCAAAAAGCGTCAACATCGTGTGATGCTGTTGAGTCTAACGGTAACAGGGATTTTTATCATTGCGTTGGTTGCATCATTTACTCAACAGGCGTTGGTCTATAGTTTTTTTGATTTGAGCCAACAAGTCGAGCAATTGCATATTCCTGTGGCGATGGCTGATCAGTTATTGTTGGATCAACAGTCTGATTATTTTAGCAATCTATTGTCATGGTTCGGCTGGCTGTTTTTAAAAATTTTCACTGCATTTTTTGGTGCTTTTATTTTTGTCCGAATTTTAAAAAAATTTAAATTTTTTCAGTTACGTTTTCGTTCACTGATTTTACGCTTTGTGGCGTGGTTAATTGGATTTATTCTCATCTGGTCAGGTTTGACTTACTGGCAATATGACCGTACTAGTGATCAAGCCAAAGCTTATGCTGAATTGGTGGCTTATGATCAAAGTATTCAGCAAAGCCAAATCGCGCATGAGTTGAAAAATGTGGATACACCTGATGCAGTGAAAGATTATCTTTTAGCGCAAACCGCTTTATTACACCGACCAGTGGATAAAGAGACAGCATTACCTTATGTTTCACATTTGATCCGTGAAGAACGTCAGGATCCGCATTTTATGGAATATGGCTTTAAACCTGAACAGCTTTGGATCATGCAGCAGCAACTTTATGGGAAAGCAGTCACGCCATTGGCACAAAGTGTTCAAAAACAAGCGGATCAAGCACAACAACTTTCTGAAATTGTGAAATTCTTATGTTGGGGAATCAGTTTATTGGCTGCACTTATTGCAATGATGACCTATGCTTTAGCCTTAAATCTTAAGAATCGAGCAGATCGGATTGAGCAAAAAAGTAAATAATGATTTTATGTTCGGTAAAACCGATTAAAATCATAAAAACATACTGTTTCACCTATTTAAAGTTTTATCGTAATATTCTCAACAAGTTAAAAATTTTCTCCTTTGGAGCTTTACAATGTTAGATCAAAATATCAAAACTCAGTTAAAAGCCTATTTAGAACGTTTAGAAAGTCCTATCGAATTGGTCGCTGCTCTGGATGATTCAGACAAAGCTGCCAAGATCAAAGAATTAGTCACTGAAATTGCGGAACTCTCTGATCAAGTCACGGCTCGCTTTGATGGTCAAAATACACGCCGTCCAAGTTTTGGTATTGCCAAAGTCGGTGAACAACCACGGGTATTCTTTGCGGGCTTACCGATGGGTCATGAGTTTACTTCATTGATCTTAGCTTTGTTACAAACTTCAGGTTATGCACCGAAAGTCTCTGATGAGGTGCTCAACCAGATTAAAGGTTTGAATCTTAAAGCAGACTTTGATGTATTTGTGTCTTTAAGCTGTCACAACTGTCCAGATGTGGTTCAGGCACTGAATCTAATTGCGATTTATAACCCAAATACCACTGCGACCATGATTGATGGTGCCTTCTTCCAGGATGAAGTGGAACAACGCAAAATCATGGCTGTTCCGATGGTATTCCAAGATGGCAATCATATTGGCCAAGGTCGTATGACCTTAGAAGAAATTGTGGCAAAACTGGACAGTGGTGCTGCTGAAAAAGATGCAGCGGCAATTAATGCCAAACAGGCTTTTGATGTATTAGTGGTGGGTGCGGGTCCTGCGGGTGGTACTGCGGCGATTTATGCAGCCCGTAAAGGCATTCGTACAGGCATGATCGCAGAGCGTTTTGGTGGTCAGGTCATGGATACCATGGACATTGAAAACTTTACTTCTGTACAAAAAACTGTAGGTCCACAGTTTGCTGCGGATATGGAAAAACATGTACGTGAGTACGATGTGGACATTATGAATCTGCAACGTGTCAGTAAAATTGTCGGTGCAGATCAAACTGCTTCAGGTCTGGTGGAAGTTGAATTGGAAAATGGTGCCAAAGTTGAATCAAAAACCGTGATTTTATCGACAGGTGCGCGCTGGAGAAAAATGGGCGTTCCGGGTGAACAGGAATATGCGACTCGTGGTGTAGCGTATTGTCCACACTGTGATGGTCCATTGTTTAAAGGCAAAAAAGTTGCGGTGATTGGTGGTGGTAACTCGGGTGTTGAAGCGGCAATTGATTTGGCAGGTATTGTGGAGCATGTGACTTTGGTTGAATTTGATACCAAACTTCGTGCCGACCAAGTGTTACAGGACAAACTAAACAGTTTGCCGAATGCGACCGTCATCACCCATGCACTTTCAACTGAAGTCGTCGGTGATGGTGCTCAGGTGACCGCTTTGAAATATAAAGACCGTGCTACAGAGACAGAACACAGCATTGAACTGTCAGGAATTTTTGTACAGATTGGTTTATTGCCAAACACAGATTTCTTGAAAGGATCAGTCGAGTTAAGTCCACGCGGTGAGATTATTATCAACGAGCGTAACGAAACCAATGTAGCAGGTGTATTTGCTGCTGGTGACTGTACCACTGTGCCGTATAAGCAGATCATTATTGCCACAGGTGAAGGGGCGAAAGCATCTCTGTCAGCGTTTGATTATATTATTCGAAATAGTTAAACGCGCCTTTTTAAATCATGGAAAGCAGAGCAGTTTCGACTGTTTTGCTTTCTCATTTAACGGCTTGTCAATTTAAAGGCATTCATATTTAAGAGCTTTCAGATTTAATTTAAAATTCATTTTATACGAACTTGATCTTCTAACAGTCAAGTTCCTTTTTTTATTTTTCAATTAATTCGAAACTATATTGAGTTGTTTAAACTTATCCATGAGTTGCGTTTCATCTTCAATATGTGCAGGATCCACTATGATGCAGTTGATCGGACAAACCGCAATACAAGTGGGTTCGAGGTAAAACCCGACACATTCTGTACAGCGATTTGCATCAATTTCATAGACCTTTTTTCCTTCAAAAATTGCAGTGTTTGGACATTCTGGCAAACACATATCGCAATTAATGCATTCAGATGTGATCAATAAAGCCATTATTACTCCGCAGCATATGCCAAAGCAGAAGATGAAATCTGTTCTGTGGCATGTGGTAGGTTTCGAATCAGGAGTGCATATTTGATATCAATACTCGGATCTAATGGAATTTCAACCACATGTCCCGAGCCTTTGGCACTCTCGATTTGCTGACCTTTATTGTCCAAAATTTCACTGAGGACAAAACTTATGTTTCCTTGTGGGGTCATGAGCTCTAATGCATCTCCGACATCAAAACGGTTTTTGACATCGATCTTGATATAATTGCCATTACGTTCCAGAACTTCACCACAAAATTGCTGATAATCAAAATGTGAAGAACCATCAGCATAATTTTGATAATCGCTATGCACATGACGACGCAAGAAGCCTTCGGTGTAGCCACGATTTGCTAAACCTTCGAGCAGTTTCATCAAACTTGGATCAAAAGGTTTGCCCGCCAACGCATCATCAATGGCTTTACGATAAATCTGTGCTGTACGCGCACAATAAAAATAAGATTTAGTGCGGCCTTCAATTTTTAAGGAGTGAATACCCATCTGACTTAAACGCTCTACATGCTGTACCGCACGTAGATCTTTCGAGTTCATAAAATAAGTGCCGTGTTCATCTTCCTCAGCAGCAAACATTTCCTCATCATTGCGTTGTACCAAAACAGGTTGCGTGAACGGAGTTTGATCATCTTTCGGACGACAGCAACTGTGTGTGGAGGCGAGTTGCTGGGTAGGAATCACATCTCCAGTTTCATTTTCCATGGCATCATGAATTTTATATTCCCAACGACAGGCATTG
The DNA here is from genome assembly GCF_003938865.1 of Acinetobacter sp. FDAARGOS_515. Taxonomy (NCBI): domain Bacteria; kingdom Pseudomonadati; phylum Pseudomonadota; class Gammaproteobacteria; order Moraxellales; family Moraxellaceae; genus Acinetobacter; species Acinetobacter sp. FDAARGOS_515. The sequence goes on along the minus strand of NZ_RKIX01000003.1, from coordinate 3,381,201 downwards.
GTACACGCGCCCTGATTGGCATCACGTTTATTCATATAACCCGAAAGCAAACAACGGCCCGAATAAGCCATGCATAACGCGCCATGTACAAACACTTCGAGTTCAATATCTGGAACATGCTTTTGTATTTCCGCAATTTCCTCAATCGAAAGTTCGCGTGACAGAATGACACGAGTAAGACCGTAATCTTTCCAGAATTTTACCGTTGCCCAATTGATGGCATTGGCTTGTACCGATAAATGAATAGGCATCTGTGGAAAATGCTCACGAACCAACATGATTAAACCTGCATCAGACATAATCAGTGCGTCTGGTTGCATTTTGATAATAGGCTCTAAATCGGCGATAAAATTTTTGAGTTTACTATTGTGTGGCTGAATATTGACCACCACATAAAACTTTTTGCCTAAAGCATGTGCTTCATGAATTCCAATGGCCAAGTTGTCATGATCAAATTCATTATTACGAACACGTAAACTATAGCGCGGTTGACCTGCGTAAACTGCATCTGCCCCATAGGCAAAAGCATAACGCATATTTTTTAGTGATCCAGCGGGAGAGAGCAACTCAGTTTTCATGGCAATTGAAAAGGCATAGTAAATATAAGTGATTATTTTAAAATTACTCAGTGTTTTGCTCAACCTAGCAAATTAGTCAGGATTAATCGTTCTAAAAATGCATCTGATTGTTCTGTTTTTATTATTGTTGTTGCATTGGTAAGCTTATTAAATATTAGACAATGATTGAATAAAACCTGAGGGAATATCCATGAAAATTGCAAATCATCGACAGCCTGTATTTTTTATCTCGCACGGTGGTGGACCATGGCCGTGGATGCCTGATTATCTGAATACGGTTTATGCCAATCTGGCCCAATCACTGGGTGATTTGTTAGATTCTGTGGTAGTACGACCTAAAGCCATTTTGATGATTTCTGCGCATTGGGAGGCGGCAGAATTTACGGTTCAGACGGCATCGCAACCCGATATGATTTATGATTATGGTGGTTTTCCTGCACATACCTATCAGGTACGTTATGAATCATCTGGATCACCAGAACTGGCTGAACGTGTTGTGGAATTGCTAGAACAAGCGAATATTCCAGTGGTGACCGATGCACAACGTGGCTACGATCACGGCATGTTTTCGCCAATGCAGATCATCAACCCTGCTGCGGATATTCCAGTGGTACAGTTGTCTTTGAAAAAAGGGCTAAATCCGCAACAACATATCGAGATGGGACGTGCTTTAGCGCAGTTACGTGATGAAAATGTGTTGATTGTGGCAAGTGGACTCAGCTATCACAACTTGCGTATGTTCAATGCTCATGCGGCAGAGCCTTCACGTGCCTTTGATCAGTGGTTGTTTGAAACAGTGGTTGAGCATCAGGGCAATGCACGTAATGCATTATTGAACGATTGGGAACATGCTCCTGCGGCGCGCGTTGCGCATCCTCGTGAGGAGCATTTATTGCCATTGATGGTGGCTGTAGGTGCCGCAGAGCAGGAATTAGCTACACGTAATTATCATGAAGAGCAATTTATGGGCGGCTTGTCGGTTTCCAATTTTGCTTTTGGTGAGCTTAAATCATAGATTCAGTGTATTGATCTAGTCTTGAATTTTATCAGCATAGTTAAATTGGTTAGAAGCGATCTGGAGAATTCAACAGATCGCTTTTTTTGTTCGTCTTATCATTATTTTATTTTTTGGTTGATGATTCATGTAATAACTAAAATAAATTGATATTTCTTTACAAAATTAAGCTTAAATTAAGTTTTTATCATTCTTTTTTGACATTGCCATCAGTTGATAGCCACACTAATTCTAGACTGCTGGCTATGTCATCAAATGCAAAATTATTAATCTAAATAATGGTTTTCATTTTTAATTTCGTGAGAATAAGGAGTGATCTATGGCTGCTACAAATGGAATGTTAGATCCAGACGATTCAGTTATTTTACTGATCGATCATCAAAGTGGTTTATTCAATACAGTAAGAGATGTTCCGGTCCCAGACTTACGCAATTACGTCATTGCCATTGCAAAAGCTGCATCCTTATTAAATATCCCTGTTATTACAACGGCGTCTGTACCTGATGGACCAAATGGGCCATTAATTCCAGAAATACATCATTATGCTCCTCATGCCGTCTATGTTCCACGTACAGGGCAAATTAATACATGGGACAACCCATTATTTGTAGATGAAGTTAAAAAGACTGGCAGAAAAACGCTGATTATTGCAGGTACGCTTACCAGCGTATGTTTGGCTTTTCCGGCAGTTAGTGCGCGTCAGGAAGGATATAATGTTTATTGTGTGATTGATGCTTCAGGTAACTGGAGTAAATTAGCAACTGACACAACAATTGCACGTGTGACTCAGGCTGGTGCAATTCCAACAGATACCTTTGCGATTGTGGCCGAGTTAATGCGTACATGGAATCGACCTGAAGGCTCTCGTTTTGCTGGAATTCTTGCTGATCATGTATGCCCAGAATACAAGTGCTTAATGGAAAGCTTTGATAAAGCACAAGCGGTTGTTCGCGATGGTCCAGAAACCAACTTGGATAAATATCAATAAGATAAATTAATTTTATTTGATTATAAATATAGAATCATGAACCCAAATTCTTGTTAAGAATTTGGGTTTTTTATTTAATATTGAATAGTCTTGATATCACCTTACAGACAAAATTGTTTTGATCTGGAAAAACAGCAATAATTTTGGTGGTGGATGCAGCAACTTTTTTGGTACTTTCATCGAATTAAAGAGTGGATCAAGCTTTCTGGTGATTTTCATATTTGTTTATGTGAAGCCAATCATAATCCGATCGTGACAGGATATTTGCAAACTTTAATTGCTAGAACTTCCTTGTTAATCGGGATGTATGAAACCAAACCAAATCAGTGTTCCGTTGAAGAACATGAGGCAATTTTGCAGGCGATTGAGCAAGGTGATGAGCAAAAAGCCATTCAATTGATGGAAGCACATTTAGGTGAATATGCGCGGAGCTTTTTAGATGAACAGCCAGATACCAAGTCGCCAAATCTAGTGGATATCTTTCAAAATAAAAAGCTCCAAAAATAATGAATATAAAAAACCGAGAAATTTTTCTCGGTTTTTTGGGTCATGAAGGCAGATTATTTTTCAACGAATGCACGTTCAATTACGTAATCGCCTAAAACGCCCATACGCGGAGATTCTTTAAGACCTGCTTTGTCTAAAAGTGCAGCTACATCAGTTAAGAAATGTGGGCTACCACAAAGCATCGCACGGTCAGTTTCTGGGTTAAATGGTGGTAAACCAATTTTTTCAAATAATGCGCCCGTTTCAATGGCAGTGGTGACACGACCTTCATTTTCAAATGGTTCACGCGTCACAGTTGGGTAGTAGATCAATTTGTTTTTGATGTCTAATTCTTCAAACCATTCATTATTTGGTAATTCATTCAAAATTAGATCTTGGTAAGCCAATTCACTAATCCAGCGTGTACCATGAACCAAAATCACTTTTTCAAATTTTTCATAAGTTTCAGGATCACGAATTAACGATAAGAATGGTGCAAGACCTGTACCTGAAGAAAGGAAATACAGGTTTTTACCTGGATTAATATCATCATGTACCAAAGTACCTGTCGGCTTTTTAGAAATCAAAATTTCATCGCCAACTTGCACTTTTTGTAAAATCGAAGTGAGTGGACCGTCTTGAACCTTAATTGAGAAAAACTCAAGTTCTTCTTCATAATTAGCACTGGCAATTGAGTAGGCACGCATTAATGGTTTGCCATTGACCTCAAGCCCGATCATGACGAACTGACCATTTTTAAAACGCAGTGCGGTGTCGCGTGTGGTTTTAAAACTAAAAAGAGTGTCATTCCAGTGGTGAACATGGGTGATGCGTTCAACGTTAAAAGCAGCCATTAAAGGTCTCAATCACGATCAAAAGAAAACAGGTTGCTATTCTAATCTAAAATCATTCTCGATAAACTGAATATATTTAATTGTGTTTATAAGAAAAAGTGATGATGAATTCTGTAAATTTGCCAATCATCGGCAGCATGCATTCGCCTTACCTTGAAAAGTTTGGTATTCCGCGCCAGCCTAATCTGGTGCAGGTCGAATCGTATATTGAAATGTATGAACCCTATAATGATCCATTGGCATTTGAAGGTATCGAGGAATTTAGTCATTTATGGCTGATTTGGCAGTTTCATGACAATAAACATCAGCAGGAGTTTGAAAAATTTCGTCCGCAAGTCCGCCCACCACGTTTGGGTGGTAATAAAAAAATTGGGGTGTTTGCGACCCGTAGTATGTATCGACCTGCGCCGATTGGGTTATCTGTGGTGCAATTTAAATCAATTGAAAAAATAGGCAAAACACTTCGTATTTATGTGACAGGCAGTGATTTACTGAATGAAACGCCTATTTTAGATATCAAACCTTATATTGAATATTCTGACGCCATCGAAAATGCGCAAAGTGGCTATGCACAGCATGAACCCGCGAGAAAAAAAGTCATGTGGACAACGGATGCTGATGCGCTACGAAAAAAATATTTAGATGAGAAAAAACTGACGGTTCAGATTGTGGATGAGCTTGAACAAGTATTGTCTCTTGACCCACGACCTGCGTATCAGGATGATCCTGATCGGATTTATAAAATAAAATTTGCTCAGTTTGATGTCAGTTTCAGGGTGAATGAAAAACACATTGAGATTGTTGATTTTACTGAATGAGCAGCATTATTTTAGTCTGCTTTACACTGTTGCTTATGGATATACATTTGCTCATCAGCGTGTTTACATGCGTCTTCCAACCCCTGACTTGGATGGCGCATTGCATAACCAATCGCAGCACTGATTTTAGCATCTGCCAAATGTTCCAGTAAGCGTTGTTTTAATTGTTCCAGATGATCATGGTCATGACCCAGTATCAGGATTCCAAATTCATCGCCGCCTAAACGTGCCAGTAAATCTTCCTGACGTAGTGAATTTCTTAAAATAAAAGCAGCTTGTTCAATAAAACGATCGCCCTCGGCATGTCCTTGTTGATCATTGATTGCTTTTAAGCCGTTCAAATCAATCATGAAAACAGCAGCAGGATGTCCATAGGTTTTACAACGTTCTTCTTCTGTACAAATGAATTGATTCCAGCCGCGGCGGTTATAGACACCCGTCATGGCATCAATAACGGCTTCGTTTTGCAGGCGTTCATGTAAACGAATTTGTTCATTTTCGCGGATTTCACGCTGCAAAATATGGCTGAGTAAATTACCAAATAATTCAACCAAACCACCATCTTCAATAATTTTTTCTGACTTGGGCTCTGGATCAATCGCGCACAAAGTGCCAAATAGACTGCCATCTTCTTTAACCAGAGGTTGTCCGATATAGGCCTTAATATTGACTTGTTGGGCAATGGGTGCAGAAGCGTAAAGTGGAACATCTTCAGAACGTGGCGCAATCCGTGGTGCGTGTCCTTGTACCATATGTGAGCAAAACGAATCTGCCCAGTTAAAAACTCGGCCAGGTTTAACATCATAACCATGATCTTCTGCCTGTAATACGATCCAGTCATTGCCTTCTACACGTGTGATCATCCATAAATCAAAGCCAAATTTTTGACGTAAAAAATGCAGTACTGCTTGTCCTGCGTCATGAAAGTTTTTAAATGCAATTGAACTCATTTAGCCGCCTATGATCTGGATATTTTATTGGTGCTTTTTATGGCACTTTAAAACAATTTTGGGCGGCTGCATATCCCTAATTTAAAGACTAAAAAATACATTGCAAATGAACTCTGCTATATTGTGTAGAGTGTTCGGGGTATAACAATGAAGTTTAATTTTGAAATAGATACGGTTTGGTGTTTAGAACAATTATTAAAAGATGGGCGCATCACTGAGCGTGATAAATTATTGATTCAAACCACACATCGTCAGAAAGATCAGTTGAAATGGCACCCGATTCAATGGATTGCCCAATTCAATCTTAAAGACCAACAATCACCAGATAAAGTATTAAACAGCACGCGTTTAAGTCAATGGCTTGCGGAAAAATCAGGGCTGGCATTTTATGTGATTGATCCACTAAAAGCTGATGTTGGTAAATTAACCTCGGTGATGTCACAAGAGTTTGCTTTACGCAATAAAATTTTAGCCGTAGGCATTACAGCAGATTCAGTTTTAATTGGGACAGACCAACCGTTTATGACAGACTGGTTGGTCAATCTTGAGCGTAGCTTGAGTCCGAAAAAAATTGAACGGGTGATTTTGAATCCTGAACAGTTACATCGTTATCTGGTTGAATATTATCAGGTCAGTCGCGCGGTCAATTCATCGCAAAATTCGGGTAGTTATGATCGGGAAAATAAAGGCGTCGAAGCACTTTTACAATTAGGCGATACCCAAACCCCTGATGCTAATGATCAACACATCGTTAAGCTAGTTGATTGGGTGTTGCAATTTGCTTTTGAACAGGGTGCAAGTGATATCCACCTTGAACCACGTAAGGATACAGGCAAGGTTCGTTTCCGTATTGATGGTGTTTTGCACACCATTTATAACATGCCTGCAAATACTCTAACTGCGGTGATTGCGCGGATTAAAATTTTGGGACGACTCAATGTTGCAGAAAAGCGTAAACCACAGGATGGACGATTAAAAACCCGAACGCCAAAAGGACAAGAAACAGAATTACGTCTTTCGACTTTGCCGACTGCGTTTGGTGAAAAAATGGTGATGCGTATTTTTGATCCAGAAGTTTTGGTGCGTAGTTTCCAACAACTTGGATTTGAAGGACGTTTACTCAATGACTGGAATACACTCACTCAGCATAGTCACGGCATTATTTTAGTTACGGGACCGACAGGTTCAGGTAAAACCACGACACTTTACTCATCATTAAAACAATTGGCAACTGAACAGGTCAATGTCTGTACCATTGAAGACCCGATTGAAATGTTGGAACCCAGTTTTAATCAGATGCAGGTCAACCCTGCCATTGAACTTGGTTTTGCCGATGGTGTCCGAGCTTTAATGCGTCAGGATCCCGATATCATCATGGTGGGTGAGGTACGTGATCAGGATACCGCCAATATGGCGATACAAGCAGCATTAACAGGTCATTTGGTACTTTCTACCTTACATACCAATGATGCACCATCAAGTTTAACCCGATTACATGATCTTGGTGTCCAGCCATTTCTGACGGCCGCAACCATTTTGGGTGTATTGGCACAACGTCTAGTACGAAAGTTATGCCCGCATTGCAAAGTGCAAACCCAGATTAATGAACAGGAATGGGAACACCTGACTTTTGATTACATTATGGATATGCCTGAAACTGTCTATTGTGCAGTGGGCTGTGAAGCATGTCGTAACACGGGTTACAAAGGACGTGTTGGTATTTATGAATTTATGCCTGTAAGCACTGAAGTTAAACATTTAATTAGTGCCCATGCGACCTTAAATGAATTACGTGCCCAAACTAAAAAAGAAGGTGTAGAACCATTGCGGATTGCAGGTGCGCGTAAAGTGATTGAAGGCGTTACCACGTTAGAAGAGGTTTTGCGTGTTGTTCCACTTAGCTAAATAGCCTAAGCGCAAATTTTCCTAAGATTCACCTCATCTTGTTTGTTTAATTTACGCATATTGAATGAATCAACTCGATACACCGACACCAATGAGGTCATTAAAATGAATATGATGCGTAATATCTTATTAGCTGCAACTTTAGCAACCACGGGTTATGTATCTGCACAGACACCTGTTAATCAGTCTGCTCTAGCGCCAACAAAAGTGACAAGTGTGAAGCAAGCTTTGACCATGAAAGATGATGCGCCTGTAATGCTTAAAGGGCAGGTGGTTAAATCTTTGGGAGATGAAAAATATCAATTCCGAGATACCACTGGTACGATTACAGTCGATATCGATGATGAATTATGGCAAGGTCGTGCAATTTCTCCCACTACGACCGTCACTTTGATCGGTGAAGTTGATATTGACCGTATCCCAACTAAACGTGTTGAAATTGATGTGGATAGCGTTCAATTTTAACAGTAAACCCTAAATGTTCTCCTCCAGAGAAACCGCATGTCTGATTTTGGATTTGCGGTTTTTTTACTTTATAGTGAAAAACAGATCTATTTAATCATAAAGCACTTGAGATCGCACATGCGCATATTAATAGCTGAAGATGATTGTTCCCAAGCCGAAAGTATCAAATCATGGCTCGAAATGGATGGCTATCGTGTGGATTGGGTTGAACGTGGCGATTATGCGATTGCCGCCATTGAACAACACCAGTACGACTGTATTTTGCTAGATCGAGGTTTACCTAAAGTGACAGGGGATGATGTATTAGTGGCTTTACGCAAACATCAGCCGATCACGCCCGTTATTTTTATCACTGCCAAAGATACGATTGAAGATCGAGTGACAGGGTTGGATTTAGGGGCAAATGACTATCTGGTTAAGCCTTTTAGTCTGGATGAACTTTCTGCCCGCGTACGCGCCCAGTTGCGTTCTCAGCAACGTGCCAATAGCCATATTTTAGAATGGAAACAACTTAAACTGGATACCCATGCCAAAACGGTATTGCTAGATCAGCACATGGTGGATTTAACCGCAAAAGAATTCCAGATTTTATATAAATTAATGCAATACCCAGAACGGATTGTAAGGCGTGAACAACTTGAAGAATCGCTTTATGCATGGGGCGAGGAAATCGAAAGTAACGCGATTGAAGTCTATATTTATCAGTTGCGTAAAAAAATCGGTGCAACTTTGATTAAAACCATTCGTGGTTTGGGCTATCGAATGGGTGAGTAAATAATGAATCGACCCGTGTCTTTGTCATTACAGTCGAAACTGATCAGAACAACGCTATGGAGTGGCGTGATTGCAGGCGTAATTGCTTTTATGTTGCTGGTGTTTTTGACCTGTTATCACACCATGAAAGTACAAGATGAAATCATGGATGAAGTTTCAGATATGTTACTGCTTTCTGATGTGCATTTACCTTCAGGTCAGCAATTGGATGAATTAAGTGATGAGTTCGATCTGCAATATGTCTTGTACTGGAATCATCAACTGCTCAGCCAATCCGCAGATCATGATGCTATACCTCTAAATTTAGACGTTGGAACAGATTTTTCCTTGCGATGGAAAGATGGACAGCTTTGGCGTATTTATCGGCAGGATAAAGCTGAAACAGGACTCATATCTATTGTGATTCAGCCTTTATCGGCACGCTTTGATGAACTATGGCAAAGCTTGATCTGGTACTTGGTGATTCTGATCATTTTATGGTTATTACAATGGGGACTGATGCGTTGGGGGATTCGCCGTGATCTGGCCAGTTTACGAAATTTATCTCAATCTATAGAACACAAATCGGCGCAGGATTTACAACCCATTGTCACGGCACACATGCCTACAGAAATTCAACCTGTAATCAACTCTTTAAATCATCTCCTGCATCGACTGGATCGAGCCTTACTGGCCGAACAGGCATTTACTGCGGATGCTTCACACGAATTACGTTCTCCTTTATCTGCCATACAAATGCGTCTGCAATTGATTCAGCGAAAATATCATGATATTCCACAGCTTAAACAGGATTTAAGCCAAATTCAAAATGATGTCAATCGTAGTACGCAGGTTTTGGAAAATTTATTACTTTTAGCCCGGTTGGATCCTGCCCATGAACAACAACTCGCAAAAACGCGGTTATCTCTAGATGAAATTATAATAGAAGTTATCGCCGCATTGTCTTTGTTTGCAGAGGATAAAGGCGTTCAAGTTATTTGCGATTTTAATGCAACACAAACGTATATCAATGCCAATCATGAACTGGTTTTTACCTGTATCCGTAACCTGCTGGATAATGCCATTCGTTATTCACCTAGCGATTCTCAAGTCCATATTCAACTTGAAAATATACCACCACAGCGCATTCGTTTAAGCATTCACAATCATGGCGAGAAAATGGATCAGCAAATTTTTGAACGTTTGGGGCAACGTTTTTTTAGAGGTTTGGGAACAGGGCAACGCGGTTCGGGATTAGGGCTTTCCATCACGCGAAAGATTGTAATGCTGCACCACGCACAATTGGAGTTTCATGTCGTTGAGCAGGGTGGTTTAACGGTAGAACTTGTGTTTACTTTGGCAGAAGATTTAGATCTTTCTTAAAGTGGGAGATGCTGTTTTAAAAAGCATTGAGTAGGTAATATTTAGACTATTCACAAAGAAAAACAGTATGGCTCAAGCCATACTGTTTATATATTTTATTTGCCCACGAGTGTTATTATTTTAGACGGTTTTTCTAATTATTTGGTTAGAATCAAACGGTTGTTACGGGTTAAGCGTAAGCGGTATTCTTCACCGGCATGCATAATGCGAATTTCACGACCTAGGGCAAATAGATTGTTTGAATGCAACATTGGCAAAGATTGAGCTGTTTCGTTGCTACGAGTAAATAGGTTAAAAGGTGCGTTCATTTGTTGTGCTCCGTGGTGTTTTAGCTAACGATTTAAATGATAATCATTATCGAATAGGCCTGTCAATCAAAAAATGAATATTTTATAAAAAATAAAATTTGCTTACACTTGGGTAAAATTGAGGAAGATCTAAACGCTATGTCAAAACCTGTGATCGATATTGCTATTGGGCTGTTATTACATCGCGGAAAAGTATTAGTAGGCTGGCGCCAAGCAAAGCAACATCAAGGCAATAAATATGAATTTCCAGGTGGCAAGGTAGAATCAGGAGAAAGCCCTGAAGAGGCGTGTCGCCGTGAGATTTATGAGGAAGTGGGTATTGGATTATCACAATGGTATGCGTTTGATCGTATTCAACATGAATATGACGATATTGTGGTCAATCTTCATCTGTTTTATGCCTATGTCCCTGACGACTTAATGCAGCTGATTCAGCAGCCGTGGACGTGGTATGCACGTGAGCAACTCACGCAGCTCAATTTCCCCAAAGCCAATGATTCGATTATTCGGCGTTTAGTTTGGCCGCATTACATAAAAATTAGTCATCAATTATCCGACTTTCGACCAGAGGCAAATTCACTTTTTTATTGGAGGGTAGAACCAGATCAGTTTTTAGCTGAAGATTTACATCGATACTCATCAGAAGATTTACAAAAACTGATAATCAATATTGAGCATTTTCAAAAAATGCCCAGCGATTTAACACCCTCGATAAAGACTTTGCATCTTAAGCAACATCAATTGATGCAACTGCGAAAAGGGGATTTACAACAAAGTAAGCGTTATATCGCTGCCTGTCATGATCTGGTTGCCTTACAACATGCCGAGCAAATTGGCTGCGATGCGGTGTTGATCAGTCCAATCCAGAACACACAAACCCATCCAGAGCGTAAAGCTTTAGGATGGGAAACTTTAGCGCAATGGACACAACACACTCATATTTTAGTTTTTGCACTGGGAGGGTTACATCCTGATGATTTTGTCAAAGCACAGCAGCATGGTGCTTACGGAATTGCAGGTATTCGTAATTTTTAAATTAATATAAAATTTCAGATGTTTGCAACATCTACGACAAGCCTTAAAGTGAATTTAAGGCTTGTTGAGCTTGCTGTACGGTTTGTGCATGATTTTGCTTTTGCCCAGCGACTAAAATAGCCTGCCAAAGTTGTTTTTTCATTGGCGCAGATTGAGCATAACTTAAACCGCGTCGTGCCAGTGATTCTGCTGAACTGTATTGTCTTTTTTGATTGGCGACTAAAGCCAGATACATAAAGGTTTCTGCCGCTTGTGGCGCTAAACGCTGAGCCTGTAGAGCAAACCGTTCAGCATCGTCCCATTTTTGCTGACGATATGCCATCTGAGTCTGTTGTATCAGATTTTTAAAAGCAGGAAGAGATCGTCCATCATTAAATTGCTGTTTTGCCTTTTGTTCAGGAACGACAACACGTACTGGTTTACGTTTGATTTCTTCCTGTTCATAGGGTGTGATTTTAACCCCATCAGGTGTTTCTACCGTTTTCTTGGTAGGTTCAGCAGGCTTTTGTGGTGCTTTTTTCTGTTCTTCATGTAAAGGGAATGTTGAACATCCCACAAAAGCAGCCATTGTTAATACTAAAAAACCTTGCTTCCACATACGTTTTAAATCTCTTTTACCAACCGTGATCATTAGTTTGAATAACTACCACTGGAAATGACGCGATTATTGGACAGATCATTTTGCATTTGATCTTCGCTGTCACGAATATAGTTGTCCATGCTATCGTTCGCAGGGGCACTTGTATCACCGTTTTCCGTATCAGAATTGTAAGTTGGCTCAACCTGATAATGTGGTAAGCCACACACAGTTGCCTGACGCGGGACATTGTTACGCATGAGTGGGATGTACATCGCACCTTCGCAGCCCTGAGCGGATAAATGACCTGTAGCAGAGTCAATCCATTGCCATTGCACATCATCTGTTTGACGTAAGTTAACGGGCTGTTGACGCAATTGTTTCATGACATTGGTCCAGACAGGTAATGCACCTGATGAACCTGTTAAACCCGTGATTTTATTGTCATCCAGACCCAACCATACGACAGCCAGATAATTGCCAGAATAACCTGCAAACCATGAGTCACGTGTATCGTTGGTCGTTCCTGATTTACCCGCAAGATTCAGATCAGGAGATAAAGTATTGTAAGCGGCTTTACCTGTACCTGAACGCATGACTTGTTGCAGGCCATAATTCAAAATGTAGGCAGCAGATGGATCAATGGTTTGTTGAACATTTAAGCCAAAACGTTCTAATACATGACCATTGGCATCAACCACAGAACGAATCGCACGAGTCGGGTATTTAAAACCGCCTGTTGCGAAGTTTCCATAGATACTGAGCATTTCCATAGGCGACATATTCACCGCACCTAAAAATGCAGATGGATAGTTTGGAATATCTGATGTGACGCCAAATTTTTTCAGGTTATTGCTAAAAGTGGATAAACCAAATTCCTGACCTAAACGCACGGCTGAAAGGTTATATGAGTGTGCCAATGCTTGTTGCAATGTAACGACACCATGCTCACCGCCACTATAGTTCTTAGGTGTCCAGCTCTTATCGCCGCCTACTGGGATATTGACCGCCGCATCTTGAATTTGACTCGCCCAGTTATAACGTCCAGACTCAATTGCACTTAAATAAATGACAGGTTTAAGTAATGAACCGACTTGACGTTTAGCATCTACTGTACGATTAAATCCTGTAAAGTCCTGAGTCGAACCAACAGCAGCAATCAACTCTCCATTTTCTGGATGTTGAACCAATACAGCACCTTGTAAATCTTTAAGACGAGCTGGATTACGATTTGCAATTTGTTCTACAGTCGATTTAAAGGCATTTTGAATACGAGTTTGAGCAATTGGATCAAGTGTTGTGAAAATACGTAATCCCTGATTGGTTAGGTCATTTTCCTGATATTCAGAACGGAGTTGGCGACGAACAATGTCGAGAAAATCTGGGAATTTCGCTGGCCCAAGACTTGGTTTAGCCACCACGCCTAAAGGACGTGCACTTTCTTTATCATATTGATCCTGAGTTAAGTAACCCATCACTAACATATTATTTAGCACGATATTACGACGTTTAAGTGCCGCTTCAGGATTACGCCACGGATTATATAACGAAGGTCCTTGTACCAAACCCACCAGATAAGCTTGCTGCGCGATGTTTAATTCACGTAGCGGTAGACCAAAATAAAACTGTGAAGCCAAACCATAGCCATTAATAGAATAGCTGCCATTTTGCCCGAGATTGACTTCGTTTAAATAGGCTTCCAGAATTTCATCTTTACTGTAATGTAGCTCTAACAACATGGCCATAAACGCTTCATTGGCTTTACGTTTGAGTGTGCGTTCTGGACTCAAATAGAAGTTTTTGACTAATTGCTGTGTCAAGGTCGAACCACCCTGACGTCGACCACCTGTGACATTACTCACCAAGGCACGTGCAGTTCCACGTATAGAAATACCATGATGACTATAAAAGTTACGATCTTCTGTTGCGACCAGCGCTTCAATCAAGGTTTTTGGCACTTTGTCGAGTTTAATCAGGACACGATCTTCATTGTGCTGCGGATAAATGCCGCCAATCAAGAGCGGTTCAAGTCTAGCAATGCCTGTTGAAGATGGCTTGGTGGCGCGAATATCTGAAATTTGATCATTGGCAAAAGACACCTGCAAAACTTGTTCAGGTTCAGTGCTATCACCAAAGTCAAAACCACGTGTATGCACATACATGGTATTGCCCTGAACCACGTAACTCCCAGATTTAGTGTAATTTTGGGTGCTTTTATAGCCAAGTAATCCTAGCTCTTGACTAAAGTCAGTCTGAGTCACAGGTGCATTGGTATAAAGTTCCAGAGGGCGTGCAAAAACCTTTGCGGGGATGTCCCAGCGTTTACCTTCAAATTTCTCGCGAATAATATTATCCAGTCGAATTAAATAAATACTAAATGCAAGAAAACCGCCAATAATGATCACTGAAAAAATAAGCGCAAAAAAGCCGATGCCACGTTCAAACTTCATAAATCTGTCATAAAAGCCAACAAAGTGTGCTAATCATGCGATAGCTTTTATACATTTTGCAATGATAAATCTGTGAACAAGCTAAAAAACTCATTTTTTCTGCTAAAGCTTCAAATTCTTTAGATATTATTGATTGATAATCAACATTTTTATAGAGATAGATGGGGTAGATTGATTCGAGACGATTTTAGAATTACTGTGTTATATTAGTCGCACAAATCGCATATGATATGTTGATCTTAGGGTTCATCGTGATTTTGCGATGGATGAGCCTCATGTATATGATGCTTCACAGACCAACCCTATACTGGCTTTAACTTATAGGCATCCAATGCAGTCTGCAAATCTTTCAGCCAAATCTTTTCGTAATATCGGTTTAATCGGCCGTCCTGATAAATCATCAGTCGTTGAAACATTAAGTCTGATTCACGACCATCTTTTGCATTTGGGATTACATCCTGTTTTTGATCAGGAAACGGCAGCACTTGTACCTGACAATAACACGCAAAGCGTAAGTCGTAGTTTATTGGGTGAAGTGGTCGATCTCGTGATTGTGGTGGGTGGTGATGGTTCACTGTTGCATGCTGCACGTGCATTGGTTCGACATAATACCCCTGTAATCGGGGTCAACCGTGGTCGCTTGGGATTTTTAACCGACATTAAACCGTCTGAGGTGATCTTTAAACTTGATCAGGTATTACAGGGACATTTTCAATTAGATCGACGTTTTTTACTGGAAATGGAAGTCCGTTCCAAAGGTGAAACTATTTATGATGCGATTGCGCTCAATGATGTGGTTTTACACTCTGGCCGCTCCGTACATATGATTGATTTTGAGCTGAATATTGATGGTCAGTATGTTTATCGTCAACATAGTGATGGTCTGATTGTATCGACACCAACAGGCTCAACCGCGTATGCACTGTCAGGTGGTGGTCCTATTTTGCATCCGGGTATGGATGCGATTGCACTTGTCCCGATGCATCCACATACTTTATCTTCACGTCCAATCGTGGTCAGTGGACACAGTGAAATAAAACTCACGATTCGCGAAAATCGTGTTCTCCCGATGGTGAGTGCTGATGGACAAAACAGTATTTCCTTGAATGTCGGGGATACAGTGCATATCCGAAAGCATCCATTTAAGTTAAACTTATTACATCCACCCGGTTATGACTTTTATATGGCTTGCCGTACAAAGCTTGGCTGGAATCAGGATTTTGACTCATTTCAACAGCAGGATGACGCATGAATATTGAACAAATGCTTGCCGTTTTAGATCCAGATATCGTGGAGCGTTTAAAAACGGCAGTGGAAATTGGCAAATGGCCAAATGGTGTTGCACTGACTCAAGAACAACGCCAAATTTGTATGCAAGCGGTCATTGCGTGGGAACATCAGAATGTCCCTGAAAAAGAGCGTACAGGTTATATTGATAAAGGTAAAAAGGAAGAAGGTGAGGAGTGTGATTCACACCTACCAGAACCTGAATTTAAACCGATCCGTTTTATTTAAAACGTATCGGTTTTCATGGGATTTAAAGTGCTTTGTCGAATCTAGTATTCCAAAGCACTTTTGCTTTTTGCATCGCTTGAGCATAATCGTCAACCACATTCATGGTATATAGCGCGATACCCATCGTTTCAATAATTGCCATTTCACCATATTCATGACTCGTCTGACCCAACCACACTTGTTTAAATGTGGCTAAATCAAGCTCATCTTCAGTTGGGCTACGTTCTGGGGTCAATTTAGGTAACTCGTATTCATACAATTCACCATTTTTAATACCGCAAATAAGCGTTTTTGCATCAGGATTACGCTCAAATTCACCACCTTCGCCTTTAATCACCGCACTATTTTTATAGCCTAGTTGATACGCTGCTTGTTGGTGTGAATTACGGTAGGCAGGATGAAAAATCGCTTGCAGGGTAGCTTTGGCATTAAAGGGATTAATTAAACGCGCTAAAGTATGAACAGGTGAACGAAGCCCCATGACATTCCGTAAATCGATCATATCACTCAGGACAGGGGAAATTACGTCCAAAGGTAAATAAGCAAAATGTTGTTGCTGTAATTGTTGCTTAACATCTTGTTCAGACTGACAAATTGCATAGTCCAAATATTGTAGGACTTGTTCAGTATACACACGGTTAATGGTATGACCCGCAGCACCATGCATGACAATGTTATAACCATGCTTTGCTAAAGTGAGTGCAGATAATAGAAACCACGGATAATGTTTACGTTTACCCGCATAAGATGACCAGTCCAGATCGACATCTAATGGCTGAAAGTTCAGTTGATCTTTGGTGGCTTGTACAAATCCCGTGAGTTCTTCAACAGATTCTTCCTTCACCCTTAGCAACATCAAAAAAGCACCCAACTGAACATCCAAGACTTCTCCTTTCAAAATCATGGAAAAAGCAGCATAAGCTTCTTCATAATTTAATGATCGCGAACCTGTTTTTCCTTTGCCGAGTATTCGTACATATTGGGCAAAAGGATGTTCACTGTCTTTATATAGATTTTTCTTAGTGTTCATATGCGGTCAATATTTCGTTGAAAAATGAATAGCATCACTATGACATAAAAATAAAATGAAAGAATTATTCTTAAGGGTATTAGACTAATGTCTACACTATTTTTGCACAAAAAATATCCAAAAAGAGGATTTTGTAACCGATAGAAACTGGAATTGCAGTACACTCTCGACGTTTTAAAACTGTTTAATTTTTATTAACGATTTACTTGTTATCTCCTGTTTTTTTACACAGATCAAGTTCTGGTTCGATCAGAATGTTGAAGTCATGAGACTTTTTTGAAAAACCAATTGTTTTTCGTCTTTATGGAAAGTTTTCTTTTAAGAAAACTTCCACCATGCGTCATACAGACAAGTGGACTAAAGGGCTGTCTATATACTATTTATAGATATTTTTATGGATATATTTCTAAGGGCTTAGAAATATTTGTTGACGTAGAGTTATGGCTAAAAAACCGATTTACAAATCACTTTATTTTCAAGTGATCATTGCCATTATCGCAGGTGTTTTGGTTGGACATTTTTATCCAAGCACAACCCAAATCGTAGATGGTGTCAAAGAAAATATTCCGGGGTTAGGAGAGCAACTCAAACCTCTGGGGGATGCATTTATTCGTCTGATTAAGATGATTATTGCACCTGTCATTTTCTGTACGGTGGTTAGTGGTATCGCGGGTATGGAGAGTATGAAATCTGTCGGTAAGACTGGCGGAATTGCATTACTTTACTTTGAGATCGTTTCAACCATCGCACTGATTGTAGGTCTTTTGGTGATTAATATTGCCAAACCAGGTGTGGGGATGAATGTCGATCCAGCGACACTCGATACAGCAGGGATTGCGAAATACGTTGCTTCTGGTCAGTCCCAGTCTACCATCGAATTTTTGATGCATATCATTCCTGAAACGGTAGTAGGCGCATTTGCCAATGGTGAAATTTTACAAGTTTTACTGTTTGCTATCCTATTCGGTTTTGCACTTCATAAATTAGGTGATGCAGGTAAACCTGTGTTGAAACTGATTGATCAAATTTCACATGTATTTTTTAACATCGTGAATATGATCATGAAGCTTGCGCCGATCGGTGCTTTTGGTGCAATGGCTTTTACCATTGGTAAATATGGTGTTGGTTCTTTGGTACAACTTGGACAACTTATCTTGTGCTTCTATGTCACGTGTTTGTTGTTTATTTTTATTGTACTGGGCACGATCAGCCGTGTGTGTGGTTTCAGTATTTTCAAAATGTTACGCCTCATCCGTGAAGAATTACTGATTGTACTGGGGACATCTTCGTCAGAATCAGTGTTACCGCGAATGCTGAAAAAGCTCGAAATCGCAGGTTGCGAAAAGTCGGTGGTCGGTTTGGTTATTCCGACAGGTTATTCATTTAACTTGGATGGTACTTCGATTTATCTGACCATGGCTGCAATTTTCATTGCTCAGGCCACCAACACCCAACTAGATATTCAACATCAGATTACGTTGCTAATTGTGCTATTGATTTCATCGAAAGGTGCAGCAGGAGTCACAGGTTCTGGATTTATCGTCATGGCTGCAACTTTGTCAGCGGTAGGGCATATTCCAGTTGCGGGACTTGCCTTGATTTTAGGTATTGATCGCTTTATGTCTGAAGCACGTGCTTTGACGAATTTAACGGGTAATAGTGTGGCAACGATTGTCGTTGCGAAATGGGTCGGTGCATTGGATATGCAAAAACTTCAGAATGCATTGAATAACCCTGAAGAAGTTGATCGTCAAATGCTTGAAGAAAAATAAGCCTTCAGTTACTTAACTAAGCCAAAAATGTAGAAAAAGGGATGATATTGATCATCCCTTTTTTATTGGAAATTTTGGGGTGTAATGAATGTTTTATTGCTGATGCTTCACGGTTTAGTGCGATATTTGTTTTGTAATTCTTAAAAATATAGTGGAATTTTCAACTTTAAAGTCAATATTATTAAAATCATCTTAATTATTTGTATCTAAAATAATCAATTTGTATAAAAATATTAATGCAAATGAGAATATTTTTTATTAGTATTCGCTTGTTTTATTTTACTAAATATTTTAAGTCTGAGTAATTTTTCTAATGAATCATTTAAATTTTAAAATGAAGCAAGTCGGGGCTTTTAAACTGAGTTTGTTGGCTATGATGATTGTGCAAAGCCAAGTTGTTTTTGCCAAAGATATTGAAGCATCATCACATTCAGAAATGCTAGAAACGGCTAAGGCGGTATTACCGACGATTAAGATCGAAGCGATGAGTGAGCTTGATCCTATCAAAAGTTATATTGACTACGACGAAGCCAATGTCACTCGTAATGGGCTAAAAAAGAAGGATATTCCGCAAACCATTGATACCATTGATGTGCAAAAATATAAAATATATGGCGCCAATGATCTGAGTATTATGCTGCAAGGGACACCAGGCGTTTCAACAAGTTATGATACTCGCGGTGATGGTATTTATTTACGTGGTTTTGCAGCAGATGCAGGCGATATTTATCGTGATGGTGTGCGTGAAAGTGGACAGTTACGCCGTAGTACCGCCAATGTTGAACGAATCGAGATACTAAAAGGGCCAGCTTCTGTTCTCTATGGTCGAAGTCAGGGTGGTGGCGTGATCAATATGGTCACAAAATTTGCCAATTTTGATTCGAAAAGTACGCTAGGGCTTTATACAGGATCTTATAACAATGTGGGAGCAACTGTAGATCTCAATCGAGTTTTAAATGATCACTGGGCAGTCCGTTTAACAGGTGAAAAGGCCGATACCAATAGTTTCCGTAAAGGAATTGGTTCGCAAATAGAAATGCTTTCACCGAGTA
The DNA here is from genome assembly GCF_003938865.1 of Acinetobacter sp. FDAARGOS_515. Taxonomy (NCBI): domain Bacteria; kingdom Pseudomonadati; phylum Pseudomonadota; class Gammaproteobacteria; order Moraxellales; family Moraxellaceae; genus Acinetobacter; species Acinetobacter sp. FDAARGOS_515. The sequence goes on along the minus strand of NZ_RKIX01000003.1, from coordinate 3,361,267 downwards.
TTAGCTATCGCAATGATGATCAAACTTTGTTATGGACGACACAATATACCTACGATAAATTGGACCGTACTCCTGACCGAGGGCCAAGTTATGAAAACTTGCCGAAAGATGTCTCATTAAAAACAGGTTTTGCGCGTCCAACCGATTATATAGAAGATGAACTTCAAACTATTCGTACAGATCTCAAATATGAATTTGCACCTGAGTGGAAATTCCACTGGGCGGCTAGTTACCGCCAAGCCTATCAAAATTTTGACAATTTCTTTGGCGGAACATGGTGTGATTTGAACGGTAAACAAATCACGGGTGCAGCGTGTACTTGGAAGGGATATTTACGCCAAAGTTATGCATGGCAAGAAACCATGAATAAAACATTACTTAATACTTTTGATATTACAGGCAAATTCAATACAGGTCGTCTTGAACATCAAATCATGTTTGGTAGTGATTGGACACATGAGGATCGAGATCCAAAGCTTGGTAACTATTCAAGCGGTAGTCAAAGTTATTATGGTTATATCAATCCTTATAATCCTTCAGATTATTATGATGATTTGCCTGTAAATGCCCATAAAGCAACCACGACCATTAACCATCACGATGCAGAAAATCTAGCGTTTTTCTTACAGGATTTAGTGACACTTACTCCAACTTTAAAAATGATGCTCGGTATTCGCTACGATACATTTGAATTTAAAACACAGGCACAGGTTGCAAATAGTAAGCCTGTAAATGTATCGAAAAGCTATGATGGCGAAAGCTTAAGCCCAAATGTTGGCTTTGTCTGGCAGCCAACAGATCAGCATAGTTTTTATAGCTCATATAGTAAAAGTTTTGCACCTTATGGTGGGCGAGGCATGATCAGTATTGATCCAAATGTGAATAATACCAGTGTCTATGATGCAAAACCTCAATACAATGAACAATACGAAGTCGGGGTTAAAAGTGATTGGTTCGAGCAGCGTTTAAATACACAGTTATCGGTTTTTGATATTACCAAGAATAATATTCGCTATCAGCCAGATCCAACAAATCAACCTAATGAATGGCAAGTCGGACAGCAACAACAATCAAAGGGTGTTGAATTCAGTTTTATTGGTCGTGTCTTAGAGAATGTCTTTGTACGCGGTGGATATGGTTATACCGATGCCAAATGGAAAAAAGATACTCGCGCTACAGTAGCAGAAACCAGCCGCTTGAAAGGTAATCGTCTTGCCAATATCTCTGAAAATACAGGTAATTTATTTATACGTTATTTACCCGTTGAAAGAGTCTATGCTGAAATTGGTGGCACCTACGTGGGATCATTTTATACCGCAGATAACAATCTGAACAAGATTGAGGGTTGGACACGCCTAGACGCAGCTTTGGGTTATAAAGATGAGCATTGGGGGATTACTTTCGCGGTAAATAATCTCACCGATAAAGAATACTGGCGCTCTAACGCGATGCCAGGTGCGCCACGAAATTATTTGGTTCGTCTTAATTATCAGTTCTAAAGTTTCAGTTTTAAATCTCAAATAAGCTTTTAATAAAAAACCGTGCAAATGAATTGCACGGTTTTTTATCTCTTAGAGTGAGCGTTTTTAAATTCTGGCGTGTTTACCGTACTTATCGATCATGATCGAACTTGCTTCATTTAGGCCTTTTACAGTGACCTGTATATTATTTTTCTGAAACTTTTCAATAATGCTATCGAGAGAAGCGACTGTCGTCACATCCCAAATGTGAGAATGCGTTAAATCAATAACGACTTGTTTAACATTTTCCTGAGAATCAAAAGCCTGAGAGAAACGTTCCGAAGAGCTAAAGAATAATTGACCACGTACATCATAAATGCGTGTGTCGCCATGACGTGAAGTTTCAATATGTACATCATTTTCAAGTTTTTGCGCCAAAAATAATGCAGAAAGGAGAACCCCAACCAAAACCCCAATTGCCAAATTATGAGTTGCAACCACCACGATGACTGTGGCTATCATGACAATATTGCTGCTTTTAGGATTATGTTTAAAGTTTTTAATCGATCCCCAATCAAAAGTGCTGATAGACACCATAATCATCACGGCAACCAATGCCGCCATAGGAATGACCCGCAACCAATCACTGATAAACACGACTAATATCAGTAGAAAAACACCAGCAACGAGAGTTGAAGGACGTTTGCGCGCGCCAGATTTTACATTAATCATGGATTGCCCAATCATGGCACATCCCGCCATACCGCCCATAAAACCAGTCACGATATTGGCAAAACCCTGACCTTTACACTCACGATGTTTATCGCTCGAGCTATCCGTCAGTTCATCCACAATAGTCGCGGTCATCATCGATTCTAATAATCCTACTGCTGCCAATGCACAGGAATAAGGTAAAATAATCCATAAAGTTTCAAGATTCCACGGAATATCTGGAATAAAGAAATGCGGTAGGCTATTGGGCAAATTGCCCATATCACCGACGGTTCGTACATGTGAGTTTAAAAATAGCGCCAAGAATGTAATGACAATAATACAGACCATGGGTGAGGGAATTAACTTGCCAATCTTGGGAACATAAGGAAATAAATAAATAATGGCGAGCCCTAAAATCACAAATACATAAACCTGATACGAAACATGTAATAATTCAGGAAGTTGTGCCATAAAAATTAAAATAGCCAAAGCATTTACAAAACCAACCACCACAGATTTGGAGACAAAGCGCATCAGTTTGGCGAGTTTAAGTTGTCCCGCAATAATTTGAATAATACCTGTCAAAATTGTTGCTGCAAGAAGGTAGTTTAGTCCATGTTCTTTGACTAGGCTAACCATCAATAATGCCATAGCGCCTGTAGCTGCGGAAATCATGGCTGGTCGACCGCCCATAAAAGCAATTACAACCGCCATGGAAAACGAGGCATATAAGCCAACTTGAGGGTCAACACCTGCGATAATGGAAAATGCAATTGCTTCGGGAATAAGAGCAAGTCCAACGACTAAGCCTGCAAGAACATCCCCGCGAATATTGGAGAACCATTCTTGACGAATTTGCTGAAACATAAATAGCCTGTAAGAGTATTTGTATATGATTAAAGGCTAGTGATGTGATATTTACACACACGACGACACCACATCACTAGACAGTGATGAATTGATAAATAAAAAACAATCAATTAAGGTGGCGTGATTTGCATAAAATGAAAGAGATTTTGAAACGAGTCGCTAGTGTAGCACCATTAGCCAGAGAAACCAAAGCGAGCAGATGAGTCACTATGTGATTGCTAAACTTGAACTTAAAAAAGTGAAGAATAAAAAAAGATGTATCTGCTGACAAAAAAAGTCACTTTATGCCAATCTGAATCATCCTAAAAATATCATGATATCAGACTGAGAATTTATCATTAAAACGGCAGAATAGTGATGCATTCATTATTTTGTCACGATAATACAATAATTTATTAGTTGAGGTATTGTAGGACATACGCTGAGTATATTTGTATTTCCCAGCTTAAGTCCTCATAATTTAATACCTAAAGATCATTTGTTGTGCTTTTAAAAGTCTAAAAATGATAGTTTTGATACTTAAGTAACCAAAATTATACGAATACAATGAATAGCGAAACAATGAAAAGTTTTTAAATTATCCGAAGGAGTTTAAGAATCAGATTGATGTTGACGCGATGGTTATCATAAATAGTTCTAAACTATTTGAATAATAATTTTAAATCAAAAGATTAACAATAAATGAGCGATCTGAAGGCTGTATTGTCCAGATTAGATCATGATGCACAAAGGGTTAAAAATTTCAAAAATGCATCACATATAAAGTATCAAGAGAATGTTTTATGTGTCGCTTTTTGTCTATTTTTGGTAAAATAAATCACAAATATGTGGATAACAAGAATATCGCTTATGAGAAATATACTTATTTTGATTTTTGCGAGCCTAGTGATTCTGCTTGGTTACAGTATTTATCTTGATTCTAAAGTAAAGAAAAGAGAACAGGTGAGTCGAGTAATCACAGAAGCAGAGCATAGTCTCAAGACACTTGAAGCGAATCCAAACTACAATCAACATTCGTCGCTTTCTGGTGTTCATCGTCAAGGTCTAATACAATAGCTTTAAGATTGTGATTTTAAGATCATGTTTTTAAATAAATTTTATAGATGTATCGAATTGGATTGCTAAAACAAAAATATAAATAATATGATATAATCTTCTCGGGGGAAGGCATTAAAGATATCAATTTATATTTTTAACATCATATTCCTTCAATTATATGTGAAGCTGCATACATCTATGCGGCTTTTTTGTGTTTTGGTCAGATGATTAAACCTTATACTTTGTTACTAATAGTGCGTATTTGGAAATAGGGAATTGCTTTTTAGTAATAAGCAAATGGCATATTGATTGCTTAATCCATTATACAATCGCAATGTGTCTTAGAAGTGTATTCAAATAAATATTTCCTTTAAGACCATATACATATAGCAACACAGTATGCTCAAACTTTTTGTAGGGACTATGTTATGTCAACTCCTAACCCTTCAGCAGACTTGTTAGAGCGCTTATTTAAACTAAGCGAAAATAAGACAAGCTTTAGAACTGAAGTGCTTGCAGGTGTAACGACCTTTTTGACGATGTGTTATATCATTATTGTCAATCCACTAATTTTGTCTGAAACTGGAATGGATCATGGTGCGGTCTTTGTCGCAACCTGCTTGGCTGCCGCAATTGGCTGCTTGGTCATGGGGCTAATCGCCAATTATCCAATCGCACTTGCTCCTGGTATGGGGTTAAATGCTTATTTTACCTACTCAGTTTGTCTGGGCATGGGTGTGCCGTGGCAAACTGCCTTAGCCGCAGTTTTTATTTCGGGTCTTATTTTTCTGGCAATCAGCTTTTTAAAAATTCGTGAAGCGATTGTGAATGCCATCCCGATGTCACTCAAATTTGCGATCGGGGGTGGGATTGGCTTATTCCTTGCGCTAGTAGCACTCAAAAATTCGGGCATTATTGTAGCAAACCCAGCGACGTTAGTCGGTTTGGGTGATATTAAACAGCCAACTGTTTTATTGTCACTACTTGGGTTTTTGATGATTGTAGTGATGCATCACTTTCGAATCCGTGGTGCGATTATTATCAGTATTCTGGTCATTACAGCTATTTCAACATTCATGGGTTTGAATCAATTTAAAGGTGTCGTTGGTGAGATTCCATCATTAGCGCCGACTTTCCTACAAATGGATTTTGAAGGACTATTTACCGCAAGTTTGATTGGCGTTATTTTTGTCTTCTTCTTGGTCGATTTGTTCGACAGTACTGGAACACTGGTTGGTGTTTCACATCGTGCGGGTTTATTGGTCGATGGCAAATTACCGCGTTTGAAAAAAGCCTTATTTGCAGATTCGACTGCGATTGTTGCAGGGGCTGCTTTAGGAACTTCTTCGACTACACCATATATTGAGTCTGCATCAGGGGTGGCCGCAGGTGGTCGTACGGGTTTGACTGCGGTGGTAGTCGCTTGTTTATTCCTTGCTTGTTTGTTTTTGGCTCCTCTTGCTCAATCAGTCCCAGGTTTTGCCACTGCTCCAGCACTTTTATTTGTTGGGGTGTTGATGATTCAAGGGATCACTAATATTGATTGGGAAGATATTACAGAAGCTGTTCCTGCGTTTTTAACCATTGTCTTTATGCCATTTGCTTATTCAATTGCAGACGGTATTGCGATGGGCTTTATTAGCTATGCCTTGATTAAATTACTGACAGGCAAAGCTAAAACTGTCCCATATATGGTTTGGATCGTAGCAGTACTTTGGGCATTTAAGTTTGCTGTATTTGGCGGTTAATTTTTATTGAAGAAAAAAGGGTGCAGAGTGTTTTCTGCGCCCTTTGTTATTTTGGAGTTATTATGAATCAAGTTGAGTTAATTCGTGCTTTACCCAAAGCCGAATTACATGTGCATATTGAAGGCACGTTTGAGCCTGAATTGATGTTTGAAATTGCACAGCGCAATCATATTCAGATTCCTTATCAGTCGGTCGAAGAAATCAAACAAGCTTATAACTTTCATAATTTACAGTCATTTTTAGACATCTATTATGCGGGCGCAAATGTTTTGGTACATGAGCAGGATTTTTATGATCTGGCTTGGGCATACTTCGAAAAATGTGCTGAAGATAAAGTCGTGCATACTGAAATGTTTTTTGATCCGCAAACGCATACTGAGCGTGGAGTTGAATTTGCGACAGTCTTGAACGGGTTAAAACGCGCTTGTACTGATGCAAAAGACAAACTAGGCATTAGCTCTCAACTGATTATGTGTTTTTTACGTCATTTAAGCGAAGAAGATGCATTTAAAACGCTCGAACAAGCATTGCCATTTAAACATGACATTATTGCTGTTGGATTAGATTCTAGTGAGGTTGGACATCCGCCGTCCAAGTTTGAACGTGTTTTTGCTAAAGCACGTGAAGCAGGTTTTTTAATTGTCGCACATGCAGGTGAAGAAGGTCCGCCAGAATATGTGTGGGAAGCACTGGATTTGCTTCAGGTCAATCGTATTGATCATGGCGTGCGATCAGACGAAGATCCAGCTTTATTGCAGCGTTTGATTGATGAAAAAATGCCATTAACGGTTTGTCCGCTCAGTAATTTAAAGCTTTGTGTCGTAGAGGATATGACTGAACACAATATTCACCGTTTACTCAAACAAGGTGTACATGTCACGATTAATTCAGATGATCCCTCTTATTTTGGTGGTTATATGAATGATAATTTTCTTGCGGTTCATGCTGCTTTGAATTTATCCAACGATGAGCTAAAACAATTGGCGATCAATTCATTTGAAGCCTCTTTTATCGATTCTGCTGAAAAGCAGAAATGGATTGCAACTATCCAACAGCTATAAAAAAATAGAATATTGAATTAAAAAACGCATCTGAATGAGATGCGTTTTTTATGGAATTTGTTTAAGGGATTATTTGGGTTGTCTGGTCATGCTGATCAACACATGATCTTTGTCAATAAAATGATGTTTAAGTGCTGCCAAAATGTGTCCAACGACAAGAAGCCCTGCAAACCATGAAAGATAAATATGCATCGGTTTTACGATCGCCATCACTTCAGGATTTTCACCAATCAGTTGAGGGATATTAAACAGGTAAAGCACAGGTGCAGGGTGTCCAGCACTCCAGCTAAATAAGCAGCCAGTAATTGGTAATGCCAATAGAATAAAATATAGGGCTAAATGACCTGCATGTGCCAGTTTTTTCATTAAAGGGGACATATTGTCTGGAAGTTGTGGTGCAGGATGGGTGTATCGCCAAAAAAGTCGAATCATGACAAGGAAAATAATGGTCGTTGCAATATTCTTGTGAAGAGTAATGACATCACCTTTAAAGCTGCCGTCAGTTTCATAGCTTAAAAAATTACCACTATAAAAACCAATGATCCACGCCGTAATAAAGATAATAGCCATAATCCAGTGTAAATATTGTGCCGTTCTGGTGTAGTACTGGCTAGAGTTAGACATGAAATGATGCCCTTTTACAATTGCGAATTATCACGCGAGAATAGACGAGAAGACACCTTGAAAAAATGGGGCTACTGTAACGAAGCGTTTTTTTAATGAAACGATCAAAACCGCCATACATACTGAGCTAGTGATGATTGATTTAATTTAGCGCTTTTCTACAAATTAGTTATTTCATCGTAGGCTGGCTTTAGGCAAAATAGCTAAAATTTTTTTGGAAACAGCGATGAAAAAATCACTATTCGGTTTGACTGCATTTGTCTTGCTTTTAACAGGTTGTGCAACAGATGGTTCGATGAATACAGCGACAAATACTACTGAGCAATTAAGCATGACTGCCTTGAAAATTGCGGTAAATAACAAATGTATGAATGAAATCAATACTATTCCTGCTTGGCAAACTGCTTCTAAACTGATGACTGCTGATCAAAAACAGGATATTCAAACTGAAATTTGTGGCTGTGTCAGTGAAAAAGCACCTTATAGCGTTACCGCCGCAGATTTAGCAAATGCCACCTTTGATCCAAATGCAAGAGCCGCAATGGTAGGTCAAGTGGTGTCGAAAACGGTAACTGCCTGTGTAAATGAAACGTTCCAACAAACTTTGACGAAATAAATCATTATGATTATTGCTGGTGTAGATGAAGCAGGGCGAGGGCCGTTAGTGGGGTCGGTAGTCGCTGCGGCGGTTATTTTAGATCCGAATAACCCGATTCAAGGCTTAAATGATTCTAAAAAACTGACTGAAAAAAAACGTGAAAAACTGTTTGTTGAGATACAGGAAAAAGCGTTGGCTTGGTCAATTGCGGAAGCAACGCATACTGAAATTGATGAACTCAATATTTTACAGGCGACTTTTCTGGCCATGAATCGCGCTGTAAATAATCTGAAAATTCAACCAAATAAAGTGATTGTGGATGGTAATCAAATTCCAAAAGGAATGAGCATCAGTTGTGAGGCGATTGTCGGCGGTGATGCAAGCCATGCTGAAATTAGTGCGGCCAGTATTTTAGCCAAAGTTGCGCGAGATCGACAAATGAAAGCGCTGGATGAGAAATATCCTGTCTTTGGTTTTGCAAAACATAAGGGATATCCTACCAAAGCTCATTTTGAAGCCATCACCAGTCATGGGGTGATCGATGAACATCGTCGTAGCTATGCACCTGTAAAGAAAGCACTCGCACTGGATGTTTGATCATCTAGGCCATAGAAATATTTAAAGCGGCTTGTAAGCCGCTTTAATCATCAACAACAATATATTCTTAACGATTAAAATTGTTTTGAGAGAAATTATCATCTTCAAATGAAGGCTGATAGTCTTGATCAAGATGTTGAAGGTGTTCATGCATGGCACGTTCGTGTTGAATACGTTGGTAGATTTCTTCACGGTGCACAGATACTTCTTTTGGTGCATTCACACCAATACGAACCTGATTACCTTTAACGCCAAGCACAGTTACACTGACTTGATCCCCAATCATTAATGTTTCTCCGACACGACGGGTCAGAATCAGCATGTTTATCTCCTTGCTAAAACGCTAAACCTGCGATAGTGGTTTAAGAAACCGAAATTACAACCTCAGAATTAGAGAAATAATTAACAGAATCAATAAAAAAGATGTTGTATTTAATGATGCTGCTTAATTTTTCTAAATACATAGGTGCTAATATAACAGAGCCACTATAGAAAAAACTACAGTGGCTCTATTTTTTTGACACAAATTGTTGAAAAGTGATCTATTTCACAATTTGTTTGATCAAAGTTTATGCACGTGCACTACTTTCACCATGTTCACGATCCAGACCAAATGCGGTATGTAGCGTACGAACTGCAAGTTCCAAATAGTTTTCTTCAATTAAGACTGAAATTTTGATTTCTGAAGTTGAAATCATCAAAATATTGATACTCTCGTCTGCAAGAGCGATAAACATTTTACTTGCAACACCCGCATGAGAACGCATACCCACACCGACGATTGATACTTTGACGATATCATCACGTGTTGCAACTTCACGCGCGCCAATATTTGCTGCGGTTTCTTTCAGAATTTTTTCAGCTTTGGCAAGATCACCACGATTGACAGTAAAAGTGAAATCAGTTGTACCATCTTCTTCGACATTTTGGATGATCATATCGACTTCAATATTAGCAGCACTGATTGGAGCCAAAATTTTAGCAGCAACACCTGGCTCATTAGCTACACCTAAAATGGTCAGCTTAGCTTCATCACGGTTAAATGCGATACCTGAGATAATCGGTTGTTCCATATCGTCTTCTGCCTCAGTGGTAATTAAAGTACCTACGTTTTGTTTAAAGTCTTCATCAAATGCACCGTCGTCGTCATTGTCAAAACTAGACAAGACACGCAGCGGCACCTGATATTTACCTGCAAATTCAACTGAACGAATCTGAAGGACTTTAGAGCCTAAAGAGGCCATTTCCAGCATTTCTTCAAAAGAAATACGATCCACTTTTTTGGCTTTTGGTGCAACACGTGGGTCCGTGGTATAAACACCATCCACATCGGTATAAATCTGGCATTCATCTGCTTTTAAGGCTGCTGCAAGCGCAACACCCGTGGTGTCAGAACCACCACGACCTAATGTCGTGGTATTACCTTCATCATCGACACCCTGAAAGCCTGCGACAACCAATACACGACCGACATCAAGATCGGCCGTCATCACATCAGTATCAATCGCTTCAATACGTGCCTTGTTATACGCGCTGTCAGTTCTAATCCCAACCTGACGACCTGTATAGGATTTAGCTTCTACACCAATTGAATTAAGTGCCATTGCTAACATGGAAATCGTCACCTGTTCACCTGTAGACACCATTTGGTCTAATTCACGTGGATCAGGTGTTTCAGTAATGGCTTTGGCAAGTGCAAGTAAGCGGTTGGTTTCACCACTCATTGCAGAAACCACCACTACAACCTTGTGGCCGTGATCATGCCAACGCTTCACACGACGAGCAACATTTAAAATGCGCTCAGGAGTCCCCATTGAGGTCCCGCCATATTTCTGTACGATTAATGCCATAGTTGTTCCATATAAGCCATGACTCTGAGAGGCTTAATTCAGAGTCAGTTACACAAAAGTGAAGTCTTAGTGCTGTCCAAGCCAGACAGGGAGAGCTGTCATAACCTGTTCAAACTTCTCGTTTAGTGGCGCGCCACCTTGTGCTAAGTCAGGTTTACCACCACCTTTACCACCGAGTTCGGTCGCAAGATGTTTAATGATATCGCCTGCTTTTAGATGTGCTGTATATTGTTTGGCAACCGATGCAATCAGACTGACTTTGTCATCTTCGACACCTGCCAATACAATCACAGCATCCTCTAATTTTGATTTCACACTGTCGTGTAGGTTACGAAGTGATTTCGCATCCATGTTTTGAACAGTGGTGATCAGGGTAGAACGACCCGCAACGGTTTGAACTTGGCTTAAAAGTTCAGTCGCCTGAAAGTTTGCTAACTTTTGGTTAAGCTGTTCAATCTGCTTTTGCAACGCTGAGGTATGTTCTACCGCAGCCTGAACACGTTCTACTGTTTGATCTTTTTGTGCTTTTAATAAGCTGTTGATCTGTTGAATGTCACTATCGGCTTTTTGTACAACTTCAAGTGCTTTGGTGCCTGTGACGGCTTCAATACGACGGATACCCGCCGCAACACCGCCTTCAGACGTAATTTTGAATAGGCCAATGTCGCCAGTACGCTGTACATGAATACCACCGCAAAGTTCAATCGAGAAGTTACGCTCGTCAATCACTGAACCCATGGAAAGTACACGAACTTCATCGCCATACTTTTCACCAAATAACATCATGGCGCCTTTGGCTTTGGCAGATTCAATATCGAGTAGTTCAACGCCAACAGCTGTATTGGCAATCACTTCGCGATTCACCAATTGTTCCACTTGTTGCAATTGCTCAAAAGTCACGGGTTGGTCATTGGCAAAGTCAAAACGTAAAATGTCGCTGGCAACCAATGAACCTTTTTGTTGAACATGTGTGCCTAAAATTTGACGAAGTGCAGCATGTAAAAGGTGGGTAGCGGAGTGGTTACGCGCAGTTGCAGCACGAATGTCTGCTTTAACGGTCGCTTCAACCTGTTGAGAGGCTTTTAAGCTACCCATGGTGACGATACCCTGATGCACAAATGCACCACCAGATTTTTTGGTATCTTGAACTTCAAAAATCCCTGTCTCGTTTTTGAATAGACCAGTATCGCCAATCTGGCCACCGCTTTCTGCGTAGAAAGGCGTTTGATTTAAAACGATTAAAGCTTCATCACCTTCAACGATTTCATCAACTTGCTCGCCATCTTTATAGATTGCGATAATTTGACCTTGACCTGCGGTCGCATTGTAGCCATCAAATTGTGTTTCGCCGTCCACTTTAACAATGCTGTTGTAGTCGACTGCAAATTTACCAGCATCACGTGCACGGCGACGCTGTGCTTCCATTTCACGTTCAAAACCGACTTCATCGATTTCCAGATCGCGTTCACGAGCAATATCAGCGGTTAAATCGGTTGGGAAGCCATAAGTATCATACAGTTTAAATACCGTTTCGCCCGCAATCACTTTGCCAGTAAGTTGCGCAAGTTCACCTTCAAGCAGTTTTAGGCCTTGCTCAAGGGTTTTGGCAAATTGTTCTTCTTCTTTAATTAAAGTCGCTTCAATGCGTGCCTGATCATGTTTAAGTTCAGGGTAAGCTTCACCCATGACGTCGATTAAAGGCTGAAGCATTTTATAGAAGAACGTACCTGTTGCACCAAGTTTATTACCATGACGTACTGCACGACGGATGATACGGCGCAATACATAGCCACGACCTTCATTAGACGGATTAACACCATCAGCAATCAGGAAACAGCAAGAACGGGCATGATCCGCCACAACACGAAGGGAAGGTTGAGCTTGATCTTGAACGCCAATAATTTCACAGGCAGATTTGATCAGATGCTGGAATAAATCAATGTCATAGTTTGAATTGACATGTTGCAGTACCGCACTAATACGCTCCAAGCCCATGCCAGTATCGACCGATGGAGCTGGAAGAGGGTGCAATACGCCATCCGCAGTCCGGTTAAACTGCATAAAAACGTTATTCCAGATTTCGATAAAACGGTCGCCATCTTCTTCTGGTGTACCGGGTAAACCACCCCAGATATGATCGCCATGATCAAAGAAAATTTCAGAACAAGGACCACATGGTCCAGTATCACCCATTGCCCAGAAGTTATCAGATGCGTATTTTTCGCCTTTATTATCGCCAATACGAATAATGCGTTCAGGCGCTAAACCAATTTCTTTGTTCCAGATGTCATAAGCTTCATCATCGGTGTGATAAACCGTGACATAAAGCTTATCTTTCGGTAAGCCTAACCATTGTTCGCTGGTTAAAAAGTCCCATGCAAATTTAAGTGCATTTTCTTTGAAGTAATCACCAAAAGAGAAATTACCGAGCATTTCAAAGAAAGTATGGTGACGGGCAGTATAACCGACATTATCCAGATCGTTATGTTTACCGCCTGCACGCACACATTTTTGTGATGAAACAGCGCGCACATAATCGCGTTTTTCCAGACCTAAAAAGCAATCTTTAAACTGGTTCATGCCGGCATTAGTAAACAGCAACGTTGGATCGTTGGCGGGTACAAGTGAACTCGACGCGACACGTGTGTGGCCTTGCGATTCAAAATAACGCAAAAAAGCTTCACGAATTTCAGCAGATGTCATAAAACGAGTACTCACGACCAAGTCACTCCATAAATTCAAATAGGCTATATGCAGACAGTGCATCGTTTAAACAAAAACGATGAAGGATGAATGCGTGGCGTAGATTTCAAAAGTGCCAAATTATAACGGAAAAACCCTGTTCAACCAATGATTTTACCGAGAAATGATGACAATTCTATGCAATCGTTTGATCGAGAATTGTCAGCGTATGTGATCAAAAAAGCAGTAAATTTCCAGAATGCCTATATTTGTTAAGGCAATTCAGCTTAATTCACAAATCATAGGGAAACCAAATGATCGTTAATGATAATTTCTGATTGGTTAAAAAATAACAAACTCGTCTAAACTCTCGATTCAATTGTATCATCGTGATAATCAATGTTTTAACATAGAGTCTGATCGCTTATATAAAAGGATAAATCATGCAACGTATTGCCATTAATGGGTTTGGTCGAATTGGCCGAAATGTGTTACGTGCATGGTTTGAAAATCCAAAACGATTTCATTTTGATATCGTGGCGATTAATGACATCGCTGATGTCGAGACATTGGTGCATTTATTTAAATATGACACGACGCATGGTCGTTTTCACGGTGAAGTTGCGATCAAGATCGAAGATGAGAAAATCTTCTTGCATATACAGGCGTTTGGTCGTGAATTAAAGCTACAGGTGTTTCGTGAAGAGGCGCCTGAAAATTTACCGTGGAAAACTTTAGAAATAGATGTTGTCCTCGAATGCACTGGATTATTTCGTTCACACGCCGATGCAATTCGACATTTAGGGGCAGGAGCAAAACGGGTCATTATTGGTGCTGCACCCTTTGATGAGGTGGATGCGGCGATTGTCTACGGAATCAATCAATCAGAAGTCAAAGCTACAGATCGTATTATTTCCAGTGTCTCATGTACCACGCAAGCGCTGGTACCCTTAGTCAAAATTATTGATGATGCCTTTGGGATAGAAACTGCGCTGATGACTGAAATTCATGCAGTGACTGCTGATCAGTCGGTACTCGATCATGCACATCGTGATTTACGTCGCGCTCGCGCATCGGGACAAAACATTATTCCGACCACATCAAGTGCTTTAAATGCGCTGAAAAGAGTGATGCCTAAAATGGAAAGTAGAATTGATGGTTATTCGATTCGAGTGCCAACGATCAATGTCGCTGCAATTGATCTCAGTTTTGTGTCGCAAAATCCAGTCAATGTGCATCATTTAAATGAAGTATTAATAAAAGCGGCAAAAAATGACTATGCCGAAATTATGTCTGTGACAGATGAAGCACTTGTTTCAAGTGATTTTAATCATTCACCTTATTCATTGATTGTCGATTTAACTCAAACTATGGTCGTGGGTCGCCAAGCAAAAGTTTTTGCGTGGTATGACAATGAGTGGGGCTATGCCAACCGATTGCTGGATTTGTGTGAATCATTTCATTAAGCTAAGTTGAATGTGTTGCTTTTTATATTTCAAAACTTAAAGCTTCTATGATTTAAATTAAATCTAAATCAACATGGATACTTTTGAGATATCTTTAATAGACTTCTTTTTATAAGTGTATAAGTGCCTTTTATTTCTCCCTATGGGGGGAAATAAAAAAAGGTTTAAACAATGATGAAAGAAGGCTAATCAACATAATTTGAATAACGCAAGAAATTCAGGGGAAAACAATGCTTATCTGGCTATTTATTATTATTTTAATGATCGCGGTTCTAATTTTAATTGTTTTGCAATTTCGCAAAGAGCAAAATTCACTCACTGACGAAACTCAGAATCGCAAGCTTGAAGAAAAAGTGGTGATGCTAGAAAGTAATTTGAAAAAGACTTTGGAAATTATGCAGGATCTTGCAAAAAGTGTTCAGGTTGATCGAGAATTGCTCAATCAAACTGTGCAAAAATCGAAACTTTTAGAGTTGCAGAATGCAGAACTAATTGCTCTGATCACTCAATATGTGGGGCATGCAGAAGATTTTAAGCGCCTCAATGAGTCTGAGAAAGATGACCTGAAATAATCATCAAATCAAAAGCCAAGCTATAAATTTAATTTTCCTAAAATTCTCAGGTGCATGGCAACTACGAACGTGTTAGACTTGGAGAAATCGGGTGTGTTCCCGATTTTTTTATGCGGATTGATTCCGCCTTGAGCAAATTTTAGGTTTGAAACATGCCGATTTCAGAGACATGGTTGTTACCTGATGGGGTAGCAGATGTATTACCAGAACAAGCGCAAGTCGTAGAAACTTTGCGTCGACATACACTCGATTTTCTTGCATCTCGTGGTTATCAGTTGGTGTATACACCATTTATCGAATACATCGAATCGTTGTCTTTATTATCTGAATCAAATCATGATTTGGATTTAGTCACCTTTAAAGTGATAGATCAACTTTCTGGGCGCTTATTGGGTGTCCGCGCAGATATGACCCCTCAAGTTGCTCGTATTGACGCTCATGTTCGTTCTATCGAAGGTGTAGCGCGCTACTGTTATGCGGGTACAGTTCTTCATACCAAACCACAAAATTTTAATTCTTCTCGTGCACCTTTGCAGTTGGGGGCGGAGCTTTATGGTCATGACAGCATCGAAGCTGATGTTGAAATGATTGATGTGATGTTGGGTTTAATTCAACAAGCCAAAGCTTTAGACGGTGTTCATCTGGATTTGGGACATGTAGGCTTGTTCCGCAGTTTGGTAGAACGCGCTGGGTTAAATAAACAGACGGAACAAGATTTATCTGATCTGTATCAACGCAAAGCACTTCCAGAGTTAGAAGAATTTACCCAAGATTTAGCTTTTGGATCAGACTTTTATGCCCTTGGGCGCTATGCCAGTGATCTTGATGCACTTGAGCGCCATTTAAGTGATGAAGTGCTGAATGACGTTGCCTTCCAAGACGCGTTAAATGCACTTAAATCCACACTGATCCAAATTCAGTCACGCTGGCCAGCACTACAAATCGGTATCGATGTGGTCGAACTTCGTAGTTATCACTACCATACTGGTCTAATGTATGCGGTTTATGCTCCTAATCGTGCTGCACCACTGGCACAGGGTGGTCGTTATGATGGCATTGGTGAACATTTTGGTCGTGCGCGTCCAGCAACAGGGTTTAGTTGTGACTTGTACGCGCTTTGTGCAGGGCAATTTAAACAGATTGAAACGATTGTCGCACCAAATGGTCAGGATCAAAGTTTGTTAGAAGCCATAGCAGTCGCTCGCCAACAGGGTTTGGCTGTGATTCAGTTATTAGGCGAAGATGACTTAAGCTCAGTTCCTTATGCAACGCATCAGTTGCGACATGTAAACGGTACATGGCAGATCGAAAAGATTTAAGGGTTTATTTGTCAGACATGCACAGCAAATAAACGTTCAATTTTAACAGCATGATGTAATGAGGCTATTATGGGCAAAAATGTTGTGGTACTTGGTACCCAATGGGGCGACGAAGGTAAAGGTAAGATCGTCGACCTGCTCACAGATCAAGCGGCAGCTGTGGTTCGCTATCAAGGTGGGCACAATGCAGGTCATACTCTTGTCGTAGGTGGAAAGAAAACTGTTTTACACCTCATTCCATCAGGTATTTTACGTGATAACGTACTGTGCTTAATTGGTAATGGCGTGGTGCTTTCTCCAGCTGCTCTCATTGAAGAAATGGATATTTTGGAAAAAGAAGGCGTTCCAGTTAAAGAGCGTTTACGTATTTCTCCAAACTGTCCTTTGATTTTGCCAAACCATATTGCACTGGATCAGGCGCGTGAAAAGAAACGCGGCAATGCCAAAATTGGTACGACTGGTCGTGGTATTGGTCCAGCGTATGAAGATAAAGTGGCTCGTCGTGCTGTGCGTGTTGCAGACTTGGTGCGTGGTGGTGCAGCACTTGAAGAAAAACTTCAGGAAATGCTTGAGCTACATAACTTCCAATTGACTCAATTCTACGGTGTCGAAGCTGTTAAGTTTGAAGATGTATTGGCACTTTGTAATCAATGGCGTGAAGTTTTGGCACCATTAATTATCGATGTGACTCAGGTTCTACACGACTATCGTAAAGATGGTAAAGCCATCATGTTTGAAGGTGCGCAAGGCTCGTTACTTGACATCGATCATGGGACTTATCCATATGTGACCAGTTCAAACACCACTGCGGGTGGCGTAAGTTCGGGTTCGGGTATGGGACCATTGCATTTGGACTATGTTTTAGGGATCACAAAAGCATATACCACACGTGTCGGTGCAGGTCCGTTCCCAACTGAATTGCACTATGATGCTGCGACTGATACAGGTGATGCGATTGGTCGTCATTTGGGTACTGTTGGACATGAGTTTGGCGCTTCAACGGGTCGTCAACGTCGTTGTGGTTGGTTTGATGCTGAAATTCTACGTCGTTCAGTCGATGTAAACTCACTTTCAGGAATTTGCTTGACTAAACTTGATGTACTAGATGGTTTGGAAGAAGTCAAAATTTGTGTCGGTTATGAAAATACTGATTCTGGTTGTATTGGTTCATCGGATGCAGTTTCATTTGAAAGTTTAAAACCGATTTATGAAACCATGCCAGGCTGGACAGATTCAACAGTAGGTTTGACCAGTGTTGATCAACTTCCTGCAAATGCATTGGCCTATGTAAAACGTATTGAACAACTAATCGAATGCCCAATTGATATTATTTCAACGGGTCCAGATCGTGCTGAAACAATTGTGCTACGCCACCCATTTTCTGCGTAAACACGTTCTTACGACTAAAGAGAGCACCTAACGAGGTGCTTTTCTTTTATGATAAAACTGATTTTTTTTATAAAAATGGGAAAATAACGTCGGCATGAAGCTACAACCACATATTGCACAAACGATTTTTTATTCGCTGTTATTTGCAATTGGCGGTGCGCCCACGATTGCCATGTGGATTATTTCTTTACAGACCAATGATCCAAACCTATTTATGGCAGCTTTTATGGGCTTAACTGTGATTATTGCTTGTGTTATTTTACCTGTGATTTTATTACAAAATGCTTATTTGCTTTTTAAGCGAAACGATTTAAATCTTGAAGACAAAATTAAGCCACTATTGAGATTTTATTTTATTGTGAATGTGATTTGTTTAATTTCATGGATTTTATTTATTTTTCGATAGAATTACATAAATCTAATGATATTCATCTCATTTATTTCAAACATTTATCTATAATGCACGTCAAAACAGCAAGTTAAATAGTTTTGTCTTGTAAGGAGATGCTTTTAATGAATAAAAAAATAGTATTTAGTTTTTTAACCGCTACGATGATGACACTTGGCGGTTGTGCGACTTTTGCGGACATGGCAGGTGCAGACTCTGCAACCCTGAATGCGACAGCAGCACAGGGCTTCAGTAAAATGACAACTGAAGCGCGACAAAAGGGTCAGTTGGATACTTCTTCCGCCACATATCGTCGTATTAATACGGTGATGCAACGCTTAGTTCCTTATGCAAACCAGATGAATCAAACGGGTCAGCCATTTCAATGGCAACTGGCAGTGTTGAAGTCAGATACAGTCAATGCTTATGTCGCGCCTGGTGGTAAAGTAGTGTTTTATACAGGTATTGTGAATAAACTGAACCTTACGGATGCTGAAATTGCTGCGGTGATGGGTCATGAAATGACACATGCGTTGGAAGAACATTCAAAAAGTAAAATTGGCGCTGAAGCTCTGACTGGTTTAGCACTCAATATCGGTAAAGCTTATGCAGGGGATAGCATTGGTCAGCTAGGCTCAGCTGCACTTGATTTGGGAAGTCAGGTTGGGGTGGGTTTGCCTTATTCGCGTAATCTTGAAAGCCGTGCAGATTTTGGTGGATTAATGCTAATGGCAAAAGCGGGTTATAATCCTCAAGCTGCGATTACTCTGTGGGAAAAAATGAACAAACTTGATGGTGCAGGCGCAGGACCATCATTCTTGTCAACACATCCATCAAATGCACAGCGAATTAATGATATGCGTAAGAACTTGCCAGCCGCGATGGCAGTTTATAATAATCGTCGTTAATTTTATTCAATGTCAGAATCAGAAAATAGGATGCCATCAGGCATCCTATTTTTATGCTTAAGGTGCAGGATTAGGTTGTTGTGTATGAATCTCTTCAATCCCTTTTAATACTGCTTCATCCAACGTAATGTCGAAAGCTTGAATATTTTCTTTTAACTGATCCAGACTGGTAGCGCCAATGATCGTACTGCTTACAAAGAACTGCTGTTTGATAAAAGCCAGTGCCATTTGGGTCAAGCTGAGACCATGTTTTTCAGCCAATTGAGCATATTGCTCGGTTGCCCATTCACTTTGAGGATTACTGTAGCGGGTAAAACGCGAAAATAAAGTCACACGAGCGTTCGCAGGACGAGCGCCATGACGGAATTTGCCAGTTAAGTAACCAAAGGCCAATGGCGAATAGGCAAGGAGTCCAACGCCTTCAAATTTGGCAATTTCAGACATGCCAATTTCGTAGGTTCGGTTTAATAGGCTATACGGGTTTTGTACACTGACAAATTTACTCACACCTAGCTTTTCCGCAAGTTGTAGAAACTTCATGGTTCCCCAAGGCGTTTCATTGGATAAGCCAATATGACGAATGCGCCCACGCTCAATTTCTTTTTGGAGAGCCAATAAAGTGTCTTGCATGGCTTCGATTTCATAATGCGCGGCCGCCTCTGCATTTGCATAGCCCAAACCGCCAAAGAAGTTGGTATGACGCTCTGGCCAGTGCAATTGATAGAGATCAATATAATCGGTCTGTAAACGCTTTAAAGAGCCATCTAGTGCTTGTTCAATATGTTTGCCAAATTGGGTATGACCTTCACGAATATGGCTGCCACCGAAACCAGGCCCTGCAATTTTAGATGCTAGAAACACTTTTTCACGTTGAGCGTGTTGTGCAAACCAGTTCCCAATAATAGTTTCGGTCGCCCCATAGGTTTCAGGTTTGGGGGGAACAGAGTACATCTCTGCGGTATCCCAGAAATATAAGCCATTTTCCAGTGCATAATTTAATTGATCAAAAGCTTCGGGCTGGGAGTTCTGTTCTCCAAAGGTCATGGTGCCTAAACAAATTTCAGGCACTTGAATGCCTGAATCACCCAATGCATGATATTGCATAACCTGATCCTTAACTTCCATTGAAAATTGACATTTTTGAACTTAAATGATTTGCTTTAAGTTGTATGTATGTTTTTGTATCTTAGATATTTTTCATAAAAAAAAGCAAACGATAAAGTTTGCTTTTCTTATCAGATAAAACGAAATTCTATTCTTCGTCATCAAAATCAGTATCATCCAGAGACTTCTCTTCTAATGATGCATCAAAAATGAGAATCGCTTTACCATCGGTTTCAATCATGCCTTGTTCTTCAAGCGTTTTAAGAACACGACCGACCATTTCGCGTGAACAACCAACGATACGGCCAATCTCCTGACGTGTAATACGGATTTGACGACCATTTGGTAAAATCATGGCTTCTGGCTGAGCAGATAAATCAATCAAACAGCGTGCAATACGACCAGAAACATCAATAAATGCTAAATCTGTGACTTTACGGGTCGTATTTTTCAGACGACGTACCAATTGGGCAAATACCGCGTAGCTTAAATCTGGATATTGCTTACTAAGTTCGTGGAAATTGTCATATGAAATTTCGGCAATTTCACAGACATCACGTGTACGAACTTCTGCTGTACGCTGTGGATTTGATTCAAAGAGACCCATTTCCCCAAAAAAGTCCCCAGGATTTAAATAAGCAACTACGATTTCACGTTCATCATCTTCACGTAAAATAATTGAAACGGAGCCTTTCAAAATCAAATAAAGCGATTTTGATTCGGTACCTGCGTCAACAATCGTCGTGCGTTTTGGATAGCGATTAATATGAGCACGTTTTAAAAGCGCCTTGACTGACTCTGGTAGTTGACCTGGAGACAAAGCATCGGTGCTGAGTTGTGAAAAGTTTGACGTCATGCTTAAGTTTTCCGATTAGGATATATAAAAAAGATCGCACAAGACCTAAATGAGCGTATTCACACACAAGAGATGAAATTCCTTATCAACTCATTTTATGCTAGTGTACAAGAACTATGTAAATTTATAATTTTTTTTGGGTAGTTGCAATGCAAACAAGTGTTCATTGGCTAGAGAATGTTGCTTTTGAAGCGAAATCTGAAAGTGGTCATCAAGTCGTGATGGATGGCTCTGCCGAATATGGTGGTGAAAACCGTGGCCCACGTCCGATGGAACTGATTTTAATGGGACTTGGTGGGTGTGCTTCGTTTGATATTGTGACCATTTTAAAGAAAGCACGTCAAGATGTGACCAATGTCGTATGTGAGTTAAAGGCAGATCGTGCTGATGCCATTCCAGCCGTTTTTACCGACATCCATTTGCACTTTGTAGTGACTGGAAAAGCAGTGAAAGAAAAACAGGTGGCAAAAGCAGTTGAGCTTTCCGCAGAAAAATACTGTTCGGCCAGTAAAATGCTGTCGGATGGTGGAGTCAATATTACGCATGATTTTGAAATTATTGAGGCTGAATAAGTTTAGTTTGAAAATAATTTGATTAAATCTGTAAGGTTAAGGCTGACAAACTGTCAGCTTTTTCTTTTAGATAGCATAAAAAGATAAAGAAGGAATGACTGTGGTGCAAATACGTGAAGCAAAACTAGAAGATGCCCAAGCATTACAACCTCTACTGGATCAATTGGGTTATGCTCAATCGATCCATTTCATTTCACAAAAAATCAAGGCCTTTATGCATGATCCTCATCAATATATTTTTGTTGCTCAAATTGAGGCTGAGGTTGCTGGCTTTTTGTCTTTGAGTATTATTCCACAAATCGCGACAGAAGGAGATTTTGCACGAGTCGCGTATCTCTGCGTACATGAACAATTTCGAGGGCAGAAAATTGGTCAGGCATTGTTAGCCTTTGCCGAAGAGATTGCACGACAGCGTGGCTGTGATCGGATGGAATTACATTCAAGCGATCATCGAAAACTGGCGCATCAGTTTTATCTAGCTCAAGGCTATGAAGATGCGCCAAAATATTTTCGGAAGTTCTTGGATTGAATTAAGGCTTTAAAAACAATTGCGGATCCACTCGCGCATTATTTAAGCTCATTCCCCAGTGTAGATGTGACCCTGTGACACGCCCCGTTTTTCCGACTAATCCTAAAACTTCACCTTGATGAATCTGCTGACCTTGCTTCACCTCTATTTTACTTAAATGACAAAACATACTGATTAAACCTTGTCCATGATCAATCAGTACAGTTTTTCCATTAAAAAAATAATCGCCTGTTTGCACGACTATGCCGTCGGCAGGAGCAACGACTTTTTGTCCAATCGGTGCAGGAATATCCAGCCCCGAATGGGGTGCGCGTTCTTCACCATTAAAAAAACGTTTGCGTCCAAAAGAATTGCTAAATTTACCTGAAGTAGGTGCTATAAAGTGAGGCATCGACTGCCATGAACTCGCTGTAAACGAACTATAGATGTCATTTTGTTGTTTGGCTTCTTGAGCATAACGTGCGAGTTGCGCCTCTGACGGATCTACATAATCCTGATTTTGGACCTTTATTCGTTGTTCAGCATACGCGTAAGGCTTTATTTCAATTTGAATCGGTTGGGCATTTGTATCGACTGTTAAAGTGCCGATTGGCGTATTTAATGGAATCCCTAGAATGGCATAACGTTGGGTATTTTCATTGCTAATCAGAATATTTTGCTGATTAAAGCGAACACTTTTAATCTCTTGACCCAGTGGAATAACTGCGATCCCACCTGGACGGCGTGAGTCTTGTGGTAACTCAGCATAGAGAGATTGTAAGCAGAGCAAAGATAAGCCTAGCATAAAACAGCTTTGTTTAAGCATAAGAAAATATCAGCAATAATTTCTTAGGTTTTTATCAGATTATTTTGAAAAATTCTGCTGCTTTGCTGTGAATAACTGAATTTGTTGGGCTGATGAAATGGGTATGTATCTAAGAATTAACAAAAACAGCATACAGACTTACTTGAAAATTTTGCCTAAAGAACCCATATTATAACTGAGTTATATATTATTTAATATTAATATAAGCTTATGAAAAATATAATGAAATTTTATAAAACTTATTTGAAATTTATAAAAGCGTTCCCATGTATTAAGCAAGTAACAAATTGATGATGAGGAATAACAATAATGCGTTTTGAAAAATTTACCAATCGCTTACAGCAAGCCCTGTCAGATGCGCAATCGTTAGCCACTGGTAAAGACCATACTTCTATTGATGGCATTCATATTCTTTCGGTTTTACTTGAAGAGCCATCCAATTTAAGCCTGTTGCAGCAATCAGGTGCAAGATTGCCTGAGTTAAAGAAAAAGCTGGAACAGGCGATTCAGGATGCGCCAACCATTGCCAATCCAACAGGTGACGTCAATCTAAATCCAGAAGCGGTGAAGGTTTTGAATCTGGCAGATCGTCATGCGCAAAAAGCAGGTGATGAGTTTTTATCAACAGATTGGGTACTGCTGGCACTTACTGAAACTGGTAGTACCAAAAGTTTATTAAACAGCGTAGGTGTAACGACTGATGCATTACGCAAAGTGATTGAATCTATTCGAGGCGACGATAAAGTCATGAGCAATAATCACGAAGATCAACGTGACTCATTAAATAAATATACTATTGATTTAACCGAACGTGCTTTGGCAGGCAAACTTGACCCTGTGATTGGGCGTGATGATGAAATTCGTCGCACTATTCAGGTCTTGTCGCGTCGTACCAAAAATAACCCCGTGTTGATTGGTGAGCCAGGGGTAGGTAAAACCGCCATTGTCGAGGGTCTGGCACAGCGTATCGTCAATGGTGAAGTGCCAGAAAGCCTGAAAAATAAACGGGTTTTATCACTGGATTTAGGTTCATTGCTTGCAGGTGCAAAATACCGTGGCGAGTTTGAAGAGCGTTTAAAAGCGGTACTTAATGATCTGGCCAAACAAGATGGGAATGTGATTTTATTTATTGATGAATTGCATACGCTAGTTGGAGCCGGCAAAACCGATGGCGCGATGGATGCGGGCAATATGCTGAAACCTGCTTTAGCGCGGGGTGAACTGCGTTGCGTCGGTGCAACCACACTAGATGAGTATCGCCAATACATCGAGAAAGATGCTGCTCTTGAACGCCGTTTCCAAAAAGTTTTGGTCGATGAACCAAGTGTTGAAGATACCATTGCGATTTTGCGTGGATTAAAAGAGAAATATGCCGCACATCATGGTGTACAAATTCTTGACTCCGCAATTATTGCAGCGGCGAAAATGTCGCACCGTTATATCACAGATCGTCAGCTACCTGACAAAGCCATTGATTTGATTGATGAAGCGGCATCACGTATTAAAATGGAGATCGACTCTAAACCAGAAGCTTTGGATCGTTTAGAACGTCGTATTATCCAGTTGAAAATGCAGCTTGAAGCGGTAAAACGTGATGAAGATGCAGGCAGTAAAGCTGAAATCAACCATCTTGAGGAACAGATTTCAATCATTGAGAAAGAATACAATGATATGGAAGAGATCTGGAAAGCTGAAAAAACTTTGGTTGAAGGGGATAAAAAGGCACAGATTGAACTTGATCAGGCGCGTATTGCGTTTGATAAAGCACAACGTGAAGGCGATTTGGCAGAAGCTGCACGTTTGCAATATGGCGTCATTCCAGAATTGCAAAAACGTCTGGAACAAGCTGAAGTTGCTGAAGAAAACGAAGAGCCAAAACTGATTCGTACCAAAGTAACGGAAAATGAAATTGCTGAGGTGGTCAGTGCTGCAACGGGTATTCCTGTGGCGAAAATGCTGCAAGGTGAACGTGAAAAACTTCTGCATATGGAAGAGTTTTTACATAACCGTGTTGTCGGGCAGGATGAAGCTGTCGTCGCGGTCTCGAATGCGGTTCGACGTTCTCGTGCAGGATTGTCTGATCCAAACCGCCCAAGCGGTTCATTCCTATTCCTTGGGCCAACAGGTGTGGGTAAAACAGAGTTGACCAAAGCATTGGCAAATTTCCTGTTTGATAGTGACGATGCCATGATTCGTATCGATATGAGCGAATTTATGGAGAAACATTCGGTGAGTCGTTTGGTGGGTGCACCTCCAGGCTATGTCGGCTATGAAGAAGGTGGTGTATTGACGGAAGCTGTGCGTCGTAAACCGTATAGCGTGGTATTGTTTGATGAAGTCGAAAAAGCGCATCCAGACGTGTTTAATATCTTGCTACAAGTCTTGGATGATGGTCGTTTGACCGATTCACAAGGTCGCGTGATCGACTTTAAAAATACGGTCATTGTGATGACATCGAACCTTGGTTCGCAAGATGTTCGTGAGCTAGGGGAAGGTGCAACTGACGATGAAGTGCGTAGTGTAGTGATGGCAGCGGTAAGTCAGCATTTCCGTCCAGAATTTATCAACCGTATTGATGAGTTGGTGGTATTCCACTCTCTGAAAAAATCACAAATTCGCGGCATTGCCGATATTCAACTTGATCGTTTACGCTCACGTTTGGCAGATCGTGAAATTGGATTGACCGTGGATGATACTGCTTTTGATATCTTAATTGATGCAGGTTTTGATCCTGTTTATGGTGCGCGTCCGTTGAAACGTGCAATTCAGCAACAGGTTGAAAATCCACTTGCTCAAAAAATTCTGGCTGGAGAATTTCAAGCTGGAGATAATATCATTATCAAAGGTGATCATGGTCATCTCGTGTTTGATAAATTAAAACTGAGTTAATTTCTGACTGAATGTGAAGCTTTATAAAGAGGATGTAGTCGATACATCCTCTTTTTTTACATCTTGATAGATGGATAACCGACAGATTATCGGGAACTTCTGTTTAAGCATTGCGGTTTAAATCAAATCTTGTTAGCGTGAAATTAAATAAGAAGAACTGAGTAAATAAAGGAAGAATCACGTGATGGAAAGTCAAGGATCTGCACTCTATATAATGATTGTTTTGCTAGGAAGTTTGGGGTGCTCAGGCTATACAATTTCTGCGACACCTTTAAATGAAAATGTCTTGAGAAATGAAAGTGATTCACTCGAACGTGTAACACCGCCTGTAGTAAAGGCAGTTGAACAAGACGCAAAAAAACCAGTATCTGAGCAAAAAAATCTAAACCAGAATATTGCAAAAAAGCATAGCAAACAATTGATTCAGGATAATCTGGATGCCAGTGTCTTATCTGAATATGAGGAACAGAAGAAAATTACAGAACCGACGAGAACCAGTATCTATCTGCAACAACAAATCCCTGAATTACCACCTTATGAAGAAAAAGTCCGTATGGATAAGCTTAATTTAAGTGGACCACAGCTTGGTAATGCCAAAGGTGATGTTACGATTACCATCAATAAATAAAGCCCGTTGAAATTTCAACAGGCTTTATTAAATGGATTACATTTTCTCAAAACATAGGTTTAGTTCGGTAGATGCTGAATTTTCCAAGCACGGTGAATTTTTTGATTTCGTTTAAAATCAGGGCCAATCGTATCATGGGTGATTTCTTCAGCATCAAACAGGGCTTCGATTTCTTCGTCAAGTTCAAAACCACGATAGTTATTGGAAAAATATAATGTTCCTTCAGAACTTAAACGATTCATGGCTCGTTTAAGTAATGACACATGATCACGTTGAATATCAAAAGTGCCATAAAACTTTTTAGAGTTTGAAAATGTTGGTGGGTCAATAAAGATCAAGTCATATTGTTCATGACCTTCTTTGAGCCATTCAAAACAGTCACTGGCAAAGAACATATGTTGTTCATCAGCATGGTCAACTGTGAGACCATTTAAAACAAAATTTTCTTTTGACCAATTCAAATAAGTGTTGGATAAATCTACGCTCGTCGTGCTGGCTGCGCCACCCAATGCTGCATGCAAGCTTGCAGTCGAAGTATAACTAAACAGATTTAAGAAGTGCTTACCGCGTGCTTCTTTAGCAATGCGCAAACGCATTTGTCTATGATCCAGAAACAAACCAGTATCCAGATAATCTGTTAAGTTGACTAAAATCTTGGCTTGACCTTCCTGAACAATAAAACGCTTAGATGCAGTGCTTTGTTTAGTGTATTGGCTTTTACCTTCTTGACGCGCACGAGTTTTAATAAATATCGCTTCGCGAGATAACCCTGTTACAGCACGAACAGCAGCCAATGCCAAATTAAAACGTTTCTTGGCTTTTTCAGGATCAATGGTTTTCGGTGGTGCGTATTCCTGAACGTGTAAGCGATCACCGTATAAATCTACCGCGACATTAAAATCAGGCAAATCAGCATCATAAAGGCGTAAACAGAACACTTGTTCTTTGGTAGCCCATTTTTTCAAGGCAGACATATTCTTTTGTAAGCGATTGGCAAAATCTTGCGCGCCTTCAATTTCGACAGGATCGGCATGCCAAGTTGCTAAAAATGGCTGGTTATTGGCGATAGGTTTAACTTGACCAAAACGAATGTAAATTGGCAATTTACCATTCATTAAGCGTAAGGTTTCTGGGTCGCTCAATGCCAATACATCAGCTTGCTCAATCTGTGCTGCAATCACGGCAGCATGCTGATTTGGAAAATGTTGCTGTAATAGAGCAGATAAACCTAAATAAAAAGCACGGTTTGAGGCTTTATCACCAAGACGTTCGCCGTATGGTGGATTGGTTACCACGAAAGCCTTGTTATAGGTGTTTTCAAAAGATGGCCAGTCTGCAAGTGGACGTTCTTCAATCTGGATTTGATCTAATAATTTTTCAAAACCTGCCGCAATAATATTTTGGCGAGTTGCTTTTACGGCTTCCCAGTCTGCATCAAAAGCATAAAATTTTGGAAGTGGTTTTTCCAAAGCGACCTCATGACGCTGCGCAGCCTCGGCTTTAATTTCAAGCCAGAGTTCACGATCATGTCCATGCCAACCATTAAAACCAAAACGACGAACTAGACCAGGTGCACGATCGGTCAAAATCATCAAAGATTCAATAATAAAGGTACCTGAACCACACATCGGGTCGAGAATTAAATCGGGTTGTAATTGTTCTAATTTAGCTTTTTGTAAAATTGCGGCGGCTAGATTTTCTTTAATTGGTGCTTCGGTCATATAGTGACGATAGCCGCGCTTATGTAAGGAATCACCTGATAAGTCTAAGCAAAAGGTGTGTTCGGTTTTACCTGCCAATACAAACAAGGTAATTTCGGGTTGTTTGGTATCAATGCTCGGACGACGGCCAACGGCTTCCATAAAGGAATCGACCACACCGTCTTTTGTACGAAGCGTTGCAAACTGAGTATTCACTTTGATGTCCCGTTCGACATGCAAACGGATGGCAAAGGTGCTTTGTGGTGCAAAAATCAGTGACCAATCAAAATTTAAAGCCCCTTCGTACAGTTCTTCTGCAACATCACGGGCATCATGACTAAATTCGATCTCGTAGGTATGAATTGGTTTGAGTACGCGTGACGCTAGACGCGACCACATACAAATTCGGTAAGCTTGTTCAAGCGACCCTTGGAAAATGAGACGACCTGCAAAGCGTTCAGTCTGCTCGATGCCTAAACCTTGTAATTCTTGTTGCAATAAGGTTTCCAGTCCATCTGCACAGGTAACCCAATATGTAGAAAGACGTTGCGGTGAATTCATTCAATTTTCCAAGAGCAGCTAAAGCAATCGGTTATTTTAGCGTATTTTCAAGGGGAAAACTTGTTCATTTGCCTAAAACTTCAACTGCCCGATTGAGAAAAATATCTGTATAATGCCTTAACTTAACGTCTAAGGAATCTCTCATGCACTTGGCGGCATTGCATACACCGAGTCAGATTCAGCTCAATCAGCAGGGCAATTTAAAACACTTTTTGACCATCGAAGGTCTTTCCAAAGAAACGCTTACAAAAATTCTCGATACCGCGCAATCTTTTATAAATGATCAAAATCAGTTGATCACGACGCCATTACTTGAAGGGCGTACCGTGATGAATTTATTTTTTGAAAATTCTACTCGTACCCGTACTACTTTTGAGGCGGCAGCGAAACGTTTGTCTGCCAATGTGTTGAATATTGATATTGCACGTTCAAGTACCTCTAAAGGGGAAACCTTGCGAGATACACTCTGGAACTTGGAAGCAATGGCAGCAGATATTTTTGTGGTTCGTCATTCCTCTTCAGGTGCGGCACATTTTATTGCCAAAGATGTCTGTCCAAATCTAGCCATTATTAATGCAGGGGATGGACGTCACGCCCATCCAACGCAAGCCATGCTGGATATGCTAACCATTCGTCGTGATACCCATAAACCTTTTGAAGAGCTTAGCGTTGCGATTATTGGTGATATTAAACATTCTCGTGTTGCACGTTCAGATATTGCGGCTTTGCAGACATTGGGCTGTCAAGATATTCGCGTGATTGCACCGAATACTTTATTGCCAGTTGGTTTCAGTGAATATGGTGATCATGTTCGTCTATTTAATAAAATGGACGAAGGCGTTAAAGATTGTGACGTAATCATCGCTTTACGTATTCAAAATGAACGAATTGATTCGCCTGCATTGTCTTCTCAAGCAGAATTTTATCGTATGTATGGACTGAATCAGGAACGTTTGGCGTTGGCTAAACCAGATTGTATTGTGATGCATCCAGGGCCAATGAATCGTGGTGTTGAGATTGATTCCAGTATTGCCGATGGTCCACGTTCTGTGATTTTGCATCAGGTGACCAATGGTATTGCGGTGCGTATGGCGGTTCTGGCACTCACAATGCAAGGGCAGTTACAGCAACAGGGTTTAATCGAAGCAATCGTGGTATAAGGGTCAACATTATGAGCAATATCAAACTTGAAAATGTCCGTTTACTTGATCCTGTAGAGAAAATTGACCTAATTACAACTGTTTATTTAAAAAAAGGTAAACGTGTTGAATCACTTGAGCATATTGATGAAAGTATCGATGCACAAGGTAAATGGTTGATGCCGACCATGGTAGATTTGTGCGCACGTGTACGAGAGCCAGGACAACAACAACATGGTACTTTGAAGTCTGAAGGTAAGGCTGCACGTGAAAATGGTATTTTACATGTGATTACGCCACCAGATTCTAAACCGATTGTGCAGGACAATGGTGCCTTGATTCATGGCTTAATTGAGAAAGCATGGACGGATGGACAGTTTCATTTACATATTATTGGCGCGCAGACCCAAGGTTTAATGGGCAAACAACCTGCCAATATGGCGGCACTTAAAAAGGGTGGCTGTACCGCCGTGTCAAATGCCAATGCATCTTTTGAAGATGATGATGTGGTGATTCGTACACTGGAATATGCAGCAGGTTTGGGCTTAACCGTAGTGTTTTATCCAGAAGAAGCACAAATTGCCAAAGATGGCTGTGTGCATGAAGGGTTTATCGCTTCACGTCAGGGTTTACCGATGATTCCTGCGATTGCAGAAACCATTGCGATTGCGAAATACCTCATCATGATTGAAGCCACAGGCGTTCGTGCACATTTTGGTCTTATTTCTTCTGGAAAATCCATTGAGCTGATTGAAGCGGCTAAAGCCAAAGGCTTACCTGTAACTGCTGATGTTGCGATGCATCAGTTACATTTAACTGAATCCTTAATTGATGGTTTTAATTCATTGGCTCATGTACGTCCGCCTTTGCGTTCTGAGCAAGATAAACAACAATTACGCCAAGCAGTAAAATCAGGTGTCATTGATGCAATTTGTACGCATCATGAACCTTTAAGTAGTTCTGCCAAAATGATGCCATTTGCAGAAACATTACCGGGGATTAGTGCTTTTGATACCTATGTGGCTTTGGGTGTCCAATTGGTCAAAGAAGGATTGTTTGAACCACTTGAGTGGGTAGAGAAAGTGACCATAGCACCTGCACAAGTGGCTAACATGTTTGAACGTTGGCAGGCTGAAAAAGGTTGGGTATTAGTTGATCCTGATTTACAGTGGACATTAGAAAAGAAAAGTATTCTGTCTAGTGGTAAAAATACACCACTTTTAAATCAGACTTTGACTGGAAAAGTAGTACAGACGTTCTTGATTTAAATTTTAAACAATCTTAAAAAAACTCGGTAAAATCATAGCCGAGTTTTTTATTGGATGAATAAATAAAAATAGAATAAAAACTCGATTTTTAGTGATAAAGATGATTAAAATATGCCCGCTATAAATAACGACAAACAATTAGTGGAAAGCGATGAAAAAATTTATCATTTTAACAACTTTATCAACTGCAATTTTATTTAGTGGCTGTGACTACTTTAAAAATAAGAAAACTGAGAATCAAGCTCAGGATGTTGCAGATTTTAGTTGTACTAATCAGGATAATCTTAATCAAATACAGGATTATTTAAAGTCTGAATATATTAAAGCTCTTGAAAAAAGTTTGCGTCAATCCTCAGGATATTATGAAGCTGACCGTACTTTGTTAGAAAAGATTAATAAAGGACTTCGATTTGAAATTAAAACCATTCGAACTTTGACAGAAGATCCTAAAACAGCAACCGAGCTCAACTGTGAAAGCCAATTGGTGGTGCATTTTCCAAAAGGTTTAATGCAACGTGCAGAAAATGCCTATCAAGCCTACATTGAGAATAATGAAGGAGATGGCTATGCCACTGTAAAAGATTATCTGGATAATAATGAATCAGGGTTGTCAGTAACGAATGATGAATTGCGTGGTAATTTATTATATGACATTACCAAGACTGATAAAGAAGGCATAAGTTTAAGTGTTCAAAATCAAAAAGAGATATTAGAGGGCGTTGCTTTTATCACTGAGCAAGCAGTTTTATTTGAAAGTTATATAGAAAAAAATAAACAATATCAATCTATGATTCAGGATAATGATCAGAAAGAAGCTGCTCAATATAATCTGGCAAAACAAGCGATGGATATCCGAAAAAAAGAGCTGGATGCTGAAAAACAGAAACAGGTAGAACGTTTAAATCAAACTTGGGACAATTTGACTGAGGAACAGCGAGAACAACTTAAACAAGATCAAACGGACTGGTTTGAAAAACGTGATATTGACTGTAAAGTTCTTGCACAAAAGTCTGCCCATGAAATTCCTGAAAAAGAAAAGGAAACTTATCAAAAACAATCGGATTACTGGGATCAGGCTTTGAACGATCAAAATACAGAAATGCAATACACCAAATGTTTTAATCAGCGAACCATTGAACGTATTGTCTATTTAAATAACGTATTTAACTAATTTTGTATCTTTTAAATTGATACAGGTAAAGGGCGATTGATTCGCCCTTTGTTTATTGGCATGCTTAAGCCTATTGCGATCAATGGGTTGAGTTATGCGGATTAGTTTTGTGGGTTCAGGCAAAGTGGCGACAAATTTAGCCAAAACATTTGCATCCCAGCATCAAATTGTTCAAATCATGAGTCGTAATCCCGAACGCGCAACAAAGCTTGCCGAGCAGGTTGGAGCACAAGCGGTTGATGATATAAAACAATTGAATTCAAAAATAGATTTAATTATTCTCGCTGTTAGTGATCAGTCTATTGCAACAGTCGTGCAATCTATTTCACCACAATTATTTGACGTTTTAATGGTGCATACTTCAGGAAGTACCGACCTCAAGGTATTATCAGATATACATCCAAATGCAGGGGTATTTTATCCGCTGCAAACTTTTAGTTTTGAACGTGAAATTGATTGGGCTGAAACTCCTTTGTTTATAGAGGCAAAACAACCACAGGCGTTAGAAATTTTAGATCAATTAGCAAATAGCCTAAGTAAACACGTTTATCATTATTCATCATCTCAGCGTTTAAGTTTACATTTGGCTGCGGTGTTTGCCTGTAATTTTAGTAATTATTGCTACGATATGGCCAAGCAAGTTGTAGATCAGCAACAGGTCGATTTTTCACTGCTTTATCCTTTAATCTTGGAAACAGCAAAAAAAGCGACCCAATATGACCCTGTTCAAGTTCAAACAGGGCCTGCACTTCGAGAGGATCATAATATTTTGCAAATGCATCAGCATTTACTCGAACAGGCTAGTCGTCCTGATCTAAAAGAAATCTATCAGCTTTTAAGTCAAGCGATTATCACTAGACACCATGTTTAAACTCGATTAGATTTTTTCATAACAGCGTAGATCGTCTTTATTTTCTCTCCCATTGTGAAATAAAAACAAAGATGAAATAAATCTGTTGATAAGGCATTGATCGAGATATAAAAAAAAGGGATAAATCATTATGGCAAAAGATTTTAGTTCACAGCAAGTGGTAGAAGGTTACGATCAACATATTCGTAAATTGATCCCCGGATATGAGGTGGTTCATCAACAAATACAAGCATTGTTAAAAACTTATTTGCCTGAGTCTGCGCATATTTTAGTAGTAGGTTGCGGAACGGGTTATGAGCTTGGTTATTTATTACAAACTTTTCCCAATTGGCATTTTACCGCAACTGATTTATCAGCCGCTATGTTAGATAAAGCGCGAACCTCTCTCCAAGATTTGAATGTTGATCATCGTGTTGATTTTCACTTGGGTGATGTACATGAATTAGAAAATATCGTGAGTTTTGATGCAGCGCTTTCTATTTTAGTGACGCATTTTGTTGCATTTCCTCAAAAGTTGAAATTTTTACAAGCCATTCAAAAACGGCTCAAAACAGAAGGTTTGTTTATTACTTTTGACTTAACTGAAATTTCTTCAGAACCCCAACAACGTGCTTTAAAAAATATCTGTGAAAGTAATGGACTAACACAAACTCAAACGACTGCCATGTTAAAACGGCTTGCAGATGATTTCTATGCGTTAACGGATGAGCAAACGTTTGAATTGCTCGAACATGCCGAATTCAATCAAGTGGCACGATTTACTCAAATTTTAAATTACCAAGGTTTTTTAGCTTTTTCAAAATAACAAAATTCAATGTAGTCTGAAACAGATCTATGATTGCTTGCGCATTGAGGATGATATATAAAATGATGATGAGCTGGACTTTTTAGAAAGGTTTGAGCATTTAAAAATGATACTATCGCAGCTCAGTGACTGCTCTGATCTAGGAAAAATTTTAAGTATTTCTCATCTGTTGGTACGTTGTTTATTGATTGAAATGCAATCTTATTATCGAAAAAATTAACAATAAAAGAGTCTTGATACATTATGAGTCAACCTTCATCACAGGATTCATTTTTGACTGAGTTAGATCAGAGTCGTTCAAATTCATCTCGTGATGTGTCACAGCGTAACTTATGTTGTTGTGAAGAGTGCGATGCAATTTATCAGAAAGTGAAACTCGGACGGGGTGAGCGCGCGTATTGTTGTTGCTGTGGTGCAGAACTTTATCGGCAAGTTAAATCATTTAATACGCTATTGGCGCTGGTGATAACTGCATTAATTATTTTTATTGTCGCCAATAGTTTTCCCATCGTGAGTGTTGAGCTCAATGGCAATGTTTCCCAAACCACATTGTTGGGGGCAGCCTTGATGATGTTTCATATTGATCGAGCTTTTGTCGGGGTGCTTATTTTAATCACCACATTTATTGTTCCACTCACAGATTTATTGTTACTGGCTTATATCTTTGCATCAGTCAGTGTTTTTAAAACCAGACCCAAATACTTGATCCCTGCGTTAAGAATAATCTATGTATTTCGAACATGGGGCATGGTCGAAGTTTTTTTAATTGGTGTTCTGGTCACTTTGGTGAAATTAGTGGGAATGGTGGTGGTGATTCCGGGGATCGCTTTATGGGCATTTGCAATATTGAGCCTATTACTGGTCTATATCGCGTCAGTTAAAGTTCAAGATATTTGGGATGAAGTTGATCGGTGCCAGCCATGAAAAAAATCAAACACATCGGGGAACAAGTGCATCAAACAAGCGATGTTGCCGATGATGATGCCCGTATTCATCGAGTGAATCCAAGAGCGGTTGATCTCGGATTAGTGGCATGTCATTGTTGTGGTCTGGTGAATCCACAAAGTCACCACACGGATCAAACTCAATATTGCATTCGATGTAAGAGTGCATTGCATATTCGTAAAGATCATAGTCAAAGCCGCACCTTGGCATTGGTGATTGCTGCGACGATTTTATATATTCCAGCAAATGTATTGCCAATGACCATTACCGATTCATTATTGGGACATCAGCAAGATACCATTATGAGTGGGGTCATTTACTTCTGGCAAAGCGGTGATTATTTTGTGGCAGCCGTGATTTTTACGGCCAGTATTTTTATCCCCATGGTCAAGTTGCTAATTTTATACTTTCTGGTTTTTGTCGTGCGAATACAATCTACTGCGCAATGGACTATATTACCTTCACATTGCAGCGTGTTATATCGTATTGTGGAGTTTGTGGGGCGCTGGTCCATGATAGATGTATTTGTTGTGGCCTTACTAACCGCGCTGATACAAATTCAATCATTGGCAACGATTTTGGCGGGGCCTGGTGCCGTGGCTTTTGGTGCAGTGGTGGTATTGACCATGTTTGCTTCAATGAGTTTTGATCCACGTATTATTTGGGATAATTATTATTTATCTCAACAGCGACTAAATACCTCAACCAATGCTTCAAAAAACAACATAGTGAATCAGGTCAATCATTTGCCATCTAAAAATGATTTTTTTCAGCCTCGTTAAAAAGAACATGCATGATGACGGAAAATAATACAACGAATAACCCCACAGAAGCTGATCCCACTCAAACGGATCATCAGACTGAGCAACGTGTGCCACAGCCTCAGAAAAAAAAGGGCAAATGGCGACCTGCATTGATTTGGTTGATTCCGTTTATTGCCTTATTAATTGGGCTGTCTTTGGCAATCAAATCTATTCTTGCAATCGGACCGACGATTTATGTTTCATTTCGAACGGCTGAAGGATTGGTGGCTGGCAAGACGACTGTTAAATATCGGCAAGTAGATATCGGATTGGTTCGTGAAATTGTACTGTCGGATGATCGCTCACACGTTATTGCCAAAATCGAATTACGCAAAGATGCCAGTAATTTTGCAGCGAAAGATGCGCGATTTTGGGTGGTGCGCCCTAGAGTAGGAACCAGTGGTATTTCAGGCATAGATACTTTATTTTCTGGCTCATATATTGGCGTCGATGGCGGAAAAGCAAAGGAAAAAAAAGAAGAATTTAATGGATTGGAAGTCCCGCCTGTCGTGACCTCGGATGTACCAGGTAAAAGATTTTTCTTAAAAGCAAAAGATTTGGGATCGTTAGATATTGGATCTCCTATTTATTATCGTCGGATCAATGTTGGTCAAATTACTGCGTATAATTTGGCTAAAGATGGTCAGCATGTTGAGCTACAAACCTTTATTCGTTCACCTTATGACAAATTTGTCACGCAAGATGCACGTTTCTGGCAGGCCAGCGGGATTGATGTGAGTTTAAATGCATCTGGATTTAATCTGGACACGCAGTCTTTGGCAAGTATCGTGGCGGGTGGTATTGCATTTGGATACCCTGATAATTCTGATGCGCCGATTGCTCAGAATTCGAGTCACTTTAATCTATGGGACTCTAAAACAGAGGCTTTAAAAGATCCTGATGGTAAAGCGATTAATATTGTCATGTACTTTGATCAGTCGTTACGTGGTTTAAGTGCAGGTGCGCCAATTGACTTTATGGGGATTGATGTCGGAGAAATTAAAGCGATCAATGCTGAGTTTGATCACAATTATACACATGTACGTATGCGTGCTGAAGGCGTGGTTTATCCATCCCGTTTAGCGCATGGTCAGGAGATGGATCCTGATGGAGAGATTTTTAAACGTTTTGTGCAAAATGGTTGGCGAGCACAAATGCGAACAGGTAATTTAATCACAGGTCAAAATTATATTGCTTTCGATCTGTTCCCTAAGGCTAAGCCTGCATCCGTAAAAGTATTGCCGAGTGGTCGCTTTGAAGTTCCAACCATGCCATCTGAATTAAAAGGATTACAGGCTCAGGTTTCTCAGATTGCAGATAAATTGACTAAATTCCCACTGGTAGAAATTGGTCAGGATATGCGTAAAACACTGGGGAATATGAATAATGCGATTAACTCAACCAATCAACTGGTTCAACAGTTAGATGGCAAAGTTGCGCCAGAATTACAATCTACCTTGAATGATGTACGTGGGACTTTACGTTCGACCCAATCTATTCTCTCTAGCGATGCGCCAATGCAACAAGATGTTCGCCGAGCTTTACAGCAAATGACTCGTGCAGCAGCATCTTTACAATTAATGTCAGATTATATTGAACAACATCCAGAATCGTTGATTCGCGGTAAAACTCCTGAGGTAGATCGAAATGAAAAATAAAAATAATTTCAGATTAGGTGTCGTCATCCTGACAGGAGTAATGTTGAGCGCCTGCTCAAGCTCACCAACACCCAACTATTACACCTTGCAGGCTAAAGCAACACCGATTACACATTCGGGGGTGAGAGTCATTGAAGTTATGCCTGTTGGATTGCCTGATCGCTTAGATCGGGCATCTATTGTGGTGCAGGATCATCAAGGCAGATCTAAAGTGCTGGACAATGATCGTTGGACATCAACTTTAAGTACCCAATTAAGGGATGGTCTGTCGGCTGGATTACAGCAAAAATTGGGTGCAGTCGATCGATATAATAGTGGCATGTCCGCTGGTCAGGTGTCGTATCGAATTGCGACTGATTTTTCAAATTTTGATGTGATTGAGGATTCTGCAAATCATCCACTGGCAAGTACGCATGATCACTATATGAATGTCATGGTGACATGGATCATTAAAGCAGATATTCCGCTGGCAATGGAGTCATCTGCTACGAATCAAGCTACAACTACTTTACAAAATCGTTCAATCAGTTGTCGAACTCATTTCACTGTGCCTATTCAGGGCGAGCGTCGAAATATTAATAATATTGTGGCGGCCTCCACACAATCACTAAACCGAATCATTGATTATATTGCTGATTCTGTGGTGATGATGAATGCGAAAAAAGTAGTGAGCATCGATGGTGTGACTTGTAGCTAAAGCTTCAATTGTTCTTTTTTTTAATGCGCTTATCGTTGTTTATTGATAAGTCATCTTCAATGAGGAACAGCGCATAAATTGGTATTTGTGCGCTCTGATCAGTTTGTAAGTGTCACATTTGGATACATCTGAAAAAACCTATTGCAAAGTACTAAAACGGTTTATTTTTATTCAGCTTAGCTTTAGCTATGGTTTAATCGGATCAAGAACAAAGATATAAATTGGGCTAATTGTTGAATAAGCTGAGAGAAATCCATGCTCTCCATCTAGCTGATTTTGCCTTTTCACAGTAGAATATGCGCTCTCTCTAAAGTCACATTGCGGTAAAGTTCAAAAGACTTGCCCGTGGAGCCAAAATCAACATGTTTATCGTGGCCGGTGCACCAGCACATTCTTCATTCAAGAAAGCTCAACTATTAACACGTTTATCGTCAATCAGTTCAGTCCAAACCTTTGACAGCCAATGGGTTTACCTGTTTGATCAAGCGCTCGACGAGCAGCAGCATCAATCTGCATTGCAACTTTTAAATGATGGTACATCGTTTGAGTTGCGCCAAGTGGCCAATGATGAACTTCAAGTTTTGGTCACTCCACGCATTGGAACGATTTCACCGTGGTCTTCTAAAGCGACAGATATTTTTAAAAACTGTAATACCCCAGTGCATCGTTTGGAACGTGGTATTTTATATACCTTAAAAGGTGTTTCTGAACTCAGTAATGAAGTCAAACAGGCTTTGCATGACCGTATGACTGAAACCGTTTTCAGCCAGATCGAAGATGCCCATCGTTTATTTTTAGAAACAGCACCAAAACCATTAAACTCAATTGATATTTTGGGTGAAGGGAAACAAGCACTGGTCAAAGCCAATAATGAATTTGGTTTTGCCTTGTCTGAACAAGAAATTGACTATTTAACTCAAGCCTTTACTGACTTGGGACGCAATCCAAACGATATCGAATTGATGATGTTTGCACAGGCAAATTCTGAACATTGTCGTCACAAAATCTTTGGATCAGAATGGACAATTGATGGTGAAAAACAACCATTATCGTTGTTCCAGATGATCAAAAATACCTATAAAGAGTCACCAGATGAAGTATTGTCGGCATATAAAGACAATGCTTCTGTGATTGTAGGTTATGACACTCAGCGTTTTTATCCAAAGAAAGACAATGAAACAGGTCATTTTATATATAAATATAAGAGCCAAGCGGCTCACATCTTGATGAAGGTGGAAACCCATAACCATCCAACTGCGATTTCTCCTTTTGCGGGGGCTGCAACAGGTTCGGGCGGTGAAATCCGTGATGAAGGTGCAACTGGTCGTGGCGGTAAACCAAAAGCAGGTTTAACAGGCTTTACGGTGTCTAACCTGAATATTCCGGGTTTTGAGCAGCCATGGGAAGATAACTACGGCAAACCTTCACGTATGGCATCGCCATTACAAATTATGATTGAAGGCCCATTGGGCGGCGCGGCGTTTAATAACGAATTTGGTCGTCCTAACTTAAATGGTTATTTCCGTACTTTTGAACAAAACGTCAATGGTGAAGTGAAAGGTTTTCATAAACCGATCATGATTGCAGGTGGTTACGGCAATATTCGTCCTGACCATGTAGAAAAAGATGCGATTCAACCGGGTGATTTACTGATTGTACTCGGTGGCCCAGCGATGTTGATCGGTTTAGGCGGTGGTGCTGCGTCTTCTGTAGATAGCGGTACCATGGGTGAAAATCTAGACTTTGCTTCAGTACAACGTGAAAACCCTGAGATGGAACGCCGTTGTCAAGAAGTGATTGATACTTGCTGGCGCATGGAAGACTTTAACCCAATCGTCTCTGTTCATGACGTGGGTGCAGGTGGTTTATCTAATGCCATGCCTGAACTAGTGAATGATCATGAGTTGGGTGCGATTTTAAACTTGCGTAAGATTCCATCGTTGGAACGTGGCATGAGCCCAATGGAAATCTGGTCAAATGAAGCACAAGAACGCTATGTACTTGCGATTCGTCCAGAATCGTTAGACTTGTTTGAAGAAATCTGTGCGCGTGAACGTTGTCCGTTTGCGGTCTTGGGTGAAGCAACTGAAGCACGTCATTTGACTGTTGAAGATCCATTATTCCATGACAATGCAGTTGATATCCCAATGCAAGTCATGCTCGGTGGTACACCGCGTATGCAGCGTTCGTATGAAACCGTTGAACGTACAGGCAACGAGTTTGATACCTCAAAAATTGATCTAAAAGATGCAATTTTCCGTGTTTTGAAAAATCCAACCGTTGCATCCAAATCATTCCTGATCACGATCGGTGACCGCTCAATTACTGGTATGGTGGCGCGTGACCAGATGGTCGGCCCATGGCAGGTTCCAGTCGCGGATGCTGCGGTGACTACAACCAGCTTGCAAGGTTATACAGGCGAAGCAATGGCAATGGGTGAACGTCCACCAGTTGCATTGTTAAACCCAGCAGCTTCTGCACGTTTAGCTGTTGCTGAGGCATTGACCAATATTGCATCGGCAAATATTGAACAATTAGGTGATATCAAGCTTTCTGCAAACTGGATGGCAGCAGCAGGTCAAAAAGGTGAAGATCAAGCCTTGTTTGAGGGCGTAAAAGCGATTGGTATGGAGATGTGTCCAGCTTTGGGTATTGCGATTCCAGTCGGTAAAGATTCACTCTCGATGCGTACTACATGGAGTGATGATGGCATCGAGAAAGCTGTCACTTCACCAATGTCTGGAGTGATTACTGCATTTGCACCAGTAAGTGACGTGCGTAAAACA
Source organism: Acinetobacter sp. FDAARGOS_515 (assembly GCF_003938865.1). NCBI lineage: Bacteria > Pseudomonadati > Pseudomonadota > Gammaproteobacteria > Moraxellales > Moraxellaceae > Acinetobacter > Acinetobacter sp. FDAARGOS_515. The sequence continues at coordinate 3,320,196 of NZ_RKIX01000003.1, read as the reverse complement.
TTAACGCCTGAGCTTAAACATATTGATGGTTCTGTACTGGTACGTATTGATTTGTCTAAAGGTCAATTCCGTATCGGTGCATCGATTTTGACCCAAGTGTATAAAGCCATTGGTACGATTACGCCAGATGTAGACAGTTTTGAAAATCTAAAAGATTTCTTCAATTTGATACAAGACTGGAACAATCGCGGCCTGATACAAGCTTACCATGACATTGGTGATGGTGGTTTATTGGCTACTGTGGCTGAAATGATGTTTGCATCACGTTTAGGCGCAGCTTTAGAACCACAAACAATTGAAAGTTTATTTGCAGAAGAAATTGGTGCAGTTTTACAACTGAAAGCTGCTGATTGGGATGCGTTACAAGCTGAAATTGAAAGCTCGAACTTAAAAGATGCGATTAGCTTGGTTGGACGTGTCAATAATACGGATCAACTGAGTATCAATGGTTTAACTTTAGCGCGTGCCGAATTACAACAAGCATGGGCAGAAGTGTCTCATCAAATCCAGCGCTTACGTGATAACGTAGAAACAGCCGATCAGGAATTTGCACTTATTGCAGATCAAAACCATAAAGGTTTAATTGCACAAGCAACTTTCGATCTAAATGAACCTGTAGAAGCGCCATTCATTGCAACACGTCGTCCAAGTATGGTGATTTTGCGTGAGCAAGGTGTTAATGGTCATGTCGAGATGGCAGCAGCCTTCGACAAAGTTGGCTTTAACACCGTTGACGTACACATGAGTGATTTATTGGCAGGTCGTGTTGATTTGCAAGACTTTGAAGGTCTGGTCGCTTGTGGTGGTTTCTCTTATGGTGACGTGCTTGGTGCTGGTGGCGGCTGGGCGAAGTCAGTTCTGTTCAATCCAAAATTACGTGATCAGTTTGAAAGCTTCTTTAACCGTGAAAGTACCTTTAGTTTAGGGATTTGTAATGGTTGCCAGATGCTGTCACAACTTGCGCCACTGATTCCAGGTGCAGACAACTGGCCACGTTTCCATCGTAACGTATCAGAAGTTTTTGAAGCACGTGCGGTCAATGTACGTGTAGAAAAATCGGTATCGGTATTGCTGCAAGATATGCAGGGCTCGATTCTACCAATCGCTGTAGCACATGGAGAAGGGCGTGTGGTTGCAAGTAATGAGCACTTGGCTAGCTTGAATAGCAATGATCAAGTGACCTTGCGTTATGTAGATAGTTTGGGTCAACCGACGCAACATTATCCACTGAATCCAAATGGTTCACCTGAAGCAATTACGGGTGTAACTTCGAAAGATGGCCGAGCTACGATTATGATGCCACATCCAGAGCGTAATTTCCGTGCTTTACAACACTCATGGAAACCAGAAGACTGGAATGAAGATGGGGCATGGTTACGTATGTTCCGTAACGCACGTAAGTTTATTGGTTAATTACAGTTAGCGATTAAACATCACCACCTTTGATTAAGTTGATCAAAGGTGGTTTTTTATTATAAACCATCAGCTCTTGGTGAAAGCCAGTTTTTATACTTATCTCTTAATGCATTTCTTTTCATATCTTCAAAGATGATAAAATCAATGCCCCCATCATAGGGAGCAACTATAATATTTTGCTCAAATGAGATCATAAAAGCTTTTACTTTATCGTCAGCAATTCTTGTTAATAAGTCATTGTGAATATTGGGTTGCCAATTTACTTCAATAGAGCATGGTCTAAAGAAAAGGTCCTCTTCGTCATCGTAATCTTCAGGATTTGTTTGCGTTAAATTTATTTCTTTTTCTAAATGAAATTTGTATTGAAGATTAAAGATTGGATCATAAGCTTGATTCATATTAGATAGGCTAAAATAGTGACCCGAAACAATAAAAATAGAAGTATTTTCGCCGAAGCAGTCTGTAATAATTTCATTGTGCCGATTTAGCAGTAGTTCATATTCTTCAGTCGTATCTGCATATCTTTTTGATTCGGGTAAGCTATGTATTCTGAACCAAGACTTTGTAAAGTATTGAACTAGATATTGAGAAATCGGAACTTTGTTAGGAAATACAGTATCCCATTGTGATTGAAAGGAATGGCTCATATTTTAAGGTCAAAGAATTTATAAATATATTATTAATATAATTTTGCATAGTAAATTTAGAAAGTAAAATTTTTATAAGTACAGTTTTAAGATTAATTTTTCCGTGGCTCAATTCTTGCTAGTTATTTATTAATAATGAACAAAACATGGGAAGTCGAATGATGAAAAATGAAAATCACATGAAAGCAGTTTATAGCAAAGACAAAGGTTGGCTCTGGTTTGGCTTAACACTCATCTTTCAAGTTACATTTATTGTTGTAAATTATATTGTGATGAATATTTCACTTTGATTTTTCATTATTTTTGAGCTTATGATTAATGATTATTTAAAACTAATGTCATTAAAATCATGCTGAAACTAATTTATTACGTACCTGAATCTCATCTTGAATTGACTAAACAAGCTATTTTTGCAGCTGGAGCAGGGGGAATCGGCAACTATCAACACTGCGCATGGCAAGTGAAAGGAATTGGGCAGTTCAAGCCAGTCTGCGGTGCAAATCCATTTTTAGGCAAATTGGATGAGTTAGAACAGCTTGAAGAATGGCGAGTAGAAACCATTGTTTCAGAAGAAAAAGCCAGTACCGTTGCAACAGCATTAAAAGCAAGCCATCCTTATGAAGAGCCTGCTTTTGAATTTATTCAGATTTTAGATATTCAATAATTAAACTTTTTGAATGAATAAATCACGGTCAAAACGATACTGCGGGAAAAATACACCATCACTCGCACGTTCGCCTGCACCAATGACCATCACAGGAAATTGCTGATCATTGAGTTTTAGTATTTTACGAACCATTGGCTCATCAAAACCTTCCATCATGCAACTATCAAAACCATAAGCACGCAGCGAAAGCACTAGATTTTCACAAGCCAAAGCGGTGGATTTACTTGCCCAAAGTTTTGCATCGGCAGGGTTAAATGCGGTAACAGGAAGTTGTTTATCTAAGCTTCGTGCCACTTTAAAGGCGACTTTTTTAAAGTTGCCGAGTGCATTGAAATAACCAGTTTTATAGTTATACGGAATGAAACGATAGTATTTCTTAACCATTTCAGGGGCTTCAGGAAATGGAAATTCTGAAATATTCTTTTTTGCCATTTCATCGACACGATCTGTTCGCGCTACACAAACAATGAGTTCGGAAGCCGTTTTTGCTGCTAATTGTCCCAGACAAGCTTTAACTAACTGTTTTTTCTTCGCAGGGTTTTGGACCACATAAAATGTCCAAGGTTGTAGATTGGACGAGTTTGGTGCAAGGAGAGCCAAATCTAAACAAGCATCAAGTACTTCAGAGGGAATGGCTTTATCCGTGAATTTGCGTACGGAACGACGACTCTCGATCACTTTACGAAAATTTTCAACATCAATATCTTGGGGGGCAGGCTCAAAATAACGTTTTTTATCTGAAACCTGCTGAGAACTTTTTGGGAGATTTTCTGAATTTGCCATCACTATTCAAATATTTCGTTATGAAGATGATGAATGAGAATAACATTCAATCATTTTATCTAGGTAAAAAAGTGTATTCCTGAGATTAAGCTGCATCTTATTCATTGGTTTTTCAATGCAGACATTTAATCTCAGATTTTTTAGTATTAGACTTCATTCATAATTGTTGAAACCCTCTTTATTTTTCTCCCATAGGGAGAAATAAAAGGATTTATGAAAGAAGTCTATTGATTTTATCCAAATTGGGAAAAATCAGGCTTACGTTTTTCCATAAAGGCTTGAACCGCTTCTTTCATTTCAGGCGAACGGACACGTTGCATGAAAATCTCGGCTTCATCATCAACACATTGCACAATTTCATCAAGATCATGCTTCATGAGAGCTTTGGATTGTCGAATGGATGCAAGTGGCAAAGCAGCCAATTGCTGGGCAGTTTGTTCGGCCAATGCGTAAACATCATCACTGATTTGATTGACCAAACCTGCTTTTTCAGCAACTTCCGCGTTAAATTTTTTGGCGGTAAATAAAAGTTCTGCGGCACGGTGATAACCTGCTTGTTTCACCAATAAACGACTTGCAGCGCCTTCTGGCGACAGACCAAGACTGACAAATGGAATCTGGAATAGCGCTGTGTTGTCTGCATAGACAATATCTGCATGCAGTAAAATCGTGACACCAATCCCAATCGCAACCCCTTTAACTGCAACAATCAGCGGTTTAGAAAGTTTCGCCGCAGATTTAAGCAAAACAAAAGGAGGTTGATCTCCAGCTTTACCTTGATAAGGTTTTTGAATAAATGACATAAAGTCTTTCATGTCATTACCCGCAGAAAAGTCTGCATCTGCGCCACGCAAAATCACCACGCGAACTTGGCTGGATTGATCTGCTTCATCCAGTGCCTGTGCAATCCACAAATACAATTCACCATATAATGCATTTTTTGCTTCAGGGCGATGAATGGCTAAAGTCAGTATGCCATTTTCAAGTTTTGCATTTAAATGTTGATGAGGTTGTTGAATACAGCGAAGTGTCATCGTACTATCCTTGCTTTCAATCTTGGGTTTATGTTTGCCATTATGTCGTAAATTTGATTATAAATGACTACTGGTGAGTTCATAAAAAATTAAGTTGGTTTATGTACATATTTGATTATCTCGTTTTTATTGGACGTTTTCAGCCTTTTCATCTTGCACATTTGCAAACTGTAGAAATAGCCCTCCAACAAAGTCAAAACGTTATATTGGCTTTGGGATCGGCGCAACCTGAGCGTAATATTAAAAATCCTTTTTTGGCAGCAGAAAGGGAGCAAATGATTCTTTCTAATTTTTCCGAGGCAGATCAAGAGCGGATTCACTTTGTACATGTCATTGATGTCTATGATGATCAAAAATGGGTCAATCAAGTCAAAACACTGGTTAAGCAGATCACGCCACCGCATGCAAAAATTGGTTTAATTGGGCATTTTAAAGATGAATCTTCGTATTACTTAAAGCTTTTTCCTGAGTGGATCATGGTGGAGTTAGAAAGTTTGAAAGAGTCGATGTCTGCTACTCCGATCCGAGAGGCTTATTATCGTGGTGAAATCCAAAAACAGGCATTTCCTCAGGGAACGATTCAGTTTTTAGAGAATTTTCAGAAAACTTCAATCTATCGGCAATTACAAAATAAGTTTGTATTAAATGACAAGTCGAATCTGATTTAGGAGATTAAAGTAAAGTTTCTTTTCCTGTCTTGGTGTTTATGATGACTGTCATTGCAAATCAGCGATTAGCAAAAAGTTTATGGATTGGTGCGTTGATTGTGGTATCAATGAGCCAGGTTCATGCGGCAAATTGGGTATTAGCTCCAACAAGCAATGTCGGATTTCATATCGATTCAGCTCGTGAGTCTATGGTCATCGCTAAGTTTAATACTGTACATGCGACTTTGAACTTTGATGAAAATGCGCCACAGCAGTCATCTACACGCTTTATAATGGATGTGGATAGTTTAAGTTTGAATAATCCTGCCATGAAAAGTACATTATTGGGAAAAGATTTATTTTATGCTGCACAGTTTAAGACGGTAAGTTTTAAAAGTGATCAATTTAGAGTTTTGGGAAATAATAAGTATCAAATTATAGGGCAATTAACCATAAGAGGGATTACCCGACCTGTCATTTTTGATAGCACACTAAAACCTGTTACCAACAATCAAAAGTTAATGAATATGGTATCTTCAACAACGATCAATCGAACTGATTTTGGTATGAAAAAGGCACCAGATGGGATGGGTGAAAAAATAAATATCAAGATGAACGTCGATTGGAAAGTAAAACGTTAATTGTTTATTATAAAAATTCAGATGTAGCTTATGAGCAATCAATAAGCTACATCATTCGAAATCTAATTATTTTGCTGAAGAGTTTTTAAATCTTCCAAAACTTGTTCGGCATGTCCTGCGGCTTTGACTTTACGATAACTTTTAACCAATTTTTTGTTATGGAAAATAAAAGTTGAACGTTCTATGCCCATGACTTTTTTACCATACATATTTTTTTCTTTAATCACATCAAAATGCTGGCAAAGAATTTCATCTTTATCGCTAATTAAATCAATCGTCAATGCTTGTTTTTCAGTAAAATTTTGATGTGCTTTGACTGAGTCACGAGATACACCAATTACAGTTGCACCCAATGTATCAAATTGATCCTTCAGGCATGAAAACCCAATGGCTTGAGTGGTACAACCAGGTGTCGAATCTTTCGGGTAAAAGTAAAGAATTAACCATTCAGCAGAGACATCTGCCAGATTAATTTCACCCTGTGTTGTGGGGAAAGTTTGATTGGGTAATGAAATATTTTCACTGCTCATTATTATTCTCCATATTTTCCATAAAAAACTAGCCACATAAAGTGGCTAGCAAATCACATCAGTTCTGCTTATTTTTTGCCTTGAGCAGATTTCATCGCTTCTTCAGTCAAACCTTTTAACTTGCCAGTCAACTGTGGGCCAAAGCATGCTTGAAGATCTTTATTTTGCTGTTGTACAAAAGCTAAAGAACTTGGGCTTTTCTTGGCATTAATAGCACTTTGTACTTCCCATTTTTGTGCATTGGTCATTTTTCCATCGGCTTCGACTGCACAAGTACAATACTTACTCACTTCTGCCGCAGTTAATTTATTGCCTTTACCTGTTTCATCTTTACACAGATTAATTAAAGCACCTTTTACATTTGTACTTTTGTAGGCTTGTTGCAGTTTATTTTCATCAGCAGCATGTGAAACCGTTGCAGTAAAAGCAGCAGCAGCCATAAGTGAAGAAAGAAGTAGTTTTGTGTTCAATAATTTCATAAATATTACCTGATTATTATGGTATATAGCGTGTAGGATCTGCGACGCCAGCTTCAATAAACCCTTGTTTACGTAAACGGCAACTATCACATTTCCCACATGCACGACCTTCAGCATCCGCCTGATAGCATGAGACAGTTTGACTATAGTCTACGCCATGTTCAATACCTAAACGTATAATATTCGCTTTGGATAAATGTAACAAAGGTGTTTCAAATGTAAGAGGTTTTCCTTCTACACCTGCTTTTGTTGCCAATCGTGCCATATTTGTAAAGGCGTCGATATATTCTGGACGGCAGTCTGGATATCCTGAATAGTCAACCGCATTAATACCAATCACAATCGCTTCAGCTCCAAAAACTTCGGCAGCAGCAAGTGCATATGATAAAAAGATGGTATTACGGGCTGGTACATAGGTAATAGGAATACCTTCTTGCTCATGGTCAGGCACATCGATATTATGATCGGTCAGGGCAGAACCCCCTAAATTTCCCAAATCAATATTGATAACACGATGTTCAACTCCAGCGCGTTGAGCAAGTGCTTTGGCTGCATCTAGTTCAGTGGTAGAACGTTGTCCATACATGAAACTGAGCGCCATACATTCATAACGCGCTTGTGCCCAAGCTAGGCAAGTCGTCGAGTCTAAGCCGCCTGATAATAAAACAATGGCACGAGGGCGCATATGATATTCTCCAAAAATAACTAACAAAATAAACTGGATTAACGACCTGTTTCATCGTTCCAAAGCAATTTGTGTAATTGCAATTGAAAACGTACAGGGAGATGGTCATCTAAAATCCATTGCGCCATATCACGCGCTAACTGGGGTAGTTTAACCGAAGCTTTTTCAACTGCAAAAGCAGGGGAAAACCAGACGGTGCTGACTTTCTCATCCAACTGATAATTCTCTAATTGCTGTTTAGACCATTCATAATCTTCACGATTACAAATCACAAATTTGATTTGATCATGCGGAGTTAAATAATCCAAATTACTGAGCAGATTACGCTTTTCTTCACCAGACGTTGGAGTTTTTAAATCCAGTACTTTAGATACACGAGAATCGACTTTGGACACATCTAGCGCACCACTGGTTTCTAAAGAAACCTGACAGCCCAAATCTGACAATCTGGTTAGTAAATGCAAACAATTAGGTTGAGCAAGTGGTTCTCCACCTGTGACGCAAATATAAGGTGTTTTAAACGATAACGCTGTTTCGATAATTTGATCGAGTGACTGACGTTCACCGCCTTCAAAAGAATAGGTCGTATCACAATAGGTGCAGCGTAGTGGACAGCCCGTTAAACGAATAAAAACAGTGGGTAAGCCTGCGGTATTGGCTTCTCCTTGCAAGGAATAAAAAATTTCCGTAATACGAAGACCCGCCGCAGGATCTGATACCGGAATAGTCGTTGAGCGTAGAGAAGTCATTGCAGAAATACCACATCTTAGAAAACAAAAATCTCTACGATCAGATTTGAACGTAGAGACGAGGAACAATTAAGCTCCGCAAATAAATGCAATTAGTCAGAGCGAAGTAAATCGTTCAAACTGGTTTTAGCGCGAGTTTTGGCATCCACTTTTTTCACGATTACCGCAGCATAAAGGCTATAAGTACCGCATTTTGATGGAAGACTACCCGCAACAACCACAGAACCTGCTGGTACACGACCATAGTGAATTTCGCCAGTTTCACGATCAAAGATTTTGGTTGATTGACCAATGAATACACCCATTGAAATCACAGAACCTTCTTCAACAATCACACCTTCAACGATTTCAGAACGTGCCCCGATAAAACAGTTGTCTTCGATAATGGTTGGGTTGGCTTGTAAAGGCTCTAAAACACCACCTATCCCTACACCGCCAGACAAGTGAACATTTTTACCAATTTGAGCACATGAACCCACAGTTGCCCATGTATCCACCATAGTGCCTTCATCTACATAAGCACCAATGTTGACATAAGAAGGCATTAACACGACATTTTTTGCCTGAAAACTACCACGACGAGCTACAGCAGGCGGTACAACACGTACACCCGCAGCTTTGAACTGTTCTTCAGTCCAGCCTGCATGCTTAGTATCAACCTTGTCATAGAAACGTAAATCACAAGATTCGATTGGTTTGTTATCATTCAATTTGAAAGATAATAACACGGCTTTTTTTAGCCATTGATGAACCATCCATTCGCCATCGATTTTTTCAGCAACACGTAATGTACCGTTGTCTAAACCCGCAATCGCTTGCTCTACAGCATCACGAATTTCTGCTGGACAATCCGTTGCGCTCAAATTCGCACGATCTTCAAACGCTTGCTCAATGATTGTAGAAAGCTGAGACATGTTCTTCCTTCCAAAAAAATTTGCATAATTTTACACTAATTAGCGTCAATAATGTTGTGAAAGAAAAGATTGATTTGAAAAAAGCCATTTAAAATCTTGATAAAAAAAATTACGAATAACTGCTTTAAAAACAAGAACCAAACTTATTTGTATCAAAACTTAACAGAAAATGATCAATTCTCGTATAAAACCAAACCATACTTTCTCCTAAGATACATCTACGCAATAAAAATTTAGATTTGAATAAAAGTCTTTTGAGGAGAGAGCAATGAAAACATTAAAACTACTTGCGGTTGCTGGTGCTTTAGCTGCTGTGGCGGGTACTACTATGGCTGATGATTCTGTAGTCCATGATCATTATGCATTTGATCAGAAACAACTTCTTCCAGTGGGTGTTCGTGCTGAAGTCGGTACAACTGGTTATGGTGGTGCTTTCCTTTGGCAAGCCAATCCATACGTCGGTTTAGCTTTAGGTTATAATGGCGGCGATATTTCATGGTCAGATGATTTGAAAATCGATGGAACAACTTATGACATGGATATGGACAATAAATTAGCCTATTTGAATGCTGAAATTCGTCCATGGGGTGCAAGCGCTAATCCATGGGCTCAAGGTTTGTATGTTGCTGCTGGTGCTGCTTATGTTGACAATGATTATGACTTAACTAACCGTGTTTCTGGTTCTAATACCTTAAAAGTGAATGGTAACTTTTACCAAGGTACTGCTGGTCAGGAAGGTTCTGTTACAGGTAAGTTAAAGTATGATAACGACATTGCACCATATGTTGGTTTGGGTTTTGCACCTAAGTTTAATGAACACTGGGGTGTCTTTGGTGAAGTAGGCGCTTACTATACTGGAAATCCAAAAGTTCAATTGACTGCAAATAACTTATCCCCAGAAAATGGTGTAAGTGATATCAATGCGGATTTAAGAGCTGAAGAACATAAAATCGAAGACAAAAATAAATATGAATGGCTTCCAGTGGGTAAAGTTGGTGTTAACTTCTATTGGTAATTCAAACTTAATAAAAAGAACCGCAATTGCGGTTCTTTTTTTAACTTTGAAATAAATATTATGTCAAAAGATCTAGATGATTTTCTAAGATCTATTGATCTTGTACATCAGTCAGGCGATCTAGTTTTTTCTGGAAATAATCACCTTGTAAATAGCGCGCTTCAATGTTCCATGCATTTGCAAACAAAGTCATATCATTTAAACCCTGAGCTAAAATTTCTATAGGTTTAATTTGATGAAAGTTTTCTATCTTGTGTTGAAGAGAAGGAAGGTCTTTATCTGAAGCCAACATTTTGCATAAAGTAGGATGTAGGCTTAAATAATCCAGATTAGTCTGACTTAAAATAGAGTCGCTATACATTGAGATGCCAAAGTCACGTACAGAAATTTCCACTTCATTTTGCTTTAATTTAGCAAATTGCTGTTGAGCCAAAGGTAGGTTCTGACTAATGGATTCCTCAGAGAACTGTAATATTAATGGCGCTTTAGCGCGGCCACCGACAATGGTAAGAAGCTTGCCCATCAAATCAGGTAATTGTTTGTCATTTAAAAGAATATGACGATTTAAATTAATAATCAGCTTTGCAGTTGGATATTGTGTTAAAAAATTGTGTAATTGTTTGCAGGCTTCGACTAATATCCAGCGATCAACTTTAATAGAAAGTTCTGGATCATCACGTAAATCCGCAAGGTGATTAATATCTTGCCAACTATTGTCATAAATGAAGCCGCTCGTTACTTCATAAGTATATAAGTTACTGTCTTGTTTATCATAAATTTGTTGGTATTTTAGGTGAATATCACCTGTTTCAAGTTTTTGTTGAAGCGTTTGAAGTATCGAATGTTGAACTTTGGGAATATTTTCGGTACTGATGTCTATTTGTTTAAGAACAGCGACCTGGCCTAAATCACGTTGAGACAAACTTTGTTCCATATTAGGTAAAGGCTGATGAAATGCTTGCTCTAAAATATCATCAAAGTTTTTATCATCTGCGATACTAGGTTGATTTAATACAGAAAAACCTAAATGTAAATGTAGTGGTAAAGTTGATTTATCAACACTTAACAACTGAGGTTTTTCTAATGATTTGAGGCTGATTAATTGAGACTTAAGAACTTGGTCAGATTCTGCTTGAAATAAAGCCACGTAGAGTACGGGATTAATTCTGAAAACAGAAACGTTGACTTGTTCTTTAATAAAGCCATAAATATTGGAAAAATAAGTTTTAATCGTTTCTAGATTATGTTTAAAGACATCATCAGGACAGCTTGAAAGCGTCACTATAACAAGTGCATTGACCTCTGCGGGTTGTTTAGTTAACTGACGATTGATAGCATTTAAGGTATTGATATTGGATGACAGCTTTTCAGTTTGACTCGCTTGCGATGCTATTGCGTTATTGGGTTGGATTGAACTAGCTGTACTGTCTTCATACTCGATAGTCAATTGAACGGCATCATCTTCATCACAAGGTAAAAATTCAATTTTAAGCGGGTTTGCAATCGTAATTGCAGAATTTCTACAAACAATATCAAAGCTGGCTTGGTCAAATATTCCTTGTGAAACACGTTTAAATTTTTGTTTAAATTGATTAGGATCTGTCGGCTGTAAAATATCAAGAATAGGAAGACCGACTAGCTCATTTTCATTTTTTAACCCAAAAAGTGCCAAGTATTCAGCATTCGCTTTGATGTGAATACCTTCTTGTAGTGTCGCAACCGCCTTGTTGCTTTCTTTTACAATAGATTGAACGTGAGACTGTGCAGTCTCTAATTCTTCAATTAAGCGTTGTTCATTTTGTTGCAAACGGCTGTAGGATAATGCTCTAACAATTGCAATATATAAATGCTCTGGTGCTTTGAGATCAATAATTTCATAGACACCTTTATGTATATAACTCAGATAATCATTAGCGCTATATTGATCAGGAGTCAGCAATAAAACAGGTAAATTGGGCTGCGTTGATACTTGAATGAGGGACAATACCTGTTCAATTTTTAAGTCATAAGCTCGCCCAAAAATGACTATATCCCAGCCGATATTTAATTGCTTTTCAAAGCTATTTAAATCATCTAGCAGTGTTGCCTGAACTTGATGATTTTTGGAGTTAAATAGCTCAATAATTTGATTATAACGAAGCTGGTTATCATCAATAATGAGTAAACGTGTTTTGCTTAATTTTAACTTTTTAGAAAGTAACGAGTTTCTCACTTTAACGCTTCCCATAAATCCTGATTATCTGAATCTTTGGCCTGTTTAAACATCAATTTTTTCAGGCTATTTTGCTGTTGATCATCCAAGAGTTCATAGTCAAATTGCACAAAGCTTTGGGTGACCAGTTGCGCTTTGAGCAAATACACTTTGAACTCTTCTTTTTCTAACCTTAAATGAACCCCTTGCTGCTCTCTGAAAATTTGTGAACCCGGTAAAATTAGTGTTGTTTTAACCTGATCCAAATTTTGGCTTTGCATGAGTAAAGCAGGGTAATAATTATGACGATGACGGTCAGCTTGTACACGAACGGCGCAAGGAAAAATATCTTGCGCTAATATTTCTAAACCAATTTCCAGGCTTTTTTCAGCCGATTGTTTAATCCAGCGAATTACTCCACCACGCCATTGGCTATGTGTATCTTCTTTAACCAGTATAAATTCACCCGTTCTTAAATTTTTAGGGGCTTCTTCAGTCCATTTAATTCGATAACCATTGACACTAATATCTAACACTTCGGTTTGATAAATAAGTTTGGCTTCACGATTTAAACGCTGGTTATTGGGAACATCGCTTGATGATTCTTGTTGGGTTAAGCCAGATGAGGTTTTTGAGCTATTTTGGAAACCATAATGACTCTCAAGCTGAAGCGTTTCATTAAAATTTTTAGCTTTAGATAAGTAAAAATGGGCAGTTAGCAAACCAAAACAAATTTGTAATTGTGCTGAATATTCATATCGTTCATGATGACGTTCAGCCACCGTTCCTAAAATGTTCTGAACATGAAATTTTAGCGCAGGACTCAAATAAATTTTCTCTGTTTGAGACAGATAATCCGCATTACGATGCAAAGTAGCGGTAATGTGTTCAAGTAAATCTTGGATGACGACATAAATAGAGGGGCTAAAACCTGAGTTTTGATGTTTATTATAAACAGGCGGATGATCTTTTTGAGTATCAATCACATATTTGGATAGTGTCGTTTCTTTTGGAAAAATCTGGATCTTCTTAGCCCAATCATAACTACATTGATATAAAGCTTGAATCTCAGCCTGACGAATCTGATTGGTATTTAGAATATCCAGTAAAATCAATTGAGCATAGGCTTGGGTAATATTATTGAGCTGATTTTGAGTGCCTTGCAATTGATTGATATTACTCAGATGCACATGAGATTTCATTGCGACTTCATATAAATGATGAGCAATTAACCATTGTCCAGTCATTGGCTCACTGTAGAGCATGTGCTCCTGATATAGTAATTCTGTGAGCTGTCTTAAACCATAAAATATGGCAAGTGTTCGTGCCGTTTGTAGATTTTTCTTTTTATGCAATGCAAAAACAGAAAATTTATTTTGTTCGAGTTGCTCGGTACTACGTCTTACAATATCAATATAAATGCCCGCAAAGTGTTTGCGTAATAAAATGGCGAGTTCAATAATATGCCCGTTCCGATCGGTGTTGATCAGTCCTTGATTAAAAAAATGTTTTTCAAAGCTTGCCAAAACATTTTCAAGCACAGGATGCATGGTTTGTAATAGATCAAAACGTAAAGTTTCAGAGCAATTTAATTCTGAAAGCTCAATCAGCGCAGAAAATAAAGCCCGTGAAGTATCCCCAAGTTGCATAATGGATAATGATGAAACCCAGTCTGAAACAGCTTTAACATTAGCTTCACTAAAGCTTAATTCATCTCGACTTAAAGCAGTAGATGTTTCAAAAATATCCGTAAAAGTTTGATTCATCATAGTTTATTATTCAACTCAAAATGTTGAAACCCCAAATAGCGGTGTTTTATTCTTTTCGCCCGCGATTTCCCTAACCAGCTTAGGAACCAGATAACCTGGCAAATTCGCTAAGACTTCCTGATAGATACAATCAATCTCTGATGATACAACATCAAAATGTTGAGCACCCTTTACTTTATCTAAAACATGTAAGTAATAGGGCATAACCCGAGCTTCAAACAAACGATGACTAAGATGAATCAAGGTTTGTGCGTTATCGTTCACACCCTTAAGTAAAACTGCTTGATTTAACACAGTTATTTGCCCAAATGATAACGCTGCCAGCTTGCTACAGGTGTAGTCATCTAGCTCTGAAGCATGATTCGAGTGTACCACCACTATAATGCGTAGCCTACTGTTTTTTAATAGGGAAATCAGCTCTTCATCGACACGGTTGGGAATAACAATCGGAACACGTGAATGAATTCGCAAAATTTTTATTTGAGGAAGTGATTCAATTCTTTCTAGCCAGAGTTGTAATTTACGATTGGACAACGTTAATGGATCACCGCCACTTAAAATCACCTCATTAATCGAAGGATGATCTTGGATATAAGTTTGAATATTTAACCAATCTTCATTTTTGGGCAAATTTTCCTGGTAAGGGAAATGTCGGCGGAAACAGTAACGGCAATGTACTGCACAAGCACCCGTTAAAGTCAGCAAAAATCTGGAGCTATATTTATGTAAAACACCTGGAAGTTGATTGGCTTCTTCTTCGCCTAATGGATCGGTAACAAATTCAGGATGTTCTTCGAGCTCTAAATGATGTGGCAAAATTTGCAGAAGCAGGGGATCATAAGGATCAGACTTTTGCATTTTTTCAACAAAAGCACGAGGTACACGCAATTTAAAATCGTTTGATGCAAGAATAGCGCCAGATAACAACTGTTCTTTAGACAGTTGTAATACATTTAACAGCTCTAATGGATCAATGATTAGATCATTGAGTTGTTTTTGCCAGTTTTGCTCTTGATACAAATAGTTTATCATGCGACACGGAAAAAATAATGCTAGTCTAGCATTAATACATTTAAGTTAGTAAGTTTGGAGTGTGCCAGTCATGGCCAGTTATTCTACAAATGAATTCAAGCAAGGCCTTAAAGTCATGCTTGACGGTAACCCATGTTCAATCATGGAAAACGAATATGTTAAACCTGGTAAAGGTCAGGCATTCAACCGTGTAAAACTTCGTAACCTTAAAACAGGTAAAGTTTTAGAAAAAACATTTAAGTCAGGTGATTCATTAGAAGCTGCGGATATCGTAGAAGTAGAAATGGACTACTTATACAATGATGGCGAGCTGTGGAACTTTATGGATCCTGTAAGTTTCGAGCAAATTGCAGCTGATAAAGTTGCGATGGGTGATGCGGCGAAATGGTTAAAAGATGACTCAAATGAGAAATGCACCATTATGCTATTTAATGGTGTGCCATTAAATGTAAATGCACCAAACTTTGTGGTATTAAAAATCGTGGAAACTGATCCAGGTGTTCGCGGTGATACTTCTGGTGGCGGCGGTAAACCTGCAAAACTTGAAACAGGTGCTGTGGTTCGCGTACCGTTATTTGTTCAGCAAGAAGAAAGCGTTCGCGTTGATACTCGCACAGGCGAATATTTAGAACGTGCATAATGGTTTAAAAATAGACTATTATGCAGGGGATGATTAAAATCATCCCTTTTTTTATGCCAAAGTATTAGATGAAAATAAAAAGATGAGGAGTACAGTCACAAGGAAATTCTCTATATCAAGATGGATCTGAATTTTAGGGCGGTTAATCATAAAGAATGAGGTCATGAATGGATACAATTCAAAGGAAATCTACACTCCCCTCAAAAATACTCTGGAGTCTAGTCGCGATTATTGGTGCCATTTCTTTCGGGATACTGGCAGTCAGTCGTGGTGAACATGTTAATGCAGTCTGGATGGTGCTCGCTGCAATCTGTGTGTATAGCATTGCTTATCGGTTTTATAGTCTATTTATTGCTACTCGTGTTTTTGAACTTAATTCAAGACGCTTAACACCCGCACATCGGTTAGCGGATGGTCTGGATTATGTACCGACCAATAAATACGTTTTATTTGGACATCACTTTGCTGCAATCGCGGGTGCAGGGCCTTTAGTCGGTCCAATCTTGGCAGCGCAAATGGGTTATTTGCCAGGAACCATCTGGTTATTGGTGGGTGTGGTCTTGGCGGGTGCTGTTCAGGACTTTTTAGTTTTATTTATTTCGACTCGACGTGATGGAAAATCATTGGGTGAAATGGCAAAACTAGAGCTTGGCTCATTCGCCGGTGTTGTGGTCATGCTTGGTGCGCTAGGGGTTATGATCATCATCTTAGCGGTATTGGCATTGGTGGTGGTTAAAGCACTGGCACACAGTCCTTGGGGTGTATTCAGTATTGCTGCAACCATTCCGATCGCACTATTGATGGGCGTATATATGCGTTATATACGTCCGGGAAAAATCGCGGAAGTTTCAATCATTGGCTTTGTGCTGATGATGTTAGCCATTGTTTATGGTAGGCATATCGCGGCTGATCCATATTGGGGGCCATTTTTCACTTTAACTGGAACGCAATTGACATGGTGTTTGATCATTTATGGTTTTATTGCTTCTGTTTTACCTGTTTGGTTGTTACTTGCTCCGCGTGACTATTTATCGACCTTCCTGAAAATTGGGGTGATTGCAGGTCTTGCAATTGGTATTATCGTGGCCTTACCTGAACTTAAAATGCCAGCAGTCACGCATTTTATTGATGGGACAGGACCGGTTTTTGCGGGTAGTTTATTCCCGTTCCTGTTTATTACGATTGCCTGTGGTGCTATTTCTGGTTTTCATGCCTTGGTATCGAGTGGCACTACACCTAAACTCATTGAAAATGAAAAAGATATTCGTGTAATCGGTTATGGTGGCATGCTCATGGAATCATTTGTTGCCATTATGGCCATGATCTGTGCGACTGTGCTTGATCCGGGTGTTTATTTTGCAATTAATGCGCCAGCCGCAGTATTGGGTACAACGGTTGAAAGTGCCGCAGAAGCGGTGCGTAATATCGGTTTTGTAGTCACACCAGAAATGTTGACTTTATTGGCTCAGGAAGTTGGTGAAACCACGATTTTATCGCGTACAGGCGGTGCGCCAACGTTTGCGATTGGTATGGCACATATCATCTCTGAGATTTTCAATAATCGTTCAATGATGGCATTCTGGTATCACTTTGCGATTTTATTTGAAGCGTTATTTATTTTAACTGCGGTCGATGCGGGTACACGTGCTTGCCGTTTCATGGTGCAAGATACAGTCGGGATCGTTATTCCTGCGATTAAAAAGTCAGGCTCATTTGTAGGAAATGTGATTGGTACCGCCGTTGCAGTTGGCGGTTGGGGCTTCTTTGTCTATCAGGGTGTGGTTGATCCTTTAGGTGGGATTAACTCATTGTGGCCTTTATTTGGTATTGGTAACCAGATGTTGGCAGCCATGGCACTGATTTTGGGTACAGTCATTTTATTTAAAATGAAAAAAGAAAAATATGTTTGGGTCACGATTGTCCCTACGATTTTCTTACTGATTACTTGTATGACCGCGGGCTGGCAAAAGATTTTCCATGAAAATCCAAAAATTGGTTTTCTTGCTCAAGCAAACCGTTTTTCAGATGCAATGGGTCGTGGTGAAATGTTAGCGCCTGCAAAAACTATGGCAGAGATGCAAACGGTGGTGTTATCTAACCAGATTAATGCTGTTCTTTGTGCGTTCTTTATGATTGTGGCAGTGGTGATGGTGATTGCATCGATTGGCGTGATTCGTCGTGCTTTAGCGAGTCGCGAACCGACCACACATGAAGCGCCCGCTGTGTATGCCGATCCTGAAACGGTAGCGCCTGCTTCAACGCGAGGTGAATGATCATGAATCTAAAAGTTGCTCAAAATGGTCGTGCGGTGATTGTTAAAATCATCAAAATGACCATTATGTCGCAAAAGGATCTATTACTTTCTCCAAAGAATTGGTCACGTATTGCGACATTATTTAAGCGTTTACAGCAAAGTTTCCGTTTAATGGTCGGTGTCCCAGATTATGACACTTATCTTGAGCATATGCGTAAACATCATCCAGATCTGGAACCGATGGATGCCAAGACATTTTATCGTCACTGCGTGGATTCACGTTATCCATCCAGTGGCAATCTAAAAAAATGTCCTTGTTGATATCTGTTTCATTTGTTTAGAAAAAAGCAAAAAGGGTGTATGTTGATTCATACACCCTTTTTTTAATTAGGAAAGCTTGTGATGTGGGGCATGGAAAAACTCAAAAAAACTGAACTCCAACAGGAAAATTCAGAAATTGACCAGAAAATTGCGCAATATAGCCCCAAGATTGAGCAATTCTTAGCTGAAATTAATCAACTCATTTTAGATAAATCTAAACAAACTCAACTTGCACTAACTTGTTTGTTGGCTGGCGGGCATGTTTTATTTGAAGATTTACCCGGTTTGGGTAAAACGACACTGGCGAGTGCATTAGCGAGATTGGCTGGACTGGATTTTGGGCGGATTCAATTTACCAATGATATGCTTGCAAGTGATGTGATTGGTATCAATATGTTTAATCAAAAAGAACATGTTTTTGAGTTTAAACAGGGACCGATTTTTACCCAGATTCTTTTAGCAGATGAAATCAATCGCTGTAGTCCCAAAACTCAAAGTGCCTTACTTGAAGCCATGGAAGAAGGTTCAGTGACCGTAGATAGCATACATTATGATCTACCGAAGCCGTTTTGGGTGGTTGCTACGCAAAATCCGTTATTTCAGAGTGGAACATACGCCTTGCCTGAGTCTCAGTTGGATCGTTTTTTGATGCGTCTTTCACTTGGTTTTCCGTCCCGAAACGCTGAAAAATTACTATTACAACAAGCCTCAAGGCAAGATTTAGTTGCTCGGATTCAGCCTGTCTTCAGTGCGGACGAAATTCTTGAGCTTCAAGAGCTGGTAAAACAAGTTTATCTCAGTGATGTGATTTTGGAGTACGTACTGGATTTGGCAGAACAAACCCGTAAGCATCGACATGGTTTGTCTACACGTGGTGTTCTGGCTTTAAAGTTGGCAGCTCAGGCTTATGCCTTGATTGAGAAAAGAAGTTATGTCACTTCAGACGATATACAGGCTGTTTTTGTGGCAGTCACAGCGCATCGTATGAATATGACTGAGCATGAAGCGCGTCAATGTCTGGATGCCGTGGATATTTTATAAGTGAGAGAATCAAACATGCCATCTGGGTTTCAGAAATGGTTTGCCAAACGTTTTCGTATAGATCATTTTAAAAGCCTAAAGCAACGCGATATTTTGGTTTTTATCTATCAACAAGGATGGTTGTATCTGACTTTGATTGTGATTACGTTCATTGCAGGGATTAACTATGCAAACAATCTTATTCTTGGTTTTTGTTTTTTAATTAGTTCCGTGCTATGTATTAGTTTTTATCTCACTTTTAAACAACTTCATCAATTACAGATTGAAATGATTTATCCAGAGGTAG
Source organism: Acinetobacter sp. FDAARGOS_515 (assembly GCF_003938865.1). Taxonomy (NCBI): domain Bacteria; kingdom Pseudomonadati; phylum Pseudomonadota; class Gammaproteobacteria; order Moraxellales; family Moraxellaceae; genus Acinetobacter; species Acinetobacter sp. FDAARGOS_515. Next base: position 3,300,455 of record NZ_RKIX01000003.1, on the reverse strand, counting down.
GACAGTTGGGTCATTCCTTGATCCTAAAATTACACTATAAGCAAACACGTGCATCGGCTCGCTTTATTCAAATACGGGTAGAGGATCAAGTGCATACCGTTCTTATTGATCAAATAAGTCAGGAAGCGGAACTTGTATTTTCACCTGAGCAACGAGGTCAATTTAAATTTCCTGTGATTCAGATATATTCAACTTATCCATTTGGTTTGGTTCGGGCATGGACATATCTTTATTTAGAGCAAGAGATCTGGATCGCACCACAAAGTTTGAATCTTGAGCTTGAATATAAACAACAACATCAGCTCAATCAGCATGATCTGGAAGAATTCCGTGAGCTTCGTAACTTTAGAGAAGGAGATTCTTTTCAGGCGGTGTCGTGGAAACAAGTTGCGCGGGGGCAAGGCTTATTTGTCAAAATGTTTGAAGATGAATCGGATCAGCATCAGTTTGAAATTGATTATGCTCATATTCCATGTCAGGAACATGAACAGAAACTGAGTTGGATGATGGCATTGGTTGAGCTTTGTGAACAGAGGCAGATTTTCTATAGTTTACATTTACCAATTCAACAGCTTGAATATGGTGCAGGTGAAAAGCAAGTGATTGAGGCACGCAAGTTATTGGCACAAGCTTGACCTGTTTTGCGAGTCTATTTGACTGGCTGAGTTGTTATATAGCGAAAAAGAAATTTTGCACAAAAAAGATGCACTTCAATCTATCTTGTCTTGTTAAGCAGAATCGAAAAAGTATTTTAGTTGCAACAATAGGTTGTTTATTCGATGATCAATCTGACAAAGTGTAGATGCATCGATAAAAATCAGATTGATGAAGTCAAATATATTTTAATACTAAATTAATTAAGTGTTTGATAGATAAAACAAAATACTTTGACTGCTAAAAATATATCAATTTATTTATATCACTAGTGTGAACCTATTTTGGCATAGCCCTTGCTAATCTATAACTGAGTATAAGCGGTTAGTGCGTTCAGTCGCATGGGACATTGCTCTACAGCGCAAGCTGTTCCTCTTAGGGGGACGGGGTTTTTATTGATCATAATAAAAGCCTTGAGAGTGTGTCATAAATAAATTGATCAGCACACTTAATGCCTCCTTTGAATGAATAGCAAAAGCTTTCACCTATTCATCAGAGGTTTATTATGAAAATTTATAACTGTTTAGGCAAAACGCGTCTGGCTGTGGTTGCCGCATCATTACTTTTTACTTCTTTGGCTCAAGCCAATGATAAATTGATTTTACAAACGACGTGGTATGCGCAGGCAGAGCAAGGTGGCTATTATCAAGCATTAGCAGAAGGGATTTATAAAAAACATGGTTTAGATGTCACCATCAAAGTCGGTGGCCCTCAAATCAATAACATGACCCTGCTCTTGGCTAAACGCGCCGATGTCATTATCAATTATGATTTACAAGTCTTAAAGGGAATCGAAAGTGGTTTCCCAATCAAAGCCATTGCTGCGCCATTCCAGTTTGATCCACAAGGGGTGATTACGCATAGTGATGTAAAATCACTGGCTGATCTAAAAGGTAAAACCGTTTTGGTTTCGACCAGCGGACAAGCAAGCTGGTGGCCGTGGTTACGTGGCAAGTATAAATTAGACAATTCTCAGGCACGTCCTTATACCTTTAATATGCAGCCGTTCTTGGCAGGTAAAAATGTTGTACAACAAGCCTATGCAACTTCAGAAGTCTTTCAAGCAAAAAAAGCAGAACCATCCAGTAAATTCTTTTTATTCGCGAATGATGGCTATCCAGCCTATGGCGGAATCTTAGTGACCCGTAACGATCTTTTACAGAGCAAACCAGACGTGATGCGCCGTTTTGTAGAAGCTTCTATGGAAGGTTGGAAAAGTTATCTGAAAAATCCTGCTGCGGGAAATGCCATTATTAAAAAAGAAAATCCAAATATGGATGATCCACTTTTAGCCTTTGCTGTTGGTCAAATGAAGAAGCTTGGTCTGATTGATGGTGGTGATGCCAAAACGATGGGCATTGGTGTTATGACCGATGCGCGTTGGAAGAAAACGCGTGATTTTATGGTGCAGGCTAAATTATTGGATGCCAAAGTGGATTGGAAAGCGGCTTATACCACTCAGTTTGTTAAACCCACTGCCAAGAAAAATTAAGCCGACCAATTAGGTTGTAAAAATGCCAAAGGGGGAACCTAATATGAATTCAGCAGTTTCGGTCAGTATTGCGACAGAACCTAGTGCAAACCTGAGTAGCCCTATGTTGATGGTGCGTGGCGTAGAAAAAGTGTATCCAAATGGAACACATGCTTTGCAGCGCTTTGATCTGGATATCCAGCGCGGTGAAATTGTGTCACTACTTGGGCCATCGGGTTGCGGTAAAAGTACCTTACTCAAAATGTTTGCCGATCTTGAGCAGCCATCTGCGGGACAGGTGCGCTGGAACGGGAAAGCTGATATGCAATCTCAGTGCAAAATGGCAATGGTGTTCCAAGAAGCAACTTTAATGCCGTGGGCAAATATTCAGGATAATGTGCGTTTGCCACTGGATTTACGACATGTGTCTAAAAATATCAGCAATCAAAAAGTAACCGCTGCTTTAACTTCTGTTGGTCTGGGTAAATTCGGTGAATCTTATCCGAAAGAACTGTCTGGTGGTATGCAGATGCGCGCATCACTGGCTCGTGCATTGGTCACTGAACCTGATTTATTGCTGATGGATGAACCTTTTGGTGCTTTGGATGAGTTTACTCGCCATCGCTTGGATAGTGATATTCGGACTTTGTGGTCTGAGCGTGATTTAACCATTGTTTTTGTCACACACAGTATTTATGAAGCTGTTTTTTTATCGTCACGTGTCATTGTGATGGGTGCGCGTCCTGGTCGAGTAGTGGCTGATATCCGAATTGAAGGCCCTGATCATCGCGATGAACATTTTAGAAACTCAGATATTTTCATGAAGCAATGTGCGCATTTATCTGAAGTATTAGAGCAAGCCAGTGGAGGCGAACATCATGGTTAAACCGTTAATGAGCCATCCTAAATTTCGCCGTATCGCTGCACCTTTGCTTTTGGGCGTCGTATTATTGTTAATTTGGCAAATCAGTTTGCAACAACTCAATGTCCCTGTTTATTTGATTCCAAAACCTTCCGATATTGGTCATGCTTTGGTGTCTCAGTCAGGCTTACTTTTTGGAAGTCTGTGGGTAACTTTAAAAGTGACACTACTGGCTTTTCTTTGCGCCGTTGTGATTGGAACTTTGATTGCTTTCTTATTTGTACAAAGTCGTGTGATTGAAGCCTGTTTTATGCCTTATGCCATTTTATTTCAGGTCACACCGATTGTTGCAATTGCGCCTTTAGTGATTATCTGGATTCAAAACACGACTTTGGCTTTAGTGGTGTGTGCCATGTTGGTTGCTATTTTCCCAATTTTAACCAATACCACCTTAGGTTTACGCAGTGTCAATGCAGGTTTGTTGAATCTATTTCGTATCAATAAAGCCAGTCGCTGGCAGGAGTTAATGCGTTTACGTGTACCAAATGCGTTGCCATATTTCTTTGGTGGTTTACGGATTTCCAGTGGTTTGGCTTTAATTGGAGCGGTGGTATCCGAGTTTGTTGCTGGAACAGGTGGAACCAGTGCAGGATTGGCGTATCAGATTTTACAGGCAGGATTTCAGCTTGATCTACCGTTAATGTTTGCAGCACTGTTCTTGATTACTTGCACAGGATTGGTTTTATTTGTTGCAATGTCCATGTTAAGTCAAATGTTTCTAAACAAATGGCATGAGAGTGAGCAGACCTGATGAATTATCTAATTAAAAATGCACACGCAATTTTAACAGGTCTGGCTGGTGAAGCAGCGCGTATTCAGGCAGACAGTATACGTATTGGAAATGGCGTTACTACCGAGATTGGCTCATCACTCAGCTTACAGGCCAATGAAACGGTAATCGATGCACGAGATTGCGTGATTTATCCTGCTTGGGTAAATACCCATCATCATTTGTTTCAGTCACTTTTGAAAGGTGAGCCGCAAGGCCTGAATCAAAGTTTGACACCGTGGTTGGCTTCTACACCCTATCGGTTTCGTGGGGCTTTTGATGAAGAAAGCTTTCGATTGGCAGCGCGTATTGGTTTGATTGAACTGCTGCGATCAGGCTGTGGGACTGTCGCAGATCATCATTATTTATATTGGCCAAATATGCCTTTTGATGGCGCGGAAATTTTATTCGATGAAGCCGATCGACTCGGTTTACGTTTTATCCTGTGTCGTGGTGGCGGGACGTTAACCCGCGGGTTGGAAGCAGAACTTCCGCAGGCATTACGTCCAGAAAAATTTGAAAATGTGATTGCTGATATTGAACGTTTAGTCAGTAAATATCATGACAGTCGCCCGCAAGCCTTTAAAAGAATTGTCATGGCGCCAACAACGGCATTACATTCGACTACACCAGAACAATTACGTGAAACGGCACAAGTTGCAAGACGTTTAGGCATTCGCTTACATAGTCATTTGTCTGAAACGGTGGACTATCTGGATGCGGCGCGGGCCAAATTTGGCATGACGCCTGTTCAATTTTGTGCTGAGCATGATTGGGTCGGTGAAGATGTTTGGTTTGCACACTTGGTTAAACTTTTACCAGAAGAAATTCAGCTTTTAGGGCAAACTAAAACAGGGATTGCGCATTGTCCACAAAGTAATGCGCGTCTCGGCAGTGGAATTGCAGATCTGGTAACTCTAGAAAAAGCGGGAATGAATATCTCAATTGGGGTGGACGGTGCTGCCTCCAATGAAGCCGCAGATATGCTGTCAGAAACTCATGCAACATGGATGTTACAGCGTGCCCGTAAAGGTATGTTTGCCCAACCAAAGTATGATGGTGGGACGTTTGAAGGCGGTGCTGATGCGGCGACCGTCGAAGATGTCATCCGTTGGGGGACGCAAGGCGGGGCACAGGTTTTGGGTTTATCTGATATTGGTACGCTTGAAGTCGGTCAGCAGGCTGACTTGGTGGTGTATCAACTCGATGATTCACGCTATATGGGGTTGCACGATATGGCAATTGGGCCTGTCGCCAGTGGTGGTCAGGCACAAATTAAACACATGCTGATTGGCGGTAAGACAGTGATTGAAAACAATCACATCCCTAATCTGGATATGCGTGAATTAGCCGCACAGGCTCGTGAAGCTGTCAAAAAACTTCAGCAGCGCGCTGAAAACATGGCATTAGCTTCATAAATCTGTATTAAAAAACAACAGCTCTCAATGGAGAGCTTTCTTTTTGCTACTGAAATGTAGTTGTCGCTTGAAAAAAATGATCAAGCCGAGCTAGTCTAAGCTATAGAGCAATAAATACAGGTAAATCCTTATGATACTTAATACTCATATCGTCGAATCAGATCATGTAACCAGTAACACACCAGTGGTTTTATTACATGGTTTATTTGGTAGTTTGTCGAATTTGGGTGTTATTGCTCGAGCTTTGAATACCAATCATAAAATCATTCAAATTGATTTGCGTAATCATGGTTTATCACCGCACAGTGATGAAATGAATTATGAAATTATGGCGCAGGATGTGATCGATACTTTAGATGAGCTTGGTATTCAACAATTCAGCTTAATTGGCCATTCAATGGGTGGAAAAACTTCCATGAAAATCACAGGATTATATCCTGATCGTGTCGATAAATTGATTGTATTAGATGTCAGCCCTGTGGCTTATCAGGGGCATCGTCATCGAGATATTCTGGATGCCATTAATGCTGTTCGTGCAGAGCCGCATGAGTTGAGTCGTAAGCAAGCGACAGAGATTATGAAACTATACATTCCACAAGATGGCGTGATTATGTTTTTACTCAAATCTTTTAATCAGGGGCATTGGTTATTTAATGTCGATGCGCTTGAAAAACAATATCCAAATTTGACTGGCTGGAATGACATTGAGCCGTGGAATAAGCCGTGTTTATTTATTCAGGGCGCGAAGTCTGAATACATTCAAACAGAATATGAAAAAAATATTCGCGAACAATTTCCACTGGCTGAAATTAAAACCATAGAGGGTGTAGGACATTGGTTACATGCAGAAAAACCTGAACAAGTGGTCAAACTTATTCAGGATTTTTTACATGAACAAGGTGAGTCACGCGCTTATTGATGCAGCATAAATCGTTAAGATTTGGCTCTAAGTACATTGAAATAAGCGTTAGAGTCAGTTTTTCTCATCAGCTTGTGAAGCTTGAGTTAAGAAATGAGGAGTTAAAAATTAAATTAATCAGGATCTGTCGCTGAATAAAACTTCACGCCAAGTTTAATCCGATCACGTCCCTGACTCATGCGCCAGCGATTGCTATCACGTAGCGAATAGACGCAACCGCAATATTCTTGTTGATAAAATTCTTCACGTTTACTGATTTCTAGCATTCGAGTCGCACCGCCATTTTTACGCCAGTTATAATCCCAATAGTGTATATCTGGATAATGTGATGCGGCACGAATCCCACAGTCATTAATTTGTTGCATATTTTTCCATCGAGAAATGCCCAAGGAACTACTAAAAATTTTAAAATCGTGTTCATGGGCATACAGCGCCGTGCGCTCAAAACGCATATCAAAACACATGGTACAACGAATACCTTTTTCAGGTTCGTTCTCCATTCCTTTGGCACGTTGAAACCAGTTGTCTGTATCGTAATCACAATCAATAAAAGGAATATTGTGCTTTTCGGCAAAACGAATATTTTCTTCCTTGCGAATCAAATATTCCTTAACAGGATGGATATTTGGATTATAAAAAAAGATGGAATAATCGATTTCAGAATGCAACAAAGTTTCCATGACCTCACCTGAGCATGGTGCACAACATGAATGTAGTAATAATTTATCAGCTTGCGCTGGAAGTTCGAGTTTAATACGCGATTTGCTCATGAAGACAAAATAAAGAATAAAATAGTTTTTTAAATTTAACTCAAATCATTCGAAGTAACCTGAAACTTATTCACGCAAAGTTGAGTGATCTTCATTGTTATCTCGTGATTTAAAAATATAGATATTCTAAATCAAAAAATTAAGATAAATTTATGATAAAGACTTACGGAAAAAGGAACTTAATTTCTATGAATGTCGAGTCGAGATAATAGATAGTCTTCTTTCATTCAAGTTTATTAGACTCTAAGTGTTTATTTCCTTTGATTATCTTTGACTTGCAGAAAATATCCACAAAGTCTCCATAATTTTACTATAATATAACAACTAATAATGATTCTTGTTATTGTTTCTATTTTTTGTTTCAGACATATCAGGGGATATTGCATATGTCTAGTTCTGAGTTAACACAACAGTCATCTGTTCAGGTTCAACAGATGCCACGGTCAAAACGTGCATCTAAAACCACACCTATTTCATATCGTATTCAAATTTTTATACGTTTTGTGGTTGCGTTATTTGGAGGTTATGCACTATCTGCTTCATTGGCCGTCGTAATCAGTTTAGCTTTTAAAAATACGCCTACCAGTGCAGTCATGACGGCAACCATGCTCGCTTTTATCTGTCATGTTTGCGTCTTTATTTGGGTATTTTTGCAGCATTCATTGATTAAATCGATTATGGGTGTGATGATTCCTTTACTGATTTTAACTGTCATCTACTTCGGCTTAGGAGGTACATCCTAATGCGCGTAGATGGAAAGGCCGAAGGCCCGCGTCAGTCAATGTCATGGTTACACACTTGGTCGAGTTTGATTTTGGGCTGGTTGTTGTATGCGATTTTTCTCACAGGAACTTTGAGTTTTTTCCAAAGTGAAATGACGGTCTGGATGAAGCCAGAGTTACATCAGTCATTACCGCCTCAGTCACAAGTGCAACAGGTTCAAACGGCATTAAATTTTTTACAACATAAAGCCCCAGACGCAGGTGCATGGAATATCAATTTACCTTCATCACGTCAAACGACGACTGAACTTAACGTTCGTGGTGCCAATGAAGATCCAAGAGCACGGCGCGGTGGTGAGCGTATTACGATTGATTCTAGTACGGGTGAAGAAATTAAAGCGCGAGAAACCCGTGGTGGTGGTTTCTTGTATCGCTTTCATTTTGAACTTTATGGTATGCCACGAATTTGGGCACGATGGATAGTCGGTATCGCGACATTGATGATGTTCGTTGCCATTATCAGTGGTGTGATTACGCATAAGAAAATTTTTAAAGATTTCTTTACTTTTCGTGCAGGCAAAGGTCAGCGTTCATGGTTAGATGCGCATAATGCGACCGCAGTACTGGCTTTACCTTTTCATATCATGATCACGTTTAGTGGTTTATTGCTACTGATGTATATGTTGATGCCTTGGGGAATTTCTTCTGTATATCCTGATCGTATTCAATTTTTACAGGCACAGCGCGCTGAAATGTTAGGTGAAAAGCCACCATCACATCAGGAAGGTGTTAGGAGAGAAGGGCGTGGCGAACAAAGTCAGAATCAGGGCAATCGCAATATGGTGGCAGGTCAGGACAGATCTCAATCGATGTCGCGCGGTGAAGGATCGGTCTCTCAATCTGGACAGCAACGAGGCGAGCGTCGTAACGGCGCTCCACGGGATGGCGCCAGAGAGCGCCGTGATTTATCAACACAAACTGCTGCATTGACTGACATCACACCTTTAATGTTATACGCACAGAAGCAATGGCCAGATAACACAGTTGGTACTATCAGTATTATTCGTCCGAACACGACCAACAGTGAAATTGAGATTAAGGCGTTGTATGCTGAAAGTGTACTGCATCGTAACGTTGTTCCAACTCTGATTTTCAATGGTGTCACAGGGGAGTTGGTTTCAGATGCGAAACCTGTTTATATTTCAGTTCCCACAGGAATCTATAATGCTGTGACCGTGTTACATGAAGGTCGTGGTCTAGATCCTGGACTAAGGTGGTTGCTGTTTATTTCAGGGGTGGTTGGTACCTTGATGGTCGCGACTGGGCTGATTTTGTGGTGTGTTAAACGTGCGCCGCAACAAGAAAAACAGGGATTTAAAAGTTTTGGCTTTCGTTTGGTTGAAAACTTAAATATTGCTGCGATTATTGGTTTGCCTATCGCGATTGCCAGTTATTTTTATGCAAATCGCCTTATTTCTGCACAACTGGAAAATCGTTCTGATTTGGAAATTAAAACCTTTTTCTGGATATGGTTATTTACGCTTATTTATGCTGCTTTACGTCCTGCACGTCAGGCGTGGCTTGAACTTTTGACATTGGCTGCACTGATGTATTTGTGTATTCCAGTCCTCAATGCTTTGACGGATGGACGTGCTTTATGGAGTAGTATCTATCATGAGCAATGGATGGTCGCCAGTTTTGATTTGGTCTGTTTATTTTTAGCAATCCTGTTTATCTTTAGCTTCTTTAAGTTAAAAAAACATAAAGGTACAGTTAAAGTTAAAAAGCATATTCAGCCGAAACAAGCTTTGGCAGAAGCGGTTGAGGAGGCATGATGATTTTTTTCATACTCTATATATTATGCCTATGGGGATTTGTGGCTTTAGCTTCTTATCTGGATAAACACCAAAGCCAAATTTATCAAAAAGTCTTATCTCGCCAAAAAGCAAAATGCGCTTTAGCTGTGGGCTATATACTCATTACAATAGCTTTAATCATTGCGATCAAAATGCTTAAAGCTTCAATTGGCATGAGTTACTGGTTTGGTATTTTGACTTTAGCTGCATTAACTGTGGGTTGGACATTATCTTATCAATCACAGCGCTTTTTTAAAGTGATCGGTAGTCTCAGTGTGTTTAGTTTTATTGGGTTGTTACTTGTAGCACTTCGTTAATTAAGCAGCAAATAATCGGAGTTTAAGAAAACCCTCAAATTTAAATTTGAGGGTTTTCTTTTATATGAGGCAAGTGAATATGTCTTTTGAATATTATTGAGCTGCTACAGCCACGCTAATAATGGTGTAGTACTGATTCTGTGGTTTTTGTGCTGGATCAACCGATTCTGTGACTTCAATCAGATATTCTCCTGCATGTGGAAAAGTGATAGCCGCATTCCCTTGTTCATTGGTTTTAAACTGTATGATCTGCTTGTCTGATGCACCTTTGGCACGAACATTAATTTCAGCCTGTTTCAGTGGCTGCTGTGACTTGCTGATTTTTAAGTTCTCTGGTTGATTGGCTTTGAGCTGGGTTGGATGATGACTAAAGACCACTTGAATCGGTGCTGTGCCTGACGTGCTAAGCGGCGTTGCTTCACCTTTAGTGATATAACTTTGCAATGTCCATTCACGCGTAATTTTTTCTGAAGTGTATTTTTTATTTTTAAAATCATCTGGAATCAAGTATTCACGCTGAGACTTTTCACCTGCTTTATCTGCGGGAACTTCAAATAACATTTTCCATTGCTTTTGATCTTTGACATAGGTCAAAGGGAATTGGGCTTTCGTCTCTACCAAATAAGTGCCTTTAACAGGTAATGCCAAATCTGCCACACTGACTGATTTTAAAGTACTGGTGACGTCAATTTGGCTGCTTTCTTGTTGGGGATTAATGACTGTAATTTTGGTATCTTTAAGCGCATGTTCACTATTTAAAGCTTCCTCTGCGTAGCCTGCAATTAAAGGAATCTGTGTATTATCGGTATGATAACTTAAAGGTGCTAAATATGGTTCGTGGGCAAAAGCAGAAGTAGTCAGCATTAAACATGCAAGAAGTTTTATTTGATTCATTGAAATAACCTGATCGGAGCAAAAAATTTAAACAAGCTATTATAACTAATAATCATTATCGTTAAATCAATTTTTGCTATTTAAACCCCATAAATCATTAAAATAAGCTTAAAAAAACAATCAAATGCCAAATTAAATCATTTCAACACTAAAACTTGTCTGTGCAATCTGGAACTGATTACGACCACTACTTTTTGCAAGATATAAAGCATGATCGGCTTTGGCTATAAAATCAGATATATCACAGTCTTGATTTGGCGTCATGGTTGCTACACCTGCGCTAATCGTCACGTGGGAAGAGACTTGGCTAGAAGGGTGAAGTATTTCAATGTTTTTGACGGCATTCATTAAGCGTTTTACATGCAAAATTGCTTCAGATTCATCGGTCATTGGAAATAATAATAAAAACTCTTCACCTCCATATCTGGCTGCAACTTCGCCACTGCGCGAAACAAGTGAGGCAATAGATGTTGCAATTTTTCTTAAGCATTCATCGCCTTGGACGTGTCCTAAGGTGTCATTATAATTTTTGAAAAAATCAATATCGACCATCATCACTGTAATGGGAGTTTGATAACGTATCGCCCGATTCCATTCAGCAGATAAAACCTCATCCAGATAACGTCGGTTGGCAAGTCCTGTCAATGAGTCTTGTTGTGAGAGTGCAGATAGTTTCTGAGCTTGTTGCACTAATTCCAAACGGTTGAGTTCAATGATGCAATCCTGTAAATAATTTTCCCGATGTTGTCGGTCTGTTGCATAGGCCAAAGCCATACCTAGAAAGCTACTAAATGTGTAAGTTCGATTTAATAAAGTCCAGTCAATTGCTCCATTTAAAGAATGGCTGACGACAATTCCAATAAAGCCTCCCAACCAACCCGCAATCAGGGCAGTATAAAAACGCATCCCTACAAACCCATAGATAATAACGATGGCATACATCATGGCTGCATGATACAAAATGCTGCTCTGACCGCGTTCAAGCACATTGATCATAATGAAAGTAATCGCGACAGCAGCGCAAGAACCTAAACAAACATAGAACTCGAAATAGGGATTAAGTTTTTTGACAAAAGATAAGAGCCATGCAATGAATACGATGATCCCAACCCAGCCATAATAGGAAAACCATTCATGGACTTGGCCTTTGGGTAATGTCTGATAAATACCGAAACATAAAAAAGCATATAGTGCTAAGATAATGGGAGCACGAAAGCGAAACTCATATGCAGCTTCAGTTTGATATTGTTGACGATAAGCAGACTCAAGCCGTCTGGGAAACCAGACAACATTTAACCCACGTGCAATCAACTGATCGATTTGTTCACGGGTTAATATATTTGAGCCATGTAATCTCATAGCTTATCTCACTGTCCTTGAAATTGTTAAGATCGTTATGTTTCATCATGTCCTATATTTCTTTTACTCTTTTTTATCAAAAAATAAAAGTCTGCTAAGCTGAGCTTATAATGTATTTTTTGCTAAAAATTATTTTTAAAATAAAGAATCTATTTTTTATAATATTATAGTCATAAAAAAATAGAAATAAATGATTTATGTAAATGTTTAAAAAATTATAAATCTTTATAAAACTATAGTTTTATCTGTTTTTAGTTGAGCTTATAAGTCATTGGAATCATTTGGTTAATGTAAATAAAAATTGGGGTTAAAATTATAAATTAAAAAACAGACTTAAATTGTCACATTCTGCCAAATTTTAAAAATAAAATAAAATGTTAAAATAATAAGGGAAAATAAAAAATAATTTGAATTATCTTTGTTTTATTTAAGAAATTGAGATTAAATTCACAAAGTATAAGTCATCCTATAAAAAACTGATCAATAACTTTAGAAAGATATTCTCTCTTATACAAATAGTAGGTAATATATTTTTTGAATGAGTCATCGATACTGAAACTAAAAGTGACTCCGATGAAATGAAGAAAATCTTTAAATTTCATGCAATAAATGACACTTACGGTTGATCATAGAAAGGGAAGAGAACGATGGGAGCTCTTACGCAAGGATTAGTACTTGAAATTACACCACATTCTGGTTGGGCTCAAGCATTTTGGGATGATTTAGTTCCCGTAAAAGAGCGAGTGAGTCATCATCCTTTATTTATTGACATGGCCAATGGAAAATTGTCGTTGGCGTGTTTTCGTCTTGCGCTATTGAATTTTTATCCTTTGGTCGCACATTTCCCTTCTTATATGGCACTGGCTTTATCAAAAGCAACCGATTTCACTCAACCGGGTGTTACTGAAAGTCGAGATTGGCTTATTCAGAATATTAAAATTGAAGAAAGGCATCTAAATTGGTATCGAGAGTGGGCGGTTGGTTTTGGGCTAACGGTCGATGAGTTGGATCGTGTCACGCCTCCAGTAGAAATGAATGCAGTGAATCATTTTTTATGGAATATGAATTATCGCAGTTCATTGGCTGAATGTCTGGCAGCAACCAACCTTGCGATTGAGTGGGCGACAGGAGATTGGTCAATTCAGGTCTATAAAGGAATTAATGCATATATCGATCATCCTGAAGTCAATATTAATAAGCGTTCACTGGCATGGCTACGTGCGCATGCACATTATGATGATCTGCATCCTTATGAAGCGATGGAACTGATTAAACGTTTATGTGACCATCAACCTGAGTTACAAACAAAAGCCTTTAAGGCAGCTCGAGAAGGGCTTGAATATTATGAGTTAGCACTGGATTATTGCTATAAACAACACGCTTAATCGCTAACACAGTGTGAATAAAAAGGCTCTGTCGATTTAAACAGAGCCTTTTTTTGATTATTTGATATTGTGATCTACTAAATGTTGGCGAAGAATACGTCTGAGTTCAAGGACAGCTTCAGGAGTTTTTTGAATCGAATGTCCACCTTTAATGATAACTTCTGATGTTGCTCCATCCAGATGCGCGCTCTTGTAAGGAACAATACCATCAGTCATCACATCTGGATCTTTGCTATTAGTTTTGTTGCCAATAATCGAATGGAAAACAAAGCCTTTTGGCGGGTTAATATCTTCAGTTAAAGCCATGAATTTAGATTTATGACTTAAATCACTTGGTCCATTTTGAATAAGACCTTTATCAATACGAGTCAGGATATCTTTCGCATCGATATCTTGATTGGTAATGGTATCAGTCACTGCACCGAGGAAAGCACCAGGTAACTTAATAATTTTACGGGCCGCACGAGTAAACCATAAATCTGCGAAATCAGTTCCACGATTCGGCGATGACATGAAAACAGCACGGTCAAAATTGGTAATCGGTTGAATTTTTAAACGTTCTGATACGATAGGGTGTTTTTTGAGCTTGGCTTGTTGATATGGACTCATCATCGACAAAGCTGATTGGGAAATATCGGCATTACTCACCAAAAGTCGACTGATAATGCCACCCATACTGTGTCCAATCAGAACGGCATCTTTGTCGGCTGGATCGTTTGGATTGAGTCCACCAAATGCTTGTTTAAGCAGAGCATATATTTGGAAACGGCTCTCCAATATCGGCATATTGGTCGAATAAAAGACCTGCCATACCTGATAATGTTCACGTAAGATACTATCTCCCATAATGTCATTGGTTAATGCAATCCAAGCTTCAGGACTACTTGCTAAACCATGAACCAGAACAATCACTTTTTTGTTTGGGTTATAGGGTTCAAGCATATAAAGATGTGGCATGGTCAACCGTTCTTCACGGTCAATCAGGCTTAAGTAGGCAGCAGCGCCTAAATTATTTTCTGCAAGCCATAAACCGTATGGGGCAGAAAAGTTTGCAGCCAATGGATAGCTCTTTCCTGCGATATCCACATTTTCTGTACGATATGGATCCATGACCTGCACAGTAATGTTAGGTGAATTAATAATGTCATCAACACTCTCTGCTTTGACTGGTCGTGCGACGATGGTTGCAGATAAATATCGAGCCTTGTGGATATTAGGGTTTATGCTTGTTTGGTAAGATGCATTGAGAGGATCGAGAATATATTTATTATTGGATTTTTCCTCTGATGCTGGAAAAACCGCGACAAACTCTGATCCGAAACCATCACGACGGTTGATGGTACGTAGCCCAGAGAAATTCAAATTATAGCTTGAGATAAATCGATCTAACTCTTTATTTTTTAACAGTTGATATTGATCCAGATTGATATTGTAAATGCTATTACCAATTTTTACGCTATCAGTTGCTTTTTTCACACTTGAACGTTGCGCGCTAATCGTCACTAATTTAGCAATGGCCTGATTATAAAAATCGCGAATTTGAACTTGTCTGTTATCAAAAATACGATCTATCGGTTTGCGTTTGGTCTTAAATAAGTATGCATAACTATAACGAATACTTTTATCCAGCATTTTGAGTTGTTCAGTTTGACAGTCATCATAGGTTTGTTGCGTTTGTCGTTGATGGTCTTCTGAACGATGCTTGGTAATGCTGCTCACGGTACATGCAGAGGATTTATCCAATTGCATGGCTTTGGCTAGATAGAGTTCACTTGCCGTTGAGAGAAATTGCTCATCGACAATTTCAGGGATCATTTTGAGTTCATTGACACAGGACGTCGGTTGATCCATACAAATTTTGGCTTCACGTCCAGACATGGAAAGAACATTTAGGCTCGCTTCACTTAATTTGTCTTGCATCAAAATACTATTACGTTCATTGGCAATAGTGACATTCACTGCTTGTTGTTTGACACTAACAACCTGACATCCGCTCAGCAGTGTAATTGAAAAGGCAGAAACCAAAAATAAAGTGCTATTTTTTTTTCTAAAATTAATCATGGTTTATAAAGAGAATCTGATAGAAACTTAGTTTGATCATACGTGATCTGTGTGAATTTTCAATTCACCCCAATTATAATTCACAAAAAAGGCTGTAGAAACAGCCTCATTATGAAAGGGATGATATTAAGATGCAGGTTTAGCTGCTATGGCAGGATTATTTAACACCTGCCAGACATTCCATCGTCCTTGTTTCTCAATCTCAGTGAGCAAACGGTCAGCGACTTCTGCTTCATCTGGATATTTGATTTTGTAATTTTTTAGGGTTTGGATCGCGTTTTTCTTTTGTTCCATTGCAATGTAGTTATTGACAGAAGCTAAATAAGCTTCTTGTACACCGCCTTGCATGGCTTTATTTAAATAAGGAATAGCTTCGCTTTGACCACCACCTTCAGATAAACCAAAACCAAACCAGAAATTCGCTTCTGGGTCTTCTGGATTAATTTTGAGTAAACGTTGAGCGTAGGTCAGCGATTTAGTGGTATAGGCAGAGCCTAAATCCAGATTACGACCTAAAACACTGGCTTTGAACGCACGAATAAGCACGTCAAATGATGCATTTGGATTGGTTGCTAGCGTATCTAATTGATGTGAAACTTCTTTTAATTTGCTTTCGTAGCCTTTACGTTCCTGACGATCGGTGAAGCGTGGTGGATAATGACGGGCTTTACCTTCAACCAATTGTAAAAAGTCATCTATATCAGTGACATCAAGCTCATTTTCACCAGCAAGGGCTGCATATTTCATCGAGCGAGTGTTGCTATTGACCGTTGGAATAATCAGTTTATTGACATCAAGCGTAATACTTTTATTTGGATCGTTTGGGTCTTTAACCACCATTTTGGTTACAGGCTGAGCCGCAGCTTCTTTAAGAGCAACTTCAAAAGGAGGGGGGGCATCATAATTGAATGGATTTAATGCATAAAATGGAGGTGAAACGTCAGGTTCGGTAAAAACAAAAGGTTCAGGTGCATTATTTTTTTTGACAGCAACAGGACTACATGCAGTTAATAGCGACGCTGCGAGTAGTGTGTATGCCAAAGGCTTAAGCATCATATAAACGTCCATTCTTTGTTGTTTAAAGTTAAAAAGATGTTTGTCGAGCCAGTCTAAGAAAAGCCAGACAAACATGCAATGAGAGACGTGTTACAGTATTAAACCAATTGTTTAAGCTTTAGACGAACTGCTTTGAGCTTCACATTCGCGTCGAACTTCTTCAATGATTTTGAGTTCTTCTTCGCTAAATGGTTGCTCTTCCTGATTTTGCTTTTTAAAGGTCGGGTCGAGCAGTGATAATCGTTGGCACAAGGTATTCATACGTGCTTCATTGTTCTGGATTCGATCCAGCAACACACGCATACCTTCTAAAATAGGATCAGTCTGATCACTGGTCGTTGCATAAGGCTGAAAACCAATACTTTCAGCATAATTGCGACGACGTTGTTCTTCTTCATTTTCAGTGACTTTATCTTTATAGATAAAACGGGCAGGATTACCCACCGCAGTGACGCCTGCTGGAACTTCTTTGGTCACGACTGCATTTGAACCGACTTTGGCACCTTTGCCGACTGTAAACGGCCCCAAAATTTTGGCACCTGCACCCACAATCACGCCATCTTCAAGTGTTGGATGACGTTTACCTTTATTCCAAGTCGTGCCGCCCAAAGTTACTCCATGATATAGCGTGACATCATCACCAATTTCAGCCGTTTCACCAATCACCACACCCATACCATGATCGATAAAAAAGCGTTTACCAATTTTGGCACCGGGATGAATCTCAATCCCTGTTGCGAAACGGCTAAAAGTCGATAATAAGCGCGCGCTACTTTTACAGTCTTTTTCCCAGAGTTTATGCGCGACACGATGCATGATCAGGGCATGAATACCTGGGTAGTTGCTAATGACTTCTAAGGTATTGCGAGCTGCTGGATCACGCGCAAATACAGCCTGAATATCTTCTTTGAGCTGTTTAAGCATTGGATTGATCCTCTTTATCCATTGATGTTTTTTTCCATGTGCCCTGACTCAAGGCTTGGACACGGCTAAATATGCCACGAAGTAAATGATATTCCATACGATCTAATTGTATACGTCCAAACAGACGACGCAAGCGTAAAGGCAGGAGTCGTGGATTTTGAGGATCAAGGAATTCGATATCCACCAGCATTTTTTCTAAATGTGGATAGAACTCTTCCATTTGTTTATGCGTGACCAAAGGTTCATCCCAATCCATTGCTGTGTCAGCGGTAACAGGCATTTGCTCAACTTTGGCATTGTCTTGTGATTCAGTCTTTTGTTCATGCTGTTGTAAAGTTGCCATGCGCATTTCATAACAGACCACTTGAATGGCTTGTGCTACATTCAGTACACCATACTCCGTATTGACAGGAATGGTCAGATGATAATTGGCCAATGCCAACTCTTCGTTGGTCAAGCCACGATCTTCACGACCAAATACAATCGCAACTTGCTGTTTTTTTTGTACGACTGCCTGCATGGAAAGCTCCGCGGCGGGGCGTACATCCAGCAATGGCCATGGAATGGTGCGACTACGCGCACTGGTGCCAAATACAAGATGACAGTCTTCAATTGCTTGTTCTAAGGTGTCTACAATCTCAATCTGATCAATTAAATCCTGTGCGCCTGCTGCCAGTGCGTCAATATCGGGATGAGGATAAGTTTTGGGTTTGACCAAAACCAGTTTGCTCAGTCCCATGGTTTTCATGGCTCTTAATGCACTACCAATATTTGCAGGCAAGGTGGTATTCACCATGACAATTTTTACATGCGACAAAGATTGTGAAACTGACGCATTGTCAGATGTATTCATAAATAATCCAGACTAAATTTTAAGAATATTGAGAAACTTCAGCCTGATACAAATCCATGGCTTCATCCATAGACAGATCGGTTGGCGGTGGTGCAAGTGGCACGGTTCGTACGGTTTCGGCTGCTTTTGCGGCTTTAGACTTCACTTGATATTCGATATACACCGATTCTTTACCAAAATAATCACGTAATTTCACCAGTAGTTCATCCAGTGGTGCAACTTTCCAGTTTTGTCCTAAATGTAATTCGGCTGTAGCATAGTTTTGTTCTATCGCGATTTGCACGGGAATGTGTTGGCACAGATCAATATTACAAAATGGTAAAATGATCTGTTGTAGCTCTTGAGCCAGTGCTGGAGTCATTAAATCTTGGGTCGGCTGAATCCGAATATGATTAGCACGTTTTTGACGAATTTCATTCAGGCTAAACGCTTTGCTTAGACGTGCCATTGGACGATCAAAGCCTTCTCGTTCGTAAATTTCACCCTCAATCACCACCACTTGTTCAACTTGGACAATATCTTTGAAACGTTGAAAGCGTTCATGGTTACAACTGACTTCAATTCGGGCAGTACCATCATCCAGTGTAATCATGATTCGATTCGGAAAGTTGGCAACGTCCAGCACCAGTCCTGCAAATACGGTGGTTTGACCCCGACGCGTCGGGGTCAACTCGTTAATTTTAAGTGGAATAAACGCTTTTAACTCTGAACGATACACATCAATTGGATGGCCAGTTAAATATAAGCCCAGTGTATCTTTTTCACCTTTAAGCCGAACCTCATCTGACCATGGTTTTACGGGTTTAGCAGGTTTACGTTGAACTTCTTCAACTTCACCAAACAAATCCATAATTCCAGTTTCACGGTTTTGTCGCGCTTGTTCCGCCGCCTGTACGGCTTCAGGCAATTGTGCCATTAAACTGGAGCGTTCAATACCTAAACAGTCTAGTGCACCTGCACGAATTAACGCTTCAAGAGTACGTTTATTGATTTTTTTCAGATCAATTCGATGGCAAAAATCAAACAGGTCGGTATAAGGGCCGTCTTTTTCACGCGAGTCGATCACGGATTGCATGGCTTGTTCGCCTACGCCTTTGATCGCACCTAAACCATAGACCACGGTTTTTTCGTCACTGGCATGGAAGCGATAAATCGACATATTCACAGAAGGCGGCAAAACGTCTAGACCATTACTACGGCAGTCATCAATCAAAAACACCACGTTGTCGGTGTTTTGCATTTCTGATGACATCACCGCGGCCATAAATTCAGCAGGATAATGTGCTTTTAACCACGCAGTATGATAGGCGACGAGAGCATAAGCCGCAGCATGCGATTTGTTAAAACCATAGCCTGCAAACTTTTCCATATAGTCAAAGATATGGTTGGCTGTGGCTTCATCAATATCTTTTTGGGCAGCACCTTCGATAAAGATCTGGCGTTGTTTCACCATTTCTTCAGGTTTCTTTTTCCCCATCGCTCGACGCAGCAAGTCTGCGCCACCAAGTGTATACCCTGCACAGAACTGTGCCGCCTGCATCACCTGTTCCTGATACACCATAATGCCGTAAGTCGGTTCGAGTACACTTTCGAGTAATGGATGCAAATATTCAAACTCGCCACCATGCATACGGTGAATAAAGTCAGGAATCAGATCCATCGGACCGGGACGATACAAAGATACAAAGGCAATAATTTCTTCAAATTTACTTGGGCGTGCTTCTTTGAGCATGCGCTTCATACCGACGGATTCAAACTGGAACACCGCTGTCGTATTTGCATCTGCGAAGACTTTATAGGCATCGACATCATCAAGTGGAACACGTTCAATCGCCAGCGGCTCTTTGACATCGCTACGTTTATTAATATTTTGAATCGCGTCTTCAATCACGGTCAGGTTACGTAAACCCAAAAAGTCGAATTTGACCAAGCCTGCGGCTTCAACGTCATCTTTATCAAATTGCGCAACACGGCTGGTTCCATCTGCTTCACACATGACGGCCGAATAATCTGTGATTTTACCCGGCGCAATCACCACGCCACCTGCGTGTTTACCTGTATTACGGGTAATCCCTTCCAGTTTGAGTGCCATATCCCAAATTTCACTGGCATCATCATTATCTGGATTAGAGGGATTGGTGACGATGTCCTTGAGCTGCGGTTCCATGTCAATGGCTTGCTTTAGATCGACACCTAAAGGTTTGGTCGGCACCATTTTGGAGATACGATCGGCCAAACCATAGGATTTACCCAAAACCCGCGCTACGTCTCGGATTGCACCTTTGGCCGCCATCGTACCAAAGGTTGCAATCTGGGACACGGCTTCACGTCCATAAGTACGCGATACATAATCAATCACGCGGTCACGACCTGCAATACAAAAATCGACATCAAAGTCGGGCATTGATACACGTTCTGGGTTTAAGAAACGCTCAAATAGTAGATCGTAGCGTAGGGGGTCAAGATCGGTAATTTTTAAACTATACGCCACCAATGAGCCCGCACCCGAACCCCGTCCTGGGCCAACAGGTACGCCGTTATTTTTGGCCCATTGAATGAAGTCCATCACGATCAGAAAGTAACCCGGGAAGCCCATTTTTAGAATAATATCAACTTCATATTTGATACGTTCATCGTAGGGTTTACGAATCTCATTCCAGTCTTCATCACGTTCGGCAACAGGATAGAGTAATTCCAGACGTTCTTCTAAACCGACTTTGGATAAATGCTCAAAGTAGGTATCAATGGTAAAGCCTTCTGGAATCGGATAATCAGGCAAAAAGTAAGTACCCAGTTGTAAACTGACATTACAACGCTGAGCAATATAATAGGTATTGTCTAAAGCGCTGGGAATGTCTGAGAATAATTCAGCCATTTCTTCGGCTGTTTTAAAATATTGTGCTGGACTATAGTTTCTTGGGCGGCGATCATCTGCCAGAACATAACCATCGGCGATACAGACACGCGCTTCATGCGCTTCAAAGTCATCACTTTCAATAAAGTGAACGTCATTGTGAGCCACGACTCCGACATGGTATTTTGCAGCGAGTTTAACCGCTTCCTGAATATAATCTTCTTCACCAGCACGATCGGTACGGGTGAGAGCAAGATAAACCCGATTACCAAATTTTTCTTGCCAGGCTTCAAGTAAAGCTTCAGCTTTTTGTGGATTGGAAGAACACAGCATTTTACCAACGTCACTATGTTGCCCTAATAGCACAATCATGTCTTGATGTTGCTGTAAAACCCATTCTTTTTGTACACAAGGAATACTAAGTTGCTGGCCTTCGATAAAACCACGTGACACAATTTCAGTCAGACTACGCCAGCCATCATTGGTCATGGCAAGCAGGGTAACGCGATGTTCAGCATCATTCAGACGAATTTCGCTGCCCAAAATTGGTTTAATCCCTTTAGAGAGACAACTCTCATAAAACTTGACCGCAGCATGTAAATTGGAAAGATCGGTTAATGCCAAAGCAGGCATACTTTCATTGACCGCAGCTTTGATCAGATCAGGTATCCGCACAATTGATTCGGTAATCGAAAACTCTGTATGAATACCAAGATGAACAAACTGCATAACACGATCCTGACCAAGTCCGTCGATGAATATAAGGTGCCAGTAGTTTAACATGCTCTGAGTTGAGCCGTTGTCTATTATTTTTCCAATAAAAACATAATCACTTTTTATGGGAAATACAATGTAAAAAGAAGCTCAATATGGGAAGTTGAGCTTCTTTTCAAATCATAGCTGAAAAACAGCAGATTAGTACTGCCAGAACATCCGCTGGATTTCTTTGGCATCATTGGTTTTGGTCAAAGCTAACGCTGCAAGAAGACGTGCTTTTTGTGGATTTAAATCGTGTGAGACAATCCAGCCATATTGATCATCGGGTTGTTCTGCGTTGCGTAGTACAAAGCCTTGAGGCACTCGTGATGAACGGATAATTTGAATGCCTTGTTCATCATGGAGTTGTCTTAAAGTTGGAACAATATAGTTTGCCACCGAACCGTTACCTGTACCTGCATGAATAATGGCTTTTGCGCCTGCTTTGGCGTAGGCCAAGTATGCATCAGGCAGCATTGAATCTGAACCATATACAATTTGCACCAATGGCAACTGATCACCCTTAATATTTTCAATATTAAATTCAGACGTATTGTTAAAACGTTTGACCGAGCTTCTAAACCAATAAGGTTTACCTTCTACTAGCGTCCCTAAAACGCCCCATTGGCTAGCAAATGCGTTGGTATGAATATTAATGGTTTTGGTGACATCTCGTGCAGCAAAGATGGAGTCATTCATCAGCACCATGACGCCTTTATTTTTAGCTTCATCAGAAGCAGCCAGCGCCACTGCACTATACAGATTAAGAGGGCCATCGGCTGAAAGCGCGGTTGATGGACGCATTGAACCCACCACCACAATCGGTTTATCAGTATGAATCACCAAGTTGAGGAAAAATGCAGTTTCTTCTAAAGTATCTGTGCCGTGGGTAATCACAATTCCATTCACAGATGGTTTTTTGACTAAGTCATTGACTTGACGCGCCAGTGAAAGCAATTCTTTATCGGTAATGCTTTCAGACGCAATCTGTAAAGCTTGAACGCCACTGACATTGGCGAGATCTTTGACTTGGGGAACAGCATTGATTAACGCATCGACTGGAACTTTGGCAGCAGTATAGGTTGCACTATTAGTTGAACTTGCTCCTGCACCAGCGATGGTTCCACCTGTTGCAACTACCACGACGTTATTTTTTGCATATAAAGACGCTGATGCAGCGAGCAGAGTCAGCGCAAGACCACATGATTTAAAAGTTTTACTTATCATTAACCGTTTCCTAGTTGTTAAAATTCCATTAAAAAGCAATGTCTATGCCAGACATTGCTTTAATTTATGATTTTTTAAACACCTAAGTCATTGGCAAATTATTATGTAGTCATAATTAACGCTTTGTGGCTAAGAAACGACCTAAACGGGTAATGGCTTCGCGTAGTTCATTTTCCGCAGGTAAAAACACTAAACGGAAATGATCAGGCGTTGGCCAGTTAAAGCCTGTTCCTTGCACCAAAAGAACTTTCTCTGCACGTAAAAAGTCCAGCATCAGTTGTTCATCATCTTCAACGTGATACATATTGGGATCAAGTTTTGGGAAACAATACATCGCACCTTCAGGTTTGACACAACTAACTCCTGGAATTTCATTGAGCATTTCCCAAGCAATATTGCGTTGTTCATATAAGCGACCACTTGGTCGAATCAAGTCATTAATAGACTGGTAACCGCCAAGCGCAGTCTGAATCGCATATTGAGCTTGATGATTGGCACATAAACGCATGGATGCCAACATATCTAGACCTTCGATATAATCTTTGGCGCGGGATTTATCGCCTGTAATGGCCATCCAGCCCGAGCGATAGCCTGCGATACGATACGACTTTGACAGTCCATTAAACGAAATACACAATTGATCGCCTGCTAAAGCAGCTAAGGCGACGTGTTCAATACCGTCATAAATAATTTTGTCGTAGATTTCATCGGCAAATAAAATCAGATCATGCTTTTTCGCCAAAGCGACAATTTGCTCTAAGACATGGCGCGGGTACACCGAACCTGTCGGATTGTTGGGATTAATCACCACAATCCCGCGTGTATTCGGCGTGATTTTACTTTCCATATCCACAATATCTGGATACCAACTATTTTCTTCATCACATTTATAGTGAATCGCTGTGCCGCCAGACAAATTCACTGCTGCTGTCCATAAAGGGTAGTCAGGCATTGGCACTAGCATTTCGTCGCCATCATCGAGCAGACCTTGCATAGCCATAACAATGAGTTCAGATACACCATTACCAACATACACGTCATTGACATGCATATCGCGAATGCCTTTTTGTTGATAATACTGGCAAATTGCTTTACGGGCAGGAAATATCCCTTTTGAGTCAGTATAACCAATGGCATTGGGTAAATTTAGTGCAACATCATTAATGATTTCTTGTGGTGCTTCAAAGCCAAAAGGGGCGGGGTTACCAATATTCAGTTTAATAATTTTGTGGCCTTGTTCTTCCATCTCATTGGCCGCTCGTAACACAGGTCCACGAATGTCGTAGCAAACATGCTCAAGCTTAGACGATTTTTTAATTTCTCGTGGCGTTTGATGTGTTGTGTTCATTTTGGGGCTCTCAGAAGGAGTAGGGGTCACTTTTGCATAACGATATAAATAACTTTTAAATGTTTCGGTTGTTACCAGATCAAGGTCATGTTGATCTCGAAGTAAGGCAACAATCTTTTCATGCGTAAATCCTGCCAGTTGATATTGTTTGATCACGGGCAGTAGATTTTTAAAAATAACGCTTTTTTTCTGCGACATTTTTTAATCCTGAGCAAGAATAGCGCTAAGCCTATCATATTTATGCTCACAAAAAAGCAATATTAGAAAATAAAATGCTCACCTTGTTTTATTATTTTGCTTACTTTTTGCTTTTATGAGAATTATAAGTGTTTTGTAATTTGTGAAGTAAAGACTAGAAATTTTAGAATGAATCACGTAAATATAGAATTATTCTATTTAAACAGTTAGATGAATAGGGAAATGGTCATGGGAAAACTCAATAAAACAGAACGAGAATGGCAAAGAGAGTTATCACCAGAAGAGTACCGAATTACGCGACAAAAAGGCACTGAACCTGCTTTTACCGGGCAATATTGGAACACCAAGCAGCAAGGAACGTATGTTTGTCGTTGTTGTGGTACCGAGCTTTTTACATCGGACACCAAGTATGACAGTGGTAGTGGCTGGCCTAGCTTTTATCGACCTGTCAATGCAGGCGCGATTGATGAACAGGAAGACTCAACCCATGGTATGACACGTACAGAAATTATTTGCCATAATTGCGATGCGCATTTAGGACATGTATTTGAAGATGGACCACAGCCGACAGGACTACGTTACTGCGTAAATTCGGCTTCATTACAACTAAAAACCAACGAAAAGAATGATGAGGAAACTTATCCATGACGAGTCTTTATCAGTTTGAAGCTGAATTATTAGAGGGTGACACTAAGCAGATGTCTGACTATGAGGGCAAAGTGCTTTTAATTGTCAATACTGCAAGTAAATGTGGCTTCACACCACAATTTGCGGGCTTAGAAAAAGTATACGAAAAATATAAAGATCGAGGCTTTGAGGTACTAGGTTTTCCTTGTAATCAATTTGGGGGGCAGGATCCAGGTTCGAATGATGAAATTGGAGCTTTTTGTCAGCGAAACTATGGAGTTGATTTTCCTATGTTTGCTAAAGTGGATGTCAAAGGCCCTGAAGCACATGCCATTTTTCGCTATCTGACGCGTGAAGCCAAAGGCATTTTGGGTAGCGAAAGCATTAAATGGAATTTTACCAAATTCCTTGTTAGTAAGGATGGTAAAGTGCTGAATCGTTATGCACCCACCACGAAACCTGAGAGTATAGAAGAAGATATTGAAAAAGCATTGGCTCAATAATATTTATACAGAAATTGAGTATGTCTCACTCAGATATCGCATTCTGGAGTGATCCTCGCATGCCTTATGTGGAAACACGTAAGGCATGTCAAAGTCGTATTTGCTATAAAGCGCATAGTCATCCGACTTTTTCAATTGGTGCTGTAGATCAGGGGCAAAGCCGCTTCAGTAGCTATTTACATACGACAGAGAATATTGAAGCGGGTTCAATTGTTTGTATTCCTGCATATATTGAACACGCGTGTAATCCATTGCCAGATCAGGCGTGGAGTTATCAGATGATGCATCTTGATCTGGATTGGCTTAAGCAATTATTAGAAGAATCCGTTACAGAGTGTATTTGCAACCAGATCCCTGAGTTAGTGCCAGAAATTATCAAAAAGCCTGAAATTTATCAGCATTTTTGTCAGTTGAATGATACTTTATTTGATCCAGGACGAACCATTTTAGAAAAAGAGCAATCTTTGGTTGAAACACTTACGCAGATTATTTTTCCATCATTACAATTAAAGCAAGTAGAGGAAAAACTTTATCTTCAGCAACATCTAAAACATTTAGTTGATCTTATTGTTCAGTACGAGCATTTTCTTTCACTTGAGCAATTATCCGCACAAAGTGGTATTAGCCGTTACGCGATTATTCGTTTATTTAAAAGAAACTTTGGTCTGACACCTCATGCTTTTCAACTCAATTTGAGAATTAATCAAGCGCGAGACAGGTTGAAAAGCGGGAGCTCAGTCGTCGATATCGCTTATGATTTGGGCTTTAGTGATCAAAGTCATTTCCATCGCGTGTTTAAAAGCTTAACAGGCGTAACGCCAAAACAATATCAGAGTGGCTTTTAAACGCAATTTTATACAAGAACACGATTTGACATTTGCCTAAGCTGCGATTTTTGATCTGACCGAATATTGTTTATGGAACTCTTTTTAGCGATTGCGGTGACTCATTTTGTTGCTTTACTCTCACCTGGGCCAGATTTCTTTTTAATTTTAACGACTTTGCTTGCTCGAAATAAAAAGGCAGCACAGCAGGTCTGCTTAGGGATTGCTCTCGGAAATGCTTTAATTTTATGGGTAGTTTTTTCCAGTTGGTACTTACTTGGAAAAATAGATCACTCGACTTTGAAATATTTAAAATGGGGAGGTGCATGTTACCTCTTTTATCTGTCATTTTTGTGTTTACGTCATGCGCATGCCAAGATTGAAATTTATCAAACTGAATCATCTCAATATTCTTCTTTTTCTGCTTTAAGACAATTATTACTTGGATTGCAATCCAGTTTACTTAATCCTAAAAATATCCTTTTTTATAGCAGCTTAACCTTACTCGTTTCTGAAAAATTTAATGTTTATCAAAAAATTACCATTTCAGTGTGGATGGTGATGGTAGTTTTAATTTGGAATTTATTTTTGCTGAGATTATTATCACATGAGCGCTGGATGGTCGCTTTACGCAGCCATTCTAAATGGCTTTACTATCTTTCTGGGTTAAGTTTTGTGGGGTTTGCAAGCCTTTTGATGTTGACTCCATCTTAGACATTCTTTAGAAAAAAATGATGTTTCTCATGGACTTTTTCATCAGTCTCTTTTATTTAGCCCTATGGGAGGAAATAAAGAGGGTGTAAACAATGATGAAAAGAAGTCTAATGTTGATAATGAATAAATTACATTGAAGTTTTTTACATGAAAAATTGCAATCGAATTGTGAAGTTCTATTAATAAAAACATTCTGTATTTGAGAAAAGTTATTTAAATTATTTTTATTCTCATTTAGTATCATCGCAATTTTATAAACTGTACTCGTGGAATTGTGATGATCAAACTTAAACCGCTTGTCTTGATGATGGCTTGTGCATCAGGCTATATCATTACCCATGCTGATGATCAGGTTTCTCAGCAATCAGAGTCGGATGGTCAACCCGCAACTGCTTTGGAAACTATTCGTGTGGTTGCTAGTGCAGATGCTTCTGCAACAGGGCTTATGGAAGCCTACGCAGGAGGTCAGGTGGCTAGTGGTGGACGAGTAGGAATTTTTGGTAATCAAAAAAATTTAGATACGCCGTTTAACTGACCAGTTATACCAATCAATATATTCAGGAACGTCAAGCCAAAAGCGTGGGTGACGTTTTAAAGGCAGATCCAAGCGTTCGTGTAGGACGCGGTTATGGTAATTTTCAGGAAAACTATTATATCCGTGGTTTTAATTTAGGTTCAGATGATACCGCCTATAATGGACTGTACTCGATCTTGCCACGTCAATATATTCCAACAGAGCTTTTTGAGCGGGTTGAAGTGCTGAAAGGGGCTTCTTCATTTTTAAATGGAGCGATGCCAAGTAATGGGGGGATTGGCGGGGCAATTAACTTATTACCTAAACGTGCAGGCAATGAGCCTTTAAACAGTGTAACTGTGGGCACTGACTTTAATGGTGGCTATATTTCAAGTGATATTTCACGCCGTTTGGGAGAGGATCAACAGTTTGGTGTTCGAGTAAACACCGCCTATCACGGAGGTGATACTCCAGTTGATGATGAAGAAAAATCTTTGGGACTTGTCTCAGTCGGGCTAGATTACCGTGGCGATCGTTTGCGTCTATCTGGAGATATGGGATATAGCAATAATCGTTTAACAGCAACGCGTCCAAGTGTAACTTTGGGTAGTGGTATCACCTCAATTCCGACACCTGTTGATAGTTCAAGTAATTATGCACAAAAATGGTCTTATTCCAACGAAGAAGATTATTTTGGAAGTTACCGCGCTGAATATGATTTAACCGATGCGATTACGGCCTATGCTGCTTATGGTTTTCGTCATGGTCAAGAACAAAATAGCTTGGGTAATGTGACACTTACAAATGCAAACACGGGTGATTCTACCTTCTATCGTTTTGATAATGCACGTGTGGATATGGTGAATACGGGGGAAGTCGGTATTCGAGGAAAATTGGATACGGGTTCTGTTCAACATAACTTAGTGCTGTCTGCGTCAGCTTTTCAACAGAATACCCGTAATGCATATTTTATGGATTGGGCAAGTCAGCTAGCTACCAATATTTATCAGCCAGTCCAATATGATCAGCCTGAAGCACTAAATCCGTTATTTAATGGTAATGATATGGATTCACCAAAGCTTACGACAAGAACAAGACTTAGAAGTATTGCTATTGGTGATAATTTAAAAGCCTTTGATGATAAATTGATTGTTATGTTGGGTGGTCGTTATCAGACCATTATTCAAGATACTTATCAATATGATAATAAAGGTAAAAACCCTTCATATGATGAAAGTAAATTTACCCCTGCATTAGGTTTAACCTATAAAATCACACCTGAAATTTCAGTCTATGGTAATTATATTGAGTCTTTAGCCAAAGGTTTGAGTAATACAACAGCTAATGTCACTACGACACTAAAACCATTTGTTGCTAAGCAAAAAGAAGTGGGTGCCAAGTATGAAAATGGCGTGATTGGAGCAACACTGAGTTTATTTGATATTAATAAGCAGCGTGGTATCAAAGATGCTAATGGTGTCTTTAGTGATGGTGGTGAACATGTACATCGTGGTGTTGAGCTTACTACTTATGGCAAATTAACTGATGATATTACCGTACTTGGTGGTGCAACGTGGATGCATGCTAAACAGGAAGATACAGGTTCAGTCACTTATGATGGCAACTATGAAGTAGGTGTTCCAAAGTTTCAAGCTAATTTAGGTGCAGACTGGAAACTCCCTGTTGCACAGGATATTTCTTTAAATGCACAATTGATTTACACAGGTTCGACGTATGCGAGTCTAGACAACAATCTAAAAGTGAAAGACTGGACGACACTTGATTTGGGTGCAAGCTATAAGACACATCTTGGACAAACACCGACTACATTTAACTTTGCTGTAAATAATGTATTCGATAAAGATTATTGGGGTTCGGTCGGACTGTATGACAATATCAATAGTACAGGGAATACCAATAATGGTTATGTTGTTGCAGGTCAGCCACGAACATTTATGCTAAGCGCCAGCTTTGATTTTTAATTAATTTTTGACTCAGTCAAAATAATAAAGCCTCAATATATATAGAGGCTTTATTATTTTAATTTTTTAAAATCTACAAGATTTTCTTTAAACGCTGTACCACTTGCTCACATTGTGCCAAGTCCGCGACCAATGCCATACGTACATGATTTTCGCCTGGATTCCCATGTGTCGTTCCACGAGATAAATAACGGCCTGGTAATACTTTAATATGGGCTTTTTCCATCAACATTTTGGCAAAAGCTTCATCATGATCCACTTGTAACCAATAGTAAAATCCAGCATCAGGCTTTTTTAGTGGTAACAAAGACCCAAGTTCTGATTGAAACAAATCAAATTTTGCGCGATATTGTTGACGATTTTCTTCGACATGCGCTTCATCATTCCATGCTGCGATTGAAGCCAATTGATGTTGTACAGGCATGGCTGCGCCATGATATGTACGAAACTTTAAATAGGGTTTTAACAGTTCGGCATCACCTGCGACAAAACCAGAGCGCATTCCCGGTAAGTTGGAACGTTTGGACAATGAATGAAAAACGATACAGTTTTTATAATCATCACGCCCCATTTCCGCACAGACTTCCAATAAACCAACTGGTGCTTGATCAAACCAAAGTTCTGAATAGCACTCATCAGAGGCAATCACAAAATTGTATTGATCTGATAGTTGAATCAGTTTTTTAAATTGTTCTTTAGATAATACAGCGCCCGTAGGATTGCCCGGTGTGCAGACAAATAATAATGCTGTTTTTTCCCAGACTTCGGCTGGAACCGCATCAAAGTCACCCAAATAATCATTTTCAGGCGTACAGTTGATGAAATACGGTTTTGCACCTGCAAGCAAAGCTGCACCTTCATAAATTTGATAGAAAGGATTTGGCATCACTACATAAGGTGCATCTTCACGATTAATCAGTGCCTGTACAAAAGAGAAAATCCCTTCCCGTGTACCTGTGACTGGCAAGATATGATCTTCAGCACTAATGCTATTGAGCTTAAAACGCTGAGTCAGCCAGTTGGCAATACTCTGACGTAACTCAGGTAGCCCTTTGCTATTGGGATAAGTCGATAAATGCTGAAAGTTGTCAATAATGGCTTGTTTTACAAATTCAGGAGCAGGGTGTTTGGGTTCACCAATAGAAAGCGGAATGAGGGGTAGATCTGCGGGTGTGACATCTTTAAAAAGCGCATTTAACTTTTCAAAAGGATAAGGATGTAATAGCGACAAACTGGAATTCATGAAACATTTACCGATTTAAAACTGTGAATTAATGTTGACTGATGACTTGATTAGATGCTTCGTCTAACGCAGATTTTAGCTTATCTGCAAAAAGTTTGGCTTCTTCAATATTCATGGGTTGACCATCTTTTTTAGTCACAAAGAAAATATCCTCAGCACGTTCGCCGAGTGTGGCAATCTTGGCTGAATGGATATCGAGTCCTTGCATCATAAAGACTCCACCCACTCGTGCTAGTAGGCCGGGCTGATCCAGTGTAGATATTTCAACCATGTTTTGTTGAAGTACAGGGTTTAGCGTAATATCAACGGTATTTTCTACATCAAAATGACGAAGTTGGCGCGGAATACGGCGTTGCATCAAGCCCGGATATTTATCGGACTGGCTAAGCGCTTTCACCAATGCCTCTTTCACGGTAGTCTCGCGTTCTGGATCGGTCAGCAGTGTACCAAAACGATCTAATATGACATAGGTATCCAGACTAAACGCTTTGGTAGCTGTGATAATTCGTGCATCCTGTACATCCAGATTCATGCGATCTAGCACTGCAACAGTGGTGGCAAACAGGTTGGGTTTATCTTGAGTATAGATAAAGATCTGAATAGCATCCTGAGCTTGTGTCGACTGACGATGTGCACGGAATAATACCAAAGGTGTAGGGTTATCACCGTGCTGCAAAATCGCACGGGTATGCCATGCAATTTCATCGGCAGATTCTTTAAGGAAGTATTCATCGCCAAGTTCTTGCCAGACTTTTTCAACAGCGTCTAGTGAGAACTCATTTACCAGCGCTTCACTCGCAGTAAATTTGGTGTCTTCAATCAACATTTGATAATCGACAGGACGACCTAAACCTGACCGGATCACGTCTCTGGAATAGGTATAAAGCTGACGCATGAGAGAAGCTCGCCATGTATTCCAGAGTTTTGGATTGGTGGCATTAATATCAGAAACAGTCAGACTATATAGATAATCCAGATGTTCCATATCACCTAGTTTTTCCGCAAATTCTTTGACGACATCTGGATCAGAAATATCTTTTTTCTGTGCAGTGAGTGACATGAGTAGATGGTTTTGAATTAGCCACGCGACCAGTTTACATTCGCGCTCGGTAAAGCCATGTTTACGACAAAACTCAATGGCATCTTCAGCACCCAATTCACTATGATCACCGCCACGACCTTTGGCAATATCATGAAAAATCGCAGCCAAATATACAATATCGCGACGCGCCAAACGCTGAAACACTGAGCTAACCACTGGAAAATGCTGTGCAAATTCTGGTTCTTTAAAGCGATTTAAATTACGAATCAGTAATAAGGTATGTGCATCGACGGTATAAATATGGAATAAATCATATTGCATCAGCCCCATAATTTGACCAAATGCAGGAATGTAGTTGCCTAAAATTCCATAGCGTTTCATATCGACGAGCGTGTCGTATAGACGATAAGGCGAACGGATAATTGCCATAAACAAGGCTTGATGCGCAGGATTATCACGAAATTCCTGATCAATCCGTTTTGCCGCCATAATCAACAAACGCAAAGTTCTTGCACGAATCCCTTCGATTTCAGGGCGATTGGCTAATAAATAGAAGAGTTCTAAAATTGCGCTTGGATGTTCAGCAAAAATTTTATGATGTTGTACTGCGAGTTTGCCATCGACTAATTTGAAGTTTTCATTAATTTCTTCAATTTTACGTTCATAGTTAGGCAAACGTGGGGTAATCACAGACTCATTAAAATAGGCCAGTAGCATTTCATTGAGTGTTGAAACCTGCTGCGCAGTACGATAGTAACGTTTCATGAACTGTTCTATCGCATAATTGGCCGGTTTACCTTCTTCTTGTACATAGCCAAATTTGGCGGCGATATCACGTTGATAGTCAAATAAAAGTCGATTTTCATCGCGCTTGGTCAAGCGGTGTAAATGATGGCGAATTTCCCATAAAAAGCTTTCGGCTTCTTCTAGTACGCTCAGTTCAAATTCGGAAATAAAGCCAAGATGAACCAGATCATAAATGCGGTTGACGCGGAAATGCCGCTTGGCAATCCAGCCGATCTGATTCATGTCACGAATGCCACCTGGTGCATTTTTTATATCTGGTTCGAGATTACTCTCGGTATTGTTATGTTGAGCATGTCGTTTTTCCTGCTCTTCCATTTTGGCATCAAAAAAGGTTTTATCTGTCCATGTTTGAGAAACAATGCGACGCGGCCATTTGGCTAAATGTGAGTTTCCTGTAATCAGTCGTGCTTCGATGAGCGTGGTGGCGACTGTTAAATCATTGGTGGCTTCTTCAAAACAGTTGCGAATAGTACGTACACTGATACCGGGTTTAAAATTCCCCACATCCCATAAAGAGGACACAAAAGTAGAAATCTGTTTTTCTTGTTCAGGTGCAATATCATGCTCGGACAAGATCATGATATCCACATCTGAATAGGGCAACATTTCACGACGGCCATAACCACCGACCGCAAAAAGCCCTAAATCAGTTTGATTTAGTCCTGCATGATTCCAAAGAAAAATCAGCGCTTCATCAATAAAATTAGAACGTGCTAAAACAATATCACGTATGGGTTGACCATTTTCATAAAACTCCTGTAGCTGCTGTTCAACGTCATTACGCCATTGATTAATTGCCTGAATGTCATGGTGACTGGTGACATAACTCAGCAGCGGAGAAGTATTGATCATAAAAATAGGCCTACCTTAAACTGATGAATTTGTTTGAACTTGAACAAGGCTGGCTGCTTGAGCAGCAAGCTCACGCGCCTGATCGGTATCTTCAGCACGCGCGGTAGCAACACCCATACGACGACGCTTAAAGCCTTCAGGCTTACCAAAAAGGCGCAAGTCAGTATCGGGGTGAGCTAATGCTGTATTTAAATGACTAAAGCTTAAATTATTGGCATCTACACCCGCATAAATCACGGCACTGGCTGCTACGCTATGTCGTGCAGTATTGACAGGTAACCCTAAAATAGCACGCGCGTGTAACTCAAACTCACTTTGAAATTGAGATGCCAAGGTAACAAGTCCTGTATCGTGCGGGCGTGGTGAAACTTCACTAAACCAGACTTGGTCACCTTTGACGAATAGCTCAACTCCAAAAATGCCACATCCGCCAAGCGCAGTCGTGACTTTATGCGCGATTCGTTTTGATTCTTGTAGGGCAGCTTCAGTCATGATTTGAGGTTGCCAACTTTCAACATAATCACCAGAATCTTGACGGTGCCCAATCGGATCACAATACTGCGTTTCAATTTCACCGGTTTCTGGATTTTTAGCACGAACAGTTAGTAAGGTAATTTCAAAGTCAAAATCAATTTGAGATTCAACAATGACTTTGCCCTGATTGACGCGACCACCTGTTTGAGCATATTCCCAAGCGGCATCGACTTCTTCAAAGCTTTTAACGCGCGACTGACCTTTACCCGATGAAGACATCACGGGCTTTACAAAGTTCGGATATGCAATATCGTCGCAGGCAGCACGGAAACTTTCCAGTGAATCTGCAAAGCGATAAGCTGAGGTTGGCAAACCTAGCTCTTCGGCCGCCAAACGACGAATGCCTTCGCGGTTCATGGTGAGATTAACCGCTTTAGCAGAAGGAATAACCGTTGCAATGGCCTTATTTTCAATCTCAACCAACACTTCAGTTGCAATCGCTTCAATTTCAGGGACGATCAGATTTGGTTTTACTTTTTCAATGAGTCGATGCAACTCATTTGCGTCCGCCATATTGAGCGTATAAGAATAATGTGCAACTTGCATTGCGGGAGCATGATCATAGCGATCTGCAGCATGAACTTCGACTCCTAAACGCTGCAAAGAAATGACCACTTCTTTACCGAGTTCTCCTGAACCCAATAACAGGACTTTAAAGGCAGAAGATTGAAGGGGAGTACCAATAGTCACGCTCATGCGAATCATCCGTGCAAAAGTTGGGTATTAAGCATAGCAGAACTCGATCGTGAATTAAGCCTTGATTCACATAAAAATATATAGTTTTGTTCGACAATAAAGGAAAAATGAATAAAAGTTTAAATCTGAATAAAAATTAGATGTTTATTTTATAATTTAGCTGTAATTCATCGGCATTTTGTCCACGAATACCCCAGTTTTCTTTAGGGGTTTCAAAGATTGTAATTTCTACATCTTGTGGACTGATTCCACATTGCGCCTGAATGTTGCTAAAAATCTGTTGAATCAGTCGTTTTTTGGTTTCTGCCTGCCGTCCTGAAAACATTGAAATCTCAATGATGGTATAAGCTTCACTTCTGTCCAGAGGATAAATAAAGTCTTCTGGAGCTAGTGCAATGAATCGATGGAAACGTTTATCTTCTGGGTATTGAAGAGTCATTACCAAAGCTTGGTGAATTGCATTTGATAGGGTCATTCGATGTTTGAATGGTACTTTGGTTGGCATAGATTTTAATTTGAGACATTTAATGATCACGTTTAGGTCAAACTCATAAAATAGCAATGTAACATCAACAATTCTTAGGTTTCAAAAAACAAATTCATAAAGATTGAGTATTGTCTTGGAATTCACTAGCATAGGGGCGAAATGTTGAGACAGGTAATCGTTGATGATCACTTCAACACCCAAATTTTTGATTTTTACTCCCGTATTTTTAACTTTGGCTATGCTTTCTGGCTGTAATCAAAATGAGCAGAAGCAGACCGACAAGGTTGAAATTAAAGCTGCTCCCACACTAACCAATGATGCAACCACCTATGCACACAAAGCATGGGATTTGATTAATCAAATAGATCCGATTGTATATACAAAAAAAGTGGATCAAATTGATGAGCAAGTCAGAAAACCACTACGCCAACTCAGTACAGACTGGCGAATTAATGTCAAAATGACAGATTCAGTCACTGAAGGTAAATATGCGCTATGTCGTAAGGCATTAACTTCGCTTGATACATGGGCAAGAGAAACAAAAGACAACAGTGCCACCGTGACCCAGAAACAAGCAGATTACGAACGGGATAAATCGCAGTGTAAGGATGCCATTGCTAACCCTGCTTTAGGTAATACTGATCCCAAACGCTAATTAAATGATTATGTAAAAAAGCGAGATTCAAAAGAATCTCGCTTTTTTATGATTCAATTTTTGTGAAAAACAGATTAATGGTTTTGGTGACTGGTTGTTGTTGAGGTGGTCGTGGTAGTCGAAGCGGCTTTAGCTTTTTCTGGTTTAGTTGTTTTCACTTCTGTAGTTTTTACTGTTTGCGTGGTTTTTTTCGCTTCAGCTTTAGTTGGTTTTGCTTTAGCACCTGATACAGCCACACATTTACCACCTTTATGATTTGGGCCAGTTCCGCCTTGTAGTGAGGTTCCTTTTGGGCAGGCAAATGCAGTTGCACTCATAAATGCTAAGGTGCTGCTTAAGATGATGACAGAAATTTTTTTCATAGTGTTCTGATGAATATAAGGCATTAGTACCTGATTAAAAAATAGAAGATCACATA
Source organism: Acinetobacter sp. FDAARGOS_515 (assembly GCF_003938865.1). Lineage (NCBI taxonomy): Bacteria > Pseudomonadati > Pseudomonadota > Gammaproteobacteria > Moraxellales > Moraxellaceae > Acinetobacter > Acinetobacter sp. FDAARGOS_515. The sequence goes on along the minus strand of NZ_RKIX01000003.1, from coordinate 3,263,824 downwards.
CTGAGCAAAAAGAGTAGTTTTGTGTTGTATTTAATTAAAAACATTAAGATTTATAGTAATGATTTTATTTTTAATTCAGATTTAAGTTTGATGCATTTAATCGACAATTGAACCAGCATATAAAAGCAAGCCCTATTGTAAACAAAACAATAGAGCTTAGGTCGCTATTTTGACAAATATACAATCATGTGGGGTTTAAATTTGAAAAAAATGGCGAAAAAACACCATGAATCCTCCGCACAAAATTAAAATACCGATCGTATAACGCAATAGTGCAGGAAAGGACATGTCATAAGAACCTGTATGCAAAATAGCTGAACCTCTTATTGGATTGCTGCTTGATAACGACGATTGACTTCATTCCAGTCCACCACATTGTAAAATGCAGCAATATATTCAGGACGACGGTTTTGATATTTCAAATAGTAGGCATGTTCCCATACATCCAGACCTAAAATTGGAGTATTGCCATTCATGAGTGGAGAATCCTGATTTCCACTACTTTCTACTACGAGTTTTTTCTCAGGGGTGACGCTGAGCCATGCCCAACCACTCCCAAAACGACTAATCGCTGCTTTGGTAAAGGCCTCTTTAAATGCATCAAAACCACCAAGCTCTTGTTCAATGGCTGTTGCAACTGCACCTGTTGGATTTCCACCTCCTTGAGGACTCATGACTGTCCAGAACAAAGAATGGTTGGCATGACCACCGCCATTGTTAATTACTACATTTTTGATATCGGCAGGCACTTCATTGACCTTTGATACCAGTTCTTCGACTGCTAGTTTTTCCCATGCAGTGCCTTCAATCGCGGCATTGATATTATTGATATATGTTTGATGATGTTTGGTATGATGAATTTCCATCGTTTTAGCATCGATATTGGGTTCAAGTGCATCGTATGCATAAGGTAACGCGGGTAGGGTGTACGCCATGAAAATGATCCTTTTTAAATCAATTCGTAAAATCAAAGTGTTTTAATCAGATTTAGTTTAGGGGATATTGGTTTTTATGTAAATATATTGATAATCATTATCATTGTATTTATTGTTTATAAATTCATATAAGCAATAAAAAAACCAGCAGTGCTGGTTTTTTTATAATTGATTAAATCAAGTCGTGATTACACGTTAAAACGGAAGTGCAATACATCACCATCCTGTACCACATAGGTTTTACCTTCAAGGCGCCATTTACCCGCTTCTTTGGCACCCGCTTCGCCGTTGTATTGGACAAAGTCATCATAGGCGACACATTCTGCGCGAATAAAGCCTTTTTCAAAGTCAGTGTGAATCACACCAGCCGCTTGTGGCGCTGTAGCACCCACTTTAACTGTCCAAGCACGAACTTCCTGTACACCTGCGGTAAAGTAGGTTTGTAAACCCAAGAGCGCATAACCTGCACGGATTACGACATTGAGACCTGGTTCTTGCATGCCCATTGCTTCAAGAAACTCTGCGCGATCTTCATCTTCAAGCAACGAAATTTCTGCTTCAATCTGGTTGCATAAAGGCACCACAATGGCGTTTTCTTCTGCCGCCAATTGTTTAACCGCATCCAAGTGTGGGTTGTTTTCAAAACCATCTTCAGCAACATTGGCAATATACATGGTTGGTTTTAAAGTCATTAAACCAAAACCACGAACAAGTTTACGTTCATCGTCACTTAAATCCGCCGCACGAGCAGGTTTACCTTCATCCAGTAAAGGCTGGATTTTTTCTAATACGGCTTTGGTTGCAATGGCATCTTTATCGCCGCCTTTTGCAGATTTGGTCAGACGCAATAATGCTTTGGCTACAGTTTCAAGATCTGCTAATGCTAATTCTGTATTAATCGTAGCAATATCATCGAGTGGATCGATTTTACCATTTACGTGAATGACATTTTCATCTTCAAAACAGCGTACCACATGCGCAATCGCATCGGTTTCACGGATATTGGCTAAAAACTGATTCCCCAGACCTTCACCTTTAGATGCACCTGCGACTAGACCTGCAATATCTACAAATTCCATCGTGGTTGGTAGAATGCGCTGTGGTTTTACAATCGCTGCAAGTTTATCAAGACGTGCATCAGGTACTGGTACGATGCCAGTATTGGGTTCAATGGTACAGAACGGAAAGTTTTCTGCGGCAATCGCAGCCTTGGTGAGTGCATTAAAAAGTGTTGATTTACCAACGTTTGGCAGGCCGACAATACCACAATTAAAACCCATGAGAGGACTCACAAAAATATAAATTAAAAACTGGCGCTGATTTTACATGAAAGCCATGACAAAGTCAGGTCATGGCTAAGTGCAAATCATCACAAGTTTAAATTTTGCGTTTGTCTAACTGTTGAGAAAGCGTATCTCCAGTGGCTTGAATCAACATCACCAATACAATCAGCACTACAATCACCGCAAACATCACAGTTAAATCAAAACGTTGATAGCCATATCGATAAGCAATATCCCCCAGACCGCCTGCACCAATCGCACCTGCGATAGCTGAAGAGTTAATCATGGTGACGATGGTCACGGTAAAACCTGCCACAATGCCCGGTAATGCTTCAGGCAATAGCACATGCCAGATAATCTGCTGACGATTACAGCCGATCGCTTGTGCAGCTTCGATTAGCCCTTGATCCACTTCGCGTAAACTGACTTCTGCAATGCGAGCAAAAAAAGGAATCGCGGCAAGGGTCAGTGGAACCACCGCAGCCCAAACGCCATAACTGGTTCCGACAATCCAGCGGGTGATGGGAATCAGTGCGACCATCAGGATCAAAAAAGGAATAGAGCGGGTAATATTAATGATCCAGCCAATCGGTTGATTGATGGTCTGAGAAGGATAAATACCATTTTCTGAGGTACTGACTAAAATCACAGCGAGTGGTAGCCCGATGAGAAATGCCAATAAAGCGGAAACCCCGACCATGATCAAGGTGTCGAGCGTTCCTGTCAGTAATAAATCAATGAGTTGGTCGTGCATAACCGATCACCTCGATATGTTGTATCAGCGATGTAAGTTGTTGTTTTAAATGATTTAGATCAGGATTGAGTCGTGGTATGCCGACCACCCACGATCCAATCAAATGTTGTTGAATGTTATCTACATAACTTTGGTACAAATACACAGGGGTATCAAAGCTCGCCAGAAGTTGCGTCAGATCCGGTGCATGTTGGGTATCGCTTTGATATTTCAGTTTAAGAATCGTATGGGTGGAGTCGGCTTGAATGTATGAATGCACTTGAAATGGTAAATCCAATTGTTCCAGATTTAACAGTTCTTGAGTAATCGGCTGTACAGGATTGGAAAAGACCGACCAGACTTGGCCTGACTCCACGATTTGACCTTGTTCAATCACCACCACCTGATCACAAATTTCACGTATCACTTGCATTTCATGGGTAATCAAGACAATGGTAATGCCAAGTTCCTGATTAATTTTTTTCAGTAAAGACAAAATGACAGCAGTGCTTTCAGGGTCTAAAGCCGAGGTTGCTTCATCACACAGTAAAATTTCTGGATGATGAACCAGTGCTCTGGCAATGCCGACACGCTGCTTTTGTCCACCTGAAAGCTGAGAAGGGTATTGCTCAGCTTTATGGCTGAGCCCTACCAAAGCTAAAACTTCATCGACGCGATTTTTAATGTCAGATTTGGCATAGCCCGAAACTTTGAGTGGGAGTGCCACATTTTCCCATACCGTTTTGGCTGACATTAAATTAAAATGTTGAAAAATCATGCCAATGCGTTGACGTAACTTGATCAAACGTGCGTGATCCAGTGTGGTCAGTTCATCTTGATGAATTTTGATTGAGCCTGAACTCGGTTGCTCAAGTCCATTTAGGGTACGCAATAAAGAAGATTTACCCGCACCGCTTTTACCAATGATCCCAACAATTTTACCTTCTGGAATATCCAGATTAATTTCTTTTAATGCCTCAACTTGTTGACCTTGACTATCATAGGTTTTATTGAGTGAGCGAATTTGAATATGTGGAACTGCAAAATTCACTTGAGCGCCGAAACTGACCATGACTTAACTCCATGAATGTAAGTTATACCCAACCTGGGAACCAAAGTTTTGGCCCCAAATCTTCATTCAGCGCTGCTTTAACCGCAGGCGAAGTTTGATAAATTTCGACAAATTTTTTCAATTTATCGCCTTTGTCCTGATAATCATCACGCACCACAAATAAAATCGCATAACGTTTATTGGTGGTATCGTCCAGCACTAAAGCACTTTCAGGATCAGCGGTTTTGGCTAAACGTAAATAATGTGGATAGCCAAAGGCTAAATCGACATCATCAATGGCACGTGCCGTTTGTGGGCCTTCTACTTCAATAAACTGTAAGTTTTTAGGATTCGATGAGATATCGCTTAACTTGGATAAATAATTATTTGGATCTTTCAGTTGAATCAGTTTGGCTTGTTGTAATAGCAATAACGCGCGTCCTTGATTGACAGGATCGTTTGGAATGACCACGCGTGCATTTTGTGGTAAATCATCCAGACTTTTATATTTTTTGGAATACAGTCCGACATGCGAAGCCGCACCTACACCAAACGCTTTAAGCTTATAGCCTGTTTCTTTAATGGCATTGTTTAAAAAAGGTTGATGTTGGAAAAAATTGGCATCAATATCGCCATTATTCAAGGTAATATTCGGGGTATTCCAATCGGAAAATTCAACCAGCTTAACATGAATGCCTTGTTTCTCTGCTTCTTTAGCCGCAGCCTGTAAGGGATGCGCAAAGGGTGGACTAATGCCAATCACCAACGCTTCATTCTGCGTTTGGCGTTGTTTATTCCAGATGAATAAACCAATAATTAGAATGACAAAAATTGCCCCGAATATAATCAGTTTTTTGTTCGATGAACGTGATGTGAAAGATGATTGAGTCATCCGATACTCCAAAATTTAAGCGCTAATATGTTGTGAAAGGTGAGAAGGTTTTTCTTGTTTTAAAGGTCGACATCGGAAGGCATCGGCAGGGTGCGATGCAGCAAGACGATCACCTTGTTGATGCAGTTTGTGTCGTAAAGAACCCGCCTGATATTCCGTTTTATAACGTCCGCGTTGTTGTAATTCAGGAACCACGAAACGGATAAAATTCTGATGTGATTCTGGCGCGACAGTACGGGTCAAATTAAAACCGTCAATGCCTGTGTCATCCATCAAGTCAATCAGTTGCTGTGCGACATGGCTGCCGCTCCCGACAATCAATGGATAACGTCCACCCAAAACATGCTGATTTTTTAGATCATTTTTCGTGATTTGCTGAGTTTTGAATTTTTCATTCACAGACGCGATACTGTTACTTTTTTGATAGGGGATGATTTCATCATCTGCGAATTTGGATAAATCCATGCCGACTGAACTGGCATAATGCGCAAGTCCTGCTTCTGGGCTGGCGTATTGACGATATTCTGCCAATTTCTCCTGAGCAATTTGCTCGGTTTCCCCAGTTACAACGGTAATGCCCAGAAAAATTTTGATGTCACTGGCTTGGCGGCCTTGCTGTACTGCAAGTTCACGAATTTTATCCACTTGCTGACGAATTTTTTTAGGTTGATCGCCACCAATAAAAATACATTCGGCATGGGCTGTCGCAAATGCTAATCCACGCGGGGAAGCGCCTGCCTGAAATAAAACAGGGGTACGTTGTATTGAGGGTGCAACCTGAAACACGCCCTGACTTTGGTAAAAACGTCCTTGATGCTGAATTTCGTGAACTTTGCTGGGATCAGTGAAAATACGACGGATTTTATCTTTTTGAATCGCATCATCTTCCCATGAACCTTCCCAATATTGATAGCAAAGCTGTAAAAACTCTTCGGCCTGTTCATAACGCAAATCATGATCTTTGAGACCTGAATGACCAATGAGACGTTCTGCGCTGTCCAGATAGCCCGTGACAATATTCCAGCCAATACGACCTTGTGTCAGATGATCCAGAGAGGCAAAACGCCGTGCAAATTGGTAAGGTGTTTCATAACTTAAATTAACCGTGATGCCAAAACCCAAATGCTGAGTGACTGCGGCCATTGCAGAAACCAAGGTACTAGGATCATGACTCGGCAGTTGAATCGATTCTCGTAAAGTCAGATCAATATTGTTTTGATAGACATCATAAACCCCTGTAATGTCCGCGATAAATAAACCATCAAATAGTCCAGCTTCCAGAGTTTTTGCCAGCTCAGTCCAATAACTTAACTCGTTAAAACGATGCGATTGATCACGCGGATGCGTCCATAAACCATGATTGATATGACCGACACTGTTCATATCAAAGGCATTCATTAGAATTTTCTTTTGTGATGTTTTTGTCATTACAATGTGCCTCTGCGTGGAGGCAGAATGCCATTTAAAATATAGTTTCCAATAAAGTAATATTTCCAGCGCGCGGCATCATGCAAGGTATGAACGCGCGCATTTCGCCAGAAGCGATCTAAACCATCCCCAGCCTGACTGCCACGACTGCCTGCCAGTTCAATCAGTTTTGATGAGGCTTTTAGTGCAGTATCGGTACTATGCGCCCGTACTTTTGCCACATCAATTGACGCTTTGGCAATCGTTTCAGCATTGGTTTGTAATTTTACTGCATCAATCGACTGTGCTGCTTGCTTGAGTAAAGCTTCACTGGCACGAATATCGGTGGCAACACGGCCAATTTCATAAATGGTCAGCGGATCTTGTGCTGCGGTTTCAACATTGGAATCGATCCACGGACGTGCCAGATGGACACGTTTCAATGTTTCTTCAAAAGCAGCACGGGCAATCCCCACTTCAATCGCTGCATGCATAATTTGTGCAAAAGGCCCAACCAGTGTCGGTTGCTGAAAAGCTGTATCGAATGGAATGACATCTTCGGCAGCAACAAAGACTTGATGAAACTTGACACTACCACTGCCTGTGACGCGTTGACCAAAACCTGTCCAGTTATCAATCAAACTCAGTCCTTCACTTTGACGTTGCACAAAAGCCAGATATTCACGACCTTCGGCATCCACCACTAAGGTCGGAATACGATGCGCAAATAAACTCCCCGTGCAGTAAAATTTTTCACCATTAATCAGATAACCCTCTTTAACAGGGATCAGCGCTGTTTGTTTTAAACTGGCATTTTTTGGTTTAAATTCTGCCAATGCATTGCCAAAACGGGCGCCATCGAGAACTTCCTGATATAACCGTTGTTTTTGTGCTTCGGTTCCTGTATTTCTTAACACTTCCAGCGCATAAAAATGGTTTTGCGGAATCTGACCAATTGATCCATCAACGCCACTCAATAACGCAATAATTTTGGCAACCGTGAGGCTAGATACTTCTGCACCACCATAACGTTTAGGGACTGTAATCGCCCAGAGTCCAGACTGACTAAAAGCCTCAATTTCAGCAAAAGGTAAGATACGCTGTGCATCACGTTCGATACTTTGAGTTTTAAATTGCTCGGCAAGTTGCTGTGCGACGTCAAGTGCTTCAGCATCATTTTGAATCACACGTAGCGCAGAATAATGCTGGGTACTGGGATGATTAACAAGATCATTTTCCGCTTGATGAATGGCTTGATAAGAGGTCATTTTATTATCTCCTTAGATCCATGCATGACGAGCAGGCAAAGTACCGTTCAGGTAATAGTTGCCAATGGCGTGTATTTTCCAGCGCACGGGATCATGCAAGGTATGCACGCGTGCATTACGCCAGTGTTGATCGAGATTAAATTGGCTCAAGCTGGCACGACTACCACCCAGTTCCAGTAATTTTTCTGAAATCTGTAAGGCTGCATCATTGGCATACACTTTGGCTTCTGCCACTAAAATCGATGCTTTGGCTGCTTGTTGTTCGGTGACTTGATTAAGCTGATCCAGTTCATCCAGATACTCAGCTGCTTCATCCAGAAGTAAAATTGCAGCATTGAGGAGAATATCCAGCTTGCCCGTTTCTTGTAGGGTATAAGGTTCAAGACTGGCCTTTTCCACTTGTGCATCGAGAATAGGACGGGCTTTTTTCACGGCTGAAATCAGATCTGCAAAGGCCGCTTCAGCGATTCCCACATCAATGGCGACCTGTAATAATTGTGAATACGCGCCACGATAGGTGGGTGCCTGAGTTAAAATACGTTCATCAAAAATCAAGTCTGGATCAACGATGACCTGATGCAGTTTTACCGTGCCACTTGCCGTGGTTCTTTGTCCAAAGCCATTCCAGTTATTGATGATTTCAATCCCGTCACTGTGTCGGTCTACAATCACCAGAACCACATGACCCTCTGGATGAATGGCTTTAATCGCAAGCCAGTGCGCAAAAATACTGCCTGTTGAGTAAAATTTTTCACCATCCAGATAATACTTGCCATTTTTAAGTGTGAGGGTGGTCTGTAGTGTTTTTGAATCTTTGGTATGACGTTCAGGGCCGCCATTGGCAAGGCGTTTACCCGACAAAATTTCATTAAAAATAAATTGTTTTTGTGATTCTGTTCCCATCAGATCAATTAAATTCAATAAGCTAATTTGATTTTGAGGAATTTGCCCAACACTTGAGTCTGCCTTATTTAAAATCCGAAATACCTGAGCCAGTGTTTTATTGGACACAAAAGCACCACCATAACGCTTAGGAATACGAATGCCGCCTAAACCTTTTAGACTAAATTGATCGATTTCTTCAAAGGGCAAAATCCGCTTTTGATCACGTTGATTACGACCTTCCAGTGCAAAATCTGCAACTTGATAAGCTGCATTAATTGCTTGTTGATCGTTTTGAATGACTTGAACCGATCGGGTAGGATAGAAATTTAACTCAGACATAATGATACCTACTATAGATAGGGGTACCTTAGAAAAAATATACCTAATGGTTAAACGAAGTATTGCGCGTAGTTTATGAAGAAAAGTGCTTAATCATTTTTGATCTAAATTAAGTTGTTTTTTGAATAACATGAAATTGATATAAATCAATGATATATTCATTTTTGATAATTTGAATTTTGGTTTTTTATATCGTATTTATTTGTTTTAAAGATATCTAGCGCGGAAAAACATATAAATTATAGGTATCCAAATCGGATTGCAGATTGTGCCAATAGACGATTTCGCCCAATGTTTGGCACAAAAAGTACATTGTTTTCATTTTGGGTTACTTTTAAAGTAAGCAAAACAAGATGTTGTTTTTTAAAATTGTTTGACTAAAAAAATAAATTGGAGTTTTTATGCGGGTTTTATACCAGTTTCCTTTGTCCCATTATTGTGAAAAAGCTCGCTGGTTACTTGATCATAAGGAATTGGATTATGTTGCGCATAACTTGATTCCTGGTTTCCATCGTGCTTTTGCCCAGTTAAAAACAGGTCAAAATAAACTTCCGATTTTAAAAGATGATAAAAGATGGATTGCTGAATCAACTCAAATTGCGTTGTATCTGGATGATCACTACCCAGAACATTCATTATTACGTCGAGATCCGCATTTACGTGAACTGGCTATTGAGATCGATAAAATTGCTGACGAACTAGGCGTTCATGTACGTCGTTGGAGTTTGGGGCATGCACTGACGCATGGTGATGAAGCGCTTGAAATCATGATGGGTGAGCAGGGCTATTTGCGTCAATTTGAAAAGTTTTCAAAACCGATTTTGAAAACTTTAGTGACCAAAAGCTATGAGCTTCAAGAAGAAAAGATTGCCCAATCCAAACTGCGTATGGATGAATTAGTATTGGTCTTGAATGAACGCCTTATTGATAATTTTGGACGTTATTTGGTCGGGGATCGTTTAGGGCTGGCAGATATTGCCGTTTGTGCAATGCTTGCGCCGATTTTGGAGCTTTCAGGAACACCGTGGGAGCGGGAAAATAATGAAGTCAGTTCACCTGAATTACGTCAATATAAAGACTATTTGCTCAGTTTACCTTTGGGGCAATATGTACAACGAATTTATGAAACTGAACGTAATGCACGTGTAGATTGGCGTGGTATATAACTTAAACTTGATGCAATTTTCAGAAACCTGATTTGATCAATCAAATCAGGTTTTTTTATTTCTTATGGATGATTTTCTACATACAAAAAGAATGGATTTACTTACTCAAACGCTATCTAAACCAAGATTTTGTATCAATAAGTGAGGCTTTGAAGGCGTTTTGCTGCAAAGCCTATTCAATGTCTTTAACTCTCTTTAATGTGGGTGGGTGTACAAATAGTGCCGTGTTTTGGTGACTCATCTGATTAACAGATATGCAAACAAAATAACGCCACATAATGTTGCTCGACCAACGCATTTTGAAATGTTTAAACCATTCAAATTTCACTTAAGATAAACATAATGATTGGAGATAGCCATGAGTTATCAGTCGGTAAATCCTTTTAACGGTCAAATTCTTAAAACTTATGACTTTCATGATCAAGCTAAAATTGATGAAAGTCTGGATCATGCTGAAAAGCTATTAAAATCAGATTGGTCTAAAAAAGATCTGGAAAAACGTCTTGCGCTACTCAAAAAAGTAGCAAGTCAGTTAAGAGCAAATAAAGAAAAACTGGCACAACTTATGTCTACAGAAATGGGTAAGTTGATCAAACAGAGCCTTGGTGAAGTGGAGTTATGTGCCAATATCGCAGATTATTATGCACAAAATGCCGAGAAGTTTTTAAGCCCACAAAAGTATCCGACTGAAATTGGTGAAGCGTGGGTTGAACATCATCCACTGGGGGTGATTATGGCAGTCGAACCTTGGAATTTTCCTTTTTATCAACTCATGCGGGTATTTGCGCCGAACTGCGCGATTGGTAATCCAGTCTTAGCTAAACATGCCAGTATCGTTCCGCAATGTGCAGAAGCCTTTGAAAAGATTATTCATGATTCAGGTGCACCAGCAGGGGTATGGACCAATTTATTTATTTCAACGGATCAGGTTGCTGAGATTATTAAAGATCCGCGTGTACAGGGTGTTGCTTTGACAGGTTCAGAAGGCGCGGGGAGTAGTGTTGCCGAACAGGCGGGAAAATATGTTAAAAAGTCGACTTTAGAATTGGGTGGAAATGACGTTTTTATCGTATTGGATGATGCTGATTTGCAGCGTGCGATTAAGGTCGGTTGCCAAGCACGTATCAATAATGCAGGTCAAGTTTGTACCGCAGCCAAGCGTTTTATTTTGCATGAAAAAATTGCAGAGCAATTTAAGCAAGGCATGATCGAAGCATTTAAAAACTTAAAAACAGGCGATCCACTAGATGAGTCGACAAGTCTGGGCCCTCTATCATCGGCTTCGGCAGCAGAAAACTTATATAAACAGGTAGTCAAGGCTGTTGATGCTGGAGCCACATTAGTATTGGGTGGTAAACCTATTGACGGAGCGGGTAACTTTTTTGAAGCGACTATTTTAGAAAATATTGAAGAAAGTAATCCTGCTTGGTATGAAGAGTTTTTTGGCCCAGTGTCTCAACTTTATGTCGCTAAAGACGACGATGAGATTGTAAAAATTGCCAATCAATCACATTATGGCCTAGGCGGTGCAATCCACTCTAAAGATATTGAGCGAGCAAAAAAACTAGCGTCACGTGTTGAAACAGGCATGATCTGGATTAATAGTTTGACTCAAACTGCACCAGAGTTACCTTTCGGTGGCGTAAAACGTTCAGGTTATGGTCATGAACTTTCTGAACTGGGTTTTAATGAATTTGTACAAAAAAAATTGGTGGTCATTCCTGCATAATATTGCAAAAAAGCCTGTCATGATTTTTCATGACAGGCTTTTTAATGGGTGATAGAGCTGCAAATTTACCAGTAGCCCAGAAATTTCCACCAGATGCCACCAATGACGATAAAAATCACAATATTGACCACACTCATGACAAAGCCTGCCTTCCACCATTCTCCCAAAGTGGTATAGCCAGACCCATAGATAATCGGTGAAGTACCTGTTGCATAGTGCGTAAGTGTCATCATAATACTGGATGCAGCAGCCATAATCAGTGCAAACAACATTGGGGGAGCACCAAGTGCAATACCTGCTGTGTAAAAGGCAGCGAACATTGCGGTAATGTGTGCTGTAGTACTTGCAAACATATAATGCGCATACATATACGTCAGTAAGAGCAATAAACTTGCCAGTACCCAGTTGAGTCCAAGATGTGCAATTTGGGCTTCAAGAACTCCAGAGAACCATGTAATAAGACCTAACTTATTTAAGTAGGTTGCCATCATCACTAAAGCAGCAAACCATGTGATGGTATCCCATGCACTTTTTTGAGTCAGGATATCTTCCCAAGTCAAAACCCCTGTTAAAAGTAAGAGGCTTAAACCAATAAATGCGGTCGTCGTCGCATCCACTGACCACGCATCACCCAAGATCATGGCAGGAATACCTGCCCAAAGTAATAGCATGATGCCAAAAACACCTAACATGATGAGCTCAGGTAGGGTCACTTTCCCCATTTCCTTCAGGCGTTCTTTTGCAAATTGTGCTGAATTTGGCGTTCGTTTAATTTCAGGTGGATACATGAGATAGATAATAATCGGCATAACAATAAGCGCCATGATCCCTGGAAGGATCATGGCAATTGCCCATGTTGTCCAACTGAGGTAAATCTGGGTATTGGTCGCTTTTGCGACCAGATCTACCACCAGTGGATTAGGTGCTGTTGCAGTAACAAACATGGCAGAAGTAATCGGATTGGCATGATAATTCACCAAAGCCAGATATTTCCCCATACGACCTTCAGTGCCTTTGGCGGGGTCTGAATCATAACTGGTCGCAATAGCGCGAACAATTGGATGGATAATTCCACCGCCACGTGCCGTATTGCTTGGCGTAACAGGAGCAAGTATGAGTTCCGACAACACCATGCTATAACCGATACCAATGGTTCGTTTACCCCATACCGCAATAAATAGATAACCTAAACGTGCTCCAAGCCCTGTTTTTTGAAGCCCTTTGGAGATCATGATCGACACCCCAATCAGCCAGATAAGAGGATTGGCAAAACTACTTAAAGCGTCCTTAATGGCTTCACTGGGTTTGGGGTTGGTGACGCCCGTAACGGCAACTAGCGTAATGGCAATCATCGCAATTGCTCCAATCGGGAGTGCTTTCCCGATAATGGCCGCAATTACCCCTACAAACATGGCCAATAAATGCCAAGCTTCAGGTGTTACTCCTTGAGGGACTGGGATAATAAACCAGATGATAAGTGTTAATGCACAGGATATTGCAGCTGGAATTGGTTTAAAGCCCATAAAAACCGCCTTATTATGAATAGATTAACGTTATAATTTATATAGTTAGTATTGTTAAACTGCATGCAAACGCATTTGAGTTTATGATTTTATTATGAAAGAGTCTTGCTCTATTACCAAATGAAGAATTGTTGCCTGTCTGTTACTGCATTCTCACTAGGATTAAGCTAAAAGCTGACACAAATACTGTGAGCATGTTAAATTGTGCCGAGTATTGAGCATAATTATAAGTTTTTATTTATGATGACTAAATTTTCCTTACGTCATTTACGTCGTTTTGTTTTTAATAATTTACAGAATCATGATTATGAAAGTCACTTAAGTCGTCTCCTGAATTTCTTTTTGATATTTTTGATTATTGCCAATGTTTTAGCCGTTATGTTGGAGTCGATTGATTCCATTTATTTTGCGCACAAAAAACTCTTCGATCTATTTGAAACAGTTTCTATCGCTCTATTTACGATTGAATATTTATTGCGCTTATGGTGTGTTGCAGAAGAGCACCCAGATCAACCTGCATGGAAAACACGATTGCAATGGTTTAGTAGTGGCGGTGCGATTATTGATTTATTGGCGATTTTACCCGCATACCTTAACTTTATAGTACCAATTGACTTACGGTTCTTGAGAATTTTAAGATTACTGCGTCTGTTAAAGTTGACCCGTTATTTCGTTTCACTCCAGATTTTACTTGCGGTTATCGAGCGTGAAAAAGGTTCATTTCAGGCAGTTGTATTTATTTTACTCATCATGATTGTTATGGCTGCGGGTGGTATCTATGTGGTTGAAAATAAAGCACAGCCCGGAGTATTTAGCTCTATTCCAGAGGCAATGTGGTGGGCAGTTGTTACGCTGACTACAGTCGGCTATGGTGATGTGACTCCAGTCACTAATATTGGCAAATTATTGGGCGCTGTGATTACAATTTTAGGCGTTGGTTTAGCTGCATTGCCAGCAGGTATTTTGGCGACTGGTCTTGCAAATGAATTAAGTTTACGTAATCAAAAACTTGCTCAGGAGTTTAGAAATTTACTGATTTCAAATCAGATAGACTATCTAAATGAAACAAAGGAAATCGAAAAAATCCGTAAACGAATAGGCTTAAGCAAAGAGCAAACCAATGAAGTGATTATGCAATTGATCCGTGAAAAAGATTTGGAAGAGCAGGAACAACAAAAGAAAGCCTTTAAATATTGTCCTCATTGCGGTGAAAAGTTGCCAGAGGCATGAGGTCACTGAAATTGATCTCATGCCAAAGAGTTTATTTCTTATATTTTTCTACAGCAAAGGCGATCAATAAAATCACTAATCCGCCAAGACTTAGAACAAAACCCACCCAGATAGGTGCGATCCAGCCCATCTGATGACTCAAGACCCAACCACCTAAAAAAGCGCCTAACGCATTTGCCAAATTAAAGGCTGAATGGTTGAGAGATGCCGCCAAGCCTTGGGCTTCGCCAGCAACATCCATTAAGCGCATTTGTAAAGTTCCGCCTAAACCCATGACCGTGAGTCCAATCAAAAACAAGGCAAAAATCGCAGTATAAAGCTGGCTCATCATGAAACTGGCTAAAACGAAAGCAAGTGCCGAACTGATAAGCACGGCTACAATGGTTTTATTTAGATTCCGATCGGCCAGCCAACCTGCCAATAATCCTCCAATCACCATACCAACGCCCCAGATGGCTAAAGCAATGGGAACAATATCGATACTGACTTGGGTATATTCAGTCAAAATAGGTGAGACATAACTATAGACCGAAAACATACCGCCAAACCCAATTGCACCCACAGCAAGCGTGAGCCACATATGGATATTTTTCAGCCCTGCTAACTCGGTTTTAACACTGGCTGTTGAATGTACTGGTATTTGGGGTACAAAAATGGCAATGGCAACTAAGGTAACAAAAGCAATAATTGAGGAAAATTCAAAGCCTGAACGCCAACCAAATTGTTGACCTAGCCATGTTGCCAATGGAACACCGAAAACTGTCGCAATGGTTAACCCCATCATCATTTGAGCAACAGCGGAAGCTCGTTTTTTAGGACCAGCCAGTTCTGCGGCGACCAATGCGCCTACACCAAAATAAGCGCCGTGTGGAAAACCCGCGATAAAACGTGAAAGTAAAACAGTTTCAGGTGTATGAGCCAAAGCGGTTAGAGCATTGGCAATGCCGTAAAATAACATCAAACCCAGTAATAACGACTTGCGTGGAATGCGTGCAGCTAAAATAGCAATAACTGGCGCACCAATCACCACGCCAAGTGCATAAGCACTGATAAAATGACCTGCATCTGGAACACTAATATGTAGATCTTTGGCAATTTCCTGAATCAGTCCCATTGCAACAAATTCAGTTGTTCCGATACAAAAGCCACCAATCGCTAATGCTAAAATGACCCAAAATAATGAATATTGTCGGGGTGAACCCGAAGCAATCGATGTATTTGATTTAGCTGACATAAAAAATTGAGAGAAATGGGAGAATAATCAAGAAATAATTATAGTGGAAAGAGATTGTAATAGTTAACTAATTTACTCGGGATTAAAGATTTTTAACATCTTTACAGCGATAAATAATGATTGAAAAAAGTTATATACAATATATATTTGCATGCTGCATTACGGGGTTTAATGCGGTGATGGAGTTAATCAGAATAATGAGTATGAAGATGTTAAAAAAATGTATGGCTGTGGGGTTGCTGGTATCTGTCTTGACTAGTAGTGGTTGTGCTGTAGTCATGGCAAGTAATCAGCCCAGTAAGAAAAATCTAAGTGTTTTAAATACAGGTATTTCACGTAATCACGTGATTGCTGAGTTTGGTGCACCTGTTGCAAGTGAATATAAAGATGGTCAACGTGTAGAAATTTATACTTTCCAACAAGGTTATTCCAAAGCAAATAAAACCAGTCGTGTGATTTGGCATGGCTTAGCAGATGTCGCTTCGATTGGTTTGTGGGAAGTCATTGGAACGCCTGCGGAATCATATTTTGATGGAAAGAAACTTTCTTATCAGGTGATATTTGATCAAAACGATAATGTTGCAAGTCATCAGTTACTTTCAATGGTTGCTCAATCACAAACTCAAGTTAATGATGTTGCACAATAACTCCATGATGAATTTGATAGATCAACCGTTCTGATAAAAAAAGCTCTAGGTCAACGTTGACCTAGAGTGTCTGGAGTTTTTGATTATAGTTTTTTATATTTATTATTTTAAAATTTATAACATTTTTATTTTCAATATCTTAGTAAGAATTTAGCATCCAAATTATTTGATCTGTCAAAATGGAACTAGAAGATGATTGTGTTTTAAAGTCATATAAGTTGAGTCATATTCATGTAGTGAACGAATAATGAAATAAAATTTAGGTTGAAACAAGCTAATAAATTTCATGATATAATGAATAATATTCACTCTTTTGTTTTGATTCGACTTTATGCTTGAAATTCGCCATCTTAAAACGCTTCTGGCTTTACGTGAGCATGGTTCACTGGTCGCTGCTGCAAATGATTTGTGTCTAACCCCTTCAGCAATTTCACATCAACTGAAAGAACTTGATCATTGGTATGGGGTCGAAGTCGTCAATCGTCGTAGTCGACCTGTAACCTTTTCAAATGTGGGGCAACGCTTATTAAAACTTGCCGATGATGTGTTACCACAAATTCAAATTGCACAAAGTGATATCACGCGTATTGTCCATGGGCAGACAGGACGTATTATTTTTTCGTCTGAGTGCCACAGTTGTTTTGACTGGTTAATGCCATTATTAAATCAATATCGTCAACAGTATCCTGATGTCGATCTGGACTTTGCTTCGGGTTTTGAAGCCAATCCACATGAACTTTTACAAACAGGTGAATTCGATTTACTCATTACCGCAGATCCGATCGCGCTTAAAGGGATTGAATATTTTCCGATTTTTGAATATGAATCACGTTTGGTCTTATCCAATACGCATCCTTTGGTGCGTAGCGAAAATATCACGGTACAAAATTTAGCTGAAGAAACGTTGATCACATATCCTGTTGATAAACATCGTCTGGATATTATGGCGCACCTATTTCTTCCTGCAAATATCCAGCCTAAAGCCATCCGTACCACCGATTTAACTCAGATGCTCATTCAACTGGTGGCCAGTGGGCGTGGTATTTCAGCTTTGCCTGATTGGGTGGTGAATGAATATGAACAAAAAGGCTGGGTGACAAGTCGTCGTTTGAGTTGTGTTGCACCACAAGGTTTGCGCCGTACTTTATATGCGGGTTATCGGACTGACGAGAAAGAAAAAAGCTATTTTGAAGGTTTTTTGAAACAGTTGGAAAAATTTTCTCAGAAAAGAATAAATTATTATTCAGCCTAATTATAAGACTTCTTTCATCATTGTTTAAACTTTCTTTATTTTTCTTTAATAGAGAGAAATAAAAGGAATTTATGAAAGAAGTTTGTATTCTTTCTAATAAAGACACTTGGACATTATTTAAATTGTAGGTCATTCGGCAGATTGATTAAAAATGCCCTTTTTGAGCGCATAAGTCTGTTTATTTTCTATGCATTTTTCATAATTAGTCGTAAAATTCCCTCCCATCACTTCCTTATTATTTTAATAGTCAAAAAGTCATCATTTTTAATACGGGTTAGGGCTTAGAATGTCAGGTAAATTTCAACCGACAGTCGAACAATTACTTTCTGTGATCAAGACGCAGACTGAAATTGTAAAATTGGGGCTAGATTTAGACTCAGTGATGACCGTGGTTGCCCAACAGTCAAAGAACATTATTGAAGCTGATGGAGCAATTATTGAACTCTTAGAAACCAATGAAATGGTGGTTCATTCAGTATCTGATCATAATTTAAATCTACTAGGTCATCGCATAAAAGTTAAAAATACTCTTTCGGGGCTTTGTATTGAAAAAAAAGAAATCTTATATAGTCCAGATACTGAGACAGATCCAAGAGTGGATGTATTTGCCTGTCGTTATGTAGGACTTCGTTCAATGGCGGTTGTTCCACTTATTCATTGTGAAGAACCTTTAGGCGTTTTAAAAATATATTCAAAAAAAGTAGCCGCTTTTGCAGAAGGAGACTTAAGACTACTCGAGCTAATGTCTGAACTGATTGCGGCCGCCATGTATCATGCAACACGATTTGGTACACAAGAACTCTATCGTATGGCGACTCAGGATGTGCTTACCGAGCTTTCCAATCGAAGTCAGTTTTTAGATCATTTCAGAAGATGTCTTGCTTCAACTCAATCTACTCAGAATTATTTTGCTTTGTTAATGATTGATATGGATGGTTTGAAACAAATTAATGATCAGTATGGACATCGGGTTGGTGATGCTGCTTTAAAAGAATTTGCCCAAAGATTAAAAATGGTGATTCGAGTTCAAGACCATCTGGCTCGTATTGGAGGAGATGAGTTCGCCATTATTCTTACTCAATTAGCTGATCCAAAACTAAGTTTGAACGTAGTTGATCGAATCAATGTTGTTTGTGATCAAGAATTTATCTTTGAAAATAAAAACTTGAGTATTCGAGCCAGCACAGGGGTTGCAATTTATCCAACCCATGCAGATAGCGTTGAACAATTACTTGAATATGCAGATCAGCAAATGTATTTATCAAAACGATCAAAGAAACAGCCTGAAGACTTAAGTGGTTTTAATCAATTGATTATTGATAGCTAATCAGTAAAGACAAAATTCCTGCTGCAATCAGTGGCCCGACAGGAACTCCTCGAAGTACAGCGACCCCCGCTACTGTACCAATCAATAAACCTGCAACAACATCTGGTTGATTGGTCATGAGTTTAACGCCGCGACCGCCCAGCCACGCCACTAATAGACCAACTGCAATGGCTAAAATGGATTTGTAACTCAGGAATGATTTAAGAATCGTCTCACCACTTAATTTGCCGCTGGCGATAGGCGTAAGCACACCGATGGTTAAAATAATAACGCCAATATTTAATCCATGTTGTTGTAAATAAGGGAAAAATTGACTTAATGGTGTAAGCTTAAAGAAGATTAGAACACCCGCAGCAATCGTGACTGCCGCATTTTGACTGAAAATACCACAGGCCAGTAAAACGAGTAAAACCAACAGATTGACATCAAGCTGTGACATGATCATGGTAATAAAAGCGTATATTGGGGGAGAGGTATATTGTATAACGATTTTTTATTTTACCAATGGTTGAAAAATATCATTTTTCTTTTTTAATATTTGATAATCACAGGCAATAAGGGATGTATATAGCTGAAGGCCATTATCTGTAATATTAGCCACACATAGTTGAAGGTATGAGTTGATTGAAAATATTTGCAGTAATATCGGGATTGATTATATCTGTAGTTGCCGTTTGAGCTAAGTTATTGTAAATACTGGATATGAGAAATGATAACGTACTTAAGCTCGTTACCATTTCTCATTACATTTACTAATTTAAAAATGCCCAGACATCTTGTGATTCAAGTTTACTTGAAAGCATTCTAAAACTTGTTGGCTCTAGATCGCCATCAACAACAATATAGCCTTGGGTGTTATTTTTTAGTAAATCACATTTATTATCTGTCAATGCATATATTGCAGTATTTGCCAGTTGGCTAGCAGTTATCACACCATTAAAGGTACAGTTAGGATCTTTAGCGATCATCTGTCCGTTAGCTTTCACTTCGATAGGAATCGTAGTGCCATTGGAAAATGAGAGGTTATAGAGTCCGATCAACTGATTAATATCCAGTTTTTCATCGACAATTTTTTCATAATGATCTAGCTTAATAACAAGATTTTTATCTTTCTGGTTACTTTGCCATGTTTTACTTTTTGCATCGTAACTCATCACGATTTGTGCACGATCTTGCTCATCATTGAGTACCAATAACTTGTTGCCATCTTGTCCTAAATAATACTTGCCAACCTGCGGTAAATCTTCATTGGTGACTGTACTAATAATGTATGTGCCTACTGGTAAGTTTGGGGCTAATTCAGGCGACTCAGCTATCGTATTTTGTTGATCCTTATGATCATCATTACAAGCAGTTAAACCTAAGCTCAAAAACAAAGCTAATAAGTAACGTTTCATCAATTTATTCCCCTTTACTTATTAAATAACCCTTTTAATCGTATTTTTAGCCATTCTTGAGCTGCGGGTCGCTGCTCATAAGCAACTTGCATTGCCGTAACGGCAATCTTACTTTGCATGACAACACTTTCATCGGACATTTGAGTAGAAGCTGGGGTACTAGATGTCACATCAAAGCCTAAACCATATTGATTGTTTCCACTATTATCTTTACTTACATTAAATTTAAAATTGTATAAATCAAAAGTTCCAATTTTTGAAAAAGCAAAAGGAGTATTGGTTGTTAAATTCTTAGGAAAATTAACATTTAAAGTTATACCTTTGGCTAATAATGGTCCTTTACCCGCCTTACTTTGTAATTCTTTTAGCAGCACTACAGTTTGCTTCGCCACAATCACAGAATTGGGATTTTTTAAAGATTTATCATCAACTGTATTAGTATCTGCACTTAATGCAATGGATGGAATCCCACGACCTGCAGATAATTGAACATTACCAATAGTTCCAGAATGAATAACTACTTTTCCGACATTTTGTCCTTCATTGGGCCCTGAGAGGACTAGATCTGGTAATTTTCCCCAATGCTTTTTAGCAACAATATCTAAACCGTAAATGGTCGCCATTACAGGCGTTCCATGGACATAGTTCCAGTCACCATTGGTATAGCCCGCTTTAGTAAAAGTTCCAGCGGCAGGTGCTCCTATTGGAGCTGCACCATTATGACAACCATTTTCTGCTGCAATTTGTTTATCATTGTCAGATGTTATTACAGTTGTACTATACATTACGATAGCACCTCCACGTCCACTTTGTGGTGAACAGGGTACTGAGACTAAAACATTATGACCCTCTGTCTTTAACTCGTCGTATAGAGCTTTAATATTACTGGTTAGACCATCATCATTAACTAATAATATATTCATTGCAAAAGCTTGTGTTGTACAAGCAGATAAAATAAGACTGCCCAATAAAATTTTTTTCATATCCAAACCATCGCATTATTCAATTAAGAAGTGGACAGTAATCAAAATATATTTAATTTTTATTACTATTGAAAATTATTTTATCAAAGCAAAACTTTAACTTTATTGTCATTAATTACAATTAAAATCCCAAAATTTCATGATTTTGAATCATTAAAATTCTTTTTTTTAAACTTAAATATATCTTGGATTAGATAATGAGTGAATTTCCCAATAGTAATCGTAGAAAATTTTTAGCTATAGGTACCGCACTGGCTGCGGGAACTTTATTGAGTGGTTGCAATGATAATGATCAGCAACAAGAAATAAGTAATCAAGAGCCAATAAATGACTCAAATTTACTAACACAAATTGAAGCTAAAATGAATCTACAACTAGGTGATGCTAAGCTCGCAAGTATTGTCTCTCCCATCATACTTGACTGTTGCTTCAACTGGGAATTACCACAAATTAAAGCGAATCAAATCAATAGTATTATTGGTTACGCTTTTGGTAATCGTCCTAATGAACAAAGTGGAAATACTTCTAGTAATGGTGGAAATCAAGCAGCAATGCCTGATCCTGGCCCAATGAATGAAGCACTTGCGGATACCATTTATAGTATATATAAATTAAAGCCTGTCAAAATTTATGCACAATGGGAAATTGCTCGTTTTTTAACATCTAAATATCATTTAGAGAAAGATGTATTAACTTCTATTGAGCCGATCATCGCGTCTGATGGAACTATTATCTATCTCAGTACTGACGATGTCGCCAATACAATTATTAAAATTTCTGGTGGAGCATCTGCGCTAGGTAATGCTGCTATTGTAGGCCATAGAGATCACGCAAAACGATGTATCTTGACTTCACAATTACGTGGAATACAGGCAGCCGTGGTTCAAGAGATTCCTCTACCAATGATTTATGATGAGCAGTCTGGGCAACCTTGGACACGCAGTCGTGATCTATACCTCATTCACGATATATATGCACAGCTTTATACCAAAACAATTTTATTAACCAAGCAAGCATACCCTCAGGGCTAATACCTTATTTAGGACATCTTATAATGTTAACACGTCGACGTTTTCTTACTTTAGCGCCCTCTATTGTGGGTTTGTGTACAATCGGTTCCTCTGTCTTTGCGACAGTTTCAACTTTGGCTGCATCAGATGCTGAATTAAAGCGACAAATGTTAGGTAAATTAACGACTGAATTGAATGATGCTACTTTGGCAAATACACAGACTCAGAACCTATTTAAGACATTATTTAATTGGGATACTGCTACTTTCGATTTGAATACAATTAATACAATCGTAGCTTATAGCTTTGGATATCGCCCAGCATTGAATGGTAATACAATGCCAGAATCTGGACCTATTAATGAGCAAATTGCCGATGCAGTGTATATGCTTTATCAAATGAACCCAGTATTAATTTACGCACAGTGGGAAGTGGCTTCTATCTTAAAGTCAAAGTATCACCTAGAGAGCGATAAAGTCATTACAGTCGGTAATCCAACGATCAATACAAATGGAGTCGTTACGGCAAGTATTGATCAAGTGGCCGCTATGATTGTTAAGAAAGCAAGCTCGGGCACTAGTTTAGGTAAAGTTGCAATCTTTACTCATGCAGATCAACAATCTTTAGCTATTGATATATCTAAAATTTATGGAATGAATGCAGCAATACCTAAAGGAATCGTGATGCCAATAAATTATGATGTCGATGCTTTGCCAGCACAGAATCGGAGGAGAGATTTATATATACTAACTAACCCGAATCGCGGATAAGCAATTGACTTGAAAAATAAGGGGACTAGAGCCATCAGTTGAGTTACCACACCAAACCTAAAGCTCTAGCCCTGATGTTCAATAGTACCGAATTATTCTGCATCATTGATGATTTCTTTCTTAAATTTGAAGCAACTTATTGGAAGTTTCTCAAACAAAGTCGTCGCTCTGTAAGAATTCGACCAGCCCAGCTGAGTCTCTCAGAAATACATTTTATCGCTATTTGGTATAAGTGTTCTCATTTCAACAATTTCAAAGCTTTCTTTTCATGGTTGAAGCAGGATAAAAATCATTTATTTAAACGCTTACCCTGTTACCAAAGGATGATTCACCTGATCAATATGCATCAATTAGCTTTACATGCTTTACATGTCGCTTTGATGAAAGGTGAATACAAACAATATTTATGGATTGATTCAACGACTCTGCCTGTCTGTAAAAATCAGCGTATTCAGCGTCATAAATCATTAGCCAAGATTGCATCTCGCGGTAAAAGTTCAATGGGATGGTTTTATGGCTGTAAGTTACATATCGTGATGAATCAATTCGGTGAGATCGTTAGCTCAGGCTTATCTAATGGGCATGTTGCTGACATAAAAATGGTTGAACAATTGGTTGAAGGCTTAGACGCAAAGCTTTATGCAGATCGTGGCTATATCAGTCAAAATTTAAAAAGCAGGTTAAAAGATCAAGGTGTTGATTTGATTACTTACCATAGAAAGAACATGCAGGCTATTCAACTCTGTTCATCAGATAAATATCATTTAAAACAACGCAATAAGATAGAGACGTTATTCAGCTTATTGAAAGGACAATACAATTTAGTGACGAGTAAAGCACGTAGTATTCATGGATTTCTTAGTGGAATTTATACATCGTTATGTGCATATCAATTAACTCATCGGAATAAGCCAACAATTCAAGTTATGGAATCATTAGCTTAAGCAGGATTCGGGTTAACTAATCTTTCAACACGAATGGGTCTTCTCCGAACCCAATTAATTAATCAAAAATATCCTAATGGTTAGATTTTAGAGTTATCACATATTTTTTAAAAAGTGTGGGTTAATTAATCAGTATATAATACATATAAGTATCTTGCTTATATGTATTATTTTTTAAATAAGGTTTATTTGGAATTTATAAAATATAAGTCATATAAATAAAATATGAAAGATAAATTTAAATATGAAGCGCGTTTATTTAAAATCGTAATATCTTTAAATAATTAGGGAATTGATTTAAAGGTGCTTTTAGAATAAAGTAAATAAGTCTTATAAAGGTTTAGATTTTGTTAATAAATTTTCCGAGCTATTCAGACTTTATATTTGTATTGTCGCTTAAATCTAGTTGATTTAAGCAAAGCTAAACTTTAAATTTCTGTGGCAGTTGTGCTATTTATGCCTATTTTATCGCGTTAAATTTTAAAAATCAGTTAAACTATACCATCGCTTATTTCGGATATTGTTATGCTCTTGGAAAAAATGTTGCAATCACAAGGTTTTGGTTCACGCAAACATTGTCAGCAACTGATTAAAAACGGAGCAATAAGCATTCATGGCGAAGTGCAAACAGACCTAAAATGTCGTGTCGATGTGAAAGATTTAAACTTTTCAGTATATGGTCAAGATTATATTTATCGCGAAAAAGTGTATATTGCACTGAATAAACCTCAAGGTTTTGAATGTTCACATCAACCTCAGCATCACAAAAGCGTCTTTAATTTATTCCCAGAGATTTTAAGAGAGCGTGGACTCGCTGCGGTAGGGCGCTTAGATCAAGACACAACAGGATTATTATTACTAACAGATGATGGTCAATTTTTACATGCGCTCACTCATCCCAAGCGTCATGTTCCAAAAGTCTATCATGTCACGACACTCGACCCGATTTTTCAGGAACAATTAATCGCGCTAGAAAATGGAGTTGAATTACATAACGAAAAAGGAATTTTTGCTGCAACAGATGTTCATTTATTAAATGAGTACCAACTCAGTTTAACCATTCATCAGGGTGTTTATCATCAGGTTAAACGTATGCTTGCCGCAGTAGGGAATAAAGTTCAAGCGCTGCATCGGCAGCAAATTGGTGAATTGGATTTGCCTGAGCTTGAATTAGGGGAGTGGATTTATTTAGATAAAGAGCAAATTCAGGCAGCACAACAATCAAATTCACAGTGAAATTATTTAAGAAAACAGTGATAAGTAAGAAAAGCATCATCCTGAATAAATCCCATAGACTCATAAAGCCGTTGAGATTCGACGTTGGTTTTCTGAGTCTCCAGACTAATTCTTAATGCACTTTCATGTCGTGCAAATAATATTGCAGTATCGATGAGTTGTCTGGCGGATCCTTGACGACGATAAATGGGGGTTACATAGACATCGTCTAAAATATAATAATTTGAACACGCAACTGAAGAAAAACCCAGATAAAGCAAGACAAAACCAGTGAAAACATCATCTTTAACATGGATGAAGATGACACTTTCTTTATTTTCGAAGCGTTGTTTTAGAAAATTATAAGATTGTTTAAGATTAGATGAAGCACCGTAAAACTGACGATATTCATCAAATAACACCGCAAGCTGATTTAGATCTTCTAATGTCGCGCGTCTTACAATCATCTAATGTCTCCATATATTTTATTAATTATCCTAAACATGGAGAGCATAACGAAAAAATCTAAAGAAGAACGTTAAAACTTGTTTATATTTATAAATAGTAAAGCGTATTTAAAGTTGATCACTTTCACCTAACAGCGCATTTAACTCTTCAAAAAATGCATCATCATCAAGTTCTGTATCTATAGCAGACCCATTGCTTTGCGTCGTCGCAGATTTCATTTTACGCAGCTTTAATAGCTGTTCCATATTGATATTCTGGTTCTCAATGGTAAATGGAATAGACTTAGTCAAAACCACTTGCTTGAAAAAAAGACGAACTGCTTGAGCAGGTGTAATCCCCAGTTGCTTAAAAACAGCAAAGGCCTGTTTCTTTTCTTGTGAGTCAAGGCGAACCTGATAGACTTCTGTTTTTCGCATGAATAATAACCGAATGATTTTTTAATTTTAAAAAATTCATTGTAAACCAAGAAATTGTAATTTCAATATTTTGCACATAAAAAATCGTTCATTTGTCATTACTTTGGTATGACAAACTCAAATCAAATGTTGATTCAATACAAATTTTCTGACTATTGATAGGATCGGTAAACTCAATGCTTTTGGCTAAAAGTTGTAATGGCGCAGAAAAATCATCGTCTGCTTTATGTTGAACAGTGGGATAAAAAGGATCATTTTGAATCGGAATACCTAAATAATTGAGATGAACTCGCAGTTGATGCTGTTTACCCGTATGGGGTTTTAACTGATATTTTGCCCATGTTTTATTATGCTCCAGACATTCAATCAAGGTTTCGCTATTGGGTTCACCGTAAGGATTAATCTGCATGGTATAAAAAGGTTGTCCTTTTTCCATACAGAGATTAAGAGCTTGGGGAAAATATAATTCTGGCTCATAAGCTGCAATTGCATGGTAAGTTTTTTGGACTTGTCGTTTGGCAAAAAGCTCCTGATACGCGTGTCTAACTTCAGCTTTTTTACTAAATAGAACGATTCCTGCTGTTTCCCGATCAAGCCGATGTATTGGACTTAATTCTTCAATTCCAGTCTGATTTTTTAAGCGTACCAGTAATGTTTCCTGTACATATTGTCCTGTCGGACTGATGGTTAAAAAATGTGGTTTATCGACAATCAATAAATATTCATTTTCAAATAAAATTTGGTGCTCAAACGGAACATGGATTTCATGTGCCAAAAAACGATAATAAAAAATATGGGTATTGGCTTGATATGGACTATCGACTGCGAGTATTTGTCCAGTCGAATCATAAATCAAACCCTCTGTAAAACGTTGTTGCCATTCTGGTTCTAAAATATGTGCAAAATGTTTGCAGAGATATTGAAAAACCGTCTGAATAGTTTGATCTCGATCGTGGGGTAAGAAGACTTGACTGGCACTCACGCCATTGATCATCGGCGGTTTAAATTCAATTTTGTTCATGAAATGTGATAAAAATAAACAGATGTAAATGGCTTGTTTTAAAATAAAACAGATGTCCGCCTAGCGTAAGCTTTTAAAGCCTGAAAATGCTATCATATTCCGTTCTTCGATTCATGTCGTGTGTGCTATGCAATATTCCTTATCGTTACAATTAAATAGTGAAGATGATACTCAGCAGTTTGCGCAGCATTTAGCTAATTTTGTGCAATCTGGTGTGATTTATTTGATTGGTGATCTAGGGGCGGGGAAAACCACTTTTACACGCTATTTATTGCAACACATGGGACATCAAGGTGCAGTCAAAAGTCCAACTTATACGCTGGTTGAACCTTATAAAATTAACAATAACGAAATTTTCCATTTTGATCTTTATCGTTTAAATGATCCTTATGAATTAGAGCTGATGGGGATTCGTGACTATCTCGAAGTGCCTAACGCTTTATTTTTATTTGAATGGCCATCTAAAGGTGGAGATGAAATTCCTCAGGCAGATCTTGTCATCAATATTGAAAAATCAGAAGATGATCTTCAGCGTTTTGTTACATTGTCTTTAAATGATGAAAACCTTTATCAGGTATTAAAGGAAACATTGGAATCATGAGTGATTCAATTAGCTTGCGTCGTATCCATGCTTTAAATCCTGCGTTAGCCAACCAGATTGCTGCGGGAGAAGTAATTGAGCGCCCGTCATCAGTAGTCAAAGAGCTTCTGGAAAACTCGATTGATGCAGGAGCAACCGAGTTGATTATTCGTGTTGCACAAGGCGGCGCAACCCTCATTGAAATCATCGACAATGGCAATGGCATTCATCCAGATGATCTGCCGCTTGCCGTTATGCGACATGCCACTAGTAAAATTCAAACTGCTGAAGATTTGCATGCGATTGTCAGTTTGGGCTTTCGTGGAGAAGCATTGGCTTCAATTGCAGCCGTATCACGTTTGACTCTGGTGAGTAGCCAAAATGAAGAAGGGATTGGTTATCAGGTAGAAGTGAACGGTACCGCTTTTGAACATCAACAGGTTCAAGCAGTGGCAGCACAAAAAGGTACCCATATTCGTGTACAGGATTTATTTTTTAATGTACCTGCGCGGCGTAAATTTTTAAAAAAACCAGGTACAGAATTTGGACATATTGAAGAAATTGTTCGCCGTTTGGCTTTAACCCATTTTGATATCCGCTTTGTCCTTGAGCATAATGATCAGATTCGTTTAAACCTGCCTATAGCAGATAGCGGTGCTTTAAGATTCCAACGAGTGCAACAATTACTCGGTCAACAATTTACGCAAAATGCTTATTGGCTCGATAGTGAAAGCATCAATATGCGTTTGTCAGGTTGGCTTGGACACCCTTCTGATGCCAGACCACAGGCTGATTTACAATATGTTTATGTGAATGGTCGTATCGTCAAGGATAAAACCATTTCTCATGCGCTGCGCATGGCTTATGATGGTATTTTACATGGCCATCAATATGCGGGTTATTTACTGTTTTTAGAGGTTGATCCCGAGCAGATCGATGTCAATGTGCATCCCACCAAGCATGAAATTCGTTTCCTCAATCAACGCGAAGTGCACGAGTTCGTCAGACATTATGCCAAAGAAACCTTGGCGCAGTTTCAAACCGCAAGTACTGATTTGGCTCAGGCAATGAAAGCTGATGAGCAGGTGACATCCGCTTTAAATAAGGTCATTCAACCGCGTTATCAGGAACAATTTGCTTTACATAAAAATTTGGATACGTCGCCACGTGTATCAGATCAGTCTGAAACAACACCAGAGCTTTCTACTGAGTTACTGACTGATTTTAATTCCAGCCGTCCGCAGAACGTTCAATATTCACCCCAAAGTCGTTATAACGGTTCAACGCAGCTCAATAATGCCCTGAAAACGTATTTGTCGCCGCTTCGGGAAAATTCAGATACTGAGCATGATGCATCTGCAACATCCTCTTCAGTCGATGAGTTTCCTTTAGGGATCGCCATTGCACAGTTACATGGCATTTATATCTTGGCACAAAATACAGAAGGGCTGATTATCGTTGATATGCATGCGGCGCATGAACGTATTTTATTGCAACAAATGAAAAGTGCTTGGGATAAACCAGAGTTTTGGACATCTCAGCAACTTTTAATTCCAAAAATTATTACCATTAGTCGCATGCAAGCCACCCGCATTGAGGATTTAAAAAATCAACTGCTTCGATTGGGGCTTGAAATCGATCAATACGGCGATGAGCAGGTCATTGTTCGTGGGGTGCCTGCGATTTTGCAAAAAGCCGATTTTGACAAGCTCATTCCTGAACTGTTGCATGATTTGGATCCAAATGATGAGGCTCAGGCACTGATGCAAAAGCGCGATCAGATTTTGGCGGGCATGTCATGTCATGGCGCAGTACGTGCGCATCGTATGCTTAGTCTTTCGGAAATGAATGCATTACTCCGTCAGGTGGAACAGACTGAATTTGCCAGTCAATGTAATCATGGTCGTCCAACATGGCGAGCGTTTCCACTTAATCAACTTGATAAACTTTTTGCTCGCGGAGAATAATCTCAAATGTCATCAAACTTGCCTGTGATTAATCTGATGGGGCCGACTGCCAGCGGCAAGACTGCGCTGGCATGTGAGTTATACGAACGTGGTCATTTTGAAA
Organism: Acinetobacter sp. FDAARGOS_515; assembly: GCF_003938865.1. Taxonomy (NCBI): domain Bacteria; kingdom Pseudomonadati; phylum Pseudomonadota; class Gammaproteobacteria; order Moraxellales; family Moraxellaceae; genus Acinetobacter; species Acinetobacter sp. FDAARGOS_515. Next base: position 3,234,049 of record NZ_RKIX01000003.1, on the reverse strand, counting down.
TTATTTCAGTGGATTCAGCACTTATTTATCGAGATATGGATATTGGTACTGCTAAACCTACGCAAGAGGAGCAAGCACTTTATCCGCATCATCTGATTGATATTATTTCGCCGTTAGAGGTGTATTCTGCTGCCCAGTTTGTCGAAGATGCGAGTCGCTTGATTGATGACATTCACGCACGCGGTAAAACCCCGATTTTGGTGGGTGGAACGATGTTGTATTTCAAAGCATTGCTTGAAGGGCTTTCAGATCATTTACCTAATGCAGATGCACAGGTTAGAGCGGAAATTGAACAAAAAGCAAATGAGCAGGGTTGGCAAGCTGTTTATGAAGAATTAAAGCGGGTGGATCCACTTGCAGGAGAAAAGTTCAAAGTTTCAGATAAACAACGAATTATTCGGGCATTGGAAGTTTTTCGTTTAACTGGTCAGCCAATCACAAAATTACAAGCCGAACAGCCTAAAAATTTACCATATCGCTACATTTTTCATAATTATGCTTTACTCCCAGATCGAGTAGAATTACATCAGCGAATCGAACAAAGATTACGCAAAATGTGGGATATTGGTTTTTTAAATGAAGTGGAATACTTGATTGAAAAATACGATATTAATGACAATTTGCCCTCAATGCGATGTGTCGGCTATCGGCAAGCACTCGATTTTCTTCTAAAAAGTGACAAAAGTCACAAAAATAAGCTGGAGATGGAAGATAGAGCATTATTTTCGACACGACAACTTGCAAAACGTCAATACACTTGGTTACGATCTTTGCAAGAAACACACTGTTTTAAAACTTATTTAACGATAAAGCAAGCTCAAGAAGACTTGCGAAACTCTTATGGATAAAGCAAAATTTACATACTATCTTTTTTATAATTTTTAATTGAAAACTAAAGATGGTTTTTTGCGCTGATTTTTAATTTTTTTTGGAGTTATAACATGTCTAAAGGTCAAACTTTACAAGATCCGTTCTTAAATTCTCTCCGTAAAGAACGTATTCCTGTTTCTATTTTCCTTGTGAACGGTATCAAGCTACAGGGTCATATTGAATCTTTTGACCAATACGTGGTTCTATTAAAAAACACAGTAAGCCAAATGGTTTATAAGCATGCAATTTCTACAGTTGTTCCTGCTCGTAATCCACGTCCAGCTGGCGCTCCTGCAACAGCAGGTCAAGGTGGCGGCTTTGGCGGTGGTCAAGGTGGTGGCTTTGGCGGTGGTCAAGGTGGCGGCTTTGGCGGTGGTCAAGGCGGCGGCTTCGGTGGTCAAGGCGGCTTCGGTGGTCAAGGTGGTGGCTTCGGTGGTCAAGGCGGCTTCGGTGGTCAAGGCGGCTTCGGTGGTCAAGGTGGCTTTGGTGGTCAAGGTGGCGGCTTCGGTGGTCAAGGCGGCTTTGGTGGTGGTCAATCATCAGGCTTTGATGGCGATACAAAATTTGAAGATAATCAAGAAGACGAAAATAATCGTTAATTGATCATTTTAGAGAAGCCCCGATCTTAATCGGGGTTTTTTTATGTCAAGAAGTATGTGTACGATTAAATTTGAACAAGTTAAAATAAAAAAGCCAGCAATTGCTGGCTTTTTTATAAAATCAGGTTTTAAGATTTATTTTTCTGACTTTGTTCCTGAAGGGCTTTTTTATCCAGAGTTGGATCTTTGATTTCGACGTAGGCATTAGAACGTACTTCACGTAACCAACTATCCACTTCAGTATCAAACTGGCGTTCACCTAATATTTGACGCGCCATACGTTCTTGATATTCATGCGTCATATCCTGTTTACGGGTATCTTGTACCTGTAAAATATGCCAACCGAACTGAGTTTGAAATGGCTCGCTGATTTGACCCACAGGCGTATTCTTCATTTTTTCATCAAACTCAGGAACCATCATCCCAGGAGTTACCCAGCCTAAACTACCGCCATCACGAGCAGAACCTGGATCATTGGAAAAGGTGGCCGCTAAAGTTGCAAAATCTTCACCTGCTTTTAAGCGATTATATAAGCTTGTGATCATTTGTTTGGCATTTTCAGGGCTGACCACTTCAGAAGGTTGGATTAAGATATGGCGAGTTTTATATTGCTCCACCATCGCTTTTTGATCACTGGTTTTGCGGTCAAGTAGTTTTAATACATGAATTCCATCACGGACATTAATCAGTTCGGTGGTTTGACCTGTTTGTAAGGCACTTACACGCGCTGCCAGTTCCGCAGGAATATCGGCTAAGTCACGATAACCCATATCCGCACCTTCAACCTTGATATCTTTGGTTGAATAAGTCTTGCCAATGTTTGCAATATCATCGCTGCTATTTAAAGCGGTTTTAACTTCTTGAGCGACCTGATTGAGTTGTTGCGGATCTGCTTTGGCACCAGAAATACGTGCATGTAAGACATGAACCTGACTGCCTAACATGGCTTGACCCTGTGGGGATTTTAAAAAGTTGGCAACGTCTTGATCGCTAATTTTAATACGTGACATCACTTGTTGCTGACGTAAGCGACTGATGGCTAGATCTTCACCAATACGATCACGTAAGGATGCATAAGTTCCTGGCGCCATAGCATCCAACTTTTGCTGGAAAGCTTCAAGAGATTTGCTGCCAGATTGGTTTGCAACTTTAAGTACGGCTTCATTAAGCGCTTTTTCGTCAGGCTTGATTCCATAACGTTTCACTTGCTCAAGTTGGGCTTCACGTAAAATCAGTTGATCTAAAACTTGTAGCTGTAAGTATTGTTCAGGTGGAACTTCTTTTTTTTGCGCTTGCATTTGATGGGCTGCCTCAGCAACGCCTTGTTCTAAATCGCTCTTTAAAATGACACTATTGTCCACAATTGCAATCACTTCATCCGAAGGAGTTGCAGCAAAACTATGCATTGATGAAGAAACAACCGCTGCGAGGGCAGTTGCTTTAAATAACTGTTTTAAATACTTTGTCTTCATTAACGTTGTGTCCAAGATTGATTAGTTTCTTTAAAGCCTAAAACTCGATTTTCCATAATAGATGCAAGTTTGTTATTTACACCACCTAAGCCTTTCAGGGTAAGTTCGACCATAACCGCTTTTTTTACATTGACGTTTGGATCGTTTGGATTATCAAGGTCATTGTAATAAGAGCGTCCATAGACTGAAACGCCCCAACAGCATGATTCGTAATTTACACCGAGTAAATATTCACGCGCGACACTATTGTCAAGGTCGTATTGAACATGGCCCATAATACGCCAATTGTTATGGATAGGTTGTATAAAGGATGCAACCACCTGATCATAAGTATTTTGGCGATCTGGAATTTCTTTACGATAAAAATAGCCTAAGTTATACAGATTTCCTTTGTCACCTGTGTAGTACATTTGAAAATCACGTTGTGAATTCGTACCGTTTGACATCCATGCCGAATTTGCACCAATGGTAAAGTGCTGTGAAAGCTGGCTAGATAAACTCACCACAGGCCCTGTATTTTTTTCCGTGTCGCTTTCATCATTACTGATTAAAGTGACGCGTCTATCTTGAAAATAGTAGCTTTGTCCAACACTGGCGCGCAGGCGTTCTAAACCTTCTGGATCAAATAAACTATAACTTACGCCCAAAGACATAAAGTTATTATCTTCTAAACGGTCATGTCCATAGAAGCGATATGGGTTAAACAGTTGATCATAATTAATCGAAGCTGTAGTGGTGTCAAAGTTTGGATAATCTGTCTGATTTTTATACGGCGCATAGGCATAAAATGCTCTTGGCGTAATGGTTTGCAGGTATTTTCCATCTTTTTCAAAGGTTAAACCAGTATCCAGACTGAATTGCGGTACAACCACCGATTTATTTTTATCGTTTGGTGTTGCTCCACCTTCAGGATATAAAGCGTTGATGGTGTTTTCATCATAAAATGTATTAATGCTACGAACCGAGACTTCAGGAATGGCAAAAGCATAGGTGTTTCTAAAGTTATAACGTGCCGCGAATTGGTTATAGATTCGTGTACCACTTGGCTGAGTGCTATAGTTGTTAGTATCACTAATGTCTTTTTTGAAATATGCGGTGTCGTTATTAAACTCGTATTGTAACCCTAGAGGATTGCCCGTGACATAGTTTAGTAAAAACTGAGGCAGACGCGCATAAGGTCGGTCAATATCAGCTACGGTTTTATCTAGAGTCTGAAAGTCTTCAACTTTTAATTGAGCTTTTAAGCCAGGAATTTGATTTTTATAATTTAACACCCAGGCACGACGTAAATTTAAATCTGTCTTTGAATCAGGACTTGAGTTTAAGTCTGCCGTAAAGTCTTTATCTGATGCGTAATTGTATTCTAAGTTGGTTGACCAATAATCATTGATATCCCAATTATGTAAAAATTTTAAATCTTTACGGTCTTGATCATTATATTTTTTATCTTCAGGAAGATAAGCGCCAGAAATTTTACCCTCACCAAAGTTCTCGGTGATATATCTGAACTGACCTTCCAGCATCGTGCCACGATCAGCATAGTAGCGTGGCGTCACAGTTGCATCGTAGTTAGGCGCGAGATTAAGATAAACAGGAACGGCAAGTTCAAAACCTCCATCATTGGAGAAACCAAAGGTGGGGTTTAAAATCCCAGTAGTTCTACGATCATCAATCGGAAAGTTAAAATAAGGAACCGCCAATACAGGTACATCTTTGACGTAAAGTTTTGTGCCCTTGGTTATGCCCCGACCACTGTCCTGATCCAACTTGATTTCTTTGGCTTTAATTTGCCATGTTGGTTTTTCTTCAGGAGGACAGGTCGTGTAGGTCGCATCATTCAAAACCATCGTCGTCGGTGATGTACGATTGATCTGCTGTGCATGACCATGCGCATGCCGTTCCTCAGAAATGTAGAAACTATTATTTAAATCACCTGTTTGGGTCTTTAAATTGTAATTGATCTTGTCGCTCTGAGAAAGCAGACCGCCTTGTGCTAATTGTACGTGACCTTCAGCGTCAGCATAGGTTTGAGTCTGATCAATGGTGACTTTGTCGGCGCGAATAGATCGACCTTCCTGATCAATTACGACATTACCACTTAGCTGTGAATCGCCTTTGGGATTGTAATGTCCATAGTCGGCAGTCACCACAGAAGTCGCCTTTTCTGGATCTACGGCTTGAGCGGTTGGACTGATGGGAGTGATCCATGTACCTGTACAAAAGGCAGAGCTTAATGATTTTGTATCTCTGACCTGAGCTTCAGGTGCAGATTTATCTACATAATATTGCTCAAAAAATTCCTGACCAGGATAAGCTTTTTGAATGCTTTCCTTGAGCTGTTTATTATCAACGTTAGAAGCCGCATTATCCGACTCAGCATAACTTGATTGTATGGAGCCACCACATAAAAGTGTCAAAATAGCGGTCGCTAAAGGATTAAATTTAAACTGATGCTTCATTGTTTCATTAACCAAGTATGCTAATTCGCAATTAATTATTGTCGCATCATAGAGAAAAAGTTTATAAGTGGCTACACTTATGACTTCAAAATCTCAGCTAGTTTTAGATTTTATTGCAAATGAATACACAACGTGAACAATTGATACAATCATGGATTGCCTCTGCTTTGAATACTGAAGATTTTCAGGTTCACTTTTTAGCTGGAGATGCGAGTTTTAGACGCTATGCACGCGTCATTAACCAAAATAATACCTTTATGTTGATGGATGCGCCACCTGAAAAAGAAGATTGTGCTCCATTTGTGATGATTGATGAGTTTTTTGATCAGCATGGTGTACGTGTGCCACATATTATTGCTAAAAATCTGGAGCAGGGTTTTCTGCTACTTGAAGACTTTGGTGATGTGGTCTTATCAACTCTACTGAATGATGTCACGGTGGATCATTATTATCTACAAAGCTTTAAGCAACTGATTCAATTGCAATCGATTCAGGGTGAGGGACATTTCCCAGTCTATTCGCATGAAAAGTTACTGACCGAAATGAAGTTGCTGACAGATTGGATGCTGCCATCACTTCAAGTTATACCAAGCGCAGAACAGCAAACAGTTATCGATCAAACATTTAATTTATTGGCAAACACTGCGCTTGCGCAGCCTCAGGTGATTGTGCATCGGGATTTTCATAGTCGTAACTTGATGAAAATTGAAGGCGAAGAACAACTGGGTGTGATTGATTTTCAGGATGCGGTGGTCGGCGCAGATACCTATGATCTGATCTCGATTACGCGTGATGCGTATGTGCAGTGGAATGCAGATCGGGTTTATCGTTGGTTCCAGCTTTTTTATGATTTATTACCCGATGAAGCCAAGATCAATCGCAGTTTTGAACAATTTAAAAAAGAAGCGGACTTTATGGCGATACAGCGTCATATCAAAATTCTGGGAATTTTCGTCCGTTTATTTGAGCGAGATGGAAAATCGGGTTATCTCAAAGATTTGCCTCGTGTGATGTGGTATTTACTCGAAGAAAGCAAAGCTTATCCAGAACTGGATGCTTTTATGCAATTTATGCAGCAGACAGTCATGCCTAAGTTTATTGAAAAATATGGTCGTTATGAGGTAGCCGCCTAATGAAAGCTATGATTCTTGCTGCGGGCTTGGGTAATCGTATGCGTCCATTGACTTTGCATACACCGAAGCCTTTATTGCAAGTCGCTGAAAAACCTTTGATTGTTTGGCATATCGAAAAATTGAAAAAGATTGGTGTCACCGAGATCGTTATTAATACGGCATGGCTGGCTGATAAACTGGTAGATGCTTTAGGTGATGGCTCGCTTTTAGGTGTCAAAATCTTATGGTCACATGAGAGTGAAGGTTTGGAAACAGCGGGTGGCATTATCAATGCCTTGCCATTGTTGGGTGATGATCCTTTTATTTTGGTCAATGGTGATGTTTGGACAACGATGGATTTTGCATCGCTTTTAAAGGTCAAATTAATCGACGATTTAGCGCATTTAGTATTTGTGCCTAATCCTGTGCAACATCCGCAGGGTGATTTTGTGCTATCCAATGGCAAAGCTTATACTTTTGAGCAAGCGCAAATAGGTGAGGCTCTAACTTATAGTGGCGTGGCTGTTTTATCGCCCAAACTATTTGAAAATTTAGAACACGGTAAACGACCTTTAGCACCTTTATTGAAACAAGCCATGCTTAACGGCCAAGTGAGTGCTGAAAAAATGCAAGGTGTTTGGGTTGATGTGGGTACGCCTGAGCGATTAAATGAGCTAGATCAACACATTAAAGCAGGTTTATACATTTAACTGTGTAAACGCTAATCGTTGACCACTACTTTTGAGTAGAGAAATAGGTATACTGCAACTAACTTTTTAGAGATGTTCCACGGATATGCATCCTTTTTTCCACGAATTAAAACAGGGCAGTCAGGCTTTAGGTTTAGACCTGAGCGATGATGCTTTAAATCTGTTGTTGAAATATCAAGATGCATTGGTGCTCTGGAATAAAGCCTATAATCTCACGGCGATACGGGATCCAAAAGAAATGTTGGTGAAGCATTTATTGGATAGTCTAAGTATCTTAAAAGATTTACCTGAAGGTCGTTTACTCGATGTCGGTACAGGTGGCGGTATGCCAGGTATGATCATTGCATTATGTCAGCCAGAACGTTGCTGTGTATTGCTAGATTCAAATGGTAAAAAGATTCGATTTTTAAAACAGTTTATTGCAGATTTAAAATTAAACAATGTGATTGCTGTCCAAACACGTGTGGAAAATGAAGATTCGATTGGTGAATTGGGGCAATTCGATGTAATTACCAGTCGTGCATTTGCTTCACTGACTGATTTTGTCAATGCCGCACGGCCGTACATGCATCAAAGTAGTATCATCGCTGCGATGAAAGGTTTGGTTCCTTTAGAAGAAATGCAGCAAATGCAACATGAATTTTCGTGTCAGGTGATTGAGTTGCAAGTGCCGCGTTTAGATGAACAACGTCATTTGCTTTTACTTGAACAAAAACAATCTTAAATTGGGGTAACTATGGCTCAGATTATTGCAATAGCCAATCAAAAAGGCGGCGTAGGTAAAACCACGACCGCTGTGAATCTGGCTGCCTCATTGGCTGTATTAAAAAAACGCGTACTTTTAGTGGATATGGACTCACAGGGCAATGCCACTATGGGGTCTGGTGTGCAGAAAAATGATTTGCTGTATTCCATCACCGATGTATTGCTCGGTGAAGTTCCTGTCGAAACTGCAATCACAAAATCTGAAGTAGGTTATAAAGTGCTGGGTTCAAACCGTGAGCTTTCGGGTGTAGAGCTTGCGATTGCGGATCAGGAAGGGCGTGAATTTATTCTAAAAAAAGCGCTAGATAGTGTTCGTGATGCTTTTGATTATATCATCATCGACTGTGCGCCTAGTCTGAGTCTAATTACCGTTAACGCACTTGCTGCTGTAGATGGGGTTATGATTCCGATGCAATGTGAATATTATGCGCTCGAAGGTTTAGCCGATTTAACCCAGACCATTGATCGTATTCAACAGGCTTTGAATCCTGAGCTACAAATTATTGGTGTACTACGCACCATGTACGATGCACGTAATGCTTTGACTCGTGATGTTTCTGCTGAATTAGAACAATTTTTTGGCAAAAAACTCTATGATACGGTCATTCCGCGTAATGTTCGTCTTGCTGAAGCACCTGCACACGGTTTGCCGATTATTTATTTCGAGAAAAGCTCCAAAGGTGCAGTGGCTTATTTAAATTTGGCTGCTGAAATGTTGAAAAAAAGTAAAGTGAAAAAAGGGAGTCACGCATGACCACAAAAAAACGCGGATTGGCAAAAGGGCGTGGTCTGGATGCACTTCTCGGCTCTATTCAAAAAGAAAAGTTACAAATAGAAGCACAGGCGATTGATCATGGTCAGCTCAAACAGATTGATGTCAATCTACTGAAACGTGGGGAATACCAACCACGTCGCTTTATACAGGAACAAGACTTAAAAGAGCTTGCATCATCGATTGAAAAACATGGTGTGATGCAGCCGATTGTGATTCGTCCGATTGAGGATGAACAATATCCGTATGAAATCATTGCGGGTGAACGTCGTTGGCGCGCAGCACAATTGGCAGGTTTAAAAGAAATTCCTGCGATTGTCCGTGACTTGAATGATCAGGTAGCGATTGCATTGGCACTGATTGAAAACATTCAGCGTCAGGATCTCAATCCAATTGATCAAGCATTGGCTTTACAACGTTTTCACGACGAGTTTGGTTTAAGTCATCAAGAAATTGCAGAAACCGTGGGCAAAGCCCGTACCACGGTCAGTAATTTACTGCGTTTACTCAGTCTGGATGATGCCATCAAAAATCTGATGCAGGAAGGTCAATTGGATATGGGACATGCTCGGGCGATTTTGGCGTTAAAAGCCAAAGATCAAATGGCAGTCGCTAAAATTGTCATCGAAAAAAGTCTTTCAGTACGTCAAACAGAGCAACTGGTTCGTGAATGGAATGAGCCAAAACAAGACAAGCCTCAGGCTGTGATTTCGCCAGATATTGAGCAATTGACCCAAAAATTATCTGAACGTTTTGGTGCAAATGTAAAAATCGATCACAATAAACAAGGAAAAGGCAAACTGGTCATTCACTATCATTCACTTGATGAGTTAGATGGTATTTTAAATATTTGCTTAACCGATTAGTCTATGCTGACCTTTTAAATTTTTTGTAGTCATTGGGGAAGTACAGCATGTGGGAATTAGTTAAGGCAGGGGGCTGGTTGATGCTGCCCCTCATTCTATGTTCTATTTTTACTGTAGCGATTAGTATCGAACGTTTTATTCGCCTGAAACGATCAGCAGTTTTGCCAAGCGCCCTCATGTCTTCAAGTTCTCATTCGGTTGATCAGGTCATTGTGCAATTGCAGCAAAACCAAGCCTTGCAAACCAGTCCTTTGGGACGAATTTTAAAAGCTGGTATTGAAAACCAGAGTATGGGCGAGCAATTTGCTAAAGCACAAATGGAAGTTACCGCTTCTCAGGAAATTGGGTATCTGGAACGTAATATTAACTTTTTGGGAACGATGAGTGCTGTTGCGCCTTTACTTGGTCTTTTGGGTACAGTCGTTGGAATCATCGAATCCTTTCTAGTGATTGATATTGGATCGAGTAGTAGTCCAACTTTAATGATTCCTGGTATTTCTAAAGCGTTGATCACTACCGCTGTGGGGATGTTGATCGCAATTCCAGCGTTAATGGCGTATCGTTATTTTCAGCGTCTTGTACATGAATACATCGCGGAGCTTGAACAACAAGCGACTCTTTTTCATGCCGCACTTTTTTTCAAACCTTCACAGTCAAATGCATTTGAGCAACGTCGTGTAGGCTAGGGTGGGATATTATGAAATTTAAGCGCCCGCAAGTTGAAGATATTCATATCAATCTGACACCGATGATTGATTGTCTGCTGTTTATTTTGGTGTTTTTGTTGCTTTCTACGACCTTTGCACAAAATAGTCGAATTAATCTGACTTTACCCGATGCACAAGGGGTTCCACCAAAACAATACGATCAAAAAATCGAGGTCATGGTAGACTCTTCGGGGCATTACATGGTCAATGGTCAAGCTATTTCTAGTCAGAGTAGTTCTGATTTAAGTAGTGCAATTAAACAGGCGGCACATGATCGTCGTGATTTAATGTTTGTCATCGCTGCTGATGCCAAAGCGACGCATCAGGATGTGATTCGCGTGATGGATGTGGCAGGACAGCTTGGTTTTGTTAACATTAACATTAGTACAAAAGTTCCTTCCAGAGGTTTTACTGAGTGAAGCAAGATTTTAAGATTTATCTTCGTCTACTATCCTATCTAAAACCCTTTTGGGGCATTGCATTATTGGTATTGGTTGGTTTTGCGATCAATGCTGCAACTGAGGTGTCAGTTGCCAAGTTATTAAAATATATCATTGATGCAATTCAGGAAGGTAGTCGACAAAATCTTGATTGGTTTCCAGCACTTATAGTGTTGTTGGTTTTCTTTCGTGGTCTGGGCTTGTTCATGGGCAGTTATTTTACCGCTGTCATCTCACGCAGTTTGATCTTTAGTATCCGTCAGGATGTCTATGCAAAACTGTTGTGTTTGCCTTCACAATATTATCTGGATAATTCGTCAGGGCATATTACTGCCAAGATCATGTATAACGTAGAGCAACTCACGGCTGCATCTTCTGAATCGCTGACGACCATTGTTAAAGAGGGTTTTATTACCATTGGCTTATTGGGTTATCTTTTTTACTCGAACTGGCGTTTGACTCTGTGTATTCTAATTTTTATGCCTTTGATTGGTTTGCTTGTTCGTAAAGCATCTAAAAGAATGCGTAAACTTTCGATTCAAGTACAAAATACCATGGGTGATGTGAATCACGTGGTACAGGAAAGTATCAATGGTAATTCAGTGGTCAAAACCTTTAATGGCGAGGCCTCAGAACAACAGCGCTTTTATAAATCTTCTCAGGAAAACCTCAAACGTGGTTTGAAAATGGTGGTAGTTCAAAACATGAACTCGCCACTGGTACAATTGGTAATGGCATTTGCCATGAGTTTGATCGTCTGGTTGGCATTGCGTCCACAAATTTTGGGTAATACGACTGCGGGTGAGTTTGTGGCCTATATTACGGCTGCCGGCTTGCTCGCAAAGCCTATAAAAAATCTGACCGATGTTAATGAAAAGATACAACGCGGTATTGCAGCAGCTTATTCTGTTTTTGAATTATTGGATCTACCTGAAGAAAAAAATACAGGAACTTTGAAGCCTGAATTGAAAGGTAATATTCGTTTTGATCATGTGGGTCTGGTGTATAAATCAGATGTTCATGCCATTCAGGATTTTACGCTCAATATCAAATCAGGTGAAACGATTGCTTTGGTCGGGCGTTCTGGCGCAGGTAAAACTTCTTTGGTGAATTTGTTGGTGCGTTTTCAGGAAACGACTAGCGGTCAAATTTATCTGGACGATCTTCGTATTGAAGATATCGATTTACCAACTTTACGCCGTCAGGTTGCGATGGTGAATCAGCAAGTAGTGTTATTTAATCGTACAGTGCGCGAAAATATTGCGTATGGACAGCTTGAAGGTGCAAAAGAAGAGGATATTATCGCTGCGGCAAAAGCTGCTTATGCACATGATTTTATTATGAACTTACCACAAGGTTATGACACTGTTCTTGGCGCTCAGGGATTGAATCTATCGGGTGGTCAGCGTCAGCGTATCGCGATTGCCCGAGCGATCCTAAAAGATGCTCCGATTTTGATCTTGGATGAAGCGACAAGTGCACTGGATAATGAATCTGAGCATTTTATCCAAAAAGCTTTTGATCAGGCGATGCAGCAAGATCGTACCACCATTGTGATTGCACATCGTTTGTCAACGATTGAAAATGCAGATCGAATTGTGGTGATGGATAAAGGTCGTATTGTGGAGCAAGGTACACATTCGGAATTACTGGCTAAACAAGGCGCTTACTATCAATTACACCAGCGTAATTTCGAGGATTAGTCTGCATGTCTTTTGCCCAAATAATTCAGGATGCGTGGAATAAACAAGCAAAATGGCTAATTTTGTTACGTCCACTGTCATGTTTATATTGGGTAGGTTCAAGTTTTAATCACAAGCTTTATCAAACTGGCGTAAAAGCAGTATATACCGCACCCGTACCTGTGATGGTGATTGGCAATATTACGGTAGGTGGGAGCGGTAAAACGCCTCTATTAATCCAACTGATCAAATATCTGATGCAGCGACAGCTTAAAGTCGGTGTGATCAGCCGTGGTTATGGTGGTCAAGGTCCTTTTCCTGCTTTAGTGGATATGAGTTCCAAACCTGACGAAGTGGGCGATGAGCCGTGTTTAATTGTTCAATCTACACATGTGCCGATGGCTGTAGGAGCAGATCGTAAAGCAGCAATTGAATTACTGTTAAGTCAATATGAGATTGATCTCATTATCAGTGATGATGGCTTACAACATTGGGCCTTAGATCGACAAATTGAATGGATTGTACTGGATCTTAATCGCGGCTTGGGCAATGAAAAACTGTTGCCTGAAGGTTATTTACGTGAACCCAAATCACGTTTAGAAACGGGGACTGTTATTGAACATGGAGTACAACCGCAGTCGAGCTTAAATATGCATCTTCAAGCAGGTCAGCCGTATTTGTTAAATCCATCTGAAAATGCTGCAAGTTTATTTAATCCGCAAGACCAGTTTTATGCAGTAGTCGGTATTGGTTTTCCGCAGCGTTTTTATAAAACGCTTGAATCGATTGGCATTCAGGAATTTCAATGTCACGAATTTCCCGATCATTATGATTATGAAATTGAAGATTTACAGTTTGATGATCACAACCCCATCATTACCACTGAAAAAGATGCAGTAAAGATTTTAGCTTTGCTTCAACAGTATCCAGATTTCGCTACTGAAATTTGGGTCGTGCCTGTAGAGGCAATCCTTTCTCAAGATTGTTACCAATTACTTGACGCTCAATTACATCAGTTGGGTATTTCTCTGCCTCAGGAAATTTAAATGAAACACATCGTCATTCCTGCTCGTTTTGCTAGCTCACGTTTACCTGGGAAACCCCTTTTAGAGATTCATGGTCGTGCCATGATTTTACGTGTTGTTGATCAGGCAAAAAAAGTTCAAGGTTTTGATGATTACTGCGTGGCCACAGATGATGAACGTATTGCTCATATTTGTCGTACAGAAAATATTGATGTCGTGATGACCAGTACGGAACATCCTTCTGGTACAGATCGTTTAAGTGAAGTTGCACGAATCAAAGGCTGGGCAAGTGATGACATTATTGTTAATGTGCAAGGTGACGAACCTTTACTGCCTGCCAAATTAGTACAACAGGTGAGTCAGTTATTGGTTGAAAAACCAAATTGTTCCATGTCGACCTTATGTGAGCCGATTCACCAGTTGGAGGAATTTCAGCGTAACAGTATTGTGAAAGTCGTCATGTCTAAAGGCAATGAAGCGCTATATTTTAGTCGTGCAACGATTCCTTATGACCGTGATGCGGCACAACAGCACACCCAACAACTACATGCACATGCTTATCGTCATTTGGGGTTGTATGCTTATCGGGTCAGTTTGTTACAGGAATATGTGACTTGGGAACAGGGTACATTAGAAAAACTTGAAAGTCTTGAGCAGTTGCGTGTGCTAGAAAATGGTCATCGAATCGCGATTGCGATTGCAGAAGCCAATCTGCCACCGGGTGTGGACACTTTGGTGGATTTAGAGCGTTTAAACGCGATGCCCGTTTCAAGCTTTCAATAATTTTGGATGATTTGATGCAAACTGTTTATCCGTGGCAACAAAATGTATGGGAGACGCTCACCAGCCGATTCCCAGAAGTGGGTCATGGTCTCTTGTTTTATGGCAAAAATGGTTGTGGGAAACATGAATTTGCCCAGCATTTTTTAGCTTGGATTCTCTGTTCTAATAAACAGGCTCAAGCAGCATGTGGTGAATGCGTAAGTTGTCAGTGGTTAAAGTCCGATACACATCCCAATTATGTACATATCAGTACCGATGAAGACAATAAAAAACAAAATGCCAAGATCAAAATTGAGAAAATACGTGAGCTATTGCCTTTTGTGCAACAAACCGTAGATGGCTGGCGTGTGATTGTGATTGAACCCGCGGAAGCTTTGAATATTGCTTCGTCCAATGCGCTCTTAAAAACACTCGAAGAGCCGGGTGAACGTATCATTTTAATTTTATTGGCAGATCATTATCTAAAATTACCTGCGACTATCCGCAGTCGTTTGCAGCATTTTGCACTAGATCGAATTTCACCTGAGCAAGCATTGCAATATATTCAAAATGAACAGCCTGAACTTTCGGTAGAACAAATCAACTTACTTTTGAATCTTACGGGCGCTATGCCCTTAAGTGCGTTACAGTTAGCAGAAAGTGATTGGTTAAATAAGCGTACTGACTTTATGGCTGATTGGACAAATTTGGTCATACAGAAAAATAAACCCATAATGCTCGCAACCAAATGGTCAAAAGAGCTGAGCTTTAATGATTTTATTGCGATGTTGGAGTACTTGTTGGGTGATGTAATTTGTGTCAAGCTCAATCAATCAATCAAAAACATTGATCTGTCTTTTGATCAAATCGTGCCAGCCTATACGCTTGAGCAATTGTTTGAAATCTATGCAGAAATACAACATGCCAAGCAATTGGTTGAACAAAATGTACAAACCAATCTGGTTTTGGATCAACTTTTTATAAAATTAATGAATGTTAAATAAAGGGGAAGTAGAATGGAACCACGTATGATGGGCGGAATTATTCAGTTAAATATTCCTGATCGTGTAACCTTGCAAGCCAGTTATATGAGTTTTGTGCAAGGTGGTGGTTTATTTATTCCTTCCAAGCAAGCTGTCAAGCTGGGTGACGAGATATTTGTACTGGCTACCTTGCCTGAGCAGTCGCAAAAGATTCCACTCACTGGAAAAGTGATCTGGATTTCACGTAAACAAACTGGGGTTAAACCGCATGGTTTTGCGATTCAACTCAGTGGCGAAAAGGGAATCTACTACAAAAATGAAGCAGAAAAGCTTTTGGCGGGTAGTGTATCTGATCGTCCTAATTTCACCATGTAAAAAATAGGAAAAAAATGTGTTTGTAGATACTCATTGTCATCTGACCATGCTGGATTTGACAGCTTATGATGGAGATTTGGATCAGGCCTTGGCACAGGCGCGTCAAGCAGGTGTATCCAAGTTTATGAGTATTTCAGTGGATCTGGACGATCATCTTCAACTTGCTCAAATCGCCGAACGCCATGATGATGTGGGTTATAGTGTTGGTGTGCATCCCTGTGAAGATGCAGCCACGATGGCGCGAGCGACCACTGAATTTCTGGTTGAATTGGCACAATCTGATAAAGTTTGGGCATTAGGCGAAACGGGGCTTGATTATTATCACAGTACTGAATTTGTAGAACAACAAAAGCAATGTTTTGCCCGACATATTGCGGCATCTAAAATTGTGAAAAAACCAGTGGTGGTACATACTCGTTCTGCCAAGCAAGATACCATTGATATTATCCGTGCTGAACATTCGACACATGGTATTTTACATTGCTTCACTGAAGATTGGGAAACGGCAAAAGCGGCGCTAGATTGTGGTTACTATATTTCCTTTTCGGGCATTATTTCCTTTAAAAATGCGCAAGATTTACGAGATGTCGCTAAACAAGTCCCACTTGATCGAGTGTTAATCGAAACAGATAGCCCCTATTTGGCACCTATGCCTTATCGTGGTAAATCAAATGAACCAAAATATGTGCCATTTGTAGCCAAAGCTTTAAGTGATGTATATGATAAACCTCTAGAAGAAATGGCAGCTATTACTCGCCAAAACTTTGAAAATCTTCTGAATATGAAATAGTTGAATTAAACGAAAGCTAAAGTAAGAGAGTTATTGCGTGAAGATGGATCGTCAGGCTCAGTTTCGAGCAAGAGAAATATTGATATTTCAGGTTGCAGAACAACTCCTATTGGAAAATGGCGAAGCAGGTATGACACTTGATGCTTTGGCAGCGGAGCTTGATCTTGCTAAAGGCACGCTTTATAAGCACTTTCAAAGTAAAGATGAACTGTATATTTTATTGATCATTCGTAATGAAAAGATGTTGCACGAAATGGTGCAGGATACGCAAAAGACTTTTCAGGAGCATTTAGCTTTTTTTATGTTGCATCATTTGCATCATCCTGAACGTACCGTGATGTTTCATCAGATTGAAGAGCGTTTGTCGACAACTGGACAAGGGATACAGCAACTTTTTCAAGAGCTTTATCAGATTCGTAAAAAACGTTTACGCATTATTATTGGTATGACAGATACTTATCTGGAGTCAATCCAAAGTTCAATGACGACCCGTGATTATTTGGCTGGGATTTGGTCACTTACGCATGGTGCTGCGGCGATCTTAAATTCAAGTTTTTATCAGCGTTATTTGGGTTCAAGAGATACTTTGCGCATTGCTTATATTGATCAGGCTTTAGCTATGCCTAAGTTTATTCAAGAACAATATGCCTAATCAGGACGAACACGCGAAGCAAGGCTTTTCGTCTTGTGCTCATCCTCATACTCGAAGCATAGCTTCTCAGCCTTCTTGCGAAACGTTGCTTCTCAGATCGAGCGTTGCTCGATTTAAACCTTGCCACTCCAAGCATAGCTTTTCGTCTTGCGCTCGGACAAAGCTTCGCTTTGTTAATCCTCGCTCAGGATTTACGTTGATCGAGTTGATGGTGGTCATTGTTATTATCGCGATTTTGGCTTCGCTGATTTTATTAAATATCAGTGGGGTTGATCAGCGTAAAGCAATGCAAGCACGTGAATTTTTTATTCTCGATTTAAAAAAAATCAATAAAGAATCGGTTGATCAATCCCGTATTTTTGCTCTATTAACTCATAATGCGACTGATGTCGCCCCATTTAGCTATGAGCTGGCTGAATATCATGACCTTCGTACTCAAACAGTTATTCAGGAAGATAAAAAATGGCAACCTTATTCGGAATTTCCTGTCAGAGTATTGCCTGAAAGAGTCGCGTTTAATATTGAATCTGTTGATCAAAACTATCAGAATGCAAATCAACAGGATTTAATTAATCAACAAGCTCCCAAATTAATTTGGTTTGGTAATGGCGAAGTAAAACCAGTACGAATCCAGTTTTATTTTGAACAAAACCCTGTTGGTGATCCAATTGAGGTTGATCATCTGGGTAATATTAATGAAAACCAATAAACCCGATTCTGGATTCTGGTCTTGTGCTCATCCTCGCATTCGACGCATAGCTTCTTATTATTCTTGCGAAGCGCTGCCTTTTAGATCAAGCGTTACTCGATTTAAATCTTGTCACTCGAAGCAGAGCTTTTCGTCTTGCAGAGCGGCAAAACTATGTTTTGTTAGTCCTCGCCATTCGAAGCATAGCTTCTCATCTTGCGCTCGGACAAAGCTTCGCTTTGTTAATCCTTACTCAGGATTTACATTACTTGAAGTCATGGTGGCTTTGGCTATTTTTGCAATTGCAGCCGTTGCCGTGACAAAGGTGGGTATGCAATATACTCAGTCCACTGCAAATGCCATTTTAAGAACTAAAGGTCAGTTTGTTGCCATGAATGAAGCGGCTCAAATGGAAATTAATAAACAATGGTTGACTGGAACTGAGTCTAAGCAAATCACGTCTCAGGGTGAAACATGGCAAATTGATAAACGTTCTGAATCTACGATCAGCCCTAATGTGCAGCGCGTTGAGATACAAGTCAGTTTATTTAATACTGAACAAGGTAAGGTCGAATCTGGCATTACCAATGTTGTGTTTTTTAATTATCCTCAACAAGTCAAAACGCAATGAAAAATAAAAAAGATAATCAAGCCTGTAATGAACCCCTTTTTTCGAGACGTAAAATAATTACGCAATTTCAACCTTGCCAATTCACCTATGACTTTGTGTTTTGCGCGCATCATCGTACTCAAAGCACAGCTTCTCAGTCTTCTTGCGAAGCGTTGCTTCTCAGATCGAGCGTTGCTCGATTTAAACTTCGCCACTCGAAGCATAGCTTCTCACCTTGCGCTCATCTTCGCACTAAAAGCATAGCTTTTCGTCTTGCGGCAGGATCGAGCGTTGCTCGATTAAAACCTCGCGACTCGAAGCATAGCTCCTCACCTTGCGCAGCGGCAAAACGATGTTTTGCTAATCGCTGCTCAGGATTTACGTTGGTTGAGCTTTTAGTCGCGATTGCGATATTTGCAGTATTATCTGCATTAGGTTGGAAAGTTTTTGATTATCTCATCAAGACTAAAGATCGAAATGCTCAGCACGAAGAGCAACTTTTTATTTTACAAGACGCATATCAGCAAATTTTGCGAGATACTCTACAGATCATTCCACTTACGGCAAATATGAATGGGCAAATCCGTCCAGCATTATCACTGAATAATAACGTACTTCAGTTTAGCAAAGCTGGTGTGACTGATCCATTAGGGCAGGGGGTGTCGCCTTATGAGCGGATTGAGTATCGCTATGATGCTTCGCAGAAAGTAGTCTATCGCTTAAAATATTCAGATTTGAATCTACCCAATAGTGTACAGCCTCAATCCAGTATCCTATTGAAAAATGTGGAACAGTTTCAAATTAATGTATTGAATCCTCAAGCCTTGAATCAATGGCCTGATGTAAGTTTAGATTTTACCCAGACTCAAAATTTAAAACTTTTGCCCGCAGGTTTAAAAATTAATATCACCATTGCGGGAACTGAATATGAATGGATTTACAGTTTGCTGGATACTAAACCTATTGTTTTAAAGCAGCAACAAAATGATGCACCAAGCAACAATAATAATTCAACGAATAATACCAATCACAATTCCACTAATCAGACTGGACAGAATTAATCATCATGATGAGAAGCCGCATAAAGAATCAGCAAGGTATTGCATTGATTACAATTCTGGTGATGGTGGCGTTAGCAACAATTTTGGCCGCAACAATTGCAAAAAAACAAAGCAATACTGCTGAAAACACAGCCTATCTGATTCGACAAGATCAATCCTTGCTTTATGCCAAAAGTGCGGAAGCCTTCTTTTCAGAGCTTTTGGTGCAAGATGCTCAAGATAGTGCGCAAGTTGATCATTTAGGGGAGACATGGGCTAAGCCGATGTCTGCTTTTCCTGTGGAAGATGGTTATATTTCTGGAGAGTTGCAGGATGAATCTGGAAAATTCAATCTTAATAATTTGGTGAAGGCGGATGGAACACCTGATGAAAATGTTCAAAAATGGTTTGAAAAGTTATTAGTCAGAGTTGGGTTACCAGCAGAACTAAGTCAGGCTGTCATTGATTGGCAAGATCCAGATGATCAACCTACTGGCGCAATGGGGGCGGAAAGTTCGTATTATCAAGGCTTACAGCCACCTTATCTTGCACCCAATACCCAGTTTCATAGTATTGAAGAATTAAAAAGAGTACGCGGTTTTGAGGGTAAAAATTTTGATTTGATCAAACCTTATATTAGTGCTTTACCCACTACACAATCCACAAAAATCAATATTAATACGGCATCTGCTCTAGTTCTGGCAAGTATTGATGAAAAACTGGATCAACACGCGATTGAAGAGCAACTCAAGGCAAAATTTGCAAAAATGGAATATTTTAATAGTGTCAATGATCTCTGGTCATTAGATGCATTTAAAAATATCGATCCAGACAATAAACAACGGGTGATGTCTTTACTCGATGTTAAATCCAATTATTTTCAGGCACATATAGAGGTCATGTTGAGTGAACGTAAACGTCAGTTTAGGAGTAGCCTGATGCGTAAGGACAAACAGGTTTTTGTCTATTCAAGAAGCTTGGCGCCTTTTTAAAAGTATTAAAAAGTACGATCGCTCATCAGTGTTGAAAAATTGACCTAAAAATAAATGTTCTGATACTTTTTGACTATTGCTATTAACGTTAAAATTAATGTAAAGCTCCGACTTTTTCCTTTATAATTAGAATCCGTTGATCATTATTTTTAATTTGGCGCATGTTAATCCGAAAGTTATTTAAGTTTGAAAATGCTCATATTGTGCGAAATTGTACATCGGATCGTTGTAAACGTTCGATTCACGGTCATAGCTATAAAGTTGAGTTGATACTTAAAGCTTCCAAGCTTGATCATGGGCAAATGGTATACGACTTTGGTTTGCTCAAAGGGGTCATCAAAGAACTATTTGATAGTTTTGATCATGCGATTTGTTTTTGGCAAAATGATAGTGCTGAATATATTCAAGCTTGTAAAACATTTAGTGCACGTTGGGTGGCGTTACCTGTTTCACCTTCGGCAGAACAGTTTTCCCGTATCTTCTTTTATTTGGCGCAGCAAGTTTTAAAATCAACGGAAACCCAAAATGGTGAAGGAGATGTTGAGGTTTATTCTGTGATCGTGCATGAAACTGATACAGGCTATGCACAAAGCTTTTTGGAAGATATTCAAAATACACAAATGGGTGAACTGGGTCTGGAAAGTATTGAATTTTCAGAGCAAGTCAGATTAGAGTGGTCTGATCCAGAGATGTATGAACAATTAAAACAAGGCGCTAAATTTCAAAACCCAAAAGTTGAGTTACAAGTGACCATCTAGGTCAATAAAGAATATAAAAGGTAATCGATTGATTTCAGGATGGAATAATGCAATTAACTGAGCAACAGCAGGATAAACTGGGTAAGGTTCAGTTAGAACAAAGTTGGAAATATTCACTGGCAGACTTTTTGCTAAGTCCGCTGATGGATAACTTGCGTGATTTCTTGGTTCAGGAAAAGCAGGCGCAAAAACTGGTTTATCCGCCGAGTAAACAAATTTTTAATGCCCTGAATACCACGCCTTTAGATCAGGTGAAAGTCGTTATTTTGGGACAAGATCCTTATCATGGACCGAATCAGGCCAATGGATTAAGTTTTTCTGTACAACGTGGCATCACCTTACCACCCTCTTTA
The DNA here is from genome assembly GCF_003938865.1 of Acinetobacter sp. FDAARGOS_515. Lineage (NCBI taxonomy): Bacteria > Pseudomonadati > Pseudomonadota > Gammaproteobacteria > Moraxellales > Moraxellaceae > Acinetobacter > Acinetobacter sp. FDAARGOS_515. Next base: position 3,212,567 of record NZ_RKIX01000003.1, on the reverse strand, counting down.
CGCAATATTTTTCATGAATTACACACTGATTTGGGTGTGCCTATGTCAAATCATGGGGATTTGACCAAATGGGCCAATCAAGGCGTTTTGCTTCTCAATAGCGTACTGACTGTTGAAGCAGGACAACCGACCTCACATCAGAAACGTGGTTGGGAAGAGTTTACAGATCATGTTATCGATGTACTCAATGAACAGCGTGAACATGTGGTTTTTATTTTATGGGGTGCTTATGCACAACGTAAAGGACAACGTATCGATCGAAACAAACATCTGGTGCTGACCGCAGCACACCCATCGCCACTGGCAGCAAATCGTGGCGGTTTTTTTGGTTGTAAAGTCTTTTCCAAGACGAATAATTATTTGAAACAAAATGGCATTGAGCCTATAGATTGGCAGTTGGACGCATGACAAATTCTCCCGATGTAACCCGATATCACCCAGATCTTATTGTCGAAGAGGCAAAAAACGGCTGGCGCATTGTTCGCCTGAATCGCCCGAAGTCTTTGCATGCTTTAGATGAGTCGATTGCGACTGCACTATTGCGTGTCTTTGAGGATTTCCACAAGGATGATCAGGTGAAAGCCATTTGGTTAGATTCTACAACGCCAAAAGCATTTTGTGCGGGGGGAGACGTCCGTAAGCTTCGCCAATTGGTGATTAATAATGAAGTTGAAACTGCCAATCAGTTTTTTGAGCAGGAATACGCGCTAGACCTTTTACTTCATAACTATGCCAAACCTGTGATTGTGTGGGGTGAAGGTTATGTCATGGGCGGTGGTTTGGGCTTATTTATGGCTGCGCCATTTCGTTTGGTGACGCCATATTCACGTTTAGCAATGCCAGAAATTAATATTGGTTTGTATCCTGATGTCGGTGCAAGTCGTTTCCTTGCAGATCGTGGTCCTATAGGTTTATTTACAGGACTGACAGGTTCGATCATGACGGCAGCTGGTGCGTACAGCATTGGTTGGGCAACCCATATTTGCGATGCTCAACGTGATAATGTACTGAAAAAAGTCATCGATATCGACTGGAGTCATTATCCAGCAGGCGACTTTAGAGCAATTGATGATACGTTAAATAGTTTGCATCGACCTGTGGCAGCAGGGCCATTACAAAACTCTCTGGATGTCATTCATAGCGTTTGTCGTGGCGTCAGTTTTGAGCAGGATTATCAGGCGATTATTGGACTAAATGATGCGCGTAGTGACTGGTTACGTCAAGCCAGTGAAAATTTACAAAAGGGTTCACCAAGTACGGCAGCAATTACATGGCTTCTGTGGCAATGGGGCAAGCAGGTACATGCTTGGGATGAAGTGTTTAAGCTTGAAGCGCAAATTTCTGACTGGAAAATCCGCCATCCTGATTTTGTAGAGGGTGTTCGTGCACGTCTGGTTGATAAAGATTTATCGCCTGCATGGAAAGATACTCAAGATTTTAGCTTAAAAGGTATTTTGGGTGATCATCCACCTGTCACCAATATTGAAAGCTGGAATCAATTGCTCAAACATTATGGTGTTATCAACTAGCTTATGTCTGAGCCAATTTATTCTGATGAGTATTGGATGCAGCTTGCTTTTGAGCAGGCTGCATTGGCTGCATCAAAAGGAGAAATACCTGTTGGTGCGGTGATTGTGAGCCAAAATAAGGTAATTGGTACAGGTTATAATTCACCGATTTGTTTAAATGATCCTACAGCACATGCTGAGATTCGTGCGATTCGCATGGCTTGTGAATCGATTCAAAATTATCGCTTACCCGTTGATGCAACCTTGTATGTGACTTTAGAGCCTTGCACGATGTGTGTGGGTGCATTAATACATTCTCGTATTCATCGCGTAGTATTTGCAACCACAGAGCCAAAGGCAGGATCGTTGGTCAGTGCGCGCCAATTACTCGGCTCAGGTTATTATAATCATAAATTTATCGTTGAGCATGGTTGTATGCAACAACAATGCTCAGAGCAATTGAGCCTTTTTTTTAAGCAGCGAAGAGAGCAAAAGCGTTCCGAGCGTCTGCTTAATTTTAACGCTTTAAAAAGTGATGCAGAATAACCTCATATTCGCTGAACTGACAAAAAACATTCACGCAGCATCTCTTGATTCCTTTTGCATGTTTCGATAGTGTATTTTGACAATATAAATTGTCATTGCTATCTGGAGGGATGTGATGAATGCCATCACCATAAAAAAAGAATTTAATGCGCCGATAGATCAAGTATTTGATCTACTCTCAAAACATGCAACCTATAACCAAGCTTTTGCGCCAATCCAAGTGTTGAGAGTTAAGGACTCCGCAGATCCTGATCGCCCAGATGGTTTAGGGTCAGTACGTCGTATGGGGTTTGGGCCATTTAAGCCGTTAAAAGAACAAATCACTTTGTTGGAAGAAAATAAGCGTATCGAATACAAATTAATCGATAATCCATTGATCAAACATCATATTGGTCGAATCGATTTTCAGGAAATTTCGCCCAACAAAACTTTAGTGACCTATACCATTGAATTAACCGCAAAAATTCCATTTGTCAGCAAATTAATTCTTGCACAACTTAAAGCAGCGATTACACTAGGCTTTTCAAAATTAGCAAAATCGATCGCTTAGTGGGATTTTAATGACAGTTCATATTATTACAATCGATGGACCAAGTGGTTCTGGTAAAGGCACACTTGCTGCAAAACTTGCTCAACATTATGGTTTTCATTTACTTGACTCAGGTGCTTTATATCGATTGCTGGGGCTGTCATTACATCAAAAAAACTTACTCGATGCGTTAGATATACGTTTAGATGAATGTGTAGAAGTTGCGACCCATCTTAATATTAAATTTGAAACAAAAGATGAAGGAACTGCCATTATTTTAGATGGTGAGGATGTGACCCAAACGATTCGTACAGAACGCGTGGGGGAGTTTGCATCTCAGGTTGCGGCAGTTCCCGAACTTCGCAAAGCCTTATTTGATCGACAACGCGCTTTTATTCTGGCCCCAGGTCTGGTTGCAGATGGTCGTGATATGGCGACTTCCATTTTCCCAGAAGCCGAAGCCAAAATTTATCTGACCGCATCTGCTGAGTCGCGCGCAGAGCGTCGCGTAAAGCAGTTGCAGGGGATGGGGCTAGATGTTAAAATGAACGACATTTTGGCTAATATACAGTCGCGTGATCAGCGTGATATGCAACGAGCAGTTGCACCCTTGCGCCCAGCTGAAGACGCTTATCAGATTGATAGCTCAAATTTGACTATTGATCAAGTTTTTCAGTTAATGACCGATTACGTCGACCAACGTATAAAAGCCTAACCGATTTTTTAAATCAGTTAAAGCATAGCTTGATCAGTTTATTACGGACTATGTAGAGACTTAACTAAACCGGCCTTGTCTGATCCAAGACCGCTGACTTTATCAGGTATATCATGACCGAATCTTTTGCAGCCCTCTTTGAAGAAAGTGAATTAAACCTCAACGTTGAAAAGGGTGCAGTCATCCAAGGTGTTGTTGTTAGCATCGATAGTGACTGGGTAACTGTTGACACTGGCCTTAAATCTGAAGGCGTTGTTGATCGTGCTGAATTTTTAAATGAACAACGTGAACTTGAAGTTCAAGTTGGTGATACTGTTGACGTCGTTGTAGAAGCGCTTGACAACGGTATGGGTCAAACTGTTTTATCACGTGAAAAAGCAAAACGTGCTGAAACTTGGACTAAACTTGAAAAAATCTTTGAAGATGGCGAAATCGTTACTGGTGTTATTTCTGGTAAAGTTAAAGGCGGTTTCACTGTTGACATCGGTCCAGTTCGTGCGTTCCTACCAGGTTCACTTGTAGATACTCGTCCAATCCGTGACACAACTCACCTTGAAGGTAAAGAGTTAGAGTTCAAAGTGATCAAACTTGATGCTAAACGTAACAACGTTGTGGTATCTCGTCGTGCAGTTATGGAAGCTGAATCTTCTGCTGACCGTGAAGCACTTCTTGCTCAGCTTGAAGAAGGTCAAACTGTTACAGGTACAATTAAGAACCTTACTGATTACGGCGCATTCGTTGATCTTGGCGGTATCGATGGTCTTCTTCACATTACAGATATGGCTTGGAAACGTATCAAGCACCCATCTGAAGTGGTTGAAGTAGGTCAAGAAGTGACTGTTAAAGTCCTTAAATTTGATCGTGAGCGTAACCGTGTTTCTCTAGGTCTTAAACAACTTGGTGAAGATCCATGGTTAGCGATCATGAACCGTTATCCTAAAGGTTCTATCGTTAAAGCTCGTGTTACGAACTTAACTGACTACGGTTGTTTCGCTGAAATCGCTGAAGGCGTTGAAGGTCTTGTTCACGTTTCTGAAATGGATCACACCAACAAAAACATCCACCCATCTAAAGTTGTTCAGATTGGTGATGAAGTTGATGTTATGGTGCTTGAAGTTGATGAAGAACGTCGTCGTATCTCTCTTGGTATCAAACAAACTCGTGCTAACCCATGGGAAGAGTTTGCTAAGGCTCACGACAAAGGTGAAAAAGTTTCTGGTACGATCAAATCAATCACTGATTTCGGTATTTTCATCGGTTTACCTGGCGGTATCGACGGTCTAGTTCACTTGTCTGATATCTCTTGGAACGAACAAGGTGAAGATGCAATCCGTCGTTACAAGAAAGGTGACACTGTTGAAGCGGTTATCTTGTCTGTAGACGCTGAAGGCAACCGTATCAGCCTTGGTATCAAACAATTGAACAGCGATCCATTCAATGACTTCTTGGCAGCGAATGAACGTGGTGCATTGGTTAAAGGTACTGTAACTGCGGTTGACGCGAAAGGCGCAACTGTTAAGTTGGCTGACGAAGTTGAAGCAACTTTGAAAGCATCAGAAATCAACCGTGATCGCGTTGAAGATGCAACTAAGTTCCTAGAAGTTGGTCAAGAAGTTGAAGCGAAAATCATCAACGTTGACCGCAAGTCTCGCTCTATCAACTTGTCTATCAAAGCGAAAGACGAAGCTGAAGAGAAAGAAGCTGTTGCAAATCTTCGTACTGCAACGACTTCTCAAGAAAATGGTCCTAAGACCATTGGTGACTTGATCAAGGCACAAATGAAGTAAAACTTATATAAAAGTACGGTTAGTGTAACTAATTCGTACTTTTTATACGATTTACTGTAAACGGTAGCGTAGTATTAGTGTACTGCGCTACCGTTTTGTATTTAAACAGGTTATTATTAAAGTCATTGAAAATCAGTAAGAAATAAAGAGGTCATCAATGACGACTGAAGCACTTAACAAATCTGACTTAATTGAGCGTATTGCTTTAAAGAATCCTCACTTGGCAGAACCTTTAGTAGAAGAAGCGGTAAAGATCATGATCGATCAAATGATCGAGGCTTTATCAACAGATAATCGCATTGAAATTCGTGGTTTTGGTAGTTTTGCATTGCATCATCGTGATCCACGTGTAGGGCGTAATCCTAAAACGGGAAAATCAGTTGAAGTCGCAGCGAAGGCCGTTCCGCACTTTAAACCTGGAAAAGCACTTCGTGATGCGGTAAACGAAGTTGTGGCAAAATAACAATTAAGAATTAATAAAAATGAGGTGCTTATGCGTATTATCTTGATCGCATTACTCGTTGTTTTATTTGGTTATTCGCTTGCTCTGGTACTCCAAAATAGTACGGAGTTATCTGTGGATTTGTTGTTCACACAAATACCAGCAATGCGTTTGGGCTTATTACTTTTGATTACTTTGGCACTTGGAATTGTCATTGGACTTTTACTGGGTGTTTTAGTCTTTAAAGTCATTCAAAAAGGTTGGGAAATTAAACGACTGAGAAAGGATATTGAACATCTGCGTAAAGAGCAGATTCAAATGGCACAGGTTGCTGCTGCCCAAGTTGCGGCGAATACCAAGCATGAAAAGACAGTGGTAGAAGTTCAACCTGAGACTCAGAATCGAACTCCTTTATAAATTGTCTTATTTATAGATAAAAGTATGAGATATTGAAATAGAAAAACCCTTTATGACTTAAAGGGTTTTTTTATGGGAAACCTATAGCTCTCAAGGTGGCAGTCACTCTAACTGTGATCAGGATTACGGGTCCTCAGTTAGATATGAGATTCGCATTATCAGGTAGTTTACTAGCGAATTGTCCTACAAAATTAAGATGTGATTTATATCCTGACTACTCAGCCAAGTGAATCACGTTTGAGTCATCGGTACCCGATCGGAAGTATTGAACATATTATTATGAAAGGACACGCAAAAGTTGGGTTGAATGCTGAACCCATGATTTTAAATGACGAGGATTATATTTGTTAGGCTGCCGATCAAGAACATATACTTGAAGCACTTGATGATGATACACATGCCATCCTGATCTCTGAACAAAGATAGATCAGATGAATTTTGTGATTTGGCTTTTTTCATAAAAGCCATATTCCTGCTTTGTTGAATGCGTGAATCCATCTATAATTAGCCGAATTTAAAGCTGTGGAAATAAATTTGTGAGTATTATTGTTGCTTTGGACGCAAAGAGCCAATATGACGCTTTGAGCATTGCTGATCAGCTCGATCCATCACTTTGTCGGGTGAAAGTGGGTAAAGAGCTATTTACTCATGATGGTCCACAAACGGTCAGAATTTTACAGGATCGTGGCTTTGAGTTGTTTCTTGATCTTAAATTTCATGATATTCCGAATACGACGGCACAGGCAGTTTGTGCCGCGGCTAATTTAGGCGTATGGATGGTCAATGTTCACGCTTCAGGCGGGCGTAAAATGATGGAAACTTGCGTTGAGCGTTTAAAAGCAGGGAACTATCATACTCAATTGATCGCTGTTACGGTTCTCACTTCAATGGGAAGAGAAGATTTACGTGATATTGGTTTAGATATCGAGCCATTTGAACAAGTCAAACGTTTAGCTCAATTGACCAAAGACAGTGGTTTGGATGGCGTAGTATGTTCTGCGCAAGAAGCTAAGATGTTACGAGAGCAAATTGGTTCAGAATTTTCTTTGGTGACGCCTGGGATTCGCCCAGAAGGTTCAAGTGCCGATGATCAGAAACGGATTGTGACACCAAAGCAAGCGATGCTGGATGGCGCAACGCATTTGGTGATTGGTCGTCCGATTACCAAAGCTGAAAATCCAAATGAGATGCTCAAAAGTATTTGGGCGTCACTCAACTAAAGCATTAAAAAGAAACTAATGAGTAAGGGTGCAAGTAAACTTAATATGATCCCGCTCATCATGGCATGTGGTACATAATGTGTGCCGCATGACTGTTTGACCATTGCTAACGTGACATCCATTGATGTTGCGCCAGCGCTTGAAATTGCAGAGCGAGGAAAGCGCCAACCTAAGCAATACATCAATAGAATTGCAAAAATTTCTCTAAATAAATCAGTAAGTAAAGCAATGCCGCCTAATTCGGTTGAGTGCAATTTAGTAAATAAGATTCCTGACATCGAATACCAACCATAACCCTGAGATAAAGCGATCACTTCATTTAAGCTATAGCCAGTTAAAAGCATAAAACAGAAGAAAGCAGCAATCAGTGAACCAAATATCGCAGCCAAAGGTACAACCAGTATTTTCCAGCTGAGCCAAGTACGGTCAAAATGGGTGTAAGCAAGTTCAACACCGATAAAACCTATAAAAACTAAAAGCAAATACCAACTATTGAACAGCACATTGATCTGAAAATGATGAACTACAAAGCCTAAAGTGGCTCCAAAACCAAGTGCAATAAAGGCATAACTGATGTTTGTCAATGCATTCAAAAACAAATGCAAAGAAATTGTTCCCTGTACACTGTCTTTATCTAATAATTTATAAGCAATCAAACACACAAAAAATGAAGCAATGGAAGTCGATGCTGCAATTAAAAGAGCAGTCGGTAAAATCCGCTCAGGATGCTCTAAATGAGTTAAAGCTTGAGCAAATTCAAAAGCAACACTGATTAACAGTAAGTAAGAAAAGTAGGGGAGCGTTTTAAATATAAACTGGCGAAGTTTTTGCTTTAAATGAGGTGCAATAAAATAGCCTAAGCCAATTGCGATAAAAATTTGCACAATTAAAATAAGGGATTGCATAAAATAAGTAGGTTATATTTAACCTACTTATTATGATGATAAAAAATTATGCAGCAACCTGTTTTTTATCATTTGTTCTATTTTGTCCAAGAAAGACATAGTCAGAGGCATTCGCAGTTCGGGTTTCTAACCAATATTTCCATGTATAGGTTGGCCATAAAGCAAAGTTTTTACCATCCGCAGCCTGATACCAACTGACACATCCGCCAGACTGCCAGACGGTATCTTTTAATTGCTTTTGAATTTTAAGGTTAAATTGAGTTTGAACATCGGCTTTCACCTCAACCGCAAGTGTTTGAGTTTTATCCACCATCTCGATCAGTTGAAGAATATAGTTCACTTGAGATTCGATCATAAAAATAACGGAATTATGTCCAAGCACTGTATTTGGACCGAGAAGCTGAAATAAATTCGGGAAACCTGCTGTCGCTATTCCATAATAACTTTCTGGTCCATTTTTCCAAGCTTGTTTGAGTTCTTGGTGATTTTTCCCGAAACATTCAAAATGTTTCAGATAGATACGTGGATCTGTAATAAAACCTGTTCCATAAATTAGGCAGTCGATCTGTCTTTGCTTACCATCTTTGGTCACAATGGCATTTTCTGTAATTTCTTGAATTCCGTCGGTTATTAACTCGACATTTTTACGATTGAAAGTTGGAAAATATTTATTTGAAATCAAAATACGTTTACAACCCATTACAAAATCTGGGGTCAGTTTCCTCGCAAGTGCTTTATCTTTTACCTGAAATCGAATAAAAGCTTCTGCAAGTTTTTGTCCATATTTCATAATTTGTGGTTGGACAATAGGTATAACTCTCGATTCATTACTCCAGTATAATCTCGCACGATGCACTTGCCGATAAATATTTGATTTTTTAAATAATAATTTGCTTAAATGTGAATATTGACGCTCGTCTCTGGGAATCACCCACGCTGCTGTACGTTGAAATACATATAGTTGTTTAACTTGTTTGGCTATTTCAGGAATGTATTGAATTGCGCTGCCGCCTGTTCCGATAGAAGCAACATTTTTACCTGTTAGGTCGTAATGGTGATCCCATTCTGATGAGTGAAATACTTTGCCTTGAAAGTTTTCAATGCCTTTAATATGTGGGATTTGTGGAACATGTAAAGGGCCTGAAGCAAAAATCACAAATTGTGCTTCCAATGGGTCATGCTCTTTAAATGAGATGGTCCAGATACAACGCCCTTCATCATATTCTGCACGGGTAACTTCATACTCAAATTGACAATATTCCCTAAGTTGAAATTGCTCCGTAATATCCTGAATATATGAAAAAATTTCGCCCGCTTCGGCATAACGTTTAGACCAGTTGGTTTTGGGTGCAAACGAAAGTGAATACATGTGTGATTGGACATCGCAAGCCGCACCGGGATATTGATTTTCTCGCCAAGTTCCACCGACATCTTTGGCTTTTTCTAAAATTACAAAATCATGAATATTGTTTTGTAGAAGACGAATTGCCATTGCAAGTCCCCCAAAACCCGCACCGATAATCGCAACTTTTGTTTTTTGAATTGCATTGATTGAGGAATCTTGCATGATATTGATCCGATAATGAAATAATGATCTATTTATAATCAGTTTAATGAATTATCAGAGCCAGAAACATGATTAGATCGACATCAAAATTGATAGATTCGGCAATTAATTTTATTGCTGCTTTATAGTACAACACTACAGTAATCGAAAAATAGAACTGTGAATGAAGCGATCAATACTCGGACTCATGTATTTAATACAAGGAATGCGTAATTCTGGTATTGATGTCGATTCGCGTCTGGCAAATATTGGGATTCGGATAGATGCCCTCAATCCACATTCTATTATTCATGATAGTTTGGAATGGGATATCCAGCATATTATCAGTCAGGATGTTCCTTCTGAACAAGGCTTATATATTGGACAACATTACGCGCTGGCAGGTTATGGACCTTTACTAATGTTATTGGTCACTGCCGATAGCATTCGTCATGCCATTTATAAAGGTATTGAATATCAAAGTCTCACGCATTTGTTTGGACAACTCAGTCTGAGTGAACGAGATGGATATGCGTCATTAGTTTACGTACCCATCGATTTAAATACAGAAATGGGGCGCTTAAGAGCCCAGTGTGAAATATCGGGTACTTACAAATTTATTTTAGATATTTATAAAATGATGGGATTGGAGGCACCTGAAATTCGAGTGGATTTGCCATTCCCGCAGCCGCAAAATTTAAATATGCTAGCGCAGTATCAGCATTATTATGGCAATAATTTGCATTTTAATGCAGATCATGCGGTTTTTAGTTTGAATCAAGCGGTATTAGATGTAAAAATCCCATCTGCGGATATCATAACCCATCGCGTCTATGAAGCTAAATGTCTGGATGAGATCAAACGTTTAGATGATGAAGCAACACAGCAATCCGATCTGGTGCAGCGTGTGCATAACTATCTCGAATTACAACAGGGTGTAATTCCCACAATGGCGGAAACGGCGATTGCTCTTCAGATTCCTGAGCGAACTCTGCGGCATCAATTGCAACAACTGAATACGAGTTATAAGCAAATTCGTGAGCAGTTAATTAAAACTAAGGCATTAAAGCTTATGGAATATAAGGAATATTCAATCGAAGTCATTGCAGAATTACTGGGTTATTCGGAACCCGCTGCATTTAATCATGCATTTAAACGCTGGTTTGGACAAAGTCCAAGACAGTATGGAAAATAGCATCAAAGCTATAGTCCAAAGTTCTATTTTCACGCATCGAATCTTCGATATACTTTTTCTACAAATACTGAAAGCAAATAAAAGACATGGCAAACATTCATTCTCCTCATGGTACAGCGTTTACTCCTTTATCTCCTGCAGAGCGTTATGCACAAGCATTATCTTCAGGACAATTTATGCCTGATGAAGCTCAGGCACAGGCTGTACATGAATTAGAACGAGTTTGGCAGGATCTCATTAGTCGTTATAAAGCTTCAAAAAAAGCATTCCGCCGTTTCCGTCGCCAAACTGCGCCACGAGGCGTATATATGTGGGGGGGTGTAGGGCGTGGTAAAACATGGTTGATGGATCAATTTTATGATTCTGTTCCATTTCGCCGTAAGACACGCATGCATTTTCATCATTTTATGCAGCATGTACATCGTGAGCTAAATCGTTTGTCTGGTCAGCGTAATCCATTAGATTTGGTCGCGGATCAAATCTATAAAGATGCTGTGGTGATTTGCTTTGATGAATTTTTTGTATCCAATGTCACGGATGCCATGATTTTAAGCGATTTGTTCCAAAAATTGTTTGCACGTGGTATTACCCTCATTGCAACTTCAAATATTGCCCCAGATGGCTTATACAAAAACGGCATTCATCGAGATCGTTTCTTACCTGCAATTGAACAGGTGAAAAAGAATTGTGTGGTTTTAAATGTAGATGCAGGTGTCGATTATCGTTTACGTGTACTTAAGCAAGCACAACTGTTTAAGTATCCTCTTTCTGATGATGCTAAAATCTGGATGGCACAGCGTTTTAAAGCTATTACCCAAACACAGGGTTATTCGGATGAACCGATCACCATTAATCACCGTGTTGTAGAAACGTTAGGTCATACGGAAGATGTACTTTGGTGTGAGTTTTCGGAGCTTTGCTTCAAACCGCGCAGTCCAGCAGATTTTATTGAAATTGCAAACTTATATAATACGGTTTTGGTGAGTAATGTACCGCATTTAACCGATAGTTTATCTGAAGGTGTGCGTCGTTTTATTTATCTGGTAGATGAGTTTTATGATCGTGGCGTCAAATTGCTTCTGACTTCTCAGGATTCCATCATTGATTTATATCAAGGTGAGAAATTGGCTTTTGAAATTGAACGTACTCGTTCTCGCTTGCTAGAAATGCAATCTGATGAGTATTTGCATTCTGAACACAGACAGATTCATCAAGCCGCTGAAAACAGCTAAGCTTTAAAATAATGGATACTCAAGGCGTTCAAATTGAACGCCTTTTTCTTTGCATCTAAATCGTTATAAAAGAATGTACAAATTTCTTTGAGCCAATGCTTTCAATGCCATATTTTTTTGTTATAACTATGGTTCATTATGAAAAAGGAGTCGATTAGACTGATCTGAACTTAAGTCTAATTTCGGCATTTTAAAAATTTTATACACTGTAATTGGGTATGCGAATTGCTGAAATGAAAGTTTTACCTCGCTAAATAAGAACCAACAAGATGGTTTGTTTTTGAAATGCTTGTTATTTAGCAGCGTGATATTACTATTCAGCAAAGTATAAATCGGTATACTTGAAACTCTTGTTATAAAAAGTAGCAACATCAGGAAAGACAATGACGGCACGTATTCAAAAAGGCAAGTTAGCGATTGCTAAAGAACTTTACGACTTTATCGAAAATGAAGCTCTACCAGTTTCAGGTTTGGACAGTGAAACTTACTGGAAGAACTTTGAGCAAGTCGTTGTTGATCTTAGTCCAAAAAACACGGCGCTTTTGGCAAAGCGTGATGAGTTACAGGCTAAAATTGACGAGTGGCACCGTAATAACAAATTTGAATTAGAAGCTTACAAAGCTTTCCTTACAGAAATTGGCTACTTATTACCAGAAGTAGAAGATTTCCAGATCACCACTGAAAATGTAGATGAAGAAATTGCTTTACTTGCAGGCGCACAATTGGTCGTACCTGTACGTAATGCACGTTATAGCCTTAATGCTGCTAATGCACGCTGGGGTTCTTTATACGATGCACTTTATGGTTTCGATGTGATTCCAGAAACGGATGGTGCTGAAAAAGGCAAGGGCTATAACCCAGTGCGTGGCGAAAAGGTAATTGCTTTTGCTAAAAATTTCCTTGATCAAACATTCGCTTTAGCACAAGGCTCACATGCCGATGCAACTCACTATGCGATTGAAAATAAAGCACTCGTAGTGACCTTAAAAGATGGCTCACAAACCAAGCTTAAGCAAGAATCAGCATTTGTTGGTTATAACGGCGAAGAAGCAGCACCGACCGAAGTGGTCTTACTCAACAATGGTTTGCATGTCATTATTGAAATCGATGCCAACAGCCCAATTGGTAAAACAGATGCTGCTGGGGTCAAAGATTTAGTTCTTGAAGCTGCAGTTACCACTATTCAGGATTTGGAAGATTCAGTTGCAGCTGTAGATGCAGAAGAAAAAGTTGAAGGTTACCGTAACTGGTTAGGTCTGATGAAAGGTGATCTAACAGAGTCTATCGAGAAAAACGGTAAAACCGTTACACGTAAACTCAGCGAAGATCGTGTTATTAAGAATCTGATTGGCGGTACAACGACGTTGCATGGTCGTTCATTGATGCTTCTTCGTAATGTTGGGCATTTGATGACGAATCCAGCGATTTTAGTCGATGGCAAAGAAATCTATGAAGGCATCATGGATGCTTTAGTAACGCCTTTGCTTACGATTCCAGATATTCGTGGCAACAATACATTGAAGAACTCGCGTAAAAGTTCTATGTATATCGTTAAGCCAAAAATGCATGGTCCAGAAGAAGTTGCATTTACGGTTGAATTGTTTGAGCGCGTAGAACAAGCATTAGGCTTGCCTGCTAAATCACTTAAAGTCGGTATTATGGATGAAGAGCGCCGTACTTCTGTAAACTTGAAAAACTGTATTGCTCAGGCGAAAGATCGTACCATCTTCATTAATACTGGTTTTATGGATCGTACAGGTGACGAAATCCATACCTTTATGGAAGCGGGTGCATTTGTTCGTAAAGGCGAAATCAAAGGACAAAAATGGTTCCCTGCTTACGAGAACCGTAATGTTATGATTGGGTTGCAAACAGGTTTACGTGGAAAAGCGCAAATTGGTAAAGGTATGTGGCCAAAACCAGATATGCTGTTAGACATGTATAAAACCAAAATTGAGCATCCAGAAGCAGGCGCAAGCTGTGCTTGGGTTCCGTCTCCATCTGGCGCGGTGATTCATGCGATTCATTATCATCAATGTAATGTATCTGAACGCCAAAAAGAGTTACTCAATACTCAAGCTTTACCACTTGATGATTTGCTTACTCCACCGTTGGCTGAAAATACCAACTGGACAGCTGATGAAATTACCAAAGAACTTGAAAACAACTGTCAAGGTATCTTAGGTTATGTGGTTCGTTGGGTTGATTTAGGTGTTGGTTGTTCTAAAGTTCCAGACATCAATGATGTGGGCTTGATGGAAGACCGCGCGACATTACGTATTTCTTCACAACACGTTGCGAACTGGTTACGTCACGGTATTGTGACCAAAGAGCAAGTTGAAGAAGTTCTAGAGCGTATGGCGAAAGTGGTGGATGGTCAAAATGCTAATGATCCAGAATACACGCCAATGGCGCCTAAATTTGTTAATGATATTGCCTTTAAAGCAGCTTCTGACTTGATTTTCAAAGGTGCTGAGCAACCTTCAGGTTATACAGAGCCTTTACTACATGCAGCTCGTTTAAAATTGAAAGGTTATACAGGTGATTAATTTAATCACTTGTTGATAAAAAAGTCCCTTCGGGGACTTTTTTATTGAAAAATAGAAAATCAGCATCATTTAAATAGAGGGTAATCAAGATTTATTAAAATGTGCGCAAATTTTAAGCCTTTAACTTATAGTCAACTTCAAGCATTGAATTTACCTCCAATTCCTTTTGAATATTTGGATGAAGTTTATCCTGCTTATACGACACCGTTATTATTTAAATCTGAATTGGGTTTGGAATGGCGAGATGTGATGTTTGGTTTAGTACCTAAATGGGCGACTGATTTATCTTCTGCAAAAAAAACCTACAATGCGCGTAGTGAAACCTTATTACAGCGTTCAAGCTTCTTTGAAGCCGCGGCTAAGTGTAACTTTGGTGTTATCCCTGTCACTGAGTTCTATGAAGCTAAATACATTGATGGGAAACCACAACGTTGGTGTGTGCGTCGTAAAGATGGTGAAGCTTTCTTTATTGCAGCAATTTATGAAATTTGTCGATTAGATGGTGATATTATTCGTTCGGCTGCCATGATTACAATGGACGCCATAGATCACCCGATGATGAAAGAATTTCATGAACCAGGAGATGTCAAACGATCGGTAATCGTCATTCCTCATGAACGTTTGCATGAATGGCTTGATTTAAAAACACCTGACATACAAAGTTTTATAGAGGGTTTTCCTGTTGATGAGTTTGAATGTATGCATGTGCCACGTCAAACTGCTACGAAAATATCACCACAATTAAACTTTTTTGATTAATGTGACAGATTTTTATAAATCTGTTTTAAGTTTTCAATGGTTTTTTCCAGTTGAAGAGGAGTCAAGCCATCAAAAGACTGTTCTAGCACGACACTGGTAATATCGTTAATTTTATAAATCATTTCCTTGCCTTTTTCAGTGAGTTCAACGCGAGTAATTCGCGCATCTTCAGGGCAACAAAAGGTATTGACTAGCCCTTCATCTTTTAGGCGGTAAACGATTTTCGTGGTCGTAGACATTTTTGAAATGATCATCTCAGATAAATCTGAAACACTGGCTTTGGGTTTTGAATTCAATGCTAATAAAATACGCCGACGAGAATTATCCAAACCGTATTTTTTTAGGACATTATCAATGTTTAGGACATAACGTGCATGGACTTGTGTAATCCAGTAATATGGAAATTCGTTAAAGTCATAAGACTCTGCGGTTGGTAAAAACCTCGTGTATTTTTTACTCATTTCATAATTCCCAAGTTGGTGAATGTGTAATTATTGTTGCTATACCGTATTGTTCTAAAGTCGTTGTGTTAGCAGAATAATCATAATATTTTGTGATGTGTTTGGCAATATTTTTTGAATTTGTATATTTATTCCGGTGGAAATGCAGTGCTCAAAAGCACAATATGATAATTTATAGCAGTCATTATCCAGTTGTAAAGTATCAATATTTTGGATAAATTTGAGTGTTTCACTTTTTTATTTGATTGTGTGCGGCAATTGTTAAAATTATTCGATAAATTAACTTTTTTGATTAAAGTTTGTGAGATATTTTTATAAAACTTAATTTAAGCTTAAAAAATTTACTCAATATACAAAAAAATAATTACAAGTAGAAAAAGTTATGCATAATAAAACCATCTTAATTGAAAAGGGTATCCGTGAATGGATCCATCGCCGTGTAGGTTGTTTGTATTGATTTGTTCTCAAGTATTTGAGGTGATCTAATGATGGAATTTTTATTAGATCCTGGTATTTGGGTAGGGTTGCTGACCCTGATTGCATTAGAAATTGTTCTAGGAATTGATAATCTGGTTTTTATCGCTATTTTGGCCGATAAACTTCCTCCTGAACAGCGTGATAAAGCACGTGTTATTGGTTTATCGTTGGCGCTTATTATGCGTTTGGCGCTTCTTTCTGTTATTTCATGGTTGGTTACACTCACAAAACCTTTGATTGACGTTGCGGGAATGACATTCTCTGGTCGAGATTTAATTCTGCTATTGGGTGGTTTATTTCTTGTTTATAAAGCGGTGACTGAACTTCATGAAAAGATGGAGGGCAAACCTGAAATCAAAACGAATTCTTCAGTTGCCTATGCAAGTTTCTGGGCAGTGGTTGCACAGATTATTGTACTCGATGCTGTATTCTCGCTAGACTCAGTTATTACTGCCATTGGGATGGTGGATAATATTTATGTCATGATGACTGCTGTGACTGTTGCGGTGATTGTGATGCTCATCGCATCTAAACCTTTAACAGCCTTTGTAAATCGACATCCAACCGTTGTCATTTTATGTCTGAGTTTCTTGCTTTTAATTGGTGTCAGCTTGATCGCTGAGGGAATGGGTTTCCATATTCCAAAAGGTTACATCTACTCAGGTATTGGCGTTGCCATTCTGATCGAAGCCTTTAATCAGTTTTCACAGCGCAATGTCGAAAAAAATCAGTCCAAGATTCCATTACGTCATCGAACTGCCAATGCCATTTTCAAAATGATGGGTGAAAAAGATCGAATTGCGGCTGTGGATGAAAACTCGGAATCGCAAACATTATTTGTAAATGATGAACGATATATGATTGGCGGTGTACTGACCCTTGCCGAACGAACTGTGGCATCGATCATGACTCCTCGTTCTCAGATCTCTTGGGTCAATATTGATGATGATCCTGAACTTATCCGTCAGCAGATTTTGTCTGTTCCGCATAGTTTGTTTCCCGTATGTCGCGGCAGTTTGGATAAAGTGATTACGGTTGCTCGTGCTAAGGATTTAATTGATGCGCTGGATCATCCAGATCATGTCAAAGTTTTATTAAAGCGACAGCGTCCAATCTTTATCTTTGAACGTATGAAAGTGATTGATGCGATTAATACCTTACGTGCTTCCAAAGGATCACTGGTTTTAGTGAGTGATGAGTTTGGTACAGTACAAGGCCTGATCTCGCCACTAGATGTATTTGAAGCAATCGCGGGTGAATTTCCAGATGCCGATGAACAGCCAGAATTGGTGAAAATCGATGATCGTACATGGCAAGCAACTGGGCTTTTGGATTTGTATCAGCTTGAACTTGAACTGGGGATGATCGAACTCATGCCAGAAGATGGTGAATATATCAGCGTTTCGGGCTTAATCATGGATAAAGCAGCTTCACCGATTCAGATTGGTACCACGATTGATCATGAAGGCATTCGTTTTGAAGTATTGGAAATGGATGAAAATAGAATCAAGACGATCAAGATTACCTATCCGGTCGACGATTAAGCTTTTTCAACCTATTTGATTCCCAGAAACCTCATTAGTTTTAGGCTGATGAGGTTTTTTTATTCGAGCTACAAAATAAAGTTGGACTTTTAAAAACTGGCATGTACATTGCTTTTATAACAATATGAATTATTGCAGGAGAGATGTTCCTGTGAACACGCCGAAGGAGCAACGACCCCGGAAACTCTCAGGCAAAAGGACTGTAATAATCGACATCAATCTGGAGAGAAGTATTTAAAAATACTCACCGAAGGGGATGGTTAAAATAATTAATAGGAATTATTGAAAACCGAAGCTCTCAGGTACATAGACAGATGGGGCATTTTTTGAGATGAGTTTCATTTCAAGGAGTTGTATATGTCTCATGTAATTGTGGTTGGTTCTGGAATCACGGGTGTCACGTCTGCTTATGAGTTGGCTTTATTGGGCTATGATGTCACCGTGATCGATCGGCATTTATTTCCTGCCATGGAAACGTCTTTTGCCAATGGTGGTCAATTATCCGCATGTAATGCTGAAGTTTGGAATCAAAAATCTACCGTGCTGAAGGGTATGAAATGGATGTCAAAAAAAGATGCACCATTATTGCTCAATCCGTCTTTTGATGTTCATAAATATAGCTGGTTATTTGAATTTTTAACCAGTATTAAACACTATGAAACCAATACACTCGAAACGGTAAGACTAGCTTTGCTGGCTCGTAAACGTCTGTTTGAAATTGCTGAAAAGGAACAAGTCGATTTCAATCTGGAAAAGCGTGGAATTTTACATATTTACCATAGCGAAGCAGATTACAACATTGCCAAAAATGTCAATGATATGCTTTGTAAGGGAACATTGGCACGACATGCGGTGAGTCCAGAGGAAATTAAGCAAATTGAGCCTACACTCTCAGGTGATTACTATGGCGGTTATTACACGCCAGACGATGCGACAGGTGATATCCATAAATTTACTGTAGGATTGGCTGAAAAAACCAAAAAATACGGCGTGAAATATCGCTTTGGGCTAGATGTACAGCAAGTGCAACTTTCGGATCAAAAAGTGATTGTGTCTTGCCAGCCAAGCACAGAAAACATGCTTGAACCTAAAGATCAACCTATTCGCCTAGAAGCTGATGCAATTTTGATTTGTGGAGGCGTGGGGAGTTATCAACTGGCAGATATGCTGGGTGATCGAGTGAATGTTTATCCTGTGAAAGGCTATTCCATTACGATACATTTAAATGATCAAAAAAGTATTCAAAATGCGCCTTGGGTTAGTCTGCTTGATGAAAGTGCCAAAATTGTGACTTCACGCTTAGGTGAGGATCGTTTCCGTGTCGCAGGAACGGCAGAATTTAATGGTTATAACCGTGATATTCGTGCAGATCGTATTCAGCCCTTGATTAATTGGGTCAATGCCAACTTTGACATATCTACAGAACATGCTGTTCCTTGGGCAGGTTTACGCCCGATGATGCCGAATATGATGCCTGTCATTAAACAAGGAAAGCATCCACGAGTATTTTATAATACAGGACATGGGCATTTGGGTTGGACACTTTCAGCAGCAACAGCGGCTATTATTAGTCAGGAAATCGCGATGAAATTATCTGCCTGACGCTATAAAATTAAAGCTTAAAAATAAAATGAGGGGAGATCAACCCTCATTTTTAATCATAAAGACGATAGATACCGCTGAACCGTTCGCAACCTTTCTGGTCAGTTTTTACCACTAAAATACTTTTCTGAAAATTAAAATTGTATTTACAATCATGCTCATTATCAAAAATTTGCTCTTTTTTATCTGGTGTCGTATACGCCAAAAAAGAAATTGTCTGGCTATCATTACTGTTATTGGGATTGCGATACGCCATGCCTTCAATTTTAATTTTGTCTTTGCCTAGTTGATGAACTTGTAAATGAATTGCTGGTTGGGCAATTTTGCCATGTTCAAACTTTAAAAAATGCTGGGTTAAACTTTGATTTAAAGAGGTATAAAAGTTGAGATCATCATCGCGTAGTGCAAATTGTTGATCAATACAGTGTTGAGATTTACATTGTTGTAAACGATTGAACCAAAGTGAATGCGTGTCGTACAACAGTTTAATAGGCGCATCTGAAACTAGATAAGCGATTAGAAATTTATTATTGAGCTCATGTCGTGTCTCATGAAAATTTTCAGCGCAGATTTTCTTGCTCACAAATGACGCTTTATGATTGTCACAATCAAATTGATCTGTTGCATAGGCTGAGGAAAAGCAAAAACTGATCGTGAGTGCACAAACTACGTTTTTTAAAGGAAATCTATCTGTACGAGACGTCATGATCGCTTATACTTCCATTTCAGTGGCTAGACGTACTATAGCGAAACCAAAAGCCAGAATACAAGTTGTGTGATTTGTTTTATAAAGGAAAATAAATGATATTACCAATTCGCATCGGTCAGGGTCTGGATGTGCATGCTTTTGAAGATGGAGACCATGTGACTTTAGCAGGCGTGAAAATTCCACATACCCATGGTTTAAAGGCACATTCCGATGGTGATGTGGTATTACATGCTTTATCGGATGCATTATTAGGGGCTTTAGCACTTGGCGATATTGGCCAGCATTTTCCCGATACTGATCCAGATTTTAAAGGTGCAGATAGTCGTGTCTTGTTAAAACATGTCTATCAGCTCATTTTAGATCGTGGCTATGTTTTAAATAATGCAGATATTACCGTAGCGTGTGAGCGTCCAAAACTTGCAAAGTATAATCTGGAAATGCGTCAGAGTATTGCAGATGTGTTGGAGCTAGATATTACTCAAATCAGCATCAAAGCAACCACGACAGAAAAGCTTGGCTTTACAGGCCGCCAAGAGGGAATCCTCTCAACGGCCACCGTTTTAATCACCCATCAAGTAAATTGATTTGGATCGATCAAAGATTGTTGTAAATCTTGAGTTGCCATACGACCTTGAAGTTGTAGGGCAACACTATGCATCAGTCCCGTCCACGTTTCATTCGGTTCCCAAATTTGATGCAATAGCTCTTGTGCAGAGCCGATATCCATTCCCATGAAATATTGGCGGTACAGTGCCATTAAGCAACTGACACGATAATTTTTTGCGCAATGTATCCAGACGATCTCGTTTGTAACCAAATGGTCGATTAAATCCAGAACCAATAGGCACTGATCTGCTGCTGGCATTTCCCATAAAATAGGTAAATGAATATAGTTTAATCCTAGTTCCAGACAGATTCGGTCTTCCTGATCAAGGTGTGGTTCGGCATCATTCAATGCAAGATTGATGACCGTGCTACAGCCATATTCTTTAATATGATGTAACTGCTCGGCTGTCGGTTGTCCTGAACTCAGTAGATGTTCATGGACTGGAGAAAAGTTCGGAATTTGGGATAAAGATTGTTCTAAAGTGGTCATAGAAATACTGATATATCGTTAGAATATAATAAGGTGTTCGTTTCAGCCAAAACTGAATGTTAACCGCATCATCATATTAGCTTTAAATTCCCTATAAAATCTACTGGATTGTTGATCAGAAAATATGATCATTGATCAGTAAACATTCTTGAATCAGATGAATATAAAAAAACCCTTAATAATTAAGGGTTTTTTATTCAATGGTTGCTCAAATTAGCGTTTTGGAAGCAACTCTTTAAGTTTCTCATGCATTTCGAGTAAAACTTGTTCCGTAGTATCCCAATCAATACAGCCATCGGTTACAGATTTACCGTATTCAAGATCACATAAGTTTTCAGGAATATCTTGGCGACCACCTTTTAAATGGCTCTCTACCATCACACCCACAATGGACTTGTTTCCGTCATTGATTTGTTCAACCACATTACGTAATACCAATGGTTGCAGGTAAGGGTCTTTATTTGAGTTGGCATGACTGGCATCAATCATAATTTTGTTACTAACTTTGGCTTTAGCCAAAGCCGTTTCAGCTTCCGCTACAGAACCCGCATCATAATTTGGTTTACCATTTCCACCGCGCAACACCACATGCGCATATGGATTGCCACTGGTACGAATCACAGAAACCTGTCCATTTTCATTGAGACCAAGAAAGCTATGACCATGCTTAACCGATTGCATTGCATTGGTCGCAACTGTTAAACCACCGTCTGTCCCATTTTTAAAACCGACTGGAGAAGATAAGCCCGATGACATTTCACGATGCGTCTGGCTTTCGGTAGTACGTGCGCCAATTGCAGACCAGGAAATAAGATCTTGATAATACTGTGGTGAGTTAGGATCAAGTGCTTCGGTTGCGCATGGCAAACCTTTTTGGTTTAACTCAAGTAATAATTGACGACCAATACGTAGACCTTTCTCAATATTAAAAGAGTCATTCATATCTGGATCGTTAATTAGTCCTTTCCATCCTACTGTGGTACGTGGTTTTTCAAAATAAACACGCATCACGATGTAAAGTGTATCTTTTACTTTTTCACTCAAAGCTTTTAAACGATCAGCATATTCATGTGCAGCTTTTGGGTCATGAATAGAACAAGGGCCAATCACAACAAAAACACGGTTGTCGGTACCATCTAAAATATTACGGATGGTTTCGCGGCCTTTGAGAACGGTTTGATACGCATCTTCAGTCAATGGCAGTTCAGACTTTAATTCTGCTGGTGTTACAAGAGGGTGGATGCTTTTAATATTAACGTCGTCGATATCTGGCTGAGAGACTGGATTAGACTGTAGAGTATTCATTGCTGTCACTGATTCGATCATTGCTTAGGGTTATCTGTTTAACGAATATACCATGAAATAAGCGGTATCTGACTATATTTACAACGGATTAATCATTTAAAAAAAACGATTAATCCGTTAGATAGCTTATTTTGTGGTGGTTTTTTCGGCAGAAACAGGTTGAGTGATGGCAGGCTTTTCAACAGGTTTGGCTTTAACAGGATGAACAATAAAGTTCACACCCAGTGCAAATAGCGTAACCCCCAAGACCTTACGGATAATTTTTTCAGGTAAACGTGAGCTAATTAAAGTTCCGATTATGATCGCAGGAATTGAACCTACTAATAACCACATGAGTAAGTGAAAATCGACATTACCCGCACTCATATGACTCAAACCAGCCACCAAAGTTAACAGTACGGCATGTACCACATCTGAACCAATAATTCGAATCATCGGCAGATTAGGAAACATAATAATCAGTGCCATGATACCAAAAGCACCAGCACCGACCGATGATAACGTGACAAACACACCCAAAATAATGCCCATGATTATAATATAAATGCGTTTAGTTTCAGAAATAGTGTCATGTGCGATTTGTTCTGGAAGTTCTTTTTTCTTACGCAAACCCATAAAAAACTTTTCAATCGTGGCGCGAAAAATAATTGAAATACCAGTCAGGGTGAGCATGAAGCCCAACACCATAGTTAAAACCATTTTATAGTGCGAGGACTGACTTAAATAATGTTCGAGCACCCATGCGGTAGCAAAAGAAGCAGGAATACTACCTACTGCCAGCCAGATGACAATCGGCCAGACAATATTGAGTTTTTTGGCATGTACCAGAGAACCGCAAAATTTGGAAATTGCGGCATAGAGTAAGTCTGTACCAATTGCGATATGAGGTTCAATTCTAAAAAGACTGATTAAGATAGGGGTCATTAACGAACCGCCACCTACGCCAGTGATACCCACACAGAAACCAACCAGTACGCCTGCTAATATAAACTCAAGAGGACCAAACATGAATAAATCAGCCAAATATAAAAAACCTGCATATCTTATGACTTTTTAAGATAAAGGATTGTGAATAATAATGCTTTGCTTATGCAAAAAAACGCTAAAGACATGTTTAGCGTTTCACAAATCAGCAAGTTAAGATTGGCAAATTAAATTTTATGTACTCTGGATGACTGGTTGCGCTTATCGGCTTTGGGTTTTAAGTCATTGAGATACAATATAAGTGCAAAAACTAAAGGAGTAGCAAACAGCCACCAACTGACAAAGCCAATAGAAGTGCCATAAGCCGCAATAAACAAACTTCCTGCAATCAAAAATAAAAGGCATGCGAAGAGACGAAGGATATTGATATGCTGGGTCATAAAATGTAATTTAGATTTTTTGGTTTTTTCAATCTGTTTACTGCTCAGCACATATAAAATATACATGCCGAACACGATCAAAAAGACACCTAATACAATACTCATGAGGCATTTACCTCAGGATTAGCAAGCGCTAACTTCTTTTCAAGCTTTTCTCGGGATTTGGTTTGTATCGGATGAATATTTCGCACAATAAATAATCCCAAACCAGCAAATAGAACAAAGACAATATCGACTCTTAAAAATAGCCAGTAACTTCTTAAGTCTGTAATCAGATGGTTTTGGATTAAATAAATCACATTGAAAAAAGGCAGGGCGATAGCCAAAAGGATAAAAATGCTGAGTTGTGAACGCCATAGCCAGTGTTTTTTTGTAAAGATTGCCAAGATAAAACTAGCCAGCCAGACAATAAAAAAGGTATAGATTTCATAGTTAGGCATTGCAGGCTGTAATTCGATAAAACGATTACTATAGAGATAAGCCAGCATAGAAATTGGTAAACCTACAAAAGTAGCAACATTTAGCCGATCGACCAAGTAATGTCCAAAATGAAATGCATGTGTTTTATTTTGAATTTGACGTTTCAGGCTCCAGAGTAACAACCCAGAAGCAATCATAAAGCAGCCTAAAATACCTGAAAAGAAGAAGGCAAGGCGTAATAATGGTTGGGCAAAAGTCGCCATGTGTAAACCATATACCCCAAAACTTAATGTAGCAATCGAACTATCATTTCGTGTGGCAGCCAATTGTTTTCCTGTCGTTGCGTCAAAGGTAATTTGTGGTTTATTGCCTGTAATGGAATGATCTTCAGTTTGACTAATCGTAATTTGGGCTTGATTAGTATTGGGTTTATCCGCCGTAATGGAATCGATTTCTTTATTTCCCCATTGAGTTTGTGCTTTGGCAAGCAGAACTTCGAGAGGTAAATTTTGCATGTCTGTTGGGGGTTGTTTATTTTCTATGACATTGGTGCGAATTTCTTTAAAGAATTGAAAAGAGTTCTCTGGATAAAGTTTTTTCATTCCAAATGGTAAATAGATATAAAAGAAAATTGCTAAACCAGTAAAGGTAATCATCAAGAAAAATGGTAGAGCAATGACGGATGAAACATTATGAAAATCTAGCCATGAACGCTGCGACTTAAAAGTCCTGAGCGTAAAGAAATCGGTAATGATTTTTTTATGGGTAATGATCCCTGAAATCAGCGCAATCAACATAATAAATGCTGCTATACAGACGATGATCCGACCAATAATGACGGGAAAACCAAAAAGTTGATAATGAAAGGTATAAAAGAAATCGCCACCTTGCGTGGCAGAAAGACTGAGCTCTTTGCCTGTAGTGGCATCGAGTGTTTTACTTTCATAGCCACCATCTGCTTTTTGCCAATAAATATTCGTGACAGGAGACTGTTCAGATGCAACACCGATATACCAAGTTTTAGCCCCGACGGCATGTTCTTGCAAATATTGATAGGCTGTTTTAATCGCAGTTTCTTGGTTGACATCATATTGAGCAAGCTTAGGTTGCATCCATAAATTAATTTCATGACGATAATAGGAGGCTGTCCCCATTACAAAAATAGCAAATAGTAACCACCCTAATAGTAATCCTGTCCAAGAGTGTAACCATGCCATCGACTGTCGAATACTCTTATGCATGATTTAGCCTAATCCTAATGTCAGAAAAATACAGATGCCACTCACCACAACACTATAAATGGTCAGTTTTAATAAAGATTGAACGCAAAATGCGATGATGACAAAAATGGCATAAAATAAAATAGCGCAAAAAGCAGCTAAATAAACAGATTCAGCTTTTGGCATCATCATATTAAAAATATAAGCCAAAGCCATACTAAAAAAAGCAGTGCATACAAAACCGATAATAAAAGCAATTACAAAGCGATAGAACACTGTAAATCGGTAAGTAATGGAAAGTGACTGTGTTTTACTCATAATGGCTTGCTTCTTTTAAAATGCTTAAGCCAAGCCTTGTACCGAAGACTTGGCTTAATAGACTTAGTATTTAAATTTTACAGCAACGGTATAGTTGGCAGGTGCGCCGTAAAATGCTTGGGAGTCTTGAAAATTATATAAATATTTTTTGTCTCCAATATTGTTGCCATTGGCTTGGATTGAAATATTTTTATTGATGTCATAACTTGCCATCAAATTAACAAGAGCATAATCTTTTTGCTTAATTAAACCATTTACATCTTCATTGTAAAGGCTGACATCATCCTGCCATTGAATCCCCACACCTATTTTGAGTTTTGGAAGTGCAGGAACAGTATAAGTAGTTAAGATATTAAACATTTGACTAGGACTATATGTTCTTGCATGTCCGCCATTTTTAAGATCTTTTAGACTGAAATTGGTGTAACCGAATGAAAGATCCAAATTATCAGTCAATTTTCCAGCAAGACCAAATTCCACACCTTGCGAGCGCAAATCACTGACAGGAGTGGTGCGTGTAATAATATCACTCGAGCGCAATGGATAATTACTTTCCTCTGTTCTAAATACGGCTAGTGTTCCAGTTAATTGATCATCCATCCAAGAACTTTTTACGCCAACTTCGTAACTTTTCCCTTCGATAGGTTTTAGTGGTTGATGGTTTTCATCTTGACCAGTTTGTGGGCGGAAAATTGAAGTATAACTGGCATATGCCGTATATTCTGGGGTGATATTATACGTGATACCTGCATACGGTGAAGTTTTAGATTTATCATAATCTGCGGTTGAACCGTAGTTATATCCTTTACTAATTGCCTGAATATAGTTGATCCCTAATAGTAATTTAAGGTCATCGTTTAAGTGTAAACGTGTAGCACCGTACAAGGACTGTACTTTTTGATAGATATCAGATGAGTTATTTTGAGTTGGGGTGGTGTAATCCCAAGTTGGTTCATCTGGTGTCCAGCTAGCAAGATCAGTTGTTAGATGGTCAGGATAAGCCCCTGGATAAGACTGTTCTTTGGTCTTATAAGATGTCCAGCTATATCCTAAAACTGCCTCATGACGTTGTCCTAATAGAGGGAAAGTACCCTGAACATTGGCATCGACTTGTTTTTGGGTATATTTACCATCAAATGCTGAAGGCCAGAGATAAACACCACTGGTATTATCGCTACTATCTGGTAAGCCTGAAAGATAAAGAAGTTTTGAATCTGACTTTGTTTCTTTGTTGGTGAAGGTAACTTTCGCTTTCCAGTCCCCACCTAGTTTTTGAGTCAATTCTGCAAAGGCAGTCGTAACTGTATTATCCCAGTAAGTCCAGTCAGGACTATAGTTATATTTACGATCATAGCTGAGTTGCTGACCTGCGCTATTGAGTAAAGGTAATGCCCCCCAATTGACACTATTAGATAAAGTTTTTTCTTGGCTCCCGCCAATGGTCAAAAGTGTAGAATCGGTTAAATCAGCATCAATAATGGCTGCAATTCCATTTTTTTCCTGAGAATAGCGGTCAAGATAAGAATCGCCAGTTTGTTCAAAGCCCATAACTCGAGCTCGAACTCGACCATCTTTTGTTAGCGAACCTGAAACATCTCCCTCATAGCGTTGTTTATCCCATGAACCATAGCTAATTGTGCCGTTCGCTTGAAACTGTTGGGTTGGACGCTTACGAATCATATTGATAGTAGCAGATGGATCACCAAAGGCATTGGTAATTGCATCAGCACCTTTAATGATTTCTACACGGTCATATAAATAGGTGTCAGGATTGGTATTTTGATAATTATAACCTTCAGCAGGAAAACCTACACCGTCCACAAGTACATTAGAAATTTCAAAGCCACGTGCCATATAGGTGCTACGTTCAGTTTCCTGATTGGCGACATAAATGCCTGGAGTATTTCTTAGGGCCTCACGCGTGTCAGTAATATTAAAGTCATCCATTTGCTGACGAGTGACAACATTGATGGTCTGAGGTGTTTCCTGAGCATCAATATTAAGCTTGGTTGCACTGCTACTTTTTTTGATGATGTAGGATTTAGTCTGTTCTGAAGTTTGATTACCAGAAGCATCCGCCTGAAGTTCGATCACAGGTAGAGTTGTATCTTCTGCATGCGCAAGATGCACTTGGAAGATCGCTAGAGTGATCAATGATAACTTAAATAAAAGTGGGTTGGATGTGGTCATGAGATAAAGTAATGTGAATAATTCTCATTTATTTTATTATTTAGCTAAATGCTCTACAATCTTCTTGTCATCGTTAATTGTGATAATCATCATATTTCTAAATGTAATTTTAGATAAACTTATGTAACAAATACACGAACACAAATAGAAAAAAATGCGGAATTTCTTGATTATAAAACCTATATGTTAGTATAGAACCCGCTATAAATTTGATGCAGGACGTTTGCAATTGTCTACACGAAAACTAAAAATTGGCATTGTGGTTGGGGAAGTTTCAGGTGATACCTTAGGCGTAAAACTGATGCAAAGTTTTCGTGAGCAGGGCATTGATGCTGAATTTGAAGGTATAGGTGGCCCGCAAATGATTGCGGAAGGATTTAAAAGCTATTATCCGATGGAAATATTATCGGTGATGGGGATCGTTGAAGTTTTAAAAGACCTGAAAAAGTTATTTGCAGTACGCGATGGATTGGTCGAACTCTGGACAGCTCAACCCGTAGATGTATTTATTGGGATCGACGCACCAGATTTTAATTTAAGACTTTCTAAAACAATGAAAGAAAAAAACTTGCCAATTAAAACGGTACAGTATGTCAGTCCATCGGTATGGGCATGGCGACAGGGACGAGTACATGGCATCAAGAAAACCATCGATTTGGTGTTATGCCTATTTCCGTTTGAAAAGAATTTTTATCAACAATACGGTGTGCCAGCAGCTTTTGTGGGACATCCATTGGCAAAGCAACTTCCTTTAAATAATTCAGTTCAGGATGCAAAGCGAAACTTGGGACTTGATCCTGAGAAAACGTATATTGCCTTGCTACCGGGTAGCCGTCGTGGCGAAGTGGAACGGCTGTTGCCTCTAGTATTAGGTTCAGCCCAGATCGTATCTACAAAATATCCAAATGTTGAATACTTGATCCCTGCCATTAATGATGCCCGCAAGACTCAAATAGAAAGTAGCGTTGCGCAATGTGATCCAGCTTTGATTGCAAAATTACATATTCTTGAAAATAGCGATACTGAATCAAACGTTGGTCGAATGGTGATGAGTGCCAGTGATATTGTGGCTTTGGCTTCGGGTACAGCAACCTTAGAGGCGATGCTGTTACATCGACCAATGGTGACTTTTTATAAGCTCAATACGTTGACTTATTTTATTGCCAAGCTTTTGGTCAAAATTCCATATTACTCTTTACCCAATATCATTGCAGGTAAAAAAGTCATTGAAGAGTTGATTCAAAAACAAGCCACGCCTGAACGCTTGGCACAGGAAATTGAATCACTCATGAATATAGAAAAATCTCAGATTCAGGTGATGCAACATCTTTCGATGCATAAAAGACTCATTTCTGGCGATACCGAAGATCCCGTTCAAGCAATTTTAAGCTTAGTAGATCATTAAACGTATAAAAATGGAGCAATGATTGCTCCATTTTTATAATTTACAATAAGTTTTAAGCGCGTAGAATCAACTCGTAACCTGTATATTTACGTACATTGATTACGCCCATATCAAAAATTAAATATTGCCCTTTGATCCCGTGCAGAACACCACGAATTTTAGGCGTTTTATCTAGGTTTAATGATTTAATTTTTTCTGGGTATTGCTCCACAGGATAGACAAACTCACGTGGCTGTTCATTCTCTAGCAATTCAACAGATTCATTAAACTCAAGATTTTGCCCAAATTCTTCACGAATGCTTTGAATTTTTGGCGCAAATTCTTCAATAATTTGATCGCGCTGTTCAAGTAGATTGAGAGGTTCTGCTTCACCTTTTAATAGTTTGCGCCAGTCAGTTTTGTCTGCGATTTGCGTACCAAATAAAATTTCGAGTTGGCCTGATAAGCGTCGTGAGCCAACTTTTAAAATCGGCAGTGCTTGGGTTGCTCCCTGATCTAGCCAACGTGTGGGCATAT
The DNA here is from genome assembly GCF_003938865.1 of Acinetobacter sp. FDAARGOS_515. NCBI lineage: Bacteria > Pseudomonadati > Pseudomonadota > Gammaproteobacteria > Moraxellales > Moraxellaceae > Acinetobacter > Acinetobacter sp. FDAARGOS_515. The sequence continues at coordinate 3,182,590 of NZ_RKIX01000003.1, read as the reverse complement.
GGCTGACTCGGGTAATCCCAACTTTAAGTGCGCTAGAGTTTGCCAGATAAACAATATGTGGCTGAAAGCAAACCTTATGTGCAAAATCATCTTCACGGCAAGTTCCAAGATGATAATGACAGGTTTCTGGCTTCATAATGCAAAGATCACATTCAGCTTTGGTTTTAAAACATTTAAAGCAATGACCTTGTGAATAGGATTTAGGCGTTTTAGCACCGCAAGAGGTACAGTAAATATTTCCTGTCCATTCAATCTCAACTTCTTGACCCGGAACGAAAGGGAGGTCAATTTCTGAACGGTCTAATATAAATTTGTATTCAACATTTGCCTTGCTTGCTTGCTGATCAGTTACACTACAGTTTTTAAGCGCTGCGTGCATTTTATGACAAATGCCTTGTAGTTCCATCGATTTAAACTCACATCAAAAAAGGTTGCAGTTATGGCTGAATTAAATGTCATCACTTCTATGCTAGACGATTTATCAAGTGAACAGCCCATACACACTGCACTCTGTATAGGTCAAAATATTGACCAGAATAGCGCAATCCAGTGGCACTATTTTAACGTAAATGAGTTTTTAAATCTGCCTTTTAGTCAGCGTTATGATCTGGGTTTTGTGGTTTTTGATACAGCATTGATGCGTGATATTTCAGAAATTCAAAAGTCTCAAATGCTAGTCAAATTACGTGATTTGATGGCAAAAAGAATCGTGGTGGTGAGTCAACGTCAGGATGAAAAATTACTTCGTGCTCTAGGTTTCACGCAATTGATTGATAAGACTTCACATGAGGCGGATTTTGCGTTGTGGCAGTTTAATATTTTAACCTATAAGCACGTACCTGACTGGTTTAACTCAAAATTTTGGGCAAATCCTGACAACTGGGATAAGTTTCGCTGGTAATTTAGAAGGGTCGTTGATCTTGCAAAAATAAACAATTTGTCTTTTGGAAACTATCTAAAAACTAGTCTATGCTGAAGATGGAATGTTTTTCAGGATAAACATAAGATGACGGATTTAACTAATATTGTTGAGATGCTAGCCAAACAGGCAATGGGCGGTCAACAATCTTCTCAAGGCGGTCTGGGTGGTATTTTAGGTTCGGTTTTGGGTCAATTAGGTGCAAACCAACAGACTCAAAATCAGGGCAATACTCAAACTCAAAATACGGACGCTGGACTCGGTGGCATTTTGGGTTCGGTACTGAATCAATTTGGTGTTGGAGCGAATAATCAAGCTCCAAGCAATCAAAGTTCAAGTAATAGCTCTGGTGGTTCAACACAGGCATTATTGATTGCAGTCGTACCTTTGATTTTGGCTTGGATTCAGCAACAGGGTGGTTTACAGGGCGCTTTGGATAAACTTAGAAATATAGGTTTGGGTTCTCAAGTGCAAAGTTGGGTTGACCCTGAACAAAGTAATAATCATGTAGCTCCTCAAAATGTGCAGGAATTATTTGATGATCAGCAGGTCGAGCAAGTTGCTGAACAAACACAAGTTCCTAAGCAAGATATTTATGGAGCTATTTCATCTGTATTGCCTCAGATTATTAATTCATTGACCCCACAGGGCGATCAAACCAATCCGCAAGAAGCCAATCAAGATATTCAAAATGTACTGAATATCGTTTCAGGATTTTTAAAGAGATAAAACACAAGGCTTTCAAGCTATTTGCCTGAAAGCCTTTATTTATATGATCGGGATGCTTTGCTGAGGTTGTGTTAATCCTGAAATATCATCGGGATAAGGGCAGATCTCGGTTTGTTCAACTACATCGATATATTCTAAATAACCCTGACCATATCGATGACATGAATATAAATGATCAATGGCTTCAAACTCAAAAGCCGCGGCATAGCCTAGTCCAACGCCATACTGAAACGTACTACTGATTTTGGCTTTAATCATTAAATAGGGTTCTTGGTTTTGATTGAATATTTTCCATTCAAAGCTTTTGGGTAAAAGAGTATATTGCCCAAAAGGTGACAAGGTCGGTTTGTCTTGATACTCAGCAATACTAAACTCAACATTATCATAGACTTCGCATAGACCACTTTTATGCCTGATATAGGCTTTATAGCTCATCGATTTTGCAGCCACGTCAATTTTAGATAGAATCAGTTGGCTCTGGTCATCCAAGTTGATAATTTGATAAGTCACAAAATTTACTGGAACTTTATCTGCTAGAGATAGTGGGTGAGGGAGCAAACTATGTGGCGTCGCTGCTCTTGCAAATTCAAATGTTCCTGTACCAGAAACAGGATAGCGTTCACCTTGAATATGAAAAAATCCTTCATAGTGCATCACTAAACTTAGATCATCATATAAAGGAGTTTTCATCATCCATGAGCTTTGACGACTCACATCAATCTTGAATTGAAGTTCGATACCTTGAAAATGTGCTTTTAACTGAAATTCTGGATAATGACCTTCAATTAAAAGCTCACGACCAAATAACATTTTATTTGAAGTATGTACTACCTCATCACCATCTAAAGCATAGTGTTGCAACAATGCTGAAGATTCAAAAGCGGTACTCATAAAAACCGTGGCATTTTTCCTCGGAGGAGTATGCTGTAACTCATCCTGATCATAGCAAAGTAAACCTGTTGTACCTAAAATCGCCGAGATATTTAGATACTGTAATGGCGAAGGAAGATGAGGAAAGTTAAATCCATAACGGGTACATGAATAAAAAGGATGATCAAAATACGGTTGGATCATGGCATCTTGTTGGAAAAATTGACGTGAAAAAGTTGTGGAATGATCTACTAATGGAGTGAGGTGATGTAGAGTTTTTGCCAATAGTTCGGCACGGGGAGATAATTTGGGAAGAGAGAAAAGATTCATAAAAATAGCCTGTCTAGTTATAAGTTATACTGTTCAGTGTATAAATCTTTAAACGACAGGCTACAGACCTTATTGAGTCACTTTTAAGTCAGTTAAGGACACAATTTACTATGAATTGTCTGACAATTTTTGCTGTAATTGCTCAGCACCAATCCAGTGTTTAGAAAATTGATAAGCAGCACGTCCTGAACGTTGTCCACGTAATTGACACCATCTTAGGCTTTCGGCACGAACTTCATCGTTATACTCTAGCCCTGATTTTTTGATGTAATGTTCAACAATTTCAAGATATAAGACCTGATTCATTGGATAAAATGAAAGCCATAAACCAAAGCGATCTGATAATGAAATTTTCTCTTCAATGGCTTCTTGTGGATGCAATTCGGTGTACTGCGGAACATCTACTTTGGTAACTGGTGTATTCTCATGCATAAATTCTGGCAGAAGGTGGCGACGGTTACTGGTCGCATAGATAATAAAATTAGTTGAACCTGATTGGAGTGAACCATCCAGAACACTCTTTAGGCTACGATAGTTTTCATCTTCTGCATTAAATGCCAAGTCGTCACAGTAAACGATAAATTTTTCAGGACGATCTTGAATGATTTTTTGAATGAGTGGTAAATCAGAGAGATCATCACGTTCAATTTCAATCAAACGAAGTCCACGATCTGCATACTGTGTTAATAACGCTCTAACAATCGAGGATTTCCCTGTCCCTCTCGAGCCTGTCAGTAAAATATCATTGGCAGGTAAACCTTCAAGAAATTGCAATGTATTTTGGATAATCTTTTGTTTTTGTTTATCAATTCCGAGCAAATCTTCCAGATACATTTGCTTGGGTTGATAAATGGGTTTGAGCTGATGATGATGCCATTTAAAGGCTGGGGCATTAAAATCAGGCTCTTGATGAACCTCTGGCAAAGTTTGATGAAGTTGTTTTAACACCAAAGAAAGGGTTTCAATCAGATGATCTGGGAGTTCAAAGTTTGCCATTATGATTCCTTTGTAGTCATTGCCACAAGATGATACAGACTCTTGTGTGATGTTTCAAAGTAAACCTCTATAACCTAGAGTCGAACATTTTAGCAATTGACCCTAAGCTGTTCAGCTTGCATAGTGCATAAAATAATCCAGAATTAGGATTTGACTTGATATGTTTGAAACACTTCAACAGGATATGAATTTACATCAGCGACATCGTGTAAAAAAATTGAAATATCAATTAAAAAATGCCGAATCTTATGATGAGTGGAAAACTGTCGCCTTAAAATTGGATGAAGAAACAGGGGCGCAAGAATGGAAATATGATAACAGTTCGCCCTATTTCAATGCTGAAGTTATTTCCTATCGGCTTAACTTATTACGCAAATATCGTACTCAGCAAAGAGTACTGGATGCACTTTATTTATTGCAAGAAGGCTTGACCCACGACATTGCAAATATTGGGCATCCGATGCTCTTTACAGCAACTTATCTGGGGACTAAACAATTAATTGTCGATTATGTGGAAGAGGTCAGTCATTGTCTGAGATTCATTGCGATTAGTACCTGTCAGACACTTACCCTTAAACAAAAGATTAATTTTTTTGAAAACTGTCAAAAAGCCTATGGTCAGCCCGCTTTAATGTTTTCTGGCGGTGCAACACTGGGTTTGTTTCATTCTGGAGTTTGTAAAGCGTTAGTTGAACAAGACCTATTGCCAAAAGTGTTATCAGGATCAAGTGCAGGCGCAATTATGGCGGGGATGCTTGGCACTTCTTCGATTGGCGATATTCCTGAAATTCTGAAAGGGCAGAAGTTCTTCACTGAAGCCTTTCATTTTAGAAAATTAAGTGACATTGCAAAAGGGAATGGGGGATTGGCAGATGTTAAGTATTTAAAAAACTTTTTAATTGAAAATCTGGGTGATTTAACTTTTGCAGAAGCCTATAAGAAATCAGGCTTACATACCAATGTGGCAGTGGCACCTTATGATGCTTCACAGAATCCACGGATTATGAATGGATATACCGCGCCTAATTTACTGGTTTGGAGTGCTGTCTTGGCATCTTGTGCGGTTCCTGTTTTATTCCCGCCAATCCGTTTAACCAGTAAACGCTACGATGGTGTTCATACTCCTTATATGGCCAATGCAAAATGGGTGGATGGAAGTGTTCGTAGTGATTTTCCTCAAGAAAAAATGGCGCGTTTATATAATCTGAACTATACCATTGCCAGTCAGGTCAATCCCCATGTCGTGCCATTTATGCAAAGTGATCAATCGCGTTATCGTAAGGATTTACTCAGTTGGCCGCAAAGAATTTTACGTCGTCAGGCGAAAGTGGTGGCAATGGGCTTCATGGACTTTACTCGTGAACGCTTAGGTCGTGTACAACCAGTACGCCGTTTATTGGATCATGGTTATGGTATCGTTGGGCAGCGCTATTATGGCGATGTCAATATTATTGGTCGCTTTAACCTGCGTAATTATAGTTATATGCTGCAAAATCCTCGTCCCGAATTATTTAAACTGTTGCAGCAAGAAGGTGAGAGAGCCACATGGCCCAAAATTTCCTCAATAGAAATTCATGCCCGTATTGGAAAGACCATTCAGCATTGTTTAGAAATGTTGTATTTTCAAGAAACGCAGCATTTGACTAAAGAAAGTGTTAAAAAATAAATGCTGGAACAGTTTGATCAATTGTGTTTAAAGACCAAAGCTAAAAGTATGGCGCTTGGGCGTCGTCTTTATACTTTTAAATCTCAAGGAAAAACCTATTGGCTTAAGCTACAGTTACAAGATTCTCATGCAACCAGCAAAGCAGGATTTGAACATGAGCTCAGCTTTTATCAAAAGCAAGGTTCTTATGATTTTGTACTGCCTGTACAATTTCTCGAAATCGATGATTTTTTTCAAGAAGAATTATATAAGTGGGGAATGGTACTACCGCATGCCGATCCTTATTTTACGGATCATCAGATCTCTTTAATGACTTTGTCGCAAACTAAGCAATATATTGATAAGGCGCTAAAGAGTTTAGCGAACATGCATGCTTCTGGCTGGATACACGGTGATTTAAAAACTGAACATTTTGCAAAATATCAAGAACATGTCTATCTCATCGATTTTGAGCAGTCTCAGCAAATAAATGCTAAAAATGCTTTAACCATGACAGCAACACCTCATTATATGGCGCCAGAGTTATTTCATGGTAGTCCCAAAACTATTCAAAGTGATTTATACGCTATAGGCGTTATTTTATATGAGTGGCTCACAACACAACGATTCACTGCACGTAGTTATCAAGATTGGGCAATTTTACATTGCCAACAACTCAACATAGAGCTACCTGAAAATAAACAATGTTTTTTTCCCTTACTCAATGGCTTATTAAACAAGCAGCAAAACTTACGATTTCATGATGTAAATCAAGCTTTAAAAGTACTTAACTTAACAAAAATGTCGATATAATAAACATAAGTTTTTGATTTGTTTTTTATTTAATCAACCAATTGGTTTTTTTATAAAAAATACTTGTCACAATCCAACCTTCTCTATAATATACACAGCCATCGGGGGCGTGGCGAAATTGGTAGACGCACTGGATTTAGGTTCCAGCGCCGCAAGGTGTAAGAGTTCGAGTCTCTTCGCCCCCACCATTTTAAGCAAGATAAAGCTTTGCTTAATTATAGTGAGAAGTAAAAATCTTCACATTATAAGATCTAGAGGATTGGTGTAATGGTAGCATGACGGTCTCCAAAACCGTTCGTCAAGGTTCGAGTCCTTGATCCTCTGCCAGAATTTAGTTGTAAAATCCCAAGTTTTGGGGGCGTGGCGAAATTGGTAGACGCACTGGATTTAGGTTCCAGCGCCGCAAGGTGTAAGAGTTCGAGTCTCTTCGCCCCCACCATATATTATCAAGAGTTGATTTGCTCTTGAGTTAAGAACTTAGCTTCGATAAAAGCTTAATATCATAGAATATTAAGCTTTTTTTATTTATAAAACCTATATTCATGAATTGTAGACATTAAAAAGGCTTAAACATAATGTTTAAGCCTTTGAGTGATTATTATATTATTATCAATCACTTATTTTATCTGTAAGCTAATTGTCCAAATAAGTAGACCATAATCATGAGTGTGAAAATGGTCGAGGAAACTAAAACGACTTCTACTGTTTTCATAACCCCACCTTTTTATAATTGTTGAGTCTTTTTTATACAGTAAAAAACAACTTAATGCAATGAGAATAATTCTCAATATAAGAAATGTATAGCAAAATTTAAGCTTAAGGAATATTGAATCATAAAAATTACAATAAAAAATAGCATCAGATATGATGCTATTTAAAGTCATTCATCATTTTTTAAATTTCTATTCTTATACAATCCTATATGTATTAAGTACATAGAGAAAATAGCTTATCAAGTTTATGCTTTTAAATGATCCTCAAATTCTTCACCAAGTTGAATGGCTAAATTATTACCAGATAAATCGCAGGTAACAAGACCATATTCTTTTTTGAAACTAAACGTAAAACCTTTGTCATCCGCTAAGTTTTTTACGGAATATCCCAGTTTTTCTAGCCAGATACGAAACGCAATTAAATTTTTAGCTTTGACCACTTTTCTCATTTGAATATTCTCCATTACCACCACAATCGTTATTTTTATTAATAAGGGTAACTGTGAATTTTTTAAAGGGGAAAACTGTTTAAGAATTTTTCAATTCATGAAATTGCCATCAGATTGTATAAATAAAAGATCAATTTTTATGTTTTTTGCAAAGCACAACGCTTAAAAAATTAGAACTATTTTGATTAATATATTGATTTTTAATCATTTAATTTTTTATGCTAAAGATGAGGAATTAGCTAAATGAGTACAGCATTCAAAAAAAATAGATGTAAAAATATATTTCATATTTCAAAAAGATCGGTCATAAGACAAAAGAGAGAGTTGCATCAACCAATGACCGATTGATCCTTCATCTTTAGAATTGATCTTTTAACGTTCGTATTCTAGCGAACTCTTCAACACAGTCGGTGCGTAAGAAAGGATTGGTTTCTAATTCTAGTTGAATGCTGCTGGGTAAGGTGATTTGGCCATTTTCTCTGAGTTGTTGAACCTGTTGAGCACGTTCTTGCAGTGCAAGATTATGAGGTTCAATTGTTAATACAAATTGTGCATTGGCAAGCGTATATTCATGGGTGCAGTAGACTTGGGTTCGTGGTGGTAGTGCAGCCAAGCGATTTAAGGAGTGATACATTTGTTCAAATGTACCTTCAAAAACTCGACCGCAGCCAAGTGAAAAAAGTGTATCACCGCAAAATAGACTATCAATTTGATCGATAAAATAGACGATATGACCAAGCGTATGACCCGGAGTTGCAATAATATCAACATTTAATTGATTAAATCTAAATTGATCTGCATGTTGTAAAGCATGAGTGATAAATGGAATTTTACTCAACTCTTCACGAGGGCCAAAAACAGGAATTGAATGTTGGGCAATTAGAACGGGTACGCCACCGATATGATCTTTATGCCAGTGAGTGAGCCAGATTTGAGTTAACTTCAAATGATGTTGTTCACAAAAATTCTCTACCAATTTTGATTCAGTCGGATCAATAGCAACAACTTCTTGCGTTTCTGTATCTTCAAGCATCCATATGTAATTTTTTAAATCATTTTGGACATCAATAAAGTGAACCTGATAACGCATTTTTTTATCCTAAAAATCAATTAAACTGTTTAAATTGAAAGGCGAGTCTATACTTGTTCAATATCATCATAACAGATATTTTGAGTAAGCTTGGCATAGAATAAATGTTTAACTTTTAGAAAGTGATGAATTTATCATTCTTTCCTAATAATATAATGTAGTTAAACATAATAAGCTAATCTTATGATTTTACAGTGGATTTTATCGATCAGCCATTTTATGATGCCTTTAAAAGAGCAAATATGTAATCAAGCAACACTTTTGTTCAATCAAAATAACGGCATTTAAATAAACGATTAATCAGTAGTTTCATGTATGGAGAGGAGATATGTCAGGAAGACAAGATCATGAAATCGTCGAAGTATTTAAAACATATTTGCATCCACTTTCAGAAAAACTGACAGAAATGTTAAATGAACATTATAGCCATCAGACCGAACGACGCGGCTGTGGTTATACGCAAGCAACCCGTGTGATTGCAGAAATAGTGAATCAGCCCAGAGATCATCAAAACTTTCAGGATTTACGTTTGTTTGCAGATTATGATCTGAAACTTTTGAAATATATTTTAAATCAAAGTTCCTGCTATCACATTGATCTGGATTCATGGCGCGATCTGGATCAACATCATAATTTGCAAAATGATCTCAAAGCCCATGATGTTTCAGTACATTTTCATCAGGCGGTATTGCAGGAAGCAAGTTTTCAGGCAAAACTTAGAAGCCTTTATCTAGAGATGCAACTTGAAGAAAGTATTCTGATTTGTAGGTTGATTGAAGATATTATTCTTCCTAAACTGGCTGAAATGAATCCTTTTATTGAACTAAAAACCCTCCAAGAAAAACCCAAAGTGGGCTCATGTCCTTTAGCAGAAAAATATTTTTTAAAAGTGGCGCATCGACGTTTATTGCGACAGGGTGAAATTAATATTTTTGTCGATGCACATCAACAACCCGTCATGATTGAAAAACTAAATATGGGGGATAATCACTCCTGTATTAGTTTGCAGCCGTTAATCATGAATGGTGTGCGTTTACCCGTGGGTTGTCTTTTTTCAGTCAGCTATGATCATGCAAGTATTAGCAAACGAAAAAATAAAAATTATAAGGGCAATATTATTCCAATCGATGAAGTCGAGGGTTTCTGGTTTTTAAGATTGACGACGCTTGCAATTTCTCCAGCTCATCGGGCGAGAGCATTTAGTCACCATTTTAAACAACAGGTTCAAAATGGTTTATTTCGTCCTGAAAGTACTGAACTGAGCCAATTAATGGAAGTTGCTCTTGAGCAAATCTAATCATAAAAAGGGATACTATGCTCAAAGCCTGTTATTCACCACGTTATTATGCAAATACTCATACCAACAGTATGGAAAAATTAACTGAGGTTGCGAAAATAGTCGAACAAAAACAATTAGCGCAATGCATTGATCCGGGCATGATTGAGGTGGAATTACTTAAACAGTTGCATCGTCCTGATTATGTCGAAGCATTTATCACGGGTAAACAACCAGAAGCTTCGATACAAGGATTTCGTGACTGGAATCCACAGCTTCGTGATGCAGTATTATCAATTAACGCAGGTCAATTATTGGGTGCTGAACTTGCTATGAAAGAGGGAATTGCTGCCAATATTGCACAGGGTTTTCATCACGCTAGTTATGAAGCTGGCGCCGCATATTGTACTTTTAATGGGCTGGCACTTATCGCTAAATATTATCCAAAGAAGACGATCTTTATATTGGACTGTGATCAACATGGTGGAGATGGAACAGCACAATTTACAACAAAATTACCAAATCTCATTAACTTTGGAGTTTTTGGGATTCGTTTTGGGTGCCGTGCCAACAGTCGTAACTTTACTCGATATATTCATCCTAAACAGGGGAATTTTGAACAATATTTAGAGGCTTTACATGAAAGTTTTGAAATGATTGAACGCTTTCAGGCCGATTTAATTGTGTATCAGGCTGGAATGGATTGCCATCAAAAAGACAAATATGGCTCAAAATGGTTCACGACTGAATTGTTATATCAACGTGATCAAGCTGTATTTAGAATGGCAAAACAAAAAGGCATTCCAATTTTATTTGTACTTGCTGGTGGTTATCAGCCACTTGAAGAGCTTGTCCCATTACACGTCAATACCTTTATTGCAGCGGATGTTACCTATTTCTCAGATCATTAAAATCATTGAGCTATAAAAGAGGGAGCTGATAAAGCTCCCTCTAATGCGGCTTTGGGCTCAACTAGCGAAGTTTGGAAAGCCAATTCCCTAGTGACTGTACCAATTGTACCAAGATCAACAAGACAATCACGGTCAAGAGCATCACGCTACTATCAAAACGTTGATAACCATAAGAATAAGCCAGATCACCAATACCACCTGCACCGACAGCACCTGCCATTGCGGTTGCACCAATCAGACTGATCGTTGCAGTGGTCATATTTAAAATGAGTGAGCTACGTGCTTCTGGCAAAATAAACTTAAATACGATTTGCCATGGCGTTGCGCCCATTGCCTGTGCGGATTCGATAATGCCATCATTAACTTCAAGCAGAGAATTTTCAATCAATCGTCCCATGTAGGGGCCGATAAAAATCGTTAAAGGAACAATCGCAGCCCAAGTACCAATGGATGATCCGACAATCCATTTCGTCAATGGAATCACAGCAATCGCTAAAATGAAAAAGGGTAGAGAGCGCAAAGCATTAATAATCGGATTCAAACCATGATAAATGGCTTTATTGGGTAAGATGCCTTTGTCACGGGTGACAACCAACGCTACACCTTGAATTAAGCCCCAAATTCCGCCAAATAGGAAAGACAACAGCACCATTTGTATGGTTTCTTGCATGGCATCAACAAATTGATCCATGCCGAGCGGACTGGTCCAGAGTGGTTGTGTAATTACAGTGAGCCAATGCACAATGAATTCTTTCATTATTCATTCTCCGCTTGACTGATCAGAACATCATGCTTTTTCATATAGTCAACTGCTTGTGCAACAACATCGACACTGCCTAATATTTGGACAAACATCTGGCCAATAACCGTGCCATTAATTTCAGTCATATTGGAAAATAAAATATTAAAATCGATATCAAATTCACGGATGACCGTTTGAATCACAGGTTGATGTGCTGATTTGCCTAAAAACTGTAAACGGTAGATGGTATCAATTCCTTTATGTTGCAAATTATCCAGAATCTTACGTGGTAATTGTTGCTGAAACACGGTTTGAATAAAGGTTTTGGTCGTTGGGTGTTGGGGGTGGCTAAAAATTTGCACGGTTGGGCCATGCTCAATCACTTTACCTGCTTCCATTACCGCAACCTGATCGCAAATACGTTCAATCACATCCATTTCATGGGTGACGATAACAATGGTAATTCCTTGTTCTTCATTAATTTTTTTAAGTAAATCGAGTACAGATTTGGTGGTTTGCGGATCAAGTGCTGAGGTCGCCTCATCACATAATAGAATTTTAGGGTGATTTGCCAAAGCACGTGCAATACCAACGCGTTGTTTCTGACCGCCAGATAATTCATCAGGAAAAGCATTACGTTTATGTTTTAGGTCGATGAAATCCAGCAATTCTTCCAGACGTGCCTGACGTTTGGCTTTATCTACACCTAAAAGCAGCAGCGGCATTTCAATATTTTCTGCTACGGTTTTGGTTTGTAATAAATTGAAATGCTGAAAAATCATACCAATATGGGTGCGTTCTGTACGCAAATCTTTAGCACTCAAAGCGGTCATATCTTTTTGATTGACGATGACCTGACCTTCGCTTGGGCGTTCAAGTAAATTGATCAATCTTACGAGGGTACTTTTACCTGCACCACTATAGCCAATGATGCCAAAAATACTACCAGCAGGAATGGTCAGGTTAATTTGATCCAGTGCTGGAATGGTTTGCCCATTTTGAGTGTAGAACTTGGAGATATTCTTAAATTCAATCATATGATCTAGAGTGCTAAAAAAAGAAAAACAGGCAACACAGTGTGCCTGTTTGTGAAGAGGGTATTATATTACTGTTTTCCGCCAGTCAGGTAGCTGATTGGTTCATTTACATCAACTTTTGTGCCCTGAAATTTTTCCTGAATGAATTGTTTTACAGGTGCAGAATGATAAAGGTCTTTCAGCTTTAATAACTCAGGATCGTTTTGACGACCTTCTGCCACGGCAAGAACATTGACATTCATTTTGGTAGATTGATCTACAGGTTCATGGAAAATTGAATCTTTAAGCACATTCAAACCACCTTCCATGGCCAAGACATTACCCAATACAATGGCATCGACTTCGCTTTTTACGCGAACAGAAGTTGCCATTGGAATTTCTTTAATCACGAGTTTCTTAGGATTTTCAATAATGTCAGCAGGAGAGCCTTTAGCGACATCAAACTCAGGTTTTAACTTAATCAAGCCCGCAGTTTGAAGCAATAACAAGGCACGAGCTTCATTGGCAGGATCGTTTGGAACGGCAATAGTTTCGCCATTTGTGAAGTCTTCAATCTTCTTGATTTTATCTGAATAAATTCCCATTGGTTCTAAATAAGTTGTTGCCAATGGAGCAATTTTAGATTTGTTTCCCGCATTAAATGCAACCAGATAAGCATAAGACTGGAAGGCATTGACATCAATTTCTTTATTTGCAACAGCAGTATTCATCGAAACATAATCAGTAAAGTTTTTTACATCAAGTTCGATACCTGCTTGTTTGGTTTCTGGAAGTTGTGCGATAAAACGCCAGATATCTGTATCTGAACCACTAGAGGCAAGCGTAATTTTATGCAAAGCATTTGCAGGTGCAGAAGCTTTATTGTCTTCAGGTTGTTTTGAACAAGCTGCGAGAACAATGACTGCAATACTTAAAAAAACACTAAACAGTTTTTTCATTGCTTGAGTTCCTGGATTTAGTCAGGCTAAATCAATGTAAGAGTGAAAGCTAAGTAGAAAATAAGGAGCTGTTGATTTTAGCTATGCAACTATCTGTAAATTGTCAACAGACCCTACTATGCTTGAAATTTAAGCACAAAAATTGCTTTTAAATCAAAAAAAGTGAGTATAAAGATATCTTGTTATATGTCAAAAAGAAAAAGGGTAAATCATTAATAATTTCTGCTATGGTTATTAAGTTACAGTATAAAGTAGAAAATAACTTTATCACTTCAGATTTTTTAGCAATTTGATCAATTTTTGAAAAATAAAAAACCTCTATTTAATCTAAAAAAGAATAAATAGAGGTTTGAATTATTTAGTTATCTGCTTTTTCACGTGCGATAGCGCGATAACCAATATCACTACGATATTGCATACCTGCAAAAGTCACTTGACCACACACTTCTAAAGCATTCACTTGAGCTTCAAGGACACTGTCGCCTAAGGCTGTTACGCAAAGTACACGACCACCTGCGGTAACGACATGACCATCATCTTTCACGCTAGTCCCTGCATGGAAAATTTTAGTACCTTCAGGAGATTGACCTAAACCAGAAATAACATCGCCTTTACGTACAGTTTCAGGATAACCTTCAGCAGCAAGTACCACACCTATCGATTTGCGTTCATCCCATTCGGCTTGAGCAGGGAGTTTACCTGCGATACCAGCTTCAACCAGATCAACCAAAGATGATTTTAAACGCATCATAATAGGTTGTGTTTCTGGATCGCCAAAACGGCAGTTAAATTCAATCACACGAGGTTGACCCTGATCGTCAATCATTAAACCCGCATAAAGGAAACCAGTATAGATGTGACCGTCACGTGCCATACCTTCAACGGTTGGGCGCATGATTTCAGTCATGACACGATCAAAAACTTCAGAAGTCACCACAGGGGCAGGAGAGTAAGCTCCCATACCACCTGTATTTGGGCCTTGATCGCCTTCAAAAATTCGTTTGTGATCTTGAGAAGTCGCCATCGGTAAAATGTTTTGACCATCAATCATACAAATAAATGATGCTTCTTCACCTGCAAGGAATTGTTCGATCACCACACGCGAGCCTGCATCACCAAACTTATTGCCAGCCAGCATATCGTCAATAGCTGCAAAAGCTTCTTCATTGCTCATCGCAACAATCACACCTTTGCCAGCCGCAAGACCATCAGCTTTAATGACAATTGGAGCGCCATGCTTTTTGATATAGTCTTTAGCAGGCTCTACTTCAGTAAATACCTCGTAGAAAGCCGTTGGAATGTTGTGCTTTTTCAGAAAGTCTTTGGCAAATGCTTTAGAACCTTCAAGTTGTGCTGCATATTGAGTCGGTCCCCAAATTTTTAAGTCAGCCAAGCGTGCTGCGTCGACGATCCCGTTGACTAAAGGTGCTTCAGGGCCAACAATAATCAGATCAACATGGTTATTTTTTGCAAAGTTGATAATTTCTGGATTGTTTAAAATATCAATTTGAACATTTTCACATTTGTTTTCGGTTGCAGTTCCTGCATTACCAGGTGCAACAAAAACTTTGGTGACTTTAGCATCTTGCGCGATTTTCCAAGCAAGTGCATGTTCGCGACCACCACTACCTAAAACAAGAATATTCATTGGGTTCATACTCCATGAATCCATAAACTGATCTGGACTTTTACACGATTCTTGATGTAGAAGACCCTCTTCATAAGAAGAGGGCGATCAGCTTAAAGTCAAAAAAATTTCTTATACTTTAAAATTCAGTCAAATTAATGACGGAAATGACGCATACCAGTAAAGACCATCGCAATACCATGTTCATTGGCTGCTGCAATCACTTCTTCATCACGCATCGAACCACCTGGTTGGATGATACATTTAATGCCTGCTTTGGCTGCATTATCGATCCCATCACGGAAAGGGAAGAATGCATCAGAGGCCATTACTGCACCTTCAACCACAAGTCCTGCGTGTTCTGCTTTAATCGCGGCAATACGAGCTGAGTTTACACGGCTCATTTGACCTGCACCAACCCCGATGGTTTGACGATTTTTTGCATAGACAATCGCATTTGATTTCACATATTTTGCAACTTTCCATGCAAAAATCAGGTCATCAATTTCTTGTTCTGTTGGTGCACGTTCAGTCACGACTTTCAGGTCAGATGCTTTGATCATACCCAAATCTTGATCCTGAACCAATAAACCACCATTAACACGTTTATAGTCTAACTGTGGAGCACGTTCATCTATGGCAGGAAGCTCACCACACACCATCACGCGAACATTCTTTTTCGCGCCAGTCACTTCAAGTACGCCATCTGCAATGCTTGGTGCAATGATTACTTCAACAAATTGACGATCCACAATCGCTTGTGCAGTTTCAACATCTAACTCGCGGTTAAAGGCAATGATGCCACCAAAAGCAGATTCGGTATCGGTTGCATAAGCAAGATCATAAGCTGCTTTGATGCCATCTAATGACACAGCAACCCCACACGGGTTAGCATGTTTGACGATGACACACGCTGGTTTTGCAAATGATTTTACACATTCAAGTGCTGCATCGGTATCAGCAATGTTGTTATAAGACAATTCTTTGCCTTGTAACTGTTTTGCTGTGGAAACGGATGCTTCTTTAGCAGCAGGATCAACATAGAATGCAGCAGATTGATGAGGGTTTTCGCCATAACGTAAGTCTTGAGCTTTAACCAATTGAGTATTAAAGGTACGCGGGAATAAATCGGCTTCGCCCTCTTCTTTACCTACACGTGCACCTAAATAAGAAGCAATCATGCCATCATATTGTGCAGTGTGTTCAAAGGCTTTTACCGCAAGATCAAAACGCGTAGCATAAGACAATGCACCAGAATCTTTAAGCTCTGCAATCACAGTAGCGTAGTCAGATGCATTGACCACAATACCCACTGAAGCATGGTTTTTCGCTGCTGCGCGAACCATGGTTGGGCCACCGATATCGATATTTTCAATCGCATCTGCCAAAGAGCAGTCTGGTTTAGCAACGGTTGCTGCAAATGGATACAGGTTAACTACAACCAAATCGATAGGCGCAATATCATGCTCTTGCATGACCGCTTCGTCCAGACCACGACGAGCCAAAATACCCCCATGAATTTTAGGATGTAGGGTTTTTACACGACCATCCATCATTTCTGGAAAACCAGTATGTTCAGAAACTTCTACAACAGCGATATTGTTGTCTTTAAGCAACTTATATGTACCGCCAGTAGATAAGATTTCTACCCCTAAAGCTGCAAGATTTTGAGCAAATTCCACAATTCCTGTTTTGTCAGAAACAGAAATCAAAGCACGTTTAATAGTCATGATTAAATCAACGGTTTAAGTTTACAGATTAAAACAAATAGGCATAAAAAATGCCCACAGGACGTGAGCATTTTATCATTTATTCACTCATTAAGCCGTGAGCTTTTAACTTTTTGCGTAAAGTTCCACGGTTTAGGCCTAGAATCTCCGCAGCACGAGTTTGATTGCCACGGGTATATTCTAAGACGACAGATAAAAGAGGTTTCTCCATTTCTGCTAGCACCATGTCATAAACTTGTGATGGTTGCTCACCTTGCAATTGTGCAAAATAATGGCGAACTGCGCGATCCACGTGGATGCGAAGAGCAACATCAGATTGTGCAGTAAAAATAGGAGATTTGCTATTCATGCGAGTTAATCCGAAATCATATTACCGCTTGGGTAAAGCAGTATGTAAATGTGGTCTAAATAATGAACCCTGTTTTAGATCCTAAAACAGAGGCTCTAAAACATGGAAACAACAGCTTGCCACAACTCTGTATATTGTGCGAAAAATAAGCGTAACAATAGTTTAATATTTGTTACAGCCCAGATTCAAAAACAAAAAAGCCACGCAATGCGCTATCACTTGATAAAGCACAGATGACGACAGTAATTGTTGTGGATAAATCCGAAGATGTTGTAGGGTCAAGCTTTCGTGGCGCGTATGATACCATTGTCTAAGAAAAAGTGAGCAAATTAACTGCATTTTTTTTCATTTTTTTTATGTTTTTTTTAGTGATTAGGGGTGGACTATTTCTAAAGTATAATCATCAAAGCTTTTTCTGGGCTGATTAATGTTAAATTCGAACTTATAAGGCAGGTTTTTAGGAATACGCTGAATACCGTTTAGGCTGGCGGCTAAATAATCTTGAGGCTTTAAAATAATACTCTTATTCTCATGTTTATTTTTTAAAGTCAGCTTGAGTAGAGGAAGCTGTAAGCTTTTATCATGATAATTGACCAAAACACCTGAAAAACGAGTTTTATGCTGCTCAATGCTCACGACTTTAACTTTATTAATAGTCAAAAGTGCGTAGTTCTCTTCAAGTTTCTTACAACTAAATACACTGCATAATTGATTGAATACCGCGCCTAGTACAGGGCTATTATGCATCACTCTTGGGTTAAACCATAAAATTTGGAAGAACAGGATTCCCAATAAGACGATGTTAATAGAACTCCACATTACATAATATAGCAGGCTATGCTTTTTACGTTTTTTGGGACTATTGTCTAAACTTAGACCTTCGCTCTCGGCAAGATTGAGTTGGGGGAAACTGCTGATTTCCTCATTTTGAAAATAGTTTAAATTATTGAGATAGGTCAGCAGATCAATATTTGAATTTTCAATTCTACGATCAAAAATATCCAGAACATTAAAGTTATTGTATTGCAAAGCAGAGGGTGAAATCGCACATTGATTTAAAGCTGAATACTGAATCGAGCTGGCAGAATGATCTTCTGCCAGAATGAGATTAGTTAGTGCATTGAAGTTTAAATCACATTTGGGGCAACAAACCATACCCTGAGCAACTGTGAGCTGAGTTAGTGAGACTTTATATACTGTCAAACATTTGGGGCAGCGGGTTTGTTTTTCACTCATGGAACCGTCATCTACTTTTATTTGTTATTGGCGCTTCCCTGATATGCGACACCAGTTTTCTTCGCGCTTCTCGATATGTACTATATCAAAAAACTCAGAATAAACACCAGTAACATCAGCAACTTGCTCTTCGATTACGCCTGCAAGTGCGAACTCTCCCTCAGATTTGAGCAAAGTTGCAAACTCTGGCGCAAGTGCCATGAGTGGCGCAGCTAAAATATTGGCCACTAAAACATCCGCTTTTTGCGATTTAAATTCTGCATTAAACTCTTCAGGTAAACCGACAAATAAACGATCTAATACATGATTGAGTTCAGCATTTTGTTTGGTAGCTAATACAGCTTGCGGGTCGATGTCAGTGGCATAGACTTTTTTTGCCCCAAGCAACAATGCTGCGACACCCAAAATACCTGAGCCACAACCATAATCGATCACAATTTTATCTTTAAGATCAGTTTGTCCTAACCATTGCAGGCAAAGAAAAGTACTAGCGTGATTGCCTGTACCAAAAGCCAGACCCGGATCAAGTTTAATGTTAACCGCATTGCTGTCTGGAGCTTCTAACCATTCAGGTACGATCCAGAACTTTTCTGCGATTTGAATGGGTTCATAATAATCCATCCATGCGCGTTCCCAGACTTGATCTTCGAGTTGTTCATGGCGTATAGGTGCATCAGGAAGTTGTTCTTTTAGAAAAGCTTCCAGTTTTTCTACATCGATAGGGTCTTGATCATCTTCCTGATAAATCCCAGTTACAATCACTTTATTCCAAAGCGGAGTTTCTCCAGGAAGCGGTTCAAGCAATGCCTGATCTTCGGCATCATCTAGCGTTACACTTACTGCACCTAATGACATAAGTAATGTTTCTGTAAAATCCACTTGCGCTTGATCAACAGTAATGTGTATTTGTAACCACTTCACGGGAATAAGACCTAAATTCGATTTGAAACATCTATTGTAACGGATAAATGGATCACTCGAGAAATAATTTCAACGAGCGACCCATTGATCTGATGAGAAGGTTATTCATTTTTTGCAACTAAGTGAGTTTCGGCTCTTTGAGGCTCATAACGATTTAACAACGTCCCAAAAATAGCAGCAAATATGTACATAAATATTGAATAAACTGCCGCAGGCATTGCGATAGTAGTGCTTGCAAGTATGGTGAGAGCAATGGTCATGGCCAGCGTACTATTATGGATACCAATTTCAAAAGCACAAGCACGTGCTTGCGTACTACTGATCCCAAATATTCGTGGGATAAAGTAGCCGATCAATAAGCTTGCGATACAAAATAGAGATGTTGCCAGTCCAACCTGCATAATGTATTCCAATATACTATTTCGTTCTTTTGCCACAGCACCAATAATAATCAGTATTAAAAATACCACTGCAAAGGTACGCACTGGTTTATGTAATTTGTCCGCAACATTAGGTGAAAAATAGCGAACAAGCATGCCTAAACAAACAGGTACGATGATAATAAGAAAAACCTGAATGACTTTGCTAAACTGAAGTCCAAGCTGTTGACCATCATTAATAAAATGTTGAATAGACAGATTGACAATAACAGGCAAGGTAAATGCTGCAATTACAGAATTGATCGCTGTTAAAGTAATATTGAGTGCAATATCACCTTTATAAAGATAGCTAAATAAGTTTGCTGTAGGCCCGCCCGGTGACGCTGCCAGTAGCATCACACCAACGGCCAAAAGGGGAGGAAGGGCTAATAGCTTACAAATTACAAATGCGATACTGACCAGAATCACCAATTGACAAAATAAGGCCAAGAAAACTGCTTTAGGATGTTTTGCAACACGCTTAAAATCCTGAGGCCGTAACTCCAAGCCTAGTCCAGCCATAATGATTGCAAGTGCTATAGGTAGAAAAATCGTAATTATTCCAGAATCCATATGTTATTTCCTTTTGTTGTTTTATATCCCGATGTCATAATGATTCTAACTAAAATTGAATATATTTCAATCAGATAAATTACATTTATAAGTGGAATTATTATTTTTTCCATAAAAAAACACAGGCATAGTAAGCCTGTGTTTTACAGATTAAATTAAAGCAGTTTTACAATTATGGTGCAGGCGCTTTAAATTGCAATTTACCATTTTCATTCGGCTGACAAGTACCATTAAAAGTAACGCCTTTGTAGCCGTAAGTTGCCCAGTCACCTTGCTTTTTCTTGGCACATGCTTTGACTTGTGCATTAGTTTCTGCTTTGCTCACTGTTGCTTCTTCAGCATTTGCTAGCGTCATACCACCAAGAAGTAAAGCAGATACAGCGATTGTTTTTAACATGATGTTTTTCATTTCAATACCTTTTTTAAAGTTGATTTTAGGTTTTTAACTATAAAGCACTGACACAGTCTTATTCTAAGAGTCGGTTTTTAAAAAGTTAATTCGTTTTATGCTGAAATACTTATATAAAATGTCACATCTTGTATATTGCTGTAAATTTTGTGTCTTTATTTTTGTAAAAAAACCATATTGCTACAGGGTTTTTTGATATAATTTTTCGTCCTTTTTTCTTGGTGTTTTTCAGCCATGCATTACCCTAAAGTTTATGATGTTATTGTTATTGGTGGCGGTCACGCAGGTACGGAAGCGGCGCTTGCTGCTGCGCGTATGGGACGACAGACCTTGCTTTTGACGCATAACATTGAAACATTGGGGCAAATGAGCTGTAACCCTGCGATTGGTGGTATTGGTAAATCGCATCTGGTTCGTGAGATCGATGCTTTAGGCGGTGCCATGGCATTGGCTGCCGATAAAGGTGGTATCCAGTTTCGTATTTTAAATTCGCGTAAAGGCGCAGCAGTTCGCGCAACGCGTGCTCAAGCCGACCGTGTGCGTTATAAAGCCGCCATTCGTTATACCCTTGAAAATCAACCAAATCTGGATATTTTTCAGCAAGCAGCCGATGATTTAGTCGTTGAAGGCGATACGGTGAAGGGTGTGATTACCCAAATGGGCGTACACTTTGAAACTAAAACGGTGGTATTGACCACGGGTACGTTCTTGGGTGGTGTCATTCATATTGGACTCGAAAAGTCGAGTGGCGGTCGTGCAGGTGATCCACCCTCTATTGCGTTGGCACATCGTTTGCGCGAATTAAATTTACCAGTGGGTCGTTTAAAGACAGGTACGCCACCACGTATCGATGCGCGTTCAGTTGATTTTTCTGTAATGACTCCGCAACCGGGTGATTTTCCATCACCCGTGATGTCTTTTATGGGTGACGTTTCAATGCATCCAGAGCAAGTGAATTGCTACATCACACACACCAATGAAAAAACGCACGAGATTATTCGTGGCGGTCTTGATCGTTCTCCAATGTATACAGGTGTGATTGAGGGTGTAGGGCCGCGCTATTGTCCATCCATCGAAGATAAAATTCACCGTTTTGCTGATAAAGAATCTCATCAGGTGTTTTTAGAGCCAGAAGGTTTGGATACGCATGAACTTTATCCAAACGGCATTTCAACCTCTTTACCATTCGATGTGCAGTTTGAATTGGTGCGTTCGATTCGTGGTATGGAAAATGCGCATATTTTGCGTCCGGGTTATGCGATTGAATACGATTATTTCAATCCGCAAGCTCTGAAATTTACCCTTGAAACGAAAGCCATCAATAATTTGTATTTTGCTGGTCAGATCAATGGAACAACAGGATACGAAGAGGCGGGCGCACAAGGCTTGCTTGCAGGTCTGAACGCTGCGCGTCGTGCATGGGATCAAGAGCAATGGACACCAAAACGTGACCAAGCCTATATGGGCGTATTGGTTGACGATTTAATTACCTTGGGAACCAAAGAACCGTACCGAATGTTTACTTCTCGTGCAGAATATCGTTTAATGCTGCGCGAAGACAATGCAGATCAGCGTTTAACGCCAGTTGGTCGTGAGCTTGGTTTGGTCGATGATACTCGTTGGGCAGCTTACTGTGAAAAAATGGAAGCTGTTGAAACTGAAACAGCACGTTTGGCACATTTATGGGCTGCACCAAACAATCCAATGGGTAAAAAGTTTGTGGAAATGACGGGTGCGGATTTAAGTAAAGAATCCAGTGCCATTGATTTACTTAAACGTCCAAATGTGAATTTCACCCAGATTGCTCAATTAACAGATTCTCAAGTATCTCCGCATGTGGGTGAACAGATTGAAATAGCTGTCAAGTACGAAGGCTATATCAATCGTCAACATGAAGATGTGGCTCAAATGAAGCGTTTGGAAGAAACTAAAATTCCAGCAGATTTTGATTATGATGTGGTTTCTGGCCTGTCTCGTGAAATCACGCAAAAGCTGAAAACCGTGCGTCCTGAAACCTTGGCACAAGCCAATCGTATTCCAGGTGTAACACCTGCTGCGGTGCAATTGGTGATGATTACCATCCGTAAAAATAATCAGACCAAAAAAATTGCTTAAATCATGTGTTAAATAAAAATAATTGAAATATAAAAAGCTCAGTTAAAACTGGGCTTTTTATATTGTGTAAAATGATATATGAAAAAATCTTAAGAATTTAAATGCATTTATTCTGTCAATTTTGTTATTTCTTATACGACCTGAAATTTCTTATAGTGGCTTTACGTTCAAAACAAAGAGGTAATCAACATGACCATGAAGTCGATTCGTTATAATGGTTATGATTTAGCATGCTTATGTTAAATCATGGTTCTCAGCACGAATTGGTATCCATTTTCTTTGGTGTCGGGGCTTGGGAAAGTGGGTGCCAGTATTTTAATCACCAAGAAAAAGTAATATTGTTTGAATATCAAAAATTATAAAAACTCTAAGAGAGCAATGCTCTCTTTTTTTTATTCATTTTCAATTTCTCTGACCGCATGATGAACTTCAATTGGTTCTATATGCAGAATTTTTTTACCAAAACTGCGTAGCCACCAAACCAATTGAGAGGTAAAAGGGAGCGTTGCTCGAATTTCTACAATATTTTCATCGATGGGAGTAATGCTTTGGTCTTTACTAAGCTGACTTTCATAAAAGCTCTGTGCCGTATTTTCAGTCATGGTCAGCTTTAACTCAACAATTTCAGTCGGTTTGTTGTAGTCAACACGAAAACCTAAAGCGCCAGAGTCAATATATTGATCAATATCAAAATTTACTGGGTGTAAAGCGCGCGAATTTAGTACAGAAGCTGATTTAAAACGGTGCAAAGCAAAAGTTTGGACATCGGATTTATCGTGCCGTGTACAAATTAAATAAATAATCGCACCTTTTTGTACCAAAGCCAGCGGATTTAAAATATAGGTTTTTTCTTCAGCATGAATATTACGTGGTCGATAAATACATTCGATCTGTTTATCTTGGAGTAAACCTTCATAAACGGCTTGTTGTGCATGTTTATCGACCAAAGGCGGAATTAATGGTTGGCTTGCAGGCACAATTCGAACACGATTAATCCATTGGCGAACATTATTTTGAGTCGACAGGCTGCGACGTGCCAGATCAAACCATGGATTCATTTCTTCGATCAGACTGGGGGGTAACAGGTGTTTTAAATGTTCTTCGACCATCATAAATGTCACCGCTTGAGAACTGGTCATATGCGGCAGACTTTGAATAGGAGCATCAGAACGCCAGCGCCAGCCTTGCGGTACGGTCTTATTGCTTTCAATGGGAAAGCGTTGTGCAATCTGGTTTAAGTCACGCTGAATAGTGCGCAGGCTAATATCAACCCCTTCACGTTCCAGCATTTCCTGTAGTTCACGCGTTCCCATCCATTTACCTGTCGAAAGGCGCGATAGAATTTGCCATTGTCGGTGCAAACTATTGGAGGTTTCTTTTTCTTGTAAAGACATAGTCGATCGTAAGTAGGTCAATAATGTTTTGAATAGCAACACAATAGAAAAACTTGATCGTTTTGGCAAGAATGTAACAGAAATATTGCTTATATCCCGATACAACTTTCTACAAGAACCTCATTGAAGCCAGTTCACTTTTTTTCCAAAAATAAGGAAAGCATCTGCATAAATGGCACTGTATTTGCTTTATAGGATAATGAGTCAACAAGAAAAAAGGCAGGTAATTATGTTAGAAGAAGATAAAGAGATGCATGCCCTAGGTGAGCAATATATGAAAGATAAATTGAGCGGAGTAATCAACAGCCAGTCTTTATTCATTGACCAGTTAAGTGTAAATACCAATTTGTTTGAGCAGTTAAAATCAAAATTTTTTAACGAAATGCTAGATGATGTCAGCTCAAGTGGTGAAGTTTCTAAAAAGATAGAGCAATGGCTGTCAGTGCATAGTCTCGAACAATTGAAGCAACTGAATGCTGAGGCAAAGCAACATTTTTTATATGAAGGGATTACCTTTACGGTTTATGGTGAAGAAGAAGGCACGCAACGAACGATTCCATATGATCTCATTCCGCGAGTGATCGAAAAAAAGCAATGGGAGAAAATATCCAAAGGCTGCGAGCAGCGCGTCAAAGCTTTAAATTTATTTTTAGATGATATTTATCATGATCAGCATATTTTGAAAGAACAGATTGTTCCTCAAATGCAGGTGATGACACATGAAGCTTTTCAGCCTCACATGTTAAATCATGATTTAAAAGGAAAAATTTATTCTCAAATCAGCGGGATCGATATCATTCGTGATGGAAAAGGTGATTTTTTTGTTCTCGAAGATAATTTAAGAACACCGTCAGGTGTCTCTTATATGATTGAAAGTCGAAAAATCAGTAAAAAACTCATGCCAGAGCTATGTGCGGCAAACCCGTTACAAGAAATCGAACAATATCCAACATTACTCCGCGCAATTTTGGAGGAAAATGCTTATGTTGATCAGCCTTTTATAGTGGTGTTAACCCCAGGACGCTTTAATAGCGCCTATTACGAGCATGCTTTTTTAGCCCGTGAAATGGATGTGCCGCTAGTCAGTAGTCGCGATCTTTTTGTTGAAAATGATCACGTCTATGTCAAAACTATTCGAGGTCGTCAACGTGTCGATGTGATTTATCGCCGTGTTGATGATGCATTTCTCGATCCACTTGCTTTTAGACCTGATAGTACTTTAGGTGTCGCAGGTTTGATGTCTGCTTATTTGCAGCACAATGTCGTGATTGCAAATGCTCCGGGTACAGGGGTTGCGGATGATAAATCAATCTATCCTTATGTGGATGATATGATTAATTTTTATCTGAATGAAGCACCAATTTTGAAAAATGTGCCAACCTTTCAATGTCGACGTGAAGATGAACTGGATTATGTAGTTGCCAATCTGGAACAACTGGTCGTCAAAGAGGCACAGGGTTCTGGTGGATATGGAATGCTGATTGGGCCACAAGCAACCAAAAGTGAAATCGCGGAGTTCAGAAAAAAAGTTTTGCAACATCCGCATTTATATATTGCACAGCCGACACTCGAATTATCTGTGGCGCCAACTTTGACTCAGGATGGCATCGCAGAGCGGCATATCGACTTACGTCCTTTTGTATTGTCATCGCCTTATCGAACCGAGATTGTACCGGGAGGCTTGACACGTGTGGCCATGAAAGCTGGCTCACTTGTTGTGAACTCATCACAAGGTGGTGGCATCAAAGATACTTGGGTTGTTGAAGCACTACATTCTTGATCAATGTTCATTTAACAAGGAAGAAATTATGATTTTACTGAGTTCAAATGCACAACATATTTACTGGTTAGGCCGTTATTTGATGCGCATCAACTTTTTTTGCAATCGGATTCCATTTACACAGGATCAGGCTGCAATTGAATTTTGTCATGCTTTTTGTTTACCTGCTTATGATGCAGCATCACTGAATGAATTGGCACTAGATCCTGAGCAACCGTATTCATTGATGAAACAATTTAGCTATGCAAGTGACAATATTCATGAATTACGCGCTGTTTTACCTGCAAAAGCCTATGCTGAACTTAATGCTCTTATTCGAAATGCAGGTGAACAATCGGGTTATATTTGTAATGTAGTCCAAGAGTGTAATGAGATTTTGGAAGCAGAAACAGATACCGATATTTTACTGTTTTTTGGTTTGGGTCAAAAAATTGAGCAATTAGATGCGACTTTGCGCTTTAAACAAAATCCTGAAAATTTAATTGATGAACTCGACAAAACCGTTGCAGCTTTAAAAAATTATGGCTGGTTGGCTCTTGAAACAGCATGGCTTGATTTGAAGCAACAACCTGATTTGATGTCTTTTTATCATTTTCATGATCAACTTCATCTCATGTTTGAGGCGCCTGTATGAAACTTATGGTGAATCATCAAACACATTACACTTATAGTGAAAATGCGTGCAACAGTATCCAATATATTAAGATGATTCCTCAAAGTTCACAGCACCAATACGTTCATTACTGGGACATTAGTGTTCCGGGTGAACGGGTACTTAAAAAGGATGTTTTTAATAATCTATGGCTGACTTGTTCACAGCGTTTTGACTATCAACATTTAACCATCATGGCGCAAGGGATCGTTGAATTACATTGTGGTGGAAATGAGGGACACCAAGCAAGTTTACCGTTGTCACTATTTTTGCAGCCGACACATGCTACGTTGTGGGACGCGAATATGTTGGAATTTGCCACCCAATTTGTGACGATGGGTTCGTTGAAAGAACTTATTGTTTTAGCAGAACAAATTTTGTTGAAAGTTCCTTACTGTCCGCATGCAACCACAGTTCAGTCCACAGCAAAAGAAGCATTTTACGCAGGTCTAGGGGTGTGTCAGGATCATGCACATTTAATGATTGCCATGTGTCGGGCTTTAAATTTACCAGCGCGATACGTTTCAGGCTATTTGTATGATAAAAATACGCCTCATCTAGCAAGTCATGCATGGGCTGAAGTATTTTTGAATAAACAATGGTATTGTTTCGATGTGAGTAATCAATTGTTTGAACCTTCTTCACATATTTACGTCGCAATTGGTCGTGATTATTTTGATGTTGCGCCAGTAAGGGGTATTCGTGAAAAAGGTGGTGTGGAAAAAATGCGATCAACAGTGCAGGTACTTGCTTGTTGAATGGAATGAAAAAAATGACTTATTGTTGTGCTTTACGGCTTAAAGATGGCTTGGTCTTCATTAGTGATACGAGGACCAATGCGGGTGTAGATCAGATTTCAGTTTTTCGAAAACTTTACACTTTTGGGAAATTAAAAGAGCGCTTTATTGCGATTCAAACAGCGGGTAATCTGGCAACAACACAGGCTGTGATCGGTCATTTGCGAAATCAGCTTGAATTACAGGAACAACCCAATCTATACACTGTAAATACCATGTTTGAAGTTGCCCAATTGGTCGGGCGAACTTTGCGCAAAGTCATTGAAGATGTGACCGAAGATACGCTTGAACAAAGTAATTACTACTGTAGTTTGACTGTGGGTGGTCAAATTGGGGAAGGAGAGCATCAACTTTATAATATCTATCCACAAGGGAATTTTATTTGTGCAACTAAAGACACACCTTTTTTTCAGATTGGTGAAAGCAAGTACGGTAAACCAATACTAGATCGTGCTTTAACTTATGATATGCCTTTGGATGAAGCACTGCGTTGTAGCCTACTTTCATTCGATTCTACCTTACGTTCGAATGTGTCAGTGGGATTGCCGCTTGATGTATTGGTGTATCATATTGATAGTCTGGAAATGCCAAAAGGTAAACGTGTTACTCAAGATGATGAGTATTTTCAAAAAATCAGTAAACAATGGTCGGAAATACTGCGTGCAGGTTTGCATGAAATTCCAAAACCTTCAGAGGATTATTTGGAATAATTGAAAACGGCAGGCATAATTAATTTATTAACAGATAAAGAAATATAATTATGAATTATCAAATTTGTTATGCAAGTCAAACCACCTCATCGCATGAGCAACTTATGGTTGATCTGAGAGAAATTCTTTCAACTGCGATGCATTTCAATTATATTCACAAAATACAAGGTGTTTTATATTTTGCGGATAACTATTTTTTTCAATGTCTTGAGGGCGAACAGCAACAAGTTTTGAAGTTACTGGATTCTATAAAGAAAGATCCGCGTCATTCACATTTTCATGTTCTTGATGAAAGAAGTGCTGAACACGCCAACTTTAAAGACTGGTCGATGAAATATGTGCGTAAACGTAGTGAAGTAAAAAGTTTTTTTGCTGAGCTCGGGAGCAACACTTTTAATCCATATCTACTTAATCCAACTTCGCTAGAACGTTTGCTCGAAATTTTAAAAGATGTACAAGCAGAAACCCATGGTTAAACATGGGTTGATCTGATTTAATTTTCAATTTTTCGGCGAATCGGTCGGTTGCTTAAACGGCAAAGTAACTCGTAACCAATCGTTCCATTCGCTTCGGCAACGTCGTCAACCAAACGATGTTGCCCCCACAGCTCAACTTCATGATCTAACGATACATTTAATCCCGTCACATCAATCGCGATCATATCCATGCTAACACGTCCGATTACTCGTGTAAGACGTCCATTCACTGCAACGTAGTTTTGTTTAATATAAGCGCGTGGATAGCCATCCCCATAGCCAATTGAAACAATGGCAATATCCATTGCTTCGTCGGCGGTAAACCATGAGCCATAACCGACTGAATCACCTGCTTGAATATGGTTAAGCGCAATGATTCGGGCAGTAAAGGTCATGACTGGTTTTAAATCCAGCTCATGTACAGTTTTGTCTGCAAAAGGACTAGCGCCATACAGCATGATGCCGGGACGTACATAATCAAAATGAAGTTCTGGCCAGTTAAAAATTGCAGCTGAATTGCAGCATGAAACCTCAATTGGCGCACAGCTTTCTTTAATGGTGAGTAGTTGTTGAATTTGTTGCTGATTCATTGGATGTTCTGGAACATCGGCATTGGCAAAATGCATTGCAAGTACACAATGGAAACCTTCAGTTTTCAAATGTGTGATGACATCAATAATTTCATCTATTTTAAAACCTAAACGGTTCATTCCACTATTGAGTTTGATCCAGACTTTTAAGCCTTGTTGAATATATTCAGCTTTATATTGTAATAACCATTCTACTTGCTGCTGCTGATGTACGACACATTCAAGTTGATGTTGTAAAACAGCATGCATTTCATTGGCATTGAAAATACCTTCAATGAGGGTAATCGGATGCTTTGAGCCTTGAGCACGAAGCTCGAGTGCTTCTTCCAGAGTGGCAACACCGAAAGCATCGGTGTTATTTAAGGCTGCTAAACAGTCTTTGACTCCATGTCCATAAGCATTGGCTTTGACCATACTCACGATTTTTGAGTTTGGTGCAAGTTGTTTGACACGGTTTAAATTATATTGCAGCGCAGCGCTATCAATATAAACTGTTGCTTGGCGCACCCTGATTTCTCCTTTGGGACGACATGGAAAAATTTTAAAGAGGATAAATAATTAAGACCTTATTCCTCATCATCATACTGACTGTAATACTCAGGTGAGAGGTTACTAAAGCGGGTATATTGACCTTCAAAAGCCAAACGGACTGTTCCAATCGGGCCGTTACGCTGTTTACCAATAATAATTTCGGCAGTACCAGCTTCTTTAGATTCTTTATTGTAGACTTCATCCCGATAGATAAACATGATCAAATCGGCATCCTGCTCGATCGCACCCGATTCACGTAAGTCAGACATGACAGGACGTTTGTTGGGACGATTTTCCAGACTACGGTTTAACTGAGACAGTGCTATAACAGGACAATTCATTTCCTTAGCCAGTGCTTTTAAACTTCGCGAAATTTCTGAAATCTCGCCTACACGGTTATCACCCATACCTGGAACTTTCATCAATTGCAAATAGTCGACCATGATGCAGCCAATTTTACCATCATGCATTTTAGCAATACGTCGTGCGCGGGAGCGTACTTCCGTCGGCGGGAGTGCAGAGGAATCATCAATATAGAGATGTTTTTCCTGAAGCTGCAAGATCGTACCTGTGACTTTCGACCATTCATCGCCATCCAGTTTGCCTGAACGTAAATGCCCTTGGTGCACTTTGCCATAGGAGGAAATCAAACGCATTGCGATGGAATCAGCAGGCATTTCCATCGAATAAACCAGTGCAGGCAAATTACTATTGAATAAAACACTTTCGACTAAGTTCATGGCAAAAGTGGTTTTACCCATTGAAGGACGTGCGGCAACAATGATGAGATCTCCTGCCTGCATCCCATAGGTTTTATTATCAAGTTCTAAGAATCCAGTCGTTAGACCTGTGATATTGCCATCAAGTTTAGAAAGCTCATCGAGTTTACTAATAACATCAGCAGTCACTGAGCTAATCGATTTTGGTCCCGCGTCTTTCTTATTGTTATTGTGTTGTTCTGCCAATGAAAAAATGTTGGTTTCAGCCAAATCCAAAATTTCACTGACTGCACGACCCTTAGTGTCATAAGCATTTTGCAAAATATCAGTACTGACTTTAATCATACTACGCAGTGTAGAAAACTCTTTAATTTTGCCTGCATAAGTTTCCAGATTGTAAAAACTCGACGGGGAGTCCGCCATAAGCTGCATCAGGTATTCTTCACCGCCAATGGCATCGAGTAAATTTTGCTTCACCAACCAGTCATTGACCAATACTGCATCATAAGGTGAGTTTTCTTGTGCCAGTTTCTCAATAGCACGGAAAATATATTTATGACGAGTTGCATAAAAATCACTTTCTTTGAGTAAATCACCCACTTGTTCAAATGATTCAGCAACGGTCATCAGCGCTGCTAGTACTGCTTGTTCAATGGCAAGGTTATGCGGAGGAGTGCGAAATTCTTTTAGTTGACCTGAGTCATTCACTTTATTCTCTGTATTGGGAGAATTTTTTGTAAAATTGGCATTCGCCTGTGACATAACAAGACCTAATCAAAAGATGAAACGATACCGATGGGCTATCTTAATCCAAATAAAGGTCATCGGGACAATTTAATTCGGTGAAAATTGTATAAGTGGCGAAAAATTGTAGTGGTCGCGTGAGAGCTGATGTGATGCATTTCATTTGAGTATCGAATCATGTCTCATCAAAGGTATTACAGACAGCACGTATTTAGCGAAGCGGTATTTGCAAATGGGTGAAATCGAAGTACAGGTCAGTTTGGAAATAGGGCAGTTAAGCATTCAAAAAAAGGCATCTGATAAAGATGCCTGCTTTATTTAAGGCTATTTAACCCGAAATATACTGCTGTAATTGATCAATCAAGTTTTTTTGATCTTGCATCGCTGCTTTAACTAAATCACCAATGGAGATGAGTCCAACCAACTTATTCTCTTCAACCACAGGTAAATGACGTAAATGTCGGTCTGTCATCAGTTGTAAACATTCTTCAACTGTATTTGAACGTGAAATAGTTAAAACCTTTGCGGTCATAATTTCACTCACCGTCGTATCATAAGAGGAGCGTTCCATCAGGGCAACTTTGCGGGTGTAATCACGTTCAGACAAGATTCCAACGACTTCATTATCTTGAGTGACAACTAAAGCTCCAATCCCTTTTTCTGCCATGATCGAAATTGCTTCAAGTACGGTTGCGTCTGGCGAAACAGTATAAATGGCTTGTTCAGCTTTATCTTGTATAACTTGAGCAACGTTTGTCATCTTTTATGTCCCTCTGGCGAGTGTTATCATTTTAAATTAACTTAGCGCGATTTGAAGAAAATGCAAAGCCTTTGAAAGTATAAATGAATAATATTTTGCCAAATGGCGTTGGCGTTTTGTATTGAGTTTTACCGATTAAAACTCAATACACATTATTTTATGCAATTTTTAAATTCGATGCGGGTGCAAAGAAAAAATGTCGCATTTGTTGTGTCGATAATTTAAATTTGCGTTGATTCGAATTAAACAAAGCAGGCGTAACATTTAAACGGGTCAATGTAGGTAATAAAGACTCCTGAAAATCTTGGGGCGTAATTTTTTTGGGAACATAATTTGGCCAGTGTTTTTTAGCGTAACGATGTGCTTGCACACCATTGAGCCAAAAAGGAAAAACAAAATCATCTTGATCTGATTTAATTGCCCAGCCTTGATGGTATAAACCCCAAAGTGCGCCGCAATACATCATGGTTTTTAAAATAGAAATTTTAATTATCAAGTCTTTAGATACAGGATTTAACTGTGTGTAGGTTTTCATGGTTTTGCTGCGATTTAAATTCGTGTTTATTATAAAAAATAAATACTTAATTTCAGTTACTCGTTTGCTTTAAATCGTAATAAAGTTTTACAGCGGCATTAAAAAACGCCACCTAGGTGACGTTTGATTATGCTTGCATGGTGGCCATTCGTTGCCAGTATTGTGCTTTCAATGAATCTCGTTCTACACGAAAGCCTTGGTAGTAAAGTTCAGCCAGAAACATCGCTGCTTTACCGTGTCCTGCACGTGCTGCATCTTCAAGCTGCTTCACAGCGTCTTGAAAGTTCATCTGTGATTGAATTGTATTGACCGCAGATGCGTACACATGTTCTAAGTCATGATGAGAAATTTGTTGAATCATATTAAAAACTCCTTATAGTTGTAATTATGATCACATCAACTCGGCTTACTTGCCTCGCAAAACTAATTTAGCAGTTGATTGTTAAACTAATATTACAATAAGCGTGATAAGTCAAGTAATAAATGGGGCGTGTTGCCCGAATTACAAGCTTACATGATTAAACATTCAACAAAAATATTTTTTAGTAAAATCAATATAACAATTAAATATGACATGACAAGGAGAACAACATGCTAACAACGGTCGATGGTTTTAATTTTGAAGTTCCTCCAGATGAGTCTCAAATTGTGGCTTTGGCACAATATCATCGCAAACAACTTGATGAGGCCATATTTCATCAAGAGATTCATTTAGGTGATTACTGTCTGGCACAGCGTAAGCGTGTGCATGATTTTACCCAACAGCTTGATCCGCAAACCAAGGCATGGTTTTATCGCGTCTATGATGGTGAATTATTGCGTTTGGCGGATGAAGAAGATTTGCATCCAGCAGATGCAGAAACAGGTTTGAGTTATTTCGCTATTTTGATTGTTTTGGCGATTATTGCCTTTATTTTATATTTTGCCGTTATTCGTGCGTTAATCAGCTAACTTTTATTATTTGTTCGGATGTCAAAGTACCTAATCTTCTATTTTGTTAGGAGAATGAGGCACTTTGACTTGTGTGTAACTGAAATGAGCCATACACTACATTCATTCGAGGTAAGGTATGCTCATATCAAAATATAATTTTTTAAAATTTGTAAATGAAATCAAATTAGATCGCATTTACAACAGTATCGTCGCCATCATGATTATTGCGATGTTACTGTTGGCTTTTATTGCATTACAACGTCCTATTTCTCATCCACAATATCAAATTGTCGTAAATTTATCCGACATGGCCAATAACCCAGAAACCCAAAAAATGGCACGTCGGTTATTGCATGAACAGACGATTAACCGCGCGAAATATTTTAAATTGATGCGGGCGTATCAGTTTGAGAATGCAAAGGCTCGGCACTATCCTGCGATGGCTTTAGAGGATGAATAATCTGTGGGTCAATCTGTACAGGCTTAATCGGTTCTAAATGATTTTGAAGATCTTTTAATAATTGTTCTTTATCTAGCTTTTCACTGGCAATAATGACTGTAAGGTTATCAGGGTGAATGTGTGTTCTAATTGCCCGTTGTACATCTTGTGCTGTCAATTTACGGAGCTGTTCTGGATACTTCGATAAATAATCTGAGGGTAATCCATAAAAACCAATGGAGCCAAGTTGTGCATTAATATTGGCATTGCTGCTATAGGTCATTGGAAAAGCCAGTAACATTCCACTTCGTGTTTCTTCAAGCTGTTTTTTATCGATAGGTTGTTTGACAAAATCAAGCAAAGTTTGATGTGCAACCCGAATACTATCCATCAGCTGATCTTGTTGAGTTGAATAGTTTAAACTAAAAATGCCGCTTGTCTGCGTAAAGCTAAATGTACTATATGCGCCATAAGTATAACCACGTTTTACCCGAAGCTCTTTCATGAGCAATGAGTTAAATCCTGAACCACCTAGCATTTGATTGGCAAGTTCTAGAGCTAGCTGATCTGGATCATTTCGACTTACACCCAAATGTCCCATCGTGACATAGCTTTGTGTGGACTGATAAGGAATGTGCTGAATGTTAAAGCCCTGCTGTAGCTTGGGTTGAACAAGCGGTGGAGCAGCATGCCCTTGGGGTAAGGATTGAATGATTTTAATGCTGAGATCACTGGCTTGTTGTGTGGTGAGTTGTCCTGTCATTGCGATATTCATATTTTGTGCGACCAGTAACTCTTGGCGAAACTGTTTGAGCAATGCAGGAGTAATCTTACGAATGCTGGCATGAGTTCCCGTGATTGGTTCTGCATAGGGGTGTGTTCCATATAAAGTACGATAAAGTTTAATATCAATTAAACGATTTGGATTTTCTTGCAGCTGGCGTTGACCAACTTGCGTATTGCTATATATAAGATTTAAGCTGGATGGATTAAATGTTGCGTGATTAAGTACTTCTAGCATGAGGTTGATAGCGGACTGCATTTTTTGGGGATCTGACATCACTCGTAAACGCACGACAAACATATCTCGATATGCTTTGACACTAAATTGTGCACCGAGTTGTTCAAAGGTATTGGCGATTTGGGCAGCAGTATAGTTTTCGGTTCCTTCAGTCATCAGATTGGCAGCCATATTGGCAATACCAAATAAACCTTTGCCTATACGCTCATCTTGTGCCGAACCCGCATTAAAGGTGAGTTGTATATCCACAATCGGCAATGCTTGTGATTCAACAAATAGTGTTCGCACTTGATTGGCATTTTTTAGATCATGCACATAAGGTGCTTGTTCAGCAGTACTTTTTGAAATATTTTTGAGACTACTCAGTTGTGAAATGGATTTTAGTTGAGACGGATCATCTTGTTCAGCAACACTTTGATCCACAATATCTGCAAAGGCTGGACTAGAGAGCAGGGATGTCAATATGAGCACGAGTAGGGTATTGTTCATTATTAATCCTTTATTTTTCTTGTTCTGGTTCTAGGTATAAAGTGGTGAGATTGCTTTTAACAAAATAAGCATTAGCTACTCGTTGAATATCTTGTGGTGTTACCGTCTGATAATGTTCAGGCAAATTATCCACCAGCCGATAACTCAAACCATTAACTTCAAGTAATCCAATCATATGTGCCTGACCAATAATATCGTCTTGGCTATAGATCAGATTGGAAACAAAGTTATTGGTGACACGCTCTAGTTCAACGGGTTCAATCAGTTCAGTTTTAAGGGAATCTATTTCTTTTTGAATGGCTTCTTGAGCAGATGAGAGACTGATCCCATCCGCAGGCAAGGCGGTAATTGTAAATAAACTGTCACCACGATTATAAGGATCATAATTGATACTTATCGAGCTAAGAATTTTTTTGTCACGTACCAGTTTTTGTTGCAAACGTGAAGAAATATTGCCATCCAAAAGTGCCTGAATAATTGTTAGTGCATAGGCATCTTGCGGATTTTTGGCGGTCTTGATAGAACGAACATTCCAGGCCATATACAAATTCGCTACATGGACAGGCAATTCAACTTCCATGTGTCGATAGCCCACACGATCAAATTCCAACACGTCATTACGCTCGCCTGAAACCTGTTTGGGAATCTGTCCGAAATACTTTTGAACCTGTTTGAGCGTTGCCTCTGCATCCACATCACCAATAATCACTAAGGTGGCATGATTAGGGCTATACCAAGTTTTGTACCATTGTTTAAGGTCTTCTAACTGAATGTTTTGCAGATTTTTCATATAACCAATTACAGGTTGCCGTGCATGACTGGTGGGGAAAGCCAGCCATTTAAAACGTTCAAATGCGAGCGCGCGAGGATTATCGTCGGTACGTTGACGACGTTCTTCCATGACCACATTCATTTCAGTTGAAAAATCGCTTTGACGTAATACCAGATGGGTCATCCGATCTGCTTCAAGTTCCAAAGCCATAGGTAGATAAGCTTTGGGATAAAGTTGATAATAATTGGTATAATTGCTCGAAGTGGCCGCATTGACTCGACCACCATAAATGCGGCTTAAACGGGTAAACTCATTATCAGGAACTTTAGTTGTTCCTTTAAACATCATATGTTCAAGCGCATGAGATACCCCTAAAATATTGCCTGATTCGTCACTGCTACCGACTGCATACCAAATTTGACTAATTGCAATCGGGGCACGATGATCTTCCCGAATAATCACTTTCAAACCATTGGTGAGTGTGGTTTCAAAAGTAGTGCGTCCAAGTTGGCTTTGTGTTTCTGCATGACTTGTAGTCAGCGTTAAGAAAATTAAAGAAAAATGAAGTACAGGGAGTTTAAGACATTGTCGTAACGATTTGAACACAAGCCGTCCATAGGTATTTCTCATATTTCAATCTATTTTTAAAAAAATAACGTTTAAACTCAAGAATATCCTGTTGTGTTTTAGTGAAGTTTCTTTATCTGGATGATCGCAAAACACCTTGCAATACCAATCATTTTCAGGGCTAATTGCACTTTAAAAGCAGTTTGAATAAGCTCAGGCAATACAGAGAATCTGTGCTAAACTCTTTGTTTTTTAACCCGCTGCTTTTCAAGGGAATCGGTATGCAACAGCAATCGAATATGCAAAATAAATTCTTGATTGATGCTGACATTGGCGATGACGATGTCACATTACCAAACTTACCTGCTGTCAATGTTCCAATTATTGATGATGCTGTAAAAACACAAGAATCCGCTTTACCTGCTGCTGTTAAATCTGAAACCTATGATCTTGAAGATACTGAGCAAAGTTCGGCTGAGACCCAATCTAAAGGTGGCTTCTTTAGCCGTATGAAAGATGGATTGACCAAAACTCGCCGTAATTTGGCTGATGGTATGGTCAACATCCTGATTGGCGGTAAAGAGATCGATGATGAGCTTTTAGAGGAAGTTGAAGAGCAATTATTGGTTTCTGACATTGGCGTAGACGCCACCAAAACCATTATTACCAATTTGACTGAGCGTACTGCGCGTGGTGATTTGATCTATTCACATTCACTTTATAAAGCGTTGCAGGAAGAACTGGTGGCTTTGCTTGCACCAAGAGTTAAACCTTTACATATCGACCCAAATAAAACACCTTATGTGATTTTAATGGTGGGCGTAAATGGTGTAGGTAAAACCACAACCATTGGTAAATTAGCCAAGCGTTTACAAGGCGAAGGTAAAAAAGTCATGCTAGCAGCAGGAGATACCTTCCGTGCTGCGGCGACTGAACAGTTACAAATCTGGGGTGAGCGCAATAATATTCCAGTAGTGGCACAAGGGCATGGTGCAGATAGTGCATCGGTGATTTTTGATGCTTTTGAAAGTGCACGCGCGAAAGGAATTGATGTATTAATTGCCGATACAGCAGGTCGTTTGCATAATAAAAGTAACCTGATGGAAGAGCTTAAGAAAGTTAAGCGCGTAATGCAGAAAATTGATGCGACTGCACCGCATGAAATTATGCTGGTGGTAGATGCGGGCACAGGACAAAATGCCATCAATCAGGTTCAGGAATTTGATCAGGCAGTTGGTTTAACAGGAATTACCATTACTAAACTGGATGGTACAGCGAAAGGTGGAGTGCTTTTTAATATCGCCAGTCGTACTCATGTACCTATTCGTTTCATTGGTGTGGGTGAAAAAATTGATGATTTACGTCCATTTTCAGCCAAATCTTTTGTGGCAGCATTATTTGAAACCGATAAATAATCTGATCTAAACTTTGAAACTCCACTTCGTGTGGAGTTTTTTGTTTTGATGACGCGCTAAAGCATGAAACTGTTCTAAAAATAAAACAGTATGTAACCCGAATCCTGCTTAAGCTAATGATTCCATAACTTGAATTGTTGGCTTATTCCGATGAGTTAATTGATATGCACATAACGATGCATAAATTCCGCTAAGAAATCCATGAATACTACGTGCTTTACTCGTCACTAAATTGTATTGTCCTTTCAATAAGCTGAATAACGTTTCTATCTTATTGCGTTGTTTTAAATGATATTTATCTGATGAACAGAGTTGAATAGCCTGCATGTTCTTTCTATGGTAAGTAATCAAATCAACCCCTTGATCTTTTAACCTGCTTTTTAAATTTTGACTGATATAGCCACGATCCGCATAAAGCTTTGCGTCTAAGCCTTCAACCAATTGTTCAACCATTTTTATGTCAGCAACATGCCCATTAGATAAGCCTGAGCTAACGATCTCACCGAATTGATTCATCACGATATGTAACTTACAGCCATAAAACCATCCCATTGAACTTTTACCGCGAGATGCAATCTTGGCTAATGATTTATGACGCTGAATACGCTGATTTTTACAGACAGGCAGAGTCGTTGAATCAATCCATAAATATTGTTTGTATTCACCTTTCATCAAAGCGACATGTAAAGCATGTAGAGCTAATTGATGCATATTGATCAGGTGAATCATCCTTTGGTAACAGGGTAAGCGTTTAAATAAATGATTTTTATCCTGCTTCAACCATGAAAAGAAAGCTTTGAAATTGTTGAAATGAGAACACTTATACCAAATGGCGATAAAATGTATTTCTGAGAGACTCAGCTGGGCTGGTCGAATTCTTACAGAGCGACGACTTTGTTTGAGAAACTTCCAATAAGTTGCTTCAAATTTAAGAAAGAAATCATCAATGATGCAGAATAATTCGGTACTATTGAGCCTGTAAATTATTTTGTGTAAGTTCTATTTTTTATAAATGATCTTTTAATCGATCATCGAACTGAATCGTAAACCAATTCATTGCTAAACGCCAATTTTGAATTGGCATTGTCCATTTCTTAGCAGCATTGGTTGTTGCTAAGTAAATGACTTTTTTGACTGAATCATCTGACGAGAAGATCTTTCGCTTCTTGGTTGAATGGCGAATTACGCTATTCAACGATTCAATTGCATTGGTTGTATAAATCGCATGACGTATTTCAGCTGGATAGCTAAATATTGTACGGATATTTTCCCAATTGGCTCTCCAGGATTCTCCAATTTTCGGATATTGATGATTCCATTGATCACAGAAGATATCTAGAGATTTTAAGGCATTTTCTTCTGTACTTGCTTGATAGATCGCTTTTAGACCAGCTGTAACAGCCTTGTAGTCTTTCCAGCTTACAAATCTCAGGCTATTGCGTACAACATGCACGATACACAGCTGAATGTCCGTATGAGGATAAACAGAGGCAATGGCATCAGGAAAGCCTTTTAACCCATCTACACAGGCAACAAGAATGTCCTGTACCCCTCGATTTTTGAGTTCTGTCATGACGGATAGCCAGAATTTGGCACCCTCTGTCTGAGCAATCCACATACCGAGTAATTCTTTTTGCCCATCCATATTGATGCCCAAAGCAAGGTATACAGACTTGTTAATCACATTGGAGTGTTGACGGACTTTTACAACAATACAGTCGAGATAGACGACTGGATACAGACTATCTAATGCTCTATTTTGCCACTCAGTCACTTGCTCAATCACAGCATCGGTCACTTTGCTTATAAGTGATGCTGAGACATCTGCATCGTACATTTCTTTGAAAAATGCGACAATTTCTCTATTGGTCATTCCTTTGGCATACAGGGAAAGAATTTGGTCATCCATACTGGTAATGCGTGTTTGATGTTTTTTGATAATTTGTGGCTCAAATGAACCTTCCCGATCACGTGGAATATCTAAAGCCAATTGCCCATCTTGAGTTGAAACAGTTTTTGAGCTAAAACCATTTCGGCTATTTGAGCCTTTTTTCGGCTGATGCTTTTCATAACCAAGATGATCTGAAAGCTCTGTATTGAGTGCAGTTTCGATCATGAACTTTTTAAATATGGCGGTCATTTGGTTTAAGTCTTCTGGTGTTTTTAGACCCTTAGCCAATTCAGCAGCCATACTTTTGATTGTTGCTTCATCCATGTGAAGTACCTTTTGTAATTATCCTCTGAAGGATAAATGAAAATTAAGTACTTACACAAAATTTAGAACAGTCCCGTACTATTGAACATCATGAACCGTACCGGGTTTGTCGGAGACTTTTTTATTTAAGTTAGGCCACCTGACCTAACGGATTAATCTTATCATAGTACATTGCTTCAAACTCAAAAGGCGATACATAACCCAGTGCACTGTGTACACGCTTTTTGTTGAACCAATCTACCCAATTTAATGTCGCAAGTTGTACATCCGCTAAACCTTGCCAATCTGCTTTTAAATATTCAATCACCTCTGTTTTGTATAAGCCATTCACCGTTTCAGCCAAAGCATTATCGTATGAATCACCTGTCGTACCGACTGATGCTCGTAAATTTGCTGCTTCTAAACGATTGGTATAGCGAATAGAAAGATATTGAACACCTCTATCGGAATGATGAATTACATTCTTTGGCATGCCTCGATCGTGCAATGCTTGCTCCAATGCATCGAGCACCATATCTGTATTCATCCGTGTAGATACTTTCCATCCAACAATTGCTCGCGAGAACACATCAATAATAAATGCAGTGTAGACCCAGCCAGAATTGGTTTGAATATACGTAAAGTCACTGACCCATAATTGGTCAGGTCGATCAGCACTAAAATTCCGTTTCACTAAATCATCTGCTCGTTTTTGATCATCTCGGCTGCGGGTAGTTTGTTTGTTCTTACCACGCCAAACACCTTGTATATCTAGCTTCTGCATCAATCGAGCAACTGTACAACGTGCAATAACATAGCCTTCACGTTTCAATTTTTGCCAGACTTTACGTACACCATATCGACCTGAACTTTCTTTCCAAATACGTTTGATTTGTTCTGCATGATGTAAATCATGCTGAGCACGTTTCGCTCGATGTTCTGGGTTATCAACGAGATCTAAAGCCCGATAATAGGTCGAAGCTGCAATCGGTAAAATTCTACAAATCGCTTCAACACCATATCGATCTTTATTGTTATGGATAAAATCCACCATTATTTGTGTGGGCGGTCGAGCTCCGCCTGGGCGAAAAAAGCGGCTGCTTTACGTAGAATTTCATTGGCACGTTTTAATTCTTTAATTTCACGTTCCATTTGCTTCATTTTTTCTTGGTCAGATATCTGTTGTACTTTGGCAGGATTTAGTTGATCCATATGCTTTAAATACCAAACACGCAATGTTTCAGGAGTACAACCAATCTTAGGTGCAATAGCTGTGATTGCTGCCCAAGTAGAAGGATAATCTTTTTCAGATTCAATTAGTAATTGAACCGCTCTTTCTCTAATTTCGGGGGTATAGTTTGGTTTTTTCATCGGAATAGTCTCTCAGAATATTGACCCTCCGACAAACCCGGTACGGTTCATCAGGGCTAGAGCTTTAGGTTTGGTGTGGTAACTCAACTGATGGCTCTAGTCCCCTTATTTTTCAAGTCAATTGCTTATCCGCGATTCGGGTTATGTAATAAAATTAGTAATGAAGACGCCATAAGAGTTGCATAAACTAATCATCATTCCAGATCACGACCGATTAGGTCAAATGTACACAGGACATAACAAATGACATCGTTCTTAGATAAAATTAAAAATCGTCGCAGTATCTATGCAATCGGAAAAAATGTTGCATTAGAACAAGCTGAGATTGAGCAAATCATTAAAGATGCTGTAAAACACAGTCCATCTTCATTCAACTCACAATCTTCACGTGTAGTGATTCTATTTGGTGATTCGCATCATAAATTTTGGGAAATTGTACGTGAAACTTTAAGAAAAATTGTTCCTGAAGCTGCTTTTGCCGCGACAAGTGGCAAGCTTGATAGTTTCTCTGCGGGTTTTGGCACAGCGCTATTCTATGAAGACCAAGCTGTGATTAAAGGTTTACAAGAACAATTTGCATTGTATGCTGATAACTTCCCAGTTTGGTCTGAACACTCAACTGCGATTGCACAATTTGCAGCGTGGACAGCATTGGCAGAACATAATGTCGGTGCGTCACTTCAACACTACAATCCAATTGTGGATGATGAAGTTGCAACAACTTTTGGTATTCCACATAACTGGAAACTTCGCGCGCAATTGGTCTTTGGTTCAATTGAAGCAGAAGCGGGCGATAAAGATTTTATGAGCGATGATGAGCGTTTTAAAACCTTTAACTAAGCTTTAATATTCTTTTAAACATCAAGAGCGCGTTTACGCGCTCTTTTTTATGAGGATGTATTGGAAGTTATGTTTAGCATTGATGCATACACCTGATGACTAAGTATTTAAATATTATTATAAAATTTAATAGCTTAGTCATATATTTGAAATATTTGTCATAAAATTGTCACAACTGCGCTGCATAGTGCTCATGGTTTAAAAAAATGTAGAGAAATCCGACAATGACTTCAAAATTCACACTCGCCGCATTAAGTTTATGTTTAAGTAGCTCTGTTTTTGCAGCTGCGACGATTACGGCTCCAGAGGAAATCGTAATATTGGCGGTCAATGACCAAGAGGTGAATTCAGGGTTATTGCGTAAAAAAGAAAATGATTACAAAGTTGATGCTGGCGAAATCAGTATTAGTGTTCGTTATCAGGAATTTTTTCAGCATTTAGATGGTGAGCACGATATTGTTAAATCTGGAATAGTAACGTTAAAAACGCCACCCCTAAAAGATGGAGCAACTTATCAACT
This sequence comes from Acinetobacter sp. FDAARGOS_515, assembly GCF_003938865.1. Taxonomy (NCBI): domain Bacteria; kingdom Pseudomonadati; phylum Pseudomonadota; class Gammaproteobacteria; order Moraxellales; family Moraxellaceae; genus Acinetobacter; species Acinetobacter sp. FDAARGOS_515. Next base: position 3,139,504 of record NZ_RKIX01000003.1, on the reverse strand, counting down.
AGATTTGGTTAATGCGCCGTCAAATTTTGAAGATGCAAAAAAATACGCTGAACAACCAACAATTGGTCTTTATAATGCAAATCACCAATTACTTGTTCAGCAAACAGGTGCCAATACAGAAGCTAAGCCTTGGTTTAACAGAGGGCTTTTTGGCAAAGCTTATGATTTAACTCAAACTAAATCTGCACCAGCAAATCAACCTGCACCCGTATATGCAACTCAAACTGTAGTGGCTAAAGAAAGCGTTGCTGTTCCAACCACAGTGATCAACCCTCAAGCTTCGAATGCAGTTAAAAGCAACGATCAACAATTGGTTGAGTTATGGCAAAAATCTTCAAAAACAGAACGCCAAAAATTTATGGCGTGGCTAGCAGGGCAGTCAAATTAAGATAAATCTTAAGCATAAAAAAACCTCCGAAATTTCGGAGGTTTTTTATTGAGTGACTATTATTTAACAAACCATAGATAATAACCAATCAACATCAGTGGCCATGAGATGTAAGGACTAAATAACCATTTCCACAACCAAAATTGGGGAATGTAGCCTACACCATGAATAAAGCCGCCTGAAATTCCTAGCATAACCAGCATAAGAACACTGTGATTGTAGTGTCCGTTTGCATCTAGCATCATGCCAGGATGGACCAACAATACAGCTGCAAGTGGCAATGCCAACAAAAATGAAATTACCATCGCAATGGTCTGCGCTTTACTTCTTTTTACTGTTGTCACTGCTTCAGCCATAATGTTATTCCTCATCTAAATTTTGATGATGCTCAATATAAAGAGCGCTTAGAACACCTGCAAAACAAGCCATCAATATTCCAAGAATCCATGCGAAATACCACATATATTTCTCCTCGTGACCTTAGTACAAACTATGTGAATTAGCTTGAATGTCTTTATTGGTAATGACACCCCACATTTTATAGTAGCACCAGAAGGTATAACTTAATACGATTGGTACAAAAATACATGCAGCAACGGTCATGACACCTAGTGTTTTATGACTTGAAACAGCATCCCACATAGTAAGACTTGAAACAGGGCTGATACTAGATGGCATAAGGAACGGAAATAATGCAAAACCAGCAGTTAAAATAGTTCCAACAATCGCTAAAGCAGACCCAAGAAAGCTTAATCCTGCTTTATTTTTACTCGAAGCAAATAAAGCAATCAGACCACCAAGAATACCCACAATAGGTGCAACCATAGTGATTGGATATTGGCTATAGTTGTTTAGCCAACCGTGATTCGCATTGGTCACTACTTCTTTTGCTAAAGGATTTGCAACACCGTTGGTATCAAAAGGTTGTACCAAGGTATAACCTTCAATGTTACCAAAATAAAGCCAAGCACCAGCAGCAATAAAGCAAATAAGGTATACAACAGACATAATTTGAGTTGCTTTAGCCGCACGGCGATGTAGCGCAGCATCTGTACGCAGCATGAGCCAAGCTCCACCGTGGGCACACAACATAGCAACACTCACTAGACCACATACCACAGAGAATGGGTTAAGTAAGCCAAAGAAATTACCGTCATAGTGAGAACGGACAGTTTCATCCAGACTAAAAGGTACACCAACCAGCATGTTGCCGAATGCTACACCAAATACAAGTGCTGGAACAAAACTACCAATACAAAGTCCCCAATCCCAAGAGTTACGCCATTTGGTATTTTCAAGTTTAGATCGATAATCAAAACCAACAGGTCTTAGAAAAAGTCCAAACAGAACGAGCAATAAGGCCCAATACATCCCCGAGAAAGCGACCGCATAAACCATTGGCCATGCTGCAAAAATTGCACCACCCGCAGTAATTAACCAGACCTGATTACCATCCCAGTGCGGAGCAATCGTATTAATTGCTACGCGACGTTCATTATCAGTCTTACCGACGAAAGGCATCAAAATCATGGCACCCATGTCGAAGCCGTCAGTTAGGGCAAGCCCGATCAGGAGTACCCCGACCAAGACCCACCAAATTATTTTTAGGAGTTCATATTCGATCATGATTGAGCCTCCTCAGCGACCAAATTCGAGTTCTCTTGTTTTTCAAAATGGTATTTACCAGTATGAAGTGAGCTTGGACCTAAGCGTGCAAACTTGATCATTAGATACATTTCAATAATGAGCAGTACTGTGTAGAACGCTGCAAGTGCAATGATTGAGCCCCATACATCTCCAGTACTTAAACTAGATGCTGAGAGGTGAGTAGGTAATACTTCACCGATCGTCCAAGGTTGACGACCACCTTCTGCTACATACCAGCCAGTTTGAGCCGCAATCCACGGTAATGGCAAAGCAAACAAAGCAAACTTAAGTAACCACGGTTTATCTTCAGCATTGCGTTTAGCCACAGACCATGCCGCCAAGATGAAGAGCAAGAGCATGAGGAAGCCACAAGCAACCATGATACGGAACGTAAAGAATAAAGCAGGAACGTTCGGAATACTGTCTTTTACAGCAGATTGAATATTGGCTTCAGTCGCATCAGTGACATTTTCGGTATATTTTTTCAATAATAAACCGTAGCCTAAATCTTTCTGGTTTTCTTTAAATGAGTTAAGCAAATCTGGAGATTTATCGCCTGCACGAAGTTTCTCAAGCTCGCTATACGCCACCATACCATTACGAATGCGTAGTTCATGTTCTTTCATCAAGTCGGTAATACCAGTGACTTGCTGATCGGTTGAACGTGTTGCAATTAGACCTAATGCGTAAGGAATTTTAATCGCATAATCAGTGCGCATTTCTTGCTGATTTGGGATACCAAATAGAGTAAAACTGGCGGGTGCTGGTTGAGTTTCCCATTCGGATTCAATAGCGGCAAGTTTTGCTTTTTGGACATCGCCTAATTCATAGCCAGATTCATCACCTAGTAAAATAACCGATAATGTAGAAGCTAAACCAAAAATAGCAGCAATGGCGAAAGAGCGACGGGCAAATGGCAAGTCACGTTTTTTCAACAGGTAATAACTAGAAATCGCTAATACAAAGATCGCACCAGTGACATAGCCTGCCGAAACAGTATGTACAAATTTAACCTGAGCGACAGGGTTAAAAATAAGCGCTGCGAAATCGGTCAGTTCCATACGCATGGTTTCATAGTTAAATGCAGCACCGACAGGGTTTTGCATCCAGCCATTTGCGACCAAAATCCATAGTGCGGACATATTTGAACCAATAGCAACTAACCATGTCACACCAAGATGCTGTACTTTTGATAAACGATTCCAGCCGAAGAAGAACAAACCAATAAAAGTCGATTCTAAAAAGAAAGCCATTAGACCTTCAATCGCTAGTGGCGCACCAAAAATGTCACCTACATAGTGTGAATAGTAAGCCCAGTTAGTACCAAACTGGAATTCCATAGTCAGACCAGTCGTTACACCTAAAGCAAAGTTGATACCGAAAAGTTTTCCCCAGAACTTAGTCATATCTTTATAAATTTCTTTACCAGAAATGACATATGTCGTTTCCATAATGGCAAGAAGAAAAGCAAGGCCTAAAGTCAGAGGGACAAAAATGAAGTGATACATTGCGGTCATAGCGAACTGGAACCGCGAAAGATCGACCACGCTTTCAGAAATCATCAACGTGTCTCCTTGATTTGGGAATTTGTGCCAGCGATACGCTCGGCAACTTGATTGTCAAAATTTTTAGGGATAGTAGGGGCGTCAAACCAGATATGTTTAATTGTCAGTAAAAGAACAATCTTAATTATTAATATGATTGTAATTTCTTTGACTAAACGTTGATTAAAATCTTTTTTCATTAAGCTCATATATACAAGCCTATCTGGATGGATTAACTATATTATTAATGACATAAACAAAAAAATAAACAATTAAAACAATTAAAATAAAAATATATTATTAATTTGTTTTATATCAAACACTTGTAGATATATTTTTTGATTTAAAAAATAATGAAAAGCATATTAAATCAGTCTTGTTTAGGCTGAAATAAATCAGACTAAAATGGTTGTATTTAATATTTTAAATCCGACTAAAATAGTAATAATTAAATTTCAGGCAAAATTAAATAACCAACTAAAATGGTCGGATTGTAGTTATGCGGGTGTAGCTAAATATCGAGATTAAATTTTTAATTTACTCATTATATTTGAATGATCCTAAGTCAATTTTTCTTATTGATTAAAAGATATACATGATTATTGTTGTGGTGTAAATAAGTGATTTGATACTGCAATTTTTTTGGCGATGTAATGAGTTTGTTTAAAACGAATTAAAATCACTTGTGAACGAAATTCTAATTCCCCAAATTCTGGTTCAACTTGTACATAATGAATCTGACCAAATTCATCCCGAATGCGGGCTTGTGCTGAAAATCCCGGACGAGCATTGCCGCTTGAGATGGTTGCAAGTCGCCCAAGTAGACTGGTGTTGTGATGTTCGATCTGTGGCTTGATGACTTGATCAAGACAGTGAATCATAAAAACCGTGAAAAAGATGGCAATAATCAGTGCAGGAAAAATCAGATAGAAGGGCGAAATAAAGCTGTGCTGTTTGGCAAAAAAAGCAAGTTGTAAAAAATAGCCAGCAAAACTGAAATTGATTAAAAGAAAAACAAGAATGAGAACTTTTGAAAACTTGACATTAAGAAGTGGTGAATACACAAGCCAATTTGGAGAAACTTTCTGAATAATTGTACTGGGACGTATCCCAATATAAATACCAATAGTTTCTGCCATGCTGAGAACAATTAAAGCAACCACACTTAAATGAAAAGGAAGCAAGTCGTAGTTGAAGAAAAATTCTGACATGGCAAAAACCTGAGAAATTATTCTGTTAAGTAAATTCCACCATCTGAATGTATCTGAATTTCAACTTTCGTCAAAAATTCACCCAAACAAGGACCTGAAATACATTCACCCGTTTCTACATTAAACAGCGCACCATGTGTTGAACACTCGATAAATTCCTGATCTTGATCTAGAAATTGATTTTCCAGAAATTCAAGTTCAACTTGTAGGTGCGGGCAGATATTTTGATAAGCAAAAAAAACGCCATCACGTTGCGTAATAAAAATAGTCTCTCCCTGAGGCGTTCCATAAGAACGCGCTTCACGCTCAGGAATATCCTCGGTCATGCAAATTTTTTCCATATTTATGCACATTCAGTCTGGAAATTTTTAAGCAGTTTAGCATAGTTTTCAATATCTAAACGCGGGCCATATTGGGCAACCACTTCACTTGAAATCAAAATAGCAAGCTGAGTTGCATCTTCAAGAGACATGTTTTGATTAAGGGCATATAAGAATGCACCTGCAAAGGCATCACCCGCACCATTGGCATCAACAGCAGTAACACGACGACCACCTAAATGAAAATGTGTGTTAGCTGAATGTACCGAAGCACCTTTGGCGCCTTGTGTAATGACAATGGTATGATTTTTTAATTTCAATTTGGCAAAAGCTTCATCCAATGTATGTGTTTCTGTATACATCAAGGCCTCTTGTTCATTACAGAACAACACATCAACGCCTTCATCAATCAGTTCATTGAGACCTTCGCGGGCGTATTGAACCATCGCAGGATCCGAAAGCGATAAAGCAATTTTGACTCCATGTTCACGTGCAATCTGGCGTGCTTGTTTGACAGCTAGTCGAGCTGAAGGACTAGTCGAAAGATATCCTTCGATGTAAAGCCATTTTGCTTTTTTCAACGGTTCGTAATCGACCTGTTCCGCAGAAAGCTCGGTGGTGATCCCCAAATAAGTATGCATGGTACGTTCTGTATCTGGGCTAATCAGTACCATACAAGTACCAGTCACGCCATCCGTTTTTGATTTTGTGGAAGTGTAAATATCGGCGTCATTTAAACCATCAAGGTAAATTTGACCGAGTTCATCATTTCCCACTCGACAAGCATAAAATGCAGAGCTGCCTAAAGCACTAAATGCGACCGTGGTGTTTGCCGCAGATCCACCACTGGCTTGACCTTTATAATCCTGAGAATTGAGCAGGTTTTGATATAATGCGGCTTGAGTTGGACCATCCGTTAACTGCATGGTGCCTTTTTGCAAGCCTTGTTGAATTAGAAAATCATCAGAAATTTTAAATTCTTGGTCAATAAGTGCATTTCCAATTGCAAAAAGATCAACAGTTGCCATGATTGTCTTCACAGGTAAAATCAAAGCACACAGTTTACACGATTGTTCAGTTTTACTGTAGTTCGATGAATAAATTTCATTGGTTCAGCACATAAGCCGTTATGGATTGAGTTGAGCCACTTCATTAAATTTTTATTTAATATTGATTGGGTAAATATGCTAACTATCAATAAAATTTTAAATTTACCCCACGATTTCAATGTATTAGTTGAATATTCTGTGCATGAGAAGTTTCGTTTCCTAAAGCGTTTGTATGATGAGTTTGAAATGGGGAAAAATCAGTTTTCAGGTGTTGGCGAAGCATTATTTGAAGCGCGTTTGAATCAGCAACTTGTCGCAATATGTGGTTTAAACCAAGATACATTCTCGCAAGATGATCAGATTGGTCGCTTAAGGCGTTTTTATGTACATCCAGAATATCGCCAACAAGGTATTGGTCAGGCGACGCTTGAGGCTGTAGAAGCTTATGCCCACAATTATTTTAAGGTTTTACACCTTTACACAGATACGGAAAATGCGGCTAAATTCTATAGAAAGATGGGCTATAGCTTTTTTGTTGATGAGCAAAGTAATTATCGAAAGAATCTTTTAAATTTTTAAAAATTTGCTCAGTTATTTGATGAAGAGTAAAAATATAGTTTGAATTTTAATGATCTTTTTAAAACACGCACAAAAATACAGCAAAACAAAGAAATTGTGTCAGATTAAAACTACCAAAATGGCATCTGACTAAGGCTATAATGGAGACCAATTATCAAAGCGAAATTTTAGGAGATCACATGACGGTAGATGTCACTGGAACTATTAATCAAACTGTACATCCTGCGTTTCAGTTGGTACGTCAACATCATGTTGAAGCTTTGGATATTTTAGTTTCTGAATATGCTCATAAAGTGACGGGTGCTGTTCATTATCATTTAGCCACTTCACATGATGAAAATGTTTTTTTAGTGGCGTTTCGTACTCAACCCATGGATTCAAAAGGGACAGCACATATTCTTGAGCATACGGCACTGTGTGGTTCAGAGAAGTTTCCTGTACGTGATCCATTCTTCTTGATGATTCGCCGTTCATTAAATACATTTATGAACGCATTCACGGCGGCAGACTGGACGGCTTATCCATTTGCAACACAAAATAAAAAAGATTTTCAAAACTTATTATCTGTTTATCTGGATGCTGCGTTTGCAGCAAATTTGAACCCGCTTGATTTTGCTCAAGAAGGGATTCGTATTGAGTTAGAAAATGGCGAACCTGTTTATAAAGGCGTGGTATTTAATGAAATGAAAGGCGCGATGAGTGCACCTTCAGATCAGCTTTATCACCAACTGGCTTATCATTTATTCCCAGAAACGACGTATCATTATAACTCTGGTGGTGATCCGAAAGACATTCCAGATTTAAGTTATGAGCAATTGGTCAACTTTTATAAGTCGCATTATCATCCAAGCAATGCGGTGTTTATGACTTTTGGAAATCAAAGTGCTTATGATCTGCAAGAGCAATTTGAAAAACTGGCTTTGGCAAAGTTTGAAAAGGGTACGACACTTTATTCAACACCAGAAAGACGTTTGGCTGCACCCATCGAAGTGACTGAAACCTATGCAGTCGATAGTGAAGATTTAACCGACAAAACCTATCATGTATTGGCTTGGTTATTACCACAAGCCAGCGATATCAAGTTACGTTTAGGGATGCGTCTGGTCGAAGGTATTTTACTGGAAAATTCGGCTTCACCTTTGCGTCATTATCTGGAAACTTGTGGTTATGCTCAATCGACGGGTCCGCTCATGGGGGTGGATGATTCTAATTTTGAGATGACTTTCTATTGTGCAGTGCAAGGTTCAAATGCTGAGCATGCTGAGGAATTTAAACAGGGCGTGCTTAAGGTTTTGCAGGATGTTGCTTCTAAGCCGATCGATCAGGCCTTGGTTGATGCAATTTTGCATCAGATCGAATTGCATCAGCGCGAAATCAATGGCGATGGTATGCCTTATGGTTTGAGTTTGATCTTAAATGGTTTGAGCAGTGCGATTCACCATAATGATCCGATTCATGTTTGGGATGTAGATACTGCCATTGATCAGGTTAAAGAAGAACTCGAAGACCCAATGTGGTTGTCGAATTTGATTCAAACCTATCTTTTGGACAATCCACATCGTGTACAAATGACCCTGATCCCAGATGCTGATAAGTCTGTGAAAGAGCAAGCGGATGAAAAAGCACGTCTGACAAAAATTGCTGAACATTTAACCGATGCTGATCGTGCTGAGATTGAGGCTAAAACCCAAGCATTAAAGGAACGTCAGGATACACCTGATGATCTGGATTTATTGCCAAAAGTCGGACTTGAAGATGTTCCAGCAGATTTGCACATTGTTCAGGGGCAGCTTCGGGAAATTATTTCCAATCGCCATGATTATCCTCTGAATTTATATCATGCGGGAACCAACGGGATTTATTATCAACAGGTGTTGATTGAGATTCCAGAGGAAGTGGTGCAGTCGCCTTATTTTAGTTTATTGTCAATTTTGATGGGTGAAGTGGGTGCGGGCGAATATGATTATTTGACTCTGCAACAAGTACAAACGGCCTTGAGTGGTGGTTTGGGCATGGGCGCTTCATTACGTAGTAAAGTGGATGATAAAGGTAAAATTAGTGCGTGGTTGACATTGACCACCAAATCCTTAAATGAGCGATTAGATGCGATTGGTTTGTTAAAACTGGCTTTTGAAAAGCTTCGTTTTGATGAAAAAGATCGAATTATTGAGTTATTACAACAACGTAAAACACGTTGGAAATCACGTTTGTCTGGCTCTGGTCATAGCTATGCGATGCAAGCTGCATCACGCAATATGAGTGCATTGGCGCAGCGTGATTATCATAATACTGGCTTGGATGCTTTAAACTGGCTAAGTGATCTGGTCGATGATATTGAACAAAACGATACGGCTTATGATCAATTGCTTAATGAATTAAAAGCGATTCATTTGAAGCTGTTGCAAGCACCTAAACAGTTTTTATTGGTCTGTGAGGAACAACTTTCTGAACAACTGATTGAAGAAATCCAAAATGTTTGGGATAAAGTTGAAATTGATGCACAGCTTCCCGAAATTCAGAATATTTCGCATTCAGAAAATGATCAGGATGAAGCATGGTTAATTCAGACCAATGTTCAGTTTTGTGCATCTGCTTATCCAGCCATTGAGGTTGCACATCCTGATGCAGCGCCGCTGATGGTACTCGCAGCCTATTTGCGCAATGGTTATTTGCACAGCGCGATTCGTGAAAAAGGCGGAGCGTATGGCGGTGGTGCAAGCTACGATGGCAATGCTTGTTCATTCCGTTTTTATAGCTATCGTGATCCACGTCTGGCTGAAACATTTAAAGATTTTGAAGCCAGTGTGGAATGGCTTTTGCATACACAGCAACAACCCCATCAACTTGAAGAAGCCATTTTGGGGTTGGTATCGAGCATGGATAAACCAGGTTCACCTGCGGGTGAAGCCATAACGGCATGTTATGCGCTGTTGCATGCGCGTACGCCAGCCTTTAGGAAAACTTTGAGAGAGCGTTTGTTAAATGTCACACTAGAGGATTTACAACGTGTGGCGCAACAATATTTAATTGATCAGAAACCCATAAAAGCTGTGGTTGCACCGTTTGCAAAACGAGAGCAACTTGAACAGCTTGGTTTTCAAATTAAACAAGTAGATTAAAAGAAAAACTGGAGAAACTTATGTCGTTCAAATCTTTTGAACGAACACCGCTACAACTGAGCATGCTGAGTATACTCAGTTGTATGGGGGTGTCTGTTGTACATGCAGAAATGTCGGTGACATCGAATCAAACACCAAGCACTGTTGTTAAGACAGTTGAAGCACCTGCCGCACCAGCAAGTGCCAAAGCATGTGTCGCATTGGATTCAAATGCAGACCGTCTGGCTTGTTATGATGCGATTTTCAAAGCGCCTGTAGATACTCGAAACGCAATTGCAGCTCAGCTTGCTGCACCTGTTGAGCCTAAAGAGGATAAAGCGAAACCTGAGACTTTAAAAGCCAAAGTTGAAGAGAAGGTAGGAAGTTTATTTGCATTGGAAGCTGACCCGATTGATCCGAATGTGTCTTTATTGGATAAACGTTGGGAACTCTCTGAAAAGGCAAAATTGGGCACATGGAATATCCGAGCATTCAAGCCAGTATATTTAATGCCAGTTTTCTGGACGACCAAGAAAAATGAATTTCCTTCAAGTCCAAACCCAAATAATACGGTGACAGAAAATCAAAATTTAGATTCGCTTGAGTCGAAATTTCAGCTTTCACTGAAAACAAAAGCTTGGGAAAACATCATTGGTAATAATGGCGATTTGTGGCTTGGATATACGCAGTCTTCACGTTGGCAGGTTTACAATGGTGACGAGTCACGCCCGTTTCGTGAAACCAATTATGAGCCTGAAGCAAGCTTAATGTTCCGTACCAATTATAAAGTATTTGGTTTGGATGGACGTTTGCTTGGTGTGACTTTAAACCATCAATCGAATGGTCGTTCTGATCCATTGTCGCGTAGTTGGAACCGTGTGATTTTTAATGTCGGATTTGAAAAAGACAATTTTGCTTTAATGCTACGCCCGTGGGTTCGCATTCAGGAAGATAGCAAAAATGACAACAATCCAGATATTGAGGATTATATTGGACGTGGTGATCTAACCGCATTTTATAAATGGAATGACCATGACTTTTCTTTAATGCTACGTCATTCTTTAAAAGATGGTGATGATTCACATGGTGCAGCGCAGTTTGACTGGACATTCCCCATCAGTGGAAAGTTACGTGGACACTTTCAGGTCTTTGATGGTTATGGTGAAAGCCTGATTGACTACAACCATCGTGCTACGTATTTTGGTTTGGGTATTTCGCTCATGGATTGGTACTAATCCAATATAAGCGGTATCATGATTTATGTTTTATCAAACGCTCAATAAACTTATTGGGCGTTTTTATTCAATCGATGTATTAAAAATTAAAGTCGATTATTAACCAATTTGAATATCTGCACTCGGATGCTTAAGTCGACTTTTCTTGGGTGTTGCAATGAGATACGCCAGCGTAAGAGGGCCTAAACGACCTGCAAACATCAGTAAACTTAGTACAAATAAGCTACCGTTATGTAATTCTCCTGTAACTCCACGAGATAAACCCACAGTGCAAGCCGCGGATACTACTTCGAAAAATAAATCCAGAAAATTTTTGTGTGGTTCCAAGATTAAGATCGTCATGAAACCGATAAAAATGAGACTTAACGTAATCACGACAACAGCAAGTGCTTTAAACGTACTTTCATAGGAAATAGAACGATTAAATACCCGAATTTCATCATTTCGACGTAAAAAAGAAATAACACTCAATACTAAAATGAAAAAAGTACCGACTTTGATTCCACCTGCGGTACTGAGTGAGCCGCCCCCAATAAACATGAGAAACATGGTCAGTAGAGTGGAGCTATTCATCAAAGATGCGGTATCGATAGTATTGAACCCAGAAGAACGAGGTACAGTCGCCTGAAACCACGCATTTACGGCTTGCTCGCCTAGATTCATTTGCATGAGCGTCAGTGGATTATTGGCTTCAATTAACCAAATGAGTAAAAAACCACTGATATTTAAAACGGCAATGGTCGATAACACGACTTTGCTATTGGTGCTGAGCTTTTTCCAACGCTTATTTTGTTTGATATCCATCAATACCATAAAGCCAATGCCGCCAAGTATGTACAGGAAACTAATCGCAAGACATGCAAGATAATGACTTTGAAAAGTAACTAAGCTATCGGGGAATAAAGAAAATCCCGCGTTATTAAAGGCGGATACACTATAGAAAAAAGCATAATACAAAGCATGAGCGAATCCGAAGTCTGGTGTCCAGATTGACGTTAAAATGATGATTCCTGTGACTTCGAAGAATAAAGAATAAAAAAACACGGACTGTGCAATGGTGGTAACTTTAGATAAACTGGTTTGCCCCAAAGAGTCCTGCGCCATCATTTGTTGCTTTAGTCCCAATTGTGGAGCAAGACTCAATGCTGCCAGTATCGCGAAAGTCATAAAACCAAGACCGCCACACTGAATCAAAAATAGTAAAATAAGCTGACCTGTAGTGGTCAGCGATTGACCGATATTAACAACGGAAAGCCCCGTAATAGTAACTGCGGAAGTTGCTGTAAACAAAGCATCCATCCAGCTTAAGTTACCGTTATTGGCAAAAGGAAGTTTAAGTAAAAGTGTTCCAATGATGATAAAACTAAGAAATCCCAACGCCAAAAGAGAAGGTGGACTGAAATTAAAGGTTTTATTCTTAAGTTTAGCTTTCATCATAGCCTAGAAATCGTTTAGATAGTTTTTTGAGTGGTTCAAGATGACCTTCTATGATGAGAATATCTTTGGATTGTACCGCACAAGAAGGTTCTGGATCGTAAATGATATCTTTACCACGTTGTAATAAAATCGTTTTAATATGATGGGTGGCATCAATTAAACCTAATAAATGTACTCCGTTTAGATGTTTAGGAATTTCTACTTTGACGATGAAATGATCATCATTGAGTGCCATATACCGACTCACCATCGGATAGTTTAAAGCCTGCGCGACACGGACGCCCATATCTTCTTCAGGGTGAATAATTTTGTCGACATGCAGATGTGACAAAATCATATGATGCGCTTTGGTTTTTGCTTTAACCCAAATTTTAGGAACACCTAAATTTTTTAGATGTAGCACACATAAAATACTGGCTTCAATATCTTCGCCAATCGCGACCACTACAGCAGCACAATTTTTAATATTGAGTTCTTCAAGCACATGTTCATCACTCGCATCGGCGATCACCGCATGTGTCAGTTGATCGCCAATGTCTTCAACATTGCGTTTAATCGTATCTATTCCAATGACATCATGATTAAGCTGCGCAAGTTGTAATGCAACCGTTGCACCAAAACTACCTAAACCAATGACAGCGAATTGAGCCATAAAAAACCTGATCTTTGTATAATAAGTTAAATTTTAAAATTTTGGATAATGCATAATGATGAGGTTAGTTTATTATTTTTGAATAAGTTTTAGTGCAAAGAAGTGTTAAAAAAACCGATAAGGCAGGTTGATCCAAATCCAAATCGGTTTATGGTTGAAAACGCTGAAAAATTATTTCAAGAAACGCTGATAACCAATATTGGCTGTGATTTCTTCATAAGGATACGTAATGTTTTCCAATGTTTCGATTAATACATCTGGATTTTCCTGCGTATCTGTCGCCTGTAATCCAACCAGTACGCGACCTTCGGCAGCGCCGTGATTGCGATAGTGGAATAAGCTAATATTATGCGTTGGACCTAAGCGCTCAAGGAAAGTAAGTAGGGCACCTGGGCGTTCAGGAAATTCAACACGGAATAAACGTTCATTTTCAATATTGGCATGACCACCAATCAAATATCGAATATGCAGTTTAGCCACTTCATCATCAGACAAATCATCGACTTCATACAATTCTTTAAGTGAATTAAAGATCTCGATACGTTCAGCCTGACCTGATTTTAGACTGATACCGACAAATACCTGAGCTTGGTTGCTATCACTTGCACGATAATTAAATTCGGTAATATTACGGCCATGTAAAGCACGGCAGAAATTTAAAAATGCGCCTTTTTGTTCAGGAATGGTAACTGCAAAAATAGCTTCTTTATGTTCACCCAATTCAGTACGTTCAGCAATATACCGTAAGCGGTCAAAGTTCATGTTTGCGCCACAGACGATTGAGACAATATTTTTATCTTGAATTTGATGTTGTTCGACGTATTTTTTAATACCTGCAAGTGCCATTGCCCCTGAAGGTTCGACAATGCTACGGCATTCATCAAAAGTATCTTTAATGGCGGCACAAATCTCGTCTGTATTAACTAATACAACTTCGCGTTCAACAATTGGCCCAGAATTGTCTGATTTTTGCAGTTGAATCACTTCAAATGGTTTTTCACCAATTTGAGCCACCGCAGTACCATCGGCGAATAAACCGACATGCGGCAAGATCACTCGTTGATTGTGTTCAAAGGCTGCTTTCAAACAGGCTGATTCATCATATTCAACTGGAATCACTTTGACATGTGGTGCAACATCACCTAAATAAGCGGCAACCCCTGCAATTAAGCCACCACCACCCACAGCAACAAATACATATTCCACATCGCGCCATTGACGTAAAATTTCATTGGCAATCGTGCCTTGACCCGCCATGACCAGTTCATCGTCATAAGGTGGAATAAAGGTCATGCCTTCATCTTTGGCACGTTGAATCGCGTATTTATTGGCGACATCAAAAGAGTCGCCGTGTAATACGACTTCACCGCCTAAACGCTTTACGGCTTGTACTTTAATATCGGGAGTGGTTTTTGGCATCACAATAATGGCGCGTATCCCTAATTTTTGACCAGACAGAGCGACCCCTTGTGCATGGTTTCCTGCTGAAGCGGTGATGACACCACGTTCCAATTGGGATTTTGGGAGCTGGCTAATACGGTTATAAGCACCGCGTAGTTTAAAAGAAAAAACAGGTTGTAAATCTTCGCGTTTAAAACGAATGTTATTATTGAGTTTTTCACTAATTCGTGGCGCTGCTTCGAGTGGGGTTTCGATTGCAACGTCATATACCGTTGCCTGTAAAATTTGTCGAACCAAACGAGACAGCATGTTAATCTTCCATCTAACAGTTTAAAATAAACGATTATTGTAACAAACCCCTAGGCATTTGCGCCGATTAATTCGTCCTAATGTCAAAAATAATAGTTGAGTGATGTCATGAGCCTGTATGCAACCCAAGATGAGAAAAAACAAGCTGCTGCGAAAGCAGCTTTAAAACACTTGCCAAGAGGTGGCATTTTAGGAGTGGGAACAGGCAGCACAGTCAATTTTCTGATTGATCTACTACCTGAATTACAGCTCGAAGCAGCTGTTGCCAGTTCTCAGGCCACTGCCGAGCGCCTACAAAAGTTAGGCATTGAAGTAGTGGATATGAATCATGTCGGTGGCTTGGATGCATATGTTGATGGCGCTGATGAAATTGATCGCCATATGCATATGATCAAGGGTGGAGGTGCTGCGCTCACACGTGAAAAGATCGTGGCATCTATTGCCAAAAAATTCGTATGTATTGTCGATGATTCAAAATGGGTGGAACAATTAGGTCGTGAATTTCCATTACCTGTTGAAGTAATTCCAATGGCACGTTCTGCTGTCGCACGTAAAATTGTTACTTTAGGCGGTGATCCAGTCTACCGTGAAGGTGTGGTCACCGATAATGGCAACGTGATTTTAGATGTTTATAATTTAAATATCCTAAATGCCATTGAACTTGAAAAGACATTAAATGATATTCCTGGTGTGGTCACTAATGGTATTTTTGCGCTGAATCCTGCATCTGTTGCGATTGTGGCAACCAATAGTGGGATTGAAGAACGTACAGCGATTTAATGCTTTTGGAATTATTACCCGAAATTAAGATGGTCAGACATGTAAGGGCAAGACATTTGCGTTTACGTGTCGAACCGCATCAAATTCGTTTAACTGTGCCGTTATTTTGTACAAAAAAGCAAATTCAGCAATTTTTGGATCATTCGCAAGAGTGGTTATTACAAACTTGGCAGAAACAGACTCAGCAACAACAACTTGCAAGTTCAAATTTTCAGCAGATTCATTTTTTTAATCAGGATCAGCCTTATCAGATTATTTTGCGTAAACAGCATAAAAATTATCTGATTGATCATCAACAAGCGTGTGTCTTTATTCGAGAAGATAAAGGCAATACCGTGTTGAAAGGTATGATCTATGACTATGCAAAACAATATTTGCCTGTATATCTGAAGGAAATCAGTCAGCAGGTTGGACTTTCGTTTCGTGATTGTAGCATTCGAAGACCTAAAACCCGATGGGGAAGTTGCAGCGCACAGCACAATATTATGTTACATGCAGGCTTGGTCTTAATGCCGCCTGAAATCGTACGCTATGTTTGCGTACATGAATTGGCGCATACGCGTTATTTTAATCATAGCGTGCAGTTCTGGGCTGAAGTTGAAAAATTCGATCCAAAATATTTCATGCATCGTAAGCAACTGAAAAGTTATCAATTACCTGTGTGGTGGTATTAGGAGCCATAATGCATTACGGCTCCTAACCACATTTAATTGAAATTACAGCTTAATTGTTCGGTTTCGAGTTGTGCAGGTGAAGTATGTTTATCTAAACCCGCAGTTGCAGACAGAATTTTGTTAGCCTTAATTTTAAGCTGAATAAACGGATATTGTTGAGAATTATTGCTCGGTTCAGCAGAGCCGCTATTTAGAATATAGTCGTTTGTGGATGCATTGACTTGCAGCAGGTTATCTGTACTTCCGCCGTTTAAGCTAGATTTATAAGTCTGTTCGCCCTGACTGAGTTCAATTTCGCCTGTTGCGCGGACTTTTAAAATACAGTTATTGGCTTCATAGCGACCCACTAAATATTCAATTGTGGGAAAGTTAATATCTGTATTTTCAGTATTTATTCCGGTAATGCCTTGCTTACATGGATAAATAGAATCTCCACATATACTTGAAGTTGTAAATCCAACTGCACGTCGATAGTCACCCGCACCACTCGTTCGAATATTAACAGTATTATAAGCGATATTCGGCGTTCCACTGTAGGCGCGCTCGTTCAATGCTTTATAGCCTATTCCATTTAAACTGGGTTGCAGTTGACGAGCAGCTAAGTCTAATACCGCATTTTTTAGACGGCTTGCAAACAGTTCTCTAACAGTTTTTTGATTTGCTCCAATATCAGGAGCCGTATTTAATCTTGCTTCCGTATTTTCGACAGTACTCACCATTGGCGCAAAATCAGTGGTATTACCATTCACTGCTTTTCCATCCAGATAGCCATCTGCCAAATCGAGTGCAATGTTTTGAGTAAATTCTGAATAATAGTTGCTACTTTGATTATGTGAGTTATACCAATACACAAAGTATCCAAAACTTAAATAACTATCTAAATAAAGATTCTGAGGAGACGCAGTATAACTCAGATTGGTTAATGCATTAGCATTGCTTAAAGTCGGGGTGTTTTCATTTTTAAATGCATTGAGTAGTGCGGCATTTACATCTTGCATTGCCATCGTAAAATGCGTGTCATTAATTTTTGAGTTTTCGATATTTTCATTTGGAAGTTGACCTGCGCGGACTAAAGCTCTTTGGTAAATGGCCTCAGATACAGGACTCGCAAAAAATATACGTGACTCAGTGGATGTTGGCCACAACAATGCATGATAAGTGCCCACAAAGTTTATAAACTTATCATTAATAAAATCATAAATTTGTGAGTTTTGATTGGTCGTCATCTCAAGACGATAGATTCGATTTGCTTTTTCAATTGGAAACTTCAAAATTGAAGATGTTCCGCTAAAAGAACTGACCTCAGTAACGACTTGATTATTGGTATTGTCATAAAGTTTAAGATTCACATCATGTACTTCCAAAGGGAGTTTAATTAGAACTTCGTTTGGTTGTAAAATTTGATTGTTTGAATTTTCGTTATTTTGCTGTGTTGTTGGAGGGGTGTTGGAACTTCCCCCACAACTGGCAAGATAACTACTCAATATTACGATGCCAATTGATTTGAATAGATTGCTATATTGATATTGTCTGCTTTTAAAAAAAGGCATTCCTTCACCCCTGAAGTTTTAGTCATCCGTGTCAAGTAAGGAGTCAGTTTTATATACTGACAAATCATCATTAGACTTCTTTCATCATTATTTAAACCTTCTTTATTTTTCTCGCGTATGGAGAAATAAAGGGGATTTATCAAAGAAGCCTATTTAAATTTTAGATTTAAATCCTTGTCATTTAACGACATCAAATACTTTTTAGAACTTATTTTGCGATTACAAAGTTTTATTCAGTTTAAAATGTCGGCTTTAGTTTCATTTTATGCCATCTCAATATAATGGCTAAAGTAATTTTTGACCAATGGTCGGATATGTGACAAATACTTTATTACAAGGCTAATTTGAAGCGCCTTTAAAAAGCTTTTTTTAGGTCTCTGAGTCGATTGTAGAAATCCGAGTAAACTGCCATACTATCCGCCATTCGGTTGAAATTTAGAGGTAATAATCGTGGTCTCTGTCGGAATTGTTGGGGGAACTGGATATACTGGCGTTGAATTATTGCGTCTTTTATTACGACATCCGCAGGTCACTGTTCGAGTCCTTACTTCACGTACTGAAGCTGGTAAACGCGTTGCCGATATGTTTCCAAGCCTGCGCGGTCATACTGATCTTGAATTTTCAGATTTGAATCTGGATCTATTAAAACAATGTGATGTGGTGTTTTTTGCTACACCGCATGGTGTGGCGATGCAACATGCACAAGAACTACTTGCTGCCAAGACTAAAGTTATTGATCTTGCTGCCGATTTTCGTTTACAAAATCTAGAACAGTTTGAAAAGTGGTACGGTTTACAGCATAGCTGCCCAGATGTCTTAAAAGACTCGGCTTATGGTTTAACCGAGCTAAATCGTGAAAAAATTAAAAAGGCCAGTGTTATTGGTAATCCTGGTTGCTATCCAACCACGGTACAGTTGGGTTTAGCACCGTTATTGAAATCTGAACATCATTTAATCAATCCTTCTAGCATTATTATTGATGCCAAATCGGGGGTATCTGGTGCTGGTCGTAAAGCAAGCATGGGAATGATCTATTCAGAGAATGCCGATAATTTTAAAGCCTATGGGGTGAGTGGACATCGCCATCATCCTGAAATTGTGGAAGCACTCGAAAATATTTCAGGTCAAAAAGGGGTTTTTGATCATATCGTGTTTGTTCCGCATCTGGTGCCAATGATTCGCGGTATGTTAAGCACTATTTATCTTGATTTGACTGAACAGGGTGCAAATACAGATATTCAAGCGCTTTATGAGCAATTTTATGCCGATGAAAAATTTGTAGATGTGATGCCGCCAAATAGCTCACCTGAAACGCGCAGTGTACGCGGAGCAAATGAATTACGCATTGCATTGTACAAACCTCAACCCCATAAATTGATTGTACTATCGGTACAGGATAATTTAGTAAAAGGTGCTGCGGGGCAGGCTGTACAAAATATGAACCTGATGTTTGATTTTGCCGAAGATGCAGGTCTAACAGGTATTGGTTTATTACCATAAAAAACGCTTTTAAGCTTCACACACATTTAAATATCGATTTAAATGTGTGCTTTGGTTCTATCTTCAAACAGAGATGGCGATGCAGAATACTGAACAAATAAATAATGATGATCTACACACACCCAAGCCATCATTTTGGCATACGAACAGACCCTTAGTGATTGGAGCGATTGTTCTGATTTTGGGTAGTGTTTCGTTGGGTTATACCGTTGGACATCGTCAAGGATTGACTGTAGTAGGTTACGATGCAGATGCGGAACAATTGGTTGAAGTGGTTCAAAAGCAGAAAACTGCTTTAGATGCTGTCAATAAAAGTTTGAATGCAACTGTACAAGAACGAGATGTTGCAGTGAGCAATGCCAATGATTTATATCAGGGGATTACTCAAGCAAAGAATGATAAGGCGCAAATGGAAGGTATGAGTGCGCTTTATCGTGAGATATTACGTCAACGAGGCGGTTTGAGCTTAACGATTCAAGATTTGGCAATTAAACCATTGCCTGAAAATGCCTTTGAATATCAGCTTGATTTGGTACAAGTTAGCCCAAATAAACGTCGTGCAACAGGCTCGGTAGAGATGCGTCTGATACAAGGTGATGAGATTTTAGTAGTGCCACTAGAAGACAACAATTTCAATTTTGATGATTTTGAACGTTTAACAGGACGCTGGACGATGCCTAAAGGTTTTACTCCGCAGTTTATTGAAGTTCGATTGACAGGAGCTACACCTGTTACCAAACGTTTTAGCTGGCAACGTGGAAAACCAGTTGAGGCGGAATCTGCTTTTGTTGCAGAAATCCCGCAAGCCGAAGCAAATGCAAATTAAGAGTGAATCAAAGAGTATATGCGAACCAATAAGCGACAAATTAGTTTAAAAGACGTGAAAGCTTCCTTTTACCAATCTGGATATGTCGATTGGCATATCAATCCGCGCTTAAGTGATTCGCAAAGTAACGAGCCAGAAGGTGATATTGCAGTACAAACTGCTGAGCCTCAGCTAAAACGTCCACCTCTATATGCGGTAGTATTGTTGAATGATGATTACACCCCAATGGACTTTGTAATTGAAATTTTACAACAATACTTTGCATTGAATCTTGACCAAGCCACTCAAGTAATGCTAACTGTACACTATGAAGGTAAAGGTGTTGCTGGTGTTTATCCGAGAGACATTGCGGAGACGAAGGCAAACCAAGTAAATAATTACGCTCGATCCCAAGGTCATCCATTACTTTGTCAGATCGAACCCAAAGATTAAAGGGGGTCGTATGCTCAGTCGTCAATTAGAAGTATCCTTACGTTTGGCTGTAAGCATGGCTCGTCAAAAAAGGCATGAGTTTCTCACTGTAGAACACTTATTGCTGGCTTTGCTCGATAATGATTCGGCTGTTAATGCACTTAAGGCGTGTGGCGCTGATATAGTTTCATTGCGTAAAGAACTAGAAGAATATGTAGAACAACATACACCGAAGCTTGGTGAAAATAACGACCAAGCTCCACATCCGACTGAAAGTTTTGACCGAATTTTACAGCGTGCTATTTTTCATGTGCAATCTAGTGGCGGTGATCGTACCGTTGAAGGTGCAGATGTATTAGTGGCGATGTATTCTGAACGTGATTCTTTTGCGGTTTATCTTCTAAAGCGTCATCAAATCAACCGATTGACCTTAACGCAGTATCTCTCTCATGGAACCCGTAAAGAAGATATTCAGGCAGAAGAAGAGGTTGAAGATATCGAAGGAGATGCTGCTTCATCTTCAAATGCAGGCCCTTTAGAACAATTTACGCTAAATCTCAACAACGAAGCGCTTAAAGGTAAAACAGATCCTCTGATTGGGCGTGAAAAAGAGATAGAGCGTACCGCTCAGATTCTTTGCCGTCGTCGTAAAAATAATCCACTGTTAGTGGGTGATCCTGGCGTGGGTAAAACCTCAATTGCAGAAGGTTTGGCATGGCTTATTGTCAATGGCAAAGCGCCAAAACCACTTGCAAATGCTGAAGTCTATAGTCTGGATATTGGCGCCTTAGTTGCAGGAACCAAATATCGTGGTGACTTTGAAAAACGCTTGAAACAACTGCTCAATGCGTTAAAGAAAAATCCAAATGCGATTTTGTTTATTGATGAAATCCACATGATTATTGGTGCAGGCTCAAGTATGGGCAGTACCATGGATGCATCTAACCTCATCAAGCCGGCATTAGCCAATGGTACTTTACGTTGCATCGGATCAACCACTTTTCAGGAATATCGTCAGGTTTTTGAAAAAGATCATGCATTATCGCGCCGTTTCCAAAAAGTCGATGTGAATGAACCAAGTATTTCTGAAACCATCGATATTTTACGCGGTCTTAAAACCAAGTTTGAAGATTTCCATCATGTTGAGTATGAAGATAAAGCTTTAGTTGCAGCAGTAGAGCTATCTTCCAAATTTATCAATGATCGTTTCTTGCCAGATAAAGCCATTGATGTAATTGATGAAGCTGGTGCACAGCGCCGTTTAAAAGCAGAATCAGACGATAGTTTGATTACCATTGAAAATATTGAAGATATTGTTTCTAAAATTGCCCGTATTCCACCGAAAACAGTCTCTAAAGATGATAAAGCAGTGCTTGAATATCTTGAACGAGACTTAAAACGCGTGGTGTTTGGTCAAGATGAAGCGATTAGCGCACTTGCTTCTGCGATTAAATTATCTCGCGCAGGATTAAAAGCACCAGATAAGCCTGTCGGTAGTTTTGTATTTGCAGGTCCAACTGGGGTGGGTAAAACAGAAGTCACCAAACAATTGGCAAAATTGTTAGGCGTGGAATTGGTACGTTTTGATATGTCGGAATATATGGAACGTCATGCGGTTTCACGTTTGATTGGCGCACCTCCAGGTTATGTAGGATATGATCAGGGTGGTTTGCTGACTGATGCGATTCACAAAAATCCACATTGCGTATTATTGTTAGATGAAATTGAAAAAGCGCATTCGGATGTATTTAATTTATTGCTGCAAGTGATGGATCATGGTGCATTAACGGACAACAATGGTCGCAAGTCTGATTTTAGAAATGTGATTATTGTTTTGACCACGAATATTGGGGCCGAAAGTATTTCAAGAACCAGTATCGGTTTCACTGAGCAAGATAATAGCAATGATAATCAGGAAGCGATGAAACGTGCATTTGCTCCTGAATTCCGTAACCGTTTAGATGGCGTTATTCAATTTAAAGCTTTACCAACTTCAGTGATCGAATCAGTGGTTGATAAGTTCTTGACCGAGCTACAAGCACAACTGGATGATAAAAAAGTAGTGCTTGAAGTTGATCAATCTGCTCGTGATTGGTTAGCCACCAATGGTTATGATCGTCAAATGGGAGCACGTCCGATGCAGCGTCTAATTCAGGAACATTTGAAAAAGCCGCTTGCTGAAATGATTTTGTTTGGTGAGCTGGCTGATCATGGCGGCAATGTCGCTGTTTCTGTGAAAAAAGAAGATGGTAAAGAAGTTGGATTACAGCTTTCTGTCTTTGAAGACCAAACGGCTGAGCCTGCTTAATCGATGCTAGAAGATTTCTCAATCACCCGAATACTCAGTGTATTCGGGTTATTTTTAATCACTGCTATTGCTGAAATATTGGGCTGCTATTTTCCCTACTTAATTTTAAAAGAGGGGAAAAGTACATGGTTATGGATTCCTACCATAGCTAGCCTTGCATTATTTGTATGGCTTTTAACCTTGCATCCAACTGCTTCAGGACGCATTTATGCTGCTTATGGCGGGATCTATATTTTCACAGCGCTGATGTGGTTGCGTTTTGTTGATCAGGTTGCATTAACACGCTGGGATTTGTTGGGTGGCATCGTGGTTTTAATTGGTGCGAGTTTAATTATTTTGCAGCCGCAAGGTTTGATCCGATAATTGCTTTTAATTTTAAACATAAAAAACGCTGTTTTAAAACAGCGTTTTTTTACATCAAACATCTTATTTTGATTATTCGTTTAGCAAGAATTCCATCAATGCCTTTTGCGCATGTAGGCGATTTTCAGCTTCATCCCAAACCACAGAATTTTTATGATCTAGCATATGTTCAGAGATTTCTTCGCCACGATGCGCGGGTAAACAATGCATAAATAAGCAATCTGGATGTGCTATATCCATGAGTTTTTCATTGACTTGAAAGTTTGCAAAAGCCTGTTCGCGTAGCTTTTGTTCTTCTTCTTGTCCCATACTTGCCCAAACATCGGTCACAATCAAATCTGCATTGACGGCTGCATCTTCTGCATTGTCAAAAACTTCAACACAATGTGCAAATTCAGACAAAAATTCAGGTTTTGGTTCATAGCCTTTAGGTGAAGCAATTTTCAGTTTAAAGCCCATCATATGTGCAGCTTCAATATATGAATTACACATATTATTACCATCACCAATCCATGCCACAGTTTTACCTTCAATACTGCCACGATGTTCTTGATAGGTTTGTAGATCAGCTAAAAGCTGACAAGGATGGTGATCATCGGTTAAGCCATTAATCACGGGCACTTTAGAGTACGAAGCAAATTGTTCAACAATTTCATGCCCAAAAGTACGGATCATGACAATATCAAGCATGCTTGAAATAACACGGGCAGAATCTTCAATCGGTTCACCGCGACCTAATTGGGTATCACGTGGTGAAAGAAAAATTGCACTGCCACCAAATTGATTAATTCCAGCCTCAAAAGAAATACGGGTACGTGTACTTGATTTCTCAAAAATCATTCCTAGAACTTTACCAACAAAAGGCTGAAATATCTGTTTCTCATGCTGTAAGCGTTTTAGTTCACTTGCACGAGCTAAAATGCGTTGAAGTTCTGAAGAAGATAAGTCACGTAAAGTTAAGAAATGCCGTAGAGCCATGGTTACTCCACAATAATTGTTGTTAAACAACAATTAGTTGCTGATAAATGAACGAAAAAAGAATCGAATACTATACTACACGTGATTGAAAATGCAAAGAAATTAGCTGATTCTATGACCGTTTAAAAAAACATCAACGCAATATTCGATATGATCCAAAATTTCCTGATCATCAATTTTCATGGGAACGCCCATCGTCACTTTCCATTCAATATTACGTAAAATACCAAAATACATAATTGCAGAATGAAGCGGTTGCGAACAGTTGATTTTGCCTTGTTGAGTCGCTTGTGCCAAAGCACAAGCTATTGTTTTTTGAACGTATTCAGTGCCTCTTTCATGAAGATACAAAGCCAACTCTGGATCACTTTGCGAGCGTTCAATGACAAGACGCATAAAGGCTGCATTTTCTACACAGGTAATTTTCTGATAAAACCCAATTAAAGTCTGGATGAGATAACTTCTCAAATCCTCATGACTATTAAACGCCACACATATATTTTTAAAAAAAAGTTCACGTCTGTAGTCACAAATGGCCTTAAAAAGACCTTCTTTACTACCAAAATATTTATAAATAGACGCTTTTGAACCACCTGCATGATGGACAATATCATCCAGAGATACCGCATCGTAACCACGTTCCAAAAAAAGCTCCGTTGCACTGAGCAAAAGTGCCAAACGTCGTTCGTGACCTCGTTTGGTTTGTGGAAGTTCGCAACAGGCATTTGGAATCATAAGGAAGTTAGTTCTCTACATAATAAATTGAATATTTAAGACATCAAATATTCAAAAAAACAGTATAGCAAAAAAACTCAATGCTGACTGTAAAGACGGTTTACAGTGCAGTGAGAGACTCTATCTATATGGTTTCAAATATGAATAAATCAACGATATTGTGATGATCATCAGCTCATAATCTATAAATGGTATTCATCTTCAGTTTTCAAGAGCGCTTTTCACAAAAGAGAGCATGCAGAGTCAACGTGCCATGGAGTTGTTTATTAAAAGTCTATATTTCTAAACGCACAATTCAGGTAAGGATGATTGATAAAAAGAATTAAACAATAGGTGCTTTTAAAATTTGACAAAAATGTAGCGTAATTTTATAGGCGATGAAATTGCTCCAGAGATGTCAGTGATGTTGGTTTTTGTGTTGAAATGCTCATTGATGTTGCATTTTTTTAAATTTGTGCACAATTGAGACGTATTTTTTTAAGATGATTTAAATAAACTGTTTAAAAAAAAGACACTTAAGCTAAAAACAACCATAACTAAAACTAAAGTATAACAAAAAAGGAATTTTTTAACCTTTTCATTTTTTTTCAAAAGCGTATAAAAAGAGCTATTATCAATCGATAATAAGTAATAATTAAAAGTTGGCTTGATAATTGCAACTAGGAAAAACAGGCTCATCCTTTAGTATCGTTGAATAATACAAATAGATACCAAAGGAGGAGAACTTATAATCAAGGAGTTTTTATGAAACATTCAGCAACCTCATTACTTGTATCAGCACTTATGGTTTTTACAGTCGGAGGAGCAACACAGGTTCAGGCTGCCGATACTTTGGCAAAAATTCAAAAAAGTGGAAAAATTGTGATTGGACATCGTGAATCTTCCGATCCAATTTCTTATGTTGTTGGCGGTAAACCAGTCGGTTATGCAGTAGATATTTGTAATAACTTTGCCAATGAAATCAAGAAAGATCTTAAGATGCCAAATCTTAAAGTAGAGTATAAGGCGGTTACTTCATCTACCCGTATTCCTGAACTTTTATCAGGCAATATTGATATGGAATGTGGAACGACGACTAACTCGAAACAACGTCAAGAGCAGGTTGGTTTTTCGACTAACTATTATGCAACAGAAGTGCGAATGGCGGTTAAAGCTAATTCAGGCATTAAGAGTCTTGCTGATTTAAACGGTAAAGCAGTGGTAACGACTCAGGGTACAACCTCTGATAAATACATCAAAATGAATGAGCGTGGTCAAAAAATTAATGTGCAAAACATTTATGGTAAAGATCATGCGGACTCCTTTGCAATGA
Organism: Acinetobacter sp. FDAARGOS_515; assembly: GCF_003938865.1. Taxonomy (NCBI): domain Bacteria; kingdom Pseudomonadati; phylum Pseudomonadota; class Gammaproteobacteria; order Moraxellales; family Moraxellaceae; genus Acinetobacter; species Acinetobacter sp. FDAARGOS_515. The sequence continues at coordinate 3,113,197 of NZ_RKIX01000003.1, read as the reverse complement.
TGGCTTCTGGCCGTGCAGCAGCATTTGTCATGGATGATAATATTCTTGCAGGACTTATTGCCAAGTCTTCGAATCCAAAAGAGTTTGCCATTGTAGGGCCAGTTCTATCTTCTGAACCTTATGGCATCATGATTGCAAAAGATGATCCAAAATTTAAGGCGGTGGCCGATCGTACCGTAAAAGGAATGTGGAAATCTGGTCAGATGGATGCTTTGTATAAAAAATGGTTCCAATCTGCGATTCCTCCTAAAAATACCAATCTGAACATGCCACAAAGTCAGTCGTTCAAAAAATTAAAAGCGAATCCTACAGATGCAGGTATTTAGCACTGACTTTTAACTCTAAATAAGGGTAGGTTAATTGTTGGCTCATGTAGTGAATTTAGCTGCATGAGCTGTGCTTTTTTGAACTTTAATAAAAGGGGCAGCTATGTCAGTTGGCTCATTAAACTGGACTGCATTTTGTGCTGAATCGAATGAATATGGACTGGATAAAGCTGCGTGGGCTGAGTCTGTCTGTAAAGCATTAGGTAGCGCAAGTTATTCTCCTTACGCCGATGCACCTACATGGCTTCAAATGTTAGGTTCAGGCGTATTTACCATGGTTTGGACATCATTTGCTGCATTTTTGATTGCATTTTTCTTGGGCTCATTACTCGGCATTATTCGAACTTTACCTAATAAGCCTTTAGCATTTATTGGGAATTGCTATGTTGAGATTTTTCGTAATATTCCTTTAATCGTACAGCTTTTCTTCTGGGCTTTTGTATTTCCTGAGTTTTTACCAGATAGTTTGAGTTCAGGCAGTGGAGATATCGTTGCGGGAGGTTGGTGGAAAAATATTTTAAACACGCATCCTGCTGTTATTGGTGTTTTTGCGTTGGGACTTTATACGGCCGCGCGAGTTTCTGAACATGTTCGTGCAGGTATTAGCACAGTCTCACGTGGTCAAAAATATGCGGCGTCTGCGCTGGGTTTTACCACAGGACAAAGCTATCGCTATGTAGTTTTACCTGTTGCATATCGTATCGTTTGGCCAACAATTACATCTGAAGCCATGAATGTATTTAAGAACTCAGCGGTGCTGTATGCCTTAAGTGTATTGAACTTCTTTGCTTATACCAAAACCATGCGTGAAGAGACTTCTCAGGATATTGTGATTCTCATTTTATCTACACCTGTTTATCTCATCATTACCTATGGCATTAAATTTGTGATGGCATGGATTGAAAAAAGAATGGCTGTGCCTGGTTTAGGTTCAGGAGGGAAGTAATATGGACTTTAGTTTATTACAAAATCCTGATGTGATTCATGCATTAAAAGAAGGTTTTATTTTTACCCTGACGGTGACAGTCCTATCGATGATTGGCGGCATCCTGATTGGTACACCTTTGGCAATGATGCGTTTATCCAATAACTTTGTGGCACGTAATTTTGCCAAGTTTTATGTGGATGTTTTTCGTGGCATTCCACTGATTCAGGTCATTTTTATCTTCTATTTTCTGTTGCCAAAAGTGTTTGCCTTCCAATCAGATACCTACTGGGGCCCACTTTTTTCCAGTGTGGTAACGTTTGCGATTTTTGAAGCTGCATTCTTTTCAGAAATTGTGCGTTCGGGTATCCAGTCTGTCTCTAAAGGTCAGGTGAATGCAGGTTATGCATTGGGTTTTACCTACGGTCAATCCATGAAATATGTGGTGTTACCACAGGCTTTTCGCAATATGTTACCTGTACTTTTGACACAAACGATTATTTTATTTCAGGATATTTCACTGGTTTATGTCATCAGCGCACCTGACTTTTTAGGTCGTGCCGATACACTGGCGAATACCTATGGGCCTGAAACTAAAGCAACTTTTTATTTTATTGTAGCACTGGTTTATTTCTGTAGTTCGTTCTTGCTTTCGCAACTCGTGAAACGATTACAGCAGAAAATTGCCATCATTCGCTAATTGGAGATTTTAAATGCCAATGATAGACATCCAACATATCTCTAAATGGTATGGTGATTTTCAGGTTTTAACAGATTGCACTACCAGTATTGAAAAAGGTGAAGTGGTTGTGGTTTGTGGGCCTTCAGGTTCTGGAAAATCGACATTGATTAAAACAGTTAATGCATTGGAACCGATTCAGGAAGGTAATATTTTGGTAGATGGCGTGTCATTACGCGATCCTAAAACTAATCTTGCCAAATTTCGTTCCAAAGTCGGAATGGTCTTCCAGCATTTTGAACTCTTTCCCCACATGACAGTGCTTGAGAATTTAACTGTGGCTCAAGTTAAGGTGCTCAAGCGTTCATCCGTTGAAGCACGTGAAAAGGGAATCAAGTATCTGGAACGGGTCGGTTTACTGGCTCACAAAGACAAATTTCCAGGACAGTTGTCTGGTGGTCAGCAGCAACGTGTCGCGATTGCGCGTGGTCTTTCGATGGATCCGATTTGTATGTTGTTTGATGAGCCTACATCTGCGCTTGACCCTGAGATGGTCGGTGAAGTTTTAGAAGTCATGATGCAGCTTGCAAACGAAGGCATGACTATGATGTGTGTAACGCATGAAATGGGCTTTGCCAAACGTGTATCGAATCGCGTCATTTTTATGGATGAAGGTAAAATTCTGGAAGATTGTGCGACTAGCGAATTTTTCGGTAATTTACATGCACGTCATGATCGTGCCAAATTATTTTTAGACAAGATCCAGATGATGCATTAAGTCTATGTAGTTGAAAGGAGAGCCGAGATATCGGCTCTTTTTTATTGCTTAAATATAAAGATTTGTAATAAAAAACCACAGAATATATCTGTGGTTTTCTAAATCGCAAAAAACCTAGAAGTTATATTTAGCCATCAAGTTTAGACGTGAATAATCACCATCGTCTGATTTATTTGGATCAAGCTGTTCAAAAATCTTACGTTGACCATAGGTATATTCCACACCCAAATCAATCGCTTTGGTTGGACTATAGAATGAATTGACGATGATGTTATACAACGTTTTATTCAAGCCATCACGGGTTGCTGCCGTAGTTGCTGCACGTGAAGCAAAATCAGCGTAGCCATTGTCGTCTTTATACCAAATACCGCCCGCAGCAATCGTTGATCTCAGTTTTGGACTCCATGTACGTGAATATCCAATCAGGCCAGAGTTAAACTCACTTTCTGAAATATTCAAGCTACCATCAGTATTGCTTGAAGCAACATAAGCAGGGTTGCCATAAAGTAAATAACGGTTATCACCCTTAACATGATAGTAGTTAGCAAATACGGTATCTACATCGGTAATTTTATATTTTGCGCCTAAACCAATCCCCCAGCCCAGTTTCTCTTCGTCGTTACTGTCATTGCTTGAGATACGATTTTCATGCAAAAGTGCATGTGCTTGAACTAAGAATTTATTATCAGCCGTTTTAAAATCATAACGTGCAGTGAATGCAGGAAAACGGTTACCACCACTTGAGGTGACACCATTTGCATTCACTGTGGTATTGCCTGTGGTAATGTTATCCACATCACCGCCTTCTAATGCCAGTAACAGTTTTTGATTGGCATCAATTGGCTGAGTATAACGAACCTGAACGGTACGTGTTGATCCATAGCCCATTGGGCCATTGAAGTCGACTGTTTCAGGTGCGGTATCAACGTTTACAAATGGAGAAGTGGTTTGACCTGCCAACCATTTTCCAACATTAACATAGGCATGACGAACACGTAATGATCCCGTTCCGTTTGTGCCAGACGAGCCCATAAAGTCGGCTTCAATTTTACCAGTAATCTCACCAATATCACTTGGACGAGAGAAATCCAATCCAAAACGAGTCGTTGCCGCAGTCACATTCAGTGCATCTTCGGTCGCATTGGCAGAGTTTAAAGGAACTTTGTTGGTTGGGTTATTGATATTGGTGGTATCTGCATTGGTACCTTTAAAGTCATAAGTCGCATCTGCACGGACGCTACCATAAAGTTTAACCTGAGTTTGACCATCTGGTAGAGTGAACCAACCTGGTTTTGCATTAGCAGGCGCAGGTGCGGCAGGAGCTTGTGCCACGACCACCGCAGGTGCAGAAGCCACAACAACTGGACGTGCTTTTTGCTCTGCCACGATTTGTTTCTGAGTTACCGTCTGTTGTTGAATCAAAGCGCGAAGTTCTGCGACTTCTGCACGTAATTGTTGAATTTCTTGTTGTTCAGTTGCTGCTGCAAATGTTGGAAGTGAGATTGTAGAGAGCCCTAATGTACTCATACAGAGTACTAATTTATTAAGTTTGATCACGATAACTCCAAGGATAATGGTAAAAGCTGAAATCAAAAAAAGCTTCGTGTTCTTACTAACAAGAATAATGCCAATAATTAAGACAGACTAATGAGTCTTTTGTGTTTGGTTGAAAAACATCCAAAAAATTAGTGAATATGAAAAAAAAGAATTAAATAAGATAACTATATCTAATCTTTGAAAACTCTAAATTTTTTATTCAGAATAATCGGCATTAAAAAGTCCTAAAATAAATCATGCATGTTCCAATTTATTGCAATTATCTAAATATTCCTTTAGAGGTCGATCGCTCTTTCTCTCTTGGTTTTTAAAGTAAATTTTATTAATTATAGGCGGTAAGCTGACAGTTATAGTCAATTAATTATCATAATTTGGAAATAAATTACATAAAATTTATTTTTAATGAAAAATAATTTAGATTTAGCTTGGTTTTTTCTTATTTTAGGGAAATAATCTCGTACAGATATTGGTACTTTATAGATCAGGGTGTGATGGGGATTGAGAAGAGTGGTCTGCGGATTGGGAGATACGCAGATCTAGCCCAAAAGGTCTCGACTCAGCTTTGACAGGATTGACCACAAGTTAATTGCAAGATGAATTCACTTATCGGTGAAAGAGTCGTCACAAGTAAACAGATGTTTTCCCTTGACCCTGTAAAAATTCAAGCATTATAAAAGTTCCAATACACTCAAATATCACGATTAAGCTTGTGGAGTAACGATGGAACTCGATCGTTTTGACAAACAAATTCTTGAAATATTAACCCATGAAGATGTCAATCTAAATGAACTTTCTGAGCGGATCAGTCTTTCAGTCAGTTCGGTGCATCGACGTATTAAGCATTTAATAGAAACCAATATCATGAGCAGTCTAAAGCGTGATATTAATTTTGCGAAGCTTGGGTTTACTTTGCATATCTTGCTACAAGTTTCTTTAAGTAAACATGATACCGAAACCTTTGATAAATTTTTAACTGAAATTGAAGATATTCCAGAAGTCACCAATGCATTTTTGGTAACAGGGCAGAGTGCTGATTTTATTTTAGAATTGGTTGCCCGAAATATGGATGATTATAGTGATATTTTGCTGCGTAGAATTGGAAAAATTGACAATGTCGTAGCACTTCATTCAAGTTTCGTAATTAAGGAATATAATGTATTTAACTGCTATAAGCTTTTAAATAAAGTATAAAAAAACGCGCATCAAGCGCGTTCTTTTTAAGTCATATTAAGCATCAAGTTGTGCTAATACATCGTCTGAAAATTCAACATTGGTATAGACGTTTTGCACATCATCCAGATCTTCAAGCATATCAATCATTTTCAAGATTTGTTTTGCTTGCTCGATATCTGTAATTTCTGCTTTGGTCGATGGACTCATTACCACTTCGGCATTGTCAGATTTTAAATCTGCTGCTGTCAATGCATCTTGTACATCACCAAAGCTTTCAGGCGAAGTAATGACTAAAATACCGTCTTCTTCAATTTCAATATCATCTGCACCAGCTTCGAGTGCCACTTCCATGATTTTGTCTTCTAAAGACACATCTTCAAAGCTGATTTCACCACGCTTGGTAAATAGATAAGACACAGAACCATTCGTGCCTAAGTTTCCATTGGTTTTGCTAAAGCAATGGCGAACATCAGGTACAGTACGATTCAGGTTATCCGTCATGGTTTCAACTAAAACCGCAACACCGCCGACGCCATATCCTTCATAGGTGACTTCGTTGAGATCATCATTATCTTCACCGCCAGCACCGCGCTGAATCGCACGATTAATGGCATCGCGGGTCATATTTACCGACAATGCTTTTTCAACTACAGCACGTAAACGCGGGTTACTTGCTGCCTCAGCGCCACCCAATTTTGCTGCGGTGACAATTTCACGAATGTATTTGGTAAAAACTTTAGCACGGCTGGCATCTTGTTTTGCTTTACGATGCTTGGTGTTTGCCCATTTGGAATGACCTGCCATGTTGCAATATGCTCCTTAAGGATGGGGGAGAGTACCCGATCAAATTGTGCAGATTCTACCATAAGCCTATTTTTAGGAGGAAGAGGTTGGCTTTTGAAAAATCAACAAACGTTATTGTTTAGATTCTGGAATACATACATCTAACCCAACTTTTTCTTTATAAAGTCGTTGGATGGTTTGCAAATCCTGATTGAGATCGGAAGGATAAATTTTGCCTAAAATGCCACCTTGTTTGGTTTTCGCATTGGCATACATCATCACGATTGGAACATTGGCTGCTTTTGCAATATGCCAAAAACCTGTACGAATAGGTTTACGTGCTTCGCCATTTTTTGCACGGGTTCCTTCTGGAGCAATCACCAGATTGAAGCTTTCATGCGTTTCAAATAACTCAACCATTTGTGAGACGATATCTTTACTGGCTTTACGATCAACGGGAATCCCTCCTATTTTTTCTAATAGGGGTTTCAACGGCCCTTTAAAAAGCTCTTTTTTAATCAGTGTATGAATTTTAATATCCAAAATCTCAAACAGCGCCAGTGAAAGTACGGCATCCATATTAGAGGTGTGCTCAAAGCCAATAAGCACTTGTTTGTTTTCCAAAATATTGGGTTCGATGTGATATGACCAGCCAGAAAGTTTGAAAATAGACTTAGCAAGTTGCTTTTTCATGATGAACATCCTCTAAAGATCGGCATAGTTTAGGCAGCTTTAATGAAAAAACAAGAAGTAAAAAGATATTTTTATACGCTTGTATAAAATTTTAGGGAGACTTAGGCGTAAGTTTGAGTAAGGATCCGTGACATTAGGTGAGTTATTTTCTTATTGAAATGTGGAAATAGAAGCTAAACTATTCTTGTTTAAAAAAAATACAAAAAAAATTATATTTTTGATCTTACATAAGATTAAATAATCTTACATACCGAATTATTGTAAACGTAACTTATGGTCTAGCATGAACGGACATCTTAGGTTTGAGCTTAATTTTAAATGGCTAAGTTCTAAATGACTAAGGTGATTTAAAAAGGAAAAAGAGGAACATTGTTATGTCTAATCAACGTCAACAAGGTCAGTCACAAGATCAACAGTCGAATCCGTCTAAGCAACCTCAGCATAACCAACAGTCTGACAAACAACGTCAGCAAGAACAGCAAAATCCAAATCAGCAAAAAGACCAGCAAAAGCGATCTAATCAACAGCAACGTTAGAATATCCTAATTCATATTCTATGGTTACAAGGAAAAATGGCGCATATATGCGCCTTTTTTAATCGTTAAAAAAAATAAATAAGGTGTATGTAGCGCCTTAAAATATAAAGTCGAAATAATAAAATCTGAATAATTAGAACGTTGAATTCAAGACTTTAATATTTAAATTTCACCGTAAAATTAATTTGTCGTGGGTTTCCAAGCGTAACCATATTGCTATTGAGCAATCCTGCATAATAATCTTTATCAAATAAATTTTTGATAGACAGTTGTGCTCCCCAATATACCGCTTCATAACCAGTTTCTGCATCGTAAAGTATATACGATGGAGTGTGTACATCCAGACCATTATATGACTTTGAGCTTTCACCACGAATGGCACCACCCACATACCAACCAAAATCATTTTCAGTCAGATAATAGCGAGAGGACAGACTATAGGTATTCTGCGGAACGTTATTCAAGCCTAAACCAATATTACTTAGAACGGTATCTTTTGTAATTTTGGCATCAAAAAGATGGCTATAACTTGCGGATAGTTTCAAACGATCTAATAAATAAGCATTAATTTCCGCTTCTATACCACGTGTTTGCTGTTCACCATTCAAAACATAAGCGCCTGAATTATTAGGATCTATCGTGGCGACATTTTGGCGACGTAAATCGTATAGGGCAATACTGCCCTGAATACGTTGATTCAGACTTTGTAACTTTAGACCGAACTCAAGCTGCTTTCCTGTTTCTGGGGCAAGAATATTACCTGATACATCCGTTCGAGTATTGGGTAAAAATGAAGTTGCATAGCTGGCATATGGAGCAATCATGTCGTTTATGTTATAGAGCAAACCAGCATTACCCGTAAATTTTTGATCAGAATTCGGGATTTGCTCTAATTTATTGGCAATACCATTTTTAGAGACATTTTGAGTAGAAGAGAGGTGGTCCCACATGTTTGAACAACTAAAAGCTTATTTATAAGTGATACTCTGCTCTAGTTAAGCTACCTTATTTTGTTGTGGTAGCTGGTCATAGTAAAACTCATCTGGAGTCATTTTGTCCAGACTCGAATGAGGTCGTTTCAAATTATAAAATTCAAAATATGCGTTTAATTGCTTCTTCGCATCCAAAACATTGCTGTAGGCTTTGAGATACACCTCTTCATATTTAACGCTCCGCCATAATCGTTCAACCATCACATTATCAACCCATCGACCTTTACCATCCATACTGATTTGAATGCCATTTGATTTCAATACATCAATAAATGCATCACTGGTAAACTGACTGCCTTGGTCTGTATTAAATATTTCAGGTCGACCATATTTTTCAATAGCTTCATTTAATGTTTCTATGCAAAATGTAACCTCCATACTAATCGATACTCTATGCGCAAGTACCTTGCGGCTATGCCAATCAATCACAGCACATAAATAAACAAAGCCTTTTGCCATAGGGATATACGTTATATCCGTAGACCACACTTGATTACTGCGCTGAATAGCCAATCCTTTGAGCAGATATGGATATTTGCGGTGAGCTTGATTAGCCTGGCTTAAATTTGGTTTGCAATATAACGCATTAATGCCCATTTTCTTCATTAAAGTACGTGTATGACGTCGTCCTATATGATGTCCTTGACGATTCAACAAATCACGCATCATCCGGCTACCTGCAAAAGGGTATTGCATATGTAACTCATCCATACACCGCATTAGCTTCAGATCTGATGCACTCACAGGTTTTGGGCGATAGTAATAACAACCACGGGAGACTTTCAGCAGCTGAGCTTGCTTAGATACTGAAATCTGAAGTGAGTCATCGATTAACTTTTGTGGTTGAAGCGGCCCAGTTTCTTCAACACACCTTCTAAAAAATCAATTTCTAATGCCTGCTCACCGATTTTTGCATGTAGTTTTTTTAGATCGATGGGTGGTTCTGTTGGAGCTTTTGATTGATCGAAAGCTTGCGAGGAAGCTGAAATCAGTTGATTTTTCCAGTCGATAATTTGGTTTTGATGAACATCAAATTCAGCACTCAATTCAGCAAGTGTTTTTTCTGCTTTAATCGCAGCAAGTGCTACCTTAGCTTTAAAATCATTTGAATGATTTCTTCTTGGTCTACGTGCCATAAAATACTCCATATATTGATGTTTATAACATCATTTGGGGAGCAAAATATCACTTATAAGTGTTGTTCAAATTTCCTGATCCACCTCTGAAGCTTGAGCCCAGTCTTGACGACCCGCCAAAGTTAAAATGATTTTATCAGTAAGGTTGATGCGATCCCGCATATACAAGCCTGTATAACGTAAACGATTAATATCTTGAGTACTGTTGTTCTTGACATAGCTTACGGTCTGGCTATAAATAGGTTGATATATATTAAGATTACCCGTGGTATACCGATCATTGACATAATCATCTTTGGTCTGCATGGCATCTATACCAATATTCAGATCATGAACCATGTTTAATAAATTAAAACTGCGTTGAATACTATTATCAATCGAATAGGTGGTAATATCGTGAGTTTGATAACGACCATTATTGCTACGATTTAGAGTTGTATAGGCAGGCGTGTTTGCCGCCCAAAATGAGGAGCCTGTTTGAGTAAAAACAACTCGGCCAGTCGATTGTAATTTTTGGATGGCGGCATTTTGAGTAAACTTCCAGCCATTATCAAAATTGTAGTTATACGTCCATCCGGTACGATAAACATCTCCCTCATAACCTCCAAATTCGGGTTCACCAATATATAAATCACGGTCGATTGGGCCATTTGGATTATATTTTAATGTTCCAATGACAGGGATGCCTTGTTGACGCATATATTTGCGATGCTGATAGCTTGCAATAACCGATAAATCAGCTTTATCTCCTAAATCAAAATGATATGAAGGGGAGATATAGAAATTTTTAAAATAGACGTAATCCGTTGGATCATCCTGATCGGCAATACGACCTGTCAGACGAAAAGCCCCTTTTTCTGTTTGATTTGGCGCATAGTTCATATCAAAAGTTGCTTGTTTTAGATCATAACTACCATAGGTCAATGCTGTATTTGCAAAGTTTTGCGCTTGCGGACGCTTAGTGACTAAATTCATCATACCGCCGGGTTGTACCAAACCAAAATTTACAGAGGCAGGACCTTTAATAATTTGAATCTGATCCATGCCCGAAAGTTCCACAGCGACACCTTCGGATGCAGATTGACTTTGTTTTAGACCATCAATAAAAATTTGATCAGATGAGTTTTGACCTCGAATAAAGAAATCATCCCAACCGCGGCGACCAAGATAACCTGCGCTCACACCTGCGACACCATTGATTGCATCAGAAAGAGTCGTCGCCTGTTTTTGATCTAATTGCTCACGTGTGATTACACTTACAGATTGTGCAGTCTCGAAAAGTGGAGCATCTGACTTTAAGGCCGAAGTCGCATGAGTCGCTACAGTTTGAGCATCTTTTGCATTTGCTTTTAAGGAAATAATCGGGAGTACATTTGAGTGAGCATCATCTACAGGTGTATTATTTGTCGTTGCCATTAATGATGTTGATAGCCCAGAAAATAAAATGAATGAGATCGCTGAACTGAGAGCATGTTTGCGCATTTAAATGGTTCAAAAAGAGTAGTTAAGAGTGATTCTTATTATCTGTATTTATCAAGCGTATTCAAGTATGTATCTTATTGATTATTCTTGTTTTGTTGAAAAATAAAATTTAGTTCTGATGTTATATTTTATTAAATCAACAAGATAAAATTTTTGCGGTAGTTATTTTTAATATATTGATAAACTAAATTAACAATGATCAGCATATAGATTTTATAAATATTCACCAATGTATAGCATTTCTATATGAAAAACCAAAGCACGAGGTATCAAATAAAATGCTGACGTGCTTTGGTTTAGCCAATGATGAAGTCTATATTTTGGTTAAACTGAGATCATTAAATAAGCTTATCTGTCAAAGATCACTTAAAATATCAGCCATATCATCGGCATGTTCTTCTTCTTGAGCTAAAATATCTTCCAAAATACGGCGTGTAGTTGGATCTTTATCGCCAATATATTGAATAATTTCACGATAAGAGTCGATCGCGATACGTTCAGCAACTAGATCTTCAGTTACCATTTCTTTGAGGGTTCTGCCTTCTACATACTCAGCATGGGAACGCTCTTCCAAACCTCGGGGGCTAAAGTTTGGCTCTCCACCTAATTGCACAATTCGTTCTGCAAGATTATCTGCATGTGTAGCTTCCTGAGTAGCGTGCTCTAAAAACTCGGCAGCAGCTACAGATGCTTTAACTCCTTGGGCCATAAAATAATGACGTTTGTAGCGTAGAACACAAATTAATTCAGTCGCCAGTGCTTCATTGAGTAGTTTAAGAATTTCTTCGCGATCTGCTGAATAACCCTCAGTTACCGCACCTTCTTCTACATGTTGACGTGCTCTTTGACGTAAAGTGGCAACATCTGTAAATTCTACATTAGACATGGGTATGTTCCTCAACTTATTGAATCAAATATATAAATTTTAATAGCTGTGTGGTACTCAAAATGTAATTGAATCTTTTTTATTAAAGCCAACAAATCAGAAATGACATGAAACATTTCTTACTCACTATTGTTGTTAAATGCGAAGTAAATAAAAAGAAGAGATAAGAGTGACTTTTGTAAAAATTAGAAACACAAGTATATGAAAATCATTATTATTTTGTTTATTGATTGATAATGAGCAAACTGAGAGGAGGCACAGTCAATTGTAAGAATTACATTATTGTTTTAATTGAAGGTTTAATGATCAAAAATCAGGATCTTAACTTTACTCGAATGATCTATATCGGATAGAATCACTCGGGTAAAATCAAAGCGATTTAATATTGGATAAATTAATAAGCGCTTGTGTTTCATGAACAAGTTAGCTAATATTTATTTCGCTTATAATCATTGATTATTCAATGTTTTACGTTATTTGGGCCTATAGCTCAGTTGGTTAGAGCAGCGGACTCATAATCCGTTGGTCGACAGTTCAAGTCTGTCTGGGCCCACCATATAAAACAACCACTTACGTGTACTTAATCGTAAGTGGTTTTTTGTTTTAGGAATTTAGTAAGCACATGGTAAGCAAAATATATCAACTATTATGACTATTATGGGTAGCTGATATTATCCTCAAGAAAAATGTAAGTATTAGGATTTTTATAAGAATCACCATCTAAACGAAAAGTATCAAATTTTTCTGTGAGGGGTTGATATCTTTTTGGATTCAGATTTATCTCTTTTAGTATGCGTGATAGTGTCTGCTGTTGATTTAAATTGGATTCGATAGTAAAGCTACTTGATACAGAATCTTCTGGTTGAAGAAGGTGAAGTCGCATTAATTTTAATAAAAAATATCCGATTGTGCCAAATTGGTTCAAAATGTGATTGGTATTTCTAGAGAAGTAAAAATAAATTTTTTCTACCTCTTTGGGATCGATTTTAAATTTAGCTTGGTAATACCTATAAATAATACAACTATAAAATTCTAGCAAATTTTCAAATTTTGAAAAATCATTTCCGTCTGTATAAGTAAAATTGAATAAACAAGTTACTTCATTACTTTCTAAAAGTTGTCTAGAGTTTTCACTTAATTGAGAATAAAAAAATCGTAAATCAAGTTTGCCAGTAGGTAGAGCTTTTAAAAAGTTCCAAATCGGGTGGTTAAAGTATATTGAAGAGCATGGAATTTTATTGTCGACCAAGGCTAGGCTTTCACTGTTTGGACTGTTTGAGCCAATCGAATATTTGTACCAAATATTTGAGTCCTCTTGATCAAAAAAAACTTCTAAACTTTTTAGACTTGCTTTATTAGATTTTTTTTCGTTCTGTGATGGAGTGACATTTCGTTTTTGATATGTTTGGAAAACTTGAACGGCTACATATTCAAACCAGACTAATGTTTTCAAGATATCAATTACTGTCTTCTGTGGGCGCCCACTTTTTTTTAAATTCATTTAATGCTTTGTTTGTCAAGTGTCAAGAAATTAACATATATCTGTACACTAATAAAAACAATAGAAATCAACTAAAAAATACTTAATTCAATTGAACAGGATGCTTCATCATGAAGCAAGAAAGCTTATTACTAACAACAACTGAAGCGGCTAAGCTTCTTGGCATGCAACCCCAAACCCTTCGTAAATGGGCTATCTATGAAAATGGACCGATAGTTCCAAAAAGGCATGGTCGTTTGTTACGTTGGAATCGGAATGAAATTTTGAAATTCGCTGGCGAACTGAAATAGCCATTTAATCTTTTCTGTAGTTAAATCGCCTCCTTTGTAAAAACTTCTGTTTAAATTAAATACATATATATCTTAAGCAGTTAGGGAGGTTTTCTTAAAATTAAATTGATGATGCTGAAATGTTTGAAGATGAAAAAATACTAGCCATAATGGATAATGATTCTGATAAACAAATTAAAATTGGAGAATTTAGTTTAAATAGCTCTTCTGATCAAAATGGCCTTAATTCTACAGTCAAAACAACAGAGGCTTGGGGCTGTATTATTCAACCAGGATCTTTTACTGTGGCAGATAGACTAGATTATCCAATTGATGGATTTCCTCAAATTATTAAAGAAGCTATTGAAGCAATTTCGGAATATGTTCAAGCGCCCATTGCGATGGCTGCACAATGTGTGCTGGGTACAATTTCGCATATTGCACAGGGCAAGGTAAATGCACCTAATTTTTATAGTATTTATGGTGAACCATGTGCTTTATTTTTGCTTACGGAAGGGCAAAGTGGAAGTAGAAAAAGTACAAGTAAAAGACTTGCAGATTATGCTCTTAAAGAACATGAACGGCGAAAGTATGATGCATATCAGAAAAACTTTCAGGAATGGACTCATGCTTTAGCAAGTTGTGTAAAAAAAGAACAAAAGACTTTTTTAGTTGAAAATAATCAGCCCAAAGACCCATCAAGCATATTTAGTGATATTACTCTTGAGTCATTACTTGGTCTATATATTGACGGCTCAATTATTGACGCTTCGATTTCAAGTGATGAGGCAGGGCAATTTTTTGGTGGACATACGATGAAGTCTGATACACGTAACTTAGCCGTAGCAAGTTTCACAAAGTTATTTGACGACGGATCAGTTGAACGTACTAGATCTAAATCTAATTTGAATGGTAGTGGTAGGGCACATGATGTAAGACTAACTTTCAATTTGCAAGGACAAAGGGAAATCTTAATAGAGGCTCTAAAAGATCCAGTTCTTCGAGGCCAAGGTTTTTTAGCAAGATTTATTCTTACTGTTCCTGAAAATTTAGCGGGTAGACGTTTTCAGAATAAAGAAAGCCAAGATAAAGATGCCAGTTCAGATTGCAGGTTAATTGCGTATTGGGAGCGTTGTAAATTTTTATTAAATGAGTCTACTAATCAACGTTACGTTATTCTGTTAGATGACGAGGCAAAAAAAGTTGACCTCGCATTTTATAATGAAATTGAACTTTTGCAAGGACGAGGAAAATGTTATGAATATTTACAAGCTTTTGCTAGTCGTGCAAGTCAGCTTGCACGACGGTTAGCTACAGTTCTTACATACTTTGAAGGTAAAGCATTTATCAGTAAAGAAATATTATCAGTTGCGTGTGAAGTAATTCGATTTTCACTCAATGAATGGCTCAGATATACAGAAGTTGAAGTAGATAAAGAAAGTGATGCTGAAAAATTAATTAAAAATCTGACTGCAAAGTGTAACAAACAGAATACTAATCGAATCTTAAAAACTTTGGCATTAAAAGGGGCTCCTTCACATTTGAGGAAAGTGAAATATTTTGATGAAATCTTGATGGAGCTAATTCAATCCAATCATTTAAGATTAGAAACCATTAATAAATCTGTATACATAGAATTAAATCCTTTATTGTTGTTATAAGTGCGATATTGCGATTCTGTCTAAGGAAATAGGTAGTGAACAGCTTTGCAAGTCGCAAATAAATTGCGATATCTTGGGTGAATGTGATTTAGTACGAGAAATCGCACTTAATCACAAGGGTATTTTTAAAACCATGCGATATGATTGAACTTAATTATTATGTGTTACCCGATATAATCGCAGAATCTCAACTTTTTGTAGAAAATTAGATTTATTATATTTGGGTTGGTTCCTACACTAAACTCAGAGACTAAATTATCAAATGTGGAATTAACAATTGATATCTTAATCAGAGGAGCTCAATCGATTTCGTAATATTTCTTTAATCAGGTTAGATAGCATCATAAGTGGTTTGAGCAAAATTTTCTTCTTCGTTGTTTTTATTAATAATAATAAAATTTTTACAGAAAACCGGCGGCCGCAACGCCATACGCTTTTGCAAGCGTCGGCGAAGCAATTAAAGGATAGTCTCCCGAAATCAGAAGATTGTTATTCTTCTTAGCCTTGGACATGACCAGCTCCAAATAGCACACGTTGTGCACGTTCAATCATCTTGTGACGTTGATGTGTACGAAATGCCCAGAGCGACGATAAATTGTTATTTTGATTGAGCTTTGCGACTTTAAGAATTTGCTCATCATTCATTTCATGCATGCATTGACGAATAATTTGATCGGCTTGTTCAAGCTCGTTGAGTAAGGAATTTGCGGTGTCAACAGCAATATAAAGATTGGCGAGTGTTTGACGTTGAGGATTTGAAATAGTTTTGCCAAGTTCAACAATCAGTTGCGAGGCTTGTTTTTTAGGTGTGCAAGAGTTTGCACCATGAAGAATTGCGTTCATAGCAGTAGTCCTAGATAAGTTTAATTACTTACCGCCATCATTTTCCTACGATGATGGTGGCAGCTTAACAGGAGTAGGAAATACTGAATCTAGGCTCAGCCAACCTTACGGTTGTCCTGTCAAACTGCCATAACGACTGCTAAACAGTAGACAAAAAAATAGCCGCAAGTGCGACATTTATTTGCACCTAGATAATATCAGGTTTCCTACGCCTGAACACAGATTTTGCTGTGTAGAGTTAGCTTAACTGGATATCGCTTGAGCTGTCAACGCTGTGATTGGATCTTTTTACATATCTTAACATTAATTAATTGATTGATTCTGCTGGAGATGTTTTAAATTTCTGACGGCTGAAAAACTGTTTATTAAAAATATCTGCTGACGGATATGTCAGCCTAATAATTATTCTTATAAACATTTTAGCCTCATCCATCAAAGCAAAATGAGCCGATGGATCGGAGTAATTTGACCTTATGGGAAAAATCAAAGACTTAATGCGATTATATGAGGCGAATCTAATTGTATAGATTTTAGCGCTTTGTAAAATTGACTAAAGCGCAGGATAAAATTAATATGGGCTCGCTGGCCTACATTGCCAGTCGGTTTTAGCAGACCGAATTCATCTAGCACATGACGTTTATATTTTTGGATATAAATTGATTGTGGGAATCCTCTCGTCCCCCTTTTTTTCTATGGTAGGACGGAAGGGGGACACCTTCGGGTGTGCTGATTCCTAGATGATCAGTCTGCTAACCCCTTTTCGTTCTGCCACCATTATTTAGCAGTAATTGGTAGAACTTCTATAAACATCTAGGAGCTTCTCATGCTGTACCAATCTTTTTTAATTTGCGCCTCACCCCATGTTCAACCTTGTTGTGCTTTGCAACGAGGGCGATACGGCTAATTTTTATTATTCGTCTGTATTCAAACAACATTTTTACAAGAACAATCCAACGGTGGATGGCTAAGTCACGCCTATAAAAAATAAACCTTTTTATATCTGCTGGTGATTGTGCATTGCATTGAACATGCGGGAAACAACCATGACTGAATTAAGCAAACCCAAAATCATACCCATTGAACACCGTCCACAAAAATCCAAGCTCTTTATAAAATGTGTGGTCTTACCCATCGTGATCTTTCTCATCGTTGCCAAAATCTTCTCTTTTGGTGCTTTCGGTTACATCTTCTTTGGCTTTGACCTATTCTGGTTTGTGATCATTTACTACCTTTATGAATATGGAAATACCTACTTTGACGGGATGACTGAACAACTGAAGCGACAAGGAGAAAGCTTTAACTACCAAAACCGTGGTGTTTGGATTAACAGCCAAGATAAAACCATTATTCTGTTTGATCAGCCTGATCAACGCCTCGTCAAATATCCCTTTGATTACATCACTTCCGTTGGACACTACAACTTAGTTGAAGATCACTTTAGAACCACGACCACTGTGATCAGCAATCCAATGATGGGAACACATGTCAATCAACAAGTTCATCGCACACCGATGAAACGAGAGTTTCAAGTCAATATTGGCACACGAGATCCATTCAAACCGAATTACAGCCTAAAAGTCCTATTTCCTTGGCGTAGTCCACAAATGGCCAGTGAAATCCGTCAATTATTATCGGCTGATCATTATCAATAACAACAATATAAAAATTTAAGGCAGTCAATCATGATGATTTCAAAATCGTTCATGCCATCAGTTCTAATGATGGCAATCAGTACAGCAATGGTCGGGTGTGGTGGTGGTTCGGGTGGAGATTCAAGTTCATCCAATGGCGGTGGAACGGATAATCCGATATCGGGCTGATAAATTGAAGGCAATTTTGCTGCCTTTAAGATTTGTGCATAGCAATTGTAAATTTTACTTAAAGGTGGGTATGGGGTAAGGGTGACCTGATGTGAGTCAAACTTAGCTTTAGCGTATTTCTTCTGATTTGAGTGTTTAGATGCCATGTTTATGCTCCTTATTTTAGTAATGTAAATAAAGACATGGCTAAAAAATCAATTTCAAAAAAAAGATCAAGAAAATGGTTATAAATGTGGATGGTTTTTGATGAATTTCAGATTTTGAAAATAATATGCTTAGTGCAGAGCTAGATAGATTTTTTTATTTAAGTTATTGATTCTTTGTTTTTGAATGTGGCTGGTTTAACTGTGTTTTGTATTTTATCTTGCTCTGCACCATTAGATCCTATTTCTACTGGCATGTTAAAGGTTCAAATTGCTTTACCCCACTCAAAAGCAGAAATTGGCTTGAAATGGCAAGTATCAGAAATATCTGCTTTAGCAGAATTACTCAAGGCACTTGCAACATGATCCGCATTGATGAAATCTGGCTTTCTACCCAACCTCTGGATATGCGAGCAGGGATGGATACCGCCATGGCTCAGGTGCTGAGAGCCTTTGGCTACATCAAACCGCATTGCGCCTACCTGTTCTGTAATAAACGTGGCCATCGCATGAAAGTGCTGGTGCATGATGGACTGGGCATCTGGCTGTGTGCCCGACGGCTGGAACAAGGCAAATTTCACTGGGCTCAAGTTCACCAAGGTGACACAGTGGCCCTCAGCCCGGAACAGTTACAGGCGTTAATCCAGGGGTTGCCCTGGCAGAGAATCGGATTGCAGCAAGTGGTGACTCTGCTCTAAACCAAGCTCGTCCATTCTGCCATCCTCCAAACGTTCTATTTCCTCTGCATCATGACCTCAGGCATACTGCGGTCATGAATACGCTGCCTGACTTAAGCCAACTGACCCATGAACAACTGCTGGAATTCACCAGACAATTGGCGATGCAGCATCAGTCTCTGGCACAATCAAAACAACAACTGGAACAATCAAATCAGCAATTAGATGCCAAAGTTCAACATCTTGAAGTCACCAATCAACAATTAGATGGCAAAGTTCAACATCTTGAAGCATGCAACCAACATCTCTCTATTCTCACTCAAAAATACGAGCATGAACTGGCGCTGTTTAAAAAGCATAAATTCGGCAGTAAAAACGAACATCTCACCGCAAAACAAATCCATCTGTGGGATGAAGCGGTTGAAGAAGATATCGCAGCCGTTGATCTGGAACTGGAACGGCTGAATGCAGATAAAACTGATGCAGCGACACAGAAAGTCACAGCCAACAAACCTAAACGTCGACCGCTACCCGATCATCTACTCACTCTGCGTATTGAGCATGAACCTGCATCAACCCAATGCGCTTGTGGATGCCAACTGCGTCGTATCGGCGAAGATGTCAGTGAAAAACTGAATTTCAGACCGGCACAGTTCTATAAGGAACAGCATGTGCGTGGCAAATGGGTCTGTGACCAGTGTGACACCCTGACTCAGCAAGCAATGCCCGCCTATGTGATTGATAAAGGCATTGCCAGTCCTGAACTACTGAGCCATGTACTGGTATCGAAATATGCCGATCATTTACCCCTGTACCGTCAGCGCCTGATCTATCAGCGGGCGGGTATTGATCTTTCCAGATCCACGTTATCTGACTGGATTGGTCGCTGCGGTGTGGAACTGGAGCCTCTGGCTAATGCCTTAAAACAGGTGGTGCTGCAACAGCAGGTAATACATGCAGATGAAACACCAGTCACCATCATGCAGATGGGGGATGGTGAGAAAAAACCGAAGAAAGGTTATGTCTGGGCCTATGCCACCACACAGTACAATCCAGTTCAGGCGGTGATCTATGACTTTCAAGATAGTCGTTCTGGCCAGCATGCTGAAGAGTTCTTGAAAGGCTGGCAGGGCCATCTGGTCTGTGATGATTATAGTGGTTATAAAGCACGCTTTAAATCAGGCCAGGTCATTGAGGTGGGCTGCATGGCCCATGCACGTCGTAAATTCCATGAACTGCATGTGACCGGGAAAAGTCAGGTCGCTGAACAGGCATTAGAGCTGATTCAGAAACTGTATGCCATAGAAGCAGAACTCAGGAAAAAGACCGATGGTACAGCAGAACAGCGCCGCGAATACCGGCAACAGCATAGTCAACCGGTGATGCAACAACTGTATGAATGGCTCAACCAACATTATCTGACGGTGCCATCGAGTTCTCCAACCGCCAAGGCCATCAATTACAGTCTGAAGCGTTGGCCAGCCTTAAGCCGCTATCTGGATGATGGCAATCTACCCATTGACAATAACTGGGTGGAAGTGCGACACGAAGTCGCTTAATGAAGTTGTTCCCCCTGCGGGAACCACCCGTGTCACCGGGTGAATCTAGAAGGCTGAATAAAGAGCGCCTTCGACAATGTAACGAGGCACCGCAAGGTGCGGGGTATCAATCGTGAGAGGCGTACCCTTCTGGCAGCCATAGCCGGACAAGGGCTAGATAATCGGTATGGTGAACACATGTGAATCTGCGTAACGATCGTTAAGTTGAACGAGCGGAAATGGCTGATACGCTCGAACCAAAACGGTAATGGAGGTGGGAATTGCGTCTTTCGACTACGCATTCGTGACCCATACGCCTCCCGGTCGATAGCAGGCACCTAAGCCGATGTACTTCAGTAAGCGGAACGTGGAAATCCCGTATTACTCCCATTGGGAAAGCAGTTTGCAAAAACTGCCCATGGTGATGCGGGCGAAGGAACGAGGAAAAAGCGAATGCCAGTCTGTAATGGGTTGGATAGAGGTTGAAACATTACCCCACGCGAAAGCGGGCTGACGTCCTTATGGTCTCTCATCACAAGAGAGTGTGTAGAACCCTTTTAATGGAGGGAGAGCAAATGAATGCAGCAGTATCAGCGTGTGCACCTTCCAGCACATCGTGGGACAGCATCGATTGGATTGCTGTACAGCGTCATGTCAGAGGGCTGCAAGCGCGTATTGTGAAGGCGGTACAAGACGGCAGGCATAACAAGGCGAAAGCTTTGCAATGGCTGCTGACTCACTCGTTTAGTGGCAAAGCATTGGCCGTCAAACGAGTGTCTGAAAACAAAGGCAAAAACACGGCTGGGGTCGACAAGGTGACTTGGAATACACCCAAGGCCAAGACCGGTGCGATGATGTCGTTGAAGAGGCGAGGTTACACGCCCCTTCCGCTTCGGAGAGTCCTTATTCCGAAGAAAAATGGCAAGATGAGACCTCTCGGGATACCCACGATGAAATGCCGGGCCATGCAGGCGCTCCATCTGCTGGCTTTGGAACCCATCGCGGAGACCATCGCTGATCGGAACTCTTATGGGTTCAGACCGCAACGCTCAACCGCGGATGCTGCAGCACAGTGCTTTGGTGTGCTGTCAAGAAAAGTAAGTGCGGAGTGGGTGCTAGAGGGTGACATTCAAGGCTGTTTCGACAATATCAGCCATGACTGGATGATCGCCAACCTCCCAATGGACAAGGTGATTCTACGGAAATGGCTCAAAGCCGGTTACGTCTACCAAAGCAAGCTGTTTCCCAGTCGTTCCGGAACACCGCAAGGAGGTATTATCTCCCCGGTGCTGGCCAACATGACCTTGGACGGACTGGAAACGATGCTGGCGAAGAGGTTCTCTAACGCCAAATGGACAGGCAAAAAGCTGCAACTGGTACGGTATGCGGATGATTTCATCATCACGGGGTATTCTAAAGAGTGGCTCGAAAATGAAGTTCGTCCTGCCGTGGTTGAATTTCTGGCGCAGCGCGGTCTCGTGCTCTCTCAGGAAAAGACCAAAATCACGCACATAGGGAACGGGTTCGATTTTCTTGGCTGGAACGTACGTAAGTACAACGGCAAGCTACTGATCAAGCCGTCAAAGGCAAACATCAGCGCTCATCTTGACAAGCTGCGAGCATTAATCAATGCAAACAAAGCGACACGACAGGCCACTTTGATCGGTTTGCTCAACCCGATTCTAAGGGGTTGGGCCAACTATCATAGTCATGTCGTTGCCAAGAAGGTTTTCAACCAGGTAGACAACGCAGTGTGGGAAATGCTCTGGCGATGGGCTGTACGTCGCCACCCTCGCAAGACACTCCGATGGGTCAAAGATCGGTATTTCAAAGTACAAGGAGCGCGTCGATGGGTGTTCTCATGTGATGAACAGTCCGCCGATGGTCGGAAGCGACAATACACATTAGTGTCTGCCTCGGACACGCCAATTGTGCGACATATCAAGATCAAGGCTGCTGCTAACCCTCATGACCCCGCATGGGATGAGTACTTCGAATCCCGATGGGGTAAAAGAATGCTGGTCTCCGCAAAGGGGCGAGCCAAGCTGTATCGGGTGTGGCTAAAACAAGGTGGTCGCTGCTGCGCCTGTCTTAAACCAGTCACCAAAGATACACCATGGCACAGCCGTCATATTGTGAAGCTAAGTCATGGTGGAACGGATGCAGTTGCTAATCTTGAGATTTACCATCTGTATTGTCCGAGGAGTGTTCAGTTTGCCAATGTCAACGATGTATAACCGGGTGCCGAATGGCGCCTTAGCAGAGGCTTGAGCCGTGTGCTGGGAAACTCGCATGCACGGTTCTTAGGGGGTTGGACGTAGGTAACTGCGTCTGACTACCCGACAACCAGATGCGACCCTGGGCCTTAGGACGTAAGAACTGGCTATTTGCAGGTTCGCTGCGCAGTGGTCAGCGAGCGGCAAACATCATGACGTTAATCCAGTCAGCAAAGCTGAATGGGCTGGATCCGTATGCCTATTTAAGTGATGTGCTGAAAAGGCTGCCGACACATAAAGTGACCTAGATTGAAGAGTTACTGCTACACTGCTGGAAACCTAAATCGAATTAAAAATTGGTATGGGATTCAGCGGACGCTTACAAAAGGATGGTCATGTTTAAGTTTCTAGAGCATAAGAAGACTGATACGTGGGTTGATAATGTATTAGTAATAGTGATACGCCTTATAATTACAGGATTTATAGTAATGTTAGGGTTCTTCTTGGCGTTTGTTTCAACGATGGGTCCACCTATTGCACCTCATATTTGGAATGGGGGTCTAGATGCTGGTATTAGAATAAGCACTGGTGTTATCGGCTTGGGTTCATGTGCAGCTATATTACTTTGGTTTTTCTGGACTCTATGTTTTGATATCTATCGCCTTATTATTCGTACCAAATAAACTCGGAGACTATTCTAGGTTTTACATAAGTGGGGGTACAAGCTAGATAATTGTTACAGAGGATATGAGATTAACCAATCAGGTGCTTTAACTAGTTCGGTACCCTAGTGAGGACTTGAACCTTTGGCTGTGAGGTATTTATATCAGAGGTTTTAGTTATTAAAATAGCCACAGTGTACATTCCTAGGTACATATAATGATGTTTTTATGCGTAAAACTATAGGCGATCGGAATTTTTGTCTAGGTGCAGTTTATACTCTAATTGTTCGTATAAATGATATGGAACTTAACCCTTTGTTATGGATACTGAAAAATGAAATGTGTTATACCAATATTTGTCTTAATTTCTCTATTAACAACGGGATGTCAAAATAATATTCAGGAAATTGATACTGATGAGCGAACTTCGGTTAAGGATGGCTTTGTTGCACAAATAGACGAAAGATAGAGTTGTTCTAATCTTCAGATATTTATGCAACAGCCACCGTTTTAGCTGTACCAAGTTGAGTAAATTTATTCAAAATATCGACTCTTATTTGCAAGTCAACCACCTGACGATTAAAGCATCGACTAGATACACCTTGTCCAAGTCGTTTCAAGGCAAACATTTTAGCCTCTATTCGGGATCGTCGATGATAACCAATATCTCGTTTCCACTGCTTTTGACCCTTGTCCCAACAGCCTTGTACTGCATGATTCCTTGCTTTACCAATTTCATTTTCTGCCCATAAAGCAGCATTGGAACGAGGAGGGATAATTACATTTGCTTGCCGTTTCAAAATCGCATCATAACAATTCACTGTGTCATAAGCACCATCAGCCGTGACAGATGCAATGGGTTCATCAATTTGATCTAAAAGAGGTTGGAGCATTTCAGCATCACCATATTGGCAGGTCGTGACTTCAACCGCTTGTATTTCTCCACTGTTTGCATCTGTCGCAAGATGTAATTTCAGCCATTGACGATGTTGGTTTACGCCATGTTTTTTACGCACCCATTCCCCATCACCTGTAACTTTGATCCCTGTGCTATCAACTAAAATATGCAAGTCTTCCTGTGGATTTTTTGCTGATTTATGTAGAAGTGGCTGGAGCTTATCTGCTCGCCGACTCAATGTTGAGAAGTCTGGAACATTTCAGTCGAGGTGAGCCATTTGAAAAAGGCTTTGAATGAAACCTTGTGTTTGGCGTAAAGCCAGTTGGAACAGGTTTCGTATCGTCAGGGCAAATTGAATTGCTATATCAGTGTAGGTAGGTTGACGTCCTTTTTTTCCACTAGGTGTTGCAGACCATTGCATTTGGGGATCAAACCAAATGGTGAAAGCACCCCGTTGACGTAAAGCTTGATTGTACTCAGACCAGTTCGTTGTTTTGTATCGGCTTTTTTATTCTGTATTCATCTAACATGTATGGGGATGAAATTTATTTATGCAACAAAGCCGTTAAGGATTCAAAAGTAAACGAAAATAATTTATCTAGCAGAGAGTCAGATTTTCCGTTACCGAACTACGGAAAAGTCTACATGATAGATAAAAACGGTAATGCTAGAAGCGACATTGTTACAGAATATGAAGCACGTAATGAAGGTAGACTAACTATCAGAAACGGCTGTGTTACTCTGACCTACCCTAAAGACCGTTATCCTGCGTCTACAGCTGAAGATGATTTTGCAAGTATGACTATCTTCCCTGAAGGATCAAAGTTTATTGAAGATGGACAAGCGATAGAAGTCAACAACAAGACTTATCGTGATGGTGATTATGTAGAAATGAGTGGTCGTGAGACTATAAGAGATTTCGGAAAATATTTTTCAAGTAGTAGACCATATACCCCTGTACCAGATCGTTGCAAAGCTGATGAATACTGGGAAGTTGGTGGAACAGGGTTGAGATTAATGGATTGAGGATAATTTTATTGGGTATATCCATAAGGAACCAATTAGGTACCTTCACTGATTCGGTTCCCTATACAGGCATCGAACTATCTGCTGTTTAAGCCCCTAATTAGCCTTGAAAATATAGTACGCTTACCAAACTAGGCTAAACGATTGTATGGAAGTGATAATAGAATGGCATCGTATAAACCCTAGATTATTAGTGAAGCAAATATGAAGAATAACCAGTATTGTTATCTTAAAAAAGTACCCAGTAACCGTATTATGAGCGCATTGGCAATCACTAGCCTATTATTGATTGTCAGTGGCTGCGACAGCACTATAAAAGAATCTAATCCTACTGACATTGTAGCCAATAGCGCACCAAACCCATATAACACATCCCTGTCAGATAAGAATAAAAATAACTCCAATTATAAAGCCGTTAGCAAAGATGGCTTTATTGCTGCTGATGACTCTACCTCTACCCCAGACGGCATTGAAAAAGTCATCAATGCCAACAACCAGCTCGCCGTTGATATGTATCAGCAGATAAATGGTCAACCTGATCAAGTAGATAAAAACGTATTTTTCTCGCCCTATAGCCTATCTACTGCCATGGCAATGCTCTATGCCGCAGCAGAAGGGGAAACGAAAGCGCAAATTCAGAAAACTTTTTACTATCCCTCAATGGATGTTCTTAATTCTAATAGCGCCGCGCTCTATAATCAATTTAACAAACCCAATCCTGATTATAAATTTGCCACGGTCAACGATTTATGGATGGAACAAGGGTTAACACCTACTAAATCCTACGTAGATACGGTACAACGTTATTACGGGGGGCAAGTGACTAACCTTGATTTTGAAAGCAATCCTAATCCTTCGCGCCTCATCATTAATAAAAAAATTGCTCAGCATACCAATCAATTGATTCCTGAGTTGCTACCAAAGGGCAGTATCAAGCCCATTACAGTTGCCGTATTAACCAACGCCATTTATTTTAAGGGCGATTGGAAAGTACCTTTCGAGGTTCAGAGCACCACTGAGCAGCCTTTTTATAATCATATAGGTACGAGTCCTAACATCAAAATGATGCAACTACAGGAGCATTTTGGTTATAGCGAGGATAAGCAAGTGCAGGTCGTGCAATTGCCTTATAAGGGTGATGACTTATCTATGCTCGTAGTATTACCAAAATCGAAAGACAAAGCAGCCATGCAGCAGCTGGTGCAGGATTTGAGCGCTGATACGATTAAGCAATGGAGTAAAGATTTAGTCACTCAAGAAGTGAATGTTCATCTGCCAAAGTTTAAGCTTGAAGCAAGCTACCAGATGAAAAACCTACTCACGGATATGGGTATGCCAAGGGCTTTTGAAAAAGGTGCTGGGTTCAACTTATTCGATAATAGCCCGCCCATAAAAATTGACGATGTCTATCATAAAGCAGTGGTCATCGTGGATGAGAAAGGCACCGAAGCGGCAGCAGCGACGGGTATTGTTGCCGATGCAACTGCTGCTTCTGCTCCGCCACCTGTATTCAAAGCTGATCATCCGTTTCTTTTTATGATTAAAGACAATAAAACTGACGCAATACTATTTTTAGGTCAAGTGAATAAGCCTTAGTGGGAAACCACCTTAACTAGGGTATACCAATTAATTTACTTTTTCTCATACGGCTGTCCTAAATAATTTTACTTATCTAGGACAGCCCCAAGTATTTTATTGATAAGATACTTAATAGACAATTTTTAATCACTGAGCCGCACCTATGATTTTTCCTAGAACCAAGTTAACCACCACTTTTTGCGTTATTTTCTTATCACCCATACTGCTTATAGGTTGCTACAAAATCCATAACACAACGAATCAACAAAATTCTCAAGTTCAAACATTACCTGAAGAAGATAGTGAGCTTATAAAACTAAACAGATTAGCCGAACAAGGCAATGCTGAAGCACAGTATAGACTTGGCTTGATGTATGACATGGGTGAAGACGTAAATCAGGATTATAGCAAAGCGTTTGAATGGTATGAAAAATCTGCTAATCAAGGACTCGCAAGTTCACAAAGTAAACTGGGTTCAATGTATCGTTATGGCAAAGGAGTGTAAGCGTCCGCTGAATCCCATGCCTATTTTTTAATTTGAGTTGGATTTCCAGCGGTGTGGCAGTAATTCTTCTATTTGGGTCACTTTATGTGTCGGCAACCTTTTCAGAACATCACTTAAATAGGCATACGGATCCAGCCCATTCAGCTTTGCTGACTGGATTAATGTCATGATATTGGCTGCTCGCTGACCGCTGCGCAGCGAACCTGCAAATAGCCAATTCTTACGTCCCAACGCCCAAGGTCGCATCTGGTTTTCCACCCAATTATTATCTATAGGTAGATTGCCATCATCCAGATAGCGGCTTAAAGCTGGCCAACGCTTCAGAGTGTAATTGATGGCCTTGGCGGTTGGAGAACTCGATGGCACAGTCAGTTGATGTTGGTTAAGCCATTCATACAGTTGTTGCATCACCGGTTGACTATGCTGTTGTCGGTATTCGCGGCGCTGTTCTGCCGTACCATCGGTCTTTTTCCTGAGTTCTGCTTCTATCGCATACAGTTTCTGAATCAGCACCAATGCCTGTTCAGCGACCTGACTTTTCCCGGTCACATGCAGTTCATGGAATTTACGACGTGCATGGGCCATGCAGCCCACCTCAATGACCTGGCCTGATTTAAAGCGTGCTTTATAACCACTGTAATCATCACAGACCAGATAGCCCTGCCAGCCTTTCAAGAACTCTTCAGCATGCTGGCCTGAACGACTATCTTGAAAGTCATAGATCACTGCCTGAACTGGATTGTACTGTGTAGTGGCATAGGCCCAGACATAACCTTTCTTCGGTTTTTTCTCATCATCACCCATCCGCATAATGGTGACTGGTGTTTCATCTGCATGCAGCACCTGCTGTTGCAGCACCACCTCTTTTAAGGCATTGGCCAGAGGTTCCAGTTCTACACCGCAGCGACCTATCCAGTCAGATAAAGTGGATCTGGACAGATCAATGCCAGCCCGCTGATAGATCAGGCGCTGACGGTACAGCGGCAAATGATCGGCATACTTCGATACCAGCACATGGCTGAGCAATTCAGGTGAAGCAATGCCTTTATCAATCACATAGGCGGGCATCGCTTGCTGAGTCAGAGTGTCACACTGATCACAGACCCATTTACCACGCACATGCTGTTCCTTATAGAACTGTGCCGGTCTGAAATGTAGTTTTTCACTGATATCTTCGCCGATACGACGCAAGGTGCAGCCACAAGCACATTGGGTTGATGTTGGTTCATGCTCGATACGGATGGTGTGTAGATGATCGGGCAGCAGTCGACGTTTAGGTTTGTTGACTGTGGCTTTGTGTGTCGCTGCATCAGTTTTATCTGCATTCAGCCGTTCCAGTTCCAGATCAACAGCGGCAATATCTTCTTCGACCGCTTCATCCCACAGATGGATTTGTTTTGCGGTGAGATGTTCGTTTTTACTGTTGAATTTGTGCTTTTTAAACAGCGCAAGTTCATGCTCGTATTTTTGATTGAGAATGGAAAGATGCTGAACTTTGGCATCTAATTGCAGATTGGATACTTCAAGATGCTGAACTTTGGCATCTAATTGCTGGTTTGATTGTGCTAGAGACTGATGTTGCATTGCCAACTGTCTAGTAAATTCCAGCAGTTGTTCATGGGTCAGTTGGCTTAAATCAGGCAGTGTATTCATGACCGCAGTATGCCTGAGGTCATGAGAAGAATGAAATAGAACGTTTGGAGAATAGCAACTTGGACCAAGCTAGTTTAGAGCATTGTGACCACTTGCTGTCGTCCAATGCGCTGCCAAGGCAAACCCTGGATCAGTGCCTGTAACTGTTCTGGACTGAGTGCCAGGGTTTCACCCTGATGAACTTTAGCCCAGTGAAATTTTCCCTGTTCCAACCGCCGAGCACACAGCCAGATGCCCAGTCCATCATGTACCAGCACTTTCATGCGATGGCCACGTTTATTACAGAACAGGTAAGCACAATGCGGTTTAATGTAGCCAAAGGCTCTCACCACCTGAGCCATGACAGTATCCATTCCTGCTCGCATATCCATGGGCTGGGTAGACAACCAGATTTCATCGATACGGATCATGTTGTAAGTGCCTTGAGTAATTCTGCTAAAGCAGATATTTCTGATACTTGCCATTTCAAGCCAATTTTTGCTTTTGAGTGGGGTAAAGTAATTTGAACCGTTAACATGCCAGTAGAAATAGGATCTAATGGTGCAGAGCAAGATAAGGCAATAAATGCAGGTTTATTCGGTAGTGGTGAGCGATCATTCCCTAGCTTAGCATCAATTAAGCGAATCCATTTGGATACAAGATTTGTATTCAATCCATGTTGCAAAGCGACCGAAGCAATTGAAACCTCCGATGCTTTACACGCCTGAACGATCTGCTGTTTAAATTCAGCACTATATGTTCTTCGTTTTATCGTAAGAGATGCGATGGATGTCTGGTTATTTGTAGTCATAAATTTAAGTTCCCACTTGTTTTTAAGTGAGGACTAAATTAAGGCTTATAGGACGAATTCATAAGGTGTGTTCAGCGGACGCTTACAAAGGAGTAGAGGTAAATCATGCTAAAGCGACGGAATGGTACTTTAAAGCCTATGAGCAAGGGGATGAGATAGCTGGTTATCAACTTGGCACGATATATATCTCAAACAAAGACAAACTTAGCCATTAAAAAAAACTACTCTTATGGCATATAAGCCAGTTTTTAATAGGATATACCCTAAGGGAACCAACCAAAAAGCCCCTTAGACCTATTAATAGTCTACCTATAACAGACCGCTATAAGAAAACCGCTTATAACTTCAAGCGTTGGGGGTATTCATAACCGCATAGCAACAAATATTTTGCTGGTACGGTTCATCTTTTTAAATTGTTCTCGTATAGCAACAGGGAGTTTTTCCCATTCTGCTGTAAAGTCTTTGTGACGTAAAAGCTTATAAGTCATCTAATGTGACTTCCTCAAACATCTCTTTAGGGTCATTAATACGCTTACGTTACACAGACTTGATAGTCCGCATCAAATAAATATTTAGCCAAGAGTTCATGATAAATAGATGTGGCTTCCATTAAGATAATGGTCTGCGTAGAAGTTGCAGCATGCTGCTTTAGCCAGGTTTGAAGTTGCTCAAAACCTTTTGGTGTATTTGAAAAAGTTTTGGTTTTCTTTTTACTTGCAGAATTTTCTAAAATTAAACAGCAATCAATTTTAGCTTTAGCAACATCAATACCAAGATAAAACATAATCTTTACCTGCTTTATTTATCCAATTATTGTTTTAGCATAACCACCGTCTTTTCTTGTGAATACAGCATCAAAGTGCTTAGTTACCGTCCAGAGTTGTGCAAGTGGTTAGGGCAAATTGTAGGTTTTATCGGCTTTGTTGCATAAATAAATTTCATCCCCATACATGTTAGATGAATACAGAATCAAAAAGCCGATACAAAACAACGAACTGGTCTGAGTACAATCAGGCTTTACGTCAACGGGGTGCTTTCACTATTTGGTTTGATCCCCAAATGCAATGGTCTGCAACACCTACTGGAAAAAAAGGACGTCAACCTACCTACACTGATATAGCAATTCAATTTGCCCTGACGATACGAAACCTGTTCCAACTGGCTTTACGCCAAACACAAGGTTTCATTCAAAGCCTTTTGCAAATGGCTCACCTCGACTGGAATGTTCCAGACTTCTCAACATTGAGTCGGCGAGCAGATAAGCTCCAGCCACTTCTACATAAATCAGCAAAAAATCCACAGGAAGACTTGCATATTTTAGTTGATAGCACAGGGATCAAAGTTACAGGTGATGGGGAATGGGTGCGTAAAAAACATGGCGTAAACCAACATCGTCAATGGCTGAAATTACATCTTGCGACAGATGCAAACAGTGGAGAAATACAAGCGGTTGAAGTCACGACCTGCCAATATGGTGATGCTGAAATGCTCCAACCTCTTTTAGATCAAATTGATGAACCCATTGCATCTGTCACGGCTGATGGTGCTTATGACACAGTGAATTGTTATGATGCGATTTTGAAACGGCAAGCAAATGTAATTATCCCTCCTCGTTCCAATGCTGCTTTATGGGCAGAAAATGAAATTGGTAAAGCAAGGAATCATGCAGTACAAGGCTGTTGGGACAAGGGTCAAAAGCAGTGGAAACGAGATATTGGTTATCATCGACGATCCCGAATAGAGGCTAAAATGTTTGCCTTGAAACGACTTGGACAAGGTGTATCTAGTCGATGCTTTAATCGTCAGGTGGTTGACTTGCAAATAAGAGTCGATATTTTGAATAAATTTACTCAACTTGGTACAGCTAAAACGGTGGCTGTTGCATAAATATCTGAAGATTAGAACAACTCTATCTTTCGTCTATTTGTGCAACAAAGCCGGTTTTATCTCTTTCACAGACTAAAAGTCTTAGGTCTATTACAAACTCTACAATTTGCATATAGTGGAAGCTAATCACTACAAGCTCCAAGATACAAGGTCTATTATAGTAGATCGGATTGTTTCTAAAGATAATGCAAAAAAAGCCTATGAATCCTCAGTAAAAAATCAAAAAAGATGAAATAATAAAGGAGGATTATATCCAGGCTATACTAAACGGAGTTGATCAACTTCCTACGAAAATCGTCAGAACTGATTAAGATAAGATGGAGTTTCTAGGGGATTGATTTTTAAGATATTACTTAAGTTTTTATTTTATCGCTGTGATTTTAATGAGGTATTGCGGTATAGTTAGATCATTACTCAATTTTAATTTATGTCATAATTTATTAATCTTAATTTCATATAAAAATCAAGGAGACAATGAATGTCGAGAAAAGTAATAATGACTACAAATGAAAGACGTCTTCAAGTATTAAATCAAATGCGTGCTAGCTACCGTGGTGTGCAGCTTTTAAAGCAAGATAGAACTAGATTTATACAGCATAGTACTACGGTTCAATCTAGCTTATTTTCCACAAGCGATAGTAGGTATCCTGCATGTGATGAACTATCAATGGAAACGGATGAGAGTGATGTGTTGAAAGAAACTGCTGAAGCTATGTACGCATCTACAGGTGATACAATTTGGTTAAGCTTTTAAATATAAAATTCAAGCGCTTTATATCGTTTCAATGAGCAGAGTTCAAAATTGCTTGAGTACGTCGTCAATTGATATTTCCTCTTCCACATAGAAAATACCATTTTGATCTGCTTTCATTTTTTTAATAGTCATACCTTCAAGCTTGGCAATCTCGATTAAATCGTCAAGTATTTGATCTGCAATTTTATTTTTCCAATCATTTTCTGGGTCTAAAGGATTCGACATGAGTTTCTCCTAGTTCATGGTGTAGAAGCTAAATCAACAGTACTATAGGATGTATGATATTAGAGTTGGTTTAAATTGCTTCAATACGAGTATGACTACTTAAACTTCGATGATCAAATTTTCTCTAAACCCATTTTTACCTTGCTCTGGTGGATAACCCAAAGGATTGATCACTAATCTACATCCATCGACTACAGTATCCACTGATGTATGCGTATGTCCTGCAATCCATAACTTAAAGCCTTTTACATCTAGGTCATTAATAAAATAGGGATTGAGGGCTGATGCGACAGGATGCGTACCCCAATATGGATCAAGACAAGCTAAATGAGGCGGGAAGTGAGTAATGACACTCACATTATCTTGATCCTTAAATTTCATAATATTTTCATGATATTTTTTAAATAATTCTATGTAGTCATTAGCAGTTATCGTTCGATGATCATTGTCAATCATGATTTGATCAAAATCATAAATCGATTGTTCAGCATCTTTTTGAGACTGTAAAAGTACCTCAGGAGATGTAAGTGGTGAATTGGAGCGAAAGTTCGTAAACAGCGTGCCGCCAACAAATATTTTATCTTGAATTTTGATATGGTTGTCATCAAGTAGTGCATTTTTTGGGTAGTTTTCTTTCAAGAAATTCACGACTGAACTGTAGTTAGAGCTGTAGTAATCATGATTACCTAAAACAAAGATAAATTTTTTATTGAGAGATTTAAATTTTTCGGCAAACTCAATTGCACCACTTAAGCGATTAGAAAAATCGCCAGCATGAATAATGACGTCAGCTTGTTCTGATATCGAATATTTGGAATTATGAGTATCCGATAAAATTTGCAGTTTCAATCTACTTCCCTTATTAAAATACGCCGTTCAAATATATACATCTTCATTCGAATAAGTTTACATCAACTAAATATTAGAAATTATAAGATACTCATCTGTATCCTTAAGCCTATAAAAATATAGGTAATTATTTTTGAATCAATTGATCAAATATTAATCATAAAATTTGACCAATTGAATTTATGCACATAAGATAAAGATGTTACAGCAAAATCTGTGACCAGGCGTGGAAACCTGAATTTAGTACAGAAGCAGTAAACCGCTTTGGCGGTTTTTTGCGTTAACTATGTTTAGTCTATCGTAATGGTAGGCCAAGCAGGGCAGTCTATGACTGGCCGTCTTCTGTAGTACGGTATTTCCACCCCTGTTTGGCTTGCCTCCATCTCGTGGAAAAGTTGGAAGCTTGTTTGTAATTAATTACTACAGGAACTAGACATGAACACTTTCTATAATATCCCTTATTTTCTCAAAGCTATTTCTTCTGTTCTTAAAGAATAAAATTTTCGAAATAAATTTTCGTCATGTTTAATTAATTTTACTTTTATAAATTTCGTAATCTTACGAGATATAGAGAAGTATTGCCTAGAGAAAATAAAATGGCCCGTACTAAGCTTTTAACCAATATTATTCAAAGAAAAATGATGGTGCCTGACGAAATGTCGCACTCAAATCTGCACCATAACTTTGAAATATCACTTTATGACTTCGCTAACCATGAGATTCTAGAAAAACTATATAAAGCAGACAATCAACGCTCCACAGAGTGCTGGAGCCCTGCTGAAATTCAGGAGTTTATTCTAAACTGTTTGAATGATCGTAATGTCAATTTATGCGTTCGCTATTGGAAAGATGCTGCTGGTAATATTTATATCATCGATGGTGGGCACAGGATTTCAATTATCTATGCTTGGATCAAAAGATACTTTATTGATGAGCAAGTAATAGGAGCCCCAAAATTTACGGCACCACAAAAACGAGATATTCGTCAGATTCGTAATCGATTAGGTGGATTAGCTGATTTTCAAGAGTTATGTAGCGATTCTGAGTTTCAGCAAAAATTAAAATCAACCAAAATTAATTTTATTGAAGTCATTGGGACACCTGAGGAAGCTCGAAAAGCCTTTTGTTCAATCAATTCGGATACGAAACGATTAGATCCAGATGAAGAATATCATTTACAAAATAGGGGAAGTGATGCTTTTTATGTGATTTATGCGTGTTGTTATATAAACGATAATAAATCCAACTTGGCTGAACTGAATTACGAGCGGATAAATGAAGTGATCACTTTGGGTGAGCAAATTCATGATCATCTTTTTAAGATAATACTTTTAGAGCCAGATTTAACACACGGTAAAAAAATCGGCTTGGTCAATGAACTCCTGAATATCATGTTTGGTGATACTAGTCAGAATACTGTGAATATAGACCAAGGTCAGCGTGTAGAAAATTTAATGCTAAAACTTAGAGTTGTGCTGTGTCGTATCGCTACACCACCAATTAGTATTCGGATTCCAAGTTTGGGCTTACACCCAAAACTATATTTTTATAAAGATAATCGTTTTCAAGTGACATCCTTTTTGGCCTGGTTCTCTATCGTCTGTGAAATTGAAGAAGACTGTTTTGAAATACAGAATAAAAAGATAGATTTTATTGGATTTACTCGAGCACGCCGTGGTGTTGAAAGTTTAATTGAAAAAATTCCTGTGGCCATCAAAGAAACTGTCGGTAAGTTTGGTAGTGGGATCAGATCACATGAGCGATTGAAGAACGTGTATCAAGCCTTCATCTGTATTGGACTCAATATGGATTTAGATTTTGAAGATGAAGTTTGTTTGAACACCGTCATTCTTTCGATGAGTCAATCATTTGATTATATTAATTTTAATGATTTTTACCTTGACCGTTTTGGTGGTGATTATGATGAGAGCATTGTGGATGATGTTGTGAGCTTTGTGAAATCAGTAAGACTAACAAAGAAGAAAAAACCTCTAAATTTTTCACTAGCGGCCAAAAGAAACCTGTATCAACGTGAGGAAAGGAAAACTTGGAGCTATTGCGAAGTATGTGATAGTGCTTTATACCTTGAATCGACTGAAGTAGATCATCGTGAATCGAAAGCAGAAGGTGGTTACGGTGTTTTAGAAAATGGAGCAATTATTCATCCGATATGTAATCGTTTTAAGTCAGATCGTGCTTTTGAAGAAGTAAGAGCAGATTTATTTGACTAAAAAAATAAGGGAGCAAATGCTCCCTTATTTTTTTGTTTTTTAGTAGACTGGGGTTAGTATTTAGCCTAAGCAACCAATATGAAAACAATAGACTATTACAACCAATACGCAGATCAATTTTTACAAGCCACGTTGTATGTGGATATGGAAAGCCTATACCAACCATTTTTAGCTGAGTTGCCAGATTCTGCACGCATCCTGGATTTAGGCTGTGGCTCAGGGCGTGATACTTTGGCTTTTAAAAATAAAGGCTATCAAGTTGATGCGACGGACTATTCTGAAGTATTGGTCGAACGAGCGACCCAATTGACAGGAGTACCTGTTAAGCAGCAAAGTTTTTATGAGCTTGATATGCACGATGTTTATGATGGGGTATGGGCATGTGCCTCCTTACTACATTGTGCTCGTAACAGTCTCCCTGATGTTTTAAAACGTATTCATGCTGCATTACGCCGTGGCGGTGTGTGCTATATGTCTTTTAAATATGGAACAGCAGATAGAGTAAAAGGCGGTAGGGCGTTTACTGACTTAAATGAAGAGCAGGCTCAGGAATTGTTAGACCAGTTTAATGGGGTTAGGGTATTAAAACAGTGGATTACAGTAGATCAGCGACCTGATCGCGATGAGAAGTGGCTGAATGTACTTTGGGAAAAACATGCCTGATTTTATTCTTATAGCTCAAAAAAATTGAAATTCCTAAAAAATATCCAACTGGTTCTATAGTCGGAGAGTTTTAGTAGTGATAAATTTGCACTATTCATTATTCTCAAACGTTTAGCTATTGAAAAATGGCAGGACACAAGGATTACAGAACTGATTGGGTGTGGCATTCGAATCATGAAAGACCACACCAAGCTAACAAAGGAAGATCACCTTTAATGGCTGCTTAACCTCTACTTATAACTTCGGTTATTTATAGGCTACCGAGGATTTCATGGTTTTTAATCCGCGTCTGTTTATGAAGTCATTTTACTGTACAAGTTTCCAAGTTATATAGAAAATTATGGTTATCAATATGATTTAATTACCCCCATAATATCAAGATATGTGTGGCGATTTAAGAAATCTCTAAATAACTTATATTTACATTCTTAATTAAAAAAAATATGATCAAAGTTCAGACAGAGGATTTTGATATTTAATAAATATAAAAATACCTCTTAGTGCCAACTTTGTCATGGATAAAACTTAATGCAATTAAATAACAACGGTTCTAGTACTGAACTCAGTACACTCGCACCTAAAATAATTCTTTCCCCTTTATTAAAAGCTATGGTGGGGACTCTGAAAAACCATCAATCAGATCATTTCTTCAATTATTATGGGCCTTCTCATAATTTGCATTTTGATGCCACCGCTTTTGTGTCTGCAGTATTTAAGCAGATCGGGACTAAAAACGATTCAAAGCCAATTTATAACATCATCAAAGATATTCAATTATTACCTGAAGATTCAAAACTCAGAATAAGCACTTTATTTGATAAGGAATCTGAAGCTAAAACTGCCCAGACCTATCGTGATTTAGACCAAGTGATGTCTGAAATTGTTCAGCAAGTACTTCAAAATGCTCCGACAGGTATGGCACTGAATTCTCTCAACCAATTCTTAGGCGATCTCAAATATTCTGATCCAGTGATTGCCAAAAATTCTCAGTATCCTATGCAAGTCAAAGGACAATCCAAAGTAGCTTCTTTGCAATATACAAACGACTTAAAAGCAAAAGATGGCGAATTACGACTTTTCACTGTCACTGAAGAAATCAGCAAACCTCAATGGGTGAAAGAGGTTTGTGAGGCAATCAAAGCCATTGTGAAGCAGTCCTACTCAGCTAGTGAAAAGATGCCATTAGAGGTTGCTGAACGTATGCAGGAAATTCTTGATGATGAATGTTCTGCTGAAAATAATGATATCCAAAATCTACTTCATTTCGTAGAAATCAAAGCACTATCACGAGCTCGTATCCGAAATTGCTTCAAAATTATGGAGATCATTGCGGATCACATTGAGAAGACTGAGCGTAACGATTTCAAGCGTGAGTCCGCTGTTTCCTATATCCGTAAAGCAATTGCTTTCTTTGAGATTTTTGGTAATCGAATTGCTCCATGGAATGAGGAGACAACGGAAACCATTAAGGACTATGGTATTGACTTTAGTGCTATCTATGGCGCTGTAGGTAAAGTTGATTTTAATGGTTTGCTGGCCTATGTTGGAGCAACAGATGCTTTGCCAATCTGGGTAAAACCAAAAATTGAAATGAATGATATTCGTCATGATGATAAGGAAGGGCTATCTCTAAAACGTGAAGTCACTTATGCCTTTCGAGTGAATGGGGAGTTTGTTAAAGAGGAAAAAGTAAGTTCATTTAACTCTAAGTTGCAGATCAATTATAAGACAAGCAAAGGCAACCGTTCGGGTACAGATACCATGCTGACTGCTTATGAAGCTCGTCTGCATACTATCAATAAAGCATTGCTGCTGAAGGATATTGTGGATGATAAAGGTCAGCCGATTTCTGAAGAACGATTAAGCAAAGAGTGCTCAGATCGCGTTGCTCAAGTAGAGATGTTCCAGCTCATTATGATGTACTTCGTTCTATCTGGGGCAGACATGAAGATTTCAGATTTTGAAGGGGCATTCAATAAACTGGTTGATGCATTCAAGAATCCTCAAAAAATCCGACTTAACCTTACTCGTATCTTAGACGAAAAGCTCAATACCGAAAAAATGCATGAGCGAATGGAGGCGATCACGTCTACGATCACTACAGCGCTAAAAGCGAATCTGGATTCCATCATTAGTGAGATGGAAAAGGATAGTAGTCTTAAAACTGTACTCTACATCCTTCCAAGTATTGTGAATCTAGATGTATTCAAGAGTTCAATTGGTGAAGATGCTGAACAGTTCTTTAGTATATTTAAGGGTAAAGAATCGAACTTTTACAGCTACATCTCGATGGTGGATGCTAGCCGTAAAAAATTGGCGAAAATGAGCCAAGACGAAATCATTCGAAAGAATGATTATGCTCGTAAAGCCCTAAGCGAGATTGAGTTTAATTCCACACTGAAAATTCGAACGTTGGTACCGATTGAGAATCCTAATACCGACCTAGATCAATTTGATGTCGCTCGTAATCTGAATATTCCTTGTTTACCAGTATTGATGGTGCCGACCAACAAGAAGGTCAGCGACAATGGGCTGCCACATTTTTATCATCCTGAGAGCTTAAGTTATGACAACTTGTTATCTAAATACAAGGTCATGATTCATTATTCATCTAAGCTATTTCGATTGAGTGACCTAAAAGGCGGCCATGCTCAATTATGTTTGGATGAAAAAGAAAATGCTTTGATCATCAGTACGTCATGTTTTTCGATTGCGATTCATCTATTCCTTAAACATCTGGTTAAAGAAGTAAAAAATCAACTGGGTATTGAAGAGCGCTTATATGTACCTGTAATGCGAATTGACTCAGTTGATGAACATGAGAATGAAGAAAAAGCCCAATTTCAAAGGAAATCAAAAAAGATCCAAAAAGGTGGGTTTAATCCTGAGTGTAAACGAGCGTATGCCACCGCTTATACCCTTGAGAAGTTGCTGAACAATGATGATGCTATTGTGAAGGTACAGGGGCTTAAGTATCAACCAGATCCTATGCCTTATGGTAATCAAAATGGTGAGCGAGTTTGTGCCCCGGTGAATCTCGCTATGGATAAAACAGTGACTTACCGTATTCAGGCTGCAATTGAAGCACTGTCAGGATATTCAGAAATCATCATCCCATTTGAGGGCCCTAAGGACAAAATTGCCTGTATTAGCTATAACTCTCGACCTGAGAATGATGTGGAATTTAAGTACCAGCATCAGAAGGATTTGCTACTTCTTAAACCAGATTATGGCTACCTCTGCTACGTCTATACACTTGAGCGTATCAACGATAAACAGGGTCGCTTATCACTACAGAAGGTCAGTCATGCCCCAGTTGCTGAAGACAATCTGAGAACAAGTAAGGCGATGCACCGTATCATCGAAAAACTGCGGTCAGATGGTTTTGAAGATGTTGTATTGCTTTCACACCATTTTGCGCAGCGTAAGATCGGTAAGACTGAAACCAGCAACTTGATTCATGAAAGTGAAAGTGCTTTGGATCAACTTGATCAGTTGTTCCCGAATATGAATTTCTATCCATTCCAGTCTGATACGATCCCAGCACTGAGCTTAAAAACCAGTGATAACAGTCGTGCCTATGAGGTACCGCACCATCATTACCATACGGCGATCATCAATCAAAAAGAATATAAACAATCCTTGTCCGTATATAGCTTTGCGACTAAACGTACTGTGGGTGTTCGTACTCAGAATGGTATTTGTTCGTATTTCTATATGCTAACCAGTCAGGAGCATTCGATTCATAACGATAAGCGAATCAGATTGCACAGTAAAATTATTGATGTGAATGATTCCAATGAAATGAAATCAATTCGCTCTGTATTGCGTGGTCTGCATTACTTTGAGTCTGAACGTCCTACAGCTGGCAAAAACTTCACTCCGGTACTTGAGCCTTCCCATATTCGTGGCACCACTGGCATTCAAGAGCTTGGTGAAGTCATCGTGTCGAGTCGTCTAAATAAAGGCGAAGTCGTCATGAGTCTGCCAGCCTTAATCGGCAAGCTCGAAGAATACGTTATTCTGAAGAATGAAGACTTGATTGATCCAATCGAGCCGATTCCAGAGGGAGCTGAAGAAATAGCGACTGATGAACCGTACCGGGTTTGTCGGAGACTTTTTTATTTAAGTTAGGCCACCTGACCTAACGGATTAATCTTATCATAGTACATTGCTTCAAACTCAAAAGGCGATACATAACCCAGTGCACTGTGTACACGCTTTTTGTTGAACCAATCTACCCAATTTAATGTCGCAAGTTGTACATCCGCTAAACCTTGCCAATCTGCTTTTAAATATTCAATCACCTCTGTTTTGTATAAGCCATTCACCGTTTCAGCCAAAGCATTATCGTATGAATCACCTGTCGTACCGACTGATGCTCGTAAATTTGCTGCTTCTAAACGATTGGTATAGCGAATAGAAAGATATTGAACACCTCTATCGGAATGATGAATTACATTCTTTGGCATGCCTCGATCGTGCAATGCTTGCTCCAATGCATCGAGCACCATATCTGTATTCATCCGTGTAGATACTTTCCATCCAACAATTGCTCGCGAGAACACATCAATAATAAATGCAGTGTAGACCCAGCCAGAATTGGTTTGAATATACGTAAAGTCACTGACCCATAATTGGTCAGGTCGATCAGCACTAAAATTCCGTTTCACTAAATCATCTGCTCGTTTTTGATCATCTCGGCTGCGGGTAGTTTGTTTGTTCTTACCACGCCAAACACCTTGTATATCTAGCTTCTGCATCAATCGAGCAACTGTACAACGTGCAATAACATAGCCTTCACGGAGTCGACAGCAGGCTTCTGCGGATATCAAGCGCTATAATACGCTGTATAACCCCGATGCCTTGATTCATGATCCCTCAGTCAAGGGTTATGTGCCTAAAGCCAGCTTCCAGCCTGTACTGACTACAGCGCATATCAATGAATATCTCAATATGCTCTCGGGCTTGGTCAGTGAACCGTACCGGGTTTGTCGGAGGGTCAATATTCTGAGAGACTATTCCGATGAAAAAACCAAACTATACCCCCGAAATTAGAGAAAGAGCGGTTCAATTACTAATTGAATCTGAAAAAGATTATCCTTCTACTTGGGCAGCAATCACAGCTATTGCACCTAAGATTGGTTGTACTCCTGAAACATTGCGTGTTTGGTATTTAAAGCATATGGATCAACTAAATCCTGCCAAAGTACAACAGATATCTGACCAAGAAAAAATGAAGCAAATGGAACGTGAAATTAAAGAATTAAAACGTGCCAATGAAATTCTACGTAAAGCAGCCGCTTTTTTCGCCCAGGCGGAGCTCGACCGCCCACACAAATAATGGTGGATTTTATCCATAACAATAAAGATCGATATGGTGTTGAAGCGATTTGTAGAATTTTACCGATTGCAGCTTCGACCTATTATCGGGCTTTAGATCTCGTTGATAACCCAGAACATCGAGCGAAACGTGCTCAGCATGATTTACATCATGCAGAACAAATCAAACGTATTTGGAAAGAAAGTTCAGGTCGATATGGTGTACGTAAAGTCTGGCAAAAATTGAAACGTGAAGGCTATGTTATTGCACGTTGTACAGTTGCTCGATTGATGCAGAAGCTAGATATACAAGGTGTTTGGCGTGGTAAGAACAAACAAACTACCCGCAGCCGAGATGATCAAAAACGAGCAGATGATTTAGTGAAACGGAATTTTAGTGCTGATCGACCTGACCAATTATGGGTCAGTGACTTTACGTATATTCAAACCAATTCTGGCTGGGTCTACACTGCATTTATTATTGATGTGTTCTCGCGAGCAATTGTTGGATGGAAAGTATCTACACGGATGAATACAGATATGGTGCTCGATGCATTGGAGCAAGCATTGCACGATCGAGGCATGCCAAAGAATGTAATTCATCATTCCGATAGAGGTGTTCAATATCTTTCTATTCGCTATACCAATCGTTTAGAAGCAGCAAATTTACGAGCATCAGTCGGTACGACAGGTGATTCATACGATAATGCTTTGGCTGAAACGGTGAATGGCTTATACAAAACAGAGGTGATTGAATATTTAAAAGCAGATTGGCAAGGTTTAGCGGATGTACAACTTGCGACATTAAATTGGGTAGATTGGTTCAACAAAAAGCGTGTACACAGTGCACTGGGTTATGTATCGCCTTTTGAGTTTGAAGCAATGTACTATGATAAGATTAATCCGTTAGGTCAGGTGGCCTAACTTAAATAAAAAAGTCTCCGACAAACCCGGTACGGTTCACAGTGAATCACATACCCTGATTGCGACACCAGAACCGAATCTTACAGCAGTTCAATTACCTGATCGCAGTGTACGTCCTGAAGTGATTCGGGAAGTTTTGCGTGCCTGCCGAAACCAAAACACTTTAAAAATGATTTATGCCTCGATGCAGAATCCGCAGTGGCATGAACGCATCATTTCCCCACACACCCTGGTGTATACCGGTTTTCGCTGGCATGTCCGTGCCTATTGCCATCAGAGCAAGCAGTTTAAGGACTTTTTACTCTCCAGAATTGATCGCACACCTGTTGTGGTGGCGATTGAGTCAGTAGACCCTGCTCAGGATCAGCAATGGCATGAAGAAATTGTACTGACGCTGATCCCTAATCCAAAATTGAACTCATCACAACAAGCGCTGGTCGAAAAAGACTTCGGCATGCCTGATGGCAGATTACAGAT
The DNA here is from genome assembly GCF_003938865.1 of Acinetobacter sp. FDAARGOS_515. Lineage (NCBI taxonomy): Bacteria > Pseudomonadati > Pseudomonadota > Gammaproteobacteria > Moraxellales > Moraxellaceae > Acinetobacter > Acinetobacter sp. FDAARGOS_515. Next base: position 3,070,139 of record NZ_RKIX01000003.1, on the reverse strand, counting down.
TCCGGTGAAAAAAGCCCTGGCTCACTATACCTTGCAGCGATATCAGGCCGCGATCACGCTGGCTGAGGCGGATGATGCCTTGAAATATCCCTTGGTACTACAACGCTCAGATATCGAAAAGCTGTCGTCTTACCTGTTTGATCAGGCCTCATAGGAGATTGGCCATGTTAGAACAATTTCATTATGACAGTGACCTGATTGGTGGCTCCCTGATGGTGCGTGAAAGCCGGCTGATCGCGGATCTGTTATTACGAGAAGCGACTCCAGAACAATGGCATCAGGCCATTCAGATTGACAATATTCTGCAAAAAAGAACGCCTGCTTCAGCTCAACGCAATGCCACCGCTATTCGTAAGCGTCTGGAGCGCTTAGAGCCTGATTTCTGGAAAGCACTACGTGATGGCGATGATGAGCTGGCGACCCAGGTGGCTTTTTGTAGCGCACTGGAACGCAACCTGTTGCTGCTTGAGTTTATGGAAACGGTGATGAGGGATGCCTATATCTCTCAGGCGCAATACTTGGACAGTTATATCTGGTCAGATTTTTTGGATGAACGCTCACAACGCGATCCGGATATCTGTGATTGGAAAGAGTCCAGCAAGAAAAAAATGGGGCAGGTGGTGTTTCGCATGCTGGCAGAAGCCGGTTACTTAAAAAGTACCCGTAAGCTGGAGTTGCAGCGCGTGATCGTCAGAGCAGAGCTGCGTAGCCTGTTGGAAGAACATTATAAACAACGCATTAAAAGATCTATGGAAGTGTCGCTATGGACGCGTTAGTTGTAGAGGGGCAGCAATGAGTCAAACAATACATGAGCGTCTGAACCAGATTCCAGAGCGAATTCTTTCCACTGAGTTTCTCACTGGACAAGGATTGGGCAATGAAATTGGCTTCTGGATTTTTGATTATGCACCTGAAGATGAGTTGAAAGTGCGCGAATATCTGCATTTTCTAGACGGGATGCTAGAGAAAAAACACAGTCAGCTGAAGGTGGTGAATATCAACCTGCTGCAAGCCGTGGTGGATTATCTGGCTGAGCGTAACTTCATCGATAAAGCCATTCAAATGCAAAAAGCCAAAGGCGATGAAGCGCTGCTCAAAGCCTTAAAGGGCCCACTGCATATGGATAAGTTCGCGCCGTATCTGGTGAGTAAATATGCCACCAATGCGCAAGATATTGTGTTGATGACTGGGGTTGGGTCGGTTTGGCCACTGTTACGTGCCCATCACTTATTAAACAGTTTGCATTCGTTACTGGGGCATAAGCCAGTGGTGCTGTTTTACCCAGGTTATTACGACGGTCAAGCGATGAGTTTATTTGGAAAAATTCCAAGCAATAATTACTACAGAGCATTCAGATTAGTGCTTTAAACACGGCAAATAGAAATAAGAATTCGGGGGAATGGATTGAGATGAACATTAAAGAACTTTTTTACAAGCCATTAGATCGTGCGATTAACGGGGTCGTAAAAGCAGACCAGAATGACAATACTACGGTTTATCAGGAACTCGATGAGTATGTGGTCACCAATGAACTGGAAAAGCATTTTCGGGACTTTTTCCAGTCTTATGGCACAGACCTAAGCGATCCTTCGATTGCCAACCGTGTCGGCGTATGGATTTCAGGCTTCTTTGGTTCAGGTAAATCACACTTCCTGAAAACCTTGTCGTATATTCTGGCCAATAAAGTGGCATGTGACGCGGATGGTAACGAACGCAGTGCTGCAGAATTCTTTGATGAAAGCAAAATCCGTGATGCGTTTATCCGTGCGGATATTGGCAAGGCCGTTAGCCATCATGCCGATGTCATCCTATTTAACATCGACAGTAAAGCCAGCTCCAATGATGATGGCAATCCAATCCTGAATGTGTTTTTACGTGTGTTTAACGAGTATCAGGGTTTTAGTGCTGACCATCCACATATTGCCCATATGGAACGTCACCTGAGCCAGAAAGGGGTGTATGAGCGCTTTAAACAGGCGTTTGAGGAATCCAGCGGCATGTCCTGGCTAGAGGAGCGTGACGGTTATCAGTTCTATCAGGATGATGTTGAAACCGCGATTTCCCAAGCCCTCAACTTATCAGCAGAAGCTGCGCATAAATGGTTTGAGGATTCTGAGCAGACCTTTAGTGTTTCGGTTGAAAACTTCTGTCAGTGGGTGAAAGAATACTTAGATAGCAAAGGACCCCAGCAACGCATGTTGTTCTTGGTCGATGAAGTGGGGCAGTTTATTGGCAGTGATACCCGCTTAATGCTGACTTTACAGACCATTACTGAAAACTTGGGTACGATCTGTAAAGGCCGCGCTTGGATTATCGTCACCTCACAGGCAGACATCGATGCTGTTTTAGGTGAGATGTCTTCTTCCAAAGCCAATGACTTCTCCAAGATTGCTGGACGTTTTAAAACCCGTTTATCGCTGTCCAGTTCAAATACCGATGAAGTCATCCAGAAACGTTTATTACGTAAAACCCCAGAAGCTGAAGCATTGCTCAGATCGGTGTTTGAGCAAAAGGGCGATATCTTAAAAAACCAGATTACCTTTGACCGTTCAGGCCCAACCCTCAAGAACTATGAGGGTCCAGACAGCTTTATCCATAACTATCCTTTTGCGCCGTACCATTTCCAGCTGGTGCAGAAAGTTTTTGAAGAAATTCGTAAGGTCGGTGCGACCGGTGCACACTTGGCCTATGGTGAACGGTCCATGCTGGATGCGTTCCAGATGGCCGCGAATGCGATTGCCACAGATGAAGTCGGGGCACTGGTTCCTTTCCATCGCTTCTATACTTCAGTGGAAGGCTTCCTGGATACAGCAGTGAAGCGTACGATCGACCAGGCAGGGCAGAATAAGACCCTGGATGGTTTTGACGTACAGATGCTGCGCACGCTGTTTATGATCCGCTATGTCGATATCATCAAAGGGACCTTGGATAACCTGGTCACTTTGTCGATTGAGAAAATTGATGAAGATAAGCTGGCATTACGCAAGCGGATTGAAGAGAGCCTGCAGCGTCTGGAAAAAGAGAGCCTGATTACCCGCAATGGTGATGAGTTCCTGTTCCTGACCAATGAAGAACGCGATATCACCCGTAAAATTAAAGCCACTGACTTAGCAGCTTCAGAAGAAAATAAAGAGTTAGCCAATCTGATCTTTAAAGATTTACTGCGAGATCAGAACAAATACCGCCATCAAGCCAACAAGATGGACTATCAGATTGGACGTTTTCTGGATGGTCATAGCTTGGATGGTAAGTATGAGAGCGATTTGAAAGTTGAAATCATTTCTCCACTGGATACGGAATATAACCTCTACACAGAAGCTTTCTGTATCGGTAAGAGCGCCGAGGCCGAAGGGCAGGTGCTATTTAAACTGGCAGACGATAAACAGTTCTTTAATGAACTGCGCACCTGGCTGAAAACCAATAAATTTATTCGGTTAAATGATGATGGCACTCAGTCCGATATCACCCGTATTCTGGCAGACCGTGGCCGTGAGAATCAGGAGCGTAAAAAACGTCTGCGTGCCCGGGTCGAAGAAATGTTGCTGGACGCGGAAAGTTATGCCTTGGGTCAACATCTACAACTTTCATCTTCAAGTCCAACCACCAAGCTGGATGAGGCTTGTCGTTATCTGCTTGAAAACACTTATACCAAACTGAGCTATTTGCAGGTCTATCAGCAGGATGCCTGGCGTGAACTGAACGCCGTCTTGACTGTGGATGATATGGCGCAGTTAGGCCTGTCACTGAATGGCGGTCAAAGCAATCCGAAAGCCCTACAGGAAGTGGAGCAGTACATTGCACTACGCGCCACTGGTACAGAGCGTATTCTAGTCTCAGATGTGATAGATCGTTTTGCCAAACGTCCTTATGGCTGGCCAGATGCCGAGATTTTACTATTGGTGGGTCAGCTGGCTGCGATGGGGCGGATTTCATTACAGGCGGAAATTGGTTATCCAGCATCGGTTGAAGAATTGAATGGGGAAGCACCATTCAAGCTCGGTACGTTCTTTATCCGTTTGATGAGCACAGGTTTCTGTGAAAGCCTGGGTGATATACCGCTATGGGCTCAAGAACTGGTGATGTCATCTGTCAGTTCACGTGCGACGGCTAGAGCCTTTTTGTCACGCTGGAGAGACAGCTCCAAATACTACCCAACCTTCGATACACTCTCCCAGACCGTGGCCAATGCACTGCGGATCCAGGAGAGGGTCGGGGCTTTTGATCTGGGGCAGCTGCTCGATGTCATGACCTTTGAAGTGATTGAACAAAAAATCATTGCTGATTTGGCCAGTCATATCCCTGCAGTAACCAAAGCTGAACTGGAACATTTCAGAACGGTTATTTCTACCCGTCTGGATGGCTATTGGGCTTCCAAACATAAGGACGATGCAACCCGCCGTAAATACCGTACCGTCTATACAGCGTTGCAGGCAGCGATTGAGCTGTTCAGTCTGCGACTACAGTTTGATTCCGGATTCTATTTCGACTCCAGCGAAGCCTTGTATAAAGCCTACGAGCAGGAGTTGTATCGCTTTGATATGGCCTATCGCCACTACAGTGCTGCTTCTCAACGTGCTCATGTCGATATCCTGAAAAAACTTGATGAAGAAGTCGAAAATTGCTATTCCTACTGGTTTATTGACCACTTGGCACGAAACTGGGGAGAGCGGGTTGAAGCTGAGCAACGCTTGAATGTCTGGAAAGTGGCAGATATCCCAAATCAGCAGAACTTCTACGATACCCACGTCAGACCCTTACTCAATTCTGCAACGAAACGCCGTATTGTGGTAATTATCAGTGATGCTTTCCGCTATGAAGCTGCAGTAGAACTGCGTGATCGTATCAATGAAAAGCGTTATTCTGAAGCGACCTTGTCTTCACAGCTGGGAGTTGTGCCAAGTTACACCACACTTGGCATGGCCTCGTTGTTGCCGCATCAGACTTTGGAGTACAAAGAGGCCACAGGGGATGATGTTTTAGTAGATGGGCAGTCCAGCAAAGGGACTGCAGCACGATCCAAAATTCTGGCTGCCTATAATGGATTGGCAGTCACCGCTGAAACGGTAAAAGGTTGGTCGCGTGATGAAGGCCGTGAAGCACTTAAAGACCATGATTTGATTTACGTTTATCACAACGTGATTGATGCTCGGGGAGACAGTGCCTCGACAGAATCAGAAACCTTTATGGCGGTGGAACATGCCATTGAAGAGCTGACTGAACTTAGCCGCAAAATCTTGATGCATTTCAATATTTCTACCCTGTTGATCACAGCCGACCATGGCTTCTTGTTCCAGCAAAGTAAACTGGAATCTGCGGATCGTTCAAGCTTGACTGAAAAACCGACCAATGCATTGAAAAGCAAAAAACGCTATGTGATTGGACATGGTTTACCAGAGAGCAAGGAAGCATGGAAAGGCTCAACCCAAGCTACGGCAGGTACACTATCTGCGACTGATTTCTGGATTCCAAAAGGGGCGAACCGTTTCCATTTTGTAGGAGGCTCACGTTTCGTGCATGGCGGCATCATGCCTCAGGAAATTGTGGTGCCGGTACTGATGGTAAAACAGCTACGTGGTGAAAAGGCTGGACAGCGCACCAAGCGTAAAGTTGAGGTTATTTCTACCAAATCCACGCTGAAGATGGTCAATAACATCCAGAAGTTTGATTTGATGCAAACTGAAGCTGTCAGTGAGCTGGTCATGCCAGTGACTTTATCCATTGCCATTTATGATGGGGATCTTAAAGTTTCCAGTGAAGAAACTTTGACTTTTGATAGCAGTATCGACTCTGTTGCCGATCGGGTCAAGCAGGTCAGGCTGTCATTGTCTGGCACTGATTTTGACCGTAAGAAAGATTACTTCCTGGTACTGAAGGACAAAGACCTGAATATCGAGATGCAACGCTATAAGGTCACCATTGATTTGGCATTTACCGATGACTTCTTCTAATAACGAATTAACGATAGAGCGTAGCCTACATGGAATCTGCTAACGATAAAGAACTGGATCAGCTGCTGAATGAACACTTTGCTGGGCGGGTGGTACGTAAGGATCTAACTAAACTGATCAAAGAAGGGGCCAATGTCCCGGTCTATGTACTCGAATACCTGCTAGGGATGTACTGTGCCTCGGATGATCCAGAGATCATTGAGCAGGGACTACGTAACGTAAAGACCGTGCTGGCAGAGAACTATGTACGACCTGATGAAGCTGAGAAGGTGAAATCCCTGGTTCGTGAACGTGGCAGTTATAAGGTCATTGATCGGGTGACTGTAAAGCTGAATGAGCGTAAAGACAAATACGAAGCATCATTTAGTAATCTGGGTATCAAAGATGCCGAAATCTCGGCAGGCATCGTCAAAGAGTATGAAAAATTACTTGTTGGTGGTATCTGGGTCATTGCTACGCTCAGTTACTATTTTGAAGAAGGACAAACCAATTCTCCATTTGGGGTGAGTTTACTCAAGCCGATTCAAATGCCGAATATGAATATGGATGAACTTTTCAGTGGCAGAGCAGCATTAAGCACGGATCAGTGGCGCGAGAGTTTAATCCGTTCGATCGGCATGGAACCGGCTTCGCTAAAAGAGGATGTGCAATGGCACCTATTAGCGCGTATGGTTCCGTTCGTTGAAAATAACTATAACGTCTGTGAACTTGGACCACGCGGTACCGGGAAAAGCCATATTTACAAAGAGTGTTCACCGAACAGTATTTTAGTCTCGGGTGGGCAAACGACTGTCGCCAATCTGTTCTATAACATGAGTAGCCGCCGTATTGGTCTGGTGGGGTTGTGGGATGTGGTGGCCTTTGATGAAGTTGCCGGTATTTCCTTTAAGGACAAAGATGGCGTACAGATCATGAAAGATTACATGGCCTCAGGATCTTTTGCCCGTGGTCGTGAACAGATGGAAGCCTCAGCTTCGATGGTTTTTGTGGGTAATATTAACCAAAGTGTTGAATCCTTGGTGAAGACTAGCCACTTATTGGCTCCTTTTCCTGAAGCTATGATCGATTCAGCATTCTTTGATCGCTTTCATGCCTATATCCCGGGTTGGGAAATTCCGAAAATGCGCCCAGAATTCTTTACCAACCGTTATGGCTTGATCGTTGATTATCTGGCTGAGTTCTTCCGGGAAATGCGTAAGCATAGTTTTGCGGATGCCATTGAGAAGTACTTTAAGCTAGGGAATAACCTGAATCAGCGTGATGTGATCGCCGTTCGCAAGACGGTTTCTGGATTGATGAAGCTGCTCTACCCACATGATCAATTTAACAAAGAAGATGTACGGCAATGCCTGGAATATGCACTGCAGGTGCGCCGTCGGGTCAAAGAACAGCTGAAGAAAATTGGTGGCATGGAATTCTATGATGTGCATTTCAGCTATATCGATAATGATACCTTAGAAGAACATTTTGTCTCAGTCAAAGAGCAGGGTGGTGGCGGACTGATTCCCGAAGGTCCAGCCAAGCCAGGTTTCTTATATACCATCGGGCTCAGTAATAAGGGCATGCCAGGCTTATACCGCTTAGAACTTCAAGTCACCAAAGGTTCAGGAAAATTGGCGACATCAGGCTTATGGAATTCAAGCAGTGCCAAAGAACAGGTCAAAATTGCTTTTGATTACTTCAAGGCCAATGCATCCCGGATCTCGGGGGGCAGTAAGGTGCTGGAACATGACTTCCACTTACATGTGGTTGAATTACAGAATACCGGGCCGCTCAGCCATCTTGCCTTGCCAAGTTTAGTGGCTTTCGCTTCTGGCCTGTTAGGACGATCGGTACAAAGTCAGATGGTGGTACTGGGTGATATGAGCTTGGGTGGTTCTGTTACACCGGTGGAAAGTATTGCCGAATGTCTGCAAGTTGCTTTTGATGCGGGTGCCAAGAAAGTTGCCTTACCAATGAGTAGTGCGGCAGATATCCCTACGATTCCTGTGGAACTGTTTACCAAGTTCCAGACCAGTTTCTATGCAGATCCGGTGGATGCTGTGTTTAAGGGGCTGGGAGTGGATTAAGTTGATTCTTTATAAATCAATTAAAGAGAAAAGCTTTTAAAATGATTAGGAAATATGAATCACATGAAGGATTTAATAACAGCTATTTTGGTTAAACAGCCCAAACTTACTGCTAGAGAAATTGCCAAAACTCTTGGTATTGAAAAGAAAGAAGTGAATGCTTTTTTATATCAAAATCAAGATATATTTTCACAAGATGAAGCCTTTTGCTGGTCTTTAGCTATAATTCCGTCAGTTAAAAAATTAGAAAGACCAATGATGAACTCTGAACTTGAATTAAATGATATTGTTAAAAATAAACTGATTCAATTGTTGGATTATGTATCTCATCAAGCTGAGGATACTCAAAAAATTCAATATGAAATGAGTGGTAATAGATTTTATTCTCATGATCTAGAAAAACTTCGTGGCTTAAAAATTCTGAATGATGGCGATTGGTGGTTCCAAATTGAACGCTTACAGCTTCAATCGATGCCGAAACCATCTGAAATACTCTCTTCCCACATTCATGTTGATGCAGAAAAAGAACCAGCTTTTAATTTTTCTAGTTTAAATCAAATCGTATCTTTCAATAAATTTCATCAATTCCGCTTGCCGTATCATACAGTGGCACGTGATTTTATTATTAAAGTTGAAATAATTCAGAAGCTGTTCAAAGAATTTGAAAGCTATCGAAATAGCTGGGAACATTGGAAACAAGACAATGATGAGATTAAAAAATCTATTGTTGTTTATGACAAGTTATTCTCCTGGAATACAGCGATTAACTTAGGCGGGACAGGCGATGGTGAGGAGATCGTTGCAGGCTTTGGCTTAGTTGATTGGGTCCTTCCGACTACTCAAAAATCTTATTCATATCCCCTCATTACTATCCCTTTAGAAATGGAGATAGAAAAGAATGGATTAATACGTGTAGCTGCTAAAGATACACGTGCCAATGTAGAAATGGATGCCATCTTATTAGAGGATGATCTGCCTACGTCAGGACAAGTGAAATTAGCTTTAAAAGACAACTTAAATAATGGTCGTTCATTACAACTATTTGAAGGTGAAACTTACTCGGATCTAGTTGAAGCTTTCGTTGCTAATATCTTCTCAAGAGGAATAATTGCTGAAGCAGAAAACAGGGCAATACCATCTAAAAATTTAGCGGTGACATTAACATCGGTATTGTTTAGTCGTCCTAAAAGAAATTCTATTTTAAGTGATGACATTGAGTTATTGAAAACTAAACTTAATGATCCTTCAGTGGCTATACCTGAACAACCTTTATCATTAGTGACAGAATTAAATAACGATATTAATGAAAAAGAAACTTACAGTTTTAGGGGGCGTTCTGGTACTGAAGGATTCGGATCCAAAGTTGAAGAGCTTTATTTCCCGCTACCCTATAACAAAGAACAAATTACTATTGTTCAAAACCTGTTAACTAGCAGTGGTGTAGTGGTACAAGGCCCCCCGGTACAGGTAAAACACATAGTATTGCAAATATTATCTGCCACTATTTGGCGAATGGTAAAAAAGTACTGGTAACTGCACAGCAGTCACATGTCCTTAAAACGGTACATGAAAAAATTCCTGATGAATTAAAGCCTTTGGTGGTTAGTCGAATTGGTTCAAGCAAAGAAAGTAAAAATCAGCTTGAATCTTCAATCGATTTGATTGTGCAAAAAATTACTCAGATGAATGTTGCAGAAGTTCGAAAAACGATCGAAGTTCTAAAAAAACAGATAGATGATAATCATCATGAAATGGCTTTGATTGATCGAAAAATATACAACTTTGCAGAAAAGCATTATCAGAATATTGAGGTAGATGGTAATAAAAAATTACCTATGGATATCGTACAGACGGTATTAGAAAGTAGAGCATTCTACTCATGGTTTATAGATCAATTAACTTTGGAGGAGAAGGACCAATTTCCTTTTTCCCAGGTTGAGTTGATTCAATTGAGAGACTCAAGGAAGAAAATAGGTACAGACTTACCATATATAAATTATGGCCCTCTACCAGTTCCTGAAAAGCTGTTAGATTCGACCAGTCTAAAGAAATTAAGCGAATTCCTAAAAGAAAAAGAAGAGATTGAAGAATTCTTAAAGCAAGATGACCTACACAGTTTTAAGGAAACCACTTCTGAATCAGAAATTAATGCGTTGAGAGATTGGTTAAAGATTTATCTGGAAGATATTAACCTTATTCTTGATCATGCAGAACCATGGTTATTGAGCTATTTTAAAAAGATAAATTCAGAAGATAAGGGTATGGAGCTGGATATCTATACAAACCTTATTCAAGAAGTTCAACCTTTATTGGAATATAGAAAAACTCTATTAACTGAACCTATAGCGTTGAATTTCGAAATACAGCCAAACTCCAAAGAATACCAGGCTGTAGAACGTGCTGTTGAAACGGGTAAGCCATTTAATTGGTATCATTTTGGTACTGCTGAATTACAAGACCTTTTTAAGTCAATTAAAGTTTCTGGAAAATATCCTGACACTTCAGGTGAATGGCAAAGAATTAAAGAATATATTGATAAAAGACAGACTCTTAATGTTTTTATGAGTAAATGGAATAGTATTGCAGCGCAATTAGATATTCCTTTAATCGAGTTAAATAATCGTGGTATAGATGAAATATTAAAAGAATTCACTCAGCTCATCACTAAAACCCAAAAATGCTTAGATTTGAAAAATAAGTATTTGGATGTATTTAGTGTCAATTACTTAAAAGTTTTTAGTAGAGCTAAATCTTTTGATTTCTATGGATTACCTAAAAATATTGATGACTTGATTCAGTTATTAGGCCAGAAGTTAAAAATATTTAATTTAGAAGTCTATCAACAGCAATTGGCCGATCAAGTCCTTTATTTATCAGAGTTTGATAATAAAATATCGAATCAGTTGAAAAGAATTGTATCTCAGATTGATACAGATTCACTGCATGAAAATGAATTGAGGGAATATGCAGATCTATTGAAGCAACTGGCACATTTGAAAGATTTAGCTGAAGATTTTGATCGAGTTAAATCTGCGAGTATTAAACTGAGCCAAACAAATGCTTGGATTCTTAGCAAAGATATTCTAGAGGTTCCGTACGCTCAAGAAATTGAGGATCCTGTATTACGTAATAGATTAGTCGAGGCTTGGGAATGGAAACGTCTCGAGACTTATGTAATGACGATCAGCAATACCAGTCAAATTGAAAATTTGTACGAACGTCGTCGTATTCACGAGAAGAATCTGTCTCAGAATTATGCTCAATTGGCAGCAAATAAAACTTGGTTAGCATTGAAAGAAAATGCTTCAGATAAAATTTTAGTTGCATTACAACGTTATAAAATTGCTGTACAAAAGATTGGTAAAAATACTGGTAAGAATGCACCACGTTACAGAAAGGATGCTCAACAGGCATTAAAAGAGGCAACAGCAGCTATTCCTTGTTGGGTCATGTCACATATGCAAGTGTCTGAATCTATGCCGGCTGAATTAGGTCTTTTTGATTTGATTATTGTCGATGAGGCCTCACAATCATCAATTGATGTCTTGCCTGTTTTAATGCGGGCTAAAAAGTTATTAGTTGTAGGAGATAATAAACAAGTTTCTCCGAGCAATGTTGGTTTAGCAAGTGCTCAAATTGATATACTGCGGAATCGATATCTGCATGGACAGCCACATGCTGCATATCTCACACCAGATATGTCTTTATATGATATGGCTTCTTCTATTTATGAATCAAGTGTAATGCTTCTCGAGCATTTCCGTTGTCATCCCGCAATCATTAGCTATAGTAATAAAAACTTTTATGGCAACCGTATTAAACCAATGCGATTATCGAAAAAGTCTGAGCAATTGAGTCCAGCTCTAGTATCGATTTATACGCCACAGGGGTATAGAGAATCTAAAAACAATAAACATATTAATCGAATTGAAGCGAAAGCGATTATTGAAGAAATGAAGTTAATTCTCAAAGATGAGCGATATTCGAATCGATCAATTGGCGTGATCTCATTGCTAGGTCCAGCACAAGCTGAATTTATTCAATCAGAAGCTTTGAATGAATTTGGTGCAGGAGCTCTTACACAAGTTCAATTCGCCTGTGGGGATGCTTCAGCATTTCAGGGTGCAGAAAGAGATATTATTTTCTTATCTATGGTTGCGGATCCTGAAAATAGTCATGCTTTGAGCCGATTAGACCATGAACAGAGATTTAATGTGGCTGCGAGCCGTGCTCGTGAACGGATGTATCTTGTTCACTCCGTGAGTCGTGATCATATATCTCCAAAAGATCTAAGACTAAATTTACTCAATCATTTTTATGATTTGCAAGAAGATCAAAAAGCATCATTTGAAGCAAAATTAGACTTGTGTGAATCGGAGTTTGAGAAATCTGTATTTACGACACTTCATGAAATGGGTTACACAGTTACTCCACAGGTTAAAGTTGGAAGCTATCGAATCGATTTAGTCGTTGAATCGGATGGAGATCAGCGTTTGGCTGTTGAATGTGATGGTGATAGCTATCATGGGCCAGAACAATGGCATGATGACATGACTCGTCAACGTGCTTTAGAACGCGCAGGATGGACATTCTGGAGATGCTTTGCATCGAGTTGGTCCATTGAACGTGAAAATATGATTATGTCATTAAAGGAAAAACTTGATGCAATGGGTATAAAACCTACACATGGAATGAGTAGCTTAACTCAAGATGTAGAACACAAAGTGTGGGTAGATGCCGAATCTGAAATGAGTGCGGAAAGTGACATCGAGAAAGATTTGTTAATTCTTTAATTGTACTAGCTTGTATTTAAATGGATTCGCTAGCGGACACTTACGTAACTAAAGATTACAGTAGTAATCTTTAGTTGTTGAAATTTACTTGGGTAAAAAGGTTAAAAATTTTCATCAGATTAAGGATGAATTTTATTTAACTAAAAGCTGTTTATTAAATCAGTGGCTATTCAGTCCAATGTTATTTTAGTGCTAGATTGTTGTTTTTTTAGTGATAAATAAGCAGAATTGTACTTTGCTTGGAAGTTATTTGAGGGGTAAGGAGTGAAAACGATACTGCTTTCGATCATGGGGATAAGCCCTCAGGTATTAACTGAAACACTTTATGCAATTCACATGCAAGGTAAGCCTTTTCCTGATGAAGTTTACTTAATCACATCAGTAAATGCAAAAGCAAAAGCAATTGAGTGGTTATTTGAAAGAGGGCAGATTGAGGATTTAAAAGCGCATCATAACCTTCCAGACTTCAAATTTGAATTAAGTCATATTTTGCTGATGCAACATGATGATGGTGTGGAGATTTTTAATGGGCGTGAAGAAGAGGATCAACAAAGTATTGCGGACTCCATTACTCGTATTGTTGCTAAGTTCACTGCAGATGAGAACTGTCGAATTCACGCATCAATAGCAGGTGGTCGCAAGACTATGGCATTTTATATGGGCTATGCCATGTCAATCTTTGGTAGAGAACAAGATATTTTAAGTCATGTTTTTGTTAGTAAAGATTTTGAATTTTCGGAGAATTTTTTTTTCCCAACCTTAAACGATAATTATATTGCTAACAAAGATAAGGTTTTAAATACTAAAGAAGCAAAAGTTACTCTTGCAGAGATTCCATTTGTGCGAATGCGAAATATGGTTGATCCAAGCTTTATAAATCAGATGGAAAGAAAGTCTTTTAGTAAGACTATTGCATTATTAAATACTTATAAAAATACAAGCATTAAGGTCCAAATAATATTTAATAAAAAATGTATTTTAGTAAATGGTATAGAGATTAAACTTCCACCGAAAGAACTAGCATTTTATCTTTGGTTATCTCAACAACCTGAAAGAAGAATTAATATTACTCGGCAGTTTTGTGCTGATACTAAATATAGCGCTTCTTACTTGAAAATGTATTCAATGGTTTCTAGCGATAGTCGAGTATTTACTTCTTTTAATGTTGATAGGGAAATGGTTGAGCAGTGTTCTGCCGAAACTTTGTCAAAATTAACAGATATAAGGCCATTCGAAAAAGATTGGCTTCAGCAAATTCGTTCTAAAATTAATGGACAATTTAAAAAATGGCTTGAAGCGATTGTGGTTGAAGCTATTGAGATAGGGAGTAATGAGTACAATACACAGCAACATGAGGTTTGTTATTTTATGTCTGAGACTGTAATCATTGAATGTTAGATAGATTAAGAAATAAACAATCCAATAGGTTTAATTTTTATTTAAATTATATGATAAAGGTAAGTTAATGCAAAAAGATAAATGTGTTATTTGTACTATAGGTACTTCTATTGCCAATGGTTGTGAGTTGCAACTTGAATACTTTAATCCAGGTCATGCATGGGAAGAGGATACAAAAATATTTGAGCAACAAATAAATCTGCGTGTTACAGGACTTAAAAACACCATACATAAAATATCTGCCGAGATTAATTCTCTTGAACGATTAGGTTTGACAACAATGAGTAAAGTGGTTTTGCTAGCAGCAGATAATGCGGCGAGTAAAGCTTGCGCTAATGAATTAAAAAAAAATATTGAACAAATTTTTGGTCTTGCGAAACAAAATATTGAAATTAAGCGTATTAAGGGGCTACAAGTACATGATGTAAAATCATTAAAAGAACAAGGATTTCGTGAGTTAGTCACCACAATATTGGCTTATTTAACGGATGATAACCTAAATTACCAATATGATTTGATCTTAAATCCAACAGGTGGCTATAAAGGAGTGATTCCATTTGTAACAGTATTAGGGATGTTATATGGAAAACGTAGTGTATATATATTTGAACATGCGGAACAATTGATTAATCTCCCCCCCCTGCCATTTAGTTTTGACATTGATATTTACAATCGTGTTGTGCCGGCATTGAAGCGTATTGATGAGCAAACGGCTATAGCTGAGCAAGAATATTACGCTTGTATTATTGATTATACTGAGCAGGAAAAACCGCTATTTACTTCATTTATTGAGCCTATTGGCGATAATATGGTAACGATTTCTCCTCTTGCTGAAGTACTTTTATCGATAGAGAATCGTAATTCCTATCCTATAGTTAGCCAGAATGTGATAGATGAACTCCAATATGATAATACACAACCAGCGTTAGCTTTAAAGCGATTAATTAAAAATAGTGTGAATCCATTATGGCGTAATCAACATAGTGAAAAATGGCATGAAACTAATTTAATCGTGATTAAGCAAAATGCTACTGCTGAACGTTTAGCTGGTTTTGTCAAAAATAATGCTTTTTATGTAGCTTATGCTTTTCGAACACATGAAATTTATGAGCGTGATTTACCAAAATATGATGAGAAAATGGCAAAAAATCTTAAGTATCAGCAATGGGAAATAACTGAAAATGTAGGCAAGTCACAAAGTAATGATATGGATTTATTAAGGGAAAGAGATCAATTGCTCATTGAAAATCGGTATTTAATAGAAAAAATTAAAACTCTAGAAGAAGTAATGGACAATAATGACTTGGATAAATTAGAGGAAAAAGATCAGCTTGAAGTGCTTAATCAAAAAATAATAGAGTTAAGTCAATGTATAGTAGACACTAAATTAGAATTAGAACAACAAAAAACACACGCTGAAATAAATTATCAAGCATTGGAAAAACAACTTGCTGAACAGCAGAAATCCACTAAAAAATTAATATCCAAAGGTTTCTTCTCAAGACTTTTTTATGTAGTTAAAGGAGGGAGGTAATTTGGTAATCCCCCCTAAAAATCAACAGTAAGAATCTATCGTTATAAGTGAAATATTACAGTGAATTATATAGTTGGCAAGCTTGCTATTGAAGAATTTTTATTTAAATATGATATTGTAAATTTACACAGAAATTGTAAGTGAAGATAGCAGTTTGTTTAAGCATAGTTTACTAAGAGTTCAGGTGGTCAGACGTAGCTGTGTTAATACATGTGCTTAATTATTTGTTAATTATATATTTAAGATAATAAGAGGATAAATTATGGCTGGATTTAACCCTGCTAATTTTACAGTTGCTAAAGCAAAACCTTTGCCAGTAGTACTACTGTTAGATGTCAGTAGTAGTATGGGGGGGGAGAGTATTAAAAAACTTAATATTGCTGTAAAAGAAATGATTTCAGACTTTGCCAGTGCAGAAAAAAATGAGGTAGAGATCTTAGTTTCAATTATTACTTTTGGTGCAAAAGTTCTCCTTCACACACCTTATACTTCAGCCAAAGATATCGAGTGGCAAGACCTTACAGTAAGTGGTAGTACCCCAATGGGTACAGCTTTTTCGATGGCAAAAGCAATGATTGAAGACAAGGAAACAACGCCATCACGTGCATATCGTCCAACAATTGTTCTAGTTTCAGATGGTGAACCAACTGATTCTTGGCAACAACCTTTACGTGCTTTAGTTAATGATGGGCGCTCAAATAAGTGTGACCGTATGGCAATGGCAATTGGTGGTGCAGCTTCTAATACCGTACTTAACGAATTTATCTCGGGTACAGAGAATAAAGTATTCACAGCTCAAGATGCTTCACAAATTCAAGAGTTTTTTAAATTTGTGACCATGTCAGTTACTACTCGTACCAATAGTCAAAATGCCAATGTTGTGCCTAAACCAGAAGAAATAGAGCAATTGGTTAAGCAAGAGCAAAATCAACAGCAAGAAGAGTCAGATGAGTTTATCTAAGCTTCACTGCATTATCGATTGTTCTGGAAGTATGGTGGAGTATGGTAAGCCAATGTTGTTGGTTAACTTAGTACGCTATATCAGGCAATTTACTGAGCAACATGACACCAATATATGTTATTTCAGCTGGCAAGAGAATATTACACAACTTCATTGGTCAGTTGGAAGTGATGTTGAATTACCTAGCACTAGCGGGGAGGGGAATGTTGATGCACTTTGTAAGTGGATTGAAAGAAACCCAGACGTCAAATTTTTGCTATTGACAGATGGTTACTTTAAGTTAAATGCACAACAGCGGTTTCAATTAAGCCAACTCGATCATTTATATCTGATAGGTGTAGGTGGTGATGCGGATCTGCCACACTTAAATACGCTATCTAATAATTGCTATCGTGCAGAACAATTAGATCAAGTTTTACATATGATTTTGCGATCCGAAATTGTAGCCATGATTCCATCGCGCAGAGTTGATTTAACTCATATTATTGAAAATGAATCGAATGATGATGACTGGTAATAGTTTAGTATGGCGAGGTTTCAGTGGTACCGAAATAGGGCCGTTTCATCAACGCCTTGGATTACCTAATCAAGATGCTTGTCACTTAGAACTTGATAATGAGTTGGTCTTGATTGCTGTGTCTGATGGTTTAGGAAGTAAGCCTTTATCTCATATTGGTTCTCAAGCGGTATGTCGAGCAGTAGTGAGAGTTGCTCGACACTATATGAGTACATTAGTAATTGAACCATTATCTGTTATTGAGTTGTTTCATAGTTTTTGGTTAGAAGAGCTGAATGGGGCTGAAGTTGAACAATGTAGCTGTACAGCACTCTTCGCTATTGTATTTGGAGATAGTACTTTTATTGCTCACATTGGGGATGGTGATTGCTGCATCATTACGTCGGTTAAAAATGAGCAACAGATCCATTTTTTAACTGATAAAGATGAAAGTTTATTTGCCAATCAAACATACTCATTAGGTAAAAAAAATCAGGTTGAAAAATGGAAATTTTGTGTACAGCCAACTGTAGAGTTAGAGGCTTGCTTTTTAGTTACAGATGGGATTGCTGATGATTTAGCTTCTGAGCATCGTATTGATTTCTATCGTGAACTGTTGAACCAATATCGTCTGTTATCAGATATTGAAGTTACTTTAGATGTAAAGCATTGGATAAGCGATTGGCCGGTGACAGGTCATAGCGATGATAAGACTATCGCTGCTTTATATCGTTAATCATTGTTGGATATATGTTTGAGTGCTCTAGTTAAGAGCTACAGGGGAAGCTTTATATGCAACAGCAAAAAGAACAAAAACTTACTCGGGTGAAAGATCAATTATCTCAATGGCATGAGCTGAAAAAAGAGTTAGGAAAAGGTGGACAAGGGGTTGTATATAGAACAGCAGATTCCGAGTTGTTAGTTAAAATGCCACTGAAAAATGGTAAAGAAATAACGGATAAGGAAGAAATCAATCATTTTCAAAAGCGGTTTGAAAACCTCTATCTGTTGCCATTAACCAATAAAATGCATATTACGAGACCACTTTATTTGCTTGAAGGGCAGGCTGGTTATGTGATGCAGATGATGCAAGATATGCAACCGATAGGAAAATGGTTGCCGCAAATTTTGAATAAGCAACTTGCTAAAACTTTCACTCGTCCTAGTTGGTTGAGTGAGGAAGTTCCTTTAGAAGTTGCTTACTCATTGGCTATGTATGCTAACACTGGCGGTACTAAGAGAAGATTAGAACTATTGAGCCAGACTTCTATCGAGTTATTAAGACTACATAGTGTAGGAGTGATATTTATGGATATTTCTCCAGATAATATTTACTGCTCAACTAAGCCAGAGCATAGTGAAGTGTGGATGATAGATGCGGATAATTTGCGCTTTGAAGGGGTAAGTTCGAAGTCTGGTGTAATCACTCCACAATATGGTGCACCGGAGATAGTTAAAGGTATTGATGGTGGTAGAGTTGTTAGTGATACTTACTCATTAGCATTATTAGCATTTAAAATTCTCACGATGTCTAATGCTTTTGAAGGACAACTTTTTAGTGATGTCGTAGGTGATGAAGATGACTGGGCAACAGACGATTCAGAAAGTAGTAAGCCTAATTTAGAAGTTCAAGCAGCACAAGGCGAGCTTCCGTTTATATTTGATGCTGAAGACAATAGTAATTCACGAGTCAATGGATTACCTGCTGAGTTGGTTTTAACACCCGATGTACTATATTTTTTTCAAAGAATGTTCGGAAAAGGACGTAAAGAGCCTTGGCAACGTCCGAGTCTTCACTCATTACCGAGGCTATTGGCTAAAGCAGCAGATAGTTCTATTCAATGCCATTGTGGTATGAGTTTTTATTATCAATCTACAAATGATACACAGTCTTGTCCATATTGTAATGAACATCATTCAAAACTTTTGGTCGCTACTAGTTATTTTTATACATCAGAGGGGGTAAGTGATCCAATTTGGACTTGGGTTACTCCTTTTATTGATGGTCAAAATATCCAACTACCACGGCGGATATCTGGTGATTTTGATATAGATCAACACAATATGCCAATGATTGAGGTGAATCAATTTGATCAGGATAGGTTTCTCTATGTTTCAGCAGAGGATGTACGAGTAGATATTCTGGATAATAATCATGTTCAGCAATTAACGAACCAATGGTTTTTGAATGAGCAGCAGATAGAGGAAGGTGTACAGTTATATCTACATGCTCCTTACTCGGTAATTATTGAGATTAAGGTTAAGGAAAATAATGCGATTCAAACAACTCAATATTGAAATAAATCATCTTTTTTGGATAGAACCGCTAGATAGTAAAGGAATTTCTTTTAAACAAGGAGATTTAGGCCAGTTACGTTTGAGTTCACGAACGGGTCAGTTACAGCTAGTTATTCATGGAAAATTATTTACGATTACTTTGCGTGAGCCTATTTTATTTAATGAGATAGTACTTGGGTTTGATCGAGCGAATGCTAATCTGATTGAGATCAGTCGAGTACATCAACAAAAGGATTGGCCTAAAGATAGTGTACAACTTGAGTTGGCAATGGTGTCCTTTAATGGTTCTGAAATTGAACTAGGCCCAATTGATATTGTATTAGACCCGAGAACATTAGAACAAGCAAAATCTGTAGGTTTAGGTGAGAGTTTCGAGACTATTCAAGTAGCGCTTGAACAATATTGTAGTTTTAGCCTATCTGATGAGTTAGAGCAACAGTATGCAATTGTGATGTTGGGAGAAAGCGCACTAGATCAACTTAAGTATATTGAAAAAAATGAAGATAATCATAATTTGACTAATAAAGAACCACAGCAAAAAATTAAAAATGGTCTAGTTTTATTGGGCAATAATTTGCAATTGGCAGTACAACAATATTCTGCAGTAGATTTTGATTATTTAGGGGTACGCAAGCTCGTGAGTCGTGCTTGTTCAACTTCAACACGTGCACTTCGTTTGGTGAGATTACAGCTCAGTTTTAGCGAACAACAAAAACAGGTGGCTTCTCTTGCTTCTCAGCAGATGCGTAAAATTATTACAAATCAAAAAGGATATTTAGCCACTTGGGATAAATATGGAAGTACAGAGGGTGAACAGTTACTTAAGCGTGCTAGAGAAATTGGTCGCATAGAAGTGATGCCTGAACAGTGTGAAGTCTATGGTGAGTTTGGTAGACAGATGTCTATTTATTTGAATAGAGATCTACGCACTTTATTAACAACTCAAGATGCATTGTTAATGATGAGCCCTGAAACCTCGGTTCCTTATCTCGAAGATCCTGAGATGGATTGGCAGACATTTAGTTCACAATTACTTGAGGACTATAAACAAAAAAAGGGCTTTGATAGCAATCTTTCAAATTGGGATCAACAATCTAATTCAGTGAGTACAGATGCTGAGTACCAAGATAATGTGGCATCAGTAGCTAATGAGCCAAGCCAAATTTTAAAAATTATTAAAGTTGAGCAAAATCGACTTATTGTAGAAGGAGTTGATATACCGTCGACTAAAATGATTATTGTACAATCTATTATGGGTGATCAAGTGCAGATTGAGCGACGGATGGCAGCTCGTAATGCAATTATTGAGGGTAAAAGTGCGATGCCTCATTTAGGATTGCTTATCGAGGAAGATGCTAGATTACCAAGTGGACGTGTTCAGCGTCCTGAAATAAAACCATTATCGAGTTTTGTTAAAACTAAAATATTTCCTAAAAATCCACCAACTAAGACTCAAGAAAAAGCGATTAAACTTGCTTTGAATACTCCTGATATCATGATTATTCAAGGGCCACCAGGGACGGGTAAAACGACTGTTATCACCGCCATTATAGAACGTCTTAATCAGGAATTGGATAAGAGTAAGTCAATACAGGGTGATATTTTGGTTTCAGGTTATCAGCATGATGCGGTTGAGAATCTATTAAATCGTTTATCAGTAAATGACTTGCCTGCAATTAAATTTGGGCAGCGTTCAGGTGAGAAAGAACAAAATAATGCTACTGATATTAAATTAGATGAATGGCGATTGAAAACTGTTGGAAACATCTATCAGCATGTGCCTGAGTTGAAAGAAAGTATTGCTTATTTACAGCTTGAAAATGAAGCTATAGCGTATGCGACAACACCAAGTGACAGTGCAGCTTTACGATTAGTGAACAAAGCAAAAGCATTATTAATTGGAATACCAAATAGTGCTGAGTTGATAAGTTTATTAAAGATTCTTGGTACTGAACTGAATAGTCAGCATTTAGGTGAGAGCGATGGCATAAGATTTTTACGTGCATTACGGCTATCAAAACCAGCATTTAAGGATGATGGGGTGCAGAGAGTTGCAGCATTAATGGCTTGGTTGGATGAGGAAGAGATCACTATTGAGAAAAAGTATTTAGATATATTACAACAAGCTATGATTTGGCAACCAAAAAATAATCTAGATTTTTTACCTCAATTAAAAGAAGTAAAGCAACAATTATTAAAGCAGTTTACACCACGTCCTCAACTCAAACGCAACTTAGCTAGAGAAGATGTGAAGTTAGCAATACAACGTACACTTGATTTACTGCAAGATCGTAGTCGTAATGAATCTAAAAATAGAGCCTTAATAGATTATTTGAGTGATTTAGAGGGTAATCCATATGCAGTGCAAGAAGCATTAGCAGAATACAACTTAGTTTATGGGGCGACAACAGGGCAATCTGAGGGCGAAGTCATTCGTCGTTTTAAATCAAAAAGTGGCGATGGAAAAGGTTATTTACAGTATGGCACGGTGATTGTTGATGAAGCTGCTCGTGCTAGCCCTCGAGATCTTATGATTCCTATGGTACAAGCAAAAGATCGTATTATTTTAGTTGGTGATCATCGTCAACTACCACATATTGTGGATGAAGCTTTATTGCAGCAGATGGAGCAAGAGTCAGATGATATCCATTCAGATATAAAAGAAAAATTTAATCAGCATATAACAAGTAGTATGTTTCAGTATTTATTTCATCGTGCTAAGCAATTGGAGCAACAAGATGGCACTCCTAGAACGATCACATTAGATGCACAATATCGTAGTCATCCTTTATTAGGACAATTTGCTAGTGATCAATTTTATAAGCTGTATGGGGAAGGGTATGAATCACCTCTACCAGCCAGTAAATTTTCTCATCAACTTGAAGGGATAGAAAATAAAGCAGCTATATGGATAGATGCACCAGCACGGCTGGGAAATGAGGATCGTAATGCCAGTAAGAGCCGATTTAGAAAGGCTGAAGCAGAGATGATTGCTAAGAAATTAAAGCAATGGATTGATAGTGAACAAGGTAAAAATCTTAGTTTTGGTGTGATTTCTTTTTATAAAGCTCAAGTAAATGAAGTAATGAAAGCACTTGCGAAATACCAAATTACTGAACAAGATGAAGCCGGAAATTATGTTGTTACTAAACACTATCAAATGCTTTTTGATCATGCAGGCAAACCTATAGAAGAGCGTCTACGGATTGGTACTGTAGATTCTTTTCAAGGTATGGAATTCGATGTAGTCTTTTTATCAATGGTTCGTTCTCAATCACAAAACTCACAATTTCTGAAAGATCGTAATTTTTCAGCAAAGCAACAACAACAAGTATTTGGTCACCTGATGTCTAAAAACAGATTATGTGTATCTGTAACACGACAGAAAAAGGCATTGGTTCTTGTCGGTGATAGTCAGTTGATTCAAGCACCCATAGCGGAACAGTCAGTACCTGAATTAAAAGCATTTTATGAGCTGTGTAAGAATCATGCGCAAGGAGTATTGCTTACATGAATCTACATATCCCTAAATTATTTAAGGTATTGCATCAGCCACACTCTATTGCTCAATATCATGCTAAAGCGACGCAGGATATTTTATGGCCATGCTTACGTTTTGCGATTTCATTACAAGCGAAAGCAGATCAAGACTTAAATCTATTTGAGAGTACATTATTACGTTTATTAGCTGAGGGGGAAAGTGATCTAGAGAGATTAAGCCAAAAAATGGGGCTTACGAATAAGGATGGCAAGTCTAGCCTTGTAGAGTTTCTAAGCCTTAAATTACAGCAATTAGACTTAATCACCGATAGATTGAGATTAACACCTGTAGGTGAACAAATCCTTGATCAAATTAATAATAATCAAACACAGGTTATTGGTGCAAGTATATATTTTGATTTGATTAATCACTGTTGGTTGCCAATAATCACTCGTGGTGAAATAACATCAATTAATGTTGAAGCAAATGATGACGGCTTAGTTGAGTTTTGGCAAGGGACTGTAGGTAATCCTACACCAATAAGAGCAATCCCCTTGTTTAGTGAAACAGTTTCTAAAAATGAGCCTAATGAGCGTGATGTAATTGATATTATTAAACGTTTTCGTCAACAAAAAAAGAAAATGGAATTGTCTTTTGGTAAAACTCGTAACGATGGTTTTGTTACAACTAAGGGGACTATTTCAGTAAATTCGGATGGTGAATTAGTTTATCTACATTGCTATGCTTTTATGGTGTCTGGTACATATTCCTTATATGTAAGTGATGGTTTTCGTTCAGGTATTCAGGATAGATTTACGAGAGGTTTTAATAATAGGAAAAATCATGATAGTAATTTATCTATTAAAACAGCATATGAAATCCTATATCAAAAAAGCCGAAAAAACTATCCACTTA
Source organism: Acinetobacter sp. FDAARGOS_515 (assembly GCF_003938865.1). Taxonomy (NCBI): domain Bacteria; kingdom Pseudomonadati; phylum Pseudomonadota; class Gammaproteobacteria; order Moraxellales; family Moraxellaceae; genus Acinetobacter; species Acinetobacter sp. FDAARGOS_515. Next base: position 3,046,246 of record NZ_RKIX01000003.1, on the reverse strand, counting down.
AGGGTATGCAAAAATCAAAATCACTAGCTAAGCTTTACGAGGAGTTAAAGAACAGCCAAGTAAAAAATTCTATCGATCAGTCTGAATACGAAAATAATTTATTATCTTTTGTGAGTAAGAGCTATTACGAGATTGAGAAAATGCTAGCGGAATGTTATGCATTTTCTAAGCTTGAACGCTGTATTTCTGAACTTTCGAGCGATCCACAACGCAATGCGAATGAAGCAGAGAAAATCGCATTACAGATAGGTTTTAAGTTTAAAGATGGCAAGCTTGTTAATAAATTACTAAAGACAAATAAGGGTAGTATTATTTATCTCAAGGCAGAGCAACCTGAAATGTCAGCCTTATTATTTTGTCATTTGCTTTTAGCAAGGAATGATGAACAGCAACCCATGAGAGGGCTCGCTAAAGCCTACCCAGAGTTATTAAATGATATCGCTAAATTGCGCCGTTGGCGAAATCCGATTGATCATCAGGATGCGAATACTGTGCGTAATGAACTTGGTTTTGAGCAAATTGAATTCATTCATCAGCTTGTAGAGCGAATACGTGAAATTGTATCAGATTGGTTGAAGAGTAATGATAATCAAGTATCAGAGCAAATTACTCCTAATTGGCTTAAAGAGGATATCCGAAGTGAAGCTAACTATAAGTTAAATCAGCATTTTGGAATAATGCGTAGCGTAATGAATGAGCGTGTTTATCAAGGGTTATTTGATGCTTTAGTATTTGCCAATTTAGAGGATGCTAGAGATAGAACAAATGCTTTAGCAGGTGCCTTACAGCATGCTTTCTATCAAGCGTGTCAGTCCCTCGATGTAAATGAAGCAAACGACATCGAATTTATAAAAAGTCAATTAGTAACTTTAGGTGCTAAACAAATTAGCAAAACTAACTCAAATAAAGTGCAGCAGTCACTTAATGGTTGTAATACAACTCTTGGTGCAAATTTTATTGCTTTTTGGGCACAGATTACGGATCAGCAGAGAAAAGAATTTCCATTTGCTGAGAAGTTAATCTCAGCGATAGATCATTTAATCAAGATACGGGGGCATTCTGGTCCAATTTTAGGTCAGCATGAAACTTTAAAAGAAATTGAAAAAGCGGTATTTAAATTAATTAAGATTTTAATGGAGCAATATTGTGGATAAAAAACAGCAACAGCATGACAAAGATCAGGTTGAAAATACTCAGATGTTATCAGGGCAAAAAGAAGAGCTGGCAAAGCAAAAGCTAGAATTAATAGAAGGGCAAAAAGAAGTAGAACGCCAACTTCAATTTGTGAAATTGCGTGAACAGGCTGCTATTAAAAAGGAAGAGGATAATCATGCTCGTAGTCTTGAACTTGAAACACGCCATCAACAGCAAGAGGTTCGGCAGTTAGAAATAGAGCAAGGTTTACCGGCTCTTCGAGACAAAATTTTTGCGGAGCGTGATCAACAACTTGCAGATTCAAAACTACAGTTGAAACAACAGTTACAAGATGTAGCAAATCAACAGCAGCGGTTAGAAGCAGAACGTGAGCGACTTGATCGAGTGCAAGAAATCGTTGATGGTGATTTTGCAGAGCAAAGAGCTAATTTGCAGAGAGAATTACAACAGAAACGCTCTGAAGCAAGAGCTGAATTAGATAAGGAGATTCAAGAGCAGCGTGAAAAATGTTTTAAGGTGCTTGAAACAGAGATTCAGCAGCGTCGAGATGATCTTGAAAAAAGCAAACAAGAGTTTGATAAAAAGCAAGCTAAGTTAATTACTGACCAAAATGATGTAAAACTTGATCGAGTAAAAGTCGATGCATTACAAGATTCTCTTGAGCAAAAAATTGCAGAACGTATTCAGACCCGTTTACAGGAGTTTGAACAAAATGAGAAACAGTTTGAATCAGATAAACAGCGTTTGTTAGATCGTATTAAACAGCAAGAAGAATTGTATAGTGCCTATGATGAGCTTAAAAAACTGTTAGGTGACCGCTCAGCAGAGGAGGTGTTGCACGATCTTACGACTAAGAATGAAGAGTTAAAAGTATTGCGTGAAGAGCTCCAACGCCTAAGTCAGGAACCAGAGCAATATTACGATAACCATCGTGCTGAAGTTGCAAAGCTAGAGCAAGCTAATCAGAAGCTACAGGACGAAAAACGCGAACTGCAACGAAATTTGGATACTCAAGAGCAGTTAGAATATGACCAAGAACGTTTGCAAACTAAGTTTAATAGTCTTGAAGTAAGATATGAGGCAGTTATTGCAGATAATAATAAATTAAAAGAGACCTTGGATCGAGTTAGTCCATCTTATAAAGATCCAGCAGATATTAAGGCACGGCTTAGAAATATTAAGCGTCCTCATATTGAAAAGTTTGTGCCACGTCGTCAAGAAAAATCTATTAATGAACTAGACTGGCTTGAAACTATTCGGTCAAAGATTGATGACTATGGGCTACATTTTTCAAACCGTATTTTATGTGCCTTCCATACAGCACTCAAAATTGCTGAATGGTCACCTTTAACAGTCTTAGCCGGTGTGAGTGGTACAGGTAAATCTGAGTTACCTAAGTTATATAGCCGTTTTGGGGGGATAAATTTTATTAATGTGCCTGTACAACCAAATTGGGATTCACAAGAATCAATGTTGGGCTATTTTAACTCGATCAGTAATAGTTATGAAGCTCAACCGATGCTGAATTTTCTTGTACAAAGTCGTGAGAAGTTAATAACAGACAGTGAAAACTCAGAAGATAATTATAATGGTCTTGAAGATACTGTAAGTTTGGTATTACTTGATGAAATGAACCTTGCACATGTTGAACTTTACTTTGCCGACTTTCTGAGTAAGTTAGAGCAACGCCGTGCTGCGAAAAATAATGATCTACCTTACATCGATATTAATTTAGGTTCTAATATAGATCCTTATAAATTATCTCTTGGTCGTAACTTATTGTTTGCAGGTACTATGAACCAAGATGAAACGACTAAATCATTATCAGATAAGGTGATTGACCGAGGTACTTCAATCTACTTCCCTCGTCCAACTTCATTGCATCGTCGTGAAAAACTTAGAGCATTGCCTGAACAAGCAAATTTACTCCCAATGAGCATTTGGTGGGGGTGGATTAATAAACAAAGTAGCTTATCAGATGAGATTGTAAAACCTTATAAGCAATTAATTGAAAATATTAATAATTGTTTGGGGGCTGATGGGAAAGCATTAGGACATCGTGTTTGGCAATCAATTGAATATTATATGGTGAATCATCCATTGGTTATGGGTTTGGATGCACAGCAATACCCTGATGAATATAAAGAGGCGCTAAAGTTTGCCTTTGAGGATCAATTAGTACAGAAGGTAATGCCTAAATTACGTGGGATAGAGACACGTGGACATGCTCGACAGCATTGTTTAGATCCAATTCGCGACATTTTAGATAAAGAAAAATTAGATATTTTGGATGATTTTGATAAGGCGATGCGTATAGGACATTGGCAATTTAATTGGGTAAGTGCAGATTATTTGAATAATGAACAGAGCAATGAACGCTATCAAGAACTATTTAAGCTAGCAACCCCTACGGTGTCATCAGATCAAAAAACTAATGTTCAGCAAGAGTCGGTACAAGGAGTCTAAATGATCAACTTTGCAAATGAAAAGTTGAACGACTTTGGGCAACTATACGGTCGCTATACAGCACAGGAATTTATTGCACAGCAATTATTACAGGGACAGCATTTCTACTTGGTTAATCTTACCTTTGATCCGCTCACAGGTGAAGCATTACCACAACGAATGAGTCATTGGTTAAGTCACGATAGCCATGCACTTGAAAATACTGAATTACAGGATCGTTTTACTTATCTAATTGATCATGCTGTCGATGCTATTAACAATATTCTGATTATGCCTCGACAAACGATTAATAGAGTTCATGAGATGACCCCAGTTTACTTAGCACAACGCCTCGATAGCCGTTCTTTGCAGTGGTTAAGTCGTAAGCCTGGCAATAATCTGCGTGAAAAATTAGCAGCTAATCCGCATATTTTAGCTGCTACGCGTAAGATGAGCTTTGATACGCTTGAAAATCGTTTGTTAAAAACATTCTTAATTCGTGCTTTAGGTTTACTCTTAGATCGGCAAGCAGCGAATTTCAAATTAACAGAGCAGCAAGAGACTTTTATTGATTCAATACAGAAAATTTTACGACAGGAGGAGTTTCTTGCGATTAAACCATGGCAGCATATGCCACCTAACAATGTATTATTACAAGATAAACAATATAGAAAAGTTTGGCGATCATGGCGATTGTTAAATCGCCTAGAAGATGATTGTGAATGCCAACAAAAAAATGGTATCGCTTCTGGTTTTAATCTATTTAGTGAATTACTTAAGCAACTCGCAAGTATAGAAAATTGTCTAGTATTAGATCAGGCTTGGGATTTTAAGCTTGATGATTTATCAGCAAGCCCAGCTGTTAAACATACGGAAGAAGAAAATTTAGTTGAGGTTTTGGTTCTCGATCTTGGTAATAATGTAGCAAAGAGTTGTGCAAAAATAATGCCTCATGCCGAATTGCTATTGTCACTCACAATTGAAGGTGATATCCAAATACAGCGTCGAGTGAGAGCAGAGCAAACACAGACTTGGCGAATAGAGTTCCGATGTGTAGATGGTTTGATTGATTTAAAAGTCAATTCTAATGTTGATAGTGCTGATTTAAATACTTCTTGGCAAAGAGCGATGCCAAGAAATTTTTCTAGAGTGGCTAAAAGACTTGTTAACGATTTACTACAAGGTGATAGAGGACTTAAGCTGCAGAAAAATTCACAAGTTCAGATATCGAGTGACTTTGCCTCAGTAATGTTTGATGGTGCTAGTTATAAATTTAAAAGTAATGATAAAGTAGGTTGGATAGGACCAAATTTTCTTGATGCATCAGGCTTAGACTGTAGTCAAAGCCTATCATTATCAGATCATGAATGTGTATTTAGCACGAAAGAATTAGCTCAGGTTAATAATAGTGATCTCTATAATCATCAGTTGAATAGTTTTGCAACGTTATTAACGACTCAAATTCGAGTAAATAAGGGGATGCATTACTTGGTGAGAGATCACCATAGTGACTTTGAAACGAGTGATTTACGCCGAGAAATTAATCGTAATTTTAGTAATGTAAATCCATTACCAATAAGTATTGCAGCAGTCTATGCTTTATTGGATAAAAAAATTTTTAAACCTAATGATTTGATTATGGTATTAAGTTCAGACCAAGTCGGTATTTATGCTACGCCTGTATATTATCGTTGCGGTGAACAGATTGGAGAGACTTACCTTGAAAGGCACCCATCTATTAAGCTTTCTCAACAAGGTGAACAACAGTTATTACAGCAAGCCTTAGTTAATTCTGGCTTACCTCATCATATAGCGAAGAAATTTATTCAACTCTATAGTTATAGCGAAATAGTGTTAAATAAGGCACAGCTAGTACTACATGATGGTGAGAACTGGTATCGTGTACCAGCTGGAATTAAAGTAGAAAATATTGATATTTTTGATGTTTTATTGAAAGAAACCTCTGTATTACAGAAAAAAGAAGAAAAAACATACTTTCTTTCAGTTTCTACAGCAATCAAACAACAAAATGGAATCAAATCTACACAGTGGTTAGCTAGTGATCCTCTTTTAGGGTCACAAATTTTATTAGAAAAGCAATTTTTAGCGCCACATAAGATCTTTTGGAAAGATCATTTACCTCCATTGATGGCCCGTTTACCCGTGCAAGGTATTGAGCAAAATTTTTACTTTGTTGATACACGTACTTCGGTTAAACCAGAGCGTGGTGTTGCGATTAATATTCCAATAGAAACTCCCTTTACGTTGCCACCAGATAAGGAAGAGATACGTTTTACTATTTATCAAGGTAAAAATAGTCATAAACAGATATTTTCATTACTGTTATCGCTAAGACAACCACTTAAAATGCCCTGCGACTGTAAACTAACACTCACTTATACTTATGGCGATGAACAACCCTATAAATTACGTTTTTCTCCAATAGGTGAAAAAAAACCTTTTCATCATGTGGATGCACAATGGGGTAAAAAGATTGATGATAATGAAAGTAAAGTAGTTGCGATTCCTATTTTTCCTGAGAAAGTTACATTCGAAAAACTATTTACCTACCCTGGTAAAGAAAGGGAAACTAATATTATTGAATGGATTGAACGGAATTTAAAACAACTTGATGATATATATCATCTTAAATTACATGGACGAAATTCAAAAAGGTTTGATTTTAATTACCAAGATATTAAATGGGTTTCTGCTAAGGATTTTGGATTTTATGAATTACATCCTCAGCATAAAAGCATTTTTGTACATAAAAGCAAATTTAAAGATTTAGATGTAGAAAAACAAATTTTTTCTGCTGATGTATTTACTAAAGAGGGGAGATCCTCGTTAGAAAATATCGGTGAGCAAGGAGAAATTTCAGAATACGATCTAAAAGGCCTGTCAAAACGTTGGCGTTTTCCTATGCTCATTTTTAGTGACCAATCCCGTAGTTTTAATGATGCAGCAGAGTTGTCAACTGATTTCGCCCGTTTAGGGACTCAGGCCATAAAACAGGCTCAAGATTTATTAGTAACTCAGGGCATTAATACAACTCTTGAAAGCGAACTTAAAATGTTCTTGAGTTACTGCCATAAATTAATGCCTCCTCTTGCAGTAAATGATTTATTACAAGCTTCTCAGGATAAAAATTTACTCCGTAATGAAGATACACGATTTAAGTATGCTCTAGGTGATGTAAGTGAATTATGGCAACAACAATTACTTGAAAACCTTTTAGCACCTAGTGATGATACAGGAGGTACACGTGCAACTACTCTTGAAATTTTATCCGTAGCTATGTGGCGTGATAAAGCAGTAATTCATCGTTTAACAGCAGAACAAGTAATTACACTGACTTATCGATTAAATGAGCATTTACTAGAAGAGATTAAATGGCTTAAAAAAGAAGATAAGTTCTTTAAATGGAATTCATTTATTTTACGACTAGAATTGCTATTAGCACTATTACGTACGCGAGAAAGCCAAGATCCAAATATACGTTCGCTGTTTGCGCTTAATAGCGATTTAAGTACACAACTCTTAAGTACAGTTGAAAAAATGACTGATAAACAAGGTGAGGCACTCTCATATCAGCTTGAACAACCTAAAGTAGTAGCTAGAGTTAAATTAGTTGTAAATAAACCGGAGGGCTATCATCGTACACCAGACTTACTATATGCATTAAAACTTTATCTATCAGGGGATGATGGAGCAGATCAAATCATGATTACTGAATTAGTTAATAATGCCTGATAATTATTAGGAAGAATAAATTTTACATGAATGACATGAGTATTACAAAACCCATTGATAAATTATTAACAGCGCTAACTGCCCCGATGAGTTTAGCTGAAATCGCCAAACGGTTAGTCCCAAATGATGCTTTACAGTTTGCTGACTACCATTTTTTTCAGATTAATAGTTTAAGCCATATTTCTGATGCACCTCGTCGAGAAGCACTAGAAAATGTTTATAGTAGTATTCGCTATCCTGGTGCTAGTGTAATTTATATACTCAAAGGAGATACACATGGTGTAACACTTTATTTGGGAATTGCACGTAACCATATGTATTCTAAACCTGCTATTTCTATATCTGATATCTCAGAAAGTATTTTAAAACCTAACTTTGAAGGAAACTTTAAAGGAAGTCACATACAGCAATTAACAGATAATGGCACAGAGCTAATTAACAAACTGCAGAGATACCGTCATGTAGGTGTCTTACAAGGAACAGTTGGTGATCAAGCTCAAGGAGAAAATGCTTTTTTTCAGGGCATTGATCGGTTAGTGGATGTGATGACGGGGAGTGATTTTTGTCTTGCAATAACAGCTTCTTGTGTTGCAATGGAACAACTGATGGAGTTAGAGCAATGGTTATATCGTGGTTATGGAGTGCTTGCTCCTCTTGCTCGAGTTTCACTTCAGCATGGGAAAACGAATGGTCGTTCTGTAAGTTGGGGTGAGAGTAAAGGAGAAAGCCGGGGAACAAGTTTTTCTACAAATAATAGTTATACAAAAGGTGGGAATAAAAGCACAACAAAATCTGCAAATAGAAGAGATAGCTCACAATCGGGAACTGAAGGTAGCTCACATTCCAACTCTGAAGGTGAATCGAAAGGAGAAAATGAATCAAAAAGTAGCGGAAGCAACTACAATGCTTCACTGAATCAAGGTGAAACACTAAACATATCTGAAGAACGCCACAATAGGCAAGCACAACAATGGTTGAGTTACTTAGATGAGGTCTTACTACCAAGAGTCGATTATGGCCGTAGTCGTGGCAGTTTTATATGTAATATAAGTTTATTGACAAATTCTCATCATAGCTTACTAAGATTGGGTGATGTTACACGCTCAATTTTTAGTGGAAATATGGGGAATCAATATCCATTACAAATGCTAGATATTTCAGCAGCACCAGAATGGGTTAGAAGTGTTAAAAATTTACAGATTCCAGTTATTTCACGACATAGTAATGATCAAATATTAAATATATTCGATAGTTTAAAGTCACGTATTAATCTAAAAGGAAAAGTTCTGATGGGTGCATATGTCACACCAAAGGAACTAAGTTTAATTGCAGGCTTACCTCAGGAAGAGGTAGTTGGGATAGAACTTAAAGAGCAAGTGACATTCGGATTAAATCCACCAAAAGTAAGTGTTGTAGAAAGTTTACCATTAGGTAGTCTTGTACAATATGGTCGTATATTAAAAGATAAAAAAGTAGCTCTGAATAGAGATGATTTAAACAAGCATGTATTTGTTGCAGGTGTGACAGGTAGTGGAAAAACAACAACTTGTCATCATCTCTTACGAGAAAGCATGTCAAAATTTTTGGTTATTGAACCTGCTAAAACTGAATATCGCATGTTACTTGAAGAATATGATGATTTGCTTGTATTTACACCAGGACGTGATGATATTGCTCCATTAAGATTGAATCCATTAGAAATGATGCCAGGAGAGACTATCTCAAGTCGAGTTGATATTATTAAGGCAAGTTTTTTGGCCTCATTTGATATGGAGGCCGCGATTCCTCAGGTATTAGAAGCTGCTGTTTATCGATGCTATGAAAAAATGGGATGGGATATTAATACTTCTAAACATCCTTTATATCCTAATCCTTTCGCCCCAGGTTGCTATCCATTCCCAATATTACGAGATTTACTTGAAGCCTCAGAGCAAGTAGTTAAGGAACAGGGGTTTGATGAACGGTTACGTCAGGATTACATTGGTTCTATTAAGGCACGTTTACAAGGATTATTAGTCGGTGCCAAGGGGCAGATATTTAACACATTACGTTCTATTGACTTTAGTGAATTGATACATCGACCAGTTGTTATTGAGCTTGAAGAAATTCGCAACGGGGCTGAAAAATCGTTACTAATAGCCTTTATTATGACAAATGTTATTCAGGTATTAAAAAATGAACATCGTAAAAATCCAAATTTTCGACACTTAACACTTATAGAGGAAGCACATCATCTTCTCACGAAAGCAGATCCTTCAATGAGTAGTAATCGAAGACAAGCTGTTGAAATGTTTAGTGATATGCTCGCAGAAGTACGTAAATATGGTGAAGGTCTAATCATTGTGGATCAAATTCCTAATAAGCTTACGTCTGAAGTAATAAAAAATACCAATACAAAGATTGTTCATAAGTTATTTGCTGAAGATGATAAAGTTGCGATAGGTAATACTATGGCATTAGAACCATTGCAACAACAGCATTTATCTAGATTAGAAACAGGCCAGGCAGTTATATTTAGTCAAGGTTGGAAAAGCGCTGTGCTTACTCAAATTGAGCCTAATTCAACGACACAAGCGGATATTCCATTAGATGTAATTGAGCCTAAACTACGTTACCGTTCTTGGCGGTTCTATCAATTACCAAACAATCGACATGTACTACCACTAACAGCTCAACAATCAACACTAAGTATTGAACAATGGCAAGATCAATTATCGTTTAATGCAGATATTAAAATATTGAGTGCTTATACAAAATACATGGAGGAGAGAAATGAGAAAAATCACCAACATCTAATATCAATGTTAAATATGGCTGTAAATCGTTTGGGTTCTGTATCAATGGTGATTGAACATCTACTTCATCATCTTTATATACCATCTCAAAGTGAATCTATTGTTCAGTGGCGGAGCAAATTGCAAGCTTGTTATCCACTCTTATGTGATAAGGATCATGCTAAAGTAGTTAGCAAAGAAAATTTTCATACTAGTACAAGGAGAAAATATTAATGTTAGGTGGATTAATTAGTGTAGGAGCCTCCTTGTTATCTGGAGCAATGAGTGCAGTTGGTACAGCATGTTCTGCAATTGGTGGAGCTGTTATATCTACAGGTCGCGTTATGATTGATGCAATCAATCGTGGGCTTCCAATGGTTGCAAGGATTTGTGATGCTGCACTTACAGTGGGTAAAGGGCTGGGAGTGTTTGCAACTGAACATAATGAAGTGGATATGTATGAACTTGGTATGCGTACTGAACGTGCAGTAGAAGAGGGCACTACTTCGGAGCAGTTTGATAACAACCAAGCATATATTGACTATTTGCGAGAAAAGATAACACTGAGTAATGAAGACAGAATAAATTTGAAAAATCTTTCAGATAGTGACAAGTTAAAGTATGCCTGTATTGGTAGTGCTATGACTATTGCCACTATTAAAGAAAAATATGAGATAGATATTCCTGAGACATTTTGGAGCACTGCTACTGACCTTGGGATTCAACCTGAAAAGTTCAAACCAATGTTAGATATATTTGAAAATGCAAAATTACAACCTGATTTGAATGGTTTTATGAAGGGAGAGTTAAGTTCTGATTTGCAACGTAGTATTTATGATTTGATCGATGAGCGACTAAGTGGTGTATTGGGAAAAGAAATAGTTGATAAACTAATTTCTTGAATTTCAATAGATCGGTGACTATTCAAAAAATTTAAGTCAGGATACACCAGCTATTAGGTCCCAAGGCTGCATTTGATTTTTGATCTCTTGCGAAGTAGTACTTCTCAGGCAAATTGGTAGATTATTGTCATGCTCCAAATTAACTGATTAAAACTGGCCAATCCTTCAGCGTATAATTGATCGATTTGGCAGTGCCGTAACTTGATGGCGTCTTCAGCCTATATTGATGAAGCGCTAAAAAATTTTTAAAGAAATGTACTAAACCTTATTGATTTAGCTATGCAACATAATCTTCTGACAATTCTCGGGGTCGCTTTTTGATCTTTTGATCAAAAAATAGCATTATAAAATCAATATTTTATAAATTATTTAAAAAATGATGTACAATTTTAATTCAATCAAAGCTAGATCTGGTTATTTTTGAGTTTTAATTAGCTAATTAATGATATTAAGATTAAATATATAAAGGTTTATATGATTTTTTTATTTAAATTGAGAAATAACAAATGAAATTGACTGATCACTTATTATATATAGATATTACACAAATATGTGGTATTGGTTGTTCTTTTTGCATGTATTCTGACAAACATAAAGGTGGAGTAAATTTAACTTTAACAGAAAAATCAAAAAAAAATTTAAAAGGATTAATAAATGATAATGCTGTAAAAAGAATATCTATAAGTGGGGAAGGTGAACCTCTAAACAATATAGAAACATTCCATAGTATATTGGATTTTTCTCATAAAAAAAATGAGTTTGAATTTATTAGTAGCGGTTTTTTACCAAAAGAGTTGATGTATAAATTTTTTATTGATACTGATAATATCTTATTGAAATCTAAAAGCAGATGTAATATTAGGATAAGCTCTGACTCTTATCATCTTGAAAAAATAAAACATAGATCACATGGATTAAGCATAGATTGGTTTATTAAAAATCCTAAAAGTCTTCTATCTTTTTCATTTAGATCAATCGATACTGATAAAGAATTTACAAGAAATTTTTTAGTCACTGAGGCTATGAAATTTGGATACCACGCAAAAATAAAAGAAGTAAATAATTTAACCGATGAAATTATAATTAATGAAAATTACGTTTTTAAAATTGATTATAAAAACTTAGTAAAACCTGAAAATATAGAAAATAATAATTTTTTAGATTTAAAGGAGTATATTAAGGAAATAGAAATTAAAACAAATAAAAAATTTACTTTAGGTAGTATAAATGTTGAAAATAATGGCATGGATGTAACCATTAAGCCTGATGGCAGCATTTTTTTCTATGGAATTGAAAATATAAAACTAGGTAATTTAAATCTGGATGATATTGATTGGGGTGACTTGGAAGATCATGTTAAAAACAATAAATTAATTAATAATTTGTATAGGATTCCATTTATGGATTTAATAAAACCTATGAAAAATAATTTGATTTTAAATGAAATTGTACGAAGAAATAACAATCCTTATTGGGTAATGAAAGAGGTGGTCCCACATGTTTGAACAACTAAAAGCTTATTTATAAGTGATACTCTGCTCTAGTTAAGCTACCTTATTTTGTTGTGGTAGCTGGTCATAGTAAAACTCATCTGGAGTCATTTTGTCCAGACTCGAATGAGGTCGTTTCAAATTATAAAATTCAAAATATGCGTTTAATTGCTTCTTCGCATCCAAAACATTGCTGTAGGCTTTGAGATACACCTCTTCATATTTAACGCTCCGCCATAATCGTTCAACCATCACATTATCAACCCATCGACCTTTACCATCCATACTGATTTGAATGCCATTTGATTTCAATACATCAATAAATGCATCACTGGTAAACTGACTGCCTTGGTCTGTATTAAATATTTCAGGTCGACCATATTTTTCAATAGCTTCATTTAATGTTTCTATGCAAAATGTAACCTCCATACTAATCGATACTCTATGCGCAAGTACCTTGCGGCTATGCCAATCAATCACAGCACATAAATAAACAAAGCCTTTTGCCATAGGGATATACGTTATATCCGTAGACCACACTTGATTACTGCGCTGAATAGCCAATCCTTTGAGCAGATATGGATATTTGCGGTGAGCTTGATTAGCCTGGCTTAAATTTGGTTTGCAATATAACGCATTAATGCCCATTTTCTTCATTAAAGTACGTGTATGACGTCGTCCTATATGATGTCCTTGACGATTCAACAAATCACGCATCATCCGGCTACCTGCAAAAGGGTATTGCATATGTAACTCATCCATACACCGCATTAGCTTCAGATCTGATGCACTCACAGGTTTTGGGCGATAGTAATAACAACCACGGGAGACTTTCAGCAGCTGAGCTTGCTTAGATACTGAAATCTGAAGTGAGTCATCGATTAACTTTTGTGGTTGAAGCGGCCCAGTTTCTTCAACACACCTTCTAAAAAATCAATTTCTAATGCCTGCTCACCGATTTTTGCATGTAGTTTTTTTAGATCGATGGGTGGTTCTGTTGGAGCTTTTGATTGATCGAAAGCTTGCGAGGAAGCTGAAATCAGTTGATTTTTCCAGTCGATAATTTGGTTTTGATGAACATCAAATTCAGCACTCAATTCAGCAAGTGTTTTTTCTGCTTTAATCGCAGCAAGTGCTACCTTAGCTTTAAAATCATTTGAATGATTTCTTCTTGGTCTACGTGCCATAAAATACTCCATATATTGATGTTTATAACATCATTTGGGGAGCAAAATATCACTTATAAGTGTTGTTCAAATTTCCTGATCCACCTCTGAAGGAGTTGGAAATGTATCCAGATATTTTAAAAGAGATTGCATCTAATGATTGATTCACACGTACATTCAGCATATTCTAAACATGCTAGTGGATCAATTGAGCAGGTTATAATATCTGCTATTGATAAGGGTATAAGTATATTAACAATTACAGATCATGCGCCATTTTTTTTAGATTCAACTAATAGATTAAGAAAAGATGAAATATGTGACTATAAAGAAAATATTTTATCTTTAAAAGAAAAGTATTTTAATAAGATAAAAGTATTGCTTGGTCTTGAATGTGATTATTTTGAAAATTGTTTCGATTACAACCAAGAAATAATTGATTTTATTAAACCTGATTATATTATTGGTTCCATTCATTACATACCAGGTGTTAATAGAAACATTAATGTGTGGGATTTAGATAAAATTAATAACCCTCAGGTTGTTTGTTCATATTTTAATCAAGTAAAAGCTCTAATAAAATCAAATCAGTTTGATTCAATAGGGCATCCTGATATTTTACTAAGAGTGGTTAATAGTGATGTTTTGCAAAAATACCATTGTGAGATAATGGATTTGTTAACGGAGAGTAAATTAGCATATGAATTAAATACATCTGGATTGAGGAAAAGTAAATATAATCCAACAACAAATTTGGAGTATTTTGGAGAGTGGAGTTACCCATGTTTAAGCAATATTCAATATGGGGTAGAAAATAAAATTGATTTCGTAATTGGTTCTGATGCACATACACCAGAAGATGTGGGTTTAGGAATTGAAGATATTTTATTAACAACTCATAAAATTGGTTTGGAAAAAATTTGTTATTTTGAAAATAGAATCAAAAAACATGTAGAAATTAGTAGTTTATTAAGGGATTAGATTGTGGTTTGTAAAATTGATTTTATAAGTCTTATTGAAAAAGAAGAAGTTATTGATTGGAATGTTTTTAAAAATGAAAATAAAGACAACCTAACTTTAATATTTGATTGGATATCAAAAAACCTAATAAAAAGTATGTCTATAAAAAATTTTAGATCTATTATGTATTCATTTTTAGATTCTGGGATTATTGATATAAATAAATACTTCAAAATGACAGATAGTTTCTATATTCATTCATTATTTTTGAATAATGGAGAATTTTTCGGTGCATCTGGACAAAATTTAATAAAATTTACAAAAATGTATAGTCAAGCAAAATATGGTAGCTATAAAGATATTGAATTTTTTTCAAATATTTTATATAAGTACATGGTGGCTGAATTACAAAATAAAAATAGTCACTGGTATATATTTTTTGAAAATGTAAAAAAAAATAATGAGAAAGTTGTGTTGTTAACTACTGGTTGGAGAAGTGCACCATCAACTGCCAATATTTTATTTGAAATTTTTTCTAAAAATCTCAATGTTTGGTTAGCTTTAAAAAATTACCCAACCATAATAAATGTAAAACTGCCCAGACTGGCCTTACCTTGTGAAAATTATGCTTCATTAAGTGAAATGGAAAGGATTAGCATCTCAAAAAATAGAGATCATATCATTCCAGCAAGTAATTTTTTTGCTAGTAGTAATGTTAATATTATATTTGGAGATGATATTTTTATTACAGGTTCTACTGCTGATAAATTGCAATTAGAGTGTATTCAGAATGGTGCCAAATCATTTAAATCCTTATACTTAGCTATTTTAAATCCTTTAGATGCCTTTATAGATCCTAGTCTAGAGGAATACTTGAATAAAAAATTTATAACAGAGGATTTAAATGATGATGTAGCGAATTTATTGAATTATAAATATTTTACTCCAGTTCTTAGAACCTTAAGATTGATTTTTGATAGAAAAAATTTTATACAACTGCCTAGCTTTCTTCCAAAAGTAAAAAATACAGTTTGGCTGAGTATTTATATTTCTTCTTTAAATAATGATTTTCATCTTGAAGAAAATTGTAAACCATCTATTGAGTTGGTAAAAAAATATTTAATTTTAACAAAAACATTGGATGAAGAAGGAATGCCTTTAATAATTAATCAATAATATATTATTTCAATGGTGTTCAACGTTGTTTTATAAAATTTCTAGAGTTTAATCTATGAAGTTTGCTGCAATTGTTAAAATTTGATTACTTTCGTTATATACCTAAATCATACTGCAATGATTTACGTCAACAAGTCTTAGATTTCTAGTAAGCATCCGATTGAACCGTACCGGGTTTGTCGGAGACTTTTTTATTTAAGTTAGGCCACCTGACCTAACGGATTAATTTTATCATAGTAGATTGCTTCAAAATCAAAAGGTGATACATAACCCGGTGCACTGTGTACACGCTTTTTATTGAACCAATCTACCCAGTTTAGTTTCGCAAGTTGTACATCCGCTAAACCTTGCCAATCTGCTTTTAAATATTCAATCACCTCTGTTTTTTATAAGCCATTCACCGTTTCAGCCAGAGCATTATCGTATGGTAATCCTCCCATAAATAACCGAAGTTAAAAGTAGAGGTTAAGCAGCCATTAGAGGAGGCCTTCCTTTGTTGGCTTGGTGTAGTCTTTCATGATTGTAATGCCACAGCCAATTTGTTGCATAATCTTGTACTTCATCCAAAGTATCAAATTAAATATATGGCTCAACAGGCAAAAGTTAGTCCTCTGAGAATCAGCTTTCATATTGCATCCATTAGTATTCTGAATATTTTAAGACTCACTTGATTGGATTCAGCAGGTAATTTACCCAAGCATTTAGAAAGTTTACTGGAAAAAGCCAAGAAATACATTTTACCTGAGAGAAGAGCGAGAAGTTGCCCTAGGGTTGTGAAGGGAAAACCGTAGAAATACCCAAGAGAATGCCAGTCAATTTCTTAACTAATACACTTAGCTGACTGGCATTAGTCTGTGTCGAGGTATTTCAATTAATGCCATTTCGCACTTGTTGCAAAATCCAATCCTCATATTCTTGTAGTGTTTCTTGTAGCATATCCATAGGTCGTACGATGTAGTGCCTTTCAACTAATGCACTTGGTTTATGACCTGATATCTGTGCTAAAGATCCTTCATTGATATGAGCCCAAATAGCTAATGTTCTATATGATCTTCTCAATCCATGGGGCGTAAGTACAATATTTAGTTTTTTACATATTTTCTCTAAGCTATCGTAAGGATTAACAATATGGCCACACTCAGCGCCCTTACTGCTAAATATGAATTTAGAATCAGAATTTTTCTTTAGTTCTAATAATAAGCTTTCAACATATGCAGTTAGAGGGATTAGGCGACCTTCATCTTCAATTTTATCTCTGACTTTTGCTGTTTTCCAACGAAAATCGACATCTGTCCATTTTAATGAAAGCAGCTCATTTTTTCTGCAACCAGTGATTAAACTACATATCAAAAAAATCGCTATTTTTCTACTAGTTAACTTATTTACCTCTTCAAACCATGGTTTTAGATGCTGTTTCATCAAACAATCATTCTTGGCTTTTGGGGAAGGGACTTTATCTTTAACTTTTTTAGAGTTGTATGATTTTGGAGGCACTAAGTTTTCATAATCCTCGTGTTCCTCACACCAATTCAGGAAAGCTCGTGTAAGTCTGTATGCTTTAGCTGATGTTGTTGGACGGAAGTCATTGTGATCAAGCCAATCGCAAAATACATCTGCAGTTAATTCAGAAAGTTTGTACTCAAACAGTTGAAAAATGGGTTGACTGGTATAAACACTATTTTTTTCAGAATCGTAACCACCTCTAGATAATTCGATATGGTCCTGATAACTTCTTGGTCGCCAATCAGATTGTCTTGCTTTTAAATATTCCAACCATACATCTTTAAATTTAATCGTCTTGCGTTTCTCTTGTTTTAGCAGTTCTTTATTATCAGCTAAAGCTTTCTTACGCTCGATCAATGGGTCAATCCCTTTGTGACACATAATCGCTAATTCTTGTGCATACTTACGAGCATCATCTAATTTCCATATATCAACGTCACCAATTTTGATACGACGGTTTTGAAGACCAATACGACCTTGGAAAATGTAGCTTTTATTATTTTTAGGTGTAACTTTAACACCAAATCCAGGTGTTTTCTCATCCCAAAAGAAAGTTGGTTTAGTTTGGTTTGAGCAATCAATTTTATCAATTATGGGTTTTGTTAGTTTCATTCTAGTAAGCGTCTGGTAAGCAAGTAGTAAGCAAAATCAATATATATTAATCAACAAAAAGAGTGAATAGTAAACTTTGTAAATTAAATAAGTATATGATATTATTAATTTAATAGTTATATCTTTTTGATTTTTAATCTTTATGTTAACGGACTCATAATCCGTTGGTCGACAGTTCAAGTCTGTCTGGGCCCACCATATAAAACAACCACTTAGGTGTACTAATCCTAAGTGGTTTTTTAATGTCTAAAATCCATGTAAGTACGATGTGATTATTTTAAAAAACATTCATAACTGAAAATATCTGATCTTAATTATTTTTCGCCCAAGGCTTCCAAAAATTTATAAATAACTTTGCACGGTAGAGATTTATATTTATAAAATACAAACGCCTAATGAAATTCATCAGGCGTTTGCTTTAAATAAATGCTAATCTATTTTGGAATCAAATAGAAAAAAACATTCTTTTTAAAACAGATTAACTTCATTTTATGGAGTCACGATGTTAAACCAGAATGGATAGTCATCAATTAAACCCACAAGATCAACCAACGCTTGCTGATTACCATTAATTTTAATCTCTCCTGATTTGATTTTATCCTGCCACGTTGCCTGTTTTAGCTGGATTGCATTTAAGGTCGTTTTATTCAGCGTGACCGTAGCATCCACTTTTTTCTCAGGAACAGTAGAGTAATTCAACACAGAGTTGCTAAGCGTGACCGTATAGTTTTTCTTTAGATCAGGGAAGTCAAAATTTACTGCCAAACGCTTACCTTGGGCTTTTTCAGCATTTAAACGAACGCCCCAATAATCAAATAATAGGTCAGGCTGCATACCCTGAATGGTATCAGGACTTACGGTGCCGCTAATTTTTTTGTTAGGTAGACCATTTCGCAACTCGTAAGCGCCTTGTAAATAAACAGAGCGCCAAGGGCCAGATTCTGCTTGATAACCTAATTGCTCATAAGTATCAGCTAAAAGATTTTTTGCTTCTGTGTTGTTTGGATTCGCAAAAACCACATGTTTAAGTGCCATTGCTAACCAACGATATTCACCTTTAGCAAAGTCATTTTTTGCTCGGTTCATCACTTGTTGTTCACCACCCATATATTCTATATATTTTTTAGCTGCATCTTCAGGCGGTAATACATCTAGATCAGAAGGGTTGCCATCATACCAACCCATATAACGTTGATAGACAGCTCTTGAATTATGTTTCAATGTTCCATAATAACCGCGGCCTTCCCAAAAATTTTCTAAACTTGGCGGCAATTTAATTTTCTCTGCAATTTCTTCGCCTGTATAGCCTTCATTCATTAAATAAACAGTTTGATCATGAATGTATTTATATAGATCTCGTTGCTTTTCTAAATAATCATCAATATTTTTAGTGCCCCACATTGGCCAATGATGACTTTGAAATTTCACATCAATGTCTTTGCCATAGAGTTCCAATGTTTCATTAATGTATTTTGACCAACTTAGAGCATCACGAACCTGTGCACCGCGTAAGGTTAAAATGTTATGCATAGTTGCAGTTGTATTTTCTGCCATCCACATTGCTTTAAATGCAGGCAAATATACATTCATTTCAGCAGGTGCCTCAGTTCCAGGTGTCATTTGGAAAACCATTTCTACTCCATCGATATTCAGCTTTTCGCCTGTTTTTTTAATCAGAATATTAGGTTCAATAATTGTAGTAGTACCACCTGGATTGCTTAATCCCAGACCTGCACCCACACTACCTTCCACACTACGTGGTAATAATGCACCATACATATAGATGGCACGACGACTCATTGCATTACCAGAAATGACACCTTCGCTAATGGCGTGTTCCATAAAGCCATCAGGTGCAATTAATTTTACTTTTCCACTTTTTACATCGGCCTCATTAATCACACCTTTGACACCACCATAGTGATCGACATGAGGATGGCTATACATCACCGCTACAATGGGAAGCTTACCAAATTTCTGTGTAACTAAATCATAAGCTGCTTTAGCCGTTTCACTTACGCTACCAACGTCAAAAATAATCCAGCCTGTTTTACCGCGTATAAAGGTAATATTTGCTAAATCATAACCACGAACCTGATAAATTCCTGGTTTTACTTCAAATAAGCCATATTGAACATTGAGTTGTGCATTTCGCCATAAACTCGGGTTTACGGAGGGAGGGGCTGGATTCTCCAATTTAATATATTGTTTGAATGATTCTAAATCCCAAACCACTTTGCCCGTTTTTTCATCTTTAATAGTTAAATGTTCAGGTTTTAATAGAAGTCCTCTTTGCGCATCTTCAAAGTCTTTTTTATCATTAAAGGGGAGTGCATTGTAAACTGCATTATTCACTTGCTGAGTTGTGCTAGTCGCAGGTTTTGCATATAAATGCGCACAAAACATACTTGTTACTAACACCGTAAAAATAAGTTTTTTGTTCAAATGAGACTGATTCATTTAACGGTACTCACATTTTTATTCATTGTCATTAAGGCAGATAAAACTATTATTGATTAATATTGAAGTGAAACATTCAATTGATAAGCCGTACCTTCTGGTCTATTTTGTACATCAAATTCATGTACACCACGGGCAGATAGAGAAAGTGAATAGCCTTGTCCTAGTTTCTTTTCATAAGTTAAAATTGGTCCGACCCCATAAGAGCGACCTTTAAATCCATCTAAACGCTCAGAGAAGCGGCTATCATCATCTGTGGTTTGATAAATCATCCCACCAACGACACCTAATCCCAAGCCTGACTCAAAGCGTTTAAGTCCTAGCAAATCTAGGCGGAACATTTCGCCATTTTTATAATCGGTGGCTTCATTTTTGGTATAAAATTCATACCCCATATTTGCCGTAAGCTCAGTTTTGAGTTTTGGCAAAATAGTGGTCATCGCCATATTGGGGACAAACGTCCAAGTATTTAGGCTTGCATTACTCAGTTTATTTGGATCGTAACTACCGGTTGGGGCATAGATATTGACACCAAAAAGTACATGCATAATAGGATTGATATGATAATTGGCTATGATAGGAGA
This sequence comes from Acinetobacter sp. FDAARGOS_515, assembly GCF_003938865.1. NCBI lineage: Bacteria > Pseudomonadati > Pseudomonadota > Gammaproteobacteria > Moraxellales > Moraxellaceae > Acinetobacter > Acinetobacter sp. FDAARGOS_515. The sequence continues at coordinate 3,025,266 of NZ_RKIX01000003.1, read as the reverse complement.
AAACATAACGTCTCCGATTTTAGTCGCGCTTTCCTGTCTTTCTCGATCATTCACATAAGAACGAATATTGGTGTACTGTACAGGTACCCCGACACTTGTTGCAAAAGTCCATTCTGGCGATGTTTTCCAGATAAATACACCATTTAATAAATTATAGGAAAGTTGATAATCAATTCCTCCAACCAGTTGACCCGCAATAGGAACTTGTTTGGAGGCACTTAAACTTCCGTCATAATAGACACTTACTAGACTTAATATCCCACCTTCTTCTGATGGCAATACTGCATTTAAAGGAACAACTTGCATCCCTGTACTAGGTCTACCCGAAGCGCCCTCTACAGCATGTACGTGTTGGGATATTGATAAACACAAGGTACAAGATATTAAACTGTATCGTAAAAATATTTTCATCGTTAATCCTTTTTAACGAGTGTTATAAAATAATTATGAGTTTATTTTCAGTGAGTTGATTATAAAATAATAAGGTTATATTAATCTACTATAGTGTTTTTTATTTTGCTACTTTTTAATTGTATTTATCAGCATAAATAAATATATTTTCGCACTATACTAAACATGTATTAAGATGATTTCGCCCCTATTTTTTAAAATGATTAAATAATTCGCAATTGAGTTTAGTTATGACTAATAAACTACATTCTGACCATCATATTGTTACAGATCAACTTGGCCTGACCATTGTTTGGTTGATGCAACATCAAGATATATTTGATTCATTAAATTTTGATGTTCAAACTCAACAACTTATTGTAAAACATGCAGCAGGTGAAGATCTCATTCGTGAAGGGATGTATTTAACTGCGCAATATGGAATTTTAGTCACGTCATAAAAAACCCTCTTAAATAAGAGGGCTGATCAATTTATGCGCTCATAGCATCGACCGCTAGTTCACGAGCAGAAACTTTGGGTTTTTCAGCCACTAACCCTAATTTGGCAAATAGCTGCTGATCTCTACCTTCACCCGCATTTGGCGTGGTTAGTAATTTGTCACCAGAGAATAAAGAGTTTGCTCCAGCCATAAACGCAAGTGCTTGATCAGAATCACTCAGTGATTCGCGACCTGCAGAAAGTCGGATATAACTTTGCGGCATAATAATACGCGCAACTGCAATCGTACGAATCCATTCAGTCACTTCTAGTTTTTCCACATCAGCCAGTGGTGTTCCTTCAATCGGAACTAACATATTAATCGGCACAGATTCAGGGTGAATGGGTAAAGTTGCAAGCTCATACAATAATCCAATACGATCTTGCTTATCCTCACCTAAACCAACAATACCGCCACTACAGACTTTCAACCCCGCATTACGCACATGATCCAGAGTATTTAAACGGTCATCAAAGGTACGGGTACTAATGATATTGCTATAATATTCGCGCGAAGTGTCCAGATTGTGATTATAGTAATCTAGACCTGCATCATATAAACGTTCAGCTTGTGATTGATTCAGCATTCCAAGCGTCATGCAGGTTTCCATTCCGAGAGCTTTGACTTCGCGTACCATTTCCAGTACATAAGGCATATCGCGTTCATGGGGATTGCGCCAAGCAGCACCCATACAAAAACGTGACGAACCTGAATCTTTGGCTGCTTTTGCTTCAGAAATGACTTTTTCAACGGCAATACGTTTTTCTGCTTCTAATTTTGAATCGTAGCGTGCCGATTGCGAACAATACTTACAATCTTCAGGACATTTACCTGTTTTAATGGACAATAAAGTACTAACCTGAATCGTATTGGCAGAGAAATGTTGACGGTGCACTTGTTGCGCCTGAAAAACCAGATCTAAAAATGGTTGATCATAAAGTGCTTGGATTTCGTTACGAGTCCAATCATTACGTAAGGTCATTGTCATAATCCATGATGATTGCTTTTACTAGCAACTTATCATACAGAATTCATGCTAAAGCTATAGGGCAAAAAACATCATTTTTGTTGACTTGCGAGTTGCTTTAATAATTGTTGTTCAATTGCCCAGTCAATATGTACATTTACGATATCATCATGTTGGGATTTGGCTTGTATGAGCTGTTCTACAATTAATCCAGAATAAGGTGCATTCCCCAAACCAATCGCGATATTACGCTTGAACGACTGATAACCTGTACGCCGAATCGGGCTACCTTCGGTATGTGTTAAAAAGGTTAATTCATCCCATTGCCAGATTTCAAGCAGGGAAATATCATTAAGACCATGTCGTGGATTAAAGTCAGAAATAGACGCTTTTTGGGCAAAGCTGTTCCATGGGCAAATCAATTGGCAATCATCACAGCCGAAGATTCGATTGCCAATTCCTGCACGGAGTTCTTCTGCAATGATACCTTTATATTCAATGGTTAAATAAGCAATACATCTACGTGCATCCAGCATATACGGTTCAACAATCGCTTGAGTCGGACAGATATCGATACAGGCACTGCAAGAACCACAATGTGCTGTAGCAGGTTCATCAAAAGGCAAATCGAGTGAGGTAAATAATTCACCTAACACAAAAAAAGAGCCTGATTTCTTGTGAATAAGCAGGGTATGTTTACCTGTCCAACCCATTCCTGCACTTTCAGCCAATGATTTCTCAAAGATAGGTGCTGAGTCTGCAAAAGGACGCGATTCAAATTCCCCAACTTTTTCCTTAATCTTTGAGGCAAGAGTTTTTAAACGTCCCCGCATAATTTTATGATAATCACGGCCACGTGCGTAACGAGCGATAATTGCAGAATTCGGTTCATTTGGTACATAGCGCGGTTTTGGTGTTTCTACCAGATAATTCATGCGCACACAAATGATGCTTTTTGTTCCTGGAACGAGCAATTTTGGATCTGCACGTTTTTCCAAATTTTCCTCTAAATAGTGCATATCTGCATGGTAGCCACGTTTTAAATATTCCTCAAAACGCGGCATTTCTGCTTGAGCATCTGGTTTGGCAATGACACAATCAGCAAAACCCAATGCCAAAGCCTGTTGTTTGATCCATTGTTTAAGCGCAATGGCATCATGTTGAAGAACAGGAATAGAAGCTGCTGAAGAAATAGATGACATATGCCAAGAATAATGAGGAAGAAGAACAATGCGAAGCACAGTTTACCATAGCCCTGTTTATAATCGTGAAAGTATTCAAGCATGGGAAAAGCGTTGGTTTGCACAGCACAATTCTTCTTTAGGTCTCATGCAGCAAGTGGCATGGACGATTGCTGAACGTTTGGATTTATATATTCTACAAAATAGCCTAAGTGTTAAAAAAATTGCAGTCTGGTGTGGCTCGGGAAATAATGCAGGGGATGGTTACTATACCGCTGCTTATTTGTCTCAAAAAGGATATGACGTTCAAATATTTGCAGCACCAACAGGTGATTCTTCAGATTTAAAGCAAGCGATTCTTTACGCGCAGCTTCATAAAATACAGATTGAGCCAAATTTTGCAGTTCCAGATCAATTTGATTGTCATATTGATGCGTTATTTGGAATCGGTTTAAATCGTGAGCTTGATCAAAACTGGCAAAATACGATTCAACATTTTAATCAGTTATCTGGTTTAAAAGTTGCCATTGATGTTCCAAGCGGATTGCATGCTAATACGGGTCAGACCTTACCAGTCGCAATCAAAGCCGATATTACATTCACAGCATTGGCAATAAAAGTAGGGCTGGTGACAGGTCAAGCAAAAGAATATGTGGGACAGCTAGAAGTTATTTCATTGATTCCATGTGATGAGAAACTACAGCCAGTCGCGTATCTTAGATCTTCACATATTTATTTACCCAAACGTCAGGCTTTTGGTCATAAGGGAAGCTATGGACATGTGTTAGTGGTGGGTGGTCACGCCAATATGGGCGGAGCTGTGATCATGGCGGCAGAGGCGGCTTTTCATGCAGGTGCAGGCAAAGTCACTGTAATTTGTGATGCATCACATCATTCAGCTATATTGTCACGTGCTCCAAATATTATGGTGCAAGATATTGATCAATTTGATCAGGAAAAAATTGAAGCATTACTTCGTCAGATCGATGCCGTTTGTTTTGGAATGGGCTTGGGGCGAGATGATAAGTCAGCGCAGATTTTTCAGCGATGGTTTGAAATCTTGAAAAGCCAAACTCAGCTTGAAATTGTATTGGATGCAGATGCGCTTTGGTTTTTGGCAAAACAAGAAAATATTCATTTGTCTAAGAATATGTATTTAACGCCGCATTCGGCTGAAGCAGCACGATTACTGAATACGACTGTTCAAAAAGTTGAACAAGATCGAGTGGCAGCAATTGATCAACTACAGCAGAAATATCAGGGCAATTGGGTATTGAAAGGCTCTGGCAGTTTGATTTTGGAAAATAATACGTTTTTTGTCTGCTCCACTGGTAATGCAGGGATGGGGACAGGTGGGATGGGCGATGTATTGGCAGGCATGATTGCAAGTCTAAAAGCGCAGTTCCATGCAGATATTGCACTTTCAGATATTGTCACTTTACATGGAAAGGCTGGTGATTTGTTGGCTGAAAAGGGTCAAAGAGGAATTCAGGCACAGCACATGTCAGAGGCAATTTATCAGGTTGTGAATGTTTAATTGAACTTAGCGCCTTCTACTGTTATACCGACTACGTCCACGTGCCATGCCACCCAGAGCATTTAAAACTGCCATTTTGCTCATGCTTCCAGATACATGGGCGTGGCAAATGGCAGCGGCCAGCGCATCGGCAGCATCGGCTTGAGGTTTGATCGTTAAGCTTAAAATCCGCATGACCATCATCTGGACTTGCTCTTTATCTGCTGCACCATAACCGACTACAGATTGTTTAATTTGTCGTGCGGTATATTCAGCGACTTGTAAATCCAGATTCACCAAAGCTGCAATGGCTGCACCACGTGCTTGACCTAATTTCAGAGCAGAATCAGGATTTTGTGCCATAAACACCTGTTCGACTGCGGCTTCGGTTGGGCCATGAAATTTTACAATTCGTTCAACTCCTGCAAAAATCCGTTTTAAGCGTTCAGGCATGCCCTGACTTTCCGTACGTATGGTTCCAGCGTCAATAAAACGTAGCTGAGCGCCATCTTTTTCAATGATGCCATAACCTGTAAGGCGCGAACCCGGATCAATTCCTATAATTAATGGCATAACAGACTTTAAAAATAAAAGATTGCCCATATTGTTACATAACAGCATTAAAAAATCTTGATTCAGTTGAGATCAGTGTTTAATACTGCTGCAAACATTTATTTTTGAGATAGATACGTTTTACATGAATTTATTATTGATTGTTGTTTTTGGCGCGATTCTCGAAATTGCTGTATGGATTGGTATTGCCCAATTTGTGAGCGGTTGGTATGTTTTTTTCTGGTTTATTATCGCGTTCTTTATCGGGCTAAACATGTTGCGTTCCAGTACTTCTGGGATTATGCCACAGTTGCAGCAAATGCAAATGACAGGACAACTTGGAACAGATCCCGCAGTGAGCAAAAAACTTGCCATGGCAATGGCTGGTTTTCTGCTGATGTTACCGGGAATTATCTCTGATATTTTAGCTGTTTTGATTTTGATTCCTGCTGTACAAAAAGCTTTCCAAAATGCCTTAATGAAAACTATGGCAAAACGCCAACAAGCCATGATGGATAAAATGATGGGCGGCATGATGGGAAGTGCTGGTGGTCAAGCGGGACAAAATCCTTTCGCTGATATTATGCGTCAAATGCAGGATATGCAAAATCAGCAGTCAGGAGGTCAGTATCGTGATTCAAGCGTAATCGATGGGGAAGCGCGTGAAGTCACACCAGAAGTGAAGAAAATCGAACACAAAGACAAAGATTAAAATAAGTTTGATGTGAAACGATTATATGCAAAAGCCGAATCATGTGATTCGGCTTTTTTGTAGCTTAAATGCTGATCCTAAACTGCTGCCCTGAAAAGTGATGGTCTAGTTTTGCGATAAGCTGCTCCACGATGCCAGTCTGGTAAATGAGCATTATTTTGAAATAACTTTTCTCTTAATGTGCCTTCACTGTACTGTTTTGGATAAACTCCACGTTTTTGCAATTCTGGCACGATAAAATCAACCACGTCCTGAAAACTTTGATGCGCTAAAATATAGGCGAGATTAAAACCATCAATATCGGTATCTTCAACCCATTGCTGTAATTCATCAGCTACAGTTTGTGCTGATCCAACTAAAACTGGTCCATTACCACCGACGCCAATCCAATTGGCAATTTCTTCTATGGTCCAGATACGGTTTGGATCTGCATTGACATAGGAATCAAGCAGTGACTGAATCGCATCTGTCTGGATATATTCAACTTTATCTTTAGATTGATACTGAGAAAAATCAACACCCGACCAGCCTGACAACAAAGTTAAAGCACCATCGTAGCTTGCATAGGACTGATATTCTCTAAATTTGTGTTGAGCTTTCTCATCAGTTTCATCGGTGACAATCGAAAGTAGCGCATAAATTTTTGCTGAATAAGGATCACGACCATTTTCAATCAATTTGTGGCGAATACTTTGAACAATACTTTTAGTCGCTACTTTAGATGGCGCAGCTATGAAAATACATTCTGCATTTTGACTGGCAAATGTCTGTCCGCGTCCTGAAGCTCCTGCTTGATATAGAACGGGTGTACGTTGAGGCGAAGGTTCACATATATGAATACCAGGAACCTCAAAATATTTGCCTTTATGCTTTATTGGATGCACTTTTTTAAAATCTGCAAAGACTCCCGTTTTTTTATCTGCAACAACGGCATCATTTTCCCAAGAGCCTTCCCAAAGTTTGTATAAGACTTCCAGATATTCATCTGCAATATCATATCGTTCATCATGACTGACTTGATTGGATAGACCTAAATTTTTAGAGCCACTTGCCAGATATGAAGTCACGATATTCCAGCCGACACGTCCTTTGCTTAAGTGATCCAGCGTACTCATACGTCGTGCAAAAGGATAGGGATGTTCAAATGAAATAGAGGTTGTCACTCCAAATCCCAAATGTTTTGTCACAGCAGCCATCGCAGGTACGACTTGGAGGGGATCATTGACAGGAACTTGCACTGCACCTGTCAAAGCATGTTCTGCACTTTGCTGATAAACATCATAAATACCGAGTACATCCGCCAGAAAGACACCATCAAAAATGCCTTTTTCTAGGATTTTTGCTAAATCTATCCAATATTCAAGATCTTTATATTCACGAGAACGATCTTGTGGGTGACGCCATAAACCGGGAGATTGATGGGCGATACAATTCATTTCAAAAGCATTAAATCGTATTTGTTTTGACATGACTTAACTCTATTTTTTCATGATTCATGATGAGCTTAAGTCAAAATGTGCAGGCGCTTTATATCGATTCATTCAAAGCTTTTATGATTATTTTTTTAATAAAAAATATGATGTATTAAGATATAAAAGATCTATTCGTCTGTACCTGGATTTTTCTGAGCTTCGGATGGCGTGTCAATTGTGGATTCAACATGGCTTGACTCGGCTTTTACACTAGGTTGATATTTATTTGAAGCCAGAGTGGTTTTTTCGTTTTCGGATCCTTTATATTTCCGACTACGATTAGCTCGTTCACGAAAACCACCTTTATTAATCAATTGGGTCATAATGATCAACTTCTGAGGAGTTATTAATAAATTTTAACAATTTTTTTGTGGATAATTCTATTTTTTATGTAATCTTATAAGTGGTATTTTGTTTATGTTATTGATAATTAATAAATTTATTATTTTTCGGTTTCATTGAAATCCTGTTCTGTTTCACATAGTATAAAAATATAAGGCCTAAAATGATTTAGCTGTCGCTGAACAGAATAGAAAAACAAGTTTAGAGGTCTGCGGGAGGGTTTAACTATGCTATACCAATATAACTGTGCATGTTGTAACAAGGTCGTTGCATCCACAGATAAAGAATGTCCGTATTGTGGTTCACAACACATTCGCAGCCCATACGGGTGGTGGATTTTTTGTATTGTGGGGTGTTTCGCTGTTGTGATGGTATTTAAATCAGTGCAGTTTTATATTCAGACACATGAAACTGATACGCCAGAACAAAAGTCGATACTGGATGTTTTAAATTCTAATGATAAAAAAACCAATTAACAGTCCAGTATTTAGGGAGCTATACTAATTTTTTTAGATTAACTATTTCGATCGGTTTTCATAAAAACAAGCCCGCAAATGCGGGCTTGTTTAAAATATAGAGCGAGGCTTTATAGACCAGCAGCATCCTTAAGAACGTCAACTTTATCTGTCTTTTCCCAAGTAAATGCATGATCTGTGCCTTCACGGCCAAAGTGACCATAAGCAGCAGTTTGCTTATACATCGGTTGTAACAAATTCAACATACGCGTAATACCAAATGGACGCAGATCAAAATGTTCACGTACTAAAGCAATAATCAGCTCATCATCGACTTTTGCAGTATTAAAGGTATTGATTGAAATTGAAGTAGGTTCCGCAACACCAATAGCATAACTTACCTGAATTTCACACTTATCTGCTAAGCCTGCTGCAACGATATTCTTTGCCACGTAACGACCTGCATAAGCAGCGGAGCGATCAACTTTAGATGGGTCTTTACCAGAGAAAGCACCGCCACCGTGACGTGCCATACCGCCATAAGTATCCACAATAATTTTACGGCCTGTAAGTCCACAATCCCCAACTGGACCGCCAATCACAAACATACCTGTAGGATTAATATGGAATTTGGTACCTGCATGGAACATGTCTGCTGGAATCACAGGTTTGACAATTTCTTCAATCACAGCTTCTTTAAGCTGAGTTTGAGAAATTTCAGGATCATGTTGAGTCGAAAGAACCACTGCATCCAGACGTACAGGTCGACCATTTTCATAAGCAAAAGTCACCTGACTTTTTGCATCTGGACGTAACCATGGCAACACACCTGAACGACGTAATTCAGCCTGACGTTCCATTAAACGATGCGCATAGGAAATAGGTGCTGGCATCAAGACATCAGTTTCACGACTTGCATAACCAAACATTAAACCCTGATCACCAGCACCCTGATCTTCAGGCTTTTGACGATCTACACCTTGCGCAATTTCAGGAGACTGTTTACCAATCATGTTGATCACAGCACAGGTTGAACCGTCAAAGCCAAGATCAGAATGATGATAGCCAATACCATTTACGGTTTGACGTACAATGGCTTCGAAATCTACATTGGCTGTTGTAGTGATTTCACCAGCAAGAACCACAGCGCCTGTTTTTACTAATGTTTCACAAGCAACCCGTGCGTATGGGTCTTCTCTTAAGATCGCATCCAGAATCGCATCACTAATTTGGTCAGCCATTTTATCTGGATGGCCTTCGCTTACAGATTCCGAAGTAAAAACAGCATACTCGCGCATGAAAGTCCTATCACAGTAATTTTTAAAGACATAATATGTTACATCGACTTGCCCTTTAGGACTAGCTTAACCTGACTAAATTGCGTGAATTAATTTCATTTTTGCCTTGTTTTATCTGATATGTGTATGAGTAAAACTTATATAGGCTATATAAAATGATCAGTTGTAATTGATTCTGGACAGTGCTTTAAAATTTAGTTTTTGATTTTTAAGATAGTTTTTGTTTTGATTCAAAAAAATTATCAGTTTACTCGTTATTTCTAGCCTCGAAGACAAAGAGTTTACTATTTTTTAACGAATAAATTTCTTTCGTATGTCTCTTTTATTTCTCGCTATGGGAGAAAAGTAAAGAGGGCTTATACAATGATGAAAGAAGTCTAATTACTCATCTAAGCTTTTAGTTGAATGTGATTCATTCTTTTTTTGAATAGTTGATTAAAATTCTTTTTTTTAAAGGTGCATGATTTTCTTGAAAGTTAATACGAAAAATGAACGATTTTTAATCAACTTGATAGGGTTTTAAATAAATTTAACTCATTGATTTTATTTTATTTATACTGGAATTTAGTGGATTTAAAAATAATCTATTTCGAATGCGTCTAAAAAATACAAAAATGAAAACCTGTGTATCGCTACAAAATTCGCCATTATTCAATCAAAACGACCATTTAAAAGTACGGAAAATCACGACATAGGCTTTACCCGTGCCTGTTTTTTTAAGACAATATAGCCTGTTTTTGAATCTCGATTCATGCACATCTTTTATATTCTATCGATTTATTTGGACGCTGACCTATGACGACCCCTTTAAACGAACGTCGTATTGCAAACGCAATTCGTGTATTGGCTATGGATGCTGTACAACAGGCAAACTCAGGCCATCCTGGTGCGCCAATGGGTATGGCAGACATTGCAGACGTCGTTTGGCGCGAGTTTTTAAACCATAATCCAGCCAATCCTCAATGGGTGAACCGCGACCGTTTTGTATTGTCAAATGGTCATGGTTCAATGTTGCAATATGCATTGCTACATTTAACGGGCTATGATGTTTCAATTGAAGATATCAAGCAATTTCGTCAATTACACTCTAAAACGCCAGGCCATCCAGAATTAGGCTATGCACCAGGTATTGAAACTACAACAGGTCCTTTAGGTCAGGGGATTGCCAATGCTGTAGGTTTTGCCTTAGCTGAAAAAACGCTTGCTGCACAATTTAACAAAGCTGATTTAACCGTAGTTGATCATTTTACTTATTGTTTCCTTGGTGATGGTTGCTTAATGGAAGGTGTTTCCCATGAAGCATGTTCTCTTGCAGGTACATTAGGTTTGGGTAAGTTGATTGCTTACTATGATGACAACGGTATTTCGATTGATGGTGAAGTGGAAGGCTGGTTCAGTGATGATACAGAACAACGCTTCAAATCTTATGGCTGGCAAGTGTTACGTGTTGATGGTCATGATGCAGATGCGATTCGCCAAGCAACGATTGAAGCGCAAGCTGAAACGTCTAAACCAACCATTATTATCTGCAAAACAATTATTGGTTTAGGTTCTCCAAATAAACAAGGTAAAGAAGATAGTCATGGTGCGCCACTCGGTGCAGATGAAATCAAGCTTACTCGTGAAGTGTTAGGTTGGGAAGATGAAGCTTTCGTCATTCCAACTGATATTTATGAGCATTGGGATGCCAAAGCCAAAGGCCAACAAGTTGAATCAGCTTGGGATAAAGTTTTTGCAGCGTATCAAGAAAAATATCCAACTGAAGCAGCTGAACTTTTGCGCCGTGTTTCTGGCGATTTACCTGCTGATTTTGCGGCTCAAGCAGATGCCTTTATTGCACAAACCAATGCCAAAGCTGAAACCATTGCAACTCGTAAAGCCAGCCAAAATACTTTACAGGCATTTGGGCCATTATTACCTGAATTATTGGGCGGTTCTGCTGACCTCGCAGGTTCAAACCTGACGTTGTGGAAAGGTTGTGTGGGTGTTCAGGACAATCCAGCAGGGAACTATGTACATTATGGTGTACGTGAATTTGGTATGACTGCAATTGCCAATGGTGTTGCCTTGCATGGTGGATTTATCCCTTATGTTGCAACGTTCTTGATGTTTATGGAATATGCACGTAATGCAGTACGTATGTCTGCACTGATGAAGCAGCGTGTGATCCATGTTTATACCCATGACTCAATTGGTTTGGGTGAAGATGGCCCAACTCATCAACCTGTAGAGCAGATTGCATCATTGCGTTCTACTCCAAATCTAAACACATGGCGTCCTGCGGATACCGTTGAAACGGCAATTGCATGGAAATCTGCTTTAGAGCGTAAAGATGGTCCATCTGCATTGATCTTGTCCCGTCAAAATCTGGCATTCCAAACCCGTACTGATGAGCAAATCCAAAATGCTGCAAAAGGTGGCTATGTATTGGCTCAGGAAAAAGGTGAACTTAAAGCGATTATTATTGCAACAGGTTCAGAAGTTGAACTGGCAATGAATGCTTATGCTCAACTTGAGGGTGTACGTGTAGTTTCAATGCCATGTGCAGAAGAATTTATGAAGCAAGATGCGGCTTACCGTGAAGCTGTACTTCCTTCTAACATCCGTGCTCGTGTGGCTGTAGAAGCAGCACATGTCGATTACTGGTGGAAATTTGTCGGTTTAGATGGCAAAGTGATTGGCATGACCACTTATGGTGAATCTGCGCCAGCTAAAGATCTATTTAAATTCTTTGGTATTACAACCAAAGCTGTAGTTGAAGCTGTGCAGTCTTTAACGGCCTAAAATAAACTTTAGCGAAACTTAAAGTTTGTAATCCCAGTCAATCAAAAGCTTGGCTGGGATTTTTTTTGATTCAATATTTCTATGATATATTTTTGAATAGTGTGGTTTTAATTGGAGATCGGCATGAAATTTTCATTTGTGGATTTAAATGGACACACGGTTACAGGTGACTGCGAGTTTATAGATCATCCTGCGCAGTCTATCTCTCATACCTTAGCCGCAGATATTAAAAACTCGACTGCACTTGATGGCGTGTTAGGAGAATTTAGTTTTTATCAAAAAAGTCATACGGAAAATGAGAGCGAAGTATCCAGATTTGCTGTTGATAACGAAAATAATGTCTTTCATAGTGATAAACTGCCTGATTTCGTTCAAATCGGAAGTCATTGGAAAAGTGATAACTCGTGATCAAGAAAAGTATGATTAAGAAAAGCTAGGTTAAGAGAATTATTAAAATTTTTTGTCTTTTAACCTGAGCTTTCTCAGCAACCGTTGAGCTTGATCTCAGTATTGCTGAGCACCGATAAAACTTCTCTATTCAGATAAGTGCATCAATGCAAAATCAAAAAGTCATTTCAGTCTGAATTGAAATATTTGAAGTCAATAATTTATGTACAGGACAACTTTCAGCAACTTTTAATAAACGTTTGTGCTGATCTTCAGTAAAGTTTCCTGTCAGTTTAATGTTACGTTCAATTTGATTAGAGTCAGAAGAAACGCTTTCTCCTTGAGGATTTAAAATCAAATCGACCTGTACATGTTCAAGTTGTATTTGTTTATGGTCTGCATACATTTGCAAAGTCACGGTCGTGCATGCACCTAAGGCAGAAAGAAGCAGCAAAATAGGATTAGGTGCAGAATTTTGTCCACCTTTTTCTTCAGGTTCATCGACGTACCAGACATGTCCAGAGGGATCGGTCAGCGTTACTCGATAAGGTGTTTTGGTGCTTTGAGCTTGCGCAGTGTATGACATGTAATAACCTAAGTTGATCAATAAAGTAGTATCTTTAGCATAAATCATATCGAGCTTGTTGTTATTTTGTATGTTGGCAGGCAGACTTAAAAGCATTTTTTTAATTTTATCTAAATAATATGATTTTAAATTCAGTAATATTTAAAAATATAAGCTTTATTTCAGATGAATATGATGATTTGTTAAGATAAATTAACTAAATCAAGATTGTTGCATGCTTGCAACAATTCGTCTTATAAATAACAGTGTATTAAAATCAGCAATGTATAAACTAATAACAATCCACTCAGTAGGAAATAATCATGCGTTTAAAAACATTATCACTTGGCTTGGCGGTTGCAGTTGCGAGTACATTAACTTTAGCTGCGCCAGTAGATTATAAAATTGATCCGACTCACACTGCGACTGTATTTTCATGGAACCACTTTGGTTTTTCTACACCAAGTGCCAACTTTAGCGACATTCAAGGTGTGATTAAAGTTGACAATGCAAAACCTGCAAACTCTTCTGTAGAAGTGACGATTCCCGTCAGTAGCGTTAATACAAACGTAACTGCGTTGGATAAAGAGTTTCAGGAAGAAGGCTGGTTCAATGCAGCTAAATATCCAAACATCACTTTTAAAAGTACTAAAGTTGAAACCAAAGACAAAAAACATTTCAAAATTACAGGTAACTTAACCGTTAAAGGGATTACTAAACCTGTCGTATTGGACGCTGTGTTGAATAAACAAGGCGAACATCCAATGGCAAAAGTCCCTGCAATTGGTTTCAATGCAACCACTTCATTTAATCGTTCTGAATTTGGTATCGGAAACTATGTACCAAATGTTGGTGATAAAATTACTGTAAACATTACGACTGAAGCAGAAGCTGCCAAGAAATAAAAGTTTACAGTTTGAGCAGACCCATCATGAATAAAAACACATGATGGGCTTTTTATTGTGTAGCATAATAATCAATTCTAAAAAAATGAAAACCAATTAAACATCAATAAAAGGAAACAACATGTTCGGTCAATGTTTGTGTGGATCGGTGCAATTTGAGACAAATATTCATCCAGAGCAAATCACAGTTTGTCATTGTTCTATGTGTCGAAAATGGGGAGGTGGGCCATCTTTGACTCTGGAAGTGACAGATCATTTGAAAGTGACGGGTGAAAAATCAATTGGAAAATATGCATCATCAGAATGGGCTGCGCGTTATTTCTGTAAAGAATGTGGCACCAATTTATATTACAAACTCAATGAGCGAGAATACTACAGCTTAAATGCACAATTGTTTGAGTTACCTGAACAAGCAAAAATTCATCTGGAAATTTATGTAGATCATAAACCTGCGTATTATCCATTTTTATCTTCAGCCAAGCAGATGACTGAACAAGATGTGATTGAGTTATTTTCTTCGGAAAATTAAAAGAAGGTCAAAAAGACCTTCTTTTAGCTTAATAGTTGATTTTGTTTTAAAAATTGTTTAATCACATGATATGCCGCCTGTTCAAGGTGTTGAGCATGCAGTGAATTTTCCTCACGTAACTGAGGAATTGAAAACTTACCCTGACGCAATTCACATGTATGACCAATCAGCCAACGTTCAAACATATCTTCAGCCACTTCGATATGAAACTGTAAAGCCAGTACATGCTGATCAATTGAAAATGCCTGATGTGGATAAAGGGGAGAGCTAGCAAGAAGAGTAGCATGTTGTGGTAAATCAAAGGTATCCCCATGCCAGTGTAAAACTGAGACACCTTCAAGCGGTTCTAAAATATTATGCTCAATCGGTTTAATTTCAAGTTCACCCCAACCAATTTCTTTTTGGTGACCTGCATATACTTTGGCATCCAAGGCTCTTGCAATGAGCTGTGCACCCAGGCAAATCCCTAAAGTTGGTTTTTTACTGGCAAGTCGTTGTTGAAGTAAGCGAATTTCATCCGTTAAAAAAGGGTAGTCTTCTTCCTCATAAACGCCAATTGGCCCGCCCAAAATCACGGTAAGACCTTCATAATTTAGCGCTGGAGTTAAATCATCGACACCTGCCTCGAAATAGCGAATACGAAAACCTAACTGATAAAAAATATCTTCCAGCGAACCCAAGTCTTCAAAAGCAAGGTGCTGAATAGCGTAAATCGTTTTGGAAAAAGTATGATGCGTCATAAGGATCTAAACAGCGTGTGAGTATTGTTTTACATTAAGCCAAATCATGTAAAAAGAAAACAGTACGATCAGCAGCGCTTAAAAGAAAATACGGCTAGATTTATGTTTGATGAAGAATAAAATGGCAATTCGAGTTCTTTTGAAAATAAAGAGGTGACTCAATCACCTCTATACTGAATAGACTTCTTTTATAAATCCCTTTTATTTCTTCCTATAGGAGAAAAAATAAAGAGGGATTAAACAATAATGAAAGGAGTCTAATGTTTAAAAATTGGTTTTAGAAAAAGCCCATTGGTTTGGTTGAATAACTGACCAATAAGTTTTTAGTTTGTTGATAATGATCCAGCATCATTTTGTGGTTTTCACGACCAATCCCTGATTGTTTATAACCACCAAATGCAGCATGCGCAGGATAAATGTGATAACAGTTGGTCCAGACACGACCCGCTTCAATTGCACGACCTGCACGATAAGAGGTATGCGCAGAACGAGACCAAACGCCCGCACCTAAGCCATATACGGTATCATTGGCAATGCGCATCGCATCATCAAAGTCTTTAAATGTCGTGACCGACAAGACAGGTCCGAAAATTTCTTCCTGAAAAATTTTCATATTGTTGTTGCCTTTGAAAATAGTTGGTTCAATATAAAAACCACCATCCACATCATGACGTGCATCACCGCCTGTAAGTAATTGTGCACCTTCATTACGACCTGTATCGATACAACCAATAATTTTGTCGAACTGTTGCTTGGATGCCTGCGCACCAATCATGGTGTCAGTATCTAATGGATGACCCGTTTTGATTTTTTTAACACGTTCAATTGCCATTTCAAGAAAACGATCGGCAATGCTTTCCTGAACCAATGCGCGAGAAGGACAAGTGCAAACCTCACCCTGATTCAGAGCAAACATGGCAAAACCTTCTAGGGTCTTCTCAAGGAAGTCATCTTCTCTATCCAGAATATCTTCGAAGAAAATATTGGGTGATTTGCCACCAAGCTCAAGTGTGACAGGAATGATATTTTCAGTCGCATATTGCATGATTTGTTGACCGACTTTGGTTGAACCCGTAAAGGCAATCTTTGCAATACGTGGATTGGTCGCCAATGGACGACCAACTTCTACGCCATAACCATTCACAATATTGAGTACACCCGCTGGTAAAAGATCTTGAATCAGTTCAACCAGTACCAAAATACTAACAGGCGTTTGTTCAGCAGGTTTTAGTACGATACAGTTGCCAGCAGCTAAAGCAGGTGCAAGTTTCCACGCAGCCATTAAAATCGGGAAATTCCACGGAATGATTTGACCAACGACACCTAAAGGTTCATGAAAATGGTAGGCGATGGTATCTTCATCAATCTCTGAAATGCCGCCTTCTTGTGCGCGGATACAGCCTGCAAAATAACGGAAATGATCAATCGCCAATGGAATATCCGCTGCTAGTGTTTCACGTACAGGCTTGCCGTTGTCCCATGTTTCAGCAACCGCGAGCATTTCCAGATTTGCTTCAAGACGGTCTGCAATTTTTAACAATAAATTGGAACGCGTCGTAGGTGAAGCTTTGTTCCATTGTGCTTTAGCTTTGTGGGCTGCATCTAATGCTAACTCGATATCTTCCACGCTTGAGCGCGGAATTTTTGTAAATACTTTGCCATCGACAGGAGAGATATTTTCAAAGTATTCTCCTTTTACAGGGGCAACCCATTGCCCACCAATAAAGTTTTCATATTGAGATTTAAATTGAACCTTAGAACCAGGTTGATTAGGATCGATGTAACGCATATAAATATTCCTTTGCTTATCATTGATATACATATCAAATTTGAAGCTTATACAGCTTTGGTATAAGGTACTTTTGTACACTATGCAGTTAGCATATAAAAACGAAGGTTGGAGAAAGGTTGGAGACCATGACAATTTTCAGGGAATATACAAATGGTTACAAAACAAAAGCTCAGGGAACAGCGCCACACGGTTGAGACACTTCGTCAACACAGCATTCTCAAGACAGAACAAACGAGTCAAGTCAATGAAAGTATTGCCAGCTCTTGGCAACGCTCGGTATCTGCTGCAATTCCTAAAGAACGATCTGCTGCGCCGTTATTGTCCTTAGCCCAAAAACAGCCGTCTGCACTGGATATTGCCTTGCAATATTGTGGCAATGATCTGAAACATGTAGCTGAACAATCATCCATGGTGATTGCAGTAGGGGATGTCGGTAGTACCATTATCTGGACAGCAGCAAGTCAACAGATGCGTAGTGCGGCTGAACGGGTACACTTTGTCGAAGGTGGGCAGTGGGGTGAGGAAATGGTGGGAACCAATGCATTAGCCCTATCCATCAAAACTCGCCAATCTAGTTGTGTATTTTCCAATGAACATTATATGCAGTCGGTACAAGATTGGGTCTGTTATGCTGCCCCGATTATCGATCCACATTCGAGACAATTACTGGGAGTGATCGACTTATCCACGACATGGACGAATCATAATTCTTTGGGTATTTTGGCTGCTGAACGTTGTGCCTCCATTATTCAAACAGCTTTACAGGAACAACAGCGCCAGCAATTGTATATACGGGCATTTTCTATTCCACAAGTGCTCTTTAATGGAAAAAATCTAGTGCTAACACCGCGTCAGATCGAGATTTTGAGTATTTTGGCGCTATGTCCGCAAGGTTTAAATCTGGAAACGCTACATCAGGCGCTATATGGTGAACGTAAAGTCAGTATGGGAACGCTAAAAGCTGAAATGTCGCAGTTACGCGATGTGCTTGGGGGAATGCTTGGTTCACGTCCTTATCGCTTATTGGCACATGTTGAAGCTGATTTTTTACAGGCTGAAAATGCATTGGATTCTGGTTATGTATCGTCGGCATTACAGTTATATACAGGCGTGTTCTTGGCAAAAACCGAGAGTCCATTTCTATGCGCATGGCGAGATTGTCTAGAATCACGTTTAAGTGATGCGATTTTCAAAGCCAAAGAAACTGATATGTTACTGAAACACGTGGCGCGTTTCCCTGAAGCGATTGATGCGGTCGAGCGATTAATCGAACTATTGCCGACGGATCATCCTGCCCACCAATCATTAATTAAATATCAGCAGGCAGAACAATAGATTTTAAAGCATTTTAATTTCTAACCAATCAAATAGTTGCTGATAAACCTGACTTCGAACTGGCTCAGCAGATAGTACTAAATCATGCAGACCATGATGAATGGTTTGGGTGGTTACGTCACCCTTAATTTTTCTGGCATACTTTTCGATATCTTTTACACCCAAAATTACATCGCTTTGCGTCGCTTTTTTACTCCATCTTCTTGGATTTTTGGTTTGATTCGAATGCATGACCAGTGCAGGAATTGTAAGCCGAACACCTCGATGAATTTCTTTTTGTGCAACATGAATGGCACGGATAAAACTTAACTGGACTTTCTTCATATTAGGCAGTTTCCAGTTTAAGTCAAATGACCATTCACCATAGTAATCTCGATGCAAACTAGGCACATACCATTTATTTAAACCGCTCGGAAATTTTGCTTGAGGTAGGTAACGACCAATTTGACTTAATAAAGGTACGCCTAGCGCTTTTTTTAGCGAATTCATATTAAAGTCATAAAATGGGCTATTGGCCCAGAGTGCCTTGATCAGAGGATGATCAGGATGGTGTGCAGCATATAGTGTCGCAGTGAGTCCACCTGTAGAATGACCAGCTAACACTACCTGATTGTGATGTTCCTCACCAATAATCTTAAGGGCTTCAGTAATCTCGGCATTGTATTCATTTAGATCGAGTACGTTATATAAAATCTGATGAGGAAGATGAGAGCGACCATATTTTCTCAAATCCAGCGCATAAAAATCATAACCGTGCTGATTAAATTGTTCAGCCATTTCGGTCTGAAAAAAATAATCGATAAAGCCATGAATGTATAAAACGGCTTTGGAAGTGGGTATCGCTGCTTTTTTTCTGACTAATGTCGCAATGACTTTACCTTCATAATCATCAGGAAAGTTTAAAGTCAGTTGTTGGTAGCCTTCACCTAGAATATCTGGAGTGTATTGATTCATATTTTTATTCATTTGTGTTTTAAATCATGTTGTCATCCTTGTATGAAATGTTGGTTTTGTCAATTGAAGTAAAGAAAAAAAAGAGGGAATATCTTGGAGAAATACTCCCTCAATTGAGCAAGCTGGTTGGAGAGAGAAGCTTGCTCTAAGGACAAAAGTTGGAGACTGTGAAATGATCTTGAACAATTCAAGTCATTAAAGTGCTGCTTTAAAAATCTCTACCACCTGTGCATGAGTTGCCTTGCGTGGATTGGTCAGCATACAGGCATCCTTTTGTGCATTTTCAGCCATAACCGCCAAATCTTCGGTTTTCACACCCAATTCGGTCAATCCAGATGGAATTCCGATCGATTGGGATAACTCACGAATCGCATTGATCGCTGCGCGTGCGGCCTGATTTTGAGTTAAGCCTTGTGTTTGCACGCCCATCAGTTCCGCAATGCGCGCATATCGGTCTGGACAAGCGATTAGGTTAAACTCACAAACGTGTGGCAATAGCACCGCATTACAAACCCCGTGCGGTAAATTATAGAAACCGCCTAATTGATGCGCCATCGCATGTACATAACCCAGTGAAGCATTGTTAAATGCCATTCCAGCAAGATATTGCGCGTAACTCATGGCATCTCGTGCTTCCAGATTTTCACCATTGGCAACCGCAGGGCTGAGCCATTCACTGATCATGGAAATCGCTTTTTCTGCACAGGCATCGGTAATGGGATTGGCTGCGGTTGAGACATACGCTTCAACGGCATGCGTCAAGGCATCCATACCTGTTGCGGCAGTTAAACTGGCTGGCTTGGCAACCATCAGTTTAGGATCATCAATCGCAATCAGTGGGGTACAGCGCCAGTCAACAATGGCCATTTTGACATGGGTATCGGTATTGGTAATGATACAAAAACGCGTCATTTCCGAGGCAGTACCCGCTGTGGTATTCACCGCGATCAACGGAGTCATTGGCACTTTACTTTTATCGATGCCTTCATAGTCACGAATATGTCCGCCACCTGCGGTTACGAGCCCAATTCCTTTAGCGCAATCGTGTGATGAACCACCACCAAGTGACACAATAAAATCGCATTGATTGTCGTTATAGGCATCGACACCATGATGTACATTTTTGTCGGTTGGGTTGGGTTCTGCACCTGGGAAAATATGACTATCTACGCCTGCATCTTTTAAGTATGTAGCAATCGTGTCTGCCACCCCAAACTTGAACAGACCTGCATCGGTGACAATCAGCGCTTTTTTCGCACCTAAATTTTGTGCTTTGGTTCCAATTTCTTTGGCACAGCCTGGGCCAAAAAGGGAAACACATGGGATATAAAAACCATTTGTTTGGTCAGCAATATTTTTTAAAGCCATGGAGCGATTCCTTCTTCCATTAGTCCATTTGTTTTTAAAGGTGATCTTCACCGTGAAGCTAGTATTCTGATTTGACTATTTTTTTCCTACCTACCAAAAACCTACCAATAAAAATATTATTGTATCTATTTGATATTTATTTATTTTAATATTTTGAGTCGCTTTCGGATTTCACTTTTGCATGAAAGTCGTTAAGCTATGGGCTGTTTTATGGAAATGATCAGGTTATGAAGCAAGAAACTGCACTGAAGTTATTAAAAGCGGGTGAAAATGTGTTTTTAACAGGTTCTGCTGGTGCAGGAAAAACATATACACTGAATCAATACATTAATTACTTAAAAGCACGTAAAGTGCCTGTTGCAGTGACTGCGTCTACAGGTATTGCCGCAACACATATGAATGGGATGACCATTCATACTTGGGCCGGGATTGGCATTAAAGATCATTTATCTGATGATGATCTTAAACGCATGAAAGAGCGCAAATACTTAAAAGAACATCTTGAAAATGCACAAGTTTTAATTATTGATGAAATTTCAATGCTGCATGCCAAACAGCTTAATCTGGTCAATCAAGTCCTGAAATATTTTAAAGAAAGTGATGAGGCTTTCGGTGGGATCCAAGTCATTGTAGCGGGTGATTTTTTCCAGTTACCGCCTGTAGGCAAAAACGATGAGCGTAATCGTGATAAGTTCTGTTTTATGTCGGATGCATGGGTTGAGGCTAAATTTCGAGTCTGCTATTTGACCGAACAGCATCGTCAGGATGATGAAATTCTCAATCAAATTTTAAATGCCATACGCGCACAGGATATTCAGCAAGTACATACGCAGGCTTTACTACAATCACGTCAGCAAGATATCGGCGATACATTTACCCGTCTTTATACGCATAACATGGATGTCGATAATATTAATTTTCAACATCTTAATGAAATTGAAAATGAAGAACATCAATTTAACGCCGTTTTAGATGGCAACGAGAAAATGCTGGAAACCTTAAAGTCTTCTGTACGCGCACCTGAAGAATTAATGTTGAAAAAACATGCCAAGGTCATGTTTGTAAAAAATAACTTCGATATGGGCTATATCAATGGCAGCTTGGGCGAAGTCATTGCTTTTGAAGAAGATGATGAACACGGCATTTTGCCCAAAGTAAAATTAACCGATGGCACGACTTTGCTTGTTGAACCCGAAACATGGTCAATTGAAAATGAAGCCGGAAAAAGTATTGCCAGTTTTCAGCAGATTCCACTGCGTTTGGCATGGGCGATTACTATTCATAAAAGTCAGGGCATGACCCTTGAAGCCGCAGAAATTAATCTGTCGCATACCTTTGAAAAAGGGCAGGGCTATGTGGCTTTATCGCGACTTAAATCCTTAACAGGTTTGCGTTTATTAGGTTTTAATGATCAGGCATTGGAACTGGATACATTGGCTCTAAAAGCCGATAAACGTTTTCAGGAATTATCTCAGGATGCAGAAGAGCATTTTCTTGATGCCGATTTAAGCGATCAACATAAAGCGTTTATCCGTCACTGCGGTGGTACGCTCAATGAAACTGAGATTCAACGAAACGAGAAAAAACTGGCCAAAGGTGAAAAGCAAAACTATGGTTCAGCAACACTGGATGAAACCCGTGCTTTATTTGAAGAAGGCTATGATATTCAGGATATTGCAACGGAACGTGGTTTAACACCTGCGACCATTATTAACCATCTGGCACGTCTACAAAAAGAACAAGGGCTCGATATTTCTGTTGCACATCCGGGAGATGAAGTGGTTGAACAAATCAGAAAACTCTATAAACGTGTGCAAAAAAGCAAACGCCCAGAAAATTTTAATGATGATGGTTCTATCAAACTTAGACCGATTGTGGAATTAACCAGTCCACGCATGGGCTATGATCAGGTCCGTTTAGCACTCTTATTTATTGAATAGGACGATTTGATTATGCCCCATGTGATTGTTGATTATTCTGCAAATCTGAAAGATTTTGAGCCTAAACCATTATTATTGAAAATCAACACTGCACTGGTGGAAACTGGTTATTGCGAAGCTCTTGATATTAAATCCAGAGCGCACATGGATGATGTTTTTGTAATTGGACTTGGGGCTGAACAACAAGCTTATGTGCATGTTAAAGTTTATCTTTTGTCTGGACGTGATCAACAGCAAAAGCAGGAAATTGGGGAGAACGTTCTGAAAGTATTACTTTCTTACTCTACCTTACAGCAGCAAGATTTTCCTGTGCAAAGCTGTGTAGAATTAATTGAAATGCCGAAACAGGATTATTTTAAACACGTGATTAAACCGCATTTTTGATCAGGATCGACGCGTTTAATCCTTTCATAATGCTTCTGTCAAATGAACAAGTATTGAAGCTATGATGGCGTATGATCTGAAACTAAAACGTGTCTGTGATTATATTCAACAACATTTGGATGAACCACTCAATCTACAGCGATTAAGCGAAATTGCAGGATTATCACGCTTTCATTTTCATCGTATTTTTTACGCACATTTAGGTATCAATGTGATGAAATATACGCAGATGTTGCGACTCAAACGTGCATCATTTCAACTGGTATTTAATCAAGAACTCAAAATTATTGATATTGCTTTCAATTCAGGATTTGACAGTCCTGAAGCATTTACGAGAGCATTTAAACGTTCATTTGACCAGACTCCGAGTGCTTTTAGAACTGAGCCTAACTGGCAAAATTGGCATACGAAGTTTGTGTATTTCACCCCTAAAAGTGAGTTAGACATGAACGTAAATATCATTGAGCGACCGCTAGAGAAAATAGCTTATATTTCGCATCTTGGTTCGCCTGAAAAAGTATTTGAAACTGCGGCCAAGTTTATTGAATGGCGAAAAAGGACAGGACTATCTCCAGTCAGAAAATCTGCAACCTATGGCATACCTTTTTCTGATCCAGAGCAGACGCCTGAACAGGAATTTCGCTTTGATATTGCGGGTTCAATCGATAAACCTTTTGCTCAAAAAGACGATGGAATCAAAATAGGTGAAATTCCAGCAGGGCGTTATGCCATGATTCGGCATTTAGGTAGTCATGATCAGATTCGGGAAAGCGTGTATTTTCTATTTAGAAACTGGTTACCTGAACAACAGGAACAAGCAGGTGATTATCCTGTTTTTTTTCATTATCATAATTTTGTACATGAAGTGAACGAAGCAGATTTAATCACAGATATTTATCTGCTGTTAAAATAAATCATGGAGAGAGACGATGATTTTCGTCTCTTTTTTGGAATAAGTGCTGATTAATCATCCGAAATCAATTCGATACAGGCATATTGCTCAATTAAATTGGCATCCATCATATGAATATAATCCATAAACATGGTATTAAAACTGCCCACCGTTTGAGCCTGATCATAAGCAAGCTTACCTGCAATCGCGAAATGAACATGGGCTGCAATGGTGGCTAAATGAATGGGTGCAACTGCACAGTATGCAGCAATCAATGCACCTAAAGCACAGCCTGTCGCGGTAATTTTGGGTTGTAGATGACTACCGCCACGAATTTTGACAATACAGGTCATGGCAGTCGACAAGATGTAATCGGTTTCCCCAGATATGGCAATACAACTGGCTTTACTCAGCAAGCCTTGTGCAAGTTGGAACATATCATCACTTTTTAAGGTGCTGTCTACGCCTTTGCTTTGAGATAAGCTTCCTGCAAGTGCGCTGATCTCCGATGCATTGCCACGAATTACAGAGGGATGATATTGCAGTAATTCATCGACCGTATCACTTCGCCATTTCAAAACAGCGCCATAACCAACTGGATCTAATACCCACGGAATTCGATTTTCATGGGCAGTTTTTGCTGAAATCCTGATGGCTTGCATTTGTTCAGTGGTTGGTGTTCCGAGATTAATGCTGAGTGCACCACTGATTTTGGTAAATGCTTCCGCTTCAAATGGGTTATCAATCATGGCAGGAGATGCACCTGCGGCGAGCAGAACGTTGGCTGCATAATTTGCTGCAACACTATTGGTAATACATTGAACTAGTGGTGTTTGCTGTTGTAATTTTTCCCACGCCTCAATGACATAGTCGATAATATTAGATGAGTTATACATATTTTCCCCCTTAAAACTTATAAAAATTATTGCGTAAAATAATGATCTTGATGTTTGCAATGTCGACAAATCAAAGACACATAATCGGCAGCATCATAATCCACTTCTAAATCATGAGAACCACAATACATACAACGTTTGATCGAATAAAAATTAAGTCGAGGTTCAATCTTTCGCCATGCGCGCCAGATCGGTTGAATGAAAATACGCTCATCATAAGATAGAAAATGGAACAAAAAAATTTGACTCATTTTACTTAGAGGTAGATTCATTGGGCGTGGTAGCGTAGATGTTTCCCATTTTTCATTGAGTGAGCGCTCACGATATTGCTCCAAGGTCTTTTTTAAAATATTGGTATTAATAAAGTTTTCATTACGTGGCTGTAAGGCTTTTTTATTATATAAATAATCCAAAGCAGTTTGAATAAGATAATAAACTTGACCTACAGCCAAGCTATCGAGCAAACGATAACAAAATTGCTGAAAGCTCCGATTACCTGCAATTTGTATGCCCCATGTACGGCAGTACATTTGCATAAATTGAATAATTTCCTGATAAAGCACTAAAAATAAAACATCTTTCACTTCATCTGAAGTTTTGTAGGGAATGCCTAGGCTTAAGTTTTCGTAAAACCAATAACGTAATTGTTGGGCGATACTAAATAAACTGGGTTCGTTGTAGCCATCCAAACGGACTCTTAAATAATAGATGTGCTGATCGTCCTGAAGGTTTTTGGGAGCCAAAATACCCAATTTAATCAACTCTTTGAGCAAGCCATATTGAAATAAATAATTGGGGCTAATGTATTCGTATTTGACTCGATCCCAGTAAATATATTCATCATGTGGCAGATTATCTTGAATCCGATCATCCAGTAAAGACAGCAGGAACAGCTTATGTAAAAGGCTTAAGTCTTCCAGATTATAGATGATGTCATCTTTAATTTTATTTTTACGCTGTTCTTGTTGCAGAGTGTCTTGCATCATTTTTTTGCGTTGTTTGGTGCAAGTTGCACAATGACAGACCATTTTTGCATCAGCAAAGACTTGGTGCTGACAATGGCTGCATTCATGAAATAGAACCTCCTGATCAAATTGATCAGCTTCCACAAAGTACATCGCTGCCTGACATAAAGGGCAAAGTGTACTTTCATCAAGCTGTTTTTTCAGAATATTCAAAATCATGCGAAAATTATACGTGAGTAAAAAGAAGATTATAGCTTGCTCTGAGTCGAATGGTCAGGGGAAACTGGAATAATTGAAACACCATCAAATGAAAAAGCCCAAACTCCATAAAGTTCAGGCTTTCTTGATCTAAAAAATTGCTTTATTTAAATAGGGCAAGGCAACGACTCGTCATGCTGTCCTAATTTTTTGGCAGCAATAAGTGCTTTCACTTTCTTGCTTGGTAGTTTTTCTTTACCCAGCGCATCATAAGTATTGACGATACTGGTCACATCCTGTGGCTGAATGTCTATACCCTCGGCAGTCATAAATACGGCAATCACGTTATGAGCGACGCCTGCATCATGTAAATCATGAATAGCTTTGATATTTTCAGCGCGGTACAAGTGTTGAGTTAATTCCATCTTATGTCACCTCTCGGCTATTTTGTGTATAGCATAGATTGAGTTTTTATTTTGACTAATGACGTCATTTAAGACAAAGCAAAAAACGTGCACAAACTGTAAGCAGTTTAGAAAAAAAGTAATTCGACGTAATCCATGCAAGCACATGTGTAGATTTGTTGGTCAATCTGTAACCAGTGAGATAGCTATGGTAATGCTGAACAGATGTTCTTACATAAGATATGAAGCAATATCAATAATTTTAACTCGTGGGGAATTGAAAAATCAAAGCCTTACACCCATGTAAATTTTAACGTGAAACAACACAGACACTTCAGTTAAGTTGGCGTATGATCAGATTCATACACAATAAATACTGATACCACGATACAAGTGGCGACATAGGAAAATATATGAATATTGCGGCAAATCCACACGTTCAGGCGGATCAAACGGTATATCTTAAAGACTATCAAAAACCATCATTTTTAGTGCAGTCGATTAACCTTGATATTCAGGTTTATGATGATCACACGATTGTCGATGCAACCTTGGTCATGAAACGTCAAACTGCTGGGGATTTGGTGTTATTGGGTCGTGATTTAGAGTTGAGATCGATTGTATTAAATGGGCAAAGTTTACAAGCCGATCAGTATCAACTTGATTCTGAGCAGCTGGTCATTGCCAATGTACCTGATGATGTTATTTTAAATACTCAAGTGATTATTCATCCTGAAAGCAACACGCAACTCGAAGGTTTATATAAAGCGGGGGATTTGTTCGTCACCCAAAATGAACCAGAAGGATTTCGTAAAATTACCTTTTATCCAGACCGTCCAGATGTTTTGGCTGAATTTACCACCCGTGTTGAAGCCGATAAAAAATATCCTGTATTGCTCGCCAATGGTAATTTACTGGAAACTGGTGAAGTGGGTGAGAATCGTCATTTTGCAATTTGGCAAGACCCAACCAAAAAACCAAGTTATTTATTTGCCTGTGTGATTGGTGATTTGGCGGTATTAAAAGACCGTTACACGACTTCTGAAGGTCGTGATGTTGCACTTGAAATTTATGCGATCGAAAAAGATATTCCAAAATGTCATATCGCTATGGAAGCCTTAAAACATTCGATGCGTTGGGATGAAGAACACTATGGCCGCGCTTACGATCTGGATAATTACATGATCGTCGCCGTAAGCCAGTTCAATATGGGTGCAATGGAAAATAAAGGTTTAAATATCTTTAATACCTCTTGTGTCCTTGCTGATGAAGAATACACCACAGATGCCGCAATTATGCGTGTGCAATCGGTGATTGCTCATGAGTATTTTCATAACTGGACAGGTAATCGTATTACTTGCCGTGACTGGTTTCAACTCTGTTTAAAAGAGGGGCTAACAGTCTTTCGTGATCAGTCTTTTTCAGAAGATTTACAATCGGCGGCGGTACAACGCATTGATGATGTTGCAGTGTTGAAAGCACATCAATTTCCTGAAGATGCAGGTCCATTATCGCATCCACCAAGACCAGATCATTTTGTTGAAATTAATAATTTCTATACTGCCACCGTCTATGAAAAGGGCGCGGAAATTAACCGTATGATGTCAACTTTACTTGGAAAAGAAAAATTCCGTAAAGGAACAGATGAATATTTCCGCCGTTATGATGGTCAAGCCGTGACAGTCGAAGACTGGGTGGATGCGTTATCATCAGGTTCAGGTATAGATTTATCAAATTTTCTGACATGGTATAACCAGCCAGGTACGCCTAAACTCCAAGTCAATGCCGAGTATGATGCTCAAAAACAAACTTATCGGTTAAACTTTAAACAAATTTTAAAAGCGCATCCGAAATATCCAAATCTAAAAGCAGTCCCAATTCCTGTTGCGCTTGCATTATTTAATGCCAAAACAGGTGAACAATATACGCTTCATTCTCCTGATTTATTTGTCGATGCTGTTCAAGATGGGGTTTATCTATTTGATCAAGATACTGCTAGTATTGAATTCACGCAGGTCACTGAGCAACCAGTTGTATCCTTGTTACGCAATTTTTCTGCACCTGTGAACTTGGAGTTTGACTATAGCGATGATGAATTGGCATTTCTGATTCAGCATGAAACCAGTGGTTTTAATCAATGGCAAGCGAGTCAAACTTTGCTTGAGCGGATTTTGCTTAAAGATCATGATGTTCAACCTTATATTCAAGCCATTAAAAATACGCTGCCTGATTTAGTACGTAAAGATCCGCTACTCGCCTCGCGTTTATTTGATGTACCAACTGAAGGGTATTTGGGTAGTCGTATTGATGCTGATTATGAACCAGAAGTGGTGCAGGAAAAACGCAATTCAGTGCTAGAAACATTGGCACGTGAATTAGCTACTTTCTGGAAAGAAACTTATCTGTCACTTGATCCATCTTTGCAAAATGATTTCTCTCAAGCGATGGGTGAGCGTGCTTTAAAAAATATCATGCTGAGTATGATGGCGCGTCAGGGTGATGTCGGTGCATTTGAGTTGGCTTACAACCAGTATCAACAGACCCATAACATGTCAGAACGCATGGGGGCATTACGTGTCCTAGTCTGGAATGATGCACCACAAGCACAGCAAGCCTTGGATGATTTCTATGATCGTTATAAGGATGAAGCTTTATCGCTTGATCAGTGGTTTATGGTACAGGCAGCCAATCCAAGTGCAACATCTGAAAGTATTGCTGCTTTGACCAAACATCCAGATTACGATTTGGGTACACCTAACCGTGTACGTGCGGTCAGCGGTGGATTAAGTAATAATCCTGTCAATGCATGGAGCTTTGGTGTTGAACACTATATTGGTTTAGCAGAATACTTCGATGAAAAAAATCCAATTTTAGGTTCGCGTTTATTGCAGGTATTGTCACGTTGGTACACATTGGCTGAACCTCAGCGTAGTCATGTACAAGGTGCTTTAAAAGCGTTACAGTCTCGTGTGAAGTCGAAAAATGTGACTGAAACCTTAAATAGTATTTTAAGTGTTTAATTGAAATGATCTGCTGCATAATTCACTGAGTTGGGTTATGCAGTAATGTTATGCAGCAGCAGACTACTGCTTTCGCTGGAAAGTGAGAAAATGTTTAGTCATAAAGAAGATTTCTAACGACGTCTGATTGTTTTGCTACGCAAGTGAATTTATAAGCGCATTATTTTATACTTTGGTGGTATCATGTTGCCACCTTATGCATGACTGCGTGTGTGATGTCTCATCTCTCAAAATATGTTCAAAGTATTCTATATCCAGAGCAACCGTCGGAACATCAGGTGGTGGATAAAGAGGAAAAAATAAAACAATGGTTTGATGGTGATATTCAAGTTATTGGAAAAATGTCGCTTTTTCAGTTTGAAAATGGCATTACCATTCGTAAGATTGAAGAGCATGATGCAACAGCCATCGAGATCGAAGCTTGTCGTGAGCATTGGATTAGCTATGAAGTCGTCGATCATCAACATCGACTAGAGCATATCACCCCTAAGCGCATTCAGTTTAATTCGACATGTCGAGAAGCATTCTGGCTTAAATATTTCCAAGACGAAAACGTTTAAACAAAAAAACCGCTTAAGCGGTTTTTTTAGGTTTTTACTGGTTAAGCTTTGATGATCAAAACAGGTACAGGACTTTCAGCAAGCACTTTTTGTGCAACACTACCTAGCACTAATTTTTTTAAACCTGAACGGCCATGAGAACCCATAATAATTAGATCCGCATTCACTTCATCTGCAATATTCA
This sequence comes from Acinetobacter sp. FDAARGOS_515, assembly GCF_003938865.1. Lineage (NCBI taxonomy): Bacteria > Pseudomonadati > Pseudomonadota > Gammaproteobacteria > Moraxellales > Moraxellaceae > Acinetobacter > Acinetobacter sp. FDAARGOS_515. Next base: position 2,995,079 of record NZ_RKIX01000003.1, on the reverse strand, counting down.
AGATTCCTATCGCTGTAGGTTCTTCTCTAATAATTTTGGTGTTTGTTTCAATTCCATTGGAGCTGAAAATATCACTTATTTTTTTTAAATGTGCTTCTGCATTTGTTTCCGCTTCAAACAAATGTTCAGTAACCGCAGGTGCAACCTTATAGAAATCGACACCGACAAAAGGATCAACGGCAACTACACTCATGACCGTTACACTGCTATTAAATGCTTTCGCAACATCTACAGCATGTTTCACTGCTGCATCTGAAAGAGGTGAGTCATCGACTGGAACCAAGATACGATGATAAGACATAATATTTCCTCTTAATTTATTGTTTCTAAAAATCTTTTATGCTTTTAGGCTAACACAGTATCAGAAGATTGTGTTTCTAAAAATTATTATTATTTGTATAGGCTCCATAGGATAAAACTTATCACTTTTTAAAAATTTTAAATGGTCTCTTCTGTTTGCATAAATAGTATGCACGATGATGAAGTTGCATATTTCGCCTTTCACTTTTTTAGATTAGGATAAAATCAATGATAGTGTTTAACTAAAATACTGCCTTGATAACAACAATGAGAGGAAAACATGTCTTATAAATATGAATACGCAGGCTTTTGGATACGTTGTGGTGCTTCGATTATTGATACACTGATTATGATGTTAGCCATCATACCTTCAGCATGGATTTTTTATCAGGGGAATTATGATCTGGTTTTTTCTACGGGTTTGGCTGATCAAAAAGCTTCGCTATGGTTTGATATTCTAGTCAATTATATTTTCCCATTTTTATACACGATTCTTTTTTGGCTATATCTAGGCGGAACGCCTGGCAAGCGTTTGATGCGTTTAAAGGTGCTAGATGAAAAAACGGGTAATAAACTGACTTTAGGTCAGTCGATTATTCGTTATATTGGATATATACCATCTACTTTGGTTTTTATGCTCGGATTCATCTGGATTGCATTTGATTCAAAAAAACAAGGTTGGCACGATAAAATGGCGAAAACAGTCGTGGTCAAAGAACTTTAATCGATGCAGATGATGTATTTGCAGTAATTGTATTTTATCTGTAAAAAGTTGCATTAAAAGGACTTGTAAATTAAGAAAATCTAAATATAATACAGCCAAATTTAATATGAGGAGACCCTAAGTGGGAAGTTGTTCGAGGTTATGCTGTAAGTTGGTTATGCATACTGTTATCTGAGCAAGAAAAGTCACTACTTAGGGCGACTATCTTGCAATGAGATAGTTTGTCATCACATTTATATCCATATCTATATTGAATCACGCTGAATTTTCATTCGGGCGTAATACTGCCTGCTTAGACTCCTTCTAAAATGTGGGAGAAGCTAATGTGGTTACATGCTTCAATTTTAAAACTTTATAGTATTCAATGCTTTTGCATCTGGATTTGTATGTTGCTTTCACAATATGCCAAAGCAGATCCATTGTTGAATACAGACGATGCAGACATTGTGTCTGCAAAACATTGCCAGTTGGAATCCGCTGTAAATCGCCCGTCAGGTTCACAGGCAAGCTATCAATTGAATACAGCTTGCCAGTTCATTGAGGGGGTTGAAAGTTCGATTTCCTATACTGATCAATTTGTTGATGCTGGGAAAGGGCAATGGTCCGCTCAAGTTAAAGGTGTGATCCAACCCATGAGTCAATGGGGAATGGCTGCCAGCCTTCAAATTTCCCAGCAGAATGAAAAAGATAAAGAGTCCATTCAGTGGTTTCTTAATATTCCTTTTTCTTTAGTTTATCTTAATAATTCTCTGCATATAGATAGTAATATTGGCTATCAATATTCACCACGAAACTTGAATCTATTGCGTTGGAGTTTGGCATCTAACCTTGCTTTAACGCCAAAAACAAGTGTAAGTGTTGAAACTTATAACCAAGATCAACATGCACCTTTGTTACAAAGCGCTATTCATTATTCTATCCTTCCTAATATTTTGACTTTTGAAGCTTCCATTGGACAGCGCTTGAATACTTTTCGAGAGCGATGGTTTGGCTTTGGCTTAAGTTTTACACCCTAATCTGATTATTTAGAACCAAAGCACTTATTTTCTAAATCATTTATTGCAAATCCACTTTATTCATCTAAATAAAGTGCGGCTTCGTATGCCTGAAAAAAGGAGATCTCTACATGAAATATGATCTATGGCAACGTCTATTTACACGCTTTCTGGAAACTTTTCATTTAAAACGTTTCTTTATTCGAAATAGTTCTTTTAAAGAATTGCATCAATCTAGTTATGCCAAAGAAATTGGGCAAACTCTAGCAGTGCAATTAAGACATTATTCAACACTTGAAAGTGAAGCACTCTTAAATACTTTATCTTCGCATGAAGAGGGTTTAACTGAAGTTGAAGCACAAGAGCAGCAGCTTAAAGTTGGACTTAATGAGGTTGCACAGGAAAAACCGTTAACGTGGTGGCAACATCTGTGGTACTGCTATCGTAATCCTTTTAATGTATTACTGAGTCTTTTGGCTGTTGTCGCATTCCTCACAGATGATCTGACTGGGTCAGTCATTATTAGCATCATGGTATTGCTTTCAACATTTTTGCGATATTGGCAAGAGTCTAAGTCAAACAAAGCCGCAGAATCGCTCAAAGCCATGGTCACGAATACGGCTATGGTGTTGCGTCGTGAGATTAATTATTCAGATTTGAGTTTGCTACAACAGCGTTATGGAGCGAAAGTAAAACAGCTTAAAGAGATTCAATTTGAAATACCCATCCAATATCTGGTTCCAGGCGACATTATTTTGCTTTCTGCGGGAGATATGATTCCTGCCGACTGTCGAATTCTTTCGGCAAAAGATTTATTTGTCTCACAGGCAGCCATGACTGGAGAATCTATGCCTGTAGAAAAATATGCATTACAACATAGTATGGATGTAAATAGCCCATTAGAACTTGATAATTTAGTCTTTATGGGAACCAATGTGGTCTCAGGTACGGCAAAAGCTGTCGTGCTTAATACAGGTATTCAAACTTATTTTGGTGCATTGGCACATCGGGTCACTGCAACAGATCGCAGCGTGACTTCATTTCAGCTAGGTGTGAATAAAATCAGTTGGTTACTGATTCGGTTTATGTTGATTATGGCACCTATTGTTTTATTCATTAATGGGTTCACCAAAGGAGATTGGGGTGAGGCAGTATTATTTGCCCTGTCCGTTGCGGTGGGTTTAACACCAGAAATGCTCCCGATGATTGTGACTTCAACACTTGCGAAAGGTGCGGTATTTTTATCCAGAAAAAAAGTAATAGTGAAACGTCTGGACGCCATTCAAAATTTTGGTGCGATGGATGTGCTATGTACCGATAAAACAGGAACGCTGACACAAGATAAAATTTTTCTATCACATCACGTCGACGTATTAGGAAAAAAATCACATACAGTGCTGATGCTGGCTTTTTTAAATAGCTATTATCAAACGGGACTCAAGAACTTGTTGGATGTAGCTGTACTTGAAGCTGTTGATCAAGATATGAAGTTTGAAAAGCTACGTTTTAAAAAGCTTGATGAAGTTCCATTTGATTTTGAACGCCGCCGTATGTCAGTAATCGTACGTACTCCTCAATCCCAGATTCGTATGGTGACCAAAGGTGCTGTCGAGGAAATGATCAAAGTCTGTACTCATATTGAAATTAAAGGGGAGATCAAAGAGTTAACTGCCCAACTTCGTAAAGAGATTGAAGAAATTACGCAGCATTATAATCGTGAAGGTCTACGCGTTGTGGCTGTGGCTTATCGTGACTTTGATGGTATCTGTGAAAACTTTTCAGTCAAAGACGAGAGCGACCTGATTCTGGCTGGTTATATCACTTTTCTGGATCCACCTAAAGAATCTGCTCGACCTGCCATACAACAATTACATGCGCATGGCGTTAGTGTAAAAGTACTGACTGGGGATAATGAATTTGTGACCCAAAAAATATGTCAAGAAATTGGTATTCCTCATGAAAAGGTTTTATTGGGTGGAATGGTTGAGACATTATCTGACGAAGATTTAAAACTTGTCGTAGAAGAATACACTATCTTTGCCAAATTAAGTCCAATTCATAAAGAACGAATCGTTGAGCAACTTAAGGCAAATGGTCATGTGGTCGGTTTTCTCGGTGATGGGATTAACGATGCGGCAGCGATTCGTGCGGCGGATATTGGTATTTCTGTAGATTCGGCTGTTGATATAGCCAAAGAGTCAGCAGATTTAATTCTTCTCGAAAAAAGCCTGATGGTACTTGAAAATGGTGTCATTGAAGGTCGTCGAACCTTTGCCAATATGCTCAAATATATCAAAATGACGGCCAGTTCAAATTTTGGTAATGTTTTTTCGGTATTAGTAGCTAGTGCATTTATTCCATTTTTGCCTATGCTGCCAATTCATTTGCTTGTACAGAACTTACTTTATGATGTCTCACAAATTGCCATTCCGTTTGATCATGTAGATGAAGAGCAGCTTGAAAAACCTCAACGCTGGCAGCCATCAGAAGTTGGGCGTTTTATGGTGGTCTTCGGGCCAATCAGTTCTATTTTTGATATTTTGACTTTTGGCATGATGTGGTTCGTATTTGATGCGAATACACCAGCCCAGCAAAGCTTGTTTCAGTCTGGCTGGTTCGTTGTGGGGCTACTGACTCAAACTTTAATCGTTCATATGATTCGAACTAAAAAAATTCCGTTTATTCAAAGCTGTGCTGCAACACCGTTGGTAGTCATGACCATTATCATTAGTGCAATTGGAATATTTTTACCAATGGGACCTTTGGCACATTACTTTAAACTAGAAGCTTTACCATTGACGTATTTTCTGTATTTACCTTGTATTTTATTGGCTTATATGTGTGTGACTCAATGGATAAAAGGTATTTATATTCGTCGTTATGGCTGGCAATAACAGGTGCAGTATGGTTTTGCAATTTTTACACAATACCAGTTTATCTAATATGGCTAATACTTTGATCAGTCTGACCACTGCTTTTTTATTGGGTGGATTGATTGGTTTTGAACGACAGTATCGACAAAGAACAGCAGGTTTGAGAACCAATGTTCTGGTGGCTTTAGGTGCTGCAATTTTTGTTGATATCGCCAATAATCTTTCAGGGGCAGATGGTGCCGTACGCGTAATTGCGTATGTGGTTTCGGGGATTGGTTTTCTGGGTGCAGGTGTGATTATGCGTCAGGAAGGCAATATTCATGGTCTAAACACAGCAGCGACACTTTGGTGTTCTGCTGCTGTTGGGGCTGCGGCGGGTTCAGATCTGATTATGGAGGCTATATTGGCGACAGCATTTATTATCGCTGCGAATACTTTATTACGACCTCTCGTCAATATGATGGATCGGCAACCATTGGATGCTGAATCAGAAGTGACCCATGTGATCTATCTGATTGCCCATAAGGATCATCGAAAAATGGTGATGTATAAACTCACCGAAATGTTGCAAAGTTTGAATTATCCCTTGATGGATCTGGATGTTGAACCTTTTGGTGAAGAAGATGTGGAAATCGAGGCAACCTTAATTGCAACGTCCATAGACCCTGTTGAAATGAATGAAATGATTAAACAACTCAATCAAATGCCACAAGTTCAACAGGCCTATTGGGATAAAAATACGATGGCTTAAACATCGTATTTTTAGTTTCAATGAAATTTAAAAAAGCAGTTTGTTGTTTATGTCTTTTTAAATTTTACTTTGAATATAAGCGAAACAACAATTCCGACAATTAATCCCCAAAAAGCAGAGCCAATTCCAAAAAACTGAACCCCAGAAGCGCTACATAAAAAAGTGAGTAGCGCTGCTTCGCGATCATTCGGTTCATGAAAGGCAATGGCGATATTGTGGCTAATGGTACCAAATAAAGCAATACCCGCCAGCGCCATAATGAATAATGACGGAAATGACATCAGCAAACTGGTAAGTGTCGCAGCAAACAAACCCATTAAAATATAGAAAAATCCACAACTAATCCCAGCAATATAACGTTTGGCTGGGTCAGGATGCACTTGATCATCCAGACTTACAGCGGCACTAATCGCGGCAATATTAACGGTATAACAGCCAAAAGGGGCAAGCAAGGTTTGCGTTGCACCCGTCCAGCCAATCAGTTGATTGACATGAGGGCGATAACCATAACTTTTAATCATGGCAATACCCGGTAAATATTGTGATGCCATATTGATGACAAAAAGGGGCAGTGCTAATCCTAAAATTGCAGACCACGTAAATTCAGGTGTAATCCACACCGGTTTTGCCAAAGTCCAATGTAGAACAGGAGGATGAAACTCCATAAAAAATGGGCAGATGATAATGCCAATCACGACCGTAATGACAATACAGTAGCGTGGCCAAACACGTTTAGAAACGATGTAGACGGCAAGTAAACTTAGAATAAACTGCCAGTGATCCTGCATATTGGCAAAAATAGCAATTCCAAATTTAAGTAAAACGCCAGCCAGCATTGAACTGGTCAAACTTTGTGGAATATAAGCGAGGACTTTTTCAAAAAAACCAAAAAAACCAAGCAGTGCTGTGATTAAGCCACATACCAAAAATGCACCAATCGCTTCATGTAAATTATAGCCACTGCCTGTTGCAATAATTAAGGCTAGACCTGCTGTCGACCATGATGTTGCTACAGGATATTTAAATTTCCATGACAAAATTAGACCAGATAAACCAATCCCAATCCCTAATGCCCAAAACCATGAGGTTATTTGTTCGGTCGTTGCACCCAGTATTTGTGCGGCTTGAATAACCAACACAGCAGATACATTGATCCCAATCAGAAAAGTAACAAATCCAGCAAAAGCGGCAGGAAGTGAAAAATCACGGATAAATTTTTGCATGATTCAGCTTTAGGTCATAAGGTGTTTAAGAAAATGCTTTTCAAAATTCAGCGAAAGAAAAGCATGGGTTGTATTCTAAAGAGGTAGGGATTTAAACAAAAGGTAAAATCTTACAAAGTTGAAGTCGCAAGTTTTAAACCAAAGCCAAAGAATAAAATACCGACCATAAAAATACTGACCGCAGCGATTTTATCTTGAGATTTAAAAAAAGCTGATAATTTCACTCCGGAAAAAATCAGAATGGTTAAATAACTTAGACTTACGCATTGTAAAATGATGGATAAAATCAGAAAACTTAGCGCGGGATAAGGATAAGTAGGATCGACAAATTGCACAAAAAAAGACAAGAAAAATAAAATTGCTTTAGGGTTAAGTAAACTAATGCCGAGTGCAGTGCGATAAGGATGAATCTGATCAAGTTGCGGTAAGTCTGCCATTTGAATCTCTTCCACAGACTTATTTTTCCAGCGTTGATAACTTGCTTGCAGTAGCTTAAACCCTAGATAAGACAGATAGAGTGCACCCACAATTTTGAGTGTAGTAAAAATCCATGGAAAAGCATGCATAAGAGACGCGGCGCCAAGTACCGTACACAAAATTAAAATCGCATCGCCCGTGAAAATACCAAATGCGCCACGATAACCAGTTTTAATACCATAGCGCGAAGCAATCGACATGACGTAAATAGAATTTGGTCCGGGTAAAAATACAATTAACAAGGTACCAACGATGTAAGTTGCTAGATCTATAATCCCGAACACGAAGATTTACTCATAAAAAACCGATTTTTGTACTATAACAAAAATCGGTTTTAATATGTGAATTATCAAATATTAGGGTTGAATTTCGGCATCAATTCCAAATGACTGACGTAGTAAGGTATTGAGCTGATCGCGCGCTTTGATAAAGCCATCAATGCCACTTTGTAATAACTGAAAAGCCATTAAATCATGTTCGAGTTCAATTTTGAAACTTTCACGTGTTTGCGTATCTCGATTGATTTTCTCGGCATCGGATGCTGATTCAGAGCTTAAAACAGTTTCAACCTGACGGTGGTCTTGATTTAATTCAGTCAACAATGCTGGAGAAATCGTCAGTAGGTCACAACCCGCTAGACCTAAAACCTGATCGACACTACGGAAACTTGCACCCATCACCTGAGTCTGGATATCGTGTTGCTTATAATAATGATAGATTTTTTTGACTGATATCACGCCCGGATCTTTTTCGATTGGATAGTGATCAATATTTTCAGCCTTTTTATACCAATCCAGAATACGTCCAACAAATGGAGAAATGAGAGTGATATGCGCATCTGCACAGGCTTGAGCTTGATGCAAGCCAAACAATAAGGTTAAGTTACAAGCAATGCCTTCAGCTTCAAGTACTTTGGCTGCTTGAATACCTTCCCATGTCGATGCAATTTTAATTAACACTCTAGATGGATCGATGCCATAATCTTGATAAAGTTTGGACAATTCACGCGCTTTTTGCAGGGTCGCCTCTGTATCATAAGATAACGACGCATCCACTTCAGTCGAAACACGACCTTCAATCAACTTTAAAATTTCAACGCCAAATTTGACGGTCAAAATATCAATGGTACGTTCAATCAATTGATCTGCCTGATAACCTTCTTCACGTGCTTGCGTGTAAGCAGCTTCAATGAGTTCACGATTTTCAGGCTGGCTAGCTGCCGCAGTGATTAATGAGGGATTGGTTGTGGCATCCAGAGGACGAAACTGGCGAATCGCTTCGAGGTCACTACTATCGGCGACAACGGTTGTAACCTGTTTTAATTGGTCTAAAGCTGTTTGTGTCATTGCAATCAACATTCTTGGTTTAAAATATTTATCTCTTTAGTTATAGCATATTCTATTGTAAATCCACGTTAAAACTTGTCGATTGATTATTTTCTGTCACGTCGAATATGCTCGATTAAATATCGCGCAGCAGACCCTAGCTTACTTTCTCGACTCCAGACTAGATCGATGTAATATTCAAATTTGGGCGTAAAATCCAGAAGATCTAAAACTTTCAATTGTTGTTTTAGTCTAGGGTTTTCTTGAAACATTTCTGAGGGTAAAACTCCCCAGCCTAAATTTCTGACAATCAGCATATAAGCCGAATGGTGATTATCTGTACGCCAATAATTTTTAGAAAACAATAATTCAGGTTTAATCGTATTATCCCGACTTGCCACTACGATTTGACGCTGATTTAACAGATCTTCAAATTGAATGTGCTGCATGTTAGCCAAAGGATGTGTTTTGGAGACAACAGGAATCAGTGATTCTTTTTTGATTTCAACGAATTGTTCACGATAATCCAGATGCTCACGTTCAAACATCCATGCCAGTTGCGCGCGCTGATCGAGCAACATGGCTAAAGCATCTTCTTGAGGTGCAGAGGTAATATTAATTTGTAAATCTGGAAATTGTTTGGAAACTAAGCTGACATAATCTGTCCAATTGGTATCCAATAGTTCAGACGCAATCACAATATTCAAGACTGATTCAAGTCCTGTACTGAGTGCATATGCCTGTTGTTTCCATTGATTCATTTCAATCAAAAGCTGGTTGGTCTTTTCATAAAGCACATGCGCTTCCGAAGTGGCAACAGGTTCACGGCCAAGTCGTTCAAACAAATTTAAATTAAGATCTATTTCCAAATTAGCAATAGACATGCTGACAGCAGAAGGAACTTTGTTTAATTTTCTGGCGGCAGCAGAAAATGAACCTGTTTCCATCACGGTCTTAAAGATGGTGAGTTGTTCCTGATTAATATTCATCTATCAAAATTATTGAAAGAACCTGATTGGATTTATCAAAATTATAAAAATAAAATAAGCATACTGTAAACAAAAAGAGTGTTTTAAAATGTTGATTTCCAAAAGACGAATTATTCATGCCTTGAGCTATGAAGTGATTCTATTGGTCATCATAGCAATCGCATTGAGTTTTATTTTCGATGTTCCGATGGAAGTCACAGGCTCGCTAGGTATTGCCATGGCGGTGACTTCTGTAGTCTGGAATATGATTTTTAACCATTTTTTTGAAAAATTTGAACATAAGCATCAACTTAAACGAACCATTAAAGTTCGTATTCTTCATGCCATTGGTTTTGAAGGCGGCTTGATGCTTGCAACGATTCCAATGGTGGCCTACGCCATGAATATGAGTATCTGGCAGGCGATCGTTTTAGACTTTGGCTTGACCATGTGTATTTTGATTTATACTTTTATATTCCAGTGGTGTTATGACCATTTAGAAATGCGTCTGGGTTATGCGCCTCAAAACTAACAATTTAAGTCACTGATTTTTAAAATTGGTGACTTTTTTTATGAAAATTAACATAATTGACAATTAAATTTTTCATTTCGCTACTAATTGAATTTATTAGTTTTTTATAAATATTTAAATTTTATCATATTGAAATATATGATTTTTAATTTAATGCCATTTATCGGTTTTGTCTTATTTTTACTCAATATTTTTGTACGATAAATTGAGTTTTGTCATTGATGATGAGCTAAATATAAAGGGAATATAATATAAAAAGTAAAATATTTTACAAAACAATGTATTGCAGTTTGATTGGTGTAACATGCATTTCTGCGGTACATGCAGCTGATTTTAAAAGGTTCTCAGTGTCAGCAGGGTGGTTACATGTAATGCCACAGGGAAAAGCAAATCCGTTTGATATCTCGACCTCTGTTCCAAGTGGCACTAAAGCCAATGTTGGTCAAATCTCAATCCCTGCATTTATGAGTGCTGTTGATCCAGACGCTACTCTTCCATCTACAGGTGAAAACGCTAAAGATATTTTGGATTTAGTCTTTAAAAAACCTGAAGGCGGTGGGCAAAGTGTTGGGGAGCTACTGGGATTTGTTGATTCTGAAGGCAATGTCACCCCAGTTACGTCTGGAGTAGCTACAATTAATGGCATTGATCATTGGCAAAATGAAGGAAGCGGATTAGAAGCGGATGATGTAGATACTCTTGGTCTAACTTTTAACTATTATTTAAATGAAAATGTTTCATTGCAATTTATTGGAGGTATTCCTCCTAAAGTTGATATTAACGGTAAAGGGTTTATTAAAGCACCATTGACAGGTTCTGCTGCGCCCGGTGGTTTGGCTGGCAGTGTTATTGGGGATAATCTTGGACTAAAAAAAGACATTCCTATTACCAATTTAGATGCTTACGGCAAAGCCGCAACCGTACGTGCTTGGACACCTGCACTGGAAGCCCAATATCAGTGGGGTAGAGCGGGCATAAATAAGTTTAGACCCTATGTCGGCGCGGGAGTAATGTATGCTCATTTTAGTGATATTAAACTAAACTCTGGTATACGCTCTGACTTGGAAGCCGCAGGTCACATGATTCAAAATATTCATGATGGGCAGGCAGGTGCTGCATTAGACGGTAAAAAATCCAGTGCAAATCCAGTGGTGGATGTTGACGCAGATGATGCGATTGCACCGATTGTAACTGCTGGATTTACTTATGATATCACGCCAAATTGGTATACAGTGGCTTCAGTGTCTTATGCAAAACTCAATAATAAAGCCACGATTAATGTGTTTGATAGAAATACAAACAAACAACTAATTCATGCCACGACCAAAATGGATATCGACCCTATCATTACTTATTTGGGGGTAGGTTATCGTTTTTAATTTTAGCGTCGAGGTTTAAAACTTTATTGATACTGGCATGCTGATCAATACAATGATGGGCATGCTTTTTAGTTTAGCAAAATAACAAAGCTTTTTTACATTTGAATGATTAATCGCGCATAAAATTTCATAGCTCAACTTACTTTCTGGTATGCATAGGTCACATATTTAAAAGGCTAAAATGCACATCATCAAATTATGGATTATGTTCAGATGTTCCAATTGAAAAAAATGAAGATTTGCTTTGCTTTAGGTTTATTGATCTTCTCATCAGGCTGTCAAAATTTACCCACCACGCTGGTCGCAAAATTAATGGATAATCAGCAAACTCGAGAGAATGTTCAATATCTTGAACAATACGCCAAAGAAAATATTGCTCAACAGCTTATTGTTAAAACTGATCTGAATTATGGCGATCAGTCGAGTCAAAGATTGGATATTATTTATCCTGAAGTGCTGGTCGATAAAAAGACTCCTGTGGTCTTTCTGGTTCATGGTGGTGGTTGGGTTGCCGGTAATAAAGAGAGTATGTTGCCTTATGCGAAAATGATTGCGGATCAAGGTTTTCTGGTAGTCAATGTTGAATATACTTTAGTTCCACAAGCCGCTTATCCTCAACAGGTATTAGAGTTAAATCAGGCAGTTGAGTATGTTGTTCAACACCAAAATCAATTACCAATCGACTTATCTCGTGTATTTTTTAGTGGTGATTCCGCAGGTGCAAATATTACGAGTAGTTATGTTGCCGCATTAAATGCGCCTAAAATGGCAGAGCAGCTGAATTTGAAAGCATCTATTTCTGCTCAAAGTGTGAAGGGACTCGTTTTACATAGTGGCGTTTATGATTTGAAAACCTTATACCACGCAAGTGCAAAAGCTGGAAAAATCGTTTCTTGGGGGGCACAAAGCGTCATTGCCCAATACAGTGGCTATCCTCATCCTACAGATCAACAATTAGACTTGATGTCCGCTTATCCGTGGGTCACACCGCAATTTCCACCCGTGTATTTTAGTGCAACAGATCAGGATATTTTGACTCAAACTCAGACTAAACCATTGGTTAAAAAGCTTAAAAATTTGGGTGTTGATGTGAGTTCGAAAATATACACCAAAGATTATGCCGAAAATATTAATCATGATTTTAACTTTAATATGCGGTTTAAAGCCAGTCATGAAGTTTTTGATCAGTCGATGCAGTTCCTCAAACGTCATTCTTGAACTTGATTAGAGTTTTAAGTAGTTATAAAAAAATCAGCATCCAAATAAGATGCTGATTTTTTTCAAAGCATTGGTAGAAAATAAGGAAAACTTATTTTTCTACAATGGCAACCACACCTTGACCACCAGCGGCACAGATCGAGACTAAAATACGACCTGAACCTTTTTGGTTGAGAATTTTAGCCGCAGTCGCAAGGATACGACCACCTGTGGCAGCAAATGGATGACCCGCAGCTAAAGAAGAGCCATGAATGTTCAATTTAGAACGATCAATCGCACCTAAAGGAGCATCTAAACCTAAACGCTCTTTACAGAATTTAGGATCTTCCCACGCTTTAAGTGTAGAAAGCACTTGTGATGCAAATGCTTCATGAATTTCGTAATAATCGAAATCTTGTAGTTTTAAACCAGCACGTTCAAGCATACGTGGAACTGCATAAGCAGGCGCCATTAATAAGCCTTCTTTTTTATTCACGAAGTCAACTGCTGCTGTTTCAGAGAAGCTTAAGTAAGCCAATACTTCATGTCCGTTTGCTTTCGCCCATTCTTCAGAAGCTAAAAGAACAACAGATGCACCATCAGTCAGTGGAGTAGAGTTACCCGCTGTCATGGTCGCATTTTCACCTTTACCAAAAACAGGCTTAAGTTTGGCAAGTTTTTCGACTGATGAGTCTGGACGTAAGTTATTGTCGCGCTCAAGACCCATAAACGGGGTAATTAAGTCGTCAAAGAAACCTTCTTCATAGGCTTTTGCCATTTTGTGATGAGAAGATGCAGCAAGTTCATCCTGTTCTTCACGTCCAATATTCCATTCAAGTGCGGTAATTGCAGCATGATCCCCCATTGAAAGACCAGTGCGTGGTTCACCATTTTTTGGTGCATCCATCAATTCTTTCAAATTAATTTTAGTTAAAGCCTTTAAACGATCTTTACCTGTTTTTGCGATATTCAATTCAAGCAAGGCTTTACGTAGACCGTCACCAAATGCGATAGGCGCATCCGAAGTTGTATCTACACCGCCAGCAATTGCAACATCGATTTGCCCCAGTGCAATTTTATTGGCAACGGCAAAAGCAGCTTGTAAACCTGTACCACATGCTTGCTGGATATCGTAAGCAGGTGTTTCTGGAGCAAGGGCAGTGTTCAGTACGCACTCACGGGTCATATTAAAATCACGGCTATGTTTTAGTACCGCACCCGCAACGACTTCACCAAGGCGTTGACCTTGAAGGTTGTAACGTTCAACCAGACCATTTAATGCAGCAGTTAACATGTCCATGTTAGATGCTTTAAAATACGCGCCATTAGAACGGGCAAATGGAATACGGTTACCACCAATAATGGCGACACGGCGAATTGCGTTTTGACTCATGTTTTGATCCTGTTGAACAGAAGGTTGCGCTTTAGTTGAAGTTGATGCTTTTGTACTAGCTGGCGTTTTACTGGTTGCAGCAGTCGTTTTTGTACGCGCAGTGCTTGAACGTGTACGTGGTGTTTTGGTTGCAGTTGCAGAGGTTGCTTTCGCTGTACCTGAAGCTGTACTTTTAGTTGCGCGTGGAGTGCGCTTTGATGTATTTGACACAGTATCCGAAGCAGTATTAGTCGGTGCTGTTTGCTCTTGTGGATTGTCTTGAGTTGTTTTGCTCATAAGGCTTTTCCAAGCATGTTTATGATATTCTTGCGGTGTACATTAACATAATTAAAATAGACCTGTATTGACTAGAATGACATTCTAGACTGCATTCAGGTCAAGACATATCAAGATTAACTCAAGTATTATTTTATTCAAATCCATGAACCTATATGTTCACAAGTTTCCAACAAAGGATATAAACAGCAATTATCTGGCTGAGTTTATACATACATTTTTTGCATGAGAGATAATAACCATGACTGATCAATACCAGGCATTTACCCAATCACCACTTGGTAAATTTGTAGTAAAAAATTTAGGTTTACCATCACCTGTGGTGCTAGATCGTTTTGAAAGTGCAGAACCTGTGATCAATGGTGCTGTATTGCTTGGTGCTGCGCCTTCAAGTTCTTTATCTGGCGCAATTGCACAGGTTTTGAGTAATATCCATGCGGACAGCTATGCAGGCAATAATGCAGAGTTACAACAAACTGCCGCAAAAGTTGGTTTAAATTTACGTGCTTTTAATTCAGGTGACAAAGAGTCTAAATTTAAAGCAGTGGTTTTTGATGCGTCTGGCATTCAAAACTCTGAACAGTTGAATGAACTGTATAAATTCTTTAATCCAGTGGCACGTCAAATTCAAAGCTCTGGTCGCGTGATTGTGATTGGCACCACACCAGAATCAGCAAAAACTGTAAAACAAGCAATTGCTCAACGTGCGCTTGAAGGTTTTGTAAAATCTGTTGGTAAAGAATTCAAAAAAGGTATTACTGCACAAGTCGTTTATGTGGATGAAGGCGCGGCGGATAATATCGAATCAACTTTACGTTTCTTGCTTTCTCCACGTTCAGCGTATGTTTCTGGTCAAGTGATCCGTGTATCTAAAGCAGATGTGGTAAAAGTAGACTGGAATCAGCCATTGGCAGGTAAAACTGTATTGGTCACTGGTGCAAGTCGTGGTATTGGTGAAGCAATTGCACATATATTGGCACGCGATGGCGCACACGTTATTTGTCTGGATGTACCACAGCAGCAAGCAGATCTTGATCGCGTAGCAGCGGAAATTGGTGGCTCGGCTTTAGGTCTGGATATTACTGCGGCTGATGCAGGTGAGAAAATTAAAGCGGCTGCTGCAAAGCAGGGCGGTTTGGATATTATTGTACATAACGCTGGTATTACACGTGATAAAACTTTGGCTAATATGAAGCCTGAGCTTTGGGATCTGGTAATTAACATTAACTTGTCAGCGGCTGAACGTATCAATGACTATCTATTGGCTAATGATGGCTTGAATGAAAATGGTCGAATTGTTTGCGTTTCTTCAATCAGTGGTATTGCAGGGAACTTGGGACAAACCAACTATGCTGCATCTAAAGCAGGCGTAATTGGTCTGGTGAAATTTACTGCGCCAACGTTGAAAAATGGTATTACTATCAATGCTGTTGCGCCAGGCTTTATTGAAACCCAGATGACCGCTGCGATTCCATTTGCGATTCGTGAAGCTGGTCGTCGTATGAACTCGATGAATCAAGGTGGTTTACCTGTTGATGTTGCGGAAACAATCGCATGGTACGCATCAACTGCATCAACTGGTCTAAACGGTAATGTTGTGCGTGTTTGTGGGCAAAGCTTACTCGGCGCATAATTTGCTAGTTTTTATGTGGTCGCTTTGAAAATAGAATAATATTCGCCCTCTCTTTATCAGTTTAAGGAGAGGGTATCCTCATTGTAAATCTATAAAAATTGAATAAGGTCAACCATGAATACACGCCATTTTAGCCAACTTCCTAAACCGTATCTGGCTTATCCAAAAGTCATTCAGGGTCTGGTATTTAAAAAGCCAACGGGTCCAAAAGTTTTGCCACAGGTTGAATATGTGGTGGATTCATTTCAAGTCGATCAAAAACATTTGCAAGCTTATAATGAAGTTTGTGGCTTTAAAAATGATGGTTTTATTCCTGCGATTTATTTAGCGGTGCTTTCGCAGAGTTTACAGATGCATATGATGACCACAGAAGCTTTTCCATTTGCAGTGTTAGGTTTGGTTCATATTCGTAATCAAGTCAAACAAACACGTAAAATTGGAGTAGATGAACGTTTAACATTATCTTGTAAATTTGGCGAGTTAAAGCCGCATGATAAAGGCGTTCAGTTTGATTTCATTACGACTGCAAAAGTGGGCAATGAAGTGGTGATGCAAGGTTTAACCACTTACTTGTCTCGTCAAAAGACAGAGAAAAAGACTACTGAAAAAGCAAAAGAAAGCAGAATACCAGAGTATCAACTTCAACAAGTATGGAATATTGCAGAAAATACAGGTCGTCGTTATGCCAAAGTTTCAGGCGACTTTAACCTCATCCATATTCATGCGGTGACGGCAAAAGCCTTTGGTTTTAAACAGGCGATTGCGCATGGAATGTGGAGTAAAGCTAAGGCTTTGGCCAATATCAACTTACCAGACGCTTATGAAGCAGATGTATGGTTTAAACTTCCAATGTATTTGCCATCAAAAGTTGAGTTTTTGACAGCAGAGCAGCCAAAGGAAACTGATTTTTTAATTCGCAATGAAAAGTCTAAAAAACCGCATGTTTCAGGGACGGTCAACGCTTTGTAAATTTTAAAAGCCCGATCAATTCGGGCTTTTTATATAAAACTAGAAAAAAATGAGGGAACAAGAATGAGCGCTTTAACAGAAATTTTATTTGCAGATAAGCAAAATTATCACGGTTTGATTGATCAGCGTTTTCACGATTTGGCAGAACAATTTAGCCGTTTGCAGGATGCGCGGACTGAACAAGGCGGAGCAGCTTTAGCCGTTTATTTTCGCGGGCAAAAAGTGGTTGATATTTATACAGGTAAAAAATCTCAGACTGAACAATGGAATGATGAGACGCTTTCTGTTTGTTACTCAACTGGAAAAGGTGTATTAGCAACTTTGGCACATATTTTAGTCAGTGAGGGCTTTATAGAATATGACATTCCAATTGCACATTATTGGCCAGCGTTTGGGCAGAACAATAAGGAGAAGATCACACTCAGACATATATTGAGTCATCAAAGCGGTTTGTACGACATTCGCAATTTGATTGAGGATGCACGTGAAATGCTGAATTGGTCACATATGTTACAGGTGTTTGAACAAGCGACGCCACGTTTTGCTGTTAATCAAAGCAATGCTTATCAAGCATTAACATTTGGCTGGTTAGTAGGAGGAGCACTTGAAAAAGCGACTGGACGCGGTTTATCCGATTTAATGCAAACTTATTTGGTCAAACCTTTGCAATTAGACGGTGCATTTTTTGGTGTGCCGAGTTCAGAGCTGGATCGTGTTGCTAGATTAATTCCACAAAAAAGATCAATCGAGCAAAACTCTCAAGACGCTAAAACAAAGAAAGTAAAAGCACATAAACCATCTCTTGCCGATAAATTAGTCACATGGACAGGACAAAATCCACAGGATTTTCAGGATGCGATGATCCCAAAAGGAATGAAAAATTTTAGTTTCTTTAGTGATGAGGGACTGCAAGCGATTATACCGGCTGCGAATGGTGCTTTTACAGCGAATAGCCTAAGTAAGATCTACGCAATGCTTGCCAATGGTGGTCGATGGGAAGGTCACACCCTCATTCAGCCAGAGGTTTTTCAGCAACTCAGTACGATTCAAAGTTATGCAAGAGATAGAGTCATGCCGATTCCGATGAACTGGCGACTCGGTTATCATCGCGTTTTAACGATGGGCAAACGTGCCAAGAATGGCTTTGGACATATTGGTTATAATGGTTCGGGAGCATGGTGCGATCCAGATCGAAATTTAAGCTTTGCTTATACTCATAATTTTAAAATTGGTTCGATCACGGGGGATTATCGTTTATGGGGATTGACTCAAGAAACCTTGCGTTGTGCAGATAAAATATTGAAAGGGCATAAAGGCTGGTTCTAATTTAAATTTTCAGCTTTGCAGGAATGTGATAAGTAACCTGAAGATATTTAGGTTGCTGTCTGACGTGGCTGATGATTCCACCTAAACCTTCTACCAGTTTTCGGCTAGCAAAATTTTGTTCTGCGACGGGATAAACAAAATAATCAGCTTCAAAGTTTAAAACCGCCCAATCATAAATCGACTTCAAAGCTTCTTTGGCATAGCCCTTGGCGTGTTGTTCTTCACGTATCCATAAACCAAATTCAGGCGTTTGAGTATGGATATGGTGAATGCCAATTAAGCCAATAAACTTTTGAGAGCTTTTATCTTTTAGCACGAAATATTGATCTGTGCCTTGAGTTTGAGCATGTATCCAGCTTTTACCAATCGACTCAAATTCCGCAAAAGATTTTGCTGGCTCCCAAGACATAAATTGAGTCAAACTTGACGTAATGCATGGATAAATATCAGGATAATCCTGTAACTTAAAAGTTTCTATATTGAGTCTAGGAGAACTAAGACTTGGAGTAGCAAACATAGTAAATTTATATATGTTTAAAGAACTTAATTATCATATATAAATAATAATCATTTGCAAATATAAAGTTAGATTGAATTCATTAATTCCATTTTAATCATGATTTCCACATGACGTTGAAACGATGGCTCATCTAAACCTTGTAGACCAAGTTGATAAATTCCTTCTAAACCACATACAAAAGCAATAAGTCGCCATGCCACATCTTGAGCGGTTGTCGTTTCAAGCCTTTTAAACTGCTTTTGTTGTATCCCATCTTGAATCAACTGCACCAATACATTGTGCCATCGTTGCATGGTGAGGTTATAGGCTTTTTTTATTTCGATATCTTGTTCTATCAAAATTTCAGCTTCATTCCAAAGTCGTAAATAAGGCTGAGTTTGCTCGATATTTTCGCAACCCAATAGTAAAGAAATACGTTGAAGCCATGAATCTGTAAGTACCTGAGCTTCAAGTTCATTCAATTGATCCATCAATTCAATAAAAACTTGCGCTTTTAAGTGTGAGGCAGACTCAAAATGATGATGAACTTGACCAGTAGAAACCTGTGCTTGCGTTGCGATCGCCCGAACGGTCAATGCATTTAAACCTTCTTTTAATGCCAAAGTTTTAGCAGCAGCTAAAATCATGTCACGACGTTGTTCACGATTTAAATAGTTCATTCGCTCGGCTTTCAATACTTATCATCATCGAATTCAAGTTTAATAAAAGTTGGACGTTTGTTCAAGTTTGAGTATAATGATTTTAATTTGAACAAGTGTCCAACTTTAAATTGGGTGTTTTATGTACCGCAAGTGGATGATTCTTGCAATCATCGTTTTAATTTATTTGCCAGTCTCGATTGATGCCACCATTTTGCATGTCGCAATTCCGACCTTAAGCGCAACTTTGGCACTCAGTAATAACCAAATGCTCTGGGTCATGGATATTTATTCCTTGATCATGGCAGGTTTTATTCTGCCCATGGGAGCGTTGGGGGATCGTATTGGTTTTAAACGCCTAATGATCATAGGGGCGACGATCTTTGGTCTGGCATCTTTAATGGCGGCATTGGCTCAATCGGCTGATATGCTAATTTTGGCTCGCGCTTTACTTGGGCTAGGCGCTGCCATGATTCTTCCTGCCACATTATCAGGTGTCCGCAACAGTTTTCTAGATGAAAAACAACGCAATTATGCGCTAGGGATTTGGGGAACAGTTGGTGGCGGTGGAGCCGCTTTTGGTCCGCTACTCGGTGGTTTTATTTTAGAGCATTTTGATTGGGGCGCTGTGTTTTTAATAAATGTGCCCATCATTATCCTCGTACTCATTTTAACGGTTTGGATCGTACCAAAACAAAAAGTTGAATCTAAGCAGCCTTTAAACCTGTTACAGGCACTTATTTTAGTCAGTGCAATTTTAATGATCATTTATGCTGCTAAAACAGCGATGCATGAATTGAATTATTTCATTATCTTATTGTTTACGGTTGGACTTGGTGCTTTGATCCTCTTTGTTAAACAGCAGTTAAAATCATCAAGTCCAATGATTGATTTTAGTTTGTTTAAGCATCCTGTGATTTCCACCAGCATGGTCATGGCGATTGTGGCGATGATCGCGCTCGTCGGATTCGAGCTTTTGTTGTCGCAAGAACTACAGTTTGTTTATGGTTATACGCCGTTGCAAGCAGGCTTATTTATTTTACCTTTTATGATTGCGATCAGCTTGGGTGGGCCGTTTACCAGTTTTTTAATGAATCGTTATGGACTTCGCCCAGTCGCCACTTTAGGGATGATGATGTGTGCCTTTAGTCTATGGGGTTTTGCGCTTACTAATTTTGATACACAACATTTGCAAACTTGGGGTCTTATGATTGTTATGGGCATCAGCGTTGAAATTGCATTGCTTTCATCAACTGCTGCGATTATGACTGCTGTGCCTCCACACAAAGCAACCGCAGCTGGGGCAATAGAGGGTATGGCATATGAACTCGGTGCGGGTTTAGGGATTACAATATTTGGTCTTTTACTTTCTTTTTTCTATACGCAATCTTTATTGATTCCGCATGGTTTACCTTCTGAGTTAGCTCAAACAGCAAGTCATTCAATTGCTGAAGCTATGCAAATTGCACAACAACTTGATGATAAAAGCTTAGTAATTGCATTGACTCAGGCAGCATCAGATGCCTTTAGTCATTCACATGCGAAAGTACTCGCGATTGCAGGAAGCCTGTTTTTAATTTTATCTGGTTTTGTGTGGTGGGCATTGCCTTCTAAGCAAGTAAGTGATGAGGAGAATAGCTATTAAAACAATTTGTTTATTTAATATTTGCTTGTTGATGTATTGTTGCTGAATTCATTCACTATCGGGCAAAAAAACAGTATCCTTATAAATACATTAAGGAGCATTCATGTATCAAGTACTGGCTAGAAAATACCGTCCTCGTAATTTTATTGAATTGGTCGGGCAAAACCATGTGTCGCGCGCACTCACCAGTGCGCTTGAGCGTGGGCGTTTGCATCATGCCTACTTGTTTACAGGTACGCGCGGCGTGGGTAAAACGACCATAGCGCGTATTTTGGCGAAATGTCTAAATTGTGAAACAGGCGTTACTTCTACCCCTTGTGAAGTTTGTGCAACTTGTCGCGCTGTCAATGAAGGTCGTTTTATTGACCTGATTGAGATTGATGCGGCATCACGTACCAAAGTTGAAGATACACGTGAGCTTTTGGACAATGTGCCTTATGCACCAACTCAGGGGCGTTTTAAGGTTTATTTGATTGATGAAGTGCATATGCTGTCTACACATTCATTTAATGCCTTGCTCAAAACTCTAGAAGAGCCGCCTGAACATGTGAAGTTTTTATTTGCAACCACAGATCCGCAAAAGCTACCGATTACGGTAATTTCACGTTGCCTACAATTCACCTTGCGTCCTTTAGCTGTAGATGAAATTACCGAACATCTGACGACTATTTTAGACAAAGAACAGATCAGTGCAGACAAAGATGCGATTTGGCAAATTGCTGAATCGGCACAAGGTTCTTTACGTGATGCCTTGTCTTTAACTGATCAGGCGATTGCCTACGGGCAAGGTGAAGTCCATCATCAAGATGTCAAGGAAATGTTGGGGCTGATTGATCGTACCATTATCTATGACCTGATTATTGCGATTCATCAAAATCAACAAGCCCGTGTCAGTCAGTTATTATTACAATTCCGCCAGCAGGCACTCGATGTTTCTTTGGTGTTGGATCAGTTGATCTCCACCTTACATGAGCTGGCCTTGTTGCAATATTTACCTGAGTTAAGCCTCAAATACAGTGAGGAAATCAATCAAAAGATTTTAGCATTGTCAAAAATGGTGTCGGCTCAGGATTTACAGCTTTACTATCAGATTGCCTGTAAAGGTCGAGCAGAATTACAACTCGCCGTGACTCAAGAACAAGGTTTCGAGATGTGTGTGCTACGTTTGTTGGCATTTCGTCCTTTAGCAATCGATGAAGTTGTGCTTGAACAACCTTCAGAAATGTCATCTGGAACTGTACAGCCTGGCTTTGAAGCAAACATATCAACATTCGCACATGATTTTTCCGCAGATAACTTATCCGCACATGATTTGCCCAAAGATGATTTGACGGCTGTTTCGCATATTCAGCCAATATCCTCTAAACCTGATCAAGTTGAAGCCAGTTCAGTCCTAATTAATACTGAAAATTTTGAGGAAGAATCTCAAACCTTTGAAGAACCAGAGCAATTGATTGCCATGGATCATGAAGCGTTGGCGTCTTCTGCTGCACCTGCAACTGACACACAAGAAAGTGTGGTGGTCTTTGATGCAAATTCAGATGAGTTGATTGGTTTCGATACAGAAAAAACTGTACCAGCGATGTCAGTCGATGAGATGCAAGTTTTTCCTGTAGAAGAACTCTTAACTAAATCAGATATAGTCGATCCATCGCAGGATTCTTTTCTAGTTGAATCTATCGAACCTCTGGGCGAGGCAAAGCAAGATATGCTTTTGGCTCAAGATGGTATTGTTTCATCAGAGAATGTTGCATCAGATCGACAGGTATCTTCACTCTCAGAAAATATTGAAGACTCTAGTAAACCTCTAGAAAATCTACATGAAAATGCCCAAAATCCGAGCATTTCAGCTACTGACGCCGCAGTGAATGTTGAATCCACTGCCCAGACCATACAGTTTGAAGAACATCAACCTGTTGCGTCGCGTCATGAAGATTTAATGCCACAAGAAATTCTTAAACTTTCTGCGGAAGTTCTTGATGGCGAATGGACGCTGGAAAAGTGGGAGTACTGGTTTAGAAACAGCCAGCTTTCACCTGCTGTTCAGGAGTTGGCACAGCATGGTCTGATGTCAGGTCAAATAGACGGACTATGTACATTTACCATTCCGCAGCAATACGAAGGTATGCTTTCACAGCTTCAACATGCTTTGGAAACCGAGATTCGATCTTTATGGCCAAATACCCAGTTTTCAGTGCAATATGCTGAAGTTTCAGGTATCACGCCATTTGTAAAACAAGCGGAACGTAAACAAAAAGCTTTTCAACGAGCCGAACATTTGTTGAAAAAAGATCCTGTGGTCAAAAGTTTATTGGAAACATTTCAAGGTGAGTTACAAAATATCCAGTTAAAACCATGATGAAGTAGTTTTTTAAAACGTATTTAATCTGATTCGGTGTTTAATACATAAGGTTTAAGTGCCATTCTGATTGTGTCTGGAATGGGTGTTGTTTTGCGCGTTTCACGATCCACAAAAACATGGACAAAATGACCTTGAGCAGACGGTTCAACATGATGTTGTTTGAAAATGGCTAATTCATATCTTAAAGATGAATTTCCAATTTTCGCAATGGCTACGCCAACTTCAATCATATCTGGAAAAGACAGTTCCTGAAAAAAACTGCATGCAGAATCAACCACGAGACCAATGATGGGAGATTGGCGAATATCAAAACCCGCGTGTTGAATCAGTAATGAGTTCGCAGCAGTGTCAAAGTAACTATAATAAGTGACATTGTTGACATGACCATAAATATCATTATCTGCCCAGCGTGTCTGGATATTTAAAAAGAAATGAAATTGATCACGTGTTTTTATTACAAGTTTTATCGATTCTTTGGTCATGCGTAAATCGCCTCATAGATTTCAAGCGCAGCCTGCTCAGTCATTTCGCGTGGATTATTTTGTAAAAGGCGAGTTTGTAGCATTGCATCTTTGGCAAGCGTCTCAAGACTTTGTCGCGGTACATTCAAATCTTGTAGCTTTAAAACCAGACCGCTTTGATCTAAGTGATTTTGCATATGATCAATAAAAAGATCACATAAACCATCGGAACTTCCATTACTACGTGGATCCAGCCATTGCATCAGTTCAGCGTAGAGATGCTTGGCATGTGGTGCATTAAATTTGAGAATTTCGACTAAAACCAACGCATTGGTATGTCCGTGCGAAAGATGAAAATGCCCACCCAAAGGATAGGCTAAGGCATGAACTGCACCCACTGGTGCATTGGCAAAAGCTTGTCCCGCGAGCATTGATCCTAATAACATATTTTGTCGTGCCTCCAGATCTGTACCATCTTTGAGGACTTTAGGCAGATTATCATTGAGTAAGCGCAAGGCATTTTTTGCCAACATATCCGCGTAGAAATTTTTCTTGATTTTGGAGGTATAGGCTTCTATGGCATGCACCATCGCATCTATGCCTGTCGCAGCAGTAATATGTGCAGGTAAGCCTTGAGTGAAATTTGCATCCAATATGGCAATATCAGCATATAAATGAGGGGAGACAATACCTGTTTTAGTCGTTTCACCTGTAGTGACGATAGAAATTGGGGTAACTTCGGAGCCAGTTCCAGCAGTGGTAGGCACTAGAATTAAGGGCAGTTTGGGGCCTTTGGCGTTATTCACGCCATACATCTCCGCGATAGTCTGTCTTTGTTCAGGATGTGCCAATAGGGCAATGATTTTAGCAACATCCATCGAACTACCACCACCAAAACTCAAGATCGCATCGACTTTTTCTTTCTTAGCGAACTCAGCGGCATCGAGCACGATATGTTCGGGCGGGTCAGCCTGAATATTTGAATAAATTGAATAAGTAATATTTAGGCGTTCTAAAATCTCGATAATAGGTAAATGCAGCTGGTGTTGTACCATTCCTGCATCGGTAATGATAAGAAGTTTTCGATAGTGATTCTCGAGAATAATCTGTTTGAGTTCCTGTATTGAGCCAAGACCTGAAATAATGCGAGCTGCTGTCTGAAATTGAAATTGGCTCATGAGGTATTTCCTTATTTTTCATCATAAATCGAACATTTCTGTTCATTTCTTCTATAGGATTCTGCTTTTAAATAAATTAACATAAGACACCTGAAAATAAAGCACTTTCGAGGTTTATATGTCATCACACCCACCTTATAAGGTGCTTTGTGTCTGTTTGGGAAATATTTGTCGTTCACCCACGGCAGAGATTGTTTTAAGACACTTTTGTGATACATATCAACTGAATGTCGTGGTGGATTCGGCAGGTACGAGCAATTATCATCCCAACAAAGCACCTGATTCCCGAAGTCAGCAGCATGCATTAAAACGGGGTTATGATTTGTCAGCTTTACGCGCCCGTCAGCTTACGATTCAGGATTTTCTGGAATTTGATCTTATCCTTGCCATGGATCATGAGAACTTTGATGATATTCAACTGTTTAAACAAAAAGCATTAAAACAATATAAGCCACATCAATTGCTGGCAACAGTTGCTTTAATGAGTGAACATGATCCAGTTTACTTCGGTCAGGCATTGCCTGATCCTTATTATGGCGGAGCTGATGGTTTTGAGCGAGTGCTCGATCAATGTGAATCCAGTGCGCAGGCTTGGGTGCAAATCTTTAAACAGCAATCTTTAAACAGCAAGTCATGACTAGCAATCAATAAAAATGAGTTTACCTGTGATCCAAATTCAACACGATGTACAGCTTCAACCTTTTAATACTTTAAATTTGCACTCAATTGCTTCGCATTACGTAAAAATTGATTCAATCCAAAGTTTAATCGCGGCGTTAAACTATGCCGAACAGCAGCAGTTGAATGTTCTCATTCTGTCTGGTGGGAGCAATTTGTTATTGCCAGAGCATATTCAAGCATTGGTATTGCATATCAATATTCAGGGTATCGAGCTGGTTGAAGATCACCCTAACCATGTAAAAGTCAAAGTTGGTGGAGGGCAGATTTGGCATGATTTTGTCTTGATGACCACAGAAAGCGGTTGGTATGGACTACAAAATCTGGCACTCATTCCAGGTCTGGTTGGGGCTTCACCTGTACAAAATATTGGCGCTTATGGGGTCGAGGTCGGTGAGTTTATTGAATCTGTACAAGTCTATGACCGATTTGAGAAAACGACACAAGATATTTTCGCTGAAGATTGCCAATTTGCTTATCGGGATAGTATTTTTAAACGTGACCCAAACCGTTACATTATCACTCATGTCACTTTTCGTTTATTGAAGCAACCTCAACTTAAATTGAGTTATGGTGATTTAAAAGCCGCAGTGGGAAGTGATATCAGCCCTGAAAATTTACAGAAACAGGTGATTCAGATTCGTCAGAGTAAATTGCCCAATCCAAAGCAATATCCGAATGTTGGCAGTTTCTTTAAAAATCCTGTGATTGATCAAGCAGATTTTGATCAGTTACTTACAAAATTTCCGCAAATTCCACATTATCCTCAAGCCCAAGGTTGCGTTAAAATTGCGGCAGGCTGGCTGATTGATCAAGCAGGCTGGAAAGGTAAAAAGTTGGGTTCTGTTGGGATGTTTGAAAAGCAGGCATTGGTTTTAGTGAATTATGCCAATGCATCTTTAAGTGATGTTAGGCACACTTATCAGTCTGTTCAATATGATGTAAAACAGCGTTTTAATATCCAGCTTGAACCAGAGCCAGTGTTATTTGATTCAAATGGATTAATTCGATCCCATTCGGAAGTGTAGTTATGGTTAAAACGCATTGGGCGATTCGATTAGTACGTTTAGTTGCCATACTATTCGTACTCTTTGCTTGTCTAATGGTTTTTATTTATACGCCTTTTTACTCAAAATTGATTGTAAAAGCTTTGAATTATTTTGTGCCTGTCGAGGTCAATCAAGTCGCAGCAAAAAGTCAGCAACAGGCTGCATTAAGTGAACATGACAATCTCGAACCAGGATCAAACCTATGGATTGCACGTCAGGCTTATTTAAGCCTGATTGAAGAAGCGCTAAACTCAAAAGATCCAGAGTCTTTAAGCTTGCTACAAACTCGATATAAACTTTTACAAGAGCGTATATTAGAACAGCAAAAACAAGAAGAAACAGAAGATGAAGATCAGGAAAAGCCAGCCGTACCATTGCTTAAAGCTTCTGTTTCAGAACCAGAAGCTGCTGCAAGTGAGGTACACGTCGATGAGCCTTCAAATCCATTGATTGAACTTAATAGCTCTGAAAATAAAGCATTAATGCAGCAGTATGTTGAATTTCTTAAAATACATCCCGTATCAGTTGAACATGAAAAAACGATTGATCAACAAACTTCACAGGATGTTGCTTACGTTCAGCAAAACCAGAATGATGAAAAGCCCGCAAATCATAATAAGCCTTATGCCATTGTGGTTTTAGGCGGTGGTTTGACGCTGGATGAAAACAAAAAAGATATCGTTGTGAATCCTTATACACGGTTAAGACTAGAAAAAACGCTGGAATTACATCAACAAAATCATTTACCTATTGTACTGAGCGGTGTGGAAGCACCCTATATGCAAAAATGGCTGAAACAACGCGGTGTGGATGCAAAACTCCTTGAAAATAGAAGTATGAATACCTGTGAAAACACACGCTTTAGTTCTTTATTACTACAAAAAAAAGGGGGAGCGCCAACAGTCATGTTGGTCACAGATATTTATCATATGCCTAGAACACGACGTTTATTTGCTTTAAATGGAATTGAAACTATTCCTGTTGAGGCGCCGATGCCGACACAATTGACAAAATGGCAACCAAGTCAACAAAATTATGATCATAGTCGTCGAGCCAATTATGAGCTATTGGCGACTATACGCGATGTACTTTTTGGCTCTAGCGGATGTCGGGAGGTACCTTAAATGCCAGAAATTCCTTTTTTAAATCCAACTGTGCTTCAGCAACTAGATTTGCCTGTCCCGAGTCGTGATTTAACTCCGCATGTACTTGAACCTTTAAATCTAAATCATGCCTTTGAGCCATCAAAAGATCTTTTAGCTTATCGTAAACTCTATGGTCTTGATTCGCTTGATTGTGAACAATGGCAAGGCTATATCCAAATGCCATTGTTCAAACTGCATGTACAGGTATTCAAGCCACATCGTAAACCATTAGGTACAGTTTGTTTATTGCATGGTTATCTGGAACATAGCGGGATCTATCAACCGATTATCCGAGAAATTCTGGAACAGGGTTTTAGTGTATTGACTTATGATTTGCCAGGTCATGGCCTAAGCGATGGTTCACCTGCCAATATTCAAAATTTTGATCATTATCAGCAAGTCTTAAAAGCAGTTCACCAATACGTTAAACATGCCAATCAACTTCCTAAACCGTGGCTTGGAATTGGTCAGAGCACGGGTGGCGCGATCTGGATGCATCATTTACTTGAATATGCAGAAAAACGCCAAGATCCGATTGTCGATCGGGTGTTATTATTATCACCATTGATTCGACCTGCAAAAACCGCGTGGTGGCACAATTCAGTGGGCTTGGGCATTATTAAACGGATTAAACGCCAAGTTCCGCGTCATTTTAGACGCAATAATCACAATCCAGAATTTTTGCGTTTTATTCGGCTTAAAGATCCACTTCAACCGCGTATGATGGGTATGGATTGGATTTTAGCCATGTCTAAATGGATGCTGGAAATGGAGCAACGTCCGCCATGTCGTATTCCTGTCTGGTTGGCACAAGGCGCATTGGATCAAACGGTCGACTGGCGATATAACATCGAGTTTATTCGACGTAAATTCCGCTTACAAACCTTGCTAATGCTTGAAGAAGGTTCACATCAGTTAATCAATGAACGCGCTGATATTCGTGCTGCTTTAACGGGGCTGATTCCTGCATTTTTACATGCACGACCCAAGCATTATTACTATTAATGAACTGTCTTTGCGATGAATAGCAATGTTAAACAAGCTCTCAAATCTATTTAAATCAGGCAAGCCATCGGCTGAACAGCAATATATGCAACAGCAACAAATTCAGTTCGATTCACAGCAAGGTTATATTGTTGATGGAATTGTCATGAATGATTTATCGGAACGACTGGAATATTTTTCAAATCGAAAATTATCCAGTTTTAATGATTTGGAACAGCTTTATTTAAGATCGATGCTGATTAATGAAAAAATTGATCTGGAAATGGCAACAGGACGTTATATCCAGCGTTTGGGAAATAATCACGAGAATTTACAACAATTCAAAAGCCTGATCGAAAAGCTCAATCAATATTACCGTGAGTTTAAACGAGACAAATAATTCCTTCAAAGCTTGCGCAAACAACAACATAAATCAAGTTTGGTCGTGGTGCATCATGTTAATATAGGTGCTATGTCTTTTATCCAAACACATTCAATGTTCCAACAAGAAATCTCTCAGCTCAAATTACAGCAATTAAAAGCAGGCGAAAAACGCTGGATCGGATCAATATTAGGTTCATCTGGCGCATTACTATTTAAAGAAATGGCCGATCAATGTGCATCTCTATTGGTCATTGTAGCAAGAAATAATCAGCACTTGGCTCAACTGGAAAGTGAGCTTGAATTTTATGGGGTTAAACCCACAATTTTTCCTGACTGGGAAATTCTGCCTTATGATCGTCTTTCGCCTCATCAGGACATTGTTTCAGAACGCCTTGCGATTCTATCCAATATGCCGCAAAAAGGGGTCTTGCTGATCTCTGCTGCGACACTGGCTCAACGAGTTGCACCTGTTTCATGGATATTGGGAGAACATTTTGATATTCGTGTGGCACAAAAGTTTGATCTGGAAAAAGAAAAATTAAGACTGATTCAGGCAGGTTACCATCTGGTCGATACGGTTTATGATCATGGTGAGTTTGCCGTTCGTGGCAGCATCATGGATATTTTCGCTTCAGGACAAGAACAACCGATTCGTGTTGACTTATTCGATGATGAAATTGATACACTCAAATTTTTTGATCCAGAAACCCAGCGAACGACTGAGAGTCTGGATCAATTTACAGTATTACCTGCAAAAGAATTTCCATTAAAAGAAGGACGTTCAGTCTTTCGTGACCGTTACGCTGAAAGTTTTCCAACGGCAAATCCTAAGAAAAATCCGATCTATCAAGATGTATTAGATGGAATTTCATCGCCAGGTGTTGAGTTTTATTTCCCCTTATTTTTTGAAAAGGAAATTATGCAAACGCAGAGTGCGTTTACATCTTACTTACCAAAGAATTGCATTGTCATTACAAATACCGATTTGGATGAATGCTTATCCCAATTTTGGAAAGATGTTCTACAGCGTTATGAAAGTCGTAGACATAATATTGATCAGCCACTTTTAGCTCCAGAAGAATTATTTCTCATGCCAAATCTGGTGCTTGAACGTCTTAATCAATTCCCCCGAATTTTAGCCAGTGCAGAAGCAACAGAACTACGTGCAGGCGCAATTAATCTTGATACCTTAGCTCCACCGAAACTACCTGTCGATGCCAAAAAAGAGCATCCTTTTGAAAGTGTCAAACAGTATATTGATGAGTCAAATCATCCCGTGCTTTTAGTCGCTGAAAGTGCAGGTCGTCGTGAAAGTTTAAAAGATTCATTGCGATCGAGTCTGGGTGAGATTCCAAATGTCGAGGGTTTTAGCGATTTTCTTAAACAGCAATATGCGATTGCGATTACCAACGCGCCCTTAGATCGAGGCTTGGTGATTCGAGATCAGCTTTCAGTGATTTCAGAAAATCAGCTTTATGAGCATCGTGTTGTACAACGCCGTCGTAAACGTCAGCAAGAAGTTTCTGAAGAATTTCTGATCCGTAGCCTCACCGAACTCAGTATTGGCGCGCCTGTGGTGCATATTGATCATGGGGTCGGACGATATGCAGGACTGATCACGCTGGCAATCGATGGGCAGGATCATGAGTTTTTGCAGCTTGATTATGCTGAGGGAGCTAAAGTTTATGTTCCCGTGACCAATTTGCATTTGATTAGTCGCTACAGTGGCGGTGATCCTGATCTTGCGCCATTACATAAACTGGGAACAGATGCATGGAGCAAAGCAAAACGTAAAGCTTTAGAGCAAATTCATGATGTAGCTGCGGAATTATTGCATATACAGGCGCGTCGTCAATCTAAACCGGGGTTTGCTTTTGAACTGGATCAAAGTTTGTATATGCAATTTGCCAGTGGTTTTGCTTATGAGGAAACGTTAGATCAGGCCAATGCCATTGAAGCGACTATACACGATATGCATTTAGCAAAACCGATGGACCGTTTGGTCTGCGGTGATGTCGGTTTTGGTAAAACTGAAGTGGCGATGCGAGCGGCTTTTGTGGCAGTGCAAAATAATAAACAGGTGGCGGTTTTAGTTCCAACAACACTTTTGGCGCAGCAACATTATGAATCTTTTAAAGATCGTTTTGCAGACTGGCCTGTACGTATTGAAGTTTTATCGCGTTTTGGTTCCAACAAAACTCATCAAAAGAATATTGAAGATTTGATTGATGGTAAAGTCGATATTGTGATTGGCACACATAAATTACTTCAGGAAAATGTCCAGTTTAAAAATCTGGGCTTAATGATTGTCGATGAAGAACATCGTTTTGGTGTAAGAGATAAAGAGCGAATTAAAGCCTTGCGTGCTGATGTCGATATGCTGACATTAACAGCAACGCCGATTCCGCGTACCTTAAATATGGCATTTTCAGGAATGCGTGATTTATCGATTATTGCGACACCGCCAGCACGACGCTTGGCAGTAAAAACCTTTATGCAAGAACATACCGATGAGTCTGTCAAAGAAGCCATTTTGCGTGAATTACTACGGGGTGGTCAGGTTTATTTCTTACATAATGAAGTCGATACGATTGAGCGCACTGCCGAAAATATTCGGCATCTAGTGCCTGAAGCGCGCGTAGCAGTTGCACATGGGCAGATGCGTGAACGTGAGCTCGAACAAGTGATGCAGCAGTTTTATCATAAAGAATTCAATGTATTGGTGTGTTCAACCATTATTGAAACAGGAATTGATGTTCCTAATGCCAATACCATTATCATTGAACGAGCCGATAAGCTTGGATTGGCGCAATTGCATCAATTACGTGGTCGAGTTGGGCGCTCGCATCATCAGGCTTATGCCTATTTGTTGGTACCATCAATTAAACATTTGAAAGGTGATGCCGAAAAACGTCTGGATGCGATTCAACGCGCTTCAACGCTAGGTGCGGGTTTTATGCTCGCCACCGAAGACTTGGAAATCCGTGGTGCGGGTGAATTATTGGGTGAACAGCAAAGTGGTTCTATGCAGGCAATTGGTTATAGCTTGTATATGGAAATGCTAGAAAAAGCCACCAAAGCCATTCAAAAGGGTAAAACACCGAATTTCGATGCGCCATTATCGTTAACCGCAGAAATTAATTTACACATGCCTGCTTTAATTCCAGATGATTATCTTGGGGATGTGCATCAGCGATTATTATTTTACAAACGAATCAGTAATACCGATACCCAGGAAAAACTTGATAATATCCGCATGGAATTGATTGATCGTTTTGGGACATTGCCACAAGCCGTTAAACAGCTATTTAGTGTGCATCAGATTCGTCTTAAAGCCGAACATTTAGGTATAACCAAGATTGATATCAATGCAAACGGAGGCTATGTTGAATTTTCACCAGATACGCCTGTACAAGCGATCAGCATTATTCAACTGATGCAGAAGAATCCAACTTATTATCGGATGGAAGGTGGGCAGCGTTTAAAAATTACAGTGCAATTACAGGAATATGATAAACGTGTCCAATTTATTCAGGATTTACTTGCAAAACTTGTTAATGAGTTGCATTAAGACATGCAACTTTTGTTAAGTTAATGTGATGAAATGCCATCGATTTTCATCACATTTTTTAGTTTAACTTGAGGTTGGCTAAATCGATCAGCAAGCCGCTGTAAAATTGGACTTTTATCGCTGAATTATTGAATAAAATCATTGTTATTTGTAAGTAAACAAGGTACTAATAATACTCACATCACAAGTGTTGTGATAGTATTAGCCATCATAATTCATGCGTCATTTATAAAGATATGTTTAGTTTGCATCCACAACTTGCTCAAGATACTTTTTTTGTAGGCGATTTCCCGCTTTCAACATGTCGTTTAATGAATGATATGCAATTTCCATGGTTGATTCTTATACCGCGTGTACCTGGGATTACAGAGCTTTATGAGTTAAGCCAAGCTGATCAGGAACAGTTCCTGCGTGAATCAAGCTGGTTATCTAGCCAATTAGCCCGTGTTTTCCGTGCAGATAAGATGAATGTTGCCGCACTAGGTAATATGGTGCCACAGTTGCATTTTCATCATGTGGTTCGTTATCAGAACGATGTCGCTTGGCCTAAACCAGTATGGGGAACACCTGCGGTACCGTATAGTAATGATGTGCTTGCACATATGCGCCAGACTTTGATGTTAGCTTTACGCGGACAGGGTGATATGCCATTTGATTGGCGTATGGACTAAGTCTTTGTTAAACCGCATGAAAATGTGGTTTAAGTTAAAGGTCGGAGGGTAGAGTGCCATTAGATAGGCTGGTTGATAGGGAACCGCGGCAGTTTGCATATTTTCATCGTTTGATGGGATATTTTATACTGTCACTGATTGTGGTAATTTATTCATTTACCTCACCAGATGCTAACTATCAACTCTTTATCCCTATTTTTCTGGTTTTGATTTTACTGATCAGTCCCAAATTAGATCGTTGGTTACAATATAAATTTAATCAGAATGTCGCCCGAAATGTTTTTTTTGTCATTGATGTCATCGCCGTTGCGGTTTCATTGGCTGGCGTACATTTAAGTCTGGTTTTAACTTTTACCTCTTTATTTGCCTTATTGTACACTGCAATTAATAGTAAAATTTCATTTATGGCGGCATCTTTGTCTGGCATGATTGGGATTACAATTTTTTATGCAAGTACTATTTTTATTTTTGGTTTTCAGGACTATTTCGAGCCAACGAGTCAGGAGCTGACCGTTATTAGTCTAATTTGCCTGATTACTTTTATTAATATTGGCAATTATTATCAGCATATTCGTATCGAAAAACTGACCCAGCTTCGTCAACATTATTATAATCAAATGACCCGTTACATGGCATTTTCCAACCAGCTGAGTCGTTATGCGCCTTTACAGCTTTGGCAATCGATTATGCGTGGTGAAGCGGAAGCTAAAATTGAATATAAACGTAAAAAACTCACGATTTTCTTTTCTGATATTCAGGGATTTACCGAACTTTCAGAGAGTTTGATTCCAGATGATTTGGCATTTCTACTGAATGACTATTTAAGTCACATGACTGAAATTGCCAAACAGTATGAAGCGACTGTCGATAAGTTTATGGGCGACGCGATTCTTATCTTTTTTGGTGATCCGACTTCTCAAGGGGTCGAGAAAGATGCGAAATCCTGTGTAGAAATGGCAATCGCCATGCGCCAGCAAATGAAATTATTGCGTGAGCGCTGGATCAAAATGGGCTATCCCGCATTGCACATTCGTATGGGAATCAGTACGGGATATTGTCACGTTGGAAACTATGGCGCGACCCATCGCATGGCCTATACCATTGTAGGACGTGATGCCAACCTTGCAGCACGGTTACAATATGCGGCAGAAATCGATGAAATTTTAATTTCTGATGATACTTATCAATTAGTTAAAAATGAATTCCTATGTGCACCTAAAGCGCCTATTTATCTAAAAGGTATTCAGGGTGCAGTCAAAACATGGCAAGTCATGGAAAAATACACGGGTAAAAAATCTGATAATCAACAATGGTTTGATTATGAATACAAAGGATTTCACTTGGTACTTAATCTTGAGGAAGTACAAAATTTTGAATATCCAGAATTGGTAGAAGTGCTCGAAAAAATGATCCAGCGTATTCAGGTTCAGCAGAATCTCACTAATGCGCAGGGTGTTGCCAAGTTAAAACTCGAAGATGAAGTCAAATAAAAGCCACTCTTTTGAGTGGCTTTTATTTTCTGAGTTATGAATTAATGATTTTCTGAAGCATGGTTGATGGTATATTTTGGAATCTCAACTTCCAAATCTTCATCAACAATTTTAACCTGACAAGACAAACGTGAATCTGGTTCTAATCCCCAAGCACGATCAAGCAAGTCGGCTTCGACATCATTCATTTCATCTAAACTGTCAAAACCTTTACGCACAATCACATGGCAAGTCGTACAGGCGCATGACATATCACAGGCATGTTCAATTTTGATGCCATTATTGAGTAAGCTTTGGCAAAGGTTGGCATTTTCTTCAACTTCAAACTCAGCACCTTCTGGGCAAATTTGCGCATGGGGAAGAACTTTAATACGTGGCATATATTCACCTGTTTCTTAATTTGAGTCTGACCAGTCGTTCAGTTTGGTGCCTTTGAGTGCATGATCGATATGTCGATTCATGCGTAATGCTGCAAATTCATCGCTATAGACTTTAAGCGCTTGTACAGCCTCTTCAATAGCTTGAATATCATTGGCATTAAGTTGTACATATAAATGATCTTTAGCGACATTTAATGCAGTCAACTGCTGTTCAGACAATAGCGTAGCATCGACTTTCAAGGCTTGCTCAAGTGCTTCAAGTTCACGTTGAGCTTCAACTTTGGCTTCTTGTAAATGACGCAATAATTTGTCTTCTTCAGCATGTTGAAAGCCTTCGATCAATAGACGTTCAGTGTCTGTATCGGATAAGCCATAAGAAGGTTTGATATCAATCTCAGCTTTTACGCCAGAAGTTGTTTCTTGCGCAGAAACAGTTAATAACCCATCAGCATCGACTTGGAACGTCACTTCGATACGTGCTTGACCTGCGGTCATCGGTGGAATGCCATGCAATACAAAACGACCTAATGAACGGCAATGTTCAACCAGATCACGCTCACCTTGTACTACATGAATCAACATGGCGGTTTGACCATCTTGATAAGTCGTAAATTCCTGTCGACGAGCAACAGGGATGGCAGTATTGCGTGAAATGAGTCGTTCAACCAAACCACCCATGGTTTCTAAGCCAAGAGAAAGCGGAGTGACATCAAGCAGTAACGAACCATCTTGTGAATTACCAATCAATTGATTGGCTGTAATAGCAGCACCGATAGCGACCACTTCATCTGGATTGATGGTACAAAGTGGTTCCTGATCAAATACATCACGCACTGCTTTTTGTACAGCATAGGAGCGCGTAGAACCACCGACTAATACTACATTTTGAATATCGTTTAGGCTGAGTTTGGCATCACGTAAAACACGTTTACAAACACTGATTGTCTTCTCTAGTGCGATTTGAATGATCGTTTCAAACGTAGTGCGATCGAGTGCTAAGGCATGATCGAGTGCTTTAAATTGAACCTGAGGTTGATCAGATAGAGCTTCTTTTGCTTTGCGAGCAGCAACAATAAACGCAGCATATTCTGCATCATCCAATACATCGATATTAAGCTGTTTTTTAGCCCATTTCACAATTAAGCGATCCAGATCATCACCACCCAAAGCAGTATGACCACCTGTCGCAAGCACTTCAAATACGCCTTGTGAAAAACGTAAGATCGAAACGTCAAAAGTACCACCACCCAAATCATAAATCACATAGTTATGATCGGTTTGTAGGTTTGTATCCTGATCGAGGCCATAAGCAACCGCAGCCGCAGTCGGTTCATTTAAAAGTCTTAGAACATTGAGACCTGCAAGTTGAGCTGCATCACGTGTCGCTTGGCGCTGCGCTTCATCAAAATAAGCAGGTACAGTAATCACTGCACCATTCACAGGGTTTTTAAGGCTGGCCTCTGCACGATCTTTAAGCTGCTTAAGAATTTCTGCTGAAACTTCAACAGGTGTTTTACGACCTGTACGAGTTTCAAAAGCAGGCATTTCATTATCTGCACCGATTAATGTGTAAGGATGCTGAAATTTAATATCTGCCTTGGAACGACCCATAAAACGTTTAACTGAAATAATCGTATTTTTTGGGTCTGTGGTGATAAAGGACTTGGCATCATCACCATATTCTGTGGTTTTCTCAGCATAATGCACAATTGAAGGCAACAAGACGCGATCTTTGTCATCTGGTAGAACTTTTGCTTTGCCAGAGAGTACGGTGGCAACTAAAGAATGTGTTGTTCCAAGGTCAATCCCAATCGCAATACGATGTTGATGCGGGGCACTTGATTGACCTGGTTCAGCAATTTGCAAGAGTGCCATGAGTTAAATCCCTTGAAAGTAAATCGGTACAACTAAATTAAAATTCATCATCTAAATCGAAGCTATCATCATCGAGCATTTGATCTTCAGCTTTATCGATATCATTGAGAACACGCTGAAAGAAACGTAATTTGCGGACTGTATCACGTGCTTCGCCCCAATCTTCATCTGCATAATCGATTTTAAACTCACGAATCAGACCATCCACCCATTGGTTGACTTCAATTTTTAGGGTTTCAAGTTGTTCAGGATCACTGGCTTCTTCGAGTTGCTCACGAATTTCCAATGCTGATTGCAAAAACTCAAAATCACTAATCGATTGATCCAGATGATAATCCTGCTTTTTAAGTGCTAATAAGTAAGCAGCGCGGCTGTCTACTTGTGAAAGTACTTTATAAGCTTGGTTGATTTCACTGGATTTGATGAGTGCCTGATCTTTATCTTCCGCTTTATCGGGATGATATTGTTGCTGCAAGTTCAGGAAATTTGTTTTTAACGTGGCTAAATCGATATCGAGTGCTACGGGTAAGTTAAACAACTCAAAATGATTCATGGGAGATGAATTCCGTAGTAAATAAATATATTAAAAACAGTGTAAAAACACTGCTTTTAATATGAAGTGAAAAGGGTAAGGGCTTTAAACTGTGAAGGATTCTCCACAACCACATTCGCCTTTTTTATTGGGGTTATTAAACTCAAAGCCTTCATTTAGACCATTTTTAACATAGTCCATTTCCATCCCGTCAAGATAAACAAGACTTTTGGGATCAACGAAAACTTTTACGCCATGCTGTTCAAACATCTGGTCATGCGTATCCATGTCATCGACAAATTCAAGCACATAAGCCAGACCTGAACAGCCTGAAGTTTTCACACCAACGCGAATGCCTTCACCTTTACCACGATTCAACAAATAATTGCGAATGTGAGTTGCCGCATTTTCAGTTAAATGAATCATGAAAACTCCGTCAAATTAAGGCAATCAATTAAGCTTTGGTCTTTTTGTTGCGGTAATCGTCAATCGCAGCTTTGATCGCATCTTCTGCTAAAACCGAACAGTGAACTTTAACAGGCGGTAGAGCAAGCTCAGTTGCAATATCAATGTTCTTGATTGCTTGCGCTTGGTCTAGTGTTTTACCTTTAAGCCACTCTGTGACCAAAGAGCTCGATGCAATGGCTGAACCACAACCATAAGTCTTGAAACGGGCTTCTTCAATCACACCGTCATCATTAACTTGGATTTGTAGACGCATTACATCACCACATGCTGGCGCACCAACCATGCCTGTACCTACATTTTCAGCGTTTTTATCTAAAACACCAACATTACGCGGGTTTTCGTAATGATCAATAACCTTTTCACTATAAGCCATGTTGCTTCTCCAAACCTCGGGGTCAGCCTAATATTAAATATGAGGGCAAAAAAATGTTTTTCAATCGACAGATCAATGGATTAGTGTTCAGCCCATTCAACTGTTGAAAGGTCGATACCTTCTTTATACATATCCCAAAGCGGAGAAAGTTCACGTAATTTCTCGACAGCAGCTTTGGTAATTTCAAGCACGTGATCAATATCAGCTTCAGTGGTATATTTACCAAAACTAAAACGAATTGAGCTGTGTGCCAGTTCATCAGATAGGCCTAAAGCACGTAAGACATAAGATGGCTCTAGAGTTGCAGATGTACATGCTGATCCAGAAGATACAGCCGCATCTTTAAGTGCCATCATCAATGATTCACCTTCAACAAAGTTAAAGCTGACATTAAGATAATTTGCAACGTTCTGAGTTGGATGACCATTCAAGAACACTTGTTCAAGATCCTGTAAGCCATTCCAGAGTTTGTCACGTAACTGACGAATACGAGTTTGTTCTGCTTGCATGGTTTTACCAGCAATTTCAAACGCTTCACCCATACCTACAATTTGATGAGTCGCTAAAGTACCTGAACGCATACCGCGTTCATGACCGCCACCGTGTATTTGTGCTTTTAAACGAACACGTGGGTTACGGCGTACATAAAGCGCACCAATACCTTTAGGGCCGTAAACTTTGTGACCAGAAAAACTCATTAAGTCAATTTTCATGGTAGAAAGATCAATTTCAACCTTGCCAGCAGCTTGGGCGGCATCTACATGCAAGAAAGTTTTATTAGCACGTGTAAGCTCACCAATTGCGGCAACATCTGTCACAGTACCAATTTCATTATTCACCATCATCAGTGACACTAAAATTGTATCTGGACGTAGTGTTTCTTTTACCATTTCAGGAGTAATGAGACCTGTGCGTGGTTCTGGCTCAAGATAAGTAATCTCGAAACCTTGTTCTTCTAACTCACGGCAAGGATCTAAAATCGCTTTATGTTCAATTTTACTGGTAATGATATGTTTACCCTTTGAACCATAAAACTGAGCAATCCCTTTTAATGCCAAGTTATCAGATTCAGTCGCGCCTGATGTCCATACGATTTCACGAGGATCAGCTTTGATTAAATTTGCGACTTGTTCACGTGCATATTCAACTTTTTCTTCTGCTTGCCATCCATACGCATGAGAACGTGATGCAGGATTACCAAACGTACCATCAAAAGTCAGGCATTCCATCATGCGTTCTGCAACTTCTGGAAGTACAGGCGTTGTTGCAGCATAATCAAGATAAATCGGACGTTTCATTTCAAATACCTGTAGCCGATAGTAGGGCAGAATCATAATCTGCTGAGTTCTGACGCAGTGCGACGGTTTGTACATTGTCGCGATTGACGAGATCAGCAAGTGAGATTTTTGCAAGGTAATCGGCAATGTGGTGGGAGAGTTCTTGCCATAAATCGTGAGTCAAGCACATTGCACCATTTTGACAGTTGCCTTTATGGTCGCAACGCGTTGCATCTACAGTTTCATTTACGGCTTCGATAATTTCTAATATGGTAATTTCATTGGCTTTGCGAGCTAAATGATAACCACCATTCGCACCACGAACACTAGAAACTAATCCATGACGCTTTAGTTTGGCAAATAACTGCTCAAGATAAGCGACTGAAATGGATTGGCGGGCTGCAATTTCAGCGAGTGTGATCGTTTGTTCAGTTGGCTGCAAAGCTAGATCAAGAAGAGCAGTCACTGCGTAGCGACCGCGAGTTGTAAGGCGCATGATTCGGTACACATGTTTAGACTAGATAGGTTAATTTTAAGAATCCCGACTAAAATAGTCAAGTTTTTTTATAGTTATTAAAATGATTTGTTGAGCAGGAAAGATGTGTTGGTTAACCTGCCCATAAATTATACACTAATAAAGCAACTAAAACGACAGTAATTACGCCAAAACCGATATTGATAGAACGTTGACGTTGTTGAAGGCGACGGATACGGTTTTTATATTGTTTAAGCTCCACATGTAGACTGTTAATTTGAGAGCGTTGAGTATCAATTTTTTCAAGTAACGGCGCAATACGTTTTTTTGAAGCAATCGCCTGATGCGGCTCATGAGGTTGGCGTAGCCATTGTTTCCAATCTGCAAACAGCTTTGGCAAACTAAAGTATAAAAGTAAATCTTTAAACTGTTCTTTGAGTTCAGCATCACCACCAATCCGCATAGTTTTGATACTGCGACGATTTCCAAAAATAAAAATTTTAATCAAATCTAATAGGGTACTACTGATCTCAAGATCGATATCTCGATCGGGCGCTTGTAAGTCAAATAACACGCCTTTATCAGTAAACTGCACATAAAAATCAAAGTAAGGAATATAACTATTGATTCGTAATGAAATTTTTTTATCTACAAAAGGTTTAGACTGAAGGCGTATCACGCTATCATTTTTCAAAATAAACGAAAAAACGGTTTCAAGTACAATTAACAAAATGTTAAGCAACAAGTGAGACTGTTCTTTGCTTTGTTGCGACTCGCTCATACCCACATGGTCCTTAAACGCTATATAAAGTTCGAGATCCGATCTCAAATTGTAAAAATAAATAAAAAATAAAGTAATTGCCTTGCTTTGTAGAACACTTTAGCAAAAGGATCAAGTCTTTGGTTTGCTATTATGAATACATTTTATGGTTAAATGTAGCCATATGACGGTAAAGTGATCAGGAGTAACGAAATAATGGAAAAGGAAAGCATAGATCAGGTTACTGAACTTGAATCTGAGAAAACAAGAGGAAAAACCAGAGCTTCCCGTAAATCTGCGCTTGATTTTAGAAAATATACAAAGCAAATTTGGTTAGCAGGTCTTGGGGCTTTTTCACGTGCAGAAGAAGAAGGGAATAAATTATTTGACTCATTAGTCAAAGTCGGTGAAGAGCTTGAATCAAAAACAATAGATGCCGCAGATACGACTGTTAACAAAGTAGCAGAAAAAGCAAAAGAGTCGGTGACTGATACTAAAGATAAAGTTGAGCGGATCATTGATCAGAGTATTCACCATTCATTGAACCGAATTGGTTTGGTGACGGCAAAGGATTTACAGCACATTGAGCAGCTATTATTACAACTGCATACTAAGATCGATATGTTGATTGAGGAAAATGAAAACTTAAAGTCAAAATTGAGTGAAAAATAAAAAAAATAGCATTTAGGCGTTTTTATAGCAGAAATTCACGTTTATTTTTGATAAAACGCCTGATTCAGTATTGCCTTTTGCCCTAAAGCATTGCTATAAAGGCGTCATGGCCTTTTAAACTTACAGCCTTAGATTTTAAATAAACGAAATAAGAGGACGTTATCTTCATGAATAAATCAGAATTAATTGATGCGATTGCAGAAAAAGGGGGATTGTCTAAGACTGATGCTGGTAAAGCATTAGATGCGACTATCGCCTCAGTAACAGATGCACTTAAAGCGGGTGATACTGTTACTTTAGTAGGTTTTGGCACTTTCAGTGTTAAAGACCGTGCAGCTCGTACAGGACGTAATCCTAAAACTGGTGAAGAGTTACAGATCAAAGCGACTAAAGTACCTAGCTTTAAAGCAGGTAAAGGTCTTAAAGATTCTGTTGCTTAATTGCACGAGTTAAATTAACGCGCCTTTTGGGCGCGTTTTTTATTAAAAAGTGCAAAAGCAAGAGATTACGCATTCATTCAGCAAGCTTTTTCAGTTAAAATCTCTCCGAAATAGAATAGTGGAATACTTATGGAATCGTTTCGTACAATCATTAAGGGTTGGCTTGGCAAAGTGCTTCTAGTCTTGTTTTTGACGCCTTTAGCGCTTGTAGGTATTGAAGGGTATTTTGGTAGTCATAATAAGGCAGATGTTGCAAAAAGTGTAAACGGTCAGGATATTCCTAAAAAAGACGTTGAGAACTTAACAAAAACTTATAAAGATCAATATTTATCGATGGTTCATGGTGATGAAACTTTACTGAACCAACCATTTATCGAGCAAACTGCTTTAGATACGCTAGTTGCTCGTACAGTTCTTTTACAGCAAGCTGAAAAACTGGGAATTTCTCTCAGTGATGGTCAAATAGAGAAAATGTTGGCGCAACAACCAAGCTTTCAAGAAAATGGAAAGTTTTCTCAGACTTTATATGAAAATTATTTACGTTCAGTTGGAATGACCAGTCAGGCGCTCATTACCAGCCTACGTCAAGACCATGCGCTTAAAATGCTGACTTCGAGTATTAATGGGACTGCATTGGTTAGTAAGGCTGACATCAATCAGATTGCGACTTTACAAACTGAACAGCGCACCTTACATTTGGCGAGCATTAAATTAGATGATTATAAAAAAGATATTACCGTGAGTAATCAGGAAATATCTGACTATTATAACAAACACCAAAACAGCTTTAAGCAAGTTGCTAGCGTAGATGTTGATTATGTGGTTTTGTCTCCTGTGCAAGTGGTAACCAATACCCCAGTAACAGATGCAGAATTGCAGCAAGCTTATAAAGCTTTTGTGGAAAAACAGCAAAAAGATGCAAAGCGTGATGTTAAGCATATTTTGATTACTACTGATGCGCGTTCGGATGCAGAAGCTCAAAAGCTTGCCAACGATGTTTATGCAAAAATTAGTGCAGGTACTTTATCTTTTGCTGATGCTGCTCAACAATATTCAGATGATACCAGTTCTAAAAATGAAGGTGGTTTGCTTGCAGCATATCAACCAGGTGTCTTTTCGGCTGAATTTGATCAAGCTGTGAATTCATTAGGTAATGGCCAAATTTCTAAGCCAGTCAAAACACAATATGGCTATCATATTATCGAAGCAAATACTGCTGCTGCGACAATTGCTTCATTTGAATCTGAAAAGGCACGTTTAACTGCTGAAGTTCAGAAATCTAAAGCAGCAAATGCATATTCAGATGCAGTGAATCGTCTAAATGAAATGGTGGTGAGTAGTGATGATCTGACCGCAATCACTCAGGAAGTCAAAGCAACGCATGTTGAATCTGTGAAAGGGGTAACTTTGGCTACTGGCCATCCTGTATTAAGTGATTCAAACGTTAAGACACGTATTTTTAACGATGATGTTAAAAATGGTGATCGCAATGCTTCGAGCAATATTCAGCTTGCCAATGGCGATACAGTTTGGGTAAAAGTTCGCGATTATCACGCTGCTGGTATTAAACCACTTGCACAAGCAACTGCTGATGTAAAAGCGAAGTTGATTGAAGATAAAGCATATCAGGCTGCTAAAGCTAAAATTGCGAAGTCTTTAGATGCATTTAAAACACAACCAGCAGCACAAGTTGTTGCAGTAAGTGCTATTCATTTTGAAGATGCAGGTACGTTTACACGTTCACAAGGTTTAAAACGTGAAATTGAACGTGCGGCATTTAGCGTTGCAACACCTAAAGATGGGTTTTGGTCTGTTACGACAGCGAAGCTTCCAGATGAGTTAGTAGTGGTTGGTGTTTCAAATGTCAATTCAACCACTGCAAATGCATTGACACCAGAGCAGTTGAGTGAGTTAAGTAAGCTTTATCAGCAGTTCCGTGGTCAACAAGAGTTGGATGATTATACGCAGTACTTAAAGTCCAAAGCTAAGATCAAGTAAGTTATAAGAAAACCGCTTCGGCGGTTTTTTTCTTGATGTCATAAAGTTCCAAAGGGATATAAATCAGTGCTACGCCTTCCAATCACGACCAAACTCG
Source organism: Acinetobacter sp. FDAARGOS_515 (assembly GCF_003938865.1). NCBI lineage: Bacteria > Pseudomonadati > Pseudomonadota > Gammaproteobacteria > Moraxellales > Moraxellaceae > Acinetobacter > Acinetobacter sp. FDAARGOS_515. The sequence goes on along the minus strand of NZ_RKIX01000003.1, from coordinate 2,950,615 downwards.
GTGGTTTCTACTTTTGCTACTATGCGATCGTGGGAACATTCATGCCGTATTGGAGTTTATATCTGGAGGATCAAGGATTTAATTATCAAGAAATTGGTATTTTATCTTCAATTGCAATTATTACTCGCTTTTTTGCACCCATTATCTGGGGATGGATTGCAGATAAATCTGGCAAAAGAATGCGATTAGTGCGCATTGCAACATGGATGGAGTCTTGTATTTGGTTCGCAATTTTTATGATTCCCAATACTTTTCAGTCAATAGCCTTATTAATGTTGATTTTTAGTTTTTTTCAGAATGCAATTTTAGCTCAGTTCGAAGGTGTGACCTTATTTTGGCTTGGGGAGCAACGCAGCAAACTATATGGCAAAATTCGTAAATGGGGTTCTGTTGGATTTATCGTCGGTGTGTTTAGTATTGGTGCATTATTAGAAATCATTCCAATTGCCATGCTGCCAGTTCTGCTATTGAGCGTTGCTTTTTTAGCATTTATTTGGTCATTTACGATTCAGGAGCCAGACTCAGCGCCGCGCTCTCAAACAACGCTTGAACCCTTACTTCCTATTTTAAAACGGCCATATGTCTTTGCGTTTTTTGCTATTGAATTTATTTTATTATTTTCACATGCACCATTTTATAGTTTTTATAGTAACTATTTAAAAGAAGCCGATTTTACAACGACAGAAATAGGTTTCTTATGGGCGGTTGGTGTCATTGCTGAAATTATCATGTTTGCTTACGCCCATTTGTTTTTATCGCGTTATTCGTTAAAAAAATTGGTCAGTTTATGTCTGATAATGACGAGTATTCGTTGGATGGTCGCAGGACTATTTTTAAACAGTTTTATTGCTCAATTTGCTGCACAGACGATTCACGCGTTTAGTTTTGGATTATTTCATCTAATCGCCATGCGAATGATTTTCCAAAATTTTTCCGCAGGGCAACAAGGACGTGGTCAGGCTTTATATAGCACGATGTGGGGCTTGGGAGTTGCTTTTGGAAGTATCTTGGCAGGGCATTATTGGAAAATTTATGGCGGTTCTATTATTTTTATAACTGCATCTGGAATAGTTCTATTCGGATTATTATGGGTTAAATGGTTGCCCAGTCAGTTTGAGCAACCTATTTCGATGCGTAATTAAACCACAATACTTTGATATTCTTTTGACCAAGGCTGCGCTTGTTCTAATTGTGCTGCAAGTTGGAAAAGAAGATCTTCACGAGCAAAAGGGGCAATAAACTGCGAACCTAGTGGAAGATGGTCTTTGTTCCAATATAGGGGAACTGACATCGCGGGTAATCCTGTAATATTAGCCAACTGGGTAAAGGGAACCCACTTCAGGTTTTCACGGATGATCTGTTCGACCAGTTTGCCTTTTGCCAAATAGTGTGCCTGACCTATTTTAAGTAACGCTTTGATCACAGGTTGTTGCCATTTGGGTGTGGCGAGCTCACCATTTTTAGGTGCGACTGAAGCGGTAGCAGGAGTTAAATATAAATCATATTGATCAAAAAATTGATTCATTTGGGTAACATAAATACCCCAGTTATTTAGATTATGGATATACTCATGTGCTGTGGTTTTTGCACCAAAGGCAGCAAGAGCAAGTGAATCAAGCTCAAATTCATCATCGGTCGCACCTGACATTTGTTTGATTTGATGCAACATATATGAAAATTGACTGAACCATGTGGTGATAAAATCTTTAGCGAGTGACATGCCATCAATCTTAGGGGTATCTTCAACCACAATATGCCCCAATGATTCCAATAGTTCGGCAGTATGTTTGACCGCTGCCACAGCATCTTTAGATACTTTTGTACCAATGGGTGATTGTGTATTAAATGCAATTTTCAACTGTTGAGGAGGACGTATTAAGTTCTCTAAGAAAGGACGTTCTGGTTTCTCAATTTTAAACAATGAACTGTTTTCAAAGCCATGTGTCGCATCGAGCATGGCTGCACTGTCGCGTACAGATTTAGTCAGTACATGCTGAATTACAGCACCATGCATGCCTTCACTCATTTGTGGTCCCCATGGTGTACGCCCGCGACTTGGTTTTAAACCAAATAGTCCACAATAAGATGCCGGAATACGAATAGAGCCTCCACCATCGCCAGCGCCTGCCATCGGCACGATTCCTGCTGCCACTGCGGATGCAGAACCTCCAGAAGAACCGCCACTGTTATGCTTTAGATGCCATGGATTTGAACAACTTCCCCAAGCATCGGGTTCAGTAATTCCCTTAATTCCGAACTCAGGTGTATTGGTACGACCAAAAGTTACGATTCCTGCTTTTTCCCAGCGATTTACAATTTCAGCATTAGTATCGGGGGTATACTGACGACTTTTTAAAGCATTACAACCGTATGAGGTAGGAATACCTGCATATTCCTGAAATAAATCTTTCACTAAAAATGGAACACCAGCAAATGCACCAGTCAGTTGCTGTTTGGCTCTGTTTTTTGCATATTCATGCATTGGAATAATAATAGCATTCAGTTTTGGATTGACCTGATCTGAGCGTTGTAGCGCAAGTTCGAGTAATTCTATTGGTTGAACTTCTTTTTTTTCGATCAGTTGTGCAAGTCCCAATCCATCATAATGAATATATTCGTTCAGTTTCATATGTCCCTTTTGAGTATCTTGTATTTTATTGAATTAGGTTTTAAATCAATTACGTAACTTATTCAAGTATGGTGAAGGCTTCTGATTTGAGTTGCTCGATCTACATATAAAAATATTGTTTTTATATCGTTATGATCGAATGTAATTTTCAAAAAGTATGATAAGTTAAGTCCATGCGTTTAGTTATCAATAAATCTATGAAAAATATTTATATTGTTGGATTATTAAGTCTTTGCTGTTCATTTGCTATGGCAGATGAAGCAAAGCAAAAACAAGTGGAAACAGAAGCTCAGGCGATGGATTTAAATGCCAACACCATTCAAATCGAAACTCGTCCAGAAATTATGGGTTTATGGGGAATGGAAATTCCGACCAATAAAAAATGTGTGGAATATTATAATTTCCGTAATGCCAATGAAGTTGTAGTCAAGAGTGGCAAAGAGTGGTCATACGGTGTTTATGATTATCAGCCATCTCAGGATATGAAAGAGAAACTTCCTGCGCTCATTATGCAGATCAAATATGACAATAACGAAGTCGATTGTTCAGGTCAGCAAGAAGACCAATCAGGCGAAGTTTCACAATATTTCGTTCAGTGGAAATCACCAAACACGATTAATTTTTGTGCAGGCGAAAATGGGCAGCAATGCTTTGCAACCCTAAGACGTGTTTTGCCTTAATTTATTGAAATAATAATTGCATTGATACGATTTAAAAAAAACCTCTTATCGAAATAAGAGGTTTTTTTTAACATTAAGCTTTTTCAGTGGGTGCTGCTTCTAATTGTTTGAGCAAATGTTTTTCAAGATAGTGAATATCCATAGCCTGAGCGCAGAATTTTTTATCTTGTAAAATAAGGTCTTTATGCAAAGGAATATTGGTTTTCACTCCAGTGAGAATAATCTCATCCAATGCTTGACGCATACGAGCCAATGAGGTCTCGCGATCTTTACCGTGAGCGATCAATTTAGCAATCATGGAATCGTAGTAAGGCGGAATGCTATAGCCCGGATAGATGTGTGAATCCAGACGAATACCCGCACCACCTGGCGCATAGAAATGCTCAATTTTTCCTGGTGAAGGTAAGAATGTGGTTGGATCTTCAGCATTGATACGGCATTCAATCGCATGACCGCGTACTTCCACATCAGACTGTTCAATTTCAAGCCCTAGACCCGCAGCAACACGCAGCTGCTGTTCAATGATGTCGATGCCAGTCACCATTTCAGTGACAGGATGCTCTACCTGAACACGGGTATTCATTTCAATAAAGAAGAACTCACCATCTTCAAATAGAAACTCAAATGTGCCTGCGCCGCGATACTGCATCAGCTTACACGCATTGACACATGCTTCTAAAATATCAGCACGTGCTTGCTCTGGTAAATTCGGTGCTGGTGCTTCTTCTAAAACTTTTTGATGACGACGTTGTAATGAGCAATCACGATCATATAAATGAATTGCATGACCATTACCATCACCAAGAACCTGTACTTCTACGTGGCGTGGTTTTTGCAGGAAGCGTTCCATGTAGACGGTATCATCACCGAACCACATTTCGGCATCGCGTTGTGCAGCTTGAACAGATTCAAGTAGGGTATCGACACGTTCAACAATGCGCATACCACGACCACCACCGCCAGCGGCAGCTTTTACAATCAATGGAAAGCCAATTTCTTTAGCTTCAGCCAATGCATTGTGAATCGTTACCGCATGATCACAACCAGGTACAGTCGGAACGCCTGCTTTTTTCATGGCAACGATGGCAGATACTTTATTACCCATCAAACGAATATGTTCAGGACGTGGGCCAATAAAGATAAAACCCGAAGACTCTACGATTTCAGCAAATTCGGCATTTTCTGAAAGAAAACCATATCCTGGATGAATGGCATCTGCACCTGTAATTTCTGCTGCTGTAATAATTGCTGGGATATTTAAATAGCTATCACTACTTGCACCCGGGCCAATACATACAGCTTCATCTACGAAACGTAAATGCATTAAGTCTTTGTCAGCATCAGAATAAACACCAACAGTTTTAATGCCTAATGTTTTGCAAGCACGGGTAATTCGTAAAGCGATTTCACCACGGTTTGCAATTAATACTTTTTGCAACATACATGCCCCCGTGGATTACGCGCGGTAGCGGAATAATGGTTGACCAAACTGAATCACGTCACCGTTTTTCACTAGAATCTCTTCAACAACACCGCTTTGAGTTGCCTCAATTGGGTTCATGATTTTCATCGCTTCAATAATACCCAATGTTTCACCCGCAGAAACAGTTTGACCAACTTTCACAAACGGCGCTTCACCAGGACTTGGTGCTGCATAAAATACGCCAACCATTGGTGATGTTTCGACAGCACCACGGGGTGTTTTAGCAGCAGGTGCTGAAGAAGGTGCAGCAACGGGAGCGGCTACTGGCGCAGTGGTATATACAGGTGTTGGGCGAGTAAGAGAGATAGATTGATCACCTTCTTTAACCTCAATCGCTTGTAAGTCAGATTCAATCATCAAGTCGATGAGTTTCTTAATTTTGCGAATATCCATAGGTGAGTATTCCTAAATCATGGTGAATTAATGGGAAGATTGTAGTTTTTCGATGGCTGTGTTGAGGGCATAGGAATATCCTTTTGCACCCAAACCACAAATCACGCCAACGGCTTTATCAGATAAATAAGAATGATGGCGAAAAGCTTCGCGCGCATGTACATTCGATAAATGCACTTCGATAAAAGGTATGGCAACGCCAAGTAAGGCATCGCGAAGCGCAACTGAAGTATGAGTAAGCGCAGCAGGGTTAATGACAATAAATTTAACGCCTTCGGTCTGAGCTTGATGAATACGATCTACAATCGCACCTTCCCAGTTGCTTTGGAATGTTTCTAATTGAATACTGGAGTTTTGGGCTTGGCTAATCAACTGTTGATTGATATCTTGAAGAGTAAGATCACCATAAACTTCTGGTTCGCGTTTTCCTAACAGATTCAAATTCGGTCCATGAATCACCAAAATGGTTGAACTCATTCTGCTTGCTCCAATTCATAAAATGCAAATAAGCTTTGCAAGATGTCTGCAAAGTTTGCTCATTATGGCATATATTTCTACATATTTTTTATAATTTGTTTTAATTGAAGCAGAAAGCATTTGCCAAAACTCAGCGCCTATATTGCAAACTTTGCTGAAAATTGGCAATGTTAAAAAATGACAAATTTTATCGTTTTTTCATCGCATGCTATTTTAAACCGAATTGACGAAAACAGTTCATTTATTTTGTGTAACTGCCATGTGCGAATCATCAATACAAAGTAATTCATTCCATCGGGTTAGATAATGAGGTGAGCAATATAGTTGCTTCATTTTCCATTGTGACTGGCAGGAATGATAACCCACTTGCAAACTTTCATTGCCAAATCGGTTTTTGATCGAACTTAGAGCCAACATCAGCTTTTGACGCTCATGAATTTGTTCAAGAGGTTGCCAAAGGTCATCAATATGTTGCTGGCGAGGATATAAGCCACAGAACATTACACCAATTTTGATATATTTTTTATTTTTATCAAATAAAACATCAAGTTGCTGTAAAGAAAACTTTGTTAAAATTAATAGATCATCTGTTGCATATTCTAGACCGACAGCATGTACATGTGCTTTTTTATAGGGCTTGGCTTCGATTTTTTCATACAAGAAAACTTGAATACAATGACATAGCTGTTGTTGTGACATGAGTCGCCGATGTGCACGATTTAAATGAAAAATCAAAGCTTGTTTAATTTGATTTAAATCGTTTAGAGCTTTTGAAAAACTTCGGGATGCCAGAATACGTTTACTTGGAATTTTTGGGTCGTCAAGTGAGATACAGGATTGGCCTTTTAGCTCACGGATTGTACGCGCAATAATCACTGAAAACTCTTTAGCAAGATAGTGTTCATTGGCAAAAGTTAAGTCATAACAACTATAAATATTGTAGGCTTGTAAACGTTTGCTGATTTGATGACCAATCCCCCAGACTTCTTTGGCAGGGGTGTTGATCATTAAATCTTCCAAAATCAATGGGTCTAATTGTTCTAAATAGCAAACGCCTTTGAAACTGGAAATTTTCTTGGCAAAATGATTGGCGAGTTTTGCCTGTGTCTTACTGTGACCGATGCCTATTGAGCAGGGTAATCCTAAACATTGTTCAAGTTTTTTAACAAGCTTTTGGCAGTAATCCTTGATATCAAATAAATCAACATAAGCAGTTAGATGAATGAAACACTCATCGATGGAGTAGGCTTCTGTATCCTCTGCATGGAAGAATTCTTGAATCGTTAAGAAAAAGCGCCGTGACATTTCTGCATATAACGTATAGTTGCTAGAAAATACCTGTACGCCTTGATACTGGGGAAGATCTTTAATTTGATGCCACGGCACAGCCATTTTTATCCCAAGTGCTTTTGCTTCATTGCTTCTTGAAACGACACAGCCGTCGTTATTGGACAATACCACCACAGGTTGGGTGCTGAATTTAGGTTGAAATAATCGCTCGCAACTGACATAACAGTTATTAATGTCAATCAGGGCATAATATTGTCGCTGAAAATTCATCATGACTATTTTAGCTTTTTAAGGATACAGGTAATGATGCCCCAAACTTTTACCTGTTCATTTTCACGAGGATAGATATCTGGAAACTCAGGATTTTCGGCTTTTAACCAAAAATCATGAGGATTATTGCCATTGCGCATATAACGTTTCACGGTAAAGTCGTTATTGACCAATGCCAGAACAATATCTCCGTGTTCTGCCTCTATACTTCTGTCGATAATAATTTGATCGCCAATATCAATACCCGCATCACGCATAGACAGTGAATTAACTTTTAATATAAAAGTAAATAAAGGATTTTTAATCAGGTATTGATTTAGATCTAAAGTCTTTTCAATATCATCCTGCGCGGGTGATGGAAATCCAGCAGCAACCGATTCAAGTGGAAAAGGAATCTGAACCGAGCTTTTTGCTACTAGTTTTTGTAGATTGTAAATGGGTTCAATATCATCTGGATGACGAGGTTTTAGCCATGCTTTGACAGCATTGACTTTGGATTCAGGCACTCGCATAACTACTGTTTTTTCCTGATATTGGGCTTTTCGACCAGCATTTTCACGCTTACCACCGTGCTTTTTAGCTGTCTTGAATGGGATTTCATTCATTGTGATTTAGTTTGGATTGAATTTGTAACTTAATCAAGATAGCAAAAAAAACAGCATCGGGCTAATTGATAAAAAGAATAAAAAATCGAAGGTAAAATAATAATCCAACTCAAGCTGAGTCTTGTAAGTCAGCTTCTAGGTTCATTTTAGAAAAGAGTGTGAGTCAAGCTCATAATTGGAACGGGGAAAGGGGAACGGTATGGGTTATGCTTTATCGAAAGAGATAACCCACACAAGATAAGCTTAGTTTTTGATTTGTTCCTGAATGATTGGCCATAAACTTTGATGAGATTTTTTAAACATCAACATATGCCCAATAGTTTGAAAACCAAGTTGTTTTGGTTCTAGCTTAATCATCTCAGTCTTGGCATTTGGATATAAACTTAATAGATCTTTCACATTAATTTCTGTTGCAATCTCATCATCGGTTGCCCAAATTGAAGTCACTGGACATGCAATTTGATGATGAAAGTCATGATGTACGGTTTTTCCTATCGCATTTTTGACATAGCCTGCTTGACTACAAAATTCACGCCATTGTTTGGCGACTAATTTAGGTAAGTTTTCTCCCATACCAATAAACTGAGTTGCACCATATCCTTTGATCAGACTTGAAATAGGGAAGACAAAATTGAACATCACAGGTGCTAAAATCTTGGTCTTACCTTTTAACCCTTTTATATAACCTGTCGATCCAGCCACCGCGATCACTTGATGTACTTTTGCATACAATGGATTAATACCTAAAAGTTGACCTCCTGCGCTATGACCGAGCAAAATGACTTTCTCTGCACCTGATTTATTGAGTAATGTGGTTATTGCAGCGGGACTGTCCAGCGTTCCCCAGTCAACAATACTGGCGGAGGAATGATGTAAACTGCCATGTAAGGACTCTCCAATTCCACGAAAGTCAAACGCCATCACATCATAACCTTGCTCACTTAACCAGCTTGCAAATGCATGATAAAACGATTTGGTAATGCCAGTCGCAGGACAAATTAAAATAGGATAAGTCTTAGCGGTTTGGGTATTTTTGGAAGTGCTATAAAACTGAGCTGCAAGTTGATAACCATCTGCACAGCTTATCCATAATTTCTCAAAATTTTCCATGATATGTCATTAAGTAATAATCTTGCTTTTACTTTAAACGAGTTCCAAAAAGGGACTTGATAATTTTATGACTTAAAAGTCAAAAAAATATGATATAACGGGCTTCCAAAAATAAACATAGAGATGGAATCTCATGATTTCTTTAGCTTTTGCGGTAAAAATAGGGATTATTTTTAGTGGTATTTTTCTTTGGGTGGGAATGCTTACAGGGGTTTGGAAATACTATCAAATTCGTCATTCACAACAATCACGTGCACATTATTATGTTGATATTGCGCATCGAAGCAGTCTCTTATATGCACCTGCAAGTCTAATTTTGGCGGTTTTGGCTTATTTTTCTGTATGGTCAGACATGCTGAATGTAATCTGTGTGATCTTGAATTTGATCTTTTTTAGTTTTTCAATTGGATCTTATATCTTGCATGGCTTTTTAAAAGATACCACCAACCAATTTCAAAGGCCGCATAAACTTGGACAGTATAGTTTAGCTACATGGATGATGACTTTGGCAATGCTGGCTTTAATCGTGATTGAAGTGGGTGCAACTTTTATTTTATTACTCGGTTGTATCGTTCAATTTATTTAAGGGATGAAGAAGGAAAGGGCATAAAAAATGGATGATTACTCATCCATTTTCTCCATTTTTGCTTTGGCACGTTCTAGACTAAGCTGGCGGAATTTGTGATCGACAAAAGCCCAGACTGAAAAAGCAACAGAAACCACCAGTGCATACATAAAGTATTCGGGTTTTAAATTGCCTTTTATCATTCCTTGAAATGCAAGCGTCAACATCAGGGCAACAGTGGTTATTCCATAAATGACTGTGTCTGAGGTCTTCAGAGCGTTAATGAAGACTTGCTTATTGAAATGTAATGATAACATCTCCATCCCTCCTTCTTTAGTTTGACTAAACATAATTGTTTTAGTCGGAATTAATATTACAGTTGTACTTCGAATTTAGTGGTATTTCAATAGGTGATAACACTATTTCCCAAAATATTTAGCGTATATATAAAATATATGATAGTTGTTTATATTTTTGTAATAAATATAGGTATTGCTATCAAAAATATTTATATATATTGCCAAATTAATTGGAAGCTCTTTACATCCTATGTATATTCAAGAGGAAAAGACATACGACTTAAGCTAAATAAAGCATGAAGTATGCCAGTTTTTTTGAATGTGAAACGACAAAGGTTGATTTTTAGCCTAAAATGCATTTCTTAAAAAATAATTAAAAATACGCGATGTGTGCGATGATTATTTGCAATGTATTAGTTTGGAGAAGATGGCTGATAATTGTTTTTATTTTGATAAAACCAGTACGACTGAATTGATACAACAGATCATGTTGTAGATGAGGGTTGTTGAAACAAAAATGCCTGTTTTGGGTAAAAACAGTGGCATTTTTATTGGGCTTAAAATCAGGTTTGGATAAAACTAGACTTTAATTAACAACAAAATAATCAAACGTTCGGTTTTTTGATTTTGTCGATCACAATAGAAATGACGAGTACAACAATAGACGGAATGAGCCAAGCTAAATTTTGTGCATTTAATGGCAAATCTTGAACGAAACTTGGAAGATGTGCTTCAAAACCAGCAACTTTTAAGCCCTCAAGAATACCAAATAAGAAAGCAATGGCTGTAACAGGTGCAACGACGCGAGCAGGTACATTCCAGTATTTCCAGAAAAAACTCAGCATAATGACGACGATAGCGGGCGGGTAAATCGCTGTTAAAACTGGAACTGAAATTGCGATCAGTTTGGTTAATCCTAAATTCGAAATGATTAAAGAAAATCCAACCAGAACAAAGACATATAGTTTATACGGCAAATTGGTTAACTGTGCAAAATATTCAGCACACGCACAAGTTAGGCCAATGGCAGTCACCATACAGGCAATAAAGATCAGGATCGTTAAGAAGAAAGAACCAAGATCACCGAAAGCATGTTGTACATAAGCGTGTAAGATTACAGCGCCATTGCTTGCATTTGGTGCAACTTCATGACTACCTAGCCCAAGTTTGAACAAGCTGATATATACCAGTGTCAAACCAATTCCTGAAATAATACTGGCAATGATCGCATAACGTGTTACCAACCTCGGCTCACGTACACCACGCGAATAAATCGCCTGAATAATCACGATACCAAACACCAATGCACCTAAAGTATCCATGGTTAAGTAACCATTAACAAAACCTTCAGAAACAGGATGAGCAACGTAATTGTTAATCGCAGGTGGGATATAGCCTGATGGAATCAGAAATGCAGCAACACCTAAAACAGCAAGTGCCGCAATTTTTAAAGGAGCAAGAAAACGCCCTACAGTATCCAAAAGTTTATTTGGATAAAGCGAAACTAGCGTTACAAATGCAAAATAAACAATACTGTAAATCAGTAAGCTATGACTGGATGTACCAAAATAAGAGGAGAAACCGATTTCATAAGAAACGGTTGCAGTACGTGGAGTAGCAAATAATGGTCCAACCGACAGATAGCATACAATAGTGAGGAGTAAGCTAGCGACTCTTCCAAGTGGCGAACTGATCATGGCAATCGAACCTTCCATACGGGAAAGCGCCATAATGGTAATAACAGGTAAGCCTACAGCCGTAATCAAAAATCCAGCTGCTGCTAACCATACATGTTCACCCGCTTGTTGAGCAACAATCGGTGGGAAAATAATATTGCCAGCCCCAATAAATAAAGCAAAGGTCATAAAACCAAGTGCAATAATGTCTGAAGTGCGAAGACTGATCATAAAATGGGAGTTTGTGATAAAAACATGCAAATTTTAGTATAAAAATAGGATGTTTGTGCAATTATCTAATCACGTGCCTGTAGATATATAAAGATGAAATTTAGATAAAATTCTGAAGTGGTTAAATTAAACTTTTGAAAATAAAATCGAAATTATATTGGGTTCAATGCTTTAGCTGTAAATTTCAACAATAAATGCATATTTGATGAAACATTGATTGATCAATAATTGACCTAATTTGATAATGTATAAGTCTCTAATTAGAAATGATAAGCATTAAGCTAATATAAGTTTGAGCTTAAAGGGGGTATAATTCACAGAATCATAGAGGGGATTGCAATGCGAGCATCTACAGTTACCATCAAAACTGAACAAGATATTGAAAATTTGCGTGTTTCAGGTCGACTGGCGGCGCAGGTTCTGGAGATGATTGCAGATCATATTAAACCCGGTGTGAGTACTGAATATCTGGATGATATTTGTCATGATTACATCGTCAATACTTTGCAAGTGATTCCTGCCAATGTGGGATATCACGGTTTTACTAAAACGACATGTACCTCAGTCAATGAAGTGGTTTGTCATGGTATTCCTTCTCCGACGAAAATTCTGCAAGATGGCGATATTATCAATATCGATGTTGCGATTATTAAAGACGGTTACTTTGGTGATACCAGCCGTATGTTTCTGGTTGGAGATGTTCATCTAGATGCAAAAAAACTGGTTGAAACCACATATAACGCGATGCATGCAGGTATCCAAGCTGTAAAACCGGGCGCAACCTTAGGTGATATTGGTTATGCGATCCAATCTGTTGCTCAGGCAGAAGGTTATAGTATTGTTCGAGAATACTGTGGACACGGTATTGGAAAAATTTACCACGAACAACCTAATGTTTTGCATTATGGTCAACCTGGTCAAGGTATGGTTTTACAACAAGGTATGGTTTTTACCATTGAACCGATGGTGAATGCAGGACATGCACAGGTCAAAGAGTTGAGTGACGGCTGGACAGTAATTACCAAAGATAAATCATTATCGGCACAATGGGAGCACATGGTTGCAGTCACAGAAACAGGCTATGAATTATTGACACCGTGGCCAAATGGTACAGGTTCATATCCTGATATCGAAGTTTTACCTGTCACTGCGACTGAGTAAACGGTTTGTATACAGCTTATTTCGATCGAAATAAGCTTTTTTATTATCTGATAGCTAACTGCTCAACTAAATAATCAATAAATACCCGAACCGCAGGTAACTGACCACGACGTGAAGGATACACGGCATGGAAAATACCATGGGGTGCTTTCCAATCTGGTAAAATTCGTACTAATTCACCTGTGCGGACATATTCACTCGCAATGGTATCGGGGAGTAAGGCAACGCCACAATTTTGACTGGCTAAATTGGCTAACATCAATAAGTTTGAAGCCATAATAACTGGATTTACTTTTACTTTTTCTTGTTGGTTTTCTTTATTGTGTAAAATGATTTGTTGATCCAGATGGTCATCAGCCAAACTTAAAATACGGTGCTGAGAGAGATCTTCGGGTTTTTTTATAGAGCCGTATTCATTTAAATAGGCTTGGCTGGCAAAGATATGCTGTTCAATGGTGCTGAACTGGCGTATCACTAAACTTGGATCATCATCCAGATTGGATCGAACACGCAGGGCAATATCAATGCCTTCATTAATCACATCAAAACGTCGATTACTAATAATCAGCTGCACCCGAATTTCAGGATATAATTTTAAAAAATCAGGCAAAATCTTGGTCAGTTGATTCTGTGCAATATCGACCGGAACGGTGACTTTGATCACACCACGAGGTTTAACACTCAAATGATCGACCAAGTCATGTGCGGCTTGTGCAGCATTCATCATCACTTGGGCATGTCGATATACATTCATGCCGATTTCAGTCACAGCAAAATGGCGCGAACTACGCTGAATCAGGCGAACCCCGAGACGTTCTTCAAGGTTATAAACACGACGGCTCAATTTTGATTTTGGAATATCTGTGGCTCGTTCGGCTGCACTAAATCCCCCATGTTCAACGACTAAAGCAAAACAATAAAAATCGTCTAAATCAGTGAGCATAATGGATTTCCGTTGAGCAGCAAATTTAATTTTTTAAGCAATACTGCATATTATACCCAATAATTTTAAAGCTTTATGTTAAACCTGAGTAAATAGCTCAAAATTATATGAGAGCTGCGGGCGGGTTTAGTAGAAAGTCTTTTACTTTTTTATATTCTTCAAGGCGCATAAAATCACGTTGCGTTGGCGATTTGATTCGGCTTAAGTCCATATTGTCTGCAAGATCAGCTAATTTAACTGTTCTTGCAAGTGAATTTTTCACGATTCTTTTGGCTGCATCCAGACGGCTTTCACCTTCTTTTTTGGTCAATGCAACGACCGCATCAATCACATTCTGACTAAACCCCAAAGTAATCAGATCAACAATCGTGGTATCTGTGTCTTCAAGTAGATCGTGCATTACTGCGACCATTTTCTGATCCATACTTTCTACATTTAACATAAGCCTTAAAGGATGTAATATGTATGGTTGCCCCGCTTTATCAAGTTGTCCCGCATGTTTTTTTGTTGCCAGTGCAATGGCTTTTTCTAGTGTTGACATGAAATCTCCATTTCAAAAATGTCGTTAATTCAAAATTCACACAACTGAGCACGTTTTTTCTTTCTATGATAATAAGCATGAGTGGAAATGAATAGCAATTCACCAAAGGTGGATTTTAAAAAAATTAGATGCAAGCAAATATTTCTATTAGACTACTCTTGACGTTATTAACTACATTTTAGAGTAAGTCTATGTCCTGCAAGCTTATCCAGCAGCCCGATGCTTCTGCCAATATTCTCTGTCCGATTTGTCAACATGCTGTCGTTGACTGGATGCAAGAGCAATATATTCAGCCTTGTGAACACACTTTATTTGTTGCAATGGACTTGGGTTTTGAATTTGTTGCAGATCGCTTTGAAGCTCAAATGACAAAATCTGTGGATGAGTTACACGAAGATCCAGACATGAATATTTTTACTGCGATTACTGAAACGCCATATTCTGCGGTAACGATTATCCAGACTGATTTAGGGGTTGAAAATTTATCGCGCTATGCAGGATTTAGTTCTCATGAGTCTTGATCTGTTGTAAGCCAGTTTTAGCTTGATAGGTCTTCACTTCTTTTTCAAGCCATTCGGTAAATTTTAAAATCAGTGCGTTATTGTGTTGCTCAGAATAGACGAAATAATAAGAACGCGCACCGACTAACTTTAAAGATGAGGCAATGACCAGATCAGCATTGTTCAGTTCCTTCTCAAGCAACATTTGTGGAATGAGTGCAACGCCTAAATGATGTGTTGCTGCCACTGCGAGCATGGAAAAAAGTTCGTGACGTTGACCTTCCATCGCATAGGGGTAATCGTAAGCAGCGGCTGAAAACCATTCTTTCCAGATGTAAGGACGTGTGGTTTGTTGCAGTAAGGGTAGTTGACTAATCTGTTCAGGGGATAAGTCGATGCTGTGTTTTTGATCAATATGAATCTCAGGAAAATGTTTTTGGATTAAGGCTAAAGAGCAAACAGGTACAACCTCTTCTTGCATCAGAAATTGAATTTTTGCACCTGGCCAGTTTTCAATCTGTGATGGCGTTCCTGCATAAATGGCGGCATCAAAAATATGATCACTAAATAAAAAAGGTTTGGTACTGGTTTCAAGGTGAATGGTAATTTCAGGAAAAATTTCATTAAAACGATATAAACGAGGCAATAACCAACGAGTCGCAAAAGTGGGAACGACTCCTAGCTTTAAAGTTCCACCTAAACCTTTGTGCGACATCAAATCTAACGTACTTTGTTCAATACCGAGCAAATAAGGCTTAATACTCTTAAAATATTGTTCGCCTGCTTGAGTGAGTTCTACGCCGTGTCGGGTGCGATTAAACAGCTCAATATTTAAAAATTCCTCAAGCTGCTGGACTTGTCGAGACACAGCACTTTGTGTAATCGAAAGTTCTTGTGCCGCATAGGTATAACTTTTGTGCTTGGCGGCTGATTCAAAACAAATGAGTGCTTGTAGGGAGGGAATCATGCGCCGCATGGGATTGTCCTTAATGATGATTGCAAAATGAAGATATTTGTAAATCACATATATTTTGAAAGTGTACTCTATCTTTCTGTAGCTCAAAAAACCTATTTGCTTGAATTAAGAGTAAAACGTAATTTAAGTATAGCCTAAAATTAAAATAAGATATGCGTAAATGGAATGACTGTATGCAAATTTATCGTTTGCTGCTTTGACTGCGACATCGTAGCATCGGGTCAATGACAAACAAACAGGCTAGGAAAGCGATGAATCAAATGGTCGATACAGCTAAAAAATCTGCACGTGTTCACTTCAATTGGGAAGACCCATTCTTACTTGAGCAACAGTTAACTGAAGAAGAACGCATGATTCGTGATTCTGCGCATGCATATTGTCAAGATAAACTCATGACACGTGTATTGGAGCAATTTCGTCACGAAACCACCGATCCTACTATTTTTCGTGAAATGGGTGAGTTGGGTCTATTGGGGCCAACCATTCCAGAACAATACGGTGGCGCAGGTTTAAATTATGTCAGTTATGGTTTGATTGCTCGTGAAGTTGAACGTGTCGATTCAGGCTACCGTTCAATGGCAAGTGTACAAAGTTCTTTAGTGATGGTGCCAATTAATGAATTTGGGACTGAAGAACAAAAGCAAAAATATTTACCGAAACTTGCAACAGGTGAATACATTGGCTGTTTCGGTTTGACTGAACCTGATCATGGTTCTGATCCGGGCAGTATGATTACACGTGCCAAAAAAGTAGATGGTGGTTATCGTTTAACTGGCGCAAAAATGTGGATTACCAACAGCCCAATTGCTGATGTGTTTGTGGTATGGGCAAAAGAAGTGTCTGCTGAAGGTAATGTTGGCGAAATTCGTGGATTTATCTTAGAAAAGGGTTGGGAAGGACTTTCTGCTCCAGCAATTCACGGCAAAGTAGGATTACGTGCTTCCATTACTGGCGAAATCGTGATGGATAATGTGTTTGTTCCAGAAGAAAACGCATTTCCAGACGTTCGTGGTCTAAAAGGTCCATTCACTTGCTTGAACAGTGCGCGTTATGGAATCGCTTGGGGTGCAATGGGTGCGGCAGAATTTTGTTGGCATACCGCACGTCAATATACCCTAGATCGTAAACAATTCGGTCGTCCATTGGCTGCCAATCAGTTGATTCAGAAAAAACTGGCTGATATGCAAACTGAAATCGCATTAGGCTTACAGGCGGCTTTACGTTTTGGTCGTATGAAAGATGAAGGTATTGCTGCGGTAGAAGGTACGTCTTTAATTAAACGTAATAACTGTGGTAAAGCGCTTGATATTGCTCGTTTAGCCCGTGACATGATGGGTGGTAACGGCATTAGTGATGAATTTGGTGTTGCACGTCACTTGGTGAACCTAGAAGTCGTCAATACTTACGAAGGTACACATGATGTACATGCCTTGATTTTGGGACGTGCTCAAACGGGTATTGCGGCTTTTAGTAACTAGACTCATAGTTTAATTAATTCGTTTTTCATTTTTTAAATTAAATCTTGATGCTTAAAGATACGCGCTATGCGTGTCTCTAAGCGGCTTTTGCTTAAAAAAGACAATACAAAAATAGTCAGGGATTCATCATGGAATTTTTCATGAAGAAATGGCACTTTGCTTGGGCAAGATAAAACAACAATAGCAAAGCGAACATGGCATGATCAATCGATGAAAACTCAAGACTCATTTAGGAAAAATGAGGTGAAATAAAATGAACAATGATGTTCAAACCGTTACGGGAAATCTTCCAAATACACTAGCATCCAATATTGGAACATATGATCGCATTACCCCAAATACATGGAAATGGGCATTGTTATTTGCCTATTTCGCGATGGTGGTGGATGGCGTGGATATCATGTTGTTGTCTTATAGCTTAACCAGTTTAAAAGCAGATTTTGGTTTGTCGACTTTTCAGGCGGGCGCATTAGGCAGCGCATCCTTAGCAGGGATGGGAATTGGAGGGATTTTAGGTGGTTGGGCCTGTGATAAGTTTGGTCGTGTTAGAACCATTGCGCATTCAGTGACATTCTTTTCAATTGCAACTTGTATTTTAGGTTTTACACAAACTTTTGAACAATTCATGGTGCTTCGTTTTATCGGAGCTTTAGGAATTGGTGCGCTGTATATGGCATGTAATACTTTAATGGCCGAATACGTTCCGACTTCATATCGTACAACCGTCTTAGGAACATTACAGACAGGACAAACCGTAGGTTACATCGTAGCTACATTATTAGCTGGTGCAATTATTCCTGAACATGGCTGGCGTATTCTATTTTTTATTACCGTGATTCCTGCCATTATTAATGTCATTTTACAGCGCTTTGTCCCTGAACCAAAATCATGGCAATTAACAAAAATTGCAGCTTTAAATCCAGAAAAACAAAAAACAGGACAACCAGATGTAAAACCTAAAAGCGGCAGTATTTACAAACAAATCTTCAAGAACTTCAAACATCGCAAAATGTTTCTACTTTGGATGACCACCGCATTTTTCTTACAGTTTGGTTATTACGGGATTAATAACTGGATGCCGAGTTATCTTGAAACTGAAGTCCATATGAATTTTAAATCCTTGACCAGTTATATGGTGGGTTCATATACCGCAATGATTTTAGGCAAAATTTTAGCAGGATATTTAGCGGATAAATTTAATCGCCGTGCTGTGTTTGTCTTCGGCACACTTGCCAGCGCAATTTTCCTGCCAATCATTATTTTCTTTAATACGCCTGACAATATTCTGTATTTATTGATCACCTTTGGTTTCCTTTACGGTATTCCATATGGGGTAAATGCCACTTATATGGCAGAGTCGTTCTCAACTGATGTCCGTGGGACTGCGATTGGTGGTGCTTATAACATTGGTCGTGTCGGTGCTGCAATTGCACCTGCAACGATTGGCTTTTTGGCATCAGGTGGGACTTTTGCTATGGCATTTATTGTCATGGGGGCAGCCTACTTTATCGCAGGCGTATTACCAGGTTTATTTATTAAAGATCGTCAGTACGATCCACAAAAATCATGAGATAAAAAACCGACATCTAAAAATATGATGTCGGTTTTTGGAGGAATAAATTATGGGTGCATTGACAGGCTTAACAGTATTGGATTTAAGTCGGGTTTTAGCAGGACCATGGTGTGGTCAAATTCTGGCAGATCTAGGTGCAGAAGTGATTAAAGTGGAACGTCCTAAAGTGGGTGATGATACTCGCATGTGGGGGCCGCCGTGGATGTTAAATGATCAGGGCCAACCGACTAAAGAAGCGGGTTATTATCAGGCAGCCAACCGAAATAAATATTCTGTGGCAATTGATATTGCATCTGAAGAAGGCCAACAACTGATTCAGGAGATGATCAAAGATGCGGATGTATTAATTGAAAACTACAAAGCTGGCTCATTGGCAAAATATGGACTAGATTACGCGACACTGAGTCAAATTAACCCTCAACTTGTCTATTGTTCAATTACAGGTTTTGGGCAAACAGGTCCTCGTGCCGAAGAGCCTGGTTATGATTTCGTCATTCAAGGTATGTCTGGATTGATGAGTATTACAGGTGAGCAAAATCAAGAACCACAAAAAGTTGGGGTTGCGGTTGCAGATATTCAAACTGGGCTGTATGCCACCATTGCGATTCAAGCAGCATTATGGTCACGTTTGAGTACAGGTAAAGGACAACACATTGATTTGTCTCTTTTAGATGTACAGGTTGCAACATTGGCCAATCAAGGCATGAACTTTTTAACCACAGGAAAATCACCTGTACGAATGGGAAATGCACATCCGAATATTGTGCCGTATCAAGTGTTTAAGGCAAAGGATAAAGACTTTATTATTGCCTGTGGTAATGATAAACAATTCAAGGACTTGTGTATTGCAATAGATCGGGCGGACTTATTAGATCAGCTAAATTATTCGACTAATAAAGATCGAGTTGCACATAGGCATGAATTAATTGGTGTATTGAGTGAGCATTTCCAAACGCAAGATGCAAATCATTGGGTAACACAAATTCATGCGAAAAAAGTGCCAGTGGGCATGATCAACTCAATTGAAGAAGCATTAAATGAACCACAAATTCTGGCGCGTCAAATGGTAGTGAATATTCCACACCCACAAAATCTGAGATTTAAAGTAATTGCTTCGCCAATCAAATTATCGGGTACTCCAGTTGAATATCATCATGCACCACCACAGCTAGGTGAACATACTTATAAGATACTGAAGCGTTATAAATCGAATGATCAACTTAATCAGTTGATTGAAAAAGGCATAATTGAGGGTAAAACAGGTGAATACAGCAAGGAAAAAGCGTGCACTGATTAAAAAACATCCTGATGATATTTTTTTGAAAAATAGGGCTTGCGTTGCTTTAAAAACTGTATAGAATACGCAGCATCCCGACGCGATACACGATGAAGATCTTGGCTTTTAGGGTTAAGGTTGAAGGATTTGTATTGAGTTGAATTTCTTACTGACGAGGTAAGGAATAGATCATTAAGAGAATAGAAGAACAACTTGTGTGGATTTTTACTAATTGATTGATCGAAATATTATCATTGATTAATTGGTTTAAATTACTCGAAGTTTATTTGAGAGAATTTGTCAGTAATTGATGAGCCAGAATTGGCACCTTGTCTTTAATAAGGTGCAAAATGATTTTAACTGAAGAGTTTGATCATGGCTCAGATTGAACGCTGGCGGCAGGCTTAACACATGCAAGTCGAGCGGAGATGAGGTGCTTGCACCTTATCTTAGCGGCGGACGGGTGAGTAATACTTAGGAATCTGGCTATTAGTGGGGGACAACATTTCGAAAGGGATGCTAATACCGCATACGTCCTACGGGAGAAAGCAGGGGATCAGTAATGACCTTGCGCTAATAGATGAGCCTAAGTCGGATTAGCTAGTTGGTGGGGTAAAGGCCTACCAAGGCGACGATCTGTAGCGGGTCTGAGAGGATGATCCGCCACACTGGGACTGAGACACGGCCCAGACTCCTACGGGAGGCAGCAGTGGGGAATATTGGACAATGGGGGGAACCCTGATCCAGCCATGCCGCGTGTGTGAAGAAGGCCTTATGGTTGTAAAGCACTTTAAGCGAGGAGGAGGGTACTGGTATTAATACTACCAGCTACTGGACGTTACTCGCAGAATAAGCACCGGCTAACTCTGTGCCAGCAGCCGCGGTAATACAGAGGGTGCGAGCGTTAATCGGATTTACTGGGCGTAAAGCGTGCGTAGGCGGCTAATTGAGTCGGATGTGAAATCCCCGAGCTTAACTTGGGAATTGCATTCGATACTGGTTAGCTAGAGTGTGGGAGAGGATGGTAGAATTCCAGGTGTAGCGGTGAAATGCGTAGAGATCTGGAGGAATACCGATGGCGAAGGCAGCCATCTGGCCTAACACTGACGCTGAGGTACGAAAGCATGGGGAGCAAACAGGATTAGATACCCTGGTAGTCCATGCCGTAAACGATGTCTACTAGCCGTTGGTCTCTTTGAGGGATTAGTGGCGCAGCTAACGCGATAAGTAGACCGCCTGGGGAGTACGGTCGCAAGACTAAAACTCAAATGAATTGACGGGGGCCCGCACAAGCGGTGGAGCATGTGGTTTAATTCGATGCAACGCGAAGAACCTTACCTGGTCTTGACATAGTAAGAACTTTCCAGAGATGGATTGGTGCCTTCGGGAACTTACATACAGGTGCTGCATGGCTGTCGTCAGCTCGTGTCGTGAGATGTTGGGTTAAGTCCCGCAACGAGCGCAACCCTTTTCCTTATTTGCCAGCACTTTGGGTGGGAACTTTAAGGATACTGCCAGTGACAAACTGGAGGAAGGCGGGGACGACGTCAAGTCATCATGGCCCTTACGACCAGGGCTACACACGTGCTACAATGGTCGGTACAAAGGGTTGCTACCTAGCGATAGGATGCTAATCTCAAAAAGCCGATCGTAGTCCGGATTGGAGTCTGCAACTCGACTCCATGAAGTCGGAATCGCTAGTAATCGCGGATCAGAATGCCGCGGTGAATACGTTCCCGGGCCTTGTACACACCGCCCGTCACACCATGGGAGTTTGTTGCACCAGAAGTGGATAGTCTAACTGCAAAGAGGACGTTCACCACGGTGTGGCCGATGACTGGGGTGAAGTCGTAACAAGGTAGCCGTAGGGGAACCTGCGGCTGGATCACCTCCTTAACGAAAAGATTGGTTGATTGGTAAGAATCCACAACAAGTTGTTCTTCTGGTATCTGAATGAAAGATAGAAAAGGAACGAGTTTTCTCTTTTAATTTCAGAGATAAGTCATGCACTACGCGCTGCGCTTGTCTTGCGAAATAAAAAAAGAGATTATTAATCTCTTTTTTTATTTCTCAGGGTCTGTAGCTCAGTTGGTTAGAGCACACGCTTGATAAGCGTGGGGTCACAAGTTCAAGTCTTGTCAGACCCACCATTCTGACGAATAGATTAATGAGTACAGAGTTAAAGATACTTAAATGATATAAGCTGGGGACTTAGCTTAGTTGGTAGAGCGCCTGCTTTGCACGCAGGAGGTCAGGAGTTCGACTCTCCTAGTCTCCACCAAATTTCAAGAACAGAAAAGCGCAGCTTTTCCTTGAAATTTAAGCAAACAGCTATGCTGTGCGCAGGCACACATAGGATGGAGCTTGAAGCTAAGATAATTATAGAGCTTAGTAAATATAATGATTTATTAAGCTCTGTGATTAATCACAGTTTAATGTAGCTGACGAGGTTACATTAATTCATTAACAGATTGAGAATTGAGTCTGAAATAAATTGTTCACTCAATAACAAAGAGAGAAGAAGTAATTCTGATCTCAGAGTTAATTGAGAACTAGCAAATTAACTGAATCAAGCGTTTTGGTATATGAATTTAGATTGAAGCTGTACAGTGCTTAAGTGCACAGTACTTCAAACTGTAATGTTGGTAATACTACTTGTAGGTATTAACGACTGTTTGGGGTTGTATAGTCAAGTAATTAAGTGCATGTGGTGGATGCCTTGGCAGTCAGAGGCGAAGAAAGACGTGATAGCCTGCGAAAAGCTCCGGGGAGGCGGCAAATATCCATTGATCCGGAGATATCTGAATGGGGGAACCCACCTACTATAAGGTAGGTATCAATAGCTGAATACATAGGTTATTGAAGCGAACGAGGGGAAGTGAAACATCTCAGTACCCTTAGGAAAAGAAATCAATTGAGATTCCCTTAGTAGCGGCGAGCGAACGGGGATCAGCCCATTAAGTGATGTGTGTTTTAGCGGAACGCTCTGGGAAGTGCGACCGTAGAGGGTGATAGTCCCGTACACGAAAGGGCACACATCATGATGACGAGTAGGGCGAGGCACGTGAAACCTTGTCTGAATATGGGGGGACCATCCTCCAAGGCTAAATACTCCTGACTGACCGATAGTGAACCAGTACCGTGAGGGAAAGGCGAAAAGAACCCCTGTGAGGGGAGTGAAATAGATCCTGAAACCGCATGCATACAAGCAGTGGGAGCCGACTTGTTCGGTGACTGCGTACCTTTTGTATAATGGGTCAGCGACTTACATTCAGTAGCAAGGTTAACCGCATAGGGGAGCCGTAGAGAAATCGAGTCTTAATAGGGCGTATAGTTGCTGGGTGTAGACCCGAAACCAGGCGATCTATCCATGAGCAGGTTGAAGGTTGGGTAACACTAACTGGAGGACCGAACCCACTGTCGTTGAAAAGCCAGGGGATGACTTGTGGATAGGGGTGAAAGGCTAATCAAGCCTGGTGATAGCTGGTTCTCCCCGAAAGCTATTTAGGTAGCGCCTCGGACGAATACCATAGGGGGTAGAGCACTGTTTCGGCTAGGGGGTCATCCCGACTTACCAAACCGATGCAAACTCCGAATACCTATGAGTACTATCCGGGAGACAGACTGCGGGTGCTAACGTCCGTAGTCAAGAGGAAAACAATCCAGACCGCCAGCTAAGGCCCCAAAATCATAGTTAAGTGGGAAACGATGTGGGAAGGCATAGACAGCTAGGAGGTTGGCTTAGAAGCAGCCACCCTTTAAAGAAAGCGTAATAGCTCACTAGTCGAGTCGGCCTGCGCGGAAGATGTAACGGGGCTAAAACTATGTGCCGAAGCTGCGGATGTAACTTTAAGTTACGTGGTAGGGGAGCGTTCTGTAAGCCGATGAAGGTGTATTGAGAAGTATGCTGGAGGTATCAGAAGTGCGAATGCTGACGTGAGTAACGACAAAACGGGTGAAAAACCCGTTCGCCGAAAGACCAAGGGTTCCAGTCCAACGTTAATCGGGGCTGGGTGAGTCGACCCCTAAGGCGAGGCCGAAAGGCGTAGTCGATGGGAAATGGGTTAATATTCCCATACTTCTGTGTAATGCGATGAGAGGACGGAGAAGGTTAAGTCAGCCTGGCGTTGGTAGTCCAGGTGGAAGACAGTAGGCATGCATCTTAGGCAAATCCGGGGTGCTCTATGCTGAGAGTCGATATCAAGCTGTACTTGTACAGTGAAGTGGCTGATACCATACTTCCAAGAAAAGTCTCTAAGCTACAGTTACACAGGAATCGTACCCGAAACCGACACAGGTGGTCAGGTCGAGTAGACCAAGGCGCTTGAGAGAACTCTGCTGAAGGAACTAGGCAAAATGGTACCGTAACTTCGGGAGAAGGTACGCTGCTGAGGGTGATGGGACTTGCTCCCTGAGCGCTTGGCAGCCGCAGAAACCAGGCCGCTGCAACTGTTTATTAAAAACATAGCACTCTGCAAACACGAAAGTGGACGTATAGGGTGTGATGCCTGCCCGGTGCTGGAAGGTTAATTGATGGGGTTAGCGTAAGCGAAGCTCTTGATCGAAGCCCCAGTAAACGGCGGCCGTAACTATAACGGTCCTAAGGTAGCGAAATTCCTTGTCGGGTAAGTTCCGACCTGCACGAATGGCATAATGATGGCGGCGCTGTCTCCAGCAGAGGCTCAGTGAAATCGAAATCGCTGTGAAGATGCAGTGTACCCGCGGCTAGACGGAAAGACCCCGTGAACCTTTACTGCAGCTTGACATTGAACTTTGACCTTACTTGTGTAGGATAGGTGGGAGGCTATGAAGATGTGACGCCAGTTGCATTGGAGCCATCCTTGAAATACCACCCTGGTAATGTTGAGGTTCTAACTCTGCCCCGTAATCCGGGGCGAGGACCATGTCTGGTGGGTAGTTTGACTGGGGCGGTCTCCTCCTAAAGAGTAACGGAGGAGTACGAAGGTGCGCTCAGCGTGGTCGGAAATCACGCGTAGAGTATAAAGGCAAAAGCGCGCTTAACTGCGAGACCCACAAGTCGAGCAGGTACGAAAGTAGGTCTTAGTGATCCGGTGGTTCTGTATGGAAGGGCCATCGCTCAACGGATAAAAGGTACTCTGGGGATAACAGGCTGATACCGCCCAAGAGTTCATATCGACGGCGGTGTTTGGCACCTCGATGTCGGCTCATCTCATCCTGGGGCTGAAGCAGGTCCCAAGGGTATGGCTGTTCGCCATTTAAAGAGGTACGCGAGCTGGGTTTAGAACGTCGTGAGACAGTTCGGTCCCTATCTACCGTGGGCGCTGGAAATTTGAGAGGATCTGCTCCTAGTACGAGAGGACCAGAGTGGACGAACCTCTGGTGTACCGGTTGTGACGCCAGTCGCATCGCCGGGTAGCTATGTTCGGAAGGGATAACCGCTGAAAGCATCTAAGCGGGAAGCCTACCTCAAGATAAGATTTCCCTGTGACTATATGTCACCTAAAGAGCCGTTCAAGACTAGGACGTTGATAGGTTGGATGTGGAAGCATAGTGATATGTGAAGCTGACCAATACTAATTGCTCGTGAGGCTTGACTATACAACACCCAAACAGTTGTTGTATTCAAGATAAATTCGATACGAAAACTTGATTTAGTCAATAAACTAGTTACAATACCGACTCAATTTCCAATCCGTTAATAACTCTTTGGTTCGTAAGTAAGGCATACATTATTAAGTAATGTGAATAAGACCCCAAAGCACCACAACAGTTTGCTGGCGACAATAGCAAGAGTGAACCACCTGATCCCTTCCCGAACTCAGAAGTGAAACCTCTTCGCGCTGATGGTAGTGTGGCGTTAGCCATGTGAGAGTAAGTCATCGCCAGCTTTTAAATGCTAAATACCCCCTGATCAAAAGATCAGGGGGCTTTTTATTGGAAAAAATAAATATACCCATTTATTTTGATTATATTTATAATGAAAGATAACTCATATATTCCAGATCCTTATTTAAAATATAATTAACTTTTATTGAGACTCTGCTTATGGAGTTTAAACTTTTTGAAGTTAAAGAGCTAAATCCTCAGCAGCGACAACAAATTGCCAAATTGTGCTTTTCTGCATTTGATGAAGATCCTTGGAGCCAATATCTTTTCATGCAAACAGCGTCTCATCTTGTTGGTATATTGGATGGAAAAATCGTGTCGCATGCGCTATGGACAGACAGAGTTTTCACTATTAATAACACTATAAAATTGAAAACAGCTTATGTTGAATATGTGACTACTGATGAGAGAATACGGGGGAAGGGATTCGCATCACAACTATTAAGATATTTGATCGATACTTTAACTCACTTAGGTTATGAACTTGCAGCATTGCAACCTGAATATGATAAATTCTATAAAAAATTAGGTTGGATTAATTGGTTGGGGGATTTATATATTCATCAAGGTAAGTCTACTTACCTAACGGATGAGAATAAAATAATGCTGTATCCATTGAATATTCAATTGAAAGATTTACTACTACATAGTACCGAGCATCATGTAATTTGCACCAATTGGAGAGAAGGTGAGCTTTGGTAAGCTTTATTTTGTATATATTTTAATCTTTGGATTATCAAATTAGTTGCTTATAGGAGCTGATAGAAAGCTTAATCAATAGGATAAAGATACTTTTATGCAAATACGTTGGTCAAGTTATTGTGCCTCCAGATCTCTCATTTAAGCAAAACGTTAATCCAAAATCAGTAGCATCTATGCGATAGCTCACTAAAATTGAACCTATACAAGTGGAACAGCTTTATTGGTGGAAAATAGAGATTAACGAAGGAAAATATTCAGTTTATTTCAGATATTATTTATCTTAAAAGGTATAAAAACTTACAGTATTGTTTGCCTGAAGGTAAAATAACAGCATTTAATTTAAGTTATTGGGCTGTAGTAGATAAGCTTAAATATCTGTCCAAATGAGTAGAGTTTTTAGCTGCTCTTTTGGACTGCCATAGTTGAATCGAAATCTTGCGAAGCAGTGCTTCTCATCTTTAATAAACAATATAAAGGCATTTCGGTCAATACCATTATATTTTCTTAGTACTCGTTTTGCTTGATTCCAGAAATTTTCAACACCATTGATATGATTTTTATCCTCAACAAATTTTTCTGAATGATTGATTCTATGATGGCTAAAATCACTGACATCAAGGGCATTATAACTACGATAGCTATCTGTATAAACAATGCTATCTGGAGCAATTTTTCTAGTAATTATTGGCAGTAAGGTTGCTGTCTTTGTATCTGGAAAAATCTTGACGTAAACTTTGCCACCACGTTTAAGCATACCAAATACAGCTACTTTTCCCGCAGCTCCACGCCCACGTTTTCCCTTACGAACACCACCAAAATAACTTTCATCTAGCTCAATTTGTCCCTCAAAAACCTCTATGGCATCTTGGTCAAGATGATACATGATGACTTGGCGTATTTTCCTATAAAACAAAGCAGCAGAATTAGGTTGAATACCGAGTAAATCTGCTGCTGTTCTAGCGGTTACCTCTGCAATAAAAAACTCAAGTAGTTTTCTTTGAGTTTTTTTACTTAATTTACATCTAGTTATCTTCATAAAAGTAGACTATCACACTTCTAATCTACTACAGCCCCTATTTTTTTTTAATCCTTAGATTATCAAATTAGTTGCTTATTAGGAGCTGATAGAAAGCTTAATCAATAGGATAAAGATACTTTTATGCAAATACGTTGGTCAAGTTATTGTGTGAACCGTACCGGGTTTGTCGGAGGGTCAATATTCTGAGAGACTATTCCGATGAAAAAACCAAACTATACCCCCGAAATTAGAGAAAGAGCGGTTCAATTACTAATTGAATCTGAAAAAGATTATCCTTCTACTTGGGCAGCAATCACAGCTATTGCACCTAAGATTGGTTGTACTCCTGAAACATTGCGTGTTTGGTATTTAAAGCATATGGATCAACTAAATCCTGCCAAAGTACAACAGATATCTGACCAAGAAAAAATGAAGCAAATGGAACGTGAAATTAAAGAATTAAAACGTGCCAATGAAATTCTACGTAAAGCAGCCGCTTTTTTCGCCCAGGCGGAGCTCGACCGCCCACACAAATAATGGTGGATTTTATCCATAACAATAAAGATCGATATGGTGTTGAAGCGATTTGTAGAATTTTACCGATTGCAGCTTCGACCTATTATCGGGCTTTAGATCTCGTTGATAACCCAGAACATCGAGCGAAACGTGCTCAGCATGATTTACATCATGCAGAACAAATCAAACGTATTTGGAAAGAAAGTTCAGGTCGATATGGTGTACGTAAAGTCTGGCAAAAATTGAAACGTGAAGGCTATGTTATTGCACGTTGTACAGTTGCTCGATTGATGCAGAAGCTAGATATACAAGGTGTTTGGCGTGGTAAGAACAAACAAACTACCCGCAGCCGAGATGATCAAAAACGAGCAGATGATTTAGTGAAACGGAATTTTAGTGCTGATCGACCTGACCAATTATGGGTCAGTGACTTTACGTATATTCAAACCAATTCTGGCTGGGTCTACACTGCATTTATTATTGATGTGTTCTCGCGAGCAATTGTTGGATGGAAAGTATCTACACGGATGAATACAGATATGGTGCTCGATGCATTGGAGCAAGCATTGCACGATCGAGGCATGCCAAAGAATGTAATTCATCATTCCGATAGAGGTGTTCAATATCTTTCTATTCGCTATACCAATCGTTTAGAAGCAGCAAATTTACGAGCATCAGTCGGTACGACAGGTGATTCATACGATAATGCTTTGGCTGAAACGGTGAATGGCTTATACAAAACAGAGGTGATTGAATATTTAAAAGCAGATTGGCAAGGTTTAGCGGATGTACAACTTGCGACATTAAATTGGGTAGATTGGTTCAACAAAAAGCGTGTACACAGTGCACTGGGTTATGTATCGCCTTTTGAGTTTGAAGCAATGTACTATGATAAGATTAATCCGTTAGGTCAGGTGGCCTAACTTAAATAAAAAAGTCTCCGACAAACCCGGTACGGTTCAGTGCCTCC
This sequence comes from Acinetobacter sp. FDAARGOS_515, assembly GCF_003938865.1. Classification (NCBI taxonomy): domain Bacteria; kingdom Pseudomonadati; phylum Pseudomonadota; class Gammaproteobacteria; order Moraxellales; family Moraxellaceae; genus Acinetobacter; species Acinetobacter sp. FDAARGOS_515. Next base: position 2,921,385 of record NZ_RKIX01000003.1, on the reverse strand, counting down.
AGATCTCTCATTTAAGCAAAACGTTAATCCAAAATCAGTAGCATCTATGTGATAGCTCACTGAGATTGAACCTATACAACCAGAACAGCTTTATTGGTGGCAAACAGAGATTAACGAAGAAAAATATTCAGTTTATTTCAGACATTATTCATCTTAAAAGGTGTAAAAACTTACAGTATTGCTTGCCTGAAGGTAAAATAACAGCATTTAATTTAAGTTATTTTCGGTGTAGTAGATAGCTATTTTGATTATTGTGGGATCAAAATTTATAACAATAATTGAGCCTGTAAATTATTTTGTGTAAGTTCTATTTTTTATAAATGATCTTTTAATCGATCATCGAACTGAATCGTAAACCAATTCATTGCTAAACGCCAATTTTGAATTGGCATTGTCCATTTCTTAGCAGCATTGGTTGTTGCTAAGTAAATGACTTTTTTGACTGAATCATCTGACGAGAAGATCTTTCGCTTCTTGGTTGAATGGCGAATTACGCTATTCAACGATTCAATTGCATTGGTTGTATAAATCGCATGACGTATTTCAGCTGGATAGCTAAATATTGTACGGATATTTTCCCAATTGGCTCTCCAGGATTCTCCAATTTTCGGATATTGATGATTCCATTGATCACAGAAGATATCTAGAGATTTTAAGGCATTTTCTTCTGTACTTGCTTGATAGATCGCTTTTAGACCAGCTGTAACAGCCTTGTAGTCTTTCCAGCTTACAAATCTCAGGCTATTGCGTACAACATGCACGATACACAGCTGAATGTCCGTATGAGGATAAACAGAGGCAATGGCATCAGGAAAGCCTTTTAACCCATCTACACAGGCAACAAGAATGTCCTGTACCCCTCGATTTTTGAGTTCTGTCATGACGGATAGCCAGAATTTGGCACCCTCTGTCTGAGCAATCCACATACCGAGTAATTCTTTTTGCCCATCCATATTGATGCCCAAAGCAAGGTATACAGACTTGTTAATCACATTGGAGTGTTGACGGACTTTTACAACAATACAGTCGAGATAGACGACTGGATACAGACTATCTAATGCTCTATTTTGCCACTCAGTCACTTGCTCAATCACAGCATCGGTCACTTTGCTTATAAGTGATGCTGAGACATCTGCATCGTACATTTCTTTGAAAAATGCGACAATTTCTCTATTGGTCATTCCTTTGGCATACAGGGAAAGAATTTGGTCATCCATACTGGTAATGCGTGTTTGATGTTTTTTGATAATTTGTGGCTCAAATGAACCTTCCCGATCACGTGGAATATCTAAAGCCAATTGCCCATCTTGAGTTGAAACAGTTTTTGAGCTAAAACCATTTCGGCTATTTGAGCCTTTTTTCGGCTGATGCTTTTCATAACCAAGATGATCTGAAAGCTCTGTATTGAGTGCAGTTTCGATCATGAACTTTTTAAATATGGCGGTCATTTGGTTTAAGTCTTCTGGTGTTTTTAGACCCTTAGCCAATTCAGCAGCCATACTTTTGATTGTTGCTTCATCCATGTGAAGTACCTTTTGTAATTATCCTCTGAAGGATAAATGAAAATTAAGTACTTACACAAAATTTAGAACAGTCCCCAATAATTTTCTATAAATCTTAACGTTTTTGCTTTTCTCCTTAGCTGACAAGCCTATAATAATTCAGAATCATTCCAAATCTAATAAGGAAATAACATGTCTACCGATCAACAATTTAAAGCGCCTGCCAATTTAGGAATAGCGGTTTATCCTGATAATGCAGAGGCGATTGGTAACACCCCATTAGTTCGCATTAATCGTATTATTCAGTCAGGCGCCACAGTATTGGCAAAAGTTGAAAGCCGTAACCCTGCATTTTCAGTAAAATGCCGTATTGGTGCTGCTTTAATTGCAGATGCTGAAAAACGTGGTGTGTTGAAAGCTGGGATGCATATTGTTGAGCCGACCAGTGGAAATACAGGTATTGCACTGGCGTTTGTAGCAGCCGCAAAAGGGTATCCAATTACACTGACCATGCCTGCAAGTATGAGTCTTGAGCGTCGTAAAGTGCTAAAAGCTTTTGGTGCAAATTTAGTGCTTACTGAACCAGCAAAAGGAATGAAAGGTGCTGTTGATGAAGCAGTACGTTTGGCGACTGAGCAACCTGATGTCTATTTCTTGCCTCAACAATTTGAAAACCCTGCCAACCCTAAAATTCACGAACAAACCACAGGGCCAGAGATTTGGGAAGCGACGGATGGAAATGTTGATATTTTAGTGGCAGGCGTGGGGACAGGTGGGACAATTTCTGGTATTTCACATTTCTTTGAAAATATCAAAAATAAACCAATTTATTCAGTTGCAGTTGAACCTGCGGAGTCACCGATTATTAGTCAAACCAAATGTGGTGAGAGCATTACACCTGCACCACATAAAATTCAGGGCATTGGCGCCAATTTTATTCCTAAAAATCTGGACTTAAATATTGTTGATGAAGTGATGCCGATTACCAGTGAAGAGGCAATCGAATGGGCACGTAACTGTGCCACTAAAGAAGGAATTCTGGTGGGTATTTCAAGTGGCGCAGCTCTTGCTGCTGCTGCAAAAATTGCACAGCGTCCTGAAAATGACGGTAAAACCATTGTGGTAATTTTGCCTGATAGTGGTGAGCGCTATTTGTCTTCTGTATTATTTGATGGTTTATTTGAAGAATAACTTATTCTCGGCAGATTTGATCTCGGGCGAGCTAGTGTTTTTTATAGCCTCAGTTAAATGAAGTTACTGAAAAGGAACTTAGAATATATTACATTCTAGGTTCCTTTTTTTAAATAAAATGAAATTTCGACGATTAGTTAATCTCAAGTTGATTAGAACTTTTTATTAGAGTTCTTTCTTTAAGGATTTTTCAAAACGTTTGACAGAGCGAGCATATTTTTTGGCTTTGTGACGTGTCCAAAAGCTAGACTTATATCCCGTTGGGCCAACATTATAATAAGCACTAGCTTTGAACCAACTTCCAGCCATTTCATTATAATGTCCTAAAATATAGGCACTGCATTGAATATTATTATATTCATCGGCCAGATTACCAGGACAGGCTTGTCTCCAGTAACTTGGAATAATTTGAGCTAAACCTACAGCTCCGCCAGATGAACGTGCATAAGAATTGTAGTTTGATTCCTGACGAATAGTGGCAGCAATCAGTAAGGGTGGAACTTCATAGCGATCAGCACTTTGGATAATCATTGGAGATAATCGATTTGCCGTAGATGGTGAAACAGCATAAGCTTTTTGTAATCCACTTGAGAGCTTATTTGAACGTTTTTCTAAAGAACCACTATTGGGGCCAAGTGTCGTACAACCTGTAAAAAAAAGACCTAAACTACTTACAAGGAATAATTTAGAGAATGTAATTTTGTAGTTATCGAAAATCAGGCGATTAGCATTTATAAAAGTATCAAGCAATTGCAAAACGAAGTACCATCAATAAATATTCAAGTTGAAAAATCTTAATTTGTCATTGCCATAGCGTCAACAAAAGTGATGTGACAATTTGCAAGGTGATCAAGATGTAAATAGCCTAAGCAAGTTTGATTTTTTTCCTAGAAAAACTATTATAAAATTCAAACTTTGATGACATGCTTATATAAAGATTATGACCCCAGCCTGTAAGTTACTTAAAACCAATAAAATTGAATATAGTACGCATGAATACGAACATGATCCCAATGCTAAAAGTTTTGGTTTGGAAGCAGCAGAGAAACTAAATCTGGATGTGGAAGAAGTTTTTAAAACCTTGTTGGTTACCGATGATAAAAATCACTATGTCACAATTTTACCTGTCAATCATCAATTAAATTTAAAAAAAGTTGCGGCAGCATTGGGATGTAAAAAGTTACATATGGCAGATCCGAAAGATGCAGAACGACTGACTGGCTATCTAGTGGGAGGAATTAGTCCACTTGGTCAGAAAAAGCGTCTTAAAACTGTGATTGATGCTTCTGCTGAAATGAAAACAAAAATATATGTCAGTGGTGGAAAACGTGGTTTAGATATTGGAGTAGCGCCACAAGCGATTGCAAAAATATTAGATGCTCAATTTGTTGATATTCTCGATCAATAATTTTTGAAGAAAGATCAAGATAAGCCATTAATATTGTTTAGTTTAAATTTTAGGGTGGTTGTCATCCAATCGTCATTGAAGCCAGATATTTTAAGTCAAAATTTTTAATGACTGAATTCAATGAAGACTAAGAACATATTGAAATTTTTAATGGCAGCGAGCGGAATACTCGTTTTAAGTGCCTGTAATGATCATGATGATAACGACAGCACGTCTGAGCATTCTGCAGCAGTAGAAACTTCAGCGTATGTTCAAACTAAAACACCTTATAAACCACAGCAAGATTTAAATAGCTATCAGAGTGCACCAACAGGATTTCAGCCTGTTTTCACCGAGCTGGTTGCCCGTCATGGTTCGCGTGGTCTATCTAGCATCAAGTACGATTTGGCGCTTTATAACCTATGGAAACAAGCCAAAGCTGATCATGCATTAACACCACTCGGTGAACAGCTTGGTGCTGATATTGAAGCAATGATGAAAGTCAATATCTTGTTGGGGTATGGCGTGTCTGGAATTCGTCAGTCTGGCTATGGCAATGAAAGCCAATTAGGTATTGAGGAACATCGTGGAATTGCAGATCGTTTGTTACAGCGATTACCATCATTATTTAATACCTCAGTGTTAGGGCAAATGGATATTGCTGTACAAAGTTCTGGTGTAGATCGTGCAGTGGATAGCGCCAAATTCTTTACCAATGAATTGATCACCAAACGTCCAGATCTTAAAGAAAAAATTCGTCCAGTAAGTTATACGAGTTTAGATAGTAACAGTAATCCGTCGATTGACGATCAAGGGGTTGATCGCTTTTTACTTTATTTCCATAGTCTGGATAAAGCGACAGATTTGAGCCAAATGAATTCACCCCTTAGACAAAGTATCTATGATGCTAGTCTGAAATATCAGGATTTTGAAGAAAATGATGTGAATTTAAAACAGAAATTACAAGAATTATTGAATAATAACAACGCTCAGCAAATTGCATTGAAAGTACTGACGCCATTGTTTAAAAATGAGTTTATTCAGAAATTAGGTAGCCAAGGCTATACTTTTAGTAATACTGGATCATTTACTGCAACAGCTTTAGATGGTACCCAATTTACTGAAAAAGGCAAAGGCAAAAACACTATAGCTAGTACCGTGGATGCAGCAGCTTATCTCTATGAGCTGTATTCAATTGCACCCGGGATGAAAAAAGAATTAGGTAATACAGATTTTACAAAATATATGCCAATAGATGCTGCCAAATTTTATGCAGAATATAATGATGCACAGGATTTCTACCAAAAAGGTCCAAGCTTTACTGAGTCCAATCAAGTGACCAGCAATATTGCACAGGGACTTAAACAGGATTTCTTTGCTCAGGTAGATCAGGTTATCAATAAACAACAGCAACATAAAGCTGTGTTACGTTTTGCCCATGCCGAAATCATTATACCCCTTGCAACGACATTTGAATTAAAAGCAATGATGACACCTTTAGCCTTAAATCAAACCTATAGTTATAGTTCAAGCACTTGGCGTGGTGAGGATGTTTCACCTATGGCGGCCAATATGCAATGGGATATTTATCAAAATGCACAAGGTTCTACTTTGGTCAAAATGTTGTATAACGAGAAAGAAACTTTATTTAAGTCAAGTTGTGATTATGCTCGTTATAACTCGACGAGTTTTTATTATGATTATCAAAAGCTTAAGCAGTGCTACAGTGTTAACTAACAGTATCTGATCACTGAAATTTTATTCGGGATATCATTACAAAGTGAATGGTATCCTTAATTTTATTAATTTCATAATTCAAAATAAAAATCAAAAATTTAACGAATAAAATAAGCTTTCGTCGCACAATTATAAAATGTTTGATTAAAAAACATTCAAAAATGTTTCATTTATTAAATAAGCCGTTATTCTGCACAGTTTTTGTATACCCTAAATATGTGAATTATAAATAAATAGAGGTAAATGGATGCTGATTTTTCATGGTTCTGCTGTTCAAGCTGCACTTTTTGATATGGATGGAACAATGTTTGATACTGAACGATTACGGTTTCAAACATTGAAACAGGCATCTCAAGAGCTGATTGGACAAGCATTTTCCGATGAATATTTAATGCAATGTTTAGGATTAAGTGCCAAAACAGCAGAACAACTGGCTCAACAACAATACGGTTTAGATATTCCATACCAGGAAATTCGCCAGCGTGCCGATCAACTTGAACTGGAAACGGTACGTAAAGAAGGCGTTCCTATTAAAAAAGGTCTGGTTCAGGTCTTAGAACGGTTAAGAAAATCTGGATTACGTATGGCTGTTGCAACATCTAGCCGCCGCGCAATAGCAGAAGAATATTTGATTAATGCCAATGTATATAAATTCTTTGATGTGCTGGTTTGTGGTGATGAAGTTGAACATGGCAAACCACATCCTGAAATTTTTGAGAAAGCCGCAGAAAAATTAAATCTGGACACTTCACAGTGCCTGATGTTCGAAGATTCTGAAAATGGAATCACATCTGCACATGCAGCAGGTGGCATGACCATTTTGCTCAAAGATATCAAAGCGCCAAATGACAATATGCTGTCTAAAGCCGATTTTTACTTTGAGACTATGTACGAGTGTTTAGAGGATTTAGATCAATATGTCCCTGCGATGGAGATGCCGATTTTACAGGAAGCATTTCCACAGACCTTGAATCAGCTAACAGTTGGGATTCACGGTTTTGGTGCAATTGGTGGCGGATACATTGCACAGATTTTATCACATTGGGATGGGTATACGCGTCCGCAGCGCATTATTGCCTCAACGCGTAACAGTTTATATCGTGAAGCAGTCAATGCCTTTGGCACCTATTGTATTCGTTATGGCCAAGTTTCCTATGATGAACGAATTGAATATATGTCAGTGATTGATACAGACCATCAACAGCATATGCTGGATATGTATTTGGAATCATCTTTGATCGCGCTGTGCCTGCCTGAACATGCGATTGCCAGCGAGGCAAAAATTATTGCGAAAGGACTCTATGCACGTTTTGCTTCACAAGCCATGCAAAATACACGTCCACTCACTTTTTTGATTATTTTAAATAAAGTAGGAGCTAAAACCTTAGTATTAGCTCATATTCGGGAGCAATTGATCGAATTATCCAACGTGGAAATTGCAGATCAGATTATGGGACAACATTATTTCTGTGATACGGTTGTCAACCGTATGGTATCTAAACTTTCTGAGCAAAATTTGTATCGACAGCTCAAAATTAAATATAATTTTTTTAAGCAATATCAGTCTGATGTTGAGGATGAAAATGTCGAAATTGAAGATACCAGCAAGCTTTCATCTGAGCAGGAACATCAAGCCTCTTTATATATTGATGATATGCGACGTAATTTTCAGCCGAGTCATATTTTGCAGACGATGGACCTGATTTTATTTAATAGTGAAACGGATATGCCGATCTATGTCGAAAATAACAGCCCATTGTTGGCTAAAATGCGACAAATGATTGTGGTGGATAATATTGCCGATATTCAACTCATTAAAAATCGACTATGGAATGGCGTACATGCCATGTTGGCGTGGTATGCCTCGTTATTGGGACATGAAACTATTGGGATCGCAATGGGAGATGCGCGGGTACAGTCATTGGTTGAGCATTTAGTTCAAGAGATCAAGCAAGGACTTTGCGTCTGTTTGCCCAAAAGAGCGAAAGATTTGGATCGACTAGCCAAGAGCTTTGTATTGTCGTGTCAATATGCCTACAAAGATCCGTGTCAGCGGGTGGCACGTGATCCTTTGCGCAAGCTGAATCATAATGAACGAGTTATGGGCTCTATTGCCAACAATCTTAAATTTGATCAACCCATCGATAGTTTGTTATGGGGGGCAAGTTTGGGCTATTTTTATGCGATCGAGACGTTTGACATGAGTCTTGAAAATATCACCGAGCATTTGCAGTTAAATATTGCCCAACTTGATTTAGATCATGCTCTAAAGAAAAAGATTGAGCAGAGCATACAGCAGCATCTTGATCAACTCATAGAATATCCTTCGTGTTTAAAACAATTCAAAAGTTTTGCTTTGCCTGAAGAGATAAAGTCTTCATACGCTTAACTCACGCGCAAAACTGATCTCATCATTTTAGTGATCCCACCAAAAATCATGCTTTAATAAAGCATTCTGATTTTTGGTGTTTTTTCTTGTATTTGAAGCCAAATGGTTGTGTCATTCCAACTTTACATCGTGATTATTCCGAATGGCATCATGGACGTAGTATCTATGCACTTTGGTATATTTTAGTTGAGCGTGATCAATATACAGAATTGGTTGCAAAACTCGATCAATTACAAGCTTCTTTTTCAGATCTGCTATTGCCCAATTCGCAACGTCAATATCATATAACACTGTATATTTGTGGTTTTTTGACGGAGCAAAAGCCTGTTTATAATGATGATTTTTGTATAGATTGGTTTGAGCAGCAACGCCGAAAACTTTTAAAACAAACTGCATTCCAACTGAATATCAGTAAATTAAATAGTTTTAGCAGTGCTTTATTTGCTGATATTCGAGATGAAAAAAATTATCTCATTGATCTGCGACGAAACCTTCAACTCGATGAGCATCAGGAAATTGCAGCTTTGCAATATCATCCGCATATTACGCTTGGATTGTATCGCGATGCTTATTCCAGTCATGTGATTCTTGACCATATACGGCAATGCCCTGAGATTAATTTAAAAATAACCATCGATCAGCTTCATTTTGGCTATTATGATGCTCAACAATTACAAGGCCCTCTACATTCTCTTTATTGCTTACAACTGGATTGATCTATGATACATCTCATTTTAGGTGGCGCGCGTTCTGGTAAAAGTCGACATGCAGAGGCTATTGCCAAAGCGCTGTCTCATCCTGTGACTTATATTGCAACTGCGCGGCCACTGGATGATGAAATGCAACAGCGTATAGACCATCATCGTGGGCAACGACCGAGTGAATGGCGACTCATTGAAGAACCCGTTACATTGGCTCAGCAACTTAAGATGATTGATCAACCACAACAGATCATTTTGATTGATTGTTTGACTTTATGGCTGTCCAATCTTCTATTGTTAGATGATTGCAATCCACAGTATAGCCAGCAAACTCAAGCATGCGAGGACTTGCTTGAGCTCTTACCACGGCTTCAATCAGATATTATTTTAGTGAGTAATGAAACAGGTTTGGGTGTGGTGCCGATGGGGGAAATGACACGTCGTTTTGTTGATGAATCTGGACGGTTACATCAGCGTCTAGGAAAAATCGCAGATAAGGTCGAATTTTGTGTCGCAGGATTCCCAATGTTACTGAAAGGAGAAAAGTCATGAGTTGGTGGGTAGAACCGGTTCAAGCCATCGATGAGCAAGCTAAACAATTTGCTAGGCAACGCCAGCAACAATTGACTAAGCCAACGGGTTCATTGGGTGATTTAGAGTTGATCGCCATACAACTGGCTGCATTACAAGGAACTACTCATCCACATGTGAATCAACCGTGGATCACTATTTTTGCAGGCGATCATGGGGTGATGCAAGAAAATATTTCGGCTTATCCGCAGGCAGTGACGCGACAAATGCTACAAAATTTTGCGACAGGTGGTGCATGTATCAGTGTAATCGCACGACAATATGCTGCCAATTTACAGGTGATTGATTGTGGTACGGTGGGTGAGTCTTATTGTTATGAAGGTGTAGAAACGCATTGCATTCGTGCTGGAACCGCAAATTTTGCAATTGAAGCTGCAATGACTAAAGCTCAATGTCATCAGGCGATGAAATTAGGACGTGACAGTGTCGAGAAAGCCATGAGTGCGCAGGCCGACATTTTCGTTGCGGGTGAAATGGGTATTGGCAATACCTGTTCAGCTTCAGCTTTGGCATGTTTATTACTCAATGAAGATGCAGAGCAATTGACAGGCATTGGTACAGGAATAGATGCGCAAAAGTTAAAATACAAAAAACAAGTGATCGATCGCGCTATCGCATTGCATCAACCTCATGTAAAAGAGGATGCTTTTAAAATAATGACCGCAGTCGGTGGGTTAGAAATTGCTGCTATGACGGGAGCTTATATTCGCTGCGCACAGCTTGGTATGCCGATGGTGATTGATGGTTTTATCAGTTCGGTTGCAGCACTATGCGCTGTGCGTTTGAATCCCGATGCGCGAAACTGGATGTTGTTTGGACATCAATCTGCTGAATATGGACATTGTCGTGTTTTAGCTGAACTCAATGCACAGCCGATATTAAACTTAAATTTACGTTTAGGTGAAGGTAGTGGTGCAGGGGCAGCGTTAGGTGTCATTCAATTGGCCTGTGCCTTACATAACCAAATGGCAACTTTTGCCGAAGCTTCAGTTTCAGGCGATCAGGTATAAAACAACATGCAAAAAGTGTGGATCATTGATGTGTTACGTCATGGTGAAACGACATTGAGCCATACTTTACGTGGTCATCTGGACGATGCATTGACACAAACGGGTTGGCAGCAAATGCAGACCACGATTGAGCAAATGCAGCCCTCTGCATGGCAAGTGGTTTTTACTTCGCCCTTACAACGTTGTGCTGCATTTGCACAAAGGTTTGCAGCACAAACGAATCTGAATTGTAATATGGATGCAAATTTTAAGGAAATGTATTTTGGAGATTGGGAAGGGATCAGTACAGCGCAGATCTATCAACAGTCACCTGAACTACTTACAAATTTTTGGCAGCAACCCACCCAATATACGGCTCCGAATGGCGAGAGTTTATTGGATTTTCAATCACGCATTCAACAAGGGTTATTCTTAGTCATTGAAAAGATGCAAATACAGCAACATGAGCATGCCTTATTGGTCACGCATGGTGGTGTAATCAAGTTATTGCGTTGTTTGGCGCAACACCAGCCATTGGATGATCTGCTGAAAATGCAGGCAAGTTTAGGGCAACTGTATCGCTTTAAAATCACTCTGGATGATCAGCAACAGTTACAGATATCCGAGGAATAACGTATGTTGCCATTCTGGATTGCCTTACAGTTTTTGACCGTGATTCCTATTCAATTATCACGGATACCCAATCAGACTGAAAATGCCCGATCTGTTTTATTTTATCCGTTGATTGGTTTAATGATCGGCCTAATTTTATATGCTTTTGGCATATTATTGAGTCCTGTCCCATATCTTTTGAGCGCAAGTCTTATTTGGCTGATCTGGATTTGGCTAACGGGTGGACTGCATCTGGATGGTTTGGCAGATACTGCTGACGCATGGGTCGGTGGTTTCGGTGATAAACAACGTACTCTTGAGATTATGAAAGATCCAAGCTGCGGGCCGATTGGTGTGTTAAGTCTGATCGCAGTCTGTTTGCTTAAATGGGTCTGTATTTATATGTTACTAGAGCAACATTTAGCGCTATTTTTGATTGTTATACCGATGCTTGGGCGAGTTGTGCCATTAATTTTATTGCTCACCACACCCTATGTTCGTGAAAATGGTCTGGGACGGCACTTAGCTAAGGATTTACCTAAAAAAAGTGCTTGGCTGATAAGTTTGATGGTTTTACTCAGTTTGCTCTACTTGAAATTACAAGGTGTTTTAAGCTTACTTGTTTTTCTGACGGGATTGATTTATTTGCGACATCTTTTTATCAAACGTATTAATGGCATCACAGGCGATACCATCGGAGCAAGTATTGAACTACTAGAAACAACTTTATTACTCAGTTTTATTTTAAGCAGCTTTTATTGATCAATGTTTTCAGGTCAGTAATTTAACAATAACGTGAACCAGAAAAGGGCCTGTAATGACCATAAAAATGCCTGCCAATACCATGGTTAAACTTGCAATGACACCTTCTTGCTTATTGCGCATATATGCTTTACTTGTACCAAAACCATGCGCAGCATTGCCCAGAGAAGCGCCGTTGGCCAAATAAGACTTGAGCTTTAATCCAGCTAAAATAAGATCACCAAAGATGATACCTACAATGCCAGTCAAAATGGTAAACAAAATCACCAATTCAACCGAACCGCCAATATGTTGCGTGAGCTCCATCGCAAAAGGCGTAGAAATCGAGCGAGACATGAGACTATAAGTGGTTTGCTGATCAAAATGAAACAAACGCGCCAGATAAAAAGCACTCAGCATACCTGCCGCCATCCCTACGATAATACCCATACAAATAGACAATGCATGCTGTTTAATGATATCGCGGTATTCATAAATCGGAATCGCAAATGCTACTGTAGTTGGTCCTAACATCCACACGATCCAGTGATTATCTTGCATATAGGTGGTATAAGGCACATGGAAAATCATGAGTAGCGCCATAATCAAGCAAGGAACTAAAATTGCAGGTGCAAAAGGTAAATAAGGCAAACGACGATAAATGGGTTTGGCCAAGATATAACCGAAAAGTGTTCCAACAAAACATATCAAGGCAATATTCATGATTTTAGCTCATGTTGATGTAGCATTTTATCTTGGCTACGTTGTTTGAGTCGTGATTCCAATTTAAAGCAAAAATGTACGGTATAGGCGGTGAATACCATGACACACAGAGTACCGAGCACAATTGCAGTTATTAATTGCCAGCCTTCAGCTATAAATAAACTTTTATAGTTGATCAGTCCCACGACACAAGGAATGAAAAACAGCACAAGTTCGGCTAGCATGAAATCCGAACCAGTTTTAATCCACTGTAATTTAAACACACCACTTACAAGCCCGATCAAAACTAGAAAAAGCCCAATAACGCCTGCTGAAACAGGCAGATTTAATGTTTGTTGCAAGAGTGATCCAATCCACCAGAAAATAAGTAATAAACCAATCTGGATGATCACTTTGGCAAAATATGCAAGGCTGGAATAAGACAAGGGATCACCTATAAACTGTATGATGCGTTTGGAATAGAACAATTGTAAATGGAGTTGTTATGCCATATTATGAATAATAAAAAATTAATTATGCTTCTATGGAATGGTTGTAAGTGGATATTAAAACCCTAAAGATTTTTGTACAAATTGTACAAAGCCAAAGTTTTACGGCAGCAGCGGAGCAACTCTATATGACGCAGCCTACCGTCAGTAAAGCCATTGCTGCATTTGAACAGGAGTTAGCTACGACCTTATTTAAAAAAGGGGAAGCAGGGCGTAAACGTGAAGTGGAACTGACATATACGGGTCAGCAAATTTATCAACATGCGCTTACTATATTGGATGAACAAAAAAAAATTTATGAAACATTAGAAGATATAAAACATTTAAAAAAAGGAAAATTGACTTTGGGTGTACCACCTTTAGGCTCGGTGTTGCTTACCTCACTGATCGCATCGTTTCATAAACAATATCCTGATATTGAATTACAATTTATGGAAGTGGGATCAAATGCCATTTCAGAAGCAATTCTTAACCGAACCCTTGATGTAGGTGTGCTTTTAAGTAATCACAATCCTATTCTTGCAGAAATTCCGATCGTAGATTCATCTTTGTGTTTATTGTCCGCGAAACATTCGAGATGGAAAAATATACAAGAGGTGAGCTTAGCAGATTTAAAAGAAGAATCTTTTCTTTTATATGACGATAGTTTTACCTTGAATAACCTGATTATTCAGGCGGCGCAGGTGGAAGGATTTCAGCCAAAAATTGTATGTAAAAGTAGCCAATGGGATTTTATTGCCAAAATGGTTGAATTTTCGATGGGCATTGCGTTATTGCCACAAATCTATTGTGAGCAACTTGATCAAAGCAAGTTTAATATTACGCCTTTAGCCAATACTTCTTTGCGTTGGACACTAAGTATGGCATGGAATACTTCTGTGCCGATGACCGCTGCGACTAAAGCATGGTTAAGTATTATTAAGGCACATCAAGATCAAATTCGTTTTTAGTTAAGCCAGTTTTGGATAACATCAACGACTTGTTCTGGCTGTTTAATCCAAACGCTATGCTGATTGCCTTGAAGACTTGGTCTTAAATCGAGCTGTTTAATTTGAGGATGACTATAATATTGAGTTAAGCCCATTAATGAGGACATTGGTGCCTATTCATCGCCCTTCATTTGAATAAAAAGAGCTTGGTTATCTGAAACATGAGTTGGCTTTAAAATATGATCATATGTTCCTGTCAGTCCAGTTTTACACCAATCCTGAATAAGAGATTTTGCTTCTTTATTGCCAAAGCCAACCTTTTTTCCTGGTAAATAACCGTAAATTTGAATGAGAAGACTAAAGACTGAGATTGCTTTTAAGATTTGAATCTTACCCTTTAAATCCCAATAATGTAGTCCAATATTGCCTGTTGCGATCCCAATCACTGTAACGTCATGTTGTTGGCTATACAATGTAGCCAAATGCCCACCTAAACTATGTCCAAGTAGTACCACGTTTTGTTGTGAATGAGGTTGTGGGGCTAAGTTTATAAGTTGCGGAATAAAATCTTGCAATAAATCTCTATATCCATAATCAAAGTGACTAGAAACTTTTGGGATATTTCTGCCACATCCGGGATAATCAGCTGCTATTGTATTAAATCCATTCGTATTTAAACCCCTGATCAGTTTTTGATATTTATCAATTTCAACACCGATAGCAGGAAGAATAACGATCGTTTTTGCATATTGATTGATGGTATTCACTTCTGCATAAATCCCATCAAATTTTGGAAAGTGAATAAGCTTTTGAATACATTCCATATATTTTATTCCTTAAATGGACTAAGTTGAATCAAGTTGCTGAGACCCAGTTTATTCAAAAACGCCGTTCTAGAATGTGGATGACGTTTTATTTCTTCTTGAATATATGCTTTAAAAGAAGTGTTAAATTTTTCACGAGGATAGTTTTCCAAACACTGTTTTTGGAATTGTTTATCAATGAGATGGAGTTCCGATCCAATCACATCACAGCTGGTTCCTTTTTGTAGCATGATCACTTCTTTAGGCTGACTCATATCTGCAAAGCCATTCATATGCAAGCATATTGCATCAGCGATTAAATCAGTTTTTTCTTTAGGGTAATGGTGATACTTACAAAGTTGTTCAGCCTGCATTGCACTATTAAGAGTAAAACACTGACAATTCGAGGTTTTATGTTGATCAATTAAACCAATATCGTGCAAAAGGGTAGCCACTAAAAAAGCTTCATTGTCATATTGCCATCCATGAATTTGGCTAAAAGCGATTCCCCAAAAATAGCTCCGCCATGAATGATAAATTAAAGAGGTTTTTTTTGTTTCTTCAAGCTGTTCAATCGCTGCTTTGACTAAAGTACTGTCTGGTAAAATAATCTTGTTAAAATCAATAAAAATTGTTTCTCGTTGTTTCGGCAAGAGGTGTTGTAGTAAATGCTGCGTGGTTGGGATGAATGTTTTCTGTAGAAGATACAGCTTTTCTTTTAAAGTCATTTGACCACGTTTTTCTTGCGCCCAATGATACGATCCTAGCATTATAATAATTCCATTAAAATTAGAGTAGTTACTCTAATTTTTGCGGTGATTAAAATCAAGTCCATTCAGTCATAAAAAAGCCCTGACAATTCAGGGCTCAGTTAAATTTTTATTTTGCTAATACAATTTTGTTATAGAACTCATTATTTTTCCATCGTTTTACATAGTGAGCAGATCACGCCGTTATGCTGATGTGAATACATCACATCTGGACGTTCATAATCTTGATCACAAGCTACACACGCATACACAGTCGCAACAGGTGTACCTTCAGCGTCAAAACGCGGTTCATTGATTCCATCATCATGCTTTTTAATATAATACTTACCCTTAGTCAGTAAGCCCATGAAAGGAGTAAGTACGAAACCAACGATCAAAGCAATCAGTGGGGAATAAGAAGAAAGGAAATCACCTAATAAACCGAAGAAAGCTGCAATCGATAAACCTGCTGCTGCACCAAAAGCCACCAAACCAACAGGATTAAAGTCATACAGCATTTCACGGCGATATTCAGGCTGTTTAGGTGAAAGCTTTAATAAGTATTTATTGATGGCAATATCCGTTGCAACGACAACGACCCAAGCGATTGCGAAGTTTGAGTAAAAGCCTAGAATTTTACCCAGTACCGCAAACATGTTGCCTTCCATGAGCGCAAGTGCAACAGCCAGATTGACTAATACAAATACAATACGACCCGGATATTTTTTGCTGATACGGGTATAAGCACTTGTCCAAGCCAAAGAACCTGAATAAGCATTGGTCACGTTAATTTTAATTTGAGAGATCACCACCAAGATAACTGCCAATGCTAAAGCTAACCAGCCCGGTAACATATCATGAAATGCCGCATTGAACTGTTGAACAGGCTCAGTCGCATTAATCCCTGGTAATTTGGTGAATAAGTAAAAACCTAAGAATGCACCAATAATTTGTTTAATCGCACCCAAGATGACCCAACCTGGACCCGCCGAAATGACTGCGGCCCACCAAGATTTACTATTTTCTTTAGTTTTGGCTGGCATAAAGCGTAAGTAGTCGATTTGTTCACCAATCTGCATAATTAGCGATAAGCACACACCAGCACCGAGCATGATTGCTGCCATATCCATAGGCGCATAACCACTATTACCTGCATAAGTCGCAAAAGAACCAACCAGATTGGGTTCTTTATGAATCAAATAAGCCACAGGGCCAATCATCAAAATCAGCCAGATTGGAGTTGTCCAAACTTGTAACTTACTTAGGGCTTTCATGCCATAGATGACTAAAGGAATGACCATAATCGTGGAAATAAGGTAACCTGCCCACAAAGGAATACCCAGTCCAAGCAATAACCCTTGCGCCATAATGGAGCCTTCGAGCGCAAAAAAGATAAAGGTAAAGCTTGCAAAGATAATACTGGTAATGACTGAACCAAAATATCCAAAACCTGCACCACGAGTGATCAGATCGAGGTCAATATTGTAGCGGGCAGCATAATAGGCAAGAGGAATACCTGTGATAAAGATAATAATAGCAGCGAATAAAATCGAATAAATCGCGTTGGTCGTACCATAAGTCATCCCGATACTTGCACCAATAGAGAAATCTGCAAGATATGCAATACCACCAAGCGCCGTGATGGCGACTACTTTGGGACTCCAGCGACGAAAGCTATGCGGTGCATAACGTAATGTATAATCTTCAAGTGTTTCATTTGCTGCATTATTGGGTTTGGTTGCATCAAAAGAATCCGTTACTGATGTGTCGTGCATTCTTTATGACCTTATTTGAGTGGTAATATGGTGCATAAAGCAAGCAATGTGCCAATCTCATTATCAATCTGATGAGCTGTAAGCAAAGAGTAGAATATGAATGGCTTAACGTGAATAGAATAAATAATCTATAAATCAGAAAAATGGTCGTCAAATAGACAATTTTCAAAATTATGCTAAGATAACTAGAAACGTATTTAATCAATACGGGAGATTAAGCATGACAGCATTTGTTCCCATGAAAGCCAGTTTAAGAGAGGATGAAATGATTCCACATCTTGCTGTGGAGGCTTTTCGTCATGCGTTTTGTCAAGCTTCACAATCAGCTTCTGTAGTGTATGCCAAAGACCAATACTTGCTTAAGCAATCCTGTAATGGCGAGACACAAATCTTGAAAAATATTTCATCTTATTATACTGACATCGCCGTGTCAGAAACGACATTAAAACGTAAGAAAAAAGTGGCATTCTAATTTTTTATGCCACAACCCAGAATAAGGATGTTTGCAGGTCCAAATGGATCTGGTAAAAGTACCATTAAAGATTATTTGTTACCGCGACATATTGGTGCGTATTTAAATGCCGATGAACTGGAAAAACAGCTCGTTCAGGATCACTGCTTTTCATTGACAGATTTTCATGAAGCACTTGAAAGTCAGCAGCTTATCAATTTTCTAAAATCAAAAAAACGTAAAGTGCAACAGACAATGATGCCTTTACTGACTAGCAATCCGATTATTTTAGCAAATGGAAAAATTGCTTTTGAAGCAAGTGAAATTGATTCATATCTAGCAGCAAGAATTATTGATTTTATTCGTATTCAATTTATTGAGTTAAAAATTAGCTTTACCTTTGAAACAGTCATGTCGCATAGAAGTAAGGTTGAGTTTCTTCAACATGCTAAAGCACAGGGCTTCCGTACTTATCTTTATTATGTTTCTACTGTTGATTCTGATATCAATATCAGTCGAGTACAGTATCGCGTGAGTCAAGGTGGTCACGATGTTCCAAGAGATAAAATTCGAACGCGCTATTTGAGAAGTATGGATTTACTATTAGATGCAATAGATGCCTCAGATCGAGCCTATATATTTGATAATTCTTCTGATGGTACTCAAGCATCTTTTTTAGCTGAAATTGAAAAAGCAGAAACTTTAAAATTAAATAAGAACCTGCAACATTTCCCTAAATGGTTTGTAGATCGTGTACTTAAGGAATTTATGTAGTTAGATACGATTTTAATCAATTGAAAAATGAGTCAAACGTGCATTGATTAAATTACGTAAAAATATATTATGTTTTTATATATTGTTTGAGCTAGAACCATGCATAGTTTCTTGTTGGCTTTTTTGGGCGGCGTATTACTTGGAATAGCCGTCGTTGGTTATCTGTATGTGAATGGTCGTATTGCAGGCATCAGTGGTTTACTTGCACAGGTGATAAATCCTGAAACAATAGCCAAAACACCTGCAATCTGGTTTTTACTTGGCTTATTGATTACGCCGTTCGTCGTTTCTTATTTTTATACACCACAGATTAAGATCAGTTCCAATCCTTTTCAATTAATCATTGCGGGTTTATTGGTCGGTTTTGGTACGCGTCTGGGATCGGGTTGTACCAGTGGGCATGGTATTTGTGGAATAAGTCGTTTATCCAAACGTTCAATATTCGCAACAATCATATTTATGTTTGCAGGCTTTGTTACAGTTTATGTGATGCGTCATTTACTGGGAGGCCTATCATGAAAAATATATTTGCTTTTTTATTTGGCTCTCTTTTTTCATTGGGTCTAATAATTTCAGGGATGTCTAACCCTGAAAAGGTCCTCGCTTTTTTAGATATATTCGGCACATGGGATGCAAGTTTGGCATTTGTGATGATCGGTGCAATTCTAGTGGCATTTATTCCATTTCAAAGAGCAAAAAGACATCCAATAACATTATTCAAAGAAAAAATTGAGTTACCTCAGAATCATCAAATTGATCAAGATTTAATTGTAGGATCATTGATTTTTGGTATTGGGTGGGGGATAGCAGGAATTTGTCCTGCTCCCGCGTTAACCTTAATTGGACTCGGATATGCTCAGGCTCTATATTTTATTGGAGCAATGTTGATTGGCATGATACTTCATCGGAAAATAAGAGGTGTTTAAAAAATATGAATACTCAGAAACCGTTGATTAAAAGTTTTTTTGATGAAGCGACTCATACTTTTACCTATGTGGTGAGTGACCCAGATACTAAACAAAGCGCGATTATTGATAGTGTACTGGATTATGATGCAGCTTCGGCCACAACTTCTACTACTCAGGCAGATAAAGTCATTCACTATGTTCATGAAAATAGCCTAAGCATAGAATGGATTTTAGAAACTCACGTCCACGCCGATCATTTAACTGCTTCACAATATCTAAAAAAGCAACTCGGCGGCAAAATCGCCATGAGTGATAAAATATCTATTGTTCAGCAAACCTTTAGTCAAATTTACAATCTTGATATCAAATACTTTAACTTGCATCAGAGTTTTGATTACTTATTTGCAGACGGTGAACATTTCAGTATTGGTCATTTAGATGCGTATAACATTCCAACCCCAGGACATACGCCCGCCTGTTTGAGCTATGTGATAGGGGATGCTGTATTTGTGGGGGATACACTGTTTATGCCAGATTATGGTACAGCACGTTGTGATTTTCCCAATGGAAGTGCAGCACAGCTTTATGATTCAGTTCAGAGATTATATGATTTGCCTGAAACCATGCGGATGTTCTTGTGTCATGATTATTTACCAGAAACACGTGAATATTTTATCGGTGAAACTGATGTAAAGACACAAAAGCAATTCAATATTCATATTGATCAGACGACTGCAAAATTAGATTTTATTAAAATGCGAGAGGCTCGGGATGCTAAACTTGCAATGCCTAAACTGATTTTGCCCGCGATTCAGGTCAATATGGATGCAGGAAAGTTTCCCTTGGCTGAATCGAATGGTCAGTCTTATTTAAAGTTACCATTGAATTATTTTAAAGTCTGAGTCATGTCAAATTTAGAAGATCCCCGTGTATTACTTGCTCTTGAACGAACCTTATTGGCATGGAATAGAAGTAGCCTCGCTTTAATTGCATTTGGATTTTTAATCGAAAAATCGACCTTGTTAATCCATCTGATTGATCCTGTTCGCTATCACGATAAGATTTTATTTAATCGCTGGCTCGGTGTACTGGTGATCGTTTTGGGATTAATCATTAGTATCTTATCGATTATTCAGTATCGAGTTGCACTGAAGTCACTTACGCCGTTAGAAATGATTGAAGGCTATCGAACTAATTTACCCATTCTATTAAGTTACTTCACGATACTCAGTGCGATTCTGCTAATTATTTCTTTCTGGATGTAATTTTTAAGCATAGCCCCCTTGGGGACTATGCTTACCTAAAAAATGATATAAAGCACTAATAATGATTAGTGTGCATATATAAGTCTGAAATCGTTCAAACTTATATATTTGGTTTGGTCGTATTTATTGATGACCATATTTTGAAACGTCAGCATATTTACTGATAACTGGTTTAAGTCAATTTCATACCGATGCAATATAGATATAATGCACATTGCATAAGGTATGAAAAATTATTAAAGCTTCACAAGCATCAGCCGAATGTTACATCTTCGGAAACAAATGACATGTTAGGGTATGAGAAGTGATTATAGCTTCGCAAGAATGACCCCAATATTTACATATTTGGGTAGTTTGGACCACCACCACCTTCTGGCGTAACCCAAGTAATGTTCTGTGATGGATCTTTAATATCACAGGTTTTACAGTGCACGCAGTTAGCAGCATTGATCTGAAACCGTTTAGAGCCATCATCATTTTCCATAATTTCATAAACACCCGCAGGACAGTAGCGTTGAGCAGGTTCGTCCCATTTCGGTAAATTGATGTTTACAGGAATTGATGGATCAGTAAGTTTCAAATGCGCAGGCTGATTTTCTTCATGTACAGTATTGGAGATAAAGACCGAAGACAAACGATCAAAGGTTAATTTACCATCTGGCTTTGGATAATTCGGCTTGAATGTTGCTGTATCCACCGTTTTTAGTACAGCAAAATCTTGTTTTAAATCATGTAAAGTAAAAGGAACTTTAAAAACATTTTGATCGATAAAATTAAATGCACCACCAATCCACTGACCAAACTTATGCATAGCAGAACCAAAATTACGTGCTTGATATAATTCTTGTTTCAGCCAAGAATTATCATACTTTTTCGTATAGTTAGTCAGTTCTTTATCAAAATGATCATCGCCTTCCACTACACGAGCAATGGCTAAATCACCACCTTTGGCAACACCCGCAGCAATCGCTTCAAATACAGCTTCTCCACATAACATGCCAGATTTCATCGCCGTGTGTGAACCTTTGATTTTTGAGAAGTTTAAAAAGCCAGCATCATCGCCAATTAAGC
Organism: Acinetobacter sp. FDAARGOS_515; assembly: GCF_003938865.1. Taxonomy (NCBI): domain Bacteria; kingdom Pseudomonadati; phylum Pseudomonadota; class Gammaproteobacteria; order Moraxellales; family Moraxellaceae; genus Acinetobacter; species Acinetobacter sp. FDAARGOS_515. The sequence goes on along the minus strand of NZ_RKIX01000003.1, from coordinate 2,899,609 downwards.
ATCCGCCCGGAAATGTTAGTTTAGGCAGAGAATTAAAACCACCTTTAACGACCGCGCGCGCGCCATAGGAAATTCGCTTACCGCCTTCTAAAAATTGTTTAATCGTTGGATGAGTTTTCCAGCGCTGCATTTCCATAAATGGATACATATGTGGATTTTCATAAGATAAATCCACAATCAGACCTAAAGTGACTTGGTTATTCTCAGCGTGATATAACCACCAACCACCCGCAGTACCTGTTTCAGATAATGGCCAACCCGTACCATGCATCACTAAACCTGATTTGTGTTTTTCAGGATCAATTTCCCATAATTCTTTGATACCAATACCGTAATGTTGCGGATCCGCATCTTTATCCAGATTAAATTTGCTAATTAAGCGCTTTCCTAAATGTCCACGACAGCCTTCAGCGAATAAGGTGTATTTAGCATGAAGCTCATAACCGGGTGTGAAATGAGGGGTAGGTTCGCCATTTTTAGCAATCCCCATATCACCAGTCTGGATGCCTTTTACCGTACCATCTGGATGATAAAGAATTTCAGCAGCTGCAAAGCCTGGGAAAATAGAGACTTCGAGTTCTTCTGCCTTTTGACCTAGCCAACGCACCACATTTCCCAAAGAAACGACATAGTTTCCTTCGTTATGCATAGATTTTGGAACCATCCAATATGGAACTTTTTGTGCTTTTGTGTCAGATAGAAGAAAATAAGTTTCATCCTGTGTAACAGGAACAGTTAATGGTGCGCCTTCTTGTTTCCAGTTTGGAAAGAGTTCATTGATCGCACGTGGTTCAAGTACTGCACCTGAAAGAATGTGTGCACCTACTTCAGAGCCTTTTTCTACGACACAGACAGAAAGATCAGGCAGATTATTTTCAATGGCTAATTGACGGATTTTAATCGCAGCTGATAAACCCGCAGGGCCTGCACCAACGATGACAACATCAAATTCCATTGATTCTCGTTCAAAATTATCCATAATAAAAAGAAATTTAGTTTCGCTTGTCGATATTTTAATTTGTTATTTTTAATAAGACAAGGCTTTTTAATGATAAAAAAAGCCAGTAGGGCTAATACTGGCTATAAACTGAAATCGATTTAAATTGTTATTAATATCATGATTAATTAAGATTTTTGCGGATCAAATTGTTTCTCTTTAATAAACAGCGCTGGAATCACACCACAAATGAAGTAAGCTGCGCCCATGACCACAAAACCAAGTCCAATAGAACCACCAGAAGCCAAGAAACCAATGGTTGCTGGGGCAATGGCTGCACCTAAACGTCCTACGTTATAAGCACCACCAATGGCTGTACCACGAATTGCCGTTGGGAAGCTTTCAGTCATATAGGTTGCATTTACGCCGTATGGAATACCGTATAAAAAGCCAAAGATTACCAATAAATATAAAATGTTGTCTGGTGAGTTATAGAACACAATTAAAGGTAGGAAGATGGCTGTACCAATTGCACCAAATGCATAAGTAAAACGACGACCTAATTTATCTGCCATGAACCCAGCCAAAATTTTACCTAAAATCATGGCAGTATATGTACCAACCATATAGGCAGTCATTTCTTTAAACTTCATCCCAAGTTCACTTTCAAGGTACGATGGCATCCAGTTATTTACACCATAATAACCAAACTGCAAGAAGCCTGCGGTGAGTGCCCACAAGATAAACATATTGCGGTTACGTTTATCCTGAAAAATCAGTTTAAATGCAGATTCTTTTGGCTGTTCATTATTTTGGATTGGTTGTAAGCGTGCTTGCTGCCATGCTGCTGGTTCAGGTACAAGAATTTGCATCAATACAGCCATGATCACAGGAATGATCGCAATAAAAAACAGCATGCGCCAGCCATGCTCAGGAATAATCCAGCCTGCAAGCAAGGTTGCTACGATATAGCCGACTGTCCAGCCTGCTTGTAATGTTCCCAAAACTGTAGTGCGGTAGCGTGTAGGCACATATTCAGCCATCAGCGTATTACAGGCAATATATAAAGAACCTAAGCCGAGTGAAGCAAAGAAACGTAAAATTCCAAACTGTAAAAAGCTGTGAGTTAAACCTAATCCACAGGTTAAGATGGAAAATGTCAGGATAGAAATAACGACGATACGAACACGCCCAAAACGGTCAGAGGCCCAACCGCCGAAAATCCCACCAACCGCCATACCTGCTAAGGTAAAACTTCCTAACATCCCCGCTTCGACTGAAGTTAATCCGAAATCTGCTTTAATACTATTTAAGCTATATGAAAGCAGCATCAGATCAGCACCATCAACCAACAGTGCTAAAAATGCAAATAGAAATGCAATTTTCCATGTATTTGGTCCAATTTTGGACGTCAGTTTGTTTGTGTTCACAGCAGTTCCTTTACCACAGAGGAGATTCCCAAAGCACAACACCGAATTTTTAGTGATTTAAAAATCGGAAAATTTATGTGGGAGATTTCTAAAATTTTTCGGATAGTAAAACAAAGAGTCAAATAAAACAATAATTATAAAAATAAGTATCGCACAGCGATATTTTATTATGTATATTAAATTTATGTTTTTTAATGAAAAATTTTGTGAAAAGCAAAAACTACGACTTTAGTCGTGAACTGCTCAGTATTTGCTATTACAGGTAATGGGTGTATATTAGTTATTTAATATCGCTATGCGAAACTTAATATTAATTTTTAATATTAATTCTTTTGCTGATTCTGATCGTTATAGGAAAAAATATGGGTGCTCTAGAAGGATTTCGTGTTCTAGATTTAAGTCGGGTACTAGCAGGACCATGGTGTGGTCAAATTTTGGCAGATTTGGGTGCTGAAGTCATTAAAGTTGAACGTCCTAAACGTGGCGATGATACGCGTGCATGGGGACCACCATGGATGAAAGACGATGAAGGACGCGATACACACGAAGCGGCATATTATCAATCGACTAATCGTAATAAGCTTTCTGTCGCCATTGATATCGCAACTCCTGAAGGGCAGGAAGTGGTTCGGGCTTTGGCGCTTGAGTCAGATGTTGTGATTGAAAACTATAAGACAGGTTCATTAAAGAAATATGGTCTGGATTATGAAACTTTATCTAAACTCAATCCCAAATTGATCTATTGTTCAATCACGGGTTTTGGGCAGACTGGTCCTCGTGCTGAAGAACCGGGTTATGACTTTATCATTCAAGGCATGGGCGGACTGATGTCCGTGACGGGTGAAAAAGATGACTTACCGGGTGGCGGACCACAAAAATTAGGCATTGCATTTTCCGATATTACAACAGGTTTGTATTCTACAATTGCGATTCAGGCGGCTTTACTCAATCGAAATATTACAGGCTTGGGGCAATACATTGATATGGCATTGCTTGATGTGCAAATTGCAACATTGGCTAATCAAGGGATGAATTATCTTGCATCAGGTAAAGTGCCTGGTCGCTATGGTAATGCCCACGCCAATATCGTGCCTTATCAAGTGTTTAAAGCTTGCGATCGCGATTTTATTATTGCCTGTGGTAATGACACACAATTTATTCAGCTCTGTCAGGCAATTGGTTTGCCAGAACTTCCGAATGATCCAAAATTTACTCGAAATGCGGATCGTATCAAGCATAGAGGAGAGATTACCGATCTACTTTCAACACATTTTGCAAGCAAAACAGCTGATGAATGGGTTGCTGCAATTCATGCGGCAAAAGTCCCTGTCGGTGTGATTAATAACCTAGAGCAAGCATTTGAAGAACCACAAGTCGTGGAACGGAAAATGTTAGTCGATATGCCACATCCACAACGTCAACATTTAAAAGTGATTGGTTCTCCAATCAAAATGTCACGTACACCTATTGAGTACAAACGTGCGCCACCGATGTTGGGACAACATACCGATGAAATACTTTCAAGGATCTTATCTAAATCAACACTGGATGAGTTAAAATCGAAAGGGATTGTAGAATAAGATTACAAAAAGGCGGTAATAGCAAAAGAAGTAAACGTTTTTGTACATGCTTCTTTTGCTATTGATAGAATAAATAGATTATAATTTTCGCATTGCGAAACATTAATAGATTTGAGTGCGCTCTAATACCATGACTGATTTAAACGAAACCGAACAAACGGAAAAACTACTGGTTCCGCTACGCCATGAATTACTTCATCCTATTGAAGACATGCAAGAAGAGGACGATCGTCAGTTTATTACTGCACTTGCACGTGGTTTAGAGCTTTTACGTTGCTTTTCAGCCAAACAGCCACATTTGGGTAATCAAGAATTATCACAAATGACGGGGCTACCCAAACCAACGATTACGCGTTTGACCCATACATTGTCGCGTTTGGGTTATATTCGCCAAGTACCAAATTCAACTAAATTTCAATTATCTGTAGGTGTTTTGGCTTTTGGTTATTCGATGCTTGCCAATGTCTCGGTAAGATCTATTGCTCAGCCTTATATGAAAGAGTTGGCTGATTATGCGGGCGCTGCGGTGGCCATGTCGACGCGTGATCGTCTGAATATGATTTATCTGGATGTAGTGCAGGGCAAAGGCAATGTCACCATGCGTCGTCAGGTTGGAACCTATTTGCCCATTCACTTAAGTTCGATGGGTCGTGCCTGTCTAGCCGCAATGCCTGAAGATGAACGTGACTTTTTACTCAATGCAATTCGCCTTAAACACAAGGAAGACTGGATCAAGATCAACCGTGATCTGGATAAAGCATTTAAAGACTATCAGGATTTTGGCTATTGCTTTTCTATGGGTGATTGGCATAAAGATGTGAATTCGGTCGCGGTGCCTTTATTGCATGAGCAACATGGTCTTTTAGTCTTTAACTGTGGTGGTCCAAGCTTTATTATGAAACGTGAAAAGCTAGAAGAAGATATCGCACCGCGTTTATTACACATGGTCAATAATATAAAAACTGAAATTGGTTAATTTTATTTTTTATAGATTTCTTAAATCATTCCTTTTTATTTCTCTTTTGGGAGAAAATAAAGAAGGTTTAAATGATGATGAAAAAAAATCAGATATTTAACCAGTAATACTCAAAATATTACTGGTTTTTATTTATCCATAATTGGGGAAAGTTTTGCATCTCGAAGACAACAATAAAGTGCTAAAATAGCAAAAATAATGCCTAATATACATACTCCATTCCAACCAAAATGCCGCCATGCATAGCTTCCAGCGGTTGTGCCAACTGCGCCACCTGTAAAATAGCCAGTCATATAAATTGCATTGAATCTTGATCTGAGTTGTTGATTAAGCTTAAACACGATGCTTTGATTGGTAACATGAACTGCTGAAAGACATGAATAAATTAAAATTGTCGCAATCACATAATAAACAAAAGAAAACGGCAATAAAGTAAATAACAACCAACTTAAAATCAGACCAATACCACAGCTAATTGAAATCTTATGAATATAACCCTGATCGATATATTTACCTGAAAAGTTGGCAATAAATGTCCCAATAATTCCCACAAAACCAAATAAACCAATGGTAAAGTCACTAAAATAATAAGGTGCAGGAGCAAGTAAAAGCGACATCGTGGTAAAGGTCATGCTGATTCCTGCAAAGGTTAAAAAACCAATGTAGGTTCGACGACGTAAACGTTGATTTTGTTTAAAAATAACAGGAATGGAACGAATGGTTTTAAAATAACTTTCGGACTGCGTAGCAGGAAAAGAGCCGATTTTATTATATAAGACAACTGCTATGATGAGTAATAAAAAGCCACTAATCTGATAGATAATATTCCATGCAAACAATGTTGACATTAGTCCTGATAAGGAACGTGCCAATAAAATACCAATCATTAAGCCGCTAATCAGAAAACCAACGACTCGACCACTGTGCTGAATGGGGACTAAACTTGCAGCCAATGGTAATAAAAGTTGTGCAGAAACCGAAAATAAGCCTGTAATTAATGTACCAAACATGATCCAGCCAATATGGCTAGAAAATCCACTGATCAATAAGCCCAAAGAGGCGAGCAGCATTAAGATAAATAATAGTCGCCTTTTCTCAAGGATATCTCCTAGAGGCATTAACAAAAGCAGTCCACTGGCATAAGCGATTTGCGCGAGTGTAGGTACCCATGCAACGGTTGTTTCTGAAAGATGTAATGCCACTGCCATTGAATGGATTAGGGGCTGACTAAAATAATTACTTCCTGAGCAAATACCAGCCGCAACTGCCATCAAAATAACGGTTGGTGTATAGATACTCGACGATTTCATGCAGGTTCACTTGAATTTTTTTAGTGCAATTTTTGATTACACATAGAGGGATTCATCAAGCTTAATGAAAAAACAATTTTTTTACAATAATAATAGAATTATATTTTGCAATGCGATATTTTAATTTATTATAAAAAATCGAGTAAGACATATTCAATTTACTCGATCTTGGGAATAGTTAAATTTAATCAACAATAATGAGGAAGAATATGAGTGCCTTAACAGGATTTAGGGTTCTGGACTTAAGTCGAATCCTAGCTGGACCTTGGTGTAGCCAGATTTTGGCAGACTTGGGTGCAGAGGTCATCAAGATTGAAAAACCATTTCAGGGTGATGATACACGCATCTGGGGGCCTCCATTTCTTAAAAATGATAACGGTCAGGACACGGGTGAATCGGCTTATTATTTGTCTACAAATCGTGGTAAGCATTCAGTTGCCATTGATATGGCAACTGCCGAAGGTCAAGCCCTGATTAAAAAAATGGTGCTAGAAAGTGACGTTTTAATTGAAAACTATAAAGCAGGTTCTCTTAAAAAATACGGGCTTGACTATGAAAGCTTAAGTCAGATTAATCCAAAACTCGTGTATTGCTCAATTACTGGTTTTGGACAAAAAGGCCCACGTGCAGCAGAACCCGGCTACGATTTTATCATTCAAGGCATGGGTGGCATGATGAGTGTCACAGGTGAGCGTGATGATTTGCCCGGTGGCGGGCCACAAAAAGCAGGTTTGGCATTTGCTGACCTCACTACAGGTTTATACGCTGCGATTGCGATTCAAGCGGCACTGTTATCACGTGTGACCACAGGTGAAGGGCAGCACATCGATATGGCACTACTCGATACGCAAGTCGCTTCACTTTCGGTTTTGGCGATGAATTATTTGACTTCTGCAAAAGTGCCGGGCCGTTTTGGTAATGCACATGCTAATATCGTGCCTTATCAAGTGTTTAAAGCCCAAGAGGGCGAATTTATTATTGCCTGCGGTAATGACCAGCAGTTTAAGGCTTTATGTGAAAGCATTGGTTTGCCTGAACTGTGCAAAGACCCGAAATTTGAAAAGAATAAAGGTCGTGTCACTCATCGCGAAGAAATCAGTGCCATTTTACAACAGCATTTTATGACACAGCCTGCTCAAGCTTGGGTGGAGCGTATTCATGCGGTAAAAGTACCAGTAGGGATGATCAATAATTTGCAGCAGACTTTAGAAGAAGAACAGGTCGTTTTTCGGGAAATGGTCGTAAATATGCAGCATCCACTACGTTCCGATTATGTCTCGATTGGCTCACCCATCAAGCTCTCTAAAACACCGGTACAGTATGTTAAAACTCCGCCATATCTAGGCGAAGATACAGACTCTATTTTAGATCGGTTTTTAACGCCAACAGAGCTACAAGATTTAAAAGACAAGAAAGTGGTTCAGCAAGGCTAAGCCAGTACCATTAAAGCGAGAAGGAGCATTGATATCATCAATTGCTCCTTTTTTGATGATTTGATTTATAAGCTTTCTGTTAAGGCATCCTGAATGCTATTCACCATATATTTCAAACGCGGGCCAATCTCTTCAATGGTTTTTTCTGCACTTAATAGATAAGAGGGTGAACCACAGTTAAAAACATATAAACCGTGTTTGGAACTGATTAATGGTACAGCGACAGAATTAATACCTTGCTGCCATTCGCCTAAAGAAAGGCAATAACCATATTTGGCATATTGTTCAAAAGCCCGATCAAGCTGTTCCTGAATCTGTGGCCATTGTTCTGGTTCTCGTTTTTGTATGGCCTCTAAAATTAAATTCCGTTCGTATTCAGGTGTTGCCACCAAGCAGGCTCGACCCATCGAGCTACTATATAGCGGTAATGTTGAACCAATCGGGCGACGTAAGGTGCTATTGGTTTGAACGACATCCAGATAAAGCATATTCAGACGATCGCGAGCTGCTAACGCTACAGGTGCTTGCGCATAAAGGCTCATTTCTTCCATAAAAGGATGTGCCGTAGTGCGAATGGTTAGATTTGATAATGCAGCATAACCCAAAGAAAGCACGCCAATATCGAGCATATATTTAGGAGAATCAGGCATCTGTTTCAAATAGCCTAAGCTAACTAAAGTATTACAAATGCGGGCAATGGTCGGCTTAGGTAAACCTGTCATTTTGGCTAATTCTAAATTACCTAAGACTTGATGTTGCAATGAGAAACAACGTAGTAGTTCTAAACCACGTGCCAAAGATGCAATAAATTGAGGGTTATTTTCACGATGAATATGAGAAATAGGATCTAGGCGAATTTCATCAAAATTGAGTGTTTTATCATTCTTTTTACTTTCAGCGTGTTGCGACATTGAATTCTCAAATTAAAAAGGATCTCCTGATCATAGAGCATTTTATTTTGCATTGTAAAATGAATCCATTCATCATAAACATGGTTATGATGAATGGATATGTTTTGATGGTTAAGCGACGTTCTCAATGACCATTGCTAAACCTTGACCAACGCCAATACATAGGCTGACAACAGCATATTTTTTATTACGACGCTGTAACTCGCGTGCAACAGTCAATGCCAAACGCGCGCCAGACGCACCTAAAGGATGACCAACGGCGATTGCACCACCATTTGGATTGACACGTGGGTCATTAAAGTCAACCCCTAGACCTTTTAAGCAAGACAAAACCTGTGAAGCAAATGCTTCATTGATTTCAATAATATCTAGGTCATCTAATGTTAAGCCTGCACGAGATACCGCTTTTTTAATTGCTTCAATCGGACCTGCACCCATGATGCGTGGTTCAACACCAGCCGCAGCCGCAGACAAAATTTTTGCCATTGGCTTAAGACCATATTTTTGACCAGCAGCTTCTGAACCGATCAATACCGCAGCAGCACCATCATTAATGCCTGACGCATTACCAGCAGTGACCACACCACCTTCAAATAATGGTTTAAGCTTAGTTAAAGCTTCAACGGTTGAGCTTGGGCGAGGGTGTTCATCTTCACTAACTTGTTTTGGCGGCAATTTCTTACCTTGAGAGACTTCAACCGCAGTGATTTCACCTTCAAAAAAGCCTTCTTCTTTTGCTTTTTGGTATTTCGCTTGAGATTGAGCAGCAAATAAGTCAGCCTGTTCACGAGTAATGCCATATTCAACGGCGACATTATCACCTGTTTCAGGCATAGAATGACCGCCATACTGTGCCACGATCTTTTTATTCGGAAAACGTGAACCAATAGTGGTGTCATAGATTTTAGCATCGCGGCTATATGCACTTTCTGCTTTACCCATGACAAAAGGAGCGCGAGACATGCTTTCTACGCCACCCGCGACATATAAATCGCCTTCGCCACAAGTGATCGCGCGCGCAGAATCGATAATTGCACCTAAACCACTGGCACATAAACGATTGACCGTTTGACCCGGCACAGTCACAGGTAAGCCTGCTAATAATGCAGCATGACGTGCCACGTTACGGCTGTCTTCACCGGCCTGATTGGTATCACCAAAAATGACATCTTCAATATCGGCACCCGGTACGCCTGTTTTTTCAATCAAACGCTGAATGACCAAGCCAGCTAAGTCATCTGGACGAATCGAAGCAAGTTCACCTGCATGGCGACCAAATGGAGTACGTAAACCATCGTAAATATATGCGTTTAACATGGAGTAAATTCCCTTTTTAAATTAAGCAGTAAAAGTAAGTGGAAGATTCAGTGCGACACGGCGTTGTAACCACGGGCTAGGGCGATAACGCGGATCGTAAGTTAATTCGGAAATGCGATTTAGGATCAGTAAAATTTTATCTGAACCGAGTACGTCACCCCATTCGATTGGGCCGTACGGATAACCCAAACCTAGACGAACAGCAGCGTTGATGTCGTCAACCGTTGCAATATTTTGTTGTGCAATGTCACAACCTAAATTAATCACCATCGCCAATACACGTTGCGCGACAAAACCTGTGCTTTCAGCAATCATGCTGACTAATGCACCATCAAGGTTGAATATTGAATGCGCGGCCTGAACATAATCGGCTTGGGTGGCAAGTGAAGGCATCAAGGTACGATGTTTTTCAATGCCATACAGCATATCAATCGCGACACTATGCGCAGGGTTTACATTGAAACGTTTCGCTGCATGTGTGGTATCTTCACCATAACAAGCCAATAAACATAAGCTATCTGCTTGAGGCATTGTTCCTGTATCCAGTTGAATATTTTGTGTAGTGAGATAGGCTTCAAGCAGTTTTTTGTCGTCTGCAAAATCAGCCGCAATCCATACAGTAGGGTAACGTTCTAAACGTTCAACCACTTTGGCAGGTGTTTCACCTGTTTTGCTACCTGTACGATAGTCATAAAAACCCTGACCAACTTTGCGACCCAATTGTTTGGCTTCGAGCATTTGTTTGGTGAGTGGACTTGGACGATAACGTGCTTCTTCATAATATTGATGATAGATTGATTCCATCACAGGATGTGAAACATCAAGTCCTGTTAAATCCATCAGTTCAAAGGGGCCCATTCTGAAACCCACACCGTCCCGTAAAATACGATCAATTTCACTGATGTCTGTGACATTTTCATTCAAAATTTTTAAAGCTTCAGTGCCATAAGCACGACCCGCATGATTAATAATAAATCCTGGAGTATCTTTTGCCACCACTGGGCGATGACCAAATACACGAGAAAGTTGGTTCAGCGTTTCTACATGTTTTGGATCTGTTTTTAAACCTTGAATCACTTCAACCACTTTCATGAGTGGAACAGGATTGAAGAAGTGATAGCCAATCACACGTTCAGGATGCTGACAATTCGCTGCAATCGCAGTAATTGAAAGTGATGAAGTGTTTGAAGCCAAAATTGTGGTTTCTGGGACAATCGCTTCAAGCTGATCCATCAAAGATTGTTTAATGTCTAAACGCTCAATAATGGCTTCAACGATCAAATCACAGCTTTTTAAATCACTAAGTTCATGGGCAATCAAAAGATTTGCATTGGCTGCATCAGCTTGTTCAGCTGTGATTTTGTTTTTATCAAGCAGCTTTTGAAAGGTCGCTGCCAATTTTTCTTTGGCTTGCTGTGCTGCACCAGCTTTGGCATCGTACAAATAAGTGGTGTGACCTGATTGGGCTGCAATCTGGGCAATACCACTACCCATAACACCGACACCAATAATGGCAATAGTTTTGATCTGTTGTGTCATGATAACTGTCCTAAGATACTGTAATCATTTAAAAAATAAAGATATAAAAAATTAGGTTAATCGCTGTTTATCGCCATCTATCGGTAATATTTGCCCAGAGATGGAACTCGCACTATCCGATGCGAGAAAAACGCATAAATCTGCGATATGTTTAGGATTGACAAATTGTTTAAGCGATTGATTGGCAAGTGCGTTTTGAGTCACTTCTTCAAGAGAAATATTCATGGCATCTGCACGAGCTTGTAATACACGTTGCACACGCTCACCATCGACTGCACCGGGAAGAACTGCATTGACACGAATATCAAAGGCACCCAGTTCCATCGAAAGCGTTTTGGTAAAACCAATAATTCCCCATTTTGAAGTCGAATAGGCCAGTCTAAATGGATAACCCATGCGTCCTGCAATCGAGGAAAGATTGATAATGACACCTGAATCGGATTGCTTGAGATAAGGGATCGCCAATTTCGTCATCATAAAGGTACTGTTCAGGTTTAAATTTAAAACCTGTGTCCAGTCTTCAAAACTCAGTTCATCTGCTGCCACGGTAGGGCCAGAAATTCCTGTGTTATTTACTAAAATATCTAATCCGCCTAACGCTTGCATGGCAGTTTCAAACATGGGTTGAATCGCATGCATTTGACCCAGATCACAATACGCAATCTGTAGTTGAGGATAATCCTGTTTGAATTGTTGCAAGCTTTGTTGATTGATATCACACACAAAAACGTCATCGCCTTGTTTCAAAAAGGCTTCTGCGATACATCGACCAATCCCGGAACCACCAGCACTAATAAATACTTTACGCGCCATCAATTTAATTTCCTCAATATTCGACTGTAAAGACCTATTTGCCTTGATAAGAAGGTTTGCGTTTTTCTATAAAAGCATTGATTCCTTCGTTTTTGTCTTCAGTCGAAAATAATAATTGGAAAGATTTACGTTCTAAGGTTAAGCCAGCGTTTAATGGCACATCTTCACTCATCAGCGCAACTTCTTTAATTTGTTGCAATGCGATCGGTGGCATTTTGGCAAGACTTTGCGCCATTTTGATAGCAGTAGGAATGGTTTGGTCATCTTCGGTCACTTGAGAGACTAAACCCATAATATAAGCTTCTTCTGCTGGAACCATGGCACCTGTCATAATCATACGCATCGCATGGAATTTTCCGACCGCACGGAACAAACGCTGTGTACCACCAGCACCTGGCATTAAACCGACTTTAATTTCAGGCTGACCAAAAATGGCACCTTTACCTGCAATAATAATGTCGCTGTGCATGGCAAGTTCACAACCACCACCAAGAGCATAGCCATTCACTGCTGCAATAACAGGTTTTGGACATTGAGAAATCGCGTTCCAATAACGTTCTGTACGGCGTAGCATCATGTCAGTTGAACCTGCTGTTGCCATCTCTTTTAAATCTGCACCAGCTGCAAACACTTCATCACCACCTGTAAGGACAATGGCGTGAATATCGTCATTAAAACTAAGTTCAGTAAATGCCTGTGCAAGTTGTTTGCGCACTTCTGTATTTAATGCATTCTTTGATTCAGGGCGGTTGATTTTGACGATTGCTATTTTTTCAATTGAATAATCGATTTCGACGAAATTATCCTTGTTCATATCTGTCATTTTTACATCCTTTGTTTCGCATATCAAAACTACATTCCTCATATAATGCTTAATCGACAAAAATTTTCAAGTGTTTTTTATGACATTAATTGATTGAACTTTTTGATAAATCAGTAAATGCCTGAAAAATAAAGCCTAGCTGATACATAATTTCGTTTAACGAAATTTATTTTTAAAAAAGTATTGAAAAAATGGTTTTAATTCTCGTAGTATGAAATTAATTTAATGCAGAACTAGATTTTGTGAAACTTTGTGTGCTGACTAATTTGCAAAATAAATAGTTGGTATCAATAGCGAAATATATGAAATGGGAGATCACTCATGATCCGCGATGAAGGAATGTTGCAACAATTACTCTCGACGATTCGGGATTTTGTCAAAAATGAATTGATTCCAAGAGAACATGAAGTTGCTGAAAATGACCGTATTCCTGAAGATATTGTTCAGCAAATGCGTGAACTAGGCTTATTCGGTTTGACCATTCCAGAAGAATACGGCGGTTTAGGTATCACGATGGAAGAGGAAGTCAATGTTGCCTTTGAATTGGGTCATACTTCTCCTGCATTTCGTTCGTTAATTGGTACAAATAACGGCATTGGTTCAAGTGGTCTGATCATTGATGGTACTGAAGAGCAGAAACAAAAATATTTACCGCGTTATGCAAGCGGCGAAATTATTGGTTCTTTCTGTCTGACTGAACCAGAAGCGGGTTCTGATGCGGCATCTTTAAAAACAACTGCGGTAAAAGATGGCGATTTTTACGTTTTAAATGGTACTAAACGTTTTATTACCAATGCACCGCATGCTGCGACTTTTACAGTGATGGCACGTACTAATCCTGAAATTAAAGGTGCAAGTGGTATTTCTGCATTTTTGGTTGAAGCCAATACCCCAGGAATTACGCTCGGTAAAATTGATAAAAAAATGGGACAAAAAGGATCACATACTTGTGATGTGATTTTTGAAAACTGTCGTGTACCTGCTTCTGCATTAATCGGTGGCGTAGAGGGCGTAGGTTTCAAAACTGCAATGAAAGTTTTGGATAAAGGTCGTCTACACATTGGTGCATATAGTGTTGGTGTGGCGGAACGTATGCTGGATGACGCACTTCGTTATGCTGTAGAGCGTAAACAATTTGGTCAACCGATTGCAAATTTCCAATTGATTCAAGCCATGCTTGCAGACTCTAAAGCTGAAATCTACGCAGCCAAATGTATGGTTTTAGATGCTGCGCGTCGTCGTGATGAAGGTCAAAACATTAGCACCGAAGCATCTTGCGCAAAAATGTTTGCTACTGAAATGTGTGGTCGTGTAGCAGATCGCTGCGTACAGATTCATGGTGGCGCGGGTTATATCAGCGAATATTCAATTGAACGTTTTTATCGTGACGTTCGCTTGTTCCGTCTTTATGAAGGAACAACTCAAGTTCAACAAATCATTATTGCTAAAAATATGATTAAGGAAGTGACTGCTTAACTTCTGATCTTATATGACATGAGGCAATTGGATGCCTCATGTGTTTTTTGTCTGAGGAAATAGACATGACAACAGATACAATTACATCAAGTAATACAATACAGGCGATTCAAACGCCTAAAAAAATTTGGATTACTGCATTTATATTTGCTTTTCTTGCTTTGCTCTGTGACGGTGCTGACTTAGGATTTTTAGCATTAAGTTTGACCAGTCTTAAAACAGAGTTTCATCTTACTGGGGTTCAAGCCGGGACATTAGGTAGTTTAACTTTATTCGGTTCTGCAATCGGGGGATTGATCGGGGGATGGGCGTGTGACCGTTTTGGGCGCGTACGTATCATCGTATTCTTTATTGCTTACTCTTCAATTTTAACCTGTGCTTTAGGCTTTACTCATTCTTTTGAACAATTTGCGCTAGTACGTGTTTTTGGTTCAATGGGTCTGGGCGCACTATATATTGCCTGTAACGTTTTGATGTCTGAAATGGTACCGACCCGACATCGTACAACGGTTCTTGCTGCCTTAATGACAGGGTATACATTAGGTTCATTACTTGCGACTTTATTGGCTGGACATATTATTCCAGATCATGGCTGGCGTTATCTTTATTGGTTAGCGATTACACCTATTGTTTTGTCTTTCTTTATGTATTTCATGGTGCCTGAACCAGAATCATGGAAAAAATCGCGTCAACTTCGTGCAGCTCAAACCGAAGGCGGTATGAAAGCGGTTAAGCGTGAAAATCCATATCGTGAAATCTTTAAAGAAAAGAAACACGGCATCATGTTTTTGCTGTGGGTGGTGAGTACAGGTGCATTGCAGTTTGGCTATTACGGTGTCAGTAACTGGTTGCCAGCATATCTTGAATCTGAACTTGGTATCAAATTCAAAGAAATGGCCATGTATATGGTGGGCACATTCATCATTATGATTTTTGCTAAAATCATTGCAGGGATGATTGCAGATCGTTTAGGGCGTCGTGCTGTATTTGCTTTTGGAACCATTGGGACTGCTTTATTTATCCCAGTGATTGTTTATCTCAATACGCCTACAAACATTCTTTGGTTAATGCTGTTCTTTGGTTTCCTTTACGGAATTCCTTATGCCATCAATGCAACTTATATGACGGAAAGCTTTCCAACGTCGATTCGTGGTACAGCAGTAGGTGGTGCATACAATGTTGGTAAAGTACTTTCTATTTTCTCTCCATTAACTATCGGTTATTTATCTCAAAGCGGCTCAATTGGTTTGGGGCTGTTGGTGATGGCCGCTGCATATTTTATTTGTGGTGTGATTCCACTGTTATTCATTAAAGACAGACTATTTAATCCACAAAAAGCGGATTAATGCTGCTATTCAGACTGGTGATGGATCACCAGTCTGTATTTAAAAATATTCAATATTTAAAAGTACAACAAATTCATCTAAATGAAATAGGTGGCAATATGAAAATGGAAGTTTTGGGTTTTGAGAAAGATACGGTGATTCAGACGCCAAAAAAAGTCTGGATGACTGCGTTTATATTTTGTTTTTTGGTGTTGCTGTGTGACGGAGCAGATATTGGGATTTTAGCTTTTACACTAACAAGTTTGAAAGCAGAGTTTGGTTTAACCAGTGTACAGGCAGGAGCACTCGGAAGCTGGTCTATTTTTGGAATGGCGATTGGTGGTTTGATTGGTGGATGGGCAAGTGATCGCTTTGGACGTGTACGCGTGATTGTCATTGCAACAGCGATGTTTGCCATTCTTTCTGCATGTACGGGTTTGGCGCAGTCTTATGAACAGATTGTTATTTTAAGAACCATTACCTGTCTGGGTTTAGGATCACTGTATATTGCATGTAATACGCTTATGTCGGAACTGGTTCCGACTAAATATAGAACCACTGTTCTGGCAACGCTCATGACTGGTTATACCTTAGGTTCATTGGTCATCACGGCTTTATCTGGATGGATTATTCCTGAGTTTGGCTGGCGGATGCTGTATTTCATTACCATTATTCCAATTGTATTTTCCATTTTGATGTTCTTTCTTGTTCCAGAGCCTGCATCATGGAAAAAAGCACGTGCACTCAAATTGGCAAACCCGCAAGCAGGTAAAGCACAAAAACTCGAAAATCCTTATGTCGCATTATTTAAAGATAAACAACACGGCAAGATGTTGATGTTATGGACATTTAGTTCTGGATTTTTATTGTTCGGTTATTTTGGCGTAAGTAATTGGCTGCCTTCATATTTAGAAGCAGAATTGGGAATCAAGTTTAAAGAAATGGCAATTTATATGATTGGGACTTTCCTGACCATGATGTTTGCCAAAGTTATCGCTGGTTTTGTTGCAGACAGAATTGGCCGTCGAATTGTATTTGCATTTGGAACAATGGGGACTGCGCTATTTATTCCAGTCGTTGTTTATTTCCATACGGCCGAAAATATTGGCTGGTTAATGCTCATTTTTGGTTTTTTATACGGCATTCCTTATGCCATCAATGCCACTTATTTAACTGAAAGTTTCCCGACTTCAATTCGAGGAACTGCGGTGGGTGGTGCATTTAATATTGGAAGAATTGGTGCAATTTTTGCCCCGATCGCTATTGGTTATTTGGCAACCCATAACTCGATTGGTGCAGGTTTGTTGTTAATGGGAGTAGCCTACTTTTTATGTGGTTTGATTCCAACCTTATTTATCAAAGACAGATTATACGATCCGCAAAAGGCTGAGTAATGAATAGTTTACAAAAAGCTTTGTGAATGAAGACAGAAGGAATGAATTGATATGATTAATAAGATCACCAGTGATATTGAATCGGTCTTAAGAACGATTCCTGATGGTGCAACCATCATGACCAGTGGATTTGGTACTACTGGTCAACCAGAAGCTTTACTGGAAGCGCTTATTGATATTGCACCAAGAGAGCTGACCATTATCAATAATAATGCGTCTTCGGGCCCAAACGGTTTAACCAAACTATTTACGGCTGGACTGGTTAAAAAACTGGTTTGTTCGTTTCCAAAGTCTGTAAGTTCAACAGTTTTTCCTGACTTATATCGTGCTGGGAAAATTGAACTAGAACTTGTTCCACAGGGCAATCTGGCTTGCCGTATTCAGGCCGCAGGTGCAGGACTTGGGGCCGTATTTACTCCAACAGCTTACGGTACAAAGATTGCTGAAGGTAAAGAAACAAGAACCATCAATGGTAAAAACTATGTATTGGAATATCCATTACATGCCGATTTTGCTTTTATTTATGCGGACAAAGCCGATCGTTGGGGCAACCTGATTTATCGTAAAGCCGCGCGTAATTTTGGTCCAATTATGGCAAAAGCCGCGACGACCACAATTGTACAGGTCAATGATGTCGTGGAGCTGGGTAGTCTTGATCCTGAATGCATCATCACTCCAGGAATATTTGTACAGCATGTTGTCAAAGTAGGAGATATCAAATGACCATTCAAAAAAGAAGTCGTGAAGAAATTGCGGTAATTATCGCAAAAGATATTCCTGATGGTTCTTATGTAAATTTGGGGATTGGATTGCCAACCAATGTTGCCAAACATTTGCCTAAAGACAAGGAAATCTTTCTACATTCTGAGAATGGAGTATTGGCATTCGGCCCACCGCCAGCACAAGGTGAAGAAGATCCAGATCTAGTCAATGCGGGTAAAGAGCTGGTGACTTTATTACCAGGTGGTTGTTTTATGCATCATGGTGATTCATTCGACATTATGCGTGGCGGACATTTGGATATCTGTGTATTGGGTGCAGCATTTCAGGTTGCATTGAATGGTGATCTGGCGAATTGGCATACAGGTCGAGAAGATGATATCCCTGCGGTCGGTGGCGCAATGGATTTGGCGGTTGGTGCAAAACGTATTTTTGTTTATATGGAGCACACCACTAAAAAAGGTGAAGCCAAAATTGTGAATCAATTGAGTTATCCAATCACTGGTGAGCAATGTGTCGATCGTATTTACACCGATCTATGCATTATTGACTTAAAAGGTGGACAAGCACATGTGATTGAAATGGTTGAAGGTCTAACTTTTGATGAGTTGCAGGCTGTAACAGAATGTCCACTTGTGGATGCTCGAATTTAAATTTTACTTTAGTACTTCAAAATAGCTTGTATATGAAAATTCGGATGTTCAGGGGCATATACAAGTTGATTGATTAATCTCTATCTTTAAGGAATAAAGATGAAAAAACTTATTTTAGCTGCGGTTTGTGCCGCGGCTTCTGGGGCGCTTTTTGCAAATTCTGTAGAAAGTACGACTGAGCAACGAATAAATGCGCTTGAAGCAGAATTACAGCGTTTAAAAACTGAGCTTGAGCTGCAAAAAACTAATCAGCAAAAAATATTGGCTACCAATGCCGAATTAGCTGAGAAAAAAACCGTGCAATCTTCTGATTCTTCGGCAAAAACGGATAAAGCAATACCACCTTCATGGGTTACATGGACTGATAATGTTAAAGTCTACGGAATTGCACGTTTAGATGCAGCCGTTGATTTTCAATCCTCACCGGATACGGGTGGGCGTACAACAAGCAGTATTTATAAAGCACCTTTTGAAAATGATAAACGTGCCAATCATCCGCGTTCAGATGCGATGATTAATGCCAGTCGTTTAGGTGTTTATTTCACTAGCCCAGATAAAAAAGTGACGGGTAATATTGAAGCCGATTTCTTTGATAGCTCGACAATGGGAACTGGTGATGGCAAGTTCCGCATTCGACATGCGTTCTTTACTTATAAAGACTGGACATTTGGTCAGACTTGGTCACTGATGTCAAATATGGAAACCCGTACAGAATCAGTCGACTATACCCAATTTATGGGAACCTCATATACGCGTTTGCCACAAGTACGCTATGACTGGAAAATTGATAACAATCATGATTTAAAAGTTGCACTTGAATATACAAGCTCACGGGTTTCTGCTTTTCCATCTTTAACAGGACGATATACCTATAAAGAAGGTCCGTTGCTTGTGCTTGCTCAAGGTTTTGTCAACGAAAAATCAGCCGATGTTGGCAGAGATGATGTTAAAAAAGTCAGTTGGGGAGCAGGTGGTGGTTTGAAATATCAAATTACGCCAAAACAGTCTTTACAGGCAAACTATCAACATATTGTTGGTGATCAGAAATTTATGCCATATACCACTCAAAATGGTTTGGCCAATGCTCCAAGCTTAAATGCAGCAGGCGATTTCTCATTAAATAAAGACAAAACTGATTTGGTGATGAATACACTGGATTCATTTAATATTGGTTATACCTATAAGTTTAATGAGCAATGGCGTACCAACTGGTCTGCTTCAATCTTTAAATATGATGACAGTAGTGACTATGCTGAATTAAATCAGGATGCCAATGATCGTTTAACCGATTATGCAGCTAACTTATTTTATAGTCCAACAGCGCAAATGGATTTTGGTGTGGAATATCATCTAGGTGAGCGCAAAGTATTTGATGGCAGAACGGCTGACATTTCGCGTGTCAACTTTGTATCGATGTATAAATTTTAAAATCAGCATTTGAGTAAAAAATGTCTAACATGATTCAATCCAGTACAGAACATATGGATATGTCTAAGAGTCTGGTATTTATACTTGCAATGACTTGCGGTATTTGTGCTGGATCGAATTATTATAATCAACCACTGATTTATTCAATCGCACATGCTCTGGGAGTCAATCCAGATCAAGCCGCACTGGTGATCGTAATTGGTCAACTGTCTTATGCGCTAGGTTTGTTTGTATTGGTTCCTATGGGAGATTTTTTTGAAAAAAGGTCATATATTGTTGTACTGATGATCTGTACAGGTCTGGCTCAAATGGGGCTTTCTTTTAGCCCCAATTTGACGACTTTGTATAGCTTGACCTTTCTTTCCACATTCTTTTCAGTTTCTACTCAGGTTCTCGTTCCATTTGCCGCAGGTTTAGCAACACCACAAAAAAGCCCACAAGTCGTGGGAACCCTGATGAGTGGCTTGTTCATGGGAATTTTGTTAGCCCGTTCGATTGCCGGACTGATTTCGACGATCTGGACGTGGCATGCTGTTTATTTATTAAGTGGTTTTATTATTCTTCTGTTTGCCTCGATTGTCTGGTTTAAACTTCCAGTTGCAAAAAAGACAGTTAAATTAAAGGTCTGGCAAATCTACGCATCATTATTTACTTTAGCAGTTCATGAACCACATCTTATACGTCGCGGATTAGTGGGCGGTATTGGTTTTGGTATTTTGGCGCTGATTTTTACCACCATGACATTCTTACTGGCCAATGCACCTTATCATTTTAATGACTTTCAAATAGGACTCTTTGGAATAGTCGGTCTGGCAGGAGTATTTGCAACACCGTGGGCAGGTAAAAAAATTGCACATCAGCAGGAAAATATCACGGCTCTGATTAGTCTGAGTTTGCTTATTCTGGCATGGATTCCCTTATTTTTTGCGCAGAAATTTTTGATCTTATATGCAGTTGGTGTGATTTTAGCCTACTTTGGTTTATCTGCTTTACATGTACTTAATCAAAATCTGGTCTATCGTATTTCTGCACAAGCACGATCTCGAATTAATTCAATTTATATGACGCTGTATTTTGGTGGAGCAGCATTAGGTTCTTTTATTGCAGTTTATACATGGAAACATTCTGGTTGGATTGCCTGTGCCAGTATTGGTTTGGGCATGGCAATTATTAGCTTTGTAATTGATCGTTATGATTTTTATAAAATGAGGCAACCTCATGACAGAAGATTAAGTCACTAAGACTTAATCTTCTAAGGGTTTATTTGCGGATGATCATAAATGTCGCTGAAGCAAATGCATAAATTTTTCCATTGTCATCCACAATTCTACCTTCAGTGGTAATGATATTTCGACCTGCATTAATCAATTCACCATGCGCATAGTAAGCCGTATCTGTCTGCATTGGCCGAATCATTTTGACATTTAAATCTATCGTTCCGTAACCAACATTGGCTTCAAGTACGGAATGCGCTGCACCGCCCGTTGCCGTATCTAGCGCAGTCGCGCAAAAACCACCATGTACACCCCCTTGAACATTTAAATGAGTGTTATTGGGTGTCACTTTATAGATCACTTTACCTTTTGAGGCTTCAATCAACTGCATGGGAAGCGTTTGTGCCATTGGGGAAGACGATACTTCGCCATTTTTGAGTGCGGTTAAAAACTCTAAACCTGTTTGCATGATTCATCCTTGCTGTAAAACATGAAAAATACCTTACTATAAAAATAGTATTTTCGGAATAAAATTTTGCATGACAAAAATTAAATTTCTATTAAATAAATAGGTTTAACTTAAAAAATTCATAACATTTTGTATTTTATTATTTAATTATATTTAAATTTATTTTTGGACTAATAACTATGGAAAATTAAAGCCAAAAAAATGAAATTTGCAGAAATAAATTTTGCAATATGGAATTATTTTAGATATTTTTAACCTATGAGGAGAATAAATTTTGAGAAACTTAAAACATGCTTTTAAGTTGAATAGAAAATCAAGGAAATAGGATATGCCTGTATATAAAGCCCCACAGCGTGATATGCAATTCGTTTTACACGAGATGTTAGAAGTTGAAGAAAACTATCAAAAGTTTCCAAAATATGCAGATCAATTTAATCGCGATTTGATCAATCAGTATTTAGAAGCCGCAGCCGATTTTTGTGAAAATGAAATTGCGCCGATCAACCAAAGTGGTGATCATGAAGGCTGTCATCTGGATCAAGGTGTAGTCAAGACACCAAAAGGTTTTAAAGAAGCCTATCAGAAATATGTCGAATTAGGTTTTACCTCACTGACGGCTGATCCAGTTTATGGGGGGCAGGGTATGCCTACTTTGTTACGGATCGCTATTTCTGAAATGTTATGCGCGTCGAACTGGTCGTGGGCAATGTATCAGGGACTTTCACATGGTGCGATGCGGACATTGGAGCATCATGGCACTGAACAACAAAAGCAAACTTTTTTGACCAAACTGATAGCAGGGATTTGGACGGGGACCATGTGCCTGACTGAATCGCATGCAGGTTCAGATTTGGGTTTGATTCGGACTAAAGCAGAACCTCAGGCAGATGGCAGTTACGCGATTACAGGCGAGAAAATCTTTATCTCAGCAGGTGAGCATGATCTGGCTGAAAATATTGTGCATATTGTTCTGGCTCGTTTGCCTAATGCACCATCAGGGACCAAAGGTATTTCGTTATTTATTGTACCCAAGTTTAATGTCGATGACTCTGGCAACATTCAAGATCGTAATCAGGTGGTGTGTAGCGCGATTGAACACAAAATGGGAATTCATGGCAATGCAACCTGCGTGATGAATTTCGATGCGGCTAAAGGTTATCTGATTGGCCCTGAAAATCGTGGTTTAAATTGCATGTTTACCTTTATGAATACTGCGCGTATTGGTACAGCAGTACAAGGCTTGGCAGCATCTGAAATTGCTTTTCAAGGGGCGCTCAGTTATGCCAAAGAACGTTTAGCCATGCGCGCACTCACAGGCGCTAAACAACCTACACAAAATGCAGATCCAATTATTGTACATCCCGCTGTGCGTAGTATGTTGATGACCCAAAAGGCATTTGCTGAAGGTGGACGTGCCTTGGCATATTTTCTGGCACAACACGCAGATGTTATTGAAAGCTCAAGTGATGAAGCGCAAAAAAAATTATCAGATGAATTACTGGCATTTTTGACACCGATTGCCAAAGCATTTTTAACTGAATCAGGCAATGAATCTGCCAAACATGGGGTCCAGATTTTTGGTGGACATGGTTTCATAGTTGAACATGGCATGGAACAAATTGTTCGAGATGCACGTATTTCTACGCTTTATGAAGGCACCACAGAAATTCAGTCACTCGATTTACTGGCGCGTAAAGTACTCAAATCAGAAGGCAAGTTGCTTAAAAACATGACTGATTTAATTGATCAGTTTGTTGAGGAAAATCAGTCCAATTCAAGTTTAAAAACTTATCTGGATCAATTGTCTAAACTTAAAAACGAATGGCTGGAGATTACCAAGCATATTGCAGTTAAAGCACAGCATAATCCAGAGGAAATCGGAGCAGCTTCAGTCGATTATTTATATTACTCAAGTTATATCGTTTTTGCCTATCTGTGGGCGCGTATGGCAAAAGTTGCGCAACAAAAACTGGATCAAGGCACCACTGAACAGAAGTTTTATGCGGCTAAGCTTAAAACTGCACAATTCTTTTATGACAAGTTATTAAATCGAACTCAGCAGCATGCAGCCTCGATTAAAACCGGCGCTGAATCAGTGATGGCGCTAGATGCAGAAGATTTTGCTTTTTAATCAATGATAAACGTGGAGATGGCGAACATAAAACCATCTCCTCAAACAAGAGTATTGAATATGGATTTTCAACATATTTTGACACATGTCGAGCAACGTGTTGCCTATTTAACGCTGAATCGACCTGAAGTGCTCAATAGTTTTAATGAACAGATGCATCAGGAAGTGGCTCAGATTTTGGCCGAATGGGAAACATCTGAACAGGTCAAGGTGATTGTGATTTCAGGTATGGGCAAAGGCTTTTGTGCAGGACAAGATTTATCTGCCCGAAAACCTGAAGTCATCGAAGATCCAAACTATGATGCGGGTGCATCTTTAGATCGTTATTACAATCCTTTGATTTTAAAAATTGCCAATATGCCTAAAGTGGTTGTTGCAGCAGTCAATGGCGTTGCAGCTGGTGCTGGTGCCAATATAGCATTGGCATGCGATATCGTGGTTGCCAAGCAGTCCGCTTCATTTATACAGTCATTTTCTAAAGTAGGTTTAATTCCTGATGCAGGTGGGACTTGGATTTTACCGCGCTTGGTGGGTCATGCCAGAGCAAAAGCGCTGATGTTGCTTGGAAATAAACTATCGGTTGATAAAGCCTTAGAATGGGGTATGATTTGGGAGGTTTATCCAGATGATGCCTTGCAGCAGCAAGTCAATGCATTGGCTGAGACTTTAGCGATGCAACCTTCGTCATCCATGAAACTTATTAAAAAAGCCTTAAATCTTTCGCAGCAAAACTCGCTTGAACAACAGCTTGATCTTGAGCGAGATTTGCAACGTGAGGCAGGAAAATCATCAAATTATAAAGAAGGCGTGCAGGCATTTATGCAAAAACGTCAGCCTAACTTCGATTAAACTTAAAACGATTTGTGACACCCAATACATGCAAAGGATGCAATCATGTCAAGTTTACAACAACAAGTTTCAGCCAATGAATGGGCTGCCAGATGCCAATTAGCAGCTTTATATCGTTTAATTGCGTATTATCGCATGACCGATTTAATCGACACTCATATTAGTTTACGTGTACCCGATGAGGAAGGTCATTTTTTAATTAACCAATATGGTATTCCTTTTGAAAAAATGACAGCGTCTCATTTAGTCAAAATCGACTATGACGGCAATATTATCGATGAACATGATCAGGGAAAAATGGTCAATGTTGCAGGATTTGTCATTCATTCAGCCATTCATTCAGCACGTCAAGATTTACATTGTGTCATTCATACCCATACCGCTGATGGAATTGCGGTATCTGCACAAAAGCAGGGATTATTGCCGATCTCGCAACATGCCTTAAAGTTTTATAACAAAATCAGCTATCACGACTATGAAGGCGTTGCCTTGTTAACCGAAGAGCGCGAACGTTTAGTTCATGATTTTGGACAAAATCGTGTCATGATTTTGCGTAATCATGGTTTGTTGGCAGCAGGTGATAGTGTACAACGTGCCTTCCATGAAATTTACTTTTTAGAACGCGCTTGTCAGGCACAAATTAAAGCACTTGCTGGTGGTTGTGAGTTAAATATTCCGAGTCAACAGGTTTGTGAACATACTTCAGCACAATTTGAATCCAAAGGCATTGAGCGAATTATTGCAAACGCATGGCATGCTGCATTGTCATTGATTGAACAACAAAAAGAGGAATATTGTTCATGATCGTGATTGCAACCACTGTTCCTAAAGTACAAAAATGGCTTGAAGATGCATTGGCTGAATATGCACCGCAAGAGGCTTATTGTCTGGCACATAGCGAACAAGCTCAACAGGCAACCACCGCAATTTCGTGGTTTCCAGATTTAGATTATCTGGAAACATTGCCAAATCTAAAGCTGATTCATTCTATGGCGGCGGGCGTTGAGCATTTAAATCTAAAACGCATAGGTGACCGCTATGCAGTATGTCGTGTCGTCGATGAATCTCATCAAAAAGGCATGTACGATTATTTGCAATGGTGCGTGCTGTACTATCAGCGTTTTTTCGACGTTTTAATCGAGCAACAGCAGCAGCAACGTTGGAAACAACCACCACAAAAAAACAGTGCAGATATCAAAATTGGCATTATGGGTTTGGGGCAAATGGGCGGTTTTATCGCTGAAAAATTTGCAAAGCTAGGTTATCAGGTTTCAGGTTGGTCGCGTAGTTTAAAGCAAATTGAAGGTGTAACTTGTTTTGCGGGTGATGCACAACGACAGGATTTTCTTACTCAAAGTGAAATTTTGATTAACTTACTTCCTTTGACTGAAGATAATTTTGACATATTAAATGTTGAATTATTTCAACAGCTTCCAAAAGGTGCTTGCATCATCAATTGTGGTCGTGGACAACATCTAAACGAACAGGATTTAATTGCAGCACTGGATTCAGAGCTATTGCGTGGCGCAGTTTTAGATGTGTTTGCAAAAGAACCTTTAGCTCCAGATCATATTTTTTGGCAACATCCTAAAATTCTGGTGACACCACATGTGGCTTCTCATGCACCATGGTCGGCAGTGATTGGACAGATTCTTGAAAATGACCATCGTGTGCAGCAGGGCTTAGCTTTAGTCAATGAAGTGAATGTCATGAAAGGCTATTAAATTTTGCTGTTATCACAATGAAATAAGATGAATGTTAAGCATTCATCTTATTTAAGAGCTATTTTACAAGCTTTATGTCATTTCCACGGTTTTAGATTGCGCTAAAATGTCTGTAGCTTGTTCAATAAAATGTTTGAGATTACCACTCCAGCTTTGTGGTTTATTGGCGATCAGATACGTATTAATTTCACCAATTTGCTCATCGATATCAAAAAACTGTAGCGCATCTTTATAGGATGACTTTTCAATATATGAACGTGGCAATATGGCGTAACCCATACCCAAATGTACACAACTTAAGATGGCATCCAGATTGCCCATTTCAGTGAGTTGTGACGGGGGTAAATCATAACCCTGTAAAAAAGACTCAATGCTTTTTCGATAAAAACAACCCTGACGGATCGCAAGAAAAGGTGTATTTAATAAAACCTTCTTATCTGGAAATGCATGGACTTCTTTAGGACAAATCAAAACTAAATGTTCCGTCCATGCCAGAAGATTATAAAAATCAGGCAGCACTTGCGAACTGGCAATAAAAGCACAGTCAAGATCGCCCTTATAAACGCGGTCAATCAATTCACGTGTTGTACCCGTATTTAAGTGAAGTCTTAATTCAGGCAGTTGTGAAAGTACGTCTTTAAATAACTGGGGTAGACGCGTTGCGGCTGTGGTTTCCATACTCCCAATTTTTAATGGAATGTCATGGCATAATGTTTGATCAGAAAAATGAAATTTAGCTTGTTGATGTAGCTCAATCATTTGCTCTGCATAATGGCGTAATTGTTGACCTGCACTGGTGGGGCGAATCGGAGATTGACGCGACAATAATTCACAGTTTAATTCATCTTCAAGCTTTTTTATATGATTAGTAATATTCGATTGCACCGTATGCAAATGCGTTGCTGCATGGGAAAAACTCCCACATTCCACAACCTTTAAAAAAATTTCCAAAGACTTTAACTGCATTATTTTTCTCTTAGTGTTTCACATCTCAAAACCCAAACTATCGCAAAAATACTATCTCAAAATAAGATACTAACTATCACTATAAATCATTTTACCAGATATAAATAATCGACTTTAATGTATTTAACTTAAACAGAGATTGGTCTATGCAAAATACATCCAGATTGT
Organism: Acinetobacter sp. FDAARGOS_515; assembly: GCF_003938865.1. Lineage (NCBI taxonomy): Bacteria > Pseudomonadati > Pseudomonadota > Gammaproteobacteria > Moraxellales > Moraxellaceae > Acinetobacter > Acinetobacter sp. FDAARGOS_515. Next base: position 2,872,023 of record NZ_RKIX01000003.1, on the reverse strand, counting down.
TTTGGGTGGCATTTCTTTCAAAGTGCCTAGGGATTGGGTTGTTTAGATTTTCATATACCTCGTTGATGCCACTTTTAGTTGAACAAAAATGGTTTACTGCGTCATTTGCCAGTTATTTAAGTAGTGCAAATTTATTGGGTTATCTCATCGGGGCATTATTGGCGCATCCTGCTTCGCGTTATATCCAAGATAAAAAATTAATTAGTATCAGTGCATTTGTAGGATCTCTAAGCCTTTTACTTTGTGCAATTCATGGTTTACCTGAGTTTTTATATATTGTTTTTCGATTATTTTCAGGAATTGCAGGTGCAACTTTAATGGTGCTTGCGCCAAGCTACGCACTAAGGCGGGTAGAGCCTGAAATACGACAACGGCTCAGTATGGTGGCATTTAGTGGGATAGGAGCGGGGGTAGTGATTTCAACATTTATTGTGCCTTATGCTGCCAAAATCAATGTTGGATTAGGATGGTTATTTCTGGGTGTTCTAAGCTTGGTCTTTAGTTTTGTCATTTTTATTGGTTTACAGGGGCAACAAAAGGCGGTACAGACTCATCAGACATACCAGTCAGGCATTTCTTTAGCACCCAAATACGTTCAAATGGCTGGGCTAATCATTGCTGCTTACGCTTTAAGTGCAATTGCCTATATTCCACATAGTTTGTTTTGGATCGATTTTATTAAAAGTGAGTTACATCAAAGTGTTCAATTTTCCAATCAGCAGTGGGCATTTTATGGAATAGGCTCGATGTTAGGAGCAGTATTTGCTTTTTATTGCAGTAAACATTGGCAGATTTCGGGTGCTTTATGGCGTTGTTATTTACTTTATAGTCTTGCTATTTTTATTCCAGTCTATTTCCACCATTTTTATAGCTTAGCGCTTTCTTCTTTTTTAACAGGTTTATTAAATCCTGCTGTGGTTTCTCTTAGTTCAAGTGCTTTATTGAACATATTAGGTACTCATAATCACCAATCCGCATGGAGTATTGCAACCGCAGCATTTGCAACGGCACAGCTTTTAGGCGGTTTGCTGATTAGCTTTTTACATACAAGTGGTGTCATTTACCCACATTTGTTTTTTCTTGGCGCAATGATGATGAGCCTTGGCTTCGTGTGTAGCGTATGTTTTTACATGATTCAGAAACTAAATTCGAGTCAACTGAAGGGGGAAGGTTAATGCATTATTTTCTAGGAACTTTACGTATCATTGTAATATTAGTCATTGCGATGATCTTTCTTATCGCTTTAACAGCATGGGATGATTTTTTTGCCCCTCAACGTCATTTTAGCAATCATCTCGAACATTTTATGCAATAAAAATGCACATGTAAGATATGTAAATAATGAATCTTCGTTTAGCCTAGAGTGTCAGTATTAAATGAAGATTCACATAAACTATCTAAATGTATTTCATCGCTTAAATATTATAGACTGATCCATACTCAAGCAGAAGTTAATCGATTCAGAACATTTGTGTATTTTTTCTAATCGAAACCATAGACGCAATATTTTCTAGAGAAATACAAGAGTTCGATGATCGAACGATAAGTTTAAAATTTGAATTATAAAATATTGCGTAACTCTCTGGCTGTTTCCTGTAATAAAGGCAAAATATGCTGAATTAAGTATTCTTTAGTGGTTCGCATCGTGGGAGAAACAATATTAAGCGCAGCGACAACACGCGACTGTTGTCCATAAATAGGTACAGCTAAGGCATGCACGCCCAGTTCATGCTCTTCACAGGAATAACACCAGCCTTGTTCTTTAATTTCACATAAAAGCTTTAAAAAATCCTGATTATTGGTATGCGTATATTTTGTTAGGCGTTGTAGTGGATGTTGTGATAACCATTCCTGTTGTTCATGGTCATCTAGATAGGCTAAAAGAATTTTTCCTGCTGAGGTTGCATGTGCAGGCAAGCGATTTCCCAAATGAAGCCCATAGGGATTTACCCGATCTGTTTGTTGGTGTGCTGCACTTCTGGCAATGGTAATCGCCTCGTAGCCATCAAGTACCATGACCGAATAGATGAGAGAAGTTTGTGTTGTCAATAAGTTAAGTAAAGGCTGAGAAATTTTTGGAAGATGTGCACCACCAAGATAAGAGCCTGAAAATTTTAATATTTTAGGTGTTAAGTAAAAGTAATGCCCATCGGATTCAAGATAACCGAGATACTCTAAAGTAAGTAAATGGCGTCGTGCAGCTGCCCGAGTCATCCCTGTTTTTTCAGCTGCCATGGTAATGTTTAATCGATGGCGATCCGTACCAAAACTGTCTAAAATCGCCATGCCTTTACCAATTCCAGCAACAAAATCTTCATGACGAATCGTTTTTTTGTTACTTGAATTGTGAAGAATTTTTTCTTCTTTCTCTATTTTTTTATCCATATCTACTGACATTCCTAGCATTTGATACATTCGTCATATTGATTTGCATACTATAACGCTAAAGCCGACCAGATAAATCAGGTTTTGTTCGATAGTCGAACAAATGATTTAATCACCGAACAAAACCTACTAAACTGGTCTGGAACTCAAACAAAAAATTATAAAAAATGATCAGACAAGGGAATCCTACCGAATGACTAAGGAATAGTATTTGAACTTGCATGAAATGTTCTTCCTTAGCCATGTCCTAGTTTTCCACCTTTCTAATTTTGCTTGATGCACAATGGAGTTATCTAAATGATAGATAAAAGTGCAGCGACCCTAACGGAAGCGCTCTCCCAGATTAAAGACGGTGCCACCATTTTAATTGGCGGCTTTGGTACAGCAGGTCAACCCGCTGAACTGATTAATGGTTTAATCGAACTTGGACTGAAAGACCTCACCATCGTCAGCAACAATGCAGGCAATGGCGACTACGGTCTTGCCAAGCTACTCAAAACTGGCGCAGTCAAAAAAATCATCTGTTCATTCCCACGTCAGGCCGACTCATACGTGTTTGATGAACTGTATCGTGCGGGCAAAATCGAACTTGAAATCGTACCGCAGGGCAATCTGGCTTGCCGTATGCAAGCCGCCGGCATGGGACTTGGCCCAATCTACACCCCAACAGGTTTTGGTACATTGTTGGCTGAAGGTAAACCGACCCTTCAATATGACGGCAAAGACTACGTTTTAGAAAATCCCATCAAAGCCGACTTTGCTCTGATTAAAGCGCACAAAGGCGACCGCTGGGGCAATCTGGTCTATCGCAAATCTGCACGTAACTTTGGCCCAATTATGGCGATGGCAGCGGATGTAACCATTGCCCAAGTCAGTGAAGTGGTTGAACTCGGTGAGCTTGATCCAGAAGTGGTCGTGACCCCAGGCATCTTTGTACAACACGTGGTACAGGTACAGCCTGCACCAGTACCTGTTTCAGCATAAGGAGAACGACATGAGTTATCAAAAACTAAGCCGTGACCAGATTGCACAGCGTGTGGCACAAGACATTCCAGAGGGTTCATACGTCAATTTAGGCATTGGATTACCGACCAAAATTGCCAGCTACCTGCCTGCGGACAAAGATGTATTCCTACATTCAGAAAATGGCTTACTGGCGTTTGGCCCACCACCCGCAAAAGGTGAAGAAGATCCAGAACTGATCAATGCAGGTAAAGAATACGTGACCATGCTCAAAGGCGGATGCTTTTTCCATCATGGTGATTCATTCGCGATGATGCGTGGTGGACATCTCGATATTTGCGTATTGGGTGCTTTCCAGATTGCCGCCAATGGCGACCTTGCCAACTGGCATACCGGTGCACCTGATGCGATTCCATCGGTAGGTGGGGCGATGGACTTGGCCGTGGGTGCAAAAAAAGTCTTTGTGACCACGGATCACGTGACTAAAAAAGGCGAACCGAAGATCGTTGCTGAACTGACTTATCCTGCCACAGGGCAAAAATGTGTGGATCGCATCTACACTGATTTATGCATTATCGATGTGACACCAGAAGGTCTAAAAGTGACTGAGAAAGTGGACGGTTTAAGCTTTGAAGAATTACAGAGCTTAACGGGTGCAATGCTGATTGACGCGACACAGGGATAAGGATAACTGAATATGAAAAATGCATACATCGTTGATGCAATCCGTACCCCATTTGGTCGTTATGCAGGTGGTTTAGCACCAGTTCGCGCTGATGACTTGGGTGCAGTGCCAATTACTGCATTGATCGAGCGGAATCCAAGCGTCAACTGGCAACAAGTCGATGACGTGATCTATGGCTGCGCCAATCAGGCAGGCGAAGACAACCGCAACGTAGGACGCATGTCCGCACTGCTTGCAGGTTTACCCGTTGAAGTCCCTGCAACCACAGTGAATCGTTTATGTGGATCATCACTGGATGCGATTGCCATGGCTGCCCGTGCGATTAAAGCAGGTGAAGCTAACTTAATCATTGCAGGTGGTGTCGAAAGCATGAGCCGCGCACCGTATGTGATGGGTAAAGCAGAAGGCGCATTTGGTCGTACTCAAAAGATTGAAGACACCACCATGGGTTGGCGGTTCATCAATCCAAAGCTCAAAGCCATGTATGGTGTCGACAGCATGCCACAAACCGCTGAAAACGTGGCAGAACAGTTCAACATCAACCGTGAAGATCAAGACCAGTTTGCTTATACCAGTCAGCAACGTACTGCGGCAGCACAAGCCAAAGGTTACTTTGCCAAAGAAATCGTGCCTGTCACGATCCCGCAGCGCAAAGGCGATCCGATCATCATCGATACCGATGAACATCCACGTGCATCGACCACTTTAGAAGCTTTAGCCAAACTTAAAGGCGTGGTTAAAGCAGACGGTACAGTGACTGCGGGCAATGCATCTGGCATTAATGATGGTGCAGCGGCATTACTCATTGCTTCTGATGAAGCGATTCAACAATACAACTTAACACCACGTGCCAAAATCATCGCAGCAACCACGGTGGGTGTAGAACCCCGCATTATGGGATTTGCACCAGCACCAGCGATTAAAAAACTATTGAAACAAGCCAACATGACCTTGGAACAGATGGATGTGATTGAGCTGAATGAAGCCTTTGCAGCACAAGCTTTGGCCTGTACCCGTGATTTAGGTCTAAAAGATAGTGATGTACGAGTGAATCCAAATGGTGGTGCGATTGCACTCGGTCATCCACTGGGCGCATCTGGCGCGCGTTTGGTGACTACAGCACTGAATCAGCTTGAACAAACGGGTGGTAAGTATGCGCTATGTTCAATGTGTATCGGTGTCGGTCAGGGCATTGCCTTGATTATTGAGCGGGTTTAAGGAAAGTCATCATGAGCCAGTTATATGCCAGCTTGTTTTACCAAAAAGAGGTGACTGAAATTTTCAGTGACCGCGCTTTAGTGTCATATATGGTTGAAGCTGAAGTAGCACTGGCGCAAGCACAGGCACAGGTTGGGGTGATTCCTCAATCTGCTGCTGATGTGATTGAGCGTACTGCAAAAACAGCATTGGAACACATTGATTTTGATGCTTTGGCAACCGCAACAGGTTTGGCAGGAAATATTGCCATTCCATTTGTAAAACAGTTGACTGCCATCGTCAAACAAGTGGATGAAGATGCTGCGCGATATGTACATTGGGGTGCAACCAGTCAGGATATTTTGGATACAGCCTGTATTTTGCAGTGTCGCGATGCACTGACCATTGTACAAAATCAAGTTCAGCAGTGTTATGACACCGCTTTGTCTCAAGCCCAAACTTATCGTTATCAAGTAATGATGGGTCGCACATGGTTGCAACAGGCTTTACCGATTACTTTAGGTCATAAACTGGCACGTTGGGCTTCAGCTTTTAAACGTGATCTGGATCGTATGGATGCCATGGAAGCGCGTGTTTTAACCGCACAACTGGGTGGTGCTGTAGGTTCATTGGCTTCATTGCAGAATCAAGGCTCAATGGTTGTGAATGCTTATGCACAGCAATTAAACCTGACTGCGGCAGCATGTACTTGGCATGGTGAACGTGATCGTATCGTCGAGATTGCCAGTGTACTTGGCATGATCACAGGTAACGTAGGAAAAATGGCGCGTGACTGGTCGCTCATGATGCAGACTGAGATTGCAGAAGTTTTTGAGCCAACAGCCAAAGGTCGCGGTGGTTCATCAACAATGCCACATAAACGTAATCCAGTTGCAGCAGCATCGGTGTTGGCTGCTGCCAATCGTGTTCCAGCACTCATGTCGAGCATTTATCAAAGTATGGTGCAAGAGCATGAGCGCAGTTTAGGCGGTTGGCATGCAGAATGGTTGTGTTTACCTGAAATTTTTCAACTCACCGCAGGTGCATTAGAGCGCACTTTGGATGTACTGCAAGGCATGGAAGTCCATGCGGATAACATGCATCGCAATATCGAGTGTACCCATGGGCTGATTATGGCTGAAGCGGTGATGATGGCTTTGGCACCGCATATGGGGCGTCTTAATGCGCATCATGTGGTGGAAGCTGCATGCAAAAAAGCGGTTGCAGAACAGACACATTTAAAAGATGTAATTTCAAACATTGACGACGTGAAGCAATATTTTAATGCCTCACAACTTGATGAAATTTTTAAACCTGAGTCATATCTGGGCAATATTCAAGACCAGATCGACGCAGTATTGCAGGAAGCAAAAGGAGTGGCAAAATGAGCGTACATAACAGCATCATGATGACCAATCGTCAAGGCAAAACATTATCTGTCCAGATCAATGGGCCTGAAAATGCGCCTGCAATCGTATTTTCAAACTCATTGGGTACAGATCATGGGATGTGGCAAGCACAAGTTGCTGCATTAAAAAGCCAGTATCGAGTTGTAACTTATGACACCCGTGGTCATGGTCAAAGTGATGTCATTGAAAATACAACACTACAAAATCTGGGTGAAGATGTCATCGATATTTTGGATGCACTCAACATTGAAAAAGCACATTTTTGTGGGATTTCAATGGGCGGTATGACTGCACTCTGGTTAGGTATTTATCAAGCTGAACGCTTTAATAGCATCACTGTGGCGAATTCTGCTGCCAAAATCTGGACAGTCGAGGGCTGGAATGCACGAGCTGATGCCGTTGAAGTAAACGGTTTGACTGATTTGGTTACATCCACACATACGCGTTGGTTCAGCGATAAGTTTGATTATCAAAATAATGATTTGGCACAACAAACCATTCAGAGTCTGGCCAATACACCAGCTCAAGGTTATGCCAACGCCTGTCGTGCTTTGGCAACGGCGGATGTACGTGAACAACTTGCATCGATTGCAATTCCAACTTTGATTATTGCAGGAGCTGCTGACCCTGTAACTACAGTTGCAGATGGTGAATTTATGCAACAGCACATCAAAGAAAGTCAGCTTTATATCATTGAAGCTTCTCATCTTTCCAATATTGAACAACCTGAAGCCTTTACTCAAGTCTTCAGTCAATTTATTGAGTCTATTCAGTAGTTTAGATATTTAAAAGGACTTTAGGCCTTAGGAGGCAAATATGGCGTCTCAGGATTACGCTACTTCAAAAACGAGTTTAGATGCACAGGCACTGATCAATGATGCTCCTTTAAGTAAGTATCAGTGGTTGATCGCAATTGTTTGTTTTCTCATTGTTTTTGTTGATGGTATTGATACTGCTGCAATGGGCTTTATTGCACCTGCATTGGCTCAGGATTGGGGTGTTGATCGCTCTCAACTTGGCCCTGTGATGAGTGCTGCATTGGGCGGGATGATTATCGGTGCGCTGGTTTCTGGCCCAACCGCTGACCGTTTTGGTCGAAAAATCGTTTTGTCAGTTTCGATGCTGATTTTTGGTGGTTTTACGCTGGCTTGTGCTTATTCAACCAATCTGGATAGTTTGGTGGTTTTCCGTTTTTTGACAGGCATCGGGCTTGGTGCAGCCATGCCAAATGCCACCACATTATTTTCTGAGTATTGCCCAGCGCGCGTGCGTTCACTTTTAGTGACCTGCATGTTTTGTGGTTATAACTTGGGCATGGCAATGGGGGGGTTCATTAGTAGCTGGCTGATTCCAGCCCATGGTTGGCATAGCCTATTTTTATTAGGTGGCTGGGCGCCTCTAATCTTAATGCTTCTGGTGATTTTCTGTCTGCCTGAATCTTATCGCTTCTTAATTGTAAAAGGCGGCAATAACGAAAAAGTACGTCAGATTTTGACACGTATTGCACCACAACAAGTACAAGGCGTCACTGAATTTCATGTACCTGAAGAAAAAGCCAATGCAGGTGATAAAAAAGGCGTGTTCGGCATGCTGTTTTCACCAAAATATGTCAAAGGTACTGTTTTACTTTGGCTGACTTACTTCATGGGTTTAGTTGTTATTTACCTGTTGACCAGTTGGTTGCCAACACTCATGCGTGAAACGGGTGCATCGCTTGAACGCGCAGCATTTATCGGTGGTTTATTCCAATTTGGTGGTGTACTCAGTGCGCTGTTCATTGGCTGGGCAATGGATAGATTTAATCCAAACCGTATTATTGCTGGCTTTTATTTAGCTGCTGGTATTTTTGCCCTAATTGTAGGTCAAAGCTTATCTAATCCTACCTTACTTGCTCTATTTATTCTGTGTGCTGGTATTGCGGTCAATGGCGCGCAATCTTCTATGCCTGTACTCAGCGCTCGTTTCTACCCAACTCAATGTCGTGCGACAGGTGTTGCATGGATGTCAGGTATTGGTCGTTTTGGCGCAGTATTTGGTGCATGGATCGGTGCGGTTCTGTTAGGTAATAACTGGTCATTTACCATGATCCTGAGCATGTTGTTTATTCCTGCCGCCGCTGCCGCTGTTGCAATCTTTGTTAAATCTGTTGTTGCACATACGGATGCAACTTGATCTGAGGTTTCTCTAATGAATGATGAACAACGTTATAAACAAGGACTTGAAGTCCGCACTGAAGTTCTAGGTGAAAAGCACGTCAACCGTTCACTTGAGAACCTGAATGACTTCAACTCAGATTTTCAAAATTTTATTAGCCGTTATGCATGGGGTGAAGTCTGGTCTCGTCCAGGTCTACCACGTCATACACGCAGTCTGATTACGATGGGTATTTTGCTTGCGCTAGGACGTGAAGCAGAGCTGCGTATGCATATTCGCGCTTGTTTCAACAACGGCGTAACTAAAGATGAACTTAAGGAATTATTTCTTCATTCATCACTTTACGCAGGCTTACCCGCAGCAAATGCCGCCATGCATATGGCAGAAGAAGTTTTTGTAGAGCTAGGGATTGGCTCAGACCAAGACGGTCAACAGTAACGGTTCAAGGATTTTACTTTTTAAAGGAGAGATATCATGTCTCAAATTATTTGGGGAGCTTACGCTCAGCGTAATACAGATGACCATCCGCCAGCATATACACCCGGCTATAAAACCAGTGTATTACGCTCGCCTAAGAATGCGCTCATTTCAATTGTGGAAACATTGACAGAAGTCACTGCACCTCATTTTAGTGCTGACAAATTTGGCCCTAAAGACAATGATTTGATTTTGAACTATGCCAAAGATGGTTTGCCAATTGGTGAACGTGTCATTGTTCATGGTTATGTACGTGACCAGTTTGGTCGTCCTGTAAAAAATGCACTTGTAGAAGTCTGGCAAGCCAATGCTTCTGGTCGTTATCGTCATCCAAATGACCAATACATTGGTGCGATGGACCCTAACTTTGGTGGTTGTGGTCGTATGTTGACTGACAGTAATGGTTATTACGTCTTCCGTACGATTAAACCGGGTCCATATCCGTGGCGTAACCGTATCAATGAATGGCGTCCTGCGCATATTCACTTCTCATTAATTGCAGATGGTTGGGCGCAGCGTCTGATTTCACAGTTCTATTTTGAAGGCGATACATTAATTGATTCTTGTCCAATCCTGAAAACCATTCCTTCAGAACAACAACGTCGTGCATTAATCGCTTTGGAAGACAAGAGCAATTTTATCGAAGCTGATAGCCGTTGTTATCGCTTTGACATCACGCTGCGTGGTCGTCGTGCGACTTACTTCGAAAATGACTTAACTTAATGGATGGAGTAAATAACATGAATGGTTGGAATTTTCAGGAACTCAAAGAAACCCCATCTCAAACAGGTGGGCCGTACGTACATATTGGTCTTTTACCTAAACAAGCCAATATCGAAGTGTTTGAACACAATCTGGATAACAATCTTGTGCAGGAAAATACACAAGGTGAACGTATCCGTTTGCAAGGTCAGGTATTTGATGGTCTAGGTTTACCGCTACGCGATGTTTTAATTGAAATCTGGCAAGCAGATGCAAACGGCGTGTATCCAAGTCAGGCTGATTCTCAAGACAAACAAGCCGATCCAAACTTTTTGGGTTGGGGGCGCACAGGTGCTGATTTTAATACAGGCTTTTGGAGTTTCAATACCATTAAGCCGGGCGCTGTTCCGGGGCGTAAAGGCTCCATTCAGGCGCCGCATATTGCACTGATTATTTTTGCACGTGGCATCAACATCGGGCTAAACACGCGTGTTTATTTTGATGATGAAGCAGAAGCCAATGCCAAAGATCCAGTATTGAATAGCATTGAATGGGCGACTCGTCGTCAAACGCTGATTGCTAAACGTGAAGAGCGTGATGGTGAAATCGTATACCGTTTTGACATCCGAATTCAGGGTGAAGATGAAACTGTCTTTTTTGATATTTAATGATGGAATCAACTGTACGTCTTTGGCGTACAGTTCTCTTGGTTTACAAGGAAACGTAAATGTTTAATACCAATAAACTCGTTAAACAACTTTGCATCAGTGGCGCATTATTCATGTCTTTGCCTTTTGCATCAGTTCATGCTGTAGAAGCAACGACAGCGCCTGCACATGCATCCTATATTGTAAAAAATCTTAATATTGGTGAATTACCAGTCAAAACTATTGTGCCGATTACTGCAAAAACCAAAGAGCAGGCAATCGCACAAGCTAAAGTGATTGCAGCCAACAAAGATGCAGATATTGCAGAATTTCGTATTGACTTGCTTGAATTTGCAAGCGATAGCAAACAGGTGATTGCCTTAGGTCAAGAACTGAACCAGATTTTAAAAGATAAGCCTTTACTTGCCACCATTCGTACTGCGAATGAAGGCGGAAAGTTGCAAGTAACGGATCAAGACTATGAAAATATCTACAGTGAATATCTGAAAAAACCATTCATGCAATTGCTGGATATTGAGATGTTCCGTGATCCAGCAGCGGTTGCCAAATTGACCAAGCTTGCACACCAGAAAAAAGTACTGGTTGTGATGTCAAACCACGACTTTGACAAAACACCAAGTGAGCAGGAAATTGTCAGCCGATTGCTGAAACAGGATCAAATGGGGGCTGATATTTTAAAAATTGCAGTGATGCCAAAATCCAAGCAAGACGTATTTACCTTGATGAATGCTACCTTAAAAGTCAGTGAGCAAAGTAAAAAGCCACTTTTGACCATGTCGATGGGGCGTTTAGGCACGATTTCTCGTATCGCGACTGCCAATATGGGCGGTAGCTTAAGCTTTGGCATGATTGGTGAGGCTTCAGCACCGGGACAAATTGATGTCACTCAACTCAAACAATTCCTTAAAACGGTTCAACCTACACCTTAACAAGACAGGGAACATGTCATGAAATTAACTTCTTTACGCCTATCTTTATTGGCGCTGGGCTTGGTAACTTCTGGTTTTGCAGCGGCAGAAACTTATGTCGTTGATCGTTATCAGGATGACAATGAAAAAGGTTCTTTGCGCTGGGCGATTGAACAATCCAACGCTAACGCAGCTCAGGAAAATCAGATCCTGATTCAAGCGGTGGGTAAAGCCCCTTATGTGATTAAAGTTAATCAACCATTACCACCGATCAAGTCCTCTGTAAAAATTATAGGGACAGAGTGGGATAAAACAGGTGAGTTTATTGCCATTGATGGTTCAAACTACATTAAAGGTGAAGGTGCTAAAGCTTGTCCTGGGGCAAATCCTGAACAGTATGGTACCAATGTTCGTACCATGACTTTACCCGGTCTGGTTCTACAAGACGTGAATGGGGTAACTCTTAAAGGTCTGGATGTTCATCGCTTCTGTATTGGGGTTTTGGTAAACCGTTCAAGTAACAACCTGATTCAGCATAACCGCATTAGCAATAACTATGGCGGAGCGGGTGTCATGATCACGGGAGATGACGGAAAGGGCAATCCAACTTCAACCACGACCAACAATAATAAAGTGCTAGACAATCAATTTATCGACAATGGTGATGGATTAGAGCTCACACGTGGCGCAGCATTTAACCTGATTGCCAATAATCTATTTACTTCCACCAAAGCCAATCCTGAGCCATCACAAGGGATTGAAATCCTTTGGGGTAACGACAATGCCGTTGTAGGAAACAAATTTGAAAACTATTCAGATGGTTTGCAAATTAACTGGGGCAAACGTAACTACATTGCGTATAACGAGTTAACCAATAACTCATTAGGATTCAATCTGAACCGTACCGGGTTTGTCGGAGACTTTTTTATTTAAGTTAGGCCACCTGACCTAACGGATTAATCTTATCATAGTACATTGCTTCAAACTCAAAAGGCGATACATAACCCAGTGCACTGTGTACACGCTTTTTGTTGAACCAATCTACCCAATTTAATGTCGCAAGTTGTACATCCGCTAAACCTTGCCAATCTGCTTTTAAATATTCAATCACCTCTGTTTTGTATAAGCCATTCACCGTTTCAGCCAAAGCATTATCGTATGAATCACCTGTCGTACCGACTGATGCTCGTAAATTTGCTGCTTCTAAACGATTGGTATAGCGAATAGAAAGATATTGAACACCTCTATCGGAATGATGAATTACATTCTTTGGCATGCCTCGATCGTGCAATGCTTGCTCCAATGCATCGAGCACCATATCTGTATTCATCCGTGTAGATACTTTCCATCCAACAATTGCTCGCGAGAACACATCAATAATAAATGCAGTGTAGACCCAGCCAGAATTGGTTTGAATATACGTAAAGTCACTGACCCATAATTGGTCAGGTCGATCAGCACTAAAATTCCGTTTCACTAAATCATCTGCTCGTTTTTGATCATCTCGGCTGCGGGTAGTTTGTTTGTTCTTACCACGCCAAACACCTTGTATATCTAGCTTCTGCATCAATCGAGCAACTGTACAACGTGCAATAACATAGCCTTCACGTTTCAATTTTTGCCAGACTTTACGTACACCATATCGACCTGAACTTTCTTTCCAAATACGTTTGATTTGTTCTGCATGATGTAAATCATGCTGAGCACGTTTCGCTCGATGTTCTGGGTTATCAACGAGATCTAAAGCCCGATAATAGGTCGAAGCTGCAATCGGTAAAATTCTACAAATCGCTTCAACACCATATCGATCTTTATTGTTATGGATAAAATCCACCATTATTTGTGTGGGCGGTCGAGCTCCGCCTGGGCGAAAAAAGCGGCTGCTTTACGTAGAATTTCATTGGCACGTTTTAATTCTTTAATTTCACGTTCCATTTGCTTCATTTTTTCTTGGTCAGATATCTGTTGTACTTTGGCAGGATTTAGTTGATCCATATGCTTTAAATACCAAACACGCAATGTTTCAGGAGTACAACCAATCTTAGGTGCAATAGCTGTGATTGCTGCCCAAGTAGAAGGATAATCTTTTTCAGATTCAATTAGTAATTGAACCGCTCTTTCTCTAATTTCGGGGGTATAGTTTGGTTTTTTCATCGGAATAGTCTCTCAGAATATTGACCCTCCGACAAACCCGGTACGGTTCAATCTGACAGGTGATGGCAATATCTTTGACAGCAACAAAGTACATGGCAATCGTATCGGTATCGCGATCCGTTCTGAAAAAGATGCCAATGCACGTACGACTTTGACCAAAAACCAGATTTGGGACAATGGCAAAGACATTAAACGTTGTGAAGCGGGTGGTTCCTGTGTTCCGAATCAGCGTCTTGGTGCGATCGTATTTGGCGTTCCTGCACTTGAACACGAGGGCTTTGTCGGTTCGCGTGGTGGCGGTGTGGTGATTGAGCCCGCAAAACTTCAAAAAACCTGTACGCAGCCGAATCAACAAAACTGTAATGCTATTCCAAATCAGGGCATTCAGGCACCTAAACTTACGCTCAATAAAAAACAGTTGAGCATTGAAGTTAAAGGAACACCAAACCAGCGTTATCACGTTGAGTTTTTTGGAAATCGCAATGCTTCTTCATCTGAGGCTGAGCAATATCTGGGTTCAATGGTGGTAATGACAAATGCACAAGGTGTTGCAAAAGCTAACTGGACACCAAAAACGGTAATGCCTTCTATTACAGCCAATGTCACGGATCATTTGGGTGCAACATCTGAATTAAGTCCTGCGGTTCAGCTCAAATAACAAAATTAAGGATAAAGCGGTGTCTTCGCTTTGAAGACACCCAGATTAGAAAGGAAAGAATATGCATCATTTTTTTAAATTGGGTTTGATTTCAACAGCAGTATTAAGCAGTCAGATTGCACTGGCGAATGAGTTTTGGTCGCAAGATCGCCAATGGTTATTGGGGGATTGGGGCGGTGAACGTCAGCAACTCGAAAACAAAGGTTATAAATTTACAGCGTCGATTATGAGTCAGGCTGCGACCAATCTTGATGGTGGTTACAATGACAGTAATACCCTTGAAAATGCGGGGCAGCTTACTTTAGGTGCAAATTTTGATTTAAATAAAATTGCGGGTTGGGAAGATACGACTGCGGCGATCATGATTACCAAACGTGACGGGAATGCCTTAACACTTGAGCGCATTAAAGATCCACGTTCAAGCGCCTTAGGGAATAGTCAGGAAATTTACGGACGCGGAAAAATCTGGCGCTTAACTCAGGCATGGATCAAAAAAGGTTTTGATGACAATACCGTTCAAGTCAAAATTGGTCGTATGGGCATGTCAGATGATTTCAACAGCTCACAATGCGAATTTCAAAATCTTTTACTTTGTGGTGGGCAGCTTGGAAAATCGATTGGTTCGATCTGGTACAACTGGCCAGTGGGACTTTGGGGCGCAAATGTAAAATACCAATTTGCACCTGAATGGACGTTGGGTCTGGGTGTATATGAGGTCAATCCTGATAATGTCAAAACCCAATCAAATAGCGATGGCTTTAATCTTGATATGAATAATGTCAAAGGTGCAACCATTCCAGTGGAATTAGCATGGAAACCTAAACTTCGTGCATTTAACGGTTTGCCAGGCGAATACAAGATAGGGGCTTTGTACTCAACCGCAGATGCCAATGATGTGGGTACAGCAGGTAAAGAGCATAGTGGCAAGCACAGCTTCTGGATTAATACACAACAGCAGTTAACTCAGCGTGAAAATGATCCAAAACGTGGCTTATTTTTGAGCTTTAATGGTGTCCTCAACGATAAAGCGACAACAACGGTACAAAGTACCCAGCAAATTGCTGTTTGGTACAAAGGTGTTTTCGATAGCCGTCCAAACGATTCGATTGGTTTTGGTTTAGCCAACTATTTGGTGAATGATCGTGCCCGTGATCGTCAAATCGCAACTAACGAAAGTCGCGGCTATTATGAATATGATGCATTTGCAACCAACTATATTCCAATTCAACGTGACGAACTCAATGTTGAACTAAATTATACCTACCAATGGTCGCCAGCCGTAATGCTACGCCCAAATATCCAGTATATCCATCAACCTGCGGGTGTCAAAGAGGTCGATGATGCGTGGGTTGCAGGTTTAACTATGCGTTTAAATTTCTAACAATATCGAGATTTTAATAAAAAATATTGATTAAAATATAAGCATGATATTGTTGGATTTAAGCATTATTCGAACAGCTAAAGCGGTGAAAACCACTTTAGCTGAATGTGTTTATACATAACAGTGACGATCTGAGGTTGTTTGCAGATTTTCATTGTTATGATAAGTGGAGAAAGATGTATGTCTGACCCTCAAGCAAAATCTCACATCATATTGAAAATATGGTGTTTCATACTTGGGCTAGCTTTATTAATTACGGGCTTATTCTATATCATCGGCGGTGGCAAACTGATTAGCCTCGGTGGTTCATGGTACTTCCTGATCGCGGGTTTATTCACTACCGCATCAGCATTTTTTATCTTTAAGAAAAAAGCACTGGGCGTTTGGTTATTTGCGCTGGTCTTTGTTGGAACTGTGATTTGGGCGTTGATTGATGCGGGATGGGAATTCTGGCCATTACATTCGCGTTTAATGTTCCCCGCAGGTCTATTTGCTGCTTTATTACTGACTTTACCTTCTATTCGTAAATATCAGTATCAAACTTCGCTTTCTGCACCTGCTTATATTATTGGTGGTTTGACGGTTTTAGGCATGATCGGTGGTTTATACGGCATGTTTATTCCACATCCAACGGTGAAAGCATCTGGCGAAGAGTTACCACTTGTTCCTGTCGATCCAGCTAAAAAGCAGGTCAATTGGGATCATTATGGTAATGATGCAGGGGGCAGCCGTTTTGCAGCCTTAGATCAGATCAACCGAAATAATGTGTCCAAATTGAAAGAAGTTTGGCGCTTTCGCACCGGTGACTTTACTACGGGTACGGGAAATGGTGCTGAAGATCAATCGACACCGCTTCAGGTGGGCGATAAAGTATTCTTGTGTACACCACATAATAATATTTTTGCACTTGATGCCGATACAGGTAAGAAACTCTGGAAAGCTGAAGTGAATTCCAAAGCGGATGCTTGGGAGCGTTGCCGTGGTGTTGCTTATTTTGATTCTACACAACCATTGCTACAACCGACATTGGCAGGCGCCACGCCTGTTGCAACTGTAACAGCAAATACCGAATGTCCACGTCGTGTATATACCAATACGCCTGATGGTCGTTTAATTGCAGTCAATGCAGATACGGGTGAACGTTGTAAAGACTTTGGTGTTAATGGCACAGTCGATTTGCTACAAGGTTTAGGGGATGGCACGAAAGCCCCTCGTTTTGAAGTCACCTCCGCGCCGACCGTTGCGGGTTCTGTTTTGGTTATTGGTAGCCGTATTGCCGATAATGTTGCCGCAGATATGCCAGGTGGTGTTATTCGTGCATATGATGTCATTACAGGGCAATTACGTTGGGCATTTGATGCACGTAACCCAGATCCAAACTATGTATTAAAACCAGGTGAAACTTATAAACGTAGCTCTGCAAACTCTTGGGCTGCGATGTCGTATGATCCACAAATGAATACGGTGTTCTTACCAATGGGAAGCTCATCTGTAGACGTTTGGGGGGGCAATCGTACTGCACCAGATCATAAGTACAACACTTCTGTTTTAGCGCTTGATGCATCAACGGGTAAAGAGAAGTGGGTCTATCAGACAGTTCACAATGATCTTTGGGATTTTGACTTGCCAATGCAGCCAAGTCTGGTTGATTTCCCAATGAAAAATGGTACAACCAAACCTGCTGTGGTTATTGGGACTAAGTCTGGTCAATTCTATGTACTTGATCGTGTTACCGGTCAACCGCTGACCAAAGTTGAAAGTCAGCAAGTTAAAGTAGCGGATATTCCAGGTGAGCAATACAGCAAAGTGCAACCACGTTCAGTTGAAATGCCACAGATTGGTAATCAGACTCTAACTGAATCAGACATGTGGGGTGCTACACCATTTGATCAGTTGATGTGTCGTATTAGCTTTAAATCAATGCGTTACGATGGTCTATATACTGCACCGGGTACTGATATTTCATTGAGCTTTCCAGGTTCACTTGGTGGTATGAACTGGGGTTCAATTGCGTTTGATCCATCGCATCGTTATATGTTTGTCAATGACATGCGTTTAGGTCTGTGGATCCAACTGATCAAACAAACACCTGAAGATGTCAAAATTCAAGCTAGTGGTGGTGAAAAAGTGAATACCGGTATGGGTGCTGTGCCTATGGCGGGTACACCGTATAAAGTCAACAAAAACCGCTTTATGTCGGCTTTGGGTATTCCATGCCAAAAACCGCCATTTGGTACCATGACTGCAATTGACATGAAAACACGTCAAGTAGCGTGGCAAGTACCTTTGGGCACAATTCAGGATACTGGGCCAATGGGGATTAAAATGGGCTTGAAAGCGCCTATTGGTATGCCAACCATTGGTGGTCCAATGGCGACACAGGGTGGACTAGTTTTCTTCGCCGCAACCCAAGATTATTATTTACGTGCTTTTGATTCGTCAAATGGTAAAGAGCTCTGGAAAGCCCGATTACCAGTCGGTAGCCAAGGCACACCAATGAGCTATGTTTCACCTAAAACAGGAAAACAATACGTTGTAATTTCTGCGGGTGGTGCGCGTCAGTCTCCTGATCATGGTGACTACGTAGTAGCCTATGCTTTAGATAAATAAATAAAAATTTATAAAAAGGGATTCGTCAGAATCCCTTTTTTGATTAAATAATATTTCTTAGTTCATTTGCGGTATTTCTAAGTAAAGGTAATACCTGATCAATCAAATAACTTTCCTGTACCCGATTGGTTTGTGACATACAATTCAGTGCAGCAATCGCTTTGCCTTGAGCATTCAAAATGGGGACAGCAATGGCAATCACCCCCAATTCATGTTCTTCCTTAGATAAACAATAATCTGAAAGTGAAATCTGCTTGAGTGTTTTTAAAAAAACAGATTCATCAATCATCGTATAAGGGGTTAAACGTTTCAAACCATAGCGTCGAATCCATTGAATCTGATCATCGAGAGTTAAAGTCGACAATAAAACTTTACCTGTAGAGGTTGCATGTGCAGGTAAACGATTGCCTAAATGCATCCCATAAGGACTAACACGTAAATTGTCCTGCTGCGGTAAATAACTACGCGCGATAGGAACGACTTCATGATCATCCAGCACCACAATAGAAAAGGTGAGGGTAGTTTGTGCGCACAATAAGTTTAAAAATGATTGAGCCACTTTCGGAAGATGCGCAGAACTTAAATAAGAACTAGAAAAACGCAGTACACGATGAGTGAGCCAAAAATAATGCTCATCGGTTTCCAGATAGCCCAAAAACTTTAAGGTTTTAAGATAACGTCGCGCTGCGGTTCGGCTAATACCTGTGCGTTCTGCAACTTGAGTTACATTTAAGCGTTGACGATCGATTCCAAAAGCTTCAAGTAATGCCAAACCTTTGGCTAAACCTGCAATGTAATCTTCAGTTCTAATTTGTTCATTTGAATGCGGGTGATGAACTAATTCACTTTGTCTTTCCATAACAAAATTCCTAGTTTACAGCTTGGTTTTGTCCGTATAGCGGACAGTTGTCATGGTATACGGATTCTAGTTCATTTGAAATATAGAGCTTAGGTATATAAGCACGTAATTTAATAAAAGGAAATCGCAAGGATGAAGTTATGGAAATCATGAAGACTAATGTGGCTATTATTGGTTCAGGCCCAGCAGGATTATTACTCGGTCAATTACTTTATAAAGCTGGAATTGATCACATCATCATTGAACAACGTAGTGCTGAGTATGTTGCATCGCGGATTCGTGCTGGTATCTTGGAACAAGTTTCAGTCGATTTATTGAAACAGGCAGAGGTTGATCAAAATCTAAATCAAAAAGGTTTAGCGCATTCTGGCATAGAAATTTTAACCGATGGAAAAAAGCATCGTGTTGATTTATCAGCATTAACCAATGGTAAACAAGTCACAGTTTACGGTCAAACGGAAGTGACTAAAGACCTGATGCAAGCGCGCGAGCAAGCAGGTTTAACATCATTTTATGAATCAAATCATGTACAGATTTTTGATTTTTATAAAAAACCTAAAGTTAGCTTTGAGTCTCAAGGAAAAAGTTATCAAATTGAATGTGATTTTATTGCAGGTTGTGATGGCTATCATGGTGTATGTCGCGCCAGTATTCCACAAGATCAAATAAAGACATTTGAAAAAGTTTATCCATTTGGTTGGTTGGGAGTTTTGGCAGACGTACCACCAGTTGCAGATGAATTAATCTATGTACAATCTGAACGTGGATTTGCTTTGTGTAGTATGCGCTCAGAAACTCGAAGTCGCTATTATTTACAAGTTCCATTGACAGATAATGTAGAAAATTGGTCAGATGAACAGTTTTGGGACGAATTAAAAAATCGCCTTGATCCTGAAAGTCGTAAACATTTGATTACTGGACCATCAATTGAAAAAAGTATTGCACCATTAAGAAGCTTTGTAACTGAACCAATGCGCTTTGGTCAGTTATTTTTGGCGGGTGACGCTGCCCATATTGTGCCGCCAACTGGTGCCAAAGGTTTAAATTTGGCTGCTTCAGATATCGCATATTTATCCAGCGCACTTATTGAATATTATCAGAAGGGTTCTGATCAAGGCATTCTTGAATATTCTGAAAAATGTCTGAAACGTGTATGGAAAGCAGAGCGTTTTTCATGGTGGATGACACATTTGTTGCATCGCTTTGAAAATGAAAGTGAATTTGACCATAAAATAAAACAGGCAGAACTCAGCTATATTTTAAGTTCAATTGCTGGGCAAACAACACTGGCTGAAAATTATGTGGGTTTGCCATATGAAATTAAAGCTTTTGGTGATTTTAAACAAGCAAGTTAAATCAATATGATATGGGAAAGTATTCAACATACTTTCTCATTGTTTTTTTTTATATATGGAGTTAATCATGAAAAATTTTGATACAGTGCCATTTGAACTATTGAATCATGAAGTTACGTTCAGAGATCTGGCATTTGAACGACTTTTAAATAGCCTAGAGATACCAATTGATTATCCAGAACATTTAAAAAGCTCAATTATTAAAGGTGTCGTTGAACACATAGATATATCATTTAACACTAAAATGGAAATGTCATGCAGTATTGTTGTTGACGATAATTTATATTCGATTTCGGAAATTGATCTTATAGGTATAGAGGAAATAAATTAAGCTGCTAATGGTTGTGAATTATAAAAATAAAACTATTTAAAAAACAAATATTTATATTAGATAACTTCGTATAATCTTGATTATGTTAAATAGAATATCCAAGACTGTGTACAACACTGTTTGTTGCCACAGCTCAGTAATTTTGAATCTCTCAAATAAACTTTTCTTTGTCTATTTTCAATATATAGCGCGTACTACGCCCACCACCTTCGAGTTTATACAATACATCATTTTCTAAAAGCTCAACTAGATGGCGTGTTGCTGTCGCTTTACTTACACCAGTCACTTTTTGATACTGAGAAGCACTGATCCCATGAGGAAAATCATTCTCTTCGCCATGAAGTAAACGATTTAAAACTTTATTTTGGGCTTCATTGAATTCAATATGCGAATAAGAATTCCAAAATTTAGCTTTGGCAATCGTTCTATCCAGTCTCAATAAAGACCTGTCGATACTTCTCTCTAACGTATCTAAAAACCAGATTAACCACTCATTAATCGTATAGGTATTATTCTGACACTTCTCTAGAATTTCATAATAGCTACTACGATTTTCGTGGATTGCCACTGACATCGCATACAAACGAATACTCTGGTGATCCATTTGCGCTAATGCTAAATCTGTGATGACACGAGTGATACGACCATTACCATCTTCAAATGGATGTAATGTTATAAACCAAAAATGAGCAAGAGCAGCTCGTAACAACGGATCAAGCATGACATCATCTTTAGAATGATTAAACCACTCTAAGAATTCATGCATCAGTCCTAGTAAATGTTCTCCACCTTCTGGTGCTTCAAAATAAAGCTTGGTTGATGTGCCATAAAGAGAACCACCCACAACTTGCATGGGAGCCGCATTATCTCGAATCTCTCCTACTTTGATTTTCTGGGCGGCATAATCAAAGCGTTCTATATTTTGAAAAAGCCATTTATGCCATTGCAACAGGCGCTCCATAGTTAATGCCGCATTATGATTATTTACGGCATCCATCATGATATTGGCTAATCCTTCAGTTTTATTCTGAAGTGGCGCAGGATTTTCTTCTGTTACACCTAGACGACGAGCTAAAGAAGATTTGAGTGAGCGAACATTTAACTTTTCATCCTCAATTAAAGAGGATGCTACAAGGTTGGTTAGCAGTATATCTAAGGGTAATGCTTCAGCATCTGGTGATGCTTTGCTCTCACCGACCAACTGACCTATCTTCTTATGGATTAAGCGCAATTTGGCCGTGACGAGTGTGTCATCCCATTTAAATTTAGTCCAATTAGCTTTTTGCCAGACCCATTTTTTCATTAACATCCCCTATTCCATGAGCTGATTATAGCTTTTATTCGGCTCAAAATGTGAGCTATTTATTCAAATTATTCGGCTCATTCTGATGAAACATAGATTCTGGAAATCCGTCATAAGCTAAATACGTTTTAAATCGGCTCATATATTGATTTAAATAGAATAATTATTCGGCTCATGAAACAAGCTGATAATGACTGGTATTTGGCTCACCTTGTAATTTAGATTTTTATGTTAAGGTCTAATCATCTTTACAAGATTTTTGCCGCAAGTATGCAAATGTAATTTTCAGAGTTCAATGTTATATAATAAAGCGCAATACACTCTTTATTTCATTCTTATATGGCCAGTACATTTTCCGATAGTCGTCAAATTAGTGTAGTTTCAACTTTTTCTGAATTGATAAATTCAAATTTTCAAAAAAGCATGAATGCGATTTGCTGGCATCGAAACCTAATTGGTGATTTCAAAGAGATTGTTGATAAACTTGTATTAAAAGAGAATATTACAGAAATCTCGATAGAAGACCTTCTAGAGCTGAAACTCTCGGAAAATGGACATTTAGCAAGAGACATTATTTTAAAAGATATGCAATTATTAACTGATTTTGGTGCATCACCTGTACTGAATTTGCTTAAAAATTATCAGCGTGATGAAGATCTCGATTTTATTTCCACAGATGTTTATTCATATCATATTGATCGTTCACCGATCGAGACTGATACGTTTTTATGTACTTATTTTGGTCCAGCCAGTGACATTTTACCCAACGATCAAGTTGAGCAAAAAATTAAGATTCCAGCAATTAGAGAAAAACTCAAACAACTGTATCATGGTCCAGAAGATGAATTTGAAATGTTCCTAGAAGACCATTTTTTCGATCTACATTATCAGCCTAAACCTGATGCAAACCCTTTGAACTTAGGCTCAGGACATCTTTGGCGATTGGCAGTAGATCATCCCAAACAGCAAGTTTTGCCTTGCGTTCATCGTGCGCCCACTGAAAGAAAAAATGAGTATAGATTATTATTGATTTGCTAAAACAAATTCGTCATTTCAATTCAATATAACTCAATGGCATTCTATAGGACACTCTAGAAGCCATGAGTCGAACGAAGGTGTGAGTTTAGACGCGCTACTATTCCAAATTTTGTTTAATGATCTTCAATGAATCATTTAAACGGTCAATATCAGAAGGCTTTAGTCCTTTAAAACTATCTTCAAACAACACAACCGTCATTTCATTAATCTTTTTGACCATTTCTTCACCTTGTTGTGTCAATTTAACTCGAGTCACTCGGTTGTCATCGGGACACAACATGGTTTCAATCAAATTCTCTTCACGCAGACGAATTAAAATTTTGGTAGTCGTTGATATTTTTATTAACGTCATTTCCGATAAATCAGAAACACTTGCATTTGGATAAAGATAAGCCGTCAATAAAATACGACGTCTAGAATTATCTAAACCGTATTTTTTTAAAGAGTTGTCCATTTTGGCAACATACAGACCATAGACTTGTGTAATCCAGTAGTAAGGAAAATTATCTAGATTAAATTCGTCATGATTTGGAAAAAATTTGGAATACTTATTTGACATAAAAAAATGATTCATCCATACGCTATGGGATAAAAGAAAAATTCAGACAACAGCTAAAAACTATAACCATTTTAGAGTATTTATTTTTTTAAAATCAATATACTAGTGTAATAATTTTCATCATAATTACTATGTTTTTTGGCATAATTTTATAAAATTAACCATTCATTAAAACTAAGTCTATGATCTTATATACATAGTTTTCATAAGTTATCCATTTAAAAAATTATGAAATTTAGCAGTTTATTCAAGCAGCAAAGTCCATATCTAGTTCAAACCTGAACTTTTTTTAAAAAACTCCAGATCTGCTGTAGAGAGGAATCTTTGTTTAACTTATTCCTTAAAATAAAAATTTCTTGCTGAATGCTAAATTTTGTATCTGCTAAAATTTTGACTTTATTCGTTGCTAGTTCATCTTCAATCGTAATTCTAGGTAACCACGCTACGCCTGCTCCTTGCATAACAAAATCTTTTAAATTATTTGCATGATCTGTTTCATATAAAATCCGATAATTTAATTGATTTAATATCACTTGATCTACTAGATTTCTTAAATACGCATTTTTACTATATGAAAGTAATGGAAAATGTTTATTAATATCAAACTTAGCTTCGCCATTATTATGAGTAATGCAAACTGGAATAATTTCAGTTTGCCCTAACTTTAAATAATCAATAATATCAGTATTTATTTGATTGATTTTATTATGATCAATGTAACCAATAAAAAAATCACATGCTCCTTCTTTTAAAAGTTTAAAACCCTCTCCCACATTAGCAGCAATTAACTCAATTTTAAACTCTTGTAAATGCTCTGGAAATAGCTGAATAAACTTTGAAAAAAACGTTGAACTTAAAGAATGAACGACAGCAAAACGAACCGTAATTTCTTTTGATCTATTTAAATTATTTAATAAAGCCAATGTTGCCTGTAATTGATTTTCTATACTTTTAGCGGTCGCAAGTAAAATCTGTCCTGCATCGGTAAACTCAAGATGCCGACTGTCTCTATCTAAAATTGGAAAGCCTAATGCCTGCTCAAGATGTTGAATTCGTCTGGTAAATGCAGATTGGCTAACAAATCTTCGTTCTGCGGCTTTAGAAATTGATCGTTCTTGTTCAAGGGTTAAAAGATCTTCAATCCAGCGAATTTCAAGGCTCATGTGTATGGTCTAAGCGTAAGATCATCAAATTATAATCACAGTATGCAAATTTTGCATAGCAAATTTAATCTATGCATTAGAAATTATTTCTTACCAATTTTATGATGAATTATCTTCCTCAGACAGATAAAAAAATGAACGCCGAAATTTTAACACGTACAGAAAAAGATCTTTTAGGTTTTCGTGAAGTACCCAATCAATTTTATTTTGGAATTCAAACTTTAAGAGCCATAGAAAACTTCAACTTAAGTTCAAATAAAATAGAACAATTTCCGAATATAATTAAATCTTTAGCTATGGTTAAACTGGCATGTGCGCAAGCAAATAACCAGTTGGGTAAACTTGATAATATCAAACTTGAAGCGATTAAATATGCTTCTGAACAACTTGTAAATGGTTCATTTCATGAACAGTTTCCCATTGATATGATTCAAGGTGGTGCTGGAACCTCGACCAATATGAATGCAAATGAAGTGATTGCTAATATTGGACTTGAATATCTCAATCATAAAAAAGGCGAATATCAATATTTACATCCAAATAATGATGTGAATATGTCACAATCCACCAATGATGTATACCCTACTGCAATTCGCTTAGGTTTGTTATTTAGTTTAGATGATCTAAATAAACCATTTGAAGACATCATTGCAAGTTTGCGCGCCAAAGGTCAGGAGTTTTCTCATATTTTGAAAATGGGACGTACTCAACTTCAAGATGCGGTACCGATGACACTTGGTCAGGAACTCCATGCTTTTGCTGCGACACTTGAAAAAGATTTAGCTCAAATCAATAGCATTGCGCCAAACACGTTGAATTATATGAATTTGGGTGGCACAGCAATTGGTACAGGGATTAATACTGAGTATCGTTATACGCAACTTGCGATTCAGGCTTTGTCTGAAATTAGCCAAAAAAATATTCAGTCTGCACCAGATTTGATTGAAGCCACTTCAGATATGGGCGATTTTGTCCTTTTATCAGGTTTGCTAAAACGTACAGCAACGAAATTATCAAAAATTGCCAATGATCTGCGCTTATTGTCCAGCGGTCCGCGTACAGGAATTAATGAAATTAATCTTGAAGCGCGTCAGCCAGGTAGTTCAATTATGCCAGGTAAAGTTAATCCAGTGATTCCTGAGGCATTAAATCTGGTTTGTTTTCAGATTATTGCAAATGATCTAGCGGTTACTTTGGCAGCCGAAGCAGGTCAACTTCAATTGAATGCAATGGAACCATTGATTGCATTTAAATTATTTGAATCCATTGAGTTGTTATCTCGTGCTTTGGTAATGTTTAGAACCAAATGCATTGATACGGTGACTGCCAATGCCGAGCATTGTAAAGCTCAAGTAGAAAACTCGATTGGTATCGTCACTGCATTGAATCCATATTTAGGTTATGAAACAACGACTCGTATTGCCAAAACTGCAAATGAATCAGGTTTAAGCGTTCTCAGTTTAATTCGCGAAGAACAGCTTTTATCGGATGAAGTGATTGCTGAGATTTTAGCGATTGATAATATGGTCAAACCTAAAAACGCAGCTTAAGCATTTAATCAATAAAGGCGCTTTAAAGCGCCTTTATTTTTGAATATAAATATGATTTACCAATCTACTTTTGCACTTAAAACAAACGTAATTGGTTCTCCTGCACCAGAGTTCATCCAGTATTTTTTATTAAGTAAATTATTAATATCAGCTCTAAAAGTCACAGGCTTATTTGAAATACGCGTCTGATAACCACTGCCAATATTAACTAAGGTGTAATCATCAAATTTAATGGTATTTTCATCGTTGTACCATGTATCACCATAATGACGTACATCACCATGTACACTTAAACCTTCTATATAAGGTATATTCCAGTCAGCTTGAACCACTGCTTGGATTTTGGATGCACCAGATGGACGATTCCCTTTATATTCAATATTTGCTTCACTGACTTTTTCAATACTTGGATCGTTTAAATTGATCCCTGCATTTATAGTTAAATCTGGGGTAATTTTATATCCCCCCATCAATTCAAAACCTTGATAGACGGTTTCACCATTTTGAGTGAGATATAGCTGACCATTTATCATCTCATCGATTGTCGCCATACGTTCTAACCGGTATAAAGCAGCTGATGCATGCCATCGATCTTGTTGATATTTGGTTCCAATTTCATACTGTTTACTAATGGTTGGATCTAAATATTGACCTTCATTTGCATATTGCTGACCAGAACCACTTGTGACTTTTTGACCTTCTTCCAATGCTTCTGAATAACTTGCATAAAATGACCAATCTTCAATTGGTTTATAAATTAAAGCATAAGTTGGTGTAACCACTTCTTTTTGATAAGTATTTGCTTGATTATTGTAATTGATATAACGTCCCGCAATGATTGCCTGCCAATGGTCATTAAGACTTAACGTATCACTTGCAAAGACTTGTTTTTGATAAATATTTCCAGAATCTGTTTGAGTAAAGTCCATCGGTTTATCATAGTAAGTGGTTTGGGGTTGATAAATATTGCCTGTAGCAACATTCGCGTCCCAGTTATAGTTTCCATCACGCATTTCTTTTTTTTCAAAAGATCCACCAAAAACTAAATCATGTTTGATAAAACCTGTGTTAAATAAACCATTTATCATTAATTGACTGGTATCACGAACGCTTTCCCCGCCTAATTGATACATGTTTATTGAATAATCCCCTTGTTCATTCAAAATATAGGCAAAAGTTTTATTCACAAAATTACGATTTCTAGTTCTCGCCTGAGTGATTTCGGCTTTCCAGTCATCATTAATTTGCCAATACAATCCTGTCTGTGCAAGTGCAGAATGAATCGTATAAAAAGCACCTTTTACTATATGTTTATCACTACCATCAATAGGTTTTGGAAGTTTATTACCTTCAAATCCCCACCATGAAAACATTGAAGCTTCATTATCTAAATGTCGATCTTGATAAAGAATCTCCCCTTTCCACACTAAATTTGGCAAAATACGATAATCAAGTGCTAATGCTGTTTGAACCGTACCGGGTTTGTCGGAGACTTTTTTATTTAAGTTAGGCCACCTGACCTAACGGATTAATCTTATCATAGTACATTGCTTCAAACTCAAAAGGCGATACATAACCCAGTGCACTGTGTACACGCTTTTTGTTGAACCAATCTACCCAATTTAATGTCGCAAGTTGTACATCCGCTAAACCTTGCCAATCTGCTTTTAAATATTCAATCACCTCTGTTTTGTATAAGCCATTCACCGTTTCAGCCAAAGCATTATCGTATGAATCACCTGTCGTACCGACTGATGCTCGTAAATTTGCTGCTTCTAAACGATTGGTATAGCGAATAGAAAGATATTGAACACCTCTATCGGAATGATGAATTACATTCTTTGGCATGCCTCGATCGTGCAATGCTTGCTCCAATGCATCGAGCACCATATCTGTATTCATCCGTGTAGATACTTTCCATCCAACAATTGCTCGCGAGAACACATCAATAATAAATGCAGTGTAGACCCAGCCAGAATTGGTTTGAATATACGTAAAGTCACTGACCCATAATTGGTCAGGTCGATCAGCACTAAAATTCCGTTTCACTAAATCATCTGCTCGTTTTTGATCATCTCGGCTGCGGGTAGTTTGTTTGTTCTTACCACGCCAAACACCTTGTATATCTAGCTTCTGCATCAATCGAGCAACTGTACAACGTGCAATAACATAGCCTTCACGTTTCAATTTTTGCCAGACTTTACGTACACCATATCGACCTGAACTTTCTTTCCAAATACGTTTGATTTGTTCTGCATGATGTAAATCATGCTGAGCACGTTTCGCTCGATGTTCTGGGTTATCAACGAGATCTAAAGCCCGATAATAGGTCGAAGCTGCAATCGGTAAAATTCTACAAATCGCTTCAACACCATATCGATCTTTATTGTTATGGATAAAATCCACCATTATTTGTGTGGGCGGTCGAGCTCCGCCTGGGCGAAAAAAGCGGCTGCTTTACGTAGAATTTCATTGGCACGTTTTAATTCTTTAATTTCACGTTCCATTTGCTTCATTTTTTCTTGGTCAGATATCTGTTGTACTTTGGCAGGATTTAGT
Source organism: Acinetobacter sp. FDAARGOS_515 (assembly GCF_003938865.1). NCBI lineage: Bacteria > Pseudomonadati > Pseudomonadota > Gammaproteobacteria > Moraxellales > Moraxellaceae > Acinetobacter > Acinetobacter sp. FDAARGOS_515. Next base: position 2,842,955 of record NZ_RKIX01000003.1, on the reverse strand, counting down.
TGATCCATATGCTTTAAATACCAAACACGCAATGTTTCAGGAGTACAACCAATCTTAGGTGCAATAGCTGTGATTGCTGCCCAAGTAGAAGGATAATCTTTTTCAGATTCAATTAGTAATTGAACCGCTCTTTCTCTAATTTCGGGGGTATAGTTTGGTTTTTTCATCGGAATAGTCTCTCAGAATATTGACCCTCCGACAAACCCGGTACGGTTCAGTTGCTAAATTGTCAGCATCTGAACCATTATAAGTCTCACCTTTTTCCTTAACGATATTGAACCGATAGCCAAATTGTTTATCCTCTCCGACTCGGCCGCCTGCATCCAAACTTGCAGATAAGATACCAGCGCTTCGATAACCTATTTTTGTACTTAGAAGGTTTTCTTCAGTAGGTTGTTTGGTTTGATAATTGATAATCCCACCAGGTGTTGCAAAACCATACATTAAGCCTGATAAACCCTTTAAAGCCATTACATTCTGTGCAAGCTCAACAGGAAATTCTCCCCCCCATGCACTGACTGAATAACCATTCACTTTATAACCATTCGTTTCATCGAGCTTTAAGCCACGAATCGAAACTGGTGTACTCCATCCACTGCTATATGAATTAACTTCTGTGACAATACTTGGATCACCGACAAAAATTTTACCTAAAGAGTTTGTCTGTCTGGTTTCAATTTCTTCAGCAGTTTTTGTGGTAATTGAATATGGCGTATCAATTACGCTTTTATTCCCTAAAACACCCACAGTATTGACCCGTTTTAAGGGCTCATCTTGATTGTCAGCTTCAAGGGTAATCGTCGGAAGCACAGAATCCGAAGATGCTAAACCTGATCGCCCACTCTGATTGGCTTTCGATTGAAGTGGTGTTAATTTAACCACTTCTTCTTTTTTATTATTTTTATTTTTTTCTTCTACGCGATAACCACTGGAAGTTTGTTTAATTTGATAATTAGTATTTTTTAATAATTCTGTAAAACCATCATGAGTTTCATACGAGCCCTGTATTCCCTGACTTCTAACTCCTGAAAACAAGCGACTGTCAAAAACAATATTAACACCCTGCTCTAAGGCATAACGATTCAGCACTTGTGCCAGATTCCCCGCTGGAATGTTGACTTGCGTAGGCGCTGCATGAGTAATCACTGGTAAAGCAGCAATAGAGAGAGTTGCCATATGAATCGCTAAAACTAAAGGTTTTGGATTGAGAAATGGACGACGAATAGACCCCATTTTAATTTCCTTACATCATTTATATTTGCCTATTAACTAAGACGTTTTAGAAATCAAAACAGGAAGTTTTTTTATAGATTTTTAATCTTTTTGAATAACAGTCAATAAATCGCCGACGGAATAAGTACTTAGGTGGAGTTGGTCTTTTAATAATTGCATGGCTGAGTCAGGATCATCCAATGGCAATACGGCATTAACACGGTATTGACTCAATGTCTTGTAGTTATAAATAAATTTACTGGACTGATAGCTTTCAAGTATGTCCAAGACTTGATCCAGTGCCATATCATCGACAACCATTTTTTTATTAAGCCATGACTTTTGTAAAATATCTGGATTCACGCTCTCTATATGCACCTGATTTCCAGAAAAATTAAAGCTTTGACCTGTTTCAAGCATAATGGGTTCAAAACGATGATGCACAGAATAAATTTTGGTTTTCGATTCAATCATACTGACACGAACCTGATCATGATCGTAATTGACAATAAATTGAGTCCCTAATGCTTGTACTTGGATATCTCCTAAATCAACTACAAAAGGTCTACTACGATCTTTGGCGACATGAACCAAAATATTTCCTTTAAATAAATGTATTTTTCTCTGATCCAAATTGTATTGTAGATTGTACGCTGTTTGACCCGCCATCTGAATGGAGCTTTGATCAGATAAAATATTCTGTTGCCATTGTTGCGCTTCCGTTGAATGATCTGCGTTCCAACGTTGATAAGGTAACTGAGAAACCACCCAAGCCGTAATCACCGCAATGATTAAACTGCTCCCCCATAATAGAGGTGCTGTTTTTTTCTTGGTCGACGTTTTTCTTAAAATATTATTCTGAACCACTGGATGTTGTGATCGTAGATTTTGAGCTTTAAGTACATCTACTTGATTTAAAAATTGTTGTAATTCTTCAAAAGTTTTTAAATGCTCAGGACTTTGCTGTTTCCAATATTCGAGTTGACTCAAATCATCCTGAGAATAGTCACCAGAACTTAATGTAATTAACCATTCTGCTGCTTCGTTTACAATTTGTTGGTCAGGTTTTGACATGAACATTCGTCTTATTATAAGAATATATTTATAAATCTGATTTTAACACAGCATAACAATGACTTAAGGTTTTAACCAGATCATGATGAATGGTTTTACTGGTCACGTTTAATTGTTTGGCAATCTCGACCAGACTCAAATCATCAATGTAATGCATTAGAAACGCAAGCTGCTGTCGTTCAGGTAAACCATCCAGAACCTGTGCAAGTTTATTGAGTATATCTATCGCAAGTACCGTTTGTTCTGGACTAATATCATAACTGAGGTTTTGCTGAGTCAAATATTCAAGATAAGCTTGCTCTATTTTTTGATGTCTTGCCCGATCAATTAAAATCCGTTTCGCCGTCGTGGTTAAATAAGCTTTAGGCTGCTGAATGTCGAGCAATCCCTGACTACGAATCAGTTTGGTAAATGTATCTTGTAAAACATCTTCGGCATTTTCAGCCGAGCCTAATTTTTTATACAACCAACCATATAACCAGCTATAGTGAACTTTATATAGCTCTGCTATGTAATGCGTGATGATTTGTTGATTTGCCGTCATGAGAGTAACGTCACACCGTCAGAAATGTGGCTAATGTATCAGTAATGAGAATTACTATCAATTTTATTTAAAATTAATTTTACAACATTAGTCTCTGCCCCATCCTGTGCCTAATGCTGCAATCAGTTGCATTGAATTGATCATCTGACGTTGTTGTAATTCCAGTCGATCTTGTTCTGCTTGCAAACGTAAGTTTTGTGCTGTAACTACTTCTAAATAACTGACCAGTCCAGAATTATAACGCTGAGTGACAACACGTTCATTTTCATGGGCTAGATTTAACAATTGAGCTTGTTCTGAAGCTTGGTGTTTTAGACTTGCTGATTGCATTAAGCCATCTTCCACTTCTTTCCAACCCGTCAATACTGTTTGCTTATATGCAGCCAGTTTTTCATCATAATTGGCTTGTGCTTGATCAATCCCCGCTTTACGTTTTCCGCCATCAAATACTGTCGCTGCGGTATTTAAACCAATTGACCAAAGATAGTTTGGTGATTGAAAAAGTTGTGAAAATATATTGTTATTTAAGCTTCCATTTAAACCAATACTCAGGTCTGGAAGCCATGCGGTTTGCGCTAAACCAAGTTGTGCATGTGTGGCAGCCAGTTCTCGTTCAGTGCGAATTACATCTGGTCGCTGAATTAATAAATGACTTGGAATCTGGGCAGGAATTGTAGGGACATTAAACTGAGCTGTTTGCTTGCCAAGCTGAAACTGAACAACCGTTTGGCCGAGTAATACAGCGAGGATATTTTCTTGTAAGTTTCTTTCACGTTGTCGTTCAATTTGTTGAATTTCGACTTGTTTGAGTTGTGTTTCTGCCTGAATAACATCTGCACGAGCGATCATACCCGCCTGATATTGATTTTTTAAAATTTGCACCGAACGTGCATAACTTTGCCGAGTTTGTCTAAGTACATCGAGCTGTAAATCTAATAATCGAATATTCCAGTAGCTTTGTGCTGCTAAAAGTTGCTGATTCAGCTTGACCGCTGCTAAGTCTGCCTGTGAAGCTTCCAGATTGGCTTGTTGTCCCTCTACAGCTTTGGCCACTCTGCCCCATAAGTCAGGCACCCAACTGGCTTGTATTCCTGCACTAAATTGGCTAGTCGCCTTATTATTTTTACTGCCATTCCGATTTGCCGTGCCTTCGACACCTAAGCTGGGTAAACGTGCGGAACGTTGCTCATCAAGTAAAGCGATCGCATTGCGATAACGCGCTTCGGCCTGTTTTAAAGTTAAATTTTCTGTATTAAGTTGCTGAATCAAGGTATTGAGCTTTGTATCTTGATAAAGTTGCCACCACTGAGAGGTTTGGGGCGTCAAAGTTTGAGTTTGTACCCAATTTAATGAAGCATATTTATACTGCGTATCTGCCTGAATAACAGGTTGTTGATAAGCAGGTGGATGCGTCACTATATTTGAACTACACCCTACAATTAGTAAGACACAGCTAAAACTGGGTAGATGAGAGGTGGATCAGGAAATTTGAACAACACTTATAAGTGATATTTTGCTCCCCAAATGATGTTATAAACATCAATATATGGAGTATTTTATGGCACGTAGACCAAGAAGAAATCATTCAAATGATTTTAAAGCTAAGGTAGCACTTGCTGCGATTAAAGCAGAAAAAACACTTGCTGAATTGAGTGCTGAATTTGATGTTCATCAAAACCAAATTATCGACTGGAAAAATCAACTGATTTCAGCTTCCTCGCAAGCTTTCGATCAATCAAAAGCTCCAACAGAACCACCCATCGATCTAAAAAAACTACATGCAAAAATCGGTGAGCAGGCATTAGAAATTGATTTTTTAGAAGGTGTGTTGAAGAAACTGGGCCGCTTCAACCACAAAAGTTAATCGATGACTCACTTCAGATTTCAGTATCTAAGCAAGCTCAGCTGCTGAAAGTCTCCCGTGGTTGTTATTACTATCGCCCAAAACCTGTGAGTGCATCAGATCTGAAGCTAATGCGGTGTATGGATGAGTTACATATGCAATACCCTTTTGCAGGTAGCCGGATGATGCGTGATTTGTTGAATCGTCAAGGACATCATATAGGACGACGTCATACACGTACTTTAATGAAGAAAATGGGCATTAATGCGTTATATTGCAAACCAAATTTAAGCCAGGCTAATCAAGCTCACCGCAAATATCCATATCTGCTCAAAGGATTGGCTATTCAGCGCAGTAATCAAGTGTGGTCTACGGATATAACGTATATCCCTATGGCAAAAGGCTTTGTTTATTTATGTGCTGTGATTGATTGGCATAGCCGCAAGGTACTTGCGCATAGAGTATCGATTAGTATGGAGGTTACATTTTGCATAGAAACATTAAATGAAGCTATTGAAAAATATGGTCGACCTGAAATATTTAATACAGACCAAGGCAGTCAGTTTACCAGTGATGCATTTATTGATGTATTGAAATCAAATGGCATTCAAATCAGTATGGATGGTAAAGGTCGATGGGTTGATAATGTGATGGTTGAACGATTATGGCGGAGCGTTAAATATGAAGAGGTGTATCTCAAAGCCTACAGCAATGTTTTGGATGCGAAGAAGCAATTAAACGCATATTTTGAATTTTATAATTTGAAACGACCTCATTCGAGTCTGGACAAAATGACTCCAGATGAGTTTTACTATGACCAGCTACCACAACAAAATAAGGTAGCTTAACTAGAGCAGAGTATCACTTATAAATAAGCTTTTAGTTGTTCAAACATGTGGGACCACCTCTGATGTTTAGATAAAATCGAACTGATCACTTTTCTATTTTCCTATCTATTTCTATCTTCTATAGCCGAAGGCATTGGTAATATTGAATTGTTTACACATTTGAGCCAGTTTCTCTAACAAGAGATACATCACAGGTGTGGTATAGAGGGTTAAGAGTTGACCCAATGCCAAACCACCCACGATCACAATGCCCAAAGGTTGTCGTAGTTCAGAACCTTCAGTTGTACTGAGTGCCAATGGAATAGCGCCTAATAAAGCTGCGGTATTGGTCATTAAAATAGGACGAAACCGCAATGCTGCCGCAGATAGAATCGATTCAAATGCTGTCTTGCCCAGCCGACGTTGCTGTAAGGTGAAATCAATCAGTAAAATTGCATTTTTTACAACAATTCCAATTAATAAAAACATGCCCAGTAAGGCGATCAGGCTAAATTCAAAATTAAATAACCAAAGTGTGAGTAAACCGCCCAAAGCCACAGCAGGAACCGTTGACAGTATCGTCAATGGATGGAGCATACTTTCATAAGTTACGCCTAACACGATATAAATCAGCACAATAACTGCTAAAAGTAACATCGGTGTACTTAAGCCGGCTTGTAAACTTTCTGCTTCTACATCTTGATCTGTTGCAACAAAAATCTGATGAGGCAGCATGACCTGTGGCAATACACCACGAATCGCGGTCTCGGCTTGTTCAGCCGTGTAACCTTGTTTGAGTACATAGCCAATACCCATTGCGGCATATTGGTTGCGTCGATGTACGCGATCATTTGTAATTCCATATGACCATGTTGCGAAGTTAGTCAGTGGTACATATTCACCGTTTTGATTCGGAACTTTGATATTTGCCAATGATTCTGGATTTTCAGTAAAACGCTTATCAATTTCCATCACGACATGAAATTGATTGGTTTGATCATAAATGGTCGAAATTTGTCGTTGTGAAAATGAGTTGTTCAGTACACTTGAAATACTTTCAATATCAACGCCTAAACGTCGTGCGGCCTCTCGATGAATATTGAGCGTGACATGCTGAGCCCCTTCATCGCCTAAAGTTTCCACCTCTTCAAGCTCAGGTAGTTTTTGCATCGCCTCTGCAACTTTCGGCGCCCATTTTCTAAGTAAGGCAACATCATCCGATTGCAATAACAGCAAATAGTCCTGCCCTCCACTTGTAGCAAAAAGATCTTCCAGATCAAGATCCTGTTGAACTCTTGCCGAAAATATTGCCCCTGCTAACCACGGAGCATTTTGACGAATCCTTTCAGCAATTTCATGCGTTGTCTGACCATCGCGTTCAGCTTTAGGTTTTAAACTCACCATAAAGAAGGAATTGGTGGTTCCGCCAGCGCCGCCAGAAGTTCCAATCACATCTTTTATTGCAGGATCTTTGAGCAAACTTTGGCTAAATGTCAAAATTTTAGGCTGCATAATCTGAAAAGAAAAACCATCATCCCCTCGAATGAATGTTTCGATTCGGCCTGTATCCTGCTCAGGTAAAATCTTTTTAGGCAAACTTTGATATAAATAGATTGAACCCGCAATTGCACCTAACCAAAGTAGTATCGCGAGATATGCATGACGCATGATCCACTTTAATGAATGCAAATAATGCAGTGTTAAGTACTGCATCATGCGTTGGCTATACGTATATAAAACTTGATGATTCTGCGAATTTAAAGGCTTTAAACAACGGGCCGATAGACTTGGAGTTAAAATTAAAGAAACAAAAACTGAGAGAATAACAATGAAAACCAGTGTGAGCGAAAATTCCCTAAATAGCCGCTCAATGACCCCACCCATAAATAATACAGAGATAAAAATCACAATCAGTGCCAGATTCATGGCAATCAGCGTAAATCCAACCTCCCGAACGCCTTGAATAGCTGCATTAAATGGTGTTTCTCCCTGTTCAATGTGACGTTCAATATTTTCAAGAACAACAATGGCATCATCTACGACTAACCCAATCGCAACAATGACTGCCATAATGGATAAATTGTTCAGCGAAAAACCTGCCAAATAAACCAGACTTGTCGCGCCAATCAAAGTAACTAACATGGCGATGGTCGGCACAATTGCACTTTGTAGTCTTCCTAACATCAGCGCAACCACAATCACAACCAATAGCATAGAAAAAAGCAAGGTATCACGCGCTTCTTTTAAACCTGCATGAATAATTTCAGAACCATCCATGACTGTTGTCAACTGTGCATCGGCAGGAATAAGAGAATTTAATTCAGGGAGTTTGGCCTTGATTTTTTCAATCGTTGCGATGGTATTGGCATTGGGTTGTCTGCTGATTTTAATAATGACCGCAGGTTCACCATTATGGAAACCACTGACATAACGGTTCTCAACGGAATCTTCTACTTTTGCAATATCTTTTAGTCTGACAATACCCTGCGGTGTTTGATGGATAATTAAATTGTCAAAATCTGCCGCAGCTTTTAAATCGGTTGAAAGTGCAACTTGCCAACGATGTTGCTGATTTTCAATGACACCTAATGACTGTACGACATTACTTTTTTCAACTGCCTGTCGAACTTGCTCCAAAGAAACTCCTTGTGAAATCAGAGCATTTGGATTTAACACAATACGCACTGCAGGCATTGACGCACCATCAATTTCAACTTCACCAACACCACTGATTTGGGCAAGATTGGGTTGTAACTGATTGGTTGCCAACTCATATAATTGACCTGCAGATAAATATTTGGAACTCAGCGCAAGATAAAAAATGGGGCTTTGACTGGGGTTGACCTTAAAATATTCAGGAGGGCTAGGCATACCAGAAGGCAATTGAGATATTGCGGCATTGATAGCGGCCTGTACTTCACGCGCTGCTTCATTGATATCTGTATCCAGATCAAAATGCAAAGTGACTTGGGTCGAGTTTTGACTACTAGACGAATTAATCGCTTTGATGCCAGACACGCCCATCATGGCGCGCTCCAGTGGTGTTGCCACTGTAGCTGACATACTTTCAGGACTTGCACCTGGTAAATTTGCACGTACTACAATGGTCGGGATATCTGCCTGAGGCAAAGCCGCGACGGGTAACCGAAAATATGCCAATATACCAAGCAAAATCATGGCAATGCCCAGTAAAACGCTAGCAACAGGTCGATGAACAAACAGAGCAAAGATATTCAAGTGATTGCTCCTGATTCATCAACAGATGGATTTATCTTGTTCTGCTGATGCTTAATTCGTTGTAAACGATCGAAAAACAGATAAACCACAGGCGTGGTAAATAAAGTGAGAATTTGGCTTAGGATAAGACCACCAACCATTACAATACCGAGTGGCTGACGTAATTCAGCGCCAGAACCAGACGCTAGCATGAGAGGAATTGCGCCGACAAGTGCGGCTAATGTCGTCATTAAAATCGGTCTAAAACGCATTAAGGCAGCTTGATAAATCGCTTGTTCAGGAGATAAACCTTCATTGCGTTGAGCTGCCAGTGCAAAATCGACCATCATGATGCCGTTTTTTTTCACGAGTCCAATGAGCAAAATAATCCCGATCAGCGCGATCATATCGAGTGGCTGGTTGACCATAAATAATGCCAATAATGCACCAATGGCTGCGGACGGTAGTGTAGAAAGAATCGTAATCGGATGAATAAAACTTTCGTACAAAATACCCAGTACAATGTACATCGTGACAATTGCAGCAATGACTAGCCAGAAAGTATGTTGTCGCGAATTTTCAAAAGCGGCTGCCGCACCTTGTAAACTCAGATTGATTTCAGCAGGAGGTTTTAGTTCCTGTTCTACTCGCTTGATCGCTTGAATCGCTTCTCCAAGTGATACACCTTGCGCCAGATTAAATGAAATGGTATTGGCTGGAAATTGGGCTTGTTGTTGCAAAACACTCGCTACTCTTTTTTGCTCAATACTTGCGACAGCACTCAGTTGGATTGCTTCACCATTTGCATTATGAATATAGGTATGGTTTAAACCATCAAGCCCTTGGGTCAATGCAGGATCAAGTTCCAATACAATCCGATATTGATTAGACTGTGTATACAAAGTCGCAATCTGGCGTTGTGCAAATAAATTTTGCAATGCCAGACTAATATCTTCAATGGAAAGTCCTAAACGCGCTGCGGCATCTCGATTGACATCAATATAAGCCTGCAATGCTTGTCCACCATTTTCACTGGTGACATCTGAAAACTCAGGCTGTTGCTTTAATGCATCAACTAAAACAGGTGTCCATTGTTGTAAATCCTGAGTTTTTGCTGTGCTGAGACTGAGTTGATATTGGGTACGACTAATTTTGTCTTCAATACTTAGTTCCTGAACGGGCTGCATCCAAGCATGAATCCCTTGTACATCAGCAAGTTGATCTCGTAAACGATCAATCACCTGCTCCGCCGAACTTCGCTCTGCATGTGGTTTTAAATTAATTAAAATACGGCCATTACTGAGTTTTGGATTATTGGCATCAATGCCAATAAATGAGGACAAACTCGCAACAGTAGGATCTTTTAAAATCTGTGCGGCCAAGTTTTGCTGACGTTCACTCATCGCCTGAAAAGAAATATCATCTGGTGCTTCAGTCACCACTTGGATGACACCACTATCCTGCACAGGAAAAAACCCTTTAGGAATCATCCAATACAAAACACCTGCTAAAATCACGGTACTCAACATAATACCGAGCATGAGTGGCTGATGTTTAAATACCCATTGTAATGCTTTTGCATAGCAGTCAATGACTTGATCCAGACTCCATCGGCTATTTTTTTGATGATGTTTATTTTCTTTAAGTAAGTAAGCACACATCATGGGCGTGAGCGTTAAAGACACCACCAAAGAAAGTGCGATCGCTGCCGCTAAAGTCACCGCGAATTCATGAAATAAGCGTCCGACGACATCGCCCATAAACAGCAATGGAATCAAAACGGCAATTAATGAAATAGTCAGTGAAATCAGGGTAAATCCTATTTCCTTTGCACCCTTGAGTGCAGCCTGTAAGAGATTTTCTCCTGCTTCACGATGCCGCGTAATATTTTCCAACATGACAATCGCATCATCAACCACAAAACCAGTGGCGATGGTCAGAGCCATGAGCGTTAGGTTATTTACCGAGAATTCGAGAAAATACATCAATACAAAAGTGGCAATAATCGACAATGGCACGGCAATACTGGGAATTATGGTCGCGGACAAATTTCTTAAGAAAAGGAAAGTGACCATCACCACCAGACACACTGCAAAAACCAATTCTTTTTGTACATCACGGATCGAACTCCGAATGCTTTCAGTACGATCCGTCAAGACTCGAATTTTTACACTTTCAGGTAGATTTTTTTGCAATTCAGGTAAAATATTTTTGATCTGGTCTGCGACCTGAATCACATTGGCATTGGGCTGACGTTGTACATTGACTAAGATTGCAGACTGCTGATCTGCCCAAGCTGCCATATAGCGGTCTTCACTTCCTTCCTGAATCTGTGCAACATCTTTCAAACGAATCGGTGCGCCATTATTCCAGCGCAAAATCAAATTTTCATAATCTGCAATAGAACGAATCTGATCATTGGCATTTAGCATCGTGGTCCGATATGGCCCATCAAAACTGCCTTTAGGCTGATTGGCATTGGCGGAATTAATGGCTGAACGAACATCTTCAGCACTCATTTTATAAGCTGCCAGTGCTGTTGGATTCATTTGAACACGTATAGCGGGACGCTGCCCACCCGCCAAACTGACCATTCCCACACCAGATAATTGTGATAATTTTTGTGCGATGCGAGTATCCACCATGTCATAAACAGTGGTGAGGGGCAAAGTATCTGAACTGACCGCCAAAGTAATCACAGGCACATCGGCAGGATTTACTTTTCGGTAGACAGGTGGCGTCGGTAGATCATTGGGCAATTTACTACTGGCCGTACTTAAAGCAGATTGTACTTCTTGTTCAACCACCCCTAACTCAGCACTTAGTTCAAATTGTAAAGTAATGACAGACGCACCGACAGAACTGTTTGAGGACATCTGCTTGAGGCCAGCAATTTTGCCCATTTCACGTTCGAGTGGTGCTGTAATGGTTCTTTGAACCGTATCTGGATTAGCACCTGGTTGAAAGGTATAAACCTGAATAATAGGATAATCGACTTGTGGTAATGCCGAAACAGGTAAAAACCGCCAAATAAGTAAACCACTAAATAGTAGTGCCAGCATTAACAATGTAGTGGCAACGGGTCGTAAAATAAAGAAACGGGAAATATTCATTGCACTTAACCACGTGCTGTTTTAGTTGTTGTAGATGGCGCTTTTTCATCTTGAACAACTTGAGCTTCTTTACCTTCAGCAAGACGGTCTATTCCTTCTAAAACGACTCGCTCATTACCTTGTAATCCTTGTAAAACCTCTGTCTGACCATTCGAACTCATCCCTAGTTTGAGCATGCGGATTTCAGCTTTATTGTCTTTATTAATAATATAAACATAAGTCCCTTTAGCGCCGTTTTGAATCGCATCTGTGGGAATATTGATTGCATTTTGAATGGTTTGAGCATTTAAACGGACATTGACAAATTGATTTGGAAATAACGTATCATCGCGATTTTCAAAAATAGCTTTGAGTTTTAAAGTACCTGTATGGGTATCAATCTGATTATCAAGTGCTTCCACATATCCTGTCGCAAGCTGTTTTTTTTCTGAGCGATCCCACGCAGTAACTTGAACTTTCTGACCCTTTTGCACAGAACCTCGCAACACGTCCAGATAATTTTCAGCGATTGCAAACTGTACATAAATTGGATGTACCTGTGTAATGCTGACTAGACCTGCTTCTTCATTGGCTTGGATTAAATTTCCCGCATCTTTTTGTTTAAAACCGACACGTCCTTCAATGGGCGCATAAATCTTGGTATAGGAAAGTTGTAACTTTGCTGCATCGACCTGTGCCTGATTCGCCTGAATTTGTCCTTTTAACTGGTTGACTAACGCTTGTTGCTGTTCAACTTGTTGTCTGGCAATCGAATCCTGTTTAAAAAGTAATTGATATCTGTTCAGTTCACTTTCAGCATTACGCAATTGAGCCAGATTTTGCTGTTGGGTTCCCTGAGCCTGAGCTAAAGCAACATTAAAGGGTGCTGGATCAATTTGAGCCAGAAGCTGCCCTTTGCTGACATATTGCCCGTCTTTAAAAAAAATCTTTTGCAATACACCAGAAACCTGACTTTGAACTTTAACAAGATGCGTGGGAACAACAGTTCCAATCGCCTTAATTTCAAATTGCATATCGTTTCTTTGTACAGGGATTACACGTACAGGTACAGGTTTACTCCACTGGCTATATTCCAGTGTTGGAGTTTGACGGGATTTCCACCAGTAAATTGCCAATACTATCGCCAATATGACAATCACAATGACTACAAACCATTTTGTATTTTTTGGGAGAGTTTGAGATTTTTTTTCAACATTCGACGGTTGTTCTATCATTACATTCACTTAAATCGGTATCAATTTTGATCAAATTATTTTCATCCTGCTTCCCCTTAAAAGCGTGTTGAAATGGATGAAATTGGTATTTGTATTAACTAAGACGTTTGAACCCGCAAAAAAGGATCAATTTTCGTGTAAGTAATTGTATATGATTTTTATAAACGATTCTCATTATTATTAAAAATAGCTTAAATTTTTTGAAAAAATCCAATTAAATTTTATTTTTAGTTTTTATCGATCATAAATTTTCTTTCATAAGCCCCTGTTATCTCTAGCGATGGCAGAAAATAAAAGGGGTTTTTAAATAACGATGAAAGAAGTCTCATGATCAATGAACTTTTATTGATCCGATATCAGCCATTTATTCTGAACATTGACACGTTTTGGAATAAAAATAAGAGAACACAGTAATAGAATCCCAGCAATCCAGTAAGGCAATTCGTTTTTATAGTGGTAAAGCAGCGTTGCAATCAATGGTGAAACCAGCATCGACAGGCCTTGTGCCGCAGAAATGAGTCCTGATGCCGCACCCTGTTCATGAGCATCAACAGCAAGTGAAGTCATGGTATTGATCATCGGCAGAATTAAACCGCCCCCAATACCCATAATCACAGCACTAACAATAAAGAAGAATAAACCTTGGGTAAGTGTAAATAAAATTGTTCCAAGCGCCATGCATAAAATTCCTATACCGAGTAGGAATAGATGACGTTTAGGTTTTAACTTGGAAATCAAAACTTGTACGATAATTAAAGTCAAACCGACAGCACTAAGTGTCATTCCGCCAACAGTCGCACTTTGTTGCTGTGTCGCCAAATTTAAATGGTCTTTGCTAAAAAAACCGATACACATATTAAAAGTAAAAATGCAATTCATGGTGAGGAACATCACCAATACTTCAAACCAAATGCGTGAATCTGTCATTTTTAGATGTGTTTTCTCAGAAAGCTCTAAAACCAGTCTGTCGCTTTCCTGTACTTTAAAATAAGTCAACATCAAGGCAAATAAAGGTAAAATTGCTGCACAATAAAAAGCAAAACTTAGGTCTAAACCAGCTAATAAACCTCCGATAAAAGGCCCTAAAAAAATCGCAATACCCGCCGCTGCACCTAGCATGGCAATCTTTGACGCACGTTCTTCAGGTGCATAATGATCTGCAATATAACCCACCATCACTGGATTGATCCCAGAGAAAAAAGCAGCAATAATACAACGCAAAATCAGCATCACCGATAACATGGTTAAAATGCTTAAGGGGTGTTGTAGTGTGTAACCAATAAAAACAGCCCATATCAGATAAAAGATAAAGAAACCCAATGTGAGCGGTAATAATACTTTCTTACGTCCCAACTCATCACTACGCTGTCCCCAGAATTTTGCACTGAGCATCCAGAACAAACCTGAAAGACTGACAATCAAACCTGCATGCCATTCTTGGAGACCTTGTGTCCTGATGACTGGTCCAATGGCTGGTAAAATCATCATAAAAGCCATTTGTAGTAGCATATAACTTAAAAACAACGCCTTAATATTATTCATTTTTTAGCTGACCTATCTTTAATTTCGCATGATTTTAAATTATTTCAACATTAATTATAATGATAATTATTATCATTTAAAAGTGATTTATCGTCTTTGAGTGGTCGTTATCGCAAATAAAAGGACTCAAAATGCACCCAACAGCAAATTTCATAACAAAATCATCTATTGTAATTCGTATGAAAATCTCAATATATCTTCCTGACTAATTGTAATATACGATGTAAACTAATCCTTAAACGTTAAATTTCATATTTAATCAATAGCTTATAAACTTCATAAATTTAACATAAATTTAATAAGTTTTCAGATTATAAAGGAGTTATCCATGACCACCCTGCCAAACACTATGCGACATATTGAAATCTCACAACCGGGTGAACCTGAAGTTTTAAAAATTGTTGAAGCTGAGATTCCTCAACCGAAATCCAATGAAATTTTGATTCAGGTCAAAGCTGCTGGAATCAATCGTCCTGATGTATTGCAGCGTAAAGGACTCTATCCTATGCCTAAAGGAGTTACCCCGATTCCAGGACTTGAAGTTGCAGGGATTGTGGCAGCGATTGGTGAGAATGTTCGAGATTTTAAAATTGGTGATCGAGTTTGTGCGCTCACCAATGGTGGTGGTTATGCAGAATATTGCATCGTACCTGCAACTCAAACGCTAATTATTCCAGAAAATTTAAATTTTGTTCAAGCAGCAGCAATTCCTGAAACCTATTACACAGTGTGGGCAAATCTATTTGATATTGGTCAACTCAAAGTTGGAGAAACTGCCTTGATTCACGGGGGTGCAAGCGGGATCGGAACAACCGCTCTCTCCATTTGCAATGCGTTGGGTATTCAGACTTTTTGTACAGTAGGAACTGATGTGAAAGTTGATGAACTTAGCGAGATAAGTACAGCAATCAACTACAAAAAAGATGATTTTGAAAAAGTTGTCTTAGAAAAAACAGAGCAAAAAGGCGTTGATGTTATTTTGGATATTGTGGGTGCGAAATACTTTATTCAAAATATGAATCTACTCAAACGAGATGGGCGTTTGGTTATTCTGGGTTTTATGGGGGGACGTATGGCAAAAGAGTTTGACTTACAACAACTCATTTTAAAGCGAGCAAATGTCACAGGTTCAACCATGCGCGCGCGAACTGATCAAGAAAAAGCTGAGATTACTCAATCATTAAAGCAAACGGTTTGGCCATTATTAGAACAAGATAAAAGCCTTCCTATTATTTATAAAACCTTTGCATTTGAAGATGTGGCGAAAGCACATACAACAATGGAGCAAAGTGAGCATATTGGTAAAATTGTCTTGGAACTAAACTAGTTTATAACGTTGGGAGGAACACAACCTCCCTTTTATTCAAATAAAATTCTGAATCAAGTTCAAAGGAAATTTTTCTCTATGAATGAATAAGTGTTATATTATAACAATATTCAAGATTTAAGATGCCTGCATGATTTCTGTCAAATATTTATTGAGTACAAGTCTCTTTATCTTAGGATTAACCGCATGTAGTCAATCCCCGCAAAGAAACTCATTTCCTGAAAATATTGCTAAAACTCCAGAAATTAAAAAATTACATAAACATACGCCTGTTTCTTATTTTGTCTGGATTGCACATCCGCGCAATGCCGATCGAGTGAAAAGTTATAAATACTATTTAAAGCAACAAGGTGTACAACTCGTTGCTCCAGATTTTGAGTTTTTCCGTTCAGCGCGGGGTTGGCAAGAATGCCATTATGATGAATACGATGTGCCAGAACCGAATGTATGGCCGAATATTGTTCCAACTCTAAATTTGTTATCTCATTTAGTCAAAAATGGCATATTAGATGATTTCGAACTGACCTCTAGCTATCGTTCCCCTACTCTAAATAGCTGTGTAAATGGAGCGAAGTCATCGAGTCATATGCAAAATGCAGCAGTTGACTTTCGCATAGGTCCAGAATTCCCCAATGCAAATGATCGCATCGCCATCGCAAATAGTAAGCTAAAACTGTGCAAATTTTGGCAAACTGAAGGACAAAAATATAATATGGGTTTAGGCGTTTACAGTACAGGTCGAATTCATATCGATACCAAAGGCTTTCGGACTTGGGGACCTGATTTAAGTTGGCACAGTTCGATCTGCGCAGAGATCATCCCTTAAGAAAAAGTTGTGCCGTTATATTTTTACTGGAGTTCGAGTGATTTGATACATTTTTGTCCAGAAAGCTTGCCAAAGTGCTAAATAACGCTGGGCAATGTCACGTAGCTCTGATTCATTTTCGGGGTGAATCGCCTGAATGAACAGTGACCAAAGATCATTTGCATGGTTATCATCATTGGCTAGATTATCCTGATCATTGGCAAAACCGTGACATGCGTAATAGCCCTGATCAAACATTTCACCAAATTTTTTCAGATTAATATGTAAGGCTTCACTAAAAATAATGACCTGTTTTTCAGTAATAGACAAAATAACTAATAATGCTAAGTAATTGTCATAGTGTTCACGAATAAAACTCTGAACCTCTAAAGCTTCAGATTCGATATTGTTTTGAGAAAGAGGATCTGCACCAAAGGTTTCCAAAATCTTTAAATAATAAGCAAAATGAGACTTCGCAGCAGAACTTTGCTCAAGCTGCGCAGTATCAAATCCTAATTCATCCAGTAAATTAAGGGAAAGCAAATAACGTGCATAAATTTTGGATAAAATTCGATTTTGAGTATAAATATTTGAATTATTTTCCAACTGTTGTGCTTGAAAAATCAGCATACTCAAGGCATCGGTAAAAATTTTTACGATACAATTTAAATAATTGATATGTATTATTTTTAACTGTTGTAGATCTAACTGTTGTGCTTTCAGATTTTTTAAAATGTCGTGCTCAAATAAAGCATGCTGATCAATCTCTACTCTGAACTGTTTCACTAACTCTGTATTGGATGTCCATATATCAACTGGTATCGCATTTTGAATAAAAGCAATTGCTTCAGTACGTGAGTGTTCAGATTGCGTAAATGAAAGATTCTGAATCATGGATTTATACTTCATATACAGAGTATTCAGTATATAAAAAAACAAATAACTGATCTATAGTCAAACTCGATGCACGATAAAAAATTTTAAAAATAAATAAGTTATGGAAAATCAGACGCAATAAAATCGGCTATTTGAGCTGATTATTTGTATTATCTTATAAACGCGACAAAACCACGCTAAGTGGTTAAATTTTTATCACATTTTCATTTAAGCTTTAACTTAAATGTTATACTGTAGAAATTATTTACTAAATTATCTAATTATCGCCGCTGTACGCCAAATGATGATGTATTTAGCAGGAATCCAAAAATATGTCGAAAAAAGATGACATTATTCATACCGCCTTACGTCTTTTTAACGCCAATAGCTATAACTCAGTTGGTGTAGATCGTATTATTCAAGAGTCAGGTGTTGCTAAAATGACTTTTTATAAATACTTTCCTTCAAAAGCCAGACTAATCGAAGAATGTTTAGATCAACGTAATATGAATTTACAAGAATCTCTAACTGCGTCATTAGACGCATGCGATGAAAATGACTTTCTAGGTCGAATTAAAGCGATTTATTTTTGGTATTCGGCATGGTTTCATACTGATGATTTTAATGGCTGTATGTTTCAAAAAGCAGTCGAAGAAGTCTTTAAAATCTATCCTTCCACCATTCGTCCAGCACTTGAATATAAAGAATGGTTGACCAGTACAATTCTTGACTTATTGCAGCATCTTCAAATAAAAAAAACCGCCTCTCTTGCCAATTTACTGGTGAGTATTTTGGATGGGATGACCATGCAAGCGCAAATTGATAAAGATTCAGTTGATATTGATAAGTATTGGGCGCGCGTTGAACGTTTGATTGAATTTGAAAGACAGATGTAAAGAAATAAAGCGTGAGTGATATTCTTATTTTATTTTTATCATTGTTTTATTTCACGCTTGCGTCTGAAACCTAAGCAACTTTATCAATAAAATAAATTTATTTAAAAAGTTGAATGTGCATAATTAAATTATGCCTTCTTATTTATTAGTACATATACGTGGAGATTTATGTACTAATCTTAGAAAACATAATGATGTTGATTTTCATGCTTGTACCCTCTCTTTGTTTTATCAAACTTAACAATCTAAAATTATTATAAAGTTATACATACAGGTCTGTATGAATGCTTCTTATTATAAATAAGTTCTAGAAAAGCACAACTTTTTTTTCAAGTGACATCTTTTTAGATTTTCTACATTCACTCATAATTTGCTCTAATTATGATTTTGTAGCGTTATTATTTTTATAAAATTCCTGTAAAATTAATTATGTTAAGATTTTATTTCACGTCATTTGGATGTATTCGTTCTATACTGATGCCCGCGGTAAAATTGAGGGTAAAATGATGCAAAAAGAGTTCCAAATCGAGCAGATGAGAAATTCAGCCGATAAGGTTGTGACTATTTTAAAGTCTCTGGCGAATACAGACCGCTTACTTATTTTGTGCCATCTTGCACAAGAAGAACTCAACGTATCTCAGATTGAAGAACGAACCCACATTACTCAACCCACACTTTCGCAACAGTTAATGATGTTACGTAAAAGTGAAGTGGTCGATACGCGTCGTGCAGGTAAGCAGATTTTTTACTCAATCAAAGACCAAAAAATGGTTGAAGTTTTGGGTACACTTTATCGTCTTTATTGCCCCGTAATGATTTAGATTTTTTATTGGATATCAGCATCTTACTTTTTTTAAATTCAGTATTTTTTTGAACTCTTTTAAAAAAAACTTAAGCTTCAAGATCATTCTGTATAAAATACTTTTTTTGCTGATTTAGCTGTATGTCGCTAAGGCTTGTTTATGTTATCGATTTTTTCTCGTCTGAGTCTTGTTACTAAGATATTGATTGCCATTATTTTAGGTTTTTTTGTAGCTGTATTTTTTCCAAGTTTTACGCCTTATTTAAGTTTACTTGGCGAGTTATTTATTAAAGCATTAAAGTCGGTTGCTCCCATTTTAGTTTTTGTGTTGGTCATGAGCTCTATTGCCAATTTTAAAGTGGGTCATAATGCCAATCTAAGACCTATACTAATTTTATACGCTGTTGGCATGATTTTAGCTGCCTTATGTGCCATTGTGGCCAGTCATTTTTTCCCAAGTTTTTTGTATCTCAATGCTGATGCTCAAACCGAGCTACAGCCTGCAAGTAGCCTGAGTGAGATTTTAAAAAATCTACTGCTGAGTTTTGTAGCAAATCCCGTGCAAGCGATTGCTGAAGCAAACTTTATTGGCATCTTAGGTTGGGCTGTTGGCTTGGGTATTGCTTTACGACATAGTTCAGATACAACTAAACAAGTTTTGACAGATATATCGCTAGCGGTGAATCAAATTATTCAAGTGGTGATTAGTTTTGCGCCGTTGGGTATTTTTGGTCTTGTTGCAGTGACATTTGCCGATGCAGGTTTGGCAACTTTAAAAAATTATGCTCAGTTAATTGCGGTTTTATTAGGCACTATGGTTTTTGTCGCTTTGGTCATTAACCCAATTTTAGTGGCAATCGTGATTCGTTCAAATCCATACCCTCTCGTGCTGAAATGTTTAAGAGAAAGTGGCATCACTGCATTTTTCACTCGAAGCTCAGCAGCCAATATTCCAGTCAATCTAGATTTGGCCAAACGTTTAGGGGTAAATGAGGCAACCGCTAGCGTTGCTATCCCGCTTGGTGCCACGATTAATATGGCCGGAGCGGCAGTGACAATTACGGTATTAACGCTGGCAGCCGTGCATACTTTAGGTATTCATGTTGATATTCTTACTATGATTATTCTATCTATTGTTGCTACAGTATCAGCATGCGGTGCTTCAGGTGTTGCTGGCGGTTCATTATTATTAATTCCAGTAGCCTGTGGTTTATTCGGTATTCCTTCTGATGTCGCTATGCAAGTCGTTGCGATTGGCATGGTGATTAGTGTATTACAGGATTCAAGCGAAACTGCACTGAATTCATCAACAGATGTGATATTTACAGCAGCGGTTGATATTGCATCAAAAAAATAACTATCGTTCAGGTTGAGGTCTTATGCCTTTTCAAAGTTTACCAAATTGGGTTCAATTTGCAGCATTTTTACTCGCGATGAATGCTGGAATGATTAACGTCTTGTCATTGATTACGGTGTTGCATCAATCCATTTCTCACATGACCGGCAATGTCAGTATGTTGGCAATGGATTTGGTAGACTGGAAAGTCCATAATATTATTTATCTGGTTTTTGTTATTGTTTGCTTCGTACTTGGTTCATTTTATAGTGGCTTTATACTTGGAAATAGCCAGTTCCAGTTAGGTCGTCGCTATGGTATTCCACTAAGTCTGGTGGCTTTATTTATTTTTATTTCGTGGTTGCTACTTCCATATTTCCCTCGTTATGGGCTACTTTGGGCATGTGCAGCCATGGGAATACAAAATGCGATGGTGAGTCATTACAAAGGTACAATTATTCGTACCACACATTTATCGGGAGTTCTCACCGATATTGGTTTGGCTCTTGGTTATAAGGCACGAGGTTTACCGCTAGATAAACGCCGTATTACTTTGCATTTGCTGATTTTAATCGGATTCTTTTTGGGTGGTGTCGCTGCCGCGCTGATCCATCCGCTGCTCTCTATTCAGGCCTTTTTAGTTCCTGCAACTTTAAGTTTGATTCTCAGTATCGCTTACTGGTTCATTTATCTTCGTCATTCTTCTTTGCATCAATAGTTTTGGAAATAGTTATGGTTAAAAATGCACTACAGGCACAACTGCTTAAAGCAGGTTTAGTCGATAATAAAAAAGCAAAAAAGTTGAATAAACAAACTCAACATGAACATCGCACGGGTCAAAGTAATGAAGCCGAGTTGAAAGCGAATATTGAAAAGAATAAACTCGACAAGCTTGAAAAGGATCAAGCACTCAATCAGGAAAAACAGCGTCTGTTAGAAGAAAAAGCATTAAAAGCAGCTATTATTCAGATGATTTCTCAGCATAAAATCAAAGAATTTGAAGGTGATATCGCCTACCAGTTTATTGACGACAACAAAGTCAAAAAGGTCTATATCTCTCAGACTATTTATAATGCCTTAGTGTCTGGTAGTTTAGTGATTGCAAAGGATCAGGAAAGCTACGCCTATTTGCCTAAAGCACTGGCTGATAAAATTAACCAGAAGATGGAAGGATTCATTCTGGTCAATCATGCTCAAAACAATGAGAAGACCACCGATGAGGAAGATCCATACGCGGCTTATGTTATTCCAGACGATTTAATGTGGTAATTCTCCTGAGTTAAATATTTGATTTTATTATTGTAAAAAGTCTGATTTAAATCGTATAAAAAAAGTATCTTTATACAATGTTACAAAGCCAAGCCTTTACACTCTACACAATTATTTATTTGTACAAAGGTGTAAAGGTTTGGATTTCTTAAAGCTTTTCCGTGATGTCGAAAACTGGATTGATCAATATCCATGGCTTGAGATGTTGACGTCACTCGGTATCCTTATTTTTTTAGCGGTAATTGCTAATTTTGTTGCGAAACAAGTGGTTGTTCGTGGTATTCGCAAACTCATCAGCAAAATTAAATCCGCAAACCAGTCCATTTTTGCACAGCATAGTGTGATTCGTCGTATTGCCAATATTGTTCCTGCGATTGTCATTATGAATGGCATTACCACTGTTCCCCATCTATCTGAAAAAATAATTATTTTTGTACAGATGGCATCGCAAGCCTTTATCTTTTTAACCATTGCCCTTGCGATCAGCGAAATGCTGAACATCTTTAATCTGGTTTATCAACGCAACCCCAACGCTAAAAATAAACCCATTAAAGGTTATTTACAGCTGGTTAAGTTGATGATTTTCATCGTCTGCGCTTTGATGGTTTTAGGTACATTCCTCAAAAAAGATGTATTTACCTTGCTCGCGGGTTTTGGTGCAATGGCAACCATCTTGATGTTGGTCTTTCAAAATACCATTCTTTCATTGGTCGCCAGTGTTCAGATTTCATCCTACGATATGGTACGTATTGGCGACTGGATTTCAATGCCATCACTCAATGCGGATGGCGATGTCATTGATATGTCATTACATACGGTGACCGTACAGAATTTTGACAAAACGTACACTACCATTCCAACCAATAAGCTAGTTACAGATACCTTTATAAACTGGCGTGGTATGAGTGAAGCGGGTGCTCGACGCATTAAGCGAGCATTATTTATTGATCAAAGCAGTGTTCATTTTATGACTGAACACGAACAAGAGAAGTTAAAGAATTTTTTATTACTAGATCAATACTTAGATACCAAGCAATCTGAACTGGAAAATTTTAATCATCAGTTGAGCAATCAGACCGTGTATAACCAGCGTCGTTTGACCAACCTTGGTACATTTCGAGCCTATATTGAGTTTTATTTAAAACAACATTCTGGAATTGCGCAAAATCAGTCCTTGATGGTACGTCAATTACAGCCGACCAGTGATGGTTTGCCACTTGAAATCTATGCATTCACAAATACCACTGTATGGACTGCCTATGAAGCGATACAATCAGATATCTTTGATCATTTACTCGCAATTATTCCAGAATTTGGATTAAGAATTTATCAAGCACCATCAGGTACTGATGTGAAATCTTTATCATCGGGTATAATCGTTGAGAATTTTACGCAAAAAAATTAAGAGACTATTATGCTGCTGCAATGGTTCGAAAAACTGGTTAATCCCTATCCTGAAACAAATTTAAACGAGCCATTGCCTACTTCCTTTTTTGCATTTGTATGGCAGTCGACCAAAGGTGTTCGTCCTTTCCTGATTTTATTGATTTTGTGTGCAGCAGGCGCAGCCAGTTTTGAAGCTTTACTGTTTTCACAAATTGGTCATTTGGTCGATTGGCTTAGCCAAAGTCAACCTAGTAATTTTCTAGAAAATCATACGCAACATCTGATTATTTTAACGCTTATTCTTTTTGCCAATATTTTATTTGTTTGTTTGCAGTCCATCGTAAAACATCAAATTTTATTTAGCAGTTTTCCGATGCGATTACGCTGGCGTTTTCATAACTTGTTATTACAACAAGGGCTTGATTTTTTTCATAACGACTTTGCAGGACGTTTATCTTCCAAAGTCATGCAAACTGCTCTGGCTGTACGTGAGTTCTGGATGATTTTAGGCGATATATTGGTTTATGTTATTGTCTATTTTATCACCATAAGTGCAGTACTGGGTGCAGTTTCGCCGATTTTACTGATTCCATTATCGATATGGCTCGGCTTATTTATTTTAAGTACATGGCTTTTTGTTCCTCGTCTGAGCAAGGTTTCAGAAGAACAAGCCGACGCACGTGCGGTAATGACAGGACGAGTCACCGATGCTTATACCAATATTCAAACCGTAAAACTCTTTGCACATGCAGGTCGTGAAAGTCAATATGCCAAAGAATCCATGATTGAATTCATGGAAACTGTATTTCGCCAAATGCGTTTAGGTACTTTATTTGAAGTCATTACCACCCTATTAAGCGCAGTATTATTTATTGGCGTGATTGGAACTGCTGTATGGTTATGGCTCAATGGTCAGGCGGGTTTGGGGGTTATTGCCGCTACCACTGCCATGATTTTAAAGCTCAATAGCATGTCAGAATTTATGATGTGGCAAACATCCATGCTATTTGAAAATGTCGGTACCATCCAAGACGGGATGCAAACGCTTGGCAAGCCAGTGAATATTCAAGATAAACCAGATGCCAAACCTTTAATCGTGAGCCAAGGCAATATTAAATTTGAGGATGTCTGTTTTGCCTACAATAAAAAGAACGTCATCGATCATTTTAATCTTAATATCCGTCCAGGTGAAAAAATTGGTGTCGTAGGTCGTTCAGGTGCAGGAAAATCAACACTCATTCAATTGCTTTTACATTTTTATACCCTCAACCAAGGTCGTATTTTGATTGATGGACAAAACATTGAAGATGTAACCCAAGATAGCTTAAGAGCCAATATCGCGTTGGTCACTCAAGATACTTCACTTTTGCACCGTACCGTGGCTGAAAATATTAAATATGGCAAACCTGATGCGACATGGCAAGAAATCTATGAAGCTGTGAAAAAGGCACAAGCTGAGGATTTTATCCCACAATTAACCGATATGCGTGGTCGTAAAGGTTACGACGCTTATGTAGGCGAACGCGGTGTCAAGCTTTCAGGTGGTCAGCGTCAACGTATTGCGATTGCACGAGTATTTTTAAAAGATGCTCCTATTTTAATCTTGGATGAAGCCACCAGTGCGCTGGATTCAGAAGTCGAAGCCGCGATTCAGTCTAGCCTTGATGCACTGATGCAAGATAAAACTGTGATTGCCATTGCACATCGACTATCCACCATTGCGCAAATGGATCGCTTAATTGTTTTGGATGAAGGTCGAATTGTGGAACAAGGTACGCATGAACAATTGATTGAACAAAATGGTTTATATGCCCAGTTATGGAAACGTCAAACGGGCGGTTTTTTAGTTGAACAACATGAAGTTGAGGACAAATAATAATGCTGTATCTGGAAGATTTAAACGTTGGGGATCGTTTCATTAGCCGTGAATATGAAATGACGCTTGAAGAAATTAAACAGTTTGCAGGTCAATATGATCCCCAACCTTTTCATCTAGACGAAGCAGAAGCAGAAAAAAGTTCGATATTTCAGGGATTAGCCGCCAGTGGTTGGCATACTGCGGCTGTCACCATGCGATTATGGACAGAATGCTTTTCTATTCAAGGAGGCTTAATTGGCTCAGAATCAAGTTTACGTTGGCCACGCCCTACACGTCCTGGTGATAAAATCCATGTTGAAGTTGAAATTACTGCAATTGTACCTTCAAAAACTAAAAATGATCGTGGTATTGTGAGCTATATCACACAAGCACTGAATCAGAATGGTGACGTATTACTGATCTCGACCACCAAAATTGTCGTTTTTAGGAAAAATGTATAAATGATAGGCATGAAATTTTGTCCAACAATTTCAGTATTTTTATTTTAAATTTCATGCCAAGATGTAACAGTTTAAACGAAGCACATGTAAAGCCACGGATAGCGAATGAAAATTAATTCAGCTCGTCAAGAACAAGGAATACCAGGCGTTTATGGCTTATTGCTATTAGATGTCGTGTCGCGTTGGGGATATAACGATCAAACCCTATTTGCTCCATTTCATTTAACCAGTGAGCAATTGGCCGATCCCGAATATCGGATTCCTATTCATGTTGCCAATGAATTGGTTAAACATGCTTTGCGTTTAACAGGTGAAACGACGTTGGGTTATCATCTTGGCAATCAGATGCGTATTTCCATTCATGGATTTATTGGTTATGCCATTATGACTGCGCATGACATTACCGATGCTTTGGCTTTAGCAACGCGTTTTATTCAATTACGCATGCCCTTTTTACAGCTTTACTTCTCTACTTTTGGGCCCAAAGCAACATTACAATTACAGTGTGATTTTGATCTTGAACCCTTGCGAACTGAAATTATTCTGGCATTGACCATTGGCATCATGAGCATGGCTAAAGCGTTGACGGGTAATGAAGAATTAACAGGTGAAGTAGATCTGGATTTTCAAAAACCTGAAGGTTTCGATAAATATTTGAATAAAATGAATATCGATATGCGTTTTGAACAACCGCATCTCATATCTAGTTTTGATAAGCAATATTTGGGATTAAAAATGGTGAATGCCGACCCGATTGCGAGTCAGATTGCGATTAATCAATGTGAATCTGAACTATCTGCCTTAGGTGAACGCCGTCGTTTGGCTATGCGCGTCCGCGATATTTTGACTCATTCTGAACAGCATTATTTAAGCATTGAAAGCGTTGCTGAACGTTTACATATGTCTGATCGGACTTTAAAACGTCAGCTTGCAGCCGAAGGAACTTCTTTCTCAACTTTGGTCGATGAAGTTCGGTATCGCCATGCAACCTCCCTACTTTCAAGAACAGATTATAGTCTTGAGCAAATTGCTGATGAACTAGGTTACTCAGATGTTGCCAATTTTAGTCGTGCTTTTAAACGCTGGAGTGGTCGTAGCCCTAGTAACTGGCGCAAAGACCCTTATTTATAAGCTTTTATTTTTATTTAAAAACCTGTATAACCACTTTCAAAATAAGCAAACTTTGGATGTTAAGGAGCTGCAATGAATCATCCTTCTGAATTGAAATATGCGAGTACGCATGAATGGGCAAAAATTGAGGGTGATCTTGTAGTCACTGGGATTAGTGATCATGCTCAGGATGCACTTGGTGATCTTGTCTATGTTGAAGTTCCTGAAGTTGGAAGTCATCTCACTGCGGGTGCTCAAGCGGGTGTGGTCGAATCGGTCAAAACCGCATCAGATATTCATGCACCTGTTTCTGGTACTGTGATTGAAATCAATACATCGCTTGAAGATGATCCTGATTTTATTAACGATGATCCTTATGGTAAAGGCTGGATTTATAAAATTAAACCAGACAATATCGCAGATGTAGAGCAACTTCTCTCCAATACTGAATACGAAGCTGGTCTGTAAGTAAAATCACCCATCTCCCACAATTATAAGGGAGATGGTTTTTCAGGATTTAAGCCGATTGACGTAATATGTTTTGACCCAGTTGATCAGCCATCTCTAACAATAAAGCTTCAGTTTTATCCCAACCCAAGCAACCATCTGTGACTGACTGGCCATAGGTCATATCGCATGAAATTTTTTGTTGACCATCGACCAAATGACTCTCTAACATAACACCACGAACGTTGCTAACAGTTCGCTCTGTAATGATTTGCTTTAATACTTCAGGTTGTTTCATTGGGTCTTTCGAACTGTTGCCATGGCTACAATCAATCACCAGTGCAGGTAATTCACCTTGGTATTTGCTGCTATAGTCGGCTTTAATCCGCTCGATCGAAGTGAGATCATAATTCGGGCCATGATTGGCACCACGTAAAATCAAATGTGCCAATGGATTACCTTTGCTTTGTAAAATTGCAGGTAAACCCTGCTGATTCATTCCCAAAAACTGATGTTGGTTTTCCGCCGATTGAATCGCATCAAGCGCAATCTGGATTGAACCATCTGTGCCATTTTTAAAACCAATTGCATACGGCATATGACTGGAAATTTCACGATGAATCTGTGATTCACTGGTACGCGCGCCAATTGCTCCCCAAGCCAAAAGATCATCAAAATAAGCTGTTGCCATAGGGCTTAGAATTTCACTGGCAATCGGTAAACCCATTTCAATGATCTGTAAATATAAAGCGCGTGATTTTTCCAAACCCAATTGCAAATCTGATGATCCATCAAGATTTGGATCATACAAAAAGCCTTTCCAACCGACTGTTGTGCGTGGTTTTTCAATATAAGCGCGCATGACCAGAAAAATTTGATCTTTAACCTGTTCTTGTAATTTGATCAATTTTTCTGCGTATTCTAATGCAGATACAGGGTCATGAATTGAACATGGACCAGCAATCACCATTAATCGTGAATCTTTGCCTGAAAGTATATTTTGGATGGTTTGACGACGTTCAGCAATTTGTTTGGCAAAAGTAGAAGATAGCGGATATGCCGCTTTTAATTCACATGGCAAGCTAAGCGAGATTTCTTTTGAAGTATTTTGTGCAATTAAAGTTTTATTGAGCGCATTCATTTGACTATTTCCTTTGGACTGACTCTATTTTCAGTCCGATCATTTATTTGAGCGATGTGGGTCTATTCAGTTGTAGGTTTTGACTAAAGTAAAACCAATAAACATTGCTAAAATATGAAGTCATCAAGTTATACACGGCACATCTCCAAAATAAAGGTATGAAATAGATATAAAAAAAACCTGATCGGGGTTGCCGATCAGGTATTAACTTGAAGGGCAACCATTTTGCTGCCCGAATGCGTTCAGGCAACTATTTAAATTGCCAAAAGTAATAATAAGCGTTGTTGATCATAGGTTGTTTTAACATTGCTATTTCAGTTAAATAAAACATATCTTGATGCCAAACATACTCTGTGTTTAGGAAATTGACAAGTGTTTTTCATAATTTATTTATTGACGAATAAATATACAAAGCATTAAGATGAGCATTCCCCCTTTTTGCTCAATCGAGTTTCTGCCAATGAAGTAAGTCCTATTTTTATCAATTTCACTTTTTTGTAATTGATGTACAAAATAGACTTTTACTTTGTTGTTTTACCTATTTTTATTTACTTTCTATTTTGTACATCCTGTTGTATTAGGAGGTCTTATGACCCAACAGGCATGTATTATTCAGCAGCTTAGCTTAGACATTCATTCCAAAAATATTTTTGATCAACTTCACTTTAATCTTCCCATACAGCAATGCACCGGCCTCATTGGTCGTAATGGTCAAGGTAAATCACTGCTGATGCAGTGTTTGGCGCAAGTTTCTAAATTTAGCTTTATTGGACAGATTAATTGGCAATGTCCTGTCGCATATCTATCTCAATTCAACCGACTAAGGGGTAATACCATTGCTCAAGTATTGGATATTCAAAATTTAGTTGATGCTTTTAAACGGATCGAAAATAATACAGCTTCATTTCAGGATTACGATCTGGTCGAAGATAAATGGCACTTACCTTACAAATGGCAACAGCAATTAGAACAGGCAGGATTACCCCTTGATCTCAACTTTTCTGTACATTTATTGAGTGAAGGACAGAAAACCAAACTGGCTCTATGTCGCTTATTTGCCTTGAAGGATCATTATCTTTTATTGGATGAGCCCAGTAATCATCTGGATTGTGTCAGTAGACAATGGTTAATTTCATGTTTAAAAGCGCATACCATGGGATCTTTAATTATTAGTCATGATCGTTTGTTATTAGATGAAATGCAGCATATCTTGGAATTTAATGAGTTTGGTCTTTCCCATTTTTCTGGAAACTATACCCATTATGCAAAACAATCAGCCTTACAACGTCACGCTCTTGAACACGATATTGAGCAAGAAAAACGTCAACTCAAGCAACAGGTTGTACAACAACATCAAACTTTGATGAAGAATCAGAAAAGACAGGCTAGCGCGAACAAAAAACGCAAAACAGGATCACAAGCGAAAGTCATTTTGGATTTTAAACGAGAGCAGGCAACTCAACAATCAGGTCAACTTATTCGACAACAACAGCGTCAGTTACATCAGGAACAGTTATCGCTTTGCAATAAAAAACAGCGACTAGAAACAGTTAAATCGCAGCAATTTGAATTTTCATCTGCTGTTCAAAAATCAGGTGAAATTTTGAGATTAGCAAACACGCCTCATCCCTATTTACAAAATGCTCACTTCAATTTTTCTTTACAGCCCAATGAAAAAATTCATTTGGTAGGTAAAAATGGAAGTGGAAAATCTACTTTGCTTTGAATTTTATCTTGAGATTTTTCAAATGAAAATCATGATTCTATAAGTTTAAGTCGTAGCTTGTATCTAGATCAAAACTTTAGCTTTTTAGATCAACAGCTGTCAGCACTTGAAAATTTAATGGATTTAAACCCAGATCAAACCGCAGAGTTTTGGAGAAATTTGCTGGGGCAATTACGATTGCGTGGAGATAAAGTATTACAGCCATTATCCGAATTGAGTGGTGGTGAACAATTAAAAGTCGCTTTAATTGCTATGGCTCATCCATTAAATTCAATTGATCTTTTACTATTGGATGAACCAGAAAACCATCTTGATATAGAGTCTCGAGAACTGCTAGCAAAAGCAATTCAAAGTTTTAATGGCGCAATTATATTAGTATCTCATGATGATTATTTTGTAAAACAATGTGGAATCATTCATGAAGTCAAGATTGCAGCTCTTTTAAATGAACGAAGAGCGTCGTAAAGACGCTCTTGTTTATTTGCATTTGTTGTGTTGGTTCAGATCAAAAATACACGAGCTTGGTTAATAGTGAATCACGCTACGGATTGACTTACCTTCATGCATCAAATCAAAAGCATGGTTGATTTCATCAAGTGGCATGGTATGAGTCACAAATGGTTCAAGTTGAATATCACCTTTCATTGCATCTTCAACCATACCAGGTAATTGGCTACGACCTTTTACGCCACCAAAAGCTGTTCCTAACCATTTACGTCCTGTGACCAACTGAAATGGACGTGTTGAGATTTCTTGACCTGCGCCCGCGACACCAATAATGACAGATTGACCCCAACCACGATGCGCACATTCAAGTGCTGAACGCATCACATTGACATTGCCAATACATTCAAAGGAGTGATCGACTCCCCAACCTGTCATTTCTACAATCACTTGCTGAATAGGCTTATCATAATCTTTAGGATTAAGAAAATCTGTTGCGCCGAATTGTTTCGCCAGTTCAAACTTATCTGGATTCATATCGATTACGATGATGCGACCTGCTTTTGCCTGACGTGCACCTTGTACCACCGCCAGTCCAATACCACCTAGACCAAAGACTGCAACGCTGTCACCTTCCTGCACTTTGGCGGTATTATGAACAGCACCAATGCCTGTAGTGACACCACATCCAAGTAAGCAAACTTGTTCATGATTCGCTTCAGGATTAATTTTTGCCAAAGAAACTTCGGCAACCACTGTATATTCACTGAAGGTTGAACATCCCATATAGTGATAAATGGGCTCGCCATTATAAGAAAAACGTGTCGTACCATCTGGCATAACACCTTTACCTTGTGTAGCACGAACAGCAACACATAGGTTAGTTTTTCCTGATTTACAAAATAAACACTCGCCGCATTCAGCTGTATAAAGTGGAATCACATGATCGCCGGGTTTGACACTGGTAACACCCTCACCGACTTCAACCACAACACCAGCACCTTCATGCCCTAATATGGCAGGAAATACACCTTCAGGATCATCACCCGATAAAGTAAATGCATCGGTATGACAAACTCCTGTATGACTGATTTTGATCAGGACTTCACCTGCCTTGGGTGGAGCGACATCCACTTCTACAATCTGTAAGGGTTGACCTGGACCAAATGCAACAGCAGCACGTGATTTCATGCTTTCTCTCCTTTTGTATTTACTTTAAATAAGATTTCAGAATTTTGGTAATCTCAGCTAATTCTTCATATCGCTGTTGTTCTGTCGTCTCTCCCTCAACTAGAGTGTCTTTGAGATGGATTTCCAGCACTTCATTCATTAGACCATTCATCGCACCACGTGTTGCACAAATTTGTTGAAGAATTGCGTTACATGAAGTGTCATTTTCGAGTGCACGTTCAATGGCCTGAACTTGACCCTGAATTTTGCGAAGGCGAAGTATAATTTTCTTTTTGTCTTCAATTTGCTTAGGCATAAGCCCTCTCTTTTACATCTTTTATACTATACCCCAGTATAGTATATTTATTAATTCAAACAATAAAGCAAATGCACAATAAAATTTTAGCTATAACTATTAAAGGACTACAAAAAAACAACTAAATATCTGATCTTACATGTGAAATATCAATATCATATAGATATATCTTCACCATCTGAAAATAGCGTTTTTCTAAAATAGAGAACCAAATAACAGGAGACAAATGTTTGTAATAAAAATTTATGACGGATTGAATATGATAAGAAATATTTTGAGAGATACAGACTTATGAACTTTGACTGGTTAAATGATCAAGATGCGGTAAAAAAAATAGAGCAAGGTTTAACCGCTTATGTCGCTTTAGATGATGCTTTTGTTAGTATTGCATCACGAATTTTTTTGATTCGAAATGCCAAGCGAACTCTCGATTTACAATATTATATATGGAATAACGATTTTATTGGCCAGCTCATGTTGAATGAGTTATATAAAGCAGCAAACCGAGGGATTAAGATTCGGTTACTCATCGATGATCAAAACGGAAATGGGCTTGATCCTATTTTACGTGCACTTTCAGACAATCCAGCTTTTGAAATCCGCCTATTTAATCCATATAAATTCAGAAAGTTACGTGTATTAGATTACTTATTTAGAGCAAAAGCAATTAATCATCGAATGCACAATAAACTGATCATTGCTGATGATTGTATTGCTGTCACAGGCGGGCGTAATATTAGTGGCGAATATTTTGAAGCTGGTAACGAATTTCAATTTTTTGATCTAGATATTCTTTTTTATGGAACTGCTGTCACTCATGCGGTCGATGTATTTCAAAACTTCTGGAATTTTTCCTTAAGTCTACCTATTCGACATTTTGTCGGGGCTACAAAATCAAATGATCAATCAAAACTAAAACAGCTTTTTAAGCAATTCAATGAAATTGATACGCCAGTTGAAAAGAAAATTTATGAAGCTCAAAGTGAATTAGATAATATATTAAAAAATTATTCATTACGATGGAAGAAAGCTTATTTCGTTGCGGATGTTCCACAGAAAATTTTAGGTGAATCAAGACAGGACGAATTAATTTATCATCAAATTGCTCAGCTTATGGGCCACCCTTCAGATCATCTAGAATTGGTTTCTGCTTATTTTGTACCCACTCGCTCAGGTACAGCATTTTTAAGTAAGCAAAGTCGACAAGGCATAAAAATACGTATTTTAACCAATTCATTCATTGCAAATGATGTTGCCATTGTTCATGCTTTCTATAGTAAATATCGTCAGGCTTTACTGGAAAGTGGCGTCAAACTTTACGAGTTAAAATCCATTATTCCGAGAAAAAAACCAACATGGTATGAAAAACTAACTGGTCGAGTCATACCTGCTAAAGGAAAAAGTAATTCGAGCTTACACGCAAAATTTTTTGATATCGAAGGCAAAGTGTTTATCGGTTCATTCAACTTTGATCCTCGTTCTGCGCATATCAATACTGAAGTTGGATTGGTTGTTGAATCTGAAGAACTTCAACAAAATATTACTGATGATCTTGACAAATTTTTGCCATTAACATGCTATGAGTTGAGTCTGGATCAACAAGGCAATGTGATCTGGACAGAATATCTTGAGAATGGTGAAACTATAAAATACGCTCATGACCCTAAAACCACAAAATTTCAACGTCTTGTAATGAAATTTATGGCTTGCTTACCTATTGAATGGATGATGTGATTAGACTTTACATTCAAATAGGCATAAGCCCTGTATTTCTAATTGAATATCAATGGAAATAAAGCCTGCCTGTTTTAAGACTGATAAATGTTCAGTTTTAGACATATACAGCTCATTATTTTGCATCGCATCTTCAGCAAAAAGATGATCACAGACAAAATAAGTTGCTTTCGGTTTGAGTAAACTGATTACTGCCTTATGGAAGTCTAATGCATGGCTTTTATGTCTTAATTCATGTAAAGCCTGATGAATAATAATATAGTCAAATTGGTCTAGGCTCTTTTGCCAGTTGGCTTGCTTGAAATCACCCAATAAGTAAGTCGTTCGTTGATATTCATCTGGGCTAAGCTTTTGCAAAGCTAGCGTATGCATGACTTCTGAAAAATCAAAGGCTGTATATTGAATATTAGGCAAACGTTCTAACAAATACTTGCCTAAAAATCCTGGCCCTGATCCTAACTCTAAAATGTGTAACTGAGCATCAGTGCCTTGCGCAATTTTTTGTGCATAATAATCAAAAAAATCATAACGCCACGGTCGCTTAAGATTTGCCGTTAACTCCCACTGTTTTGCGTCCTGATATTTTTTTAAATCTATTGGACTTGGAACATCGATATTCATATTTTTTCTCTTTGATTTTTCTTTAAATTAAACCAATATTTTCAAAGAGTACACGATAAGCTTCTGCTTTTTTTTCGAGCGCTAAAGGATAAGCTCTGGACGATGACGGCATACGATATAAATCAAGCCACCGACTTACAAAATAAGTTTGAGTAGATTGCCCTATCTGGGGCTTTTCGGTATTTTCAGGTAAAGACAGCATCAATGTATCCGTGGCTTTATCACCCGTCGTCATCAGCGTATTGCACTGAGGAATTTGCTCAAGTAAATCCTGTAAATTGGTCGGTGTCACAATCTGTAAAAACTTATCAGAAGCATTGCCTTTTAAGCGTTGAACTTGAACAGCAGTATCAAAAATGGCAATCCCCTTTTCAATTAAAAAATCATGGATTTGCTGCTGCTTAAAATTTTTATTTTCGAGATCTAAAAAATAGTTCTTATCATCGAAGAACAAATAACCAAAAATCCGCCACATGTCATTTTGATAATTTGGATAATAAAAATCCATTTTCCAGCGTTCTTTTGGAGGTGGAAAGCTACCTAACATCAGTAGTTTTGCATTGCTTGGTAAAAATGGTTGAAGTGGATGTGACTCTATTTCGAACTCAAAGTTATTCATACTATCTTTTTAGGGCGCTTAAATAAATTTTTAGATATTTTGCCTTGTAATGATCATCAAAGTAAATTTTTAAAGACTTGAATTTTATTATTTTGCATAATTATATGATTTACATAAACTAACTCTAATTGAAAATATACAACAATATAAAAAGCCCATTGTAAAATGGGCTCTTGAAAATAATTTGAGTAAATAAAGAATTAGTTAACTAATTCAGGGTTTAATTCATCATCTTTAGCAAGTAAAACCGAGAAGACAATTGGCACACCCAAAATTAGAGGAACAACAATGATCCACAAATCAATTGTAAGTTTTGCAGGAAATAAAAAGTGAATCCCTAGAGCAAATACGATAAGTACTGCCACCAAAATCCCCATGAAACGCGTCGCAAATTTTAAAAGCATGTTTTAAATCTCTTGTGGTTAAAATTATGTTTAAATTATAGGCTTTATTTGTGGAAAATCCTATTTGTTCAAGAAATACAATCAATAAATTTACAAAATATAAAGTTTATTTTCAAAACATCTTAAAAATAAAAAATTGGCAATTTAAAATTTGTGCAATGAATGCGTTAAGAAAAATTTGAATATTGTTGAAATGCTTGCTTTGATACAAGGATGGTTATTTTAAGTGAAATCCAAAACTTAAATCACAACAAAAGATACTTATTGAGAGAAGATAATGAACATACGTCCAGTAACAAAAAATGATTTCAATGAATGGCTTCAGCTATGGAAAGGTTATCAGGTATTTTACAAGGCGACGATCATTGATGAGATAACCAAAACCACGTTTGACAGATTTCAGGATGCGCAAGAACCTGTATATTGTTTAGTTATAGAAAATGAAGAAAAACAATTGGTTGGATTGGTACATTATATTTTTCATCGTAGCACATGGACCATTGAAAATTATTGTTATTTACAGGACTTGTTTGTTGATCCCAAACATCGAGCGTCTGGTTTAGGGCGCAAGCTGATTGAAGCCGTTTATACAGAGGCCGAAAGAAATCATTGTTCGCGTGTTTATTGGCTGACACAAGAAAATAACGAACAGGCGCGGATGTTATACGATCGTATTGCAGATCAAACTGGTTTTATTCAATACCGAAAATTATTCAAATAATCTAAAAAAACAGGAGATAGCATAAAATTTAATGCTATCTCCTAGATATTTCTAGCCTAGTTTATTGACCAGTCTTAATGGCAATACTTTCATGGCAATCCCCATTGGCAGCCACGGCCATTGCGGGACATAAGCTTTCACGGGTTCTTTTTCAATGGCTTTAACCAAAAGACGTGATCCTGTTTTTTCATCGACTTCAAATGGCAAATGTTTAGCGCCTTCATTTAACTCGGTACGAATATATCCGGGGAAAATGGTAGAAACTTTGATCGGTGTATCAATCAATTCAGCACGGATACCTTCAGCCAAGTGAGCCACTGCTGCCTTACTGGCTGCATAAGTTGAAAGGTGTTTCGGCAAGCCGCGCATCGCGCTCATGGATGAAATCACCACCAAATGCCCTGATTTTTGTTCACGGAAAATTTCAACAGCAGCTTCACACTGCGCCAGTGCTGAAATAAAATTGGTTTCAGCGGTCGCTCGATTAATTTCAAAGTTGCCTTTACCAATCCGCCGACCATTGCCCACACCTGCATTGACAATAATTCGATCTAATTGACCAAATTCCTGTTTAAAAGCTTTAAAAACTTCAAATACCTGATCGTAATCTGTGACATCTAAAATTTTTGCAATCACTTTGATGCCATATTCGCTTTGCAGTTCCGTTTGAAGTTCCTGTAAACGCTCTAAACGTCGGGCACAGATCGCAAGATTATAGCCTTTCTTTGCAAATTCTCGTGCCATGCCTGCTCCAAGTCCAGAGCTTGCTCCCGTGATTAAAATCGTTTTTGCCATGATAAAATCCTTTTATATCCATGTCAGCAGATCTGGGTTAACTGCTTTAATAAAATGATGTTCGTTTAAACTTAGGAGTTGTGGCTGATTTCCAACCAATCTCAAGGTCGTTAAACTGGTATTGGCAATCGCCCAATTTAATGCAAAAGTATGATTGATACTCAACTCCATGATTTTTCCAACAGCGACAGAAATGACTCCGCCTGAAGTAAAAACGACAGCGTATCTGGGTTTCGTTTGCGCAAGCTCATCACATAATTTTTGCAATGCTGTTTCTACACGCTGCTTAAAATCTGGCCAAGACTCATCATATTCATGATGAAATTCACCGTCTGTCCAACGGGTAATTGCGCCTTCAAAGATTTTAGCTAAATACGCACGTGGGTTAGCTTCTTTGGCTACATCAGCCTTGAGTAATTCGGGTTGCTTAAAGCGCGGTTCATACTGCGCAAACACTTGTTGATGATTAAATTCATTCCAACCCGCATCGGTATGGATGGTTGTTTCTGGAAAACTTTCTTTGAGTGCGCCTTGTGCCGTTTGCAAATGACGTTGCATCGTACCCGCAACAACGTATGGCTGCTCTTTTAAAATATCTTTAAAATAACGACCTAGTAAGGTGGCTTGAGCTTCGCCATTTTGAGATAGTTCATCATAATTGCTTTTACCAAAAGAAGCCTGACCATGACGTACTAAATAGATGGTGGTCATTTTTTTAACACCCTTTGCACTTTATCTAAATATTTCTGGGCAATTTCTGAATCTTGTATTTTTTGCTGTGCAATCAACTTTAAGGCACGAATATGCAAAGCATGAATCACGATCCAAAAATCTTTAAATGCAGGATTTCGAGTTTGCTTATGGAAGTAACGATAATAAATTTGCTGTGCAATCACGGCTAATCTAAATACACCAAATACTTCATAAAAGGTCCAGTTTTCAGTACTTAAACCTGTTTTTTGTAGATAATAGTCGACCACTTGCTTACGAGTAAACATGCCTTTTAGATTGGTCGGTTGTCGGCGAGTCGATTTAAAAATCATATTATCGCTATCTTCGACCCAATACGCCAAAGCACTGCCCAAATCCATCAGCGGATCACCCAGTGTTGCCATTTCCCAATCGAGTACCCCAATCACCTGAGTTGGCTGTTCAGGATTAAGAATCACATTATCAAAGCGCCAGTCATTGTGAATAATACAAGTGGTTGAATCTTGAGGAATGTGATCAAACAACCACTTTCTTACATAATGAAAAGAAGGCACATTGATGGTTTTCGCTTTTTCATAGCGTTTATCCCAGCCTTCAACTTGTCTACGACAATATCCTTCACCTTTACCAATTTCAGCAAGTGGCGTGTTTTGATAAGGCACTTGATGTAATTCAATTAATTTATCTAATACGTTAATACATAACGCATGCACATCCTGCTCAGAAAAGTTTAACTCAGGTGGCAGTTTCGCACGGGGAATAATCCCTTCGATACGTTTCATCACATAGAAATCACAGCCAATGACAGACTCGTCCTGACAAAGAGCAATCATTTCAGGGACAACGGGATAAGACTGCGCTAAGTTTTTTTGTACCAAATATTCACGCGCCATATCATGGGCTGACTTGGCTTTAGTTCCTACAGGTGGTCGGCGTAAAATCAGATCTAGATTGTCATATTGCAAACGATAGGTCCAATTCGAAGCGCCTCCGGTATATTGAGTAACTTTAGCTTCGCCAGCCAATACAATGCTTTGTTGTTTAAGCCAGTTTTCAACGGCCAAAACATTCAGCTCCTCACCCTCTCGAACCTGACCGCCAATATCAATGATCGACATATATCTTCCTTTAATATTAAATCTAACTTTATGCTTTTTTTCTCGTGCTATAACCACGTTTTACCAATTCAAGTTTAGCAATCATGCCTTTATGTACTTCATCAGGGCCATCTGCTAAACGCAAGCTACGTGCCTGAGCAAAGAATCCAGTCAAAGGTGTATCTTTGGAAACTCCTGCACCGCCATGCAGTTGCATTGCCATATCGACGACTTTTTCAAGCACACTTGGTGCAACCACTTTAATTGCTGAAATTTCAGTCAATGCCGCCATATTTCCCAATGTATCCATTTTATAGGCAGCATATAAAGTTAATAGTCGTGCTTGATCAATTGCAACACGAGCTTCTGCGACCCGCTCTAGATTACCACCCAGTTTTAATAATTCTTTGCCAAAAGCTTTACGTGACATACCGCGGTCGATCATCAATTCTAGTGATTTTTCCGCTGCGCCAATACAACGCATACAGTG
The DNA here is from genome assembly GCF_003938865.1 of Acinetobacter sp. FDAARGOS_515. Lineage (NCBI taxonomy): Bacteria > Pseudomonadati > Pseudomonadota > Gammaproteobacteria > Moraxellales > Moraxellaceae > Acinetobacter > Acinetobacter sp. FDAARGOS_515. Next base: position 2,803,808 of record NZ_RKIX01000003.1, on the reverse strand, counting down.
ATGGATACGTCCTGGTCCTAAACGGCCTTGCGCAATTTCAAAGCCTTGCCCAGCCCCACCAATAAAATTTTCAACAGGCACACGTACATTATCAAAACTAATTTCGCCGTGGCCATGTGGTGCGTCATAATCACCAAATACAGGTAGCATCCGCTCGATTGTAACGCCTTTGGTATCGACTGGAACCAGTACCATGGAATGCTGATGGTGGCGATCTTTATTTTCATCAGGCGTATGCGCCATAAAAATAATGATTTTGGCATTTGGATCACCTAAACCTGATGACCACCATTTACGACCATTTAAAACAATTTCATCGCCATCAACCACCGCAGTCGCTTGCATATTGGTCGCATCACTAGAAGCAACCGCTGGCTCAGTCATACAAAAGACTGAACGAATTTTTCCTGCGAGTAAAGGCATTAACCATTGCTGTTTTTGTTGCTCAGAACCGTAACGCCATAAAACTTCCATATTGCCACTATCTGGCGCATTGCAGTTGAATACCGTAGGTGCAAGCAAACTACGTCCTGAAAGCTCTGCAATATGGGCATACTCCTGTACAGATAAACCTGCACCAAGTTCAGGGTCAGGTAGAAACATATTCCATAAACCCGCTTGCTTGGCTTTATCTTTTAATGTTTCAAGCTGTGCAGGCCACGTCCAATTTTTCCAGTTCCCGTCTGGATTAAGAGTATGCACTTCATGCCAAAAATCAGCTTCAATGGGCTCAATTTCATTTTCAATAAAGTTTTTTGTTTTTGAAATAAAATCCTGTGCACGTTCGGATAGCTCAAACATGATGATTCCTTAAAATGAGTGTGTTATTTCGCTTTACTTGAACATACGCTCAAATTTATTATGCATGAAATGATTTTATTGAATATCAAACTATGAATCCCATTCATAACTCTAATCCTCACAATTCTTTTTTAGATCTTGGGTTATTTCATCGCATTGATATCAATTTATATCCACTGTTTGTTGCAATTTTTGAACAAAAAAGTATTTCTCATGCAGCATCGAGTCTATCTGTTAGCCAATCAGCGGCAAGCCATGCATTACAACGCCTGAGATTACAATTAAACGATGAAATTTTTGTGCGTCATGGCAATAAAATGCTACCGACGCCTTTTGCTGAGCGGGTTTACCCTGTTATTAAGGCTGCGTTACTTTCAATTCAAAGTATTAGTCAACAAAAACAAAATTTTGACCCAAGTCTCATCAAAACTCTTAAAATAGCGATTCATGACGAAATTGAACCCTTAATTTTTCCCAAATTAATTGATCATTTTCAACGTATTGCTCCAGACATTCAGTTCAGTAGTATTAAACTGAATCGAAAAACCATACAAAATGATCTTTCGACCCAACAACTAGATTTTGTAATTGACCTTGAAAATAATCTCGCGCAACACATTGGGTTTCAGCGCTTAGTTACAGACCGTTATGTGATTTGTACCCAACAACTTGAAGTGACTAAACAATCGTATCAGTCTGCGCTGCATATCGGGGTTTCGTCGAGACGTACAGGCGTATTACTTGAAGATGTCTATTTGAGTCAAAATAATATTTCGAGACACATCTTTTTACGTTGCCAGCATTATTCCACGGCTTTACAAATTCTTGAGCAAAATCCATTGGCTATGTTGACCTTGCCTAAGACTCTTTTGGAGCATTTGTTTTATGCAAAAAACTTGAATATTCATGAATTGCCTTTTCATTTTCCACTGATAAATATTGGAATGTTTTTTAATTATGATTTGCAGGAAAATTTAAGATATCAGTTCTTAAAACAAGAGATTATCAATTTATTTGCTTAGGCTATTTGATGTTATCTCGTTTTAATTTGAACGCTATTTATCGTGCTATATCCATTTTGATCGAGTTAAATTAAGATAATTTTAAGATGTATTTCCTAAATTGCATGATTCACATTTGGTGCTGATTTATGTTGCATTTTCCTCACCGAATTAAAGCATCTCTCCCCAAAATCTCACTTGCCTGCTTTAATTTAATCATAGCCTTGTGGTTGGCACTCGCTTTAAATTTTCGTTTTTACCAACAGGTTCATACTTTCTCAGGCTTTACTAGCTGGTTTGCTTGTGTGTGGCTAGGCATCGTAGCCGTCTGTTTGAGCGCTTATTACAACCTTTATCTTCAGTTTTTTGGCTGGAAATGGACAGCAAAACCCATTGCTATTGTGTTGATTTTATTAGGTGGACTCAGTGCTTATTTTAGTAATGAATTAGGAGCTTATATCTCTCCTGAACAAATTCAAAATGTCATGCAGACAGATTTGGCTGAAACCAAACAACTGATGACCCTTCCTTTCTCGCTCTGGAGTATAGGAATGGTTATTTTACCGATTTTAGTCGTTTGTTTGATACCTATTGAATACCCTTCTTTAAAAAAGAATCTAATTCAAAAATCATCTTATGTTATTGTTTCTTTTATCATATTATTGGTTTTAGTATTAAGTAACTATTTAAATTTTACTAATATTTTTCGGCAACATAAAGATATTCGCCAGTTGATTTCCCCTGATAATATTTTGACTTCAAGTTATAAATATTTTCATCATTTACATAAAAAAAACTTACCTTTGGTTAGATTTGGTGAAGATGCAAAAATCATGGTATCGCAAACTAAAACGTCAAAACCCAAATTAATGGTTTTAGTGGTCGGTGAAGCCGCACGTGCAGAAAGTTTTTCAATCAATGGTTATACGCGTAATACCACTCCCCAATTAGCACAAATAGAAAATCTACTTAACTTTAGTCAGGTAACTTCCTGTGGTACAGCTACAGCAGTGTCCGTCCCCTGCATGTTTTCAGGCATGACCAAAGAACAATATGATGCAAATCTAACGGTTCATCGTGAAGGTTTACTTGATATCGCGCAGCGTGCAGGCTATAAAGTCACTTGGATTGATAATGATTCTGGTTGTAAAGGTGCTTGTGATCGAGTTAATAATATTAAAATTAGTAAAAAGCTCAAGAAGCAATATTGTCGCGATGATGGTTTTTGTCTGGATGATGTCTTACTCATGAGCTTACAACGCTACTTGGCATCCATCCCACATCAGGATAGAACCCCACAGTTGATCGTGTTGCATCAGCGTGGTAGTCATGGTCCTGCTTATTATAACCGCACCACGCCTGAGTTTTCTCCATTTCAGCCGACTTGTAAAACCAGTGCAATTCAAACTTGTGATCGCCAGATGCTCATCAATAGTTACGATAATACCATCGTTTATACTGACCATATTTTAAGTAAAATAATTCAAAGTCTTGATAAAAACAAACATTATCAGACAGCGCTTTGGTATTTATCCGATCATGGGGAATCGACTGGTGAAAATGGGATTTATCTGCATGGTACGGTTTATGCACTTGCACCATCACAGCAAACACATATTCCAATGTTGATGTGGTTTTCAAATGATTGGAAATCTACACAAAATAATCAGGTTGAATGCCTAAAGTCTCAGAAAAATCATAACTTAAGTCAGGATAATTTGTTCCCAACCCTTCTGTCATTACTGGATATCAAAACCAGTGTAATGGATTCTAAATTTAATATGCTGGATCATTGTCAGGTCTTTCAGGACTAACTTATAAATTATGAACCGAATTTAGAACCATCTAAATTCGGTTCACCACAGGTTTTATTTAAATACTTTGAAACGTGCTGCATCATCAATATATGATTTTTCACCTGCTGGCGCTTCGATCGAACCAAATACCAATTGAGCGCGAAGTTTCCAACTGCTTGGAACTTCCCATTCCGCATGTACTTTATCATCCACAATCGGATTGTAGTGCTGCAAAGAAGCCCCTACATTCTCAGCAGCCAAAGCTGTCCACACTGCGAGTTGTGCCATTGCCGTTGAATGTTCAGACCAAACTGGAAAATTATCTGCATACAATGCAAACTGCTCTTGTAAGCCTTTGATTACGTCTTGATCCTCAAAAAATAAAACTGTGCCAACGCCCGCAGCAAAGCTATCCATTTTTGCATCAGTTTTAGCTGAGGCTGCATCATCAGTTGCATATTCACGTAATTTTTCTTTGACAAAACTCCAAAATTTTTCGTGTTCATCATTTAATAAAATAACAGCGCGCGATGATTGGGAATTAAAAGATGATGGGCTTTGACGAATTGCTTCCTGAATTAAATCAGTCAGTTGTTTTGTTGTTTGAGAGAGATTTTTACCAATCGCGTAAATCGTACGACGATTTTGCAATAAAGGAAGAAAAGTATTTGACATTGTATATTTTCCTGATGAGATACAACAAAATTTTAAGAAAGTGAAAACCGTGTTTCACTTTCTTTATAGCACTTTTTGTACCATTTCGTCGTATTATTTCATTAGAAAAAATTCAATAATGCTTTGATTTATTAATAATAATTAAAATTTACTAAATAAAACCTGTTCAGAAACTTCATTTTTCCAAAGTTGGCGCAATGTAGGTAAATAAAAGCTTTCACCGATTTCAATCAGTTCTGCATCCAGCAAACTATGTACCTCATGAATAAAAATGTAGTCAAGATCAACCAATGAAAGCTGGGCTTGTTTTATAGAGACTTGTTTACGTCTAATCTGTGCTTTTTTAACCAGTTGATTGGCAAATTCTTTATCTTTAAATGCAGTAATAGCATTTAAACGTAGCTCGATAATGCCCCATGCTTCCAACAACTTTTTAAAAGTTTCAAAATCTGTCGAAGTCGATTCCCATGTGACATCTTCCAGATTATTATCTTCAGGTAAAACAGGTAACAATAATTCTGCGGTATTTGGAAAGATTTTTTTGAGATTAATGAGGAATTTAACAGGTTGTTCACTTGGATAGTCATTAAATTGAATATGTTTTTGAACATCTGTTAAATAGACATCGATCATAGTAAATTTCATCAGCAGTTAATATCAAGAGGCATATATTGTACGCACATCGAGACCAGATACAAACTGCTGATGTGTTTATTTCAACTTATTTCGCGTTAGGAAATACCATTTGTTCAGGTTTCACGACATCGTCAAACTGCTCCGCAGTCACTAAACCTAACTCTACAGCAACCTGTTTCAGGGTTTTATTTTCCTTATAAGCAGTTTTAGCCACTTTTGCAGAATTTTCATAACCAATAACAGGATTTAATGCGGTAACCAGCATCAAAGAGTTATGTAAGAAATAATCAATTTTTTCTTTATTTGGCTCAATGCCGACTGCGCAATGCTCATTGAAACTATTACATGCATCGCCCAATAGTTGAATCGACTGTAATAAGTTAAATGCAATCACAGGCATAAACACATTCAGTTCAAAGTTACCTGATGCACCTGCGACATTGATAGTGGTATCGTTACCTAATACTTGCGCCACCACCATGGTCATGGCTTCACTTTGAGTAGGATTGACCTTACCTGGCATGATACTTGAACCAGGCTCATTTTCAGGAATGCGAATTTCACCAAAACCACAACGCGGGCCACTGGCTAACCAGCGAATATCGTTAGCAATTTTATTTAAGCTTGCAGCCAGAGTTTTTAATGCCCCTGATGCAAATACAGCAGCATCACGACCCGCCAGAGCTTCAAACTTATTCGGAGCAGTCACAAACGGCAGACCAGTCAAATTCGCTAATTGCGCAGCAGCTTTAACCGCATAATCAGGATGCGCATTTAAGCCTGTACCTACAGCTGTACCACCGAGTGGTAATTCATATAAACCTTCAAGCGCCTGCTGTAGTCGTTTTAAGCCATGATCCAACTGAGAAACATAACCACTAAATTCCTGCCCCAAAGTCAAAGGCGTGGCATCCTGTAAGTGAGTACGACCAATTTTTACGATATCAGCAAATTCATCTGATTTCTTTTGGAGTGTCTCTCTTAAACTTTTTACTGCTGGAATCAACTGTTCATTGATTTGCAGAGAAGCTGCCACATGAATTGCTGTTGGAAATGAATCATTGGTCGATTGCGCACGATTGACATGATCATTCGGATGGACAGGTGACTGAGAACCCAGTGCATTTCCCAATTTTTGATTGGCAATATTGGCAATCACTTCATTACAGTTCATATTACTTTGCGTACCAGAACCTGTCTGCCAAACCACTAAGGGAAATTGAGAATCCCACTGCCCTGAAATCACCTCTTCAGCAGCGCCTACAATATATTGACTCAAATCTTGAGGAAGTTGTCCTAATTCTGCATTGGTAATTGCGGCTGCTTTTTTGACTAAGCCCATTGCACGAATCATCGCGCGTGGTAATCGTTCCTGACCAATTTTAAAGTTTTGCAAACTACGTTGCGTCTGGGCACCCCAAAGTGCATCATTTGGGACTTCAACGTCACCCATGGTGTCATGTTCAATTCGAGTTTGCATAAAAACCTCTTTCATGTTGTTTAAGACAAAACGGGCTGGAGCAATTACGTTTACATTGCTTGGCTAGTGGTAAGATACTAATCAACCTGTGCATTTTTGTAAATAAGAATCATTTTCTTATTGGCCTTTTAATGTATTTTGATAAAACCGCCATTCATCTTCAATCATTTTTTCCAAATTGCGTTTTGGTTTCCAGTTGAGTATTTGTTCTGCTTTTGAAATATCAACACCTAACTGTGCAAGTTCGTCATAAGTATATGAAGCGTCATGCGTTTCGATCGGAGCATGGGTGACTTCACTGATCACCTTAATTAAGGCTTCAATTGAAGTCAGATGTTCATGACCAATATTGAAACTTTCACAACAATGATCCTGATGATTTAACCAATATAAACTTGCAAATACTGCTTCACAAACATCCAATACATGAATAAAACTTCGCTCTACCGTTTTGTCCTGTGTCTCAACATTTTTATATAGTTCCAAAGAATCTCGCTGCATGGCAGCCACTTGCAATGCCAAAGGCACAATATTCTTCGGTAATGGTGCTACATTTTCACCCAGAACCCCATGTTCAAATGCACCAACCACATTGCTTAGACGGAGTATGGCAACTTTCCATTCATTATCCGTCTTGATGGTGTCCCGAATGATTTCCTCAATCATTTGCTGCGACTTGATATAAGGATTATCGTAACTGAAATTAAAAAATTCATCTTCAGTTAATGCTGTTCCACTTTTGCCGTAGACTGCGGCACTTGAAAGATGAACAAATCTGCGTACACCCGTACGTTGCATCGAACGCAGCAAACTCATAATACAACTAACATTATCATTATAATATTCAAGCGGTTTCAATTTGGACTCTTCCAAAGATTTAAAACCCGCAGTATGAATCACAGCATCTATCGAATATTGCTCAAACACTTTGTTTAGTGCAGGTGTATTTCGTACATCCACTTTTACAAAGGGGACATACAATCCTGAAATATATTCCAGCCGTTCTAATGTTTGTAAGGATGCATTGGCCAGATTATCGACTAAAATAACCTCTTGACCTTGTGCCATCAGACTCAAAGCAATATGTGAACCGAGAAAGCCTAAACCACCTGTCACCAAAATCATTGTATACTTACCTACTTATTACGATGTGTATGACTCAATTCCTGACCAGACTCATGACCAAAGTGAAATTTCAATGAGTACATTACTGTTAATTACTTCTGCTCCTACATCTATTCATGCATGGCATGCTTTTGAATTAGCTCAAGCACTCCACACAAAAGGTGAAACACTTCATGTTTTCTTTTACCAAGATGCTGTGCAAGTTGCAAACAGTTTGCAATGGTTTCCCGATGATCAACGCCATTTAACCCATGAATGGCAAAAACTATCGATTCGTTTGCCCGTTTGTGTAAGCGCCGCACTGAACCGCGGGATTACAGATCAAGAAAATGCGAAACGGCATCAATTATCTAACTCCAACCTCGCACAGGGTTTTGAATTGGTTGGACTTGGTGAACTTGCTGATGCCTTACAATCATCTGCACGTATTGTTCAATTTTAAACACGTTTTGTATTGTTAGAGTGTTGCTTTTAAAAGGTATATTGTGTGAAAACTGTACTCGTAATTTTAACACAGGCAAACTTAGGTGCTTTACAGATTAATGAAAGCCTATCGGCGACGATGGTTTTAGCGACATTTGGCAGCCCAGTAAAAGTACTTTTACAAGATGCTGCTTTAAGTCTTTTAAATTCAAATGTTGTATTTGATCAACTCAAACATGCTTTTAAACCCGCTTCCAATATGGTTGAAAGTTTTGAATTTTATGATCTTAGTCCCATTTTGATTGAGTCCAGATTGCAGAATCATCCGTTAGTTAGGGAAAGCCAACAGGACATTGAATTTATTGAATTTAATGCAGAGTTTATTCAATCTTTTAACTATGTTTTGTATTGGTAAGGAAATGGCACAATGAATCGTACACTCTATTTAATTCAATCTTCTGCCACTACAACACACAGTATTTTAGCCAAACTTAAGCAGATATACAGTCCACATGACCATGTTGTTTTTTTAGGTGAATCTGTTGCCATTTTAAATCAAACAGATATAGAACATTTTTCTTCATGTTATTGCCTAGAGACTGAACAAGTATTGTTAAATCCTGATTTAGTTTCCAATTTGACTATATTAGACTATCCGCAATTTGCGGATTTAGTTTTACAGTTTCAACGTTGTATTTCTCTTAAATAATTGATTTTTGCTTAGGCTATTTTATGCAGTTAGAACTTGATCAAGATGGACATCTGCTCGATTATACCATTTGGAATAATCAAGTTGCCCAACAACTCGCGAGCTCTTTGGATTTAGAATTAACAGATTGGCATTTTCAGGTTTTACACGCTGTACGCCAGTTTTATCAACAGTTTGGGCATTCCCCTGCCACTCGTCCTTTGATTAAATACTTAATGAAAACGGTTGGCCCTGAAATTGATAATGCCATGCTGCAACAACGATTTCATACAGGTTTGGTTGCCCGCCATCTAAGTCGCTTGGCGGGTATTCCTAAACCTGCAAATTGTTTATAACTTGCTAGCTCTGTTCAGGCAAACTTTTTGGCAAATGCCACACAAACAATGATGCCAAGCGTAATGATAAGCATGATCCAACTGATAGATTCATGTAATAACAATGCCGCTAACCCCAGTCCAAATAAAGGTTGTAACAGTTGTAATTGACCCACGGTTGCGATCCCACCATGAGCCAAACCATAATACCAAAAGAAAAATCCGATGAGCATACTAAATAGCGATACATAAAGTAATGAAAACAGCGCTGAAAAAGAAAGATGATTAAGGGTTTCGGCTGAATAACTCAAAATCATAATGATGAACATGACGGGTAAAGCAATCGCCAAAGCCCAACAGATCACCTGCCAACCGCCTATTTTTCGAGATAACTTTGCTCCTTCTGCATACCCTAATCCACAGAGAATAATTGCTACAAACATAAATAAAATACCAAGCAACTGGTTAGAGTGATATTCAGAGTTTGGCGTAGCTTGCAAAAAGATATAAAGGAGTACCAATGTACTTCCCAATAATGAAAAAACCCAAAAAATAGCTTTGGGTTTTTCGCCACCGCGAATCACAGCAAAAATTGCGGTACTTAAAGGCAATAATCCCACAAAAACGATTGAGTAGGATGCGTTGATATATTGCAAGGCCAGTGCAGTGAATAATGGAAAACCAATCACCACACCTAAAGTCACGTACACGAGTCCGATACGATCCTGTCGATCGGGTCGGTTGACCTTGAGACATTTTAATAAAATGACAGCAATCACACCCGCAATCACAGCACGACTGCCTGTTAAGAACCACGGATTCATATCCATAACAGCAATACGGGTCGCAGGCAATGAGCCAGAAAAAATAATAACGCCAACTAAACCACTGCACCAAGCCAAAACTTGCGGATTCATATCCCAATTACTCTTATTTTCATGACTGTATTTATAATTCTGTGTTATGTTTTTGCATAGAGACAATCCAATACAATTTTAAGTAACTGTATTGGATAAAATTCCAGTACAGGCAAAATGTAATAGTGTAATAAGCCATGACCAAAATTGAACAGGTAATTGATTACATTGACGCACAATTAAAAAGTCGTCGCTTGACACCCGGTATGCGTTTACCATCAGTCAGAACTTTAGCCAAACAGCTTCATTATTCAGTATCAACGATTGTTGAAGCTTATGAACGTATGGCATCCATGGGCATTATTGAATCTCGGGCGGGTGCTGGTTTTTATGTCTGTACTCCACTTGAACCGCTTATTCTTTCAAATATTGAACCTGTTCGAGAAAAAAATCTGGATCCGATATGGATCTCGCGTCGGCTACTGGAAGCTCCACCTAACTTGATAAAATTGGGATGTGGTTGGTTACCTAACGACTGGATGCCCCATGAAAGTTTACGCAAAGCCATTCGGGATGCATCTAAAAGCCCAATCTATGAGCTTGTAAATTATTCCTCACCTTTAGGTCTATTAGGATTACGTGAATTATTGGCAAGGCGCTTATATAGCAAAGGTATTGAAGTTACACCTGATCAAGTTTTATTAACCGATTCTGGTTCATATTCGATCGATTTGATTTGTCGATTTTTATTAAAGCCAGATGATGTGGTATTGGTTGATGACCCATGTTATTTTAATTTTCGGGCTTTACTCAAAGTCCATCAGGTTAAAATTATTGGTATTCCCTATACACCTCAAGGCCCTGATCTAGAGGCCTTTAAACAGGCGATTGAGCAACATCATCCGCGCCTTTATATCACTAACTCGGGTATTCACAACCCAACTGGTGCCACTCTATCTCAACCGACTGCACATAAACTGGTTTCTTTAATTGAACAAGCCAATATGATTGTGATTGAAGATGATATATTTTCGGATTTTGAAACAGCACATTCTCCACGGTTTAGTGCTTTAGATGGTCTTAAACACAGTATCTATATTGGCAGTTTTTCTAAAACGTTATCAGCTTCAGTACGTTGTGGCTATATAGTGGCAAAAGCGGAATGGATTGATCATTTAGTTGATTTAAAAGTTGCCACCAGTTTCAGTCATAGTCATTTCTCAGCACAAATTTTATATAAAGCGTTAACAGATGGTGGTTATCGTAAACATATGGAACAACTCAAAATTAAGTTATCAGAATCCATGCGAATCACCATCGAAATGCTTGAGAAACTAGAAATAAAGCCATGGGTCATACCTAAAGCAGGTATTTTTCTCTGGTGTGAATTACCTGCTGACGTTGATATAAAAAAAATGGCTGATGATTGCAATGAAAATGGTGTGATACTGGCTTTAGGAAGCTCATTTAGTCAATCAGATCGATTCCAGCAATTTTTAAGATTTAATGTTGCACAGTGCATGCACCCAGATATATTTGCTATTTTAGAAAAAGCGATGAACAATGCCCGCTCTTAACCAGTCTGATGTTAAGCCTTTTTCTTCTGGGCTTGTCGTAGGTAATCAACATATAATGGACTTGGTTTAGCCAAAACTTGTTTAGCTTGAATTTCTTCGCCACATTCTGAACATGTCAAAATAGGTTTAAAGATTTTCCCGCAATTTTTATGATGATATAACATCGGCGCGCCTGCTCCATCATCCATCCATTTATCGGCCCAATTTGCCATAGACAAAAGAACAGGATAAAGCTCCATTCCTTTTTCAGTCAACCGATATTCAAAACGTTCCTGTCGATCAACATAAGGAGTTTTGACTAATATATCGTGTTCAACTAAACGCTTTAAGCGTTCTGATAATACATGTCGGGTCACCCCTAAATGTGACTGAAAATCATCAAAACGGCGAGTCCCTAAAAAGCAGTTACGCAAAATAAGCATCGTCCAACGATCACCCATAATGGATAACGTTCGAGCGATTGAACATGGCTGTTCACCAATATCATCCCATTTCATCACTGCTCCCCAATATATTTAGCTTATCCTTAATCATACGACTCATTACATAAAAATAGCTAGTCATGATCATATGTTCGATCAATTCACCAGACTATTTTTTGTTGCTAAAACCGTAGTTGAGCAATAATGCTCTTACTTTGGGACTGGTAAAAATAAAACGCTCAAATTGAGTTGCGGTTTTATTTTTTTCACCCTGCGCTGTCAAAGTTATATAGTAATCAATGGGATCATGTGATTTTGCAGGAAAAATCCCTATCATTTTTACTTTTTTGCTAGTTAGGGCATCTGTCTGAAAAGTAATGCCAACCTCGCATTTTCCATTTTGAACGGCATTTAAAAGGCTTGTATTGTCCGTATTCTGACTAATCCGTTGCTGTAAATTTGAAAGCCAGCCTAAATAAGTCAAACTTTGTCTGGTATAAAGTCCCAAAGCACTCGTATCTAGTTGAGCTGTACACAAATTTCCTTTGAATACTTGAGCAAAATTAAACTGTTTAGACTGACCAAATGGGATATCCATATTGACAGAAGTGATCGCAACTAATTGATCGCTCATCAAGTATTTGGCACGCTTTTTGGTCACCAGCTTGTTTTGATTTAAAGCCTGCACACTATTTTTATCCGTCGATATATAAAGATCAGCACGACTTGCTTGTTGCATTTGCTTTGCCATTGTCACTGGATCTGCAAATACAGGAGTCACTTTACTGTCAGGATATTGCTGTTGATATAGTTTTATAATATCAGTAAGTGCATTTGTTAAACTTGGTGCTGCATACACGTTTACTTCACCCGCCAAAGTGAAAGAGACCGTGGTGCATAAGCAGCAAAATAGACCAAAGTGTTTTAACATGATTAACCTTTATTTTTAAATAAATAGACCATCTACCAACTCACCCGCTTGTATCTGTTTCGCTGCTGGAATACGCACTAAGCAGTTGGTTTGCATAAGATTGCTTAGCATGTGTGATTGTTGCTTGCTTAAAGCTCTGACTTCAAGTGTGCTTTGATTAAAAGTTGCAAGCATGCGTAAAAAACGCTCACGGTGATCTGCTTTTAGGTCATGTGTAATCCGCGCTGTAAATCCTGATGGTGATTCACGTTTATTTTGTAAGGCATCCAACAATAGTTTTCCATAGATCTGCATACACACATAGACCGCAGCAGGATTTCCCGGCAAGCCCAGTAAGTAGCAGTTGTTTTGCTGATGTTCATATTTTGCAAAAAAAAGTGGTTTACCTGGTTTCTGTTTGACTTTCCAAAAAATTTGCTCAAAGCCGACATCCATTGAACATGGACGTACAAAGTCATAATCCCCGACTGAGACACCACCTGTGGTAATGATCACGTCATATTCAGACTTCAAACGTTCAAACAGCGCTGTCACAGAGCTTGCTTGATCTTCAACATGAATCACATGTGCATCTATTCCATATTGTTTAAGCCAATTTTCCAATAAAGGCCCATTGGCATCAAAGATTTGAGCATTACTTAGGCTATTTGGTGATTGAGCAATCTCATCCCCTGTAACCACCACTGCAACTTTTGGTTGCTGAAATACTGTTACACTCTGAACACCCGCCATACTGAGCGCTGCAAGACTCCCGATATTCATATACTGCCCAGGATCCGCCAAACATTGCCCTTGCTTAACCTCTTCCCCTTTACGGCGAATATCAACTCCTGCTTGCAGACTTTCTACAATCTGGATATTTTGATCATCAATCTTTTTTACAATTTCCTGTCGAGCAATAGTCGTGGTGCCTTCAGGAATTTTTCCACCCGTAAATATACGAGTTGCTTGTCCCTCAGACAAAGCTATGCTGCTTTCCTCACCTGCCCGAATTTCACCAATCAGTTTAAAACTCCGATCTTTTGCATCGGTTTGATTTGAACATAAAGCATAACCATCGACTGCGCTTTGATCAAAACTGGGCAAATTTACAGGAGAATAAACGGCTTCAACCAAATATCTGCTTAGGCTATTTTTTAGTGCAATAGATTCTGTCGCCAAAGTTTTGGGCGTATGCAAAATATATTGAATTGCCTCATCTATCGTGATCAAACCTTGTTCATAGCCACATGCCGACATTACTCATAACCTCCAGGATGTGGTAAATCACGGCAAACATCAAAAATATGCACAATGGCGGGTAAAAGTGCTGCCATAGATTCTGAAGCGCCACCACGACTTCCCGGTAAAGTCATGACCAAAGAACGATCGATAAATCCTGCAACGCCACGAGACATTGCAGCATAAGGAGTACGGCGCTGACCAAAAGCACGTGCAGCTTCCATTAATCCATCCAGTTTACGTTCGAGCAGAGGTTCTAAGGTATCTACGGTAATATCTCGTTTTCCAATGCCTGTACCCCCCACTGTAATAATACACGCATAAGATTTGCTTAATTCTAAAACCAAATCTTTGAGCTGATTCGACTCATCAGGCAAAATTTGGTAATGAACTGGGGTAAAGCCTGCCTCTGTCAATGTATCAAAAACAGATTTACCAGCAGTATCAGGTTTTTTACCCGCCGCTACGGTATCAGACAATACAATCACAGCAGCAGAAACAGGCTGACGTAATGTCCGTTTGAAATGTGATTTTCCGCCTTTTTTCTTCAGTAACTTACATTGATCTAGCACCAGATCTTCGGGTTCACAATGTGGTTTGAGCATATCGTATAACGTTAAACCTGCGATACTAGCGGCCGTTAATGCTTCCATTTCGACCCCAGTCGGTCCGATGGTTTCAACCGTTGTTAAAATTTCTACAAAGTTTTCATGTAACTCATATTCAACTTCGGCACGATAAATGGGCAACGGATGACATAGCGGAATCAATTCATCGGTACGTTTTGCTGCTAAAATCCCTGCGATACGACCTGTTTTCAGTGCATCGCCCTTTTCAGTATTTCCCTGACGTAATAACTCAATACAATGTGGTGGCGCATATAGGATCGCTTGAGCTTCGGCAATTCGATAACTTTCAGGTTTCATGCCTACGTTTTTCATTTAAATTTCCGTAAATAACGTTAATGCTAATGTTGTCAATGTGAATGCTGATGATGTTTATGATGTGCTGAATGGGTATGAGTATGCTCGATTGAGTCATGATCTTTACGAATACAACATCCTTCTACAAATTGACTGCTTCCATCTGTATAAAACTCTTCCTTCCAGATAGGAACTTCATGTTTTACTCGCTCTACGGCTTCTTCACAGGCTTGAAAGGCTTCACGACGATGCGCTGCGTAGGCCACTGCGATAATGGCTGTTCCTCCAATACCCAAAGCACCAATTCGGTGAATGACTCTCACATAAGCCACCCCGTATTTTTGGATAATATCCTGCTCAATCTGTCGAATCATCTTTTCCGCAACTGGTGTATAAGATGTATATTTTAAGGCAGTTACTGCTCGCCCTTCATGATGATTACGCACAGTTCCCTGAAAAATCCCAATTCCGCCACATTCAGGAAACTCGCTAATCGAATCAAAATTGTCTAAACTTAAATCTTGTGACTGTACCCGCTGAAACTCTTTCATCTCAACCTCCAGCCACAGGTGATAAAAGCACTAACGTACAATCATGTTTTAACGTGGTTTGACGCGGAATAATATCCTCACCAATTGCACAGGCACATCGTTCCAAAGCCTTTTCTGCTTGTGGATATTGCTGGCTGATTTGATCTAGCACATCACCGACCAAAATTTCAGTTGGATAATCCAATACTAATTGCGGAGGAAGTTGGCGCTCAATCGCACCATAAGCGTCAATTGTGACCTGAATACCCGACATGGTTATCCTCCTAACATGTGCATACTAATTTTGCGGGGTTGTTGATTTTGTGTTTGCTGGTTGAGGCTATGAAAACCTTTGGCTTTATGCCAGATATAAGTTGAAGTTTGCTGATACAACGCTTGATTCGCTACCTGCCTGATCACTTCATCCTTTTCAGTGACCAATTGATCCAGTAAGGGTTTAAGCATAAGACCCTGCCTTGCAAATAAGCAGTTATATAGCTCCCCTTGAGCCGTTAGACGGATACGATCACATTCACCACAAAAAGAATGGCTAATGGTGGAAATAATTCCGACATCATATTCATCATTTAGGCGATATAATCGGGCGGGCTCATGTTCTTGTTGTAATTCTTGAATTTGAAACTGACTGGATAAGGTATTAAGAATATCCTGCTCGGTAACCACATCGGCTTGTGTCCAGTGTTGATCACCATCAAGTGGCATAAATTCAATAAATCGAAGTGGAATATTTTGCTGCTTTGCCCAGTTGACCATCGGTAAAATCTGGTCATCATTTTTACCTTTCATCAACACAGTATTAATTTTAAATGGTAAATCCACGTCTTGTATCGCAGCAATTCCATCTAACACGGGTTTTAATTTTTTCTTGGTTAAAAATAAGAATTCTTCAGGATCAAGACTGTCCAGACTGATATTGAGATCATCCAGACCTGCAAGTTTTAATTCATGTGCATATTTTTTCAAATAGTGCGCATTGGTCGTGATTGAAATTCGTTTTAAACCTTTAACTCTGAGCTTTTGCAAATCACGGATAAAGTAAACCACTCCTAAACGCATAAGGGGTTCTCCCCCTGTGATACGGATTTTTTCGATTCCGTTTTGCACCATAAAATCACAGAATTGATACAGTGCTTCGAAACTCAGCAAATCTTGTTTTTTCATCCACTCTGGATGTTCAGGCATACAATACATACATTTGAAATTGCAACGATCCGTAACGGAAATTCGAAGTTTCCGTTTATTGCGCCCATATTGATCCTGAAAAATCGATGGGTTTAACGAAACGATTCCATTCATGTATTTATACTCTTGTCATCGTGTGAACGCATTGATTATCTCATGCTTGATTAACAAATCAGGTTTATACTTTGTGTCACTTAAACCGCTATAAGTAATACAGTATTCCATTGTTATGCCAGATAATTCAATTGTTTATATTGCTGTAATTCATCCAATGAATTAATACTATGAAAAAATAATCGATGTTTACGGAAATATGCAACCTGCGCGTGTAAATCTTTTCGACATTTATTTAAACTCAGTTGATTTTCAAGTAAATGCTGTTGCAGAACTGTGCAACTTTCTCGTTTCATCAAACAAAACGGATAAAGCGCATCTCCATTGATATTCACATAAGACATCAAGGCATGTTGATCCTGAAGTAAGGTATCATGCAGTGTTTGCAGCACTTTAGTGGGAATATAAGTTACATCGCAAGGAATAAACAATACATAATTCGCCTGTACATGCGACCACGCACTTTTCATTCCCATTAATGGTCCTAAAAAACCGGCCTGATCATCTGCATAGCATTGAATATTTGGAATAATCTGCTGATATAGTCGAGTATCTCGGTGGCTGTTAATCCAAACTTCGCCCACCTGATCTTTAAACGTGTTGTAGAGTTTTAAAAGCTGCATTTGATCATCAAAAGTTTGCAATAACTTATTGACACCATTCATGCGTCTTGCCTGACCACCCGCCAAAATGACCAAGTCTGTAAGAGGATATTTTTTCATATTTCAGCCTCCTGCTGACAACTTTTAATCAAACCACGAATTTCAGGTAAACATGAACCACAGTTTCCACCCGCTTTTAAACAGGCGGTGACTTGTTTCTCATGAGTAATATTTTGCGTTTTAATGGCTTCAATAATCTTGTTTTTACCGACTTTAAAGCAACTACATACCAATGGTCCATCGCTATTTGTAACTGAAATTGGCGTACCCGCCAATAAAGCTTTACGGTGTAATGCACTCAAACGCTCACGCTTAAACAAACCTGCCACCCAATCCCGATCAGGTAACAAATCTGCTGGTGCGATATATAAACTAGCAATTAAGATGCCATCTTGCAAAATAACACTATGACTAAGTTGTGATGATCGATCTTCAAGGCTTAACCATTCATATGTTTCATCAATGAACGGTAAAAAGTTTTTTAAATTATTTTGCGTTTGATCAAAACTTTGACGAGCCGCGATTTCATAACGAAAGGCTTTTGCCGTTTTAATTTTTGCCCACCACGCGCATTGTTGTAAAGAAGTCTGAATATGTTGCTCAACACCTTCACGGACGTATAACACGCCCTGCCAAGTGGTATGAAATGTTTGAATTGCAACTGGGGTATGTTTAAATTCAGGCTCACCAGAGATTGCATCGACCACTGGATTGACGACTTTACCAATACGGGCATCTGAAGCCACTTGTTCTGTCCAATGAATCGGTGCAAAAATTTGACCACGGCGTACAACTTGATCAAGTGTTACACGCAATACGCAACTGCCCCATTCTGAACGGACTTCAACTAAGGCTTTATCTTGAATACCAAATTTTAGGGCGTCATTGGGATGTATTTCACAAAATGGTTCAGCACGGTGCGTGGTGAGATTGGCAGATAAACCTGTGCGGGTCATGGTATGCCATTGATCACGAATACGTCCTGTATTCAAAATCAAAGGATAATCTTCTGAAATCGTATGGACAGGATCAATAGCAAGGGTTGCGATCAGTTTTGCCTTTTTGTTTTTATGGCTAAAATCACCTCGATCAAATAATTGCTCAACCTCAATACGTTGACTTTTCTCCCAAACAGGCCATTGTGTGGGTGGCAGTTGGTGATATTCCTCTACACTTAAATTCATTAAACCTTTTAAGTTGAAATAACGAAAATGTTCAACTTGATCACGTTGTTCGATACTGGCATTTTGATAAGCTGACAAAGCGGCATGTTCATTAAAAATGTCACAGGTATTGTTAAAATCAAAACCATTAAAGCCGAGTTTCTTGGCAACTTCGCAGACTGCCCACCAATCCGCTTTGGCTTGCTTAGGTGGTGCCAGAAATGCACGTTGCCGTGAAATACGACGTTCCGAATTGGTGACGGTGCCATCTTTTTCGCCCCACCCTAAAGCAGGAAGCAATACATCTGCATATGCTGTGGTATCGGTTTGGGCACAAATATCAGAAATTACCACAAACTCACAGTTATCTAATGCACGTTTAACTTGGTCTGCATCAGGTAAACTTACGACAGGATTGGTTGCCATAATCCAGACAGCTTTAATTTTTCCACTTTCTATGGCCTGAAATAAATCAACCGCTTTTAAACCCGTTTGTGTTGCAATGGTTGGACTCTTCCAAAAGCTTTGCACTAAACTTTGATGTGATGGATTATCAATATCCAGATGTGCCGCCAACATATTTGCAAGACCACCCACTTCACGCCCGCCCATGGCATTAGGTTGACCTGTCATAGAAAACGGCGCTGCACCTAATTTTCCAATTTTTCCAGTGAGTAAATGACAATTGATAATGCTATTGGCTTTATTCACCCCTTGAGAAGATTGATTGACACCCATTGAAAATAGCGTCATGACTTTTTCAGTCTGGGCAAACTTATCAAAAAATAATTGTAATTTTTCTGCTGAAATTCCTGTACGTTTTACTAGTTCATAAATATCTTGTTCGCTTTCACTGGCAGCTAACAGTGCTTCCAAACCTTCGGTATGTTTTTCAACAAATTGATGATCAACATGATTATTTTGATATAAATGCTGAAATAAACCATTAAATAACGCTACATCCTGACCAGGTAAAATCGGCAAGTGTAAATCCGCTTGCTCACAGGTACTGGTAAAACGTGGATCGACCACTACTACAAATAAATCTGGATTTTGACTTTTCGCTTGCATGATACGTTGATACAGTACGGGATGACACCATGCAGTATTGGAACCGACTAAAACCACCATATCGGTATGTTCAAAGTCTTCATAACTGGCGGGAACGATATCTTCACCAAAAGCACGTTTATGTGCCGCAACCGCAGATGACATGCATAAGCGCGAATTGGTATCAATATTGGCGGTGCCTAAATAGCCTTTAACGAACTTATTCACCACATAATAATCTTCTGTCAGTAACTGCCCTGAGACATAAAAGGCAATACTGTCACGCCCATATTGATCTATACAATGTTGGAACTGGGTGGCGATTTTCTCAATTGCAGCCTCCCATGTCGTGACTTGACGATGATTATTACGACCCAACATAGGCTCCAATACACGAGTTTCTAAACCTAATGTGTCGGCCAGATTGCTGCCTTTAATGCAAAGACGTCCAAAATTTGAAGGGTGATCGATATCACCTGCCACTTTTACCATAGTGCCATGCGCTTTATGTTGGACATTGACATCTACACCGCAGCCAACACCGCAATAGGGACATGTTGTTTTTGTAATAATAGTTTCTGCTTGATCGGAGCGACTGTGTTCTAAATTTTGAATACTGTTCATGACTGCTCCTTTTACCCAATTTACCTATACCACATACACACTAATTTTGGCTTAGAAGCCATTGATCCTAAGCCAAGTTGAATCAACTCACCTTTTTCATTGCAAAATCCTTACCAAATAACAGCTTGTTT
Source organism: Acinetobacter sp. FDAARGOS_515 (assembly GCF_003938865.1). Taxonomy (NCBI): domain Bacteria; kingdom Pseudomonadati; phylum Pseudomonadota; class Gammaproteobacteria; order Moraxellales; family Moraxellaceae; genus Acinetobacter; species Acinetobacter sp. FDAARGOS_515. The sequence goes on along the minus strand of NZ_RKIX01000003.1, from coordinate 2,783,440 downwards.
CTAAAGATAGAAACAGGTGTTTGATCTGCAATGAGCTCGGCATACCACATGCCATCTTCGGTGTCACCAAACAGAACTGCTCCAATTACTTTGTCTTTTTGGATGATAATACGCTTATAAATTTGACGTTTATCATCATTCAAAATGATGTCTTCATAATCTTCTTTGCTTATTGCAGATGCATTGCTCTGTTCTAAATCAATACGACCTGCCGAGAACACATCCACACCACTGACTTTTAACTGCGTTGGAACAGTTGGTGATTTAAACGTTAGGCTGCCATGTTCAGCCAAATGCGTTGCACAAATAAATGCTTGTCCCCAAAGTGGTTCCACCAAACCAAAAGTTTGACCGCGATGCTCGATACATTCACCTACCGCATAAATACTTGGGTCAAAGGTTTGCATGGTGTCATTGACTAAAATCCCGCGATGACAACGTAATCCCGCACTTTGCGCCAAAGCGATATTTGGGCGAATCCCCACCGCAAAAATCACCAAATCTGCATCAAGAATTGTTCCGTCTTTTAAGCGAACCTGATTGACATGACCATCCTTGCCAAGTAAAGCTTCCGTGTTGGCTTGCGTGATGATCTGGATCCCTTTTTGTTCGATGCTATGACGTAACATTTCACTAGCACGTTTATCCAATTGACGATCCATAATTCGATCCATCAAATGTAATACGGTCACATTCATGCCACGTTGTTTCAAACCATAAGCGGCTTCAAGCCCTAACAGTCCACCACCAATCACCACTGCATTTTTCTTGGTTTCGCAATATTTAATCATGGTATTTACATCATAAATATCACGGAAGCTGATCACACCGTTCAAATCTGCCCCTTGAACAGGCGGAATAAAAGGTTTCGAACCTGTGGCAATGATCAAGCGATCATAATCAACATGCTCACCTTTCTCAGTGTGGACGACTTTACGAGTACGATCAATCTTGACCGCAGGATCCTGAGCAATAAATTTAATGCCCTTATCGCTATACCATGCATGTGGATGAAGCATAATATCTTCAATGGTTTTCTCACCTGATAACACAGGCGATAGCATAATACGGTTATAATTTCCCCATGGTTCTTCACCAATTACGGTCACTTCATAGCGCTCTGGTGCCATGTCCAATAAATCTTCGAGACAACGCATTCCTGCTAAACCATTCCCAATCAATACCAATTTCAGTTTGTCTTGAGAAATACCGTTATTGGTAATATAGGTTTTTTGTGGAACTGTGCCGACCCAAACCCGACCACTTTCAATTTTAGTCGGAAAAACCAGTAGCTTTTGATCTTTATCTTCCAGACAGCGTCCTGTCGCTAAACTAAAATGTTGCTTATAAATCGGCGATGCAATCACCCGCTCACCTTGTAAGTCACCAATAATGCCTCGACACATGACATTGGCTTGGCTGAATGGGTCTTTGTTGCTGAGTGCATAGATCCGCTTTTCATGACCTACACGAAATAGCGCTACCGATTGACCTTCAACAAGGGCACCTACCCCTGTATTGGGCGTGATATCTTCTAAATCACAAACATCGACCCATTGATTTTCTGGAAGCATATTCATGTCTTTTAGATTTGTCATTTCTATTCTCCTTATGCTTCAACCATTGGAATACGATCTTCTGAACGCTCTGCATCATTCAAAGGGCGAATCTGATCGCGAACGTTAGTAAATTGAATATGTGGATCAGCTTGTTGATCTGCACTGGCATTAATATAAGTTTGGAAGCGTTTACGGATTTCAGGATCTTCAACTGCAGTACGCCATTCATCCTGATAAGTTCCTACGACGTGGCTCATACGGCGTTCAAGCTCTTCAGCCAATCCTAATGAATCATTGACGATGACCGATTTCAGATAGTCCAGACCACCTTCCATATTGTCACGCCATACGCTGGTACGTTGTAAACGATCTGCGGTTTGGATATAGAACATAAAGAAACGGTCGATATAACGAATCAGGGTTTCGGTATCAAGGTCAGAAGCCAATAATTCGGCATGGCGCGGTTTCATTCCACCATTCCCACACACATACAGATTCCAACCTTTTTCTGTGGCAATCACACCCACATCTTTGCCCTGTGCCTCAGCACATTCACGGGTACAACCTGAAACTGCCATTTTCAATTTATGTGGAGAACGTAAGCCTTTATAACGATTTTCCAGTTCAATCGCCAAACCCACAGAATCATCTACACCATAACGACACCATGTACTACCCACACATGATTTCACAGTACGCAATGATTTGCCGTAGGCATGACCCGACTCAAAACCTGCTGCGTTGAGTTCTTCCCAAATAAACGGTAATTGATGAATTTGTGCGCCAAATAAATCAACACGCTGACCGCCTGTGATTTTGGTATACAGGTTGTATTTTTTGGCGATTTGACCGACGGCGATTAAACCATCTGGTGTGACTTCACCGCCTGCCATACGGGGGACGACAGAATAAGAACCATCTTTTTGAATATTACCCAGATAATAATCGTTACTGTCCTGTAGACCTGCATGACTTGGTTTTAGTACAAAGTCATTCCAGCATGAGGCTAAGATATTTGCAGCAGTCGGTTTACAAATATCACAGCCTAAACCATGACCATGTTGCTGGATCAAATCATCAAAAGTCTTGATTTCATTGACACGAACCAAGTGATACAACTCTTGGCGCGAGTATGGAAAATGTTCACAAATGTGGTTATTGACGGTTACGCCTTGACGTTGTAACTCAGATTTTAACACTTGAGTCACTAGGGGCGCACATCCACCACAAGCCGTTGCAGCTTTGGTACATTTTTTCAAAGCACCCAAAGAGGTTGAACCGTCAGCAATTGCCTGACAAATATCAGCTTTAGAGACGTTGTTACATGAACAGATGGTGGCGCTATCTGGCAATAAATCCACACCACTACCACCTGCTTTTGCACCTGAATCGGCAAAACCCGGCATGATCAAACTTTCAGGCATTTCTGGAAGTGTTAAACCATTCAGCATCATTTGCAGCAGATCATTATATTCTTTGGCGTCACCAACTAAGACTGCGCCCAATAACTTGGTTTTGTCTGCATCAACCACGATTTTTTTATAAATCAAGGCATCTTCGTCAGCATAAAAATAGCTGAGTGAATTAGGCGTCATGCCATGTGCATCACCCACCGATGCCACATCGACGCCCATCAACTTCAACTTGGTGCTCATATCTGCACCAGCAAAGCAATGAGTTTCTTCCGCCAAAATATGTTTTGCTGCAATCCGTGCCATGTCATAGCCCGGTGCAACTAGACCAAAGATTTTATTGTCCCAAAGCGCACATTCACCAATCGCATAAATATTGTCATCTGAGGTTTGGCAATAATCATTGATTTTAATCCCGCCACGTTCGCCAATCGCCAATCCACTTAAACGCGCCAGTTCATCACGCGGACGAATCCCCGCAGAAAATAAAATAATGTCGGTTTCAAGCTCGCTACCATCGGCAAACTTCATGATGTGATGATGTGTTGTACCATCTTCAATACATTGAGTGGCTTTTTGGGTATGAACTTTTACTCCAAGATTTTCAATTTTACGACGTAATACTTTACCACCTAAGTCATCAATTTGTACCGCCATCAAACGTGGTGCAAACTCGACCACATGAGTTTCCAAATTTAAATCTCGTAAGGCTTTGGCAGCTTCTAAACCCAGCAAACCACCGCCGATTACCACGCCTGATTTGGAATTTAAGCTTGCAGCTCGGATTGCATCCAAATCTTCAATGGTACGATAAACAAAACAGTTTTGACGATCATTGCCCGAAATTGGCGGTACAAAGGCATAAGAACCAGTTGCTAAAACCAATTTATCGTAGTGAATCACATCACCCAAATTGGTGGTAATGGTTTGTTCAGCAGCATCAATAGCAACAGCTTTAGTATTGAGTCGTAAATCGATACCATGTGCATCGGCAAAGTCAAAACGTGCCAATGATAAGTCCTTCGCTGATTTTCCTGAGAAGTATTCAGTCAAATGTACGCGGTCATAGGCAATACGTGGTTCTTCAGCAAGAATAGTAATTTCTAATTCGTCATCTGCTTTTTCTAAAATGGCTTCGATGAATTTGTGGCCGACCATACCGTGACCAATCATAACGAGTTTCATGGGCTGTCTCCTGAGAATGATGTCAAATTTGTTTGAAATGCTTTAAGAAGCAAGGTTGTTACGTTCAAGAACGGCCTGTTCAAATAGGCGTTGTTCTTTGACCTTATGCTCAGTCGAGAAACGAATCAGCATCACAAACCCTGCGGCAATAACCACCAAGCCACCCAGCACCATCAAACAGGTTTGAATATCCAACATTCCTTTAAGTAGAAAACCTGCTGCAACCGCACCCACATTGCCACCTGCACCAATAATTCCAGCTACACCACCTAAAGCGTCACGATCTATAAATGGGACTAAGGCATAGGTTGCACCACAAGCCATGTGTGTAAATAAAGCAAATACTGTCATCGCGATAATCGCCAGCATCGCGCTATTCATTTGAGAGAATAAAATCAGAAATAACCCTTCACCTAAAATCATCACAAATAACACTTTCGTACGACCATCCAGACCTTTTCTAAGAGCAACTTTATCTGAGACAATCCCACCCAAAGCACGTGCAAATAAAGCCAGCAAACCAAAGATCCCTGCGGCAAAACCAGCCTCTTTTAGACTAAAGCTAAAGTTATTGACGTAATACATCGCGATAATGTTGTGAATGAAAATTTCAATACCGAAACAAGCAGCGTAGGCACCAAATAAAATCCAGACCCGATAGTTACGTGCTGCATGCATCAAAATTGCCACACCGCCTTTTTTATCACTTCCAATTTGAACACCTTGCGCACGCAGTTCGGCAAAATTACCTTGGGGTGCATCTTGTGTAAGTTTCCAGTACAAAATACCGACGATCACCATCATAATGCCAGGTACTAACAGCGCAATTCTCCAGCCCATTGCTTGCTCGACGCCGAACATCACTAAAGCCGAGAGCAATAATGGCATAATCGCTTGAGTTGCACCGCCGCCTGCATTTCCCCAACCCGCAGAAGCCGCATTGGCTGTACCAACAACATTCGGTGCAAACATAATACTGGTATGATATTGAGTGATGACGAAACTTGCGCCAATGGCACCAATTAGTAAGCGGAAGAATAAAAAGGATTCATAACTATTGGATGCGGCAACACCAAACACAGGAATACTGCCGATCAATAACAAAGCAGTATAGGTTTTACGTGGTCCGTATTTATCACATAAAGGCCCTACAATTAAGCGCACTAAAATCGTAATTGCGACGGCGGCAATATTGATATTGGCAATCTGGTCTTTGGTCAGATGAAATTCACCTGCAATGACTGGCATAAGCGGTGCGCAAGCGAACCAAGCAAAAAAGCAGACAAAAAAAGCGAGCCAACTCATATGGAAGGCTCGCATCGCTGGAACACTAAAATTGAATAGGTTTATTTTAGTCGCTTTTTTTGCTGTTAAATCTAAATTTGAAGACATCGCCTTCTCTCCTGAACTGAACGTAATATGGGCTGTACAGCTAATGCTGCATTGGCAATCGATCAGAACGGACGTCGTTGGCCGTCTTACAAATTTTCAATTTGAGTCGTCTTTGACTCATTAAAGATATAGCAAGTGTTGTGCCAATTTCAAAAAATAAGATATAAATAGTTTTAAGAATTTGAAATATATAAACAAAACTTAAATTTTTAAACTCTGAATTACGTTAAACTCAAAAGTTTAATAATTTCATTAAGTAGATTGTGTCTCAGATTATTGCATCAAAATGATTCTGTTTTGCGCTATAAAAGGTCAAAGTGATTTAAAAACTATATAAAATTGTTTTTAAATCGCTTCTTTTATGTATGGCATCGATTTTGCTAACAATTTTTTAATCTATTTCGCTTACAATATGTTAAGCGATCAATCTTCATATTCGATATCTTATGTCAAAACTAAAAATTGCACTGATTGATGATGATTTTGAACGTGCTGAATTTGTTCAGCAGAATTTACGTGCGCATGATTTTGATGTGGTTGCCTGTTTAACACTTGAACACATAAACGACTTCCAACTTGAACAATTACAAGCCGATGTGATTCTTCTGGACATGGATCATCCACATCGTGATTTGATCGAGAGTTGCGTCAGTCATTTTGATTTGCCTACTGTTCTATTTACCAAAAATACCCATAAAGATACGATCAAACAGGCGATTGCAGCAGGTGTAACCGCATATATTGTAGATGGTATTGATCCTGCTCGTTTAGACACTATTTTAGAAATTTCGATCGAACAATATAAAAAACATAAGCAGCTTGAAAGTGATCTTAAAGAAACCAAACTTAAATTGGCAGATCGCAAAGATATTGAAAAAGCCAAAGTATTATTAATGCAATTACATCATCTTGCTGAAGATACAGCTTTTCAGTTACTCAGGAAAAATGCCATGAGTCATCGTATTACGATGGGCGATATGGCACGACGGTTGATTGATGCGCAACAATTACTTCACCACCCATTGAAGGAGGATTGAATGAACCTGCTTGAAAAAACCAAAATCCAGCTCGGTTATATTCCTCTTTTGGACTGTATTGCACTACTTTGGGCCAAACAACGCGGTTTTTTTGAAGAATTTGGCTTGGATGTGACACTGGTCAAAGAAGCATCATGGGCAAGTTTACGGGATCGTCTCGCTTTTGGGGTATTGGATGCAGCACATTGTTTATCAGCCATGTTGCCTGCCGCTGCTATTGCGGATGACCAAATTGGCATACCACTCAAAACACCTTTGGTTTTAAGTATTAATCGTGCATATATCAGTTTAAGTCAAAGTTTAAGTTATACCCTTTCTATTCAAAATACTGATTCTGCTCAAATCACAGCGCAAAAGTTAGTAAAGCATATACATCAACAACAATCTGTCGCCTTAGCACATGTATTTAAGCACTCGATTCATCATTATTGTCTACGCGAATGGCTGGCTTTAGCTGATGAAAACTTGGCTCATGACATTATGTTGAAAACGCTGCCACCGCCTTATTTGGTAGAAGCCCTTTCATCTGGTCATATTGAAGGTTTCTGTGTTGGAGAACCCTGGAACACACAAGGTGAAATAGAAGGTGTTAGTCAAATTGTCGCATCAAGTCGCGACATTATTCCTGCTATTGCTGATAAAGTTTTAGCCGTGACTGAAGAATGGGCACTTAAATATCCAAATAGCTTAACAGCACTGACTGCCGCCGTGATTAAAGCACAAAAAGAGTTGGAAACTTTAGAAAATTTTGAACCCGTTTGGCAGATGTTAAACGAATTTAATATTATCCGTTTTGAATGTTCACCACAGGTTCATGTCCATCAGTATTATGCCATTGAATCCATTATTCGACATTTTGTAGAAAGCTCAGCTTCACCTAATATTGAACACTTTGTCTGGCTTTTTGAACAAATGTACAAATGGAATCATCCAGTGAATGATTCAACGGTGGATCAGTCATTGATTAAACAATTTAGTCAAAAGTGTATCGATGATGCAACCTTTCAACGAGCACTTGCATATATTTAAAATTTAGTCTTGCTCTAAATGCAGTAATAAAATCCGTCGCATTTCATTGATTGCAGAAGTGGTCATTTGTACATAATGATCACCGCGAATAATTTTTTCTGAGCTAGCACCTTCTAGATGTGAACTGCGATACGGCACGATGCCGTCATTCATAAATGAAGGTAATTCTGAATGCGCTACATTACCCATAATAGAATGATACTTGACTGACTGTGCAGGCATTACATTTTGAGTGAGAAGCATAAAATCTGAATTTTCACTGAGATTACTTGCTCCATTTTCAATTAAGCCTCGATGCCGTACTGTTTTGGTTTTATCCAGTAAAGAATCCGATTGTACATTTTCAAAAAATTCGTTGGGAATTTTGATGATATTCCGTGCTAAACGGGTGAACCAACGATCTGCATAATTTGTTCCACGATGTGGAGCCGCAATAAAAATCGCACGAGAAAAGTTTGGAATTGCTTTAAAGACAAATCGCTCACGAATCACTGGATGCTGATTCAACATAGCAGATTGTGATTTGGACATTTTGGCAATCGCGGCATCCGAAATATCTTGATTACTCACCAATAATCGACTGATCACGCCGCCCATACTGTGCCCGATCAGCACAGCATGTTGTACAGGAGGATTATTTATCTCAATATTTTGAAAGGCTTGTGTCAATAAGGTATAAATTTGATAGCGACTTTCAAAAATCGGCATATTGGTTGAATAAAAAATCTGCCAGACTTGATAGTGATCACGAAGCTCCTGATCGCCCATAATATCATTGGTTAAAGAAACCCAAGCCTCTGGACTGCTGGCTAAACCATGAATAAAAACAATCACTTTTTTATTTGGATTGTATGGTTCCAGCATATATAAATGTGGCATTAACAAGTCATTTTCTTTATTAAGTAATGTCCAATAACCTGCTTTACCCAAATGATTTTGCGCGAGCCAATAGCCAAATGGCGCAGAATAATTTGCTGTTAACGTATAATCTGCCTGATTCACCTCTACTTGATGATAGAGATAAGGATCGATCAAGCGAATTTTAAAGTTAGTATTTTGAGTATCGTAAGCAATACGTTCATCTTCAGGCACCATCAAAGCGCTCAATGGCAATACTTTGGGAGCATGAATATTAGGAGAAAGTGAGTTTTGATAAAACGAAACTGGATCTAAAATAAAACCGTTATTTTTATAATGTTCTGCAAATTCAATCACAAATTCCGCACCTAAACCATCTGTACGGTTTACGGTATGAAAACCTGAAAAATTCATATTATAGCTAGATTTTAGTTTCGCAATACGATGATCTTTTAGATGTGGAAACTGTGAGGTATCAATTTTGTATTGGTGACCTGCAATCGAAATGCTATCAGGAATATAGCTTTGTGGATGAAGCTCAGAATATCGAGACAATAATCTTGAAAGTGCAACATTGTAAAAAATACGAACCTGATTCTGACGATAATCAAAAGCACGATGTGAAGGTGTGTTTGTAGATGCAAATAAATAATGATAGCTATGCCTTAAACTTTGATCAAGATAGCGCAATTCTTGATCACTACATTGAGATGCTTTTGTCAGCTGACATTGCGACTCTAATTCAAGCGCTTTTGCTAAATAAAGCTCACTTAACGCCGCATGGTAGGCATCTTTATCATTCGAGTGAATGCCCTCGACTGCTTTTAAGCACTGATCAAATTCCGCCAAACATTTTTTTTGATTAAAATTCGTCAAGTAAATAATGTTCGCCGTTGCCGAACTTAAATGCTGACTAGTTAATATACTCGTCATCTTATCATCTAAAGACTGACTCAGTTGATTTTCACGTAATTGAACCAACTGACAGCTTGAACTTATCATTGTCACTATGACAAAACTTATTTTAGCTAGATGAATCACACAGTCACGCATGCTTTTTTCCCCAAATCAGCGCGAGTTTATGAAATGGATGCTGGATTAACGTTGTAAAAACTCGGGTCCAAATTGATCATAAAGCTCAAGATCAAGATTTGAACTTTTGATTGTCTGACCAAAATTTAAAGGATCTAAATATGCGCAAGTTTTTCATAACGTTCAATACTTAAATCATCTGCCTGAATCTGTGGCGTTCGATTTGAGATCAAATCGGCTAAAAGTTTGGCAGAACCGCAAGACATCGTCCAGCCAAGTGTACCGTGCCCAGTATTTGTAAATAAATTGGAATATTTAGTTTTGCCTACAATGGGTGTGCCATCTGGTGTTGCAGGTCGCAGTCCTGTCCAGAAACTTGCCTGATCCAAATCACTGGCATACGGAAATAATTGATGTAAAACCATCTTGAGCGTATCTTCACGCGAAGTATCCAAAGAACGATCAAAACCATTAATTTCTGCCATACCACCTACGCGAATACGATCGTCAAAACGGGTTAAAGCGATTTTATAACTCTCATCTAAAATGGTCGAGACTGGAGACATAGCTGCATCAATGATGGGCGTGGTAATCGAATAGCCTTTAAGTGGATAAACAGGCGCAAAAATCCCAATCTGTTTTAGCATTTCATGACTATAACTTCCGAGAGCCATCACATAGGCATCGCCTTTGATTCTTTGACCATTTTGCAAAACAACTGCACTAATTTGATCAGCGTCTTTTTCAAGATAATCTATGCTGTGGTTAAACAAAAACTGTACGCCTTGCTTTTGCGCAAGTTCTGCCAGCTCTACAGTGAATTTTTGACAATCACCTGTTTGATCATTAGGTAAACGCAACCCACCAACAAAATCAACGGTTGCTTTGGCTAATGCAGGCTCAGCCTGAATCACGCCCAGTTTATCCAACAATTGATAAGGTACACCTTCTTCTTTCAGGACTTGAGTATCTTTTTCGGCCGAATCTAATTGCTGTTGTTTTCTAAAGAGTTGTAATGTTCCCAACTGGCGCTCATCAAAATGGATGCCTGTTTCATGACGTAACTCATCCAAACAGTCACGGCTATATTCTGAAATTCTGACCATGCGTTCTTTATTAATTTGATAACGATGGATATTACACTCCGCCAGCATCCGTACCATCCAGTGATACTGGTACATATCCCCTGTGATTTTAATCGTTAATGGTGCATGATGCTGAAACATCCATTTAAATGCTTTTAGTGGCACACCCGGCGCAGCCCACGGTGAGGCATATCCTGGTGAAATTTGTCCTGCATTGGCAAAGCTGGTTTCCAAAGCTACGCCCGGCTGTCGGTCAATCACGGTGACTTCATGCCCTGCCTGTTTCAAATAATATGCGGAAGTAGTTCCAATAACGCCTGCACCTAACACGATAATATGCATACAAGGCCTGCTTTTTTATCAATTGAATGGAATCAGTTGTTCTATATTTTAATAAGTAAAAGGCAATAAAATGGTTAAAGTTTAAATATAGAATATTTTTAAATTAATTCTGAATAAAGCAGATGACAAGCCGTGTTGTGTGAACGCTTGTCAATCATGATTACAATTCAGTTTCTTATTTAGATAGCTTACAAGACGTGTTGTGATGCCAGTATCAAACGTGCTAGTTCTAAATCATCTGTATAAGTGATTTTGATATTATCTGAGCGTCCTTGTACCACATCGACTGAAATACCTGCATGCTCAAGTGCACTGGCTTCATCTGTGATATTGATGCCACCATTTAATGCTTTTTCAATGGCATCACGAAGCACACCCAGTTTCGCCATTTGTGGTGTTTGGGCTTGCCATAAATGATCACGACTCACCGTGTTTTGAATATGTTGATCACTCACAAACTTTAAAGTGTCACGTACAGGAATTGCCAAGATAGCAGCAGTATCACGCTCAACACAGTAATCTGCCAATTCTTTTAAATTTTCAGCACTTACACATGGACGTGCAGCATCATGCACCAAGACATAATCATCATCCGATGCAATCTGAGCCAAATAACGCAAAGCATTTAAAACGGAATGCACACGCTCAGCACCGCCCAGACAAAAATGTGCTTTTTCAGATGCAGCGAAATTTAAATTTTTAGCCACCGTATCTTGTGCACCAATCGCCAATACATAGCCTTGTAAAGGTAATGCATTCAGTCGATCAATCGTATGCTCAAGTACCGTTTGATCTTGAATCGTTTGATATTGTTTAAGCTCAGTTTTAGAAAAACGACTTCCTGAACCCGCAGCAGGAATCACTGCCCACAATTTAATCTGGGACATCTGGACTTGGTGGGGTTTCATTGGTTTCCATGTCGACTTTGGCATTTGGATCAATATAAATCGGTTTGTAATGGGTACTGATGGTACTCATTTGTACAAAAGTCTCACGAGGCTTAATCAGACCTAAATCCAAACGCGCATGTTCCTCAATGGCTTCACTACCATTTTTAAGATCAAACACTTCTGCCGCTAAAATACGGTTTCTTTCTTTCAATTCTTCGTTTATTTCAGCTTGTTGTGTAATTTGCTGACGTAAAGTTTGGTGAGCAAAGTAACCACCTTCTCCCCACCAGAAACTGTACTGAAAACACGCCACCAAAACGATGGCGAGTAACAGTATCAATTTGCTCGAAGTCGATTTAAATACTTCTAACATAGCATCCAAAGATTAGTTTAAACCCTTGAACTCAGCTTTACCGCGATATGCAGCATGAGTCAATTCTTCAATACGAAGTAATTGGTTATATTTTGCTACACGGTCAGAACGGCAAAGTGAACCAGTCTTGATTTGACCAGCTGCGGTACCCACTGCCAAATCAGCAATGGTTGAATCTTCTGTTTCACCAGAACGATGTGAAATCACGGTGCTATAGCCATTCGCTTTAGCAAGATAGATCGCATCTAAAGTTTCAGTCAAAGTACCAATTTGGTTATATTTGATCAGGATTGAATTACCCACTTTCTCATCAATACCACGTTGTAAAATCTTTGGATTTGTAACGAATAAATCGTCACCCACCAATTGGATTTTATCACCCAAAATCGAAGTTAAATAGCTCCAACCTTCCCAGTCAGATTCATCTAAACCATCTTCGATCGAGATAATTGGATATTGATTTACAAGACCTGCTAAATAGTCAGAGAACTGGTTGCTTGTGAATGCTTTATTGCCTTCCCCTGCAAGAATATATTGACCATTTTTGTAGAATTCAGACGATGCACAGTCAAGTGCAAGCATAATGTCAGAACCTGCTTTGTAACCCGTTTGACCAATTGCTTCAAGAATCACCGTGATGGCTTCTTCATTTGAACGCAAGTTCGGAGCAAAACCACCTTCATCACCTACAGCAGTGTTTAAACCTTTTTTGTTTAAAACTGATTTTAAGGAATGAAAGATTTCAGCACCCGCACGTAATGCTTCAGCAAATGAAGTGAAACCCACTGGCTCAATCATAAACTCTTGAATATCAACGTTGTTGTCTGCATGTGAACCACCATTGATGATGTTCATCATTGGTACAGGCATAGTCAAAGTAGTTTGACCACGTAAATCTGCGATATATTGGAAAAGAGGAATTTTCTTTTCAGTAGCAGCCGCGCGTGCAGCAGCCAAAGAAACTGCTAAAGTTGCGTTAGCGCCTAATTTTTCTTTGTTTTCAGTACCATCAAGCGTGATCATCGTGTTATCGATGTCTTTTTGTTCAAATACTGATTTACCCACTAAAGCGTCACGGATAATCGTATTTACGTTATTCACCGCAGTTTTAACGCCTTTGCCTAAATAACGTGCTTTATCACCGTCACGTAGTTCTAAAGCTTCACGAGAACCAGTTGAAGCACCAGATGGTGCACATGCACGGCCAACAACGCCAGATTCTAAAATGACATCAGCCTCGATGGTTGGGTTACCACGAGAGTCCAAAATTTCACGTGCACGAATGTCAACGATTTGGCTCATGAACAATTCCTCGGTTAAATGAATATGAAATAAGTGATTTACAGCTTAAACGACAATAAAAATATGATTGTCATCAATCGATCTACATGTAAAAAACTTAGTGGGTGTCTAATTTTTTGAAACCTTTTACTAAGGTATCCAATTCTTTAATTTGTGCTAAAAATGGCTCTAGTTGCGATAAACGTAAAGCTGATGGTCCATCACATTTGGCAACGTCTGGATCAGGATGCGCTTCCAAAAACAAACCAGCCAAACCTGTTGCCATGCCTGCACGTGCTAAAGTCGTGATTTGTGCACGACGACCACCCGCAGAATCAGAACGACCACCTGGGGTTTGCAAAGCGTGGGTGACATCGAAAAACACAGGGACATTCATCTCTTTCATGATGTCAAAGCCCAACATATCGACAACCAGATTGTTATAACCAAATGCTGAACCACGTTCACACAAAATCAGCTTGTCATTTCCTGCTTCAAGACATTTATGCAAAATATGACGCATTTCATGTGGGGCAAGAAACTGGGCTTTTTTAATATTAATAATGGCTTGAGTTTTTGCCATCGCTTCAACCAGATCAGTTTGACGACTTAAAAATGCAGGCAACTGGATAATATCAGCAACTTCAGCAACTGGTGCAGCCTGATATGGTTCATGCACATCGGTAATAATCGGCACATTAAACTGTTTTTTAATTTCACCTAACCATTCAATACCTTTCTCTAGCCCTGGACCACGAAATGAATGCAGGCTAGAACGATTGGCTTTATCAAAGCTGGCTTTAAATACATAAGGAATATCAAGACGTTTGCAGATATCGATATAGGTTTCTGCAATTTCAAAGGCTAAGTCTTTTGATTCTAATACGTTCATACCGCCGAATAATACAAATGGCAAATGATTTGCCATTTGTATATCGCCTAAACGTACAATTTCTTGTGGTTTTAATTGTGACATTTAAACTTCCTAGTTCATGCGTCGATTACTTGCTCTTTTGATACTGTTTTTTCGCAGCATCAATAAAGCTTGCAAATAATGGATGTCCATCGCGAGGTGAACTTGTAAACTCCGGATGGAATTGTACAGCAATAAACCAAGGATGTTCAGGAATTTCCACTGTTTCTACCAAATGTTGTGCGGTTGAATAACCCGAAATCTTCATACCTGCTTTTTCAAGTGGCTCAATGAAACGGTTATTCATTTCATAACGATGGCGATGACGTTCAGTAATTTCAGCTTTACCATACACTTCACGTGTTTTGGTGCCTTCGACCAACTCGGATTTTTGTGCGCCTAAACGCATCGTTCCACCCAAATCCGACTCAAGACTACGTTGCTGTAATTCACCACGTTCATCTAACCACTCGGTAATCAAACCAATCACTGGGAATTTAGTGGTGCGATTAAACTCAGTTGAAGTTGCATCGGCCATACCTGCTACATGGCGGGCATATTCCACCACTGCAAGTTGCATACCCAAACAAATCCCTAAAAATGGAACTTGTTTTTCACGTGCATATTGAATGGCTTTCATTTTGCCTTCAGTTCCACGCTCACCAAAACCACCAGGAACTAATATTGCATCAGCGCTGTCCAATACAGACGTGTCTAAATCTTCAAATTTTTCAGCATCAACATAGTCAATCTGAACTTTGACACGATTTTGAATACCCGCATGCAATAAAGCTTCATTGACCGATTTATAAGCATCTGGAAGCTCAACATATTTACCCACCATTGCTACACGAACCGTGTATTCAGGGTTAAATAATGCTTCACACACCTGATCCCAATCCGTCAGATCTGCTTCAGGTAATTCATTAAAACCAAAACGTTCACAGATTAAATCGTCAACATTTTGCTCATAGAAATCACGTGGAATCTGGTAAATGGTTTTTGCATCTTTACATACGACAACTGCACGTGCTTCAACATTAGTAAACAGTGCGATTTTACGTTTGGTGTCGGCGTCGACATCGTGTTCAGTACGACAGATCAAAATATCTGGTTGAATACCAATAGACAACAACTCTTTTACAGAATGCTGTGTTGGCTTGGTCTTAAGTTCAGCAGCAGATTTAATATAAGGAAGCAATGTCAAATGCATCAACATCGTGCGCTTATGACCCAGCTCAACCATCAACTGACGTACAGATTCCATAAAAGGAAGTGATTCGATATCACCCACAGTACCGCCAATTTCAACAATGGCGACGTCATAGCCTTCACCTGCGGCTAATACGCGCTCTTTAATATTGTCGGTAATATGTGGAATCACTTGTACCGTACCACCAAGATAATCACCACGACGTTCTTTATTTAAAACATCTTGGTAAACTCGGCCACTGGTAAAATTGTTCAATTTGGTCATTTTCGCACGACGTAGGAAACGTTCGTAATAACCCAAATCTAGGTCAGTTTCGGCACCATCCTCTGTGACAAAAACTTCACCATGCTGGAAGGGACTCATTGTTCCCGGATCGACATTAATGTATGGATCCATTTTTACCATGGTCACTTTTAAACCACGGGCTTCTAAAAGTGCAGCAACTGAAGCAGCTGAAATACCTTTACCTAGTGATGAAACCACACCACCAGTCACGAAAATAAAATGGGTCATTGAGTTTCTCGTACAATCGAGCCTAAATCGGCCTACAATGTTGGGCAATTTTACTTTACTCTGTACCTATAAAGCAAAGTCAATCCGCCGCAATTCATAGAACAATAAACAATTGGCTATTCTATCAGCATTTTCGATAAAAAATTAGGTGGCATGACTAGGATTTTCAATCTTATATTTGCTGTTATAATGACTCCACCTCGATTAAGCATAGATTTGTGCAAGTATGAATAAGAAACTTTTAATTTGTGGCGCGATTGCGACAGGTCTCCTTTTAACTGCATGTGTTAAAAAAGAACCACCTAAAGAAGAAGAGCAAGAACAAGTGGAGACCACTACTCAGGAGCAACAACCTACTGAGTTTAAATCGCTTGATAGTGCAGAAACTCAACAAGACATTCCAACTCAGGTTCAAGTAGAACGTGAAGAAACACCAAATACGACCACAGAAGTGCGCCGTGAAGTTTCATCACCATCTACTACAAATGATTCAGCTGATCATCGTTATGAATATCCACAATCAGAACCTGCAAAAAAAGAACAAGTGAAAACCGAATCAGTCAAACCAACCACTGAGCAAACAGCTTCAACTAAATCAAGCAGCAATAATAGCTCTCAAAGTGAAGATGATGCAGTTGCAGCAGCAATTGCAGCAGCTACACCTGCATTAAAAAACTAAGTTTTAATGCCGCATAAAAAGCAGATAAGGATGACTTATCTGCTTTTTTATTGTGCTCAATCTATAAACAATATTGAATCTAATAGTTTTTCAAAAAATCTGCCATGAGTCGTGCCGCCCAAGATCGCGTACCCAATCCCTCATAAAAACCACAATGACTGCCTTTTTTGGTAGTAATGACGGCAATATTGTCCATTTTCTGAATGACATCTTTATAGGGTTCTAAATTTTTAATTGAACACACAGGATCATCTTCTGCATTTAAAATGATCAATGGGATTTTCACATTTTCAAATACATAAATTGGATTGATGGCCTGACAATAGCTCTGATAATCCTCAAAGCCTGCCATTTCAAAATACTCTTTTTCGAATTCTTCAAGATTCGTGGTTGCCAACACCTTTTTGAGTGAAGCCGTTTGACTCCATGTCTGTTGATAAGGATCAATAAAATATTTAAATAATTTTTTGGTCATTATCTTGCTGTAAAAAGGATGAACATTTTTAAAGCCAATTTCAGTGTTATAACCCGGACACATGGCAAATGCCGCCTTAAATGGCGTATTTAAACCTTGCTCACCCAGATAACGCACCAAAAGCCCTGTCCCTGCGGAAGATCCCACGGCGTATAAGTTTGAGTCTGGAAATAAACGTTGGATATGCAACAGTTGCTCTTTCAAATCAGGGGTTGATCCAAACAATGAAATCTGCGGCACAGGCATAGCTAAACCGGCGTGACCACGTCGTAAACATAGTGCTATTCGCCAGCCTGTATATTCGTGCAAATCTTTGACCAATTCGCGCATGCTTTCAGGTGTTCCTGTAATGGTATGCATGATCACTATGGTTGGGGTTTCAGGTGGAAGATCATAACCGTACCAAGCAATTGCGGTAATGCCGCCATCTTGCATCGTGAGTTGATCAATCCGATCATAATTTAACTTTATGGTTTTCTTTTTAATGAGATCAAAATAAAGTAAATGAACATGGTTGTTACTCAACCACGGCGTAGGTCGATATTTTTGCTTTAGTTGAGGAAGCCTTCCTAAAACATCCTTAATCGTTCCATTCGGGTCATAATAGATTTTAGGTTGTTCAGCGCCAACAACCGAGTCAAATAATTCTGAACCCAAAATTTTGATTCTGTTTAAAATCGATAGACCCATATTCGATAACACCTTTGTCAATGAGTGAAATAGTTGTCGCAGTACTGTACAACCTTAACCATATTGCTTAAATTTTCTCACCCCAATGAACTCAATACTGTGTGGTCAATGATGGTATTGCCTTACAACTCTTAAGCGATATTGATATTAGATCGTTTAAAAGTTGCTTAGGCTATTTCATTCTTTAACTGGCTTGATACTTGGCAAATCGTTCACCCATTTTTTCCGCCAAAGCGGTCAAACCACTTTTTGGACGAATCATCACTTCAAAATCAACGATTTGACCTTGTTCATTAAAGCGAATCATATCAATGCCTTTTAATGATTTTCCACTGACATTGGCACTAAACTCAAGTACAACATTTAAACCATCTTCAGTATAAAACTCACGGTGATAAGTAAAATCTTCAAAAACCTGAATCACATTGGTCAAAATAAAATAAACCACTTGTTGCCCTTCGTAAGGCTGATAAGCAACAGGTGAACGAAACACGACATCTTCAGCCAATAGATCATTTAAATCTGATAAATCACCTGACTTGACCATGTGATGCCATTTTTCCAAAGTTTGTTTTGTAGTTTCAATTGTCATTGCATTTTCCTTGTCACTTAAAAAAGTAAAGAGCATTTTTGAAAAATACTCTTTATGATCCATTTACAGCTTCGCAGCTAACTCAGCACCTTGACGAATTGCACGTTTAGCATCTAGCTCACCCGCCTCTTTGGCACCACCAATGAGATGTACAGTTTTGCCACTTTGATGCAATGCATCATACATGGCGGTATAAGATTCCTGTCCTGCACAAATCACCACATGATCTACAGCCAAAGTCATTGCTTTGTCACCGACCAAAATGTGTAAACCTTCATCGTCTATTTTCTGATAATGCGCACCTGCAATCATTTTGACATTGCGATGTTTTAAACCTGTACGATGAATCCAGCCTGTAGTTTTACCTAAATTTGCACCCACAGAAGAATCTTTACGCTGTAATAAAAAAACTTCGCGTTCAGATGGCTCTAACTCGGGTTGTTTTAAACCACCCACGTGCGCATAAGTGGTGTCGATTCCCCATTCATCATAGAATTTTTCAGGATTCACACTGGCACTTTCGCCATGTTGTGTCAGATATTCAGCAGTATCAAAACCAATACCACCAGCTCCTATAATGGCAACACGTTGCCCTACAGGCACTCTCTCACGTAACACTTGGATATAACTCAATACTTTAGGATGATCGATTCCATCAATTTGGAGTTGACGCGGTGTTACCCCAGTTGCAACCACGATGTCATCAAATTGCGAATTGACCAGTTCATCAAACGTCGCAGTATGATTTAATACCAGTTGAATATTGGGTTGAAGTTCAATTTGACGCTTAAAATAACGCAAGGTTTCGTAAAACTCTTCTTTACCAGGAATGGTTTTAGCAATGTTAAATTGTCCACCAATTTGATGACTGGCTTCAAAAACTTTAACCTGATGTCCACGACTGGCGGCATAAACAGCAAAACTCAAACCTGCTGGACCTGCACCAATCACAGCGATTTGTTTTTTGGCTGATGCTTCTTTAAAAATCAGCTCTGTTTCATAGCAAGCGCGTGGATTGACCAAGCAAGTTGCTGTACGCATAGAAAAAATATGATCCAGACAGGCCTGATTACACCCAATACAAGTATTAATTTCATCACTACGCCCTTCTTTTGCTTTTAACACAAATTCAGAGTCAGCCAGCATTGGACGCGCCATTGAAATCATATCTGCATGACCTTGAGCCAAGACATGCTCTGCCATTTCAGGGGTATTGATACGGTTTGAAGTAATAAGCGGAACTTTAACCACACCTTTTAATTTTTCTGTCACCCATGTAAATGCAGCACGAGGAACTTTGGTCGCAATGGTTGGAATACGTGCTTCGTGCCAGCCAATACCCGTATTAATAATCGTTGCACCTGCTTTCTCGATTTCTTTGGCAAGTTGAATCACTTCTTCAAGCGTTGAACCGCCTTCAACCAAATCTAACATTGATAAACGGTAAATAATGATAAAGTTTTCACCCACTTCCGCGCGAGTACGTTTTACGATTTCGATCGGAAAACGAATACGATTTTCATAGCTTCCGCCCCATTCATCATCACGGTGATTAGTACGTTGCGCAATAAATTCATTGATGAGATAACCTTCTGACCCCATGATTTCAACACCGTCATAGCCTGCATATTGAGCAAGTTTGGCGCAGTTCACAAAATCAAAAATCGTTTGTTCTACTTCAGCAGAACTCAAAGCTTTCGGTTTAACCGGATTGATTGGAGCCTGCATGGCTGAAGGCGCAACATTTTCAGGCTGATAAGAATAACGACCTGTATGTAAAATTTGCATAGCGATTTTACCACCTGCGTCATGTACCGCCTGTGTAATGACTTTATGATGTTCAGCCTCTTCAATGCTATCTAGCTTAGAACCACCCGCAAAAGTCACACCGTCATCATTAGGTGAAATACCGCCCGTCACAATCAAGCCAACTTCGCCTTTGGCGCGTTCTGCATAAAATGCAGCCATGCGTTCATATCCACCTGGCACTTCTTCTAAGCCCACATGCATGGAACCCATTAAGACACGATTTTTTAAAGTGGTAAAACCCAAATCCAATGGGGCTAATAAATGCGGATATGACGACATAAAAACTCCTTCGCTTGCTATTCTGGCTTGCTTTATGCAATTTGTTGCATAAACTTATAATCAAATTTTATTTTTTATGCAACATATTGCATAATCCTATCAGTCACAAAATGTTATGGATTGCCATGTCACTGTCGCACGTTTTACTCACCAGCTTACTGGAAAAACCAAGTACAGGTTTTGAATTGGCACGTCGTTTTGACCGTTCCATGGGTTTTTTCTGGAATGCGAGTCATCAACAAATTTATCGTGAACTCAATAATATGTTGGGAAAAGGCTGGATTTCGACCATTGAAGAAGAAAGTGAACATAGCCGTAAAAAAACCTATCAGGTTGAACAGCCTGGACGAGTTGAACTGGCAGATTGGTTGATTCAAAAAAGTGAGCCTGCCCAACTACGTGAAGATCTGATGGTTCGACTTCGTGCCGAAGCACAATTAGGCGGAAATCAAATTCTGCTAGAACTGGAACGTCATCTATTCTTACATAAAAATAAACTTGAAATTTACCAAAATATGTATGAAAAAGACTTTAAGGATCAGAAGGAACAAGACCGAGTCTTATTTATTCATAAAAAAATACTCGAACTTGGGATAAACTTGGAAAAAGGCTGGATTGACTGGTTGGAGGATGTTATTCCACAGCTTCAACAATTTGAGAACAGTTAAATTATTTTGATACGAGGAATAAAACATGCCTTTTCATACCATGCCTGATCAGGAACAGTTATTTGTACGCCGTATTGGACGTGGAGAACCTGTTGTCGTTTTATCAGGACTCGGTATGGTCAGTTGGCAATGGCTTCCTTTTATTTTCACAAACTTAAATAAATACGAGTTTATTATTCCAGATTGGCGCGGTTTTGGTCGCTCTAAAAACTGTGCGATTCCCCAAGAATTAGATGCTATTTCTAGTCATTGGCGAGATGTTGAGACATTAATACAACAATTAAATCTTCAGCAATTTATTCTAATCGGCTACTCAATGGGTGCGACCACAGCAATGCATGGTATGCAACATGGCAATCTGGCACAGCAGCTAAAAGCATATTTACACATCGATCAGACACCCAAAATTACAGTCGACGAATCATGGCAATTTGGTCTTTTTGGTGAAAAACATCAAGATTTTAAATTTTTGCTGACTGCACTTGATGATTTATTGAATCAATACCCGAATGTGCTTGATTTAAATGACTTACCTTTTTTACAACGACAGCAATTGGTACAACTGTGGTCAGAATTTATTGAACTACAAAGCAGCAATAAATATAGCCCAATGGTCTTTAAACTCGCATTAAACAAACCGCCCTTGCAAAAATATCTGCTCCCTATCCAGCGGATTGACTACTTACACTGGTATGTAAAAAATTACTTGAATCATCAAGAAGATTATCGTCAAGCAATTGCTCAACTTGAATGTCCAACCACCTTTTTTATTGGTAAAAATTCATCTTTATATCCTGTAACAGGTCAAACCATTATTGCCAAAAGCGTTAAAAAGTCCCAACCTATTTATTTTAAACGTTCAGGTCATACGCCTTTACTCACAGAACCCAAAAAGTTTAGTCAAGAAATTCGTAATTTTCTAAATCGGCTCGAAGCTTTATAAAGAACACTTAGCTTCAAATCTTTCATAAAGCAGCTTGAGCAACCCTGATTAAAATCACTCAAACGATTGATCATGACAAGGTGAGCATTAATTTAAGCAGACAACATGATGCTTTATTATTCAAATAATGATCGATTCAACTAAAGCATTACAAACAACTCAATTTATTGTTTTATAGAGTTTATTTTTATGAATATTACCATATTTTTTAGATCACCGGATAAATTGTAATTTATTACTATAGAACCAAGCTTTGCAACAGGAGTATCCTAAATCGTCGTTTATATTTTTTAGTTTTATTAAGGGCAAAAGCTTTGGCAACAAAGCAAATGATTAGGAATAAATGGACATAGGATATTTATATGAGCGAAGTCGTTTATACCAAAGAAGAGAAGAAAAAACGTGTACTAGGGATTGTAGGTGCTTCCTCTGGTAATTTAGTTGAATGGTTCGATTTTTATATCTATGCAGTTTTTGCGATGTATTTTCAGCATGCATTAACAGCGCCAGATATGAACTCCACTGCACAGGGAATTTATGTGTGGGGTGTATTCGCAGCAAGTTTCTTTATGCGCCCCATTGGTAGTTGGTTATTTGGACGGATTGCAGATAAACATGGTCGAAAACAGTCGATGGTAATTTCGATTGCTTTAATGGCTGTCAGTTCCTTTCTTTTTGCATTATTACCCACTTATGAACAAGTCGGTATGGTTGCACCATTTCTATTACTCATGGTTCGACTCTTACAAGGTTTATCGGTGGGTGGTGAATATGGTGCTGTTGCAACCTACATGAGTGAAATTGCACTCAAAGGTCACCGTGGCTTTTATGCTTCTTTCCAATATGTGACGCTTTCAGGTGGTCAATTATTAGCGAGCTTGGTAGGTGTCATTTTACTGGCCTTTATGAGCGAGCAACAACTCATGGATGGTGGCTGGCGTATTCCTTTTGTGATCGGTGGTATTGCCGCCATTATTTCGTTATTAGCTCGAAGTAAACTCGAAGAAACGCTTTCCCACGAAGACAGTGAAAAGAAAGAATCAGGTTCTTTACGTGAACTGTTCAAAAAGCATTGGGCAACGTTCTTATTGGTCGTGGGTTATACCTCAGCAGGTTCATTGACTTTTTACGTCCTTACTGTTTATTCAAAAACCTACATTACCAGCTTAGGCATTGACGGTAAGACCGTTGGCTACATGATGACCTGTGCCCTGTTTGTTTACATGATTGCACAACCTTTATTTGGAGCAATCTCAGACCGAATTGGTCGCCGTGCATCAATGTTGGCTTTTAGTGCAGGCAGTGCAATTTTGATCTATCCCGTGATGGTCATTGCCATGCGACACTTTAGTTACTCCCCTGTGATCGTGACTTTACTGCTCATCTTCTTGATGATGTTCCTCAGTTTCTACACCTCGATCAGTGGCTTGATTAAGGCTGAAATGTTCCCGCCGCATGTTCGTGCATTGGGTGTTGGTTTCTCTTATGCAGTGGCCAATGCAATCTTTGGCGGTTCAGCCCCTGCGGTTGCATTACAATTTAAACAGGCTGGCGTTGAAAATGAGTTCTTCATTTATGTGATTGTGATGTTGATTATCTGTTTCTTGTGTAGTTTTAGGCTGCCAAAAGAACCTGAATACTTACATCATGACAAGTAAGTAATTTGATCATTTTAAATATCCGCCAAAAGTGGCGGATTTTTTTCGGTATATCATCTTGTGACTTGTCGATCGATTCATTTGCTTATACCTTTATATAGTGAAGTAAATAAGATGCGGCGAAGCAAAATGAAAAAATTAGTGGTTTTCTCTGGTGCAGGCATGAGCGCAGAAAGTGGCATTAGCACTTTTCGTGACAGCAATGGACTCTGGGAAAATTATCGAATCGAAGATGTTGCAACGCCCGAAGCATGGCAACGTCATCCTGAAATCGTTCAACGCTTTTATAATGAACGGCGAAAAACAATCATTAATGCCGAACCCAATATTGCTCATCAATATATTGCCAAGCTTGAGCAAGATTATAACGTTCAGATCATTACACAAAATATTGACGATTTACATGAACGTGCAGGCTCAAGCCAAGTTCTACATTTACATGGTAATATTCGTTTAGCCAAAAGTTCTGGGCCAACCGCACAATTTACTCAAGACTTTTATCCCATAGAAGGTTGGCAACTGGATTTAGAACGTCATCAATGTCCTGAAGGTTATCCGCTTCGTCCGCACGTGGTCTGGTTTGGTGAAGCGGTTCCTGCTTATAATGAAGCAATTCAACTGTTACAAAATGCCGATATTTTTATTGTGATCGGTTCAACTTTAACTGTTTATCCCGTTGCAGGACTGATCCATGAAATTCCAACTCACTGCGACGCTTTTTATATCGATCCACAAGCGGATTACTCAAGAGTACCTTCCCAATATCATTTAATTAAAAAAACTGCATCTGAAGGGATGAAACAACTTTTTGAACAACTCAAGCAGGATTAATTTTTAGATTTGATTGAAAATTACAGGCCATTTTTACTTTTAAATGATTCATTCGTCTATTTTTGCATCACAATAAAGTTACAAGATTGATCATTCAATCAGCATTTTGCTTAAAATATATTCCACTTTTGCTTATTTGATCATCTATTCTAAAAACAGAATCAAGATAAAATTTCTAATTAATTGAAATATAAAAGATATTAAATAATATTTTTGCACAAGATATTTTTACACAAAATTACATAAAATATACTTAAAATTAACAGTTATTATTTTGGCATCCGTGTTTGAATCAACGCCTTATTTTTAGGCAACCAAATTTTTTGTTTGGACTGGTTGATTACTCGCGTAAATGCACATATGGATATAGGTCCCACACATGAATTCTATCAATCCAACCATTATCACGTTTATATTCTACATCGTGGCAATGGTCTGTATTGGTCTCTACGCTTACAGAGCCACAAGAGACTTTTCAGATTATATTTTAGGTGGACGAAGCCTCGGTAGTTTCGTCACTGCATTATCGGCTGGCGCATCAGACATGAGTGGCTGGTTACTCATGGGCTTACCTGGCGCGATTTATTTGTCTGGGCTTTCAGAAGCTTGGATCGCCATTGGTTTGATTATTGGTGCTTGGCTCAACTGGTTATTTGTTGCGGGTCGCTTACGTGTGCATACCGAAGTCCAGTCAAATGCGCTCACACTGCCAGATTATTTTACCAATCGTTTTCATGACACCAAAAAATTATTACGTGTCTCTTCTGCCCTCATCATTTTGATTTTCTTCTCAATTTACTGTGCTTCAGGCATGGTCGCTGGGGCGCGTTTGTTTGAAACCATTTTTGGTATGGATTATCACACCGCTTTATGGGTCAGTGCGATTGCAACCATCAGCTATGTATGTATCGGCGGCTTCCTCGCCATCAGCTGGACGGATACCTTTCAGGCTGGCATGATGTTTTTTGCCTTGATGCTCACCCCGATCTTTGCGTATCTGGCGATTGGTGATGGTCAACAACATGTTTCTCAGCTGATCAATGAAGCACGTCCACATGCATACAACATGCTGTCTGGCGTGAGTTTTATTGCGATTATCTCTGCAACTGCATGGGGCTTAGGCTATTTTGGTCAGCCACATATTTTGGTGCGGTTCATGGCCGCCGATTCGGTTAAATCTATTCCCGCCGCACGTCGTATTGGCATGTCATGGATGATTTTATGTCTGGGTGGCGCAGTAGGTGCTGGTTTCTTTGGTATCGCATTTTTCCAATTGCACCCAGAACTTGCAGGCAAAGTTAGCGGCAATTCAGAATTGGTGTTTATGGAACTGGCCCAGATCCTATTTAATCCATGGGTTGCTGGAATTATCATGGCAGGAATCTTATCTGCGGTGATGAGTACCTTGAGCTGTCAGCTTCTGGTCTGTTCAAGTACCCTGACTGAAGATTTTTATAAATCTTTTCTGCGTAAAAATGCATCGCAAAAAGAGCTGGTTTGGGTCGGTCGTTTAATGGTACTTGCCATTTCGGTCTTTGCGATCTGGTTAGCCAGTAATCCTGAAAGTAAGGTACTGGGCTTGGTTGCCTATGCATGGGCTGGTTTTGGCGCTGCCTTTGGTCCGCTGATTATTTTATCACTGTTCTGGAAACGTATGACTTTAAACGGTGCTTTAGCAGGCATGATCGTCGGTGCAGTCGTCGTCATTGGCTGGAAAAATCTGTTCGCTTCAACAGGGATTTACGAGATTATTCCGGGCTTCGTTTTAGCAACCATCACCATTATCGTGGTAAGCCTGTTAGGTAAACAACCCGGCAAAGAAGTTACTGATCGTTTTGAAGAAGCAGATCGTTTGTATCATGCATCAAAATAATTACTAAAAAATTTATTTTTTAAAATCAGGGACTTTACGAAGTCCCTTTTTTTATATTGCGCTTGGGTAATTTAATTTTTGAGGTTTCTTTGACCACTTGCATCACAGGATAACTCCGCGTTTCCTTGACACCAGGAAGTTGCCATAAAATCTCTCCTGCAAACTTACGGTATTCTTCCATATTGGCACTACGCACTTTCATCAGAAAATCAAAACCACCACTGGTCATATGACATTCTACAATCTCAGGATACTCCGCCACCGCCTCAATGAATTCATTCAAACCGTTCGCTGTGGTCTTATCGAGCAAAACTTCGACAAAGACTAAAAAACTGGCATGCAGCTTCTCTGCGTTTAATTTCGCCTCGTATCCAATGATAAATTGTTCTTTGGTCAGCTTTTGGACCCGAGCCATGACAGCCGTTGCAGAAAGATTGACTTCTTCAGCCAATTTTGTATTTGAAATCTTTCCATCTTCTTGAAGAATATCAAGAATTTTTAAATCCACACGATCTAGCGACATAAATAAGCCCCAAAACAAAATATTTCACTAAAAAATGCCCATATTATAGTGAGTTATTCGGTAATTATTTTGCAATGATAAATTATCTAAACCTATCTCACAAGATTTGAGTGAGATCGTCATTGGAATTTGACATGAACATGATGGATACCGACCCAAATATGGACACAGCAAAACCTCATTTCGGATATATCACTGAATTTAAAGAAAAAAGTGAAATAGAAGAACAGATTAATACTGCATGGCGTCGTCCTGAACCTGAAGCTGTAGAAACGCTATTTAAAGCGGCGGCTATTTCAGATGAACTTGACCATAAAATTTACGAGTTGGCGTTCGATTTGGCCAATGCTTTACGTGAACGCAAGACCACCTCAGGCAAAGCAGGTATCGTTCAAGGTTTATTACAAGAATTCTCGCTTTCTTCTCAGGAAGGCATCGCCCTCATGTGTTTGGCTGAAGCTTTGTTACGCATTCCTGATGCCGCAACACGCGACTTACTCATTCGTGACAAAATCAATCAAGGCAACTGGAAAGACCATGTTGGTCAAAGCAGCCTGATGTTTGTCAATGCCGCAGCGTGGGGTTTAATGCTCACAGGCAAACTCATGGAAACGCCGAAACAAGGGAGCTTGTCTGGTTTACTCACCTCAATTCTTGCGCGTAGTGGTCGTGGTGTGATCCGTAAAGCTGTGGACGTTGCCATGCGGATGATGGGCGAACAGTTTGTCACAGGTGAAACTATCGAAGAAGCCTTATCTAATGCCAAATCGCTTGAAGATAAAGGTTTTCGTTATTCATACGATATGTTGGGTGAAGCAGCCCTCACCGACCGTGATGCTGAGCGTTATTTTAACGATTATACGCAGGCGATTCATGCGATTGGACGCGCATCCAATGGCAAAGGCGTTTACGATGGCCCGGGTATTTCGATCAAACTCTCAGCATTGCATCCGCGTTACCAGCGTTCACAAATTGCACGTGTACATGATGAGCTTTATGGCAAAGTGTTTAAGTTGGCACAGCTTGCAAAAAAATATGATATCGGTTTAAACATTGATGCCGAAGAAGCAGATCGTCTGGAAATTTCACTGGAATTATTAGAGCGTCTTTGCTTTGAACCAGAACTCACAAACTGGAAAGGCATTGGCTTTGTGATTCAGGCTTATCAAAAACGTTGCTTCTACGTGGTCGATTATGTGGTTGATCTAGCCAAACGTAGCCAAAAACGTTTAATGATTCGTTTGGTCAAAGGTGCCTATTGGGATAGCGAAATCAAGAAAGCCCAAATCGATGGAATGGATGACTACCCTGTCTTTACCCGTAAAGTCCATACTGATTTGTCTTATATTGCTTGTGCCAAAAAACTTTTGGCGGCACCTGAACAGATTTACCCACAGTTTGCGACTCACAATGCGCAATCGCTTGCGACCATTTATCAATTGGCAGATCCATCAAAATACTATGTGGGTCAATACGAATTTCAGTGCTTACACGGTATGGGCGAACCCCTATACGAACAAGTGGTTGGTTCTCGGAGTGACAATAAACTCGGTATTCCATGTCGCATCTATGCACCTGTAGGCAATCATGAAACTTTGCTTGCATATTTGGTTCGTCGTTTATTGGAAAATGGTGCAAATACTTCATTCGTGAATCGTATTGCTGATCAAAACTTAAAGATTGAAGATTTGATTCAATCGCCATTTAAAGAAATTCAAAACATTGCTGCACGTGAAGGTCAAGTCGGTTTAAAACATCCTGCTATTCCATTACCGCTTAATATGTATGGAAATTCTCGTCAAAACTCGAAAGGTTTCGATCTTGCCAATGATGCAACTTTGGCAGCGTTAAATGAAACTGCACAGCAGCTTGAAAATAAAGTCTGGGAAAGCAAAGCCTTACTTGCTCAATCTGTTGATCAGGTCGAGGTCAGCCAACAAGCGTTGCTGAATCCAGCCATTCATGCAGATATTGTGGGCTATGTTCAGGAAGCAACGCTTGAGCATGTCGAAGTTGCATTAAATTCATCGATCCAAGCGCAACAACGCTGGGCAAATACTGAAAAAAGTCAACGTGCAATCGCGCTTAAAAAAGCGGCGGATGTGATGGAATCACAGATGCAATCGCTGATGGTTCTACTGTGCCGTGAAGCAGGTAAAACCTATGCCAATGCCATTGCAGAAGTCCGTGAAGCGGTCGATTTTCTACGTTATTACGCCACGCAGATTGAAAGCTTCAATCCAACCACTCAGATGCAGCCTTTGGGTACAGTGCTGTGTATTAGTCCGTGGAACTTCCCACTGGCAATTTTTACAGGTCAAATCGCAGCAGCCTTAGCCTCAGGCAACTGTGTGATTGCCAAGCCTGCGGAGCAAACTCCACTGATTGCGGCACAAGCGGTGCAAATGCTACATGAAGCAGGTATACCGACGGATGTATTACAGCTATTGCCCGGTCGTGGTGAAACTGTAGGTGCCAAACTGAGTGCTGATGATCGAATTCAAGGCATCATGTTTACCGGTTCAACCGAAGTAGCCAAGATTTTGCAAAAAACTGTCGCTAAACGCCTAACACCAACAGGTCAACCTATTCCGCTGATTGCGGAAACTGGCGGTCAAAATGCCATGATTGTTGATTCATCAGCATTGACTGAACAAGTAGTCATTGATGTAGTCAACTCAGCTTTTGACAGCGCAGGTCAACGTTGCTCTGCCCTACGTATTTTATGTGTACAAGAGGACAATGCCAAAACGCTGGTCACCATGCTCAAAGGTGCGATGCAACAATTGATCATGGGCAATCCATTTATCTTAAAAACAGATATTGGCCCTGTGATTGATTTAGAAGCAAAACAAACCATTGATCAGCATATCCAAAAAATGCGCAGCAAAGGCTATCCTGTACATCAGCTAATCTTAAATAATGACGCAACCCAACAAGTCGAATTCAATCAGGGAACTTTTGTTGCACCGACATTGATTGAACTTCCAAATCTTGATGATCTTGAGCGTGAAGTATTTGGCCCAGTTTTGCATGTGATTACTTATAAACACGGCGAAGTACAACAGCTTCTTGAACGTATTAATGCCAAAGGTTATGGCTTAACTATGGGCTTGCATACTCGTATCGATGAAACGATCAATACGGTGGTGCAACATGCAGAAGTGGGTAATTTATATATCAACCGCAACATCGTAGGCGCTGTGGTCGGTGTGCAACCTTTTGGTGGTGAAGGTTTATCAGGTACAGGTCCTAAAGCGGGTGGCCCACTTTATCTCTATCGTTTAATGGCCGATTGTTCTGAAAAAGCTTTACAAATTCCATTTGGCGTAAAGACAGAGAAAATCTCTGAACCATTGCCGCAGTTGGCGTTATTCCGTGAATTTTTTGCATGGGTGACACAACAGTATCCAGAGCAAAAGTTTCCAAATGTCGTGCCGATGAATGTGGGTCATGCTTTTGACTTACAAGGCCCTACGGGAGAAACCAATCGTTATATGATGTTACCGCGAAAACGCGTGTTGGCACTTGCGCAAAATGAACTGGATTTGATTCATCAAATGTTAGCGATTCTTGCAGTCAACAGTCAGGTTGCTTTATTGGAAAATCATCCATTCTTGCAAAGATTTGGACAACAGTTACCTAAAGCAGTGCGTCAGTCGATGATTGAAATTGGTCATGTCGAGCATGGGGATTTTGATGCAGTGCTTCATCATGGTTCGATTGAGGAATTGCAGACATTACAAACGCAAATTGCCAATCGTAAAGGTGCAATTGTAGGCATTACTCATCTGCAACATTCAGAGCAAGTCATTCCGCTTGAACGTCTTGTGATTGAACACGCCATCAGTGTCAATACTGCTGCCGCAGGCGGTAATGCCAGTTTGATGACCATGTCTGAATAAATGTGTCTGAGTAACTGCATCGAAATAACTGCGTCTGAATAAATCAGACCTGTATCATCAATTACGATTAAATGCCCTAAATGTTTAACATTTGGGGCGTTTCTATTTTAGAAAAATATAAACCTGTAAGCTAAAACAAATGCTAAGATTTGCAACACACCATTTTGTGGCATAAAATGGCTTTAATTTTCATATTTTAACGAAGGTCGCTTATGTCTGTACTTATCAAAAAAAGAATCCAGTACACAGTTGATCAAGCCATTTCTGAGTCAGCTGAATATATTATGTCAAAAGTTGGGCTTACTCCTGCAACTGTATTGAGTATGGTGTATGCAGAAATCGCACGTACAGGAAAAATACCTGTCAGCACGCAAGTCAGTGAGGATGATTTAAATACCGCAAAGTTGATCGCACTTAGCCATAATATTCCAAGTGTAAAAGTTTCAGATACTCAATCGACCAACGATTTTTTAGAAGATGATGGCGGATATTAATGTCAAAAGCACTTTATTGGGCTTATGTTGGCTTTACTGATCTAGCCGATGGCAAAACTCGCCCTATTTTATATATTCGTCAAACAAATTCGGACTATATTGTTTTTCGTCTGAGTAGCCAGTACCAAAACAAATCTGATTTCATCAAAAGTAAATATGTTGAAATTAAAGACTGGCAACTCGCTGGATTAACCAAACCATCGTGGATTGATACAGTACAAACTTATCAACTTCCAATTCATACAACAAAATTAACCTATATCGGCCAACTTTCTGCACATGATTATCAACGATTAATTCAACATCTGACAGACACTTAATAATATCCATCGCTGAACTATACCTAAGTTTTCTCGCGGTTCATCGGTTTTTTTGCTAGTATTTGCGCTTTGACTCATCTTGTTATTTTTCCTATTTATGTCGCAAACTTACCAGCAACAGCTTCAAAGTAAAATTAAACGGATCACGCAGCAATTTGCAGAATTTAATGCGCCTGAACTTGAAGTATTTGAATCTCCTGAGCAATATTTTCGGATGCGTGCAGAATTTCGGATCTGGCATACCGAGGATGATCTTTTCTATGCCATGTTTGAACGCGGTGAAGATGGTAAACAAAAAGAAGTCGTGCGGGTAGATGAATTTCCAATTGCAGATAAAAGCATCAATGAACTCATGCCTAAATTATTACAGGAATTAAAAGCCAATCCTGTTTTATCACAACGGATTTTTGAAGCTGATTTCTTAGCCACCTTAAGCGGTGAAATGCTGGTAACCCTGATTTACCACCGCAAGTTAGATGACCAATGGGAAACTGCGGCGAAATCACTCGCTGAAAAACTCAATATTAAAATTATGGGTCGTAGCCGCGGTCAAAAAGTCATCATTGGCGAAGACTATGTGGTTGAACAACTCAATGTGCATGGTCGTACGTTTAAATACAAACAAATCGAAAGCAGCTTTACCCAACCCAATGCACAAGTTTGCCAAAAAATGTTGAGCTGGGCATGTGACGTCGTCAAAGGCTCAAATCAGGATTTACTAGAACTATATTGTGGTAATGGCAATTTCACCCTGCCATTGTCCTTACATTTTCGCCGAGTGTTGGCAACAGAACTGGCTAAAAGTTCAGTCTATGCCGCACAGTGGAATATTGAGCAAAATCAGATTGAGAATATTCAGATTGCACGACTCTCTGCCGAAGAATTTACACAGGCTTATCAAGGCGAACGTGAATTTAGACGTTTACTAGAAGCCAATATCGATATTCAAAGCTACGAGTTTGATACGATATTTGTTGATCCACCACGTGCAGGCATTGACAATGAAACCCTGAAACTTTTGACAGGTTTTAAGCGTATTCTCTA
The DNA here is from genome assembly GCF_003938865.1 of Acinetobacter sp. FDAARGOS_515. Taxonomy (NCBI): domain Bacteria; kingdom Pseudomonadati; phylum Pseudomonadota; class Gammaproteobacteria; order Moraxellales; family Moraxellaceae; genus Acinetobacter; species Acinetobacter sp. FDAARGOS_515. The sequence continues at coordinate 2,750,543 of NZ_RKIX01000003.1, read as the reverse complement.
TATTTCATGTAACCCTGATACGCTGTATGACAATTTAAAAACTTTAAGTAAAACGCACCGTATCACTCGCTTTGCTTTGTTTGATCAGTTTCCATTTACTCATCATGTCGAATCAGGTGTATTGCTCGAATTAATTTAAACAAATTATTGCAATGTAATTTTTAGAATAAAGGGTTTTTAGATAACCCTTTATTCTTTATACATATTTAAATATAAAAATATGATATAAAACAAAGATCAAGCCCCTCGTACTGTCATAATTTCGTTAAATCCAAGTGTTATCATCGGAAAATTTAGAGTTTATTTGCTGCTTTTATCACTTTAGTTGACTTGTATTTTATTTTATTTTGGCTATATTTCGAGCTATGTTAAGTTGAATGTGAAGGCTCTATGAGTTTTTGGCAAAAGCTGTTTTCAGCAGATGAAATCAATAACGAGCATAAGAACCAGATTGCTTGTGTTGAAAATGATTGTTCATGTAAAACCAACGAGCAGTTAGTCTCTGCGTTAGCAAAAGCGACCGATGAAGATATCATCAAAGGGATTAAGAAAGTACTGGTATCTCGTGGTTATAGCCGCAAAGAGTTGAACGAGATTAACCATCATCCCGTACAGTAAAATGAAACCGCCCATTGGCGGTTTTTTTATGATCTGCAAACTTTAGAATTAATTAACCCAATCATCGGCCCCAAACTATATCGACGATCTTCTCGGTAAATTTTAGGAAGATATAAACTTGAGATTGAACCATCCAAATACAGCGCATTGTCTATCTTTAATTGTTCTTTAAAAAACTGGGCAAACTGATAAAAATTAACGCGATTGCGTGTGATCACAAAATACAATGTATTATCTTTGATCCCTACACCATTTCTAATTTTTAACGAATCAGAATCAGCTAAAAACTTTGGATTGATTTTTCCATCAATGATCAACATTGGCCCAGATTGGGTGGCATAATTAGCTTTAAAGCGACTTGTTTTAAAATCTTGTGTGGTTTCAATCACAGCCTGCTGATCATTCCACGCCACGACACCATTGGGCTGCATAAAGAAATTTCCAAAACCTTGTTGCTCATTCAATGCTGTAAGTTGTTTCCGATTTTCAATATACAACCCAACAGGCGCATAATCTGGATGATACATGCCTGCATTCATCGCAAATTCTAAGCGCTGACAAGAATGAAGTTGTTTTTTAATATTTTCAAATTTGAGTAAAGGCTGCTGCGATGGGTCATTTAAAAATAATTGAAGATCGGATAGTTTTTTGACTTGGATGACATCGGCATCTACGCCAGCTTGAGTAAGCTGAACTCTCTGATAATCAAACCGTTCACTGGCGTAATTTGATTGAGTAAACAAGGTCGATAAAACCGGTAAAACAACCACAGATTTTAAAACGCTTCTCCACTTCGACATTTTACTACTCTTTTATGGCTGAATCATTTGAGCACGATACCAAGTAAAATAGGCTCAAAGTAAGTTTTTTTGCACTTTTATAGAACACTTTCACACTATAATGGTTATAATCAGCTCTGTATCATCGCAATACAATACAGTGATTTACTTTATTGGATCTGGTGAATATGCAGCATTCGGTCAAACGGTTTCCAATAGGTTCTCATCTTATTGTGAAACATCTAGGTTATAGCCACCACGGAATTTACGCAGGTCGTGGACGTGTCATCCATTATTCAGGATTGGCGCATCTTTTTAAAAAGAAACCGATTGAGATCACCACGCTCGAACAGTTTTCTCACGGAAAAAAAATCCATGTCCGTTATTACCATCATCCAAAATATAAAGGACGTGTCGTGGTACGGCGTATGCGTTCGCGTATGCACGAAAATTATTATCACTTGATCATTAATAACTGCGAACATTTATGTAGTTGGGCAATTACGGGCATTGAAAGCAGTCCTCAAGTAGTGAAAATGATGAATCGACTCACCACATTGGGCTATATCAGTTCAATGATGAGTTATATGAATAGTTTTTACCTGACCATTGCCACCACATGCTCTGCTCTGGTTTTATACATCAAGAAAAAATTGCGCGATAAAGCGAAAATGCAAATGCCCACTTATTTGTTTTATAAACAAGATCATAAAGAATAAATGATCAATACTGATATTAGGTTTTGATCATAATTGTTGATATTCGGGCGATACCATAAAAAGCCAATTGAACCAAAATCGCTATAAAAACACCCACTGCAACCACTTGCCAAAAATCAAAAGATGCCCAGCCAGCAGCTAAAACGATAAAGAAGACTGTTAACGAATATAACCCCCTCACTGTTCCATGATAAAGCATGGTAACGGCTCCACTTCCCTGCATGATATGCGTAAAAATAGCCATGACGGAGCCAATAATGGGAAATACCGCAAGTAATCCACTCCATTGACTACTGAGAACATAAGCCAATGCCGTAACCACTAGGGTAAATAGACCACCAGCCAACATTCTTAAAGGTAAATCATTAAACTGACGTGCAGGGACAACAATAGTGCTCAATGCAGGTAAAAGAAATGGAGTAAGCATTAACCCCAGTATCGCCACCAAACTCACCACATAGAGATTCTGTGGTAAAAAAGTCAGTAAAGTCGCTGTAATTATCCATACAAGGATACCTCCCAGAAACGAGACACTCCAGTGACAAGATCGACTGAGCCAACAATAGGCAATACCAAAACTTAGTAAAGACACAACACCTGAAATACCCGCTATCGCTGCATTTAAACCGAATCCCATCCCTTGATCAATTGCCATGAGTACCACGATTGGCCCTGCAACCACAGGCATCCCACTTAATATACCAGCGACTTTAGTTCCCCAGCGCCGCCCCGCTAGACTCACCAAAAGAATAAAAAAAGGAACAATCAGTAATTTTGCAATAAACATTGGATAACCATAAAAAAGCCTCTACATGTAGAGGCTTGATTGAACTGTAAAAATAAATATTACTTTTCACGATCTAGCACTAACAACATCATAAATCATGAAAAACTAGCGTTCATCTACTTGAGGTCTGACGAAAAATAAGGCATTGCCTTATTTTTTCTCAGCTTTAAAGCTATCTTTAAGATCTAAGATACGGTTAAACACAGGTTTTGCTGAAGTATGATCATATTGATCTGCCACAAAATAACCTTCGCGCTCAAACTGGAAACGATCTTCAGGTTTTGCTTGAGCCAGTGCAGGTTCAATATAAGCCTGTACTACGTTTAAAGATTCAGGGTTTAGATGTGCCAAAAAGTCATCATCTGCATCTGGAGCCGCTTCTGTAAATAAACGCTCATAAATACGGACTTCAGCAGGAACACCTTTAGTTGCAGAAACCCAATGAATCACACCTTTCACCTTACGGCCTTCTGGATTTTTACCTAAAGTTTCTGGATCAATTGAACATTTCAACTCAATCACTTCACCATTGGCATCCTTAATCACTTCATCACATTTAATGACATAGGCATGGCGTAAACGCACTTCTCCGTCAGGAACCAAACGCTTAAAGCCTTTTGGCGGCACTTCTTCAAAATCCTTACGGTCAATATAGATTTCGCGTGTCAAAGGAATCACACGTTCACCCATGTCTACATTTGGATGACGCGCATGTTTTAAATCCAGTTCTTCTGGTAAATTGGTCAAGGTGACTTTAAGTGGATTCAGTACAGCCATACCACGCGCTGCGGTATTTTCCAAAGACTGGCGAATACAGAACTCAAGCATGGCAACATCGACAATACCATCAGTTTTAGACACCCCAACACGGCGACTAAAATCACGCAGCCCTTCTGGTGTAAAGCCACGACGACGCATTCCGACCACAGTTGGCATACGTGGATCATTCCAACCATTGACATAACCACCTTCAACTAAACGGCGTAATTTACGCTTAGAGGTGATGGTGTAATCAATATTTAAACGAGAAGATTCGTATTGACGTGGCACAGCTTGAGAGTGCACTTTTTCAATGATCCAGTCATAAAACGGACGGTGATCCTGAAACTCTAATGTACACAGCGAATGTGTGACTCCTTCAATTGCATCCGACAATGGATGCGCATAATCATACATCGGGTACATTTTCCATTTATCACCCGTTTGGTGATGTTCAGAATGCAAGACACGATACAAAATCGGATCGCGCATATGTACATTGGTACTTGTCATATCAATCTTGGCGCGAAGAACAGCTTCACCTTCTTTAAACTCACCATTACGCATTTTTTCAAAACGCGCAAGGTTTTCAGCAATGCTTGTATCGCGATACGGCGAGTTTTTGCCAAGTTCAACAAAATTGCCACGATTCAGCTTAATTTCTTCAGGACTTTGCAAATCGACATAAGCATCGCCTTGTTCAATCAATTGAACTGCCCACGCATAGAGTTGATCAAAATATCCCGACGCATAGCGTGGCTCGCCTTGCCATTCGAAGCCAAGCCATTTCACATCATTTTCAATACCATCGACATATTCTTGTTCTTCTGCATCTGGGTTGGTATCGTCAAAACGCAGGTTACAATACCCGTCAAATTCTTCTGCAACCCCAAAGTTTAAACAAATCGCTTTGACGTGACCAATATGCAAATAACCATTTGGCTCTGGCGGGAAACGAGTCACCACTGTTTTAGTTTTGCCACTGGCTAAATCATCAGTAATCACCTGACGTACAAAATCTAAGCCCGCCTGTTGTTCTTGCTGCGCAGAATCGACAGATGCATGAGTATTCGATGTCGGAGAATTGGGCACAGTTGAAACAACATCATTTGGCTTCATATAAATATTTCACTTCTTTACAGTTAAAATTTGACTGAATGAAACGCAATCTTTGTTTTTTAACAAAGAAATTTACGTTTTTTACTTGCTATGTAGTTTACAGTTTGCTTATGCTTCTCTCAACCAAAAAACCCATGGCTTTCATGTCCATGATTAGGAGATTATGTAATGAGTTTTCCTCAAGTCGAATTAAACACCAACAAAGGTCGTATTGTTCTTGAGCTTAACACTGAAAAAGCGCCTAAAACAGTTGCTAACTTCTTGGAATATGTTCGTGATGGTTTCTATGATGGTGTAATTTTCCATCGTGTAATTGATGGTTTTATGATCCAAGGCGGCGGCATGGATGAAAACTTCAAAGAAAAAGCCACTCGTGACTCAATTGAAAACGAAGCGGATAACGGTCTAAGCAATGACGAAGGTACTATTGCGATGGCGCGTACTCAAGCACCTCACTCTGCATCTGCTCAATTCTTCATTAATGTGAAAAACAACTCATTCCTTAACCATACTGGCAAAACAGCTCAAGGTTGGGGTTATGCTGTGTTTGGTAAAGTTGTTGAAGGAATGGATGTGGTAAGCGACATTAAAAATGTTCGTACAGGTAACCGTGGCTATCACGCTGATGTTCCTTTAGAAAATGTTGTGATTGAATCTGCTAAAATTATTTCTGAATAATTTTAAACGGCATCTTTTGTGACTTATCTGTTTATCTCAGATTTACATTTGTCACCTGAACACCCTCGATTGATTCGGGGGTTTTTAGATTTGTTACGCCATTATCAGAATAAAAATACCCAACTCTATATTTTAGGTGATTGGTTTAATGCATGGATTGGCGATGACTATACTGCCCCATGGTTAGATGAAATTATTGATGCATTAAAAAAATTTGATGATTTAGGTAATCAAATTTATTTCCAAGTAGGCAATCGTGATTTTGCCTTAGGTCAGGATTTTTTAAAGCAATTTCATGGAATTTTACTTCCAGATATTTACACGCTTGAAATTGCAGGTCAGCAGTATCGGCTCGAACACGGTGATGCTTTATGTACTGATGACGTAGCCTATCAACGATTTAAAAAGATTATTCGCAATCCTTATCTGGTCGCTTTTTTAAAGAAAACGCCACTCAGTTTTAGACAAAAACTCGCCAATGGCTTTCGCAAAAAAAGTCGAGAAAATAAGCAACAAAAATCTTATGAAATCATGGATGTGAATGATCAGGCGGTTATCGAAGCTTTAGAAAATATTAATTATCTAATTCATGGACATACGCATCGTCCTGAAATTCATCCAGTAGAAAACAAACTTAGAATTGTTTTAGGCGACTGGCGCGAACAAACCAGTGAAGCCATGATTTTAGAAGTCGATGAGTACGGACAACCACACTTTATCAAATGGCAAATCGCTTAAGTTTTATTCATTCTTTTTTGTTCCGTTGATTTTTATTGAAAAATATTTCATCTGTTTAAATTTCGATTTATGATCATCAGCTATGTATATCCCTTACAAATTAGGTGAATGATCATGAACTTATTAGATACCGCAAAAAGTCGCTATACCACCAAAGCTTATGATCCATCAAAAAAAATACCGAGCGAACAGTTTGAGCGTTTATTGGAAGTTCTACGCCTAACCCCATCTTCAGTCAATATTCAACCTTGGCATTTTTTAATTGCTGAAAGTACAGAAGCGAAGCAACGCGTAGCTAAAGCCTTGACTGGACGCTATGCCTACAATGCTCCAAAAGTTTTGGATTCATCCCATACGATTGTATTTTGTACCCTTATTGATGCAACACCTGAACATTTAGAACAACTGCTTGAACAGGATGATCTCAACGGTCGTTTTAAGGATGAAAAAGCCAAACAAGGTCAACGTGAAACACGTGCAGGTTATGTCGATTTTTATCGTAACGAACAAAAAAATCTGTTTGGTTGGATGGAAAATCAAACTTTTATTGCCCTCGGCCAGTTACTCCTCGCAGCGGGACTCGAAGGCATCGACGCGACACCAATGGGTGGTTTTGATGAAGATGTGCTAAATGAAGAGTTTGGCTTAACAGAAAAAGGCTTTCGTGCTTCAGTGGTTGTTGCCTTAGGTTATCGAAGTGAAACTGACTTTAATGCCAAATTACCAAAATCGCGTTTAAGTGATGAAGTCATTTTTACTCAGCTTTAATATTTTATAACTCCGTCATCATTGGCTTCATAAATGCTGATGATGACATTTAATAAATGTATAATAATGAAATATCATCTTGAAATTATTAAATAATCATCCCAATTCTACTTTTAGTTTTTCTGTTCATTTATTTTACTTCAGTCAACTCTCCATATACACTACAAAATATTGGATTTTTTTTGATGGGTACAATGATTGTTTACTTCATTTATTGTATTATCGGCGCACCGATTGCTTTTTTGATTTCCGTTATTTTAAATCATTATTATTTTTTGAACTTATTGACGATTTTAATCAGTGTTTTCATTGTGGCTACGCCCTTTTATTTATCAACTTCTTGCATGCAGCGAGCATTCCAGATCCGTGGTGGAAAATGTATAGTCTCTTTTCCACCATTTTACTGACTAGTAGACTTCTTTCATAATTGTTTGTACCCTCTTTATTTTTCTCCCATAGGGAGAAATAAAAAGAGCTTATGAAAAAAGTCTATTGTTCCTGCACTTTTCTACTGCATTTGTTTAAAATGGTTTGCAAGAAAAATATGAGATTATTACATTGCTTGCGCTAAACAAACCACACCAGTAATTCCTAAAACCAAACCTAGCACAGTCATCCAGTTGCTTTTCTCTCTAAATAGAATCAAACCACTTACAATACCAAATACCACGACTAAAATATTCATGCCAGCAAAAACAATCGCAGGAGAATCTTTCAACAACATATGTGCTTTAACGTATAGCGCAATATTACTGAAGTTTAAAACACCTAAGACTAAACCAGCCATCATATTCTTGGTCAGCCATGGCTGTTTTAAGATAAAACCCACATAAATACATGAAAATATAAATGATATAATAAAAATCAAATTTAACGTGACTGAAAACTGTAGACCTAAACTACTGGTATATTTAAGCAGAATATCGACCAGCGCATAACCTAACCATACGCCGATTAAAGCCATGATCGATTTATGATAATGACTGGAATTTTGGGTTTTCCCTTTTGCCAAAATAATACTTAAAACTGCGGCTAAACCTAAACCAATACCCACAAATTTTAAGGTATTAAAATTTTCATGAAAAATAAAATATGCAGCCAATAAAGACCATACCACGGATAAACGCTGTGCCAGTTCTGTTTTTATAATTCCTGCAAATTGTAGAGATTTTGCCAAACATAAAAATATACTGGGTAAAATTAAACCTAAGATAATAATTAACCACCACGGCGTATGCTGTAAAGATAAATGACTCAGATCAGGCTTAAACCAGAAAAAGCAAAGTAGACTTGCACTGAGGTAGTTCCAGACAATTATCTGAATCGGCTCAAATCCTTTTTCTTTTAGCCATTTCAGTAAAATAGAAACAGAGACACTACATAATGCTGATAATGCAATTAATTCCATCTTGCTCTCTCGTGGTTTTATCTTTTTGTGGATAAAAGAAAAGCCCACGTATGGGCTTTTTTCAGAATCGAATCATTAAATGATCAATTATTTATAACGATCGACCATGACTTCCAAAGAAATTGGACGAATCTTATCTGCATTACCCGCTGTACCAAATGCTTCGTAACGATCGATACAAATTTGTTTCATTGCATCAACTGTTTTAGCGAAGTATTTACGTGGATCAAATTCGGCTGGATTTTCCGCCATAAAGCGACGAATTGCACCAGTCGAAGCTAAACGTAAATCGGTATCAATATTGATCTTACGTACACCGTGCTTGATCGCTTCTACAAGCTGATCAACTGGTACACCATAAGTTTCCCCGATATTACCACCGTATTCATTAATGATTTTTAACCATTCCTGAGGTACAGAGCTAGAACCATGCATCACCAAATGTGTATTTGGTAGTGCAGCATGGATTTCTTTAATACGATCAATCGCAAGAATATCGCCTGTCGGTGGACGAGTAAACTTGTATGCACCGTGTGAAGTCCCCACTGCAATTGCTAGAGCATCGACATTGGTATCTGCAACAAATTGTGTTGCTTCTTCAACAGAAGTCAAAAGCTGAGAATGATCAAGGACACCTTCCGCACCCACACCATCTTCTTCACCAGCCAAACCAGTCTCAAGACTACCTAAACAGCCGATTTCACCTTCTACGGATACACCACAAGCATGTGCCATTTGTACCACACGGCGAGTGACATCGACGTTGTAGTCATAATCCATTGGGGTTTTACCATCTGAACCCAATGAACCGTCCATCATCACCGAGCTAAAGCCCAACTGAATAGAACGTTGGCAGACATCTGGGCTTGTACCATGATCCTGATGCATCACCACTGGAATGTGTGGCCATTCTTCAACTGCTGCCAAAATAAGATGACGCAAGAATGGTGCACCTGCGTATTTACGCGCACCTGCCGAAGCTTGCACAATAACAGGTGAATTGGTTGCATCCGCGGCCAACATGATTGCGCGCATTTGTTCTAAGTTGTTTACGTTAAACGCTGGTACGCCATAGGTATGTTCTGCGGCGTGATCCAAGAGCTGGCGCAATGAAATAAGTGCCATAATATCCTCCCAGGTAGTGCGACATATTCTACCTTGTCATTTGTTTCAAATCAGCAACAAATCACAGGATTTCAAAAAAAATCCCTGCATAGGCAGGGACTTTTAACAAAAGCCTACATAACTTACTGTGCTTTGTCTTGTTTTTGTTCAACAGCGGCTGCTTCTTCTTCCGTTGCTGGTGTTGCAGCATCCGCAGGAGCATTAGCAACAGATTCAGGAATATCTGTATTTTTTTCATCCATCATAGGTTTGTCGAGTGCATCAATAGCCGCTTGTTGTTCTGGGGTGACTTTTTCTTCAACAGGTGCAGCTTGACCTTCATGCGATGCAGGTGCATCATTTTTTTTAGCACAAGCCGTTAAAGTTAAAGGGATAACAACGATTGCAGCTAAAACTAATTTCAATTTCATCATGTTTTCTCACAACTGATTACTAAGCGCGTTTAGTTTATTGCAACTATATGACAGTTATATGAATCTAAAATGAAAAAACAGGCCGATATCAATCGACCTGTTTCAAATTTATGACAGTAAATCTATATGTACTTAAGCACGTTCAAGCAAGACAGCGACTGCGGGCAAGGTTTTACCTTCAACAAATTCAAGGAAAGCGCCACCGCCTGTGGAGATATAACCAATTTTATCTGCAACTTCATACTTATCAATTGCAGCCAAGGTATCACCGCCACCTGCGATAGAGAATCCTTCAGATTCAGCAATTGCCAATGACAGTATTTTGGTTCCTTCACCAAACTGATCGACTTCAAATACGCCCACTGGGCCATTCCAAAGAATGGTTTTAGCCGTTTTTAAGATTTCAGCAAATGCTTTTGCCGTTTCAGGACCAACATCTAAAATCATGTCATTGTCTGCAATATCTTCAACCTTCTTCACAACGGCTTTTGCTTTTGCTAATGAACCGAGGAAGTCAGAAAAATCAATTTCTGCTACATCAGCGACCACCACATCCGTTGGAAGTGGAACCGATACTTTGGCTGCGATTGCTTTGGCTGTATCGATTAGATCATTTTCGCACAATGATTTGCCTACATTGAAACCAGCGGCTGCCAAGAAGGTATTGGCAATCCCACCACCGACAATCAATTGACCGCAAATATCAGAAAGCGAAGTTAAAACATCCAGTTTGGTTGAAACTTTAGAACCTGCAACAATTGCAACCATTGGCTTTTCAGGAGTTTGAAGTGCGCGACCCAAAGCATCTAATTCAGCTGCAAGTAAGGGCCCTGCCGCAGCTACTTTTGCGTAACGTGCTGCACCTTCGGTTGAGGCTTCTGCACGGTGTGCAGTACCAAATGCATCCATCACAAATACATCACAAAGCGCAGCGTATTTTTGTGCCAATTCTGCGTTGTTTTTCTTTTCGCCGTGGTTAAAACGTACATTTTCAAATAAAACCACCTGACCCGCATCGACGTCAACGCCATCTAGATAGTCTGTATGGAGTTTTACTTCTTGACCCAATGCTTTGCTTAAATATGCTGCAACGGGTGCAAGAGATTGTTCTGGTTTTGGCTCACCTTCCACTGGACGGCCTAGATGAGAGAACACCATGACCGCAGCGCCTTTTTCTAAAGCAGCCTGAATCGTTGGTAATGCAGCACGTAAACGTGCATCGCTGGTAATTTCCCCATTTTTGACAGGCACGTTTAAATCTTCACGAATAAGGACACGTTTGCCTGCTAAATCTAGGTCAGTCATGCGCTGAAAATTCATGTATTGCTCTCTTTATAGATTTAAAAACGCGCCAATTTTAAATGATTGCACTAAAAAAAGTTAGTTTTTTTGTAGAAAAGCTGTAGAAAGATAAACTTTTGATTATGATAGGTTCAGTTGTTTTTATGACGAAGGCCTATGTCTATTCATCCAGATCCAAAAATTAATCGCTTGAATGTTTTAGGCGAACCACTTGCAAGCTGTTGTTTTGATCCGATAACAGGATATTTTCGTAATGGTTTTTGCCATACTGCGGTGAGTGATCTTGGGCAACATACCGTATGTGCAGAAATGACTTCAGAGTTTTTAAGTTACTCACAAAAAGTGGGCAATGATCTGACTACGCCACTTCCAGAAGTGGATTTCCCTGGGGTGAAGCCAGGTGATTTTTGGTGTATTTGTGTGACCCGCTGGGTCGAAGCCTATCAGGCAGGTTTTGCACCGCCGATTAAGTTACAAGCATGTCATCAATCGGTTTTAAGCTATGTGCCTTTAGATGTCCTGATGGAATACGCGGTTTAATGAGTCATTCTGAACTTATATTGGCCTCTGGTAGCCAAACACGTAAAGCGCTAATGGATCGGCTAGGTGTTGTTTATCGCTGTATTTCACCAGATATTGATGAATCAGCAAAAGGCGAAACGCATGCCGATGCGCTTGCACGACGGTTGTCTTTTGAAAAGGCTAAAGTGATTGCAGAACAATATCCAGATGCGATTGTAATCGGTTCTGACCAAGTGGCCTGGCGAACCCATGCCCCACTCGATTTTATTGGTAAGCCATTAACCCCTGAAAATGCTGTTCAGCAACTTATAGCGAATTCAGGTCAAACGGTATGTTTTAGTACAGGGCTTAGTATTCAACATGCGCAAAGTGGTTTTGAAAAAACACTGGTTGAACATTATCAGGTTAAATTTCGTGAGCTTACACTGGATGAAATTCAGCGTTATGTCGCGATTGAACAGCCTTTGCAATGTGCAGGAAGTTTTCGCTGCGAAGGTTTGGGCATTAGTTTATTTGAATCCATGTCGGGAAATGATCAAACGACACTGATGGGACTACCTTTAATTCAGCTATGCTATTATTTGAGGCAATTAAATATTGTGATTCCATAACTTTAACTAAAATGGGAACGAATCATGAAAAAAATATTTTTAGCTGCGTCATTTGCTGATGTTTCATCACATTTAGCTGTCTTTTTAAATGAATCATTACAGGATAGATCTGTCGCATTTATTGCAACCGCATCTTTGGTCGAAGACTATCGTGGATACGTTGAAAATGACAGACTTGCCTTCAAAAACTTAGGTTTAAATATTAACGAACTTGATATAAGTTGTTCTACATTTGAATCAATGAAAACCATATTGTCAGAAAGTGACTACATCTTTATCTCTGGAGGCAATACATTTTATTTGTTGCAAGAGCTGAGACGTACGGGTGCAGATCAGCTTATCTCTGATTGGATTAATCGAGGAAAACCCTATATTGGAAGTTCGGCGGGTAGTATTGTTTTAGCCCCAGATATTGATTATATCCAGTTGATGGATGATATAAAAAAAGCACCACAGCTTAGTGATACACAAGGCTTGAATTTAATCGATTTCTATCCGCTTCCTCATTTCAACAATGAACCTTTTATTGAGGTTGCTCATCAAATTTACACCAACTATTTTTCACAATTAAGCATAAAACCAATAGATAACGATCAATTTATTATCGTTGACGACCAATAAATACTTTAAAAAATTGATATCTGTTTACCCGCTCAATCTTGCATCATCTTGTAACTTGATAACGATTATTGAACAATATACAAAATATTTTGGTTTTTGTGTTATGTCCAAATCTCTTGATGTCTTAGGCAGAATTACCGCAGAACAATTTTTAACTGAATACTGGCAAAAAAAACCATTACTGGTTCGTAATGCTATGCCAGAAATTATCCATATTCTTGAGCCTGATGATGTTAAAGAACTGGCTTTAGAAGAAACCGTTTCTGCGCGTCTACTCAAACAAAAAGATAAAGACCCAAATCAATGGACTGTCAAGTCTTCTCCATTGATCAAAGGTGATTTTCAGAAGATGCCAAAACTGTGGACTTTATTGGTTCAGGCGGTCGATCACTATTCTTTTGATCTGGCAGAACTCTGGAACAAGTTTCCATTTATTCCCCAATGGCGACGTGATGACATTATGGTGTCTTATGCCCCGAAAGGCGGTTCTGTAGGCCAACATTTTGACTTTTATGATGTTTTCCTAGTTCAAGGTTATGGTCATCGTCGTTGGCAACTCGGGCAAATGTGTGATGCTTCAACTGAGTTTGTGCCAAATCAGCCGTTAAAACTCCTTCCAGAGATGGAAATTGATTTTGATGAAGTGTTGGCTCCAGGCGATTTACTCTATGTGCCGCCCGGTTTGTCACATTACGGTGTCGCAGAGGATGATTGTTTAACCTTTTCCTTTGGTTTTCGCATGCCAAATATCGCGACCATGATGGATCGTGTCAGTGACAAATTTGCCGATAATAGTTTATTAAAAAATCCATTATTGGATATTGTTCGCGATCAAAGCTCTGCTATTGGAGAAATCACGGCAAATGAGCTGGCTTATCTCAAAGCCAAAGTACTGGAGCAATTACAACATTCCAGTGACTTTGAACATGCGCTGATGTCGCTGATGTCTGAACCTAAATATCCTGACAATATTCCAGAAGCAGATGAAATTGAAACAGATGATTTGCTTGAGATTCTGGATACTGGATATGAGCTGCGACTGGAACCCGCTTCACGGCTTTTATATACTGAAGAAGATGGACAGTTACTTTTTTGGGCAAATGGTGAAGAATGCTGTATTTCAGAAGTCTTTCAACAAAGCTTAAAACGATTGGCCGACGGTGAAATTCTGAATTTTGATCAATCTTTGAATCAACAAGAGATACTTGAGGATATTACCCAATTACTCAATGACTCGGTTTTAATGTTGCTACCACCCGAAGAAGAAACAGAGTAAGTTATTTTTTGAGCTGGGAGTTTAGAATAATTCTCAGCTCTAACAATTCATTACTTGAGCTTAAGCTGGCTTGTTGGCTAATTTAGATGACAATAAAAAAGGAATATTGTTTTAATGGCCAATCTCACCCAAAGTATTCGACATAAGTTTTTAAATACTTTTTTTTCACGGCATTCAGTCTGGTTCCTGTGCATTATTGTTGCCATCAGCATTAGTTGGTTTCGCATCTCTTATGCGCCGCATTATATTTATTATTTTGTTTCTGATACTTTTCTAAATGGATTGTGGCTCATTACAGGTTTACTCAGCCTGCTGGGGCTTTATGATGTTTTACAAAATAAACATTCTATTTTAAGAAACTACCCGATCATGGGGCATTTTCGGTTTTTCTTTGAAGATTTCCGTCCTGAAATCCGCCAATATTTTATTGAATCTGATCAGGATGCCCTGCCTTTCTCACGCATGCAGCGCAGTTTAGTGTATCAACGCGCCAAAAATGAAAATGCTGACAAACCTTTTGGTTCTATCATCAATGTCTATCAAGATGATTATCGCTTCATGGTACATTCAATCACCCCATGTGAACCTGCTGATCCTAAGACATTTCGGATTGAAATTGGCAATCACCAGTGTACGCAGCCTTATAGCGCATCGATCATGAATATTTCAGCCATGAGCTTTGGTAGCTTGAGTGCCAATGCGATCCGTGCGCTGAATAAAGGTGCAAAAATGGGAAATTTTTATCATGACACGGGCGAAGGTAGTTTAAGTCCTTATCATTTGGAAAATGGCGGCGATATCGTCTGGGAAATTGCCAGTGGTTATTTTGGTTGCCGCACACTGGACGGAAAATTTGATCCTGAAAAATTTAAAAAACAGGCTGCACTTCCGCAAATCAAAATGATTGAGATCAAACTTTCGCAAGGCGCTAAACCGGGACACGGCGGAATCTTGCCGAAGAATAAAATCACTGAGGAAATTGCTGAAATTCGGGGAGTTCCGCGCGACCGCGATTGTATTTCTCCACCAAAGCATTCTGCGTTTAACACGCCAATCGAGATGATGCATTTTATTCAGCAATTACGTGAACTCTCAGGTGGAAAACCTGTCGGTTTTAAACTGTGTATTGGTCAGCCATGGCAATTTATGGGCATTGTCAAAGCCATGCTTGCTACCCAAATTATTCCAGATTTTATCGTGGTGGATGGCTCTGAAGGTGGTACGGGAGCTGCGCCTGTCGAATTTAGTGATTTTATCGGAACACCGCTGCGTGAAGGCTTACAGTTTGTGCATAACACTTTAATTGGAGCAGGTTTACGAGATCAGATTAAATTAGGTGCCAGTGGTAAGATTATTAGTGCTTTTGATATTGCAAGTACCTTTGCATTGGGTGCAGATTGGGTCAATTCTGCACGCGGCTTTATGTTTGCAGTAGGTTGTATTCAAGCGCAAAGCTGTCATACCAATCAATGTCCAGTTGGTGTCGCGACCCAAGATAAAGACCGCCAAAAAGCGATTGATGTTCCAACAAAAGCCGATCGTGTATTTCATTTCCAAAAAAATACACTGCATGCACTCTCTGAGATGATTGCAGCAGCAGGTTTGCAGCATCCTTCGGAAATTAAGGCGCATCATTTGGCACAACGCTTGAATGATCGTGAAATTAAGAACTACGCGCAATTGCACTTTTTCTTTAAAGGCGGTGAACTTTTAGACTGCCATGAAAAAGATGATGAAAACTTTTATTATCGGATGTGGAACATGGCCATGGCTGAACGATTTTAATGTTTAGCTGATTAAATATTAGACTTCTTTCATAAGTCCCTTTTATTTCTCCTTATGGGAGAAAATAAAGAGGCTTTAAACAATGAGGAAAGAAGTCTATTTAACCACCCTGATTAAAAGCCTTAATTAAAAACCCAAGAAGATGACTCTCTTGGGTTTTATTTTTACACGTATCAATGAATTAGTTATTCATCGCCTAAATCATCCAGAAAATCGACTGTAGGAACGAAGAATAATGTTCCCGTTTGTGCAGTACTAAAATCTAGTAAACGATCTAAATGCCCTTCAGCGTTGCCTTGAAACATATGCTCTAACATTTGACGAGTCGTACTAAATTTATTGGCATAACCAATAAAGTAAGTTCCATATTCACCCTTACTTGGATTAGAAAATGGCATATTGGCGCGCATAATTTTGAGTTCATTGCCTTCATCATCATAGGCTTTGCTGACATTATTATGTGCTGTACCCGGTTTTACATCATCGCCCAGTTCAACATCATTAAACTTTTTACGACCAATCACTTTTTCCTGTTCTTCATCACTTAGGCTTCGCCATTTATCCATGTCATGCACATATTTTTGGACAAAAGCATAGCTTCCACCCGTAAATAATGGATCTTCTGTAGCTACCAGTGCATATTCAGCCGCAATTTCAGGCTCAGGATTTTCAGTACCATCTACAAATCCAATAATGGCACGACCATCAAAATAACGGAAACCATGAACTTCATCGACAGGATGAGTTAAATCTTTGAGTTGCTCATGAATAATGCTGGCAAGTTCATAGCACAAGGCCTGACGATCAGCGCGAATATGAAAAAATAAATCGCCGGGCGTTGAAACAGCCGTATATTTGGGCCCTTTAATTTCTTTAAAAGTGGTTAATTCGTGTGGTTTAGGCTGACCCGCAAATAACATATCCCATGCGTTAGAACTAAAGCCTAAAACAGCATTAAAGTTATCATCAGGATAACGCGCTCTTAAACTACGGGTTAATGCTGAAAAATTTGCAGCAAAATCGATTACTTTTTCTTTTACACCATCTGTTAAAGACAGCCCCAATACAATAAATAAAGCATTTTCACCTGGACGACTGGTAACAGGCTGAACTCGAGTCAATGTCATAAACCTCTGCCTTGTCTGAGCATTTTGTTCTTCTACTAATTTAACATATTGTATATAAAAGTATAAAAAAGCTTGCAGCTACTTCGTTTAAAATATTTCGCTTGCGCAAAATACAAACAAAAACACGCATAGCTTTAAAGTTATACGTGTTTGATAGATTCAGGTAACTTATGCTTTGCCATATTGTTTTTTTAGATATTTCACAATTTGAGCGGATTCAAACAATTTAATCCCTGTATTGGGATCAACCAAATAAGGCACTTGCATCTTTCCTTGCATTTTAGGCAACATTTTTTCACGCTTGCCACCCGCCAAAGGCTCATATTTACCGGGTTTTAAACGTAAGACCGCAGGTCCCATATCTTGCCAGCGTTCCTTTGGTACATTATGTAAAATGTAAGGAATTTCTAAATCGGTCAACGTCGCACGAACAATACGTGAGTATGGACTGGCTTCAAAACTCCATAACTCAAGCAATTGTTCAGGTGCAGCACGATGAACGATCTTCTTATCCACCCAGACTCCACGTGCCATGTTTAGAAGTGTTCCGGCAAACTCAGGCACAGGGATTTTTGGATAATGGCTATATTTCGCTGGCGTTTTTCCAGTTTTCCCATAATATTTAAAAAGATGATGAATAATGTCCTGAGACTCAAAAAGCTGATCTCCTGTATTTTCATCAATCAGAAAAGGAAATTGTAATTTTCCTCCCTTTTCTTTCACAATTTGACGGTACTTTTGTCCACCTTTGGGACAAGGATAAATTTCGACATCAAGATTCAATAAGGTAATCGCTTCTCGAACACGACGGCAAAATGGTGATCCTTCAAACTCATACAATTTAAGTGGTTTTGCAGGCTGAATTGGAAATGGCGTACCACTAACTCCACGACCGCCCTCTGCCAGACTTGATGCAAGCGATTGCAAGACTTTTATTTGATGAATCACCATAAAGGTATCCTATTATTATAAATTGACGAGTTGCTCTGTAGCGACCACGATGCCATTGTTATCCGCATAAATAAAGTCGCCAGACTTAAATGCTACGCCACCAAAATAAAGATTTACATCAACTTCGCCTATGCCTTTGCGGTGACTTTTTTGTGGAATTGCAGCCAATGCATGTACGCCCAAATCCAGCTCAGCAATCGCATCAACATCACGTACACAGCCATAGATGACCACACCGTTCCAGTGATTTTTTACCGCTGACTCAGCAATCATATCGCCCATCAAAGCACAGCGCATCGACGCACCGCCATCTACCACCAGCACTTTTCCTGTTCCGTCCGTTGCCAGCAACTCTTTAACACGTGAATTATCTTCAAAACATTTTACTGTCACAATTTGACCACCAAATGTTTTACGTGCGCCGTAACTCTTAAAAAAACGTCCATCCAGTGAAGGGGTTACAACCTGAATGTCTTTATCAGGATGATCATCAAGTAAATCACAAGTTACGAAAGGCACTAGACTCATGTTGTTCTCCATTATGAAGTAGTTTGTATGGCTAAATTATCATAAATTTTAAAGCATTCCATTTGTGTATTTGCAGCGATGATCATGATATGCGCCAATTGCTCCACAGTCACAGGCTTATACATCAATGGTTTTTTAATGGTGTCTTTGAGCAGCAAAAATATCTTCTGTGCCGCGCCTTCGAGAAGTCTTTGCTCATCTCGCTCACCAATCAATAAAGAAGGATGAAAGATTGAAAGTTTGTTGAGTGTGAGTGTCTTCAAATAATCTTCAAGCAGCCCTTTGACCCGATTATAAAAGAATATTGAAGATGAATTTGCACCCATCGCACTCACCAAAAGCAAATGTGTTTCTTTATCTTGCAGTAAATCTGCAAAATGTGCATTGATTTCATAATCAATCGCATAAAATTTTTGTTTAGAGCCTGCTTTTTTAATGGTCGATCCCAAACAACTAAAAGCATGTGTATAGCCACTGACATCCTGATCATTGAGTAACAAAAAGTCTTCGAGTACAAACTGACTGACTTTGGAAAATACTTTAAATTCATCTAACTCTTTTCGCACCACCACAGTGACAGATTCAAACTCTGACGCTGCTTGTAATTGTTTTACCAATGCTTTTCCGACCAATCCAGTCGCACCAATCACCAATGCTTTTTTGTTCATATTTGTCATATTTTAACCAGCCTACTTATTTTCGCTTTAATTTAGCCTGTTCCTGAAAATTTATCACCATCAAAAACGTTGCAAAAACGTCTCAAGACTTGACTTAGCCGCACCAATTCATCAAAATATGGCACTTGTTTACGGGCTGGTGATAGTTTTAACTATAACCAGTGAAACTTCAGCCCGCCCAGACCAATCAAATTTCAAGGAGTGCAAGAGTGGCAAACTCTGCTCAGGCAAAAAAACGTGCGCGTCAAAACGTTAAAGCGCGTAAACACAACGCAAGCTTGCGTTCTATGGTTCGTACTTACATCAAACGTACTGTAAGTGCAATCGCATCTGGTGATTATGCTGTTGCTACAGAAGCTTATAAAAAAGCTGTTCCTGTCATCGACCGTATGGCTGATAAAGGCATCATCCACAAAAACAAAGCTGCTCGTCATAAGAGCCGTTTAAACGCTCAAGTTAAAGCATTAGCTTCTAACTAAGCAGCAAATAAAGAAAGCCCTACTGGGCTTTTTTTATTGCCATGAAAATAATAAATTTAAAGCTCATCCCTTCTTTTATATGCGTAATCCCCATTTAGACAAAGTCAAAGGTTTACTCATCTTTCTGGTAGTATTGGGTCACTGCTTAGAACGTTTCATTGGCTGGAATGATCCAAACAGCGCATTACTTGCATTTATCTACAGTTTCCACATGCCTGCTTTTATTTTTGTCTCAGGCTTATTGTTTAAAAATCATAAATTATTTGAAAAAGTCTTATTTTTTGCTGTACTCGCAGTGTTGTTTCAAATTCTTTATTTTTGCTTTGAATCCTTTTGGCAACACACTCAAAACTGGCTAAATTGGGTGATCAAACCGTATTGGATTTTGTGGTATCTATGGGGAATGGTGGCTTGGAGTCTAATCACACCGTTACTCTTGAAAACGCATTATCCTTTGCTTATTGCCATTTTCGCAAGTTTAGGTATCGGGCTATCTCCATTCAATAATTATCTGTTTTCCATCGGACGGATTTTTGTGTTCCTGCCATTTTTTGTGGCTGGCGCACTTTATGGTAAATCTTTTTTACACTACATACAAAATACCAAGTATTCACTCTGGATTGCGGCTGCAAGCATAATAATATCAATCACTTTGCTGGCTTTACTCAGCCCCAATCCTTACTGGTTATATGGAAGTTTGTCTTATCAACAGTTACAAGTAGAGGCTGTTCACGGAGTTTTAACGCGCTTATGGCTATTAATGATCGCAAGTTGCGGAATAATTGCTTCACTTGCGTATGCATCCAAACTCCCAGATATTTTGAGGAGCATGGGTGAAAATACTCTAGCCATTTACTTACTGCACGGTTTTTTTATCATTATCTTAACTAAATTGATCACATTCTCTTCAACGAATTGGATGCCCAATCTGGTATTTTGTTTAATCATCAGCATCTTATTATGCGTCATTTTAAAAGCGAGATTTTTGTCCAGATCGATTCAATACATTGCGATGCATATCACCCAGTTTTTACTGAAACTCATGCAATATTTTTATAAGCGGTTTTTATAAACGCTGATTTGGCTGAATAAAATCACTGACATTCAACTGATGTACTTCGCCACGCCAAATCCATTTCAATTGACTATTCAGAAAGTCATCGCCCTCAAACCAGACAAATAAGCCTTCCATCATTGCAGGCCAATCTTCTTTATCAATCTGACTACGACCCGAAATCACCGCAACAATCGCAGCAATAATCGTGTCGTGACTTACCGCCAGACTTAAACCATTTGAAGCATTTGGATGAGTATTATAAATCAGCTCTAGTACATCAAATACACCCGTGATCGGATGCTTCATTCCGGGTAAGGCGTTATTGACAAAACTATTAATAAACCCTAGCGCACCTTGTTCTCGAAAATAAGGCGCGGCTTTTTTTATATCCAGTACAAAACTACCCGGTTCAACCAATAAGCCTTGCTCAACAATCTCAATGGTATGGGTATTACTGGTGGGAGTCACCCGATCAGCTCCCTCAATCATCAATGCGGCTGTGTCAATACAGCGTTGAATCGGGCTTGAAATACAGTGCTGAATCATTCGACCTGTATTTTCAATCAAACAGGCACCCCACTCCTCTGCCAATACTCGACCAGATTCAGTAAGTTGTAAATCATAACCTGCCAAGCCTTGTCCATTGACAATTTCACGAATCGAATGCCGAGTAAAAAGTGTCACAGGAACATTGCCATCAGGCAATAAATCAATCGCCTGTAGCATACTGGGAGGTAATAGCTTAAGTGCCATATATCATCTTATGTTGTCATTTTCATTACCTGCTCACTATAACATGCAGGCTAAAACTCTCAATCTGTAATCTGCACATGCTTTAGCGCATTTAATGCTAAATCTTTTATTTCTGGGGTGGTAAATGCTAAAAAGCCTGCATTGAGCACCGTATCACGCTGGTTATATTCAAATGGCCGCCCATGTAATGAGACTAAACCACCACCAATACTTTCTAGTAAACCCTGACCTGCACTGGTATCCCACTCCGAAGTCGGATGAAATCTTGGATAAAGATCAATCTCACCTTCAAGCATCATACAAAATTTATAAGCGCTGCCTGCTTCACGACGAATTACGGCATGATTCTGTTGCTCAATAAACCCAATGAATTGCGCATACTTCGGATTTTTACTGCTATGACTTAAACCAATTTGTAAGGTCTGAGATGGAGAGCTTTTGGCATTTTGATAACGCCACCATTGTCCATGATTAAACTGATATTTATACGGGAGATCATCGAGATAACCCAAATACATTTGTTGTTCACAAGGCACGACAATGACCGAAAAACTGGTTTTCGAGTTTTCAATTAAACTTAAATTAATGGTAAATTCATCGCGTTTATGAATAAACTCTTTGGTTCCATCCAAAGGATCAAGCATCCAGCAGGTTGACCATTCGTGTCGACCCACATTATCACTTTCTTCGGATAACACAGGATATACAGGCTGAACTTGAGCCAAGGCTTGCATTAAAAAATGATTAACTCTTAAATCTGCCTGCGTCACAGGTGATTGATCACTTTTCTGATGAATATTGAACTCGCTTCCTGTGGTATAACTTTGGTATTCTTCAAAGAGAATTTGACTCGCTTGCTGCAACACAGGTAACAATTGCATAATCAATGTATCTTGTGGCGCATGAGTTTTAATAAACATAGATTATCCTGTTATGCCAAATTGTAATTCTTCAACTTTACCTATTGTCCTATTTGATATGGACGGCACGCTACTCGACTTAAGTTTTGATGACTTTATCTGGAATCAATGTCTGCCTGAACGTCATGCACAAGTTCATCAATGTACCTTGCAACAAAGTCACGAGACCTTATCTGAGTTTTACCAACAGCACAAGCATACATTATCTTGGTATTCATCAGACTATTGGACAGCAAAAGTCGGCGTAGATGTCCTGAAATTACAACAGGAATTTCAACACAAGATTCAACCGAGATTAGGTTGTTTTGAACTTTTGCAACAGCTTCAGGATCAAGGTTATCGCTGTTGGCTGGTCACCAATGCCGATCAGGCAAGTTTAAAGCTTAAACTTGAAAATGTTGCACTTCGCCCTTATTTTGAACTCATGGTCAGTAGCCAGCAATTGGGCCATGCCAAAGAAGATATTGGCTTTTGGCAGGCTTTGCAACAATTGCACCCGTTTGATCCAGCTCAGGTGATTCTGGTCGATGACACAGCACAGGTGCTCCAAGGCGCCAAAGAATTTGGAATCGAACAACTGATTACGATTACACAGCCTTCCAGTTTAAAACCTGCGCGAGATTCGTCCAGTTTAGACTACCCTGCCATCCATCATTTAATGGAATTAATTTCTTTTTTACCTCAATCTCAAGTTAAGGATATTGATGTCAAAACAGCTTGAACAACATGCCAATGACTCAATGCGAGTCGATAAATGGCTTTGGGCCGCACGTTTTTTTAAAACTCGCTCCATTGCCAAAGCCGCCATTG
The DNA here is from genome assembly GCF_003938865.1 of Acinetobacter sp. FDAARGOS_515. NCBI lineage: Bacteria > Pseudomonadati > Pseudomonadota > Gammaproteobacteria > Moraxellales > Moraxellaceae > Acinetobacter > Acinetobacter sp. FDAARGOS_515. Next base: position 2,727,213 of record NZ_RKIX01000003.1, on the reverse strand, counting down.
AAGGTGGTAAAGTCCACCATGACAGTGAACGCGTCAAAGTTTCTAAAGAAATCCGTGTCGGAATGGAACTTACCATCATGCAAGGATTTGAAAAGAAAACCGTGGTGATTAAAGCACTCTCAGCAACACGTGGTCCTGCGCCTGTGGCTCAATTATTATATGAAGAAACAGAAGTCAGTTTAGCGCGTCGGGAGTTGATTGCAGCACAAAGAAAATTGCATAATCTAGCGCGACCTGATCATCGTCCATCCAAAAAAGATCGTCGACAAATCAGCAAGTTTAAACAAGAAAATGATCAACAATTTGACCAGTCATGGTCTTATCATGATGATTAATTGAATGGCTTTTTATACACGTCATATTATGTCGTACTGACATCATCTTGACATGGAATATTAAAAATAAATCTGTCACTATACACAGGTGGAACGAGGTTAAAATTCGATACATCCACTTTGAATGATAGTGATATTACACAGTTTTGAGGTTGTGAGATGGATGATAATAAAAGCAAGGCATTAAACGCGGCCTTGAGCCAGATTGAAAAACAATTTGGTAAAAATACAGTGATGCGCTTAGGTGACAACACGGTACAAGCAGTTGAAGCGGTGTCCACAGGCTCACTGACACTGGATATTGCACTCGGTATTGGTGGTTTGCCAAAAGGCCGTATTGTTGAGATTTATGGTCCTGAATCATCAGGTAAAACCACAATGACCTTACAAGCCATTGCTCAATGTCAAAAAGCGGGCGGTACGTGCGCGTTTATCGATGCTGAACATGCACTTGATCCACAATATGCACGTAAGCTTGGCGTGGACATCGACAATCTATTGGTTTCACAGCCTGACCATGGTGAACAGGCACTTGAAATTGCGGACATGCTAGTGCGCTCAGGGGCAATTGATCTGATTGTTGTCGACTCTGTTGCGGCACTGACTCCTCGCGCTGAAATTGAAGGCGAAATGGGCGACTCACACATGGGCTTACAAGCTCGTCTCATGAGTCAGGCATTGCGTAAAATCACGGGTAATGCCAAACGTTCGAACTGTATGGTGATCTTCATTAACCAGATTCGTATGAAGATTGGCGTCATGTTCGGTAGTCCAGAAACCACGACTGGTGGTAATGCACTTAAGTTCTATGCATCGGTACGTTTAGATATTCGTCGTGTTGGACAGGTCAAAGAAGGTGACGAGATTGTTGGTTCTGAAACCAAAGTCAAAGTTGTCAAAAACAAAATGGCACCTCCATTTAAAGAAGCACTTTTCCAAATCCTTTATGGTAAAGGCACCAATCAACTAGGTGAAGTCGTGGATTTAGCGGTGCAACAGGAAATCGTGCAAAAAGCAGGTGCATGGTATTCTTATCAAGGCAACAAAATTGGTCAGGGTAAAAATAACGTGATTCGTTATTTTGAAGAAAATCCCGCGATTGCGCAGGAAATTGAAAAACAGATTCGCGATCAATTACTGACCAGTACGCCAGTTGCAAATAGCACTGAAGTTGAAGAAGAAGAACCTGACTTTTTAGAAAGCTAATTCAGCTATCATCAAACGCCCTGCGGGGCGTTTTTCATTTGGAATGACCTGATGTATTCAAATTCAGATGATCAAGCAAATAAACCGCTTCTTACAGGCACACGTTTGCGTTCTTACGCTTTTGCACTGCTAACACGTAAGGAATATGCAAAAGCAGAGTTGATCGAAAAACTTAGTCTATATGCGCAGGATCGTGATGAAGTTCTAGCCTTGGTTGAGGAGCTATCAGAACGGCAATACCAGAGCGATCAACGTGTGGCTGAAATGGTGTTGTCTAGCCAAATACGCAAAGGCAAAGGCCCAAATCGAATTAAACAGGCACTCAAGCACAAACAACTGGATAGCAATTTAATTTTAGAAGATATTCAGGACGTTGATTGGTTTGAGCAGGCTTATCAGCTAAAAGTTAAGAAATTTGGAACTCAGATAGAAAAAGATCCGAAACAAAAAGCCAAACAAATTCGATTTTTGCAATATCGCGGTTTTGATATGAATGTGATTATGAAAGCGATTAGTCGAACGACTGAAGAAGAGTAACTGGTGGTAACCCTACTAGCAAAACCTCGGCACATCATAGATCTGCTACCGTTGCTACCTTCCGGTCCTGGCGGGGTTCACAGAGTACAATTGCGAAGCCACCAGCAGGGCTACCATTGCAAGAACAGAGTATAGAGATTTTTAAATGTGTTGCAAGTGCTATCTCAAATTTTCCTGCGGTTTTCGTTTCAATTGACTAAATCATCAACAAATTTAAGGATTTGTTTATTTTTCATCTTTCTATGTGGCTATAAAAGCATTCTTTTCAAACTCAAAGCCAATACCATTTCATCGCTTTATTTCTTGAGTGAAATTAATTTTGTCAAACAGCATCAAAAATGAAAATGCTAAAATATTGTAATTACTTATTGCAATTCTATGGCGGGGTGTTTTTAATGGCATTTGCTTTCAATTTGTTTTTTATGACTGAATGAATAAAAAACAACTGCTTGACGTTCTATTTAAAATTATGGATTGTGGCTTATGCTAAAAAAGCATTCTTTATTCGCGATTACCCTACTTTGTGGTTCTTCTATTTACGCCAATGTTCCGATTGAATCCCGTGGATTAAGCCAATCTAACTCTGGATCAACGTCAGTTGTAAATGATCAACCTGTCGCGACCAATCTTAACTGGCAGTTGATGCAAAAAAATCAACAACTTGAAAATGATATCCGTACATTGCGCGGACAACTGGAAGAACAAGCTCATTCGATTGATCAGCTAAAAAAAGATTTGGCTAACCGTTATACTGATCTGGATCAACGTCTGGAGCTACTCCATCAAAAAGTAGATCCAGATAGTGCTGCAACTGATGAAAATGCAACAACTGACGCAAACGGTGCCGCACCAGTAGCCAGTGAGAATACACAAGCTCCTATAAATGCGACTCCTCAACAAACACCTGTCGCACCAGTGGCTCAAACGAATCGGCAGCCCGTTCCTGCTGTAAGCTCAACAAGCAATACAAATTCAGCATCGTCAGAAAATAAAGACTCAATAGAATTAGACAAAGCAGCATATACCGTTGCGCTTGATGCCTATAAACAAGGCGGTGCTAAAAAAGCAATCGCACCAATGGAAAACTTTATTAAGAATCATCCGAATAGCATCTACACACCAAATGCTTATTTTTGGCTGGCTGAGTTTCATTTAGCAACTGATCCTGTCAATTATGCTCAAGCCAAAAAGAATTATCAGATCGTCGCTGATAAATATCCAACATCAAGTAAAGCACCACGCTCTTTATATCAGTTATATAGCATTGCCAAAGATGTAGATCACAAAGCAGCTGTAGCTACACAATACAAAAACAAACTTCTTGCCAGCTACCCTCAATCTGAAGAAGCCGGTTTTGTTAAAAAATAGCATCACTTAAAAACGAAAAAGAGAGGTGGATCAGGAAATTTGAACAACACTTATAAGTGATATTTTGCTCCCCAAATGATGTTATAAACATCAATATATGGAGTATTTTATGGCACGTAGACCAAGAAGAAATCATTCAAATGATTTTAAAGCTAAGGTAGCACTTGCTGCGATTAAAGCAGAAAAAACACTTGCTGAATTGAGTGCTGAATTTGATGTTCATCAAAACCAAATTATCGACTGGAAAAATCAACTGATTTCAGCTTCCTCGCAAGCTTTCGATCAATCAAAAGCTCCAACAGAACCACCCATCGATCTAAAAAAACTACATGCAAAAATCGGTGAGCAGGCATTAGAAATTGATTTTTTAGAAGGTGTGTTGAAGAAACTGGGCCGCTTCAACCACAAAAGTTAATCGATGACTCACTTCAGATTTCAGTATCTAAGCAAGCTCAGCTGCTGAAAGTCTCCCGTGGTTGTTATTACTATCGCCCAAAACCTGTGAGTGCATCAGATCTGAAGCTAATGCGGTGTATGGATGAGTTACATATGCAATACCCTTTTGCAGGTAGCCGGATGATGCGTGATTTGTTGAATCGTCAAGGACATCATATAGGACGACGTCATACACGTACTTTAATGAAGAAAATGGGCATTAATGCGTTATATTGCAAACCAAATTTAAGCCAGGCTAATCAAGCTCACCGCAAATATCCATATCTGCTCAAAGGATTGGCTATTCAGCGCAGTAATCAAGTGTGGTCTACGGATATAACGTATATCCCTATGGCAAAAGGCTTTGTTTATTTATGTGCTGTGATTGATTGGCATAGCCGCAAGGTACTTGCGCATAGAGTATCGATTAGTATGGAGGTTACATTTTGCATAGAAACATTAAATGAAGCTATTGAAAAATATGGTCGACCTGAAATATTTAATACAGACCAAGGCAGTCAGTTTACCAGTGATGCATTTATTGATGTATTGAAATCAAATGGCATTCAAATCAGTATGGATGGTAAAGGTCGATGGGTTGATAATGTGATGGTTGAACGATTATGGCGGAGCGTTAAATATGAAGAGGTGTATCTCAAAGCCTACAGCAATGTTTTGGATGCGAAGAAGCAATTAAACGCATATTTTGAATTTTATAATTTGAAACGACCTCATTCGAGTCTGGACAAAATGACTCCAGATGAGTTTTACTATGACCAGCTACCACAACAAAATAAGGTAGCTTAACTAGAGCAGAGTATCACTTATAAATAAGCTTTTAGTTGTTCAAACATGTGGGACCACCTCTAAGACACATTTCAAATGTGTCTTTTTTATTTCGATAAGATACTTAACTAACGAATAATACCGCGTTTGGATGATTCAACTGAATCAATCAACAATTGAACTTCAGATATTTCTGGCAAAATTTCAGTACGAATTTTATCTAGTGCCTGTTCGGTGGTTAGACCCGACTTATAGATAATTTTGAAAGAATCACGTAAGCCATTGATCACATTTTTTGACCAACCCTTCCGACGCATACCCTCAACATTCATCCCAAACGCATGCGCTGGATTACCTGAAACCATGACATAAGCAGGCACATCTTTTAAAATTAAAGATGCCCCACCCACCATACTATAAGAATCAATCTTACAAAACTGATGAATTCCTGAGTTTCCACCCACGACCACATAGTCACCGATGTGCACATGGCCAGCCACACCGACATTGTTGGCAAAAATATTATGATCACCCACCACGCAGTCATGAGCAATATGTGTATTCACCATCAGTAAATTATGGCTGCCCAATTTGGTCAGACTATTATCCTGAATGGTGCCACGATGCAAACTACAATGTTCACGAATACGGTTATGATTACCAATTTCAAGCCAAGTTTCTTCGCCGTTATATTTTAGATCTTGGCAAATCTCACCCACACTCGCGAACTGGAAAATTTCGTTATGTTCACCAATCCGTGTGAAACCACCAATCACGACATGTGAATGAAGCTTAGTTCCTGCACCGATGCTCACATTAGGCCCAATGACACAATAAGGTCCAATTTGAACATCTGAAGCAATTACTGCAGATGAGTCAATAATAGCGGTTGAATGAATGAAGTCGTTATTACTCATGCCTGCTCTGTTATCTGGTGCGAAATCATAATTTCAGCGGTCGTTGCTACAATACCATCCACTGTGGCTGTACAATTATATTTGTAAATACCACGTTTTTGCATCACCAACTCAGACTTTAAGACGAGCTGATCTCCTGCAACAACCTGCTTTTTAAAACGTACTTTCTCCGCTCCAGCAAAAAGGAACAAAGAACCCGCTTTTGGTTTTTGATTATTCATGATAAAACCAAGAACACCTGAAACTTGAGCCAAAGCCTCTACAATAAGTACGCCCGGCATAATTGGATATTCAGGAAAATGTCCTTGTAAAAATTCTTCATTGATTGACACGTTTTTATAACCAACAATAGAATTTTCTGTTACTTCAACCACACGGTCAACCAGTAAAAATGGATAACGATGTGGCAGATATTCACGAATAGTTTGAATATGCATTGGCAATTCAGGGATCGTAAACGCGGGAGTGTTGGACTCAGTCATCATATTTCTATTTACGCAATTTAAAGGTTGATTCAAGAGACTCTATTTGAGTCTGCATATGATCGAGTCGTTTGAGTATTTGGGTCAATGGCACATCTGCTAATTGTCTAAAGCGAACAATCGTGCGTTTCCACTGACTATTTTCAAAAAGTCCTGTTCCTGAAGAATAGGTTCCTGCTTCAAAAATACTTTTTGTGACCATTGACATTCCTGTAAGTGTCACATTATCAGCAATGTTTAAGTGCCCTGCAAGTCCACACGCCCCACCAATGATACAGTTTTTGCCAATAGTGCTACTCCCTGCAATTCCCGTTTTTGCAGCAATCGCCGTATTTGTACCAATGTGAACGTTATGCGCGATTTGCACAAGGTTATCAATAATGACGCCGTCTTCTAAAATTGTATCGTCCAAAGCCCCGCGATCGATACTACAATTTGAACCAATTCGAACATCATTTCCAATTTGGACTGAACCTAATTGAGCAATACGATGCCATTTTCCTTGATAGGGTGCAAAGCCAAAACCTTCACCACCGACCACTGAATTGGCATGAATTCGAACACGATCCTTAATTTTGGTCTCACCTGTTAAAGTTACGTTCGAATCTATAAAGCAATCTTTACCAACTTCAACGAAATCATTCAACGTAGAGTTTGCCAAAATAACGCTACCATCACCAACCACACAGTTCTCACCAATCACCACATAATGACCAATATAAGCACTATCTGAAATAATGGCAGACGGATGGATTTGTGCAGTACTTTCAATTCCTATGGATTCAATTTTCTTTTCAAAAACATGAGTCAATTGAGCAAAAGCAAGGTAGGGATTTTGAACTACAATAAAATTTTGATGTTGCGCTAACTGTTGTTTTAATTCAGCTGGAACAATCAATGCACCTGCTTTCGAGACTTGTGCTGCTTCGAGATATTTGTCGCCATTCACAAATGAAATCTGATTTGGATGTGCGTGTTCGAGACTTGCAAGTCCAGTCAGAGAAAGGTCTTTATGACCAAAAGACTCACCTTGAACAAGATGAGCCAAGTCTTCTAAACGATAACTACGTGCTTTCATTGATTATTTAATTGCATTAACCTTTTGAATCATTTTATCAGTTAAATCGTTCTTAGCGTCATAGGCAACCGCAGCATTTTTATTCAAAATGAAGTCTAAATTGTTTTCTTGACGAAGTTGTTCACCCGCTTGCTTCACACGAGTTTCAAAAGTGTTATTCATGGTTTGTAAAGTACCTTGAACACGAGTCTGCAAACCTTGCTGGGTCGAGTTGAATTCGCTTAATTTGGTCTGATATTGCTGATTAAGTTTTTGAACATCAGCTTCTTTCATATTACGACCTTCAGTTTCCGCTTTTTGACGTAATGCATCTAGCTCTTTACCAAGCTGTTCTAGTTTGGTTGTCGTCGGTTTAACTGACTGATTTAAGCTTGCATTTTGTTGCTTAAGATAGCTACTGCTATCGACAACTTTTGCTAAATCAACAAAACCCACACCTGCGGCTTGTGTCAATCCAGAAATAGACAAACCCATACCCAATAAAACTGCTGCTAATTTATTCATTTTGATTTCCTTATACAGGAGTATTTCAACAATTAATTATTTGAACAAAGACCGTACTAGAAAGTACGGCCGATTTCAAACTGAATTTCCTTGGTTTCATCACCATCTTTATCATTTAATGGGAATGCATAACTTAATGACAGAGGACCAATCATGGTAATCCACGTAAAGCCAACACCCACACTATAACGAAGATTGCTTAAATCCAGATTATAGTTATCTTTACAGTATTGTTTTGCATCTACAGGGGTGGTAGAACCATTCAAATAAAGATTTCCTGAAGCAGTTTTACACTGTGTATCAAAAACCTGACCACCTTCTGCAAATATTACAGGTCGTACCTGACGTGCCCAGTCCCCTTTAAATGGAATAGGTAAAGCAAGCTCAGTACCAAATTGTACTAAAGCATTGCCACCGACTTCTTCTGGATCCCAATCACGCGTTCTACTCTCGTTATAAGTTACACCCGGATACTTAGGTCCCAGTGTATTGACATCATAACCACGTACCGATCCGTAACCACCTGCAAAGAAGTTTTTATAAAACGGTAAATCATTACCATAACCGAATTTACCGTAGCCACGAAGTACAAAATCATGACCTAATGGGAAATAAGCCTGAGTATCAAACGTGGCTTTTTGATAATCAACGTCACCACCTGGTAAACCAACTTCAAGATTTAAACGATGATACATACCCGAAGTAGGGAAAATCGGACGATTTAAAGTATTGTATGACCAACCCAAATTCAAGTTGTAGGTAAAGAATTCACCCTCGAATGCATTATCAAATGGAGTCATATCAATTACAGTACCATTGGCATCTTTACATTCGTATGCGTTTGTATCTGAATTCAGCTCATACGTACCACTACAATATGACCCCTGACCTGTTGCCTTACCGCCATTTTTAAGCAAGTAATCTCGAACATAGGTTGACACATAAGGACCAGTGGTAACTTTGGTATTATCCACACCAATCGATGCACTCACATTCTGGTTTTCATCAATTGGATAACCAAAACTTAAACTACCACCGATACTGTCAGTCACATAGTTACTGACGTTATAGTCATCATTCAGTTTGGTTTTACGATAATAGACATTATAACCACGACTCACACCATCAATAGTGAAATACGGATCAGTTACACTCAGGTTATAGTAATCCTGTGTTTCAGAGCGTGATAAATCAATTGCAACACGGTTACCTGTACCCAAGAAATTGGTCTGACTTAACCCTGCTTGGAATGTTACACCGCCACTTTGAGAGTAACCAACTGCAAGTGTAGTCGTTCCAGAATGTTGCTCTTCAACATTGACATTCAAATCGACTTGATCAGGCGAATTGGGCACACGAACAGGCTTCACATCAACTGTTTTAAAGAAACCTGTACGCTCTAAACGAACTTTTGAAAGATCAATTTTTTCATTACTTGCAAGTGCGCCTTCCATTTGACGCATTTCACGACGTAGAACCTCATCAGCAGTTTTACTGTTTCCGGAGAAATTGATGCGTCGTACTGTCACCTGCTGCCCCGGATTGATATAGTAATTCATATCAACTGTGCGGGTTTCGTTATTAATTTGCGGAACCACGTTTACATCAGCAAAGTAATAGCCTGCATTTCCATATTTACGCAATAATAACTGCTTCACCGCATTTACTTTTTCTTGCGAATAAGTGTCGCCATCTTTATAAATCTTTAATGCCTGTAACTCTTCAGGCTTATACAGCGCATCACCTAAAAATTTAGTTTCACCAAACTTGAACTGCTGACCTTCATCAACAGAAACCTCAATAAAGATATGCTTTTTATCTTCACTAATATTGAGCTGTGAATTATTGATATTAAAGTTGATGTAGCCTTTATTCAAATACAAAGCACGTAATGCTTCAAGGCTCGCCGCCATTTTCTCGCGGGCATAGCGGTCATTACGAGTAACAATAGAAGCCCAGCCAGATTCTTTGACTGCAAAAGCCTGTTTAATGTCATCATCACTAAATACAGTATTGCCAATAATATTAATATCAAAGACTTTTGCAGGCTTACCTTCATAAAATTCGATGGTTAAATCTACACGGTTATTTGGGCGAGCTGTCGTGGTGACTTTGATGTCCGCATCATAACGACCTTGCTGTGTATATTGTTGCTCAAGTTCTGTTTCAAGAGTTTGCAAAGAAGATTTTTTAAGAACTTCTCCTTCGGCAACGCCCATTTTCTTTAAGCCGTCTTGCAGAGCTTCTTTGGGAATGAGCTTGTTGCCTTTAAATTCAATTTTTGAAATAACAGGACGCTCTACAACCTTGAAGACCAAAATATCATTTTGCTTATAAGTTTGAATATCATCAAAAAGACCAGTCGCATAAAGCGTACGAATGGCATCAGCAATGGTTGGATCGTCAACACGATCGCCACTGTTTATCGGCAACATGGTATAAACATTTGCAGGAGTGAGGCGAACTAAACCTTCGACTTTGATATCTCGTGCAATGAAGTCATTCGCTGCATATGCTTGTTGTACTGCCGCCATAGCACTAACAAGTGCCAAAGGCATTAATAAATGTGTGTGCCGCATGCCAGATTTTTCCAGTAAGTTAATTTTTCCATCTAAACGTTATAAACGCATAAAATCATTAAAGAGAGCCAAGAGCATCATACTGCCGAGCAGTACCATACCAATTTTTAAGCCCATCATTTGTATTTGTTCGGAAACAGGTTTACCGCGAATTGCTTCGATAAAATAATAAACCAAATGTCCACCATCCAACATAGGGATCGGTAATAAATTTAAAATTCCAAGACTTACACTCATCAATGCCATAAACGAGATAAACGTTTGCCATCCCATTTCAGCACTTTGCCCAGCAACTTTAGCAATAGTAATTGGGCCTGATAAATTTTCAAGTCCAATTAAACCTCTAAACATTTTGACGATCGAGTTTAAAATCATGCCAGAAATTTGAGTGGTTTTATCCACTGCCATCACTAAGGCCTGAGCTGGATTATATTGAATCGTTTGTTTGTATTCGTTAGGAATATTGACTTTAGCAGGGTTACTTTGCACACCAAGCATACCAGTGGTATTGCCCATATTGTCACGTTTACCTTGCGGCATGACTTGCAAATGAACCATTTGCCCATTACGAAGCACATCAATATTCAGCAGTTTTTCAGGGGACTTCTGCACGACATCAACTACATCAAACCAGTCATTCATTTTAATGCCATTGATGGAAAGGATTTGATCGCCAACCTTCATCCCTTGACGAATAGCAGCACCATCCTCACTGAGCTGATGAATCACCGCGGGCATTTGAGGACGATAGGGTAAAAATCCAAGAATATCTAAAGCAGACTGAGATTGATCTTTGAGAAAATTATGAATAGGAAGCGCAACGCTCTTTTGGGTACCGTCACGATCTACGGTCATCAAAATTTGACCTGTTTCACCCGCTCGGTCAACCAAAGCAAAATTTAACTTTTCCCATGTAGGTGTTTGCTCTCCATCTACAGTTAACACTTTATCGCCCACATGCAAATCGACTTGCGCGGCAGGTGTATTAGGTAAAATTTTGCCTATACGTGTATTTAACTGTTCCTGAGATGGAAGGAATAACATCCAGAATAAAACGATAGCAAACAATAAATTAATCAGCGGCCCTGCTGCGACAATCGCAATTCTTTTCCAAGGAGATTGACGATTAAACGCATAAGGTAAATCAGCTTCAGCGACATTACCTTCACGTTCATCCAGCATCTTGACATAACCGCCCAGTGGCAATGCTGAAAGTTGATACTGAATCCCTGATTTTTTCGATGTCCATTTTAGCAAAGTTGGACCAAAACCAATCGAATACACCAAAACCTTAACACCCAGCTTACGTGCCACCCAATAATGTCCAAACTCATGTATGGCAATCAGAGGCCCCAGCAACAGAATTGCTGCAACAATGATAAACAAAATATTCATGTTCAGCCTCCTGCGCTAGCCACGAATTGATGCGCAACATCACGGGCTAATCGATCTGTATCCAAAATAGCTTCTATACTCTGTGCCGAACCATTTTGCACGTGATTAAGCGTATGCTCAACCACTTCTGGAATCGTAGTAAACTTTATTTTCAAATTTAAAAATGCCGCAACCGCAATTTCATTTGCAGCGTTTAAGATCGTGGGTGCGAGACCACCATCACGCATGGCTTGACGAGCCAAATTCAATGCAGGAAATTTTTGAGTATCGGGTTGCTGAAAATCAAGATGTGAATGTGTAAACAAATCAAGTGCAGGAACATGCGTGTCTAACCGCTCAGGCCATGCTAATGCATGTGCGATCGGCGTACACATATCAGGATTTCCCATTTGTGCCAAAGTTGAACCATCAATATATTGAACCATTGAATGAATAATACTTTGTGGGTGAATTACAACTGTAACAAAATGTTCAGATATTGAAAACAAATGACACGCTTCAATCAACTCCAAGCCTTTATTCATTAAAGTTGCAGAATCAACAGAAATTTTTTGTCCCATAGACCAATTTGGATGCTTACACGCCTGCTGTGGCGTCACCGCATGTAATTGTTCAAGCGTATGATTTAAAAATGGGCCACCTGAAGCGGTAAGTAAAATCTGCGAAACCCCCAACTGGGGCTGACCATTACGCTCAATATTTAAATAATTCTGCGGTAAAGACTGAAAAATTGCATTGTGCTCAGAGTCGACGGGCAACAATAAAGCATGATGATCTCGTGCAGCTTGCATCATGATTTCACCAGACATCACCAATGCTTCTTTATTGGCAAGCAACACTCTTTTACCTGCTTTGATTGCAGCCAGTGTAGGTAAAAGTCCAGCCGCTCCAACAATTGCAGCCATGACAATATCAACCTGAGAACTTTCAGCAACAGTAATTAAGCCTTGTTCCCCAGCCAATATCTCAATATCAAAAACACCCAATGCAAGCAACTCGGTACGCAATTCATCGACTTTTGATTCGGGTACAACCGCAATTTTAGGCTGATACTGTTTGCATATTTGAGCCAGTTCTTTGATACGACTATAAGCCGTTACTGCAAAAAGCGTATATTTATCTGGATGACGATCCAATATTTTTAACGTACTTTGACCAATTGAACCCGTCACACCAAATATACAAACAGATTGAGTCATTTATAGATCTACGCCAATAAGTTTTAATAGATACATGCCCGCTGCAAAGATAGGCGCTGCTGCAAGTAGAGAGTCGATACGATCTAACACACCACCATGGCCCGGCAAAATACGCCCAGAATCCTTAATACCAGCACGACGCTTAATCATAGATTCGAACAAATCACCCAACACTGAAGCAAAAACAGTCACCACAGACAAAATTAGAAACAGCAAATGCTGGGCAAATGTTAAGTTAAGATAATTGACCTGCACCACAATAATAATAATGATCGCAAGCCCTATCCCACCAATCAATCCTTCAACCGATTTATTTGGACTCACTGTTGGCGCTAGCTTATTTTGACCAAACTTACGCCCAACAAAATAAGCACCTGAGTCCGCTCCCCATACCAACAGGAACAAGTACATCAACCACCATGGGGAACTTTGCCAAACTTCAAAAATTGCCGTAACTGCCGCACTGACCAGTATCAGCCCAAGAAGATAAAGCGAAGCGTTGTACCAGCCATCGTATTCAGGATAAGCCTTGACCCAAAAGCTACTCACCAGCCAAGTGAGTATTGATGCACACCATAATAGGATTGCAACTTCATTATAATAAAGCGCCAGCGCAGATATTAGCGCGACGATCAGTCCATAAGCCCACGCTTTCGGTTTAAATAATGCCGTATCTCTAGGCATGAGTTTAAACCATTCATAGCCAGCCACCCCTGCGGCTACAATCATTAAGCCAAACATTGGATAGTGAGAACTGGTTGCAAACATACAAGTAAGTACTACCGCTACCAGTACCAATGCGGTAATTATCCGCTCTAACATTTATTAATTCTCAATTTTCTCTTGGTGGATTTGTTCAGAAGTCTTACCAAAACGACGTTCGCGTCCTGCAAACACATCTAAAGCACGATCAAATTCTTTTACAGAAAACTCAGGCCAGAGTGTCTCGGTAAAATACAATTCAGCATAAGCAGCCTGCCAAAGCAGGAAGTTGGACAAACGATAATCACCACCTGTACGAATCAGCAAATCAACAGCCGGCAGATTATTTAAACTAATCCGCTGATTAAAAAGTGCAGCATCTATTTGATCTACATCTAATACGCCTGCTTTTACGTCTTGTGCAATGTGCTTTGCTGTATGGGCAATATCCCACATCCCACCATAACTGATCGCAATAGTCAGTGTCATGCTGTCAAAACTAGCAGTCTGCTGTTCTGCATGCAACATCAATTCACGTAAATGTGGAGATAGACGAGAACGATCACCAATAAACTGCAAGGCAATATTAAATTGTTCCATTCGAGGTAACTGTTCATGAATCGTCTCTTCCAGCAATTTCATCAATAAATCGACTTCATACTGTGGACGATTCCAGTTTTCGCTGGAAAATGCAAATACGGTTAATGCCTGAATCCCTTTGTTACGACAATGCTCAACAATTGGATCTAGACTATTTTTGCCTTCACGATGCCCATCTCCTTTTTGCATTTGATTTTTTTTAGCAAAACGGTTGTTGCCATCCATAATGATGGCAACATGTTGCGGAAGATGAAGCTCTTCTGAAGCGGTCATAAAATTAGACCTTCATCAATTCAGCTTCTTTTGCTGCCAAACGTTTATCAACTTCGGCAACATATTTATCGGTGATTTTTTGGATATCATCACCTGCACGACGCTCATCATCTTCAGAAATTTCTTTGTCTTTTAGCAGTGATTTGATATCACCTAATACATCACGACGGATGTTACGAATGGCAACTTTGGCATTTTCGGCTTCTGAACGCGCCACTTTTTGCATATCACGGCGTGTTTCTTCAGTTAAAGCTGGTAAAGGTACACGGATTGCATCAGCCGTAATCGGATTTAAACCCAAATCACTTTCACGAATTGCTTTATCAATTGCCGAAACCATTGTACGTTCAAATGGCTGAACAATAAGAGTACGTGAATCTTCAATACCTACGTTTGCCACCTGATTCAGTGGAACATCCGAACCATAATAAGAAACCATTACACCGTTTAGAATGGATGGATGAGCACGGCCAGTACGCACTTTCGCAAAACCTTGCTCTAAAGATTCAAGGGTTTTTTGCATGCGTTGTTCGCTGTCTTGTTTGAGATCGTTAATCATATGATCTTCCTTACTTATTCATTCAAGGTGTAATTGCTAAATTAGTCGAGTAGTATAAAGAGCTTTCTAGGTTACGTACATTAATTCGTAACATGAGTTCCTTCTTTTTCGCCCATCACCACAGATAATAGTGCGCCAGCTTTATTCATATCGAAAACTTGCAACGGTACATTGTGGTCACGACACAGACAAATCGCAGTTAAATCCATCACACCCAACTTTTCATCAAGCACTTGATCAAAAGTTAAATGATCATATTTTACCGCATCATCATATTTGCTTGGGTCTTTGTTATATACGCCATCAACTTTAGTGGCTTTCAAAATCAAATTGGCTTCAATTTCAATCCCACGTAAGCAAGCCGCTGTATCTGTGGTGAAGAATGGGTTACCTGTACCTGCAACGAATACACATACTTCGCCCTGACTTAAATGGCGAATCGCATCACGGCTCGAATAAGATTCAACCACGGTGCCGATTGAGAGTGCAGACATCAAACGTGTCTTGATATTACGACGAACCAGAGCATCGCGTAGTGCCAAGCCATTCATAACGGTTGCCAGCATACCCATCTGATCACCCGTTACACGACCCACTAGACCATCTTTTTGTAATTGGCTACCACGGTACAAGTTTCCACCACCAACAACGATACCCACTTGCACACCCAAGCCAACCAAGTGAGCAATTGACAATGACATTTGATCAAGCACTTGTGCATCGATTCCCATGTCTTTATTGCCCGACAATGCCTCACCAGAAAGTTTAAGTAGAATACGTGAGTAACGGGGGCTATTAGAATCCGCCATGGTAAGCTCCAAAAAACAATGTGTTAAAAATAAATTTTGTTTGTTGCAACATCAATCATCAAGCTGATTTGATTGTAATCAACTTTGCAAATAAATCGTATTCATCTGCATCAGTAATTTCGACTTCAAGTAAATCACCTGACTGGATTTTTGATTTATCAATATCTTCGACAAAGACATTGCCATCAATTTCAGGCGCATCAGCATAAGAACGTGCAACCGCAACAGGATATTCATCTTCCAGACTATCAACTAAAACAGTCATGGTTTGACCAATCCGTTTTTGCAATTTAGCTGCCGAGATGGCCTGCTGAACCTGCATGAAACGTTCATAACGCTCTTGCTTAATTTCTTCAGGTACATGATCTGGCAAGTCATTGGCTGTCGCACCCTCAACAGGCGAATATGTAAAACAACCAACTCGATCAAGCTGCGCTTCTTGCAACCAATCTAAAAGAATTTGAAAATCTTCTTCGGTCTCACCTGGAAAACCCACTACAAAAGTTGAGCGAATCACCAAATCTGGACATTTTTCACGCCATGTTTTTAAGCGTTCAAGGGTATTTTCACTATGGGCTGGTCGCTTCATCAATTTTAAGACGCGCGGACTGGCATGCTGAAAAGGAATATCAAGATAAGGAAGAATTTTACCCTGAGCCATCAAATCGATGACTGCATCGACGTGTGGATATGGATAAACATAATGCAAACGCACCCAAATTCCTAATTGACCGAGTGCCTCACACATATCATAAAACTTGGTTTTTACAGGCTGACCATTCCAGAAATCAAGCTTGTACTTGGTGTCTACACCATAAGCAGAAGTATCCTGAGAAATGACTAAAACTTCTTTAACACCCGCGCGCTTAAGCGCTGCTGCTTCTTCAAGCACTGAACCGACAGGACGTGAAACTAAATCACCACGCATACTTGGAATAATGCAGAAGGTACAGCGATGATTACAGCCTTCCGAAATTTTTAAATAAGCATAATGTTTTGGAGTGAGTCGAATGCCTTGTTCAGGTACCAGATCAACAAAAGGATTATGTTTCGGTGGCGCAGGTACATATTCATGTACCGCTTCCATCACATCCTGATAGGCTGCCGCACCTGTGACTTTTAAAACATTCGGATGCATTTGACGAATTTTATCTTCATCTTTGCCCAAACACCCCGTCACAATCACACGACCATTTTCACTCATGGCTTCGCCAATTGCATCTAATGATTCTTGTACCGCAGATTCAATAAAACCGCAGGTATTGACTACAACTAGATCAGCACCATCATAATCTGATGCGACCTGATAACCTTCAGTACGTAACTGAGTTAAAATTCGTTCAGAATCTACCAATGCCTTAGGACAACCTAAAGATACAAAACCGACTTTGGGGGACTTCATGAATCTGCGCTCCACTAGAATCCGCGTATTGTATGACGTTTCTCGCAATAAAAACAGGTGGAATATGCACAGTTCGTTTAATGCACCAAAATACAACCAATATTTTTATTAAAAACAACTATTGCACCATTATGATTCAATTTAAGATGCCATCTAACCCAACTTGTTTTTAAATCGATCATAATTTGTCTATTTTGCTCATTTTTAATACAAGCTTGAGAACAAGTTCTTTTACGCAAAAAGTTGGCGTACATTTTGCTTAACTTATGTCCCATTACAGGGAAAAACTGGATTAAATGAAAATGTCATTGCGCTATTTTAAGACAGGAAACATTTTCTAATGGATCAAAGAGAGACCATTGACTATCGGCTTTTGGTCGATAACCTTACTACTGCCATATTATTGGTCGATAGCGACCTGAATATTTTTTATCTCAATTCTTCTTGTGAAGCGTTGTTTGATATTAGCTTATTACGCGCATCAGGTTTGCCTGTGCTTAACTTATTACATTCACCGAATGATAGCTTCAATACCCATGAAGCACTCATCAATACGCTACACTCAGGGCAGCATTACACACGACGCGAAGCAATAATCAGTGTAAATTTTAAGGATATTCATGTCGATTATTCAGTTTCGGCGCTCAATACAGGCAAAAATTATCATCCGCTACTATTAATAGAACTCAATCCAATTGATCGGATGCTTAAAATTTCTAAAGAAGAAAATTTGATACAACAACATCAGGTTGCCCGTCAGCTCATTCGCGGTATTGCCCATGAAGTCAAAAATCCCTTAGGAGGGATTCGTGGTGCGACTCAATTACTGGCACGTAGCTTAAATGATCCAAAATACGAAGAATTTACCGATATCATTATCAATGAAGTCGATCGCTTAAGAAATCTTGCCGATACCATGCTCGGTTCCCGCCAGCTTCCAAGCTATGAAGATGTCAATGTACATGAACCTTTGGAACGGGTGCGCTCTCTGGTGGCCAATCAAACCAAGAAAAAAATTAAAATCACTCGTGATTATGATTTATCACTGCCAGATGTCAAAGCAGACCGTGATCAACTGATTCAGGTCATGCTCAATATTAGCGTGAATGCCATTCAAGCGATGACAGAAAATAAAGAATTTTTTGTGGATCATGAACCTGAGCTGATTTTAAGAACCCGTATTCAACGCCTTGTCACCATTAATGGTTTATTAAACCGATCCGCAGTTCGTGTCGACATTGAGGATAATGGCCCTGGCGTTCCGCAAGATATTTTAGAGTCTGTGTTCTATCCTTTAGTGACAGGACGAGCCAAAGGCACAGGACTTGGCTTAAGTATTGCACAGAACATTATGCATCAACACAACGGAATGATTGAATGTCAGTCCGTGGCTGGAAAAACTACATTTAGCTTATATTTACCTTGGGAGTCAGACCGTGTCGCGAAATAAAATATGGGTAATTGATGATGACCGCGCCATGCGCTGGGTACTGGAAAAAACATTCAAGGAAGAAGGTTTGGATGTGACCAGTTTTGAAGAAGCGCAGACGGCATTAGACCAATTGGCTGAAGATGCGCCTGATGTAATCCTCACTGACATTCGTATGCCCGGTATTGATGGTTTGACCTTCTTAGGGAAAGTCAAAAATAATTATCCAGATCTACCTGTCATTATTATGACGGCACATTCCGATCTTGAGTCTGCGGTATCAAGCTATCAAACAGGTGCTTTTGAATATTTGCCAAAACCGTTTGATATTGATGAAGCGTTGGCATTGGTTCATCGTGCCATCTTGCATGTCAATAAACTTCAGCAGCAAGAAGCAGCAAAAACCACAACGCCAGTTCAATCTACTGAAATTATTGGTGAATCCCCTGCGATGCAGGAAGTGTTTCGTGCCATTGGACGATTATCACAATCCCACATTACAGTATTGATTAATGGTGAGTCAGGCACAGGTAAAGAACTGGTTGCACATGCACTACATAAGCATTCACCACGTAGTAGCAAGCCTTTTATTGCGCTGAATATGGCCGCAATTCCAAAAGATCTAATTGAAACTGAACTTTTTGGTCATGAAAAAGGTGCTTTTACTGGCGCGAACACCCAACGCCAAGGTCGTTTTGAGCAAGCCAATGGCGGTACGCTGTTCCTTGATGAAATTGGGGATATGCCGTTTGAAACGCAAACACGTTTACTACGTGTACTTGCTGATGGCGAATTTTATCGTGTCGGTGGGCATATTCCGGTACGGGTTGATGTACGAATTGTTGCTGCAACCCATCAGGATCTGGAAAAACTAGTCAATGAAGGACGTTTCCGCGAAGACTTGTATCATCGTCTAAATGTCATTCGCATTCATATTCCAAAACTGGCACATCGTAGCGAAGATATCCCCATGCTGGCACAGCACTTTTTGGCACGTGCGGGTAAAGAACTCGGTGTTAGCCCTAAAATTTTACGCCCAGAAACCACAGATTATATGCAGCAGTTGCCATGGCCAGGTAATGTTCGTCAACTCGAAAACACCTGTCGCTGGCTGACAGTGATGATTACTGGACGTGATGTTTATCCAGAAGACCTCCCTTCTGAGCTCAAACAAATTCCAATTCAAAAATCAGGTGAACAAGCCACAACCGCAGCGGGTGTAGATCGCATTTCATTGCACCACTGGGATGAGTTATTGGGTCAATGGGCGATTCAAAAACTGAAAAATGGCGAAATGAAAATTTTAGATATCGCCACCCCAATGTTTGAACGCACCCTGATCAATGCTGCGCTACAACAAACCCGTGGTCGTAAACGCCATGCAGCAGAGTTACTCGGTTGGGGGCGTAATACGCTTACACGTAAATTAAAGGAACTCGGTATCGCGGCTGAAGATGATGCCGAAGAAGAAGCTGAAATATAAAATAGCAATCTTAAATATAGTAAAGGGCAGCTAAATGGCTGCCCTTTACTATGGGAGAAAATATGACATTACGCTACTTGAGGATAATGAATCGATTTACCTGCAATCAATTCATTAATGGCGTTGCTATTAAAATCAAGCTCAAGAATATGATTTTCAGCAATGATGCGATATTTTGAAATCAAAGGTTGTGCACCATAAGCTGTTTCAATGACATATTCATCTGCAATATTTAAGATCCCTTCAAGATTTGTACTGGTCGAAGCAAAGTCATGGTTAAACAAATCATAGATTTCATGAAGATTGTAAGTTTCACGCAAATGTTCTGGATGTTTTCTTACTTCACCTTCAAGAAACAACACGAGCTTATGCGCAAAAAAATAATAATTTGGTTTATGGCTATACTCGAGATTCATCTTGATCTACTCCTTAAAGGTTTATCATTCATTTTTATGTCACCATTTATTTTTAAAAATTTTAGCTTAATTTTTTCTTAAGAATCATGATTAATTATACAAATTCTCACAATATGAAAAATCGATAAATATAAACCAACTCTTTTAGTTGGATTAAACTCATTAAAAAACAAAAAGATAATTTTTCTCTTACATATTTGTAATTTAATCAAAATTTTCATTTGTTACAATTCAGCAATAATTATCAAAATTGAATTTGAAAAATGAAGAATCAATATGCCGACTTAGTGATTGCAGGAAGTGCAAATGTTGACCATATTTTAAATGTTGATGATTTTCCTGTGGCTGGACAAACCCTTACAGCTAAAAATTATAAAGTTGCTTTTGGTGGGAAAGGAGCAAATCAAGCAGTAGCTGCTGGCCGCAGCGGTACTAATGTTGCCTTCATTGGCTGTGTTGGTGATGACGAGTTTGGCAATAATATCAAAACCCAACTTCAAAAAGATCATGTCAATGTACAGGCGCTGCAAAATGTTGCTCATCAAAATACTGGCGTTGCTTTAATTTTTGTTAATCAACATGCCGATAATTTTATTGGTATCCATGCTGGAGCAAATGCAGCGCTCAGTATGGATTATGTCAATCAACATAAAAACCTGATTCAACATGCCAAAATATTATTATTACAACTGGAAACACCTATCGAAAGCGTGATCACCGCAGCAACTATTGCGAAACATTCTGGCATAAAGGTTATTCTGAATCCCGCGCCTGCTCAAGCCTTAGCGCCAGAATTTTTAAACCTGATTGATATCATTACCCCCAATGAAACAGAAGCAGAAAAATTAACAGGCGTGAAGATTAACAATCTGGATGACGTACAAAATGCTGCACATATTCTTCACCAATATGGAATTAAAACGGTTGTCATCACCTTGGGCGCTCAAGGTGTTTGGTTAAGTGAGTTTGGTCAAGGACAATTAATTCCTGCTTTTAAAGTGGATGCCGTCGATAGCATTGCGGCTGGAGATACTTTTAATGGCGCGTTTGCAACAGCATTACTGGAAGGTCAATCAAATCAGCAAGCTGCCAAATTTGCCAATGCAGCAGCTGCAATTGCTGTGACTCGATATGGCGCACAACCTTCTATTCCCTATCGCTCTGAGATTGAAGCATTCTTATAAACCCAAATAAAAACTTAAAAAGTAAAAATCGATTTTTATATACAGGATAAAATAAATCCATGAAAACTCAATTACATCGTGGGCGACTCATTGATCACATCCAACTTGTTGTTCATGATTTAGAATTAAGCCAAAATTTTTATAGTGCTATCATGAAAGTTTTGGATATCCCAATCATCACAACATCTGAAGATTTCTCTTGAGCTGATGAATTAGTGATATCTTCAATAAATAGCCCTGCTGCTCAAGGCATATTGACTGGGCGACATCATCTAGCTTTTCAAGCGAAAGATCGTGCTACTGTAGATACTTGTTATCGAGCTGCCCTTACTCATGGAGGCAAAGACAATGGCAAACCAGCTGAACGGACTTACCATTCAAAATATTATGCAGCGTTTGTCATTGATCCAGATGGGAATAACATAGAATTTGTGTATCACGGAGAAGCTCAACGCAATATACCTTCTGTCATCATCCAATTTTAAAATTTAAAATAAATAAAAAAGCAATGAGCATGTTTAAAGTCACCCTTACTTGAAACATACTCATTGCCTAATCAAAGTCATCACCCTAATGCCTTTGATTTATAAAATAATTTTATCTTTAATTAATAAGAAATAATTCCTTAATTGTTTCAAATTTTCTATGTTAGTCGGCATAAAATTCCTTTATATTGGACTTTAATAGAATATTTTCCTTTGGTTTAAGTTTTGAACAGTACAGAACACACACTAGATCGTATCGATCGGAAAATTTTATCTGCGTTACGTCAAAATGGCAGGCTGACGATTGCGCAACTTTCAGAACAGGTTGGTTTATCTTCCTCTCCTTGTTGGACACGTTTAAAACGGCTAGAAAGTTTAAAAATCATCGATGGATATACGGCTAATATTAATCCAAAAGCAATTGGGATTAAGGATTTATTCTTTATTGAAATTACGCTAGAACGCCATGATGATGAGATGCTTGAACAGTTTAGTCAGGCGTTGGCAGATATTCCCGAAGTGATTGAAGCGCATTTGGTAACAGGTGAATATGATTATCTGGTCAAAGTCGCCGTGAAGGATGCTGAACACTATGAGCGTTTTTTAAGAAAGAAACTTTACTCAATCAAAGGAATACGTCATACCCGCTCTACCTTTGCCTTACGTCCGCTTAAATCTGCAAACTCGGCAGATTTTATGATGATTGAATAAGTTTAAGATATTTACTGCAACGCCATCAAAGTTATGGTTTAATACGCTCAGTTTGAGATGAGCCTCATACAGTATATGACTTGATTCATATACGACTAGCCCCGCTAATATGCGGGGCTTTTTCATATATTTACTGAATAATTAGGCTCTTAAAGCTTTTAGTTCTTCATATAAGTCAACAAGATGATTCATTGACATATCGACTAATGGTTCAAACATAAAAGAATTAATATGAATGTGTTCAGGCGTCATTAAATTTACTCTATTCAAAACTTTAAGAATATTAATATCAATTTGTTTATTTTTACATTTCTGATATAAATTCTGTGTTTGATTCTCAGAAATCTGATTTAACTCATTTTTTTCATCATTTGTTAATTGTGAAATCATATAAATTTCAGCTTTTAATCGACAGGCAATTGCTATAAGTAGCTTATCCTCTAAATCTGATGAATGTTCATTTAGTCCAATCTTCAATGAATCAGCTTCATTAAAAATTAGATTAATAATTTTTTGATTTGCAAATTCCAAAGTAATATCTTTTTTTTCAGGAATTGCAAGAATTAGAATATCATGAACTTCTTGTACTGTCAGATTTAGGGTATTACTTTTAATATGCAAACAACTTGTAAGAAAACTATATTCATCATTTTTATTAAGATATTCAAATAAATTTCTAACAAATGGAATAATCCCAATAAAAATCTTTTTTACATGATAGTTTTTTACAAATATACTTTTAAAGACATCTTCAAAATATTTCCCCTGTTTAATCTCCACAACACCTTGACTACATTTGGTTGCGATATGACTAGTTTTTTTTAAAAATAATCTCTTAGCTACTGTTCTATAAAAATCAAAATTATGTGTCAAAATTATGGCATTTACATTAGGTCTCTCCAGCAAATCTTTAATATACTCTATAATTGCATATTTATTCTTATAATCAAATGAGTCTGCTACATCATCAAAAATCATTAAGAGATCTTCATTTAAACTCAACCTAGACTCAATTTCAAACAAAAATCTAAGAATATAATATGCTCGACTTTCTCCTCTACTCAGTACATCTAAAAGAACATCTTCATTATTATTAGGAATTTCTCTATCCTTATATACAAACTTCAATTTAGGAATATCACTTTTAAGTATTACATCAGACTGATTTTCTAGCTTTATAGTAAAAGGCACATAAAATCTTGAATTAAATAACTCTATCGCTTCTTCCCATTTTTCAACCTCACTTTTCGCACTATCGATTATTTGTTGTAATTCATTTTTCCGATCTTTATAAATACTTAGAATTTGATCTGCCTCCGATTTAATTACAGAGATATGACTCAACCATATTTTTTGTCTAAAGTTTTCAAAGTCTATTAGCTCTATAAGCAAACTTGAGTTCGACTCTAACAATTTTTTGAAACTTTTCAACTCTGCGTTTTTCGCTAACGCTTTATCTACTTTATCAAAGCTACTTAACAACTGTTTATCATTTAAAATTTGATCTTTTTCAGCCTGTATGAGACTCTCAAGTTCATCTTTTGAATTAATAAAATCTTTTGCATTTATAGTAATTTTATGTCCAGCCTCAAAAAAAGAGTTATCACTTAATGAATCTAGTAAATTGGTAGCCTGAGTTGTTCCGAAAGAATTATTTGATTTACTAAAAAACTTAGACTTGCTTAATAAATCAGTATAGCGGCTTAAATATTCATCTAATAAATTCTCATTAGACTCTAAAAATTTTTTTACTTTATTACCCTTATCAAAAATATCATTATATTTAAAATTATAACTTTCATGTTTCTCTGACAATTGGCTTTCTATTCTCAATAAATATTCAAAAAAAGTTTCACCATGCCTGAATACAGCTTCTAACTCATGCTCACAATCTGTACTTCTTGATTGCTTTCTCAGTGCTACTATAAATTTAGCTTTTTCACCTAATAATTCTGCAAATATTTCATCATATCGGCTCTTTAATTCTGCTTTCGCTATAAATTTCGTTATAGAATTTTCAGATACTTTTGTCTCAGCATTAATAACTAAAATCATATCTTTATTGAGATTTTGATTATTAAATTTGATGTCACATATCGTTGCTTTTTCAGAAAAAATTCTATCTTTGATTTGACCACTTTGATCTTTAGATAAATATTCAAAAACATTAGCAAATGACGACTTCATTGTACCATTTGGCGCATATATTAATTGAGCTCTTTCTTTAGGTGTGAATTTAAACTCTTTCTCTAATTTACCTATACCAAAACAGTTTTCTAATTTTACATTTAAAATTCTATTCATTTTTATACTCAAAGATAAGGGCCGATTACTCAGCCCTTATCTTTACTCATTTAAACTTAATAATCAAATTATTAAGTTAACTGAGCCGCAGCAATTTTCTTGGTATCTACAGTATTTGCAGCATCTGTATATTCGCCCATCTTGTCGAAGTTCAAATATTTATAGATGTCAGCAGACATGCTGTCGATTTGAGCAGCATACTGTTGATATTCTTCTGGGCTTGGAAGTTTACCTAATACAGCAGCAACAGAAGCAAGCTCAGCAGAAGCTAGGTAAACATTAGCACCCTGACCTAAACGGTTCGGGAAGTTACGAGTAGAGGTCGATACACAAGTGGTATTCGGTGCTACACGTGCTTGGTTACCCATGCAAAGTGAACAACCCGGCATTTCTGTACGTGCGCCAGCTTTACCATAGATGTTATATAGACCTTCTTCCATCAATTGGTGTTCATCCATACGTGTTGGAGGAGCTAACCAAAGACGAGTTGAAAGTGAACCACCCGGTACTTTATCTAAAAGCTGACCTGCTGCACGGAAGTGACCAATGTTAGTCATACAAGAACCGATGAATACTTCATCAATTTTGTCACCTTGAACTTCAGAAAGAAGTTTTGCATCATCTGGATCGTTCGGGCAGCAAAGAACAGGTTCTTTAATATCAGCAAGATCGATTTCATAGACTTTGGTGTATTCAGCATCAGCATCAGCTTTAAGAAGTGATGGATTAGCCAACCATTTTTCCATGTTTTCGATACGACGCGCCATCGTACGAGCATCGCCATAACCTTGTGAAATCATCCATTTCAACATGGTAATGTTAGAACGCAAGTATTCAGCAACTTTCTCCTCAGAAAGTGTAATCGCACAGCCCGCAGCAGAACGTTCAGCAGATGCATCAGACAATTCAAATGCTTGCTCAACAGTCAGGTCAGTTTCCATTTCAGTCAAATCGATCTCAAGGATACGACCAGAGAAAATGTTTTTCTTACCTTTTTTCTCAACAGTAAGATCGCCTTCCTTGATTGCATAGTAAGGAATCGCATGTACAAGGTCACGTAAAGTGATACCCGGCTGCATTTTACCTTTGAACTTCACAAGGACAGATTCAGGCATATCCAGTGGCATTACACCAGTCGCTGCTGCAAACGCAACAAGACCAGAACCTGCTGGGAATGAAATACCAATTGGGAAACGTGTATGCGAGTCACCACCAGTACCCACGGTATCAGGCATTAACATACGGTTTAACCAAGAGTGAATAATACCATCACCCGGACGAAGCGACACACCACCACGGTTCATGATGAAGTCTGGTAGTGAATGTTGCATTTGCACGTCAACTGGCTTTGGATATGCAGCCGTATGACAGAAAGACTGCATCACTAGATCAGCTGAGAAGCCTAAGCACGCTAAGTCTTTCAACTCATCACGTGTCATTGGACCAGTCGTATCTTGAGAACCAACAGTTGTCATTTTAGGTTCACAGTAAGTACCCGGACGAATCCCTTGACCTTCTGCAAGACCACAAGCGCGACCTACCATTTTTTGAGCTAGAGTAAAACCTTTACCCGTGTCAGCAGGTTGTACTGGTGTACGGAATAATTCAGAAGCAGGAAGACCAAGAGCTTCACGTGCTTTAGTCGTCAAACCGCGACCGATGATGAGGTTGATACGACCACCCGCACGTACTTCATCAAGAAGAACAGGCGTTTTAAGTTCAGATTCAGCGATTTGCTCACCGTTTTTGAACGCTGTGACTTTCGCAGCAGCATGGTCAATTTTTAGTGTAATTTCATCGCCCATGTTCATGTCAGAAACATCGATTTCAACAGGAAGTGCGCCTGCATCTTCCATAGTGTTGAAGAAAATCGGTGCGATTTTTGAACCTAAGCAGTAACCACCGTCTTTTTTGTTCGGGATGTGTGCAATTTCATCACCAAAGAACCAAAGCACAGAGTTCGTTGCAGACTTACGAGAAGAACCTGTACCCACAACATCACCAACATAAGCAACTTGATTGCCTTTAGCGATCAGGTCTTTAATTTGGTTAAGCGGTCCAACTTCACCTGGTTTTTCAGGATTAATACCATCACGCTCATTTTTCAACATTGCATTTGCGTGTAATGGGATATCTGGACGGCTCCATGCATCTTGTGCTGGAGACAAGTCATCAGTGTTGGTTTCACCAGTAACTTTGAAAACAGTTAGCTTTATTTCTTCAGGAACATCTTTGCGGCTAGTGAACCATTCAGCGTCTGCCCAAGATTGTAAAACAGCTTTTGCATTGGCATTGCCCGATTTTGCTTTATCAGCAACGTCATGGAACGCATCAAATACAAGAAGAGTCTTTTTCAATGCTTCAGCTGCTAAACCACCAAGTTCAGCACTATCAAGCAAATCAACTAAAGGAGCGACGTTATAACCACCAAGCATTGTGCCAAGTAAGTAAACTGCACGTTCTTTAGAAACTAATGGAGATGTCGCTTCACCTTTTGCAACTGCTGACAAAAATGCTGCTTTTACATAAGCAGCTTGGTCAACACCCGCTGGAACGCGGTTTTCAAGCAAGTCCACAAGAAAAGCTTCTTCACCTGCTGGTGGATTTTTTAGCAATTCAACCAAATCAGCAGTTTGCGCATCATCAAGTGGCTTCGGTGGGACTCCGAGTGCGGCACGTTCTGCAACGTGTTGGCGGTAAGCTTCTAGCACAGTGTTATTCCTCTTTTTTAAAAAATTATTTGCAATTCCTGCCTAGCAAAGCTTTGCAAATAATATGGACAGCAAAATTTTACTAAAAATCAAGTCAAAAGTTAATGCAAGCGCCGTGTTTCTTCGTGATTCTCATTATTTTATAGCGAAATAGTACTTGACAGTTCGCTATAGAAAAACGAGGGAAAGACAGGCGATAACTGAGTCACTTGGCTTTGCCATGATTTAGATCAATAAAAAAGGCAACCCATGTTGCCTGATTTTGTTGAGAAAAACTATAAAACCTTAGTGGGCTGTGGTGGTTTGTAAATATTGATTTAATGCGTCCCGATTTCCCTCAAATTTAATCTGGACTTCGTCTTCGTGTAACATTGCATGATCAGCGCTCGCAAATGAGATCGTAACCTCATAAAGTCTGGCCTTTTCATCAATGACTTCCTTGATATAAACTTTATCGCCTACACTTAAGACGTAACTACTACCGCCGATGACCGCAACACCTTGGGTGTCTTCGAGCAACAAATCAGCATTATGCAGATAAGCAACAACTTCCATCTTTGCTCTCCTATCGTATAATTATTCGTCAATTTATTATTCTTTATTTTTATAAAATTATCTATATCAAGCTTTTAAAAATACTCAATAACTTTGTAACTGCTCAATATTGATTATGAATCAATCAATAAAAAAAACCGCTCACTTAGAACGGTTTATAATGGGGCATTTTGTCATGCGGTGTTGCGATACACTGCTCTGTAGTTTGCTTACGAATATTTTCTCGTGCTTCATCTGGATTATTTTGAAGTTGTGCAATTGGTAAGGCATAAACTTCATCAATAATTTTTAAGATAAATGTACGAGTAATTTCATCTTCAATTTTCTTTGCGTGTTCAATAGCTTGGTTTTTTTCGATTGCATTTTGACGATCAAGCATAATTGAACGCGCCGCGTTGCCCATACTGGTACAGTAGCCATGCCATTGTTCTTCAGGCGTTAAGGGTTTCTTTTCACTACAGCCTGCAAGTACAACACCTAAAACAAGAAACAGAACTTTTTTCATCATTACACTGAACTTAATCTGGTGGCATCATCATACTGAATATCGTCATATTTTCCAAAAGCTATTCGGTTAAAATCTTTGGTGAAATTTTTAGTTTTTTATTTGTTACATTCCATTCGAGTTCCGCTCATTTGACAGACACCGCCACGAGATGACAAATAAGTATTGCCTGTGACTTTATTATAATTATGTCCTTTATGATCACTACAGCGCACACCATTACAGTCTTTGATTACATAACTTTGTTTCTTTGTTGAAGCTGTATTGTGAGCGGCACTTTGACTGCTTCGTGCTTTATTTACTGTAACTGCATTTTCTTTTTCAACCGTAACAGGTCTTACAGTTTGTTTGTTATTTTGTTTGTAGGGGCTGTAATATTCATCGGCGATAGCTACATTGGATTTAAAATTGTTTGGTTTAACCTTATCGTGATCAGCCACAGTGTTTTTTTGCGATGCAAGTTGTGGCTCATTTGAGCGTTGTGTAGGCGGCGGCGTTGCTGAATACGTGGTTACGCCATGCGCATCTACCCATTTATAATATTGCTGAGCGTTTGTGTGTAACGTACAACCTAATAGCATTAAACTAATGACTGCCCAAAATCGTCCATAAATGACAGAATTCATCTTTACCTCCCCTAATTTGTCACAAATTTATTAAAATTAATCTTTTAAATTCAATACTTTATATTAATGTTATTCAGAAAAATGCACAATAATGTGGCTCAAAAATAGATACTTGCGCTTAAATTCTTGAATAGATATCCAAGCTCAAGTCGAATGGAAAAATTTTTATTTGATGATACTTTTTTTAATTCAAGACATTGATGTTATTAAGGTATGTCAAACAGAACTATTATTTTATTTGCCTAGAAAAAGCCGCTCGAAAGCGGCTTATTTATTAAGTTCTTAAAAACGCCAATTATAGAACAAATCGATTGCACGTTCCAAAGATTGACTGGCTTCTAAATAAAGACGTTTATTCATTTGGTAACGTAAAGTTAATTTATTCACAGGTGTAAACACACCTACGCCGTAGCGAATAAACAAGTCAGGAGTAATATAACCCGTTAGACTCACCTGTGTATCATCACCAGTACCCTGCGCGTCTAATGCCAAGCCACTTAAGCCAAAGGTGCGTCCGATTTGATTGGTAAGTGCACGAGTGCCACCTAAACCCATACTGATCCCAGCTGCGGCAATCGTGTTGTTGACATCTGATTTAAAGCCCGCTGTGTTGCTTAAACCACTATTACCCTCATTGATACGACCTGTCACCAGTGCATTAAGAGCTTCTTGCTCTGATAAACCTGCATCATTATAAATCTGGATATTAGGTACAGCGGCGGTACCTGTAACACGAACACCCACTGTACTGCCTTGAACAGATTTGTTGGCATCAACATCTAATGTTGGATTAGAAATTGGCCCATTAAAACGAGCAATCGCGCGATTTAAATCTAGGCTTTGCCCATACGCTTCAATTTTAACTTTTTGGCTAACACCAATTGCACCACTTGCGCGTAGCGCAGTTTCAAGTCCGCGTTGCGATAAATTGAGACGACCCACCAAAGGAATCCGACTATTAAAGCCTTGAAAGATCACTCTTTCACTACCAATATTGACCGACACATCTGCTCGAATATCCCACGGTTTAGCTGCTTTTAAGATCGCAAGTTGATCCTGTCCATCTCTAACAACCCGCACATCAGATGAAACTGCCACCACAGGTTCACTTGCTTCTGGCATAGAGATTAAAGCACGAGGAATATCTATTTTTCCATTTACGATCAGACGTTTACTTAGCGGATAGGCATCCATCGATACATCTGGATTGACAATCGCGGTAATCAATGGTGCTTGACGAACAAGTAGATTATCACCCTTCAAATTTAATTGAACACGTGGATCATTTTTCCAGTCGATATTTCCTGTCAGTTGTCCAACGCCACGTCCACTATTAAACGCTCCATTAATTGTAGCGTTGTCCTGACGGATCGCTGAATACAATTGAATATTAGTAAGATTGACAGGCAATGACATCATACTAATCGAACCATTTTTTAGACGTAAATCACCTGTAATTTGGGGCTGAGTCAAAGTTCCATTAATCTTTCCAGCCAGTGCTAAAGTTCCATTCATTGAACGGACATCACTAATGAAAGGTTTCAACACTTTAAGTTGCACATTATCAAAGGCCACTTCTCCATTCATTGGCATAGGGGTTTGATAAGGATTAATAATGACTTTGGCATAGCCTGTACCAATTTCTGGTGTTTTGACATCTAATCTTAACAATAGGCCCTGACTGACACTTTTGGCAATCACACTGAGCTGATCATAACTTAAAGTCGATGCAGGATCTTGAGGATCGGTAGCAGCCAATCCAATTTCACCATTTTGAGTGATTAATTGCGCGTCGAGTTTGGGCTGAACACCATTTGCCCAAGAAGCTTTAGCATAACCATTGAGCTTACCTGTAATGGCTAAACCTTCTGGCATAAATGCTGCGAAATCATTTAAATCCAGATCTCGGGTTACAACTGAAAGATTTCCTCGTGCTTTACTGACTCTTAAAGGCTGATCCAGACAAAGCTGACTATTTTGACTAGCCCAACAATGCTGTCCAACAAATAATTCCTGATTGCCTGTGCTATAGATAACCGCAGCATTTTGCTGTTGCTTTAATACAGCACGGCGCGAGTCAAAAATACCCTGCTGAATTTGTCCAAGCCAGTCATTATTTTGGTTAAAACCACCTGCCAGTTGTACATAAAATTTTGAATAGTAGTTCCAGCCTTGTAACTGAACCAGATGTGCTTTACGTGTACCCGATAAAGTTATACCTGCGTATTGGATCTGACGTCCACCACGATGCAAATCATCTAGCGTCGCTTTTAATGACGTTGGTGTGGTGTCAGAAGTTGGGAGTTCTCCCAATATTTGTATTTTTTTGACACTAATATCACCAAAACCAAAGTTATCGACCACCAAATTTGCAGTCGCTTTTAGTCTTGGTTGAGCCTGAACATTCAAATATCCATAAGTACGACCACGTAATCCAGGATAAAGTTCATACATGGCAGGTGCATTGACCTTCAAACGTAAGTTTTGTGCATTACCAGAAGCCTGTACCTGATTTTTACCATAGGCCAAGAATAAGTTATTTGCCTCAAATTGCTGTGGTAAAAAACCTTTTTGATTAGAGTTCACTATCATCGATAGATTACCCGTACCACGAACGATTTTGTTATTTAAAAAGCCCGCCATGTTGAGTTTTTCGATATTAATTCGTTTGGAGTTTTCAGCCCAGAGTCCTTGAGTTTTTAAGTTACCAGAGAGCTCACCTTTAACACTAGAAACAAAATATTGCGGCTTAAAACGAACCAGTGAAGCATTAATATCCCATCCAATCGCATTTTTTAAATTGACTGAACCTGATGCAAAAATTTTACCCGCAACACCATTGTGCTGTAATTCAGCAATTTTTATAAAATCTGGCGTTCCTGAAATATTAAACTTAAGTAAGCCTTTGCCCTGATTAAATGCATTTAGACCACCATCATAGCGAACTGCAAAACCTTTAAATCCGCCACCCGATTTTTCATCATGAAAAACGATTGCAGCAGTACTTTTTCCAGTCAGTTCGATCATTTCATTTTGAGTAGAATTTGCCATGCGACCTTTTAATGAGATCGCATCAAATTGGATAATCTGCTGATTCGGCTTGGCATATCCATTTGCCTTGATTTCACCATTGAGCAAATTTAAAGGCGCGGCAGTAGTAATCGTTTGTGGGTTAAAGTCTTTCGCATTTAAAATGGCATTCCATTTAAGTTGACGCTTTTCTGATGGCAGTTCAACTTTAGCCTGACCACTCAAACCACCTTTTTGAAGCGACTGATAGGTAAATGCAGGAACATTCAAGATATTATCTTTTAAATTCAGGCGCGCTTCATATTGACCCGCAGGCAATGTCGCTTGTTCATGCGTCCGTACATTGGTCGCGACATGGATATCTTGTTTGCCTTCCACCAAGGCCAAATTGACCTGTCCTTCATCACTATCTAGCCAACCAATATAAGGCACGGCACGATCAATATTTTTCCACGAAACATCCAGAATCATCGGTTGAACGTTTTGTTGTGATGCTTTTTGTTGTGCTGTTTTTTGTGGTGTAGTCTGAGCCTGATTAAGCTTAACCTGCCATGATTCATATTTATCAAAATCAAGATTTGCGGTCAGCGCCGTCCCTTTTTCAAGTGAGCCTGCTGATGCGATATTGGCATCCAACGATGACGGTAAAAAATCGACAATTGCTTGAGGAATCACTTTATCTTTTGGATTAAGATGATTCAGGCGTCCTTTGACGTCCCATGTGACGTGATCATGCCAGCCAACACGTCCTGCTAAGGTCACAAAACCCTGCATGAGTTGACCATTAAAGTCATGAATATCGAGACCATTAACCAGATCGGTAGACATTAATGAGGTGTACTGACCTTCTGGAATATTTTCGCCCTTTAAGTCGGTTGCCAGATCCAGATCCAGTTTGTCCACATTTCCTTTAAACTTGGCCGTACCATCCTTAGAAAATAATTTTTGCTCTGTGAGTAATGGCCAGTGATAATTTTTAAAATTAAGCTGACCAAACATCGGCACGCCCTCACGCACAGGATGAACCACCACCCAACCCGTCAGCAAATCTGGGGTATTGGTTGCAACACCTGCTTTTATGGTGTCTAGACTTCCGTTTGCAGCGACTTTAATCCTATCAATATTTAAACTTTTTAAAGAAGGTATAATTAAATCTGCACGCGCATTTAGAGGATATTTACCATTAAATGTCATTTTTCCTGTGGCATTATCTACCGCAAGGTAGCCCATATTCATACGGGAATTTTCGAATTTTAGTTCTGTCCCTGACCAAACTGCATCCTCAAGATAAATATCATGAAAATCGACTTTCGATTTGACGGTTTGAATCGCAAGATGATCAATTTCAGCCTCATTCAGTCGTAACACAAATGGCAATTTAATTTCACTAAATTTGAAAGGTTCATTACTCGGTGGAGAATGGCTAATAATTTGTAAATTACGTACATCTGCACGTCTTAGGTGTATCTCTTTACTCAAAATTGCGCGCCAGCCCAAAGACACATCAGCTTTGTCAATTTTGACGTCCAGATCTTTTAGTTTCACCCAAATATTTTTTAAAATAATACCTTTTAAAAGATTCCCGCCTTCGTACTCGTAACTCAGAATATGTTGACGCTCCATAACACGATCTAGCAAAAATTTACTACCCCGATCAGTGGTAAACATCACACCTAAAGCAGCCACTAAAAATACAATAACAATAAGCAACGTCAAAAGTGCATTTCGCAGAATGCGACGCTTTTTAGGAGGTGTAGGAGTAGCCGGTTGTTCTACGTCAGCCATAATAATCCTGAATCAAATTTATTTTAAAGTTGTGAACCAATAAAGAAATGCAATCGAATTGGATGATTATCATCGGAAATGCCTGATGCAACATCCAGTCGAATTGGACCAATAGGTGATTTCCAGCGAATCCCCACGCCTACACTATAAGCCGTATCATTTTTAAATTTTTCATCATAAGCATTACCAAAATCCGAAAATAACGCTGCGCGCCAGCCATCCTTAAATTGGTAGTTATATTCAAGTGAACCAACAGCCAGTGCTTGCCCACCGACTTTATAGCCATATTCTTCTGGAGAAAGACTTTTATAATCAAAACCACGTATGGTTTGGTCACCGCCAGCAAAAAATCTTAAATTATAAGGAACTTTGTCAAAATCATCGGTAAAGATATAACTTAAATCAGAACGTCCGACAAATTGATGATCATCGTTTTCACCCAAGGAATAAATAAAACGCCAACCCGCGGTTAAAATAGCCATATTGGCATCGGACAATAATGACTCACTCCCCAACTCAACTTTATAACTTTGTTTAAACCCGCGCGTTGGGTTAATACTGCTATTGCTCGTTGTTTTTGAAAGTTCATATCCAAACAATAAAGCCTCTTGTTCTGCATCTGAACCCGGGACTTTAAATGCATCAGGAATATCATCACTATCCACAACACCATGCTGAGTTAAGCGATCCAGTCGATAGCGAAAACCAAAACTATGTTGCCATCCTCCTAGCGGATTTTTGATGATGCGTTCTGCCCCGAATACCGCAGATTCAGTCTCTAGGCTCACATCAGGGCCGATGTCATCACGATCTTCACGCTCATATCCACCAACCAGATTAATATAATCATTAATTGGATCTTTATAGGGAATACTATAACGCCCATCTATGGCCTGACGTATCTTTGATAGTTCAAGGTTAGCGTCAAAAGAATGCCCCAAACTATTTACAATGGCGCGTCGGTATTGAGTTCGAATACGAAATTCAGTATCTGTGCCATAACCAATACCTGTTTCCACACTGTTTAAACGATCGGCATTTAAAGTCACGATGACAGGCACTTTCTTTTCTTCACGTGCCTGAGCCTGTAATTGGTCATTTTCAGAAGCACGTTGCTGCATCTTTTGTTGTTCAGCTTGTGATTTTTCAGTTTGCTGATCAGTTGGCTGAGTCCCCGCAAATTGAGTTTCATCAGCTACATTTTGCGTGACTTCTTGACCAGATTTTGCATCCGCTTTTTGCAAGGAAGCCACTTGCTGCTCTTCAATTTTTTGCTGATCAACCAACTCTTGTAAGTCAGGTGGTAATTCCAATGGCTTTTCAATTGGATCAGGTTTGATGGTATCGACCAAGGTATAATTAAAATAACGCGAATTGGTCAGGTTATTGGCTAATGTATTCACACGCCAAAAAGCATAATCATCCCCATCTTTCCACGGCGTCATGCTTTTCAGAACTTTCATTTTTAATGGTAATTTTTTCGATGGGTCACTCATTCTGAATTCGACATTGCCCAGCTTATAACGCTCACCTGTTTCGTACTTTAAATTAATCGCTGCGGTG
This sequence comes from Acinetobacter sp. FDAARGOS_515, assembly GCF_003938865.1. Taxonomy (NCBI): domain Bacteria; kingdom Pseudomonadati; phylum Pseudomonadota; class Gammaproteobacteria; order Moraxellales; family Moraxellaceae; genus Acinetobacter; species Acinetobacter sp. FDAARGOS_515. The sequence continues at coordinate 2,691,260 of NZ_RKIX01000003.1, read as the reverse complement.
TTTTCTGGTTGTTTCACCTTGACATCATGTAAACGCCAATAAGCATCAAAATAACCATTATCTGAAGCTGATTCTACAATACGGCTTTTCGTTTGTTCATATTTACCATGATTTAAAATATCACCGACATCCAGATCTGGTACTAAACGAATGACCTGAAATTGTGGAGTGTTTGCGCCCGCTCCAGAAAACTCAATATTTTGCTCTTCAACTTTAACTGGATTATTTGGTGTCACGGTAACTTTGACTTTGCTATCGCTGATTTTTTCAAAATTAAACTTGGCATTGTAATAGCCCACAGCCTGAGCAGCTTGATTACTCAAACTGCGTAATTGAGGTAAGGCTGCATTAAAATCACCAAAGGCTTCCTGAGTATAACTAGATAATTTGGCGCTAATATTTGCTGCCAAGTCAGCAGGTGCTCCGACCACTTCTGCACTAATCCGAGGATCAGCTTTAGCTGTATTAAAACTTCGAGAAGGTCTAATTTTATAAAGAATGCGCCGAAAAAACCCGACTTTTTCATCTTGGTTATCGGCATGCACTTCAGCAATATCATTTAACGAACGTCCTGAACTATTCGCTTCAACCGTAATTTGCTGATCAGATTGAATGTGTTGCATTAAGCTATCAACATTCACAGGCGCTTGATTAATTTGGGCAAGCTCCTGCGCTGTTGGGGCGCTAACACCCGTTTCTGCAACTTTGGATGTCCCATTTCTGGCGGTAGCAGCTTCTCGTTTGGCTTCTTCCGCCACTTTAAAGATTTCGTTGGCCATATTGGCATCAACTTGTGTCTCAGGTATATCTTGTAAGTCTTCAAATTCTATCGGTTTAAATACCTCAATTTTATTTCCAGCTTGTTCTTGTTGTTGTAATAAAGCCTCACTATCTTGTTGAGAGAGATTCTGAGAAGAATTGACCGAAGACAAATCAGCAACATGCTGAGGATTGCTAGATGTAGTCTGATCGAGTTGAATGGCTACAGTATCAGTACTATTTTTTTGTTGAGTATTGGCTATTTCTGATTGAAGACTTTGACTTAAACTTGAAGAAATAGAGGTATCTGAAATACTTTCAGCATGAGCAACAGGCGAAAAATATAAACTCAACAGCATGCTTGAACAGATGAATTTATTGATATCATGCACATTTAAAATAAAACGTACAGATTGGGCAAGAGTTGTATGTCTAAATTTAATATTTGCAAGCATGTAAAACTCTAGGCTTATTTTAATCGGAATCGCTTTAATGTATATAAATACACGGAAATCAATTGATTTTTCAATGTATCAACCGTCAAAAATATCATACATGATTTTCAAGGTGGTTTAACAAATTCATCACATTTCTTAATAAATCGCAATGAAGTTTTAAAAAATGAAAAATGACAGCAACCTTCTGACATCGCGTCGATTTTTACCTATGTTTCTAACGCAGTTTTTCGGTGCGTTGAATGATAATGTTTATAAACAGGCATTGCTACTTGTCATTACATATGGACTGATCAGCCAACAATCTGCCAGCGTAAGTACCTTAAACAACCTTGCAGCACTTTTATTTATTTTGCCATATTTTATTTTTTCTGCCACTGCTGGCCAAATTGCAGATAAGTATGAACGTGCCAGTCTGGTTCGTGCGATTAAGATTCTTGAAATTATCATTATGCTGATTGGTTCTGTTGGCTTTATGACAGGACATTTATTTCTGTTAATGGTGGCTTTATTTTTGATGGGCATACATTCCACCTTTTTTGGCCCAATCAAATATGCGATTTTGCCTGAAATTTTAAAGCCCAATGAATTGATGTCGGGCAATGCTTTATTTCAATCTGGAACATCGATTGCGATCTTGCTGGGTATGATTTTGGGTGGCGCAGTGATTTCTTCATCGCAGGGTAATTTGACTTGGATTAGCATCACCGTAGTCTGCATTGCAGTGATTGGTTATATGTGTAGTCGCTTTATTCTGCCGCAAAAAATTGCTGAACCTGATTTAAAAATTGACTGGAATTTCTTTAGAACCAGTTTTCAAACCATCAAATATGCCAAAAGTATTCCTTTAATTTTTACGATTTTACTGGGTAATTCATGGTACTGGTTTTATGGCGCAACCTATCTGACGCAAATTCCACAACTGACTCAGCAAAATTTACATGCCTCGGAAAATGTCGTGAGTCTCCTTCTGACTTTTTTCTCAGTCGGGATTGGAGTAGGTTCATTGCTGTGCCGAAAAATTGGTGGATCCGAACTGAATATCAAAATGGTGCCAATTGGTGCAATTGGTCTAACAGTCTTTGCTTTTTATCTGGCTGCGAGTCTGGCGTTTGTCCCAGAAAAAACAGGCGCGTTACTTTCTTTAAAAGAGATGTTTACTTCTGGATGGGTATATTATCATGTCATGCTTGCCGTCACGTTGTTAGGGATTAGCGGTGGATTTTATATTGTGCCACTCTATGCCATGATGCAGGCTTATTCACCGCGTTCGCATCGCGCGCGCGTTGTCGCTGCAAACAATATTTTGAATGCTGTGTTTATGGTGTCATCAGCAGTATTTTCAATTATTATTTTAAGTATTTTAAAAATTGACATTAAAATTCTTTTTATTATTACGGCTGTCTTGAGTGCTATTTTTTCAGTTTGGTTACTGCGTAAGTTACCACCCATGTTAAATTCAGCACATGATTCTCTGGAGGATTAATTCCATGCGTCACTATACGGGTATCGACCGATTGATCAACTCTTTCGATCAAGCATTAAGAAGTTTAGTTCCTGGAGCAACTGCGGCGCATCGCAGCAACCCAGCCGAACAAACTGATGCGCCGCTAACAGTCAGTGATGCGCGTCATGTCGCTGGCTTGATGCGAGTCAATCATAGTGGTGAAGTCTGTGCGCAAGCGCTTTATCATGGTCAGGCGCTCACTGCAAAACTACCGAATGTACGCCGTGAAATGGAACAAGCCGCAATTGAGGAACAAGATCATCTGGCTTGGTGTGAAGATCGTTTAAAAGAGCTAGATAGCGTCCCTAGTTTACTCAATCCCATCTGGTATGGCCTTTCATTTGGCATGGGTGCGATTGCAGGTATTGCAGGTGATAAATATAGTTTGGGCTTCGTTGCGGAAACTGAACGTCAAGTGAGTGCTCATTTGATCGATCATTTAAATCAATTACCCGTTTATGATGAACGTTCAAAGCGTATTTTAGAGCAAATGAATGAGGATGAATTGCATCACCGCGATACCGCACTAAATGCAGGTGGTGTTGATTTACCTTTTCCAGTCAAAATCACCATGACTGCAATTTCAAAGTTGATGACCAAGACCAGTTATTATGTTTAATTTAATCAATTAAATAAGTAACTAAAAAATCTAAAAAGCCCTCTCACTGAACTTGAGAGAGCTTTTGATTATTTCAAGCCATGTTGATATTTAAACCTTTCCAGATCTCGAATCGCATCACGATAGTCACGATTAATTCGGTCAGAATCATTTTGCAGATCCTTTAGGAGTTTGCGATATCGCTCACGATCTTCTGGTTTAAGTTTGTCATCATAAGATTTGCGTGAATATTCTTTGAAATTATCCTGATAACGCTGATAATCTTGTTCAGCGTTATAATACTCTCGTCCAGCCTGATCGTAACTCCTTAATTGACCACGAGTTTCTACAGGACAAACTTGATAATTACCATTGCCTTTTAGCGCTTCATAAAAAATATTCTCGGGCTGACAATAGTATGTTTGCCCCTTTCGATAGCCTTGTTCATATTGAATCTGATTTGGCTTGATATCCGCTTTTGAACAGGCTTTATAATATTGATCTAGCCGACGTTCCTGCCCATTCGAACCATCTTTTTCACCAACTGCTACCCAATTTGCTGTTTTACATTCATCCAGACTCATTGCGGCACAACCTGAAAGTAAAACAGGCACAATCGCCAGACCTAAAATTGTTATTTTCATCATTAACCCGAGCTACACATTTTATAAGATACATTTAATGAATGAGCAAGTATGACATTATTCACAGTCAAACTTTATAAGATGATTCAATAGTTGTTTTAAAAATAAACATCGTTTATATAAATCGCAATCCCACACCAGCTACCGTTTCTATATATTTAGGTTGTAGTGCATCATCCCCTAGTTTACTTCGCAACTTTGCCACCAAGATTCGAAGATAGTGCGTATCTTCCTGATGCGTTGGCCCCCAAAGCTCTTTAAGCAATTGTGGTTGAGTTACGAGTTGCCCTCGATGTTTTAATAATAACGCCAAAAGTTGAAATTCTTTACGACTCAGATTAATCAAATTTCCCTGAATAAAAACCTGATGCTGCGCCAGATCAACCCTTAAATGATGATCATCAAAATCGATCTGATCTTTTACCCCAGTTGTAGCCTGCGAACGTAGTACAACCCGAATCCGCGCCATAAGTTCGGGCACACTAAAGGGCTTGGTCATATAATCATTTGCACCTGCATCCAGTAAAGCGACTTTTTCCTGCTCATCAGCACGGACAGACAATACAATAACTGGCACATTCGACCACGTTCTCAGCTCCTGCAATACTTCACGCCCATCCAGATCAGGCAAACCCAAATCCAGAATTACCAATTCGGCTCCTTGAGTTGCAAGCACTTCCAATCCTTTCATCCCTATTTCACAAAGCATCGTTTTGTAGCCTTGTGCACGTAAGGCAATGTCCAGAAATTTTCGAATTTGTGGCTCATCATCAATCACCACGATGCGGGTTTCAACGGAGCTTTGTAGAGTCTGATTCATTTTTTTTAATTCATATTTTTTCTGGATGAATAGGTAAACGTATTCTAATCAGTGTTCCCTGTTGATCGCTACCTGTGGTCGCTGCGATTTCACCCATATGAGCACCAATAATTGCTTTGACGATAGTAAGTCCAAGCCCTGTTCCAAATCGTCCCCGATCTCCACGTTCCATCGTATAAAACATGTCAAAGATTCGATTACGTTCATCTTCGGGGATTCCAACACCGCGATCTTCTATTTCAATTTGTAGCGTCTGATCATCCCATTTTCGAGTACGCACCTGAATCGGCTGATCTACAGGAGAAAATTTTGCGGCATTTTCCAGCACGTTAAAAATTGCCTGTTCAATCAAGGCAGGGTGCACATATAGTTCTATCGGTTGCTCTGCCCGCTGAATATCAATCTTGATCTCGGGCATATAGCGTTTTAGCCGTTGAGTTGCTGAACCTATCAGTTCATCCAGACCAATCCAGTCACGATTTAGTTTGAGACCATCATGGCCCAGTCTGGTCATATCCAATAGATTTTGAATATAGCGATCCAGCCGTTCACCTTCAAGACGAATCGTATCAAGCAATGTATCCTGATCCTCCTGAGACAAAGCAGAGTGATAATTTTTCAGGGTATCGGCAGAACCCATCATCGACGCCAAAGGTGATCGTAAATCGTGTGAAACTGATGAAAGTAATGCAGAACGAAGTCGTTCGGTCTCACCCATAATTTTCGCTTGTTCCAGTTCGTCTACCAATTGAGTACGCAACATGGATTGGGCAATTTGTTCGACCATCGATTCAATCAGGCGTTTTTGCTCCACATTCAAAGCAATCCGTTGCTGAGTTAAATCTAGTCCCAATACCCCCAGATTTTGTTTCTGTGCTAAAAGTGGCATAAACCACCAGTCAATCTGGCTAAGTGTATCGGTATATTTGCCACAGCCTTGTTGATGCTTTAAACACCAATCCGCTGCAATTCTTTCTTTATCGTTTAATGCTCGATCAGAATGAATCATGTTATTTTGTGCAATCATGATCCAGACAGGAAAATTAAACTGCTGTTGAAAAGCGTTTTGTGCAATCTGAATGACATCATCTAAATGAACTGCACTGGATAATCGTGCGGTGACATCCTGCATACGACTGCTATAGGCATTCGCTGCCCGGAGTGACAATACCTGTTGCCTTAAGCGTGATGCAAGACGACTGGCTATCAACGCGGCAGCTAAGTAGGCAATAACAGTGACAACGCCTTGATGAGCTGAAATCTGGAAAGTAAAACGCGGCTCGATAAAGAAAAAATTATAGGCAAAGAAAAAAAGCATGGCGGTAATTACGGCTGCCAACATCCGCGTCTTGGTCGCAACCAATAATACGGCCACGATAAAAATAATCGATAAATCATCGACTCCGACATACACTTCCGCTATTCGTGCCAAGATAATACTTGTAAATGTCACCATCAAAATGAAGAAAATTTCTTTTAAGCTCAATAAAGAGAAGTAAACATCTTGCCCTAATGGCTTTTGATTAATGCTATCACTTAAAGGCTGCAACACCACTTCAAGCCGCTGATTTTTTTCTAATAAAATGGAATGAAGTGGTCTTTTAAAAAGTGGTTTTAAGCCTGTAGATGGGTGATAACCCAAAATCATGGATGAAATTGATTTTTCCTGAATCGCATCATTCAATGTTTGAGCCACTTTAACACCATATAAGATTTCGGTTCTCCCCCCTAATTGACGTGCCAGTTGAAATGCCTGTTCGACTTCCAACTGAACAGGCGCATATTTTTTTTGATCGGCGTAAAAACTCTCCTGAGCCACATGTACTACCGTCCATGACAATGCTCGTTTTTCAGCAAAACGACTGGCTGCTCGTACTAAATATTCTGACTGACCTCGTCCATCAATCGCGACCATCATCTCATTTTTTAACGGAATTGAACGCGTACCTTGCGCAAGATAAGTTTCTCTCAAATCCGACTCGACATGCTCTGAAACGAATTGCATCGCCAATTCACGTAAAGCTGTCAAATTTTGAATACTAAAAAAACGTTGTAAAGCCGATTGCGCCTGATCAGGCAGATAAACTTTACCCTGCTGCAAGCGTTCAATCAGTTCATTTACGGGCAAATCGATCAGACGTATATCCCGAATACGGTCAAACACCCGATCTGGCACGGTTTCTGAAACCCGAATCCCTGTCAACTGATAAACCACGTCATTCAAACTTTCCAGATGTTGAATGTTCATAGTGGTAAATACATCTATGCCAGCATCTAACAGCTCATTTACATCCTGCCAGCGCCGCTCATGACGACTATTTGGAATGTTACGATGTGCCAGTTCATCAACAAGGACTATCGTAGGACGTAAAGTTAAAATGGCATCCAGATCCATTTCATCAAAATATTGCTCTTTATAAAGAATTTTTTTACGTGCTAATATTTTTAAACCTTCAGTTAAGGCAATGGTCTCAGCCCGACCATGAGTTTCCACAATACCAACTGTAATATCAACACCTTGGCGCGATAATTCCTGCGCACGGCTTAACATGGCATAGGTTTTACCAACGCCCGGAGCCGCCCCTAAAAAAACTGTCAAACGCCCTGCCTGATAGCGCTGAACATGATTCAGTAATGCCGAAGCCTGATCTTCACGTGCTGTGGTCATATTGATATTTCACTCAAAAATACGTCCCTGTATCAAATGATTTTGATCCATTTATGGTTATGGATGAAGTTGATCTAAAGCCAGATTCAATTCAAGCACATTTACACGCGCTTGTCCCAACAGTCCAAATTGTTTCGATTCAGTATGTTGATGGACAATATCTATTACTTGCTGCGTTGATAAATGCCTTAATTGTGCAATTCGCTCCACCTGCAATTGCGCTGCTTCTGGACTAATATGCGGATCTATTCCACTACCAGAGGCAGTGACCAAATCACTTGGAATCTGATTTTTGGCAATATGGTTCTGTTGTGCAACCTCAACCAATCGCTGTTCAATCTTGTTCTTTAAATCAGGATTCGTCACCGCCAGATTACTTCCTGATAATGCCATCGGATCATAGTTTGCAGCCGAAGGTCGTGACATAAAATAGCGAGGATTTTGAAAATTCTGTGCAACCAGTGAGGAACCCTCAATCCTCTGACTCTTTTCAATCAAACTTCCGTTAGACTGTACAGGAAAGAGTAACTGCCCTAGTCCTGTTGCCACACTGCTATAGAGCAAACCGAACCCTAAAAGGCTGACCAAACTTAGCCCAATAGCAGGACGTAATATTGCAGAACGAGGTTCAACATATTGTACTGATGATTTCATGTCCTACTCCTATATAGCTAAAATATGAACTAAAATAAGATCAATGGCTTTGATTGCAATAAACGGTAAAATCACGCCACCTACACCATAAATCAGCATATTACGGCGTAATAATTGAGTTGCTGTCGAGGGTTTGAATTTCACACCGCGCAAAGCAATTGGGATCAGTAATGGAATAATGATCGCATTGAAAATCAGTGCAGCCAAAATCGCATTGTGTGGACTAGAAAGCTGCATGATATTTAATTTTTGCATCTGTGGAATGGCAGCAGCAAATAGTGCAGGTAAAATTGCAAAGTATTTGGATACATCATTAGCCAATGAAAAAGTGGTCAGTGCACCGCGCGTAATCAATTGTTGCTTACCAATTTCAACCACAGCCAAGAGTTTGGTTGGATCAGAGTCCAGATCAACCATATTCCCCGCCTCTTTAGCAGCCTGAGTGCCTGAATTCATGGCCAAACCAATATCTGCCTGCGCCAATGCAGGTGCATCATTGGTTCCGTCTCCCACCATGGCGACCAGATGACCATCTTGCTGCTCTTTACGAATACATGCTAATTTATCTTCAGGACGTGCTTCTGCAATATAATCATCCACACCTGCTTCCGCCGCAATTGCAGCAGCGGTCAATGGATTATCGCCTGTGACCATCACGGTTTTAATACCCATTTCGCGTAAACGGGCAAACTTTTCTTTAATACCGTGCTTGATCACATCAGAGAGTTCAATTACTCCTAAAATGTGCTGTTGATTGGCAACCACCAATGGCGTTGCACCTTTTGAAGCAACTTGTTCAACTCGAGCTTTTAACTCGACATCGGCTTGCGAGTGCTGTACAAATTTTAAAATCGCATCTAGAGCACCTTTACGAATCTGTTGACCATTTTCCAGATTGACACCTGAAATACGTGATGAAGCATTGAACGCAATAAATTCAGCATTCTCAGGCTCAATCGCTTGCAAGCCTTGTTCTCTTGCCAGTTTAACAATCGATTTACCTTCTGGGGTTGGATCAGCCAAAGAGCTCACCCAAGCTGCCATTCTTAAATCAGCCTCAGAAACCGATGTCAGGGGATAAAATGCAGTCGCTTGGCGGTCACCATAGGTAATCGTTCCTGTTTTATCTAAAAGCAAGACATCAATATCACCCGCAACTTCAACAGCCTTACCAGATTTTGCTAGAACATTGGCTTTGAGTGCTCGATTCATCCCTGCGATGCCAATCGCAGGCAGCAGTCCACCAATCGTGGTTGGAATCAAACACACCAATAACGCCACTAAAACCACTGGACTGATACTGATCTGCAAATAGCTGGCGATAAAAGGCAAACTCGCCACGACCATGACAAAAGTCAATGTCATCACCATGAGTAAAATACCCAATGCAATCTCATTAGGCGTTTTTTGACGATTTGAACCTTCGACCAGAGCAATCATGCGATCTAAAAAGCTATTTCCCGAATCGGCAGTTACCTGCACAATAATAGAATCGGTCAAGACTTTAGTACCACCAATCACACCTGATCGATCTGTTCCTGCTTCACGCAATACAGGCGCAGACTCACCCGTCACCGCTGCTTCATTGATGGTGGCAAAGCCTTCAATAATTTCACCATCAGCAGGAATTAACTCGCCTGCATGAACTTCAATAAAATCATTAATTTTAAGCTGAGTGGCCGCAATTTCATGTGTTGTACGATTCTGTAATGATTCCAGTTTTCTTGCGACTAAATTTTGTCGTGCCTGACGCAATGAAGAGGCCTGACCACGACCTCTGGCTTCAGCTATCGCTTCTGCATAGTTGGCAAATAATACAGTTATAAAGAGTATGATCGTAACTAGACTACCAAACAGCCATTCGGTATAGCCTGCCAGTGTACTAAATGCCGTAATTAGTGTGCCTAACCAGACAATACCCATGACTGGATTTTTCAACATGTGTTGAGGCAGTAATTTGACAAAAGCACTTTTTATCGCTTCGATGCGCTGTTGAGTCGTTTGTTGAGACTGAATTTGAGTTGACATAGTTATTCCTCCTTAACCCAACTGCATACTGAGATAGTCCGCAATTGGCCCAAGGACTAAAATCGGCATAAATTGCAACAAGGTTAAAGTGATGACGACCGCAATTAAGGTCAATGAAAAAGTGGGTGTTTCTACTTTTAAGCTTCCTGAACTTTCAGGAGCCTGACGTTTCTGAGCAAGACGAACAGCAATCATGAGAGGAATAATCAAGGCTGGAAAACGCCCCAGTAATAAAACTGCACTACAGCTTAAATTCCACCAGATTGTGTTATCACCCAAGCCTTCAAAACCCGAACCATTATTGGCAAATGCAGACACATACTCATAAAACACCTGACTAATTCCATGCGCACCCGCATTACTAATGCCCGATATGGCAGGATTAACCAGCGTAATTGCAGTAAAAGCTAAAATCACAATCGGTTGTAGCAAAATGAGAATGGCCAATAACTTAATTTCAGCCGCTTCAATTTTACGACCAAATAATTCAGGGGTACGCCCAGTCATTAACCCAGCGATAAACACGGTAAGTAACAAATAAACGATAAATTGCTGTAAACCGCATCCAATCCCGCCCCAGATCGCATTGATCAACATATTGCTCAGAGCAACCAATCCAGTTAATGGTGCAGATGAGTCATGCATCATATCGACCGAACCATTGTTTACCTGCGTGGTGACTGCTGCCCATAATGCAGAAGATGCGGCACCAAAGCGTTGTTCTTTACCTTCCATGACTGTGATTTGATGTGCAGTCTCAGATAAACTTTCTGACCAGATTGATGCGGTCGCTGAAAGGACAGACATCAACAACATGGTTCCAAACACAAACACGGCAAAGCGTTTACGTTGAGTGAAATATCCCAGCATAAAAATCAATGAGACTGGAATGAGGAGAATTGCCAGCATTTCCAGAAAGTTTGAAAATGGTGTGGGATTTTCCAGTGGTACACTACTGTTTGGCCCGTACCAACCACCACCATTACTGCCTAATTGCTTAATGGCAACCATTGGAGCAACAGGGCCTAGTGGAATTTTTTGTAATTGTTTTTCTACAGAATGATCTAGTACTTGTACTTCTGGACCACCCTGAAAAGTTGCAGGAACCCCCTGCCAATTCAATAATAATGACCAGATTAAGCACAATGGCATTAAGAAACGCACCGTAGGACGGACTAAATCTGCCCAATAATTTCCCAATTGGATTGATTCAGAAGTCAGATTATCATTATTTTTTTTCTGTAGAAAAAAAGCTCTAAGCGTTGCCACAGCCAAAGCCAAGCCCATCATCGGGGTAATCACCTGCAAACCCACAATTGCTGTCATCTGTGAAAAATATGACAGTTGAGCCTGACCTGAATAATGTTGTTGATTGGTATTGGTTAAAAAAGAAATTGTGGTGTGTAAAGCCAAATCCCAACTCATATTTGGGGCCTGATTTGGATTTAACGGCAGCCATGCTTGGGTCATAAAAATGCAAGTTGATAAAACCAATAACACTACACAACTTACTAAAAATGCAGCGACATATTGGCGAAGTCCCATCTGCTGCTCTGGCTTTATCCCCAAAATCGCGTAAATAGGTCTTTCAATCCAACCAAACATGACATCAGATTTCATCGGCTGATTCGCCATGACCTTCGCCAGATATTTACCCAATGGCCAAGCAAGTAAGATGACTAATGCAAGTAATAAATAGAGTTCTAGCATGACAAAATCCCCTGTAAATGACAGAGATTTATCACCTGAAATGTGAATAATGATTGAAGACTTTTTAGACTTTGCCCTTCGAGTGTAGAGCTAAAAATGCTACCGACATAGACGCTAGACATTATTATATTCCTGAAATTGAAACGGATTTCCCGAATCTCAGTATGCGTATAATGTCCGTAAACTCTCTATTGCAGAGAGTTTAACTGGCGTAAATTTTGCGTAAAATCTTATAAACGTAAAAAGTGATCATCAAAATTTATTTTGTAAATCAGATAAATACCATTACGATCATGAATGGGTTTGAGTCTTGATTTGAAAATCAATCTGTGGAAAATCGTACTCCGAAACGTATAGCACAGCATTTTTCCATAACTCATAAAGTGGAATTTTGACGTCTACTGCGAGTGGCATTTTTTTAGGATTAAACTGCATCTCACCAAGATGATCTCCCCACGCAATCAAATCAACGTCGAGCGAAATCTGATGTGATGGTCGAATACGACCTGATCGAGCCTCAAGTTGTTTCAGCGCGATTTCAATCTCAGATCGGCTTTTGAGAGATTTTAACAGACAGGCTGAATTCCAATAATTCGCTCCAACACCATCACGGCACGGAATCTGATAAACATGTGAAAATGTAACCTCACCCCATAACTGAATGGTTTGATAGGCAATCTGAAAATGTGATTCTGGATCAAAATTACTCGCCAATGCGAGGGCAAAAATCGTTTCGTTGGCGTTCAAGGCGAATTCCTACAGAATTGGCTTCTGCAATAATGGCAGGCTTACGAATGGTAATAATAATAGATTGAATCGCTGAAAACGTCTCGAAAAGCACTTGCAAAACCAGTTGAGCTGCATGCTCAATCAATTTCGGTTGTGCTTTTTGAATGGTTTGAGCAGCAAGTTCACAGATTTGAGCATAATTTAAAGTATGCTCAAGCTGATCTGATTTAGCTGCTTGGCTCAAATCAACATGAACGGTTAAATCCAGCATTAAAGGTTGAATAATTTGCCGTTCCCAATTGAAACAGCCAATTACAGTATTGACCTTTAAACCTTCAATAACAATGGCATCCATGATGATCTAACTCAAAATTAATGTTTAAACAACGATTGTGGCTCTATAGTTTGAACCATTTTCAAACGCTGGTCTGCATAAATATCGGTATACGGTGCAAGGACGCGCATAAAACGATCAAAATACAGCATTTGTTTAAACAACAGAGCAAAATCACGCGGAAATTTGATCCCGTGACGCTCACCCACAGCCACCATATCTAGCATAATGTCATTTAAATCAGACGGTTTTGAAGTCAAAATTTCCTGAGGATCGGCAAGTAAAACACCACTAAATAAGCGCTCAAGATCACGCGCCAAAACATGAGTATCAATCTTTGTATGAGTCATGCCCATTTTCAGCATGTTTTCAGCCATTGCGGTGTAATCAGTTTTTTGTAAAGCATCCATAAAGGCTAAACATGCAGTCCAGACTTCGGGATTTAGTTGCCCAACGATACCAAAATCAATAAAACCAATACGTCCATCTTCGAGCAACATGAGATTACCCGCATGCAAGTCTGCATGAAAGCTTTTACACAGCATTAAACTGCCAAACCATGTATTCATGGCAGTGATTAATACTTGTGATGGGTCTTTGGCGTATTTTTTAACCACCTCAAAATCAGTTAAAGATACGCCATATAAGCGTTCCATAGTCAATACACGGCGCGTTGAAAACTGATGATACACTTTCGGTGCAGTTGCTGCCAGATTATTAGTAATCTCTAAATATTCAACAAAATCATCGAGATTTTGTGCTTCTTCAATAAAATCAACTTCACGTACCATGCGTGTTTTGATTTCATCTACAATTTCAGACAGTGAAGCAAACTTAACTTTCGGAATGGCTTTTTCTAGCATTTTGGTCGCCCAATGCACCACGTTCAAGTCCGTATATAAAATAGTTTCAACACCAGGTTTTTGAACTTTGATAACGACATCTTCACCAGTGGTCAGCTTTGCAGCATGCACTTGTGCAATCGAAGCTGACGCCAATGGTGTTTCATCAATCGAAGTAAAAATTTCACTGAGATCACGACCAGCAAACTCAGTTGCCAGAACTTCCTGAATATAGCTAAATGGCAAAGTGGGGGTTTGGTCGAGACAGCCTTGAAATTCCTCAACATATTCGCGTGGAAAAAGTGAAGGCGTACTCGCAATAAACTGACCGAGTTTAATATAAGTCGAACCTAATGACTCAAATGTTTCACGCATAAGCTTGGCATTACTTGGCTTTTCAGTCGCGTATTTAATACCCGCTTTAGCTGCCACCACAGCAGTTTCACCAATACGCGCAACGGAACGAAATCCGTCAAACAGAATATTTTTTTTCATATCATTCAATGTGATTTAGTCTATTAAGGCAGTGTATCAAACTTCATTTAGTTTACCGATAAACTTGCCTGACAAATTGGGCAATTTGTATCTTTTTCAAAATGAAGAATACGTTGTTTAAGTGTTAAACCATCCCAAAGCAAGAGTTTACTTTTTAAAGGTGTTAAATTTAGTCCTAAAAACAGCAATGTGTGATGTGCTTGTAATGACGCTATCATGACAGGGGTCGTTGCAAGTACACCTGATTCAGCACAACGCAACCCTTCATTACTATATTGTTCTTTAGGAAATAAACATTCATAACAGGCTGAATCTGCATCCACCATAAATAACTGCCCCTGAAAACCAATCGCAGAAGCACTGATCAAAGGAACTAAATGTTTTTTGCAAGTGGCATTGACCAAATAACGGGTTGTAAAATTATCACACCCATCTAAAACTAAATCCTGCTGTTGAATCAGATCGTCTACATTTGACTGATCAAGAAGAACCGTTAAATACTCAATATGAATATAGGGATTTATTTGCATCAGCCGTTTTGCTAAAACTTCAGCTTTATAGTGACCTAAATCTTGTGGTGTAAAAGCAATTTGACGTTGTAGATTACTGACCTCTATTGTGTCTGCATCAATAATGGTGATCTTCCCAACGCCCGCACGAGCCAATAACTCTGCACTGGTACAACCTATTCCACCAGCCCCCACAATCAAAACATTAGCAAGTTTTAATCTCTCTTGAGCCTCGATATCCCAACCATCCAATAGAATTTGGCGACTATACAAATGCATTTCACTATCACTGAGTTCCAGCTCAGAGTGTGGCTGATCAATCACTTATTTATGCTCGTAGATAATTCAATATGCCTATTATAAAAACAAAAGCGCCTGATTTAATCATTTAATTTTAGTAAATTATGTTCTATGAAAAACATCAAAGGCTGCTTTAGCAGCCTTTGATTTCTGACTTATCAAATTTTAAATATTTTAGTGTGGTTTATAGGCTGCTACAGACTTTCTGATTTCTTCCTGTGCCTCAGCCAAGTCCCCCCAGCCTCTAAACTTAACCCATTTTTCAGGTTCAATATCTTTATAATGTTCAAAGAAATGCTGAGTTCGTGCCAAACTAGAACAAGGTAAATCATCTAGACTCTGAACACCATCGTATAAAGAACTGAGTTTGCGATGTGGCACAGCAATGATTTTCGCATCAATACCGTGTTCATCTTCCATATACATAATGCCTACTGGACGACTACGAATAACGCTACCACTTAATACTGGATAAGGCGCAAAAACCAGTACATCCAAGGGATCACCATCGTCACTTAGTGTTTGCGGAATATAACCATAATTTTCAGGATAGCTCATTGCAGTAAACAAAAACCGATCCACAAATAAAGTATCAAATTCTTTATTGACCTCATATTTAATGGGTAAACTATCTTTTGCAATTTCGATGATGGTATAAAAATCATCAGGAGGATTAACCCCTGCGATTACATTTTTAAGACTCATTTTATTCTCCAGACCCTATCACACCGAACTCAACAGGAAGCTTGACGTAAAATAATTCTATTTCCATGTGTTCAAGATATTTAAATAATTGATCAGATTCTTGTACCGTTAATATGAATTGAATCAAAACAGGTTGATCCACTATTTCAAAAAAACCTGCTGAATGAAACTTACCGCGATGATCCAACCCTTCACGACCATTCACCACCGTCGCACCGCGCAAATTCATTTTTTTAGCGACATCCAATAACCAGCGATGAATCGGAATACCATCCTGAGACACACTGAGTTGGGAATAAAAAGTAATTTGATAACCTTGCATTCTGTTCTCACTATTTGAGTGTATAAATTTGATGTCTTTTTAGCGAAAGCTATAGATGCAAAGGGTGGAATAGTTTAAAACTCCAAAAAGGTGTTGTATTTTTTAGCTTATATATCAATATTTTTTTCATTATATTACTACAATTTTAGACAATCAGTGCACGAACCTACGCCCTCTGATGTATCAGAAGTTCGTAGGCATCATTAGTCATTATGACGGTTTGTATAAGGAGGAATGCCATCTCCCTGTCGTTAGGATTAATATAGCAAAAATTCTGAAATGTGGAGAATTTTTCACTGTTTAATAACAATTTTTATCGCTTTAAAATTGTACTTTCAACAAATTCATTTACACTAAATCTGAAATGATCATGCCCTTTATCAGTATCATTTATTCCGTTCTTTTTTTGATAGAGATATTCACAACCAATGAGTTATAAGCACAATAACCTTTTAGCAATGCGTGAGAATTATTGGAACGATATGGAATCAAACCATGTTAAAGCTGAGAAACAGTATTTTTGTGATACCTTAAACTCTCATGGTGTTTTTGAAGATGCATCACTTGAAGATGCAAAGTATTTCTTCTTCACCTTACCAAGCATTATTATTGTCAAGGGATATGCCTTAGGCTTTATGCATCGATCTGTTCAGACAATGATTGATCAGCATATTTTAAGTCATGTGAATCAATTAAAAATGCGCGAGAGTCTTAAAATCAAGTTTCGTATGTAGAGTGTAAATCGATCTTTTAGACTTCTTTCCTCATGGTTTAAATCTTTTTTATATTTCTCCTAAATTAGAGAACAATAAACATGTCTTGTAAAAAGTCTGTTGTTCACTTATTGACTGAATTTGCTTTTCTACTTAACTCGAAGTTCTTGCAGATTGCATAAAAAACTGAGCTACAAATATGCTCACACCCTCAATTTGAATATTTTTTGTACTATCCAAAAATTTCAGATAAACATTCTTCCACTCTAACTGTTTTAATACGGTCATAGCATGTAATATTCGCTACAATTATACTCATTGACTCTGCATGACTTTAGCAAGGATTTTATATGTCTGATCAGAACGATAAGCTTAAGAACCTAAAAACATCATCTATGGATCGACGCTTATCTATCGCTAAAGCCTCATTGCTTGCGGGTACTCGCTGGGCAACGGCAAATGCGTCTTCTTTTTTCTCAAGTGATGAAGAAAAAGAAAAAAAACGTAAAAAAGCGATGACAGAACAGGCAAATTATTTAGTTTCAGAAATTGGCAAACTCAAAGGTTCGATTGTTAAAATCGGTCAGATGATGGCGCTCTACGGCGAACATTTTTTGCCAGAAGAAATTACTCAGGCACTTAATACACTTAATAACCAGACTGTTGCTCTCGCATGGCCTGCAATCAAAGAACATTTACAAGAACAACTCGGCGATAAACTTCATGAACTGACTATTGATCATGAACCGATTGGGACTGCATCACTGGCTCAGGTCCATCGTGCCACACGTAAATCTGATGGACTAGAATTGGTCTTAAAAATCCAGTATCCAGGCGTTGCCGAAGCCATCGATTCAGATATGAGCTTATTTAAAAATATGCTCAAGCTGACACGTATGGTGCCTCAAACCCGTGAATTTGATCAATGGTTTGAAGAAGTCCGTGAAATGATGCATCGTGAAGTCAGTTATGACATAGAATCAGCAACTACACGACGCTTTGCAGAACGTCTTAAACATGATCCTCGTTATGTCGTGCCACATATTATTGATGATTATTGTACCGATAAAATTTTATGCATGACCTTTGAACGTGGTGTACCAATCAATAGTCCCGTGATGCTGTCATTACCACAGGAACGTCGTAATCTGCTTGGAGAAGCATCGCTCGAAATCGCAGTTCGCGAAATTTTTGAATGGGGCGAAATGCAAACCGACCCAAACTTTGGCAACTATTTGGTTCGTTTGGGCAATGGTGATGATATCAAGGACAAGATTGTATTGCTTGACTTTGGTGCTATTCGTCAGTTTGATGATCACCTGTTAAATGTCGCTCG
The DNA here is from genome assembly GCF_003938865.1 of Acinetobacter sp. FDAARGOS_515. Lineage (NCBI taxonomy): Bacteria > Pseudomonadati > Pseudomonadota > Gammaproteobacteria > Moraxellales > Moraxellaceae > Acinetobacter > Acinetobacter sp. FDAARGOS_515. Next base: position 2,673,132 of record NZ_RKIX01000003.1, on the reverse strand, counting down.
GAGCTTAATCACAGCAGGCTATCATCATGATGCCGATGCCATGGTCAAAGCCATGACAGGCTATGAATTTTTTGATTCAATCCCACAAGCGATCAAACCCGACATGGCTAAAGTGTTTTTACTTGCCACTGAAGCCTTTAGCTGCCCTGAAAATAATCCTGAAATGCCACAAGGTTTGATGGATGAACAAGAACGTTACAACTGGAAAAAGAGTCAACTACATAGCCGCGTCATGCAACAAGCCAGTAAATCGATGGCATCACGTTACTTTTCAGTTCCCCCTAAAGAGTTTATGTTTATCAGCCGTAAATTCATCGGTGCCTACACGTTTATGACCGTCATTGATGCAAGAACCAATGTCAGACAAATGATCCGCAAATACGCTTAAAAATAGATAATTTATACTCGACTAGGTTGTAACTTTGTCAGCCTAGTCAATTCTTTAAATTGACTTTCCGATTCTTTTTTTATTTTCATATAAAATTCATAAGATTAGATTGATATCATCTTTCTTATTTTCTACTTATCATCCTCAAATATCACTGTCAGCACTGACATGGTTTTTTGATTTAAGGCATGTCAGCATAAAAACAATAATTAATACTGCGAAGGATGCAGCGCAATGACGAATATGGTCAATAAAGCCCAAGGTTTTGGACTTTCATTACTGACAAAAATGGCATCCAGTGATTTACTGGACCAATTTAAGCTACGTAAGTTAATAGAAAAATCACTTTACCAAGGTTCAAAAACAGGATTTAAAGCACTGAGTCATACTCAAAAAGCCTTTAAACCTCAAAATATTGATCGTCAGCGCTTACCAAATCAGCAAAAAAACCTGTTCGATTTAAGCCTGACTGAAGAACAACAAATGACCGTTGAGGCCATGTCTCAATTTGCACAAGAAGTTTTGGCTCCACTTGCACATCAAGCCGATCATGATGCCAAATTCCCAGATGAACTTTGGCAATATATCGAAGATTTAGGACTTAATTACTATGCCCTTCCTGAAGCCTTAGGTGGTGTGGCAGCAGAACAAAATATTGTGAGTAATATCTTGATCGCAGAACATCTGGCACGGGGTGATTTTAGTTTAACCGCAGGATTACTCAGTACATTCAGCGTGATCAATGCCCTGACCCGCTGGGGTTCCGAAGAGGTTCAATCAAAGTATCTGACTGCTTTTGCCGAAGATAGCAAGATTCAGGCAACCTTTGCAGTACAGGAAAACACGCCTGCATTTAACCCATTTAAACTCAAAACCAAAGCCACGTTAACCCATGATCAGTTTTATATTACGGGCGAAAAAACGTTAGTCGTTTTAGGGGAAACGGCTGATTTATTGCTGGTCAGTGCGGATTTCAATGGTCATGCCGATGTTTTCGTTGTAGAGCGTGACGATAGTATCCATTTAAAAAGCTCGCCTGCAATGGGACTTAAAGCTACTCAATCAGTCACATTGAACTTTCAAAATACACCCGCAACACGTTTGGGTGATCAAGAATTTGATTACAGCGCATTTATTGATCTAGGCAATCTAATGTGGTGTTCAATGGCAGTCGGTACATGTGAAGCAGCCAAAGCCTACTGTATTACTTACGCCAATGAACGTACTGCATTTGGAGAACCAATTTCACATCGTCAAAGTGTCGCATTTATGATCGCAGATATGGCGATTGAAATCGATGCCATGCGTATGTTGATTTTAAATGCAGCAAGTCTGGCTGAAGCAGGTCAACCCTTCCACCGTGAAGCATATCTGGCACGTTTATTATGTGCTGAAAAATCCATGAAAATTGGCACGGATGGCGTACAAGTTTTAGGTGGTCATGGTTTTACCAAAGAACACCCTGTTGAGCGCTGGTATCGTGATTTACGTGCTACAGCAATTTTACATTCAGGTCTGCATGCTTAATCGGAGAAAAATAAAATGAATTTACAAAATCCTAAAAAATTTAAGATGCTGATTGATCAGGCGCATGAAGTTGCACTGAATGTTTTACGTCCTATTTCACGTAAATATGACAAAGCTGAACATGCTTATCCCAAAGAACTGGATATGCTCGCCTCATTGGTTGACGGGATGAATGAAGGTGGCGAAGGCATGAATGCTGGCGCGGCTGGAGCAGGAAAACGCAATGAAAGTCAGGATCAAGGCAACCGTAATGGCACCAATCTATCTACAGCACTCAGCATCATTGAAATGTGCTACGGAGATACAGGGCTATTACTGAGTATGCCCCGTCAAGGTTTAGGTAATTCAGCAATAGCAGCCGTTGCTAACGATGAGCAACTCGAACGCTTTAAAGGCACATGGGCTGCGATGGCGATTACCGAACCGGGTTGTGGTTCTGATTCTGCTGCCATTCGAACCACCGCCACCCAAGACGGTGACGATTATATCTTGAATGGTGAAAAGATCTTTGTGACCTCTGGCGAACGCGCTGACTCTGTTGTAGTATGGGCAACACTGGATCGTAAATTAGGTCGCGCCGCAATTAAATCCTTTGTGGTTCCTAAAGGTACACCGGGCATGAAAGTTGAGCGTCTGGAACATAAATTAGGGATTAAAGCCTCAGATACAGCGGCGATTAGCTTTATCGACTGTCGTGTTCCTGCGGCCAATTTGTTAGGCAATGCTGAAGTCGATGTCGCTAAAGGTTTCGCGGGTGTGATGGAAACGTTTGATAATACCCGTCCACTGGTTGCAGCAATGGCCGTCGGTTGTGCCAAAGCCTCACTAGAGCGTATTAAAGAAATTTTTAAAGATGAGCTTGAAGCAGACTATGCAACGCCTTATTTGCAGACCTCTAATATTGCTGCTCAAATCTATCGGATGGAAGCTGAATGGGAAGCTGCCCGTTTACTGACTTTAAAAGCCACATGGATGGCAGATAATAAAAAGCCAAACTCCAAGGAAGCTTCTATTGCCAAAGCCAAAGCAGGTCGAATTGGCAACGACATTACCTTAAAATGTGTCGAGTTGGCAGCCAGTGTAGGTTATAACGAAGATGAATTACTGGAAAAATGGGCACGTGACTCCAAGATTCTGGATATTTTTGAAGGAACACAGCAAATCCAGCAACTGATTATTGCACGTCGCGAACTTGGTAAATCTTCCAGTGAATTAAAATAATATTCACCGATATTTTATTGAAAATAAATCGACTTGAGTGGAATCTGGATTTAAGCTAAATTCGATTCCACTTTTTTATTCATGCTTATCAATGTATTTTATACGTCCTATCCAAACCAAGGATGATCCCAAAATTGCTCAGGTCATCCGTGAAGTCTCAAAAGAATATGGTCTAGCCACAGATGCAGGATTTGCAGTTTCGGACCCAATACTGGATCAAATGTCTGAGGTTTATCATCATCCCAACAGTCAATACTGGGTGATTGTAGATCAACATGATAACGTGTTGGGTGGTGGTGGCATTGCGCCATTATTGGGAGACTCCACTTTACTCGAAATTCAAAAAATGTATTTCTTGCCTGTCTTACGCGGTCAGGGTTTTGCTAAAAAACTTTTACAGCAATGTTTTGATTTCGCCAAAGCACAAGGTTTCCATGATTGTTATCTGGAAACAACAGCGACACTTAAAGAGGCAGTCAGTTTGTATGAAAGATTAGGCTTTCAACACTTAGCTCAATCACGTGGTCAGACTGGTCACAGTCAAGCCTGTGAGATCTGGATGCTAAAAGCGTTGGAAGCTTAAACTATAAAAAAAGCCCTAAACACAATTAGGGCTGTTCAAGGAAAACTTAGATAAAACTTATGAGTTGGTCGAGTTTTCTTCAGTTTGCAATGATTTATCGACTAAACCAAACTTCGCAAAAATTTTAGCGCGACGTTTAGGGTAAATATTGGCTTTGTTCAAATCACCTTTGTAGTGATCAAAAACACGTTTATCCATCATTTTAAACCACATTGACGGAATCAATGCAGGTAATAACATACTCGCATAACCACTTGGCAGCTCAGGCGCTTCATCAAAATGACGCAATGCCTGAAATGGACGAGTTGGATAAGCATGATGATCTGAGTGACGTTGCAACTGATATAAAAATAAATTAGTCACGATGTTATTGTTGTTCCAACTATGCTCTGGCATGGTACGCTCATAGTTACCATCAGCTTTTTTCTGACGCAATAAACCATAGTGTTCAATATAGTTAATGATTTCAAACAAGCTGATGCCATAAAATGCCTGAGTTGCTAGATAAGGAATTGCCCCTTTTCCAAATAATTTAACCATTGAGGCATGGAAAGTAGCACTCATTGCCCAACCTTGTAGCAGTTCATTGTCTTTAGACCAGAACTGTTTACCCTTGCGTTTTAATCGGTTGGTTTCAATTTCAATAGCTGATTTTAAAGAACCCAATACCGTACGAGGCCAAAACTCATAAAATGTCTCGCCCATTTGTGAAGATGCTGGATCTTCAGGTGTCGCAGCACGTTTGTGATGTCCATAAGGATGTTCAACGCGGAAATGATTATATCCTGTCGGAACAAGGGCCATATGAGACAAGAGATGATCAATACGGTCTTGTTTATGACTGAGTTCATGGGCGGTATTAATCGCAATACCGTTCACCGCTCCCATAGAGATACCAATTAAAATTTTATCTAAAAATGAGGTTTCTTTACGACTGGCAATATAACAGGCATAAACATTTGCGGCATATTGTAATGGAATAAAAGTTTTGACTAAAGTGGCATAATATGGATCATTTTCCAGTAACTTAATATCTTCGTTAGTCGGATTATTGGCATCTTTACCAATAATGGTATCAATGGCCGGAATAATCACATGTAATACAATTGGACCACCTAAAGCAAAAAGTTTTTTCAATGGACGTGGTGCAAATTGATAACCCGCTAAAATACCAATCCCAATGGCAGGTAAAGCTGGCCCTAACATCCACATATAACGTTTACGATCTAATTCTAATTTTGACTTTGAAGCTACGGTGAGCAATTCTTGCTGGACTTTTACTGAAGCATTCATGTCTCGCATCCTTTCTTTCTTGATATCTGTATCTTGTTGAATTTATACTTTGAAAGACAGTTGCATGCGTCCAAAAAACCTATGTAAAAGTCTTTGGCATTTTCGACCATTTTTTTGTCCTAAAATCACATTTTTTATCTGATTGCTTTTGTCTTTCAATACTGGAAAAAGAAACTTAAAACGAATATGGATGCATTAAGCAAAATTTTTGACGATATTCATTTAAATAAATCTGAATATATTTATATAAAAGCGCAGGGAGAATGGGCATTTTCCATGCAGGAACAGCATGCTGTTATTGCGCATATTATTTTAATGGGTTCTATTCATTTTAAAATTGATTCAAATACCAGTTTAACTGCACAGGCTGGCGATATTGTTTTAATTCCATCTGGAAATGCCCATCATGGCTCAAATAGTCAGGACAACAAACTGACCGATAGTTTAGATGTTAGTGATTTTTTTAAAGGTCATCGGGACGATGCAATTGAAATCGGAACTCGATCCTCTGAATCTGCATTAATTTTTACGGTACGTTGCCATATTGATACTTTGATGGCACGACCTTTACTGAGTGCACTTCCCTCTTATATTCATATTCATCATGCCATGAGTTCGACTGGGCCAGAATGGCTGCGAGTCGGCTTGTACTTTGTGGCACTAGAAACGCAACGGATCCAACCTGGCCGCGATAAAATTTTTGATCATTTGATGAGTATTTTGTTGATCGAATGTGTCAGAGATTATATTTCTCAGCTTGATGATCAAGGCTCGTGGTTAAATGCTTTAAGTCATCCTGAGCTTTCCAGTGCACTTGCTGTAATACATGGTCGTCCAGAACACCCTTGGACGGTTGAATCCCTTGCAGAACAATGCTGCATGTCTCGTTCAAAATTTGCCAGTCTGTTTCAAAGCATCATTCATGAAACACCCTTAGCATATTTACAACAACATCGTTTACGTCTTGCCAGCCAGTTATTAAGAGAGAGCAATCTCACGATTCAAAAGATTGCCAATAATGTCGGCTACTCATCGGAAACCGCGTTTAGTCAAGCATTTAAGCGACAATTTGATCTTTCACCTAAACAATATCGGCAAAACTATATGCAAGATTAGATAACGCTGTAATTTTATAAAACTTAAGCTAAGTCTTCACTTACTTTTATTGGATAAATCACAGTCTTCCTGCTATTTATTGTTTTTTAAACAGAGATATAGTACCTAAAATTTATTCTGGAGCCATACAACGATCATAATAAGATTTGCCAAAGGCCTGAGTGGCTTGTTCTTTGGCGGTATCGGTATTTAACTGTTTTTCTGTATAGGCATCTTCAACAATATCCATATAAAATTCTTTGGTTTCTTCGGAACTAAATTCTTGTGAAATTCGCTGTTGAGTCGAATAAGGTACACCATCTTGACGTTGTTGCATCACTGCTGCTGCGACTTCAGCAATTTGTTGACACTCCTGATCTGGAGACAAGGCAAAAGCAAAGTTAGGTACAAGCAAACAAGCAATAAAAAAAACTCTTAACATTACAATCCTTCATTAAATTTTTTATGCCATACCCTTGCTGTTTAGGGCAAAGCAACCGTTTTTTGATTCAAAAATATCTGCGTTATAATATATTTTAATAATATTAAAAACATCTTTTTTTATCTTGGTTAGATTTTTTATTAAAATTTGAATTTATAATGATTATTGGAAATAATGTATTCTTTTATCTACAAGATAAAATAAATGCTGGTTCTATTTGTTTAAAAATTAATCCATTCCTATAGGCTGATTAATTTTGATTTGTATATTTTTTAGCTTTGGCATCATCGTGGTAATTGTAAAATAGACCAACAGCGTAATTAAAAACATGAGAACCACTTCCATAGTCTGACTTATACATAACATTGCACCAAAAAACAGCGCAAATAGAGTCATACATAATTTGATCTCCTTAAAATATAAGGTGATAAAAGTTCCAAAAATAACTGAAGAAACAACAAGGTTTATGATTTTCATAAATCCTAAATAATTAAAAACAATGAGCATTAGGCATAAACAAACGATAGATAATAAAAATACAAATATATTTTTAATGATGAACATACCAATACCCTATAGATTAGTGATTGAATAATTATCTCTCCTCCTCCCCCAAAGAGGAGAGATATTGGCACATCAATTGATTATTTGAGATTCTTCTCTATTATTTAGACGATTTATATTAATAAAGATATCTTTATTATTTTTTCCAGATCTCTCAGTTAATATTCAGCTTTCTATTTAATAGTCAAGATGCCTTTTTGATGTGCTGGAGTGAGTATAGTTTCATGAGATTTCAAATGAATAAGCTTTTGGCTTACAAGATTGTGAGAAATAGCTTACAATTGTATAATTAGTAAGCATTTTTTACAATTTAAAATTTAAGAAATTTTATTAAATATCAAAATCTTGTATTGATAATTAAATTAAATTTGACTTTTGCAACTTAACAAAAGACAACACTACATTTACAGTAAATTTCATGTATTAACTCTATTTCTTGCCTCATTTTTTAAGTCTATTTATTTAAAATTTAAGAGATTTCATTATTTTTATAAAATTTGAGCAGTTACCTAAGGTCTGTGTTGACTTAAGTGTAAGGCTCAAGTAGAACTGGTCTCAATATTTTCCATCACATGATTCACAATGGCAAAACGTAAATATAGTAAAGAGCTTTTCAACGTTAGACGTATTAATCGACAATGGTGGGTGCTCCTTTATTCACCTGAATCAGGTCTTATAGAAAAGACTGAGAAGACTAAAACGCGGAGTCAGGCGAACCAATATGCAGATGACTACACTGAAAAATACTATGTTGATTTATATTTAAAACAACAACTTGAACAACAAAAGTCATCTTCTTAATGATTAATTTTGGTATTGGATTGATTCCTGTACCAAAATGCTCTACATAGATATTAGTCGCGTTTATTTTCAATCGTGATGTATAGTTTTAAATTTTTGGTTAAGATTTACCCAATTTACTGATAAAATAATCATCAACACAATAAAAAAAGTATAACGATGAATAATGATATCTATCCCTGTGTATGGTTAAAATCTGGCCGCAGTGAGGCAGCAGAATTTTATAGCTCATTGTTTAACGCGCAGCTACTGCAAACCAATGACTATGTGTCACAACTCTCTATTTTTAATCAAAGATTAATGCTACTCAGTGGTGGACCTGATCTTGAATTTCAGATTAATCCATCTATCTCCTTGATGTTATTAAGCCAGTCTAGTGAGCAAATTCAATATTATTGGGATCATTTGATCGATGGTGGTTCAATTTTAATGCCTTTGGATCGTTATCCTTGGAGCGAGATGTATGGCTGGGTGCAGGATCGGTTTGGCGTTTCATGGCAACTTTATTTGGATACAAGAAAAGACTTAAATACTCAACAGTTGATTCCAACGTTAATGTTTACTGAAGACAATGCAGGAAAAGCACTGCATGCAATGCAATTTTATACGCAAATTTTCCCCAATTCTGAAGTCAGTGGCATCATGCGTTATAAAGACGGAGAAAATCGTTCAGAGAATCCTGAATATGTACAACACGCGCAATTTATAATTGATGATTATATTTTATATTGTATGGATTCCTCTTATTCACATCGTTTCGGTTTTAACCAAGGGATTTCCCTAGTTGTAGAAACATCAAGCCAAATGGAAACGGATCACTTATGGTCTGCGTTATTACAACATGGTGGTCAAGCGATGCAATGTAGTTGGCTGAAAGATCAATTCGGCATACATTGGCAGATTGTTCCGAAACGTCTGATTGAGTTAATTAATAGCTCGGATTCCGAAATTTCCCAACGCGCCATGAATGCGATGTTTCGTATGCAAAAAATTAATATTCAGGAAATTGAAGATGCAATCAAATGATCAATCATTCTGTTTAGATCAATGGTCAGTATGAAAGACATTCAATTGCACTTAACGACTTTGATAAAAAAACCCATTGCTCAACACAATGGGGTTGTTAAGGATCACGCTGTACAGACTACTGAAGTAGTCTTTTTATGTCTGGCAAGCCCATGAAACTTTCCAGTGGCGCTAATATACAAGAATGCACAATCAATTGCAAATGATTCTCATTAATTTAAGTGGTATTTTATAAGTTCCCTGCGCCTGAGACTGGAAAAAAGCATTAGCTTTTCACCAATGATAAAATTTTCACAAATATTAACAATGGAAACCGAACCATCTATTCGATCCTTGCGCTAATGCGTATACAATTTTGAACTTTAAGAAAACTCTATTTCTTAAAAAAGAATAAAAGTAAGGCTGTTATGATTTGAAAAATATTTAGTTTTTTACTTACACTCTCACCTTTCTTTTTAATTAATATCATTAAATCTGATTCATGAGTAATCATCCATGCAACACCTTGAAGCCTTTAAGGCTCTCTTTTTAGGACTAATTGAAGGCCTAACTGAGTTTTTACCTATTTCTAGTACTGGACACCTTATTCTTTTTGGTCATCTGATTGATTTTCATTCTGATAGTGGACGTGTGTTTGAAGTCGTGATTCAGTTAGGTGCAATTTTGGCAGTTTGCTGGTTATACCGACAAAAAATCGTCGATTTGATTAAAGGTTTTTTTAGTGGGGATGCAGAGGCGCGGCACTTTTGTATTAGTGTTTTGATTGCTTTTTTTCCTGCGGTTATTATTGGTGTGATGGCAGTCGATTTTATTAAATCTGTACTGTTTAGCCCTTTAGTTGTCGCCATTGCATTGATTGTGGGTGGTTTAATTATTTTCTGGGCAGAATCCATCAAATTTGATCATAAAACTACGGAAGCCACTCAAATCACCTTTAAACAGGCTTTATTGGTTGGTCTAGCTCAATGTGTTGCCATGATTCCTGGAACATCAAGATCTGGTGCAACGATTGTAGGTGGGATGTTCGCAGGGCTTTCACGTAAAGCAGCGACCGAGTTCTCTTTTTTTCTGGCGATGCCTACAATGCTCGGTGCAGCAACCTTTGACTTAATTCGTAATGCAAATGTACTTACCGCGGATAATATGACCAATATTGCACTTGGTTTTATCACGGCTTTTCTTGCTGCATTATTTGTAGTAAAAGCTTTAGTACGTTTTGTGGAAAAACATACTTTACGTGTTTTCGCTTGGTATCGGATTGCTTTGGGTCTGATTATTATGTTTGTAATGTTATAAATTTTGTTCCATAAAAAGGCTCAGAATACTAATGTTTTCTGAGCCTTTTTTGTACTTTATTTTTGAGGATGATCTTGTCTAAATAATTGCCATTCTTCAATCACACGACCGTCTGGTAAAATACAATTGGCATAAGCATCACCATTTGCATTTTTTTTCATCTCCAACTTACCGCCTTGATCGATACAGTACTGACTTGCTGGATTAGGCATTCCAATTTTTTGTGGCGTAGGTGTCTTGGTCGTGCTACAAGCAGATAAAACAAGAGTGCCGCCACATAAAATAAATAAGATCTTTTTAGTCATTATTTGATTTCACACTTCAACTTAAACTTTATAGATTATCCGCGATTTTAAATTTTAAACTGTTAAATTTAGTTAGTTCATTGCAATCATTTTCACTAAAATGTGTTGAGATTCATCATTTTCATCATAGGTTTGTTTGCGTATCAACTCTTTATACTTGACCCGAAAATCACGACCATTAAAAGTCACCACAGAAGGTATATTGTCAAAATATGTACTCCCCGCATCCAGATGCTCTTCATCTAAAGCAGTTCCGAGTTGATAATCATCACCTTTGAGCACGACATATTTTACTGTTGTTCTCATTTTATCCATACTATTTAAACCTTTTCAGCTTATTGTTTACTGCTTTACAAAACTTGACCAGATATATAAACAATTAATAAACAAAACAATTCTTAAAAAATCATCAATTTGAATAGACTTCTTTCGTAGGTTACTTTTATTTGTCCTAATGGGAGAAAAATAAAGAGGGTTAAACAATCATGAAAGAAGTCTAATGCCAAGCTTTTATGAAATACTATTCACCCGATCTACTGCTAAGTCAATCGGAAAAGTCGGTAGGACTGTAATCTTAGTTTCCATAGAGACTTAACCATACGTTGTGTATATTGGAAGATAATCTATGTTTTTTCTGGAGATATGGCCTTATATACGTATTTTTTGAGTATCTTGTAAAGACTAAATTGGAATAATTGAATGAGCCTGAGTTCAATGATCAAACTTAGCACTCTCATCAAAACATTTTTTCTTTAAAATTATTATCAAATACAAAGATCAATAATTCGATTGCCAATAGAATCATTGGCAAGCTTTAAAAATATTTCTAAACAATGAAAAGATTTTGAAAACACACTTTATTGAACAACATTTGGAACAAATTCAAATGATAAGCCATTCAAAAAATGGCTTATTTCTCAAAAGATTATTTAGACAATCATTAGCTTGATTCAATTTTAAGTTGATATTCATCTTGAGTAATTTTTATTTTTAATTTTCGATACTTACGTTTATTGGGATCTAAAGCAGATTCTAGTATTTCGCTTTTGAACTTAGCATCATTCATTAGTTCAGCATATATTTTATAACCTATCAAGATTTTACTGGGCTTTTCTTTAGTATCTTTAAAATTATCAATAATATTATTTAAATCATCTAAGTTAGTCTCATTGGTTTTTTTCATTGCGCAATGCCCTTTGATTTTCAAATTAATTTAACATTCAATTTTTACAAAAATATGAATGAGTGCTGCTTTTTGACATAGATTTTGAGCATAAAAAAAACCTGCCACTTGGGGAAGAAGCAGGCCATAAAACGCACAACTGGTAAATCGAGTACTCTCTTGATCTTAACAAAATTGTCTAAATATTTGTATTTATTAAACATCTGATATCACATAAAATAAAATTGATACTATAAAAATTATTATGAGCAAATTCTGATATTTAAGAACTGAGTAGATTGAACTTATTATATTAAAAACATACAGACCAGTCTACATAAAGTTAAAATAATATTAAAATATACAATTCCTCTAAAAAATAATTTAATTTTTACTTATAAAATATTAAATAAACGAACTGCCATGAAGCATTTATGCTGAAATTTGTTAAAAAATCATCCATTCAAAATAAATCACGCTAAATTAACCAATGACAAAACTCATAAAAAAGCATTAAAAATACTTCACAAGAGGACATGACAATGATTAAAAAAGCACTCATAAGTAGTTTAATCGGCGGTAGTTTATTTTGGATATCCCTTACAGCACAAAGCTGTACGCGGGTGGTGTATCAAGGGAATAACCAAACCATTATTACTGCCCGCTCTATGGACTGGAAACAGGATGTCGGCACCAACTTATGGATTTTGCCTAGTGGTGTAAAACGCAGTGGCAATGTGGGGAAAAATTCGATTCATTGGACCTCTAAATATGGCAGTGTAGTTGCAACAGGTTACGATATTTCAACTACAGATGGTGTCAATGAAGCAGGCTTAAATGCCAATTTGCTTTGGCTTGTTGAATCTCAGTATCCAGATCGAACCAAATCAAATAAGCCCAAACTGACGATTGCTGCGTGGGCGCAATATGTCTTAGATAATTTTGCAACTGTCGATGAAGCAGTCAAAGCTCTGCAAAAAGAACCGTTTATTATCGTTACTGATGCCGTGCCGGGTGAGAAACGTTTAACGACCTTACACTTATCTATTTCTGATAAAACAGGAGACAATGCAATAGTTGAATACATCAACGGTAAACAAGTCATTCATCATGATTCAAGTTATCAAGTAATGACCAACTCTCCTATTTTTGATGAGCAACTTGCACTCAATGAATATTGGAAACAAATTGGTGGAACGATTTTTCTTCCAGGCACCAATCGCGCATCAGATCGTTTTGCCAGAGCTTCTTTTTATATCAATGCGATTCCTAAAAATGATGATCCTAAAGAAGCACTTGCCTCCGTTTTCAGTGTTATTCGGAATGTCTCTGTCCCTTATGGGCTAAATACTCAAGAAGAACCCAATATCTCTTCAACCCGCTGGCGTACGGTCGTTGATCATAAGCGTAAACTATACTTTTTCGAATCTGCGCTTTCACCGAATAGTTTCTGGGTCGATCTTAACAAAATTAATTTCAAAGATGGGGTGACACGTAAGTTAGATTTAGGTAAAAATCAAGAGAATATCTATGCAGGTGATGCAACAGCACAATTCAAAACGGCACCACCCTTTCATTTTCTGGGCATAGATGAAGATTAAGAAAATGAATACAACATATTTAAGGGGAAATCTGAAATGAAAAAAATAGTTGGACTAATGACAGCTTTCATTTTATTACACGGTTGTGCCACTATTCCTGAAAATAAAAGTAACACTGATCGATTAGCAACAGCAGGATTATTACTATGTAAACCGAACGAACAGTGTCCGATTATGGCGGCCTCATGGAATTCGGGGAATAAAAATCAACTTCGTATCGATGTGCGTTTAAATAGTAGTTATCTCTATTATGATATCAAAAAAATAACCTTTATCGTGGATGGTAAACACCTAAGTTATACCCCAACACAACCCACTGAACTTGAATATATCAGCCGTTTAGAACCGAAACGCTCATCGAACCATATTGTAGTGCCGAGCAGTTTTTTAAATGACTTTAAAAATGCAAAACGCATTGATGTTCAAATTAGCACAGACCACGGTACCATCAAACGACCAATGTATATTGATGGTCGAGCTTCATCTGCTTACCAAAATTTTGTCGGTGTATATTCTTCTTAAATCTGTTTTGCTATAAAAACTCACCTAAAGATGATGGTGAGTTTTTTATATAAGACTAACTTAAGATTCAATTGGTGCAAATGGAGCAACGACATCCGCATTTTGCGCACGGTTTCTCATGAAGTGATCCATCAAAACAATCGCAAGCATTGCTTCCGCAATGGGTGTTGCCCGAACACCCACGCAAGGATCATGACGACCTTTGGTTAATACGTCGGTATTTTCACGATCCAGATTAATGGTTTTACCTGAAGTGGTAATACTTGCGGTTGGTTTAAGCGCAATAGCGACACGAATGGTTTGTCCACTCGAAATACCACCTAAAATACCACCTGCATGATTAGCAAGAAAACCGTCTGTGGTTAACTCATCTCGACTTTCATGACCGAACTGGCCTGCTACAGCAAAACCATCACCAATTTCTACACCTTTTACAGCGTTGATGCTCATCATGGCATGTGCAATATCAGCATCTAAACGGTCAAATACAGGCTCACCCCAACCCACTGGAACTTTTTCGGCTAAAATTTCCAGTTTTGCGCCACAGCTTGTGCCTTGTTCACGTAAAGAAGTCACTAAGGCCTCAAAACGCGGTACGGCAGCAACATCACCACAGAAAAATGGATTATTTGGAACTTCATTCCAGTCCAGTTTTTCTGCAATTTCATTACCAATTTGGGTGACATGACCACGAATCACGATACCAAATTTTTCAGCAAGATATTTCTTAGCAATTGCACCTGCTGCAACACGCATTGCTGTTTCGCGCGCACTGGAACGTCCGCCACCACGATAATCGCGGAAACCATACTTTTGCGTATAGGTATAATCCGCATGTCCCGGGCGAAAGGTTTGAGCAATATTGCCATAATCTTTCGATTTCTGGTCAGTATTGCGAATGAGTAAACCAATCGATGTTCCTGTCGTTTTGCCTTCAAAAACCCCTGAAATAATTTCAACTTCATCAGGTTCTTTACGCTGCGTTGCAAATTTGGAGGTTCCCGGTTTACGACGATCTAAATCTTTTTGCAAATCATCTTCACACAGCTCAAGTCCCGGTGGAACACCATCGACAATCGCCATTAAGCCGGCACCATGTGATTCACCGCAGGTGGTCACACGAAAGAGTTGTCCAATACTATTCCCTGCCATATTTACAACTCCTTTAAGCTTCTAAAAATTCTTGAAATAAACGCTGATAACGGCGGCATTGCTCTGCGGTTAAAGCAAAAATACCCGAACCACCTTTTTTAAAGGTCAACCAGTGGAAGTCAATGGTATGAAAATTCTGACGCATTGCCCATTCAGAATTTCCTACTTCAATGACAATTAAACCATCTTCAGTTAAATAATCTGCCGCTTGAGCCAACATTTTACGTACCAGATCCAAACCATCCTGACCTGCCGCCAAAGCCAGTTCTGGTTCATGTAAAAATTCTTCAGGCAAATCTGCCATATCTTCAGCATCTACATAAGGCGGATTACTAACGATTAAATCATATTGATTTTCGGCAGGAATTTTTGAAAATAAGTCAGATTCTAATAGCGCAACTTGATATTGTTTATCGTGATGCTCTGTATTAATCGCAGCGACTTCAAGCGCATCTTTGGAAATATCAGTTGCATCCACTTCCGACTCTGGAAATGCATAAGCCAAAGCAATTGCAATACAACCTGAACCTGTACACATATCTAAAATACGTTGCGGAGTTTTAGGATTTGAGTTTTCAGGTAAATTATTTATTGCCTCATGCATATTGCCATGTTCATCCAGACAATACGGTGCAAAACGCTGTTCAATCAATTCAGCAATAGGTGAACGCGGAATTAATACACGTTCATCGACATAAAATGGCTTGTTGGCAAAGTAAGCTAGATTAAGTAAATAAGAGGTCGGAATACGCTCATTAACACGGCGCTCAAGCAAACTTAAAAATTCAGCTTTTTCACTTGGTAAAAGTTTTGCATCCAGAATCTCGGCATCTGCGGCCCATTCTAAAGAAAGCGTTTGTAAAACTAGCGCAGAGCTTTCTGCAAAATAATCTTCGGTTCCCTGACCTAAATGAGCATCGTATTGACGTAATGCAGTCACTCCAAAACGAATAAAATCACGAATTGTTGTTAAGTTTTCTGCGGCTTCCTGTAATTGTTCAGGATTAATGGTCGGTCGCTCCACTCAGGGGTCTCCAAAAGATGATGATGCAAAACGGCTTATGATACCTTGTTTTGTCTTGCTTTTTAATGCCTAAAGCGAGTGGATTCAATTTTAAATCAAGTTGACTTATTGCTCTTTTTAAATCAATATTTTTCTTACTCTTTAATAATATAATAAAATCATACGCTTATACTTTAACTTGTTTTTAAAGCATAATATCAAATTATTAAAATAACTTATTGTTATTAAATTATTTATTAATAAGAGTTTATAGTTTCCTATCGCATAGATAGCTTAGAAATATCGCAAAGGAGATGCATCAAGTAAGTATTGGTTTCCTATCGCATAGATAGCTTAGAAATTCCCATTGCGCCCCTGCAATAGAATAGAAACGTTTCCTATCGCATAGATAGCTTAGAAAGCCTGATGATGAAGCAGGTTTTGGTTTCCTATCGCATAGATAGCTTAGAAAAGTTCAAACGATCTTTGAACCCAAATACACAGGTTTCCTATCGCATAGATAGTTTAGAAACCGATTTTTGGCAATAAAAAAGCACCCGAAGGGCTTCCTATCGCATAGATAATTTATTTTCGAGACTCCAAACATTTTGTTTTTAATTGCTGCATCGCTAAAGGATCCATCGGTGCAGTCATCATGGCCCGATAAGCCAAACATTCCTGCGTTTCTTCTGTTGCTTGAGATTTGGCATTCAAGCTATGACATCCCATCAGTCCCAAAGAGAAAATACATCCTAAAATAAATTTGATGAACATTGGATTTTCTATAAATCAGTATTTGCCGATATCAACTCCAATTTTAAAACGCAAAATAGCAAATAGAAACCATTGAATAGACTTGTTTCATAAACCCCTTTCATTTTGCCTATGCGAGAAAAATAAAGAGGGTTTAAACAATGATGAAAGACGTCATAGTGTATAGATCTTTTAAAATTCGCTTATTTTCTTAAAATCTTCTGCCAATATATAAGCATTTTAAAAAGATGAGCTTAATAAAATGACAAATCCAGATATTCAAAAGGTAGAACTCGAAAAAGCCTATCGTTTACTTAATCATGGCCCTACTGTACTGGTTTCCGCTCAAGATGATGATGATATTGATGTCATGGCCGCAGCATGGGCGTGCGCTTTAGAATTTAGTCCTGCAAAAGTGACCGTTGTTTTAGATAAATCGACGAAGACTCGAAAAATTATTGAAAAGAATGGCTATTTCGCGTTACAGGTTCCCTGTTTAGCACAACTGGATATGACCTATCAATTAGGTAGCATCAGCCAGTTTGATGAGCTGAATAAATTAGAGCTTTGTGGAACTCAACTCTTTTATCCTGATGATTCTGGTGTACCTTTGGTTGAAGGTTGTATTGCTTGGCTGATCTGTAAAGTCATTCCTGAGCCCCATAATCAGCAAGCGCATGATTTATTTATTGGCTCTGTGATGGGTGCTTGGGCGGACTCACGCGTATTTCGTGATGGACATTGGTATTTTTCAGATGCACACCGAAGTTTAAAAAGTTTGCATTATATTGCGGGTGGGACTTTCTATACAATTGGCGATGAAGTTAAAGCCAATTTATAAAAAAACTGATGGTTAAAACAAGTAGATGGAGAACTCTCAAATATGAACTATCTCCATCCTGTTTAAGATAAATTTAACTCGTGCAAAGCGGTTGCATTCGTTCAACTTCTCGTTGTTTAAGAATACCACGCTGAATTTTACCACTCACTGTTTTGGGTAACACATCTACAAATTCAATTTCTTTCGGATAGGCATGTTTAGATAGACGTCCGCGAACATACATTTGTAGTTTTTCTTTGAGCTGTTCTGTCGCTTGATATTGGCTTTTTAATACGATAAATGCCTTAACAATTTCGGTTCGCGCCAGATCAGGTTTTCCAATTACGGCAGATTCTAAAACTTCTTCGCATTCAAGTAATGTACTTTCGACATCAAAAGGGCCTACACGATAGCCTGACGTTGTAATGACATCATCAGCACGTCCAACAAAATCTATACTTCCATGATCATTTAACTGTACGGTATCACCCGTAATATAGTATTTGCCGACAAAAGACTTTCGGTTATTACCCCCATAACCTTTAAACCAAAGCAAAGGTGATGCATCACAGTCAATCGCCAATACCCCGATCCCGCCTTTCCCAAGTTCTTGATGATTTTCATCGAGTACCGCAAAACGATGTCCTGGTATAGCAAAACCCGCAGAACCAATTTTAATTACATGTTCTAAAGCATGGTGGTTGCCAATCACCATACCGAGTTCAGTCTGTCCGTATTGATCATAAATATTGACATTGAGATCATGTTTAAACCAATGGATCACTTCTGGTGTTAAAGGCTCGCCTGCACTGCTCACGACCCTTAAATGCTGTTTGACACTGTCATCAAACTTTTCTTTAAAACCATAAAACATACGAAATGCAGTCGGAGAACCTGTCAGATTATTGACCTGATATTTTTTCATTAGTTCAATGGCTCGATCTACACTAAAAGCTTGTTCATCCATCAGAATGCCATGACCTAAACTCAAAGGTCCTGTAATACCGTAATACAGCCCATAAGCCCAACCTGGATCAGCTAAATTCCAAAATGAATCTTCCTCACGCAAATCCACGGCATTTGTCATATAACCTTTAAATGCCAAAATTGCCTTTAATGGCACAGGGACAGATTTGGCCAAACCCGTTGTACCAGAAGTAAACATCATTAAAAAATCATCATCAAAACTGCGATATTCAATTGGGCAATCGGCATCAAATGTATGGATTACACTCCAGAAATCTTCTTGATTCTGATCATCATCAATATTTTTGACAGTCAAAATTTGGTTAATATTTAAATTTTCGAGTTTAGATTGTTGATCGGTATTGGTTACTACAAGTTTGGTTTTGGCTGTTTCTAAACGATGCTCAATGGCTTTGGATTCAAATGCAGTGAATAAGGGTTGATAAATTGCGCCAATACGCCAAGTGGCTAAAATCGTGATGAGTAATTCGGGGGTACGTGGCAATAATCCCGCGATGCAGTCTCCTGCCTGAAGATGGATAGACTTAAAATAATGGGCTAATTTCCCTGAATATTCAGCAAGTTGATCAAAGGTATATGATTGCAGTTCTCCGTTTTTTCCTTCCCAGATCAAAGCCACTTTGTCATGACCTACATATCTACCACAACACTCCTCAAAAGCATTAATGCGCTGTTCATGTCCATTAAGTTGCTTTTGAATAAGTTGATTTAAATCAAATTCTGCATAGGCTTGTGTCAGTGTCTTCATCCCGAAAACCTCTTTTATTCCGTTTTTAATGCATACAGATCATTCAAAATTTGATCTATATGTCCTGTCCATTTTTGTTATCGTAAAACATCCAACGATGTTTTTGCTGGTGATCAAATCCAACTTAAACTGCTTTATTTACTTTTTCAATTTCCAAAACCCTCAATCTAATTGAGGGCTTTAGCATGTTAAGTTAAATAATCTTGGTGTTATTTGGGTGCCATTCGAATGGCACCATCTAAACGAATTACCTCACCATTCAGATATGCATTTTCAATAATATGCACTGCAAGACTTGCGAACTCATCTGGTTTACCCAAACGCGATGGATAAGGCACCATTTGACCCAGCGAATCCTGAACTTGTTGTGGCAAAGCTTTGAGCATGGGCGTTTCCATAATACCGGGTGCGATCGTAACCACTCGAATAGCATGACGCCCCAGCTCACGTGCAATTGGTAAAGTCATCGCCACAACTGCACCTTTGGAGGCCGCATAAGCAGCCTGACCAATTTGACCATCAAAGGCAGCCACAGAAGCAGTATTAATAATCACACCTCGATCTTCATCTTCAGGCATTGCAGTATTATGTGTCATGGCCTCTGCTGCAAAACGCAGCATATTAAAAGTCCCTGTCACATTGATATTCAATACTTTATTGAACAATGCCAGATCATGAATACCCTCTTTACCCACCACCTTTGCAGATGGGCCAACTCCTGCACAGTTAATTAAGCCATGAATTGCACCATGCTGTTGTAATGTCTGTTTAAAAAACTGTGCAATCTCGATTTCATTGGTCACATCTATTGCAACAAAATCTACGGCTGTACCCAACTTTTCTGCTTGAGCCTGTCCAGCTTCAACATTCATATCAACTAAAGTGACATAAGCACCTCGCGCGACCAAACATTCAGCCGTTGCAGCCCCCAAACCCGAGGCACCGCCTGTAATAATGAAATGTTTTCCTTGTATTTTCATTGCCAATTTCCACGTGATTTAATTTAATCTGACATCAGTTCCAGAGTAAAAGTTCAACTTTTACAGTACAATTTCAAAAAACCTCAAATGTTCTGCGGTTTTTGGACATTTTCATCATTTAAAAAATTTTTAATTCTGAGTGTCAGGTCATACATGCAACGGATTGCACAGTCAAATATTTCCCCTTCAAACAAAGGAACCATTTCTATTGCATTGGTCAATGAAGCTTTGAGTGTGGCACATTCGCGCGGTTTTAATATTGAAAAAATAGTACAACAGGCGGGGATTTCAGCCGAGCTTTTAAACTTCCCCAAAGCCAGAATTCCAGTTTCGGCTTATGCACAACTCTGGATTGAACTAGCTAATCATATGGATGATGAGTTTTTTGGAATGGACTCTCATCCCATGCGACGTGGTAGTTATCAATTATTAGTAAAAATGGTCATGCATGCGGATACAATAGAAAAAGCCTTAACCGATATTTTAAAGTTTTTTTCTGTACTTCTGGATGATATCCAAGCAGAGTTTAAAGTTGAACAAAATCTGGTATGTTTGATCATTCATGATCAAACTCACACTAAACGGATGTTCAGTTATGCAACTTTTTTAATGTTGATTCATGGTTTATTGTGTTGGCTAGCGGATCAACGAATTGTGATTGATAAAATTAGTCTGAAATGCGCTAAGCCCGCTTATCCGCAAGATTATTATGTCCGTTTTTGTGAAAATATCGAATTTGATGCAGCATCTAATCGCGTGGAATTCAATGCAGATTATTTACAGATTAAAATTAAAAAAGATAAAAAATCGCTTTATGAATTTCTAAAACAGACACCACAGAATTTATTAGTACGTTATAAAAATGAAAATGCACTAAGTCTGATGATTCGTAGACATCTTATCAAACACCATCCCGCGCTTTGGCCAGAACTTAAAGAACTTTCGCAGCAGTTAAACATGTCTGAAGCCACCATTCAACGGCGTTTAAAAGCTGAAAATATCAGTTATCAACAACTTAAAAATGACATCCGCTGTGATATTGCGATTGAGCGTTTAAGTAAAACTGAAGATTGTATTCAGGATATCAGTGATGCCTTAAATTTCCATGATCCAAGCGCATTTTATCGCGCTTTTAAAAAGTGGACGGGTGTCAATCCAAGTGCTTATCGCCAAAATACCGGTTAGAATAAAACGTCTAAACCAGATTTATCCAACGCTATATGCACATTTATTATCAGTTAATCAGAATTTATAATAATTCATTTATTTTTCTGAAAATACTTTAAAATCAAATTATTAAATCAAAAAAAATAGTGTTTATTCAAGAACATGCATTACTAAGCAAAATATCTGTGTTTGGAACACGCTATTCTCATGCAAACATCTGAGAAATTTCATTTATTTGTCAGATTGGACTTGGGCATGTCATCATTTAAAAAACCTTACTTAAAATTGTTCATCACTGGGGTTCTTGCAACAACATTTACCGCAACTGCATTTGCAGCTATTCCCAAAACACTAAAGCTGGATTATGCCTACTATGCGCCTACTAGTTTAATTGTGAAAGATCAAAAACTATTGGAAAAAGCGCTGCCAAACACTGAAATTAAATGGATATTTAGTCAAGGCAGTAATCGCTCTTTGGAATATCTCAATAGCAATAGCAGTGACTTTGCTTCTACTGCCGGTTTAGCAGCTGTTCTCAGTCGTGCCAATGGTAGCCCGATCAAAACAGTTTATATCCAGAGTCAGCCTGAATGGACTGCACTGGTCGTTGCTAAAGATTCTCCATTAAAATCATTAAAAGATTTAAAAGGTAAAAAAATCGCAGCAACCAAAGGTACAGATCCATTTTTATTTACTTTGCAGGCACTAGATAGCGTTGGTTTGACCAAACGAGATGTACAACTTGTGCATTTACAGCATCCAGATGGCAAAACAGCACTTGAAAGAGGTCAAGTGGATGCTTGGGCTGGACTCGATCCACTTATGGCTGCTGCACAAATTCAATCAGGTGCAAGATTACTCTATCGAAATGTTAATTTTAATAGCTATGGCGTATTAAGCGTTAAAAAAGATTTTGCCAAACAAAGTCCAGAGGCCATTGAAGTTGTGATCAAAGCTTATGAACAGGCACGAAAATGGGCGATCGCCAATCCAGACAAAACTGCCGAACTTTTGGCTCGCGAATCAAAGTTACCGCTTGCCGTTGCAAAGTTGCAATTAAGCCGAACCAATTTTGAACAAAATATCCCGTCTGTAAAACAGTCACAAGCCCTGAAACGCGCAGGAAATATTTTGGTTGAAGAAGATCTAGTACGCAAAGGCACCAATGTTAATCAAGTGGTTGATCAGTTGTTTGATCCTCGTTTTGCTCAAAAGGTTGTTAAGTAATCTATGCAAAATTCAATTTCTAAGTCTGAGCTAAACAGAAGTTTGGCTCAGGCTGCCCTTCAAGATCAACAGCGCCATAAACCCAGCAAATTTAAAAGTTGGTATAAAGCGCTTTTGTTGCCTGTTATATTTTTATTCATTTGTGAGTTTCTGGTGAGAAGTGGTGCGATTGATGCCTATTTGTTACCGGCACCAAGTAGTCTGTGGCAGTCTTTTATCGATTTGGCTCATGCAGATTTATTGACACATATTTATATTAGTACGTGGCGTGTTTTTGCTGGATTTGCCATCGGCAGTGGTCTTGGATTATTGTTTGCAATCGGTGTAGGCCTTAATAAACAGATTGAAGAATATCTTGACCCTACTTTTTCAGCGATTAAATCCATTCCCAGTCTGGCATGGATCCCACTGTTATTATTATGGTTAGGAATTGATGAGGGATCAAAACTCACGTTGATTGCCATTGGTGCGTTTTTCCCAACTTATACCAATACTGTTGCAGCAATTCAAAATGTTGATCCCAAATTGGTCGAGTTGGGAAAAGTATATGGTTTGAATCACTTTGAACGCATTGTTCAAATTATTTTACCTGCTGCCTCGCCAGGAATTTTAACAGGCTTGCGTAATAGTTTGAGTTTATCATGGATGTTTATGATTGCTGCTGAATTGATTGCAGCAACACAAGGCATTGGTTATCTGCTGAGCGATGGACGAGAAACTTCACGACCCGATATTGTTATTTTGGCCATTATTTTATTAGCATTATTGGGAAAAATAACGGATACCATTATGAAAGCTGTAGAACAATGGTTACTCAGATGGCGAGAAAGTATCCCCAAATAAGTTATCTTGGCAGATGTTTTCCTAAACTAATACGATCATTTCCACCGTAATCTTTTCGGGTTTGAACTTGAGTAAAGCCCCGTTTTTGAAGCAATTGACGAACCGTCTCCCCTTGATCATAACCATGTTCAAGCACTAACCATGCATCAATATTCATCCAGTTGGGTGCTTGATCAATAATCAGTTCCAGATCCGCTAGACCTTGATGCTCTGCGACCAATGCGCGGCGAGGTTCTGTTCCCAGATTCAGCATGTGTTCATCCTGTGCATCGATATAAGGCGGGTTAGACACAATTAAATCAAACTTTTGCGCAGGAATGGCTTCAAACCACGCACTACAAATAAATTGAACTTGATTCAACGCATGTCGATGAGCGTTCTCCTGAGCGACTTCAAGCGTTGGAAAGTAAATATCTGTTGCTAAAACTTTCCAGTCAGGACGCTCTTTGGCTAGAGATAACGCTATTGCACCTGTCCCTGTGCCTAAATCCACCATCGAAGTTTGAAAAGGTAAATTTAACGATAAAACCGTTTCAATTAAAATTTCAGTATCTGGGCGCGGAACTAATGTATCTGGTGTAACCTTTAGATCCAGACTCCAAAACGGTTGCGAACCCGTAATATAAGCCAGTGGCTCACCTTTAGAGAGTCGCATCAGCCCATCTAAAAAGGTGTGTTCTTGCTCATGCGTCAAAACTTGCATTTGACGCATTTTTAATTCAAGTGAATTCAGATTGAGGACATGCTCAAGCAACCACGTGGCTTCCTGACGTTCATAACTATCAGCTTCGCCGCGCAGATTTAAAGCTTGTCCAATCTTCATCAGCCGCCATTCTCTTGCGCCAACATGGCTAACTGATCTGCTTGATATTCACGATGTAAACTATCCAATAGTTCCGTCAAATCACCTTCCATAATCGCATCTAACTTATATAAAGTTAAATTAATACGGTGGTCTGTCATTCGACCTTGTGGATAGTTATAAGTACGAATACGTTCTGAGCGGTCGCCCGATCCGACGAGATCACGACGCATTTCAGAAGTCGCCGTTTCCTGTGCAGCGCGTTTGGCATTTTCCAGACGAGAAACCAGTAATGCCATCGCTTTGGCTTTGTTTTTATGCTGTGAGCGTTCTTCCTGACATTCCACCACCACGCCTGTTGGAATATGAGTAATACGCACCGCAGAATCGGTTTTGTTAATGTGCTGACCACCTGCGCCCGATGCACGATAAGTATCAATCCGCAAATCAGCAGGATTAATTTCAACGGTCGTGTCCACATCTACTTCAGGTAAAATCGCAACCGTACAAGCAGAAGTATGTACACGCCCCTGTGACTCAGTTGCAGGAACACGCTGTACGCGATGTGCGCCACTTTCAAACTTTAGACGACCATAAACACCATCGCCATCGACGCGGCAGATGACTTCCTTATAACCGCCATGTTCGCCTTCATTTTCAGACAATACTTCAATACGCCAACCTTGAGACTCAGCGTATTTACTGTACATACGAAATAAATCACCTGAGAAAATTGCAGCCTCATCACCGCCAGTTCCCGCACGAACTTCCAAATAAGCAGAATTGGCATCATTTGGATCTTTGGGAATCATCAAAATATTCAGATCAGCTTCGAGTTGCTCAATCAAGGCGCGATTTTCCTTGATCTCCTCTTGCGCCATATCCTTAAAATCAGGATCATTGAGCATGTCTTCAGCAGTCACAATATCTTGCTCAGCCTGACGATACTTACCCCACACTTCGACCATTTCAGAAAGATCACTATGCTCACGGGATAATTTACGGAAACGTTTATTATCAGAAATGACTTCCCCATCTGCCAATAATGCCGTTAACTCTTCATAACGATCACAGAGTTGATCCAGTCGTAAACGTAATGATTCTTTCATAAGTGGAAGTATCTCAAAATAAAAATAATCGATCAGCGCAACGCTTGAATGATGAAGTGCTTGCGATCAGGTCAAAGCTAAAAGTGCGCATAGTTTACCGATTATGACTGTTAAAGAACATAGATCAGCTTATATTTGCTTGCTCTTAAGAATATTTCGGTGTGGTGAATTTTCACTTTTTCTTCACATTAGGCAATAAATCAATCGTTTTCGCCGTTTTAATAGACACTTTTAATAGAAAGCATACAAAACGCAGCTACATTGTAAAAATAACAACGATAATCTCCACAATTAAAGTGAATCGTTTTGTTACATTTGCTGCAACGAAATAGATAAAGTCCTGCTGTTG
Source organism: Acinetobacter sp. FDAARGOS_515 (assembly GCF_003938865.1). NCBI lineage: Bacteria > Pseudomonadati > Pseudomonadota > Gammaproteobacteria > Moraxellales > Moraxellaceae > Acinetobacter > Acinetobacter sp. FDAARGOS_515. The sequence goes on along the minus strand of NZ_RKIX01000003.1, from coordinate 2,647,366 downwards.
GGACACGGAGATTTGAGATGAAGGCAAATAACTTATTATTAAGTGGTGTATTGGCAGTTTCTTCAATGTTTGCAATCAATGCACATGCAGACAATACCACACGTGTTGCGGCAACTTCAGCATTAGGGAGTGTGGTTGGTACAGCCTTAGGCAATCAAATGGGCGGTAATACTGGTGCCATGATTGGTTCTGCAATTGGTGGTGCGGGTGGTGCAGCCGTTGCAAGCAATAAACGTAATCGTACTTCATCTGCAATTGGTGGTGGTTTAGGTGGTGTGGGTGGCTATACCGTTGGTAAAATATGGGTGGCACAACAGGTGGATATATTGGTTCAGCCCTAGGCGCCGCAGGCGGTTCAGCTTTAGGAAATAAAATTTCTAAAGATAGAGCTGAAGAAAAACGCTATAACAACTCACGTAGTTGGAACAGACACCATCGTCACTATCGTCACCGTTAATACGTTGTATGATTCAAATAGTCGAGCACCCTTCTGGGTGCTTTTTTTGGTCATTATTGTTAAGTTACAAATCACTGCATAAATCGAAAAAAAACGATATACATAATTTTAGATAAATCGTAAAATGACGATATATAGTTCTGAGAATTTTTTATGGCTTCTTTAAAAGAAACACGGTTTTCAATTCTTGAGCTTGCGCCTATCCGTAATGATAAAACAGTTCAATTTTCGTTGCATCATGCTTTGGAGTTGGCTCAGCATGCAGAAAAACTAGGATATGAACGTTTATGGCTGGCCGAACACCATAATATGGATGGTATTGCCAGTTCAGCGACCGCTGTATTACTGGGTCATATTGCTGCAAATACACAGTCGATACGTTTAGGCTCTGGTGGAGTGATGTTACCTAATCATGCGCCATTGGTGGTTGCAGAACAGTTTGGTACATTAGCAACGCTTTATCCCAATCGTATTGAATTAGGTTTAGGCCGCGCACCAGGCACAGATCAATTGACCATGCGAGCCTTACGTCGTGGTCGTCAGGAAACTGAAGATCAATTTCCTCAAGATGTTCTCGAAATTTTGCAATATTTCAAAGACCCTGAACCCAATCAAAAAATCGTAGCAACCCCAGGACACGGAACACATGTTCCCGTCTGGTTGTTGGGCTCCAGTTTATTTAGTGCACAACTCGCGGCTCGTTTAGGTCTTCCCTATTCGTTTGCATCACATTTTGCACCGCGTATGCTGTCACAGGCTGTCCAGTTGTATCGAGAAAACTTTCAACCATCTGAATATCTAGAACAACCGTATGTTTCCATGGGCGTTCCAACTGTAGTAGCTAAAACAGATGCCGAAGCACAACATTTAGCCACCAGTGCTTATCAACGTGTACTGGGTTTAATGCGTGGACAAAGTTTAAAACTCAAACCACCTGTGGAGTCTATGGATCATATCTGGACACCTGCCGAGCGCATATCCGTCAATAACTTTTATGCATTGGGTCAAATTGGTTCACCTGAAACGGTGAAAGCTGGTCTGCAAGACTTGTTAGAACATGTAGATGTTGATGAGTTCATTTTCACTTGTGATATTTATGACACTGAAAAGCGACTCGAAAACTTTAGTTTATTGATGGATATCAAAAACAGCTAAAATTGTTTAACTAAAAAAGGGAAATTAATGATTTTTCATTGATTTCCCTTCTCCTTACAACCACAGATCAGAAATACTGAAGGATTTAGATCTATTGTTTGTAAACTTTTTAACCAATACGGCGTTTCAAGCCTGTCTTTTGTAAAATACGTGTTGAAATTTCTTCAATCGACATTTCCGTGACATTTAAATATGGAATTCCTTCTGAAATATAAATTCCTTCAATGGCACGCAACTCCATCTGACATTGGCTAAAACTGGCATAGCGACTATTGGCTTTACGTTCATTACGAATTGCGACCAAACGTTCCGCATCAATCATCAAACCAAATAACTTATTTTTATGTTCTTTCAATACTTTTGGTAAGCGATTGTCATCTAGATCTTCTTCGGTCAGTGGATAATTTGCAACACGAATTCCAAATTGTAATGACAGATAAATCGACGTTGGTGTTTTACCCGAACGGGATACCCCAATCAAGATAATATCGGCTTTATCATAGTGACGTGTACGAGCACCATCATCATTGTCCAAAGCAAAATGAACTGCATCAATACGAGCTTTATAATATTCAGAATCCGTCACGGCATGAGTCTGTCCGACCAAAGTTGTTGGCGGTGTGCCAAGCTCTTGTTCTAACTTGCTAATTAAACCCTCAAACACATCGAGATTCACCGCTTTGGCAGTGTTAATGATTTCACGCACATTCGGATCGACCAACGTATCGAACACCAATGGCAAAGTCTGGTCTTTAGACTGGCAACTATTAATTTCAGCAACCACATTCATTGCCGCTTCTTCTGAGGTGATATACGGAATAATATGAATATCAAAATCCACGTTGGGAAATTGCGCTAATAAAGAATGTCCGAGGGTTTCAGCCGTAATCGCGGTTCCATCTGAAATAAAAAACACACTCCGCTTAATTTGTTTACTATCTGACATGAAAAATCTCCTCAAACATTTGTCTTAGTGCTATATAATCTTTATAGTAAGCTGATCTTACATGACTGTCGCTTAGAGTAAATCAAAATCCTAAGCACATTAATATCTTTTCTTCATGCCAAGATAGTAATTAATACTGGAAAAGTGGAGTGAAAACTTTGGAAGCGCGCGTAATCGGTCTGGAAAAATTAGGGAAACACGACGTCGAACTCGTGGGTGGGAAAAACTCATCTCTAGGTGAAATGATCAGCCATTTATCCAATGCTGGTGTGTCTGTACCGGGTGGCTTTGCCACAACTGCTGCTGCTTATCGTGAGTTCCTTGAACAAAGCGGTCTAAACGCAAAAATTCAAGCAGAACTCGATCAATTGAATGTTGACGATGTCAACGCTCTTGCCGAAACTGGCGCAAAAATTCGTCAATGGATTGTAGATACTCCTCTCATTCCAGCATTAGAAAAAGAAGTTCGTGACGCTTTTAATGCACTTTCAAACGGCAACCCTGATATCGCGGTTGCCGTTCGTTCATCTGCGACCGCTGAAGATTTACCAGACGCTTCTTTTGCTGGTCAGCAAGAAACTTTTCTGAATATTCGTGGCATCGATAATATTTTGATTGCCATCAAAGAAGTATTTGCATCTTTGTATAACGACCGTGCAATTGCATACCGTGTGCATCAAGGCTTTGCTCATGACATCGTAGCTTTGTCTGCTGGCATACAACGCATGGTACGTTCAGAAACAGGTGCTGCGGGTGTAATGTTTACATTGGATACCGAATCTGGTTTCCGAGATGTCGTATTTATTACAGCATCTTATGGTTTGGGTGAAATGGTCGTTCAAGGTGCTGTTAACCCTGACGAATTTTATTTATCAAAACCGCTGCTTAAAAATGGTAGACACTCTGTATTACGTCGCAACCTCGGCTCTAAACACCAGAAAATGATTTATGGCGAAGAAGGTTCAGCGGGTAAATCAGTGGTGGTGGTTGATGTTGAAAAACAGGATCGTCAACAATTTGCTTTAAATGACCATGAACTTCAAGAGCTTGCTAAACAAGCCATGATCATTGAAGACCATTACAGTGCGCCAATGGACATCGAATGGGCCAAAGATGGTGATGATGGTCAAATTTACATTGTTCAGGCGCGTCCTGAAACTGTAAAAAGCCGTCAAAACGTAGGCACAATGGAGCGCTACTTACTTAAACAGCGTGGCACTGTGTTATGTGAAGGTCGCTCAATCGGTCAACGTATTGGTTCTGGTAAAGTACGCGTTGTTTCATCGATTAAAGAAATGGACAAAGTTCAACCAGGCGACGTGCTAGTTTCAGACATGACTGATCCAGACTGGGAACCAGTAATGAAACGTGCCGCTGCTATCGTGACTAACCGCGGTGGTCGTACTTGTCATGCTGCTATTATTGCACGTGAACTGGGTGTTCCTGCGATTGTGGGTACAGGCAATGCCACAGAAGTCCTAACCGATGGTCAGGAAGTTACTGTTTCATGTGCTGAAGGTGATACAGGCTTTATTTATGAAGGCGCGCTGGATTTTGAAATTCAACGCAACTCGATTGAATCTATGCCAAAACTTCCGTTCAAAATTATGATGAACGTCGGTAACCCTGATCGTGCATTTGACTTTGCTCAAATTCCAAATGGTGGTATTGGTCTGGCTCGTCTTGAGTTCATTATTAACCGTATGATCGGCGTGCATCCAAAAGCCTTACTGAATATTGAAAGCTTGCCACGCGAAACACGTGCAGCAGTTATGGCACGTACGGCAGGTTATTCTTCTCCAGTTGAATTCTATGTAGAAAAACTGGTTGAAGGTATTGCAACACTTGCGGCTGCCTTTGCTGAGAAACCAGTCATTGTTCGTATGTCCGATTTTAAATCCAATGAATATGCTAACCTCATTGGCGGTAAACTCTACGAACCAGAAGAAGAAAACCCAATGTTGGGTTTCCGTGGTGCAAGTCGTTATGTATCTGACAACTTCCGTGATTGCTTTGAGCTTGAATGTCGTGCCTTGAAAAAAGCACGTGACGAAATGGGTTTGACCAATATTCAAATCATGATTCCATTTGTGCGTACAGTTTCTGAAGCAAAACGCGTCATTGAACTTTTAGCTCAAAATGGCTTGAAGCGTGGTGAGAATGGTTTAAAAATCATTATGATGTGTGAATTACCAACCAATGCATTATTGGCTGAACAATTCCTTGAACATTTTGATGGGTTCTCAATTGGTTCTAACGACTTAACTCAATTAACGCTCGGTTTAGACCGCGACTCTGGTATTGTTTCTCATCTATTTGATGAACGTGATCCAGCCGTTAAAGCCCTGCTTTCAATGGCCATTCATGCTTGTCGTAAAGCGGGCAAATATGTAGGTATTTGTGGCCAAGGTCCATCTGATCATCCAGATCTTGCTAAATGGCTGATGGAGCAAGGCATTGAAACAGTTTCACTCAATCCTGACTCAGTACTTGAAACTTGGTTCTTCCTAGCGGAAGATAAAGATAAGCAAGCCTAACTTAATCTTATCAAAAAGACCCTCGCGCGGGGTCTTTTTCATCTTTAAGCTGTTGAGATTTAAAACTTATGCAAATTTACTTGGCAAGAAATAACCAACAGGCTGGTCCTTATACATTAGAACAACTGAACCAGATGCTCGCTAGCCAACAAGTGCTATTGACTGACTTAGCATGGCATGAAGGTATGACGGAATGGAGAGCCTTAGGTGAACTCACTCAAGGTAAACTTGTCTACCAACCTGTAAACTCGACAACAAATTCTACTTTTGATGCCCCAGTCCATAGTCAAAATGATGTCATCCGTGACATTAAAGTCAATCAGACAGCCAAAGCAACGGCTGCTCCTGTGAGCAAGCGTATTTCGGCCAAGCTTATCGATTTAGCTTTGCTGATTTTGCCGCAAATTATTGTGACAATGCTCTTTTTACCGCATGATCTACTCCAACAAACCACTAGTTTTGATGTTGAACAGCAAATTAAAATTGCTGAAGCCATGCGCGACAACATGCCAACATGGGTTCCAGTCGCATTACTCATCTACACACTTGGCTTGTTATTTTTACAAAATTATTTTATTGCTCGTTCTGGTCAATCTATTGGTAAAAAATTATTCCATTTGCAAATTGTTGATGCAACGACCAATCAGCTTCCTGGTCAATTTCGCGGTTTTTTTGTACGCTCATTTCTATTTATTATCATTTCACAGTTGATAAGCCTTTTACCGCTTTTGGTCATTGTTTTTATTGCAGATATTGTTTTATTTTTTTCCAAAGGAAACAACAGTTTGCATGATAGACTAGCAAAAACCAAAGTCATCAATATTAAAAAATAATTAAAGGAGTGATCATTCACTCCTTTTTTATGATAAATCCATGAAAAAAATTGACTTTTAAGCCAGCATTCAAAAGATAAAACAAGCAGATAAATCAGGTGTCATAACAAATATTTAACGTCACTTTCAAGTAGCTTAGTTTCACGATATCAGGCATAATGCCCTACAACATAGCTGTGTCACATGATTGAGAAATATGTTCTGTAACAGGATTCATTCTTCTCCATCATGCGACACTTTTATCGCTATCCCCAATTTACTTAGGGAATGGGACTCTTCACCGAGGTTGTAAAATGAGACAAACGATTTTAGCTGTATTGTCTTTATCGGCGGTTTCCGCACTTTTAACAGGGTGTGGTGGTGATTTAGTACTTCTAAACTCTAAAGGTCCAGTTGCTGAAGGTCAAAGTAACCTGATGATGACTGCGATCTACTTAATGCTATTGGTTGTAATTCCTTCAATCATTATGGCGTTATGGTTTGGTTGGAAATATCGCGCGTCAAATAAAGATGCAGACTATAAACCTACATGGGCACACTCAACTGCAATTGAAATTGTAGTCTGGGGTATTCCTGTCATTATTATTGGTATTTTAGCTTGGTTAACTTGGTGGGGTTCCCACAAGTACGACCCTTACCGTCCGCTAGATTCAGATAAAGCCCCTTTAACCATTCAAGTTATTGCTGAACAGTTTAAATGGATCTTTATTTATCCTGAACAAAATATTGCGACAGTAAATGAAGTACGTTTCCCAGAGAAAACACCATTAAGCTTTAAAATTACATCTAACTTTACAATGAACTCATTCTTCATTCCTGCGTTAGGTGGCCAAATTTATGCAATGGCGGGTATGCAAACTCATCTCCATTTATTAGCGAATGAAACTGGCGAATATCGTGGTTTCTCGTCTAACTACTCAGGCTATGGTTTCTCACAAATGCGCTTTAAAGCTCATAGTGTAACTGAAACTCAATTTGCTCAATGGGTAGAAGCTGTTAAAGCTGGTAAAGGTACAAGCATTAATGCTGAAGCTATTCAGAAAGCGACGCTTGATCAAGCTGAACTTGCGACACTGAAAGATGGGGATCGTTCTAAACATCAGATTGAAGCACTGGTACATCGTGCCGAGGCTGCTGGTGATACAGAAGCCTTAGAAAAAGCTGAAGCAATGAAGCCGTTCCCGAATAAGCCACACCCAGTGACTTACTATTCTTCAGTTGAACCAAACTTGTTTGAAACTGTCATTAACAGATATATGAGCAACTATCACGGTACAGACCATTCAGCAAATGCTGAACATGGTTCGCAAGCTCATGATGCTAATGCACATGCAACTGCTTCTGTAGAGGAATAAGCCATGTTGTTATTAGGTAAACTCGGATGGGACTCTATCCCTAAAGAGCCAATTGTACTAGTGACAATGGTCTTAATGGCTATTGGTGCAATTGCTGTTCTAGGCGGTATCACCTATTTCAAAAAATGGGGATATCTCTGGAAAGAATGGTTTACATCTGTAGACCATAAGAAAATTGGTATCATGTATATCCTTGTGTCTGTGGTCATGTTATTGCGTGGCTTTGCTGATGCGATCATGATGCGTCTTCAACTGTTCCTTGCTAAAGGTGGCGGTGAAGGTTATCTACATCCAGACCACTACGACCAGATCTTTACTGCGCATGGCGTAATCATGATCTTCTTCGTAGCGATGGGTCTTGTTGTAGGTATGATGAACATTTCTGTGCCTCTACAAATTGGTGCGCGTGATGTTGCATTCCCATTACTTAACTCTTTAAGTTTCTGGTTGTTTGCTGGTGCTGCTGGTCTAATGATGGCTTCGCTTGTACTGGGTGAATTTGCTGCGACAGGTTGGATGGCTTATCCTCCTCTTTCTGGCATTCAGTATTCTCCTGGTGTTGGTGTTGACTACTATATTTGGGCACTTCAGGTTTCTGGTCTTGGTACGCTTTTATCTGGTGTTAACTTCTTTGTGACCATCATTAAAATGCGTGCACCTGGCATGAAACTGATGGACATGCCAATTTTTACTTGGACATCATTGTGTACAGCTGTTCTGATCATCGCATCATTCCCTGTACTTACAGCAACACTTGCCATGCTTACCCTTGACCGTTATTTCGGTTTCCATTTCTTCACCAATGAGCTTGGCGGTAGCCCAATGCTATATGTGAACTTGATTTGGACTTGGGGTCATCCAGAAGTATATATCTTGGTATTGCCAGCATTTGGTTTGTATTCAGAGATTGTTGCGACATTCTCACGCAAAGCATTGTTTGGTTATAAATCAATGGTATATGCAACAATCGCCATTACTGTATTGGCATTCGTTGTATGGTTACATCACTTCTTTACCATGGGTGCGGGTGCAAACGTTAATGCATTCTTCGGTATTATGACCATGATTATTGCAATCCCTACAGGGGTTAAAATCTTCTCTTGGTTATTTACCATGTACAAAGGACGTATTTCTTTCGATACACCAATGCTCTGGACACTTGGCTTCCTTGTGACCTTTGGTATCGGTGGTTTGACTGGTGTATTAATGGCAGTTCCACCTGCGGATTTCCTTGTACACAACTCACTGTTCCTGATCGCTCACTTCCATAACGTGATTATTGGTGGTGTGGTATTTGGTATGTTCGCTGGTATCATTTTCTATTGGCCAAAAATGTTTGGCTGGAAGTTAAATGAAGCTTGGGGCAAAGCTGCATTCTGGTTCTGGTTCTTTGGTTTCTATTTTGCATTCATGCCACTTTATATCCTTGGTTTCATGGGTATGACACGTCGTTTGAATACCTATGACAACCCTGAATGGGATCCATATCTAGCGATTGCATTATTTGGTGCTGTGTTGGTTGCGATTGGTATTGCGTGTTTCTTGATGCAAATTATTGTAGGTTTCCTACAACGTCATCAAAACATGGATTACACAGGCGATCCATGGGACAGTCGTACTCTTGAATGGTCGACTTCATCTCCTGCTCCATTTTATAACTTTGCACAAGTTCCTGAAGCAAATGGTGTAGACCGTTTCTGGACTGACAAAGAAAATGGTGTTGCGTATGCACGTCCTGCCAAATATGAAGACATTCATATGCCAACTGATCGTGCAGCTGGTTTCATCATTGCAATGTTTATTACATTGATGGGCTTCGCATTGATCTGGCACATTTGGTGGCTCGTTGCAGTAAGTTTCATTGCGGCTATTATCAGCTTTATTCGTAGTTCATTCACTAAAGAAGTGGATTACTATGTACCAGCTGCTGAAGTTGAGCGCATTGAAAATGAACGCTATGCATTACTTGAAAAACACTTGAAGAAGGACTAAGGATATGGCTGAAGTACTTCATCACGACAACCATGGCCATGACGGTCATCATGAACATGATGATACCGACTTAACGGTCTTTGGTTTCTGGACATACTTGATGAGTGACTTGATTTTATTCGGTACACTCTTCATCGCGTTCGCTGTTTTGAGCAGCCATGTTCCACCAGGTACACCAAGTGCACATGAGCTATTTGGTGAGTCTTTAGGTTTTGTTTTAACTGAAACCTTTGCTCTCTTGATCTCATCTGTCACTTTCGGTTTTGCAGTTCTGGCTTCGTACAAAAAGAACGTTAACCAAGTGATTATGTGGTTACTTATCACCTTTATCTTTGGTGCATCGTTCATTGGTATGGAACTTTATGAATTTCATCATTTAGTTCACGAAGGACATGGTCCAAGCACAAGTGCTTTCCTATCAGCATTCTTTACACTGGTTGGTACGCACGGTATTCACGTGACTTCTGGTTTGGTCTGGATGATTGTATTAATGTATCAGATCAAAACCAAAGGTCTGACATTACCAAATACACGTCGTCTTGCTTGCCTAAGTTTATTCTGGCACTTCCTTGACATCGTATGGATCTGTGTATTCAGCGTCGTTTACTTGATGGGAGTTCTCTAATGAGTAGTCACGATCATAATGCTGCTGGTGCATCTCACGGTAACGTTAAACAGTACACTGTAGGGTTTATTTTATCTGTTCTGCTCACCATCATCCCATTTGGGATGGTGATGGCAGGTGGATTTTCCCGCGGTCTATTAATGACCGTTATCGGAATTACAGCAGTTGCTCAGGTACTTGTACAACTTGTGTTTTTCTTACACATGAATACATCTTCTGAACAACGCTGGAATTTGATTGCATTCATTTATACTATTCTATGTATTGCCGTTCTTTTGATCGGTTCTGTATGGATCATGAACTATCTACACTTCAATATGATGCTCTAAACTGTTTGTCATGTTGAAAAAATATTTATTCCTGACTAAACCAGGAATTCTGTTTGGTAATTTCATTACCACCTTGGGCGGCTTTTTCTTAGCCGCCCAAGGACATGTAGATTTCCTCTTACTCATCCTCACCCTCTTAGGTACAACGCTTGTTGTAGCCTCAGGTTGTGTCATCAATAATGTAATTGATCAAGACATTGACCACAAAATGCAACGAACTCAAAATCGTGCCTTAGTTAAAAAAACGATTTCTCCATCCGTTGCACTTGTCTATGCCAGTGTGCTTGGAGTAATTGGTTTTAGCATTTTATGGTTTGGAGTGAATCCTTATTCATTCTTATTTGCTGTAATTGGTTTTGTTGTCTATGTGGGCTTTTATAGCCTCTGGTCTAAACGTACCACGATTCATCAAACCGTGATTGGTAGTATTTCTGGAGCGAGCCCTCCTGTCATTGGTTATGTTGCCGTCACCAATGAATTTGATGTAGCGGCTTTACTGATCTTCTTAGCTTATGGTCTTTGGCAGATGCCCCACTCTTGGGCAATTGCGATTTACCGCTTTGATGATTACAAAAATGCAGGTATCCCAATTTTACCAGTAGCGCGCTCTATTTTTAGAACCAAAGTTGAATGTGTCATTTACATTGTACTTTTTGCGGCAGTTCTCAATGGGCTTTACTGTTTTGGTTATACCAATGTCTTTTTTCTCATCACGTTTAATGCATTAACTGCATATTGGCTTTATTTATCACTCATTGGTTTTAAAGCTGAAAATGATCAGATTTGGGCAAAACGCTTTTTCCTGTATTCGGTAATCTTAATTACCTTACTCAGTGTAAGTTTTAGCTTTACTTACCATTCACCTGCGCCACATCTTCCTCTCTTTTAATAGAGAGGAAGATTTCTATTTATCCTGATTTGCACTGAAAACCATTTGTTTTTATTTGCACTTTTCTATATAATTCACCCTTCGCAATTTATGCGGCTTAACTTGAATTCATTATTCCAGTTATGACTCCTTGCTTCTAATTTTTATGTTAGGGGCTGTCCAAACCGTAAGGAGCTGACAATGCGTCATTACGAAATCGTACTTTTGGTACATCCAGACCAAAGCGATCAAGTAGTAGGTATGGTTGAACGCTATATCTCTCAGATCAAAGAAGCTGATGGTCAAATTCACCGTTTAGAAGATTGGGGCCGTCGTCAATTGGCTTACCCAATTAACAAAATTCACAAAGCACACTACATTCTTATGAATGTTGAATGTGGTCAAACGACTCTTGATGAATTAGAAGAATTGTTCCGTTATAACGACGCAATCATTCGTAACATCATCATTCGTCGTGAACACGCAATCACTGAAGAATCGTTACTTGCTAAAAGTGCTGAAGAAAAACGTGCGCGTAAAGCTCAACGTGAAGAAGCACAGCAATCACACGAATCTGCTGAAGAAGCTTAAGGAGAACATCAATGGCACGTTTTTACCGTCGTCGCAAGTTCTGCCGCTTTACAGCTGAGAATGTTGTGTACATCGACTACAAAGATATCGACACTTTAAAACAGTACATCACTGAAAACGGCAAGATTGTTCCTAGCCGTATCACTGGTACTAAAGCTCGTTATCAACGTCAATTAGCGCTTGCGATTAAACAAGCTCGTTACTTGGCTTTGATTCCGTACACTGACAACCATAAGTGAGGTGAGCTGTGGACGTTATCTTATTACAACGCATTAAGAACCTAGGTAAACTTGGTGACAAAGTATCAGTTAAAGCTGGTTTTGGCCGTAACTACTTGATCCCTCAGGGTAAAGCTGTTGCTGCTACTGAAGCAAACACTGCTGCTTTCGAAGCTCGTCGCGCTGAACTTGAGAAGCAAGAAGCTGAAGTATTAGCTGCTGCTCAATCACGTGCTGATCAATTGAACGAAGTGAATATCGTCATTACTGCGAAAGCGGGTGATGAAGGTAAACTATTTGGTTCTATCGGTACTCGTGACATCGCTGACGCATTAACGAATGCTGGTCTTACTGTAGACCGTGCAGAAGTTCGTTTACCGAATGGTGCGCTTCGTCACACTGGTGAATTCAACATCGCAATCCAATTGCATCATGATGTTGTTGCAGAAGTTCTCGTTACTATCGTATCTGAGTAATTTTTGTAAGAAAAAGGAGCATGCCTTCGCATGCTCTTTTTTTATTGTTCATTAATTTCTAAATAAATCTGATTTTATCTAAACTTGAAAAGCATAATAATAACAACTGCTCAAGCAATACTCTAAAATTAAAGCCTACTTTGAAAGTATTCAGTAATGCATTGTAAAGCACAGAAAATTATTCATATCTGAGCACAGAGTTTGTAGAGACTGAGAAGTTGCATCGATATCCTCTGATTTTAATCGATATCCTCTGATTTTAAACGATGAAATGCCCAATGAAATTCATCAGGCATTTTTGTTTGAACCACTAAAAATAAAATATCAGCCTAAAGTTCACACAATAATATTGCAATCATCCATTTTAATATGCACCACCAACCCAGTTAGTTTTAACGCGATAAATAACGCGTTAGATCTTCAACACCTTTTAAAGTCATAGGATACATATGATCTTCAAAGATTTGCTTAATTAAGCTGATAGTTTGCGTGTAATGCCAATAATTTTCTTCTTCTGGATTTAGCCATGCAATCTTATCAAAATGCTGGCGCAAACGACGCAACCAAACCTCGCCTGCTTCATCATTCATATATTCAACTGAACCACCTGCCGAACGTAGTTCATAAGGTGCCATACTCGCATCACCAACCACAATCACACGGTAATCGCGTCCATATTTATGAAATAGATCCCATGTTTCCAAACGGCTTGCTTGTCGACGATGATTATCTTTCCAAACATAATCGTACAGGCAGTTATGAAAATAGAAGTATTCCAGTGTTTTAAATTCAGTTTTGGCAGCACTAAAAAGTTTTTCACATTGTGCGATATAAGAGTCCATCGAGCCGCCAACATCGAAAAGCATCAGCACTTTAACACGGTTACGTCTTTCAGGAACTAATTGTACATCCAATATGCCCTGCTTTGCAGTTTCACGGATTGTACCATCAACATCAAGTTCTTCCGCTGCACCTTGACGTGCAAATTTGCGTAAACGGCGTAAAGCCAGTTGCATCTGACGTGTTCCCAAAATCTGTTCATCGTCCAGATTTTGATATTTCCGTTGTTCCCAGACTTTAACTGCTGAACGTTTTCGGCCAGGTCCACCAATCCGCACGCCTTCAGGATGATCCCCAAACGCACCAAAAGGCGATGTACCACCTGTACCGATCATTCGATTGCCACCCTGATGTTTTTTATGCTGTTCACGTAAACGTTCTTCCAGCATTTTCATCAGTTCTTCCAAAGAACCTGCTTTTTGTAGCGCAGCTCTTTGTTCAGGAGTTAAATGTTTCTCCAGTAGCTCCAAATCCAGCCATTCTTTGGGGATCTTTTGGACTTGCTTCAGTAATTCATCCAGATCGAAGGTTTCTATCCCGTCAAAATAATCCTTAATCGCACGATCGAATTTATCAAAGAAACGCTCATCTTTGACCAAAATGGTTTTAGCAAGTTGATAAAATTCATTCTGATCTGCAAAGACCAGTCCTTCAGCGACAGCCTGATTTAAATCAATGAGTTCACGCGTCGTAACAGGAACGCCATATTTTCTGAGGGTATAAAACAGCCGCACAAACATAAGCGACCACCCTTAACGACGTGACATAAAGGCGAGTCGTTCTAACAGTTGTACATCTTGTTCATTTTTAATCAATGCACCATACAGCGGCGGAATGGCTTTAGATTTGTCGTGATTGCGCAGCACATCTTCTGGCATATCATCGGCCATCAGCAAACTTAACCAATCAATCAATTCAGATGTCGATGGCGGTTTTTTTAAATTTGGTACCTGACGTAATTTAAAGAAAATTTGTAATGCTTCACTCACCAGTGTCGTTGAAATTTTTGGAAAATGTACCGCAATAATTTCACGCATGGTCGCTTCATCAGGAAACTCAATATAATGAAAGAAACAACGACGCAAAAATGCATCTGGCAATTCTTTTTCATTATTTGAAGTAATGATCACAATCGGGCGCTGAATAGCGGTAATCGTTTCCCCTGTTTCATAAACATAAAACGACATTTTATCTAGTTCATGTAACAAGTCATTTGGAAACTCGATATCTGCTTTATCAATTTCATCAATCAATAAAACACAGCGCTCTTCACTGGTAAACGCTTCCCACAATTTCCCAGGTTTAATATAGTTTTTAATATCATAAACCCGATCATCACCTAACTGGCTATCACGTAAACGCGATACAGCATCGTATTCATATAAACCCTGTTGCGCTTTGGTCGTGGACTTAATGTGCCATGTAATCAGTTTTAAACCCAAACTTTCAGCGACTTGTTCTGCAAGTAGTGTTTTACCTGTACCCGGCTCACCTTTGACCAATAATGGTTTTTGTAGCGCACGTGCAGCTTTAACAGCAAGTTTTAAGCTATCCGTTGCGATGTACTGATCTGTACCCGAGAAATGTTGTGAATCAACAGCCATCTTATAACCTTTATTTTTTTACTTAAATGGACGCGCGACTTTCATCAGAAGCCACTTTGTTCATGCGATATTTCGACCACGAATAACCGATAATTAACCCCACCCCAGTGACCAAAAGAATAAGCGATACATTCGCCCATACCAGTGCTTGCTCTTTGGTTAAAACACCAAATAACACCCCAAAAATAGCAGGTGCGATTTCTGCATTTGCACCATCGGAAACAGTCGGTGTCGCTAAAATTGCAAACAGAACGATCCAACTAATTCCACCCAAGAGATGAGGAAGTCGTTTTGCCACACCATACCAACACCATAAGACAATAATGGTTCCCACGACATAGACTGTCACAGCAATACTATCTTCTGGAACTGAATCAAGTGAGGACAACAGGCCGTTCCATATTGCACTGAGTTGATCAAGCACCTCTTAACCCCTCTGGTTCATCGGTTGGATTGATAAATCCTTCTGGTGGCATTTGAATAAAAAAGCCAGTGGTTTGTAGTGAATCCATCACATGTAACACGTTGACACGCGCCAGTTTTCGTGACTGAGAAAGTTCAAGATGCATGACAAATGTTGGTCGGCCAAAAGCCTGTCGAATCGTTTCAGGAACATTTTCTAAAGGATCTTTTCCTTCGACCTCATCATTTGGATAGTCTGGACGAGCAATATAAATGTACATTTCATCTTTTTTGCTCGATCTATAAATATCACAGTGCATATTTTACTAAACTCTCATCACTTGCTAAAAAGCATACATCAAAAATTCGGTGGTGACATTAGCGAATCGTAACCCAACAGTCGTCCTGAAAGATCATTTGGCTCTCAAGACTTATCGCGCCACCTGCATTTGGGTCATTAAAAAATCTTCATCTTCACGTAGAATCTGGATCAGGGGTTGGGTTAACCGTTGATAACGCCAGCCGAGTAAATATTCTGGTAAATCTTGCTCATCACCATGAAAAACAACGTGTTGATACAGTGCATTCATCCACTTTTTACGCAGTAGAACTTCTTTGGGAATTTCGGTCGTATCCACCACATTTTGAATCAATTGTTGCATTTTCATGCTGACATGTTCTGAACATTGTTTAATGGGTCGTGCCAAACGTAATGGCCATTCATTTTCTGGTGGCAAAAATTTAAGCAAATCCAGAATCGTTTTGCCATGTTCCCGAATAATATTTGGGCGAATATCTTTAATATGGGATAATTGGAAATTATTTTTGGGATTTTTTTCTACCAAATCAATCATGCTTGAATTTTTTAAAATAAAACTACGCGGCTGATTCAAAGCTTTAATCAGTTGTTCACGCCAGACACTAAGTTGCTGTAATTGCATAAGCTGCTTACGTGAGTGACGATAATTTCCAATATCAGTATAAAGCAGATGAACAGGCGTTTCTCTGGCAATTTCTTTGGTTAGACTTTGACAATCTTCGAGTACAAAATCATATTTATTTTTTTGTTGTAATTGTTGTTTCAATTGATTTGAAAGCTTGAACAGATAAATGACATCATTGGCTGCATAATTGAGTTGTTCAGTCGTTAAAGGCCGTGCGAGCCAATCTGAACGAGTCTGATCTTTTTCAATTTCAATATCTAAAATTAATTTCAGGGCATTTTGATAGCTGACCTGTAAACCATGCCCTAAAAATGACAAAGCAACTTGTGTATCAAATACATTTTCCAACGCATCTTGCTGAGCATAATGATAAATCAGATCAATATCTTCACCACAAGCATGGAAAATATTTTGCTTGGCAAGATAGAGTTTATTCCAAAAAGGCGTTAAATCCAGAGCAGCACCATCGAGTAAATAGATTTGCTCATTCACATTAATCTGGAATACACCCAACTTTGGCCAAAGCGTATCAACTTTAATAAATTCGGTGTCCAAAGCATACACTGGATATTGATCCATTTGCTGAAGAACGTGAGCAAAATCATCTTGCTGCTGAATAAAATGAAACATGTTTTCTCGATTTAACAACTAGCGCAGTTAACTGCGTCTGTATATATAACACTACAATTTGAGAATATTCTAGCCAAAACGTTATTAATGCTTTATTTTTTGAACGAAATTATCATTATATTTTTTAATTAACTTTTAAAGTCCTTTCACTCTCAAATAAATTTCAATTTTGTATCGCTTTACAACATGAAGAATCAATCCAGAGTCTGGTTTAATTTCAACTTAAAAGCTAAAAGTATGAAACAAGAATGCCTCATTTCATACGCATACGGTTATGGACGGCCTGACTTAAAGTATGGCTATCGACATATTCAAGTTCACCACCTTGCGGTACGCCTTGAGCAATACGCGTCATATTCAGTGGTAAGTGCTTGGTGGCTTCTACCAGATAATGCGCGGTTGCCTGACCTTCTACTGTCGCATTGGTCGCCAAAATCACCTCTTCAATCTGCCCTTCGCTTAGACGCTGGATCAGATAAGGAATGCCGATTTCTTCGGGACCAATGCCATCAAGTGGAGATAAATGTCCACCCAATACATGGTATTTCCCACGGAAACTACCGCTTTGCTCAATCGCCATGACATCGGCTGGAGATTCAACCACACAAAGAAGCTGCTGATCCCGATCATTGGAAAGGCAAATATCACAAATTTCATTTTCAGTCAGAGAATGACATATTTTACATTCATGAATATGCGAGGAGGCTTCATGTAAAGCATGTGCCAAACCAAAAGCACCTTCACGATTTTTCATCAGTAAATGTAATGCCATACGTTGAGCCGATTTCGGTCCAACGCTGGGTAAAACTCGTAATGCTTGAACAAGTTGTTCAAATCGATCACTAAACACAGATATTCCTCTGATAAAATCTGCTTAGAACATACCTGCTAAGCCAGGAGGTAAACCCATGCCTGAGTTTGCACTTTTCATTTTTTCATCCGCAACCAGTTCTGCCTGACGAACGGCATCATTTACTGCGGCAGCAATTAAGTCTTCAATCATATCTGGTTCGTCTTGAAGTAAATCAGGACTGATTTCGACACGTTTAACCACAAAGCGACCTGTCATGGTCACTTTAACCAACCCGCCGCCTGCTTCTGCTTTAACCTCAGTATTAGCCAACTCTTCTTTTGCCTTTTTGGCATTGGCTTCCATATCTTTTTGCATGCGTTGTGCTTGCTGCATGAGCATATTAATGTTCATAAATTTTTCTCCAAAAGATTTAAAACTAATAAGTTCAAATTAAAGCTAAACCACGTTCAATATCGCGAATAATATCTGAAATATCTTCAATTCCTACAGAAACTCGAATTAAGCCTTCCTGTATGCCTGCTGCCTGCTTTGCTTCAGGTGACAATTTACCATGAGTCGTCGTGGCAGGAT
The DNA here is from genome assembly GCF_003938865.1 of Acinetobacter sp. FDAARGOS_515. Taxonomy (NCBI): domain Bacteria; kingdom Pseudomonadati; phylum Pseudomonadota; class Gammaproteobacteria; order Moraxellales; family Moraxellaceae; genus Acinetobacter; species Acinetobacter sp. FDAARGOS_515. Next base: position 2,629,180 of record NZ_RKIX01000003.1, on the reverse strand, counting down.
GGGTAATTGTTGATTTTACATCGCCAAGATTACCTGTAATCGAGATAAACTGAGTATTATCGATGACTTTCCACGCGTCTTCACGACCGCCTTTTACTACGAAAGAGACAATACCACCAAAGCCATTTTGTTGTTTGGCTGCACGCTCATGACCAATATGTTCAGGCAAACCCGCATAATACACTTTTTCAACTTTGTCGTGCTGATTAAGCCATTCAGCAAGCTGTTGCGCATTTTCACAGTGCGCTTTCATTCTTAAACGTAAAGTTTCCAGACCTTTTAAGAACACCCAAGCATTAAATGGACTCATCGATGGGCCCAGTGTACGCACCACACCAAATACTTCTTCGAGTAACTTATGGTTGCCTGTCACTGCGCCACCTAAAGCTCGACCCTGTCCATCCAGATATTTAGTGGCTGAATAAACCACCAAATCTGCACCCAATTTTAAAGGTTGCTGTAAAACAGGCGTACAAAAACTGTTATCCACTACTAACATTGCATTTTGAGCATGTGCAATGTCGGCCAGAGCTGGAATATCAGCAATTTCAGCCAAAGGGTTGGATGGCGACTCGATAAACAAAATTTTGGTTTCTGGGCGCATTGCATTTTTCCATGCATCCAGATCATTTAAATCGACAAAGGTGACATCAACACCAAACTTTGCGATATATTTTTCAAATAATGCCACGATTGAGCCAAAAACGGCACGAGAACAAATGACATGATCCCCTGCTTTTAAGAAAGCCATGCAAACAGATAAAATGGCACCCATACCAGAACTCGTCGCAACTGCACGTTCAGCTCCATCCATTGCAGCAAGACGTTTTTCAAACATGGCCACGGTTGGGTTGGTAAAACGAGAATAGATATTTCCCGCCACTTCGCCAGAAAACTTGGCAGCCGCTTCTGCTGCATTTTCATATACGAAAGACGAGGTCAGAAAAATAGGTTCAGCATGTTCACCTTCAAAACTACGGGTATGCCCTGTACGGATTGCAAGAGTATCTAACTGGTATTCTAATTCATCGTTTTGTCTATGCATTGCTTAGTTCTCAGTCTAAAGACCGCTCATGTGGAAAAACTGCCAACATTTTGAGCTTCTACGGTATTTAAGGTCAAGGTAAAAGATCAAATTATCGCTTAGACTTCATCCAAACTTTTTTGGATCTGAGAAATATGCAACGAATGGAATCATTCAAATCACTTATCCATCATCAGCAAATCAAACTTAAACATCTTTCAGCGCGTCTTTTTCATGAAGAATCTCTGGTTTTATCACAAACAACACCCTATCAAGTGATTGCAGAGTTTGGGCAGACGCGAGTTCGTTATTATGCAGCAGCCGACAAATCTTATAAAGAACCCTTAGTTTTTGTTGCACCTTTGGCGATTAACATGGCGATTTATGATCTTTATCCCTATCGCTCACTCATTCAATACTTTCAAAATCATGGTTTTGATGTCTATCTGGTAGATTGGGGGCGTTTAACTTATCAAGATCGCCATCTCAATTTTTTATCTTTTGTCAGTAAAGCACTGCCTGAATATATTCAAGTCATCCGTGAACATTCTCAAAGTGATGAAATTTCACTACATGGCTGGAGTATGGCTGGTATTTTTGTGTTGTTATACAGTGCGCTCAATCAGCCAAATTACGTTAAGAATTTGATTGTTTTAGGAAGCCCAATTGATAGTTATGCATCTGGACGCATTGGCAAACTTTATCAATTTATGCACAAAACTATCGATCGACATAAAAAATTACAGCAACGAATTTATAACGGACTACCCAAACGCTTAATTCACACCCCAGGAATTTTAAATGCGTTGGGTTTTAAAATTCTTGATCCGAAAGGCTGGATTGATGGTCATATACAACTTTTAAAAAACCTTGAAAATAAAAAACTGGTGCAGGAACATGCCACACTCGGTAATTTTTTAAATAATATGATCGATTATCCAGGTGGAATTAATCAGGACATGTTATTTAATGTCTGGCTACAAAATCCTCTTAAAAAAGGCATTATTCATCTTAAAGATCAAGTTATTGAATTAAAAAATATTCGATCATCATTGTTGGTGGGTGCAGGTCGTAGTGATCAATTGGTTACAGCAGATGCGGTAAAACCCCTCACCCAATTGACAAATAGTAGTGATGTCACGTTTACTCTAATTCCCGGTGGGCATTTAGGGCTCATGTCCAGTCAGGCCAGTTCCGATGAGTTTTGGCCCATATTTAAAGATTGGCTCACACAACGTTCGACGCAGATAACAAAAGAGTAGATTATGGTTCAATCAGTTGCATTTATTGGTCTTGGCGCGATGGGTTACCGTATGGCATCGCATTTACCCAAACATTTCGATACTGTGTATGTCTGGAATCGAAATATGGACAAAGCCAAACAACATGCAACTGCATACGGAACCCAAGCGGTTGATTTAGCTCAGGCTGTACAGGCAGACATCATTTTTTCATGTTTACCGACCAGTGCTGATGTCGAACATTTGATTAATAGTGTCCAATTAAAATCAGGCAGCATTTGGGTCGACTGTACCAGTGGTGTACCTGATTCAGCTCGTAAACTCGCAACACAACTCAAAACTGAAAATGTTGATTTTTTAGATGCGCCTGTCAGCGGCCAAACCATTGGTGCAGATAATGCAACATTAACCGTCATGGTGGGTGGAGATCAGGCTGCTTTTGAACGTGCGTTACCCGCTATTCAGGCATTTGGAAAACTGATTAAACATGTCGGCACATCAGGCGCAGGTTTTGCGGTAAAAGCGGTCAACAACATGTTACTCGCAGTTAATCTATGGTCTGTTGCTGAGGGCTTTACCACACTGAAAGCGCATGGTGTCAATCTGACAGAAGCTTTGGACTGCATTAACGCATCTAGCGGGAAAAGTGGTGTGACCGAAACTGTATTGCCACAACGTATTTTGAATCGTAGTTTTCCTGTGACTTTTGGATTGCCACTACTCGCTAAAGATACAGGTATTGCACTGGAGCTGGTTCGTGATGCCAACTTACCAGCGCCTGTGATTGCTTTAGTCCAGAGTCTAATACAAGCTGCCAGTCTTACTTCCGAAGAAAATAGCGACTTCTCGGCTGCCATAAAAATGTATGAATCGTGGAGTAAAATTACACTAGAGTAATGATTCAACATTGCTTTTTCCTGTAAAGCCCCTATATTTAGACATAGGTCGTTACATTTACACCGATGAAAAGAGGATACCCTCATGAATAAGTTCGCTGTTGCACTTTTTACTGGAATGATGACCCTTGCAGGTGTCTCAGTGCACGCTGCAACATCCGACCAAGAATGCAAAAAACTTCAGGATGACTCTAACCTCATCTATGCATCAAAAGGTTTTTGTTTTAAAGATCCAGAAGCCAAAGCTAAATATGGAAATGAAAACTGTCACACTACCAAGCCCAAGTTTTCTGATAAAGAACAACAACGTCTTGACCAGATTGAACAGCGTCAGAAAGAGCTAAACTGTAAATAATAAATTTCTTTGATCACTGATTAGCACTCTTTATTCTTTTCAAAAAAAGGAATAAAGGGCTTGTGAAAGAAATCAAAGATCAAAACGTATTCAGAGGTTTGAAGGATAATAATATGACCTACGATGAGCAGAATATTTTTGCCAGAATCATTCGCGGTGAACTTCCAGCAATCAAGTTATATGAAGATGATCAGGTACTTGCATTTATGGACATTATGCCTCAGGCGGATGGTCATGCTTTGGTCATCCCTAAAACTCCTGCGGTGACTTTACTTGATTTACCCCCTGAAGCAGCGGCTTATACCATTCAAGTCGTACAAAAAGTTGCTCAAGCTATTGAAAAAGCACTGGATGCCAAAGGTATTGTTTTAATGCAACTGTCTGGTGAATCTGCGGGTCAAACCGTTCCACATGTGCATTTCCATCTGATTCCTAGCTCTATTCATCAATTGGGTCGTCATGCTGCACAAATGGGTGATCAGGAAAAAATTAAAACCCTTGCAGAAAAGATAAAAGCTAAACTTTGAGTAAAATTAACGTTTATAAAAATGGAGCTTAGGCTCCTTTTTTTATATAAAAATAATAAAATCAAATATTAAAATAAATTTCAATCCATCACCTGTCATCAAACTGTCACGTATTTTTCACCCATTTGTAACAAAGTTTAAAGATACTGCTTAGCAAGTTGGTGAGCTTCTGTAATTTTTTGTACATAAGCAAACTTTAAAAAAATAGTGAATTTGGGCATATGCCACTGAACTTGTGTTTTGGAGAAATCTCAATGAAAAAATTGCTTATCGCTGCCGCAGTATCAACGCTTAGCATCACCGCAGCGCAAGCAGCGCCAACTTTGTACGGTAAACTTAATGTTACCTTAGACCAAGTTGATAACAGTGATTTTGCAGGAAATGATGTCACTGCACTTAATTCAAATGCTTCACGTATCGGGGTAAAAGGTGAAGAAAAATTAACAGACAAAGTATCTGTTGTATACTTGGCTGAATGGGCAATCTCTACAGATGGTTCAGGTTCAGATACTGACTTAAGTATGCGTAACCGCTTTTTAGGTTTAAAATTCAATAAAATCGGGACTTTAAAAGCGGGTCGTTACGATACTTATTTTAAAACAAATGCGGGTAACAATCAGGATATCTTCAACGATCACACGATCTTGGATATGACTTCTGTTCTTCATGGTGAAGAGCGTTCAAATAACGCGATTGGCTTTGAAACAGATAAAGAGCTGATTATTCCAGGCTTACAGTTCAATATCATGGCGCAACAAGGCGAAGATACCAAAACTGATAATACGAGCTTGGGTAAAGAAGGTAAGCGTGATGGCTTTGGAGATGGAATCTCAACTTCTTTAACTTACGAAAATAAAGATTATGGCTTGGCTGCTGGTATTGCGGGTAATTTTGGATTAGCTGGTAAATATAATGCCTACAGTCTTTCTGGGATCTATTCAGACGCTGTTCGTGTAACAGGTTCTATTGATTTGGCAAAAGCAGGTGTCGATGGTTTAGTATTCGGTGCTTTATGGCAAAATGCTCAACCTACTGATGACACAGTATCGACCACAAGTGGTACAACTGTAACGTCGTATAAAGGTCTTGAAGAAGATGCATGGGGTTTAACCGCTGCTTACGCAATTGCTTCTACACCTTGGAAAATCAAAGGTGAATATATTGAATCAAATACCTCTGTCGACAATCGCTCAGATCGTAAAATTTCTCAATATGGCTTAGGCGTAGATTATAACTTCAATAAACAAGCTCGTTTTTATGGCGTATTGGCGCAACAAAAACGTGACTGGTTATCTGATGATGACAAGAAAACTGTTGTTGGCGTAGGTATGGAATATAACTTCTAATACTTCGCTACAAAAAAATAAAAGGGTACAGTCCATAGATTGTGCCCTTTTATTTTTAAATGCTTTTTCTGTGCTTATACTGCATTCGGATTTTTAAGCTCAGTCATCGGCCATCTTGGTGTTGTGGTCACTTCAAGCCCATCGTGTTGTCCAGCTTTTAAACGCTCATACCCTGCAAAAGCGATCATGGCGCCATTATCGGTACATAAAGCGGGTTCTGCATAATAGACTTGGGCTTTAATCTTTTGCAAAGACGTTTCTAATTGTTCACGTAAGCGCAGATTGGCACTCACTCCACCTGCAATGACCAATCGTTTTAATCCCGTTTGTTTTAAAGCTTTGACGGATTTTTTAACCAGAGTATCCACGATCGCTTCTTGAAAGGATGCCGCAATATCTGCATCACGATTTTCTTCGCCCAATTTTTTTAGCTGAACTGAAACCGCTGTTTTTAAACCGCTAAATGAAAAGTCCAATCCCTGATGTAACATGGGGCGCGGAAAATCAAAAGCTTGAGCATCTCCCTGTAAGGCTAATTTTGCAATATTTGGCCCACCGGGATAAGGTAACTCCATCATTTTTGCGACTTTATCAAATGCTTCACCTGCTGCATCATCAATAGATTCACCAAGTAGTTCGTACTGACCAATGCCATAAGCCGCCATTAGCTGCGTATGTCCACCAGATACAAGTAGTGCCACAAAAGGAAACGCTGGCGGTGTAGTAGACAATAATGGCGCAAGCATATGCCCTTCCATGTGATGCACACCTATCGCAGGTTTATTCAATGCCAACGCCAATGTTCGTCCAAACAATGCACCTGTCATCAGCGCACCCATTAAACCTGGACCACGGGTATAGGCGACTGCATCAATGTCTTTTTTATCGATTTGACTTTGCGCAAGCAGTTCGTTCAATAATGGAATAAGTTTACGTACATGATCACGTGAGGCAAGTTCTGGCACCACACCACCATATTCCGCATGGAGTTTGATTTGACTGTAAAGCACCTGTCCACGCAGTCCTTGCTCGCTATCGTAAATCGCCAAGCCAGTTTCGTCACAAGAGGTTTCCAAGCCTAAAACAATCATTAAAATGCCTATATTTTTACGACTAAAATTCTGCCAACGCTATTATAGACTTGTGATATCAGTTGTAAATGAGTAAAATACTGACCTTCACTTGTCATCGAGGCAATCCTGCGCTCGATGTTATCCATAATCTAGAGGATTTTACATGCCACAAGTTAAGTTGAAAGAAGGCGAACCAGTTGACGTAGCAATCCGTCGTTTCAAACGTTCATGCGAAAAAGCTGGTGTTTTAGCTGACGTTCGTAAGCGCGAGTTCTATGAAAAACCGACTCAAGAACGTAAGCGTAAAAAAGCTGCTGCTGTTAAGCGTTACCAAAAGAAATTGGCACGCGAATCTGTACGTACTACTCGCCTTTACTAATTAATTTGTGATTGACTGTCTGGATAATTAAATGACTACTTTGAAGAACCAAATAACTGAAGTTTTAAAAGCCACTATGCGTGCTAAAGAAATGAATAAGTTAACGGTGATTCGTGGTTTACAGGCAGCAATTAAGCAAATCGAAGTCGATGAGCGCGTAGAGCTTGACGATTCGCAAGTTCTTGCGGTCATTGAAAAGCAAATTAAACAGCGTAAAGAATCGGTCAAAGCCTTTGAAGGCGCAGGCCGTGATGATTTAGCTAGTAAAGAACAAGCCGAAATTGAGGTGTTATCCCAATTTCTACCAGAAGCTATGACTGAGGAAGAGCTTGATTCTCTCATTGAGCAAACGATTGCTGCTCAAGGTGCTACTAGCATGAAAGATATGGGTAAGGTGATGAACTCTCTACGTCCGATCATAGCCGGACGTGCCGATCCTGCACAAGTATCTGCAAAAATTAAAGCAAAACTAGGCTAATTGATATTTAGCTTGATTTGCCACTTCTCTACTTCACATACAATTTTTAGAATGGATTGATGAGATTCATATTAAATGAGTCAACTATAAATTTCTTTCTGAATGTATTTATTTATTGCAAATGACACTGAATATTATATTTCTTTAAAATTTGCATTTCTTTTGATGCCATCACTTGATTAATAAAATCCTGTTTTGTCATTTTCGCATAAGAAAGCGGTAAGTCTGATCGATATTGATCATTAACCTGATATAAATCTTGCACATATTGATTCACAATGCCACAAAATTGCGTTTGTTGTGTTGGAGTAAACTGCGTCTGTTGTGGATTGAGTGAGCGTAAAAAATGACGCATATCCGTATTATAAGTATTCGAAATTTTTTCAACTGAGCGTATATAACGTTCAGGCGGTGCCGCAAAAATTGACTGCCCCAAAATCACTAAACTTAACAATAATGTGAACTTTTTCATAACTATAATCAATATGATACTTCTCATGTTAGCTTAATAGCTAAAATATTTTTTGCAACGTAAATTTCATATAGAAAGATGCTTTTAGATCAAACAAAGTTGTATTTAAATTAGATTTTCAATAACCGCTCTGACTGCATTTGTTTTAAACGATCTTCAATCTTGGCACTCATGGCATTATTGCCTTTTGCTAAACGTTGCGCATGTAACATCGACTTTATCGCATTTTCCTCATAACCAGACCAATATTCTACTTCAGCTCGATAGCGCAAGACATTGACGGTTCTTAGCGGTGATTTGGTATCTGCATTGGCAGCTTGTTGTAGTAATCGCCATCCTTCGATGTCTTTATTATTGGTATTGATAAATCGTTGTACTAGTGTCTGTGCTTCGGCACTTTTACCTTGTCGAATCAGGATTTCAGCGAGTTTATATGCTAAAGGACGATTTTCGGGCATGGTGCGCTGGGTATTAATAATGGACTGATATGCATCCTCTAATTTATTTTGATTTAAATAAATATCAGCCTGTAAGATGCTAATCAGAGTATTGCTCGGGAAAGTTGTCTTTACCCCATCAAGCATTGTTTGCGCTTTGGCATAATCACCCTGATTGTTATAAAAAGCACTCATTGCCAGTTGAGCTGGTTTGTTATTTTGATTCACTTGAATCTGCAACAATTGTTCTGTGACTTGATTGGTTTCAACCAAGGTATACCATTTTAAAATCTGAAAATCAGGATCGTACAATTTGGACTTCACTTTAGGAAACTGATTGGCACGTAAGCGCGATTCACTCATCCGCTCAGATGTCAGTGGATGCGTCATCCAAAAATCAGGCAGATAGCTTAATCGACTTGTAGAACGATTCATAGTTTCAAAAAAATCAGCCATACTTTGTGGATTATAGCCCGCCGCATACATATATTGCATACCTATACGATCTGCTTCCCGCTCCTGATTACGACTATAGGTGAGTTGATTATCCATCAAAGCAGCTTGTGTACCTAACATGACCGCAGCACCAGCATCCGATTTGGTCTGTGCAGCAATTGCAGCACCCACTAAAATCCCCGCCAATGCCAACAGACCTTGCCCCTTAAATGCTTCTTGTGATCGACTATAATGTCGCTGACTGACATGGGCAATTTCATGTGCCATCACCCCTGCAACTTCATCAATATTGTGCGCAGACGCAATTAAACCTGAATTTAAGGCAAATAGTCCACCTGGAACAGCAAATGCATTAATTTGTGGATCATTGACTACCACCATTCCAATGGGTTGACCCAATTGCGTCTGACTGAGTATTTGAGCGAACACTCGAAAAAACTGATCCTCAAGCCATGGATCATGCAAAATAGGCAACTGCCTTTGAACCTGGCGGTAAACTTTCTCTCCAATCATTTTTTCTTTTTGTTGATCGATCAACCCGATACCACTTCCAATTTCAGGCACTTCTACCTGAGAAGTGGCAGATTGATAGAAATAATCGGAATGTGCCTGCGCAACTCCAGTCAGCATAGATAACGTCAAAACAGTTGCCACATGTTTCAAATCATGATCTCTCATCAAAAATAAGGGATAACTGATCAAAATAATTTTGTCATTACCCCCAATATAACACTGGAAACTCAAAGCATTTGCAATAAAGTGTTATAGCAAATTTAGCCATTTACAAGATATTGTGGAGTTCGTCCCTCCAGCGCATCGACTAGATTCTTATGTGCCAGTTTAGCCATTTTTAATCGTGTTTCGGCAGTCGCAGAGCCAATATGCGGCAATGTCACCACATTAGGTAAACTAAATAATGGTGATGACTGTAATGGTTCTTTTTGATAGACATCCAGACCTGCGGCAAAGATTTGTTGTTGTTGCAAGGCATGAACTAGAGCTTCTTCATCCACCACTGAACCACGTGCAATATTTACGAACACAGCATGAGACTGCATTTTTTCAAACTGTGCCTTGCCCATGAGTGCTTTGGATTCAGGATTTAAATCCACCGCAACTACAACAAAATCTGACCGACTTAAAAGTTCATCCAAACCACAGTAGCGTGCATTTAAAGGCTGTGCCAATGCAGGTTTTTCACGGCGGTTATGGTACAGAATATTCATATTAAAGCCATAAAAGCCGCGTCGTGCGACTGCTGCACCAATATTCCCTAGTCCAACAATACCGAGTGTTTTACCAAAAATATCCTGTCCAAATTGAGCAGGACCGACTGTACGCTTCCATTCACCGTTTTTTGTCCATTGATCCAGTTCAGGGACTTTACGTGCAGCACTAACTAATAAAGTAAAAGCCAGATCCGCAGTTGTTTCTGTCAGTACATGGGGCGTATTGGCTAGCCAAATATTATTTTTTGTGAGGTAATCCACATCATAATTATCATAGCCTACACTCACAGTTGAGATAATTTTTAATTTTTGTGCAGGTGCCAGATTGGTTTCATTGAGTAAACGACCCGCTCCAATCATGGCATCAGCATCTACGACTTCTGTACGAATTTGCTCATTGATGTCACCTTGCTTGGGATTTAATACCACCACATGATAATCGCGCTCAAGTTGATCCAGAACCGTTGCATCAATTTGACTAAAAACGACGACTTTCTGTTTCATTACATATCCTTATTCAATAAGCTAAATATCTAAAGTGAGAGATATACTAGATTTCTTTTAACTATTGAATCCGTTTTTCTTCTCCAATATGGAGAAATAAAAAGGATTTATGAAAGAAATCCATGCTCTAACATATCAAGAAATGAAATTTTATTGGGTTAACATCAGTTGCCATAGACGGCGTTTGAGTAAAGGCTGATCAATCATTTCCTGTAAACTAGCAAGTTGCATGCTCTGAGCGTGAGAAATAAAGTCCAGTTGTCCCAAAATCAAAATACGCTTATCCAGCGCCAACGCATCTAAAAAGCCTTGAATATAAGCGTGTACACCCCGCCCGTCACGAAAGTTTTCAAGCGGTAATGGCCATTTTAATTCATGGTAATAGCCCGATACTGAAGATTGAATATTCGTCCAGAGTTGTCTTTGCTGTTTGGATAATTGTGAACTTTCAACCACAATAATGACCTGATCAAGACAATATGCTTCTAATGTAAAAGCCTGTTGCATGACCACAACAGTTTGATCTTTTGGCAAGATGCTCGCAGGAGTTTCCAGAGTCGACTGCGCAATTTCAACAACTGCTGAAGTTGGTTGTCTATCTTTTAACTGAGCAATCGGCTCAATGTGTTTTATCAATTCTGGTTTTGCTTGAGATGCAGCTAGCACTTGCTGATTGACCACAGCGACAACCACATGATCTTCGGGGGGAATTTGATCACGCCAAGAACAAACAGGCGGCTTTTTTTGACATAACATTGCTCGTGGAATCCAAACATCCACCCCCATTGCCGCCAAAATATTACGCTGCTGCCCTGTCATATTTACACTATTGCCTCTATTTCCACGCTATTCTACTCTGCTTTATAGGCTTTTTCAGTGCTTTGATCGAAACAGAGATTAAGTGTCGTTTAAATAATCATCAGGGTATTTTTCTTTTGCATTTGATCGACAATATCCCCAGTCTCAAATCCAAATCGCCAATATAACAACTCTAAAACATCCAGTTCGTCTTGAGTGATAATACGATCACTCCATAAACACATTTCGGCAATACCCAATATACTAAGTCGATCACGTAACAATAAACCCGCACAATCATTCAGAATTTCAGCCAGATCAATAGGTTCATCCGAGATTTCTTCATACCATACCATTTCTTCCAAAGTCAAAATATGGCTCAGAATACGATCACGCACTTCAAGCTGATTGGGACTATTAATTTGCTGTACATGTAGCAATGCATCGATTAAACGAACGATTTGTGGTTTAACTTCTTCAATCGAGGTCGGCATATGGACTGGCATCAGATTTAGCTCAAATTTCACCTTCTCCAAAAGCAAAGCATCCAGTAAACCGACTTCACCGTCTTCTTGAATAATTAAAGCCAAACGAGTTAAAAACTGTCGTGCGATACTGGCTGGAAGTGAGCCAATATTACGACAGGCTTCATGAAAAATCTGAACATGCACACGCCCATCCAAATAAAGCAAGGCATCCACAATGGCACGGCTGACTTGGGCATTTTGTGGAAGAAATTCACGATATTGCCGAATCATCAAGATTGCAACCATCACTTCACGCGATCCTGTCGCTGTCTGCAATGCTCTTTGGATTAACTCAGGACGCTTAATATTTTGGCGTATTTCAGCCTTAAGCGGCTTAATAGCATCATTTAAAGCAAAACTAATGGGCGATAAACGCAATAATGGTAATGGCTGTGGTGATATCCACGGTGTATGAACATTACCATCCATTTCTTCAAGTGAACGAAATAAACTAAATAGCGGACGATTTCTTAACTTTTTAAGATTCTCAAGTTGTAACTCCTGCAAAATCGTTGGATTAAGTTCATAAATACGATCTTCAATACTCGGGTGAATATTCAACCAGCTTTGTGGGCTCAACGAGTTGGCAAAACACATATGTGCAATAGATTCAGAAAATACACTATGAATTTGCGAGCCTGCATGATGGACATAGATTCGAAGTAAAGTTTGAGTATTGGCATTATTTTGAATAAGCTGCATGGTTTTATAGTCATTACGGAAAGTTCGACCACTTAAAGTTAAGTATTTGATCAAACGTGTAATCAGCACTCCCATACTGCCTAATAGCCAGATAATCCCACCGACTGCAATAAAGAATGTTTCAAATTTGCGATGTTTATTTTTTTGATAAGGCTTAAAACCTCGTTTTGCAATTCGACTACCTAGTTGGCTAAAAGTAATCAAGCCACTATATAAGATTTTAAGTTTAGTATTTTCTACCGCTTCACCAGATAAAATCTGATTAAATTCATGGCTTAGCAAACCATATAATTCAACTTCATCCAGATTTTGCAATGCTCCCCACGTCATGATAATGACCACATTACGCTGATCAAATCCAGCAGTTAAGGCATTGACTCCAACTTCATCTGGCAAAACATATAATACTGGCGTTTCAATTTGAAACTTTTTTGCCAAACCTTGAGAAATTTTAAGGGCGACGCTTTCTTCTGGCGTATTTTCCAATAAATCTAAACGACGACCTTTTAATTGCTTCGCTAAAGAATGTCCGCCTTCTCGAAAAATATAGAGTTCGTAAATGGCGGAACTCACCACAATAAAAAACAATAAAATAATCAAATAAGGACTGAGGCTATGCCAAAAAATAGACTGACTATAATCAAAGTAATGAACCAAAAGTCCAAGCGTGGTATTTAAGATGAACATTGTCAGCAGCATCGCGACCACGCACATGCTTGCCGACCACATCATATTTTTATTTTCAACGAGATAATGACTGACTTCTTTCAATGTAAATATGTCCTGATTACATTGTTGCCTCATCATAAATGAAAAAAGCGGGAAAAACCCGCTTTTTCCCACAGAATTTATATTATAACTCTTCTTTGATTCCTGTTAAATCAACGGAAGCAGCATCAATATTGACATCTATATAACCATCTGTACTTTTGGCTGAATCATTACGCTTACGCTCTAGGTTTTCTAGATAAGTCTGATCGATGCCACCCGTCACATAAATACCATCAAAGACCGAACTATCAAACTCTGTCAAATCAGGTACTTTGCTCGTACGAACTGCATTTTTTAAATCTTCCAAATCCTGAAAGATCAAACGATCAGCACCAATAATGTCCTGAATCTCTTCAACACTACGTTGTGACGCAATTAACTCAGTTTTTGCTGGCATATCAATACCATAGACATTTGGATATTTCACCATAGGCGCAGCAGAAGCGAAATAAACTTTCTTGGCACCCGAATCACGCGCCATTTGAATGATTTCATTACACGTGGTACCACGAACAATCGAGTCATCCACAAGCAATACATTTTTACCTTTAAACTCAAGTTCAACTGGATTGAGTTTTTGACGTACTGATTTTTTACGTTGCTGTTGACCTGGCATAATAAAGGTACGACCGATATAACGGTTTTTCATGAAACCCTCGCGGAATTTCACACCCAAAATATTCGCCAGTTCAAGTGCAGAAGTACGGCTGGTATCTGGAATTGGAATCACGACATCAATATCGTGTTCCTCACCCCATTCACGCAAAATTTTATGTGCCAGTTTTTCACCCATTTTTAAACGGGCTTTATAGACTGAGATTCCATCGATAATTGCATCTGGACGCGCAAAATACACATATTCAAAAATACATGGACGATGCTTTGGTTCAGCAGCACATTGTTGAGTGAAAAGCTCACCTTGGTCATTAATGAAAATTGCTTCACCTGGCTGAATATCGCGCTCAATCTTAAAGCCAAGTGCGGTAATCGCAACTGATTCAGAAGCAATAATATATTCAGTGCCCAGTTCCGTTTCACGCGAACCATAAATGAGTGGACGAATTCCATTTGGATCACGAAAACCCACCAAACCATGCCCCGTGATCATGGCAACCACACCATAAGCACCTTTACAGCGCTCATGAACGCGCTTCACTGCATGAAACACATCTTCTGCGGTTGGATTTAAAGTGCCACTCTTTTGCAATTCGTGAGCAAACACATTGAGCAGAACTTCAGAATCAGAGTCGGTATTCATGTGACGCAAATCTGTTTTAAACAGATCATCATGAATATCAGAAGCGTTGGTCAAGTTACCATTATGTGCCAGTGTAATCCCATATGGAGAGTTTACATAAAATGGCTGTGCTTCAGCACTACTTGCCGAACCCGCAGTTGGGTAACGCACATGACCAATCCCATAGTTACCAATCAATGCACGCATATGACGAGTATGAAATACATCACGCACCATACCATTGTCTTTACGCAGGAAAAGACGACCATTATGACAAGTCACGATCCCAGCTGCATCCTGTCCACGATGCTGCAACATCGTTAATGCATCAAACAACATTTGGTTAACGGGTGCTTTACCAGCTATACCAACTACTCCACACATAGCAACCTCGCAGACGGGCTAGGATTAATAAAAAGGATTTTGGGTTGAATGACTGGACTGATCTTTGTCTAAATCAGACTCAGCCACCTCATGTGAAGGGCGATGAAATAAACTCCCTTCCGATGTCACATGCTGTAATGCTTCATTGGCAGCATCTTTCGATAATTCGGTTGCTAACGGCGCATAAGGCAGTAAGACTTGAACAAATTTGGACTGTTTCCAATGTGGAGAGCTTTCGACCCATGGGCCAAGACCTTGCATGGTCACCAGTACAATCAACAAGCCTTTTAATGTCCCAAAAGCACCACCAGCCAAACGATTTAATGGACCGAGACTCATACTTTTAAGTATCAAATTGAGTATACCCGTTACAATCCACGTAAGGACAATAATCATCAGAACAATAAATGCAAATGCCGCAATCTTTTGGACAACGGGATCATGACTTAATACCCCCATGCTTGGCGCCAAAAAGCTGGCATATTTCGCACCCATAATTAGTGCCAATATCCAACCAATCAAGTTCGCAAAGGCTTTTACGAATCCTTCTCGCAAACCGTTTAGCCCTCCAATGAGCAGGAGTATCAGAATAATGATATCCAGTGTATTCATCACTTAGTTGAAAGCACTCACGCAATCTTTAATTAGGCTTGGACCTGTATATATGAGGCCACTATAAATTTGTACAAGGCTAGCACCCGCATCTTTTTTTGCAAGCGCATGTTCACCTTGGGTGATTCCACCCACACCAATCAAAGGAATTTGACCATTCAAACGTTTTGCAAACTGACGTAAGCATTCTGTACTTTTTTCAAACACAGGTGCACCAGATAAACCACCCGCTTCATTCCCATAAGGCAAACTTTCCACGCCTACACGAGACAAAGTGGTATTGGTCACAATCAAGCCATCAATTTTAAACTGTAATAATTGATTTGCGATAAATTCGATATCTTCTTCAGTCAAATCAGGCGCAACTTTGAGCACCAATGGAACATAGTGATGATACTGTTCTGCTAGTTCTAATTGGCGTTGTTTCAGCGTTTCCAGTAACTCGGTGAGCGCATCACCACTTTGCAAGCTACGTAGATTTTTGGTATTGGGCGAAGAAATATTGACCGTAATATACGATGCGTAATGATAAACTTTTTCCAGACAAATCAGATAATCATCGACTGCATTTTCAACTGGCGTATCGGCATTTTTACCAATATTGATCCCTAAAATGCCTTTAAATTTTGACGATTTGACATTTTCAATCAACTGATCCACCCCATCATTATTAAACCCCATACGGTTAATAATGGCTTTTGCCTCTGGGATACGGAATAATCGTGGCTGTGGATTTCCAGCTTGTGGACGCGGAGTAATGGTGCCTATTTCAATAAAACCAAAACCCATAGCTGCCAATGCATCAATATAAGTGCCATTTTTATCAAGGCCCGCAGCAAGACCTACAGGATTAGGGAATTCTATACCCATACAAGTCACAGGTTTTGGTGCAATATGCTGACGCCCTAATCCAATTTTATGGGCGGACTTCAAAAGTGATAAGGTAAGTTCATGGGCACGCTCGGGTGACAAGGAGAACAACATTGGGCGAGCAAGCGAATATAACATATCAATCAAAGTCTACTGCTTTTTCAGGTAGGCATATTATAGGCATAGCGTAGATAAAACACCATGCTTGCAAGCCTTTTATTTTGAGACCTTATTGTACTGTAGCCGTTAATTTAATCTGATTATTACTCGACACCATCTCCATTTTTTCAATTGACAGGCCCATTTGTGCAAGCTGCGTTATAAAATTCGCTAAAACCGCATAATTTTGATGTTCTGCGACAATTTGCAATTGATCTCCCATTTGCTGAGATGACACTGTTAAGCCCTGCTGCTGTGACACTCGCTGAACTTTCTCAGCTAAACTCAATTGGCTTTCTGAGGCAGGTTTCATGGTCACTGCATTGCTTTGCATCCAGACCATTAAATCTTTAAGCTCATTGACTCGCTTTTGTTGCTGATCGGCCAGACTGTGCATTTTCCAAAGTGAAAAACCCACCAATGCAACGACCACCAGTATGCTGGCAAAAATCACCATATAACGTTCACGCGCAGACATGCGTTGTAAAGCATCAATAATACGTTCGACTTTTTGATCAAAGCCTTGCTGAATTCGAGTTATCGTGTTCATTATTGTACTTTTACCATCCCAATTGCGCCTGCACCATCCGCCTGAACATTTCCTAGTTCTGCTTTAAACCCTTGTTGATTAAGCTGCTGCGTTAAATTTTGCAAATCATTGGCAGAATTGGCTTTTAATGACATGCTCAAAGACGAAGCGCTATAACTTATTTGCTGCGCTACAATTTGGCGCTGCATCAAAATAGGTCCGACTCTACTTAATAAATTTAAAGCTGTCGTGTCACCGCTTTGGCTCATTCTCAACTGGCTTTCAAACATACTTTTTATATTTTGCTCAGTCACTCGACTATTGGCACCAAACCAGTATTTATATTGATCTACGGCCTGTATCGCTGTCTGGTTCGCCAGCTTTTTTAATTTGTACCAACGTAAAGCATCATAACTTAACTGAACAATCAATACTGCGATGAAAACAGCAACACATGCTTTCCAATAACCAGAGACTTTGCTTTCATTTTTGGCTTTGGGTAATACATTGAATGGATGCTGCTTCGATTTTTGAATTTTTTGAAACTGATAATCAAAAGGTTCACGGGTTTCTGCCGTAGAAACATTTGCCAGCAGATCAAGTTGTTGTGCGGTCAGATTACTATAATGATAAAAAGTATCAGCGGCTTGAAATTCAAGATAAACCCCAAGATCATCAATCACCATACCTTTATAGCGACTTTCACGCACCAAAGTCTGCCCATGCAAATGGATCAGATTGACTTTATTCTGTTCAGGTTCAGGCACAATCAGAAAATCAGGGAGTAAAGCGACCAGTTTAATCGGCAACAAGTTCAAAGCATGCTGCCATGTTTCAACTAAATTTTGTGCAACAGCCAAGATTGTCAATTGATCTGGCGATTCAAAATGGTGAACCACTCGCATGTGATCAATCGGCATAGTGACATATTCTTCCATGAGATATTTAATCCCATCTGCCCCCAATTGCTTCACATGAGCTTTGGTGATCTGTTGTTGCAAAACCTGAATATGACGACTGGAAAAGAAAACAACGGTCTCTTCTCCTTGATGCGGTTGCAAATCATGAATCAGCTGTTCAAGGCTGGAAGCCTGTAACCAATTTTCACCTGTTGACCAAAACCAAGCCCCATTGGCTTCAGGCATCCATAAATACAGCATAAATTATAAGTACCGTGTTTTCATTATAGCGTAGGTATAAAACTATGTTCTTGTGTTGACAATCCATTGGCAATCACACTTTGGCGATAAATACGTGCTTCAGCCAAAGCAAAGGGATTAAAGTTCTCATGTGTAAGCTGTTCAGCAATATGCCCCACAACATTCATATGACACACCACAATAACAGACTCAAATGGAAGTTGGGATAGCCAGTCTATCGCATCTTCTGCATCATCATCAGGTTTGATCTTATCACAAAGTAAAACAGGAACTTCAGGAAAATATGCCTGAATATGACCAAGCGTTTCTTGCGCACGCAGTAAAGGGCTCACGACAAAAACTTCGGGGCTTACAATCCCGTTAAGATATTGTGCCGTTTGTTCAGCCTGAGCATGACCCAGTGCTGTCAACGGTCGCTTGGTATCATTACCATCTACAGGAGGCGCTGCCTCTCCATGACGAACTAAAGTCAGTTGCATAACCATTCCTTTTTAATCTTTCTTTATGATAACAAGTCTTTATGACAGTTTTTATAAACAGGCTATTACACTTCATGATGCGGCAGTACAAACTCGACATCACTACGATGCCCATTCTTCATAAGCGCAAGTGCAATATTTAAAGCTGGCGCATTCTCAAAGATCACTTCATACAAAGCATTGGTAATTGGCATATATACATCAAGCTCTTGAGCGCGTTTACGTACCTGTACAATGGTATTGATGCCTTCCGCCGTTTGTCCAAGTTCTTTAGTCGCCTGTTCCAGCGTTTTACCAGAACCTAAAGCATAACCAATTTGATAATTACGACTGAGTGGACTATTACAAGTCGCAAACAGATCACCTACGCCCGACAAACCCAAAAATGTCAGAGGATTTGCACCCAATTCTACAGCGAAACGGCTCATTTCTGCCAAAGCACGTGTGATGATCATACTCTTGGTATTTTCACCAATATTATAAGCTACCGCCATTCCCATCGCGACTGCATAAATATTTTTCAGTGCACCCCCCAGTTCTACGCCATGCACATCATCGCTACCAAAAACACGAAATAAAGCACTATGTAAAGCATGCTGTACGGCATAACGCACCAGTTCAGAGTGACTGGCAATCACTGTGCCTGAAGGCATACCCGCCATAATTTCTTTGGCAAGATTTGGCCCAGAAAGTACACCGTAGGGAACTTCTGGTAATTCTTCCCGAATAATATCGCTCATAAAGCTGAACGTATCGGCTTCAATTCCCTTGGTCAGCGAAACAACCGCCTGTGAAGTAATAAAGGGGGAAATTTGTTTAAGTACATTACGGAAAGAATGGCTTGGTATCGCAACTAAAATGATGTCACGATCACAAACAGCCTCTTCGATATCACAGACTGCACGTAAACCCGTTTCTAAATTAAAATCTGGTAAATAACGCTTATTGATATGACTGCGATTAATATCATCTGCGGCATCCTGATCACGAATCCAGATCATAGTATCGCAACCATTGCGTACAGCGAGATTTGCCATTGCAGTACCAAAACTACCACCACCTAATACGGTAATTCTGAGCGCTGTTTTTTTATCCACTTCAACTGGCTTAACCAAGTCTGAAAAATTTAATTCCGTCATACGTTTTTTATTCCTACAACACCCATATATTCTTGTTAAGACTGCCAATTCGTGACGAAATCGCTTATAACCACCTCTGCACGTGGCGCAATTGCTTTTGCAGCAGTACCAATGTAAATAATGCCTGAGATCAAATCACGATCAGCCAATCCTAAATGATGCTTTAACCACGTCGACTCTACCACTGCGCCCGAACGCCACATGCTCGCAAAACCCTGTACCTGTAACGACAGCAGAAAATTTTGAATCGCAGCACCTGAACTCAAGGTCTGTTCAAACAATGGAACTTTGGGATGATCCTGAAATTGAGTAACCGCAATGACCAACAAAGGTGCGCGAAAAGGATGTTGCTTAACTCGATCAAGTTGAACTGGATCAGTTTCACCCAAATCCGCCAGTGCCTGAGATAAACTTTCTCCAAAATTCGCACGTTGCTCGGGTTGAATGACAATGAATCGAGTAGGTTTGAGGCGATGGTGATCTGGCGCAGTCAGAGCAGCTTCGAACGCTTTTTGTAATTGTTGCGACGAAGGAGCAGGCTCAACAAGATGCCCAATTGATTGACGCTGATGAATATTTTGATGAACCGTATTTACGTCTAAATCCGTCATGAACATTGATCTAATAGAGAAAACAAAACTAGATTAGCATATTCTTTTTTATTTCTGCCATGTCAATCTGGGCATTTATTCAGTTTTCACCAATTTGACATCTATACTGCACAAAACCATCAAAACCTATACAACATACTCAAAATAAATAGAAAATTTTATGTTCAACTAAAATGGTTCATTTTTAATATTTCAGAAGGACTGGTTTATGAAAACACAAATGACCGCCAGCATACTGACTGTGTCAGCCCTTTTACTGACCGCTTGTGCATCTAATCCGACTTCCACAGCTGCAATTCAAAAAGAAAATAATCAGTTTGAAGTGACAGGTGTTGGAAAAACAAACTTAATTGCAAAAAACAATGCGGTTGATGCTGCCAATAAAACCTGCAAACGCAGTACAGCCATCGTCGTCGATGAGAAAACCAACTATAACGGCGTACTCAAAGGTGTAGTGGATGAAGACACTGGAAAAATGGTTGAAGCAGCAGCCAGTGTTATCGGCTCTATTTCAGGGAAAAATGCGTCTTTAGCTAAAGATGATGATTACCAAACCACACTTACCTTTTATTGCAAGGCGAGCTAACCTTAACGAGCAGCTCGTTTTTCATGTACAATAAAAAATGCGCTCTAAAAAATATTGAGCGCATTTTTTATAAATAAACATTCAAGCAATGTTAACTAGCAATAACCTTCCAACCGAGTTAAAGGTAACTTTTTACCAATGGCTTTTTCAATTTCTGGCAAATAAAACGCATCATCTTCAGAAAGAAAACTGATACTAACGCCTTGTGAACCCGCTCGCCCTGTTCGACCGATACGATGCACATAATCATCAGACTGCTCAGGCAAAGTAAAGTTCACCACATGCGATACACCATCGACATGAATACCACGTCCCGCAACATCCGTTGCAATCATGATGTTATTTTTACCCTGCTTAAATTGCTCAAGCATTTTCAAGCGTTTGTCCTGCGCAATTTCGCCCGATAGCATGCCTACCCGATAGCCATCTTTTTTTAGATGATCATATAAACGGCGCACCTGATCTCGACGATTGGCAAAAATCATGACTTTATCGATAGGCTCATCACGTAAAATATCTTGGAGCAAACGATATTTATCTTTTTTCTCCACCACATAAACGCGTTGTTCAACGTCATTATTGGTTTTTTGTTCAGGTTCAATTTCAACAGTCACGGGTTCAAATAACCATTGACGTGCCAGATTCAGGACATCATAGCTAAAGGTAGCCGAAAACATTAAAGTCTGACGTTCCTCTTTACGCGGCGAATAACGCACAATACGTTTTACCGAAGGAATAAAACCCATATCCAGTAAACGGTCTGCTTCATCAATCACCAAAAATTCGATTTGATCAAGCCAGATTTCTTTTTGTTCAATAAAATCTATCAAACGACCAGGTGTCGCGACCAGAATATCCAAAAAATTCGCATTCAATGGTTTCTTTTGCTTGTCGAAATCCACACCGCCAACCAAGGTGAGTAATTTTAAATCTGTAAATTTGGTCAGTTCTTTAGCATCACTTTCAATTTGCAATGCCAGTTCACGAGTCGGCGCAAGAATCAAAGCGCGAGGCTCACCACGATAGCGTTGTTCCTGAATCGGATTATTGAGCAAGTCATTGATGATACTGACCAAAAATGCTGCCGTTTTACCCGTTCCTGTCTGCGCGCGACCAATAGCATCGTGCCCTGCCAGTGTATATGTTAAAACCTTTTGCTGAATTGGGGTCATTTGCTTAAACCCTAATGCATCAATCGCTTTTTTAAGTTGCGGATGTAGATTCAAGGTTTCAAAACCAGATACCATATACTCGTGCTCTAACTGTTAATCACTCTGATGAGAGCGATAGTATAAAACAAAAACGCCCCAATTAAAAAATTGAGGCGTTATTCAACATGACAACATGTTGATTAGTCTAAAGGCTGTACATTCTCAGCCTGAAAACCTTTTTGTCCTTGCACAACGCTAAACTCAACGCGTTGGCCATCACGTAACGAACGATGTCCGTCACCCATAATTGCACGAAAATGTACAAATACGTCGTCGCCGCCATTACGTTGAATGAAGCCAAAACCCTTAGTGTCGTTAAACCATTTAACAACGCCTTGTTCGCGAGCTGTCATAAGTCAATCCTCAGAAGTGAAAATAAAGGACCTTCCGGTGTTGCAAACAGCAGAGCAAACAAGTTTAAAATTCGTTATTATTTCAAAGCTTGTAATCATTCTGTAAAACTATCAACAATTTCCGGTTACATCCATTTGTTATAGGTTTAGTAAAACAATGATTTGTTATACTGGTTAATCCTAAAACGCTTCGAGCTTAACACGGGTTTATGACAATTAATAGAAATTTTTTAGATAATTCTATATTAATTGTTGATTATTTTTTAAACTCCCTCACAAAAATTTTATTACCGATAAAATCTACGCTGGATATAGCGCACGACTTTTTGCACATTTGTGCAAATATTTGATAAAATTATTATTCATAAATGTCGCTAAATATTTTTAAGGATGAGTGATTCAAATCCCGTTCCCGCTACTGAAATTAATGCAATTGGTCAGCCATGCCCAATGCCGCTGCTGATGCTTAAACGTCATTTAAAAAAGGCAGATCATCAGGTTTTGCTTTTGAAATCTTCTGACCCCCATAGTGAAATTGATGTATTACGTTATTGCGAACTACATCAGCTTAGTTGTGAGCTCATCAGAGTATCTGAGCACGAATTTCATTATTTGATTGAATCCTAAATATATCGTTTTGATATTTAGATTAACTCGTGTATAAAATTTTACATTTCTCTACCCAATTTTCCTTAATTATGAACTTGCTTCGCATTAAGATGAAATCATTGGTTATACCATCATCCTATAAGGAGAACTCATGAGTGACAGCAGCAATCAATTGATGCCCCTGTCCTTATCTGCGCCCGGTGTAAATCTCGGTGCTTACATCAGCACTGTTAATCAAATTCCAATTTTGACCGCTGAGCAAGAGAAAGAACTGGCTGAGCGTTATTATTATGATCAGGATCTGGATGCGGCGAAAATGTTGGTGATGTCGCATTTGCGATTTGTCGTCCACATCGCACGCAGCTATGCGGGTTATGGTTTACCGCAGGGTGACCTGATTCAAGAAGGCAATCTCGGCCTGATGAAAGCGGTTAAGCGTTTTGACCCGAATATGGGTGTGCGTTTGGTTTCATTTGCCGTTCACTGGATCAAAGCTGAAATTCACGAATATGTGATTCGTAACTGGCGTATTGTCAAAATTGCCACAACGAAAGCACAACGTAAATTATTTTTTAATTTGCGTAGTCTGAAAAAGTCGAGCAAAAAATTAACACTAGAAGAAGCTAAAGCGATTGCCGTTGACTTAAATGTCACTCCTGAGCAAGTGCTAGAAATGGAAGGTCGTTTAACGGCTTATGATGCTGCATTTGAAGCACAAGGTGATGATGACGATGATTCAACTCATGTCGCACCTGCGCTATATTTGGAAGACAACCGTTACGACCCTGCTCGTTTAGTGGAAAATGAAGACTACGAAGAACAAAGTAGCTCTGCTTTATATGAAGCCATGAATCAGCTTGATGATCGTTCACGTAATATTTTACAGCGCCGTTGGCTGGACGATGACAAATCGACCTTGCATGAGCTTGCGGCTGAATACAATGTTTCCGCAGAGCGTATTCGTCAGCTTGAAAAAAATGCGATGGAAAAAATCAAAGTCGCCATGTCTGCAAGTTAGATTTTTCCAGATTTAAAAAGAGGCATCTGCCTCTTTTTATTGGTCTTAAGTATTTTTAGCGCATAGGATTTATGCTAAGGTGTTTAGGTCTTTTTTTAAGTATTTCAGCTTATGTGGATCGCAATCGCAGCTGTTAATCTTGCTTTGGCTGTTATATTGGGGGCCTTCGGCGCTCACGGCCTCAAGGCTTTTGCTACACCAGAACAACTGGGCTGGTGGGGAACAGCAACACAATATTTTTTCTATCATGCATTAGGTTTACTTGCGCTAGGTATTTTGTCTAAAACAAGTCCTCAATTTTCAATTAAAGCATCCTTTGTTCTGATTCAAATCGGTATTTTATTATTCTGTGGCTCTTTATATATCATGGCATTGGGCTTACCGCGTGGACTCGGTTTAATTACTCCACTTGGCGGAGTATTTATGATTTTAGGTTGGTTAGTTCTTGCGTGGAATGCCCTAAAATACGCGAAATAATGGAAAAACACATGCAAATTTATTTGAATGGTGAGCTGACACAAACCGCTTGCCATAACTTATTGCAACTGGTTCAGGAACTGGCACTTGAAGGTAAACGATTTGCGGTTGAACAAAACGAGCAAATCGTTCCAAAAAGCAAACTGGAACAATCTCCCCTTTCAGATCATGATCGTATCGAAATTATTCACGCTGTTGGCGGCGGCTAAACGGAGCAAGCCATGCAAGATTCACCTTTAATCATCGGTTCACGTACATTTCAATCTCGCCTACTCGTAGGCACAGGCAAGTATAAAGACCTCAATGAAACTGATTTAGCGATCCAAGCCAGTGGCGCTGAGATCGTGACAGTAGCAATTCGTCGGGTAAATATTGGACAACATCCTGATCAGCCAAATTTACTCTCCGTCATTCCGCCTGAAAAATATACCATTTTACCCAACACTGCGGGTTGTTTCGATGCAGAGAGTGCTGTGCGTACCTGCATGTTGGCACGTGAATTACTTGATGGTCATAATCTGGTCAAACTTGAAGTTTTGGGTGATGAAAAAACCTTATATCCAAATATTACGGCGACACTTAAAGCCGCTCAAACGTTGATTGATGATGGTTTTGAGATCATGGTGTATACCTCTGATGATCCAATTGTCGCACAAGAACTGGAAAGTATGGGCTGTGTTGCGATTATGCCTTTAGGCAGTTTGATTGGTTCAGGCTTAGGGATTTTAAACCCACATACCATTTCGATCATTAAAGAAAATGCCAAAGTACCCGTTTTGGTTGACGCAGGTGTAGGGACTGCAAGTGATGCTGCCATTGCAATGGAGTTAGGCTGTGATGGCGTACTTATGAATACCGCTATTGCCGCTGCACAACATCCAATATTGATGGCCTCTGCCATGAAAAAAGCCGTTGAAGCAGGTCGCGAAGCTTATCTAGCTGGACGTATGCCACGTAAACGCATGGCCAATGCCAGCTCTCCTGAAACTGGCTATTTCTTTAAATAAGGCCTATATTTCTCTAAGACGTATTTTAAGAGGATTCTTCGGAATCCTTTTTTATTTCAAGAATAAACAATAAGAGTATTTTCATATGCTTAAAGCCATATTTGCTATTTTTAGTTTGGGTTGTTTTAGTTTTACCACCAGCGTTCGTGCCAATCCCAATCCAACACAATATCAACAATTTATTCCTAAACACTGGAAAATACTTGAAACAGTCAAAGGAGATTTAAATCGTGATGGTCTAGAGGACATTGTTCTGGTCATTGAAGAGAATAATCCAAAAAATATTCTGAGCAATGATAGTTTAGGAAGCCCTAAACTTAACATCAATCCTAGAAGCTTATTAGTTTTATTTAAAACAACTCAAGGCTATCAATTGATCAGTAAGAATCAACAATTGCCAAGTGAGAATGATGCAGACTCCCCTTGTCTTGCCGATCCATTAGAAGATGGTGGAGTAACTATTTCAAAAGGTATTTTAAAAATAAATTTACATTACTGGTTAAGCTGTGGTTCATGGTATGTCACCCACAATACTTTTAGCTTTCGATACCAAGATCGCGCGTTTAAATTAATCGGTTTTGACCAAATGAGTTTCCATCGCGCTTCTGGTGAACAAAACTCACTCAGTATTAACTTCTCTACAGGAAAATTAAAAGAAATATCAGGTGAAAATGAGTTTGAAGATGTTCAGCAGCCAATAAAAACTAAATGGCGCACTTTAAAACAGCATTATGATTTGAAGTTAGAACAAATAAATTTCAAAGAACCACCTGAATTTCAATAAAAAAAGCCTCAATCACATTGAGGCCTTTTTGTTAAATGCGATCAGAGAGTTAAGCAATTAAACCTTCATCACGCATGGCAATACTGACTGATTGACGTTCAGCCACTTTATTGCGTAAAGCAACAATATTGGTATAAGGGCTTAAATCGTGTTCAATGCTATTTGACCAGTTTGTAAGCACGAATAAATAAGCATCGGCTGGCCCAAAGCCATCATCTACTAGATATTCATGGTCTGACTCAGCGATGGCTTTATCGATATAAGTCAATAATCGGTCAACTTCAGCATAAGCTTTTTCTTTTGCTTCGTTATCTAATGCACCACCAAAGAATACTGCATAAGCATCATGCAATTCTGAGTTTAGGTATCCTAACCATTCCAAAACTTTGGCACGACCTAGACCTGATGGTGGAATCAAATTCTGAGCTGGGTCATGCTGCGCAATAAAAGGAAGCACGGCAACGTTTTCAGTGAGAACCAATCCTGGTGTAATTTCAAGTGCAGGCACATAACCTTTTGGATTGATCTCGTAATAGTCAGCGCCTTTTTCTGTTTTATGTGTCTTTAAATCAACCTTTTCCAGATCAAAATCAACATTAATTTCATTCAAAAGAATATGTGCAGCCAATGAACATGCACCAGGTGAATAATACAACTTCATAAATAATCCTTGTTATAGCTCTCTTCACTGTTTTAAAGCGCTTTACTCAAACTTTCAAGCCCTAGACGTTTTAAATTTTAAAAACGTCGTAACCTAAAAATACATACCATTAAACTATTGTGTAAAAGACTAACTTTTTCAAGTCAAAAACGTTGTCTTTTATGTTTACTCAAGTGTATGACGAAAAAATGAACTTTCTAAAATTTACTAAAATAAAAAGGAAAACCAGTCATATTGGCGGAATAGACTGGTCTAAAATAATGCTGTTATTAGAATGTTATCATAATTATAAAGTGACATTTCTCCCTCTAGCGTTACAAAGATTTAAGTTCTAACTAACGTTAAAACTTAAATTCAATGTATAGTGCTTTTTTAGTTAAAAACATCCCTGAAATTGGTGATTTTTACGAGATTTTCAATTTTTTGACGATTTAATATTAAATAAAAACCAGTCACTGTAGACTGGTTTTTCATACTGCTTAAAACATTGCTTTACCAACTAAAACCAACACCGACACCGCCCGAACTTTCCTCTTTACTGAGTGCTCCGCTGATACTCAAACTGGTATTTTCATTAATCATACGTTGATAGCCTACTGCAACAGCTTGTTCCGCACCTTGCAAACCAGCACCAACCCCAATGCGGTTCTGCCCACGCAAACCAGCTGTACTGGTTGCCATATTCATCATCGCTGCACTCATCGCCCCCTGACGGTCAAAACGTTTATCAACCTCCTGAAAACGGCGTTCTGTTTGCAAGCTATAATCTTTAAATGTACTTTCCAAACCTGCAAAACGAGTATCTGTATAGCTGTTTGCGCTTGAAAGCGTGTCTGAACTTGATTTGTTCATTTGCGCAACATTAACAGCATCTGTGTCTGCCGTACCTGCTGCAACATGAG
The DNA here is from genome assembly GCF_003938865.1 of Acinetobacter sp. FDAARGOS_515. Classification (NCBI taxonomy): domain Bacteria; kingdom Pseudomonadati; phylum Pseudomonadota; class Gammaproteobacteria; order Moraxellales; family Moraxellaceae; genus Acinetobacter; species Acinetobacter sp. FDAARGOS_515. Next base: position 2,601,177 of record NZ_RKIX01000003.1, on the reverse strand, counting down.
TAACCTGTCGCTGATTTGTGCTTGAACCAACGGAAACTGTATTGTCTCGATCTGAAGTTGAGTCATTACCCAATACCACCGCATTTTTAGCTTCAGTATTAACGTTATTACCTAACACAAAGGTATTATCCCCGTTGACAGTATTATCATTACCAACCACATAACTGCCGTTACCACTGACTGTATTTGGATCTCCAAATGCACCTGATCCATTACCAGAAACAGTATTACTCACACCCACAGCGGTTGAGTTATTTCCTGTAACCACAGTGTTTGGTCCTATTGCTGTTGAGTTTTTGCCAGTTGCATTTGAACTTGTAGTTGCACCAGCGCCATTTCCTCCAATACTGATATATTGTCCTGCATCTGCTACTTTTTGATCAGTATAGGATTTAGCCGTATTTAAAGTTGATGTTGTTTGTTGGTCGGTATAAGTTTTGGCATCATTCAATGCAGTTGTGGTTTGTTGATCGGTGTAACTTTTTGAGTCATTTAAAGATTGTGAGGTTTGTTGATCTGTATAAGATTTTGCATCGTTTAGATTTTTTGCATCTTGTTGGTCAATATAAGATTTTGCATTTGCCAGTGTGCCTGAGCTTTGTGTATCCGTGTAGGTATTTGCATCAGATAAAGTTTTGGCATCTTGCTGGTCAACATAATTTTTTAAATTGCTCACAGAACCTTTTAACGCGGTTAATTCATTATTCACAGCACCAAAGGTTGCACCAATATTAGAATAGCTTGTGCCCTGAATCGTAAAGGTCGGTAATGTAAATACGCCATTATTGAATCCTGCTCCGCCACCTAATACAGAAGCTAATTGATTTGCGCTACTATTAAACTGCGTTGATAGTGTATTGATATTTTGATTGGTCGTATAAAGCTGACCACCTGTAACTGCATCTTTAGAACTGCTTGAACTGATATCACCTGCTTGTAAATTGGTCAGTTTTGTTCCACTCTGACCAGCTAAAGTAATTGTTTCTTTTGCGGCATTGTCATAAACCACCGCATTAGTTGAGATGTTGCCCAGACCTGTCTGTAAGGCAGCAATTTCATTTGCATTAGTCGTAATCTTGCCATCTAAAACCAAATCCTTCTGATCTGCATAACTTTTGGCATCAGTTAATGTATTAGACAAACCTGTCGTTAATGCATTCATTGATGCCTTCGTATCTAAACCTGTCGTTGCATCATTGACTTTACTATTTAATGTATCAAATACAGTTTTATCGGTTTTAGCAGCCAAACCAGTATCTACATAGCCTTTATTAGCAGCATCTGTTGCTTGAGTTGGTGTTGCAACATTGGTAATCCGTTTTTCTGCACCACTACGTCCAACGGAAATCGTATTCGCTTCATCGGCTAAAGAATCATGACCTATCGCAGTTGAACCATAGGCTGTAGCCTGACTACTACTACCAAAAACACTGCTATAAATAGCGGATGCTGTATTATTTGAACCCACAGCAGTGGACACACCACCTGTTGCCTTGTTTAAAGTACCTAGACTTGTGCTATTTACACCCAAGGCCTGATTGTCATAACCCACTGCCGCACTTTGACCACCTAATGCAATATTATGTGAACCAATCGCAGCACTACGATCACCAAATGCGATCGAACCACCATTTCGAAGAGTTTTTTCAAAATCTAAAGCTTGATCAGAAGTAACACTCACATCACCAATCTGAGTTATCGAAGAAGTGGTTAAATCTGTTGCTTGAACTTGTATTCCATTAATGGCGGTGAGCTTAGTACTATCATCTTGCGGATCGTAGTACATTCCGCTTGCTGCCCCCAGAACGGTTGAACCACTACCTTTTGCCAAGTTTTGTGAACCCGCTGCAAAGCTTGCTGTGCCTGTTGCTTTATTATAACTACCGACTGCATTGCTCCATTTCCCAGAAACAGTATTACTAATACCTAAGCCAACACTTTCACCTTGAGTAACATTGTTATTAAAACCGATACCAGTACTAAACACACCATTTACAGTATTTTGACTACCAATTGCGTTGGAGAACATACCGTTTGCAGTATTACTTGATCCTATTGCATTGCTTGAGCTACCTAATGCAGTGTTTGAATTACCAAATGCGCTACTAGAATCCCCTGACGCTGTGTTACTTCTACCTACCGCACTACTAGAATCAGCCAATGCAATATTATTAGAACCAATGGCGCTACTTAAATTAGCCATTGCCCGATTATAATCACCAATAGCACTGCTCGCCTCACCATTTGTAGTATTATCAGAGCCGAATGCGCTACTTTGCTTTCCTTGCGCTCTGTTGGAATCACCTACAGCGCTAGCAGACTCGCCTGATGCAATGTTTGAATTACCCACAGCATTACTCGATTCCCCAGATGCAGTATTCCAATACCCTAAAGCACTACTACCATTAGCTTCGGCTAAATTAAATCGTCCGATTGCATTACTTGCCTCACCTGTTGCCGTATTTCCATCACCTATCGCGCTACTATATTTTCCTGAAGCTTTGTTAGAAGATCCTATCGCATTACTTAAGAAACCAGAAGCGATATTGGAGAATCCAATAGATGAGCTATAACCACCGATGGCAATATTAGCGCCTTTTTTGGCAGCATTTTTAAAAGCAGCTACTTGGTTCACATCTGTAACGACAGTACCATCAGGTAATGTAAATGACGTGATGTCATCGATATTAGTCGTTGTTGCGGTAACTGTAATTCCCCCGACACTGGTCAGTTGTGTTCCATTACTTTGTGCATTATAGGCTATACTTGATGCAGCACCTAAAGCAGTATCAGTTGAACTACGGGCGTAGTTATCACTTGCCACTGCTGTTGGAATGGCTGCAATTGCAGTATCAACATAGCCTTTATTAGCTGCATCTGTTGCTTGAGTTGGTGTTGCAACATTAATAATTTGACGTTGCGTAGTCGTACTTCCAACCGAAAAACTGTTAGCTCTATCTGCTATAGAATTTGCTCCAAGCGCAATACTATTTTTACCCATCGCTTTTGCTTGATAACCTAAAGCAATACTATTTTGTTGATAAGCAAGTGCTTCAGTTCCAATAGCCACACCATTAATTGATGCAGCAGCTCCTCCTATAGCCACAGCATTATTAAGACCCCATGTCAAATGATTACAATCCCCTCCTATTATTACAGCATTATCACCAGTAAAAACATTCAAGGCTGATTGTGGCCATAATCCTGAACCAGTGCCATAACTTACTTGATTATCCGTAGTTAAGGTTATACTTGGAGCATTACCACTGGTACAACTTACACCTTGAACAATATTCCCTGCCCAAGCATCTGTCCCCATAATCGTTGCAATACTCAAAACCAGAGTTTGCAAACCAAGTATCCGAGATTTATTTGTATCTAAATTTAAAGTTTCCGTACTGACCACCGACCCAGTACTACTCTCTTTTTTCCCCACACTTTTGGCATTTTCCGAAACCACCACCATTTGCCCCAGTGATTTATTCCAGATTAGTTTAAAAATCTTGTTCATATGTCCATCCCCACCGCTTATTTTATGATTAAAATTTATGTACTTATTATTTGATCATGATCACAAGTTTTGCGATATCCCTGAAATTAGTGATATTTTGGTTACTCATCGGAAAATACCCAATCTCAGGGATATAAAAACTAAAAAAATAACGGCAAATTAGGGGAAGATATGAAGCTTTTGAGTAATGTAATGCTGGACCCAGACTTGGTTTTACCTGTTCCTGTGATTGTGGTTGAGGATGAACCACTGATACAAAAACGACTAAAAGAAATATTATTAGGGATTGGCTACTTACCAGAAAATCTTATTTTTGCCCAAACGCTCGCTCAGGCTCATGAGCGACTGAAACAACATTCTGCATCTTTGGCTCTGGTTGATTTGGGTTTACCTGATGGCAATGGTATAGAGTTTATCAAACAACTAAAAATATATGATCCCACCATCGCGATTTTAGTGATCTCAGCATGGAGCACTGAGGATGCTATTTTGAATGCCCTAATGGCTGGAGCAACGGGTTATGTTCTAAAAGAACGCGATGATATTGAAGTTGCATTATCTATCCGCAGTATTTTGCGCGGAGGAGCGCCTATCGATCCTTTTATCGCTCGTCAAATTTTAAAACAACTTCCTTTATCTCATGAGCAAGCTGAGAAAAAAAATATTGAAAATGAGATAGATGACGCTTTACTTTCCAAACGTGAACATGAAATATTATTACTGGTTGCCCAAGGTTTAAGTAATAAAGAAATTGCCAGCCAGATCAATTTGTCACGTTATACCGTTGAGTCTCATATCAAGCACATTTATCGGAAACTTGCAGTATGTACACGCATCAAAGCAGTCGATACTGCAAGATCACTTGGTTTACTCGATTAAGATTGTTTTTTATTTGCTTTGTATTGATTTTAGTTAGTAGCCATTCACCGCTTTATGCCGCCTCTTCCCTTGATGAATTGGTGTTGATTCCCAAAGATCATAACTGTCAGGTAAAAATTAGCACAATTCAAGCGATTCAAACTTCACCCAACATCCAAACTAAAAATATCAATCAACTAAAAAATTGGCAAAATGTAAAATTACCTGATTTTTGGGAAAATCGTTGGAAAAATTATTCTGGTATAGTTTGGTATCGCATTTTATGGTCAAAAGCCTGTCAAACTTCTCAGACTGAACCACTTGCCTTAAATATTGACAGCATCAATATGGCAGGAGAAGTCTATTTAAACCAACATTTAATTTGGCGCGATAAAAATTTAGTCGAACCTTTAAGTCGTAGTTGGAATATGCCACGTTACTGGGTATTACCTAATTCTGAGCTCAAACGAGGTCAAAACGAAATCCTCATTCGGGTGATAGGAGTCGCTACACAAAGTCCCGGGTTAGGCAACGTTTATATTGGTACGCCACATGCCATTATTGAACAAAATTCAAAATATGTATTTGAACATCGCACGCTGTATTTTATTAATTTAGTTATTTCCCTAACGCTTGGTGCTATTGCTTTTCTAGTTTGGCTACTGCGTAGAAAAGACTCAACCTTTGGTTGGTTTGCTTTGGCTTCTTTGCTATGGGGACTTTTTATCAGCAATATTTTAACAACGGAGACTTATCCATTTTTTCATACTTTGCAACTTGCCAGAATTAATATGTTGTTTCTGGTGGGCTATGTAATTTCTTTTACGATTTACACATGGCGATTTGCTGGAAAAAAATATAACAAGACTGAAAAAATATTATGGCTGATAGGCTTAATCGGCGTCATCGTTTTATTTATTGTTTCACCTGCGTATTTAGGACTCGTTTTGTTTAGCTTATTTTTATTTGCGGTCATTGTATTTTTAGGATGTTGTTTTTTCTATCAATGGATTGCTTATAAAACCCCTAAAGCAGATATCCGTTTCCTTGCCCTAATTTTACTTGGTTTTATTGGGATCAATGTGCATGACGTTTATCTGATTTTGACCCAAAATACTGAACATACTTATATTACCCCTTTTGCAGCACCGTTAACTGCTTTAGCGATTTCTATGATATTAGCTTGGCGGATCGCACAAAACGTTAATCATATTGAAGAATTTAATCAAACATTGACACAAAGCGTAGAGCGAGTGAGCGCCGATTTAAAAAACTCTTTAGATAAAAAACATCAACTTGAAATCGAAAATATGCGTCTACAAGAACGACTCAATTTATCTCATGAACTGCATGATGGTTTGGGTGGGTCTTTGGTACGTTCTATGATTTTAGTGGATAAACAAGACAAGATTGATAAGCAGCATGTTTTATCCATTTTAAAACTATTACGTAATGATCTACGTCAAGTGATTGATAGTGGCTCTACAATTGGCGCAAAAGTACCAGAAACTCCAGTGATTTGGGCTTCCTCGATACGACGACGTTTTGTACAACTTTTTGAGGAACTTGAAATTGAATCTAATTGGAAGTTAGCAGAACAATGGCTAAAAGAGCCGACTGCTTTACAGTGCTTGACGCTTGCTCGCGTGGTAGAAGAGGCTTTAACTAATATCATTAAACATAGCCATGCTACGTTGGTTAAAGTCAGTTTATTTCAGGAGTATCAACAACTAATCCTTGAAATTGAAGATAATGGTGTTGGATTTGACCCAAGTTCAGTCCAACAAGGTTTACATGTCGGCTTACAAAGTATGCAAGTTAGGGTCAATCGTATAGGCGGAACATTTGAAATACATTCAGAAATGGGACAAACCCTGATTCGGGTCAAGCTTTAAAAGTTTTGATTTACCAGACAGTAATTGCCAGATTAGGTTTGACTTCAACTATTAAGCCTTTAAAATACGGCATTCAGATTTTTGAGTCCTACCCAAATTATGTCGACTGATCAGTTAGAAGTGCAAATTACTGAACTGGATAATTTGCCTGAGCATCGTGAAATTGTGACGTTTATGCGCCGTTCTGCGCCCTTAAATACATCACAACGTACCGCATTAGAACAATATCAGCATTTAATTTTGGAATATCCAGTGGGGGATTTACGTCAGCATTTTGAACACCCTGAACGTCCATTGACTGTTGAAATCGGTTTTGGAATGGGGCGTTCATTAGTTCTCATGGCTAAAGCCAATCCTGAACGTAATTATGTGGGTATTGAGGTGCATGTACCAGGTATTGCACAATGCGTCTATGAAGCAGGTATGGCGGGACTCACAAATCTTTGTGTACTGGATGCCGACGCGATTCAAGTCCTTCGTGAAATGCCAGATGATAGTATTAATTGTGTTCAGCTTTATTTCCCAGATCCGTGGCAAAAAAAGCGCCATTTCAAACGTCGTTTCGTTATCCATGAACGTATGCAACTGGTGGAACAAAAGCTCGAAATTGGCGGTACATTTCATGCCGCAACTGACTGGGAACCTTATGCTGAGTGGATGCTGGAAGTTTTAGATCATAGAGAAAATCTTGAAAATCTGGCGGGTAAAGGCAATAGTTATCCACGTCCAGATTGGAGACCTCAAACTAAATTTGAACGTCGTGGTTTAGAATCAGGTCATAAAATTAATGACTTTATTTTCAAAAAAGTTCAGTAAAAATGTTAAGCACTTATTTGATAAAATAAGTGCTTAACTTCAATGATAAAACATAACCTCAAAGAGACAAATAACAATTCAATGTCTTCAGATCTATCCAACATCACTGATTCATGTATAACAACTTATCCATGCTATTTCATCACTTTTAGTAACGGGCAAGATGTTATATGAGACTTCTTTATCCTTATTTAATCTTTTTACTTTTCTCCCCTAGGGAAAAATAAAAAGAATTTCTAAAAATAAGCCTATACATTAAATTTAATTGAAACATCACAAAATTTACGTATTTTGAATTGTATGACTTTGAATCATTTTTACGCGCATACATCGAAATATAGATTTTATTTTTCAATAACCTTTTGTGACAAATCAATAACCTAACTGTTATGCGAAAAATAGAAAAAATAAACTATTTATAAGAAGAACAAAAAACAACTTTTTAGCTTTATCAAAAAACAGGGAAATTAAGCTATTCATTTTATAAAGATTTCTCTTGTATAGATACTGATACATCATTGATTTAAGTCAAAAAGTTAAGAACTTTTCCATCACTTTTAACGCATTGATTTGATATAAAATGCAACTACCCAAGGAGTAAGTATGACTTTTTTCCTGTTTATCGTTGCTATTTTGGTACAGCTTTTTGCCATTTGGGCTGTTTTCTATTTTAGCCTATCCAGAACTGTGGGTAGTATCGTGACTATTGTTGTGGCGATTGCTTCCGCATTTATTTTTACAGCTTGGTCACTATTATTAGGTATCCCTCTAATCCTTCTCAGTTTAGTGGTCTTAATTGATCCTCTCCGTTTTAATTTGATTACGAAACCCGCATTTAGTAGCTTAGGCAATTCTATGCCTAGTATTAGTACCACTGAGCAGGAAGCGCTTGAAGCAGGTACAAGCTGGTGGGAAAAAGAGCTATTTATGGGAGCGCCCAACTGGGATACTTTTAACGCGTATCCATTTCCTCAGTTATCAGAAGAAGAACAAGCTTTTATTGACAACGAAGCTGAACAGTTATGTAGCATGTTAGATGAATGGGAAATTCATCATCAAACCAAAGACCTACCTGAACATGTATGGCAGTTTATTAAAGATAAAGGCTTTTTAAGCCTGATTATTCCAAAATCTTATGGCGGCAAAGAGTTTAGTTCTTTCGCGCAAAGTCGCATCATGAGTAAAATCGCCTCGCGCTCACTGACCACAGCCGTGAGTTGTATGGTTCCTAACTCTTTGGGGCCGGGTGAGTTACTCATGCATTATGGGACAGATGAACAGAAGCAGCGTTATTTGCCGGGTTTAGCTGCCGGCACTGAAATTCCATGTTTTGGTTTGACTAGTCCAGAAGCTGGTTCTGATGCAGGTGCAATTCCAGATACAGGCGTGGTGTGTTACGGCGAATTTGAAGGTGAAGAAGTGCTTGGTTTACGCATGAACTTCTCGAAACGTTGGATTACCCTTGCTCCAATAGCAACTGTGGTGGGTTTAGCTTTTAAACTCTATGACCCTGATGGTTTACTTGGTGATACATCTAAAACAGAATACGGTATTACTTGCGCCTTGATTCCTGCAAATCATGAAGGCGTTGAGGTTGGCCCAAGACATTATCCAGGCTCTCCATTCATGAATGGAACAGTAGAAGGTCGGGATGTATTTATTCCAATTGACTACATTATTGGCGGCCCGAAAAATGCAGGTAAAGGCTGGCGCATGTTGATGGAATGTTTAGGTGTGGGGCGTGGTATTTCTCTGCCTGCATTGTCAACTGCCGCTGGAGAAATGTCTTATTTAACTGTGGGTGCATTTGCCAAAGTTCGTGAACAATTCAAACTTCCTGTCGGTAAATTTGAAGGCGTACAGGAAGCGACCAGTGACATCGCCAGTGATGCTTACATGTTAGAGTCATTTCGCTATTTGGTCACCTGTGGATTGAATCAAGGTGGCACACCTGCGGTGATGACCGCGATGGCCAAATATTATGCCACCGAGACAATGCGTAAAGTCGTGAATCATGGGATGGATGTTGTAGGAGGACGTGCAATTCAGCTTGGACCACGTAACTTCTTAGCACTGTCTTATCAGGCAATTCCTGTCGCAATTACAGTTGAAGGTGCAAATATCCTGACCCGCTCATTGATGATTTTTGGTCAAGGTTCTATGCGCTGTCATCCTTATTTATTTGAAGAATTGCAATTATTGCAATCCGATGATAAACCAAGCGCACTCAAACAATTTCACGAAATTTTATTTAAACACTTAGGTTATACCTTTAATCGTGGAGCACGTTCATTTGCCTACGGTTTTACTGGTGGTTCAAATGACGCGCCTGTGATTTCAGATGATTTTACTCAGCCTTATTATAAAATCATCAACCGCCTCAGTGCCAACTTGGCTTTAACCGCTGATATGTCATTGGGTTTACTAGCAGGTGATATCAAACGCAAAGAAATGTTATCTGGGCGTTTAGCAGATATTCATGCTTATCTGTTTATTGCCTCTTCTATTTTAAAATTTTATGCCAACGGTGCCAAATCTGAAGCAGAGCAATTACATGCAAAATTAGCCCTAGAGAAATCGCTTTATCAGGTGCAAGAAGCATTTTATGGCTTGTTTGAAAATTTCCCAATCAAGCTGGGTGCAGCACTGGTTAAGTTTGTTTGTTTCCCACTTGGACGACCTCTTGCTAAACCAAGCGATGAACTCAAACAACAAGTTGCAGAACTGATCATGCAGGAAAATCCATTCCGTGAGCAACTGAAAAAACATGTGTATTATTCTCAGGATGCCAACGATGTCACAGGTCGTATGGAATCAGCATTTCAAATGCTATTACAAATTGAACCACTTTGGCATAAATTCAAAAAAGCAGAATCTAAGGATCAGTTTAAAGGTTTAACTTTTGAAGAGCATATTACAGATGCTGTTGCGACGAACTTTATAACTGAAGCAGAAGCTCAAAGTTTGATCGTTTATAACGCTAAACGTTATGACAGTATGCTCACTGATATTTTTGACATGGAACTCAATCATGATCTTGAGCTTGAAAATCCACATATGCCTATTACAGGTGAAGCAACTCTGGATTAATTTGAGTCTTTAAGCCACTTTGATAATGTGATAAAAGCGTTTACGGACGCTTTTATTTTTTGCAAATTATAGGAAAGATGATGTCACAACAAGATTATGAAAATGGTTTAAAAGTTCGAACTGAAGTGATGGGCGAATCATTTGTTAAACGTGCTCAGGACAATACCGTACCGTTCACAGCCCCCCTGCAAAACTGGATTAATGAACATGCTTGGGGATCTACATGGCAACGTGAAGGTGTACTACCTCGTAAGTATCGCTCACTGATTACCCTTGCCATGTTAACCGCACTTAAAGCACCTACAGAACTAAAAGGCCATGTACGCGGCGCATTAAATAATGGTTGCAGCATTGAGGAAATACAAGAAACACTGTTGCATAGTTTGCCTTATTGCGGTGCGCCAGCAGCCCAAGAAGCATTTCGCGCAGCCTTAGAAGTGATTCAGGAATATCAAAATAATCAAACTTAAATCAGATTTACGAATACATATGTTTATTGCTAATAAATCTGGATTCCATCTCGACCATTGCGTTTGACATAATAAAGCGCTTTATCTGCCAGACCAAACCATTCAGAGACTGTTTGTGCAGTCTCTACAGATGCAATTCCGATGCTAATACTTGCAGAAAAATGCTCATCACTTTGTAATCGGATATTCTTGATATATGCTGCAATATTTTCAGCAAGTATTAAAATTTCATCGTTGCTTCGATCTACCACAATAACGGCAAGTTCATCACCACCAAAACGAGCTGGGGTATCTTTAGGGCCAATAAAATGCCTTAAAATACTGGAAATTTCGCCTAAAAAGTAATCCCCTGCCTCATGTCCATAAGTGTCGTTAATGTATTTAAAGTCATCGACATCTAGCAACATCAAATGTGCATGCGTTCCATTTCTCTGAGTCTGGATAAAAATTGAAGAAAGGCGCTGCTCAAACAAACGGCGGTTAGGAATATGTAAACGCGGATCCATTAGGGCAATACGCTCAAATTCTCGATTTTTATGGATTAACTGCACAGCAAGGTTTCGGGTTAAGACGCTTAAAAACATGATATAGAGCGTTGCCAAAGGTAGTGAACACCAGACAATGCGACTATCAAAATCGACATTCACATGAAAACCTAACAATACCCACATGACCAAACAACTGACTAGCATAGCAATCAGAGAGGGTTTTAAAATGACCCATCCGCCTGCGGCATAACGATCTGAAATTAAAATCGCGACCATAATTAATGATGGAAAAGGACTAATCCACATCACGGCAACCCAAATTCCCCCTAAAGCAGCATCGACCACTAAACTCATATTTGTGGTTTTCACTGCATCTTGTTTGCTTTTAGCATACACATAAGCCACTGTGGGCCAAACAAAGGCATTAATACCCAGTAAGATATATACAAATAAAGAGTAATTTAAATAATGAAGAACTGAAGAAATGGATAGAAAACACAGAATAGTTCCCGTTTGCCGCATTAAAAAAATACGATGAACATATCGCTTGCTGCGTTCAAGTAATATTGCTTCATCCGTTTTTATATATGGCATGGTCATTAGGGCTTTCTATTCAATGATAAAACGAATTGCTTATTGCTAAGCCGCCTATCCAACGGTACGTCAACCACATGATTCTAACCATATTTTATTCATAAAATAATGTATATATATACCAATTTTTTTAAAAAAATTTTAATTAAAGAATATTTATTTACAACAAAAAATAAGAACTGACATATTGCGACACTTTTTTGCTATTTATGGTGCTTTAGAATAATTCCTATTTTATATTTCTAAAATTGAGCGCTATTATTTAAATTTTCGCATCAAATTACATATTTACATCATAGGCACACATTTTCTTCATCATCACGCAACACATAAATTTAAAGATCATTCTAAAATTATAATTTTCTGATATTTAATCATTTAAAAAAATACACATACAACTCTTATGGTTTTGTGTATTTCTAACGTGATATTGAAAAGATGATCTTTATGAATTGTTAACGTAAATTGCAGTTGAATTGCTAAAGCTCGTAAAACTACATCAAATTGTGATTACTCAGGAAATAATCCACTATGTCCAAAAGAAAAATAAAACCTCTTGAAATAGATGACGTTGAAATTGTTGATTATGAAAAAACCAAAAAAGCGATTAAGGCTGCCGCACTTGGTAATGCAATTGAATGGTTCGATTTTGGTGTATATGGCTATGTTGCCTATGTACTGGGTAAAGTATTTTTTCCCAATTCGTCCCCCAGTGTGCAGATGATTGCTGCGCTTGCAACTTTCTCTATTCCTTTTATTTTTAGACCGTTAGGAGGAATATTCTTTGGTCGCTTAGGTGATAAGTACGGACGACAAAAAGTTTTAGCCATTACCATTATTATCATGTCTGTAAGTACATTTGGTATCGGTTTGATTCCATCTTATGAAAGTATTGGGATTTGGGCACCGATCTTATTGTTGATTGTCAAAATTGCGCAAGGTTTCTCGGTTGGGGGGGAGTATGCAGGGGCTGCCATTTTTGTAGCCGAATATTCTCCCGATCGGAAACGCGGCTTCATGGGAAGTTGGCTCGATTTTGGTTCAATCTTAGGTTTCGTGGTGGGTGCAGGGGTTGTTTCCTTAATCAGTTTTTCTGTGGGTGAAACTGCCTTTATGGAATGGGGTTGGAGAATTCCCTTTTATCTGGCTTTACCTTTGGGCTTAATAGGTCTGTATTTACGTCACTCTCTTGATGAAACCCCTACCTTTCAAGCACATACTGAAAATCAATCAGATTCAAAAAAACCTAAAAAAATTGGTTTCAAGCAAATATTGAGCGAACATAAGCGTAGTTTATTGGTCTGTGTTGGTCTGGTCATTTGTACTAATGTCACCTATTACATGCTGCTTACTTATTTACCCAGTTATTTTTCGCATAACTTAGGCTATTCAGAAGATCATGGGGTATTGATCATTATTGCCGTTATGGTCGGAATGCTTTTTGTTCAACCCTTTGTTGGGATGTTTAGTGACAAAATTGGCCGTCGTCCTTTTATATTTGCAGGCAGTATTGCACTGGTTTTATTTTCTTATCCTGCCTTTCTTTTACTTGATACCAATAATGTCTACTTAATTTTTCTAGGCCTTTTAATTTTGGCACTTTCGCTCAATATGCTAATTGGTGTGATGGCATCTACATTGCCTGCCCTATTTCCCACTGAGATTCGTTATAGTGCGCTTGCCATTGCGTTTAATATTTCAGTAGTCATCGCAGGGTTAACACCAACCGTTACCGCCACGTTGGTTGAAACTACGCAAAATATTATGGTTCCAGCTTACTATTTAATGTTATGCGGCGTATTTGGAATTATGACCGCATTTTACCTGAAAGAAACAGCCAATTTACCTCTTAAAGGTGCAACACCAATGGCAGCTGATTGCGAAGAAGCGGAAGAATTATTGGAACAATATCACGAAAATATAGAACAGAAGATTGAGCAGATTGATCAAAAAATTGAAGAATTACAGGAAAAACGAGATCATCTTGCCAAACAGCATCCAGATATTGATTAGCTTTTTCTCCTATAAAAAAACAAGACCCTAATTAGGGTCTTGTTTTTTCTGATCTATTTCGCTTTTTCTTTTATAGAACTGATCCAGTCTTTAAAATGTCCAAACTGTTCAGATAAAAATGATTCGGTTTCTGGTTGCGCTGCATCTTTTGGCAAAATATGTTCATAATAAGTGCCTTTCAACACATGTCTGAGTAAACGTTCACCTGGAAATGGCCCACCGTCATTTAAGGTTTTTGCACCTTTAATTAGGTGACGAATGTCATATTGCAAAGGCGAAAGATCTGGCACTTGTTTATCAATATTAAGAAGTTTATAAACAGCTAAACGTCCTGTTCGAGCTGAACTTTCAATAGTAAAAACGACATCATTATTGGTTTCTACAAACTGCCCTACCACGGCCAAATTTTTATATCCTTCAGGCACTACACGTGGACGATCGCCTTTAGCACGTGGCATAAACATTGAAGTAATATATGGCATAAAGGAAATGCGGGTGATGGTGTTTTCAATAACATTGTCTAGTTGATCAACAATTCCCAAGTGATAACACAACTCTGCCAGTATTTCATTACCTGTGCATTCTGGCATGGTCTTTTTAACATAGTTGCCTTGTTTATCCATAAATAAGGCATATACCCAAAGCACTAATACATCATCGGGCTGCTCGGGGAAATGCGGCTGACGGTTACAGGTAAAGCTCATCAACCAGTTTGAATCTGTAATTGTAATAATTCCTCCAGTAACCGTTTTACCAGAGTACGGATCATTAACCGCGTATTCTTTCAGTTTTTCAACAAAAGCTGACGGTTTACACGTCAAAGTAACGGACAACCAAGATGATTTTTCAATGTTGCTACAAAACTTCTCAGGTTTGCCAAATACTGGAGATTTCTTTGCCAAGTTTTTCCAGAGTAACCAGCCTGCACTTTGACCACTCGTGCTATTGTCCACTTTACTCATTGCCGCAGTCGTATTGTTACCATACGAAGTATCTTCAGTCATTGAACCTGTAGTAATCACCACAAAATCATTTTCAGTCAGATCAATTTTTTGTTCTTTGCCATCTTTTTCTATTAATAATGATTTTGCGATGCTTTCCTTCCCTTTTTGCTCAATCTCTACATCTTTAACCAAAGTATTCAACTGAAGAGTAACGCCCTTTTTCTTTAAATATTGCCCTAAGGTTTTAACAAAGGTATCGTGCTGATTGTATTTTGGAAATACTAGCGCCGTCATATCTTTAAAACCATCAAGTTGATGTAAAAAACGATGCATATAAAGTTTGCATTCGAGTAGGCTGTGCCAGTTTTCAAAAGCAAACATGGTTCGCCATAAAGTCCAAAAGTTCGATGCTAAAAATTCGCTACTGAAATATTCTTCAATACTGGTATTGTCCAGATCTTCTTTTTTGGTGAGAAGTAATTTGACAATCGCAAGTTGATCTTTCTTAGATAAACCAAACTTATTAAAATCCTGTACCTGACCTTGTTGATGGATCAATCGTGCTTTGGAAAAGTTGGGATCATTATCGTTGAGTAAACGATATTCATCCAGCACACTAAAAGGTTCTGGCAACTCTAATGCAGGAATGTCCTGAAAAATGTTCCAGATATTTTCATAGGCAAATTCCATCTCGCGACCACCACGAATCAGGAAGCCATCTTGGGCATTACCTGCACCATCCAATGAACCGCCATCAACATGGAGTTGTTCTATGAAAATGATATTGGATGCGGGTATTTGTGCGTCGCGAATGAAATAATAAGCTGCTGATAAACCCGCGATACCACTCCCAACAATATAAATTTTACTGTTTTGATATTGGTCAGAACCAATACCGCGATTTCTTTGATAATTACCGATATAGTCGGCTGGTGGTGTCGTGATATCAGCTGAGTTTTGATAAGTTTCCGTACTCGAGTCTGGTTCGTGAACCATCTTTCCATGGAATTGTGATGTATTGAGAACCTTATCAAATTTTGAAGTAATTTTACTCATGAGTTCCTCTTCGGATTTATTATCTGAAATATGTTATTTATGAGCCTATTAGTATGATCATATCCATCACTATTTTTAGCCAAGTTCTGTATTAACTTTGTATTTGATCTGGCTGTCTCTTAAATTCTATTGATTTAGTCTATTTTTACAATAAAGTGATTTTAAAGATATATTAGGCTTCTTGCATAAGTTCTTATTATTTTTCCCTATGGAAAAAAATAAACAGAGTTTAAACAATGATGAAAGAAGTCTATTCTATTTCTTCTAAAATTTTCATTTTGAATGAATAATATTATTTTCTCATCTTAATAATGGCACAAAAATAATATTTACATCCTCTGTCGGTTTAAAATTTTTCTCTGAGATTTTGAATTGAGTTGCATTTATTTTTTGTATATTTCCTTTCCAGCAGAGTGAAATCAATTCATTTTTATCTCGCTCAATGATCATGTTAAAATTACCAATCGATTTCGCCCAGTTTGCTCCCGTTTTTAAAATATAACTCAACCCCATATAAGGTGGATTTTTATTTGGCATTTTGTTGAGTGCATTTTTAAAGCTCTGGTTGACACAGTGATCTTTTGCTATTCCATCATCAAGATAGACCGAACCACCGACCAAAGGCCGATATTGATGCACAACATGCGTCACAGTATTGGCTTTAAAGATTTGTTGCCAGCTATAAATAACTTGTGCCTCCCAATAAATAGAATCCTCTGGATGATAGGGTTTAATTAGTTTTTGCACTTTAGGCTGTTCGCAGCGGAAAATACGTTGATTTAACACCTCATCACTGATTTTCTGTGTCCACGGATTCATCAACTCTTGATCGCTCAAGCCACATTTTTTTAATTCTTGAGTCACATCAATCGAATCTTTCGTCCAATCTATCTCACCTTTTTGGTTCAACGCGGGCAAAAAAGCTCGCACATGTACAGATGCATCGATAGGTCTTTGATTGACTTTTACTTTAAAACTGTTAATAAAAGCATCTGTATCAGCAAAATCACTTTCACGTGAATTCCCAACTTTAGGCAAAGGAAATAAAATGTTTTCCTGAATATTATGAGACGTTAGATTTTTAAACTCATATTCAACACGAATTTGTTTTTTACTGATAAATAGATTTTCTTTTTGCATACTGATGTTCGGATTTTTAATATAAGCGACTCCACCTGTTGCAACATATCCCGTTGAATCATTTGCATATAAAATAGGAACAGTAAAAATACCAATCAAAGCAAGACATGTTATTTTTTTAATCATTATGATGATCTCTCTACTTTATTTAAATTATCTACATTATGAAACTTCTTTTAGCATTATTTGATCCGTTTATTTTTGCTCATTAAGGTAAAGTAAAAGGAACTTAAAAAGAAATCTTCTGCTTTTGATTGACATACCATATTTCAAAAATTCTGTGTTTGTCTCTTCTAACTCTAACTGAATTTTGTAGATTGCATTAACTTTAGCTCTTGATCATTAATTAAAATTACTTGTCTACAAATTCCCTCTGCATCACGTTGCTGTTCGAATAAAAAAGCTGGCATCGGATCAAAACTGTCAAAGAAACAAATTTCCTGCTCATCCATTGAATAAACTAAGGACTGATTGCCTACACCATCCAAAGTGTCATAAGAAACAATGACCATCTGTCCATTTTCAATTGCCCCTTGAATTTCGGAATAAGTGAGCGCCGAAAGTATAGGTATATTTAAAGCTTGGGCTTGTTGATAAATTAAACGTTCACTGTCATCGATATAAGGATCATTATCTGTATAGAAAGACACATCAAAACCAAATTTTTTTAATGCAACCGCTAAAGCGACGGTAAATGTGCCATATTCTTGATCATGTTGAGTAGCCTGTATCAATTCCGAAATATCGATTTCAACGCCATGATGTTGAAATAACATCCACAGTGCAAAAATGCCACAGTTGGCTTCAAGGTTGACTAAGGACTCTGGAATTTCTAGCGCCATCACGTTGAACTCGCATTACATTTATTCGAATCATACACAAAACAGCGTTGGCACTGTAACAATTTATCAGTACAATAGCGCCACCAGTCGAGGGATGCTGCGACTTTTTCACAAGCTGATTTTTAAAAATAATCATGTGAAATCGCTAGGCTCGACGTCTGAAGCAGCTGAAAACTCAGTAATCACGCTTCACAGAATAACGGCATCCGCGAACTGAATGATCAATATTTGTTTTTAAAAAAAGGAGATCGTGATGAACGCGGTTAATGCTTCATTTACAGATTATAAAGTTGCTGATATTTCCCTAGCGGACTACGGTCGTAAAGAGATTAAACTTGCTGAAGCAGAAATGCCAGCTTTGATCGGTTTACGTAAACGTTATTCAGCAGCAAAACCTCTTGCTGGCGCAAAAATCTTGGGTTGTATCCACATGACAATCCAAACTGCGGTTTTGATTGAAACTTTGGTTGAGCTTGGCGCTGAAGTTCGTTGGACATCTTGTAACATCTTCTCTACTCAAGACCATGCTGCCGCTGCAATCGCTGCAAGTGGTGTTCCCGTTTTCGCTTGGAAAGGTGAAACTGAAGAAGAATATGTGTGGTGTTTAGAACAACAGATCAATGTCAATGGCAAACCGTGGGATGCCAACATGATCTTGGACGATGGCGGTGATTTAACTGCACTTGTTCATGAAAAATACCCTGCGCTTTTAGAAAAGATTCACGGCATTACCGAAGAAACCACCACAGGCGTACAACGTCTACTTGAAATGTGGAAAGATGGTTCGCTTAAAGTTCCTGCAATCAACGTCAATGATTCAATCACGAAATCTAAAAATGACAACAAATACGGTTGCCGCCATTCATTAAATGATGCGATTAAACGTGCAACGGATATGTTGCTTTCTGGTCGTCGTGCGCTGGTGATCGGTTACGGTGACGTAGGTAAAGGTTCTGCTCAATCATTACGTCAGGAAGGCATGATCGTTCGCGTCACTGAAGTTGATCCGATTTGTGCAATGCAAGCCTGCATGGATGGTTACGAAGTTGTATCTCCATACAAAAATGGTGTGCAAACAGGTAAGAAAGAAGACATCAACCAAGACTTGTTAGGCAATACTGATCTTGTTGTAACCACAACAGGTAACTATCACGTCTGTGATTCTGCAATGTTAGATAGCTTAAAAGCAGGCGCAGTGGTTTGTAATATTGGTCACTTTGATACCGAAATTGACACCGCTTATTTACGTGGTTACAAATGGGTGGAAGTCAAACCTCAAGTCCACCAAGTGTATCGTTCAGAAGACGAAAGCAATTACTTGATCCTGCTTTCTGAAGGTCGTCTAGTCAACCTTGGCAATGCAACAGGTCACCCATCACGTATTATGGATGGTTCTTTTGCAAATCAAGTATTAGGTCAAATGCATTTATTTGCTGAAAAATTTGCTGACTTACCATCTGATCAAAAACAAGCAGCGATTCGTGTCGAAGTACTTCCTAAAAAATTAGATGAAGAAGTGGCTGCTGCAATGGTTGTTGGTTTTGGTGGTGTATTGACTCAACTGACTCAAGTACAAGCAGATTACTTGGGCGTTCCTGTTGAAGGTCCATTCAAATCTGACGCTTATAAATACTAAGTTTTAATTCCCTCTCCCTAACCCTCTCCCTAAGGGAGAGGGAATATTCATTACCCGAATGAATATCAAAAAGTCCTCTCCTCTCAGGAGAGGATTTAGGAGAGGTGAAAAGAAATAAAAAAGGATTTGAAATGACGAAACGTGTTCCTATTTCTTTTGAATTTTTCCCGCCAAAAACTGACGCTGGTGCAGAAAAGTTAAAAATTGTTCACCAAGAACTCCAATTACTCAACCCTGAGTTTTTTTCGATTACTTATGGCGCAGGTGGTTCTACGCGTGAACGTACTTTAGCAGCCATCAATGATTTTAATGGTAAAGGCACGGCAGTTGCCCCTCACCTTTCTTGTATCGGCGATGATAAAGCGCGTATTGCTGAACTCTTAGATTTGTATCAATCACAAGGTATTAATCGTATCGTCGCATTACGTGGTGATTTGCCATCAGGTCAGGTTGGACTCGGTGAATTGCCTTATGCACAAGACTTGGTACGCTTTATCCGTGAACATTCTGGTGATCATTTTCATATTGAAGTCGCCGCTTACCCCGAAATGCATCCGCAGGCCGAAACATTTGATGCAGACATCAAGCGTTTTGTCGAGAAAGTTAACGCAGGTGCAAATGCAGGCATTACCCAGTTTTTCTTCAATCCAGATGCCTATTTCTACTTTATTGAACGCCTAGAAAAAGAAGGAATTACGATTCCAATTGCACCCGGGATTATGCCTATTACCAACGCCAGCAACCTCATTCGTTTTGCTGACGGTACAGGCGCTGAAATTCCTCGCTGGATTCGCAAACAACTTGCAGCCTATGGCGATGACAGTGCAAGCATTAAAGCTTTTGGTCATGAAGTTATTGTTAAACTTTGCGAACGTTTAATCGCAGGTGGTGCCCCAACACTTCACTTCTATTCAATGAACCAAACTGAACCTACTCGACAACTCGTTGTTGATCTCGGTTTAAACTAATTTGTACGAGCCTTACCCAATTATGAATCGCTTTTATATTGAAACAGAGTTAGATACCAATCAGTCTATAGAGTTAACTGAGTCAGTATTTCATCATTGGGTTCGTGTGCTTCGTGCAAAAGAGCAAGAGCAAGCCATCTTTTTCAATGGAAAAGGTGGTGAATATCTTGTAACGCTCACTGAAATTAATAAAAAAAATGCATTTGTCTCTGTTGATCACTTTGATCCCACTGATCGAACTCCGCCATTTCAGGTGCTTTTAGGTCAAGTGATGAGTAAAGGTGATCGCATGGATTACGCGATTCAAAAAGCAACCGAACTTGGCGTATCAACGATTCAACTGTTAACCAGCGAACGCTGTGAAATGCGACTTAAATATGAGCGTGACCAAAAGAAAATTGAACATTGGCAATCTGTTGCAATCGCAGCGTGTGAACAATGCGGTATGAACCGTGTTCCTAAAATTCTCGCTCCGATTTCTCTCGATGAATGGTTAGTTTCTGAACTCCCATCTTCTCGTTTTGTTTTAGCACCCAACAAAGACCAAGAAAATGTTTTACTTAATAGTTTATCTGAGATTGCCCTGCTCATTGGTCCAGAAGGTGGGCTCAGCGAAGCAGAAATCCAACAGTCTAATGAAAACGGTTTTCTAAACTGGTGTATTGGGGAAAGAGTTTTACGTACAGAAACAGCACCTGTCGTTGCGCTTTCAATTTTGAACTATCATTTTTTGTCAAAAGCCGACTAATTTAGTCGAAACAAATATTGATTTTCCATGTTAGGTATGACAACGTAAAACGACATTAACAAACACCTTCATTAACATTAAAAAAGTATTCTGATTTTATTTTTGTATTCACTTAATTGTTGTGTGAAATTTAACCGGAACATATTTATATGTCTGAACCACAAGAAACTGAATTGTACGATCATGTCGATACAGCTCATATCAAAAGCTCGATCAGACAGAGTAAAGCCTTACTCATTAATTTATTTTTACTCTGTATTTTTGACTATTTGTTATATCGTTTATTTTATAGTCCTGTTTCTTCTTTGTGTTTTAATATCTGGATTGCTGTTAGCAGTTTATTTTTTATAATTTGTTGGAGCATTTCTGAGTTTTATTTTAAAGAAAATCACTATGGTCTCAACAGCGCTAATCGTTGGATGCAATTTATTTGCTTCGGTAGTGGTGTAGTCATTGGTACAGGCATCTTATTAATCAATTTTAATTTGACATCGCTTAATCCCCCCTTAACAGCAGCTCATGTATTAACCTTAAGTTCAGTCTTATACATGATTACTGGGATTATTTGTCTGACTTATCTCACTCAATCTCTCAGACTTTTTTTTCTGGTTTTTTTACCTACTATTTTGCCTCTGTTTATTTCGCAGTTTGCTCATCCACAAACAGCTTATTCTTTATTTTATGTGGCATATAACTTTATCTTAATCATTTTTGTTTTTAGTGCATTTGCGTCTCATCGTAATAAACGGCGAATGTCGATTTTATTTTTCAAAAATAAAGAACTCAAACTAAATGCCGAAGAGCAAGTTAAATGGACCGATGAACTTTATCAACAGCTACAAGTTGAAATGGATAAATCCAAAGAAATTGAACTACAATTGCAACTGCATAATCAACTCCTTGAGCAAAAAGTCAAAGAAAGAACTTATGATATTGAAAAGATGAACGAAAGATTAGAAAACAACGCCCAAAATTTAAGATTAGCTCATGAAATTGCAGGAATTCGCCCGTGGCACTGGGATATTGAACACCGTAAAATCGAACTGACCACACCAGAACAAGATAGGATTACCAAAGATTGGAAATCACATCAAAGTTATCTTGAAAAAATTATCCATCCTGATGATTTATTGTTTGTCAAAAGAGCACTGTATCGACATTTAAGAGGCTACACATCACGTTTTGATGTGATCATGCGGATTCAATATGACGATCATTGGTACTGGGTGCAGGAAGTCGGTCAGGTGGTTTTGCGCCATCCACAAAGTAACATTCCTTTGCGAATGGTAGGTATTCGACGCGATATCAGCCAAGAGAAAAAAGATCAGGATCGACTCAAACTTGCGGCTAGTGTCGTTCAACAGGCAGCCGAAGGCATATTCGTTCTGGATGAAAATCTATGCTATGTCGATGCCAATCCTTGTTATGAGCAACTCACTGGATTTAAAAAACAGGAAATATTGGGCAAGCATTTATTTGATATTACCCAAAATGATAAATTCCAACAAAAAAACATGCACCTCAATATCACTAAGCAACTCTTACAAAAAGGTGAATTTGATGGTGAATTAAACGAGAATTTTTTATCAGGCAAAGAAGTCTCAATCTGGACGCATATCAATGCTGTTAAAAATGACAATGACCAAATTATTAATTATATCGGCATTGTCTCTGATCAAACTGAGAAAAAACGCCAAGAACAACGTTTATCTTATCTGGAAAATTACGACACACTCACCGATCTGCCAAATCGTTTTTATTATAACTATCAGCTTCATCAGTATTTAGTGAGTCAAAAAAATCCAATTAAACAGTTTGCAGTCATTCGTTTTAATATCGACCGTTTTAGAACATTAAATGAGTTTCTGACCAATAATGGTGGGGATGAGTTATTAAAAAAAGTCGCACAACGTTTGCGTTTAACTACACCTGAAGCACTGTTGGTCGCCCATTTAAATGGCGATGACTTTGCTATTCTTTATGAGATTTCACATATTCGCCCCTCTATCGAACAACATTGTTCTCGTATCTTTGAAAGTTTTATTGAACCTTTTCATGTTCAAGGTCATGACATTGTTGTTACTGTTTCGATGGGTGTCGCCTACTATCCTGAACACGGTCGTCAAATTGACAGTTTAAATAATCATGCTGAACAAGCTTTAAATGATGCTAAACGTTTAGGTGGCAATACCGTTTGTTATTATTCACCTGAAAAATCAGCATTATTAACTCAAGGCGTGAATATTGAACGTGAACTTCGTAATGCCATCAAAAATAATGAATTGGTCGTTTATTATCAGCCAAAAGTCTGCGCACAAAGCCACGATGTTTATGGCTTTGAAGCATTGGCGCGCTGGAATCATCCAACACGTGGATTAATTGGGCCTGACCTCTTTATTCCAATTGCGCAAGAAACCAGCCTTATTTCTGATATTGGTCGATTTGTGATCATGGAAACCGCTAAACAAATCAGGATTTGTGACGATTTAGGTTTTAAAAATATTTGCGTTTCAGTCAATGTCGTCGCCCAGCAGATTCATCGCGGTCAATTGCTCAACGATCTGGATGATGCCATGCAGTATTATCAAATTAACGGTAAAAAATTAGAACTTGAGATTACAGAGTCTTCACTCATGGACAGCTCTGAAATCGTTCAGGAAATGTTACAGGAAATTAAGCAAAGAGAAATTTTCATTTCGCTGGATGACTTTGGAACCGGTTATTCTTCTTTGGCGTATCTAACCGAATACCCAATTGATATTTTAAAAATTGATCGTAGTTTTATTTCTAAAATTGGAAATCCAAAACAGGAAGCTATCGTAAGCGCCATGATTGCCATGGGCAAAGCCATGAACCTGACTTTAGTGGCTGAAGGTGTCGAAACACAAGAACAGGCTGACTTTTTGAACCAACAAAAATGCGATATTTTGCAGGGCTTTTTATTTTCTAAACCGCTCAATCCTGAAAAGAGTACTGAGTTTTTAAAAACCCACAAATGTGTGGGTGAATAATTTATTCCGCTTTGAAAACCGTGAGTTCTAAGCAAATTGATAGTTTTTGACTGTGCGTAAAGCCCAACTAATGTTATATTCGAACGGCTTTACCCGTTACACCCAAGCATTCACTAGTTAACTCTTGTAACAATCGAGATTCAGATGGACGATCAATCATTAAAACAGGCTGCTTTGTATTATCATGAACATCCTACTCCAGGGAAAATCAGCGTTACACCAAGCAAGCAACTTGTCAATCAGCATGACTTGGCTCTTGCTTATTCTCCGGGAGTTGCAGCTCCATGTTTAGAGATTGAACGCGATCCTTCTACAGCGGCAAAATATACTGCGCGCGGAAATTTGGTCGCAGTGGTCAGTAATGGTACGGCAGTTTTAGGTCTTGGTAATATTGGACCTTTGGCATCTAAGCCTGTTATGGAAGGTAAAGGCGTTCTCTTTAAAAAATTTGCGGGCGTAGACGTTTTTGATATTGAAATTGCAGAAAATGATCCCGATAAAATCGTGGACATTGTTGCTGCTTTAGAACCTACTTTTGGCGGTATTAACCTCGAAGATATCAAAGCCCCAGAATGCTTTTATATAGAGAAAAAACTTCGTGAACGCATGAATATTCCTGTGTTTCATGATGACCAACATGGAACCAGTATTATTGTGGGTTCAGCATTATTAAATGCACTGCAACTGGTCAACAAAAAAATCGAAGACATTAAAATTGTAGCGTCAGGCGCTGGTGCTGCAGCATTATCTTGTCTGGATTTATTATGTGCACTTGGTGTGCGTAAAGAAAACATCACCGTTGCCGATTCACGTGGACTTTTAACCACGTCTCGTGATGGTCTAGATGATTCTAAAAAGCGCTATGTTCAAGATATTCCACAAACCAAACTTCATGAAGTTATGGCGGGTGCGGATATGTTCTTAGGTCTTTCTGCGGCAGGTATTTTGACCAAAGAAATGGTCAAGGAAATGGCAGAAAATCCAATCATCTTTGCATTGGCAAATCCAGATCCTGAAATTTTACCTGAACATGCACACGAAGTTCGTCCTGATGTCATTATGGCGACTGGTCGTTCAGACTATCCAAATCAGGTAAACAATGCACTTTGTTTCCCTTACATTTTCCGTGGGGCACTTGATGTAGGTGCAACCACGATCAATGAAGAAATGAAAATTGCCTGTGTGCATGCCATCGCGCGTATGGCACACGTAGAAGCAGATGCTGCAACCTATGGTGAGAAATCTGCTTCATTTGGTCGTGATTACCTGATTCCTCGTCCATTGGATCAGCGTTTGATTCTTGAAATCGCGCCTGCCGTTGCAAAAGCAGCCATGGATTCAGGTGTTGCCACTCGTCCGATCGAAGATTTTGCAGCATATCGTCAAAAATTGTCTGAGTTTGTCTATAACTCAGCGTTTATGATGAAACCGATTTTCTCTCAAGCAAAAACTGATCCTAAACGTATTGCGTATGCAGAAGGTGAAGATCAACGTGTCCTTCGCGCTGCACAAATCGCAGTAGATGAAGGCATTGCCTTTCCAATTTTGGTCGGTCGTACAGCGGTCATCGAAAACAATATCAAAAAACTAGGCTTACGTTTAGAACATGGCACTAATATTGAGATTGTAGACCAAGAAAAAAATCCGCTCTATGAAGAGTTTTGGAAAGATTATCACCACACTATGCAACGTAAAGGTGTTACAGAGGAATACGCGCAACGTGAAGCACGTCGCCGCTCGACACTGATCGCCGCATTGTTGGTTAAATTTGGCAAAGCGGATGGCATGCTATGTGGTACATATAGTAGTTATGATATCCATCTCGACTTTGTGAGCAATGTCATTGGACTTAAAGAAGGTGTAAACAACTTCTTTACCCTCAATGCATTGATGCTAGAAGATCGCAATTTGTTTATTGCTGATACCTATGTGAATACTAATCCGACCGCAGAGCAATTAGTGGATATGACCATTATGGCTGCTGAGGAAGTTCGCCGTTTTGGTATTACGCCACGTATTGCTTTGCTCTCACATTCAAGCTTTGGTAGCGACCAGAACGATCCAAGCGCGAAAAAAATGCGTGAAGTTTATCGCTTGTTATCTGAACGCGCGCCTGAGCTAGAAGTTGAAGGTGAAATGCATGGTGATGCAGCACTTGATGAAAGTATTCGTCACTTTGCATTCCCAAATTCGCGTTTCAAAGGTTCTGCAAATCTATTGATCATGCCGAATCTGGATTCAGCGAATATTTCATTTAACTTACTGAAAGCCACTTCAGGGAACAATGTCACCATTGGACCTATTTTACTGGGTGCAGCAAAACCTGTACATATTTTGACACCAACCGCAACAACACGTCGTGTCTTGAATATGACAGCATTGACTGTCGCAGAAATTCAGCAAAGCGGTGGCTAATTCTTTAAACTTAAGAGATTAGAAAAGCTTAACTTTGTGACTTGAGAAAACCTCTGTTCTGTAGCATCATGAGCTTAAGAACAGAGGTTTTTTCATGCATGTTTATTTAGTAGGCGGTGCCGTACGCGATTTTTTACTTGGGCACCCCTATCACGAAAAAGATTATGTCGTGGTGGGAGCAACACCACAGCAATTGCTTAATCAGGGCTATCAGCCTGTTGGTAAAGATTTTCCTGTATTTCTACATCCACAAACCAAAGATGAATATGCTCTTGCGCGTACCGAACGTAAATCGGGTATCGGTTATCATGGTTTTCAATTTTTTACCGATCCAGACGTCACACTTGAAGATGATTTAATTCGACGTGATCTCACGATTAATGCCATTGCAATGGATGAAACTTCAGGTGAGATTTTTGATCCTTATGGTGGTCAACAAGATCTGGAACTTAAACTGCTACGTCATGTATCCGATGCTTTTTTAGAAGATCCGCTTCGCGTATTACGAGTTGCACGATTTGCAGCACGTTATTTTCAATACGGGTTTAGGATTGCTCCAGAAACATTGAATTTGATGCAACAATTAAGTCAGTCTGGTGAATTAGATGCGCTCACACCTGAACGTGTCTGGAAAGAAACCTCCAGAGCCTTGATGGAAACTCATGCCAATATCTATTTTGAAGTTTTACATCAATGTGGCGCACTAAAAGTTTTATTTCCAGAAATCGAAGCTTTATTTGGTGTACCACAACGTCCTGAATACCATCCTGAAATTGACTGTGGCATTCATACCTTGATGGCCTTGCAACAAGCGTGTAATGCCCATTACTCACTTGATGTACGCTATGCGGTTTTAGTACATGACTTGGGTAAAGCACTTACGCCTATAGATGAACTTCCACGTCATATCATGCACGAAGAACGCGGTGTTGCGCCTGTTCAAGATTTATCTGATCGATTAAAAGTTCCAACACAACTTAAACAATTGGCAGTTTCAGTCTGTAAAGAACATTTAAAATGCCATCAAGCTATGACCTTAAAACCAGGAACCCTATGGCGCCTACTGCAACGTTTGGATGTTCTAAGACGTCCTGAACGAGTTGAAGCGTTTATTCAAGCCTGTGAATGTGATGCACGCGGTCGATTAGGTTTAGAAGATCGTGCGTATCCACAAGCTGAATATATGCGTAAAGCCATGCATATTGTCCGTTCAATTAAAGCTTCAGATTTGCCTGAAGATATTCATGGCGCAGAGATTGGTGAAATGCTGATTCAGTATCGAATTGATGCTTTGGCTGATCTCAAACAGCAACATGAGAATAACGTTTAGATGGCACGATATAAAATTGCATAAAAAAACCTGAGAAAATCTCAGGTTTTTTTATATCAATGGCTTAAATTAAGCTTCTGGCGCTGGGCTATATTGCTCAATTAAAGGTTTTAACTCACCATTTTGGAACATTTCCAGCATGATATCGCTACCACCAACCAACTCACCATTGACCCAAAGCTGTGGGAAAGTCGGCCAATTCGCAATTTGTGGCAGTGTTGCACGAATATCAGGATTTTCCAGAATATTCACATAGGCAAATGGACGACCAATTTGACTGAGTGCTTCAACCGCACGCGCAGAGAAACCACATTGTGGAAACTGCGGAGTGCCTTTCATATAAAGTAAAACCGAGTGCTTAGCAATTTGATCGCGAATCAGTGCTTCGGTGTCACGTGCTTGTTCAGTCATAGATAAATCCTCAACTATTCTGCGACTATTATACCTAAAACCAGTGTGTTTGTTAGGATAGAACATGATAATTCTATTTTAATTTCGTTTAGCCCTTTCATTCTGCGGTTGTTTTTGCTTATAT
This sequence comes from Acinetobacter sp. FDAARGOS_515, assembly GCF_003938865.1. NCBI lineage: Bacteria > Pseudomonadati > Pseudomonadota > Gammaproteobacteria > Moraxellales > Moraxellaceae > Acinetobacter > Acinetobacter sp. FDAARGOS_515. The sequence continues at coordinate 2,572,817 of NZ_RKIX01000003.1, read as the reverse complement.
AAACCCTTTCCTTTTATTCAACAGATAAGAGTTCGTCATGAATCACATTACTCTCGCCCCTGTACAACCTGATCAACCTTCACATTTGATGGCAACCTATGGCCGCCAAGCGATCAGTTTTGTACGAGGACGAGGTTCTTATCTTTATACAGAAGATGGCACAGAATATCTGGATGCTCTCACAGGTATAGCCGTTTGTGGCTTAGGTCATTCGCATCCTGTTATTGCAGAAGCGATTGCTGAACAGGCAGCCACTTTAATTCATACCAGCAACCTATTTGAAATCCCGTGGCAAACTGCTGCGGCACAAAAACTGGCCGAAGTTTCAGGCATGCAGGAAGTTTTCTTTTCCAATAGCGGCGCTGAAGCTAACGAAGGCGCAATTAAAATTGCACGCAAGTACGCCAGCCAACAAGGCATTCAAAATCCTAAAATCGTCGTTGCTGAAAAATCTTTTCATGGGCGTACATTGGCGACGCTATCTGCAACAGGTAATAGTAAAGTTCAGGAAGGCTTTTTTCCTCTAGTTGAAGGATTTATTCGTGTGCCTTTCGGAGATTTGGAAGCATTGCAGGAAGTTGCTTTGCAACATCCCGATATTGTCGCGATTTTGATTGAACCGATTCAAGGTGAAGGTGGGATCAATACTGCACCGCAGGGTTTTAGCTATCTAGAAGATGTTCGCGCTCTATGTAATCAGCATAACTGGCTGATGATGCTCGATGAAATTCAGACGGGTAATGGTCGTACAGGTCAATATTTTGCATATCAACATACCAATATTGTTCCAGATGTTTTAACGACTGCTAAAGGTTTGGGAAATGGCTTTCCTATTGGTGCTGTAATGACTCAAGCCAAAGCGGTAGGCATACTCGGGCCAGGTAGCCATGGTTCAACCTATGGTGGAACTGTGCTAGGTTCACGTGTGGTTTATACGGTGATTGATACGATTCAGAAAGAGAATGCAGTAGAAAATGCTGCAAAAGTGGGAAGCTACATTGTCGAGCAGTTACGTGAGCAACTTTCTGGTTTAAATGTCGAAGTGCGTGGTTTTGGGATGATGATTGGTGTTGAATTACCAAAAGCCTGCCCTGAAATGGTCGCTATCGCACGTGATGAATATAAATTGATTGTCAATGTTACCGCGGGTTCTGTAGTACGTTTACTGCCCCCTCTAAATATGACTCAAGAACAAGCTGATGATTTATTATCGCGTTTAGTTCCAGCCATTAAGCAATTTTTAGCTTAAGTTTTAAGTTAAAAGCGTCTGTTTGAAAGCCACAATCATGTTGTGGCTTTTTTATCGACATTAAAAAATAAAAAATCGAGCTATTGGCATAACTCGATTTTTTACCTGCTGTATTTACGGATATACGATGCGTTTAAGAGGCTTCCTGAAAAGTTCGTCCACCGGGTAACTGGCTAAAATACTGCTTTAACGCATCCAGACAACGATGAATCTTCATCGGCTGTTGTTCACGCTTAGACGTAATTGCATACAGTGTAAAAGCAGGTAGATTCCAATCTGGTAAGACTTCAACCAAAGAACCATTTACAAGCTCTTTTTGTACATCCAAGTACAGAATTCTGGTAAACCATGTCCTTGTTGACATAAAGATTTCGCGACAAAAACATTATTCGTTTGTAGACGAGTTTTCATGTCTATCGTTACGGACTCACCATTTGTAGCATGCTGAAATGAAAAGTGCTGGTAATTATTCATTAGATTTACAGGAATCAGATCATGATTCTTTAAATCTTCAGGACGCGAAATGGGGGCTGATTGATTCAAATAGCTTGGTGAAGCGACCAAAACCTGATCGACACGTGCCATTGGAATAATAGTTAAGTTTTGATCCTCAATTTTTGGGCTCATACGAATGGCAATATCAATGCGCCCTTCGATAAGATCAATATATCGATGATCTGCTTCAAAATTTACAGATAGTCCACGATGTGCAGACATCCAGTGAGATAAAGCTGGGACAACATGTAAGGCGCCTAATTCGGGAGTAGTTGCAATACGCAAATCTCCAACCAAATCATCACGCAATTCATTAATACGAATCTTGCCACGTTCCGCAGCAGCTAGCATTTCCTGGCAACTGTGGAAAAAAGCTTGTCCAGCCTCAGTTAAGCTTAATTTACGGGTAGAACGGTGAAGAAGTGTTACTTCCATGTCCTGCTCTAGAGACCGAATCTGTTGACTCACTGCACTGGTGGTAATACCCAGATCACGGGCGGCACCACTAAACGAACTTTTCTCTACAACACAAGCAAACACTCCCATTGCTCGAAGTTGATCTAACATAAATTTCCCTCTAAACTTATGAGATGCAGTTATCATTATTTGATAAAGGCATCTCATTGTATTATACGGAGAAATTTAGTTTTTGCATTATTTAATTTCAACTTTCAACTAGTTCATTGGGATAATATTTGCAGGATTAATGGGTTTACCATCTAAGCGAATTTGGAACTCTAACATGACGCGATTGGTGCCAGATGAGCCCATTTCCGCAATTTTTTGTCCTGCTGTGACATTGTCGCCACTTTTAACCAGCATTTTATTGTTATGCGCATAAGCCGTAATGTAGCCATCAATATGTTTGATCAACACTAAATTACCGTACTCTTTAAGTCCATCCGCAGCATAGACAACTTGCCCATTTGCTGCTGCATAAATTGGGTCCCCTAGATTTCCACCATAGCGTAGACCTTTTACATTTGTTGCTGGATTAAATTGCTGAATCACGGGTCCAGCCGATGGTTTTACCCAACGTAAACTGGTTGAAGTTGGCGTTGCTGTAATAACTGGTGCTGTTGTTACAGGTGCAACAGCTGGAGTGACTGGACGAGATGTCGTCTGTGTGGTCGTCGATGGTGTTGTAGGCAGTGCAATGGTTTGACGTTGTATTGGTGCAGCTTGGGTAATAGGTTGCGTCGTCGTGGTACGTTTGGCTGCGGAACCTTTTAAACGTAAGGACTGGTTGACATAAATTCGATATGGTGGCGCGATATCATTTAATTGTGCAATATTGATGTAATTCAAACCATAACGCGCAGCAATTCCACTCAAGGTATCACCTGAGCGCACCGTATAATAATCCGGTGAATTCATTACACGGTTTGAATTTGAAATTTGTGGCTTAGAAGCGCAACCTGTTATTGCAAGTGCGGAGACAACCGCCACAGATATCATTATTTTTTTTAGAAATCTATGGCTTGAAATAAACGCGATTTCACTTTCATGTCGAAGCAATGGCATCGATCTCCCTCTCTCATCAATATAAAACAACAGACATTTGCGCTAAGAGTACCAAAAAAGGACGAAGACGCACGTTCAACGTCCTAATTTTCACAAAGTTATAACATTCTGCACTGTTTAACGATGGGTTTATTTTCAAATAGATCAAGATAATGATTTTTGCAAATCTTCAAGTATTGCATAGTTAGTAGCATCCATCTGAATAGGCGTAATGCTGACATAACCATTGGCAACTGCAAAAAAATCGGACTGGGCATGGCTAGGTGTTCTTTTAGGATCTGTCACCGCTTCACCAGCGAGTCCAATCCAGTACACTTGTCGACCACGCGGATCAACATGGCTCGTAATTGGCTTAGACTGTGCACGAAGCCCCTGATATGTGATCTTTTCACCCATAAGTTCTGGCACATCTGGAATATTAATATTCAAAATATGACGAGGCGGTAACTGTGGTAAGCCTCGCGCGATAAAATCATGTACCCATTGAGCGGCAACAGCATAATCATCTGCATGTTCATAAGACCGCACATTGCTGCCCGCTAGAGACACAGCAATAGCAGGCTGTTTCATTAAACGTCCTTCAAACGCAGCACCGACTGTACCTGAATAAAGCACATCATCACCGAGATTTGCCCCGCTATTAATGCCACTCACAACCAGATCAAATTCAAAATCGAACAAACCATTCATGGAAAGATAGACACAATCTGCTGGTGTACCATTGACTGCCCAGACATCCTGTGCAATTGGAATGGGACGTAAAGGACGATCTAAGGTCAACGCACTAGAAAATCCACTTCGCTCACTTTCTGGAGCGACCACAACAACACGACCTAAGGGTTTTAAAGCTTGCGCAAGCGCCTGAATGCCGGGTGCAAAAACACCATCATCGTTGGCTATAAGAATATTCACAAAACACGATCTCGATAAATGACTGATGAGGTTATTCAATTGAAATATTCATTGAATTATATATATTTAGCGACTAAATTCATTAATAATTTTGTGAAACCATGAGAACGTCATTTATATCACGCTTTTGTTTATTTACTTTAACGGCAATCACATTTAGTCAAATGGCATTTGCAAACGAAGCATTGTCTCAGGCAGAACGTAATGCGTTAGTCAAAGAAGATATTGCAGGAACACAAGTTTTAAGTGAAGTTTGCCCTACTCTGATTGGGAAAAATGCGACATTTGAGCAAAATATTCAAAAATTGATTCAAACGAATCTAAAAGCCTATTCAGGTCAGAGCATGACATTTGCAGCATTACAAAATGATGCTGAATATAAATCTCTATTGGCTGACGCACATCAAACACTCAAAGAAACTTCGACTGATGAACAAAAAACAGTGTGTGAAGATGTTTTAAGTTATCAAGAATAAGTTGTCGATCTAGTCAAATTTTGGTTCTAAATAATTCAATTACTTAGAACCTAGTTCTGCATAAGTTCTACAGCAAAGATACAAATTAAAACTGCTTTTCATGCTATAAGTGATTCAAATTCTTTAAGTCTTATTTTGAGTTTGAGTTTTTATGAAAAAAAATGTGTTTAAAATAGCTGGATTATCATTTCTCCTCGCTTCTAGCGTTTTCACCAGCACTGCCTTTGCCAAAGACAAAAAAGCTGAATCTGAACAAATTGAAGTTACCCCAACTTCTGATAACGTTACCCCTCAAGAACTTGCAGCAATTTATGTCTTGTCTGAGGTGTGTCCAAGCTTGATTGGTAAGGATTTAAAGTTTAATAAAGCTTATGAAAACTTGGTCAAAGCTTATTTAAACAATGAACCAAACGCTGTTGAGGTTTTAAAAAAACGTGCTAAAAGCAAAGAATTTCAACCTGCTTTGAAAGAAGCTCGTGCAGATGCCAAAAAAGCATCTGATGATGACAATCGCCAAATTTGCGATGATGTCCGTAATTATTATTCGAAATAACTGATTATTTACAATATGTATGAAATAAGCCGACTTTTAACGTAGAAGTCGGCTTGGCTTTATCCTAAAATGCTAGGCTCGTCTGCTTCACACAAGTTATCGGAACGCCTAGAATGATTCAAAAAAGCACCTTTGCTGCACTTATACTCTTACCATCATTTACCTATGCAGCAACTGTTTTATCCTCACCCCCAGAATTAAATAATAAATCTTATGTCTTAATGGATTATGAGACGGGGCAAATTCTCGCATCGAAGAATGAAAACGAACATCTTGCCCCTGCCTCTATGACCAAAATGATGACCAGTTATATCATTGAGCAAAAACTTTTAAAGGGTGAATTGACTGAAAATGAAAGCGTTCGCATGAACGAATCCGCATGGTGTCGTGGCAGCAGTGCAGAATCGTGTATGTACGTTCCTTTAAATGGTACAGCGACCGTTCTGGAAATGTTACGCGGTATTATTGTGCAATCGGGTAACGATGCTTCTGTTGCAATGGCTGAGCATATTGCAGGCAATGAAGGAACGTTTGCCCACATGATGAATCAGGAAGCTAAGCGTATTGGCATGTCCAATACTCACTTTATTAACTCAACAGGGATGCCTGCTGACGGTCATTATTCTTCTGCAAAGGATATGGCGCTTCTTGCACAACATATTATCAAAGACAGTTCAAAATATTACCCGATTTATTCTGAAAAAGAATTTACCTTTAATGGAATCAAACAAGGTAACCGTAATGCGTTACTTTATACAGATCCAAGTGTTGATGGTTTAAAAACAGGTCATACCAACGAAGCTGGTTTTTGTATGACCACATCAAGTAAGCGCGGTCCTATGCGTTTAATCTCGGTGATCTTTGGTACACCAAGCATGAATGAACGTGCTTCTCAAACACGTACATTATTGGCTTGGGGTTTTTCTAACTTTGAAACCGTCAATGTTCAACCTGCAAATCAAGTTTTAGCAAAAGCTAAAGTCTGGTTTGGTAAGGAAGATGAAGTTCAAATTGGTCTAGCTGAAAACTTCAATGTTACTATGCCGAAAGGTCAAGCGGATAACATCAAAACTCAACTGGTGATTCAGCCTAAACTGAATGCGCCTTTGGCGAAAGGTCAAGTGGTAGGTAAATTGGTGGCAAGTCTTGATGGTAAAGTCATTGCTGAAAAACCACTTGTGGCTTTAAAGCCTGTAGAAGAAGCTGGTTTCTTCGCGCGTATGATCGATCATATCAAAATGTTTTTTAGTAACTTATTTTAATCATGTTTAAAAGACTTCATTCATCAGTCCCTTTTATTTCTGCCTATGGGAGAAAAATAAAGAGAGTTTAAACAATGATGAAAGAAGTCTAAAGTCAGTCATTTGAGCATTCAGGCACTTAGTCTGAATGCTTTTTTATTTTATAATTCCCTAATCTTTGACTTTGAAGCTCGCCATGACCCAAAACATTCGACCTTATTTAGATCAATACCCACAAATTGATGAGAGTTGTTATATCGATGAAATGTCTGTGGTGGTTGGAGATGTTCAATTGGCTGCGAATGTTTCTGTCTGGCCCTTCGCCGTGATTCGCGGTGATGTTAATCATATTCGCATTGGTAAAAACAGTAATGTGCAAGATCACTCCATGTTACATGTGACACATAAACAAACAGGCAAACCTGAAGGCTCTCCTTTAATTATTGGTGAAGATGTCACCGTTGGTCATCATGTGACTTTACATGGTTGTAATATTGGCAATCGGGTTTTAATCGGCATCAATACCGTGATTTTGGATGATGTGACTGTTGAAGATGATGTGATGATTGGTGCAGGCAGTTTGGTTCCACCACGTAAAGTTTTGGAAAGTGGATATTTGTATGTCGGAAGTCCTGTTCAAAAAGTACGGCCTTTAACCGATAAAGAAAAAGCCTTTTTACCTTATTCAGCGCAGAATTATGTGAAGGTGAAAAATAATTATTTGAAGGAATTATAGTCAATGAGAACACGCCGAGATACGCCTATTTTTTTAATTTATCTCGATAACGTCGTGCCTTATTATTATTTCTATCTTATTCCATTGATGATTGCGCTGATCTTTGTGAGTTTCGATTTTAATTTTTCTGGATTACTCCACACCACTATGGTGACGAAGCTTTCAAACCAGCACAAATTTCTGAATGACTTTTTCGCAATATGTACATTGATTACACTAATTCTTTGTTTTTTTAATTATTTAGTCATTACACTCAACGCTATACAACGAAAAAATCTGAGATTGTACTATTCCAAATTTAATCCTAAGTACCGCGGTTTTTTTGGCATTTTAGGAATTATCTTTTTCTTATTTATACTGTTTTTTATGTGCTTAAGTTGGTTTTTACTTGATGATCGTATGCCAGACTTTTCAAAAAAAGGCGCATACTTCACTTATTTAAGGCAATTTTCACACCCTTATATCAGTGCAATCATCATGAGTTTACAATACCTTCTGTGTGTGTTTTTTGCACTGTACTTTCTTTTCATTCTCAATGTCCGTAAGTATTGTCGCCAATAGTAGATGCAGCCTAGCCACCGCGCCCCAAATTTTGTATCATACTGCTTTTAAATCAGGGTGCTTTTTATGACCATTTGGACACCGCACGTTACCGTTGCCACGGTTGTTGAAAAAGATGGACGTTTTCTATTTGTCGAAGAACATAGCGAAGGCGTGACCCATACCGTATTCAACCAACCTGCGGGTCATGTTGAATCTGGTGAAACCCTGATCCAAGCTGCGATTCGTGAAACTCTTGAAGAAACAGGTCATACGGTTGAAATTGATGCATTGCTTGGCATGTATACCTATACGCCGCCAATGTTTCCAGATCGGACTTATTACCGTTTTTGCTTTTTAGCGCATAGTGTCAATGTTGACCTAAATGCGACATTAGATACAGGTATTGTCCGCGCTGTCTGGATGAATCTGGATGAATTGCAGGAAACAGCTCGCGCACGTAGTCCGTTGGTCACCAAAGCCATTCAAGATGCTTTAAGCGGTCAACGCTTTCCTTTATCGCTCATTTATGAGCACCATTCTCCTTCTTTCACTTCAAATCTGGATGCTTAATCCTATGTCACAACGCGTCATCGTCGGGATGTCTGGTGGAGTCGATTCATCGGTTTCTGCTGCACTTTTACTTCAACAAGGATATCAGGTTGAAGGTCTTTTCATGAAAAACTGGGAAGAAGATGATGGAACGGAATACTGTACAGCACTAGAAGATTTGTCAGATGCCCAAGCGGTTGCCGATAAAATTGGTATTAAGCTCCATACGGCTAACTTTGCCATGGAATATTGGGATCGTGTGTTTGAGCATTTTCTTGCTGAATACGCTGCGGGACGTACCCCAAATCCAGATATCCTCTGTAATAAAGAAATTAAATTCCGAGCATTTTTAGATCATGCGATGACCTTAGGCGCAGACTTTATTGCCACAGGTCATTACGCACGTCGTGGTGAAAGTCTGCAAAACTCACGTGGTGAAAGCTACGCGCCATTGTTACGTGGTGTCGACAATAATAAAGATCAGACCTATTTTCTGCATGCGGTTCATGGTCGTGAAATTAATAAGACCTTATTTCCTGTGGGCGAAATTGAAAAACCCGAAGTCCGTAAAATTGCGGAACAACTCGATTTAGCTACAGCCAAGAAAAAAGACTCGACTGGTATTTGTTTTATTGGTGAACGTCGCTTTAATGATTTTCTCAAACAATATTTACCTGCTCAACCCGGAAAAATTGTTTTGGATAATGGTCAAGAGGTTGGTGAACATCACGGCTTAATGTACTATACGCTGGGTCAACGTGGTGGTATTGGTTTAGGTGGTTTGAAGAATGCACCTGAAGGCGCATGGTTTGTACTACATAAAGATATCGCCAATAATCGACTGGTGATTGGTCAGGGTCATGAACATCCGCTTATGCAAAGCACACAGCTTTGGAGTGAGTCAATTGACTGGGTGGCAGGTGAGCAAGAAATTCCAACTTCGGGTTTTCGATGTACAGCCAAAACCCGTTATCGTCAACCTGATCAGGCGTGTACCATTTATCGTGATGAAAATACTGAAAATGGTATTCGTGTTGAGTTTGATCAACCACAGCGGGCGGTCACGCCAGGACAAAGCGTTGTATTTTACGCCGATGAGATCTGTTTAGGTGGCGGTGTAATCTTGAACACCAATGCACCCAAACCCGATTTTATTTAAAGTATATATGAAGGAATCTTAGGCATGGTTGACACCCCTTTTCAACAGCCTCAAGCACTGAATGTACGTCAAAACCGTGCCTTGGCGCTTGCGGGTGTCTTTCAGGCCGCGCAGTTGACCCACATGACAGCGATGACAGGTCAACAAAGTATTGGTGAAAGTGGAAACTTCTACTTTGAACAACTGATTAAGGCCTGTCTCAATATACGCCCTGCTATGAATTCAAGTACGCAAACACTGGATTTCTTTCATCAGCTTGCCGATATTTCACTGGGTTTAAAAACACTGGAAAGTAGTATTACTCAACCTTTTTCAAGCTCACCGAAATCGCGTTTACCTAAACTCTCAAATGCCAAGCTGCCTATGACTTATGCCATGTCATTGTTGCAACTTGAAAAGAAAGTCTACAAAAACCCAGAATATGTTGAAATTATTGAAAAATCACAGCAAAAAATTTTAAAACAACTGTCATTTTTCGATAATAACTATTTACATCCGAGTATTATTGCCAACCTTGCGCAAACCTATGTCGAGACAGCAGGTCAGATTAATCCGCGCATCATGGTTCGCGGCAACGCTGAAGCTTTCAAAGATAGCAATCACACCAACCGTATCCGAGCCTGTCTATTTACTGGATTGCAAATGGCGCATCTTTGGCGGCAGTTAGGTGGTAGCTCATGGAATATGATTTTTAGCAAACGTAAATTGCTTCAAGACATTCAAACACTCGCTCGTTTACAGTATCAAATGGTCGAACTTTGATGTTGCAACAAATTTTATTTTATATTTAAACCCCACCTAGCCTCCTCTTAACAAAAGGAGGGATATGAAGGAACCTGTATGAACGCGCTCACCGCACTCTCGCCACTTGACGGACGTTATGCAAGCAAATGTGATGCTTTACGTCCCTATCTTTCTGAGTTTGGTTTAATTCATGCTCGTGTGACTGTTGAAGTGCGTTGGTTACAAGCGCTTGCAAACCATCCAGAAATCATTGAAGTTGCAGCATTTTCAAGTGAAACCAATGCCGCTTTAGATGCCATTGTAAGCAATTTCTCTGAAGATGATGCCAATCGTATTAAAGAGATTGAACGCACTACCAATCACGATGTAAAAGCAGTTGAATACTTTTTAAAAGAAAAAATTGCCAATATTAATGAATTAAAAGATGCAGGTGAATTTATTCACTTTGCCTGTACATCTGAAGACATCAACAACTTGTCTCATGCTTTAATGCTTAAAAATGGTCGTGAAGTTTTAATCGCTAGTATGAAACAAATTTTGAATGCGATTGCAGCTTTGGCGACGACGCATGCTGACCAACCCATGTTATCTCGCACACATGGTCAAACTGCAAGTCCAACTACTTTGGGTAAAGAGATGGCGAACGTTGCCTATCGTTTGGCTCGCCAAATCAAACAGTTCGAAAATGTTGAATTACTTGGCAAGATCAATGGTGCTGTAGGTAACTACAATGCGCACTTGTCAGCTTATCCAGAGATTGACTGGGCGGCACATGCACAAGCATTTGTTGAATCTTTAGGTTTGGCATTTAACCCATACACTACGCAAATTGAGCCGCATGACTATATGGCGGAATTATTTGATGCACTACGCCGTTACAATACGATTTTGATCGATTTTAACCGCGATGTTTGGGGCTATATTTCTCTTGGCTATTTCAAGCAAAAATTAAAAGATGGTGAAGTTGGTTCTTCAACCATGCCACATAAAGTCAATCCAATTGATTTTGAAAACTCTGAAGGTAACTTAGGTATTGCCAATGCAGTACTCGGTCACCTCGGTGAAAAACTGCCTGTTTCGCGTTGGCAGCGTGATTTAACCGACTCTACTGTTCTTCGTAACATGGGTGTTGGTTTTGCTCAAAGCTTGATCGCCTTTGATGCTTGCTTAAAAGGGATTGGTAAACTTGAGTTAAATGCAAATCGCTTAAATGAAGATTTAAACCAAGCTCAAGAAGTTCTGGCTGAACCGATTCAAACGGTAATGCGTCGCTATAATGTTGAAAAACCATACGAAAAATTAAAAGCACTTACGCGTGGTCAAGCAATGACCCGTGACATGATGGTCAACTTTGTCAATGGTGATGAACTTGCTCAAGTTCCGGCTGATGAACGTGCTCGCCTTGCTGAACTGACTCCTGCAACTTATACGGGAAATGCAGCAGAACAAGCTCAACAAATCAACGATTTAATCAATAAGCTTTAATCGATATCAGTTAAAATAGAGCGGAATCATTGTAAAATGGTTCCGTTTTTTATCGCCTATTACAAACAAAAAAGAATGATTCGATATGATTGAGAAAAAATTTACCCTAAGACACTGGCTTGGCTTTCTGCTTATTTTTATTGAAATTGCGATTGCCAGCATTCATCCCCTAGAAGTTGAATCATATTTATTGCATCAAGTGGGGACTGTCTTGATGCTTATTTTATTGGTGATTAGCTTTAAAAAAATTGGCTTAGATTTTCTAAGTTTTAGTTTCTATCTGGGTTTTCTATTTATTCATATTTTGGCAGCCCACTATTTATATTCTTATGTACCTTATAACGACTGGATTAAAGCGATTTTCCATTTTGATTTAGATCATTTTTTTGGATGGCAGCGCAACATGTATGATCGTTTGGTGCATTTTAGCTATGGCTTTTTGCTCTATCCATTTTTTTATCGTTGTTTTCAAGTTTGGTTTCCAACAGCCCAACCCCGTACCTTATTTTTGCTCGTCTTACAATTTGTCATGGCGTCCAGTATGACCTATGAACTCATAGAGTGGGCCATCGCGATCGGCATGTCGCCTGAAGCGGCTGAAAAATATAATGGACAACAAGGTGATATGTGGGATGCGCATAAAGATATGCTCATGGCAACGATTGGAACCATAATCTATGGTTTGGGACAATATCTATTCAGTAAAAAGCACTCTTAATCGAGTGCTTTTAAAGATGCAGCAAAAAAATTAAAGTTTAGGATCACGCACCTGAACCAAATTACTATTCGCTTTACTCAAACTTTCCACAAATTTATTCATTACAGTTGGAATCAAATGGTCCGCCAATTGCGCAGCTTGCAGTCCAAGCTTTTCACCTAAGGTTGGACGCTTACGTGTGCTAATGACATAGACATCATGTTGTGGCAATAAGCCCAAAATGTATTCATCAGATGTTTGTAATTTATCAACCAGATTTAAATCCAAAGCATCTTGACCGTACCAATGCTCTCCTGTTGCTACTTTTTCAACATTCAGCTGTGGACGATACTTTTCTACAAAATGCTTAAATAGCGCATGCGTTTGTTGCAACTCTTCCTCAAATTTGGCTTTTCCCTCTGGCGTGTTTTCACCAAACATGGTTACAGTACGTTTGTATTCACCTGCTGTGTAGAGTTCAAAATCGACATTATGCTTTTTCAGCAAACGATTAAAATTTGGAACCTGTGCCACAACACCAATCGAACCTAAAATCGCAAATGGCGCTGAAATAATTTCACTCGCAATACAGGCCATCATATAACCACCACTCGCAGCCACTTTATCGACCACGATGGTGACATGAAACCCTGCATCACGCAGACGAACCAATTGCGCTGCTGCCAAGCCATAACCGTGTACCATGCCGCCTGGACTTTCTAAACGAACCACTACACGATCTTTTCCTGCTTTGGCAGTTGCTAATACCAGTGTAATTTCTTCACGTAGTTGTTCAACAGCAGATGCCTGAATATCACCTTTAAAATCGAGTACAAAGACTTTTTGGTTATTTTTCTTACGCGATCTGGATTCTTTCGCCAGTTGTTGAGTTAGTTGTAATAGCTCAAATTTTGACGCAGTGGTTTGAGCTATTTTTTTACGCTGTTCATTCACTCGCGCGTTTAAATGGCTGACATGGAGTTCAGCGGGTAATTTAGGTAAATGAAATAGCATAAGCTGTTTATTCTCTACAGTTCCTGTTTATCAACAAAAGATGAGGGCTAAACTAGAAAATTTCAATATGACTTTTGAAAACAAGATGATATACAGCCATTTTTTCAATAAAAAAAGCACCCAAAGGTGCTTTTTCTAATAGAACAGAATTAACCAAAACGACCTGTAATATACGCTTCCGTCAACTGATGATCAGGTTGAGTAAAGACTTTTTCAGTAGAGTTGACTTCAATCAAGTCACCCAAATGAAAGTATGCGGTACGGTCAGAAACACGTGCTGCTTGTTGCATCGAGTGCGTTACAATCGCAATGGTGTACTGATTAGAAAGTTCAGAAATTAATTCTTCAACTTTTGCTGTTGCAATTGGATCAAGTGCCGAACAAGGTTCATCCATCAGGATCACTTCTGGACTAACCGCAATGGTACGTGCAATACACAAACGTTGCTGCTGACCACCTGATAAGCCTGTGCCTGGCTGATTCAAACGATCTTTGACTTCATCCCACAAACCTGCTTTACGCAGACTATTTTCAACAATCTCTTCGAGATCGTATTTATCACGTGCCAAGCCATGTAGTTTCGGGCCATAAGCAACGTTGTCAAAAATTGATTTTGGAAATGGGTTTGGTTTTTGGAAAACCATACCAACTTGAGCACGTAGTAACACTACGTCCAAGTTTGGATCATAAATGTCGTGATTATCCAATAATACCTTACCCGTCACACGACAGCTATCAATCGTATCATTCATACGGTTCAGGGTACGTAAGAATGTTGATTTACCACAACCAGAAGGCCCAATAAAAGCAATCACTTCATTTTCATAAATACTGATATCAATGCCTTTAATCGCTTCGCTATCACCATAATAGACATGCACATCATTAGCACTGAGCTTGACGTTTTGCTTTGTTTCTTTTTTTGGACTCGTCTGAGTATCAAACTGTGAAACAAATGAAGTCTGACGTTTTGGTTCCGTTTCAGCACTGGTAAATTGCTTTTGATCAGAATTCACTGTTTTATCCTTTTCTAAGGCATTTGTTGTATCAATAGTATTCATCATCTCACCCTCTATTACCAACGCACTTCGAATTTTTTACGTAACCAAATTGCGAGGCTGTTTAAACCGATCATCATTGCCAAGAGCACAATAATGGCTGCTGCGGTACGTCCTTCAAAGAAGTTACGTAATTCATTACCCTGCCATAAGAAAATTTGAACAGGTAGAGCTGTTGATTGATCCAGTGGACTGGTAGGAATACTTGCGACGAAAGCACTCATACCAATTAAAAGTAACGGCGCAGTTTCACCCAAAGCCTGAGCTACACCAATGATCGCACCGGTTAAAATACCCGGCAATGCCAATGGCAACACATGATGGAATACCACTTGCACCCGTGAAGCTCCTAAACCAAGCGCAGCTTGACGAATCGATGGTGGAACAGCTTTCAGGGCAGCACGCGTCGTAATAATAACGGTTGGAAGCGTCATCAAGCTGAGGACCAGACCACCAACCAATGGGGCAGATAAAGGTAAATGCATCCAGTTAATAAAGATCGCAGCGCCAAGCAAACCAAATACAATCGACGGAACCGCAGCCAGATTATTAATATTGACTTCAATGACATCGGTCATCACGTTTTGTTTCGCAAACTCTTCCAGATATACCGCACTGGCAACACCAATTGGGATCGAAATAAAGATCACAATCAACATCATAAACAGCGAGCCCATAAATGCACCGGCTAAACCACTGGTTGCAGGCGAACTACGAGAGTCTGGATTGGTGAAAATATTGGTATTAAATGAATGTGTAAGTACGCCATTTTTTTCTAATTGATCGGCCAATTGACGCACTTCTGGACTCAATTGTTGTTGATCATCTGGCAAACTACGATCGATCTTACCTGTTAACCAGACATCGACATTGGCATCTGCTAGGAACTTGATATCTTCACGCTTACCAATTAATGATGGATCCTTAAAGACCATATCACGTAAGCGATAAGATTCAGAGCTAGTGTACAAACTACTTAAATCATCACGTTTTGAAGCTAAAGATGGATCTTTGGCAATCAAACCATTTACGATTAATGCATCCCAATCGACCATACCCATTTTGGTTTGCCACTCAAT
Organism: Acinetobacter sp. FDAARGOS_515; assembly: GCF_003938865.1. Taxonomy (NCBI): domain Bacteria; kingdom Pseudomonadati; phylum Pseudomonadota; class Gammaproteobacteria; order Moraxellales; family Moraxellaceae; genus Acinetobacter; species Acinetobacter sp. FDAARGOS_515. Next base: position 2,557,303 of record NZ_RKIX01000003.1, on the reverse strand, counting down.
ATAGCGTTCCTGAAAATGGGCTGGTGTTTCACCTGACGCTTGAACAGGTTTAGGGCCTGCATCAATGAGGGTCGGATCGAAATAAACAGGAACCGTCATACTGGTTTGCCAAAAAGCCGGTAAACCTTTTGCCAAGATACTACCAAATAATAGGGCAACAAATAACAGACCAATCACAACCGCAGAAAAACCAAATAATCGAAATGTCGTTTCTTTGCGATGGCGTTTTGCCAAAGACTTTTGAATCGTATTCTTACGTTTTTCGCGTAATTCCGCGGCAACTTGTGGATCAAAACTATTTTGATCCAAAGGTGTAGAAGTATTTGATGTACTCATTCGTATTGCTCGCGATATTTACGCACAATATAAAGTGCAACAATGTTAAGACCTAAAGTGATTACAAACAGCGTCAAACCTAGAGCAAATGCAACCAGCGCCTGAGGACTTGCGAAATCTGTATCACCTGTTAATTGGTTGACAATCGTGACTGTCACTGTAGACACTGCTTCTAATGGATTGACATGAAGTAAAGGACTATTCCCTGCTGCCAGTACCACAATCATGGTTTCGCCAATCGCGCGCGATGCAGCCAATAAGAATGCGCCAATAATGCCGGGCAATGCTGCTGGAATCACCACCTGACGAATCGTTTCAGATTTGGTCGCACCTAGTCCAAGTGAACCATCACGTAGTGCACGTGGAACCTGAGTAATGATGTCATCCGAAAGTGAAGATACGAATGGGATAATCATAATGCCCATCACAAAACCCGCTGTGAGCGCACTGGTGGCATTGATATTAATGCCAACCAATTCACCCGCCATTTTAAAGAATGGACCAATGATCATCAGGGCAAATACACCATACACAATGGTCGGAATACCCGCCAAAATTTCAATGGCTGGTTTTGCCCATGAACGCAACGTAGGAGAAGCATATTCAGCCAGATAAATTGCGATCATCAAACCAATCGGCACTGAAACCAGTAAGGCAATACCACTCACCATGAGGGTACCCCAAAGTAGTGGTAATAGACCGTAACTACCTTCTGCACTACCTGATGTACTAAAACCTGGATTCCACTCAGTACCAAAGAAGAAGTCGAGTGGGCTCACGAAAGAGAAAAATCTTAAGGCTTCACTAAACATTGACATCACAATGCCAAGTGTCGTCAGAATCGCTACACCCGAGCAGAGTGCGAGCGTGATATTAATAATTTTTTCAACTTTATTACGTGCTCTAAAATTCTCTGCAACACGTTTTTTTGCAATCAATAAACCAACAATCGCAGCACAAAGCACTACCGCAAGTTTGGCATATGACCCAATGGTCTGTACTTTAGCGAGTTGCGCTGCGGCGGCAAGTTCGTAAGCAGCGGGTTGATCGGTAACACCGAAACCAGAAGCAATCGCTTTAACACGATTCATCAATACTTCAATGCTGGCTTGGTCCATTCCTGCCAAAGTTGCGGCTGGAACTTGATCCAAAACGACATGCTTTAAAATATTGGGTTCGACCAAATTCCAAACAATCAAAATTAAAAAAGCAGGGATACCACACCATAACGCGACCAATGCGCCATAATAGCCCGGTCGTGAATGTAATAATGCAGAGTTATTTCCCTTACCTGCTAGGCTGCGACTTTTGCTCAACCCAATTTGATAAGCTATGGCAATGAGTGCCAATAGCACGCCAATCAATAGCAGATTCATGTAATCTCCACCGTTTTCTCAATTTTCATTCTTTGAAAAAACCCAGTTAAACATCTTGCTAGACAAAAAGCTGATGAAGGTATCACACCCACATCAGCTCTCATTTTCAATCTATTATTTAACAGATTTACCTGCTTTAAAGTCTGCCAGTACTTTTGCACGTTCTGAATCAGACATTGAAATCAAGCCCGCTTTTTCAAGTTTAGAACCTTTACCTGAAGTCTTTTTGTTCAGGAAGAATTCTACATATTGCGGTAAGCCTTTAATTGATTTTACGTGTTCGCCTTTCACATAGAAGAATAAAGGACGAGATACAGGATAACTACCATTCAAAATCGTTTTTTCAGAAGGCGCTACATTGTTTACAGTTGCAACACGAAGCTTGTCACGGTTTTGGTCATAGAAGCCTAAACCAAATACACCAACTGCGCTAGGAGAGGTTTTTAAACGTGCCAGAGTTTCAGTATAGTCGCCTGCGATTTCAATCACACGACCATCCTTACGAAATGCTGAACAAGCTTTTTTCTGTTCTTCTTTGTCCATTTTTTTGAAGTAATCGTAAGCTTCACAGCCCGCTTCTACCATTTTTTCTTGGAATACTTCACGAGTACCGTGGTTAGATGCTGGGATAACCAGTGTAATTGGCTCGTTTGGAAGTGATTTATCAATCTGGTTCCAGCGTGTATATGGGTTTGGTACAAGCTGGCCATTTGATGGCAATTTCTCAGCAAGCGCAGCAAAAACAAAGGCTGGTTTTAATTTATAAGCTGCTTTGTTTGAGTTTGATGCAAATACAATACCGTCATAACCAATTTTGATTTCTTGTACTTGGTTTACGCCTGCTTTTTTACATGCAGCTAATTCTGTATCTTTAACTTTACGTGAAGCGTTTGCAATATCAATCGTGTTATCGCCAACACCTTGACAGAACTGTTTTAAACCACCAGATGTACCACCAGAACCGACTACTGGAGTTTTAAACTGTGGGAAAGTATTACCAAACTCTTCTGCAACAATACTTGCATAAGGTAAAACAGTGGATGAACCAGCGATCTGAATCGTATCACGGGCTGCATTCGCAGTAGTCGCGATAGCGACCCCAGAAACTGCAAGTGCAATGGCAAGTTGACGTGGATTTAAGCGCATGCTCTTCTCTCTTTATTTAGCTTAAGTGGGTACATCACTGGGTAAGTGAGTGTGTGTACTTTCGATACATGCATTTTGATTTTAAAATATGACAATTAGGTGACAACTTGATGACGCTTTTGTGATAATTCGACCCTAAACTTTGATTTTTATAAAATTCTTTTAATTTCAATATGTAACTTCAATTTTCAATATGCGTTTTTTATTTTTATTTACGGTTTAAAATGTAATATTTCATTATTCTGTCATAAAAAAGGCCACCGAAGTGACCTTTTCATAATCATAAGACTTAATCAATTGCGGGTGTATAAGTTCCTGCAACGATGTCATCTTTAATACGATCACTTTCAGCAAGCACCAGTGCCAATAAGCTTTTCACATTATCCAGTGTTGCTACTGGGCTAAGTGTCGTCATTTTTAAAGACTGAACTTGCCCAACTTTAGTTACACCAATATTGGCATCGCCACGTGCAAACAATTCATCTGCAACGTTTTGATTCAGACTATCGATAAATTCAACAGGATAATCTTGAGGCACAACACGGAACAATACTGAAGCAAATTGTGGTTCGACCAGAAGCTCAAGCCCATCTGTTGCTTTAATATAATCAGCCACTTCACGAGTAAGCGTCACACCATGATCAATCATGGAACCATACAGTTCTTCACCCAAGGCTTCCACGGTCATCCAAAGCTTTAAGGCATCAAAACGGCGAGTGGTTTGCAATGATTTAGAAACCAGATTCGGTACGCCATGCTCTTCATCATAAGCAGAGTTTAAATATTCTGCTTCATAATGCATAAAGCGATAATTCGCTTCATCTTTCAATAAGAAAGCACCACAGCTAATGCTTTGGAAATAATGCTTATGGAAGTCTAAAGTGATCGAATCGGAGAGTTCAATACCATCTAGCATATCACGATGTGCATTCGATAAAATCAATGCACCGCCCCAAGCGGCATCAATATGCATCCATGCACCATATTTATGGGTGATTTCACGGATTTTCTTGAGTGGATCAATCGCACCTGCATCGGTTGTACCCGCAGTAGCCACCACACATGCCACGATTTTGCCTTCAGCTTGCAAATGCGCCATGGTTTTTTCAAGCGCATCCACATCCATTTGTGCATTTTCGTTTACAGGAACAGTCACAACAGACTGAAAACCCATGCCCATCATCGCCATGTTCTTTTGCACAGAGAAATGTGCATTTTCAGAACAAATGACTTTAACGTTTTTCATAGCTTCCGCAGGAATACCATCACGTTGAACTGACCACGGTTGACCGTTTTCATCTTTCCAGTTTTTAGAAATACACCAGTCACGTGCCAATAGGACACCCATCAAATTGGACTGCGTACCACCTGAGGTAAACACGCCTGCTTGGCCAGACCCATAACCAACCTTTTGACGTAACCAATCAATCAATTGCACTTCCATTAATGAACCCGCAGGGCTTTGATCCCACGAATCCATCGACTGGTTAGTCGCATTGATGAGCACTTCCGCGATCTGGCTAGTCACCATCGTTGGACAATGCAAATGTGCAAGAGAATATGGATGGTGTACCTTTAAGCTTTTGTTGAGAAATAACTCAACCATACGACTTAAAGACTGGTGTAGCCCCATCCCTTCTTTTGAAGGATTAAAAGAAATCGCTGAACGCAACTCTTTAATGCTCCCACCTGTATACATTTTGTCATTTTGCAACCATGCAGCAACGGCTTTCACCGCCTCATCCATTGCTGACTGATAGTCAGCAATAGAACCAGCATCATTGCAGAGTAACGCTTTACGATGTTCTGCAAAATCAACCATGCGATTAGCCTCGAACTGCTTTAAGTGCTTCACCCATTGCTTTTTTGAAACGCGCGAGCACTTCAACACATTCATCCTGAGAGATGATCAGTGGGCAAAGTAAACGAATTACGGTACCGTTACGACCACCTTTTTCAAGCAATAGTTTATTGTTGAAACAAGCGGTTTGAATGGCAGCAGCCAATTGTGCATCAGCTGGACGTGAACCAATACGATCTACTGGTTTACGTTCATCTACGATTTCAACACCAATCATCAGACCGCGACCACGCACGTTACCAATACATGGAAATTCCTGAGCCAATTTTTTCAATTCAGCTTGCAGGTAATCGCCACGCTCTTGCGCATTTTTGGCTAGGTTTTGTTCTTTAATGGTATTTAACACCACTAAACCTGTACCCATTGCCAATTGGTTACCACGGAAAGTACCAGTATGACCCGCAGGTTGCCATGCATCAAACTTACGTTTAATACCCAATACAGCAAGCGGTAAACCACCACCCACAGCTTTTGACATGACGACTACATCAGGCTCAATACCTGCATGTTCAAAAGCAAACATTTTGCCTGAACGTGCAAAACCAGCCTGAACTTCGTCCAGAATTAAAACGATATTGTGCTTTTCAGTCACTTCACGGATTTTTTGCAACCATTTCACTGGCGCAGTCACGACACCGCCTTCACCTTGAATTGCTTCAAGAATCACGGCAGCAGGCTTGGTGACACCGCTTTCAACATCTTCAATTAAATTTTCAAAATAATAAGTTAATGCATCAACACCCGCTTCACCGCCAAGTCCTAATGGACAACGGTACTCATGCGGATATGGCATAAACTGTACGCCCGGCATTAAATTATTCACAGCATTTTTAGCGCTTAGGTTACCTGTCATTGCAAGAGAACCATGCGTCATACCATGATAACCGCCAGAGAAACTAATCACTGAGCTACGCCCAGTATAAGTTTTGGCAAGTTTAATCGCTGCCTCGGTCGCATCTGCACCAGATGGACCACAGAACTGTAAACAATATTCTTCCTGACCGCCAGGCAAGTAAGAGAGTAATGCTTCAGTAAATGCATCTTTCAAAGGAGTTGTTAAATCTAAAGTATGTAAAGGCAAACCACTTGCTAAAGTGTCTTGAATACTTTGAATCACCGCAGGATGATTGTGGCCTAAAGCCAGTGTCCCCGCCCCCGCTAAACAGTCAAGGTATTGAGTACCTTCGACATCTGTAACCCAGCAGCCTTGCGCTTTGGCAATGGCTAACGGTAATTTACGCGGATAACTACGAACATTCGATTCCATCTGACTTTGGCGAGTCAAGTAGTATTCGTTAGTTGAATGGGTGGCAGGATTTACGGAATTAACGCTCATATCGAATTACCATCTCTGATATGGGTTGAAAGAAATAAGTCTGGTGACTTGCGGTCCTTTGACTCGGTGCTTGTAGGATTCTAGTTAGGCAACATTTGCTTTCTTATCACTAGGAGGGCGATGATACCCTTTTTTGTATAAAAATAAAGACCTTTTGGTCTATAATTTCATGTAGATAGATCAAAAAAAATAAATGCCTAACTCCTTGAACAATTTATAATCATACTATGTGACAAGCGAAAGAAAATACGCTTTTTTTATCTACTATTTTGCTTTTGATAAATTTAACATTTATTTTATCATCAAGAATAATTAAGCATATGATTTTTAATAGTTTAGCTGTCAATATATAGATTCTAATTACATCTAAATTATTACAAACTTTCCACAAAAGATGTTTAAGTTCTACATCACTGATCATTAAGATAGATTGAGATAAAAACAATTTTTTATTTTATATTCTAAGGAGATGTTATGCGTCATCTATTATTGGGCAGTGTATTACTTTCTGCGAGCATGAGTCCTGCTGTATTTGCAGCAGAAAATGAGTCGCTTAACTATAATGTGGTAAATGTTCAGGCAGAAGCATCCCGTCAAGTGTCCAATGATGAAATGCATGCCACACTTTATATTGAAAAAAGTAATAAACAACCTGCTGCATTGGCTACACAAATTAATCAACTGATGAATGAAGCGATGGCAGTCTCGCGTAAATATCCGCAGGTTAAAGTTGAAACAGGCGCGCAAAGCACTTATCCAGTTTATGACAATGACAGCAGCAAATTTAAGGAATGGCGTGGACGCGCTGAAATCCGTCTGGAAAGTAAAGATTTTAAAGCAGCAAGTCAGTTGATCAGTGAATTACAGCAAAACTTCCAGACCCAATCGATTAATTTTACAGTCTCGGATGAACAACGTAAAAAAGTTGAAAATGAGCTCATGGTCGAAGCATCCAAAAACTTCCAGCAACGTGCGCAGGTGATTACACAAGCTTGGAACAAAGGTAGTTATAATCTGGTCAATCTCAATTTAAATACCAATAATTATTTCCCACAGCCCATTATGATGCGCGCCAGTATGGCAAAATTTGCAACGGCTGAAGCTGCTCCTGCACAAGATGTGGCAGCAGGTGAATCTAAAATTACAGTCAGTGCAAATGGTACGATTCAGTTTAAATAACTACCTAATTACGAAAAAATAGAGAGCTTTAATCTCTCTATTTTTCATCACAATGACGCAAAAACTATTTCTTAAACGGAAACGCATATTTCACAATACGTCCAAGCACTTGACCATACTGTTTTACCAAACTCGCGTTGTTATAATGAATGCCATATTTTTTACACACCGCTTCAACTTTGGGTGCCATTTGACGATAACGACGTGCAGGTACATCTGGAAATAAATGATGCTCAATTTGGTGACTCAAATGTCCTGTCAAAATATGAAAAACTTCCGAACCTGTCAGGTTTGAAGAACCACGAATTTGACGCATATACCAATGACCACGACTTTCATTTTGCAATACCGTTTTTGGGAAAACTTCGACATCTTTGGTAAAGTGACCACAGAAAATAATACTAAATGTCCAGATATTACGAATCCCATTGGCCACCAGATTTCCCGTAAATACAGGCAAAGCCGCAGGCCCAGCAATCAATGGAAAAAATACATAATCTTTAAACAGGAGCTTACCCATTTTTTTCTGTGCAGGTTTCCAATCTGCCATAAACTGTTTCCATGTTCTACGTTTATAGATCACTTTACCAATTTCCAGATTTTGAATAGCAACACCCCATTGGAATAACAAACAAAAAGGAATGCTATAAATAGGTTGCAACAAGAACCCTGGTTTCCAGCGTTGTTCTGGAAATAAACGCAACAGTCCATAACCAATGTCATCATCCATACCTTTAATATTGGTATAGGTATGATGTTTAAAATTATGGGTTTGACGCCAGTTATCGGCTGTTCCTACGGTATCCCATTCATAGGTCTGTCCATTAAATTTGGGATCATTCATCCAGTCGTATTGTCCATGCATCACATTGTGACCCATTTCCATATTTTCCAGAATCTTGGAAACACCCAATAGACCAGTTCCCAAAACCCATGCTGGCGGAAACCAACCTGCAAATAAACAGGCACGCCCTAAGACGCTGGTATAACGAATTGCACTATAGACACGGCGAATGTAGGCAGCATCTTTTTCACCAATATCATCCAAGACTTCTTGCTTGATTTGATCCAACTCTTGGGCAAATTGATCTAACTCAGCTTGGGTTAATTCTCTATTTTTTGGATTTTTAAAATATTCAACTTTGACAGGCATATTCATGGGAGTTCTCTCTTTAAAGGTCGATCACAAGATCAGACTTGGCTGAACTAACACAGATTTTAATGTGATTTTTTGGTTCGCTATTTTCACTGGCATTGAGCAAATCTTGAGTAGTGCCTTGCGTCTTTTGGCAGACACACTTATGACAGACGCCCATGCGGCAGCCGTAAGTAGGCTTGATATTGGCCTGTTCAAGTCCCGCTAAAATGGATTGTCCTTTTGGAATAGCGACTGTTTTATTGGAACGACTTAAAGTGACATTGACAAAACCTGTGTCATTGTCAGAGATTTGAGTCAAACTAAATGCTTCACTCATAAAGCATTGAGCATGACCAAACAATTCTTCTGCGGTTTGCACAAAACCTGATGGTCCGCAAGCGTAGACGGTTGTATTTTCCAGATTTTCGATTGCAGCCAAATGCGTTACATTTAAACGGTCATCGTGTTGCACATCTTGCGTACTAAAAATTTTGTACTCAAATTGTGGATATTGAGATGCAAGTTGTTCAAATTTTGAGGCAAAAGCGGCTTCATTACGATGTTTAACCCAATATAAAAGTTTGACTTGGGCTTGAGTCAATTGCTGATTACGTTTCAGTTGTTCAATCAGGCTATACATTGGAGTAATACCACTCCCCGCAGCCAGTAAGACCACATTTTGTTGATCATCTAGTTGCATATCGCCAAAAGGCTGACCAAGTTCGACAATATCACCCACTTGGCTTTGCTCGTGTAACCAAGTACTGACTTTACCATCAGCAATTTTTTTTACCGTCAAAATCAGATCACCATTGCGCTCCGTTAAACTATAGCTACGCTCATATAAACGACCGTCTATTTTAACTTTCACTGGATGATGCTGGCCTGCCTTGCCCAACTTCACATGGCGATTGGTTTGCAAAGTTAAACTGATCGTATCTTTTGCAACTTGTTTTTTTTCTATAATTTGCGCCAAGGCACGTGATGTCGACCAAATTGGATTAACTTTTTGTAGCCAAAAATCAGCTGCATGCGGATCGAACACTGATTGCGTCAATGTACGAAAGAGTGATGGACTCTTTTGAATTGCTTGCATAGTAATGCCACTCTAGGTTGCTTTTTAATTATTATACACATGTATATAAATTTGTATATACACTTGTACTTTTATTTGCATTTCCCAATGGCCTAGCTCTATGGTTATAATGATTCAATACCGACAATGTATTGAAAAATATGACCGCTTCTTCCCTTTCTTCAACGCTTGCTTCTCATTCTGACACTCCTGAATTTGATCAGAAAACACCTAGCCGTACCGTAGGTCGTAAAGCAACCATTACCAAAGAGGAATTATTTGAAGCCGCGTTAAACTTGATTGGACCAGAAAAAAGTATCGCATCTTTAAGTTTAAGAGAAGTTGCACGCGAAGCTGGTATTGCCCCGAATAGTTTTTATCGCCATTTTAAGGACATTGATGAACTGGCAATTGCACTGATTGATCGTTCAGGAATTGTGTTACGTCAAATTATTCGCGAATCTCGATTACAAGCATCTAAGCAAAACAGCATCATTCGCAGTTCAGTCGAAGTATTTATTCAACAACTGGATACCGATGAAGGCAATTTAAGCTTATTACTGCGAGAAGGTTTTACTGGTTCCAAATCCTATAAAGAAGCCGTAGAACGTCAACTCATTTTCTTTCAACAAGAATTGCAAGAAGATTTAATTCGTCTAGAACGACTAAACCGTAGCAAACTTTTTCATCCAGACCTTGTTGCCAAAGCCATTACTCAATTGGTGTTTAATATGGGGGCAAAAGTCATTGATTTACCTCATGAACAGCGTGAAGAAGTTGCGGAACAGACGATGGTGATGATTCGTATGATTTTAGAGGGTGCGCGTCATCTAGATGAATCAAAAATACGCTAATTCTTTGACTTTACAAATAAAAGTCAAATAAAAAATTCTAATACAAAACTTGAATAATAAAAACAATTCTCAATTAGATATTGTGATAGCTTAAAAATACAACATTAAGTCAGACCAATTTTAATTGGTTAATATCATCTCAATACGGGGTTATCATGAGTAAAGCAACTTCAAAAGTATTAAAAGTCTATACACGAAATAATTTAGATGCGTCAGTCAAAGAAGCTACGGTTAAAATTTTAAATCAAATTCTTGCGAATCTGATTGATCTTTCATTGCTGACCAAACAAGCGCACTGGAATATGCGTGGCAGCAACTTTATTGCCGTACATGAAATGTTGGATACCTTTAGAACTTCGCTCATCACGCACTTGGATAATGTTGCTGAACGCGCAGTTCAGATTGGTGGAACTGCATTGGGGACGACTCAAGCCGTCAGTAACACGTCGCATTTGAAAGCTTATCCAGTTGAAATTCACGATGTGCAGGATCACTTAAAAGAGTTGGCCGATCGTTACGCGATTGTAGCGAATCATTTACGCGATACGATTGATGAAATTGAAGATCCCATTTCTGAGGATATTATTCATGCAGCTCTAGAGGATCTGGATCAATATTTATGGTTCCTTGAAGCCAATATCGATCAGGACAAGACGGCTTAATCTAAATCTTGATGCTATACGCTTTTAAAACACAAAAGGAGGAATTAATTCCTCCTTTTGCATTTTCAACTGATTCAAAAATTTATGGTTTTACTACAACCATTACTTGAATGGCTTCTGGAGTCACAGCTAATCCATCCAGTAAATTTAAACCTTCTTTTTGCAATTTTTGCAGACGTTCAATTTCATCTGGACGAATACTTGGATTGAACTGTTTTAAATAGCTTAAACGTTCAATTTCATATTGCCATTTTTGACCATAATGTTGTTTGGCTTGTTCAATCAAGCTCGGTAAAGACGTTTTTGCAATATCAAGTGCCTGAGTGTAGCGTTGTTCAATCACTTCTCGACGCGCTTTCACAACTTGACGGCAGCTATTACCATCCAGATGATGCAAATAAGGCTTCAAAATCGCTGGATCAATCTTTTCAGACAAATCCTGACCCGTTTCACTGAGCAATACACGAATCAACTGTTTTGGTAAGCTTGACGGAAGGTTAAGAGCTTTAGGGGCAACCACATCTACTTTGAACCAGACTTCAATCAGCACGGAACCTTGTTTAAGTGCATTAGACTTTAATACCGCCACATTGGTACTACCAAAGGCTTGGGTATTGATCAACTCCATGACACTTTCAACAAAAGGATGTTCCAATGTCAGGTATTGTGCATCTTCACGAATTTGCGCCTGATCACGATAAAAAGTCGCGGTCATGCCCTCTTCATCTAGGGTTAAACCCTGTACCTGCATTTGATCAGTCGGTTTGATAATAACCGTACCATTACTTTGCTCATCAAAGTCGATATTGGTGGATGACATAAATCGCTTCATAAACATCGGCAGCGTGGTATTGTCATCATAATCTTCAAGTGCTTCTACAATCTGTTGTGCAACGACAGGACGACAAGAATTGTACTCCAGCAATCGATCACGACCCGCTTGTAACTCAGCTTCCAATGCCTGACGCTGAACATTCACTTCTTCAAGTAAATCTTCAAAACGTTGCCCAAGATCAGCCAGTAAGCATTCTTTTAGATCGACAATAAAATTTTCTTGTAAGGTTTGCGCAGTTGGCGAAATGCTACCAAAAATATTTAATGCTTCGTTATACCAACGGAACATACGTTCTTGTGCAGTTCCAATTAAATAAGGCACATGAATCTGAATACGATTTTCCTGACCAATTCGATCGAGACGACCAATACGTTGTTCCAATACATCAGGATTTGCGGGTAGATCGAATAAAATCAAATCACTGGCGAACTGAAAATTACGACCTTCGGAACCAATTTCAGAGCAGAGCAAAATCTGCGCACCATAACTATCTTCCGCAAAGTATGCGGCAGCCTGATCACGCTCCAACAAACTCATCCCTTCATGGAACATCGCAGTACGAATACCTGCGTGTAAACGTAATGCATTTTCCAGTGCTTCAACCACAGGCCCACTACGCGCGATCAATAACACTTTTTTATGTTTTAAATCTTTACGCAAAATTTCCATGAGCCATGCGACACGTGGATCTATTTCCATCCACGCACCATCCAGTTGACCTTCTTCTGGCCACATTTGCTCACGCAACTTACCATCCATTGACCAATCTGCGGGTGCTGGCAAAGCGGCAGGCTGACAATCACGTCCAGGGAAACCCTGAATCGCTTCACGGGTATTACGGAACAAGATACGACCCGTTCCATGACGATCCAATAATTCTTGAATGGCTTGATAACGCTGTTCAGGTTGATCATCAATACGATGACCCAATAAACCCTCTAAAGCATCAATATGTTCATCGGTTAATGCTTCATCTGACATGAGTACTTCAGCAACTTTCGCAGTTTGCTGATATTGCTCTTCTTCGTCCAAAAAACGATCCAGACGACTAAAGCGTTGTGGATCGAGTAAACGTAAACGGGCAAAATGACTTTCTACACCCAGTTGCTCAGGCGTTGCAGTGAGTAGCAGTACACCCGCAGTTTGCTGAGCAAATTCTTCAACCAGATCGTAGCGGTCATTACCACCTTCTTCTTCGCTCCACATCAAATGATGTGCTTCATCGACCACAAGCAAGTCAAAACCTGCTTCAAGCGCCTGCTCACGCAAATCTTCATGATCAATCATCAAGTCAACGCTAGCAATAATGCATTGTTCAGTCGAAAATGGATTTAAGTCTGGATCATGTTCTTTCATCGACGCAGTACGCGTCAAATCAAATAAAGAAAAATGCAGATTGAAACGGCGACGCATTTCAATCATCCATTGATACTGTAAAGAATCAGGAACTAAAATCAGAATACGTTCTGAACGACCCGTTTTGAGTTGTTGGTGAATGATCAAGCCTGCTTCGATGGTTTTCCCCAAACCCACCTCATCTGCAAGCAGTACACGCGGTGCAAAACGTTGACCGACTTCATGTGCAATATAAAGCTGATGTGGAATTAAGCCAACACGTGCACCAATTAAACCCCGCAAAGGACTGGTTTGCATTTGTGCCTGCATGATCAACGCTTCTATGCGTAAATCGTACCATTCCTTATAATCGACTTGACTTGCTAGCAAGCGATCTACTGGTTTAGATAACTGAATTTGAGCGCCAATACGGGTTTCATTCAGTGCTTTGCGCTCTTGTTCACCACTTTCTAGAATACGTACAACATTGTAGCGTAACACCCCATGACGATCTTCGATGGATTCAACCAGCCACTTACTGCCTTCTTGATCCTGCACTTCATCATTGATATTAAAAATAATACGCGATAAAGGTGCATTGTTGCGTGCATAGACACGAGTTTCATCACTTTTTGGGAATAAAATGCTGATTGAACGTTCATCAACATCAATTAAAACACCCAAGCCGAGTTCAGTTTCCGTATCTGATAACCAACGTTGACCAATAGCAAACTGCTGCAATTTTTCCACCTTTATCTCAAATTTGCACCACACATTTTACGCTGTTCATTTGATTAAATGTCAGTCATTTTGTGTAGTCTTTAAGCACATATTTTGACACAAAGCTCATTAAAAAAAATGAGCTTTTCACGATTGTTAAAAAAGTTTTGACGCTAAAACGGAACAGGACAATGAAATGTCAATAGCTCTCCCGTTTTAGGATGATGAAAACTCAAGCTCATCGCATGTAAGCACAAGCGAGGCATAAGTTGCTGATATTTTTCATCTGCATATAAAGTATCACCCACAATCGGATGACCTAAATATTGCATGTGCACACGTAATTGATGCGAACGACCTGTAATTGGAGTCAGTTGTACTCGCGTTACAGACTGACCTTGCCATTCAAGATGTTCAATGACCTTCCAGTGCGTTAATGCAGGTTTATGATGTGCTGGATCCACAATATGCAACGGCGGACGTTCAGGATCATAGATCACTGGAATATCAACCGAACCTTCACCTGTCAAATTGCCCGCGACCACTGCCTGATAGATTTTATCAGTTTCACGCGCCTGAAACTGCTTTGAAATATGAGTTTGCGCAGCTTTTGATAAAGCAAATACCAAAATACCAGAAGTATCACGATCCAGACGATGAATCAGTAAGGTACGTGGCTCTTCTGCGACTAATCGCGTTAAGACACTATCATGTAAATCGCCTTTTCCTGGAACACTAAGTATGCCTGCTGGTTTATGAACGACTATAAAATCGTCATCACGATGAATCAGGTGATCGCTTAGAAAATTACTCAAAATCTATTCCGGAAGTGATTTTTAAATCAGCGGGCAATAATAAAAATCTTAAGGCAGAAATACAATGCAAAAACAGCATTTTTCCTAAAGTTTTTATTTAAGCTGGGTGTCAGCATTGAGTTTTCATATAATAAAGACAGTTATATTCAGTATTTATGAAATTTGCTGAAAGAAATCGTGGATTGCTGTCTGTGCGATTTCAGCATCTTCAAAAGATTTAGCACCAGAAACTCCAATCGCCCCGATCAATTGCCCTTCATAAATAATCGGCTCACCGCCTTCAAGCATACCCGTTACACTTTCAAGCGTTAAAAAGCCCATTTGACCATTACGAATAATATCTTCATAAAATTTGGATGGACGACGACTTAGGGCTGAACATTTCGCTTTTTCCAAACTCAAATGAGCCGTCAATGGCGTTGCGCCATCCATGCGTTTCATGATCAACAAAGCACCTGCTTCATCAACAATCGAAATGCTCATATTGAAACTGCGCTCAATCGATAACTCAACAGCACGATTCATTAAAATTTCAGCATCAGCCAACGTCAAATAGTGTTTAGTTTTCATGGTTATGCTCCATTAAAAAAGCCCGTCAAACGGGCCTTAGTGTCATTATTTCATCGATTGAAATGTGTCTTTTGCAGCTTGAATCGTAAATTCTATGTCCTCATCACTATGCGCAGCTGAGATGAATCCTGCTTCAAACGCTGAAGGTGCAAAATTTACTCCACGATCCAACATGCCATGAAAAAACTTTTTGAAAGCTTCAGTGTCACACGCAAGCATAGAATCGAAACTGGTAATGTCGTCTTGATCGGTAAAGTACAAACCAAACATAGCCCCTGCTTGTTGAGTTTTAAATGGAATACCCGCGTCATCTGCCGCTGCTTGTAAACCTGCAAGCAATTTTTCAAGTTTTACATTCAGGTTCGTATAGAAATCTGGCTGGCGCAAATGCTTAAACATTTCAATACCTGCGCGCATTGCCAACGGATTTCCTGACAAAGTTCCTGCCTGATATACGCCACCTAAGGGTGCGATACACTCCATAATTTCACGTTTACCGCCAAATGCACCGACAGGAAGACCTGCACCAATAATTTTACCTAAAGTGGTCAAATCTGGTTTGACCTTATAATACGCTTGCGCGCCGCCTAGAGCCACGCGAAACCCTGTCATGACTTCATCAATAATAAATACAGCACCGTATTCATCACAGACATCACGGATCGCTTGAAGAAAACCATCGATCGGTTTTACCAGATTCATATTACCTGCAACTGGCTCTACAATCACACCAGCAATTTCATGTCCAAATTTGGCAAAACATTCTTTTAATGCAGCAATATCGTTATACGGAAGGGTTAAGGTATGTTTCGCAAAATCAGCAGGCACACCTTTAGAGGTTGGCTCACCCTCACCTTTAGTGAGTAGACCTGAACCCGCTTTAACCAGTAATGAATCCGAATGCCCGTGATAACAGCCTTCAAACTTCACGATTTTGTCACGTCCCGTATAGCCACGTGCCAAACGGATTGCGGTCATAGTCGCTTCTGTCCCTGAATTGGTCATACGTACCAATTCAATAGAAGGCATGATGTCGCAAATAATATCGGCTAATGTGGTTTCATACACAGTTGGCGCACCAAAGCTTAAACCATCTTCAGCTGCTTTTTGGACTGCCTGAATAATATCGGGATGCGCATGACCCAAAATCATAGGGCCCCAAGAACCGACATAATCCACATAACGCTGATCATCTTCATCCCAGAGATAAGCGCCTTTGGCTTTTTTAATAAATACCGGAGTTCCACCAACGCCATTAAAGGCACGAACAGGAGAATTGACACCGCCAGGAATATGCTTACTGGCTTGCTCAAATAATTGCACTTGTTTTGGAGATAAACTCATGAATACTCTCGATACTTGTAAATTCAGTTAAAAATCAGAATGCAGAACATTTTTCTTTGAATCAGGCTTTAATCAAAAACCGATGGATTCTTTAGATCAGGCTTCTGCAAATAACGCAGCCCACGCATGAACACGCGCAGGAATCTCTGGAACTGGAAGGCCTAATATATCACTAATCACAGCACACAAGTCAGCACCGCTTTCAATCACTGCTTTGGAATTTTCAACAGTTAGACCACCTATGGCACAGATCGGAACATTGACTTTTGAACGTGCCTGTTTCAATGTTTCCAAACCAATATTACCTGCCTCTGGTTTGGTCGTCGTTGCATAGACTGCACCGAAAGCCACATAAGTTGCACCGTCAATAATCGCTTGTTCAGCCAGCTCAATCGAGTTGGCACAGGTTCGACCAATAATCGCATTGGGTGCCAATCTGGCTTTGGCATCAGTAATTTCACCATCCGACTGACCTAAATGCACACCCAGCTTAAACTGGGCGGCCAAAATCAAATCATCATTAATGATTAAAGGTACCTGATATTTCTCACAGAGCCATTTAATTGCATCGACCTCAGCGGGTTGATTGAGTGGTGGTACTTTTTTACGACGATACTGTAAAATCTCCACTTGACCCGTAGCCAAAGCTGCTTCTAATTTTTCCAATAAAAGTTCGATCGGATCATCATTGGTAATTAAATATAAACCACGCATTACATTTATATCTCTTTATTGCTTTATTAAATGGAATATCAAAAACGATATACGTTTCCTATAGATACCCATGATCTATTTAAGCCATAAATCCAGTTTGGCTTGATCTTCAATCTTAAATTCAACAGTTTGTAATGGAATTTCTCCACCAGTTACAGTGAACTGAATGAACTCGTCACGTCGGAATGCAAATACGGTGAACTGTCCCTGTTGTTTTGCATATTGCGCCAATAATTTTTCAGATGCCTTAAGTCCATCAATCGCAACAATCACATCCTGCGCAGACAAACCTGCTTTTGCACCCTCTCCCGCACGATTCGCTTGCTGAATCAGGACACCTTCTGGTTTATCTTGCAGTTTTAGACCAAAAGGCAATGCTTTATCGTGTTTAAACTCATAGCTTAATCCAAACGATGGCAGTAATTCATTGATTGGCAGTTCTTCTGTAGTATTGATCAAGAAGCTTAAACGTTCTGTCCAATCTTGTCCTGTCAATTCCTTGCAAAGATCAAAAATGGTTCGCTCATTGACCTGAATGCCATTTTGCGTATTTTCATATAAGCGACGCAATAATGCATCCAGACTAGAGTCATAAGTGCGTAATCCAAGATCCAAACATAAAGCCACTAAAGCGCCTTTGTTGTAATAACTGGTGCCTGCATTATTTGAGTTTTCATCCTGACGATAAAACTTGATCCATGCGTCAAAACTCGACTCAGACACAGATTGAATAAATCGTCCTGAATTTTGCAGATAACGATCCATCTGTGCTTTCAATAATTTCAGATAAGAGGTTTGTGAAATCACGCCACTGCGTAGCAAAATCAGGTCATCGTAATACGAGGTAAAACCTTCAAAAATCCACAGTAAAGAGGTATAAGATTCTTGATGTAAATTATATTGAGCAAAATTTTCAGGACGTATAAATTTCACCAGCCACGAATGAAAATACTCATGACTACATAAACCCAAGAAACGCTGATAATCTTCAGATGGTTCTTCAGGTTCATTGGCTTTAGGCAAATCATTGCGTGGTGTAATCAAACTGGTGCTATTACAGTGTTCTAATCCACCATAACTATTGCCCGTTGCCATCGTCATAAAAGTATAATTTTTAAATGGCGCAGAACCAAAAATTGCAATTTCGGTTTCACAAATTTTAGTTAAATCAGACTTTAAACGTTCAACATTGGTCTGATGCTGACCAGACACCACAAATTCATGCGCAATTGCATTTGCCTCAAAACTAAATCGGGTTTGCTCTGCCAACTCAAAGGGACTATCAATCAGTTGATCATAACTTTCTGCTTTTAAGGTAAAACGCCCTTTCACTAAACTTTTTGATGTTAAACCTGTTGCAAGCTGGAAGTGCTTCAGTTCTTCTGGCAAGAACAATTCGACTTCACAAGCTGATTGTTCCTGATCTTTTAATCCAAGACAGACACATGCAGGATTGACGTATAAACGGGTCTGGTCGACGTAAGCACCACGAACCGATAAATCATAAGCATAAACATCATACTCAACTGTAATCAGTTCATGATCTGTATTGAATAATTGCCATCTATTTTTCTGATCTTTTCGAATCGACAATAATCGACCCGCTTCATCGTAGGCTTTGACTGATTCAATATGTTTTGCAAATTCACGAATCAAATAACTTCCAGGAATCCACGTCGGTAGCCAAAGTTCCTGATTGGGATTAGCTAAAAAACGCATGGTGACATGGATCAGGTGTTGGCGATAATCATCAAATTCAATTTGGTAATGCAACATATTTTCAGGATATCAAATCAATCAATTTCATCTAGCTTAACATTTTTTTAACAGCGCATGAGTAGTTGTCGCATTTGTCTACAAAAGTCACTAGCCACCAAGAAAAAAAAGGCATAGCATGCAACTATTTTTAGCATTTCACACCACAGGATGGTCATGCAGGTGAACACGTGAGATTTTTTCTTTCACTTTTTACGCTTTTTAGTTTGTTTTGTACCACGCTTGCCAATGCACAACTCCTGAATATTGCACCTGAAAGTGTCGAAGCGCAGGCTTGGAGCATCATCGATGCACAATCAGGGCAAACCATTGCTGAATATAATAGCAATGCACAGCGCGCTCCTGCCTCTTTGACCAAGATGATGGTAGCTTATATTGCCCTTAAAGAAATTAAGGCAGGCAAACTACATAAAGATGAAATTTTGACTGCAACTCCTGTGGTTAAAATGGTTCAGTGGGATGAATCCCAAATGTATTTAAAAGAAGGTGAACAGATTTCTGTTGATCAACTTTTAGCAGGTTTGATTGTGATGTCAGCCAATGATGCTGCGGTAACCTTGGCCGAACGGATTTCAGGCAATGTTCCTGCTTTTTTAAAACGCATGAATCAGGAAGCTCAAGCTTTGGGCATGCAAAATACACATTTCTCCAACCCTGCTGGCGTCACCATGCCAGATCATTATTCGACTTCACATGATCTGGGCTTACTCGCCAAAGCACTAGTCAATGAAGTTCCTGATTATTTAAGCTATTCAAAATTACCCAGTTTCAGTTATAACCAACGTTTTCATCGCGCAACCAATTTGGTACTAAAAAATGACCCAACTGTGGATGGTTTAAAAACAGGCTTTACCAAAGCAGCGGGCTATAATCTTGCGCTAACGGCGAAACGTCCAACCCTAAATCCAGATTTACCAGAGCGTCGTCTGATTGTGGTGGTTTTAGGGACTAAAAGTGCAGTAAAACGAGCTGAAGTTGCGCATAAACTAATGAATCTGGCTTATGCTTATACCCGTGATGAAGAAGTTATTAAAGATAAACAGCTCATTGCTGAACTGCCAGTTGTCAAATCTACCTTGAAAATGTTTAAGGTTGAGACTCGACAACCGACAATAGTCACTACATCATTATATGATTTATCACAACCGATTGATCTCAATCAGTTTGATATGCAGACTCAACGTTTACATGTCACCTACGCCAACGGCATAATGACCACAATTGAACCTTTACAAACCACGAAAACCCATGTCAATGTCGAGCTCAACGAGAAACAATTGACTGCGCCGCTGATGAAAGCAGTTCATCTTGCAACGGTTCAGGTTTACCAAAATAATCAATTGATTCAAAGCATCCAAATTAATGACAATGTTCAAATTCAGGAAGCCAATATTTTTGAACGATTCTTTATGTGGTTCAAAGGTTTGTTTTCGCTATTTGGTCATGATGATCGAAGTGTCAAACTCTACCCACTGAACTAAAATTATTTCGTCGATAATAAGGTAGCTTTTAAGCTACCTTTTTTGTAGAGTTAAATGGCGAGATTTACAGCATAAAAAATTCAATTTTGCATTGAAATTGAGAAAATTGCCCTTATTAATGAAAAAATGAGTGTTTAAATGTGAAAACTTGTGGTTTTTTACGATTTTTCATCTACAAAACCAGTTTTTCACTTTATCATGTGTACTTAAATTGATTGAATGGATCAAATAACATGACTGCTATTGCAAATAACCACGTGGTTTCATTCCACTACACGCTGACTAATGCAGAGGGTGAAACTCTTGACCAATCACAAGGTGAACCACTTGCCTATTTGCACGGCGCAGGTAATATTATCCCAGGTTTAGAAAATGCCTTGGCTGGTAAAACTGTAGGTGAAAAATTTACAGTCAATGTACCTGCTGCTGAAGGTTATGGCGAATATAATCCTGATCTTGTACAAGAAGTACCAGCTCAAATGTTCCAAGGTGTTGAAAACATTCAACCAGGTATGCAATTCCAAGCTCAAACTGATGATGGCGTGCAAATCGTTACTGTTAAAGCAGTTGAAGGCGATAATGTTGTCGTTGATGCAAACTTCCCACTTGCTGGTCAAGATTTAACTTTTGAAGTTGAAATCGTTGAAATTCGTGATGCAACCCAAGAAGAACTTGATCATGGTCATGTTCATGGCGCGGGTGGTCATCACCACTAATCGGTTAATTGACCGATTCAAATAAAGCAAAGTTTCGACTTTGCTTTATTTTTTAAATCATAATGTCCAATCAATATTAAAAACCATCAATTGTAAATTTAATCATCAATTTTATTTGTCTTTATTCATAAACTCACAAAAGATGCCTTCTGATTTGTAATTCGCCTTGTAGTTGTTTTCATTTATTTTTATGATGAAGACTAAAGGTGCATACGTAGTTTCTATTTCAACAGAGATTGCACTTTAGATTTATAACAATGATTGATTTACATAGGAATAATACATCATGAAATATGAACACATTTTAGTTCCAGTTGACGGCTCTGACATCTCTCTCGCTGCGCTTAAACAAGCCGCTTCTATTGCAAAAGCATTTGACAGTAAAATTACAGCAATCAGCTTATTGGCCGTTGATCCATTTAGCGGTGTCGATTTTTATTATGTTTCCCCTGTAATGAAAGATTATTTTGTAGAAGCTCACGCACAAGCAGAAGAAACACTGGCAAAAGCTGAAACTATTGGAACTGAATTAGGTATTGAAATTGAGACTCAAATTATCAAAGGTGAAGTCTCATCAGAAGGTATTTTACAAGCAGCGGAAGACTTAAAAGTTGACTTGATTGTGATGGGTTCACATGGTCGTAAAGGATTCCAAAAATTCTTCTTGGGTAGCTTTGCGCAAGATGTACTTGGAAATACAGAATTGCCTGTTTTGATTGTAAAAAAATAATCTTACAGCCACTAAAAAGCCCGTTTTTACGGGCTTTTCTAGAACCAAAACAACTTGAGTGAATATCCTCAAATATTGTTTGTTGTTAGCTAATTACAAATCGAGGTTACCATATCTGATTTATCTTGGCCGAGAATGAACTCTTATAGACCAAGCAGTATATGAATACCTTATTTTTAAGATAGCACTTATTGCTAAATCGATCAAGTTTTACTCAATTATTTTATTAGTCTCTTTGACGAAAATGGAATGCTACATCAAATTCCTTATAGGCTAACCATGTTGCAATAATACACAGTAACCCCACCCCAAGAAGAATCTTATCCATATTCAAAATTCCCAAAATCAAGAATATACAGGAGAACAGACCAAGCAAAGCACAAATTAAAAAGCCGAGATAAAAGTAGCGCATAGGAGATACCCAAAATTTAATAAGAAAAACATTTACACAAAATTACAATGTAAAAAAGTGATGATGCTCAATAAAAATCCAAATCGAGGTATACCCTTTTGCCTTTCTTTAATATTTTCATTTAAAGACACAACTTATGTAAACAAACGAAATAAACTGTGAGCTTTTGCAGCAATTCTTATTAAATATTCTAAAATTGTACTTAAACAGTAAAATAATGAATTAAAAGCATATTTTTATCTTAGAATGCCTAAGTTGGTTTGTTCCACGTTCATTATCAAAAATAAATCACTCATCTTTACGAACTGAATAAAATTGAATTGGAGAAAAACATGTTAAAAAAAATCATGATGACGACTGGTATTGTATCTGTATTAGCCATGACTGGTTGTGCCACAATGTCCAATCCATCTACCGACCGAAATCTAGCAATGCTACAAAATAAACTGTGGCTAGTGACTGAAATCAATGGCGTAGAATACAAAGTTAATCCAGCTCAGACGACTAATGTTGCTGCCCTAATGTTTGATAATAGTGCATTGAGTGGTTCTGATGGTTGTAATCGTCTAATGGGCGGATACACCGTCAAAGGTACCCAAATTGCTTTCACTCAGTTAGCAAAAACTCAAATGGCTTGTTTATCTGCAACAGATGTTCCAGAAAAATTCTCTAATGCGTTAGAGCAAACTACAAGCTATAAAGTTTCTGAGAAAAAATTAGAACTTTTAAATAAAGACGGAAAAGTTCTAGTTGAATTAAAAAGTAAATAAATAAGTAAAGCTCCCAATGATAAGTTGGGAGCTTTTAATTTAATCGTAAATATGATTTCTTTGATCATTGTTTAAATCCTCTTTATTTTTCTCCTACAAACAGAAATAAAAGAGGCTTATGAAAAAGTCTTGTGATTTAAACTATTTATCACAACATATCTTATCTAGCGAAATCCTTCGCTGACTTTAGTTTGAAGTTAAGCCGTTTGTTTCATCTTGAAAAATAAAATATTTCTGCTTCGCATATAAAAATTCACAAGAACAAATGCCAAAATCATTGCTCCAACAATATCCAAAGGGAAATGTACCCCCAAATAAATACGTGACCATCCAACCAAAGCTGCAATCAGAATAGCAATAGCCCCTAGTTTTTGGCAGCCTTGATATAAAAAAGAAAATGCCAATATGCTAATCGTTAGCATATGATGACTTGGAAAAGAATTTGTTGCTTTATGAGCAATCAGCAAATGCCCTAATTCCAATGCAAATGGTCGCGCATGATAATAAAAGTGATCAATCATAGCGGCAATACACACACCGATCAGAACCAGCAGCAAACTATGTAAATAGGCTTTTTTATAATTTGAATTCCCTTTAATCAATAAAACGGTACATAAAAGTAGATAAATACCAATCAGATCATGTGAGATAAAAATAGCCACTTTTAATAAAAATGGTGCTGGTGTAGCAGATGCATTGATCCATAAAAATACACGATGATTAACAGTGGAAAGAAACATAAGTCGGTCATAAAAGCCAAATCACTTCGTTTATTAGACTCATTTTAGATTAAGTGTTTCTTAGATTTAAACCACAATAAGCCATTGAAAAATAAATTAAAAAAAATAATTTCATTCCTAATAAATACTTAATCTTGGTTATTTATTCTTTAGGTAGATATACTTTTGGATCTGGTAAAAGTGGCTTTGCATTTAAAAAAATTTGACTGTTTAAATCTTATTTTATTGTTCTCTACTGCCCTCTTGATGCTAATTTTCATACCTGTTGCTGGGTCAGTAGATCAAATGCTCAGTCTTCCTTGGGTAGATCATTCGGGATATTACTTAAGGGAAAACTGGTTTTTAGTTAAAGTTGGACATGAATTTTTAAAAAATCTCGTGATTGTGATTGCAATCATACATGCTGTTGTCTGGCTAAAATTATCAATTGAAAAATCACGCTCACCGTGGCGTTCGATCAGTGGCGTTGTGGTACTGGGAATGATGATTTCTGTTGCAGTAATTGGTTTACTCAAATCCCAATCAATACATGCCTGCCCTTGGGCACTTTTACAAGTCAATCAAGAACATGTCGACTGGCTCAGACCATTAAGCTCGCGAGGTAAGTGTTTCCCAGGCGGTCATGCGTCTGCTGGATTTTCTTTACTCATTTTATATTTTGCTTATCGTCCATTTTATCCCAAGCTTGCGCGATATGGACTCGCATTCGCTTTAGTCATGGGTATAGTGATGAGTACGGTTCAAATGGTACGTGGTGCTCACTTTTTAAGTCATAACTTATGGGCACTCTGGTGGTCATGGCTCATTGATTTTATGTTGTATAAAGTATGGCAAATGCATTGGTCTTATCAGTTAAAGACCCTCTCAATTTATAACAAGAATTAAGTAAATTAATATTAGTTATTGATTTTTAATTAAATTTTATCTAATTATTTCTTAATCTTATCAGTTTTAAATAGAGCATCTGCATCAATTAGCTGAAATTATGCGTATGGCTACTCTATTTAAGCTTAAACGAATCTCCGTCTCTCTAAGAATGTTTAATATTCTGGTCGCCAGTTGGCTGGCCAGTTTCACCAATATTGGTTTCTATGAACATCTTTGCTCTTTCAGTTCTTTTTCAGGATTTATTCAATACTCTTTTATTTTTGTGACTTTTTTAATCTTAAGCGGATTTTATTTCTTTGTCTTACAGATTTTTAGTTGGCAGCATTCAGCCAAAGCACTTGCCGTGGTCTTAATTGTATTGACAGGACTTTCATCTTATTTTGTCAATCAACTAGGTGTAAATATTAATCCTGATCAAATTCAGAATGTCATGCAAACAGATGTCGATGAAGCATTTGATTTATTATCTGTTCCCTTTTTATTGTGGATCATTCAGACCGTTGTTTTACCATTAATCGTTGTATTTTATATAAAAATCAAACCCATTCAGAGTATTAGAAGCCTTGTTCTTGATAAATCAATCAGCTTGATCATTGCTTTGTTTATTATGGGTCTTGGTTTGTTTTCATTCTATAGTCAATACGCGCCTATTTTTCGGGAAAATCGTGAATTAAAAGCCCAAATTTCTCCTTTAAATATTTTATCGAGTAGTTGGAGTTATGCACATAAAAGTACAAAAGAACAAAATCTACCCTTAATACCTTATGGTGAAGATGCACATCAAGTCAATCATGCGATCCAACAACCGGCTAAAATCATGGTTTTGGTGGTCGGTGAAACTGCGCGCGCGCAAAATTTTAGTTTAAATGGCTATGCCAAAGTGACGAATCCTGAACTCAGTCAGTTGGATATTGTCAATTTTAATCAGGCATCCTCATGTGGAACACAAACCTCGGTGTCTGTACCCTGCATGTTTTCTGGAATGCCTCGCAAGAACTATGACGCTGCTTTAGCCTCACACCGTGAAGGTTTACTGGATATCGCTCAAAGAGCAGGTTATCAAGTCACATGGATTGATAATAATTCTGGATGCAAAGGCACTTGTGATCGCATAAAAAATTATATCGTGCCCAAAGATGAGTCTGCTTATAAAAAATGGTGTGGAAATGGCGAATGTCATGATGGTGCATTATTGGCAGCACTTTCTGATTATTTAAAACAACTTGATACTCAGCATTTGAAGCAAAATCAGCTCATTGTATTACATCAAATGGGGAGTCATGGGCCAGCCTATTACAAGCGTTATCCTGATGAATTTAGGAAATTTTTACCTGTTTGTGAAACCAATAATATTCAAAATTGTGATCATCAGTCATTGATTAATACTTATGATAATACGATCTTATATACTGATCATATTGTGGCCAGTACGATTCGTGTATTACAACAAACAGGTGTGCCTACTGGATTAATTTATTTATCTGATCATGGTGAATCGACTGGAGAAAGCGGTTTATATTTGCATGGAACGCCTTATTTTATGGCACCTAAAGAACAAACTCATATTCCCATGCTATTTTGGACTTCACAACAATGGCCAGAACATCAAAAAATTCAGAATTGTTTAAGTAAACAAAAGGATCATGCAGTGAGTCAGGATAATTTATTTCCAACTTTATTGAGCTTTTTAAATATTCAAACCAAAGTACTCAATCGCCAACTCGATTTACTCGCACAATGTGGAGGTAGTGTTTAAAGTGATTCGTATTTTATATATCGAAGATGACTTAATGGTAGGCAAATCAACCTACCAGTTGTTTCAACACGAAAAATTTGAAATCGATTGGGCGAAAACAGGTTTAGAAGCCCTCGATTATTTGTTCGGTCAAACTTATCACATTGTACTGTTAGATCTTGGATTGCCAGAACTAGAAGGGTTGGAAGTCCTTAAACATATTCGCAAACAAGTCGATATGAATAAGATGGGGGTGATTATTATCAGTGCGCGTGACCAAAGTCGTGACAAGATTCAGGGGCTCCGATTGGGGGCTGATGATTATATTGTTAAACCCTATGATTTTGATGAGTTAATTGCCAGAATTGAATCTGTTTTAAGGCGTGGAAACTACAATTCACTCGAAGAAATTCATTTTAAAGTGGGCAATGTTCAACTTTTTCCAAATACGCATCGGGTCATAAAAGGAAAAAAGAAAATCGAACTTTCAGCCAAAGAATGGGCAATTTTAGAACCCATGATGATGTATCCCAATCAGATTTTTTCCCGACAAATGCTCGAACAAAAACTTTATAACTGGGATACTGACATCAGCAGTAATACCATTGAAGTACACATTCATAATCTTAGATATAAATTAGGCAAAGATTTTATTCGTACCGTTCGTGGTCTGGGTTATTGTATAGATACACCAAAAGTTTCAGGGTAGCTGCTGAGATGCCCCCTTTTTACAATAATTACAACAGACTCAAGCAAATTTATCGTGACCTGCCACTTAGTTCGAGAATGTCATGGAGCATCTCGATTTTTAGTATTATTTTGCTGATTATCATTGGTATAGCTGCCTATCGGATCGCTCTTGAAGAATCACAGGAAGTCATTGATCGCCAAATGCAGGTAATGGCAGAATTTCTGGATAAAAATAATCTTTCAAATCGTCTTTCTAGCTTTGATCCTCACAAACAATATGATGAAACCGATGTCTTTATCGACATTATTCCTAAAAATGAACTTGAGTACATCAGTCAGCATCATAACTATATTTTGCCGTATTCAAATTCAGCACATTTCTCCAAACATAAAACCTCTCGGGGTGAATTAAAGATTTATGTATTACCACTTGCAGATAAGCAAATCCAAATTAGCCAGCTCATCAAAGTCCGCCGTCATCTGGCCGAGGAACTGGCATTTAATATGCTTATTCCTTATCTTTTTTTCATGCCATTTGCGATTTATGCAGTTTATCGACTCATACGCCATCACTTAAGATCGATCGATGAGCTCAGTGTGACTTTTGCACAACGGGATTATCATGATTTATCCGAGATTCATGTTAAGGATTTACCCGTTGAACTTACCCCTGCGATCAATGAGTTAAATTATTTATTTAAAAGGATTGAAAACGCACAAAAACAACAACAACTTTTTGTTGCGAACGCTGCACATGAATTAAGAACCCCGCTTACTGCCTTGAATCTGCAAAGCTCACTGTTGATGAAAACTCAACGCAATAGCTCAACCTATCATGAAAATTTGCAAGACTTAAGACACAGCCTAGATCGAATGACTCATTTAGTTGAACAGTTAATGGCTTTGGCACATCAAGAGGTTCAACAACATGAACCTCTCGAAAAATTGAATCTTGTAGACGCAACGCGTCGTAATGTCGGTCAATTGCTTGCCAAGGCACATCATAAAAATATGGATGTACAAGTCGACATTCACAGTCCGCCGGAAGAATTAAATATATGGGCAACTCGCAATACCGTAGATAGTATTTTGATTAACTTGATTGATAATGCGATCAAATATAGCCCCGCACAAAGTCTGGTTCTGATTAAAATATACTGTGCAGAAAACGAGCATTGTCAGGTGGAAATTCATGATAGTGGTAGTGGAATTGCACCAGAGCAATATGAATATGTTATGCAGCGCTTTGTTCGACTGGTTGAAACGCAGCATCAAGCTATAGGAAGTGGACTTGGCCTCTCCATTGTGCAATCAGCCCTACAAGCCATTGATGCTACGATGCAACTTAGTAGTTCAGAGCGATTAACAGGTTTGAAAGTCGTCCTGACTTTTAAACAAAATAGAGATGCCAACACATAGTTTTATAAACAACAACTGAGTTGCGCAAACATTCAAAAATTATCCCGCCTGATTCATGAGGTGATCTAACTCCATGAGTTTATGGAGTTAGATCAGCTTTCAAGAAAAGTCATGCCGTATTTGAATAATACAAATTAGATGCTAAATGAGCCCAACAACTCATTGGGCTCTTTATGGCATTACTCTTCTTCAACTTCGATAGGATCACCATCTTCTGGACGAATATGACGTTCACCATCCTCCGCTGGATCAACACTTGAACCATCTTTGGTAATTGCATTGTACAATTCATCTTCTTTTTTATCATCGATGAATTCTTCATCTTCAAAATCCAAAGGTTCATTATCATCATCGAAATTTAAAGGTTGTTCTTCGTCTATCATGAGTCTTTATCCTTAATAGAAATAGACTTCTTGCATACATCCCTTTTATTTCTCCTTATGAGGGAAAGATAAAAAGGCTTTAACACTGATCAAAGAAGTCTAATACATTAATTTTATAGTCAGTCATTTCAAAATAAGTTTTCATGCAGAAAATGAAGCATCACTGTAAATAATATCGTGGCTCATTTTCCTTAAACTTTAAATCAAAATGGATTCGTTAAATGCGTTTGGTCATCTGCCAGAAAGTGAAGTAAATCCTGTGCAACCCGCTCCTGTTGGGTGGCTAAGACGCCATGCGGTTCTCCCTCATATTCAATCAGGGTCGCATTTGGTATCGCTTTTTTCACCGCATGCGCACTGACTTCAATCGGTACTGTTTTATCTGCAGTTCCATGAATCACCAATAAAGGTACGGTGAACGCAGCAAGATCTGGTCTAAAATCAGTATAGGCAAAGGCTCGAACACAATCTACTGTGGCTTTAAGGCTTGCCTGCATGGCAACTTGTGTATTCCATTTAAGGAACTCATCACTAACAGCATGTTTGAGTAAGCCAACACCATAAAAGTCTTTAAAGAAATCGCTATAAAACTTTGGACGTTCAGCCAATGAACCGTACCGGGTTTGTCGGAGACTTTTTTATTTAAGTTAGGCCACCTGACCTAACGGATTAATCTTATCATAGTACATTGCTTCAAACTCAAAAGGCGATACATAACCCAGTGCACTGTGTACACGCTTTTTGTTGAACCAATCTACCCAATTTAATGTCGCAAGTTGTACATCCGCTAAACCTTGCCAATCTGCTTTTAAATATTCAATCACCTCTGTTTTGTATAAGCCATTCACCGTTTCAGCCAAAGCATTATCGTATGAATCACCTGTCGTACCGACTGATGCTCGTAAATTTGCTGCTTCTAAACGATTGGTATAGCGAATAGAAAGATATTGAACACCTCTATCGGAATGATGAATTACATTCTTTGGCATGCCTCGATCGTGCAATGCTTGCTCCAATGCATCGAGCACCATATCTGTATTCATCCGTGTAGATACTTTCCATCCAACAATTGCTCGCGAGAACACATCAATAATAAATGCAGTGTAGACCCAGCCAGAATTGGTTTGAATATACGTAAAGTCACTGACCCATAATTGGTCAGGTCGATCAGCACTAAAATTCCGTTTCACTAAATCATCTGCTCGTTTTTGATCATCTCGGCTGCGGGTAGTTTGTTTGTTCTTACCACGCCAAACACCTTGTATATCTAGCTTCTGCATCAATCGAGCAACTGTACAACGTGCAATAACATAGCCTTCACGTTTCAATTTTTGCCAGACTTTACGTACACCATATCGACCTGAACTTTCTTTCCAAATACGTTTGATTTGTTCTGCATGATGTAAATCATGCTGAGCACGTTTCGCTCGATGTTCTGGGTTATCAACGAGATCTAAAGCCCGATAATAGGTCGAAGCTGCAATCGGTAAAATTCTACAAATCGCTTCAACACCATATCGATCTTTATTGTTATGGATAAAATCCACCATTATTTGTGTGGGCGGTCGAGCTCCGCCTGGGCGAAAAAAGCGGCTGCTTTACGTAGAATTTCATTGGCACGTTTTAATTCTTTAATTTCACGTTCCATTTGCTTCATTTTTTCTTGGTCAGATATCTGTTGTACTTTGGCAGGATTTAGTTGATCCATATGCTTTAAATACCAAACACGCAATGTTTCAGGAGTACAACCAATCTTAGGTGCAATAGCTGTGATTGCTGCCCAAGTAGAAGGATAATCTTTTTCAGATTCAATTAGTAATTGAACCGCTCTTTCTCTAATTTCGGGGGTATAGTTTGGTTTTTTCATCGGAATAGTCTCTCAGAATATTGACCCTCCGACAAACCCGGTACGGTTCACAATAACCCTTCGATCATTTCCTGAAAAACTGACCCATCGACACCATCGGGATGATCTTCAGTCTTTAATAGAAAGGGTACAACGGATGAAATCAGAGCCACTTTTTTAATATCTTGTGCCTGATAGCGACTTAAGTAACGCGCGATTTCTCCACCTCCCATTGAAAAACCAACCAACGTAACATCTGTTAATTGTTTATCTTCAATGATAGCGCGCAAATCGTCTGCCAATGTGTCGTATTGATACCCAGACCATGTTTGTTCAGAGCGCCCAAAACCACGTCGATCATAATGAATGACACGATAGCCAGCGTCGACAATTTTCATCGCAATCCAGTCCCAGCTATCAGAGGATAAAGGCCAGCCATGAATTAAAATAACAGGGGCGCCCTGTCCCCAGTCTTTTATATAAAGTTGTGCTTTTACATCGAGTGTTTCATATTCATTTTCAGTGACTGACATGGGTATTATTCCTTTAAGATGGCATACCCTTTTGAATCTACGTGTGATCAGTTTAAATTGATAAAGCTAAAATGTTGATATTTTATACAGTACGTGAAACTGTGTAGACTTTACGTTTTTATGCCATAAACACTTACTCTCATGAAAAACCAGAGATCATCAATAAATTAGCCTGATGCAGTAAATATATAGAAGAAACAATCAAATGCTATGCTCATGATTCACCCACATAATTCATGCAACCTCTACATTTCGTTGCGAACTGTATTAGTTCAACAACAGTTCACCAATATTTCATTTTTTTAATCATTGTTATATTTGCCCTCATTCAGAGGTGGATCAGGAAATTTGAACAACACTTATAAGTGATATTTTGCTCCCCAAATGATGTTATAAACATCAATATATGGAGTATTTTATGGCACGTAGACCAAGAAGAAATCATTCAAATGATTTTAAAGCTAAGGTAGCACTTGCTGCGATTAAAGCAGAAAAAACACTTGCTGAATTGAGTGCTGAATTTGATGTTCATCAAAACCAAATTATCGACTGGAAAAATCAACTGATTTCAGCTTCCTCGCAAGCTTTCGATCAATCAAAAGCTCCAACAGAACCACCCATCGATCTAAAAAAACTACATGCAAAAATCGGTGAGCAGGCATTAGAAATTGATTTTTTAGAAGGTGTGTTGAAGAAACTGGGCCGCTTCAACCACAAAAGTTAATCGATGACTCACTTCAGATTTCAGTATCTAAGCAAGCTCAGCTGCTGAAAGTCTCCCGTGGTTGTTATTACTATCGCCCAAAACCTGTGAGTGCATCAGATCTGAAGCTAATGCGGTGTATGGATGAGTTACATATGCAATACCCTTTTGCAGGTAGCCGGATGATGCGTGATTTGTTGAATCGTCAAGGACATCATATAGGACGACGTCATACACGTACTTTAATGAAGAAAATGGGCATTAATGCGTTATATTGCAAACCAAATTTAAGCCAGGCTAATCAAGCTCACCGCAAATATCCATATCTGCTCAAAGGATTGGCTATTCAGCGCAGTAATCAAGTGTGGTCTACGGATATAACGTATATCCCTATGGCAAAAGGCTTTGTTTATTTATGTGCTGTGATTGATTGGCATAGCCGCAAGGTACTTGCGCATAGAGTATCGATTAGTATGGAGGTTACATTTTGCATAGAAACATTAAATGAAGCTATTGAAAAATATGGTCGACCTGAAATATTTAATACAGACCAAGGCAGTCAGTTTACCAGTGATGCATTTATTGATGTATTGAAATCAAATGGCATTCAAATCAGTATGGATGGTAAAGGTCGATGGGTTGATAATGTGATGGTTGAACGATTATGGCGGAGCGTTAAATATGAAGAGGTGTATCTCAAAGCCTACAGCAATGTTTTGGATGCGAAGAAGCAATTAAACGCATATTTTGAATTTTATAATTTGAAACGACCTCATTCGAGTCTGGACAAAATGACTCCAGATGAGTTTTACTATGACCAGCTACCACAACAAAATAAGGTAGCTTAACTAGAGCAGAGTATCACTTATAAATAAGCTTTTAGTTGTTCAAACATGTGGGACCACCTCTTTCATCATTACAACAATGAAATCATCATGAAAACAGAACTTAGTACACAACTCCCTTCAATTATGGCCATGTGGGAATTCTTTAATGAAAACCTACATTTTAAATTGTCGAAATATGAATTTACCCAAGACGGGATTAAAGTTATCTATATTGTTATGGGTACAGATCAATCCGTAGAACCACAACCTAAACGGCTTTCCTGAATTGCTAAGTACACTTAATTAAGCCTAATACTTTGTTCTTTTGAGGATTTCAATTTCTTCAACTCGCTCAATCTGGGCTAATACAATTTGACTGGATTTAGCATCATATTTATTAACCCAAGCATAAAGAATATGAGTTGTTGTCCCAAGGCGATCAGCAACCTCGGCAATGCTGTAACCTTTCTCAGTTATTTGTTTAACAGCCTCAATCTTGAACTTATCGATATATCATTTCCCAGTCATAAAACACCTCTTTAATTAGCAATATTATCTAACTTAAAGATGTCTAAAAAATCGGTAACTATTCACAAAAGGCTTGCTTGTTAGGTAATGATTTTAAAATTTGTGCATATTAATATTTTAAACTAAAAAATCAAGGTCTTATCACCTCATCATCATTATAAAATGACCCTCAGTTGAGAGTCATTTTATAATTTAAGAATTACTATAAATTATGAAATATTCAAATTTTGATTAAAAATGATTATATTTCACTAACTCATCATACGAAATTTTACCAATTCGAGGGTGTGGCTGGCTGGCCCCCTTACCTACAGCAATCATCAGGCAAATCACATGATCTTCTGGGAGTTGAATGAGTTTTGCCATTTCTTCAAAATCAAAACCATCCATAGGACAGCTATCTAAACCTTGATCTTTAGCGAGCAGCATTAAGGTCTGAGCAAATATTCCTGCGCTTCGCATGACTTCATCACGTTGTGTTTGCGGACGCCCACGATAATATTGATCAATTGCACCAACCATCATTTTCTGAATATGATCTGGAACACCAGTCCAAACTAGACTCGCATCTTTTTCCCATGTATCTTGTTTGGCACACAATACGATCAGTAATGAAGCATCCGTGACTTGTGGTTGATCCCAAGCAATCTTACGAATCTGTTGTCTTAATTCTGGATCTTCAATTAAAACTGGTCGCCAATGCTGTAAATTAAATGCACTCGGTGCATTTTGCATGACATTTTCTATAAGTTGTTTTTTATCTTTTTGAGATAACTGAAACTCTGGGTCGAAATGTTTAACTGCCCGGCGCTGCTGGATGGCATCAAGAACATTCATTTTATTTCCTTTTTGATTAGTTTTAGATCACAAGACTTTGTAACGAGTAGCAACTTTAGCTGTTGAAAACTCAGGTAATAA
This sequence comes from Acinetobacter sp. FDAARGOS_515, assembly GCF_003938865.1. Classification (NCBI taxonomy): domain Bacteria; kingdom Pseudomonadati; phylum Pseudomonadota; class Gammaproteobacteria; order Moraxellales; family Moraxellaceae; genus Acinetobacter; species Acinetobacter sp. FDAARGOS_515. The sequence continues at coordinate 2,522,912 of NZ_RKIX01000003.1, read as the reverse complement.
TTTCATACGTAATTGCTGGTAATCCTTCCATTGGTTTTCATCCTGAAGCACTGGTATGGTGATATTTTCTTTCTGGTCAAAACCTACAAGTGCGGCATCGACCAAATCACTTACTTCCATCATTGGAGGTAAAGTTTTAACATCCGAGCCTGAACGTTCCCAGATTTCTGTTTTGGTGGCAGATGGAAGTACTGCCTGAATATATACCCCTTTATCTTGAAGTTCGAGACTGAGTGCTTGACTAAAATATTGAATGAACGCTTTACTGGCACCATATAAGGTTAAACCAAATTCAGGAGCAAGACCGACCACTGAACCAAGATTGATAATGGCTCCTGATTTCTTCTGGATAAATTGTTGAGAGATTGCATGGCTTAACCTAACCACAGCCATTATGTTCAGAGTAAGCAGTTGTTCTATATTTTTTAAATCCTGTTGACTGAATGCTCCATTCAGGCTCATTCCTGCATTATTGACCAAAATCTCAATATCAGTATCTTGCTGAAGTATCTGCTCAACCCTACTGATATCCTGATCTTGTGTTAAATCAGCCTGAATCACTTCGACCCCAACCTGATAGGTTTGTATAAGTTGTTCGGCAAGACTGTTTAAACGCTGAAGATCACGTGCAACCAGAATCAGATGATATCCACGCTGTGCAAATCGATCTGCATATACAGCTCCAATGCCTGATGAGGCTCCTGTAATGAGTACTTTTGATGGTGTAGTCATTTGAATTGCTCTTTTTGATGTTATTTATAATCTAAAATATTTAAATTTTGATGTCAATCGTAATCAATGTATAATTTATTTAGAAATCACGTTATGCATAAGGGTTTTAACCATGAAAGTAAGCAAAATTCAGGTGCAAGAAAATCGTAAAAAAATTATTGAAAAAGCGACTCAGCTTTTTAGGAACCACGGTTATGACGGCATCGGGATTGCAGATTTGATGTCAGGTGCGGGTTTTACTCATGGTGGTTTTTATAAACATTTCGACTCAAAAACTGATTTGGTTAGTATTACGGTCAAACATGGTGTACAGCAATTACTGCATCGTATTCATAACATTGACTTAGATCAGTTTATTCATCTTTATGTTTCTAGATCTCACAGGGATCATCGAGATCAGGGGTGTTCTTTAACTGCCTTGTCCTGTGATGCAGCTAGACAACCTGATGAAGTGAAAATAGAGTTTGAGAATGGTATAGAGCAATTAATCAGGTTTATTACTGACAATCTGCAAAAAAATCAAAAAGACAATGTAGAAGGACAACGAGAAAAAGCCATCAGTATTCTCGCTGAATCTGTAGGTGCTATTGTACTTTCAAGGGCGTGTCTAGATGATTCCGGTTTGTCTAATGAAATTCTGGACGCATGTCGAGCAAATTTATTAACCCAGAATTAATTCTTAAATTTATCCCCCATGCTCTCAAATCTAATTTCTGCGACTTAAGAGTTACATATAATCCATACTCATTTAGTTTAAAACAGGGAGAATCTATCTCCCTGCTCTATATTCATTTGCTTATTTGATCTAATGATCAATAAAACAACTGACCACAGCTCTGACACTGAAAACTGCATGCTTTTTCGATGATAGGTAATCAAATCAATACCTTAATCTTTTAATCTATTCTTCAGTTCCTCACTGATATAACATCGATCCCCATACAGCTTTGCTTCCATAACGCTGACCAATTTCTCAACCATCTTAATGTCAGCGACATGCCAATTGGATAAAATAGAACAAGCGATTTCTCCCAATTGATTCATCACAATATGTAATTTACAGCCATAGAACCATCCCATTGAGCTTTTACCGCGAGACGCAATTCTGGCTAATGATTTATGACGTTGAATCCTTTAATTTTTACAAACAGGAAGAGTGGTTAAATCAATCCATAAATAGTGACTATGCTGGTCTTTCGTTAAAGCTACATGTAAAGCGTGCAGTGCCAATTGATGCATATTGATGAGATGGATCATCCGTTGGTAACAGGGCAAGCTTTTAAATAAATATCTTTTATCCTGTTTCAACTATGGGAAAAATGCTTTGAAATTATTGAAATGAGAACACTTGTATCAAACATCAATACAGAATAATGCAGTACTATTCAACATTAGGACTAGAATTGTGATTTTGGTGTGGTAACTCAACTGATGACTCAAATTCTCTTATTTTTGAAGTCAATTTCTTATCCGCGATTCGGGTTAACTCATGTCTTGTCGTATTCTTTTCTACGGTGACTGATCGCAGCTTTAATATGCTTATCAGACAGATTTATAACAAATTTAGCCATAATTTTACGGTATATTTTCATTTCTAATTAACATACCGTAAAATATGCCGTTAAAAATAAAGACATCCTAAAACGATATCGGACACAAATGGGGAGAGTTTAAACCTAATGATTTTTAATGTTTTTAAGATTTCATCGGAAAAGGTCAAATAGAGAGATGGTGCGCTCAGCGGGACTCGAACCCACGCCACAGGCTTCGGAAACCTGTACTCTATCCAGTTGAGCTATGAGCGCATGCGTGGCACATCATAGGCAAAAAAACGCATGGGGTAAAGTAAATAAGCAAGACTAATTGCATTTATGTTTAATTAATCATCACTTTAAAATAAATTTAAGTGCTCCATACATCTTTTGCACCCTATAAAGTGAATGACTATCGTTGCAAATTTAGTTTGATTAAATCCTATTAATACACTTGGCTTATGTTTTCAGATCGATCAAAATACCGCTATTATTTCGTATTGTGAGATTTTCATGACTGATGCATTGAAGTTACACGATTTGTCCAAGACATATCGCAATGGATTTCAGGCACTTAAAGGAATTGATTTAACTGTTCCTGAAGGCGAATTTTATGCACTCTTAGGACCAAACGGTGCAGGCAAATCAACCACCATCAGTATTATTAGTTCATTGACCAAAAAAACCTCTGGCACAGTCGAGATTTTTGGACATAATCTGGACACTCATCCTTCTCATGCCAAACAATGCTTAGGCGTGGTTCCCCAAGAATTTAACTTTGGTCAATTTGAGAAAACCTTTGATATTCTCGTCACTCAAGCGGGATATTATGGCATTCCGCAAAAACTAGCAGAACAACGTGCAGAACTTTATCTGGAAAAACTAGGACTTTGGGAAAAGCGTAATATCCAGTCACGTATGCTTTCTGGCGGTATGAAACGCCGTTTGATGATTGCCCGCGCCATGATGCATGAACCCAAATTATTGATTCTAGATGAACCTACTGCGGGGGTTGATATTGAACTTCGACGTTCCATGTGGGATTTTCTGGTCGAAATGAATAATAATGGTACCTCCATCATTTTGACGACCCATTATCTTGAAGAAGCTGAGATGCTCTGCCGTCGGATCGCAATTATTGATCGCGGTACAATCAAAGAAGACACCTCGATGAAAAACTTCTTGAATCAACTCAGTGAAGAATCTTTTATTTTTGATCTCGCTTATCCAATTGAACCCTTAGATAACATTAATATTATTGGCGTTCGATTTAACCAGATTGATCCAATGACTTTAGAAGTCACTATGGATAAAGCTCATTCGCTCAATGATCTTTTCCAGCTTTTAGAAGCTCAAGGAATCACTGTTCGAAGCATGCGTAACAAATCTAATCGCCTTGAAGAACTCTTTGTCAAAATGGTCGAAAAGAATCTTCAGGGAGCAGCATCATGAATTTCACCCAATTACAAACCGCACTCTGGACATTAGTTCGTAAAGAAATTCGTCGTTTCATGCGGATTTGGCCTCAGACCCTATTGCCACCTGCGATTACCATGAGTTTGTACTTCATTATTTTTGGTAATCTCGTCGGTTCGCGTGTGGGACAAATGGCTGGCTTTAGCTATATGCAATTTATCGTCCCTGGCTTGATTATGATGGCAATTATTACCAACAGTTATGCCAACGTCTCCTCCAGTTTTTTTAGTGCTAAATTTCAAAAAAGCATTGAAGAATTAATCATGAGTCCAGTGCCATTACATCTTATTTTATGGGGCTATGTGATTGGTGGGGTGTGTCGCGGTGTACTTGTCGGGATTATCGTCACCATTATGAGTTTGTTTTTCACAGACCTTTATATCCACAATTGGTTCGTGACGATCTATACCGTTTTAGTGACCGCTTTTTTATTTTCGCTTGGCGGCTTTATTAATGCGGTTTATGCCAAATCCTTTGATGATATTTCGATTATCCCGACTTTCGTACTTACTCCGCTGACTTATTTGGGCGGTGTATTTTATGCGATTAGTGCTTTGGCTCCATTTTGGCAACATTTATCATTAATTAATCCAATCGTTTATATGGTCAATGCCTTTCGTTATGGAATTTTAGGGCAAAGTGATGTCAATGTGATGCTTTCCCTTGTCATCGTAACAATTTGCTGTGCCGTTTTATATGCGGTCGCTTACTATTTATTAGCTCGTGGTTCAGGAATGCGTGAATGAGTGTTGAACAATCTTTATTGGGTAAAGAAACTGAATATCCTACTGAATATCAGCCCAGTGTTTTATTTCCAATTGCCCGTGCCCTTTCGCGTGAAAATTATGCTGACTTGAAAGGCATTACTCAGGGTTTAGACTGGTGGCATGTTTTTGAATTGTCATGGTTGAATGCCTTAGGTATTCCACAAGTTGCGATTGGTCGTATTACGCTACCCGCGACTTCAACCAATTTGATCGAGTCTAAATCGCTTAAACTTTATTTTAATAGTTTAAATTTTCATCGGCTCGATTCAAAACAGGATTTAATTGACCTTGTAGAACAAGATTTAAGCCAAGCTGCCAATGCAAAAGTGACGCTTGAATTGTTTGATGTAGATGCGCTAGAAATTACCAAACCTCAAGGCATCTGTATCGACGAGTTAATTCCTGAGCATCTGGAAAATCATCCAAATGCTGGACTTTTAAAACTAGATGCAGAACAGCAAGATCATGTGGATGTCACACTATTTTCACATTTATTGCGTAGTAATTGTCCTGTGACAGGACAACCCGACTGGGGCACGGTATTTATACGTTTTCAAGGGCTTAAGCCTTGTTATCGTAGTGTTTTGGCGTATATTATCTCCTACCGTCAGCACAATGGCTTTCACGAGCAATGTGTAGAACAGATGTTTGCCGATATCTGGACTCACCTGCAACCCGAAAAGCTGATGGTATATGCAACATATACACGTCGTGGAGGACTGGATATCAATCCATGTCGTGTATCGGATTTGTCATGGATGCCAAACCCTATCCGATTGGCTCGACAATAAAACGAATAATTGAGGAACTTATATGCCATTTTTTGGTTTTATCCCGTCTGAATCATTGCTCAACAATATTCAAACAGGTATTCAGAAAAAAAATTCAAGTGAACCGCTTTATCCATTACGTGATGAAGTTGCTTTACAGATTAATGATGAAATTCTGGATGCAATTTTGCTTGAGCTCGTCCGTCGTTTTCCTGAAAGTGATAAGCGTGAAACAGCCGAAAAACTGGCAGGCTATGTCAAATCAACAGTTGCTGTTCTACTTAAACAACTATTAAGTAAAGCACCGAACGATGTGGTTAAACAGTCCATCGAATTTTCTGAACATAGTTTACATAAAGACCCAGAAGGTCGTTATCGTGTCGGTGAAGATCTTGATCCGACACTGGTGACCAATCTTAAAAATAGCTTTGCTGAAATCAAAGCAGGAAACGAGGTCGATCGTCGCGTATTGTCTGAGCAATACAAACAATTTGCTGATGCTACAATTCGTCATTTCATGATTGATTTCAATAAAACCCTAGATTTAGGCATGATCAAACGTAAAGGTGCCGATATTGGCGCAGCAGCGGTGACAAAGGCCGTACATATTGCCATCGATAAGCTCATTCCTCATTTGCACAAAGAGGAAATTAATGCCTTGGCAGAATATCACGACACATTATTTTTCAATTGATTGATCGTTATAATAGAATCTTCATCGAAAACTCGGCAAAAGTCGGGTTTTTTTATTGCAAAATATGGATATACATTGCCTAAAACAGCAGTTATGTTAGCATGCGCCAAGCATTGATTGACCCTGTATAAAATCGCATGTCTCCAAGTTCTCAATACAAATTTTTACGTCAAGCACCCCGTGATGGCTTAAGCACAGCTATGCAACCTTCACGCTTTCAAAAATTACATATTGACCCTTGGCTATGTACTTTTTTAATTCTCAATGCCTGTCTGGGATTGACCGTTTTATATAGCGCCTCCGCACAGGATGTTGGACTGGTCACCAAGCAAGCCATGAGTTTTGGTATCGGATTTGCCGTGATGATCACCTTGGCTCAGATCCCACCCAAAGTTTATCAAGCCTTTTCACCGTATTTTTATGCGTTTGGGGTTTTATCACTGATCTCCGTCATGGTATTTGGCGAAATTCGTATGGGTGCAAAACGTTGGATTGATATTCCAGGGTTTGGAAGTGTACAGCCCAGCGAATTTATGAAAATTGGCATGCCGATGATGATTGCGTGGTTTTTATCACGTAAACCACTGCCCCCAAGTTTTATGAATGTCATCCTCTCTTTGGTGTTAATTGGTATCCCTTTTCTACTAATCGCTGAACAGCCTGATTTGGGAACTTCTGTGCTCATTTTGGCCAGTGGTATGTTTGTACTTTTTCTCAGTGGACTATCTTGGAAAATGATTGGAGCCGCGCTGATTGGTGCTGGCATTATTATTCCAATTGCATGGGAATTTTTACTACATGACTACCAAAGACAGCGCGTACTCACTTTGCTTAATCCTGAAGCGGATGCTCTTGGTACAGGCTGGAACATTATCCAATCTAAAACAGCCATCGGTTCTGGTGGCTTTTCAGGAAAAGGCTTCCTTGAAGGCACTCAATCACATTTACACTTCTTACCTGAAGGTCATACTGACTTTATTATCGCGGCATTTTCAGAAGAGTTTGGTCTGATCGGCGTTACTATTTTAATCCTTCTTTATTTTGCCATTATTTTTAGAACTTTCCAGATCGGTATGAACTGCTTCCATAACTATGGGCGTTTGGTTGCTGGTGCATTAGGTTTGTCCTTTTTTGTTTATGTATTTGTAAATGCAGGCATGGTCAGTGGTATTTTACCTGTAGTCGGTGTGCCTTTACCTTTTATGAGCTATGGCGGAACGGCAATTATTACCTTAATGGCAACTTTTGGACTGGTGATGTCCATTCACACTCATCGTTGATGGGTCACTCTATAATTAGGAAAACTTTAAATCATGTTGAAACTGGTATTGAAAAAACCATTGAAACAATTTTGTCTTTTTAGCGGTTTTCTTGCCGCAGCAGTATGTGCTGAAGCCAATGAATTTATAAATGATCCCAATTACGCAGCATTTAAACAAAAAACCATGTCCAAATATGGTCTAAGTGCCGAACAAATTGATAGTGCGATGAATGGCGCGCGAAACTTACCTAATATTTTAACCATTATGACCCGCCCTGGTGAAAGCAAACCGTGGTATGACTATAAAGCAATGTTTCTCAGCGAAGGAACGATTCAACGCGGTGTACGCTTTAAAAATCAGTATGCAGATGTGCTCAATCGCGCTGAACAGCAATTTGGCGTCCCTCAGTCCGTTATTTTGGGCATTTTAGGGGTTGAGACGGGTTATGGTGCCAATAAAGGCTCTTTCATCACCCGAGATGCATTAGCGACACTGGCATTTGGATACCCACGTCGTGCGGAGTATTTTGGTGATGAACTGAGCTCATTGCTAGCATGGACGTATAAAGAAGGCTATCCAACCAATAGTATTGTAGGTTCTTATGCAGGTGCGATTGGCTATCCACAATTCATGCCAAGCAATATTACCAAGTACGGCGTGGATTACGATGGCAGCGGGCATATTGATTTAAGAAATTCCGCAGAAGATGCCATCGCCTCTATTGCAAATTATCTGGCTCAAAATGGCTGGCAACGTAACCGACCGATCGGATTTGCAGCACGTTATACAGGTTCTAATCCCGACAGTGTGATTGCCAAAGATCTGACCCAGCCCGTTCCCTACGGCACATTAAAAGATCAGGGCGTAACCCCACTTAATCCGATTATCAAAATCGATAATCTAGATCTGGTAAATGTCATTCAACTTCAAGAAAATTATGGGCCTATGTACTATATTACCTACCCTAATTTCCAAGTGATCACGACCTACAATCGAAGCAGAATGTATGCGACTGCCGTGTGGTTATTGGGTACTGAAGTTGCAAGCCGTTAACACTAATTTTTAAATAAAATACAAAAGTCAATAAAAAAATTTGAGCAATCGCTCACAAAAAACGCTTTTTAAATATATTGTTACAATATTGATTATTTATTAACCGTTTTTTGTGAGTTTTTGTCCTTTTTGTAACTTTTTTCTAGCAAAGACTAGACACCATGATTGAGCGCTGAATATTATCCTCCACCATAAAGCAATTGCAAAAGTGAATAATTTAGACACTTTTCGCTTTATTTTTTTAGGAATCCGCCTGAATTAAAAAGCGTTCTTTGTGTCTGTAGGAGTTTAAGTAATGCAGTTTTCGCTAAAATATGCCTTAGCGCTCACAGTCGGACTGGCAGTTACGCAGTCACAGGCTGAAATGATGCCAGCAAGCCCTCTTTCAAATGATACTGAAAGTTCAAGCCTTGCAGCACGTGTGCTAAACAAACAGTCTCAAAGTTTCAATTCACATTTTTCAAATTTGAATAGTCTTTCAATCACCGAAAGTTCTGGTGACAAAATTCGTCGTCAAACCATTGCGGCAAAAATTGAAGTTCCTGAAGATGAGCCTTCAGTGATTGAAAAATTAAATACAGTTGCATCAAACACTGTTCGTAAATTTACGCAAACAGGTGTTGCATCTTGGTATGGTCGTCAGTTTCACGGTCGTAAAACAGCCAGTGGTGATACATTCGATATGAATGAATTAACAGCAGCCCATCGTAGCTTGCCGTTAAACTGTTACATTCGAGTGACCAATAAAGACAATGGTAAAAGCGTTGTTGTGAAAGTTAACGATCGTGGTCCTTTCCATGGTAATCGTGTGCTTGATTTATCTTATGGCGCAGCAAAACGTATTGGCATTACCAGTGCAGGTACTGCTAAAGTCAGCATTGAACGTGTTGATGGTCCAAATTCTTAATCCTTAGCACTCCTATTCACTGCTTTTATAGAGCCGCTTCATGTGGCTCTTTTTTTCATTTTCTAAGATGAAAATTATCTCGACAAGCATTATTTTTTCCTCTCTCAAACGCTTAATTCTGACGTTTTTTGTACAGATTATTTTTATATTTAATTTTATTTTGCTATTTGCTCATCATTTGCGATTAGAGCCATTTAGTTTTAAAAAAGCTACCCTAATATTGTTTTTATCAAATATTACGTTTATACGCGTTTTAAACGCGCTAATACGCCAAATATTTCGAGCAATTTTACGGTGTGTCGTATTTTTCTTTAAAATTGCATGATTTTGAACGTTCAATTGGACAAGATGACTGGTACATTCAATATGACTTTTGACGCATTTAAAATTCTGGTCTATATTCAATTTTAGAACCGTTTTTTAACATGCAGGGAGTGCATCATGAAAACAATTACCGAATGGTTTGATGAATACAGCGATAGTCATCAAAATAAAATCAACAAAACCATTCACTGGGTCTGCGTTCCTGCTATCCTTTTTTCGATTATTGGCATCATTGCCCATTTTAGTGCTTTACTCACTGCACTGTTATTAGTACTTACCTTAGTTTTTTATGCGCGACTTGATCTTGTACTGGCCATTGCAATGACGGTGTTGATTGCAATCATGGCATGGTTAATTTACATCCTTCCTGTAGGAGTTGGCTTCTATATCGGGGTATTTATCATTGCGTGGATTGGTCAGTTTTATGGCCATAAAGTTGAAGGGAAAAAACCATCTTTTTTCAAAGATTTACAATTTTTACTGATTGGACCTGTCTGGTGTATGGATGCTTATCTCGCAAAAGTATTTCCAAACTGGAAAAGTCGTCAACTACGTTTATCCAATTCATAAACTAGCCTATAAGCTTTAGGCTGATTTCGCCTAAAGCTTATAGCGTATGAAACATAAAATTTAGCGCATAAAAGAACAATAAACTAATGATTACATTATAGATAATTTTTATGCGAAAATAAGCCAATACCACACACAAAATAGCGGCATATAAATAAGCATTTGTCGGAAGCGCTCTAATTTGATTACCCTCAAAAAATACGATTGGCAAACAAATCGCAGTCAACAAACAGGGTGCTGAATATTTCAACATTTGTTCAATAAAGGTTGGTAGTCGAATATGAATATTAGGCGATAAAAAGATATAACGATTAAAAAATACGATAGCAGCTAATGCACAGATCATAAGCCATGTCATTCTTTACTCTCCTCTGCGAAGCGCTCCAGATAAACAGCAGTCACCATTCCCAGCAAACCTGAAATCAAAATTGCACCTTCTACCTGATACATCCGCAAAAGAAAACCACTCAGACAGGTCACCAAAACCGCAGCCACAACTCGGAAGTTTTTAATTAATGGAATAACCATTGCCACAAAGATCGCCACAATTGAAAAGTCCAGATGATAATTCATCAAGTTTGGAACCATATGTGCAAGCAAAATCCCAACAACACTAAACACCACCCAAAACAGGTAAAAACATAACCCCGCACCTAACATATAATCTGGATGACGTTTTTCTGGCGACAGACTCACTGCAAATAATTCATCAGTTAGTAAAAAACCAAGAGAAAGTCGCTGTTTAACGGGTAACACTGAAATGTTATTTCTAAAGGTCAACGCATAAATAAAATGCTGAGAGGTTAGAAAAAATATTGTAATGAGAATAGTCAGTGTTGATGCCCCCTCCATCACCAAACTTAAACTCACCAACTGAGCTGCCCCAGCAAAAACCAACGAAGACATCGCAAAAGCTTTAGCAAAAGACAAACCTGCATTGACAGCCATCGAACCTGCCAGAATCCCCCACGGAATAACTGCGATGGAAAGCGGCATAATTGCCATGACGCCCTGAAAAAAAGGACGCGTCCTAAAAGATGAAGAATCAGGTAAAGACATTGAATACTCATCCAAATTTTGATTTGAAGGTAAATAAATACAAATTATGGACGATTTTAAAGTTGTTGCCTTGTATAAAATTGCTATTCAGTGAGATGAGCTGAGTTTGAATATCTTAGATTGGCGATATATTGAGCAGGTGTTACACCCATCGCCTTTTTAAAATGTCGATTAAAATGACTTTGGTCAGAAAAGCCACATAGCGTTGCAACAGCCGCAATTGAATGTTCCTTTTTAAGCATTTGTCTTGCTTTATGCAATCGTACTTGTACCAACCAACCATGCGGTGGCAATCCTACGTATTTTTTAAATTGGCGTAAGAAATGCCACGCACTCAGACCTGCCAAATTCGCCAATTCAGTTAAACTATAATGATTTTCAGGAGTACTCGCCAATAACTCCTTAATCATTAATATTTTTCTCTGAGCTTCTGGTACATTGACCAAGTTACGCTGATATTGTCCATGACGCGACATAAGGTAAGTTAAAGTAGACAAATACATACTTTCTTTCAGCAAAACATTCTCTTTTTGCTCAAGCAAATCAAAAAGTAAACACAATTGCTGGGCCAGCCCTTCATCGCGTATTACAGCTTGCGGAAACCACGGCGCTCCGTGCCGATCTACAAAAACATCTCTGCCAATTTCACTCAACATTTCAGGGGTTGGATAAATCGCACGATAACGCCAACCCGACTCCACAGCGGATGAGCCTGTATGAATTTCATCGGCATTAACTAAAATAATATCGCCTTTGGGCGCGATATGCAGCTCACCCGTCCTAAAAAAAGACTGTGCGCCATCTTCAATTACGCCAATACAATAGCCTTCATGCACATGTTTGGAAAATTGTGTCTGATGATAATGTGCTTTTAGTAATTCTAAGCCACCTAATTCACGAACATGTAAATAGTTGGCTTGTTCTTGCTGCATATTTTGCCTCATTCTGATCTACAAGCAACCTTAGCATGTACAGACAAACTGTCTAGAATAAAATTGCTGTAAATCACAAATCACTGCGATTTGATTTACTCGATATTTTACTATTCCCAAACATTAAACACTTATTGATAAGTTTGTCCATTATGCTTTAACCAACCATTTTCATGGGTACCACGAGGATCACGATGCGTCCAGTGAACGATTCCACCCTTTGGGTTGTATTCATATTCACCATTAAACTCAACCGTATCGCCTTTTTTTAAATGCTCAATGCGAGGCGCAAGGTCAATATTATGCGCAACTAAAACCGTTAAACCATTCGCTAAACTCAGTATAAATTTTTGATGACGAGAACCCTCATGATCATCAGCCAGAACTGCTTTAACTTTACCGCTAGTCTGCACCTGAATATGACTTCGATGCTGTGCAAAAGCATCTGAAATAGCTTGTAAACCTTGTTGTGCTTGAGTTTGGTTATCTTGATTCTGACCCAGCACCACTTGATTTTGCATTTCATGGTGGGTAGTGTCATTATTTAATCGTGAATTTGGCTTTATAAAGGAATACGCATAATAACCCGCTATAAATGCAATGATAGCGATCATTAAATAGTTTTGTTTCTTGCTCATTGTTGTTCTCATCTACTTGTTATGCATCATCTAAATATAAAAAAAGCCCCAAACGGGGCTTTTCTTGGCAAAATAAAATTATTTTGCAGCGGCTTGAGCAGCAGCAACTTCTTCAGCGAAGCTCATTTCTGCTTTTTTCTCAATCCCTTCACCCACTTCGAAACGTACAAACTCAACAACATTAGTACCAGATGCTTTTAATACATCAGCAACTTTCTTGTCATTGTCGATAACATACATTTGACGATCAAGTGCAACTTCGTTCAAATATTTTTCAACTGAACCAGATACCATTTTTTCAACGATATTTGCAGGCTTACCAGATTCAATTGCTTTTGCTTCAGCAATTTCTTTCTCTTTCGCGATAAGGTCAGCAGAAACCGCTTCAGCATTTACTGCAACTGGATTGAACGCAGCAACGTGCATTGCAATACCTTTACCAGTTTCAGCATCACCCGCATAAGAAACCACAACACCGATACGAAGACCGTGTTTGTATACTGCAAGTGCATCACCAGTGACGATTTTGGCACGGCGAACTTGAATGTTTTCACCAATTTTTTGAACAAGCGCAATACGAGCTTCTTCAACAGTTTGGCCATCAGCTAATTTTAATTCTGCAATTTTAGCAGGATCAGTTTCACCTGAAGCCAAAACTGCTTGAGCAACGGCATTAGAGAAATTTGCGAAGTTTTCGTCTTTTGCAACGAAGTCAGTTTGGCAGTTTACTTCAAGCAATACTGCTTTGTTACCTTCCTGAACGATCGTGATCGCGCCATCAGCTGCAATGTTACCCGCTTTTTTAGCAGCTTTTGCTTGACCAGATTTACGAAGGTTATCAATCGCAAGCTCAATGTCACCGTTCGCTTCTGTTAATGCTTTTTTGCATTCCATCATTGCAAGACCAGTACGGTCACGTAATTCTTTTACCATGCTTGCAGTAATTGCAGTCATGTTGTTCTCCTAAATCGGTAGAAAATAAATCTGTTCAACAAAAACGGCCCTAAGTAAAACCTGGGCCGTTTGCTTTTCGACGCTTTAATTTGCCACCATTACATGTCGCAAAAATGACAAGCTTGCGTCAAAACGCATTAAGCCTCAGGAGCTTCTTTCGCTTCTTCGCCTTTTGCTTGTGCATTTGCTTGAGTTTGAGCGTATTCTTTACCAGCAAGAATTGCATCAGCCATTGCTGAAGCATACAAAGTTACTGCACGGATCGCATCGTCATTACCAGGAATAATGTAATCAACATTGTCTGGGTTTGAGTTTGTATCAACGATACCGATAACAGGAATACCTAAGTTTTTAGCTTCTTTAATTGCAATTGCTTCGTGGTCAACGTCAATTACAAATAATGCGTCAGGTAAACCACCCATGTTCTTCACACCGCCTAAAGAACGCTCAAGTTTATCCATCTCACGAGTACGCTCTAACGCTTCACGCTTAGTCAGCTTAGCGAAAGTACCGTCTTGAGATTGAGTTTGAAGGTCTTTTAAACGGTTGATAGATTGGCGAAGTGTTTTCCAGTTCGTCAACATACCACCTAACCAACGGTGATCTACATAGGGTTGACCAGCGCGTTGAGCTTGTTCACGGATGATGTTTGAAGCAGCACGTTTTGTACCAACGAACAAAACTTTGTTCTTTTTGCTTGCTAACTGGTTAGCGAAGTTCAAAGCATCATTTAACGCAGGAACAGTATGCTCAAGGTTGATGATGTGAATTTTGTTACGCGCGCCAAAAATGTATTGACGCATTTTTGGGTTCCAGAAACGAGTTTGGTGACCAAAGTGCGCGCCTGCTTGAAGAAGGTCACGCATGCTTACGTTGTATTCTGCCATTTTTCTTTACCTTAAAGTTGGGTTAGGCCTCCATATGTCCAGCATTCTCCACCTTTATAAAAGGCACCCAGAGTAACGTGACGACATATGTGCGGATTTTTCCAGTCCATCAAATTTGTTCGTAAAGGATATTCACGAAAAGCATTTGATAAAATGGGCGGCTATTTATACCATAGACACCTACAAATTACCAAAAGTTTTTAGAGATCATGAATAGTACTTATACAGCCCCTCGCCGATTAATTAAAACTCCTGATGAAATTGAAAAAATGCGCATCGCAGGCAAGCTGGCGGCTGAAGTGTTGGACATGATTAAGCCGCATATTGTCCCGGGTGTAACCACGCTTGAACTCGACACCATTTGTCATGATTATATCGTCAATGTTCAACAGGCCATTCCGGCATGTTTGGGTTATGGAGCAGCGCCTGGTCGTCCAGCGTTTCAGCATGTCATTTGCACCTCGGTCAACCATGTGGTTTGTCACGGCATTCCTTCTGAAAACAAAGTGTTAAAACATGGCGATATTTTAAATATTGATGTCACGGTGATTAAAGATGGTTATCACGGTGATACCAACATGATGTATGTGGTCGGTGGTGAAACTTCTATTCTGGCAAATCGCCTATGTAAAGTGGCTCAGGAAGCTATGTATCGTGGTATGGAAACTGTAAAAGCAGGTTCTTATATTGGTGATATTGGCTATGCGATTCAAAAATATGTGGAATCAGAACGTTTTAGCGTCGTACGTGAATATTGTGGACATGGCATTGGAACTGTCTTTCATGATGAACCACAAGTCTTGCACTATGGTCAAAAAGGTACGGGGATGCAACTTGAAGCAGGTATGACATTTACCATTGAGCCTATGGTCAATGCGGGTGTCTGGCAGACGAAACTTTTAGGCGATAAATGGACGGTGGTCACTAAAGATCATAAATTATCTGCACAATACGAACATACCATTTTGGTGACTGAAAATGGTCTTGAAGTTTTAACTGCACGTCCAGAAGAAGACTTATCACGTTTTCAAAAATAGTTGAATCCTCATCTTTTCTTCATAAAGGCTACATTTTGTGGCCTTTTTTGTGTATTTTTACAGTATTTATTATGCATATTTTCAAAAAACATACCTAGTATTTCATTTTCATTACATTTATTAATTTTTTTTGAACATTGTAAAAAATAAAAAAGCGTTATGGTGGGCGCATAAAAATTATCTACAAACGTAAATTGGACATGGAGTCCCCTCATGAAAAAGTCTTTGCTAGGAATAGCGACGAGTCTTATTGTACTACCCACTTTATCTTATGCCGATTCACCTTATTTTAGTTTTAAGGATGGCGATGGCTTTAAGCGTTTTTCCGCCTCAATTGGTTGGTTACATGCCATGCCACAAGGAAAAGCCAATAATGTCAATGTGAATACCAGTATTGCTGAAGGAACTACCGCAAAAGTCGGAGAGGTTTCAAAAGATGCTGTACTTGATGCTGCGGTAAAAGATTCAAATCCTGTACTTTATGGTGCTCTGCAACTTCTGCCTTTAGAAACTTTACCGAGCGGTTTATCTGGAACATCAACTATTAATGGATTGTCTAATTGGCAGGCGGATGGAACTGGTCTCGAAGCAGATGATGTTGATACTGTCGGCATGATGCTGAACTACCATTTTACCGATCATGTCTCTCTTGAGGTTAAAGCAGGTATTCCACCCAAAGTGGATATAAAAGGTAAAGGCGATATTTATGCACCCTTGTCAGGATCAGCGGATACTCCATTGGGTTCAATAGATCTTAAAAAAGACATTCACATCACTGATTTAACTCAGGGTGGTAAGGCAGCCTCAGTACGCGCTTGGTTACCTGCCGCAGAATTACATTACCAATTTGGTAAATCTGGTGTAAATAAATTCCGTCCCTATGTAGGTGTTGGGGTGATGTATGCCTATTTTAATGATGTAAAACTGAACTCAGGGATTGAATCAGATTTGGTTGCCGCAGGTCACATGATTCAAAATATTCACGATGGACAAGCTGGTGCAGCATTAGATGGTAAGACATCCTCTGCCGATCCACGAGTAAAAGTCAAAACTACCGATACTTTTGCACCAATTGCAACTTTAGGAGCAACCTATGATTTTAATGAAAATTGGTTTGCTGCGGGTTCAGTGTCTTATTCAAAAATGAATAATGAAGCCAAAATTAGCGTCACTGACAATAATACAGGTAAAGAGTTGATCAATGCTAAAACCAAAATCGATATTGACCCCATCATTACTTATGTTGGTGTAGGTTATCGTTTTTAATCTATTTTACGATTAAAGCAGCTTAGGCTGCTTTTTTTATTAGTGTAACTTTCAAATAATAGAGAGGCTGTATCGAATTTTGTAGATTCGTGATCTACAATAGCGCCAAACTATTATTTCTTCGTCGATAAATATGTCTAATCCAAATACTACATTTTCTAAGACCATGATTTATATGCTCATTGGAAGTGCATGTATTTTGGCATTGTCATTGGGTGTACGACATTCTTTTGGCTTGTATTTAGTTCCCATGAGTCACCAGTTCGGCTGGAGTCACCAAGTCTTTAGCCTCGCCATCGCCATGCAAAATTTAATTTGGGGTGTAGTTCAACCTTTTACTGGGGCTTTGGCAGACAAATACGGCAGCAAGAAAGTCGTTGCTTGTGGCGGGGTTCTTTATATGCTTGGCTTATTATTGATGGCTTTTAGTTCGACTGGATTATTTCTCAATCTCAGCTTAGGACTGATTTTAGGAATGGCGCTCTCCGCAACCTCTTTTTCTGTTCTTCTTTCTGCCGTTGGACGAGCAGCCGCTCCAGAAAAACGCAGTATGGCGATGGGAATTGCCAGTGCCGCAGGCTCTTTCGGTCAATTCATTATGCTTCCAACCACGCTTTTGTTATTACAACATTTTGGCTGGTCAGCAACTTTAATTATTAGTGCCATTCTAATTGCATTGATTATACCGCTCGCATTGACACTTAATGCCCCTGCTTATCGAGCGCCTAGCTTTAGTGCCATTCAACCCAGTAAAACATTTAAAGAAATTTTAACGCTTGCCAAAAATCATAGACCCTTTTGGTGGTTAGCGTTAGGATTTTTAGTCTGTGGCTTTCAAGTCGTATTTTTAGGTGTACATTTACCGGGTTATTTGATTGATCATGGGTTCGATGCCACAACAGGAACTGTCTTTTTAGCTTTGGTTGGACTTTTTAATATTTTTGGAACTTATGGCGCTGGCTGGCTCGGCGATCGTTATTCAAAGCCTAAATTATTAATGCTTCTGTATGGCTTACGCGGCATCGCGATTATCGCATTTCTGTTAATTCCGCTTTCCAATATCACCGTTTATGCTTTTGGTATTGTAATGGGGCTACTCTGGTTATCCACCGTACCCTTAACCAATGGTATTGTTGCCAATATGTTTGGTGTTCAATACTTATCTATGCTGAGTGGTATTGTATTTTTCACGCATCAGGTCGGTTCATTTTTTGGTGGCTATCTGGGCGGACTCAATCACGATATGACAGGAAACTACAATGCAATCTGGATGATTTCAATTGCATTGAGTATAGTGGGTGTATGCGTACACTTCTTTGTCACTGAGGAGAGTGTGATTGATGATTAGTCTAAATTCACTTAAATATCTGGTCGCTTTCTTTGTACTGACTGCTTTGGTGATGGCAATTTATATGTGGTCAAAAACACCTGAACTTTTTCATTATTTCAATCAGGCATTTTGTCCTCATTAAAATCGGATATTTGTTTATCACAAACACTTAAAAATATATAAAACAAATGGATAGATCAAAAAAAATAATCCATCATAAGCTTTGCTTTTTTTCTCATTTTAATATGTTGCGGGTCTTTTCTATGCTTGGATAATTCCCAAATAATTAGAGCGATATTAGATGAGCAGCCTAACGCAACTCTCACAAGCCATTCATGATGCACCACGTTGGCATCAGCCAGAATATTTTCAACATACAGATGAAATCCAAATTGTGGCTCAGAAAGACCAAGCGTTGGGCGCAGTAGTGACAGGACTTGATGCAAGCAAGGCTCAATCTGGTGAAACTATTTTTAAACTTAAACGCGCATTGGCCGAACATTTAATTCTTATTTTTAAAAATCAACGTTTAGATGATTTACAATTTTTGGCTTTTGCTAGTTACTTTGGTTCAATTTTCCGCCCGAGTAAAGATAACCCAGTGCTAGGCTATGACTTAGAAACAGGTGTTCCACCCGATGTTGTTCCAGTTTCCAATGCAGTTGGTCAGGGTGATTATACTGGTCACGGCGAACTTGCTCCACATGCCGATCATCAGTGGACACCACTTCCCTCGTTTGGCTCTTTACTGTATGCAATTGAACTACCTCAAGATGGTGGAAAAACTTCATGGTTCAATACCATTGCTGCTTATGATGCTTTGGATAAAGCAACCCAAGCTCATGTCGATCAATTACAACTGATTACTTATAATCCTTTTGTTCGTGCGCAAAGCAATAAAGGCTCAGGTAATTATAGCAATAGTCCTTTGTATCGTTTCAAGGATCAACCCATTTTAGGACATGCGTATCCTCACCCATTGGTACGCACCCATCCAGAGACTGGACGTAAAGCATTATGGCTGAATAGCAAAAGTGAAGTTGAATTGGTCAATTATGATGATCAGGCAGGTGCAAAATTAATTGCAGAATTACGTCAACATCTAGAAAAACCTGAGTTTCGCTATCAACATCAATGGGAAACTGGAGATATTGTCTTTTGGGACAATCAAGTGACGTTGCATGCCAGAGAACCCTTTCCAGCCGATCAAAGACGTTTGTTAAAAAGAATTAGCTTGGCAGGCAGTCGCCCCTTTTAATAAAAAATCTAAATTGTCATAAAACGATCAAATTTGTCTGTTTTAATAAAAAGAAAAACAAAACAAAAATAATCAGAGGTCATCGCAAAAAAGCCCGTCAAATGACGGGCTTAATTTTATCCAGACCAATATTTTCTAAATATTCGATCTTAGAACAGTCGATTTAAACCATTCAACGCAGCCACACGATAGGCTTCTGCCATCGTTGGATAGTTAAATGTAGTTTCCATAAAATACTTCATCGAATTATTTGGACTTTGCATGATGGCCTGCCCGATGTGAATAATTTCAGAAGCATTATTGCCAAAACAGTGAATACCCAAAATTTCCAAAGTATCGCGATGGAATAAAATTTTAAGCTCGCCCACCGTATCACCCGTGATTTGCGCACGTGCCAAATGACGGAACGATGACTGACCAACTTCATAAGGAATTTTTTCTTCAGTCAACTGTTGCTCAGTTTTACCAAAACATGAAATTTCTGGAATGGTGTAAATCCCGGTCGGAATATCGGTTACAGGTTTTACATTTTCCTCGCCACTCATATTGGCACCCGCACAACGACCTTGGTCATACGCCGCAGAAGCTAGCGAAGGCCAGCCGACAACATCACCCGCTGCATAAATATTTTCAGCTTCAGTCTGATATTTTTCATTGACTGCGAGCTGACCGCGACTGTTCGGAGTCACACCCACGTTTTCAAGCCCCAAACCATCTGTGTTGCCTGAACGCCCATTACACCAGAGAATTGCATCAGCTTTGATTTTCTTGCCACTTTGTAAATGCAGAACCACATAATCATCATGAGTTTCCAAATGATCAATTTGTTCATTATGGCGAATTAATACACCTTGTTCACGCAAGTGATAAGACAATGCATCTGCAATTTCATCATCTAGATAACTTAGTAGTTTTTGTTGCGTATTAATTAAATCGACTTTGTGATTTAAACCAATAAAAATAGAAGCGTATTCACAGCCAATCACCCCCGCACCATAAATAATGATTTTTTGAATAGTGAAATCCAGATCCAGAATTTTATCCGAATCAAACACACGTGGATGTTTAAAATCTAAACCTTGTGGCTGGTATGGGCGGCTACCCGTTGCGATGACTAATTGATCAAATACGATCGTTTCCTTGACCCCTTCAGGATTAAAAACGATGACTGTATTTTTATCCTGAATATACGCGCGCCCATGAAATACATCGATATTATTGCGATCGTAGAATCGTGTATGAGTCGCAACTTGTTGTTGAATCACGCGATGTGCATTACTTAACACCTGTTTCATGGTGAACTTTTTCCATTCACCGACTTTTTGAAACATTGGATCACGTTGATAACGAATAATACTAGAAACAGTTTGACGAAGTGCTTTACTTGGAATCGTACCAACATGGGTACAGTTGCCACCCAGTTGCTCTCGAATATCCACAATTGCAACTCGCTTACCCGCTTTTGCAAGCTTCATTGCCGCGCCTTCGCCCGCAGGTCCTGAACCGAGAACTACCGCATCATATCTAACGAAATTCCCACTAATGACCTCTTTCTTACGTGGCATTTAAAGCTCCTGTGCAATCTAATTATGCTGCTATTTTATAACAAACTATAGCTAATATGCTGTGCAATAATGTATTTCTCAAGCCAATATCTTTGCATAACGACATTTTTTAAATGAATAGTGAATTTGCCCAATTTACCGCTAAGTCCGTTATAATAGTCAAATGAAATCCTCTCGAATCACAGTGGAACAGTTGACTATGTCTGAAAACCGTAAACCAGAACAGGGTGTAAAGCTACGTGGCGCAGAAAAAGTTGCCCGAATTCCTGTAAAAGTTGTCCCTACGGTTGAAGTCCCGCGTAAGCCTGACTGGATCCGCGTAAAAATGACCGCGCCTGAAGAGGTGCAACGTATCAAAACCACGCTTCGTTCGCAGAAATTACATACCGTTTGTGAAGAAGCTGCTTGTCCAAATCTACCAGAATGCTTTGGTGGTGGTACTGCCACTTTTATGATTATGGGCGATATTTGTACTCGTCGCTGTCCATTTTGTGATGTAGCACATGGCCGTCCGAATGCATTGGATGCAGACGAACCGCGTCACATGGCGGAAACGATTGCGAACTTAAAACTAAAATATGCGGTGATTACCTCTGTTGACCGTGATGATCTACGCGATGGTGGCGCTCAGCATTTTGTGGATTGTATTAAAGAAGCACGTGCTTTAAGTCCAAATACCTTATTAGAAATTTTAGTTCCTGATTTTCGTGGGCGTATGGACATTGCGCTACGTATCATGACCGAATGCCCACCCGATGTGTTTAACCACAATATTGAAACGGTACCACGTCTTTATAAAGCCATGCGCCCGGGTTCAGATTATCAGCACTCTTTAAACTTGCTCAAAATGTTTAAGGAATATTGTCCTGACATTCCAACTAAATGTGGCTTGATGGTAGGTATTGGTGAAACTGAAGAAGAAGTGATTTCTTTATTGAATGATCTACGCGCACATGATGTCGACTATGTCACCATTGGTCAATATTTACAGCCTTCTAAACAACACGCACCAATTGATCGTTTCGTAACACCAGAAGAATTTGAACGCTATGCAGAGCATGGTCGCAAACTCGGCTTTAGAAATATTTGGTCGGCACCGATGGTACGTTCGAGCTATTTTGCAGACCGTCAGTATTATGGTGAGCCTGTTCCTGCTGTACGTCGTAAAGTGGATCCTGCCAAAAAGATTGCAGTTCAAGCGATCGAAGCTTAACCATTTAATCTAATAGATAAAGACCTTTCATAAATGAGAGGTCTTTTTTTCATCTCTGAAATTTTAAAAGGATGATGGATTGATAACGACTTTTGGCATAAGACGATGCGATTGCAAAGTGATGGATTAAAAGAGCGAGCCAGCATCATTGATCTTATTGTTTAAATATAAATTTGAAATGGTATAGTAAAAACACAGTACAAGAGATCATTAAAGATGCTGTTTCATTCTATATTTCAAAAGCTGACATCATGACCTCTGTTGTTTATTTTTGTCTGATCCCATTATTGGTACTGATTTTTACCACGCAATTGGTTTATATGCCCTTCACTTTGCTCAGTGTATGGGGCGTCATGCTTGTCACCATGATTTGGCGTTATTCACAAGGTAAAATTGTACCCGTTTCAAAATGGATTACTGCTGTATTTGTCTTATGCTGTCTTGCTGCGATTTATATAAAATTTAAAAGTTTTTGGGGTGTAGAGGCAGGCGTCGCGTTACTTAGTACTTGTTTATTTGCAAAGTGTTTGGAAAGTAAAAATATTAGAGATTTATTAATTTCCTTTAACTTTGGATTATTTGTTAGCGCAAGTTTATTTTTACATAGTCAGTCTTTTGTAATGACATGTGCAGTACTTTTTTGCTTAATTTTTTGTTTTATTGGTTTATATCGAATTCAGACCACAAAATTTTTATCGCAACACAATAAAAAAATATCCATAAAAAACGATTTAAAACTTGTGACAAAATTTTTAACCATCGCAATTCCTTTTTTTATTGTGCTTTTTATTTTCTTCCCGCGCCTCCCCCCACTTTGGCGAGTTCCTATAGCATCTGGTCAAGCTGTCACAGGAATGAGTGATCGTATGTCTCCAGGGGATATTGCTCAATTATCACAATCTTCGGCATTGGCTTTTCGGATTCTTGGTGATCTCAAGCAACTTCCACAACGGCAGGATATGTATTGGAGAGCGATGGTACTGGATGACTACGACGGTGCAGTTTGGACAAATAACGCGATCAATCAAACACCTGTTCATTATGATAATGAACGCTTAAAAGCCATAGATTATCAATATTTGTCAGCTGATCCTCAACAAACATGGATCATGTCACTGGAACACTCTGTCCCTGCTGAGTCAACTTATCAAATGTATGCGGATGGCAGCATAAAAGCACGTCGAATGGTTCAAAGCAATCAGCCTATTCATCTGAGTTGGATAGGTTCAAAAGATCTTAAATATCAAAATGCTGAAACTAACCTTCAACATACACAACAGCTTAATTTTCCACTCCAACCCAACACTCAAATATTGGCAAAACAGCTATGGCAACAAAGTCATGCGCAATCTGAACTTTATATCAAGAATGTTTTACAGTGGTATCGACAACAAAACTTCGTTTATACCCTATCACCTGGAATTTTAAGTGGAAATCGAACGGATCAATTCTTATTTGAAACAAAAAAAGGATTTTGTGAACATTACGCTTCAAGCTTTGTATTGCTGATGCGTTATGCAGGTCTTCCCGCTCGAGTTGTCATTGGCTATCAAGGAGGGCAAATGGCACCTGATGGTCAAAGTTGGGAAGTTCGACAGCTGGATGCTCATGCGTGGAGCGAAGTTTATATCGATGGAATCTGGCAACGTGTCGATCCAACAGCTGCCATTGCGCCTCAGCGTGTAGATGAAGGCATGCAACAATACCTACAACAAAATGATCATATTTGGGGTGAGCAAACAAATCATTTTTGGAAGCAACAGAATTTTAACTTTGTTAAAAACTT
Organism: Acinetobacter sp. FDAARGOS_515; assembly: GCF_003938865.1. Lineage (NCBI taxonomy): Bacteria > Pseudomonadati > Pseudomonadota > Gammaproteobacteria > Moraxellales > Moraxellaceae > Acinetobacter > Acinetobacter sp. FDAARGOS_515. Next base: position 2,498,900 of record NZ_RKIX01000003.1, on the reverse strand, counting down.
AAGGGTTTGGAGTGATTACTTAGGCTATCAATGGCAAAGTAAAGTTGTCGGTTATGATGTCGATCGTCAGAAAAGTTTTTTATCGAAATTAGGTATTTTTTCTATCTATACTTATGCACTGATTATGATAATAACTATTATCGTTTTGGTTGCGCTGTTTGCCGTGTGGCTTTGGTTTAGAAACATAAAGCAAAGGTCTAGAATTGAGCGTGACATTTTAAAGTTTCAGAAAAAGTTACCACAATCTCTCAAAAGACGCACTAGTGAAACCTTTAAACGCTGGATGTTTAGATTAGCGCAAAATGTTCAACAACAAGAGTCTTTTGATGAAATTATAAAAACATATGAAAAACTGACCTTTTCTGGGCAATCTACACCTGAAGACCATATAAAATTCAAGCAATTGCTTAAAGACTGTTCATCTGAATTAAAGCGTGCAGAAAAAACTTGTCATCCTGCTGAAAACTGAATATGATTGCTCACACTTAGGCGTATAGCTCAGTTGGTTAGAGCGCTACGTTGACATCGTAGAGGTCTCCAGTTCGAGTCTGGATATGCCTACCAAGATATACTGATTTATCAGTAGATTAAAGTCCACCTATAAAGTGGGCTTTTTTTATTGGTGGTATTTGGAATTGACGAAATCATACTCTAACTGCTTTAGAGTTGTTTGATTAGACTTCACTTATATTTTTTAACGCCTCTATAATTGCTGAAAGCCTCAAGTCCTATTTCCATTGGTAAGCTTCATGTGGCAAGCCGGCAATAGTCTCATTTTGCTCATCCAATTGAACTTTATAGTAGAACTCATGCCAAGTTCACGGCATAAGTTAGGAGCAAGTGTTCCTGATTCAGCTTACTTTAAAATACTTATGTTTAAGCTGTCTGAATATTTAGATATTTTCAAAAAAAATTCTTTAACAGGATTATGCGATTTCCTACTTTTGAATTCAATTATTTTACATGAGGATTACCTGTTGATCTTATATTAATAACGACTAATCAATAAAAATCTCTTTTTGCATTTTTTCATTATTACTTAAAATCTGTAATATTGTTACTCCTTTCTTTATATAATTAGAAGCTTCTATAAAAGATTGAACGTTTAATCTAGGGTCATTTGTGAAAAGCCAAGCCGAGTACATACGATCGTAAAACCGCAGCACTCATGCAGTAAAAAGCTTAAACGCGTCCCGAATACGGCGATAATCTTTTCAACCCTACACTTTTTACGAATTTTAAATGACCATTTTATTCAAATTTTGTTAAGCGCAGCCATTTTACTGTCCACAAATTATCTTAGCGACCGTCCCACGTAGAGATCGCTGAAAGAACACAAGTAGTCGCACCTTTGGTCCAATATTTTTGACCTTGATCATTGAGACAAATGATTCCATCACCATCCTGCGACGTATTCTCTATTGGCGTAGCGACTAATGTCCATCCAGTTGCAATAGCAGGACTAGGATTAAATGTTAAACGATATAAAGCAGTCCCTTGTTGAGGTGTGACAGTTCCGCCATATACGTTAGCAACCGTTGCTCCTGCAAAAGATGAATTGCTGTTTTTATATTGCATCATGCTTTTAGCTATATTTAACATTTCCGCCTGCGCATCTGTTCTTTTAGTACGTTGTGCATACTTTTGATAACTTGGATAAGCTATCGACGCTAAGATGGCCACTATAGCAACCACCACCATGAGCTCGATTAAAGTAAACCCGCGATCTATTGAACATTGATGATGTACTACCATATCTCGCTCCCCACCCCACATCCCGAAAAAGTGATATTTGCTTTGGTTTTATTTTTACATTGAATACCGTTGCTAGTTTTTAAAAAACTATCGTTCTTATCATCAGTGCTTAATGCCTTAATTGCCCAGCCCTGCCCCAAAGATGTTGAGTTAATCAACAGAGGATTTCCCTCCGTTTGATCTACAATAGAAAGTATGTATTTCGTAGAAGAGCCATCCACTGGAAGACTAAGCTCTTGTTTATTTTTATTAAAATTTGAAATTAAAACACCACTTGCATCTTTGTACAAAAAACTTGCATCAAAGCCTTTATAATTAAAGTTACGGGCTTTGTGTCGTTCTAATTGCTCAGCCAGTTTTTGAATTTCCTGTTGAGTCTGTGCAGCATAAGCTTTTCTTGTATAAGCTTGATAACTTGGGAATGCAATTGCAGCAAAAATCGCGACAATTGCAACTGTTACCATCAGCTCAATTAAAGTAAAACCATAGCCGTGGTGAGAGCGTATTTTCCCAGTTTCTTTTTTCATGATATCAACTCGTTTTTGCATAACGTTCATACCATCGATTTGGAATAAATCTGATTGCTCCTCCAGCAGGAACTAAATCTTCTCCTTCTTTACAGCCTGCCCCCTCACAAGGCTTAGTCATATTTGAATCAGGATTTGGCTCTGGTACTATAATCACCCTTCCACCCTTACCATCTGGCCCAACGGTGACACTAACAATTCCAGAACCAAGATTGTAAGTATAGTCAGCATCCTCTGGGCAGACACCTGTTGGCAGACATAATCTCTTCGTAAAACTTTGTCCCTTCACTCCCGCACCACAACCCGATGTTGTACCAGCAAGGGCAGCGTCATACATGGTGACATATAAGCTATTTTGCATTGCGATTAAGGGCGTCAAACCTTTAATTACCGCAGGATTAGCGCTTGCTTTTAAGTATGTTTTTTTGAATGGATAATACCATCCTCCCCATCCCGTTTTTGATCCACTCATGCCATAGTTTTAACTTTTATCGTAAGTCATGGCAAGTTAAAGTGAGCCAACTGCGATTGGCCCACTGCTGAGTGATTTTGGGTGGAAGCGGAAGTTATTCACTTTAACCTTCGTTGTAAAAAACTGATGGGGACCAAAGTCCCCATTAAATTACCGATTTTTCATCTTGCTTTCTATCCACTGATGAATCTCAAAAGCGAGCCATCCTACCCGACCTGTTGTCAGTTTGACCTGTTTCGGAAAAGCCTCATCGTAATATTTACTTTTAGGATTCATCATATTATAAATCGTGGCTTTACCTATTCCCGTAAAATTCACAACTTGTTTCAGGCCGATGATCTGATGCATGGTAAAAGTTTGACCTACAAATGCATGATTTGCACTATTCATTTGGAATTCTCCTCAATGATTAAATTGAGCTGATTTCGCTCGAATAATTTGGGAATTCCGTAAATTTATAATTTCAGTCTAATTTTCAATCATTTTTAGAACATAAAATAAGCTTATGTTCTATTACCTTTGCTGCCGAACACTCCATACGAATTGACCCAGAGTATCCGGTTTTATCTCAAACCAGAACTTAATGTATTTAACTTGAGTAGGTCTCTTCACCGGTATTGATTTTTTATTCTGCTTGTTGTTTTTATCTTTTTGCTTTTTAGCTGAAATCACATGTCCTTTAATAAATTGATCAATTCTTCTAGGGCGTCCATTCTTACCCTTTTCTTCATTAGAGTTGTCTTTATTAGAATCTTTTATATCCTGTTTATTCGTTTCTGTACCTTGTGTAATCGTCTCTGCTGGCAATGGGGTTTCCCATGTACACAACAAAGCATGAGCAACATAGAAATCTACAATTGATGATTGTAATTGTTTTAACGTCTTATCTTCGTATAATTTTAAAATAGTAGAGAACTGCTTTTCTTTTGAAATAGTTACATATTTAGATATCGCCTGAAAAACAAAATTGCTTAAATCATACATCTCAGGGGCATGTTGACTGACCTTATTTTGCTCAGCAATGTTTTCAACATTTTCACCTTCAGACTGTTGACTAGTCTGTTTTCTATTTATCTGCTTATTTTTTATGTATTCTTTCCAATAAGATTGTACCTTTTCAATCGTTTCGTTGATGCGCGTTTTGTTTTCTTCATCATCATAGTCTGATAACTCTTTAGCACTAAAAAAGAACGTGATATCGGCAGACAAACGTTTTGCTTTAAGCAAACGCGTTCCAATGAAGGCAAGAAGTACAGCATTACTATTTTTTTTAGTTCGTTTTAAATCTTTTAAAAAATGAGTTAATAACTCATTAAAGGCAATTTTTTCTTCAGCAAAAGTTAAATCACTACTCTTATCCTCAGCTTGATCGTATGAAAGCTGCAAACGGAAGGCAAACACATCTTCAACCAATGACTTCTTTAAATAACCTAAAGCCTCTTGCCGGTTCCTTCGAAGCAGGATAGCTGCTAATTTTTCCATTTTAAATAATTCAGGAATGGTCTGTTGGTCGACCGTATCTTGTGTCAAATCCTTAAACCGCTTTAATCGGCGCTCTAGTTCATGTACACCTTTTATATTTAATCGAATTTCATCATTATTTTTTTTAAAAATAGTCACAAAAAACTTTACACGCCAACCAATCTCAGGTGATATAAGCATCTCATTTAAATATCTTGATTCTTGTGGCATCGAATTAAAGATAGTTAAATATTGTTTAGCTTGCTTAGATAATTTTTTTAATGGATTTTTTGAAACTTCAAGCGCAGAAGTATTTGGATGCAATCCAATACAAGTTGAATCAGACTTGTACTGTAACAAGCGCATAAAATGTTCAATTGACGTTAATAGTCTCAGTTTCGCTTGATCATCCCGTTGTATATATTTTTGGGAATACATGAATGTGATGAGCCTTAGCTCCTCTTCTACATGCTTTGGAAGGTCAGTTATTCTCCAGATGTGTTTTTGCTGTTTACTAAAATCAAGTTGCGAAAAGAATTCATCTTGCTGGACAGTTGAATTTTGTTTTTGTTTTAGTGCTTTTTTCTCATCAGGCACAAGCTTAGATGAATACAAAAAAATATTGTCTATATGATTATCTATAAATAGCGTATCACCAATATACCCTAGCTCTGGTTTTAGAAAATAGTCAGCTCGATAGAAATACCCAAGAAGCCAATATTCAAATGCGTTTCTAGCAGCCGTTGATCGATACAAAATTACGTCAGAATATCGATCATCCAAATATTTTATTAGCTCTCCCATATCTCGAATTGCGATCTTGAAATCCTGTTCCTTACCCTCATGTGTATCATTCATTTGTTTTATAAAGTTATTTTTTATAGACAATTTGAGGACATCAAAATTTAAATTTCGCTTTTCTCTAAAAATCAATACAACTTTCAAAATAATACAGAAATTTACTCCAAGCTCAAGTGTAGAGTAACTGGTTAATAAGTCATACGAAGCTAAAATGGCATTACAACAACCCGTTAATTTAAACCGATTCTCCAATAAAAGAATACGTCTTTTCTCTGCTATACATTCCTGTGGTTGCAATGTGATCTCAAGAAATAGGACTTGTAACTTTTTATACTTTAATAGATTTTCTCTAAAATTTTCCTTTTCTCTAGCAAATCTTTCTAGAAAAGAGAGAGTTAAGCCTCTTTCTGGATCTAACTGTACTCCAGCTTCGCAAGCTATTTCATTAAGTGAAAATTGATTTTGTAATTCAAATAATGATTTTTCTTCATACTGTCCACTAACACCACCCAACGCTTTATGACTTGCTTCATTTTCTTCTTGCTTCTCCTTCTCTTCTCGCTGACGTTGTTTCAATGCGATATTCGAAGTAAAAATTATCAACTCATCGATAAACTTAAAAATATCATCTGCTGGAAATGTATCAATATTCCATTCATCCGCTTCAATCAATAAAGGCCTTCCATATTTAGATTTTTGTAAAGAAAGAATATAAACTCTAATATTTTGGCTGAACTGATGAGTACCCAAACCGCAACGCAACAACTCAAGATCAACACGCATAGACCAATAAAACTTCAAAATTTTATCTAAGGTCCTTTGATCATTATTTTGTTTTGCCAGTAAAAACTCTTCTTTTGTCGGATAAGCCTTTTTATGAATTGATAATAGTTTCTGTTCAAGATTTACAATCACGGATATTGTTTCATTAAATATTCCTCCCCTTACGTAATCTACATTAGCTTTTACATAATCATATTTATTGTTGTATATTTTTTTTAGTAATTTAAAAAGATCTTCATCTTTAATTACATTCTCGCCAAGACGCCTCATTGTTTTTATTTTGTTTTGCCATAGCCTATATTTTTCTTCATCATCAATTTCACGTTGTTTTTGCCTTCTATCTTTTATCTCAGCATCCCTTTTAACTTGCTTATCATGTCTTCTTTGCTTTGCTAATTCTTGCTGATCATGATGCATTTTTAAGTTCTCAGAAAAATAAATTATTCGTTGAGGTTCACTATATATGTTGAACATCGTATTTTTTTACAAGTACAAGTAGATTTTGTACCTTAAGTTTAATTTAAACCACCAAATAACGGCACATAGCCCCCGACAAACATTTGTTATTTTATATTAAAATTCCATAATATGATCAATTATAAAACGTATTTTTAGTAATTAATTTCCATAAACTTCACCTATCCCCGCTACTTTTAGTAAGGGGGAGTACACTTTAAATCGGCTATGAACTAAGATTTCAAATTGAGACATATCTTCAGAGAAATGTGAAAAAAAGACGAGAGACGTGCTAAAAATTACTAAGTTTTTTCAACATCACAAAGAGAAATGGATATATAAAAACTCTAAATAATTATAATTTTAGTATTAATACTATCCTGAAATTTCGATGCCTTTATGCCAATATGTAGTAGTATTAGGTTCAATTATTGTATTAACATAATAATGAGAAGCTAGTTTGATATGAGTTTTAGAATATATTTACATTTTTAAAATCCTATTATAAAAACTATGTTTTTTACTTTCTGTAATAACACATAAACTGACCCTAAAATTTATTTTCAATTATCTCATCTAAATAATCTGCCCATTTTTGCAACCATTCAGCGCATTCTTTTTCATAATTATGTAAATTATACGTACCTTCAATACCCTTTTTGGAATGCCCCAGAACTGCTTCAGCAATATCCGAAGGACACCCCAATCGAGACAAACCTGTTCTAACCGTCCGTCGCAAATCATGCGGATTCCAGTCATCCATATTATCTAACCAAAGTTGTTCAGGACGAAAATTCGCCTGAACTTTGTCTGGATTTTTCATTTGCCACTTTATTTCTGTTAGAGATTTCTGCTGAATAGGCAACCCAGTTCGAGACGATGCAAATAAATATTCCTGATCTGGGCGATATAAATTTAGTAAAAAATTGATACATTGCCTTGATAACTGCACATAACGCTCGGTACTATTTTTTGAAGCTTTTAGATGCCATGTTCCTTGATCTAAATTAAAATCTCTCCACCGTGCATCACATAACTCTCCTGTACGGCATCCCGTCCACAAAGTCAAAAATAGGATATGCTTTTGATGTGTTGTAAATCCTGATGTTGGCAGCCAAGCCCATACATGTTTTAATTCCTGATCATTTAAAACTCGTGTACCCTTTTTACAGGTAACTTTCAGTCTTGACTGCTTGATGCTCATTTTCGCCAATAAGGCTGGATTGGCAAAATTTGAAGGAAATTGCTCTAAGCCGATTGCATACTCATAAGCCAACGTTAGCTCAGACAATACTCGTCCAGCCTGCACATTAGACCCACGATTAATAATTTCTTTGGTTAAAGCTACCACATCTTTTCGAGTAACCTCTAACGCGACTAGATTCCCCAAAACCCTCACTGCGTCACCATAAAGAGTTCGCCGTGTTTCAGCCTGACCTTTTGGCTTGCGTACCCCTAAAACCTTTTTCTTTTCACCTGTTTTGGGATCAGTAATCCAATGGTCTTCGATCACCTCAGTCAAATACATTTCTATCATTTGATGTACAGTGAGTTGGCACATATTTTTTTGTGCAAGCTCTTGTTCGATTTGTTGCTGCAATTTCTCCTGCTCTTTTTTTTGCTTTGGACAAACCCCTTGACTTCTTTCAGCTTTTAAACGACCAAGTTCTATTCTTGCCTCAGCTAACGAAACTTGAGGAAAAGTACCAATCTTGTATTGTTTGATGGAATCATCAACAGGACTGCGATAACGGTAAAAAAAGGTTTTCATTCCCGTTTTGCCACAATGTACACGTAGCCCTACATATTCTCCAATATCCGCTTTATCAGGATCACCTATTTTCATTTTCTCAATCGCTTTGGCTGAAAGCGCTTTTTTAATAATCGTCTGTTGCTCTCTCGAATGAGCCATTTTAATCCTCACAGGCATACTAAATTATTTGTTATCCTTTCAAGCTGTCTATTTTTCAATATTGATCGGGAATGATGCCTAGTTTAGACTAAAACAACCTACACTAAAACCTACACTAACGTTTTAGATTAAGTTAGATTTGTTTAGACTTTATACTACTCCCTTGGATACTCTGCTTATGTTAAACACTATCAAACTTATTGAATATAAAGGCTTTAATGATGATGAAAGATAATAATAGCATAGCAGACCTATCTAGCCATACCCCTATGATGCAACAATATCTAAAAGTTAAAATGGAACATCAGCATGCTTTACTTTTTTATCGCATGGGTGACTTCTACGAACTTTTTTTTGACGATGCACGTAAGGCAGCCAAGTTATTAGGTATTACCCTGACCCATCGCGGTAAAACCAATGGTGAACCTATTCCTATGGCTGGCGTACCTTATCATGCTGCCGAAGGTTATCTAGCACGTCTGGTCAAAGCAGGACAAACGGTTGCAATTTGTGAGCAGGTGGGAGAAGTTACAGGCAAGGGACCTGTTGAGCGTAAAGTCGTTCGTATTATTACGCCAGGGACCATTACTGATGATGCATTGCTAGGCAGTTATCAATCTTCAAATTTGGTCGCGCTGTGTATTCAACAAAATAAAATTGGACTGGCTTTACTAGATTTAAGTGCCAGTATTTTTAAGGTTCAGGAACACGAATTTAAAACTGAACAATTAGCAATTGAGCTTTCACGCTTAATGCCGAGTGAAATTGTTGTTGATGAAGATTTAGTCGATCAGAATATTTTGGAACAGATCAAAAAACAATTAGACTGCCCGATTACCAAGCGCCCTAATGTTGATTTTAATTTAAATAATGCCCAAAAGACCTTATGTGATCAGTTTGCTGTTGCAACACTTTCTGGCTTTGGAATTGATCATTTACCCCTTGCCAAAGCCTCTGCTGCGGCCTTAATTCACTACGCCAAAGAAACCCAAAAAACTGCTCTGCCACATATTCGCTCGATTCAACTTGAACAAAGTTCAGATTTTATTGCTCTTGATCCGATCACTCGCCGCAATCTGGAAATTATCGACCCGCTATTTGAACATGGGATGTCTTTGTTCAATTTAATCAATGACTGCCAAACTGCTATGGGCGGTCGTTTACTCAGTCGTACCTTAATGCAACCCATCCGTGATACTGCACTTCTAGATGCGCGACTGGACGCGACGGAGCAGTTATTAACCGGTTATCACGAATCACCCGTGCGCTTAGTATTAAAGGAAATTGGTGATATTGAACGTGTGCTAAGTCGTGTTGCATTGGGCAGTGCGCGTCCACGTGATCTAGTGCAATTACGTCATGCATGTGCTCAAATTCCATTTCTGAGACATGCATTACTGCCTGTAATTCAGGCAAAATCCTCGACCTTACTCGCTGACCTCGACCAGCAATTGGGCGATTTCAAAGAACTCCATCAATTACTTTTATCTGCAATTGTCGAAAATCCGCCCGTATTACTGCGTGATGGTAATGTGATTGCCGAAGGTTATGATGGTGAACTGGATGAGCTACGCAAAATACGTGATCATGCAGGACAATTTCTGATTGATCTTGAAATTAAAGAACGGGAACTCAGTGGTATCCCGACGTTAAAAATTGGCTATAACCGGGTCAGTGGTTATTATATCGAATTGACACGCGCGCAGGCAGAGCAAGCTCCAGAGCATTATATTCGTCGCCAAACCCTAAAAAATGCCGAGCGTTATATCACACCAGAACTTAAAGGTTTTGAAGATAAAGTTCTTTCCAGTGAATCCCGCGCGCTTGCCCGCGAGAAACTACTATTTGAAAACTTGCTTGAAACGCTTAGGCAGAATATTGCCAATTTACAAATGATGAGTGCAGCGATTGCCCAGATTGATGTCTTGGCAAATTTTGCGCATCAAGCACGTTTGCAACACTGGAATCGTCCTGAGTTTAGCCCTGAGATCGGGATTAAAATTCATGCAGGGCGTCATCCAGTGGTCGAAGCATTAAGTAAAACACCCTATACCCCTAATGATACCTTTTTAGATAGTCATCATCGTATGGCGATCATCACAGGGCCGAATATGGGGGGTAAATCTACTTTTATGCGTCAAACCGCATTGATTAGCTTATTGGCATATTGTGGTAGTTATGTGCCTGCTCAATCAGCCAAATTGGGTCCGATTGATCGAATTTTTACCCGTATTGGTTCAGCAGATGATTTATCGACCGGTAAATCGACCTTTATGGTGGAGATGACCGAAACATCACAGATTCTACACCATGCTACCCATCAATCTTTAGTTTTGATGGATGAAGTCGGGCGTGGTACCAGTACCTATGACGGTTTGTCCTTAGCTTGGGCCTGTGTGCTAGACCTGACTAAACGTATCAAATGTTTATGTTTATTTGCGACGCATTATTTCGAGTTGACTGAGCTTGGCAGCGAAGCAGGGATTGATAATTATCATGTGACGGCTAAAGAAATGAATGGCAATTTGATCTTGCTTCATAAAGTACAACATGGCCCCGCTAGCCAAAGTCATGGTTTACAAGTCGCAAAACTAGCGGGTATCCCAGCAGCCGTGATTAAAGAAGCACAGAAACGCTTAAAAATACTGGAAAAACAGCAGCAGCAACATATTCAATCCGCAGTACAAAATGATTTATTTAATGCGGTTGAACATGAAATTGAAACACCAGTGATTGAAAAAGTCATCGAAGTTGAAGCTCAATCGCCTGCACTTGAAATGCTGAAACAAATTGATGTCGATAACTTGACACCTCGTCAGGCACTTGAACAGCTTTATTCATTAAAAGCGACTCTCAATTCTTGAAATAGCTTATGGAACAGATCACACATAGTGGTCTGTTCTGATCATTTATCTTATTCATTTCAATTTACATACAAGGACAAATCTTTCACAACTTTTTACCCGCTTATAACGAGGTAATGATAAAAATAAACGTATATTCAAAATAGGAAAATAAAAATGTCACGCGGAGATAAATCAGCCTATACCGATAAACAAAAACGCCAAGCTCAACATATTGAAGAAAGTGAACGAGAACGTGGACATTCTCAAGAAGAAGCTGAACGAATTGCATGGGCAACGGTAAATAAACAAGATGGCGGTGGTCTAAAAAACTCACATAAAACCAGTAAATAATGGTTTAATTGAGAGTTACTATCAACTACAGTGATATAAATCAGTCCTTTTCATCAATCCGAATAATAAATATCAATAAAAGGAATTGTTAGTCGCCCCCTTTTTTGCCTAAAATACAGCATTCGGAATTAGAACCATATTTTTTAGGTAGCTGTCGCCATGACCTTCGTTGTCACTGAAAACTGTATTAAATGTAAATACCAAGATTGCGTAGAAGTATGCCCAGTTGATTGTTTCTACGAAGGCCCAAATTTTTTGGTGATCAATCCTGATGAATGTATTGACTGTGCGCTATGTGAACCTGAATGCCCTGCCAATGCAATTTTCTCAGAAGATGAATTACCAGAAGGTCAGGAAGTCTTTATTGAACTTAATGCTGAACTGTCTGAAAAATGGGCAGGCAATAATATTACTCAAATTGGTGAACAACCTGCTGACCGTGAAGAATGGAACGGTAAACCAGATAAGCTTCAGTATTTAGAGAAATAATTGCACATTAGACCAGCAAAAGCTGGTCTTTTTGTATCTGAATCACACATTTCATTGCAATTTTTCCTCATTTTATCCATCCTTTTCGATTAGAATAAGCCCAATTTAAAGTAAGCAATTGATTGTATTATGCCGAAATTTTTGAAGGGGTTGCTTGCGATAAGCCTTGCACCTATGTTCATGGTTGCTTGTACCACCTCCCCTCAAAAAACTGGAAAAGTCACACCTTCCACGGGACATCGTATTTATATTCCGCAGGAAAAAGTCATACTTGAACGTCCTGTTCCAGTGAAAACCGTTCCTGCCGCCTATTTAGCATGGTTAAGCATGGGTGATAATCGTTCACGTGTTCAAGAATATGAACGTTTTCTTGAGCGTAATAATGTCGCTAATGTTGTCCCTAATTTTGAATTATTAAAAACGGCACGGGACTGGCAAAAATGTGGCCGTTCACAATATGCAGTTCCCAATCGTGAACTCTGGAACAATGCCATCCCAACCTTGCGCATTTTCAAAGCTTTAGTCGCCCAAAAAGTTCTCACTGATTTTGAAGTCACTTCCGTTTATCGGGATTTACCTTTGAATCAATGTGCAGGCGGAGCGAACTCTTCGCGACATTTATTTAATTCAGCGATCGATTTTCGTATTGGCCCTGAGTATCCAGAGTCGCAAGATTACGCTTTCATTGAAAATACCAAATTTAAGTTATGCCAATTCTGGGCACAACATGGACAAAGTCTGGATATGGGCATCGGTATTTATGCTTCAGGACAGATTCATATTGATACTCAAGGCTATCGAACTTGGGGACCCGATCATAGTCGCAATAGTTCAATGTGTAATTATTAAAAATATCTTTATTTTGTTTGAAAGAGACCATATGAGTCTCTTTTTCAATATTAGAGAGTGAAGTTTTGATTTTCCTGTCACTTAAAATTGCACATCGAATAGAAATGGTTAAAATGCTGCTATCTCAGTATAGGTAACACCCGTTATGCAACAGATGTGGACAGACATTGATCACTATATCGATTCACATTTAATTCCCGAAGATCCAAACCTGCAATTTGCACTGGAGAATACTGCCAATCAGGGATTTCCAGATCATTTGGCCGTTGCACCTAATCAGGGTATGCTTTTACAAATGTTGATTCAGATGAATCAGTGTAAACGTGTTTTGGAGTTAGGAACATTTGCGGCCTATAGTACAGTCTGGCTAGCGCGCACTTTACCTAAGGATGGCTATTTACTTACCATTGAAGGACGAGATAGCCATGCAGCACTGGCACAACAAAATATTGATCATGCTCAATTCGAAATGCCTGTTGAACTCAAAGTCGGACGTGCCGCAGATATTTTACGTGAAATAGACCCTACGACATTTGAACCATTTGATTTTATTTTTATCGATGCAGATAAACAAAGTTATCCTGAATATTTAGAATTAACCTTGAATCTTTCACATTCGGGTACGATTCTGGTACTGGATAATGTGATCCGTGCGGGTGATATTCTGGATGAAAATAATAAAAAACCAAGTATTGAAGGTATTCGTCAGACCTTTGAAGCTTTGCAAAATCATCCTCGAATTTTATCCTGTACCGCTTTACAAACAGTAGGCAGTAAAGGTCATGATGGCTTTGCAATTGCCATTGTAAAATGATGATCAAAAAATATGCTTTATTTATTTTTTATTTAAAAACAATAACCTATTTTTATTTACATTGCTTGTCCATATAGTTATCCACAAGATTTGCGGATAACTATGGATAAGGCATTACATTATTTCGCGACCAAGAGTGGTACCGTCGCATTACGGAAAATCGAGGTGGCAATACTACCCAAAAAGAACTGGTGGATTTTACTGTGACTAAATGCACCTAGCACGATCATCTGAATACCATGTTCACGTTGATATTCGAGTATATTTTCTGCCACATCGCCATAACGATAAACCGTGACCACCTCGATGCCCGCATGGCTTAAAAATTCTTCTGGATCTTTTAAGACTTGAGGATGATCACCCACATAAAGTAAATGACATTGTAAAGTTTTAAGCAAATCACTCTGCGCAATCCGATGCATCATTTTGACGCAAGTTGGAGAGTATTCATAAGCAAAAATAAAACGGGTTGGCGCTTTAAAAGTTTCACCAACGGTCATGACAGTACAGTTTGCACCGCGAATAAAATTTTCAACATTACTACCAATGGGTTTGTTTTTTTCTGCTGCACGCTCCCCCACGCGACCAATCACCACAAAATCATCTTCTTTTAAAATACTAAAACTTTGTTCAAGAAAGTCCCCCTTTTCCTGAATCTTTGAACTGCTTAAACCATATTTTTCTTCTATCATTTCAGAGATATGTTTAAGTAAATTATTGCTATAGTCTAAAGCCAGTTCACTTTGTTTCTGCTCTAGCTCGGCAAGTTCTTTGAGCAACATGGCATTACTCTCAAAACCAATGACACCACTAATTTCACCGAGATGATAACTGGCAGGATAGTAGTCAAGAATTTGTAATAACACCAGTTCACGCTTGGTTTGTTTAGCCACCCAAGCGGCAGCTTCTGCAATTGCATTAATACAAGGTGAAGAATCAATACATGCAATAACACGACTCATAATAGCCTCTCTTCATTAAGGTCTGATGCCTTGGAGATTTTGTTTGTTACTTTTAACTTAGCATAATTCGGCTAAAACTACGGTAATTTTTTATATGGTTTAAATTATTTTGTATATAAAACAATTAAATGATTAAAAAACCAGCTATTTTCTATTTTTAATCCAGCGTGCAGGATTCCCTGCAACAACATGATAAGCCTCTACATCTTTCGTCACCATACTATTCATACCCACGACGGCATTTTGCCCTATTGAAATGCCATCTTTGACACCGACGTGCGCGCCAAGCCAGACATCCTGACCAATTTCAATGCCTTTGGAGGTCACAGGTTGCTGATAAATTGGACGATCTAATTCCATACCATGATCAAAAGCATAGAGATGACAATACGCGGCAATTCGCACTTGATCATGCAACACAATCCCTGCACGACCGCCATCCAATATACAATGATGGTTGATCGCCACTTCATTGCCAATGCTTAAAGGCCCATGTAAGGTACAATCGGCTGCAATAAAGGTATTATCACCAATGCTAATTTTGCGTCCAGGTTCCGCAAAGATATGTGCCAATGGAGAAATAAAACAGTTTTTCCCAATTTCAACAGTTTCCATTTCCATCAAATAGGTTTGATATTCCATCTGCCATGCTTCTGCCCATTCACGGTGTTTGGGTTTTAATGACCAATAAAGCCATGGCATATAGTTGAGCCGGTGCTTATGCTGTTCCCGATATTTCAGCAAGCGTTCATCATTCATGTTCAGGCTCCACAATTTTTAATTGTTCTCGCCCACGGGTGATATCCTGAAGTTTTAATTTTAATGGGTCAATCTGATGAATCTGTAAAGCAGCTTCTACAATGACACCTTCAGCCGTGTAATTTTCAGTATATTCCATTTGCTGATGTTTCAATTCATATTGAAGAATTGGCCATTCATTAAAATAACAAGAGAAAATAACCTGTTTTTTTTCAATGAGTTCTATTTTTTCTGCGAGTATTAAGCATTGTCCTGCACAGCCTCCATAGGCGCGTACCAAACCACCCGTTCCGAGTTTTACGCCACCAAACCAACGATTAACCAAAACTAAAACATTGGTCAGTTCATTGCCTTCTATGGTTGCCAAAATCGGTCGACCGGCTGTGCCAGAAGGTTCACCATCATCATTAAAGCGTACCTGATGCCCTATTTTCCAAGCCCAACACTGATGAGTCGTGCTGATATCTTTATAGTTTTCCAAAAAAGCTTTAACCTGTTCTTCGTTTTCAACAGGAGTTGCAAATGCCTGAAATCGACTTTTTTTGATTTCTTCTTCAAAACAAACCAGTTGTGCGATGGTAAAAGGCATAGCAGCAAAAAAGATCAATCATAAAATTAACATTATAGCCTGAATTAAAGTTGGTAATGACAAAAATCCCCGCAATAGCGGGGATTTAAGCATCTCTTCAATTCTTTATTACTATTTACCGCTCTCTTAACGCCTCTTTGGCCTTGTTAAACGGTTTTAATAAATAATCCAGTACCGTCTTCTCACCCGTACGAATATCTACCGTTGCCACCATCCCCGGCGTGATACTAAACGACTTGCCTTCTTTGTTATAAAGCTTGTCAGAATCGGTACGGATATACACCCGATAATAAAACTGATCCTGCTTCACCTCATCTCGAATCGTATCTGGCGAAATCACCGTCACCTTGCCTTTTAACCCCCCATAAATCGAGTAGTCATAGGCGGTGATTTTGACCAGTGCTTCCTGACCCGGATGGATAAAGGCAATATCTCGTGGAGAAATACGTGCTTCAATCAGCAGTTGTTCATCCAGTGGCACAATGGTCATCAACTTGCCATTTTGTGGAATCACCCCACCTTGGGTGGTCACCGCAATTTCCTTGACCACACCACGTACCGGGGCTTTAAATGTGGTGCGGTTTAAAGTGTCAGTACGACCACGTACAATCTGCATTTGTTGTTCGGTATCGGTATTGGCTTTTGATAATTCTTCACGTGATTTGACGTAATATTGGTTACGTGCATCATTGATTTTATTTTGCAGGTCATTGGCTTCACGTTTTAAGCGTAATACTTCTACTTCACTGGCAGCGCCTTTGGCAACTAAGGGTTCGGTCATGGTGAGTTCCTGCTGAACCAGTTGTAAAGCCAGTTTTAAACCCGAAATTGACTGTTCCAAATTTTCGCGTCTGGAATTATATAAGGCAGTTTCTTCTTGTACCAGTTTCGGATCTTTTTTCACCTCATCGGGAAACACCAATGGGGTACCATTTACTTCTGCACGTAATCGCGCTGCTGTTGCCTGTGCTGAAATCAGTAAGGATTGCGATTCGCCTACGTTCGATTCAAAGCGGGTCGGATCAAGCTGTGCCAGCACTTGTCCTTTTTCGACAATATCACCTTCTTGTACATCTAGCTTGGTCAGGATTCCACCATCCAGTGATTGAATCACTTGTTCTTTAGAAGATGGGATGACTTTGCCTGTACCCGTAGAGACTTCTTCAAGTTGAAATAGTCCTGCCCAAAGCAATAATATCAGCAAGCCGATACCGATAATCCAGATCACTAAACTGGCGCGCGGTAAAGGCGGTTCTTTATAGGACACTTTTGTCGCGCGTTTTGGGTGTTGTAGTGCGTCACTCATGAACGTGCTCCTGGTCCTGTTTGAATCTGTTGGGCTGCTGTGGCGGCGTTCTGGCCATTGAGGATCTGGTCACGCGGTCCATCCATGACAATTTTGCCTTCATTGACCACGATAATCCGATCAACCAGCTCCAATACTGCACGTCGATGTGTTGCCACAATTAAGGTACGATGCCCGAGCCATGTTTTTAAGTGATCAATCAACATTTTTTCTGAAACATCATCAATTGATGCAGTTGGTTCATCCAGTAGTAAGATGTTCGGTTGTCGAATCAGTAGTCGTGCCAACAATAAGGCTTGTCGTTGTCCACCAGAGAAACCCACACCTCCCTCTAAAATCAGATGATCCAGTCCTTCTTTTTTCTCTTCAACGAAGCTTAAAGCACCTGTCATTTTCAGAACTTTGAGAATGTCTTCATCATTGGCCAAAGGTGCGCCAAGGGTTAAGTTTTCTCGTATGGTGCCGTAGAACAGGTGAGCATTTTGGTTTAAAAGTCCCATGTCACGACGGATATCTGATGGATCAATCAGGCTTAAGTCCAAACCATCCAGACTGATTTTGCCTTGTAGTGGAAATTGCATGCCAGACAGCAGTTGTAATAAGGTCGATTTACCTGCGCCATTGCGCCCAAGTACCGCAATCTTTTCTCCTGCCTGTATGCTCAGATTCGGGATGATCAAGGTCGGTTTGGGATCATCCTGTCCATATTGAAATACTACGCCCTTAAGTTCATAGTCACCATAGATCACAGGTTTATGAATCAGATGTGCCTGATCTGGTTGATCTACTGGCTTTTTCATCAGTTCATCCAGACTGGTTTTTGCGACTTTGGCTTGTTGTAAACGTCCCAATACCCCCGTGATTTGTGAAATCGGTGCCAGCATTCGAGAGGATAGAATCGAACAGGCCACCAATGCACCTGTGGTCATGTCTCCTTTAATCACAGCAAAGCATCCCACTAATACCACTATCGCATAGGTCAGACCCTGTATTTTTTGGGTCCAGGCAGTGAGTATCCCCACGATCTTCCGCTGCCGCATGCTGATATCAGCAGAGACTTCATTCATGTGGTTCCACTGGTTTTGAAAGCGGGATTCAGCGCGCAGTAGTTTGATGTCTTCAATGCCCTGTACCGCTTCCACCAGAATGGCATTACGAATTGAGGATTCGCGCATGCCTTCTTGTGCCAGTTTGGCTAATT
The DNA here is from genome assembly GCF_003938865.1 of Acinetobacter sp. FDAARGOS_515. Lineage (NCBI taxonomy): Bacteria > Pseudomonadati > Pseudomonadota > Gammaproteobacteria > Moraxellales > Moraxellaceae > Acinetobacter > Acinetobacter sp. FDAARGOS_515. The sequence continues at coordinate 2,480,567 of NZ_RKIX01000003.1, read as the reverse complement.
TTTTTTGTACCAGCAGTCCTGGCACAATCATCAATGGCACCACCAAGACCATCACCCAGAATAAGTTTCCGCCAATCAACCAGAAAATCACCAGAAACAGGAAGAAGAATGGCAAATCAGCAATGGCACTGATGGTGGTTGAGGTCACCAGTTCACGCACTCCTTCTAATTCACGAACTTGTGAAATAAAAGTCCCTGTTGATTTGGAGCGTTCTTTATTTTTGATGCGTAGTGCATGGCCAAATACCCGATCTGAGATTTTCAGATCCGCTCGTTTTCCAATGATATCGGACAGATAAATTCGGGCAACACGTAATACAAATTCAAAGATCGCTGCCAGTAATACTCCACCTGCCAAGACCCATAGGGTTGGATAAGACTGGGAGGGAACCACACGGTCATACACCTGCATGGAAAAGATAATGGTCGCCAATGCCAGAATATTGGCAATCAGTGAGGCGAACATGATATCGATATAGCGTTTCCAGTCTTTGAGAACAATCGACCAGAACCAGCTCGGTTCATAGGGTTTGATGTATTCATCGACGCGTGCATCAGGAATTGAGCTTTCTGGACGTACGATATAGATGTTTTTGATCAGGCTATTGAGTTGATCCAGCCGAAAGCTTTGGGCTAAGCCTTGTTCTCCACTGAGCTGGATGCTGACCTGTCCTTCTCCATCCGCTTTGTCTATAACCCCGACTTGTCCATCATGAAATTCTGCGATGACGGGCAAGCGCCATGGGTTTAAGAGTTCGCCTGAAAAGGTAAGTTTGCGATAGTTCAGTCCCATTTGTCGGCAAATCAGTAATAGTACGTCATCCACCGTGTGGTTCTGGTTCCAGTCCAGTTGAAGGCGGATGCGTTCTTCTGACGGTTCGATCCGATAGTGTTTGGCGATCACAAGGACGGATTGTAACCACGGCTGATAATTGAATGCTTGACTCATGGTTGCACCTCAAATCCCTGAATTGAAAGATGGTTTAGTTGGTAGGCCTGACGAGTCCGTCCCGTGGTCTGGATAAATTGCACCAAACTGTTGTAAATGTCATAACGTGCAGTTTCAAGTTCGTTGTTGGCCGCATGAATAGCCATTTCTGCGTTGAGCAAATCCAGTACTGAGCGCGTCCCCAGTTTATATTGTTCCTGATATAGCTCACGGGTTCTGACCGTGGTTGCTTGTCGTTCTGACAATACTTGTATTTGTCTTTGTTTGTTTTCGATGTTTTCGCGTGTGGTACGCAGTTGATCCAGTACATCTAGATACACGGTGTTGACTTTGGAGCGTGCCGCTTCTTCTGCATAGCTGGCAAATTTTACTTGGGCAGCCACTGCACCCCCCTGAAAGAAGTTACTGGAGGCTTCCAGCATGATGCTGTTATAAAAGCCATCGTCTTTGTTGTTATTGGGATTGACCCCATTTAGGGCCTGACTCAGTGAACCTTTGACAGATAAGGTCGGATAGAGGCTGAGCTGAGTTTGTTTTTTTTGGGATTTGGCAACTTCTACTTCTGCCTGTGCTGAAATCATTTTTGGGATGGTGTTAAATTCCGGGTCTCTAAAGAGATCAGAGGATTGCACCAGATTTTCTGGAATCGTCCAGTTTTTATTGCTGACATCAAAGCCCAAAAGTGTGCGTAGCCGCTGTTGGTATTGTCGCAGTAAGGATTGTTGGGCGATCAGGCTCGATTGTGCCGATTGTAAGTAAGATTCAGCCTGTACAGGGTCAGCCTGACTGCTAATCCCTGCGTTAGCTCGCAAGTTGGCAATATCCAGAATGCGCTGGATACCTGCCACCTGTTGTTCTCCGATCTGACTGATGCGTTGGTAGCGTTCAATATTGATCACCGCAGAGGCAACCTGATAGGCAATGTCATCGATGCTGACCAGTACGTTGGCCTGTTCTACGATCAGTTTGGCTTTTTGGGTATCGACACTGGATTTGACTTTGCCAAAGTCATACAAGAGTTGGGTGGCACTCAAGGTCAGGAGCTGGCGACCGCGTTCGCCTGTGGTTAAATCACCTGTACTGATCCCAGCTGTGAGTTGTGGGTAGTACTGGGCTTTGGCCACATCGATATTGGAGTTTTGTGCAGCAAGACTAGCAATACTTTGGCTGATCTCAGGGTTGCGTTGTACACCGATCTTTACTGCATCTACAAGATCAATTTGGTGATTTGCTAAATTGCTTGTCGAATATGCTTGTGTTGAAGGAGTTGAAAAGCTTCCCACTACAGGTAAACGATCTAAACTAGATGTATCTACTTGAAAGTTAGATAAATCCTGAAAACTTACTTTATTAAAATTATTATCTGGTGTTGAGTGAAACAGGTTTTCTACGCTTTGTTTAAGTGATTTACCCACCGTGGAGGAAGAGTCTGCATAGCTAATAGGTATATAAAAACCACATAATAAATAAAGAGGAATTCTTATAAAATGCCGCCATTTGTTCATTCTTTTATTCCAGAATTTGAACTTAATATTCAAGTCAAAAATTGTACTTGATTTCAAGTACAATTTTATCATTTCACTAAATTTTATTTCACCAATAAAAAAACTGCTTCATGACTGAAGCAGTTTTTAAAAATGTCTTAATTCGGTTTAACCGATGATGATTTGATGATTATTCAATAGATCCTGTAAGTTTACTTCAGTCGTTGTATGATTCTGTAGAACAACAAGTTCAGACCAGTTTTGTACAGCGCCTTGAGTACCATCACGGTCTACAGAAAGAATGACATCGTTACCGCTCTGAGTAAACTTAATGTAATTCGCAATATTACTATTATTTGCTAATAATCCATCAAAGAAGCCTGTACCAAACTTAATCACGTCAGCGTTCCCATCTGTTGTCACATTTCCAACATGAAAATCAATCCATGTATCACGACCATTTCCAGCATTGGCATCAGCAGTATTCAAAACATTATAGAGAACGGTGTCATTGCCTTGACCAGTAGATAAGATATCATTACCAGCTCCACCATTTAGCGTGTCGTTTCCACCTTGACCATAAAGAATGTCATTACCATTTCCACCATTCAGTGTATCGTTTCCACCTCTGGTATCAGTAGCAACATTAAAATCACTATAATGATCTTTAATATATTGATATCTTTCAAGATCAGTCGGTGTATGACCCAAAGTGACTTGTAATTGTTTATCTAATGCCGCCATCCCTGAACCAAGAGCATCAGGTTGAGAGGCCGAGTTAAAGTTACGGGTTCCACCAAAAGTAAGTGCGTCAGTATTAATTACATCACCAAAAATAATGTCGTTACCATCACCTCCATTAATGGTGTCATTTCCAACAGGATTTAAAGTTGGATATAACCCCCCAGCTTGTAGCGCGTACTGTAATTGATCAGCCGTCATTACAATATCTGGCTGTCCACCAGATCCAGTCACAGTATCATTGCCTGAACTTACATTCCACTGAAGATCATCAATTTGTGCTTGATAATTTGCAGTACCATTTTTATCTTCAACTGTAAATACAAAGCGATAAGCTCCTTCACTGGTAATAATACCTGTTTGCATAGTGAGCGCATTTGTATTGGTCGCATGATCATTTGCAGAAGCATTCGAACCTGTTTCGACACTCGTCCAAGTCCCATCATTATTTTTCTTCTGTAGAGTCCAAGTAAAGCTATCATTTGCAATCCAGTTTTGCTGTGTATAACTGAATGAAATATAACCTTTAGATACCTTAGTATTATCTACAATAATCTCAGGTCCTTCATATACTGCTGCTTTACCATTTACGGCTACATTGTCTTTTAAAACAAGACGGTTATTACTTGAACCCGATGCTGTAACAACCCCGTCTGTATTACCAGACTGCACTTTCCAATTGCTGCGTGCATTTAAACCTGTATCATTATTGAAATTGGCGATTGTAGTCACAGTTGGTGAATTACTAGAACCAGCATCAACAGTAATATTTCCCACAGAATCACTGTTATCAAATAACTGTAACCACGATTTATCAACAGCATTACCAATCCCGATCGCATTGACTTTGCTAATATTACCTAAGCCAACATTACCTGTAGTAGCATTATAGCCATTGTCAAATGTGGTTTTAGATTCACTTAATACAGTTTGTTGATTACTATTTGTAGATTCAGTATTACCATTCATACGCGATGTAGGATCACCATCGGTAATAAAGAATGTTAGATTCTGATAATTATTGGAAGTATTTGCAGCACCAGTGCTTGTGTTTACAGCTGTAGAAGGTAAACTTTTAAACCATTCAACCGTTTTACCGAAAGCAGCTTCATAGTTTGTTCCACCTCCAGCTGCAAGATTATCAATAGCTGTATTAATTGCACTCCAGTTCCCACTTTTCACATCATTGATACTAATTCTAACACTAGTTGATGCACTAGATGAAAAACCAATTAAGGCGATATTTATCTCTCCCCCATTTACCGTGCCATCAGCATCAGCAAATGGTAAGACAGTATTTTGAATATACTGTTTTAACCCTGCTTTTAATAGGTTAATACGTTCATTGGTAGTTCCAGAATCACGATCAAGGTCATCAGCCATACTTCCAGAAACATCCAAAAGAAAGGCAATATTGTAGTTGGTACCTGGAACAAGAACTGTTTTGACTCCCCCTGAATCTCCCAGTAAAACATCATCACCATTACCGCCATTAATTATATTATCACCATTATTTGCAGTAGATCCTGGAGTCCCTGGAGCGACAATACTACTTACATCTATCTTGGTCGTTGCAATATTACTATCAGCACCACCAATATCTGTTAGTTTAACTGAAATCTCACGAGTAACCACCGATGTAGTGGTACCAGAACCTGTACTAAATGTAATTGCCTTAATCGCAGTTTCATAATTAGCAAGCGTACTCGTTCCACTCAAAGTAATTGTATTACCTGATTGTGTAGCAGTAATACCACTTGGTAATGTACCTGCTTGTAACACATCGCCAGATTGAGTATTGGTTAATGTAATGGTTGCCCCTGAAATCTGTTGAGGGACTGTGGCTGCATCAACATCAGTAATTTTAATGTCTGTGTCTGCTATCGAAATGGCAGCAGCGCCTGCAAGATAACTTGTACGGTAATTACTGCCAGTTTCACCTGAGCTGTCATTGGCATCAAGATCAAGAACTGGTGCATCATTCACCGTAGTCACCGTAATCGTGCCTGTCGCATTGCTGCTTGAGACTAAACCATTGTTGTCGGTTGCACTGTATTGGAAGTTGGTGCTGCCATTCCAGTCTGCATTCGGTTTGAAGTAGATCGTCGCGCCATTTGAAGTCGCTGTGATCACATCTGTCGTCGTTAATGCAGTGCCTGTCCCAGCAGAGTTGCTGTAGAAGCTGCCATTGGATGGAAGTGTGCTGAGTTTGAAGCTTGCAACTGTACCATCGACATCTGTACCGCTTAAGTTAACTGCAATGATGTTGTCTTCGTTACCCGATGCGGTGGTCGCTTGTACCACTGGTGCATCATTCACCGCAGTTACCGTAATCGTGCCTGTCGCATTGCTGCTTGAGACTAAACCATTATTGTCGGTTGCACTGTATTGGAAGTTGGTGCTGCCATTCCAGTCTGCATTCGGTTTGAAGTAGATCGTCGCGCCATTTGAAGTCGCTGTGATCACATCTGTCGTCGTTAATGCAGTGCCTGTCCCAGCAGAGTTGCTGTAGAAGCTGCCATTGGCTGGAAGTGTGCTGAGTTTGAAGCTTGCAACTGTACCATCAATATCTGTACCGCTTAAGTTAACTGCAATGATGTTGTCTTCGTTACCCGATGCGGTGGTCGCTTGTGCCACTGGTGCATCATTCACCGCAGTTACCGTAATCGTGCCTGTCGCATTGCTGCTTGAGACTAAACCATTGTTGTCGGTTGCACTGTATTGGAAGTTGGTGCTGCCATTCCAGTCTGCATTCGGTTTGAAGTAGATCGTCGCGCCATTTGAAGTCGCTGTGATCACATCTGTCGTCGTTAACGCAGTGCCTGTCCCAGCAGAGTTGCTGTAGAAGCTGCCATTGGCTGGAAGTGTGCTGAGTTTGAAGCTTGCAACTGTACCATCGACATCTGTACCACTGAGGCTCACTGCAATGATGTTGTCTTCGTTACCCGATGCGGTGGTCGCTTGTGCCACTGGTGCATCATTCACCGCAGTTACGGTAACTGGAACAGTTACTGTCGTGCTGCCACCTTTGCCATCAGCAACCGTCACTTCAAAGCTGTCTGAACCGTTGTAGTTCGCATTCGGGGTATAGGTATAACCACCTGTTGCTGGATCGATGCTGACGGTACCATGACTTGGATTGGTGCTTACTGTATAGCTTAAGCTATCTCCATCAACATCTTGTCCAACCACATTGCCAGTCACTGCGGTATCTTCATCTGTAGTCACTGAATTGGCAGTCGCTGTCGGTGCATCATTTACCGCAGTTACCGTAATCGTGCCTGTCGCAGTGCTGCTTGAGACTAAACCATTGTTGTCGGTTGCACTGTATTGGAAGTTGGTGCTGCCATTCCAGTCTGCATTCGGTTTGAAGTAGATCGTCGCGCCATTTGAAGTCGCTGTGATCACATCTGTCGTCGTTAACGCAGTGCCTGTCCCAGCAGAGTTGCTGTAGAAGCTGCCATTGGCTGGAAGTATGCTGAGTTTGAAGCTTGCAACTGTACCATCAATATCTGTACCACTGAGGCTCACTGCAATGATGTTGTCTTCGTTACCCGATGCGGTGGTCGCTTGTGCCACTGGTGCATCATTCACCGCAGTTACGGTAACTGGAACCGTAACAGTCGTCGTTCCGCCTTTGCCATCAGCAACCGTCACTTCAAAGCTGTCTGAACCGTTATAGTTCGCATTCGGAGTATAGGTATAACCACCTGTTGCTGAGTCAATGCTGACGGTACCATTTGCTGGTCCAGTCGCAATCGTATACGTCAACGTATCACCATCTACATCCTGTCCAACCACATTGCCTGTGACAGGTTTGTCTTCGTCTGTGATGATTGAGTTTGCAGTCGCTGTCGGTGCATCATTCACCGCAATTACGATAACTGGAACAGTTACTGTCGTGCTGCCACCTTTGCCATCAGCAACCGTCACTTCAAAGCTGTCTGAACCGTTGTAGTTCGCATTCGGGGTATAGGTATAGCCACCTGTTGCTGAGTCAATGCTGACGGTACCATGACTTGGATTGCTGCTTACTGTATAGCTTAAGCTATCTCCATCAACATCTTGTCCAATCACATTGCCATTGATTGGTGTATCTTCATCTGTAGTCACTGAATTGGCAGTCGCTGTCGGTGCATCATTCACCGCAGTTACGGTAACTGGAACCGTAACAGTCGTCGTTCCGCCTTTGCCATCAGCAACCGTCACTTCAAAGCTGTCTGAACCGTTGTAGTTGGCATTCGGGGTATAGGTATAACCACCTGTTGCTGAGTCAATGCTGACGGTACCATGACTTGGATTGGTGCTTACTGTATAGGTTAAGCTATCTCCATCAACATCTTGTCCAACCACACTGCCACTCACTGCGGTATCTTCATCTGTAGTCACTGAATTGGCAGTCGCTGTCGGTACATCATTTACCGCAGTTACCGTAATCGTGCCTGTCGCATTGCTGCTTGAGACTAAACCATTGTTGTCGGTTGCACTGTATTGGAAGTTGGTGCTGCCATTCCAGTCTGCATTCGGTTTGAAGTAGATCGTCGCGCCATTTGAAGTCGCTGTGATCACATCTGTCGTCGTTAATGCAGTGCCTGTCCCAGCAGAGTTGCTGTAGAAGCTGCCATTGGATGGAAGTGTGCTGAGTTTGAAGCTTGCAACTGTACCATCAATATCTGTACCACTGAGGCTCACTGCAATGATGTTGTCTTCGTTACCCGATGCGGTGGTCGCTTGTGCCACTGGTGCATCATTCACCGCAGTTACGATAACTGGAACAGTTACTGTCGTGCTGCCACCTTTGCCATCAGCAACCGTCACTTCAAAGCTATCTAAACCGTTGTAGTTGGCATTCGGGGTATAGGTATAGCCACCTGTTGCTGGATCGATGCTGACGGTACCATGACTTGGATTGGTGCTTACTGTATAGCTTAAGCTATCGCCATCAACATCTTGTCCAATCACATTGCCAGTGACTGGTGTATCTTCATCTGTAGTCAATGAATTGGCAGTCGCTGTCGGTGCATCATTCACCGCAATTACGGTAACTGGAACAGTTACTGTCGTGCTGCCACCTTTGCCATCAGCAACCGTCACTTCAAAGCTGTCTGAACCGTTATAGTTCGCATTCGGAGTATAGGTATAACCACCTGTTGCTGAGTCAATGCTGACGGTACCATGACTTGGATTGGTGCTTACTGTATAGGTTAAGCTATCGCCATCAACATCTTGTCCAATCACATTGCCAGTGACTGGTGTATCTTCATCTGTAGTCACTGAATTGGCAGTCGCTGTCGGTGCATCATTCACCGCAGTTACGGTAACTGGAACAGTTACTGTCGTGCTGCCACCTTTGCCATCAGCAACCGTCACTTCAAAGCTGTCTGAACCGTTGTAGTTGGCATTCGGGGTATAGGTATAGCCACCTGTTACTGGATCGATGCTGACGGTACCATGACTTGGATTGGTGCTTACTGTATAGCTTAAGCTATCTCCATCAACATCTTGTCCAATCACATTGCCAATGACTGGTGTATCTTCATCTGTAGTCACTGAATTGGCAGTCGCTGTCGGTGCATCATTTACCGCAGTTACCGTAATCGTGCCTGTCGCAGTGCTGCTTGAGACTAAACCATTGTTGTCGGTTGCACTGTATTGGAAGTTGGTGCTGCCATTCCAGTCTGCATTCGGTTTGAAGTAGATCGTCGCGCCATTTGAAGTCGCTGTGATCACATCTGTCGTCGTTAACGCAGTGCCTGTCCCAGCAGAGTTGCTGTAGAAGCTGCCATTGGCTGGAAGTATGCTGAGTTTGAAGCTTGCAACTGTACCATCAATATCTGTACCACTGAGGCTCACTGCAATGATGTTGTCTTCGTTACCCGATGCGGTGGTCGCTTGTGCCACTGGTGCATCATTCACCGCAGTTACGGTAACTGGAACCGTAACAGTCGTCGTTCCGCCTTTGCCATCAGCAACCGTCACTTCAAAGCTGTCTGAACCGTTGTAGTTGGCATTCGGGGTATAGGTATAACCACCTGTTGCTGAGTCAATGCTGACGGTACCATGACTTGGATTGGTGCTTACTGTATAGGTTAAGCTATCGCCATCAACATCTTGTCCAACCACATTGCCAGTCACTGCGGTATCTTCATCTGTAGTCACTGAATTGGCAGTCGCTGTCGGTGCATCATTCACCGCAATTACGGTAACTGGAACAGTTACTGTCGTGCTGCCACCTTTGCCATCAGCAACCGTCACTTCAAAGCTGTCTGAACCGTTATAGTTCGCATTCGGAGTATAGGTATAACCACCTGTTGCTGAGTCAATGCTGACGGTACCATGACTTGGATTGGTGCTTACTGTATAGGTTAAGCTATCGCCATCAACATCTTGTCCAATCACATTGCCAGTGACTGGTGTATCTTCATCTGTAGTCACTGAATTGGCAGTCGCTGTCGGTGCATCATTCACCGCAGTTACGGTAACTGGAACAGTTACTGTCGTGCTGCCACCTTTGCCATCAGCAACCGTCACTTCAAAGCTGTCTGAACCGTTGTAGTTCGCATTCGGGGTATAGGTATAACCACCTGTTGCTGGATCGATGCTGACGGTACCATGACTTGGATTGGTGCTTACTGTATAGCTTAAGCTATCTCCATCAACATCTTGTCCAACCACATTGCCAGTCACTGCGGTATCTTCATCTGTAGTCACTGAATTGGCAGTCGCTGTCGGTGCATCATTTACCGCAGTTACCGTAATCGTGCCTGTCGCAGTGCTGCTTGAGACTAAACCATTGTTGTCGGTTGCACTGTATTGGAAGTTGGTGCTGCCATTCCAGTCTGCATTCGGTTTGAAGTAGATCGTCGCGCCATTTGAAGTCGCTGTGATCACATCTGTCGTCGTTAACGCAGTGCCTGTCCCAGCAGAGTTGCTGTAGAAGCTGCCATTGGCTGGAAGTATGCTGAGTTTGAAGCTTGCAACTGTACCATCAATATCTGTACCACTGAGGCTCACTGCAATGATGTTGTCTTCGTTACCCGATGCGGTGGTCGCTTGTGCCACTGGTGCATCATTCACCGCAGTTACGGTAACTGGAACCGTAACAGTCGTCGTTCCGCCTTTGCCATCAGCAACCGTCACTTCAAAGCTGTCTGAACCGTTGTAGTTGGCATTCGGGGTATAGGTATAACCACCTGTTGCTGAGTCAATGCTGACGGTACCATGACTTGGATTGGTGCTTACTGTATAGGTTAAGCTATCGCCATCAACATCTTGTCCAACCACATTGCCAGTCACTGCGGTATCTTCATCTGTAGTCACTGAATTGGCAGTCGCTGTCGGTGCATCATTCACCGCAATTACGGTAACTGGAACAGTTACTGTCGTGCTGCCACCTTTGCCATCAGCAACCGTCACTTCAAAGCTGTCTGAACCGTTATAGTTCGCATTCGGAGTATAGGTATAACCACCTGTTGCTGAGTCAATGCTGACGGTACCATTTGCTGGTCCAGTCGCAATCGTATACGTCAACGTATCACCATCTACATCCTGTCCAACCACATTGCCTGTGACAGGTTTGTCTTCATCTGTAGTCACTGAATTGGCAGTCGCTGTCGGTGCATCATTCACCGCAGTTACGGTAACTGGAACCGTAACAGTCGTCGTTCCGCCTTTGCCATCAGCAACCGTCACTTCAAAGCTGTCTGAACCGTTATAGTTCGCATTCGGAGTATAGGTATAACCACCTGTTGCTGGATCGATGCTGACGGTACCATGACTTGGATTGGTGCTTACTGTATAGCTTAAGCTATCTCCATCAACATCTTGACCAACCACATTGCCAGTCACTGCGGTATCTTCATCTGTAGTCACTGAATTGGCAGTCGCTGTCGGTACATCATTTACCGCAGTTACCGTAATCGTGCCTGTCGCATTGCTGCTTGAGACTAAACCATTGTTGTCGGTTGCACTGTATTGGAAGTTGGTGCTGCCATTCCAGTCTGCATTCGGTTTGAAGTAGATCGTCGCGCCATTTGAAGTCGCTGTGATCACATCTGTCGTCGTTAACGCAGTGCCTGTCCCAGCAGAGTTGCTGTAGAAGCTGCCATTGGCTGGAAGTGTGCTGAGTTTGAAGCTTGCAACTGTACCATCAATATCTGTACCACTGAGGCTCACTGCAATGATGTTGTCTTCGTTACCCGATGCGGTGGTCGCTTGTACCACTGGTGCATCATTCACCGCAGTTACGGTAACTGGAACAGTTACTGTCGTGCTGCCACCTTTGCCATCAGCAACCGTCACTTCAAAGCTGTCTGAACCGTTATAGTTCGCATTCGGAGTATAGGTATAACCACCTGTTGCTGAGTCAATGCTGACGGTACCATTTGCTGGTCCAGTCGCAATCGTATACGTCAACGTATCACCATCTACATCCTGTCCAACCACATTGCCTGTGACAGGTTTGTCTTCGTCTGTGATGATTGAGTTTGCAGTCGCTGTCGGTGCATCGTTCACTGCGGCAATCGTCACTGGAACAGTTACTGTCGTGCTGCCACCTTTGCCATCACCAACCGTCACTTCAAAGCTGTCTGAACCGTTATAGTTCGCATTCGGGGTATAGGTATAGCCACCTGTTGCTGAGTCAATGCTGACGGTACCATGACTTGGATTGGTGCTTACTGTATAGCTTAAGCTATCGCCATCAACATCTTGTCCAATCACATTGCCAGTGACTGGTGTATCTTCATCTGTAGTCACTGAATTGGCAGTCGCTGTCGGTGCATCATTCACCGCAGTTACGGTAACTGGAACAGTTACTGTCGTGCTGCCACCTTTACCATCAGCAACCGTCACTTCAAAGCTGTCTGAACCGTTGTAGTTGGCATTCGGGGTATAGGTATAGCCACCTGTTGCTGAGTCAATGCTGATGGTACCATGACTTGGATTGGTGCTTACTGTATAGGTTAAGCTATCTCCATCAACATCTTGTCCAACCACATTGCCATTGATTGGTGTATCTTCATCTGTAGTCACTGAATTGGCAGTCGCTGTCGGTGCATCATTCACCGCAGTTACGGTAACTGGAACAGTTACTGTCGTGCTGCCACCTTTGCCATCAGCAACCGTCACTTCAAAGCTGTCTGAACCGTTGTAGTTCGCATTCGGGGTATAGGTATAGCCACCTGTTGCTGGATCAATGCTGACGGTACCATGACTTGGATTGGTGCTTACTGTATAGCTTAAGCTATCTCCATCAACATCTTGTCCAACCACATTGCCAGTCACTGCGGTATCTTCATCTGTAGTCACTGAATTGGCAGTCGCTGTCGGTGCATCATTCACCGCAGTTACGGTAACTGGAACAGTTACTGTCGTGCTGCCACCTTTGCCATCAGCAACCGTCACTTCAAAACTGTCTGAACCGTTGTAGTTCGCATTCGGGGTATAGGTATAGCCACCTGTTGCTGGATCAATGCTGACGGTACCATGACTTGGATTGCTGCTTACTGTATAGGTTAAGCTATCGCCATCAACATCTTGTCCAATCACATTGCCAGTCACTGCGGTATCTTCATCTGTAGTCACTGAATTGGCAGTCGCTGTCGGTGCATCGTTTACTGCGGCAATCGTCACTGGAACAGTTACTGTCGTGCTGCCACCTTTACCATCAGCAACCGTCACTTCAAAGCTGTCTGAACCGTTGTAGTTGGCATTCGGGGTATAGGTATAACCACCTGTTGCTGAGTCAATGCTGACGGTACCATGACTTGGATTGGTGCTTACTGTATAGGTTAAGCTATCTCCATCAACATCTTGTCCAACCACATTGCCAGTCACTGCGGTATCTTCATCTGTAGTCACTGAATTGGCAGTCGCTGTCGGTGCATCATTCACCGCAGTTACGGTAACTGGAACAGTTACTGTCGTGCTGCCACCTTTGCCATCAGCAACCGTCACTTCAAAGCTGTCTGAACCGTTGTAGTTGGCATTCGGGGTATAGGTATAACCACCTGTTGCTGAGTCAATGCTGACGGTACCGTGCGTCGGCTTCTCTGAAACACTATAAGTAAGATGATCACCATCTGGATCCGTGACATTGATAATTACACCAGTTTTAGGTACATCTTCAATGACACTTATAGGTTGTTGTTTATTAATTTCGAGAACTTGTGGTGCTTTATTGACTGATTCATTATTATCTTTCCCACTACTTCCACTGCTTCCCAAAGCAGTTCCACCTATCACGGCGAGTCCACCAGCAATCCATGGAAGAAGCGCACCTGAGCTACTGCCACTCGCAATCGGCAAAAGAACTTCTAAACCAGAAATTTCTTTAAATAATGGAGCACCATTGTTCCAGTCAAACCACAAAAAAGCACAATCATTATCTTCAAAAACTAAATCTGAAACGATCTTATCTTCATATTGTACAAAGAAATTTTGGATGGTAATGACATCGCCATTTTGCAGTTTTAAAATTAAATTATTACCATCTTGAATAAACTCAGCAACATCTTCTCGATGTAAGTTAACCTGAACAATAGCCGCCGCTTTTAATATGACTTGCGAATTATCTATCGTATTCTTTACTAAAGATTTTTTTTCAGTTACTACAAATTTTGTCATGTCTTATCCCCAATAATGAGTAAACCCATTACTAAACCCTTGATAAATAATTTATGATTTACTTTCTTTTAACGGCTCAGATCTCTGAGTATGAGTTCTTTAAGAAAGCTCGAATTCGTCCATTAACCATTTTTGAGCCGCCAAATTTCACTTAAAAACGATTACATTTTTTAGATACAATCATTCTTTTGAAAAATTGAATCTGATTTTTTAAAATTTTCAGCTAAATAAAGCACTTACTTCAAAATTTCATATCTATAGATAAGATTTTTTGCATCAAAATTTAGATATACTTATAGAAATCAGCTAACTCCTTGAGTGCTAATTTGCGTAATAAATGGCTTGTCATTTTCATCAATTGAAATTTTAAAATCTGGAGCTTTAAGCTGATTATTTAAATTCAATTTGAATACATAAGTTGCACATTCTGTTTTACAACTCTTAACTTTTAGGACATAGGCATCAGGTTTCAAATAATAATTTGCTTTATTATTAATATAGAAAGTTCCAGCCTTAAAATCATCGATATAAAAATTAATTGGACAGACCTGTCTATTTTTATCATCGTTTAAACAAAGCTTATTATCACGATAAACATGAATTACCTGATTACTATTTCCATCTTTTTGTTGAAATAATAAATTTGAAGGCTTTTTATATGTACTTAAAGGCGTACCACAAGCCGTGATTAAAAGGCTAAGAAGAACAAGACTACCGCTACGAATCATAAGAACCCCCATAAAATGTTAAATTTTGCATAGATATTACAACATAAAAATTACAATAAAAAGATAAATTAATCACATTTTTTAAAAAAAAGACTAACAGTGATACGCTTATAATCTGACTAAAAAGTCATCACTTTTATTTATAAGTTTTATTGATATGCAGAATTTATTTTTGAATATTTTTTACAAAAATTTATTTTAAAAAAAATGGTGAGTCTTTATTTTATAAACAAATATTATTTTTTATTTAGGGTGTGTTGACACTTTTAGCTTAAAAAAATAGCGAAGTAGTAAAATCAAATCGCCGAACCCAATTTTACTATTCGCTATGCCTCGTACCATGCTGACAGATCAACACTGGCAAAAGTTGAAAGTTATTCTGCGTAATTTATCCATTCACCACAACTCAAATTTACGCAATTTTATTGAAGCTATTCTCTATAGAATTAGAACAGGCTGTCCGTGGCGAGATATTCCTTCTTGTTTTGGTCATTCCAACTCTATTTTCAAACGTTTTAATCGTTGGTCAAGCAGCGGTAAGTTACTTAGATTATTCAAATTACTAGCCTCATGCCCCGATATGGAGTGGATTTTTATTGATGGCTCTCATGTACGTGCTCATCAACATTCTGCCGGCATAGCGAATCAATCTATTTCTAAAAGTGTAGGAGGAAACTCCTCAAAAATACATTTGATTGTTGATGCACATGGCAATCCTATTGATTTCATGATTACCGATGGAACCACACATGATGTTAAAGTTGCACCTGATTTAATATCAACATTAGATTTAAAAGAGACAAAAGTGGTATGTGCAGATAAAGGCTATGATTCAGAACCACTGCGTGAACAGATCAGGAAAACAGGGACTAAAGCGAATATACCAAAGAAAACAAATAGCCAATCGAACAATGACCATATGGACTGGTATTTATATAAAATCAGGCATTTAGTTGAAAATATGTTTTGTAGATTAAAGCAATTTAGAGGAATAGCTACTCGATATGACAAGCTCAAAAGAAATTATCAAAGTTCTGTTGCTTTAGCCTGTATATTTTTATGGCTACCTTTATAGGGTTAATTATGAACAGTAAATGTCAACAGACCCTAGTTAAAATTTATATGATTATTCAAATATAATATAAAAATTCAATTACATTCCCTTTAACTAAAAAATTGCATGGAATAAATATACAATTCATCATTAATATAATCTTAATAATCATAATGTTTTTATATTAAAAAAATAATCCCCTTTCTGTTTTTCAACAAAAAGGGGACCATTTCAATCCAACAAGAGCAGTTACTTAAAAGTTAAACTGTAAAATCATCACCTAAATAGACTTTGCGAACTTGTTCATTTTCGAGAATATCCTGCGGAGAGCCCTCTGCGATGACGGATCCCTCACTCACAATATAAGCATGCTCGCAAATTGCCAATGTTTCACGTACATTATGGTCAGTAATCAGAACACCAATCCCTCGTTCTTTAAGATTACGAATAATCTCTTTAATATCACCCACTGAAATAGGATCAACCCCCGCAAAAGGCTCATCTAACAACATAAATTTTGGATCAGCCGCCAAAGCGCGAGCGATTTCTGCACGACGACGCTCACCACCCGAAACACTCATGCCAAGCGAATCTTTGATATGACCAATTTTAAAATCCGCCAATAATTCATTTAAACGCTGTTGACGTTGTTGTTTATTCAAATCTTTACGAGTTTCCAAAATTGCCATAATGTTTTCGGCAATGGTGAGCTTTCTAAAAATAGAGGCTTCTTGTGGTAGATAACCAATACCTTTTCTGGCACGTTCATGCATCGCAAGATGAGATAAGTCTTCATTGTCTAAATGAATTTCTCCTTTATCCATACGAACCAAGCCAACCACCATATAGAAACTGGTCGTTTTCCCTGCACCGTTTGGACCAAGCAATCCCACAATTTGTCCACTTTGCATTTGAAAGGACACATCTTTAACCACCCAGCGTTTATTATAGTTTTTTGCCAAGTGTTTGATACAAAGAGTTTGTGGTTTTTGACGTGTTTGCTCCATTAATCACGTGCTCCCGGAAAACTTTTAGAACTTGATGGTGGAATAATCAGTTGAACACGATTTGAACTTGAACCTTGTGCTTCAATATCACCTTTATTCATACTATATTTTAAGCTATTGCCTCGAATGCTAGCTCCATCCTGAAATAAATAAGCATTGCCTGTTAAAGTAATAATGCCTGTATCTGCGTTATAAATAATTTTCTGTGCTTCACCACGTGCGACCCCTTTTTCAGCACTAATCTGTTGCTGAAATTTGGATGGTCGACCATTGGCAGTAATGGTTTGAATTTCACGTTTGGAATTCAGTTGTGCAACAATCGAATCCGCCTGTAATTTCATAGTGCCCTGTTCGATCACCACATTTCCGGTATAGGTTGTAATGCCTGTTTTATCATTATAGGTGGCTTTGTCAGCGACCAATGAGATAGGCTGACTACGATCTGAAGGGAGCGCCAACGCAGATGCAGACATCACGGCAAAGATCGTAAAACCTGTCACTTGTTTCAGGAAAGTCGAACAAGAAATCGATTTAAGAGTTTGGTGCATACTTTCCTCGAATATTAAAAAATTCGTATTGGCTATTTTCCAGATCTGCTTTTAAACCATTGCTGACAAAAGAAGCCTGTGGTGATTGCACATCCACCTGATGTGTCGTTTCAATTTTTTTTGTTTTCGGATAGGTCGTCAGCTCATCCGTTCGAAAAACAATTTCACCTTGTTCAGCAATTCTTGTTGCAATAACATCACCTGAAAGAATAACCTTTTCGTTATCATCATAACCATTTGCAACTTTTGAAGAAAAAGTCGCATTCACTTGTCCATTCTCATACATTGATGCATGTAAATTTTCAAGTTTTGACGTTTGTTTCTGCATATCCTGTTCAAGTCGATCGACCTTTGCACGAATATACAAATGACCAAGATCGTTCGTCTGAGT
Source organism: Acinetobacter sp. FDAARGOS_515 (assembly GCF_003938865.1). NCBI lineage: Bacteria > Pseudomonadati > Pseudomonadota > Gammaproteobacteria > Moraxellales > Moraxellaceae > Acinetobacter > Acinetobacter sp. FDAARGOS_515. Next base: position 2,463,039 of record NZ_RKIX01000003.1, on the reverse strand, counting down.
CAAATTGATATCATTTGCTGTATAAGTCATATTGCGACTATCATCAGCATCCAGTTTGTTCGCATTGCCACTGTAGTAATAATAGCCACCACTTACAGCTGCGATTGCAATCGCCACGATATATAAAACTCTAGTATCCATAAGCGGCGTAATATCACCTTTTTCTCTGGCTTAGAATATTAATGGGGTACAGTCAGATATTTTGCAAGAAGTTCTTCGTAAACTCCTTTTGCATTCAGTAACATATCACAGACTTCACGCACTGCTCCACGACCGCCCATCGCTTGAGTCACCAAATGAGCACGACGGCGTAATTCTACATGGCCATTTGGAACAGTCACGCACATTCCTGCAAGTGAAAAAGCCGATAAATCAGGCCAATCATCACCCATATATAAACAATCAGAAGGTGCTAAATTAAATTGCGCACATGCTTCACGCAACGCCACGCCTTTATCTTCACGCCCTTGAAAGATCAGATCGACGCCTAAATCAGACATCCTTTTTTCAACAATCTGACTTTTACGACCTGTTATGATAATGACTTTAAGACCAGCTTGCTGAACCAGTTTCATCCCCAAACCATCACGAATATCAAAAGATTTGATTTCATCGCCACTATTGGTCAATGTCACAAATCCATCACTCAAGATACCGTCCACATCTAAAACCAGTGCCTGAATATGACGAGCCTGTTCAAGTAATGCATAAGATGCCATGAATTAATTTACCCCTGCCTGAATAAGGTCATGCATACTGATCACACCAATGACTTTATTTTGATCATCAACAACTACAAACTGACTAATTTTTTTAGCATTCAGTTGTTGTAATGCTTCTACTGCACGAGCTTCCTGAGAAATCGTCGCAGGATGTTCAATCATCACCGCAGACACAGGAAGTTTGACATCAAAACCTTGTTGCTTATCAATTAGACGACGTAAATCACCATCCGTAAAGATACCTAATAAATGATCTTGTTCATCAACAATGGTCGTCAAACCTAAACGTTTGTTTGAAATTTCGTAGAGGACCTGATTCATTGGAGTATCAGGAGATACTTTTGGAAGCTCCTCACCGGTATGCATTAAATGTTTTACATGTAAAAGTAAACGTTTACCTAAAGCACCTGCCGGATGCGAACGAGCAAAATCGTCGGCAGTAAAGCCTCGCGCTTCCAACAATGCAACCGCGAGCGCATCACCTAATACCAATGTCGCAGTGGTACTTGAGGTGGGTGCAAGCCCTAATGGACAAGCTTCGTTTGACTCACCCAAAGTTAAAGCTACATCTGCATTTTTTGGCATTGGACCTGTATCATCACGGCTAATGGTGATCAATGGTACTTCCAGATGTTTAATCAAAGGCATCAGCATCATGATCTCATCACTTTTGCCTGAATTGGAAATGGCAATGAGTACATCACCCCGTACTAACATTCCCAAATCACCATGCCCCGCTTCACCAGGATGCATAAAAAACGAAGGTGTACCCGTGGAAGCAAAAGTGGCTGCCATTTTTCGACCAATATGACCAGATTTACCCATACCTGTCACGACTACACGACCCTGACACTGTAGAATAATTTCACAAGCCTGATCAAAACGATCGTCTATTTGACTTGCCAATACATCTAGGGCATGTTGTTCTATCGCAATGGTTTCCAGTGCAATTTTCTTAAAATCGGTGGTACTGGTCATAAAATATGAGCTCAAACAATTCGCTACTGCCAAACCGACAATAGACTTTTTAACTAAAAATTTTGCGCTATTCTAGCACATCTCATTTCTTGTCACGTTTTTAAATGTACAAGTTTTCACTTACTTATAAAAATTATGGATAAACCTTTGTGAAATATGTGGCTTACGTTAAGATGTAACACTATTTTTGGTGAATGTTTTTAAGAGTCTTATGCAACCATTCGTTTTATATAACTCAGAGCAACGTAAAAAAGTTGAATTTGTCCCACGTGTTGATGGCCAGATAGATATCTATGTCTGCGGCATGACGGTGTATGACTACTGTCATATTGGACATGCTCGAGTCATGGTTGCTTTTGACTATATTATTCGTTTTCTGCGTAGTCAGGGCTGGAAAGTACGGTATATCCGTAATATCACCGATATTGACGATAAAATTATCAGTCGTGCCAATGAAAATGGTGAAACGATTCAGGAACTAACCGCGCGTTTTATCACTGCCATGAATGAAGATGCAGCCAGTCTTGGTTGTGCTGAACCTGATGAATCGCCAAAAGCAACCGAATACATCGATCAAATGCAAAGTATGATTGGGACTTTGGTCGAAAATGGCACCGCTTATCCTGCTGCCAATGGTGATGTTTATTATGAAGTCACTAAATTTGCCAAATACGGTCGCCTATCGGGACGTAAACTGGATGATATGCAAGCAGGAGCCAGTGAGCGTGTTGATGTCGAAGTCGAGAAAAAACATCCATTTGACTTTGTGCTATGGAAACATGCCAAAGCCAACGAGCCGTCATGGCAATCCCCTTGGGGCAATGGTCGTCCGGGTTGGCATATTGAATGTTCAGCCATGTCAACTTGCTGCTTAGGCAATCACTTTGACATTCATGGTGGTGGGTCAGACTTATTATTTCCACATCATGAAAATGAAATCGCGCAAAGCGAGGCTGCAACAGGCGAACAGTATGTGAATTATTGGATGCATGTGGGCTTTATCAATGTCGATGGCGAGAAAATGTCAAAGTCTTTGGGAAATTTCTTTACCATTCGTGATGTAATGGAAAAGTTTCATCCTGAAGTGATTCGCTACTTTATTGTGTCTTCGCACTATCGTAGTCCTGTGAACTTTTCAGATACTGCGTTAAAAGAAGCGAAAACTGCACTCACTCGCTTCTATCATGCTTTTAAAGCTTATGAACAAACCTATGGTCAAATTCATTCTGACCAGTTAGATCATGAGTTTATAGAACGTTTTAACTCAGCCATGCGCGATGACTTTAATACACCAGAAGCCATGGCGGTTCTGTTTGATTTGAATCGTGAACTCAATCGAGCGGTGAAAGAGCAATGCGCTGAACAAGCGGCGCTTTATTATGCAACTTTGCGCCATTTAACGACAATTCTGGGCTTGGTTCAGCATAATGTTGATGAATTCTTAAAATCAGATATTGGCCAACAAGCACTCAGCTTGAATGACGATGAAATTGAAGCTTTGATTCAACAACGTCATGACGCAAAAAAAGCAAAAGATTTTGCCAAAGCCGATGGTATTCGCCAGTCTTTACTTGAAAAAGGTGTTGCACTTGAAGATACCCGCCAAGGAACCGTTTGGCGACGTGCTGATTAAATCGACAATTAAAATGGATGGATGTTGACAGTTAAATGAAACTGTCTATAATGCATCTCACATTGCGGGAATAGCTCAGTTGGTAGAGCACAACCTTGCCAAGGTTGGGGTCGCGAGTTCGAGTCTCGTTTCCCGCTCCAAAATTTTAAAAAGCCCTAATCAAAAGATTTGGGCTTTTTATTTATCTATACCAAAACCATGCAGACTAAAATAAAAAAACGGACTGATTAACAGTCCGTTTTTTCACATAAAACCCGATTATTTTTTCAGTTTATAAGCAATTACATAATCACCTACTGGTGTTTTCATAAAGTGATGTCCACCCGCCATGATCACAATATATTGCTCTCCATTGATGGCATAAGTCATCGGTGTTGCTTGACCACCCGCAGGCAAATTTGCAGTCCAGACGAGTTTACCTGTACGGTTGTCCAAGGCGTGTAATTTATTATCTGTTGCAGCAGCAACAAATGTTAAACCACCGGCTGTAATAATTGGACCGCCGTTATTTGGTGTACCAATATTAATTGGCAAGTAAGTTGGCAAACCAAACGGGCCATTGTGTTCAGCACTACCGAATGGGTGCTGCCAAAGTACTTTTTTGCTATGTAAATCAATAGCCGTAATCATGCCATAAGGTGGTTCGTTACAGAGGACTTGAGAAATTGGAGCATAAAATGGTGATACATTAATTCCATAAGGGGTATCAGCCATCGCACCATTTCCTTCAGCACCGCCACCACCTGATTTATAACTTGGGTCATCAATTGACTTTAAGCCCTGCTTATTGGCTTCTGTACGGGTAACCAATTTGTCGTACATTGGTGTCACATTCCAGTTTGCAATCATTAAACCAGAATGAGGATTTACCGCTACACTGCCCCAATCACTTCCACCATTGTAGCCAGGGAATTCAATCCATGGTTTATCGATACTTGGGGGTGTAAATTCTCCAAGATAATTTGCCTGTTTAAATTTAATACGACACAGCATTTGATCAATTGGAGAAATTCCCCACATGGTTTTTTCCTGAAGATCAGGCAAACCTAAACGTGGAATCTCGACAGACCACGGTTGAGTTTTAGCACGAGGATCATTTGGCACAGCATGATAAGCCTTTGCATCGTTTGGTACAGGTGCTGGTCGTTCTTCAACTTTGGTTAAAGCTTTACCAGTAGCGCGATCAAGAATAAACGTCTGACCACGCTTGGTTGGCATAATCAAGGCTGGAACTTTTTTTCCTGAAGCATCTGGATAATCCACCAATGTTGGCTGAGAGCCGATATCATAATCCCATACATCTTTATGTGCAGTCTGGAAGACCCATTTTTCACGTCCCGTATTTACATCGAGCGCAACAACTGCTGAAGACACACGATTTTCATTAGCGCTGCGCATCGCACTGTAATAATCCGCAGCCGAGTTCCCTGTTGGAACATAAACCAATCCTAATTTTTCATCGCCAATCATGGCAGCCCATGAGTTTGGTGTACCACGACTGTATTGCTCACCTGTTTTAGGTTCAGTGTTGTCATTTGGACGATTGACATCCCATGCCCATTTAAACTGACCTGAATCTGCATCATAGCCACGGATTACACCAGAAGGTGCCCATCGACGCTGTCCATCAAGAACCTGATGATTGACTACAATTACACCATTAATGATTGGTACAGGTGCAGTAACCGCAAGTTGACCAGGTACCCACTTACCAATACCTACAGATAAATCAGTTTGACCATGCTGACCAAAACCTTGACACGACTCACCTGTTTCTGCGTCAACCGCCAGCAAACGCATGTCTAAGGTACCAACAATAAGTTTGTTGTGACAAGCCTGTCCTTCGGGAATAGTTTTAGATTGATAAAAAGTGACTGCCTTACATGCAGCGGTATATGGAATATTTTCATATTTCACACCAGACTTGTGTTCCCAGATTTTTTTGCCTGAGGCTGCATCCAATTTAATAATATTATTGGTCGCACTACATAAATATACGGCATTACCCACTTTAATTGGCGTGGTTTCAGCAGCCCATTTATTGGTTTGACCTGCCTGAGGCACATCACCTGTCCGATACGTCCATGCCACCTCAAGTTTATTGACATTGTCAGGAGTAACTTGGTTAAGCGGTGAATAGCGGGTCGCATTTTCATCACGACCATAATATTGCCAGTCAGTGTCAGGTTGAATTGTTGTAGCATTTGATGAATTGGTGCTAAAAGACTGCGCTGAAATTTCCTGCCCTGACACATAGGATGAATGTGGATAAAAAGCCAGACCACCCGCAACAACAAAGCATAGAATAATAAAGCCAGTTAAACTATATGAAATTTTCTTACTCGCTCCTGAACCAATATTTGGCATAAGTAAGCTCATAAAAAATGCAAAAACAGCCACTATAGCGAGCCGAGGCACCCAGCCCCAGTAGCGTGTACCCGCTTCCCATATTGTCCAGATCAGAGTGTAGAAGAAGAACAGCCAAAAAAGTTTTACACCTAATTGATCATTTTTAAGCAAATAAACACTAGAAGCGATTAAGATCACTCCATTGATGACGTAGTACCACGAACCTCCTAAATACGCTAAATAGATACCGCCAATGAATAATGTAAGGGCAAATAACAGTAAGATCACCGAAAATATTTTTACGGGTATACTGCTGTTTTTTCTATAGATGGAAGAATGAACCATAGCTTTAAACCTTATTAATTTTATTTAGTATGGGAGTCGCTATTACATCATTTTAAGAATTAAAAACGCTCATGGTATCGTTGCTTAAATGTGTTCTGAAACTTAAAGTTTTCTTAAAAAATAAAAGAACTTCTGCCGTAAAATAAAAAATAATTTACATTCAAAAAGTTAAATAACATTTATATAAAAAGACATTCATTTTAGCCTTCTATCTTATCTGCAATAAAATAGGATGACACAGGCCATAAATATGTTTTCGCAAAGTTTAACAGCCTTCTTTCATCAGTCCTTTTTATTTCTTCCTTTGGAGGAAAAATAAAGAGAGTTCAAACAATTATGAAAGAAGTCTAATCATTTATTAAAATTATGATGTGAATAAAAAACCCCATCATTCAGATAGGGCTATTCGCTATTTTTATAAGGTTAACTGGCTTGTTGATAATAAGGTGTATCGCCATTTATAGTTGCGCGATGCATAATTCGATGTGCATCTCCATAATCAAACAATGCCTTATGCTGAGTACAGCGATTGTCCCAAATCGCGACATCACCTTCTTGCCATTGCCAGCGCAAATGAAATTGTTCCTGAGTAGATTTCTCAAATAAAAACTCTAATAATTCATCACTTTCCTGTTGGCTTAACTCATTTATTCGGGTAGTAAAACCTTCGCTCACAAATAAAATCGGTTGTCCTGTCACAGGATGTGTTCTGACGACAGGATGAATAACAGGTGGATTACGTTTAAACGTTTGTAGCAGTTTTTCACGTTCTACCTCATTTGTTGCAAATCGTTCAATTGGGAAGGATTTTCGAATATCGTGAGTTGCCGTTAATCCTCTCAGCTTATGCTGCAAGTTGATATCAAGTCCAGTAAACGCAGCAACGCCACTTGACCACAGTGTATCACCACCTGTTGCAGGGATTTTTATCGCTTGCAGTACGCAGCCTAATGGCGGAGTTTGACTAAAAGTGACATCGGTATGCCAAAGCTCGTTATCGCGTAAATCCTGTTGCCAACTATCCAAAACTAACACTTCAGGTACATCTTCAATGGAAGGATAAATCGGATGGATATGCAAAGAGCCAAAACTACGCGCCAATGCTGCCTGAGCTTGTGGCGCTAATTGCTGCTCACGAAAAAAGATCACATGATGTTTCAATAAAGCCTGTTGAATTTCAGTTGTGTGCTGTTTGTTCAAATGATTTAAATCAACGCCAGTAATGATTGCGCCAATGGCTGGTTTGATTGTTTCGATAATTAAACTCATTTTATCGCCTATACCCTATAACTGCTGGCCATACCAGGGAGATAATTGCTGTTGTAACCAACGTAAAAATAATTCAAAACTGACCGCAACCACAGCAATCACGATAATCCCTAAAATCACCGTATCAGTAATTAAAAATTGCGCAGCCGATTGCACCATAAAGCCAATACCACGATCAGCTGCCACCAATTCTGCTGCGACCAATGTTGACCAACCCACACCAAGTCCAATTCTGATTCCTGTTAAAATGTGTGGTAAGGCTGTAGGCAAAATCACTTTCCAAAACACTTGTGCCTGTGTTGCACCGAGTGACAAAGCAGCACGTTCACGATTCAGCTGATGACTGATCACGCCATGTGTACTACTGATAATTACCGGTGCCAAAATCGAGAAAAAAATCAGCAAAATTTTTGTGGTTTCGCCAATACCAAACCAAATGACGAGTAATGGTAAATATGCCAAAGGTGGGATAGGTCGTAATAATTCAACCAATGGATCAAGCACCGCTCGCGCATATTTATTCAGCCCCATCCATAATCCAACCGGAACACCGATTGCAATGGCAGCAAGCAATGCAAATAAAACTCTGGAAATACTGGCCGCCAAATGTTGCCAAAGTGTGGCTTTCATAAAACCCTGCTGACTGACTTCCAAAAACTTTTGCCAGACTGCTTGGGGACTCGGTAAAAATAATGCAGGCACAAGATGTAAAGCAGTAATCAAAAACCACAGCAATAACACACTAAAAACACTCAACGCACTTAATGCCAGACGATGATGTCGAGTTAACCACACGCGAAAATTTCCGAAAGAACGCTGTGTTGGACGTGCTGTCGTATTACTCTTTGCGATCTGATTTTTGTAACTGACCGACTCAGTTCGACTATTCATGTCAACACCTCATGGCTAGGTTGTTTTCGTGGTTGCTTTTGTTCGCGTAGTCGCTCAAACAACTGTTCCCGCAAAGCGATAAATTCTGGATCAGATTTAATCGAACGAATCGACTCTCCTGCCCGATAACGCTCCGCAAAATTTAATTGCAATGTCTGCACAATTTTTCCAGGATGAGCGGTCATCAACACCAACTGTTGGCTCAGTAATAAGGCTTCTTCAATATCATGGGTGATCAGGAAAAAGCCCTTATTTTGCTGAATCCATAAATCCAGAACCAGCTGTTGCATCGTTTCACGTGTAAAGGCATCCAACGCTGCAAAAGGTTCATCCAATAGAATAAAAGGCGCATGACTGACCAAAGCACGCGCGATCCCCACACGCTGCTTCATACCGCCTGAAAGCTCCCAGATATTGCCTTTGGCTACATGAGACAGCCCCACAATGTTTAAAATCGAGGTCACTTGTTGTTCGATTTCGCTTTCCCTTAACCCTTTAAGCTCCAAAGCGAAACCAACATTTTGCTCGACATTGAGCCACGGTAATAAGGCATGATCCTGAAAGACCACCGCACGACGTGCATCAGGGCCGTTCAAAACTTCATCATCAATTTTGACTTGGCCTGTATCTACTTTTTGGAAGCCCGCCAAAATATTGAGCAATGTGGTTTTACCGCAGCCAGATTCCCCCAAAATTACATTCAAAGTGCCCGATTCAATCGAGAGATTGACATCCTGCAAAACAGGTAATGATTGCTTTGGAAACTGTAATTGCACATGTTCAGCTTTCAAGGTACTCATGGCACACTCCAATTATTGCAAAAAGGCGGTCGTGACATTTTCGGCATAACTTGCTTTAACTTGATCGACCTTGCCCTGACTTTTCAAAAAAGTCGCTGTATCGAAAATATTTTTAGCAAACTCGCCTGATAATGTTTTTTGTTGCTGTTCGAGATTGAGATAATCATTTCCTGACAATAACAATGGAATATCTTTTGGATATGAACCTGTCAGTTTGGCAATCTTGTCGATATTTGCTTGATCTTGCACAAATGCTTGCGGATTTTGCTGATAAGCATCGATTTGTTTCAGTGTGGTTTTAACAAAAGATTTGATGAAATCTGGATTCTTTTCTGCAAAGTCTTTACGCACCACCCATAGGTCATAAGTCGGCGCACCCCATTCCCCCACTTGTTTAGAGTCAGTAAGTACCTTCCCTGTTGCTTTGGCTTTGCTTAAAGCAGGTTCCCAGACATAAGTGGCATCAATATCGCCACGTTCCCAAGCCGCGGCAATTTCTGGTGGGCGTAAATTAATAATTTTGACCTGATTTTCAGAAATTCCCCAATGTTTCAGTGCAGACAATAAACTGTAATGGGTGGTTGAAACAAAAGGCACCGCAATGGTTTTACCTATTAAATCCTGTGGCGACTGAATGTTAGATTTTTGACTGACCACCAATGCCTCTGATCCACCCAGTTTTGCAGTAATTAAAAACACTTCAATAGGGACATTTCGGCTTGCTGCTGCAGCCAAGGGACTTGATCCAATATTGCCAATCACCACATCGCCTGAAGCCAACGCATTGACGACATCTGAACCCGCATCAAATTTTTTCCATTGAATGTGCTGCTTACTGTCTTTTTCATAATCACCGTTTGCCTGTGCAACTTTGCTCGGATCAACACCAGTTTGGTAGGCAATAATCACCGATTGACCACCGACACTTTGTGCAGCAGGTGTTTGATCTTGACCTTTACGATTTTGATAAATAATAAATGTAACAATCGCCACAAGGACGATTGCTGTAATCCATAAAGGTTTAGAATTTTTCTTACTCATAACATTTGATAAAAGTCGCTATTGTTATCAATGGTATGGCACTCTGCTTTATGATTTAAAATAATAAAAAATGGATTGCTTATGAATATTTTTAAAATAGAAATAATAAAACATGGCTCGATTCAATCATTCTTCCCAAGCTTATAAAATATCTATAAAGTGCTTGGATAAATTGATAAAAATACAGATAGCAGACAAATCATGTCGCACTACCCTAGTGCTTTCAATATTTTTTTGGCATGATGCAAAGTAGATCTCTCAAGAACAGTTATAAATGGAACAAATGCGTTGGATGGAGCTGCTTTCAGCAGTTCGTTTAGGTAGTAAAAAAAGTACAACAGAACTGGGACGAAGCCCTTTTCATAAAGATTATGATCGGATCATATTTTCACAAAGTTTTCGTCAGCTTAATCGTAAAACACAGGTTCATCCTTTCGCACTCCAAGATGGTATCCATACTCGTTTAACCCATTCCCTTGAAGTGTCTTGCATCGGGCGGTCGCTCGGCATGATGACCGCTGAAAAAATTAAGGATGATTTACCTGCATGGATTTCACCATCCGATGTCGGAGCCATTATTCAGGCGGCATGTCTCGCCCACGATATTGGCAACCCACCCTATGGACATGCAGGTGAATATGCGATTCGCGAATGGTTTGACGATGCTTCACATAACGATTTCCTAAAAGAACTTAGCCCTGAAGAAGAAGCTGATGTGCGCCAGTTTGAAGGGAATGCACAAGGTTTACGCTTATTAACACGTATTGATTATCATCCTGATGATGGCGGTATGCGTCTGACTCACGCTACGTTAGGTGCTTATTTAAAATATCCTTGGTTGTCTAAAACCATTGAGTCACAAGGCGACCGTCCTTCCAACCAACGTGCAAAATTTGGTTGCTATCAGACTGAAAAAGAAATTTTGGTCGAAATTGCTGATCAGCTTGGACTGATTCAATTGGGTGAATATCATTACTGTCGTCATCCTCTGACTTATTTGCTCGAAGCAGCAGATGACATGTGTTATGCACTGATTGATCTGGAAGATGGTATTATTTTAAATATGCTGACTTATGAAGAAGTTGAGCCTATTTTTCTAAATTTAATTGCAGATTATGGGATTCCTGACGAATTGGGTCAACGTAATACCACTTGGCAACAAAAAATTGCCGCTTTGCGTGGACGAGTCATGAAACGCCTGGTTGCTGAGGTTTCCAGTGCCTTTGCCCGACATCATGTTGAAATATTATCAGGACAATTACAGGGAACACTTTTAGAATATTGCCCTGCGGATATTGGCGTGGGAATCGAAAAAGCCAAAGATTTGGCGCGCAATAAAATTTTTGAGCATCGGCAAAAGTCCGATCTGGAAATAATTGCACATAGTAGTTTGCAATCGATTCTGGATGCATTTATTCCATTGTCCGTACCGCAAAAAGCTTTGAGTTTTAAAGAGAAACGGCTGATGTCCATTTTGCAGCAATTTGGTGCCAATTTTCAGGACAATCACTACCAAAATATTATGCAAATATTGGATATTATTAGTAAATTTTCAGATCACCAAGCTTATGATCTCGCTCAGGTACTACAAGGTCGTCGTGCCAGTTTTATGTAATGTCGGGATGATTTCGGACATCTAATTTTTATATTATTTTAGGAAATAAGTTTTCAATGATCGGTTGTTTAATTGGTGAAGTATTTGCACTGGAAGCACCTACGGTACTCCTGAATGTCAATGGTGTTGGCTATGAAATTGATACGCCACTTTCAACATTTTGCCAACTCCAAAAAGGGCAAAAAGCAACCTTGTGGACGCATTTAGTGGTGCGTGAAGATGCTCAACAACTTTATGGTTTTTTAGAAGCACAGGAAAAGACCATTTTCCGTACCTTGCTGAAGGTTAATGGTGTTGGCCCTAAAATGGCACTGGGTATTTTATCGACTTTAAGCGTTGAGCTTTTGATCCAAACCATTGAACATGATGATATCAATACCTTGGTGAAAGTTCCGGGTGTGGGTAAAAAGACTGCTGAACGTTTGATGATCGAACTTCGTGACCGTTTCAAAGCACTTGCAAATCAAGGCAGTGCGACCTCAAACAATAGTATTTCGCAAATTCAGTTTGTATCTAACTCTCCTGTTGCCGAAGCGGAAGCTGCATTACAATCATTAGGCTACAAACCGATTGAAGCACAAAAAGCAGTGGCTGCGGTGAAAGCTGATTATACTGAAGCCGCAGACTTAATTCGTGCTGCACTCAAATCAATGATGAAGTAACCAATCATGCATGACCGTTTAATTAGTGGCAAAGAAAAACCAGAAGATCAATTCGATCGTGCCATTCGACCAACTTCTTTGGCAGACTATATTGGTCAGCCCGTGGTACGTGAGCAAATGGAAATTTTCATTGGTGCTGCGCGTGGTCGTGGTGAAGCACTGGATCACACCCTGATTTTTGGTCCACCCGGACTCGGTAAAACCACACTTGCCAATATTATTGCCCGAGAAATGGGAGGCAATTTAAAATCCACTTCTGGGCCTGTGCTGGAACGGGCTGGTGATTTGGCTGCCATGCTCACCAATCTTGAAGAAGGCGATGTGTTATTTATCGATGAAATTCATCGTCTTTCTCCTGTTATTGAAGAAATTTTATATCCAGCGATGGAAGACTATCAACTGGATATTATGATTGGCGAAGGTCCAGCGGCACGTTCAATTAAACTGGACTTACCGCCGTTTACACTGGTTGCTGCAACAACACGCGCAGGCTTGCTCACCTCACCGTTGCGTGATCGTTTCGGGATTGTGCAACGTTTGGAATTTTATTCGGTTGAAGATTTAACGCATATTGTCACTCGCTCTGCCAACTTAATGGATGTACCGATTACCCGAACAGGTTCCGAAGAAATTGCGCGACGTTCGCGTGGTACACCACGTATTGCCAATCGTTTATTACGTCGTGTACGTGACTATGCTCAGGTCAAAGGCACAGGTGAAGTCACTCAGGACATGGCACAACGCGCACTGGACATGCTTAATGTCGATAAATCTGGCTTAGATACACTCGACCGACGTTACCTGAGTATGATACTGGAACGCTTTGAAGGTGGTCCCGCAGGAGTTGAAGCCCTTGCTGCCGCAATGGCTGAAGATAGTGGGACTTTGGAGGATGTCATTGAGCCGTATTTGATCCAACAAGGCTACGTGATGCGAACTGCACGAGGCCGAATTGCGACCAATCAAGCTTATGCGCAATTTGGAATCACCCCACCTGAGCAGCGATAAGCAAAACAACGTTTTGCCGCTGCGCAAGACGAGAAGCTATGCTTCGAGTAAACGCGTTAAGAAAACTTCAAGCATCTTTTTAAGGCTTTTTAGCGGCGCAAGACGAACAGCTATGCTTTGAGTAAAAGCGTTAAATAAACTTCATGCATCGCTTTAAGCTTTCTTCCGCAAAACGAAGAGTAACTTTGGAAATCAAAACTAAAAATGTTATTCCCTAGCAAAGTGTAACTTTTGTTTTTAAATTCAAAAACCTAGTAATTATCTTTACAATAACTTACAATCCAGTCGCTTTTAAAGCCCTGTTTTAAAAGAAAATAGTACAATCTGGAGTAAAAATGAAAAAACTAGTTTTTGTAGGCCTTATAAGTTTATTGAGTTCTGGGTGTGCTACTCAGACTTATTTACTATCCAATCAAGGAAATAGCGCGCCATCATATAATAAAATGCAAGCTTTTTTTGTTTCAGGCATTGGGCAAGAAAAACAAATTGATGCAACTAATATCTGTGGTGGCGCAGATAAAGTTGCAAAAGTTCAAACCAAAATAACCTTTTTGAATGGTCTTCTTGGACAAATTTCATATGGTGTATATACACCACGTCAAATCTTAGTTTATTGCAAATAGCACTGGAGAAAAAATATGAAAAATATCATGGCAATACTAATGATTGGCAGTATAGTATTAACTACAGGCTGTGCAACACAAACTGGCCTAATTCATAAAAGTGCATCTGTAACACCTAAATACTCTGAATCACAATCATTTTTTCTTTCTGGTATTGGACAGGAAAAACAAGTTAATGCAGCAAATATCTGCGGTGGAGCAGATAAAGTTGCAAAAGTTCAAAGTAAACTTGAACCAAAGGACTTATTCTTTGGAATCATTACTTTAGGCATTTATACACCACATACAGCAAATGTATATTGTCAAGAATAATTTTTTAAAACTACCTTAATCATACTAAGGTAGTTATTACATCTTAATCCACAGATAATCTTAAAATTAAAATCAACTGAATCGAGCTTGTTTAATTATTAGACGTAATTATCATCTCCACCAACAAGATGTTATTTATTACTATTTCCATCCTGTCATTGAAGCAATATCATTCCCTCAATTGCTCACAGTATGTAGAAATAGGTTAAAAATATGGCTAATCTTTTTGAGTTCAAAATTCGCGTATATATTGAAGATACAGATGCTGGTGGTATCGTTTATCATGCCAATCATATCCGCTTTATGGAACGGACTCGTACAGAATGGCTACGTGCTTCTGGCATCGATCATTATTGGCATCAAAAAGATTATAATTTTGTCGTACATAAAATCGCATTGAAATACATGCGTCCGATTATGATGGACGATATGATTACTGTTACAGCGAGTGTACTTTCATGTAAAGCTTCGTCATTTGTATTGCAACAAAATATTTATCGTGGTGAAATCATGCTTGCTTCTGGCGAGGTTGAACTGGCATGTTTAAACACAGAAATGCGACCACGCCGACTCCCTGATGAAATTCGCAATCTTATTCTTCAAGAACTGGAACAAGATTAAAAAAACATACTTTGGCACATGTAACTATGGCAACACAGATCCAATCTTCTCTACATATTTCTGATCTTATTTTACAAGCAAGCCCTGTCGTTCAGGCAGTCATGCTTTTATTACTTTTGGCATCAATTTATAGCTGGTATCTGATCGCCAAGTTACATATGGGCTATAAGAAAGCGGCACAACAAGATGAGCATTTCCAAAAAATGTTCTGGTCGGGTGCTGAACTCAATACGCTTTATAACAATGCTCAGTTAAATTCAAAACGTCATGGTCTGGAAGATATTTTTTATCAAGGCTTAGGCGAGTTTTTTAAACTAAAAAAACGTCATGCTACTGCAAACCAGACCATTGAAGGAACTGAACGTATTTTACGTGTCGGTTTAAGCCGCGATCAAAGTATCCTTGAACAAGGGCTTGGTGCATTGGCCAGTATTGGTTCAGTTGCGCCTTATGTCGGTTTATTTGGAACCGTTTGGGGCATCATGAATGCGTTTATTGGCTTGGCTGATGTCGATCAGGTAACACTTGCTACCGTTGCGCCAGGGATTGCCGAAGCCTTGATTGCCACTGCAATCGGTTTATTTGCAGCCATTCCTGCGGTACTCGCTTTTAACCACTATACCGCGAAAGGCGAAGCGATTTATTCAGATCGTGCGCTTTTTGCTGAGGAAATGGTGGCATTATTACAACGTCAGTCTGTGGGTTCTACACAGGAAGAAGTTTAATGACCATTCAGCGTTCAGGACGCTTTGAGCGTATCAAAAAACCATTAAAAAGTGATATGAATGTCGTGCCGTATATCGATGTGATGCTCGTATTACTGGTGATTTTCATGGTAACAGCACCGATGATTACCAGTGGGATCAAAGTTGATTTACCGCAAGCGACCAATACTCCGATTGAAACCAAAGAACCCGCGATTGTCACATTAGGACAAGACGGCAATATTTATCTGAAATATAAAGAACATAACGAAGAACAAGTTTCTTTATCTCAGTTAAAAGAAATTTTAGGTGATGCACAAACTCAAGCAGACGAAAGCAATCAAAAAATAACGGTATTGGTTAACGGTGAAAAAACCAGACCATATGGTGATGTGGTTTCTTTAATGTCAAGCTTGCAAGAAGCGGGTTTAACCCAAGTTGGTCTACTCACTGAGCCATTAAAGTAAGTTATGAAGAATTTTCAAAAGCCACCTTTTCAGGAAAAAGCAATTGCAATTGGTTTTACGCTTGGCGTACATGCCCTTGCAATTGTCGGCTTGCTTTATTTAGGTTTAAGTAAACCGCCTGAACCACCTAAAAAAATCACAACTGTGCTGGTCAATCCTGCGGATTTAGCGATTCCTGTTCAAGAAACAGAAACAACGAGCACCCAAGTTGCTGAACAAATTCAAACTACACAAGAACCTGAAGTTACAGCACCTGTTATTCCAAGCAGTCCAACACCTCCCCCTGCTTTAACCAAATCCACTGAAGCCATTGAAAAAGCCAAAGCGGAAGCAGCAGAAAAGGCGAAACAACAAGCCGACGCGAAAGCTGAAGCTGCTGCTAAAGCAAAACAGCAAGCTGACGTGAAAGCCAAAGCAGAGGCCGCGGCTAAAGCACAACAACAAGCGGATGCTAAAGCAGAAGCAGTGGAAAAGGCGAAACAACAGGCAGATGCCAAAGCTAAGGCAGAGGCCGCGGAAAAAGCGAAACAACAGGCGAATGCTAAAGCTGATGCAGCAGCAAAGGCAAAACAACAAGCGGATGCCAAAGCTAAAGCTGATGCAGCAGCTAAAGCAAAACAACAAGCGGATGCCAAAGCTAAAGCTGATGCAGCAGCTAAAGCAAAACAACAAGCGGATGCCAAAGCTAAAGCTGATGCAGCAGCTAAAGCAAAACATGAAGCGGATGCCAAAGCCAAAGCTGATGCAGCAGCAAAGGCAAAACAACAGGCAGATGCAAAAGCTAGAGCAGATGCGGCAGCAAAGGCAAAACAACAGGCAGATGCAAAAGCTAGAGCAGATGCGGCAGCAAAGGCAAAACAACAGGCAGATGCAAAAGCTAAAGCCGATGCTGCGGCAAAAGCGAAACATGAAGCAGATGCAAAAGCTAAAGCCGATGCAGCAGCAAAAGCAAAACATGAAGCAGATGCCAAAGCGAAAGCAGAAGCGGATGCCAAACGAAAAGCTGAGGCAGATGCGGAAGCAAAAGCCTCGGCTGCCAAGCAAGCCACTGAAGAAGCGGCTCAGAAAAAAGCTGACGCTAAAAAAATTGCATCCACAGCAAAACGTGATTTTGAGCAGAAAATCTATCGCACTTGGGATATTCCAATGGGATCATCGGGTAAAAAAGCAACTGCTCGTGTCACCTTAACCGACAGTGGTGCTGTTGCCTCCGTGATTGTAAATGCAAGTGATCCAGATATGAAAGCGAGTGTAGAAGCTGCTGTTCGTTCAGCCGCACCTTACCCGATGCCTTCTGATGCAGATGCACGTCGTGAAGCAAGAACTTTCACATCAACATTTACTGCTAAATAATATTTTGGTCATAATTACATGGTTTAAATGGATTTTGACCCTGTAATTATGCTAAATACTTTTATTCCACAAAAATGAGCCGCTCTCACAATACGACTATGGATATGAATCGCAAACATCTCTTATCAATCGCTATCATTACTGCACTGAGTTCAGCTTTTGTTCCCCAAGCATTTGCACAACTGCATCTTGAAATCGCCAAAGCACCAGAACAAGCACCTAAAATTGCGATTGTTCCCTTTGCCAATGATCAATCCATTTATCCTATTGTTGAAAATGACCTAAACCGTTCGGGTCGTTTTACCAGTGCATCCAATAATTTACCTGTTACAGGTGCCATTGATCAGATTCAGACAGATGCATGGCAAGCGGCGGGTATTCCTTATGTTGTTGTGGGAAATATCAAGCCTGCCGCCAATAATAGCTCTGAAGTGCATTATCAACTTTATGACGTACAAAAAAAGCAGTTTTTGTTGAATGAATTATTAACCGTACCCAATTCGCGTGTGCGTCAAGCTGCACACATGATCAGTGATGCCATTTATCAGGCATTAACAGGGATTCAAGGTGACTTTAGTGGCCGTATTGCCTATGTCCTACGTAACCCCGCCACACCTGAACAGCGCTATACTTTACAAATCGCAGATACTGACGGCGAGCAGCCTAAAACGGTGTTGTCTTCGCGTGATCCGATTCTTTCACCTGCATGGACACCTGACGCAAAAAAAATCGCGTATGTTTCGTTTGAAACAAAACGTCCAGCGATTTATTTACAAGATTTGGCAACAGGTCAACGTGAAGTGTTGGCTAGCTTTAAAGGTCTAAACGGCGCGCCAAGTTTTTCACCTGATGGTAAGTCGATGTTGTTTACTGCATCTATGCATGGCAACCCAGAAGTCTATCAAATGAATCTGGAAACCCGTCAACTGCAACGGATGACCAATGACAGTGCGATTGATACAGAAGCTCGTTATGCGCCAGATGGAAAGTCTTTTATTTTTACTTCTGATCGCGGCGGTTCAGCACAAATTTATCGCTATAGTTTTGATGATGCTTCTGTTAACCGACTCACTTTCCGAGGTGCTTTCAATGCCCGTGGAACTTTAAGTGCAGATGGAAAAAATATTGCACTGGTACATCGCCCATCGGGTAGCAATTACAAAGTGGCTATTATGAATATTTCGACGGGCATCGTAAATATTTTGACCCCAACCAGTTTAGATGAATCGCCAAGTTTTTCACCAAATGGCCAAATGGTGGTTTATGCCACTCGCGAAGGTAATCGTGGGCTACTCTCTGTGATGTCCACAGATGGTCGATTCCGCATGAATTTACCAAGTGAACAAGGCGAAGTTCGTGAACCTGCTTGGGCACCTAAATAAATTGGTCGCCTAAATGACGATAAAGCACTTATATTTTTTAACTGAATTAGATGGAGATCACAATGAAAGCCGTTAAATTATTCGTTTTACCCGTACTCGCAACTGCTGTCATTATGACAGGCTGCGCAAGCCGTAAACCTGCTGCTGAAATTCAAGCAGGAAATAATCCAAATAGTGCTGGCACTGTCAATACATCTGGGTTGAGTGACGATGCTGCATTAAATGCTCAGAACCTAACAGGTGCGTCATCAAAAGGTGTGACTGCCGCAAATCGTGCTGCACTTGCAAAACGTGTGGTTCACTTTGATTATGACAGCAGTGACTTATCTTCTGAAGATTATCAAACGCTACAAGCGCATGCTCAGTTTTTAATGGCAAATGCAAATTCACGTGTTGCGCTCACTGGGCATACCGATGAACGTGGTACACGTGAATACAACATGGCTTTAGGTGAACGTCGTGCCAAAGCCGTTCAAAGCTTTTTGATTACCAATGGTGTCAATCCGCAACAATTAGAAGCGGTGAGCTATGGTAAAGAAATGCCTGTAAATGCAGGGCATGATGAAGCAGCGTGGAAAGAAAACCGCCGTGTAGAAATTAACTACGAAGCTGTTCCACCCCTATTGAAATAATGATTCTTTAGATCATCAAAATCGCTTAAAGTCTCAGACTCTAAGCGATTTTTTAATTTAGGGACTTTGTTGTTCCTGCTCTGCCTTAGGCGGATGCATGGATTCAATTAAATCGTGTTTATTAAACTCTTTATATTCAGGTTTTGCCTCATACCCCTTCCACGCTTCATCTACAGACTCTTTTGAAATTTCATCGAGACTAATCGCTTCGTTTGGGGTTGGCATCGCACCGAAAGTTTTGGTCGTCATGCCTCGTCTCCTCTGGTACAGATTTTTCATGTCCTTATTGCTATTCAACATAGCACGTTGCCAAACACTTGCAAGCATAAAATCGCAACAAATAAAGTCATATAATTTTTCTTTTAGGTCGATCTCATCTACACTATAGCCATTTCTAAACGACCCTTTTCATTTTGGAGTTTTCCTGTATGTCAAACCTGAATTTGACGCAATATTTACAACAACAATCAGGCCATTTGACACCTGAACTTGCTCAAGTGATTGAAACCATTGCCGCTACTTGTAATACCATTGATCAGGCATTACAAAAAGGTGCTTTGGCAGGCATTCTGGGGAGTGCAGAAAATGAAAACGTTCAAGGTGAAACCCAGAAAAAACTGGATGTTATCTCAAATGATTATTTAATTGATGCATTAAAAGTTCACCCACATGTCGGTGGTTTGGCGTCTGAAGAACTCGATGATTTCACACCCGCTCAAGCAAATGGTAAATATTTGGTGTTATTTGATCCACTTGATGGTTCTAGTAACATTGATATCAATATGTGCGTCGGTACCATCTTTTCAATTTTACCTGCCAAAAATGCAGTCACTCAAGCGGCTGATTTCATGCAAGCTGGAACTGAACAAGTTGCAGCAGGTTATGTTTTGTATGGCCCATCTACGATGTTGGCTTTAACTGTTGGCAATGGTGTTGCATTCTTTACTTATGATCCAGAAAGTCAGCAATTTATTCTGACGGCTGATCAAGTCAAAGTCAGTGAAGAGACACAAGAATTTGCCATTAATGCTTCTAACCAGCGTCATTGGGAGCAGCCTGTAAAACGTTATATTGATGAACTTCTTGCAGGAAAAACCTCAGTTCGTGCAAAAGACTTCAATATGCGCTGGGTCGCATGTATGGTGGGCGATATTCATCGTATTTTATGTCGTGGCGGTATTTTCCTTTATCCTTATGATTTAAAAGATCCAAAGAAAGCAGGACGTTTACGTTTAATGTATGAAGCCAACCCGATGAGCATGCTGATCGAACAGGCTGGTGGCGCATCTACGACAGGCCGTGTCCGTATTTTAGAGATTCAGCCCACTGAATTGCATCAACGTGTCCCTGTGATCATTGGCTCTAAACAAGAAGTTGAGCTGGTAACCAGTTACCATTAATTATTTTTTATAGCGATGATGCTTCACCGCATCATCGTGGATTTTCTTTTATGGCTATTATTTTTCTTGAATCCAAAGACAACGCTAAAATTAAGCATTTGCGCAGTCTCATTGAGCAACAAGCCTAC
The DNA here is from genome assembly GCF_003938865.1 of Acinetobacter sp. FDAARGOS_515. Classification (NCBI taxonomy): domain Bacteria; kingdom Pseudomonadati; phylum Pseudomonadota; class Gammaproteobacteria; order Moraxellales; family Moraxellaceae; genus Acinetobacter; species Acinetobacter sp. FDAARGOS_515. The sequence goes on along the minus strand of NZ_RKIX01000003.1, from coordinate 2,442,104 downwards.
CGAAAAAAACAACGTCAAACGGTGCTTGAGGGAACTCATCTGTGCCTGTCATGGTTGCAGGAAAAAGGCAAACTTGTCTCGCTTTTTACTACTGAAGCTGCTTTAGAGCATTCAGACATACAAGCGATTATTGAACAATATAATGGCGCTGTTTTTGTCATTAGTGAAACTTTGTACAAAGATATTAGTACATTGGGCACCAGTTTGGCTTGTCTCGCGGTGATAGATTTACCGCAAAGTAGCACAGCGCTGGATTTTCAGGCAGATACGCTTATTTTGGAAAATATTCAGGATCCAGGTAATGTAGGTACCCTTTTACGCTCCGCTGCTGCTGCCAATATCAAACAAGTTATTTGTACTAAAGGCTCTGCATCGCTTTGGTCACCTCGCGTACTCCGTGCAGGTATGGGTGCGCATTTTAGTTTACATACCTTTGAAAATATTGAACTTGAAAGCTTACTGGATCAATTTAACATCCCAGTATTCGTTACCAGTTCACATCGTTCAAATAGTTTATACGAACAAAATTTAACCAATCCTTGTGTCTGGATTTTAGGTAACGAAGGTCAAGGCGCCTCTGATTATGCCCTCGCCCATGCACAAGCAGTCGCGATTCCACAGCCTGGCGGACAGGAATCTCTTAATGTCGCAATTGCAGGCTCAATTTGCTTTTTTGAAATGGTTCGACAACGTCTTTAAATCGTTAATTTATATTAAAGCGGCTCAATCATTTGAAAAAAATCATTTAAACTTAAATCTGTCAAAATAACATCTTATATTGTCAACCTATTCTTTCTTTTCTGCGTTATATAGTAGGTAACTGTAAAAAAGGAAGAATGGGGATCGAATGACAGGATTTTCCATTTCTATGGACTTAGCGCCAAAGCAGTCTGGATCAGAAGTTGATAGTGTTCATGTGAATACGGCTGAGCATCGCCTAAAACATTTTATGAATGAAGTCACAGGACGCGCGCTGGTCATGATGGAAAGTGCAACACAGGGGCAACAAGGTATAGCGATGGATTTGGTACAGGAAGCTTTTATTTCTTTACACAAATCTTATGCCGATAAAACTCTTGATGAATGGTATCCCCTGTTCTATACGATTTTAAATAACAAATTACAGGACTGGCGACGTAAAGAAGCGCGCCGATCTAATCCTTTTTCTTTTTTTAAAAAGGTGAGTCTTGATAGTGATAATGATGAAGTCATTGAGGTTGTTGATGAAACAACGCTGAATCCTTCAGATTTTTTAAGTCAGGAAGTCACCATTGAAGAAATTCAAGAAGCCATTGCAGAACTTCCGCTACGTCAGCAGCAAGCATTTATGTTACGTGCGTGGGAAGGTTTTGATACACAAACCACTGCACAGATCATGAATTGTAGCGAAGGCAGTGTAAAAACACATTATCATCGCGCTATTCAAGGGCTTCGTACTGCTTTAGCTCATTTAAATCCATCTTTGGGAGGTTCATCAGATGAATCGAGATGATTTTACCAAGCAGGTAACGTCCAAGCTTGATGGACTTGCACGTCACCATAAGCATAAACCTCAGGTCATCGCCAACGTTTTGGATACAATTAAGCGAGAACCACGTTCTTTTTATCATATCTGGAAAATGTCTGGCTTTGCTCTCGCTGCGGCGATTACAGGATTTGTCATTTTACCTGCTAGCTTTGATACGTCGGATCAATCACAAAATCAGGTGATGGCAAGTCCAAAACTTTCACCACAAATGGTGGAAGATTTGGAAATGCTGAGTGTTTTAGGTGAGGATAAAGTTCCACATGGTAGCTAAAAAAATAGCATTAGCACTTTGTGCACTTGGTTTCTTACAAACCAGTTTTGCAGGATTTGAACGCTTTTGGATATTTTCAAAAAGTGCAGATACGCAGGTGAATGAAACATGGAATACCTTATCTGAAAATGAACAACGTGCATTAATCAAACGTTATCAATCATTAAAGGATGATTCCAAAGATCAAACCGTTGATTTACAGCAACGGATGGACTGGTTTACGCAGTTACCTGAGCAAGAAAAGCAAAAAATGCGTGATGCATGGCAGAAAATGAGTACTCAAGAACGCAATGATTTACGCAAACGTATGCAAAAAGCCCCCTTAGAGGAACGGGCTGCCATCCGCGAGGAATATATTGAAAAATATTTGATGCCCTAAATGACGCTCATAAAAAAACCAGTTTAAAAACTGGTTTTTTTATTCCCCTTAAATTTTGTTGCCACGTATAGAGTGATAGTAAATCTGGTTACGACCTAATTTTTTTGCACGATACAAAGCTTGATCGGCATAGGACAGTAGTTCTTGCTGATCAATATTTGTCTCCCCCCGATAAACGGTAATTCCTAAACTAATTGTGACTTGATCTGAAATTAATGACTTTTCGTGTAGAATTTCAAGTTTTTCAATAGATTTATAAATATTAGATGCAACTGCATAAGCGCCTTGTGCATCAGTTTCAGGCAATAACACGACAAACTCCTCTCCACCATAGCGAGCGACAAAATCCATATGCCGAATCGAGTTTTTGATCGCTTTAGCCAAACTAGCAATCACATGATCCCCCATCTGATGACCATAAAAATCATTATAGTTTTTAAAAAAATCGATATCGATGAATAATATACCCAACGAACTCTTATCTCTTCGTGCCTGTAAATAAAACACATCCAGCATTTCATCGAAAGTTCGTCGATTAGAAAGTTGGGTTAATCCATCATGCTGACTCAGATGTAAAAATTCAGAGGCATGAATGCGCTGAATATTTTCATTAATTTCAGAAAGTTTTGCATTTAAAAACAACATTCTTTCTTTAGATACCAACATTGAACTAATGGCAAAACCTAATAAACAACTCCCGATTAAAGCGCGCGTTAAAATCACCAGATGAAAATCAATATTAAAAACTGTAAGCCACGTCAACGTAATCAATGCAGATAGCATTCCGACCATTAACATATGTATAGGTTTTAGCCCACTCAGAATAAAACCCAACATATATATAAATGAGATCAATAACATTGCCTGATTTTTAAGTGCTTCACTCTGCACAGTCATCATCAGAATTGATGTGACAACAATTGCCCAAAGCACGATCGTATAGGCTGCCTGATAAAAATATGGCCTTAATGATGAAATTTTGGCAAAAGCGACATAAACCAATAAACATACCGCCCCATTGATCACGCTTAAAAGACATCGAACAAAATCTGAAATAAAATATTGTTTCTCGATGACCATATAATCACCAGGAACCGTCAATAACATAAAAATAATATAGGTGACGAGACCGCTCCAAAAAAATTGAATAGTATTTAGCCGTGTACGCTCAATATGCATATTCCAGAACTGCTTTTCCAATACCCTTGGTAAAGCCCGATTGGTCTGTTTTTCACGTACATGTGAAAGCTGTTCAACTTCTTCTTTTCTTTTATGAAGCTCGTCAAGGTTGTATTTATAATCCATTACACCCTGCAAGAAATCATCCTTATTTGAATAAAAATAATACACTTAACATGACTTTTATCAACCTGATTTCGCTTTTTATCCATAAAACTGTTTACCATTTTGAGCATATATGGATTATCATCTGTTTTATTTTTCAGTTTGAATCGCCTTGGATACTATTACTCTTCTTCAGCCCGATGACTGGCATGCTCATTTACGTGATGGCTTAGCACTACAACGTACTGTTCCTGATTTAGCTCGTCAATTTGCCCGTGCAATCTGTATGCCTAATCTGGTTCCACCAGTAAAAACTGTTGAAGAAGCACTGGCCTACCGTGAACGCATCATGGCGCATGTACCTGAAGGAATAAATTTTGATCCGCGTATGGTGTTGTATTTCACTGATCAAACATCTCCAGATGAAGTCCGTAAAATTAAAGCTTCAGCACATGTCAATGCAATTAAGCTCTATCCTGCTGGTGCAACCACCAATTCAGACAATGGGGTCAGTGATATCCGCAAAGTCTATGCGGTGATTGAACAACTCGAAGAACATCAGGTTCCATTATTACTGCATGGTGAAGTCACTCATCATCATGTAGATATTTTTGATCGTGAAAAACGTTTTCTTGATGAAATTTTATCGCCATTATTAAAACAATTTCCAAAGCTTAAACTGGTTCTTGAACACATCACCACCAGTGAAGCTGCACATTTTGTACTTGAACATGATCGCAATGTCGCAGCAACCATTACTCCACAGCATTTGTTATTTAATCGTAATGACATGCTGGTTGGTGGAATTAAACCGCACTTCTACTGTTTGCCTATTTTAAAACGTCAAACTCACCAACAAACACTGATTGAAGTTGCAACCAGTGGTAATCCAAAGTTTTTCTTGGGTACAGATAGTGCACCGCATTCGAAAAATGCCAAAGAAAATGCATGTGGCTGTGCGGGCTGCTATAGTGCCCCAACCGCAATTGAGCTATATGCACAAGCGTTTGATCAAGTCGGTAAAATTGAGAGACTTGAAGGATTTGCCAGCCACTTTGGCGCAGATTTTTACGGTTTACCGCGTAATACGACGACGATTACATTGGTCAAAGAGGAACAAACCATTCCAGAACAACTCGATTATCTGGATGGTGAAAAAATTATTCCACTGTATGCAGGTAAAACTCTTCAATGGAGGAAAGTGTGAACCAACAAATCAGCGCTCCACCCGTGATTGGGCAGCGTTTTCGTGGTTTTTTACCTGTTGTGGTCGATGTCGAAACGGCAGGTTTTAATTCACAAACAGATGCTTTACTCGAAATCGCCTGTATTCCGATTGTTTATAACGAAGCGGGCCAGTTTGTACCTGGTGAAGCTTATCATGCGCATATCAATCCATTTGAAGGCGCCAATCTCGATCGAAGATCTTTAGATTTTATTGGGATTGATCCTTTTAACCCTATGCGTGTGGCTATGGCTGAAGATGAGAAAACAGCGCTACGCCGTATTTTCAAATCTATCAATGAAGTCCGTCGTCAACAGCAATGTACCCATGCTGTACTGGTTGGTCATAATGCTCATTTTGATCTTGGATTTTTACAAGCAGCCATTGCACGGACATCAACCAAAAATCAGAATCCATTTCATAGCTTTTCAGTTTTTGATACTGTCACTTTAAGTGCGGTGATGTTTGGTCAAACTGTTTTGGCAAGAGCCTGTATTCAGGCTGGAATTGAGTTTGATGGTAAAGAAGCCCATTCAGCTTTGTACGATACCCAAAAGACGGCTGAACTGTTTTGCTATATTTTGAACAAACTCGCACCCTACTTACTTGACACTTTACCGGCGGATTCTTAAGATACCGCCATCCTCAACGTCCCTATCGTCTAGAGGCCTAGGACATCGCCCTTTCACGGCGGTAACCGGGGTTCGAATCCCCGTAGGGACGCCATTTTTTAAATCCATTCTTTTTTATTGTGCTTATTGGCTATTGTTTGTCTGCCTCAAGATTGCACATTTCTAATTTTTCTCTACAATAACGCGCTTCTCCATTTTGAACGTGACGTTGTGTATGCAACCATCTGAATCTTCAAATACCGCCTCATCCAATGATTCTGCGCCGTTAAAACGAGCAATGAGTACCCGCCATTTAGTCATGCTTTCTTTAGGCGGTGCAATTGGTACAGGTCTTTTTTTGGGCTCAGGTGAGGTGATTTCACAAACAGGTCCGATTGGTGCAATCCTTGCGTATATACTCGGTGGATTGATTGCTTATATGGTCATGCTGTGTTTAGGTGAATTGGCCGTACACATGCCTGTTTCTGGTTCATTTGGTGCTTATGCTGCCCAATATATTGGTCCTAGTACAGGTTATATGGTGTCATGGCTCTACTGGCTGACATGGACAGCAACGCTAGGCACAGAGTTTACTGCGGCTGCCTTACTGATGCAGGAATGGTTTCCCCATATTTCAATGTGGATCTGGACGCTTATTTTTGCTGTCACTATTTTTACACTTAATCTGAGTTCGACTAAAATTTTTGCTGAATCCGAGTTCTGGCTCTCTCTCGTTAAAGTAATAACAGTAATCAGTTTTATTATATTGGGCTTACTTGCTATCGTTGGGCTAATACCCTTTCATGGTTATGAAACAGCGCCTTTATTTAGTAACCTGACCGCTCAAGGCTGGTTTCCTCAAGGACTCATGCCAATTTTCGCAACCATGCTGATTGTGAACTTTGCTTTTTCAGGTACAGAGCTGATTGGTGTTGCAGCAGGAGAAACCAAAGACCCTGCGGATAATGTACCTAAAGCAATTAATGCTGCGATCTGGCGCTTACTGATTTTCTTTGTCGGGACAATCATTGTGATTAGCGCTTTATTGCCTTTTGAGCAAGCAGGTTTAGGTGGTCATAGTGTGAGTAATAGCCCATTTGTCACCGTGTTTAATTACATTGGGATCCCTTATGCAGATGATATTATTCGTTTTGTGATTATTACTGCCCTATTATCAGCAGCAAATTCAGGTTTATATGCTGCTTCACGGATGATGTGGTCACTCTCTTCACAGCAACATTTACCGCGTATTTTTTCTAAACTCACAAAAAGTGGCACACCTATTGTTGCCTTAATTGTGACTATGTTCGGTGCAATTCCAGGATTATTATCTGAACAATTTGCCCCTGAAACGATTTTTAAAAATCTCTTGGGCGTAGCAGCGTTTACCATGGTTGTGGTTTGGATGAGTATCTGTTTAAGCCAGTTTAATTTCAGAAGACAATGGTATAAAACAGGTCATACCATTCAGGATTTAAAATTTGCAGCACCATTTTTTCCGATTGTGCCCATTCTAGGATTTTTCTTCTGCTTGATTACTTGCCTAAGTATGGCGGCAGATCCTGAAATGTGGACGGGTTTTATCGGTTGTCTTATTTTTATTGCGCTATGCTACGTGAGCCATTTTATATTTTATCGTAATACAAAAAATTAAACGCTAATAACTTCATTTTTCTAGCAAAAGTGTAGCAAATCGCTACACTTTTTTTGTTTGTATGGCTGGTATCTCCAGACCTCTCAATGCTACAGTCAAATCAAGCATAAGAATAATTGATACCATGACAATGAAACTAATTTTTATACACGGTGCACAACAACAAGGCTTTGATGCTCAAGGCTTACAAGATCACTGGTTAAATATTTTTAAACTCGGTTTGGATCATCTTGATGTTCAGGTTCCATTTCAAAATCTTAATCTAGCTTTCCCTTACTATGGTGATTTAATACATCAACATCGATTGGCACAATTAGATACGCCCTTAGATGCTTTTATGCCACAAGCATGGCAAGACTGGCATTTGCCCTATTTACAAAATCCTGAACCGCAACAGATTGATCAGGATCGAAAATTAATTCCTTTATTGGCGAAACACCATGAGGAGTTAAGTTTAACTTCGCGTTTATATTTGTTTTCGCATTTAGCCAAAGATCATGTATTACGTGAATTTGTGATGTTATTAAACAAATTTCCCAAATTGCATGAAAATATGTTGCATCGATATATTCTGGAAGTGTATTTATATCTCGCCAATCCAGATTTTATGAATGATGTACATCAGCGTGTGATTCAATCTTTTGACGAAGATGAAGAATACATTATTGTGGCACATTCACTCGGAACGGTGATTGCCTATAATTTACTGCAACAGCTTTCAAAGAAAGTAAAAATAAAGCGCTTCATTACTCTTGCTTCACCACTGGCTTTTCGAGTGGTGCAATCCAGACTAAATCGTCCAACAGAACAACTCGAAGCCTTGCAAGGAGATTGGCATAATTTTTATTCGCATGAAGACTATTTGACCACTTTTCCACTTGATCATAGTTTTTTCAATTTTCAACCGTCGATTATCAATCAAGGAATTTCGACTTTTGCGCATAAACCTCATGAGATCGTAGGTTATTTACAGCATCCTTTAGTGGTACAAAGCATTATTGAATCGATTTGCCCAAATGAAGCCTTGAGGCTAGATCCAGAACAAGCGAGTTAAAACTCAAGTTTTTCAGTGAAATTGGAAAATTCAGCACAAAGTAAATTTTACATTTTAATCGTTATATAGCACATAGCCGTGTCCTCGACAAAATGCAGCCAAAGCCAAACCTGAATGTTTAGCCATCTCAATCGCCAAACTGGTGGGGGCAGAAATACATGCGAGTAAGGCAATGTTCAGTCGAGCACATTTTCGTACCAATTCATAACTGGCTCGACTGGTCATGAACACAAAACCATTGGAAACATCCAATTGTTGCTGTGCAATATATCCAAGTAACTTATCCAGTGCATTATGTCGTCCTACATCTTCAAACAAAATGCAAATTTCACCATTCACTACCCATGCAGCGGCGTGTGCTCCTCCAGTCAATGCTGTGATTTTTTGTTTTGCATTTAACTGTAAAACTGCTTGTGGAATATCATTGAGCCATGTCGATAAAAATTTGGTACTGACTGACGTTACATCCTGATGAAGCTGTTGTAGACTTTCTATCCCACAAAGCCCACAACCAGTTCTTCCAGTCATAGCACGACGATGCTGCTTCAATGCCGCAAAAGCACGCGATGAAATCGTCATCTCCACCTGAATACCTAGCTCATTTTCTACAATGTCAAGTGTGTAGAGTTCAGCGAGATGTTGCAGAATACCTTCCGATAAACTAAAACCTTTGGCAAAGACGTCAAGATCCGTCGGAGTCACCATCATCACGGCATGAGAAATTCCATTGTAAACCAGTGCTACAGGGGTTTCTTGCACAACATCGTCTAACTGCTCCTGAACACTTCCATGACTATAACGCTGAACGATCAAAGGTTCATAACCTAATGGCGACTGTAAGGTATCATCCATCGATTTTTCCTTATCAGGAAACGGCGCTTTTGACACGCCATTTCCACATGAATAGAACACTAACTGACTTTCGCCGTAGCAATAATTTGATCGGCTTTTTCAGGATCAACCTCTGCCGCTAGATTGAAATGTTCAGGTGCATGTCCTGCATGCAAAATCACTGGCACACTTTTAGAAGCTGGTATCTTGGCGTATTTGTCATGGCTACTCAGCGCCACAAGTGGATTAGTTTCAGGATAGTAAGCCGCCAAACTTCCACGCGGGATGTTATAAGGCACAATCCGAAAACTATGCACGATGCGCTTTATTCCATCTGAATAAATACTTTCAATATCGACCCATTGATCAGGCTGGAAACCTGCTGCTTCAATATCCTGTTCATTCATAAATAAGACACGGCGCTGTCCATATACTCCTCGATAACGGTCATCCAGACCATACAAAGTCGTATTGTATTGATCATGCGAACGTGTGGTCATGAGTGTATAGACTTTAGCTTCAGTGTAGGCATCTGCATAACGATGTTCGTGATCTGCATAAACTTCCGAAATCGGAGTAATTAAAAATTGTGCCTTGCCACTTGGCGTATTCCAGATATGTTGATTGGCAGGATGTTCTAAATGAAAACCACCGGGTTGATAAACACGCTGATTAAAGTCATGAAACTCATCAAAGACTTCCGAAATTGCATCACGAATACGATCATAACTTTCGATATACCAACGCCATTTGATTTGACTCTTAGGCAAGGTTGCTTCGGCAATTCTGGCGATAATATCGGGCTCAGAGAGTAAATCTGATGAAATCGGTTCATTGCGTCCAGCAGACAAATGTACATTACTCATAGAATCTTCGACGGAAATCGACTGTGGCCCATGTTTTTGGATATCAACTTCAGTACGCCCCAGACAGGGCAACATCAAGGCATCTTGTCCACAAACCAGATGACTTCGATTCATTTTTGTAGTGATATGTACCGTCAAATTACAAGCACGTAAGGATTGCTGAGTATATTCAGTATCAGGTGTGGCAACCGCAAAATTCCCTCCTAAGCCAATGAAAACTTTGACCCGCCCTTCTGCCATCGCTTTAATGGTTTCAACCACACCCATGCCATTTTCTCGCGGAGATTGAATACCAAACACCCGATCAATATTGTCCAGCATTTTAGGACTTGGCAGTTCATTGATACCCATGGTGCGGTCACCCTGAACGTTACTATGACCACGAATTGGTGCCAAACCCGCACCAGGACGACCGATATGCCCTCGCGCTAACATGAGATTGGCGAGCATATGTACATTGGCTGTACCATGACGATGCTGGGTAATGCCCATGCCCCAACAGAAAATGGCACGTTTGGATTCAAGATAAAGCTTGGCTAATGCCTCCAGATGTTCAGGGCTAAGACCTGTATGCGGATGAATGTCTGACCATAAGGTATTTTGCACTTCTGCCAGCATTTCTTCAAAACCAACCGTATTCACCGCAATAAATGAGCGATCAAATACGCTTTCCTTCGATTTGGCAATCGCCTGTTGATCCCACTCTAGCAGGTGTTTAAGCATTCCAAACATAATGGCATAGTCACCGCCCACTTTCGGTTGAAAATAATAGCGGCTAATCGGTGTGCTACCATTGGTGATCATTTCCAAGGGTGCTTGTGGATCCTGAAAACGCTCCAAGCCACGTTCTTTTAAAGGATTAATTGCAATAATAGTTCCACCGCGTTTCGATACTTCTCTTAAGGTCGCGAGCATTCGAGGATGATTGGTCCCCGGATTATGCCCGAAACTAAAAATTGCATCCGCCTGATCGAAATCATCTAGTGTCACTGTCCCCTTACCTAAACCAATCGAATCTTTTAAACCGACGCTGGTGGTTTCATGGCACATGTTGGAACAATCAGGAAAATTATTGGTGCCATAACTTCGCACAAAAAGCTGATACAGGAAAGCAGCCTCGTTACTGGCTCGTCCTGAGGTATAAAATGCGGCTTGATTAGGATCATCCAATGCCTGTAGATGCTTGGCAATCAACTCAAAGGCCTCATCCCAGCTAATTGGAACGTATTTATCCGTTACGACATCGTAACGCATCGGATCGGTAATCCGCCCTGCATCTTCCAGAAAAAAGTCACTTTGTTCAGTTAACCAGCTTACCGTATGTGTTGCAAAAAACTCAGGACTGACACGTTTACTGGTGGCTTCAAATGCAACTGCTTTTGCACCATTCTCACAAAAATTAAAAGCATGCGCATCTTTCTTCTCTGGCCATGCGCATCCCGGACAGTCAAAACCTGTCGGCTGATTAATATTGAGCAGTGAAATAGAACCTTTTTTGAACGTTTCCTGACGTTTTAAATTTCGAGCTACACTGAGTAAGGCTCCCCAACCTCCAGCAGGTTGATCGTAGGGTTCAATTCTTGCATAGCCATGATCGTGTTCTGGCTTTTGATTATCATGATCCATCACTTCACCTGCTGTTATTTATATTGTAAGAGACGATTAGACACATTAAATTCATCATCGAAAGCAAATCGTGGTTCTATATTTTCTGGTTCTATATTTTCTGGTTCTGGAATTTTATATATCTGGGTTCAATGTTTGGACTTAATGTATCTTGATCTTTGAATGAATATCTACTTTTCAAACCCGATTTTCAATGCGTTATTACATAAATCTAAACAGATCAAAATAAAAAACTCCACAAAAGTGGAGTTTCAAAATTTTAAAATCAGAACTTAGCCTGCTTTGCGCTTTTGTACAATGAGCGAACCGACTGAGTAACCTGCACCAAATGAACAAATCACACCATATTCACCCGCATCGACCTGATTACCCGTACGATGCAAGGCAATGATCACCCCAGCCGATGAAGTATTGGCAAATTCATCCAAAATAATCGGTGTACGATCAGCTTCGGCTTCTTTACCCAAAACTAATTTTGCAACCAGTTGGTTCATATTGGCATTGGCTTGATGCAACCAGAAACGTTTAACATCATCCGCGGGGATCTGCATTTTTTCCAGTTGACCTGTAATGATTTTGGCAACCAAAGGACAAACATCTTTAAATACTTTACGGCCATCCTGACGGAACTGTTTGTCGTCACGACTGGTTTCTTCACTGCTGTTTAAGAAGCCAAAGTTATTACGGATATTATTGGAGAACTGAGTAAACAAATGAATATCTAGAATTTCAAAACCTTCTTTGGTTTCGGTGTCTTCAATAATAGTAGCGGTGGCAACATCACCAAAAATAAAATGACAGTCACGTGAACGATAATCAGTATGTCCTGATGTAATCTCAACATTGACCAATAATACGCGGCGCGCACCTGATTTAATCGCATCAGCGGCTTGTTTTAGACCAAAAGTTGCGGCTGAACACGCAACATTCATATCATAAGCATAACCTTGAATGCCTAATGCTGACTGAATCTCAATGGCAACGGCAGGATACGCACGCTGGATATTTGAACAAGCCAAAATCACTACGTCGATATCTTCAGGCCCTACGCCTGCATTTTGCATGGCTTGTTTGGCTGCAATCACGCCCCACTCTGCTTGTAATGAAAGCTCGTCATCGCTACGTTCACGCAAGTGTGGACGCAATCGTGCTGGATCAAGTACCCCTGATTTTTCAACCACATAACGACTTTTAACACCAGATGCTTTTTCAATAAAATCAGCACTTGAACCACGACGCTCAGGCAACTCGCCTGCGGCTATTTTATCTGCATTTTCTGTATTGTAACGTTCCACATAAGCATTAAGCGTTTCAACCAGTTCTTCGTTGCTGATTGTTTCGGTCGGATGAAATAGACCAGTTCCAGTAATACGGATGCCCATGTAAAACTCCTTGTTAAGAATGTAAGTATTCTAACCGATTCCTTGTTTTTCCCATAGTTTTTGTAGCCGAGTGGGAGAAACAGGCATCTTGGTTTTCATCGGTTGAGAAAATAAGGAAATTCGAAATTCCTCTACCATAAAGTATAGCTCTTTAATTTGAGGATTGTTTTTAAACTTAAATAGTTTATCCATCCATGGATCAACGTCTTTAATTGCAGCTTCATCACGTTGCAAATTATTCGGCAAACGCTCCAGACGCATCAACAATGCTTTTAAATAACGTGGATATTCAAGCCAAACCTCTGAGCTACGGGTATAAACAAAATCACTGAGTTGCATCAAATCCAGTTGATCTTCAATATCATCGATACTGCGTCCGAAAATCTCGGTATCTAGCATCATGAGTTGACGGCGTATGCTTTGCCACTGAATAAAAATATCCGAAATGACTTGAAGCGCCTGTTGCCCATGCGTTAAAAACGTCTGCTTAACGTCCTGTAATAATTGCTGAAACTCAGCCTGATTGACAGGCAGTTGATCGATACTCAGTTGCAATGTCGCATAGACCAGCATCTGTTCAAGTTTGGCTTTGTCACTCAAAGGAGAATAAGCCAAAGCCAATGGTTTAGAGATTTGCTTTTTCAACTGTCTGACCAGATCACCCAGTTGCATATGTACTAAACCAATAATCCCTTCTCGATGCTGTCTGATCGCTTCAACCTGATCATTAAAGGTTTGGATCACCACGCCAGATTCATCTTTTTGTTGCAATTCAGCAAACTTTTTGACTGGAACTAAAGCCTGATATTGCTTGACCACCACGCCTGTAACTTTCTGTGACGCTTCAAACACAAAGCTTTCTGGGAAAGTTTTAAACTCGCCTTGCATTTGTTTGACTGGTCGATGGGTTTCAGTACGGCAACGTGCTTTTAATTCAGCTAAATCACGACCTTTTTCAATCACTCGACCTTTTTCATCAACGACTAAGATAAAAGGCACCAGATATTGGTCAATACGTTCAAAAGAAAAATCTTTTTCGGTGATCTGTTCACCACGTAGCGCAAACGCCAGAAACTTAAAAATATGCTCGCGCAAATGGGTTGCATCGACACTTTGCATCAGTTTTTTAGCGGTATCTGGAATCGGGACTAAATGTCGACGTTTGTCTTTGGGTAAGGCTTTGAGTAAGGCCTCGATCAAATCCAGCCGCCACCCCGGAATGCCCCACGACCATAAAGCTTCATCAACTTGGGCTAAAGCCTGCACAGGAATTTTGACCGTTGCACCATCCTGATCATGACTTGGATCAAAACGATAAGTAGTCGCTAAACGTAAATCACCATTGTGTAAATAATCAGGAAATTGTTGCGTGGTAGGTCGATCACTTTGCCAAAGCGCATCATCTTCAACAAATAAATAACGCGGCTGTTTAGGTTCAATCGTCGCGCGCCAATCTTCAAAACTGCTTCGACTGGCAATATCAGTAGGCACACGTTCTGCATAAAACTGATAAATCGTTTCTTCATCGACCACCAGATCACGTCGGCGTAATTTGTCCTCAACCCGTTCGACTTCTTCAAGTTTGAGTAAATTATGTTTTAAAAATGGCGGCATGATGCCCAGATGACCAGTCGTCAATGCATCTCTGAGAAAAATTTCACGCGCTGCTGGATGATCGACTTTTTCAAAATTAATTAAACGTTTCGGTTCAATAATTAAACCGAACAAAGAAATCTGGGCATAGGCCTGCACAATTCCCGCTTTTTTCGACCAGTGTGGCTCAAAATAATGATATTTCAACAAATCACGCGCCGCGAGCAAAATCCATTCGGGATCAATCTTGGCCAGTGTACGCAAATACACCTGAGACGTTTCCACCATTTCAAAGGCCATTACCCACGGCGTATTGGATTTGTGCAAAGTACTGGCAGGAAAGACTTTGGCTTTTTGCTGACGCACTGCCATATAAATATTACGTTCATCAGTTTTATTGGCCACAAAAGACAATAAACCCGTGAGTAATGCACGATGCAGATTTTCATAACTGGCTTTTTTATCGTTAAAAGACAGTTTGATACTTTGCGCTAAATCGACCAATTGCGCATGGGTTTGTTTCCATTCACGTAAACGTAACCAGCTTAAAAAATGCTGACGGGCAAATTGACGGCGTTTATTTTCCGTTGCCATGTCAGGATTATTTTGCAGGGTATCCCAAAGTTTTAAATAAAACAGAAAGTCTGAATCTGCTTCACGGAACAAAGCATGCTTTTGATCCGCCTGCATTTGTTTGTCTGCGGGACGTTCACGCGGATCTTGTACCGCTAGCGCACTGACCACGACCAAAATTTCATTGAGTACACCGAAATGAGAACCACCGACAATCATCCTCGCTAAACGCGGATCGATCGGCATGCGTGACATCATTTGTCCAACTTTGGTTAACTCATGTTTGCGCTCGTTCATCGCACCAAGTTCAACCAGAAGTTTACGACCATCATTGACTAAACGATGATCAGGCGGTTCAATGAAATCAAATTCCTCAACGGTTCCTAAGCCCAGACTTTGCATCTGCAAAATTACCGAAGCCAAATTCGTTCGTTTAATTTCAGGTTCGGTAAATTCAGGACGACTGAGAAAATCTTCTTCGCTATATAGACGAATACAAACCCCTGGGGCAATACGACCACAACGTCCTTTACGCTGATTGGCCGCCGCTTGGGAAATTGCTTCAATCGGTAAGCGTTGCACCCGTGAACGGTAGCTATAACGGGAGATACGCGCAAAGCCACTGTCAATCACATAGCGAATATTCGGTACCGTCAACGCAGTTTCAGCCACGTTGGTGGCAATAATAATGCGCCGACCTTTACCGCTTGGACTAAAAATCTTCTGTTGCTCACCCAGACCTAAACGTGCATACAACGGTAAAATTTCAGTATGACGTGGGCCGTGTTTTTGCAAGGTTTCCTGTAACTCTCGAATTTCCTGTTCGGTACTGGAAAAGATTAAAATATCGGCGTGTTCAGGATGTCCTTTTTCTTCGGCATCAGCAAAGCATTCTTCGACCGCTTGTACTACCGCACGTGGCAGATTTTCTTCAAAATCATCAAACTCATCGTCATCACTACCTCCAATACTGAGTTCAGAAATGGGGCGATAACGCACTTCGACTGGAAAGCTACGCCCTTCGACTTCAAAAATTGGGGCATCATTAAAATAACGACTAAAGCGATTTACATCCAAAGTTGCCGAGGTCACGATCACTTTTAGATCTGGACGTTTTTTTAAAATTTGCTTGAGATAGCCCATGATAAAATCGATATTCAGCGAGCGTTCATGTGCTTCATCGATAATAATCGTATCGTATTTATTTAAGTAGCGATCATGTCCCAGCTCTGCAAGCAAAATACCATCGGTCATTAAGCGAACGATGGAATCGTTGGAACCCTGTTCATTAAACCGAACTTTAAAACCAATCGATTCACCCAGTTTTTCCCCGACTTCTTCTGCAATCCGTTGTGAGACACTCCGCGCAGCCAAACGTCTAGGCTGAGTATGGCCAATCATGCCTGTAGCACCACGCCCTGCCAACATCGCAATCTGTGGCAACTGGGTGGTTTTACCCGAACCTGTTTCACCTGCCACAATGATCACTTGATGCTGTTGGATGGCGTCAATCAAACGATCCGCATATTGCGTGACAGGCAAATCCTGATTGAGTTTTATTTTGGGAAAACGAGCAATTCGCGCTTTCACCTGAGCATTTGATTTTTCGAATAATTGTTGATATTGCTCTAAATTTTTTTCTTTACCTTTGCCTAGTCGATTTAAACGATGTCGATCACGCACCATCACCCATTGATTTACATCTAAATCACGCTGCACAGATAAAATTTCCTAAATATTGATAACAAGCGATCTATTTTACGCGGTATAACCTGATAACGAAAGCCATTAGACTTCTTTCATCAGTCCCTTTTATTTCCTCCTATGGGAGAAAAATAAAGAGGGTTGCAACAATGATGAAAGAACTGGTTCATTTCTCACAAATTCATTGTTTTTTTACATTTTCACCTTGAATTTTTTCTCAATCGCCTGCATGTTCTAATGCAAATCAAATTTATAGGCGATTGTCATTTTCAGATCATAATTTTGCGCTGAAATGATGGAAACCATAATGTGGTGATGGTCATTTTACAGGATTATTAGTTTTTCCGATTCTAATCATGAAAAAATACCATTTCCTCAATAAAATAAAATTCTTTATGCTAAATCAGAATTTTAGAGTTTAAATATAAACCTCAATCATGGAGAAAATGATGAGCTTAATTAATACAGAAGTTAAACCATTCACAGCAACTGCATATCACAACGGTCAATTCGTTGAAGTTTCTGAAGCAAACTTTAAAGGCAAATGGTCTGTTGTTTTCTTCTATCCAGCTGATTTCACATTTGTTTGCCCAACTGAACTTGGTGACCTTGCAGACAACTATGCTGAATTCCAAAAATTAGGCGTAGAAATCTACTCAGTTTCTACTGACACTCATTTCACGCATAAAGCTTGGCACGATTCTTCTGAAGAAATCAAAAAAATCCAATACGTTATGGTTGGTGACCCAACTTGGGCACTTGCTAAAAACTTTGAAGTTCTGATTGAGTCTGCTGGTCTTGCTGACCGTGGTACTTTCGTAATCGATCCAGAAGGTAAAATCCAAATCGTTGAAATCAATGCAGGTGGTATTGGTCGTGATGCGCAAGAACTTCTTCGCAAAGTAAAAGCAGCGCAATACGTTCACTCTCACCCAGGTGAAGTTTGCCCTGCAAAATGGAAAGAAGGCGACGCAACTCTAGCACCTTCAATTGATCTAGTTGGTAAAATCTAATTCTTTAGATTTTAAATAGATCTGGAGCCACCCTTTTGGGTGGCTCTTTCATTTTAAGTGATTAATTTATCATGAATTAAACTTTTACAATTCTCATCTATAGGTGCAGCATCAATTACATTAATGTTCAAATGAGTAGCACGATCTTTTATCGTATGCTGCTCACCTTTAGGGGAGAATTCTATGGAAAAATTGGTTGCCGTCACTTCCTGGAAATACAATGCGGCTTCACGTTATCTAAAAATTTTTTATAACAATGGCAAAGGTGAACTGTATCACCCCGTACCAGAATTTATTTATGACAATTTACTGCGCTCACAAGATAAAACCGCTTTTGTGCAGAAATATTTAGAATTTGATTTACATTTTAGTCGACTGTCGATTTTTTAAATCATAACAATTTTTTATACGACACATTCTTTATCTTTAGGCAAGGCACGATCGTGTTTATTTAAGCTGAGTCACCTTGCCATACAAGCCCATTTGATCATTTATTTTGCCACCACCATAAACAAACCTGCGCCAAATGAAATGGTACTGGTTAAAAAATCTCCATCCTGTTTAATCATATTTAAAAAAGCTTTGACCTCAGCCGCGTGGGAAATCACATTATCCACCATCAAGACTCCACCGTTTTTACGCATTAAACGCTTAAGATCATTCCAGTAATTTGGATAATAACTTCGCTCTGCATCCAATAAAATAAAATCAAAGGTGGTTTGGGCTTGTTGTAAATATTGAGCGGCATCTCCCACCCAAAACTCAATAACTGTGTCCAGTTTGAGTTCCTGCGCGTAGTTTTTTGCCTGTTGGCTGCGTTTTTCTTCTATTTCGAGTGTAACAATGTTTGCCCCAGTTGCCTGTGCTGCTTTAGCTAACCATAAAGTTGAATAACCTGTCGATGTGCCTATTTCTAAAATAGATTTGGATTGTTGTGTGCGAATTAGCATCGAAAGAAATTGCGCGGAATCCGGCTCGATATTCCGAAAACGTTGAAGACGATCAGACTGCTTGGCATCGTGTTGTTGAAACTCATCGTATAATTCGGATAGACGCAATAAAAATTCACGATTTAGCATACACTCACCTTTAGAGCTTTTTAAACTTGATGAAGAAAATTAAAACGCGGTACTGGCTGACCATCCACATCAACCGTTTCAATAAACATGGTCAAAGGCCTGACCCAAATAGAATAATCACCATATAAACATTGATAAACGACCAACTCTTCTTCTGTTTCACTATGTCTAGCCACATGAAAAACCTGATAAAGATTACCTTTATAATGTTGATAGATTCCTGCCTGTAGTTTCATGCTGATATTCCTTAAGTATAAGGTTGATCATCTTATCTCATCTCAAGATGTCATTTATATAACAAAGTGATTTTCACTAAGTATGAATCAATAAAGCGTGATTTTTATTACAATCTCATTATTCAGTAAACCGATTAAAACTATAAAAACATACTGTTTCACCTATTTAAAGTTTTATCGTAATATTCTCAACAAGTTAAAAATTTTCTCCTTTGGAGCTTTACAATGTTAGATCAAAATATCAAAACTCAGTTAAAAGCCTATTTAGAACGTTTAGAAAGTCCTATCGAATTGGTCGCTGCTCTGGATGATTCAGACAAAGCTGCCAAGATCAAAGAATTAGTCACTGAAATTGCGGAACTCTCTGATCAAGTCACGGCTCGCTTTGATGGTCAAAATACACGCCGTCCAAGTTTTGGTATTGCCAAAGTCGGTGAACAACCACGGGTATTCTTTGCGGGCTTACCGATGGGTCATGAGTTTACTTCATTGATCTTAGCTTTGTTACAAACTTCAGGTTATGCACCGAAAGTCTCTGATGAGGTGCTCAACCAGATTAAAGGTTTGAATCTTAAAGCAGACTTTGATGTATTTGTGTCTTTAAGCTGTCACAACTGTCCAGATGTGGTTCAGGCACTGAATCTAATTGCGATTTATAACCCAAATACCACTGCGACCATGATTGATGGTGCCTTCTTCCAGGATGAAGTGGAACAACGCAAAATCATGGCTGTTCCGATGGTATTCCAAGATGGCAATCATATTGGCCAAGGTCGTATGACCTTAGAAGAAATTGTGGCAAAACTGGACAGTGGTGCTGCTGAAAAAGATGCAGCGGCAATTAATGCCAAACAGGCTTTTGATGTATTAGTGGTGGGTGCGGGTCCTGCGGGTGGTACTGCGGCGATTTATGCAGCCCGTAAAGGCATTCGTACAGGCATGATCGCAGAGCGTTTTGGTGGTCAGGTCATGGATACCATGGACATTGAAAACTTTACTTCTGTACAAAAAACTGTAGGTCCACAGTTTGCTGCGGATATGGAAAAACATGTACGTGAGTACGATGTGGACATTATGAATCTGCAACGTGTCAGTAAAATTGTCGGTGCAGATCAAACTGCTTCAGGTCTGGTGGAAGTTGAATTGGAAAATGGTGCCAAAGTTGAATCAAAAACCGTGATTTTATCGACAGGTGCGCGCTGGAGAAAAATGGGCGTTCCGGGTGAACAGGAATATGCGACTCGTGGTGTAGCGTATTGTCCACACTGTGATGGTCCATTGTTTAAAGGCAAAAAAGTTGCGGTGATTGGTGGTGGTAACTCGGGTGTTGAAGCGGCAATTGATTTGGCAGGTATTGTGGAGCATGTGACTTTGGTTGAATTTGATACCAAACTTCGTGCCGACCAAGTGTTACAGGACAAACTAAACAGTTTGCCGAATGCGACCGTCATCACCCATGCACTTTCAACTGAAGTCGTCGGTGATGGTGCTCAGGTGACCGCTTTGAAATATAAAGACCGTGCTACAGAGACAGAACACAGCATTGAACTGTCAGGAATTTTTGTACAGATTGGTTTATTGCCAAACACAGATTTCTTGAAAGGATCAGTCGAGTTAAGTCCACGCGGTGAGATTATTATCAACGAGCGTAACGAAACCAATGTAGCAGGTGTATTTGCTGCTGGTGACTGTACCACTGTGCCGTATAAGCAGATCATTATTGCCACGGGTGAAGGGGCGAAAGCTTCTCTGTCAGCGTTTGATTATATTATTCGGAATAGTTAAACAAGTGTTGTAAAAATCAGACTTGATTTTATAGGCTTATCCACCCTCGAAGGATAAGCCTTTTTTTTTATTGCATTTTTTAACATTTTAATTACAAATTATAATCGTCATGGATTGCTTCTTATGCGTACAATTTATTCATCCAGTCATTTTGGATGCCATATTAAAAGGAAAGTTAAAATGAATAAATTTATGATGATTCTTGGTCTTGCTGCGACCGTTGCCCTCGTTGGCTGTAATAAAGATAAAGCACCAGAAACAGGGGCAACGACAGGCGAACATCTTGAAAATGCAGCCACTCAAGCGAGCCATGATGTTGAGCATGCAACTTCTGACGCTGCTGCAAAAATTGATGCGGCTACAGACAATGCAGTTGCAAAAATAGATGCTGCGGCCGATCATGCAGCGGCAACAACTGAACATGCTGCGGATAAAGCAGAAGCAGCAACTCGTGATGCTGCTCACGATGCCGCTGCTTCTGTTGAAAATACAGCGAAAAATGTGAAAGAAAGCACTCACAATTAATTTATGAACAAAAAAATCCCGCTCATTAAAAGCGGGATTTTTTATGATGGGGAATTTATTTTATATAAAACATGCAATTGTAAAGGACTTTCTTCTGGAAGCTTAGGATGATTAAATGTCGATTGAAAAGACATTCCTAAGCGTTGCATCAGTTTTTCTGAAGGCTTGTTCTGTATTGCAGTAAATGCAACTACAGCATCTAACTTCAAATGAGTAAAAGCAAAGTTCAATGCTGCCTGCGCTGCTTCAAAAGCATACCCCTTCCCCCAATAATTTTTATCCAACCGCCAACCAATTTCAACACATGGCGAAAAATCAAATAAATCTGGTTGCGAATGCAAACCACAAAGTCCAATAAAATGATGCGTCTCTTTTAATTCGATCGCCCAAAATCCCCCCCCCCTGTTGTTCAATCAATTCAAATATTTTCAGCGCTAAGGCATCACTTTCAGCACGAGTCAAAGGACTGGGAAAGTATTTCATCACTTGTGGATCAGAATTAAGGATAAAGAAAGGCTCTCGATCAGTTTCAAGCCTCCATGGACGTAAAATTAATCTTGGAGTTTCAATGGTTCTTGATACACCAGTATTCATTTTAGATTTTCAGGAAGTGCCAGTGTAAGATTTTGTTTGGCTTGTAATTCAAAATGATCTTGAAAAAAAGTTGTTTGATATAACGGTTGTTGCAGAAAAAAATGCGTTAACACCTGCTTACGTTTATGTTGATAAATTTCTGAATCAACCCAATGATATTCACATTGAATCTGTTGTTGATATTCCATAAACCGTTTAGATGTAGCCCCTAGAATTGCCAAATCAATATCCAATAATAGGTTTAAATCCTGATCGGAACTGGGGAGATGTTGTTTGGTCGCAATAATCCATTGCGAAATTTTAGCTAAGAGCGCGGCAGATAAATCATCTTTTAATAAATCTTGAAATAATTTCGCGCTACATTCTTCATTATCTGAAGCTTTAGGATTATAAACTGCATCATGAAACCACAGAGCCAGTTCAACTGCGCAGGCATCCTCAAGTAAATCCTGCACCTGTTCAAAATGGGAAAGACATTCACTTATATGTTGCAAAGTATGATAGGCGCGCTGAGATTCAGCATAAGCCTGCTTCAACACGTTTAGAACATTTTGACTATCATTAAAATGATAATTTTGCTCTAACCGAAGCCATGAACGATGAAGTATTTCGTTCCACATCGATCATCACTCCTGCTGTACTCTTAATCAAGTTTCACCATTATTAAGCCTGTTCATCACGCTTAAATACCAGTTCAGATTCAGTGGAATTATCAGCATCAAAATAATAACCATCACAATTAAATGCTTTTAAGTCCTGTACTTTTTCCAGTTTATTTTCAATGATAAAGCGTGCCATTAAACCTCTGGCTTTTTTAGCATAAAAACTAATCACTTTATATTTGCCATTTTTCTGATCTAGAAAAACAGGTTTAATAATCTGTGCATCAATCAGTTTTTCATTGACCGATTTATAGTATTCATCTGAAGCAATATTCACTAGGATATCAGTTTTGGTGTGTTCCAAATCTTTAATGATCAACTGGGTAATTTGATCATCCCAGAACTCATACAAATTATGTCCGCGCGGATTGTGTAATTTGGTTCCCATTTCCAGACGATATGGCATCATCAAGTCCAATGGACGCAGTAGTCCATACAAACCCGATAACATGCGTAAATGGGTCTGAGCAAATTCGATATCTGCCTGTTTTAAACTGTATGCATCCAAGCCCGTATAAACATCACCTTTAAAGGCATAAATGGCTTGTCGTGCATTCGCAAGCGACAAATCAGCGGTCCAATCACGAAAACGATCTGCATTCAGATTTGCAATTTTCTCACTGACACTCATTAGACTGGCAATTTGTGATGCTGATAGCTCACGACAAACTTCAATCAATTGTTCAGACTGATCCAGTAGTCTTGGTAAAGTATGTTTATCTGTTGGTAATGTGGTTTCATAGTCTAAAGTCTTGGCGGGAGAAATGACTGAAAGCATAAAAACCTCAATAAACCTGTAAATAAATAATAAGTAAGACTATAACACTTTCAGTGTCAAAGCGAATTTAGGATTTTGTTGACAATCATCGTTTATATAAATATCGATTGAAATAAAACACTTGATGAAGGTATCGGCTCTGGATCAAAGTAATGACATTGATTTTGAGCCGTATTCACTCTTTTTATTTCACGCTTTCCAATGCGGTTACCAATAACTTCCAGCATTTTTCGACCGTATCCACTTTCACCCGCTCTCCCGGTGCATGCGCACCTTGAATATCAGGCCCAAATGAGACCATCTGCAAATCAGGATAATGCTCAGCAATAATGCCGCACTCCAAACCAGCATGTATCACTTTTAAATGCGGTTCAATATTAAAAGCCGTCTGATAAGCCTGTTGTAGACATTTTAATGCCGCAGAATCTGGGTTAGGTGTCCAACCTGAAACCAGCGGTGTAAACTCGGATGCAATACCAGCTTTATTAAAATGTGCTGCAATCTCCTGAGCAAAACGTTCAGCTTCACGATTAACCATTGAACGAACCATAATCAAAGCTTTGGCTTGTTGTTGATTGAGTTGAACCACGCCAATATTGTTCGAAGTTTCAACCACATTGTCTAAAACATCACTCATTTTTGCCACCCCATAAGGACAAGTCGCCAAGGCACTTAACCACGAGGTTTGTTGTTGAGGATGAATCGCTTGTGTGACTGTTTGCTCTTTAAGTTCAACATTAATTTTTAAGCGATCATCAATCCCTCTTAATTTTTGTAGACATTGATTCTCATAGTTTTTGACATATTTTTGTAGCGTCTCTATTCGGCTTTCATCAATCAGAATCAAAGCTGTGGCTTCACGCGGAATTGCATTACGCGCACTACCGCCGCTAAATTCAACCAGATAAGCCTCCAACTCAAATAAATACTGATGCAAAAATTTTGACAGGATGACATTGGCATTACCACGCCCTAAATGAATATCTACGCCAGAATGTCCACCTTTCAATCCAGTAACTGAGATTTCAACCGTTTTTAATCCAGATCGAGGAGCCGCGATATAGCTTAGCTTTTGATGAACCTCAACATCCTGACTACCCGCACAACCCAAGTAAAGCTCGCCCCATTCTTCGGTATCGATATTAAATAGCCACTTACTTTTAAGAACACCACTCTCAAGTAATCTCGCGCCACTCATGCCCGCTTCTTCATCTACAGTGAGTAAAACCTCAATTAGGCCATGAGAAATATCATCGGATTCCAGTACCGCTAACGCCAGAGCTACACCAATGCCATTATCAGCCCCCAATGTCGTATCTTTGGCAACCAACCAACCATCTTCCAATATAGGTCGTATCGGGTCTTGCTCAAAATTATGAATCGTGCCCGAATTGGCCTGCGTCACCATATCCAGATGACCCTGTAAAACCACACCTGTCACGTGTTCTTTGCCTTGGCTCGCAGCTTTACGAATCATCAGATTACCGACTTGATCCACATAGGTTTCCAAGCCTAATTGTTCAGCCCAAGCTTGCAGATGATCACGTAGTTTTTGTTCTTTTTTTGAGGGACGCGGAATTGTACATAAGGTCTGAAAATGTTTCCAGACCAAATTTGGAGCAAGTTGGGAAAAATCGACTTGAGACATGTAAATTGAACTCTGGACAACGGCTTTAGATATTTAAAAATATACACCGCAACAACTTCCAGAGATACTGATAATTGTTGTGTTAGTTTTTCCACTCAAATGCAGTAAAGGTCTGATCTGATTTCAAACTATTTTCAACAGCCTGTGCCAACTGGCGGATCACACTCTGAGTTTCTATTTTTTCAAACCAGTCTTGTTCTTCTTTGGGATAGGCCGTGATTTCACACATCAATTGCCCATCATCATTTTTTTGAGTACAGGTTACAGATAAAGGAAGCTGATGATTTTCAATATTCACTTCAACTTTTTGATGTTCATGGGTAATATGCTGGGCATCAAAGCCATACTCACCTAGTTGTTTAAATAAAAGTGCAGCCACATATTCCTGCGTAATACGGCATTCATTCAGCTCATGACCTTCATAGTGATGAGGACAATTCGCAATAAACTGTAGTTTTCTCATGTTGCGCACCCTGCATTTATAGTTATCACTGCCATTTAGCATAAAGCAATAAACAAACAGCAGCCAAGCCGAAACTCGACCGCTGTGTCACTATTATGTTAACCAGTATAGCGCAATCTAGCTGCTAAATTATTGGCTGACCTGAATGGTTAAACCCGCACGATTTGCCAACTCGGTAAAAGTAGGAAAACTTGTTGCGACCGTTTCAGTACCCACAATTTTAATTTCTTCAGAAGTGCGTAAACCAGCCATACTAAAACTCATGGCAATACGATGATCATGATGTGACTCAATTTCACCACCTGTGAAAATTGCAGACCAATCACCTGATTTTCCTTTGCCTTGAATGATGATGCCGTCATCTGTTGGCGTGCAATCGATCCCCATAATCTTAAGACCATCCGCCATCACTTGAATACGATCAGATTCTTTAACACGAAGCTCAGCCGCCCCTGTTAAAATCGTTTGACCTTCTGCACAAGCTGCCGCAATGAATAGGGCTGGAAATTCATCAATCGCAAGTGGCACTTGGTCTTCAGGCATATGAATACCTTTTAGTGTCCGTGTGCCCTTAATATGAATGTCTGCAATGGGTTCGCCGCCTGCGATACGTTCATTTTCCACAGTCAGGTCAGCACCCATCTGTTTTAAAATCTCAATCACACCGGTACGGGTAGGATTAATCCCGACTGCTTCAAGGATAACATCTGAACCTTCCGTAATCGCAGCACCCACCATAAAGAATGCCGCAGAAGAAATATCAGAAGGAACTTGGATATCCGTCCCCGTTAATTTACCACCGCCAATGAGTGAAATTTTGTTTCCTTCAGTTTTCACTTCATAGCCAAAAGCACGAAGCATACGCTCGGTATGGTCACGGGTAGGTTCAGGTTCAGTCACTGAAGTTTCTCCCTCAGCCCATAGACCTGCCAATAAAATACCTGATTTGACTTGTGCAGATGCCATCGGCAAATCGTAGTGAATGCCTTTTAATGCTTGGCTGCCCGTAATGCTGACAGGTGGTGTTCCTTTTTCACCCGTCGTCTGAATTTGAGCACCCATTAAACGAAGTGGCTTCGCGATACGTTCCATCGGACGTTTAGAGAGTGATGCATCACCCGTCATCACCGAATCAAACTTTTGTGCAGAAAGCATGCCCGAAAGTAACCGCATACTGGTGCCCGAGTTCCCCATATATAATGCACCCGCAGGAGCTTTCAGGCCCTGCATCCCTACACCATGAATAGTCACTTCACCATTTTTAGGCCCTTCAATGCTGACACCCATATCTCGAAAAGCCTGCAAAGTGGCTAATGCATCTTCGCCTTCCAGAAATCCTGTAACATGGGTGGTACCTTCCGCAATCGCACCAAACATGATGGAGCGATGTGACACAGATTTGTCACCCGGAACGGTAAATTTACCTTGAAATGATTTTTTTCCCGGTAGAATACTAAATTGCTGTGTCACCTTATTTTTCTCCATGAAGGGTTTCTGAGCTAACATATGATTAAAATGTTGACGCGCAGCCTGAGCATGTCCAAGCAGCCCCATCAGTGCATGTGAGTCTTCACTTTCAATCAGTTGTCGTAATTGAGCAAGTTGCTGTTCAAAACCATCAACAGCCTTGAGTATCGCAATTTTATTGGCAAAAAAGATGTCATGCCACATTTGAGGGTCACTGGCTGCAATCCGTGAGAAATCCCGAAAACCACCCGCCGCATAACGAAAAATGTCCAGATTGTCTTCGCGATTGGCCAGTTGCTCAACCAGATTAAACGCCATTAAGTGTGGTAAATGACTGGTATGTGCCAGCACTTCATCATGCTTTTCCACATCCATGCAAATCACTTCGGCTTTAGCCGCAGACCACAATTCAATTAATTTTTCAACCGCCCAATCTGCGCTACTTGGAAGTGGCGTTAAAATCACTTTATGATTAGCAAATAAATCGACTTTCCCTGCATGCACACCCGTATGCTCGCTTCCGGCAATTGGATGGCCTGGCACAAAACCTACGGGCAAATCTTGCCCATACACGGCTTGGGCAGCAGCGACCACATTGCCTTTGGTGCTTCCTACATCGGTTAAAATCGTATTTTCAGTTAAATAGGGTTTAATTTGCTGCAAAATCTTTTGTGTCGCACGGACAGGCAAAGCCAATATAACCAAGTCTGCGTCTTGCACGGCCTCGATTGGATTTTGATAACCGACATCAATTAAACCTAAGGCTTTGGCATCATCCAGTGTTTTTTGCGAACGGGTCGAAGCAACCACTGTTTTTGCTAAATGTTCAGTCTGTATCACTCGTGCCAGACTCGAACCAATCAGGCCGAGTCCAATAAATACGACTTTATGAAACAAAGGTTCTGGCATCATGTGTATATCTAAATCCGTAAGCAATATTTAAAAGGACAATGTCATCTCTGTATCATGAAAAAATCAAGACAGAACTACAATACAGCTGCTGGATAAGAACCGAGTACACGTAACTCTTTGACAGTTGGTCGGATATCATTCAACGCTGCTGTGACATTTTCCTGATCAATATGTCCTTCTAAATCGATAAAGAACACATAAGCCCATTTTTCAGGCAAAGCTGGACGTGTTTCAATACTGGTCAAACTGATGCCATGTTTTGCAAACGGCGCTAAAATATCCAGTAAAGCACCTGCACGATCATGCGCAGAAATCAAAAGCGAGGTTTTATCATTGCCACTTTGTGGAATTTTTTCACGACCGATGACTAAGAAACGTGTGGTATTTTCTGGGTTGTCTTCGATATTGCTATGCAAGATTTCAAGATTATAAAGTGATGCGGCAAGGTCAGAAGCAATCGCAGCTGAGTGCCATTCGTTACGAATACGACGCGCCGCTTCTGCATTTGAGTTTAATGCTACACGCTCAACACCTGGATAGTGTGCATCTAGCCATTGACGGCACTGCGCCAATGTTTGCTGATGCGCATAAATCTGCTTGATGCTGTCTTTGCGCGTATTTTCAGACACTAAAAACTGATGATGAATACGCAGTTCCACTTCACCAATCACATTCAACTGTGAGGTTTTAAAACAATCCAGTGTGTGATTGACAATCCCTTCAGACGAGTTTTCAACAGGAACCACGCCATAATGCGCGCTACCTGCTTCTACTTCACGAAACACTTCATCAATCGTCGGCAATGGACGCACAATCGCATCTTTACCAAAATGTTTGAGTACCGCAGATTGGGTAAATGTCCCTTCTGGGCCTAAAAATGCAATACTTTGCGGCGCTTCCAATGCCAGACAAGCCGACATAATCTCACGAAATAAACGTGCCATCGTGGTATCAGACAATGGGCCTTTATTGCGCTCCATGACTTTGCGCAGAACTTGTGCTTCGCGTTCTGGTCGATAAAACAACGGATTTTCTTCGGCTGCAAATTTTGCTTTAGCCACCGCTTCAGCCAGACTTGCACGACGATTAATGAGTTCTTGAATCTGTTGATCTACAGAATCAATATCATTGCGAATTTGTTGTAAATCGAGAGAAGTTGACGAGTTCTGATCATCATGGATCATTGGAATGCAGCCTCTGCAAATGGTTTGCGACAGTATATCAAGACTTGTCATGTTTGCTATAGCATCAAGAACAGTCAACTCGATAAAATCCTGATTTTCAGTTCACATCTTTCTTTTTTATGCTTTAATACCATTATTAAGAATCAATCTCATTTAAAGTTCTATGATACTCAAGCCTCTCGTTTGTACCTTACTCACCCTCTCGGTTTTCGGATTCAGCTCAGTGTCTTATGCACAGGACAACACTCTCAACCCATCCCAAACCAAACAGACGCAAGGCCCGCGTCTGGATTTACAGCGTAAAGGAACGATTCAACAGTTCGAGATGACATCGAAATATACGCCCAACACCTATTTTATTCAGGTGTATATTCCGTATAGCCCTGCCCCGAAAACAGGCTACCCTGTATTATATCTGCTCGATGGTAATGCGGTGTTTAACAGTGCCAGCAGCATTGCGCAATCGATTGGCGGCGGTTCGGAGAAAATGGGGCTTGATCCGGTTGTGATTGTCACGATTGGCTATCCAAGCGAAACTCAATTTTCAGGCCAACAACGCGCACTCGATTACACGCCGCTTCCAAAAGATACGCCACAAAAAGATGAAAGATATCAATATGGTGGTGCAGATAATTTCCTCAAATTTATTCAAAATGAATTAAAACCACGTATTCAACACAGTATTCAAATTAATACCCAGCAACAAACCTTATTCGGTCATTCATTTGGCGGCTTATTTACACTGGATACGTTTTTTAAACATCCGCAAAGTTTCAACCGTTATGTTGCGGCAAGCCCCTCTTTATGGTTTGATCAAAATGTTTTAGCAAAGCAGTTACAGCAATTCAAACATAATAAAACCGAGTTTAAATCACCTATTTTGGTCATGACCACTGTTGGTACGGCGGAAGGACGCGGCCGACCACCACGTGGAAATCAACCTGACAACGGCAATTTTTTTGAAGATTTTAATACCTTAAAATCAGATCAGCTTAAATATTGGCATTTTAATCATCCTGCTGAACAACACATTACCAACATGTATGCCAGTTTGCCGAAAGCGATTTTATTTGCCGCTTGTAACACCACTGCAAACTGTGAAAAATTATTTAACGACAATTAAATCCTGATGAATCAATCACTTTCATTAGAGAATTACAATTGATGACGCTTTCACTACAAAGCGTCAATGTTGTTTTTTGATTCAAGCCGTATTGTATTAAGTTCCTATAAAAACCTTCCTGAAAAGGGAGAATAAAAATGTCAAAAACCATTGCCACTTTAGTCACTCATGATTTTGAGGATCTCGAATACTGTGAAACTGTACACGCCTATCGTGCCGCAGGCCATAGTGTGATTAATATCGAGCATCAGGAAGGCAATATTGTTTATGGCATTCAACGTAAAACATCGACGACTATTGATTTAGGCATTGATGATAGTGATGTTCATCATTTCGATGCTCTACTGATTCCAGGCGGTGAATCTCCTGAAGCATTAAGAAACGATGAGCGCTTTGTGTATTTTGTACGTCGATTTGCCAATTTACAAAAACCCATCTTTATTTGTTGTTATGCGCCGCAGTTATTGATGCATGCAGGTGTGGTCAAAGGTCGACGAATTTGCGCGATGCAAACCATTTTAGATGAGCTAGAAAATGCAGGGGCGGTTTGTCTGGATCAAGATGTGGTGAATGACAATAATTTATATATTTCATCGCGCAGTGCAGATTTATTTCCAAAATTTGTCGATGAAACCTTAAAAGTGTTACGTTTGTAAATGTCTAAATAAAATACAAAAAAATGGGAGATCAATGATCTCCCATTTTTAATGATCTTATTGGGTATTTTACGACTTCCCAATCATCCCACGTGCGACAATTTCTTTCATAATTTCATTGGTTCCACCGTAAATTCGCTGAATACGTGCATCGACAAAGAAACGCGAAATTGGATATTCGGTCATATAACCATAACCACCAAACAACTGAAGTAAATTGTCAGCAACTTTCATTTGCATATCGGTACTAAAGCTTTTCAGTGCAGCCGCAGTGTCGACATCAAGTTTTGATTGTTGATATAAGGCAAGGTTTTGATTATAAAAAGCAGCCGTTGCCAATTCATCAATTTTTGCCTGAGCCAAAACAAAACGCGTATTTTGAAAATTTGCAATGGGCTGACCAAAAGCCTGACGCTCTTTAACATATTTGATGGTGACATCAATCGCACCACGAATTGCACCTAAAGCTGTAGCTGCAATGGCAGTTCGTTCACGTGGTAATTCCTGCATCAGATAAGCAAAACCTTGTCCAGGCTGCCCTAATAACTGATCTTTTGGAACGTTGACATTGTCAAAGAAAAGTTCAGAGGTATCCTGTGAGTGCAGCCCGATTTTATCGAGATTCGTGCCTTTTTTAAAACCGTCCAGATGAGTATCGACGAGTAACAGAGATACGCCTTTAGCACGTGCCTGCGGATCTGTTTTGACTGCAAGTACAACCAAGTCTGCATGTTGACCGTTTGAGATAAACGTTTTAGAACCATTGAGAATATAATGATCATCTTGCAAAATCGCACTGGTACGCATCGCTTGTAAATCAGAACCAGCTCCTGGTTCCGTCATACCAATCGCACCAACCACTTCACCACTCACCATTTTAGGCAGCCAATATTGCTTTTGTTCTTCATTGGCAATGTGCAGAATATAAGGCGCAGCAATTTCTGAATGACATGAAATTGCTGTTGATAAAGCTCCGTAACCTGCACGGGCAGATTCTTCAACCAACATTAAAGAGTAGTGTGTAGGTACGCCATAGCCACCATAAGCTTCAGGTACATCGACACATAAAAAACCATTTTCACCCAGCGATGACCATACTGAACGTGGCATGATACCTTCACGTTCCCATTGATCATAATGCGGAGCAATCTGCTCATTCATATAACGTTTAAAATTATCGCGAAATAATTCCAGATCAGCATCATAAGCTAGCATTTTTACTTCCTTTTCGATGTTGTTGTTCTATCGTTAAACTTCAAGATGCTAATAATTTTTACACTAAAAATCATCGACTATTGTTCTACAGTTGAGAACTTTACAGTCAGATGTTCGCTAAAAATAGACTTGATTTGTGAAATATCCAGCAAATTACAACCTTTATTATCTTAAGCAATGAAATAAAAAAATGAAGAAAAATCAAAATGAAATCAATAAAAAATCCCCGATATCTTCTCATCTATCGGGGATTATGGGTTTATAGGCAATTATTTTTTCTTGCGGGTTTTTTGATATTCCTGATAAGACTCTTCAGCAAAACGTCGTAATGAATCACCAATCGCAGCATATTGGTATTCATTTAGATTGGCCAACGAAGCGCGAGCAGATGGATGCTGTACCCCAAAACCAGAACCCGGCAATAACACCACACCTGTTTCATCCGCTACACGGAAAAGCAATTCGGTCGGATTTTTAGTTTTCATGACCCAATCTGCAAAATCATCTCCGTAGAGTTGACGCGAAGTATTTTCCAGATTGACTAAGGTATAGTAATCCACCGCATTTGGATCTTGTGGAACATTAACACCCAATTGGCGATACAAAGCAGCATCGCGTTCACGCACCACCGATTTAACTGCTTTTTTATAATCCTGACGTGAATCCATCATATTGAATAATGAAAACAATACCATTTGAACCTGCTGAGGTGTAGATAGGCCGGCAGTATGATTTAAAGCAACATTACGGCTGTCTGCGACCAGGCGATCAATAAATTTGATACCCGCAGGATCTGTGGTCAACGAGCCATAGCGTTTTTCCAAGTCTGCTTTGTCTTTTTTAGATAAAGCCGCAATTTTTTTATCCAGAATGTTTTCTTTTGCTGTTGCAATCACGCCTAAACGCCAGCCTGTCGCCCCAAAATATTTGGAATATGAATACACCAGAATGGTATTTTCAGGACAAATGGCAAACAGTGATTTAAAGTCATCTGCAAATGTGCCATATACATCATCGGTCAAAAGAATTAAATCTGGACGTTTTTTTACAATATCTGCCAAAATCGCCAAACCTTCATCGCTCATTTTGACGGAAGGTGGATTACTTGGATTGACCAAGAAAAAGGCTTTGATCGCAGGGTCTTCCAGCTTACGCAGCTCAGATTCAGGGTATTGCCATCCCAAATTAGGATCGGCATGAATCAGTACTTCTTCAAGCTGATAATCATTTAACTCAGGAATCTCGAGATACGGTGTAAAAACAGGCACACCAATGGCGATTTTATCACCATAATCAATCAGCTTATTTTCCTTTAAAGAGTTAAAAATATAGGCCATTGCCGCAGTTCCACCCTCCACTGCAAAAAGATCTAAAGACTCTTTTGGCATGCCTTTTACGCCCATTTCACGTAGGATATATTCCTTAACAATGGACTCACTGATACGCAACATACGATCAGGCACTGGATAGTTACAGCCTAAAATGCCTTCTACCATTTCTAGCAAGAACTTATCTGAATCCAAACCAAGCTGATCACGCACATAAGAAACAGCCTTACCCAAAAAAACCACGCCGGGTTTGTCACGGTTTTCAAGGACAAAATGATCAAAGCGTTGCTGTAAACCGACTGGTCGTGGAAAACCACCCAAACCTTCTGGCATATAGGAAAATGAAAATTCCGATTCAGTCGCTGAAAACAAACCCAACTGGAAAAAAGCACGGCGTGGAATAGTCGCAAGAAAGTTAGGATTACCACGACCAGCATTGAGCATAATGCGATCAGTTTTACTTTGTGCCAAAGCGATCAATTCGTCTTTTAATTCAAATGGGCTGAGTTTTGCATATTTAGAATAATCAACTTTTGCCATGAGGAAAAACTCCTTAATTTTTGTAAATCATTTAAAATTTTTTGTGGGTAACGCGATCAAGCTAAACCAACGATCACGGGGCCAAGTAAGGTCAAAAATACATTTGCCAACGCATAAGTAATAGCAAATGGAACCGTTGGAATTGAATTTCCAGCTTTATCCAAGACCTCACCGAACGCAGGATTGGCACTACGCGCACCTGAAAGCGCACCCGCAAAAACTGCGACATTGTTATATTTAAGGACATAACGCCCAAATAACATGGTTAAGATCAGCGGGACAATGGTGACCACAACACCGATTAAAAATAAAGACAACCCGCTTTCCTTAATGGTTTGGATCGCTTGTAAACCAGACTGCAATCCAACCGCAGCCACAAAACCCGCCAAACCTAAATCGCGAAGAAGCTGAGAAGCTGCAAGTGGCATATTGCCATGTAACTCATTTCGACTACGTAACCACCCAAACACCAAACCTGAAAGTAATGCACCGCCACCTGCACCAAGCGTTAATGGAATACCTCCAACACGAACCACGATTAATCCAATGATTAGACCCACCGCGATACCTGCTCCGTGGAAAACCCAATCTGTTTTCAGGCTTTCTGGTAATGCTTGACCACCTTCTTTAATGACACGCGCAAGGTCACTTTGGGTACCATAGACCGTGACAATATCACCGCGCTGAAAAACCACATCATCCGTCAGGGCGATTTTTTCACCATTACGTTTAATCGAAATAATATAAATGCCATGTTTTAGATATGGCGGGGTATTGGCTTTTAGATCTGCAAGGGTACGATTGATATACTTGGAATGCTTTAAAATCACATCCGTGGTATCCATCACCATTTCCATTCCAGTTGAGGATTGAAGTTCTGAACCAATCTGAGCTGACATCGCGACTACCGCAGGACGACGACCCACCACAAGAACCACATCATCAGCCTGAAGTATGGTGTCTGCACTCGCATCGATCAGTTGATCTTTACGTTTGAGTTTTTCAATCGTAATGCTGCCTGCCTCTGCTTCCAAAGACCCGATCGATTTTCCTGCGGCTTGTTGGACTTTATAGATCCGCCCTACAATCTCAGGCATTGCCATTTCCTGACCTGGTGCTAATTCAATCGCACCTTTGAGCAGTTCAGATTGTGCTTTGATCGCATCATCCCGAATCTCACGACCCATGAACTTCGGCAAGATATTCGAACAAACAATAATCGCACCTAATGAGCCAAAGATATAAGTGACGGCATAACCAATCGCGACATTGGCCTGTAACCTTGAGATTTCATCGACAGGTAAATCTAGCCGAGATAATGCATCGCCTGCTGTACCAATAATCGCAGACTGAGTCATACCACCTGCCGCAAGACCTGCCGCAAGACCTTTATCTAGATGGAAAATTTTTGCCATGATCAGGACGGTAATCAATCCGCAGATGGCCATGAATCCTGCCAGTAATATTTCCTTGATAGATTCCAAACCGAGTGACTTGAAAAATTGCGGGCCACTTTCAAAACCCACGGCATAGATAAATAATGCAAACAGAATTGATTTGACACCATTATCCACAGACACACCAATCAGGCTCAATACCACTGCAACCAATAAAGAGCCTGCTACGCCACCGAGCTGGAATTTTCCCATCTGGAATTTACCAATCCAGAATCCTATAGCGAGAGATAGGAATAAGAGTATCTCTGGACTATGTTTTAATACGCTTTGTAGCCATTCCATTATTTTAACCTCTCACTTTCTTTATTATTAAGTTTAAGAGCTGTTGATTTTGTATTTAAAGCATCCCAATCTTGATTGGGATGCTTTTATCATGAGAGAAATAAAGATTTGAATTTAACCTGTTAAATCGGTGTTTTATTTATAGGTGGTCGATAAAAAAAAAGATCAACTATTATATTTTTAATTAATTGCAACCTGAATACAGCTTATCCCTAGACAATAATATTAAGCTCTACGTCAATATTACCGCGGGTTGCATTGGAATATGGACAGACGATATGCGCCGCATCGACCAATTTTTTTGCCTCTGCTTGATCCATGCCTTCCAAATGAATATTCAGTTTCGCCTCAATACCAAAACCTGTAGGAATCGGGCCAATACCCACTTCACCTTCGATATAGGCATCGGCAGGAATTTTTATTTTATCCCGATTGGCTACGAACTTCATTGCGCCTAAAAAGCAAGCTGAATAGCCGCCAGCAAAAAGTTGTTCTGGATTGGTCACTGCACCACCTGCACCACCCATTTCTTTGGGTACACCCAGTTTTACATTTAAAACACCGTCTGAAGAAACCACTTGACCATCTCGGCCGCCTGTTGCTTTTGCTTGAGCACGATAGACTACTTTTTCAAGCGACATAATTTTTCCTCTAATATCGTTATAAATCTAATATCTTCATAAACTACTCATCTACTCTAAAACGAAAAGATGCTATTTTTTTTAATTTATGTTGTCGAAATACGACCTTATTGTAAAATTAAGTTTTTAAAAGTAAAAAAAATGATTTTTGGGGATTTATTAAAATGCCATAACAGATGCAAAAAAATAATAGCATGATGATTTTCATGAATAATTGATTATAAAGTTAAAATCTGAAACTAAATTTAGAATAACTAAAATAAATTAAAATATTTAAAGCACATCTTCACATTATTTTATTTATATTCAAGTTACATTTGGATTCCAACTTTATTTAGTCAACAAGATACGCCATGATTTCCTTGCTTTTTTCATGTCAATTCAGCATGCTTATTTACAAAATATAAGATCAGATACTTAGGCTATTTATGTCTTACTCACATCATGCTGAACCGCATTTTATTCAACGTACGGGCTGGCTTCGTGCCGCTGTATTAGGTGCAAATGATGGCATTATTTCCGTAACCAGTTTGGTCATGGGCATGGCCGCCAGTGGGGCAAGTTCGCACACTTTGTTTATTGCATGTTTGGCGGGTTTGATTTCAGGGGCAACCTCGATGGCTGCGGGAGAATATGTGTCAGTTCAGTCGCAAAAAGATATTGAACATGCGGATCTAAAGTTTGAAGCCCATTTACTAGAAAAACATCCTCATTTAGAGCTTGAGGAGCTGACTAAAATTTATATTGATCGTGGTTTATCCCCCGAGCTTGCAAAAGAAGTCGCCATTCAACTCACTGAAAAAGATGCGCTCGAAGCACATGCTCGTGATGAAATTGGGATCATCGAACAAACTGCCGCACGTCCAATTCAAGCGGCATTATCCTCTGCCCTGTCTTTTTCACTCGGTGCATTATTTCCAATGTTTGCGATTTTATTGAGCCCAAGTGCTTATACCGCCAAAGTCGTCTTGGGGGTTGGCATTTTCTCTTTAATGTTATTAGGTGCATTGTCGAGCTATTTTGCGGGCACTTCATTATGGAAAGGCAGCTTGAGAATTACGGTTTGGGGAATTTTAGCCATGGCTTTTTCGAGCTGGATCGGCTCGCTATTTCATGTCAGTCCAATGTAAAGTTGATTCACATTTAAAGGTTATGGAGTAATAAACCATGTCAGGCATTCAATTTTGGTTTGATTTTGCAAGCACTTATTCATATCCAGCCGCCATGCAAATTCGCCAATTAAAAGATGAGTATCAATTTAGTCTGCACCCTTTTTTATTAGGTACTATTTTTCAAAAACAAGGACTCAATGATTCACCTTTTAACGTCTATCCTGTTAAAGGACAATATATGTGGCGTGATATGCAAAGGATTTGTGAAAAATTAAAGATTGAATTGAACCGTCCTGAAATTTTTCCACAAAATGGACTTTTGGCTGCGCGAATTAGCTGTCAATATGCTCAGTCAGATTGGA
This sequence comes from Acinetobacter sp. FDAARGOS_515, assembly GCF_003938865.1. Lineage (NCBI taxonomy): Bacteria > Pseudomonadati > Pseudomonadota > Gammaproteobacteria > Moraxellales > Moraxellaceae > Acinetobacter > Acinetobacter sp. FDAARGOS_515. The sequence goes on along the minus strand of NZ_RKIX01000003.1, from coordinate 2,404,461 downwards.
TTTTTGATTTTATCTGTGAGGTTTATCAAGCTAATTTTGTACATGGCAAAGACATTAGCCAAATTAAAACCATTGAAAATATATTAGAAAATATGCAGTTAGATAGTCAAATGATTCTTGATACTGCCACGACAGCACAAGCCAGACAAGCTTTAAAACAAAATGGCATTCAAGCTGAACAGCTTAATATTTTTGGTTCACCTTCATTTATAGTAAATGGTGAGCTGTTTTGGGGAAATGATCGCTTAAAAGATGCTTTGGACTGGTCAAAACGTACTGGGTAAATTACAGGTTTTTTTCATTCATATAACGCCAATAGCGTTTCGGCACATATTGAATATGCAGTTTGATGTTGTTACGCGCATCGATATTGACGCTTTTAAAATAATCTTTCCAAAGCTGGTCGTATAAGGCTTCGTTTTCATCTAGTTCTAAACTAAAATCCTGACTAAAGCCATTTTCAATATTTTTATCCAGTGTCGAGGCATCCAGTTCGACCTGATGAATCTGATCTAAATCATAATAAATACCGAAATGGCGTTTTTCATCATAAATCAGCCATTTTTGATCCTGATAACGTGCTTTAAAATGTTTTTCAATCAGCGGCAGCACATTAAAATCTGGACGTACCAGACTGATAAATAAGCCTTCTTGTGTTTTCTTAAATCTTACAAAAGCTTCCATACGGTGCTTTTCACGACCCACTTGTTTGGTCCATTGTGATACGCCAAGCACATCGGCATGACCATAATTTTTTTCAATTGAAAATGGATTTTGAAATACATAAATGGCGAAATTAAACAAATGCTGAAAGGCAATTAATTGTTCAGATAAAAACGTATAATGAAAACGCTTTATCCCTTCTGAAGAAAGTTTCTGAGTCAAACCCTTCCAAACACGCTGTGCTTGCTGCTCATGACTTGCAACTACAACACTTTCAGCAAACAGTGAATCCTGCACCTGATGCTCTAATGCCAATTGCACTTCAAATTGCTTAAATTGAAATGCTCTGAAAATACAGCTTAATAGTCCAGTCAGACTGCCATCGAACTGATAAATGATCATTTTAGAATTATCGTATTTACCATCGTATTAAAAACCAAAACCGAGTTGCGGTGAAATCTGTTTGGTATATTTGGACTGCCCTGATTGTAAAATTTGCTGGCGTACTTGATGCGGTTGTAAATCACGTTGAAACTGTGGAGTATCCACGCAACGAATAAAATGCTGTGCACGGCTATACGCCACCCCCATACGTTTCAACTGATCAATTCGCAAAGCCCCAAAACGACGTGCCTGTACAATTTTTTGGGCTGATTTCACCCCAATTCCCGGAATGCGCAAAATCATTTTGTAATCAGCTCGGTTTAGATCAACAGGAAATTGTTCTGGATTACGCAGCGCCCAACTCAGTTTTGGGTCGATATCCAGATCTAGATTGGGATGTTGCGGATTGACAATTTCATCGGCAGCAAAGCCATAAAAACGCATCAGCCAATCAGACTGATAGAGTCGATTTTCGCGTAGCAATGGTGGTGCTGATCCAATTGCAGGCAAAGCTTTTTCTTGTTCATTGATTGGAATGTAACCTGAATAATAAACGCGTTTCAGTTTAAATTCCTTATAATGCTGATCCGCCATCATCATCACATCATAATCAGTTTCACTGGCTGCTCCCACCACCATTTGTGTGGTTTGCCCTGCTGGCACAAATTTAGGGACAGTTCGAATCAGTTTTCGTTCATCCTTAAACTGAATTAAGCGATCACGTACAATGCCTAAATCCTTTTGTACTTCAGCATGTGTTTTTTCAGGTGCAAAACGTTTTAATCCTGCTTCTGTCGGCATTTCCAGATTAATACTCATGCGGTCAGCATAGAGTCCAGCTTCAGTGATCAGTTCTGGTGAAGCACCTGGAATAGTTTTGAGATGAATATAACCATTAAAATTTTCTTCTAAACGCAGCTTCTTCACTACCTGTAACATACGCTCCATGGTATGGTCGGCGGATTTAAAAATACCGGAACTTAAAAATAAGCCCTCAATATAATTACGGCGATAAAAATTAATGGTCAGATCAACCACTTCCTGCACGGTAAATGCAGCACGTTGAATGTCATTGGAACGACGTGAAACACAATAAGCGCAGTCAAAAATACAGACATTGCTAAATAAAATTTTAAGCAATGACACACAGCGACCATCTTCAGTATAAGAGTGACAAATGCCTGAGCCGGTATTGCCCAATCCCTTATCTTTATTTTTCCGATTGCTGCCACTGGATGAGCAAGATACATCATATTTGGCAGCATCGGCTAAAATCTGTAGTTTTTCGCGGATACGATCAGACATGAACATCCACCTTATAATTCACATTCGTTTATTATAAAAAATCAACGCTGATCAGGGGATTTGTATTCATTTTAAACGACATGAGATGTCGCTTAAAATGTAACGGATAAGTCTTAATCATTCAATATCAAAATAATAAATGTGTCTCATGCTGCTGATGTTCAACAGTCATTTCGTGTTCATCTTTTAGATTGACACCCGAAAAATCCAGTTGTAGGGATTTTTTCATTAAAGCAATTAAGCGCTGTGTTGCAATCAATATGGGAAGTCCCGCTGGACGTACATTTGAAATGCAATTGCGCATCGCATCATGACAACCCAGATGAGCATCATAAGTATAATAGATCCCTAGACTATCGGGCGAACTGAGACCCGGACGCTCTCCAATCAGCATCACTAACATTTTAGCATTCAAAATCTGGGCGACTTCATCGCCTAATGCAACGCGACTGCCCTGTGCGATGATCAAAGGCGCAACTGACCATTTCAGTGCTTTAAACTCAGCTATTAGATGTTCAATCAAAATGGGCGCATTCTCATCGATGGCTCTTGCAGATAAACCATCTCCAATGACGATGACAACATCATATTTATTGGGATTTTGGGCTTGATAGTGTTGTAATTCCTGACGTGAATTTTCACTTAAACTTCGCCCCAAATCTGGACGTTTAAGATAAGTTTCTTTATCTACAGCACAACTCTGAATCAGCAGTAATTGATGATTTAAATGTGATAACTTTCTTTTAAATAATTCGATATCTAATGCCTGTAAAACAGCATCTTTGGCTTGCGCATGTGCCAGTTGGAACTCAAGTAATGGCTTGGTTGGCACACTACAACCTACACGTCCCAGTGCTATTCGTGCATCAGTAAAATTTTTAAGCTTGCTCCAGACATCTTCATGTAATGACTGTGGGTATTGAGTATCTTTCATCAAGTTCACGACAACCTCCATTTAAGACATCAGCAAACGTGAAAATTTTTCAGGCATTTGTTCTGCCCAGTGAATATGATGCTGCGATTGTTTGAAAATGCCTTGTTGCTCCAGCCATGCCGCAAACTCAGGTGCGGGCTCTAGCCCTAATAATTGACGTACATACAGCGCATCATGAAATGACGTGGTCTGATAATTCAACATCACATCATCTGAACCAGGAATTCCCATAATAAAATTAATTCCTGCATTACCTAATAAGGTCAGTAAAATATCCATATCGTCCTGATCAGCATCGGCATGATTGGTATAGCAAATATCACAGCCCATCGGCACACCCAATAATTTGCCACAAAAATGATCTTCCAAACCTGCTCGGATAATTTGCTTACCATTATAAAGGTATTCAGGCCCAATGAAGCCAACTACAGTATTGACCAGTAGCGGCTTAAACTTTCGGGCAACAGCATAAGCACGGGCTTCGATGGTCTGCTGATCGACCCCAAAATGGGCATTACTGGATAAAGCACTGCCCTGACCTGTTTCAAAGTACATGACATTTTGCCCCAAAGTTCCACGTTTTAAACTTAATGCCGCCTCATAACCTTCCTGTAAAACAGACAGAGAAATACCAAAGGCATCATTGGCCTGTTGCGTTCCTGCAATGGACTGAAACATTAAATCAATCGGCACACCTCGATCTGCCAGTTCAATCCCCGAAGTGACATGAGTTAAAACGCAAGACTGTGTTGGAATTTCATAGTGCTGAATCACATGATCTAGTAATTTCAACAGCTCAGATAAATTCTGTAAATTATCGGTGGCAGGGTTAATCCCAATCACCGCATCGCCATTACCATACATTAAACCATCCAGAATACTGGCCGAGATTCCAAGCAGATCATCGGTGGGATGATTCGGTTGCAATCGAGTGGATAAATGTCCTTCCAGACCGATGGTATTTCGAAATTGGGTAATGACCTGACATTTTTTCGCAACCAAAATCAAATCCTGATTACGCATAATTTTACTTACCGCAGCGACCATTTCAGGCGTGAGTCCAGTTGCCAATTCAGTCAGTTTTTCAGTGGTGGCATCCGCAGAAAGTAACCAATTTCGAAAATCACCTACGGTAAAATGCGAAATTGGATAAAACGCCAAAGCATCATGTTCATCAATAATTAAACGCGTGATTTCATCCTGTTCATAGGCTGTCACCGTTTCATTCAAAAAATGTTTGAGCGGCAGATCAGCTAAAGCCATTTGTGCCGCGACACGTTCCGTTGCATCCATTGCCGCTACACCAGCCAACTGATCTCCCGAGCGTTCAGGCGTTGCTTTTGCCAATAATGTTTTTAAGTCCTTAAACACATAACGCTGCTGGGCAACGATGATTTCAAATGACATGACAATTCCTCTAGCGCAAATCTTCTTCAGCCGATTTAATATTGGCAAATTCCTCTTCAGGCGTACCTGTCACTAAATGATGCCGACTATAGAACATAAAATATAAAATAAACGCCACATAAATCGCTGCTGCCATCAACCAGACTTTAGGATCCACTAAAAAGCCTGCCACGACTGCAATCGCCGATAAAATTAGTGCAATCGAAGCAGTCACAATGCCACCCGGTGCTTTATAAGGACGAGGCAAATTTGGACGTGAAATTTTGAGTTTGATATAAGACAACATCATCAACACATAAGAGAGCGTTGCACCAAAAACAGCCATTAAAATAAGTAAATCCCCCTCCCCAGATAACGATAATAAAAAGCCAATAATGCCGGGAATAATAATCGCCCAATGTGGGGTTTTATTTTTATTGGTCAGCGATAACTTTTTAGGTAAATAACCTGCACGAGACAATGCGAAGATTTGTCGTGAATAGGCATAAATAATTGAAAAGAAACTTGCAATGAGCCCAGCTAAACCTACAAAATTTACAAAACTGGCCAACCATGTATTTTTACCATAAACAGCAACCAGAGCATCCACCAAAGGCGCACCAGAGGCTTTTAATTGATCAGCACCTGCTGCACCCGCCCCTAAAAATAAAATCAGCAAGGCAAAAGCAGCTAAAATCAACATGGAACCAATCAAACCGCGTGGTAAGGATTTTGCCGGATCTTTGGCCTCTTCTGCCGCTAAAGGCACTCCTTCAACGGCCAAGAAAAACCAGATGGCATAAGGTACTGCCGCCCAGATCCCGATATAGCCCATGGGTAAGAAATTACTTGCTCCTGCATGATCTGTGACCGCAATATTAAATAAATTGGCGCTATTAAAATGTGGAATCATTGCAATAATAAAGACAAACAATGCAACACAAGCAACGGCGGTAATGACAAACATGATTTTTAGGGCTTCACCTGCGCCTTTTAAATGAATCCCCATAAAGACCAAATAACAAACTAAATAGACGATCCATCCGCCAATGCCAAATAAGGACTGGCAATATGCACCAATAAATACAGCAATCGCAGCGGGTGCAATCGCATATTCAATCAAAATTGCCGTCCCTGTCAGATAACCTCCCAGTGGCCCAAAGGCTGTACGGGCAAAACTATAACCACCTCCCGCCGTAGGTAGCATGGTTGACATTTCCGACATGGCAAGACACATACATAAATACATGATGGCGACGACCACAGTGGCAATAAACATACCTCCCCAGCCACCTTGCGCGAGACCAAAATTCCAACCCGCAAAATCCCCAGAAATGACATAAGCCACACCGAGTCCAACCAGAAGTATCCAGCCAACTGCGCCTTGTTTTAGCTGCCTTTGGGCAAAATATTCATGATGGCTTTTATGTTCATCTTGAGACGAAGCAATATCACTTGCAATGGATTTGGTTTCTGACATGAGCTTTCTCTCATTTTTCATTTTTATGAGAAGAAACAAGCATAATTCATACCAGATATTTGGAATTTAAACGTCTAAGGCATGCAAAGTAACAAAGTTCACCATTAAAATATGGGCTAGATCCACAAAATCAGAAGCAATTCATCAAGCTCATCATTTAATAAAAAAATACTGAACATGATTTGCTTCTTTTGAACAATTCAGGCTATGGTGAGTAAAACATCTGGATCATAAGAATATGTCAATATTACAGCAGCTTGGAATTAAACACCCGATTCTGTTAGCTCCGATGGCAGGTGTATCAACACCTGAACTAGCAGCCGAAGTCTCCAACAGTGGTGGCTTAGGTTCTCTGGGTTTGGGAGCAAATAATATCAGTTCGGCTAGAGAACAAATACTTAAAACCCAAGCCCTTACAGATGCGCCATTTCAAGTGAATTTCTTCTGTCATCAACCTCAAATTTTAAATGAGCAGGAAGCTCAACGCTGGATCGAGTATTTAACCCCAGAATTTGAACGTTTTCATGCACAACCGCCGCAAACCTTGCAATGTATCTACCCAAGCTTTTTGGACAATGATGACTTCTTAAATCTGGTATTGGAAACCCAACCGAAAGCGGTCAGTTTTCATTTTGGAATTCCACATCCCCATCAAATACAGGCTTTAAAACAAGCAGGAATCATCACATTGGTTTCTGCAACCAATCTGGCTGAAGCTAAAGCGATTGAGGCCGCTGGAATTGATATCATTATTGCACAAGGTATCGAGGCAGGTGGGCATCGTGGAATATTCAATGCCGATCTAGATGGTGCTGTAAAAACAGCGGATCTGGTACAACTGATTACTCAGCATTGTCATACACCTGTGATTGCGGCAGGCGGGATTATGAATGGTCATCAAGCCAAAAAAATCATCAGCTTAGGTGCACAAGCCGTTCAACTCGGCACCGCTTTTGTGCAATGTAAAACTTCAAATGCCAATGCAGCTTATCGTCAGGCACTTTTAAATCAGCCCCTTACCCAAATCACATCCAGTATTTCTGGTCGACCTGCGCGCGGTATTATTAATCACTGGCATACTCAAATTGACCATCCACAACGCCCAACTGTAGCGGCTTACCCTTATGCTTATGATCTGGCTAAACAACTACATGCTATCGCAACTCAGGCAGGTGATCACGGCTATGGTGCGTTTTGGGCAGGCAGTAATGTCGCACAAATTCGTGAGATGGAAGCACGAGATTTAATCAATCAATTGATTTTAGAAATGAGTGAATAAGCTTAATCTCTCAGATTTCTTTTATAAATCTTTTTTATTTCTCACTTCAGGAGAAAAAAAGAGGAGCTAAACAGTGATGAAACAAAAGCGATAAAAACTTCTATTTAGCATCTCACAAGGATGCATGCTTTTCTACCAGCATATAGACCAAATCAAGCTCAGGGCACTCATAACCCAATCCCGTTAAGGCTGCGGTAATCTGCCCTCGATGGTGAGTCGCATGGTTAAAAATATGCAATAAAGTCGCTGCATAAGGTAAACACTTGGTTTCACCACTTGCCGTTTGATAACTGAACTGACTGTTCAATTTTTCTTGATCTAACTGCTCAAGAAAAGCGATCCAGTTTTTAGCTCTTGACTCTAATTCTATAAATAATTGCACAGGATTCTGTTCAACAATAGCATTTAGTGCCATTTTGGGAGAAATAGACTGAGCAAACCGCACATACCAAAGTAAATGTTCACCGACCAAAAGATGATTCAATGTTCCCAAAATGCTGCCAAAAAATAAACCGACATCACGATGCAGTTCATCATCAGATAATAGTTTCAAGCTATTCAATAATCGCTGCGTTGCCCAGACATTATATTCAGCTAAAAGCAGTAGACTTTCCTTACTGATTTTATAAATATCCGTCATGGCTGCTTATTCTTAATTGATCGCCAATAAATCGACCTGTTCAATCTGGACATCACTCATGATATGTCCTTGATCCAATAATTGATTAAAATAAGCTTCCACGACTTGAGCCTGTTGATGGGTCGTTTCAACTTGATACATGTTTTGCCGAAACTCATTACTTGAGCGTAAGCCTTTGGTGTACCAAGCAATATGTTTACGTGCGATGCGACAGCCTGAATATTCACCATAAAACTGATACAGCTCATCCAGATGCCCCAGTAACACCTGTTTTACTTCAGCGATACTGGGTGCAGCCAAATGTTCACCAGTTTTCAAATAATAGGCAATTTCCCGAAAAATCCACGGACGACCCTGCGCTGCACGCCCAATCATGATCGCATCAGCACCCGTATAATCCAGCACGAATTTAGCCTTTTCTGGACCATCAATATCGCCATTGGCAATTACAGGAATATTTAGAAGTTGCTTTACTTCCTTAATCAAATCATAACGCGCAGTATTTAAATACATATCTTCACGAGTTCGACCATGTAAGGCCAATGCTGCAATGCCTGCTTGTTCGGCACGTTGCGCAACTCGTAGGATATTTTCATGACCATTTAAAAAACCTAGTCGAGTTTTTAAGGTCACAGGAACATCCACTGCGGCAACCACGCTATCTAAAATACGTGCCACCAGATCTTCATCCTGCAACAAGGCTGAGCCTGCCAGCTTATTGCAGACTTTTTTAGCAGGACAACCCATATTAATGTCAACGATTTGGGCACCATTTGCGACTTGATAACGTGCCGCTTCAGCCAGTTGCTCAGGGTCAGAACCTGCAATTTGTGCAGAAATAGGCGCAAGCTCACCATCAAAATTAGCACGATATAAACTTTTTTTCGTCATGCGCAACGTTTTATCGGCGGTCATCATTTCACTGACCGCATGCCCTGCTCCAAAATATTTGCATAGCGAACGAAATGGACGGTCAGTGACTCCGGCCATTGGGGCAACGATTAAATTATTTGACAGTTGATAGGAACCAATATACATAATATTCATGCTTTTTTTGATCAACATAGTATACTGCATCTGTCTTTTTTGCTCATCTTTTTATCAAGGTGCCCTGCTTGCATGAATAGCCCAATTAAATCTGGTTTTTATTTAAAATCATTGAGCACAATTACGTTGAGTCTTGCATTAGTTGGATGCGGTGATGGTAATTGGTGGTCTCAAAAAGATGAGCCAGAATTTAAAGCAGAACAGATTAAACGTGTGATTCCGACACGCGTGAATGGTCGTGAATCTTGGGCCAATGATATTGACGACATTATGCAAAAATTAGGCATTCCAAAAACCAAAGAAAATGTATGCAGTATTGTCGCCGTGGTCGATCAGGAATCTAATTTTGTGGCTGATCCCGTGGTACCTGGCTTGGGTGCGAAAGCGGTTAAAGAAGTTAATACACGTTTAAATGAGAAATTTGAAGAAAAGCTAGGGACTACGATTGGTGGTCAAGTTGCGGGTTATTTTGAGGACGTACTCAAAAACCAACCCTCTCCAGATAATAATTATATGAGCCAAATGCGTAAAGTCCGTACAGAACGCGATCTGGATTTACTTTATCGCCAGATTTTTGATTTTATGGCGAGTCATTACCATGTCAGTGCCCTAACAGGTGCAGCCAAACTGGTAGGTCAGGATATTGGCGAAAAAATGAATCCGATTACTACACTGGGTTCTATGCAAGTGCTGATTACTTATGCTCAGGATCATAAGCGTTCACGCATGAATACCAATGAATTACGTGACGATTTATATACACAATATGGCGGCTTATATTATGGAATACATCGTTTAATGATGTACCCTGCCGATTATAATAAATCAATTTATCGATTTGCTGATTATAATTCAGGCATGTATTCAAGTCGTAACGCAGCTTTTCAAAGTATGCTCAATGATTTAACACCGAAAGAACTGGATCTGGATGGTGATTTGTTGCTTTATAATAAAGATGGCAGTCCTCGTGCAGTCCTTAGCCAATCTGAGAAAGAATTGATTTCTGTCTTTGCGCAAAATAATGTACTGGTGACACCGCGTCAAATTCGTTCAGACCTAAAAAAAGAGAAAGAGAAATCTTTTGAAGATACTCAGACCTATATTGCAGTGAAAAAACTATACAAAACAAAGACAGGCAAAGAACCTATTTATGCCATCATGCCACAAGTCATTATTTCTGGGCCTAAATTAAGCCGAGATTACAATACCAACTGGTTTGCCTCCCGCGTCAATGGAAGATATGAAACATGTATGCAACGAGCGAAAAGAATAAGACTATAAATCTCGCCCTGTTTGATTTTGACGGAACACTCTGTACGAAAGATAGTTTCACTGGCTTTATTTTTTATACTTTGTCTAAAAGACATATCATGCGTAAAGGCCTGAAAATTCTTCCATGGATTCAGGCTTATTATTTAAAACTTTATTCCGCTGATGCTATGCGCGCCAAGCTTTTTAGTACGATGTTTAAAGGAAATTCAGCAAAACAACTACAACAACTGGGTCAAGAATACGCGCAAACTTTAGTGAAAAATCTGGACACTCAGCTATTTCAACGCCTATTACAACATCAGGCGCAAGGCGATAAAGTGGTACTGGTTTCTGCTTCAATCGATTTGTATTTGAAACCAGTGTGTGAAATCCTCAATATCGATCTGATCTGTACACAAGTCGAAATCCATAATGGATTCATTACAGGTCAATATTCCACACCCGACTGTAGTTCTGAGCAGAAAAAGATTCGAGTTCATGAGGCTTATCATCTCAATGATTACGCGCATGTTTATGCGTATGGCAATAGCTATGAAGATTTACAGATGTTTAGTCTGGCAGATAGCTGCTATATGGTCGGAGAAGATCAACAGTTACCTCGATTAGCAGATGTAAAAAAACTCGCCTAAGCGAGTTGTTTTATTTTTAAAATTTAGTAAATCGCCATGTGGTTACGATGGATCATTTCCAGTGAACGCGCTTCACCTAGCACTTGATAGACTTTGTCCGAAGCCAATCCTTTAATAATATCAGCAGATTGTGAGCTAAAATTGACTCGCCCGACGGCAATACGTTTACCCGATTTGTCTACACATTCCACCACATCACCACGATCAAAATGTCCTTCGACCGCTTTCACACCCACAGGTAATAAACTGCGATGACGTTCCTTAATCGCCTCCACAGCACCATCATCAATAATTAAACGACCTGCGGTTTGTAAATGTGCTGCCAACCATTGCTGATGCGCGGTCATACGGTCTTTATCGGTACTAAATAAAGTTCCGAGCATTTCACCTGCCATCAAACGTGATAAAACACGATCGCTTTCACCACTGGCGATCAGCGTTGGACAGCCTGATTTAGCAGCAAGACGTGCTGCACGGACTTTAGTGACCATTCCGCCACGACCAAGCACTCCACCACCGCCTGCCATTTCAAACAAACTGTCATCTAAAGCACGGACTTCAGTTAGGAGCTTGGCATCTGGATTACTGCGTGGATCGGAATCAAACATGCCTTGTTGATCGGTCAGAATAATTAATAAATCTGCATGCACTTGCCCTGCCACCATGGCTGCCAAGGTATCGTTATCACCAAAACGAATTTCATCGGTGGATACCGTATCATTTTCATTAATGACAGGAATCACACGCCAGTCAATCAGATTTTGCAGAGCATCACAAGAGTTCAAGTAACGACGACGATCCGCCAGATCATCATGTGTCAAAAGCACTTGTGCAGTCTGAATATGATGCTTTTCAAGTACACTTGACCAAGTGTGGATCAAGCCCATTTGACCAATAGCCGCACAGGCTTGCAGGCTGGGTAGATCGGTGGGTCGGCTGGTCAGTTTCATGCGTACCATCCCTTCAGCTACAGCACCAGACGAAACCAAAATAATTTCGTGTCCAGCAGTGTGTAGATCAGCAATTTGCATTGCCCAATGCGAGATTGCATCTAAATCTAAACCTTGCCCGTTTGCTGTGAGTAGCGATGATCCGATTTTAACAACGATTCGTTTACACGCATTGAGCTGACGTTGCCCATCCACCACTTCTATCATGTTTTCCTCAAATTATTTCCCCCTTGCGAAGCAGAGACGAGTGCTTCGCAGGGAGAATTAAAGGTTTTTTAAAAAGCCAAATTGCGAACTCTAGTCACGTACATAAATACTTTCGACATCGTTATCATCATCTTCGTCATCGAAGTCATCATCGTCTTCACCAGCCAGTAAACCTTCCAGACGTTGTGCGCGGCGCATAGCACGATATGCTTCTTTGGCTGCGATGGTTTGTTCACGTGTTTCAGCTTCAAGCTGTTCACGGAATGCTTTCACTTCTGCTGCGTATTCTGGATCTTCAACTTCGCGTTCGCGTTGTTGTTCAATCTGATCCATGAGGTAATACACCACAGGTTTAGTGCCTTCCTCTAACAAACCAGAAGTCTTAAACACTGGTCCTGTCCATTGCAATTCATCAATGATGTGTTGACACCATTCATCACGGCTATCTTCATCCAACTGATCCAGTTTGTTTAAAACCAATACAATCGGCAGTTTTGCCAAGGTCGGAGAGAATTTTTCCAGTTCCGCCACAATAGCTCTAGCATTATGCGCAGGATCTGAACCATCAATCGGTTGCACATCCACGATATGTAATAAAATACGAGTCCGCGCCAAATGTTTCAGGAAGCGAATTCCGAGCCCTGCACCTTCTGCTGCACCTTCAATCAACCCTGGAATATCTGCCATGACAAACGAACGATGACGATCGGCATCGACCACACCCAGATTTGGCACCATCGTGGTAAACGGATAATCCGCAACTTTCGGTTTCGCCGCACTGACTGCACGGATAAAAGTAGATTTACCTGCATTTGGCATACCGAGCAAACCAACATCTGCTAATACTTTGAGCTCTAAACGAATTTCACGAAATTCGCCTTTGACGCCAGTAGTAAATTTACGCGGTGCACGGTTGGTTGATGATTTAAAATGAGTATTTCCCAAACCACCATCGCCACCATGAGCAACTAAAACACGCTGACCGTCTTTGACTAAATCGCCAATAATATCGCCTGAGTCAGTATCAACAATGGTTGTTCCCACAGGAACTTTTAAAATAACATCTTCACCGCCACGACCTGAGCAGTTCGCACCTGAACCATTTTTTCCACGTTCTGCACGGAATTTACGCGTATAACGATAGTCCACCAGTGTACTGGTATCGTCATCCGCTTGGATATACACGCTACCACCACGACCACCGTCGCCGCCATCTGGTCCACCAAACGGTACAAATTTTTCACGGCGAAAACTGGCTACGCCATTGCCACCGTCGCCAGCCTCTACGGTAATGACTGCTTCATCAACAAAGCGCATGTGCCAATCCTCTGAAATCTCTAAAAACCGCCTATTCTGCCATATTTTAATAGATTTCTCGAATAGAAAAATCAACAAACTGATTTTTTTGGTTTATTACTCATTTGTTATAAAGTCAACATCGGACCAGTAGCATTGTACTAATGCTAATTTTCCTTTTTTTTCAACATTAAGCCCAGCATATTTCTTAGGTTGATTAAAATTGAATTTAATTTTGGCAAAGCTTTCCCTCGCTTTGGACGTGGATAAATCAAAGTAAAGTGTTTGATTCATTTGCTTCGCAATATTTCCATATGAAAACTCAATTTTCTGAATTGGAACACCTTCATATTCAACATTTTTTAAAAAGAATATATTGCTTACGTAAGCTTGTTCCTCTACAAATTTATTTTTAATGACATGTGTTTTAAGCACTTTATCAATGTCTGGAAATTCATATAAATCATAACCATCCCGAATGGTACAATCTTTTTCATAGCGATCTTGCATAACTTGCTTGAGATCATACACTACTGCTTTTGCATAACTAGGAACAACAAAAAAGCCGAGTAACAAAGTCCAAAAAAATAATTTCATTCTTATTAACTCACTTTAATTATATTGAATAATCAATAGCATACAACTTTAAGAACAACCAAAAACTTCTCTATTCACAATAAAATTTTATGGTCTTATATTTTTCAAAGGTAACTGCATCTGCATATCCAGATTCGCCTGAGTCGTTTGTACGGAGTTATACATAATGGCATTAAAAGTCGCAATCTTACGCAGGGTCATTGGATCATTAATATTCAAAGTCGGTTTGAACTGATGTTGTACATTTAAATGTACTGGTTCATTAAACTCAAAATAGACAGGTCCACTAAATGAAATTTTGACAGGCAAGGTATAACTGCGTTTGAGCTGGAAAGGGACATCCAGTTGAATCGGAATATCTAACTTTAAAGGAAACTTGGGTAATAATTTATTTTGATAGATCAGATCTGTTGTGGTTTCAAGCGGCATCGTTTCATCAACTTTCAGCATCGTAGAATAATCGATATTCACAGTAATCGGGGTTTCTACTTCAAAGCTTAAATCAGCCAAATACTTGCCACGTAGCGGTAAATCTAACTGTCGATTGATATCAATCGTCGTATCTAGTTTACCTACCGATCGAGTTTGCAGATAATTTCCGACATGGATTTTAGTCGGGAGTGATTCTGGTAAATGAATCTGGGCATGATGAGAAGAGACTGAAACAGAGGCCTGGATATTCAAATACGACCAGAAGAGAACCGCAACCAACATCACGATACTGATAAAAATCAACAAAGTCCGTTTAACAGAAGCAAAAATCCACATCGATTACCGTTCCTTATGCTGTACAGCAACAGAATCCTTATTCTGTGGCGCAGGCTGTAAATCACCAGCCTTTTGAATCCGGATACTCGATAATGGAATTTTTAACTCGCCCTGTCTAATTTTAATCGGCAAAGTATTTTGCACATCTACCGAAGCAGCTAAAGCTGTTTCAATCGGAACATTCAAATGTCCATTAATTGGAATATTGGTTTTAAGCGTCGTATCTAGTGGAATATTTAAATTTTCTTTTAACACTGTGCGTACAGGCGCATCAAACTTAAGATGCACACTTTGTTCAAGCGGAACTTGTATATCAATCGGCACATCCAGTTTGATTGGAATCGTTCCCTTCAAGGGTAAAGTAATGTCTTTACCCAAAACTTTGACCTGAACTTTAGTGTCAATGGGTAAATCCTGATTCACTTTTAAGGTTTCTTTGACTGGAATCGAAGTTTTAATTGGAACTTGGTTATCGAAATAAACACGTGGAGTCAATGTCTGAGTTAAAGGAATAATTAGATCTTCACGAATGGGAATAGAGGCATTGACTCTCCCCGTCACATCCACATCCAAAGCATCCTGAATTTTAACTTTGGCCTGTAAAGGTTCTTGTAAATCAATATCAACAGCTTGATTTTTCAATGGGATATAAATATTAAAGTTTTTAAATACCCATATAGCAATAGCAACACCAATCAGAGCTGCCAATACAATAAATGCCAATGCACCCAACGCTTGTCTGAATTGCAACGATCTATCCTTAATTTGTTTTTTTCCTTCGTGAATAGTGTTCACATAATTTGTAAAATATTCAGCTTTGGTTTTGTATCTTATGTAAAAAAGCTCAGTCGAAACTGAGCTTTTGGAAATCTTGATCAGAAAAATGCTTAAGCATCGGTTCCAGCAGGAACTTTTGGATAGCTTACACCGCACATTTGCTCAGCGATACGCAATACCTGACAGCTATAACCAACTTCATTGTCATACCAAACATAAGCAGTTAAACGGTTACCCGAAGTAATCGTTGCCTGAGCATCAAAGACACCCGCAGTACGTGAACCAATAAAGTCACTTGAAACCACTTCAGTTGAATTGGTATAACCAATTTGACCTTGCAGATTCGAGTTAATTGAAATCTGACGAATATATTCATTCACTTCGTCACGATCTACTTCTTTATCTAAAGTCAAATTCAAGATCGCAAGTGAAACGTTTGGTGTTGGTACACGAACCGAGTTACCTGTTAATTTACCTTTAAGCTGTGGCAATGCTTTCGCAACCGCTTTCGCTGCACCAGTTTCAGTAATGACCATGTTCAAAGTTGCTGCACGACCACGACGATCCGCTTTATGATAGTTATCAATCAAGTTTTGGTCATTGGTAAATGAATGAACAGTTTCAACGTGACCATTTAACACGTGATATTTCTCATCCAATACTTTTAGGATTGGTGTAATTGCATTGGTAGTACAGCTTGCAGCAGAGATGATCTTGTCTTCATCCAAGATATCTGCGTTATTTACACCGTATACGACGTTTTTCATTTCGCCTTTACTTGGTGCAGTCAACACGACACGTGCAATACCCGCACATTTCAAGTGTTGGCTTAGACCTTCAGCATCGCGCCATTTACCCGTATTATCAATCAAAAGCGCATTGTTAATACCATACTGGGTATAATCCACTTCACTTGGACTAGATGCATAGATGACTTTGATGTAGTTACCGTTTGCGATGATCGCTTCGTTTTCTTCATCAACAGCAATGGTTCCTGCGAAAGTACCGTGAATTGAGTCACGACGTAACAAAGACGCACGTTTTGCCAAATCACCATCAGAAGATTTACGCACCACAATTGCTTTAAGGCTTAAACCGCGACCCAAGCCAGATTGACTGATGATTAAACGCGCCAAGATACGACCGATACGACCAAAACCGTACAACACGACATCTTTAGGTTGTTCAGAAGTTGCATTACCTTTAATTGACTCAACAGCTTGAGCAACAAAAGCATCGATATCGCCGCCTTTTTCTTTATATTCAACAGCAAGCTTACCGATATCCACTTCAGCAGAACCGATATTCTCAACTTTAGCTAATGCTTCTAAAATTGGGAAAGTATTAACAACAGAAAGCTCAACATCAACCACGCGAGTACGACGATGCGTTTTTAAAATCTGAATCACAGAGCGGTTAATTAAAGAACGACCGTAAACAGAAACGACAATATTTTTTTCACGGTATAACTGACCGATTAACGCGATCATATGTTCCGCAATTTCTTCGCGGTTTTTCCAGCGACCTTGGTGTTCCGCGTGTAGGGCGATGATAGTGTCTTTGCTCACAAATACGTCCTCTAATGAATAATTTTAGGCGTGAATTTCAAAACCCCATAATTGTAAAGGAATTATCATCAAGATTGAATCAAAAGCTGTGAATGTCGATGATATTTTCAGTGATATTCACTATAAATTTATAAAATACTTATAATTTTTTATTTTAATTTTTACATTATTTTTCTAAAAGTGAGTCAAAATTTAAATTTTCTCGTTCTTTTTTTGATCATATCAAATATTACTCAAGTCTAAAGTGTTGAAATTTGATTAAAATTATCTCAAATTTCCTCGTTTAAGCGTTTTTGATAATGCGCAACATTTCGCTCAAGTGCTCGTTTATTTTTATGTTGTTGATAAAGATGCCAACTGCCCTCAACCACCAACAATGACACCGCACACCAAATGGGAATGTAAGTGTACCATTCTTGAGGACTAATTTTTTCACCCAATGCCAAAGATGCCAATGCCAATAAAATAGGCTCTAAATAGCTCAGCAGACCAAATAAAATCATCGGTAAAAAACGGCTTGCTAAAATATAACTCCCCAAACCCACTGCGCTTAATAAACCTAGTCCAAGCACAACCAACCACATGAAAGGTTGCTGTTGTAATATCGCCAGACTTCCCGTTCCACTTTGAATAAAGTACACAGCAATAGGTAAGATAATGACAATATCCCACCAAAAACCACCGAGATTATCCGTCCCCATTTTTTTACGTAATAAAAAATAAGCCGAGTAACCAAAAGCAACTAAAGCAGTTTCCCAAGCAATAGACCCTAAACGAAAAATTTCGTGACTAACGCCTATAACCGCAAGAATTACAGCAGCAATTTGAAATTTAGACAGTTTTTCGCCATAAAATAAGCTACCGCTCAACACCAGAACCAACGGCAATAAAAAATATCCTAGTGAAACCTGTAAACCCCGTCCATTCATAGGTCCCCATAAAAATAACCAAAGCTGAACTGAAGTCAATAACGAAGATAAAATCATCAATAAAAGGAAAGCTGGATTTGCAAGCACTCGTTGATAAATGCTTTTAATATGCGGCAAATCCCCCAACAACCACATCAGCAGCGTTAAAAAAGGCAAGGTTGCCAACATGCGCCAACCAAAAGTTTGTTCACTGTCCAAACCTGTTAATAACTGGGTATAAAAATACAATACACCAAAGGTCATCGATGCGATAACCGACAATATTATGCCCTTAAACATCCTGACCTCTTATATTAACGCGCGAAAAATATCTAAAATATCAAAGGATTAAAAAATAAAAAAACCATGCATTCGCATGGCTTAATCTTATCATCATAACCATTATTTTAGAGTATGTTGAGGGCGAATAATATCATTCAAGTCATAACCTAAAGATTTTGCATAACTCAAATACTCATTCAATACATCTTCAGACAGTTCAGGCGTTCTGGATAGTACCCATAAGTATTTACGGGAAGGTTCTCCGACCAATACAGTTTGATAATTTTCATCAAGTTTAAGAATCCAATAATCTCCCCGCGCAACAGGAACCCAACGTATTGCTTCAGGCAAAAAGCTGACTTTTAATTTGGTATTAAAAGGTGGATTTTCAACAAAAGCTTCACCAACCGATTGTTTAAGCACACCATCTTTGCTGTAACAACGATTATCAACAGTCACGTTACCATTTTCATTCAAGGTGTAAGTTGCGGTAATGTCCTTGGCACATTGTTTCTCAAAATACATTGGTTTACGTGCAATTTCATACCAAACACCCAAGTATTTGTCTAACTCAACCCGCTCTACCGTTGGCAACGGCTTACTTTGCGCATAAGCAACCGTTGCAACCGCTAAACCTGTTAATACAATCCCGCCCACCGCAATTTTTGTCAGTGTCCAACTGGCTTTTGGGAGATTCTGTTTTAATGACATTTGTATTCCCCTGCTCATTGCCTGATTTAATCGGCATCGATTTATTCAAGATTACTCACATTAGCTTGTTTTATATGCAAATAATGTATAAATATGTAGCAATTTACACAGAGAATGGTGTCCAGATTTATTGCAACATCTGCGCTTTTAAACGCACGATTTCATCGCGTAACCGCGCTGCTTGCTCAAATTGCAACTCTTTCGATGCCTTGATCATTTCCTTCTCTAATTTACCAATATGCTTGGTAAAGAGTTTTGGATCAGCCAGAATATGTCGTTCGTCTGCTGAAAGTGCCTTCGCCTGATCAGAAATTTTGGCATCAATCTCGTCATCATTAAAGACTTCACCTGTATCAATTTCTTTAATTTTCTGACGTACTGCACTACGCGGCGTAATCCCATGTTCCTGATTAAATTCAATTTGCTTATTACGACGACGATCTGTTTCATCGATGGCTTTCTGCATCGAATCCGTCACACGATCTGCATATAAAATCGCTTTACCTTTCAGGTTACGTGCAGCACGACCAATGGTTTGAATCAACGAACGTTCGGAACGTAAAAAGCCTTCTTTGTCTGCATCCAAAATCGCAACCAAAGATACTTCTGGCATATCCAATCCCTCACGGAGCAAGTTAATACCCACTAGCACATCATAAACGCCTGTGCGGAGTTCATGAATAATCTTGACCCGTTCAACCGTATCGATATCAGAATGTAGATAAGCGACTTTCACCCCATATTCTTTTAAATAAGAGGTCAAATCTTCTGCCATTCGTTTGGTTAATGTCGTCACCAAAACCCGTTCATCCAGATCTTTGCGCAGATTAATTTCAGACAATACATCGTCAACTTGTGTCAACACTGGACGAATTTCAATTTCAGGATCGACTAGACCTGTCGGACGTACCACTTGCTCTACAATCTGATCTGATCGTTCCAATTCGTACTTGGCAGGTGTTGCACTGACATAAATTGTAGTCGGAACAATACGCTCCCATTCTTCAAATTTCATCGGGCGATTGTCCAGTGCACTTGGCAAACGAAAACCATAATTCACCAGATTTTCTTTGCGTGAACGGTCACCCTTATACATTGCGCCAATTTGTGGAACAGTGACATGCGATTCATCGATAATCAGTAATGCATCATCAGGCACATAATCAAATAAAGTCGGTGGTGCTTCACCCGATGGACGACCTGATAAATGACGTGAATAGTTTTCGATACCGTTGGTGTAGCCTAATTGCTGCATCATTTCCAGATCATAACGCGTGCGTTGCTCGATGCGTTGTGCTTCGATCAATTTGTCATGTCCACGGAAAAATTTAAGCTGATCCTGTAATTCAACTTTAATAGTATCGATCGCGCGGGATAAATTGTCTTTTGGCGTCACATAATGGCTTTTTGGATAAATGGTTACACGCGGCACCTGACGTAACATTTTACCTGTTAAAGGATCGAACCAGCGAATTGATTCAACTTCATCGTCGAACAACTCGATCCGGATCGCATTTTGATCGGATTCAGCAGGAAATACATCTAAAATTTCACCCCGAATACGGTAAGTACCCCGTAAAAACTCCAGTTCATTACGGGTATATTGCATTTCAACCAGACGGCGAATCAAATCATCACGATTGATACGATCACCTTCGACCACATGCAGCAACATTTTCATATAGGCTTCAGGATCACCCAAACCATAAATGGCAGATACTGATGCTACAATAATTGCATCACGACGCTCTAATAAAGCTCGTGTGGCAGAAAGTCGCATCTGATCAATATGATCATTAATCGCAGCATCTTTTTCAATAAAAGTATCTGACGAAGGCACATACGCTTCTGGTTGGTAATAATCATAATAACTGACGAAATATTCCACCGCGTTATTAGGAAAAAAAGCCTTAAACTCCCCATAAAGCTGCGCCGCTAAGGTTTTATTATGCGCCATGACAATCGTGGGGCGTTGAGTCTGAGCAATGACATTCGCCATGGTGTAGGTTTTACCCGACCCCGTAACCCCCAATAGCAACTGATTGCGATAGCCACTTTCAACACCATGCACCAGCTTTTCAATCGCTTGAGGCTGATCACCTGCGGGTTGGTAACTGGTGACTAATTCAAAGGGTTGCTTATCGCTCACTCGGCTGCTCTCTTCTTTTCAAAATTTCATTTCATTAAGCCCTTTATGGGGTAATTCACCCTCAATTTAAAGGCTTTTCCTGTAAATTTAATTTCTACATTTTGTACTTGACCCATCTGCGTTTCGTCTGCAACATGGAACACATCAGGATCAGAATTGAAACAACATGGCATACCATTATCACGACGAAAGCATCATCACAGAACTTCCTGAAGATACGGTTTTTGTCTTTGGCAGTAATATGGCTGGACAACATACACATGGTGCAGCACGTGTCGCTGCACAGCATTTTGGTGCGGTGAATCATGTTGGTCGTGGTTGGGCAGGTCAAAGCTTTGCCATTCCCACTTTAAATGAACATTTGCAGCGGATGCCATTGTCACAAATTGAACACTATATAGATGATTTTAAAATCTATGCCCAACATCATCCCAAAATGAAATATTTTATCACCGCTTTGGGTTGTGGCATTGCAGGTTATAAAGTTTCTGAAATTGCACCTTTATTTAAAGGCATTCACAACAATGTGATCTTGCCTGAGTCATTTAAACCCTATATTGATGAAAATGCCATTTCACAATTTCCAGATTTGACTTCACATACCGTACAGTCCTTTATTAACGACGATGTGATTTTTTATTTTGATCATGGTAGCGACTCTTTTGAAGAAGCCTTAGATAAAACTGATTTGAGTGATGCTGAAAAATCGATTGCACTCATTGTTTTAAATGAAGATATGTACCCGCGCGACCGTTATGGCCGTGGCCGCGAAAGTGAACTTGAAGACATTTCAAGCAAACTCAATGGCAAGATTTTTAATTTTCATGATAATCGTGAAGGCGCGATGATTTTTGTCGGGGTGATTGTCGCGTTGATGGAACTTTATGATATCGATGAACAAGACTTCATTAAGCTCTGGCGTGGTGACATCACCATTCAACATCCCATTAATCGAATAAAATCGTAAGATATTGTATTCCCTGCTCTTTTATTCCTTTATAAAAGAGCTTTATAGATTACTCTTATTCCGTCTTTTTTATCTCGGCCTTGCGAAGAAGAATAAATAAAATTGAATATGTGATGAAAGAAATCTTATGCGGACTCTTTCACAGCAAAACTATGGATACTTTTGCTCGCCTACTTCACTTAAATTGTCTATTTTTTACACCTTACTATTTCCAACTGTAACTGTTGGTTTTATACTCCATGAAAAATAAATAATTCATTGGAATTTCCTGAATGCAGACTTTAGATTCATCTATTTTTGACCTTGCACCGATTCCAATGTGGCTGGAGGATTATAGCGATATAAAAATCCAGTTTGATGCATGGCGCGCTCAGGGGGTCGAAGATTTACACGCATTTTTAAGCGAAGATCTTGATCGGGTACGCCAATGCGCTCATAAAATAAAAATCATCTCGGTCAATCAACAAACACTGGATTTATTTGAAGCAAATTCACAGGAACATTTATGTAGCAATCTGGATCGTATCTTTCAGGAAGATATGTTCAAATCTCATATTTATGAATTAATTGATTTATGGAATGGCAAAACTCATTTTTCGAGTGTAGCAGTCAATTACACACTGTCTGGCAAACGTCTGGACATTCAACTACGTGGGTCAATCCTTCCTGGATACGAACAATCTTTTGAACGGTTACTCATTACCACTGAAGATGTGACCTCTTATCAAAACGCACGTAGATTAGAAGAAAAAAATCGCAGATTGGCTGAAGCAAGATTTGTATATTCACCTGCTTCTCTTTGGGTTGAAGATTTCAGTCGGGTCAAAGTTCGAATTGATCAGTTAAAACAGATTGGAATTGACGATTTTCGAACTTTTTTAGATGTACATCCTGAGTTTGTTAATCAGTGTATTGAGGATATTTTAATCCTCGATGTCAATCAGGCGACACTCGATTTATTTCAAGCCCCTGACAAACAAATCCTGCTCAAAAATATCCATAAAGTTTTTTCAAATGAGATGCTAGGCACCTTCCGCGAGCAGCTGATTGAGCTATGGAAAGGCAATATTCACCATCAACGCGAAGCGGTCAATTATGCGCTAGATGGCAGTATTCGTAATGTGTTGTTGCAGTTTACTGTTTTTCCAGGCTATGAAAAGGATTGGGGGCTGGTTCAAGTTGCTTTAACCGACATCACTGCACGGAAAAAAGCAGAAAATTATCTGGAATATTTGGGCAAACATGATGTACTGACCAAACTATATAATCGTTCGTTCTTTACTGAAGAACTTAATCGTCTGGAACGTAGTATCTTGCGACCTGTTTCCTGTATTTTTCTGGATATGAATGGCTTAAAAGAAGTCAATGATCAACTGGGGCATGACGTGGGCGATGGTTTATTACGTCGTGTTGGCAGTGTATTAACTCAAGCAATTCAAAATACAACCTATACAGCGTCACGTATTGGGGGAGATGAATTTGTCATCCTGATGCCAGGAACAGATGAAACCGCAGTTTTGGTGATGCTACAGACGATTCAGGAACTGTTTAATATTGACAATCAATACTATTCAAGCCAGCCGATTAGTATGTCATTTGGGTCTGCGACCACACTTGAAAATGAAAGTATTGAAGCCATGCTTAAACGCGCCGATCAACAAATGTATCAGCGCAAAAAGCATTTTTATCAGGATAAAGAGGCGAGTTAAAAAAACAGGCAAAGTCCTGTTTTTATCCTTGACGTGCCTTAAAACGTGGATTGGATTTGCAAATCACATACAGCTTGCCACGACGACGAACAATTTGACAATCTGGCGAACGCTTTTTTGCACTTTTAAGAGAAGATAGAACTTGCATAATATAAGACCTATTAATAGATATGTTATAATATAACATTAATCTAAAACATCATCTTGCGTCAAGTCACAATGTTCATAGTCGTAATAAAAAAGCCCTTCATGACTACATGAAGGGCTTTTGATTTAGCGTAAAGAAAATAGCTTAAAATTAGCGTTTTCCCATTGATCTACGCGTACCACGTGGCGGCATCCAAGTACGATCAGCATATTGTTCAGGTTTTGGGCGAACCTGATTATGCACAGCATCTTCGTCATCGCAATCTGCCGCTTGAGGCATTGG
Organism: Acinetobacter sp. FDAARGOS_515; assembly: GCF_003938865.1. Classification (NCBI taxonomy): domain Bacteria; kingdom Pseudomonadati; phylum Pseudomonadota; class Gammaproteobacteria; order Moraxellales; family Moraxellaceae; genus Acinetobacter; species Acinetobacter sp. FDAARGOS_515. Next base: position 2,380,123 of record NZ_RKIX01000003.1, on the reverse strand, counting down.
AAAAGGTAATTTCACTAAAGCCTTTTTCGCTTTGGGCTTTTGTTCACTCATGATGTTCACTTAAATTTTGGGTGACCTTTAGTTATTTTAAATGATTTTCACCTAAGATGCCGCTAAAAATAACAAAGTAAATGTCTATTCGTTTATTTGAATTACACTCACGTCATGTTTTTTATAAATTTGTTTTGATAATAAAACACGTCTCAACAATTTTGGGCTAAGATAGTATGCTTTTATTTTTTTAATCCCATAAGAAGGAATGCTGCCGTGGACGTACGTCTGTCTGATCGTGTGAATGCCATCAAACCGTCCCCTACTCTTGCTGTTACCAACAAAGCTGCTGAACTTAAAGCAGCAGGTAAAAATGTGATTGGTTTGGGCGCAGGTGAACCAGATTTTGATACCCCGCAACACATCAAAGATGCTGCTATTGAAGCCATTAATAATGGTTTTACTAAATATACAGCGGTTGATGGTACGCCAGGCCTAAAAAAAGCAATCATTGCAAAATTTAAACGCGACAATAATCTTGATTATCAAGCGAACCAGATTTTGGTATCGTGTGGCGGTAAACAATCATTTTTTAACCTTGCATTGGCATTGTTAAATAAAGGTGACGAAGTCATTATCCCTGCACCTTACTGGGTAAGTTATCCAGATATGGTGATTATCGCTGAAGGGACACCTGTGATTGTAAAATGTGGTGAAGACCAACGTTTTAAAATTACGCCAGCACAATTAGAAGCAGCGATTACACCAAATACTCGTTTATTGGTACTAAATAGCCCTTCTAACCCAACAGGTATGATTTATACCAAAGCTGAACTTGAAGCATTGGCTGAAGTTTTGCGCAAACACCCGCAGGTTTATATCGCTTCTGACGATATGTATGAACCAATTCGTTGGGAAGATGAGTTCTACAATATCGCAACTGTTGCTCCAGATTTGTATGACCGCACTATTGTTTTAAATGGTGTATCTAAAGCCTATGCCATGACAGGCTGGCGTATTGGTTATGCCGCAGGTCCAGCAAAGCTCATCGGCGCGATGAAAAAAATTCAGTCTCAATCCACTTCAAACCCGACTTCAATTTCACAAGTTGCTGCTGAAGCTGCATTGAATGGCCCACAAGATGTACTTGAGCCAATGATTGAGGCATTTAAACGCCGCCATGATTTAGTTGTAAATGGCTTAAATGAAATTCATGGTATTAGCTGCTTGCCAGCCGATGGCGCTTTCTATGCTTATGCCAATATTCGTCCACTCATTCGTGCCAAAGGTTTAAAATCTTGCACCGAGTTTTCTGAATGGTTACTTGAAGAGACTGGTGTTGCCGTTGTACCGGGTGATGCTTTTGGTCTGGGTGGCTTTATGCGTATCTCGTATGCAACAGCAGACGAAGTTTTAGTCGATGCTTTAGCGCGTATCAAAAAAGCAGCTGAATCTATCGATGGCATCGATGCTGCAATTGCCTCTATTGAAGCAGAGAAAAAAGCTTAATTTGAAGCTTTAAAATCAACACCCCGCTAGATTGCTCTAGCGGGGTTTTTTATTTGGATATAGCGATTAAATTAATAAATTACTGCCAATTCTGAAGGGTTACTTTTTGATTTTTCCAGATCTACTAAATCAATATTTGCACGATCCAAAATTTGATCGATTACTTGTAACAATAACGAATTTGCATCATGACTAGCTTCATGACTACGCCATGCAACATGATGATCTGGTCGTACCAATACACAACCATTTTCATTTATTTCACGTAAAGTCGCCCAGTCGCCATAAGAATCAAAATATTCAAGCCCCAGTCCAATTTGTTTAACATGTATTTTAAAACCTGTTTGCTGCTCAACGTATTGCACCGCTTGTAGCCAACATGTCCCACCATGCCCTGTTAATAAGGTCATCTGCCCATGTCCACAAATATCTAATGTTGAAAGTTGCTTGCCTTTGGCATCATGTAGCCACGCATGAGGTAATTTTGCTCCTGGGCTTGTCGTGGGCTGATAATATAACTCTGCATCCTGCGTTTTTTTCGGTGTGTTTTTTTCACTGACAATTGACTGACTGGCATAGTATTGACCAAGTTCTACCCCATGACAGTTAAACTGGTAATGCTGTAATTGTACGGCCTGATGCAATTGATCACGGCGCTGTTGCCCTAACTCAGTATCCTTATATAATTCATTTAAGCTATCCCAACCTTCCTGCTCAGACTGCCCCGGTTTGAAACCCAATGCTTGAGAAATCGGCAACATATTTTGAACAGATTGCATGGCACGATTAACGACAGCTTTACCCACAGGTTGACGTTCCTGTGTATAGGATTCAAGTAAACCATGACCTGCCTGACCTTTTAAAACCATTGCCAATTTCCACGACAGATTAAATGCGTCCTGTATTGAAGTATTAGTACCTAAACCATTTGCAGGTGGATGACGATGTACGGCATCTCCCATACAGAACACACGACCTTTAGAATATTGCTCAGCTACAATATGATTGATTTGCCATTTACTGGTGCTTAAAACTTCGATATCAATTTCATCATCACCAATGACTTTTTTGGCACGCGCAATAATCGCCCCATGACTCAAATCAGGTTCACCCTCGGCAGGATCATACATATATAACATGATCCATTCATTCCACGGTTTGACACAAATAAAGGTGCCACTACCTACCCAATAATCGCTGCCTGGCTGAACAATCCAATACAAAACACCCGGTCGATGTTCGCAATATTTGGTGAGATCAGCTTTTAACCAGACATTAACCGCGCAACCCAAACCCATTTCACCTTGTAAATTGAGTCCTAATTTATCAACCACCAGACTACGTGCGCCATCAGCACCAATCATATATTGTGAGCGAACGCTAAGTTTCTGCTGGGTCGTTCGATCTAAAATGGTAGCAGTCACCCCCTGATCATCCTGTACAAAATCAATCAATTCAGTATTAAAACGCGTGAGAGATCCTGCTCGTAATGCTTCATTCGCTAATATCGGTTCTAAAATATGTTGGGGAATATTACACATCTCCGATGGACTGGCTTTTTCATAATCTGACTTACGCTCAATAGCATTACCCCAAGTCAGAAGCCTAGCAATTTCTTGGCCTGAAAAACTGGTTGCCCAAATATTATTGGCCATTAAATCATGTGGTAGCGACAAGGCTTTGACTTGTTCTTCGACCTGAGCATCACGAAAGACTTCTACCGTACGCTGATTGGTAATGTGAGCGCGAGGGCCATTGGCAGTCCAGCTATGTTTATTAATTAATAAACTTTTAATGCCATATCGGGAAAGCAAAAGTGATGAAACCAATCCTGCTGGACCACCACCTACAATTAACACAGGTACTTCAATATCATATTTTTGTGCAGTTGAATGACTCATGATGAAACTCCATTTCACATATTGAGCAATAATTTGGCTTGTGATGATTTAAACGACTTCGTAATTCACCACAAAATCTTCTGGGACATTTGGCCCCCATAAATACAAAGAATCTTCGGGGTCATGATTGGCGGCAGGCCACTCAAAACCTGCCGGGATATAGTCAATATCATAGGAATACTCGCAATAACTTCCCCACGGATCACGGACATAGTAAAAATAGTTTGAACCCAATACGTGTCGACCTACTCCCCAGCCACGATCCCAACCCTCAGCAAGCATTTGCATTGCCCCAAGTCCGACTTCTTCAAGTGAAGCAACGTCCCAGCTACAATGATGAAAGCCTGCTGCTGTAGACTGTGCGAAAGCAACCGTATGATGATCAGCGCCATGTGGCGCATGCATAAACGCGACAATACCTTCTGAATAATCAGACAGATTTAAACCTAGCGTACGATGATAAAAATCAATTGTTCGAGCTAAGTCCGAAGTAAATAATAAAATATGTGATAAACGCTGCGGTCTTACCTGAGTCGTTAAACGTCGATAACTTGCTCCGCGCTCACCCGCATGGGCTTCAGCACAAATCACGGGTTTTTTACTGTCTGGTGTCACTTTAGTCGCAACACGAATATCAATTGCAATGCCGTCTAAATCTTGAAAAGTAAATCCTTGATCATGTTCAGTGATCGTTAGATTTTCTGCCAAGACTCTTTGTTTTAATGCATCAATATCTTGTTGATAAGCACCGAAGCAAACTTGACGTAATACTTTTTTATTCGCTTGACCGATATACGCCCAGATATGATCATCCTGAAAGGTTCTTAAAACTAGACGATCTGCCTGTTGTTCGACCCGTAAACCAAAATCCTGATAAAACTTTTGTGCAACTGCCAAATCTGGAACATCAATATAAAAATGATCAACAGAATGTATTCCAAAAGGTCGTTGTCTATCTGATGTAGTTTTCATTGCAATCCTCTTTAGGTCATCAAAAGTAGTCCTTACTTTCTCTCTGGATTGAAACTGGATAATAAAGAAGCTGAATAAAATGATTTGATTCAGCTCAATTTTTAATTATTTGCTTTCATTGGCAATCGGTGAGCGTAGTATTCCAATTTTCTCGATCTCGACTTCACACACATCACCCTGTTTCATCCATAAAGGTGGCTTGTGACCAAGACCTACACCTGCTGGTGTACCAGAAACAATCAAATCGCCTGGCTCAAGCGTAATAGCTTCACTAATCGTACTAATTAAAGTTTCAATATCAAAAAGCATGTCACTGGTATTGGCTTGTTGCACCACTTTGCCATTTAACCGCGTCGTCAATAACAAACCTTTAGCACCCGCGGGTAACTCATCTGCGGTCATAAATTCTGGCCCAAATGCACCTGTATCATCAAAATTTTTACCGACTGTCCATTGCGGTGCTTTGAATTGATAATCACGAATCGAAGCATCATTAAAAATAGAATATCCAGCGACATAATCGAGTGCATCTTCTTTTGCGATATGACGACCACGTTTACCGATAATCGCAACCAACTCACCTTCATAATCCAGTTGCTCTGAACATAAAGGACGTTTAATCGGTTGCCCATTTGCAATCAGGCTTGAATTAAAGCGAGAAAACAAAGTCGGATAATCAGGCTGTTCATAAGGTGATTCTTTGGTATGGTCGGCATAATTTAAACCCACACAAATAATCTTGGGTGGCTGGCTTAAAGGAGGTAATTGTTCGACCTGATCCAGATTGATTGCATTCCCTTGTTTTAATACTTGCGCAGCGTTTATCAAGGCATCACCACCTTGCTGCAATAATTGTTCAAGATGACCTGGATAGTTTTCCTCTACTTCTGTGAGGCCTTTGAGCTGATCACCTACGCGAATAGCTAATCCTTTTTTTCCTGCCTGCATATAACTTAGAAATCGCATGGCTTTACTCCCTGTATGTATCGCTTAAAAAGTGTGCATACATTTAATATAATCTAAAAATATATTTTTTCAATTAAAAAATATATTTTTTTATAAAATATTTATATTTCATTCTGTTTTGCGTATACTTTCAATCATGAGATAAAAGTTAGCCATAAAAAGATGACTTCAAAAACGTTAAGCCAAACTGAAATTGCCTATCGATCAATTCGTGATGACATTCTTTCGTGCAAATTGGCACCGGGCTCTAAACTCAAAATCAATGAACTTTGTGAAAAATATGCGGCCTCTTTAGGTGCAGTCCGTGAGGCACTCTCGCGCTTGTGTTCTGAGGAGTTAATTATTTCTGAGGCACAAAAAGGCTTTCGAGTCTCACCAATTTCAACCAAAGACCTACAGGATTTGGCGAATACCCGTATCCATATTGAAAGTTTGTGTCTTGAGCAAGCAATTACCAAAGGTGATTTGTCTTGGGAAGCCAATATCCTCGCAAGTTTACATCGCTTAAATCACTTACCTGAACGTCAAGCCAATGCGCCTGAACTTACTGATAATCTCTGGGAAGAAGCACACAATGCCTTTCATAATGCACTGATCGCTTCGTGTGATAGTTACTGGTTACAGCATATTCGTAAAATATTGAGTGTCCAAAATGAACGCTATCGTAGACTTTCTGCTGTACTTGATCAGCACGATCGCGATTTAAAACTGGAACATCAAAATATTGCCAATGCTGTGCTTGAGCGCGATACAGCAATGGCTCAACAACAAATCAAAGATCATATATTAACCACCACCAAAATCGTTCTGCGCAATTTTGATTTTTCTATTGCGGAGCTTTAACTAGCAAAGCTCCATAGAAAATATCTCAACCCATTAACTATAACGTTTAGGTCGTTCCAGACTTAAATAATGACAATAATAAGGCAAGGTTTGATCTAGGGTAATTTGTTTAATCTGTTGTTCTTCTGTACTCCAAGCCAGCGCAGAAGTTTTGGCAAATAAACCTTTACGCTCGATTGCAAAAAGAAATAAAGAGTTGTACCAGCATTCGCTCAATTGCGTCCATAGTCCATGATTGACATCATTTAGAACTTTTACCTGATGCTCAGTCCATTTATCCCCAAACCATAATTGCAACAAATCACCTAGGTAGATTTTTTCTTCACTCACGATAGAAAAATGAATGTGAGCATCTTCTACAGACTGATAATACAAAGCGGGATCACGCACAATATCCAGATATTGAGCTTGATAAAATTTAAATTGAGAGAAGATATCTTGAATATGAAGAATTGGCATAATACTGCCCTCCGATTTAGCCATTTAGTGCTGGCAAGTTGGGTTAAATCCACACAGTTTGAATGTCCATTCAAACACTCTTACGCTGTCAAACATAGCAATCTACAACTCAAAGCACAAGTATTTTTATGTCCGATATAGTATTTGTTCAAATAAACATCATACACACGGAAAATGAAAGAAACATGACAGATTGGACTTGACCGTATTTAAAATCCCCTTATAATCGCTTTCAGATTCTCCCATAGCTCAGTCGGTAGAGCGACGGACTGTTAATCCGCAGGTCCCTGGTTCGAGCCCAGGTGGGAGAGCCAAATACAAAAAAGCCCGCAGCATTAAAGCGGGTTTTTTTATGCCTGAAATTTATGATTTAAGTCTTCACTATTATTCTATTTTCTTGATTCCATCAATATAGCATAAAATTTAAAGTATAAAAAAAGCCCGCATTACGCGAGCTTTCTTAAATTGATATGGATTACAAGCTGTAGTACATATCAAATTCAACTGGATGAGTCGTAGTATTTAAACGACGTACATCTTCAGTTTTAAGTTCGATATAAGCATCCAACATTTCTTTCGTGAACACGCCACCTTTGAGAAGGAATTCGTGGTCATTTTGAAGTGCTTCAAGCGCCATATCTAGGCTGTGAGCCACTGTTGGGATTTTTGCTTCTTCTTCAGGAGGAAGATCATACAAGTTTTTGTCAGCCGCTTCGCCCGGATGGATTTTGTTTTGAATACCATCAATACCCGCCATCAACAATGCTGCAAAGCCCAAGTACGGATTCATCATTGGATCTGGGAAACGAGCTTCGATACGCTTGCCTTTCGGGCTAGACACGTAAGGAATACGAATAGACGCTGAACGGTTACGTGCAGAGTAAGCAAGCATAATTGGTGCTTCGAAGTGAGGAACCAAACGCTTATAAGAGTTTGTAGATGGGTTTGTAATTGCATTCAATGCACGAGCGTGCTTGATGACACCACCGATGAAGTAAAGTGCCATTTCTGACAAACCAGCATATTCATCACCAGCAAACAAGTTCTTGCCATCTTTAGAGATCGACATGTGAACATGCATACCAGAACCATTATCACCTACCATTGGTTTAGGCATAAAGGTTGCTGTTTTTGCATATTGATGAGCAACGTTCCAAACTGCATATTTGAATTGTTGTACTTCATCAGCTTTGCGAACAAGTGTATTAAAGCTCACACCAATTTCTAACTGGCAAGATGCAACTTCATGGTGGTGTACTTCTACACGACCTGGCCCCATGATGTCTTCAATTTTTGCACACATTTCTGCACGCATATCTTGTGAAGAATCCACTGGTGGAACTGGGAAATAACCACCTTTAACACGTGGACGGTGACCTGAGTTACCAGATTCATAGTCTTTACCAGTCGACCATGCAGCTTCTTCAGCGATCAATGTATGACGAGCGCCAGACATGTCGATGTCCCATTTCACTTCGTCAAATACAAAGAATTCTGGTTCTGGACCAAAGAATGCTGTATCACCAATACCAGTTGATTTTAAATATTCTTCTGCACGACGAGCGATCGAGCGTGGATCACGTTCATAGCCTTGACCAGTTGAAGGCTCAATAACGTCACAAGTTACAACCACTGTAGGTTCAGCAAAGAACGGGTCGATAAAACCAGTTTCTGCATCCGGACGTAAAATCATGTCAGAAGCTTCAATGCCTTTCCAACCTGCAATTGAAGAACCGTCGAACATTTTACCGTCTTCAAATGTATCTTCATCAATTGAATCTGCTGGATAAGTAACGTGTTGCTCTTTACCTTTAGTATCCGTAAAGCGAAAATCGACCCATTTAGCGCCACTTTCTTTGATGAGTTCGAGGACCTTGTTCGCCATGCTCTGTATGCTCCAATGAAGTATTATTGCACTTGTGAAGTGCGTGTTAGTCGTTGGCTGTTATAAAGCAATTCCCATACCAACTTTTTGAGACTATTCTAATTTATTGAATTCTTTAGCAGAATATTAAAAAAGACCTGTTTATCCCATTGCTATTATACTGCTTGCAATTTTAATTGCACCATATTCAAACATTTTCATTTTAGCGCAATTTAACTGTTAAATTTATGAACCATATTGGTGCGTTTTCATTTTTTTGTCTTAATGCGGTGCATAACTTTGAAATTAAAATATCCTCATCATTCTTATTTTGTTTAAAATGAACAAATTGTTTGCACTGGTAATGTTAGATGAAACCCATGACTGCCAATTTTCTTGGATTTTCTTCCATTTTGATTTGGGCGAGTATCGTGGGTGGTGTCAAACTGGTGACCGAGCAATTAACCCCTATGCTTGGTATTGCACTACTTTATAGCGTCAGTGCATTCAGTATTGTGTTATCCAACCCCAAAGCCTTAAAAATAGCATTACCACCAAAATATTTAATCTATTGCGGCAGTTTTTTTGTTCTTTATGAAATTTTGTTTTTAACTTCAATTGGTCTATCTCATACACATGAAGAAGCTTTGATCTTGGCGATGATTAACTATTTATGGCCAAGTTTGACTTTATTGTTTGCTTATCTGTATCGACAGCTTTCTTTTCAGCTCCCTGCATTTTTAGGCATCGCTATTTCTGTCTTAGGGTTAGGGATAGTCATTAACCCTCAACTTTTTCATTTGTCTTTATTTTTAGATACTATTTCTAAAAATCCTGTCGCCTATTTATTGGCTTTTATCGCGGCAATTTTATGGTCGTTATATTGTGTGCTGACTCGAAAATTAGCACAGGGTCATAATGGCGTCCCTTTATTTTTTTGTTTTACGGCTATCGCATTGTGGATTTTATTTTTTATGACACATCAGCAGTGGCAAATGCCTTCTTTAAAACTGTGGCTTGTGATCATTGTCATGGGAACCTTAATTGGGATTGCCTATAAAAACTGGAATCAAAGCTTACAATTTGGACAGATTCAATTGTTATTATTGGCGACTTATTTTACCCCTGTTCTATCAAGTATATTTGCCAGTGTATTGCTACGAACAGTTCCAGAAGGGACGTTTTGGATTGGAACGTGTTTAGTGAGTTTCGGCGCTATCGTATGTTGGAAATTTAGTCGAGATATTGAGAATTAAATTTTACCCACCTATTTTTATAAGCGAGAATAATAAAAAGCCCTGTCGATGGACAGGGCTTTCATTCAAAACAGCGGATAACTGTTTGATGTGTGCAGCTTAAACAAGCTTACTGTTAAATTGCTTGCCAAGGCATTTGGTACACGGAGGTAAACGATCAGTACCAATTTCTAAATAAACGCGATGTCCGCATTGAATACAAAAATAGAAGCCTGTTCCAGGTTTTTCGCCAGCAGTAACCATTTTTGCTCTCCATAGATTTTAGAAATGGTATATATATTATAACTTGATAAGATTGGTGAATGATTGACATTTCTGACGAGTGGTGGTGGCGGAAAGGTGAAAAGTAAGATACGACAAGAGACATATCTAATGATCAAATACGAAAAGTTCGACAGGATGTCGGACTTTTTTATATTCATAAAATTTCGCTAAATGACAATAATTTTTCAGTTCAAAGAAAGCTTGCTTGTCATATGCCATTTAGGCAAGCCAAGCTATCAAATTACTTGCCAAAGCATTCCAAATATAAGAATAAGGTATCACTACCAATTCATAAGTAACCACACTATCTAGTATTAAATTCAAGAATACAAATTTGTAGATAGGCTAATACCATTAAATCATAATTTCTTTCAAAAAACAGCAAAAAAAAAAATAAATAAAGAATAATTAAGAAAATAATTAAATATATAAATATATAAATAACAATAACTTAAATTTATTTTAAAAATACTCTCTCTTAAATAAAATAAAACTCTCTTTACTTTCTCTTTTTATAAACTTAATATAGGAATAATAAAGCTTATAGGCAGAGAAAATGAAAAAAACAAGTTACTATCCAAGAGCATCTTTTGAGAGCAGTTTGGAACTTGCCAATGCAGTTTCTGACTTAGGTGGAAGTTGTACAAGTGAAATGGCCGCTGAAAAACTTGGAAAAAAAGTTAGTGGGGCTTTTTCAGCAATTATTAGTGCTGCCGTTGCATTTGGTTTATTGATAAATAATCGGGGCCAGCTAGATATTACAAATTTATTTAAAAATTATAAACTTGCATACACTCCAGAAGAAGAAATCAGAGAGCTTAGAACAGCTTTTCTTACACCACAACTATTTATAGAAATTGTAGAAAGATTTAATAATAAATCACTACCCCTAAGCCATTTTGAAAAGTTACTAATTAAAGAATTCAATATACCCGACAATTACAGCTCAAGAGTAGAGAGATACTTTATTGATGGAGCGAAAAAGTGTGAGATTCTTAGTGATGATGGATTTATCAATTATAGAGGTCTTCAGGAAGATAACTTTCTTGAAGAACCAATAATAAGTGATAAGGAAAGTCCTTCAACTGCTCCAGCATTATCTCCACCAACATATGAGCAGCAAAAAACATTGGAATGGAACAAAGAAAACCAGAATTACTCTATATTAATTACGGGACCAAAAGAGGTGGTCCCACATGTTTGAACAACTAAAAGCTTATTTATAAGTGATACTCTGCTCTAGTTAAGCTACCTTATTTTGTTGTGGTAGCTGGTCATAGTAAAACTCATCTGGAGTCATTTTGTCCAGACTCGAATGAGGTCGTTTCAAATTATAAAATTCAAAATATGCGTTTAATTGCTTCTTCGCATCCAAAACATTGCTGTAGGCTTTGAGATACACCTCTTCATATTTAACGCTCCGCCATAATCGTTCAACCATCACATTATCAACCCATCGACCTTTACCATCCATACTGATTTGAATGCCATTTGATTTCAATACATCAATAAATGCATCACTGGTAAACTGACTGCCTTGGTCTGTATTAAATATTTCAGGTCGACCATATTTTTCAATAGCTTCATTTAATGTTTCTATGCAAAATGTAACCTCCATACTAATCGATACTCTATGCGCAAGTACCTTGCGGCTATGCCAATCAATCACAGCACATAAATAAACAAAGCCTTTTGCCATAGGGATATACGTTATATCCGTAGACCACACTTGATTACTGCGCTGAATAGCCAATCCTTTGAGCAGATATGGATATTTGCGGTGAGCTTGATTAGCCTGGCTTAAATTTGGTTTGCAATATAACGCATTAATGCCCATTTTCTTCATTAAAGTACGTGTATGACGTCGTCCTATATGATGTCCTTGACGATTCAACAAATCACGCATCATCCGGCTACCTGCAAAAGGGTATTGCATATGTAACTCATCCATACACCGCATTAGCTTCAGATCTGATGCACTCACAGGTTTTGGGCGATAGTAATAACAACCACGGGAGACTTTCAGCAGCTGAGCTTGCTTAGATACTGAAATCTGAAGTGAGTCATCGATTAACTTTTGTGGTTGAAGCGGCCCAGTTTCTTCAACACACCTTCTAAAAAATCAATTTCTAATGCCTGCTCACCGATTTTTGCATGTAGTTTTTTTAGATCGATGGGTGGTTCTGTTGGAGCTTTTGATTGATCGAAAGCTTGCGAGGAAGCTGAAATCAGTTGATTTTTCCAGTCGATAATTTGGTTTTGATGAACATCAAATTCAGCACTCAATTCAGCAAGTGTTTTTTCTGCTTTAATCGCAGCAAGTGCTACCTTAGCTTTAAAATCATTTGAATGATTTCTTCTTGGTCTACGTGCCATAAAATACTCCATATATTGATGTTTATAACATCATTTGGGGAGCAAAATATCACTTATAAGTGTTGTTCAAATTTCCTGATCCACCTCTAAATACCAATGTAAACTTAGTAATTAATGACGAAGATGATTTGGCTATTATTGATATTACATTAAAGAAGATAAAGAGGATGCTAATTGAGAAATTAAATAAATCTGAAGAATAGACTTTATGTAATAAGTACCTATGTCTGCAAACATAGGTACTTAGCAAAACAATCTTCCATGGGTGTATCGAGTTATCCAACGGAGGGTCAGACTTATAAATACACATAGGAAAGTAAGCATTTTTATTGTGTAAAAAAAATAAGCTGATGTCAAGGAACTCGAAATGGAGTTCAGAATGAAACATCAACCACCATTTCCTGCGCCTGCAGGTTATCGCTGGGTATTCTGTAAGAGCTTTAAACATTGGCGTTCAGGTAAAGATGTCTATCCTAAAACAGCTGAATGTTTTTGCTTTTTAGTTCGAACGTAAAAAATAGCCAATAGTTCACAAGTGAGCTATTGGCTCTCTTAAATATTACGCCACTTGACCTTCTAAAAAGTCTTGCGCAAAACGCTGTAATACACCACCCGCTTCATATACAGACACTTCTTCTTCTGTATCTAAACGACAGGTCACAGGCACTTCAACAATCTCTTCCTTACCATCCGCTGTGGCACGTTCAATCACCAAAGTTAAAGTCGAACGCGGTGCAATATTACCAATCACGCTATACAGCTCAGTACCATCTAGCTTTAAGGTCTTACGATTTACACCAGCTTTAAACTCAAGCGGTAACACGCCCATACCGACTAAGTTGGTACGGTGAATACGTTCAAAACCTTCGGCAACAATCGCTTCAACACCTGCAAGACGTACACCTTTGGCAGCCCAGTCACGGCTTGAACCCTGACCATAATCCGCACCCGCGACAATGATCAACGGTTGCTTACGGTTCATGTAGGTTTCAATCGCTTCCCACATACGCATCACTTCGCCTTCTGGCTCTACACGCGCTTTTGAACCTTGTTTAATAGTGCCGTCTGAACGAACCACCATTTCATTAAACAATTTCGGGTTGGCAAATGTTGCACGTTGTGCAGTCAAATGATCGCCACGGTGCGTTGCGTATGAATTGAAGTCTTCTTCAGGTACGCCCATTTTATGTAGATATTCACCCGCAGCCGAATCCATCATAATCGCATTGGAAGGCGATAAATGGTCAGTGGTGATGTTATCCCCCAAGATCGCAAGCGGACGCATATTAGTTAAAGTGCGTGGAGCAGCTAATGCACCTTCCCAATACGGCGGACGGCGGATGTAAGTACTTTGCGGACGCCAATCATATAGTGGACTTTCCGCTTCTTCCGTTACACCCAAATCAAACATTGGAATATAGACTTTACGGAATTGTTCAGGCTTCACCGCTTCTTTGACCAGCGCATCAATTTCTGCATCGGATGGCCAAATGTCTTTCAGGTAAATTGGATGACCATTTTTGTCTGTACCCAGTGCATCTTTTTCGATGTCAAAACGAATCGTTCCTGCGATTGCATAGGCCACAACCAACGGTGGAGATGCCAAGAACGCTTGTTTTGCATATGGATGGATACGACCATCGAAGTTACGGTTGCCTGAAAGCACTGCCGTTGCGTATAAGTCACGGTCAATGATTTCTTGTTGAATCACGGGATCAAGTGCACCTGACATCCCATTACAGGTAGTACATGCATAAGCCACGATACCAAACCCAAGCTTCTCAAGATCACCTAATACGCCTGCTTCTTCAAGATACAGTGCAGCCGCTTTTGAACCTGGGGCAAATGATGATTTCACCCAAGGTTTACGTACCAAGCCCAATTCATTAGCTTTACGTGCCAATAGACCTGCCGCAACCGTATTACGTGGGTTAGAGGTATTGGTACAAGAGGTAATCGCAGCAATAATCACGGCACCATCAGGAATTAAACCTTCTGCTTCTTGTGCCTTGGCAAGATCCAAATTCCCTGCAATGCCTTTTGCTTTCAAGTCAGCCGTAGACACACGTGCATGCGGATTTGAGGGGCCTGCGATGTTACGAGTCACCGTTGAAAGGTCAAAACGAAGTACACGTGGGTACTCAGCTTTGGTCATATCAGATGCCCAAAGACCAATTTCTTTGGCATATTGTTCAACCAAAGCCACTTGTGCATCTTCACGACCTGTCAGACGTAAATAATCAATCGTGTTCTGGTCAATGTAGAACATTGCCGCAGTTGCGCCATATTCTGGGGTCATGTTCGAGATGGTGGCACGGTCGCCCACAGACATGCTGTCAGCACCTTCACCAAAGAACTCTAAATAGGCACCGACGACACGCTCTTTACGCAAGAACTCAGTCAATGCCAACACGATATCCGTTGCAGTAATGCCTGCTTGACGCTGACCGACAAACTCAACCCCGATGATGTCTGGCAGACGCATCCAAGATGCGCGACCGAGCATCACGTTTTCAGCTTCCAAACCACCGACACCGACTGAAATTACGCCAAGCGCATCGGTATGTGGGGTATGTGAATCAGTACCGACACAGGTATCAGGGAACGCTAGACCATCACGGTTTTGAATCACTGGAGACATTTTCTCCAAGTTGATCTGATGCATGATGCCGTTGCCCGCTGGGATCACGTCGACATTTTTAAATGCAGTCTTGGTCCACTCAATAAAGTGGAAACGGTCTTCGTTACGGCGATCTTCAATTGCACGGTTTTTCTCAAACGCGTCAGGATCAAAGCCACCGAATTCTACTGCCAAAGAGTGATCAACAATCAACTGGGTTGGCACCACAGGATTGACCTTGGAAGGATCACCACCTTTGTCTGCAATCGCATCACGCAAACCTGCAAGATCCACCAGTGCGGTTTGACCCAAAATGTCGTGACACACCACGCGCGCAGGATACCAAGGAAAATCCAAGTCCTGACGGCGTTCGATCAATTGCTTTAAATAATCAGTTAAGTTTTCTGCATCAGCTTTACGTACAAGCTGCTCTGCCAGTACTTTCGAGGTGTATGGCAAAGTTTCATATGCGCCTGGCTGAATATCTTCAACGGCTTGACGCACGTCATAGTATTCGAGCTGGGTATTGCCATTCTGATTTGGCAGCGGTTTACGGTATTGATTTGTCATTAACCACGCTCCGCCAATGGTTTGAATTCTAAGTTTTCAGGGCCAGTGTAGTTCGCGCTTGGGCGAATGATCTTACCATCTTGACGTTGTTCAATCACATGTGCTGACCAACCTGCGGTACGTGCAATCACGAATAATGGGGTAAACATTGCGGTTGGAACACCCATCAAGTGATAGCTCACCGCACTGAACCAATCGAGGTTCGGGAACATATTTTTCACTTCTTTCATCACCGCTTCTAAACGTTCAGCGATTAGATACATCTTGTTGTTCTCTTGCGCTTCGGCAAGATCACACGCCACTTTCTTGATCACTTCATTACGTGGGTCAGAAACAGTGTAAACAGGGTGACCAAAACCAATCACCACTTCTTTTTTCTCAACACGACTACGGATGTCTGCTTCTGCTTCATCAGCATTGTCATAACGTTGTTGAATCACGAATGCAACTTCGTTCGCGCCACCATGTTTAGGTCCACGCAGCGCACCGATACCGCCAGTAATGGCTGAATACATATCTGAACCTGTACCTGCAACCACACGTGAAGTAAAGGTTGATGCGTTGAATTCATGCTCTGCATACAAAATCAAAGACGTATGCATGGCTTGAATCCATTCTTCAGATGGCGCTTCACCATGAAGTAAATGCAAGAAATGTGCAGAGATTGAATCATCATTGGTTTCAACTTCGATACGACGACCGTTGTTGCTAAAGTGATACCAGTACAACAACATTGAGCCCAAGCTTGCCATTAATTTATCAGCGATGTCTTTCGCGCCCGCTTCGTTATGGTCTTCATGTTCTGGGGTTAGGCAACCTAAAACTGAAACACCTGTACGCATCACATCCATAGGGTGTGCAGATGGTGGTAATTGTTCAAGCGCCGTTTTGAGTGCTGCGGGCAAACCACGAAGTGCTTTTAATTTTGCTTTATACGCTTTAAGTTCGGCTTTGTTCGGAAGTTTACCGTGTACTAATAGGTGTGCGACTTCTTCAAATTCGCTACCGACTGCAAGGTCGAGAATGTCATAACCACGGTAGTGTAAGTCGTTGCCGCTGCGGCCTACGGTACAGAGTGCAGTGTTGCCTGCCACTTGTCCGCTGAGTGCAACTGATTTTTTTGGTTTGAAGCCTGTGGTTGTTTCATTACTGCTCATAAGATTGTCCTTTTTATATCCTTAGGTTAAAACTTATAAAGTTCTTAATCTCCCTAAATCCCTCTTTCCAAAGAGGGACTTCCCACCAACCCTAGATCATCCAAGATTTAAGTGATTCCCCTCTTTTTCAAAGATGAGGAACGCGGTTCCGCAAGGGGGAGATTGTTTGACTTATTTATTCTTCGCAAAAGTTCCATCAAGATATTGTTCAAACGCATGGTAATTAATGCGCTCATATAACTCCTGACGCGTTTGCATGGTATCGACCACATTCTTTTGCGTGCCTTCCTGACGCAAAGTCACATACACATTCTCAGCCGCCTTATTCATGGCACGGAATGCTGAAAGTGGGTACAACGCAATGCTCACATCAGCAGAAGCGAGTTCTTCAGTGGTGAATAATGGCGTAGAACCAAACTCGGTAATGTTTGCTAAAACAGGCACTTTCGTGGCATTGGCAAACTGCTTATACATCGCCAATTCAGTGATGGCTTCAGGGAATAGCATATCTGCACCCGCTTCAATATATGCACCCGCACGGTCAATGGCGGCCTGTAGGCCTTCAACTGCAAGTGCATCAGTACGCGCCATAATCACGAAGTTTTCATCAGTACGCGCATCAACCGCAGCCTTGATACGATCGACCATTTCCTGTTGCGTCACGATGGCTTTATTTGGACGATGACCACATCGTTTTGCGCCCACTTGATCTTCGATATGCATCGCTGCCGCACCGAACTTAATCATCGACTTGGTGGTACGCGCGATATTAAAAGCAGAAGCACCAAAACCTGTATCGACATCGACCAATAATGGCAAATCACAGACATCGGTAATACGACGAACATCGGTTAGAACATCATCAAGGTTACTGATCCCCAAATCAGGTAAACCCAATGAACCTGCTGCAACCCCCCCACCAGACAAATAAATGGCTTTGTAGCCTGCACGTTGTGCCAATAAAGCATGGTTAGCATTAATTGCACCCACAACCTGTAGTGGATGCTCAGTGGCAACTGCTTCTCTAAACTTTTGCCCTGCGGATAATACTGACATGAATTTGTTACTCCTTGTCTTTATAACTGATCTATAACATCGGGTTAAATAAAATGTTTTTGGATATTGCGATAAGATGAAGCGATATGACGGCACATCAGAAGCTCTGCCAGTTCAGCATCGCCATCTGCGATCGCATCTAATATGCGAATGTGTTCAGATAGCGCTTTGTGTGGACGATTTGGCGTTTTGGAATATTGCACCCGATACATACGAATCAAATGATAAAGCTCATCACACAGCATTTTTTCAAGAGTTTTATTACCGCAGTTTTTGATGATGCAATAATGAAAATCATCCTGACCTTCTTGTAAGTAATAACCTTTACCTTCTTTAAAGTTTGGATCTTGCGCATGCAAGTGCAACACTTCACGCAAATTTAAAATTTGCTGTTTATCGATACTCTGTGCAGCTAAACGACAAGCCAAACCTTCTAAAGTTTCACGAATTTGATATAGCTCGAAAAGCTGTTGATGTGACAACGACACGACTCTCGCACCGACATGCGCAGTACGTTCAACCAGCTTTTGCCCTTCAAGACGATGAATCGCCTCACGTAATGGCCCACGGCTAATCCCATAAACGCGAGCAAGCTCAGGCTCAGAAATTTTAGTACCTGGGGCAATATCACCACTGACAATTGCGGTTTGAATCTTTCTAAATATCTGATCGGTGAGCGTGATTGAGTTTAGCTCTTTAATCGGTTGAGTTATTTCAGTTGTCACGACATTGTCAACAATTAATATTTAATAAGTCAAAAATAAAGGTTTAATTGGTTAAAATCAACAATATTGTCAACAATTATACTTTTGTATGATAACTATAAAAATGAAAAAACAAAGGATATAAAAATAAATATTTTAAATTTCAGTCAGTTAATTATAGATTAAACAATAAATGTATTTTTGCTTAGCCTAATACTCAAGACCATGAGAAAACATTTTCATAAGATTGTTATGCTCAAAAAGACAATTGTTTGTATCTTCTTTGGTTAAAGCCATTTTAAAGACATCGTGCATGCCGAATAAAGCAGCATAAGTTTATGTTTTGATGATAAATAAATCATTTAAATGTTGTTTTCAGTTTTTATCCTTGACCTGTACATAAGATGTGCCTAGAATGCGCATCAGATTCTCCAATAGCTCAGTCGGTAGAGCGACGGACTGTTAATCCGCAGGTCCCTGGTTCGAGCCCAGGTTGGAGAGCCAAAACTAATCTCCCATAGCTCAGTCGGTAGAGCGACGGACTGTTAATCCGCAGGTCCCTGGTTCGAGCCCAGGTGGGAGAGCCAAGATTCAAAAAAAGCCTACATATTTAATGTAGGCTTTTTTTATTGTCATGGCTGGATGTCTATTTGTGAGAAGTAAATAAAACAGCGAGGATTGCCCCTGCTGCTTTAAGCGTATAGATCATTTAAGCTACATAGCGATCTGGACGATGATTAAGTGCCAATATCAAATTAAGGATGATTGCACCTAAAATAGAAATAGCCAGTAATGTCCAACTGACGAACGCAACTGATGCCAGTAAAATACTAATATCCAAACCCATTTGAACTTTGCCTGCTGGAACTCCATAACGCTCTTGAATAAATAAAACCAGCAAATTAAAACCACCCAGACTTGAACGATGTCTAAATAAAATCAGAAAACCCAAGCCCATTAACACATTGGCTAAAACCGTGGCATACAATGGAGTTAAGCCATCAACATGAATAAAATAAGGATGTAATTCTGTTAACACAGAAAGTAGCGCGACCGCCACGAAAGTTTTGATCACCATGGGCATACCTA
Source organism: Acinetobacter sp. FDAARGOS_515 (assembly GCF_003938865.1). Classification (NCBI taxonomy): domain Bacteria; kingdom Pseudomonadati; phylum Pseudomonadota; class Gammaproteobacteria; order Moraxellales; family Moraxellaceae; genus Acinetobacter; species Acinetobacter sp. FDAARGOS_515. The sequence continues at coordinate 2,360,526 of NZ_RKIX01000003.1, read as the reverse complement.
AGCGTTTGTATGCCAAATAATAAAATGGAATATTGATCAAGAAAAAAACCAGACCAAATTTTAGTCCTGTCGCATAATGAATCAATAAAGATAAACCTGCTGTCCCACCTGTCAGTGTTCCCGCCTGCTGCATCAACATCATGCCAAATGAGATAATAAAGGTCGCAATAATCATCGCAAGACCATCTTCAATATAAGTATGTGGTCGAGTTTTGATCTCAGCATTGAGATTTAGATCAGCAGTCAGATTAGTCATGTGATTGATCCAGATTCATCATTTGATAATTTTCTTTGATACGCTCAAGAACAATAGAGGTATGACAATTACTTACCCCAATTTTTAGCGTAGTCAGTTTATTAATCAGTTGACTCATTTCATTTAAATCGCGCACCATCACTTTTAATAAATAATCAAAATTACCCGTCAGTTTATAAACTTCACGAATCATGTTCTCATGTTGTACAAAATCCAGAAACCTGTTCAAAACATCATCACTATATTGAAGTAACTTGATTTCAATCATTCCCATGATCGGCTGTAACTCAGCCTCAGGATGCAACTGGGCATAATAGCCCTGAATCATGCCATTTTGCTCAAGCGCGATACGACGACGGGAACACTGTGAAGTTGATAAACCAATGATTTCAGCCAATTCCTGATTGCTTAATCGACCATTACATTGCAAATGCTGCAAGATTTTAAAATCATATTCATCAAGTGAATCATTCATATCAGGTCTTTACCCAATTGAAATTTATTGTGTTTTCAATTAAATTCAACATCAGTTGAATGAAAACCACAATAAATGAGTTGATACTATAATTAAGCAGCAATAATAAGCGTTTGCACCGATAAAACGCAATTAAATTGCACCTAAAATAATAAAATACAATAAAAATTCAAATTTAATCTTAAAACGCAAAAATATTGTATAACACTTGCAAATTATCATAAACAGATTCGAATTAATATTAGACGTCTTTTATAAGTCCGAGTCAGGTATTATGGCAACAACATGGCGTTGCATTTCAAACGCTAATCTAAGAATCATGAAAGAAGTCTATTGTTTTGATTAAATAAAAAAATCTGAAAATAAAGCTAAGCAACTAGTATCTGACTATTTTTAAATCAGTTAAACTTTTTTTAATAATTTCAGCTTATTAAGGCTTGACCGAAAATCGATTGCCTTTTAGAATCCTACTCCAGATTCTCCCATAGCTCAGTCGGTAGAGCGACGGACTGTTAATCCGCAGGTCCCTGGTTCGAGCCCAGGTGGGAGAGCCAAATTTTTAACCCACTCTATTTAGAGTGGGTTTTCTTTTGAGTATAGGCAAAGTGTGTTGAGTTCATCTCAAATATTCTTTTTAAGTTTAGGCTGTATATCCAGTCTATTGCTTCTAATTGCTTGCTTTAAATCATTTTTATTTTCCAGGCAACAATTTTTTGCTCGCGCTCCAATCACGCCTTTTGAATCAAAAATGTTTCATCGGTTGAAACATGCTTTTCCCAATCATCATGTTCTGGCTCAAGTCGCTTTTAGTGCTTTGATTACCAGTAATCACTATAAAATTAGACGTAAATTTAATCGAAAAGTCACAGATTTTGTCATTTTAAATGATGCGCTTGAAGTGATCGCGGTCATAGAACTCGACGACCCCAGTCATTTGGAAAAAGTAGAAGAAGATCGAGTGCGCGACAAGATGTTTAAAGAAGCTGGATACCATGTATTACGCTACACAGAAATTCCTAATATTCGTCAATTACATAAAGACATTTTGTAATCATTCAGATTTTAAGCTGATAAAACTGTGTTTTACTCAGCATCAGACTGATTATATTTTTTGGCGATTTCTGCGCGTTGTTGCTGATATTGACGTTGATTTTCTGCATCGCTTTTTGCTGCCCAAAAAGCCATTCCAATAAGAAAAAATAGAAAAAATAATCCCAATCCCATAAAAAATAATGCTTTACGATGATGAGCTTCTAACATTTAACTACTCTTATCTGGATAATAAACTGCACCACTATAGCAAAAATCATGATTAAATAATGTGAAAGTCCAATCTATTTTTAATTTTTTCCCATAAAAAACCTCGATAAATCGAGGTCTTTTTATACTTAAAGTATTAGAAGCGGTAACCGATACCCACGTAAGTCACGATTGGATTGATTTCAATTTCACTTTGACCTGATACAACTTTCGCACCACCTAAAGTGCTAGAGGTAATATCTAATTTAGCAGTTGTTTGAAGATGTGCATAAGAGACAGAAGCTGTCGCAAACCAGTCTTTATTAAAATTATAGTCTGCTCCAATGGTTGCAATTGGAGCAACCGCATCATCAATATCAACTTTTGATACAGCTAAACCGAAATTACCACCCGCTGCTGCAATTGCTTTAGCCACTTGTGGATTAGTCAATGCTAAATATCCTGAAACTGCCTGACCACTTGGAGTACCTAGATAACTCGTCATAGAAGCATTTAGAGCAGGATTGACTGAGCCATTAAGTTTGAAATTTGAGAAATGAGCATACATGATACCTGCGCCAACAAATGGACGAAATTTACTATTTACAGTCCCAAACTGATACTTAGCCAATAATGCAGGTGTATATGCATCCACATCCCCTACTTCACCAATATTTCCAAGATTTACTGATGGACCTGCAAGTGTATTATTGCCTAGACTAATACTTTTTAGAATTGTGCCTTTTCCATCAATTTTCATTTTCGGTGGATAGCCACCCACAAATTCTAAAGATACATTATCATTTACATAGTAATCAAACAGAATTGCGCCAGTATCAGCATCGTCAATCTCAAAGCCTGCATCTGGATCAGAAGTTGAGATTTTTGAACCTAAATTTAAACTTCCTGCAACACCTTGTTTCTCACCTTGAGGCATGATGTGCATCCAGCCTGCTGAAACCCCAATAGTTTTACCGTCAGAAGTTGCTGCGTGTGTTGCAAAGCTTGTAGCAAGTAATGCTACTGGTAGGAGTGCTGTTGTTAATTTTCTCATGGGAAATCCTATCAATTTGTCGTAAATACGATAAGGTCTAAGGCGTCCAAACCTTATTGTTTGACAATTATTAGAATAAATACTTAAAAGATCAATACAGATTTATAACTTAACCAGTTCATTTCTTATAATTGCATGAATTTATTACAATTATTTTTATAAATATAAACCTACGCTTTCATAGTCTATACATTTGAAAGGCGAATAGTCTATATACTATTCGCCCTTGCTCCGCTCTTAGAAACGATAACCAACACCAACATAAGTAATAAGCGGATCAAGATCAACTTTGGTCGTTGCATGTATTAGCTCTTTACCCGTTTTACTATCTGTCAGACTAATCGTTGCTTTGTTATTAAAGTTCGGCATATACGTCAAAGACATAGTAGAAAACCAGCGGTCATTGAAATCATAGGTAAATCCAGCTGTAAGAACAGCACCAAAAGCATCATCTGTATCAACTTTTACATGCGGATCAGCCGATGATTTTCCTGAGTTTTGTAAAGCTTCACCCGATTTACCATCCAGAACATTTTGTACCATATGGCCTGCATTAACCAAATCTTGCTCAACACCACCATTCAATTTGATTTTATCAAAATATCCATAAACAATCCCTGCACCCACATATGGTCTTAATTTATTGACACCAGATTTACCAAAATGATATTGCGCTGTAAGTGCTGGCGTCCAGGCACGAACTTCTGCTGCTTTGCCGTGCGCATCAAGATCTGTGATTAAGATATCTTTTTCTAAATGAAGACCATCGAATACTTTACCTGTCGTGCCAAAAGCATCAGCAGATACGCTAGCTACAATCTGTCCTTTCCCATCAATATCTACTTTTGGAGGCACACCGCCGATAAGCTGCAAGGACACATTATCATTAATAAAATAGTTTAAAGTTAAACCGAGTGTATCTACGTCATCAGCCTCTAAACCAGCATTATTTGTCCACTCAGTAATTCCCATTAACATTTGCACTTCCACTGTAGGCCTTTCCTAAGGTACCATTTTTTATAGAACCATCTACTACAGCTTTAATAAAGCCTGGTTTTATAGCATCATATTTTTCCTGAAAATTAGTTCCATATTTAGTTAAATCCGAAGCTTGAATATCACCAACCTTATACGCGCCACCCTCCTCAACAGCAGTATTAATATGTGTCGTATTGGCCTTCCCTTGTGGCATAACATGTAACCAACCTGCTGAAACGGCCCAACGCTTAAACTCTCCACTATCGGCATAAGCTAAATGTGTAGATAAAAGAAATACTGTCGGTACCACCGTTTTCAATAACTTTTTCATGACTCTTAAATATCCATAAAAACATTCATTATTTTTCTGGTTTAAGAACCCCTTTCTAAAACCCTGTGTAGGTTATTAGAGTTTTCACTCTAATTTCAAGAAAATATATTTGAATAATTAAGTTATTTTTCTCTTAAAATAAAAAAATGTGACGAATATAACAACCAGTTACAAATATTTTTCCATTTGATAAAAACCGTTGTTAAAAAAATCACCGATTAGGTGATTTCTATAAATAATTGAATGAGAATCAACTATTAATTTTATCCAAGTTTCGGTCTTTTAAACTGAGTTGGCCTCGAACCACATCTGAAAACATTTTCCAGTCTGAAATAAAACTATAAAGTGGCTGCTTAAAACTGGCAGGTTTATTTTTTTCAAAAACAAAATGTCCAATCCACGCACAGGCATAACCTGAAAGTAATCCATAAGCGATATACTTTGGTTTGCGTTTACGAATGGCTTTACTCAAAAAATAGAGCCCTACACTACTTCCCGCAACATGTAAACGACGGCTTAAAATATTGCGATGTTCAGTGAGATAGAAGTGATAAAATTCCTGATAATTTTTAATGGGTAATTGAATATTTAGATTGCTGTTGGAATTTTTTTGCAATTTTACTGGCGCATTCATGGTCATCATCCTGAGACTATTTATTCCTCACTTTACCTGAAAGCTCAATCTTTAAAAAGCCTGTTTTCCAGTAATATGAAATGGAGTAATAGAACATGTTAGATGTATTCTGATATACAACGATCAAAGCTAACTTCATGAAATCTTACAATTTCAAAACAGCTTTTAATGTTATGCTTAAGCAAAATTAAACCATTAAAATTTAAAGAAGTTTTAGGAGTAAGCTCATGGTCGAAATTGAACTAAAATTTCAGCTTCCTGAGAGTAAGAAAAAAAGTGTATTGCAAGCACTAAAGCCCAAAACTGCCCAAAAAATTCGTTTACAAGCCAAGTACTATGACACGACAGAACGTTTACTTGCGCAAAATCATATGGCTATTCGGTTACGTCAGGAAGGTGATCATTGGGTACAAACTTTTAAAGCTTCGGGTAAAAACCATTTGGAACGCATTGAACATGAAGTTCATTTAGGTCAATGTGATGTTGAACCCGAATTAAATCTTGAGCTATTTTCGGAAAATAAAGTTGTTAAGGATTTACTTGACCAAGTATTAGGTGAACAACAGCAGTTAATGTTGCAATTTAAAACAGATGTTCAGCGTACTTTTAAAATTTTTTCCATTGATGAAACAGACATTGAAGTTTGTCTGGATGATGGTATCGTTTCCGCAGCAGAGCTATCCGAAAAAATTTGCGAAGTTGAGTTTGAGTTAAAGCAAGGTTCACCCGAACAATTGATTTTATTTACCCAAGACTGGGTGAAAAAATATCAGCTTTGGCTCGATGTGCGTAGTAAGGCTGAACGGGGTAATTTATTGTCAGTTCAACAAAAAGCATCTTCTGCGGTGAAAGCCAAAAGTTTGATATTAAGTAAAAAAGATTCCCCAGATACAGCCATACGAAAAATGGTGTCAAATACATTGCAACAGTTATTACCCAATGTCGCAGTGATTGCAGATGGAGTTGCTGATCCTGAACACATTCATCAGGCACGTATCGCGATTCGACGTATGCGTAGTATTTTTAAAAGTTTTAAATCTTGGTCAGAGGATATTGATCCTTTATGGGAGCCGCAGCTTAAGCAAATTTTTCAGGCGCTTGGTACAACTCGTGATTTAGATGTGGTTCGGGATGAAATATTGCCTGAATTATTAAAAGCAGACGCACCTTTTCAAAATTTACCTGAAACGGCAATAATAGATGAACAGCTTCATCTACTTTTTCAAAAAACAGAAACCATGTGTTTACTGCTACAACTTTTAGCATTTAGTTATCACGAGCAAACAAATCATAAAGAATCATCAAAACTCAAGAAAAAAATCGAGAAGTCATTGAACCAATTGCATCAGAACATCATTCATGATGCTGATCATTTTAGTCAACTTGAAGTTGAAGCAAGACATCGTACCCGTAAACGGTGTAAACGATTACGTTATTGCATTGAGTTTGTTTCAAGCTTATATGATGGAAAATCGGTAAAAAAATATCTAAAACAATTGCAAGCTGTTCAAGACAAACTTGGTTTATATAACGATTTACACGTGACTGAGCAGGTCTTTAGTCAATCTGCCGATCAACAAGCTGAATACTGGTTTGCCGTGGGTTGGAGTAAAGCGAAACAGCAGCAACTTTTACATGAGTCCGAACAAGCATTGAAGAAATTGGCAGACATTAAAGTGTTTTGGTAAGTTAATGAGATCTATGTTTTAGGCTTAGATCTCATGTTTATATTAACGATGCTTAGCAAAGACTTTCCAGACGCCATTGTCTGCAATTGGGTCTTGATAACTATCACTACGTTGTTTTCTTGGCTTTTCACGAGCATCGACCAGTTTAAAATGCGGTTCAACGCCTAGAATAATACCATTTACATAAAATCGGGTACGGGTATAGTCACTTTGCCCATGCTGAAAAACATAAGTTCTTAAATCAATAAATTCGCGATGTGCCACTAAAGCGGCAGTGTCACCGCTTTCCAGCCATTGTTGCATGGCAAAAATTTGATCTGAGTCAAACTGTCCACATTTTTCGATTAAGCTGGCAACACCTCTAAAGGTCTTGGATTCTTTTGCCCGAGTTTTATTAATCCGAATCCGATCAACATGAAAGAATAATAGTGGTAAATTTAAATGGCTAGGTAAATGAATTGCATCTAAGACTTCATCTTGCATAAAAGGCTGGCAGAGCGCTTGTGCCCTTTCAATCAATTCTTTCCATTCAAGATAATATTGTTCAACTCCATTTTGCAAACCATAATAAATAGGTAAACCTTCGACATGCTCCAAATGTTCAGGTGGCCAACTATGCTGACGCAATACAGCAATGTCCGTTTTTAAACGTTGAATGGCAATTGCATCTTGCATAAAGCACCTGCTTTAAATTTACTTAGGCTATTTTAAGCCTAGATCAAAGGTTTAGTTTATGCAAGGCTTTCACGTATAATAGCTGCATTCGTTTGTGTTGGAAAAAGCCATGTCTCAAAAAATTGATGCCACTGATATCACTGAAGAAGAAGCTTTAAATGCAGTTTTTTTTGAGCGTGCTGATGAGTTTATTAAACTTGCCAATGAGTTTTGCCGCCCTAAGAAGGGTGAAAAACCAAATCCTGCCGAAGTTCGCGGTCAGGTCAGTGCAGCCATGTTATTTGGAACAGCGCGTTTTAATACTTGGGTTGCTGCCAATAACTTTAAAGATGGCAATGAAATGCGTGATGCCAAACAACAAGTGATGTCGTATGTTTTGCAACAGTTCCAAATGATGCTTGAAGATAATTATGACGAGTATTGCGAACAGTTTGATAACTATTTACGCTTTCGTGAAAATGAAGAATTTCATACGCATAAGCATGATCATAAACACGATCACAACCATTGAGAAAAAGCCCTTGCGGGCTTTTTTTATGTCTTTTATCTTAAGATTTCTTTCATCAGTTCTTTTATTTCTTTGTTTGGGAGAAAATAAAGACAATCTAAACAGTGATGAAAGAAGTCTATAAAATTTAGTGATCAATTTTACGATCCCAAACAATTTTTTTAACGACATTATTCACCACCGTCACCGTATAATAGGTATTATCAATCAAATAGATATAATCGACTGCGGTTAATTTTTTGCGATTTTCTTCCCACTCATAACTGCGCTGAGAAACGGGCGCTTGCTGCATTTTTTGCATTAGATTAGCATAACTATCCCCAAGATAAACCAAGCTCCCATTTTGACTGCGAACTGTACTGGTTTCTGTGCTGGCTAAAACAAGGGCTGGACTGCCCAATAATGTAATTAATGCAATGATAACGAACGATCTTGTGCTTTTATTCAACATGATTTTACCTTTATTTTGAACTTTTATATTTTCAACAAAATTAACATAGCCTTTTTTTTACTATTGAGTCAAATCCAAATCCGCATTTATAAAAAAGCTGCCAAATCATCTACTCCTAAAACTTAGGCAGATGGATTGGGCAGCCCATTGAACAACTAAGTTTTAAGGTTTCTTTGCAGTTTGACCATATTGATCAGCCATGACTTCAACAAAGTGATCGAGCTTGATGTATTTTTTAATCACAGCATCAATATCCGCCTTGCTTAACTTGGCAATATCTCGATCACGTTGTCCTCGATCCAGCATATTTTTACCACGTTCTAACTGACTATTCAGCATACGGTGAATACTGCGTTCATCTTCTAATGTGGTGACTCGTTTTTTCAAAATATCAGCCTTGGCAGATTCTAATTCTTGTTCGGTGACTCCATTTTGCAATAAATTTTGCAAGACATGATGCACCGTTTGAGAAACTTGCTCACTACGCCCTGCAGTATAGTTAGCTTCAATGGTTAATGCACCCACATTGGTGTCACTATCCAATTGCAAATCGCTACCAAAGCCATAAACCAGCGCATTTTTCTCACGAAGCTCCTGCCCTAAACGTGAAGATAATTGTGATTGACCTAAAATATTGGTAAAGACAATCAACGCAGGTGCATCGGGATGATCCACCCCCACCGGGAAAGTCAAAATACTTTGATAGTTTCCAAATTCGCGTTGTTCAGACAAGGCATGTACTTTTTGAGCAGGATAATCTGTATCTGTCGATAAAATTTTCTGATAAGGCTGTGAACTTGACCAAGAACCAAATGATTGAGCGATGAATTGCTGCATTTTTTTAGCATCAAAATCGCCTGTGATTGCAATTTGAGCATGATTCATGGCAAAGAATTGATTATAAAGCTGTTTGACTTGTGCCTGCATCGCTTGATTGAGCTGTTTTTTAGCAAACTCAGGTTCAAAGTGGTAACGCAAATCGCCCGGTTGATAAATTTCAATAAGTCGTGCCAAATTCAAAGCAGCTACAGTCTCAGGTTCAGTATATGGACGATCCAGACTGGCCAAGCTTTGTGACTTAATCAAATCAAACTGGGTTTGCTCAAAACTTGGATGTTTCATCACCTCGACCACAAATTTAAAAAAGTCTTCAAATTTGTCTTTACGCGCTTGAATATTAATGGTCATCCCATTATCTGCACTGGTCGCTGTCGCAGCACCGCCCGCTTCAATCGATTTATCAGCAACTTGCTGTAAAGTATATTTGTCTGAACCACGCAGCAACAAATAAGAAGTTAAATCCAGCACTGTACCTTTATCAAATAGAGATTTTTCCGTACCAAAATCAAGCGTGATCGTAGCATAAACACGATCATCTCGGGTTTGTGTTGGGAACAACGCATATTGCATACCGTTTTTAAGTTTGCCACGTTGAATTTTTTTCTCAGTATTTTGTAAATAATCTGCTGATGATTTTACATATTGACTGACTTCCTGCTTATAGATACTGGCATCTTTTAAAGGTTCTTCAGCAGCTTGTTGTTGATCTAGCGTTTTTGGTTTTTCCTGCTGCTTTTTTTGTTCCAGTGCCTTTTTCTGTTCTTCTGGGGTGGGTTTAATATCCCCCGCAATACGATGTTCAGGCGTTAAAAACTGTTTAAAAGTTTGATTAACCTCATTCACATTGAGTTTCTGCACCGCATCCAGATCATTAAAATATTGCCCCCAATTACCTTTTGAGGAGACAATATAATCACTCAAACGCGAACCCAAAGCAGTTGCGTCATTCATGATCAGATCGGCCTGATTTTGCATCAGAGTTTTGACACGTTTTAACTCAGTGTCGTCAAATGCTTTGCCATTTTCCACCTGAGAAATCAGGGTAGATTCAACTTTTTTCTCATCATTATTCGGTGCATAAATTGCACCTAAAAACACAAGGTTAAAATCCTGATCTAACCATGTGGTCGATTGAACTGCGGTACTAATCCCCGTTTCAACTAATCCCTGATATAAATGTCCACTCGGTTGCATGGTATAAAGTAACGGCGAAAGTGCCAATGCAGGTTGGATTTTCTGATTTTGTCCATTCATATAAATATGAAACTTGGCCAAATCACTGCCCTTTTGAACTAAAAAGTTGCGTGGATTGATTTTACTTGAATCCAGTTTTGGCACTTGTACACTGGCAGGAATCGTACGTGCAGCAATTGGGCTAAAGTTTTTATCGATATTCTTCAACACTTCTGCTTTGTCAAATTTCCCTGAAATGACCATTACAGCATTATTAGGTGCATACCATGTTCGATAAAACTTATTGACTTCATCCAGTTGAATCGATTTGAGCTCGGGTAAATCACCAATCGGTAAGCGACCCAAATATTGATTGCCATACGCCGCTTTAAACATTTGATCCATCAGCACTGAAAATGGCTGATCCATGCGGATTTCACGTTCTCGTTTGACGATTTCAATCTCAGAAGGTACAAATTTTTTCTGTAATACCAATTTATCCATTCGTTGTGATTCTAAATATAGAATTTCATTTAAGGCTTGTGGCTCTGGACGCACAAGATTGGTATAACGTGTAGAATAATATTCTGTACTGGCATTGGTCATGAGTGTGTACTGATCAAGCCTACGTTGAAACTCATCCCCTTTGACATCCTGCGTGCCTTTAAATGCCAGATGTTCCAAAAGATGCGCCAGTCCTCCCTTGCCTTTTGGATCATTTAAAGAACCTGTAAAATAAATGGTGTTTACAAAGACTTTATTTTCTTTATTGTTTGGGGCAAGAACGACCCGAAAACCATTATCCAGCTTATATTCTTCGATATTCTTTTCACTTTTGACCAATACGGTTTGTGACCAAGCAGTTGTGCTTAAACCAAGAAAACACAACGAAAGAGTAAGTTGTTTAAACCGCATTAACATAAAAATTCCAAAAATTAATTAAGTCATATGAATTATTTGAACGCCGTTATAGTATGAAAATCCACAATATTTTTATAGTGAAGTTTTGAAAACGCGGTTACTCTTCACCACGTAATTTTAAATTTTGCTGGATATATAGACCACAATTTCCAGAAAACAAATAAGCCAACAAACAGGTAATGACTGCGTACTGCGCGATATCTGCTCCAAATAACTCAATTGCCAGTACAATAGACGTCAGTGGTGCTTTACTTGCACCAGCAAATAAACTCACTAAACCCAAACCTGCAAGCAATGAAATCGGTAAAGGTAAAAACTGACCTAAGGCGTTGCCAAAAGTTGTACCAACAAAAAATAGTGGCGTAATCTCCCCACCTTTAAAACCTGAACCGAGGGTGGTTGCGGTAAAAATGATTTTTCCGAGAAAATCGGTTACGGGTAAATCGATATAAAACGAGGAGATAATACTGCCAACACCTAGACCATTAAATTTTTGATGCCCCACGATAATCGTCATCAACATAATTAAAATACCGCCCACCATCGGTCTAAATGGCATAAAGCGCACGTAATGATTGAGTTGTTTACTGACGAATAAAATAGAAGCAATAAAAATGCGAGCCACAAATCCAAATAATAATCCCGCGACAATAAGGCTTGAGATAGTAGTGAAATTTAAATCTGGGAAACTCGAAACAACATAATACTGATGAGGATGACTAATATGAAATAATTCAGGAATCTGCGAGGCAACCAGTGCAGAAACAAAACAAGGAAACACCGCAGAATAACGCAATTTGCCTAATGCAGTAATTTCTAAACCATAGATTGCCCCAGCCAATGGCAGCCCAAAAATAGCCGCAAAACCTGAACCAATACTGGCAATCAGAAATATTTTTCGGTTATCTCCAGGCACTCTAAACGCTTGGGTAATATGATCGGTCAACGCACCCGATAGTTGTACCGCAGGTGCTTCGCGTCCAGCAGAACCGCCAAAAATTTGCGTCAAGATTGCTGTAAAAAAAACCAGAGGTGTCATTCGTTTGGGAATAAAAGCCCGAGGGTGATGAATTTCATCAATCAGCAAATGAGTTCCCTTCTCAATCGGCGTCCCATAGTAATAAAACAAATATCCAATCAATAAGCCAATAAACGGCAAGAAATAGACCAACCATGGATAGCTGATTCGAGTTTGATTGGCAAGATCAAAGCAGACAAAAATAAGACTGGATGACAAGCCTGAAATTAACCCAATCATCACAGAAGCAACCACCCAGTACGCTGTGTAACGAATGATCTGTGTGTACTCAGAGGACGGGAAAACTTTCATAAATACTTGCGTCTATAGCTATTGTATTAATAGTGGAAATATATCGCGATTATGATTTGACGACATGAAAATAAGCTTAACGCGTGGCAGTAATTTATTCCACTTGAAAAAAGAATGTATTTTTATAATGCATGAACTTCGATCTCACTTTGCATATATAACACCGCATATCCCGCTATTTCAATTCGATCATTTTCTAAAAGACGACTATATAACACACCACCTCGTTTTGAAGCTTGATAAGCAATCAGCTCAGTTTTATTCAATTGATCTGCCCACAAAGGGACAATTGCGGTATGAATTGAACCTGTGACTGGATCTTCATCGATACCAATCGCAGGTGCAAAATAACGTGATACACAGTCATATTCGATACTATCCGATGCGGTGATCGCAACATCCAGTGTTGAACTTGTAATTGCAGTACGCATTTTACCCAATGTCTTGAGTTTGACTAAATCAGGTTGTTCATCCAAGACATCCTGTACGCTTTCGTACTGCACAATATAAGCTTGCGGATTGGCATATACCGCTTTAAATGGTTTTGACAATGCTTCATCTAAAATAGCAGGATACTCACTCAACTTTTCAGCACGGCGAATTGGAAAATTCATCAAGATTTTGCCATCTTCCGCTTGAGTCACGATAAAAATGCCTAAATCTTTAACATGGAATTGTAGCGTTGTTGCCTGTGTGTAATTTCTAAATAGTACAAATGCACTTGCAAGGGTTGCATGACCGCAAAAAGCCACTTCATCCGACGGTGAAAACCAACGAATCGCATAGTTTTCATCATCAAGTTTTTTGACAAACGCCGTTTCAGATAGATTATTTTCAAAAGCAATCGATTGCATGAGTGCTTCATCAGGCCAAGCTTCTACCACCAAAACCGCAGCAGGATTTCCTTTGAATAATTGCAGGGTAAAAGCATCGACCTGATACATTTTCATTCTAGATTTTTCCTTGTTTTAAATTTTGAATTTAACCATGACTCAGCTTAGAATCATCGTCACTGTTTAAAATATCTTTATTGGTTTGATGCATCAATTGACTGGTGATGGTACCTGCGGTCATTGAACCATTCACATTTAATGCGGTACGTCCCATATCAATTAACGGTTCAATCGAGATCAAAAGTGCAACCAAAGTCACAGGCAAACCCATGGCAGGCAATACAATCAATGCCGCGAACGTTGCACCACCACCCACCCCTGCGACACCAATCGAACTTAAAGTGACAACCAAAATCAACGTTGCAATCCATAGAGGATCAAAAGTATTAATTCCTAAAGTTGGTGCAACCATCGTTGCCAGCATCGCAGGATACAAACCTGCACAACCATTTTGACCTATGGTCGCACCAAAAGATGCTGAAAAACTGGCAATTGACTCAGGTACACCTAAACGCTGCGTTTGTGCTTCAATATTTAAAGGAATACTTGCCGCACTGGAACGACTGGTAAATGCAAAGGTTAAAACTGGCCAGACTTTTTTAAAGAAGCGGAGTGGATTAATCCCTGATAGCGATAATAAAATGCCGTGTACTGCAAACATAATCGCTAAACCCAGATAAGACGCAATCAAAAATCCACCCAGCTTTAAAATATCCGCCATATTTGAGCCTGCAACGACTTTGGTCATGAGCGCAAATACACCATAAGGGGTTAAAGTCATGACCAAACGTACGAGCTTCATAATCCAACCTTGTAAAGATTCGATTCCGCGTAATACACGTTGTCCTTTTTCTGGCTCATCTTTTAGCAGCTTTAATGCTGCCACCCCTAAGAAAGCAGCAAAGATCACTACACTAATAATGGATGTCGGATTTGCACCCGTTAAATCTGCAAAAGGATTGGTAGGAATAAATGACAACAATAACTGTGGTACATTTAAATCCGTGACTTTAGCGATATAATCACTATGTAGTGCTGATAATCGGGCTGTTTCCTGTGTGCCTTGCACCAAACCATCAGCTGTTAAGCCAAATAAATGGGTTACGCCGACACCGACAAAAGCGGCTATTGCCGTAGTAAACAACAAAATCCCAATGGTATAAAAACTAATTTTGCCCAACGAACTGGCATTATGCAGTTTAGCCACAGCCCCTAAAATCGAGATAAAAACCAAAGGCATCACTACCATTTGCAACAGTTTGACGTAGCCATTACCCACGATATTAAACCATTGCATGGATGCGCTAATCACTGGACTCGACTCACCATACACCAGTTGTAAACTCAATCCAAACAACACACCCAGCAACAAACCTGCGAGGACTTTTTTTGACAAACTCCAGTGAGTTTTATGCGTCCGCGTCTGTAAAATAATTAATCCAATAAAAATAATAATATTGATCAGCAAGGGCCAGTTCATACAGACACCTGAAAGTTGACAAAAATCGTTGGTAATATTGGAGCATAGATAGCTGTTACGAAACTAGCCCCTCATGATTTAATTGGTTAGACAGTAACGCCTATGTTTATAGTTTTTACTTCTAAGTATTTTATTTAAATGAATTTGTTAAAATATAACATGACTGATTTATTTAGCATCCAATACTCAACTTCTTTCATTCTTCCCTTTTAATTTGCTCTATGGGAGAAAAATAAAGGGGGGGTTAAACAATGATGAAAGAAGTCTACTATTTCAACACATGATGAAGTCCAAAAAATTAACCTCTCTAGGATGAGAGGTTATTTTCAAACTATTCATCATCCATATGCTGAATAATCGCTTGTGCAAATTCAGAACAACGCAATAGTGTTGCGCCTTGCATGAGTCGTTCAAAATCATAGGTTACGGTTTTTGCAGCAATTGCAGCAGAAATCCCTTTGATAATTAAATCCGCAGCTTCTGTCCAACCCATATCACGTAACATCATTTCAGCCGAAAGAATAATCGAACCCGGATTGACTTTATCCTGACCTGCATATTTCGGCGCTGTGCCATGCGTTGCTTCATAAACCGCAACAGCTCCGCCAATATTTGCACCTGGCGCAATTCCAATCCCACCCACTTCAGCAGCTAAGGCATCGGAAATATAATCGCCATTTAGATTTAAGGTTGCAATCACAGAATAATCGCTAGGACGTAACAAAATTTGTTGCAGAAAAGCATCAGCTATCACGTCTTTAATAATAATGTCTTTGCCAGTTTTAGGATTTTTAATTTTTACCCAAGGTCCGCCATCAATGAGTTCACCACCAAAGCGCTCAATGGCAAGTTCATAGCCCCATTCTTTAAATGCACCTTCGGTATATTTCATGATGTTGCCTTTGTGTACCAAAGTGACATTTGGTTTATCATGATCAATCGCAAACTGAATCGCTTTGCGCACGAGACGCTGTGTACCTTCTTTAGATACAGGTTTAACCCCAATACCACAACTTTCAGGGAAACGAATTTTGGTCACGCCCATTTCTTCTTCAAGAAACTTAATTATTTTTTTGGCTTCAGGCGAGTCAGTTTTCCATTCAATCCCTGCATAGATATCTTCTGAATTTTCACGAAAGATCACCATATTGGTGTGTTCGGGATGTTGAACAGGACTCGGAACCCCTTTAAACCAGCGAACAGGTCGAATACAGACATACAAATCCAATTCCTGACGCAAAGCAACATTCAGTGAGCGAATACCGCCCCCTACAGGTGTCGTGAGTGGACCTTTGATAGAAACGACATATTCACGTAATGCTTCAAAAGTTTCTTCGGGCATATACGTGCCATAAATAGTATTTGCTTTCTCGCCGCAGTATACTTCCATCCATTCGATTGAACGCTTGCCACCATACGCTTTTAGCACAGCAGCATCTACCACTGCCTTCATAGCTGGTGTAATATCCACACCAATACCGTCACCCTCAATGAAAGGAATGATTGGATGGTTTGGAACATTAAGTGATAAGTCTGCATTGACTGTGATTTTGTCACCATCCGCTGGAACCACGATCTTTTGATAACCCATTGTCTAGGTTCTCCCTTTTTAAACTGGCGAATCACGTGTGCCACTGAGGACATACGTTAAAGTTTATTTTTTAATCGCTAATAGTCTAATCCAAAACAGGTTTTTTTGAGATTTTAAGGTTGAATAACTACATTTCTCCATTAAATAAAAACCTTTTATTAACGGTGATGACCAATAACCAAAGTAGTTTATTGATATGAAAATTGTTGTTTTTAACAAGCCTTATGATGTCTTATCCCAGTTTCGGGAAGATACTGCGCATTTAACTGTTTCAAGTTTTATTCATGATCCTGAATTACGTATTGCAGGACGTTTGGATTTAGATTCAGAAGGATTGATGTTTTTAACTGATCATGGCGGTTTAAATCAGTTCATTACTCATCCAAGTAATAAAAAATATAAAACCTATCTGGTTCAGGTGGATGGAGATATCACTGAAGAAGCGTTGCAACAATTACGTAAAGGCGTAGAGCTGGCTGATGGTCTCACCTTACCTGCCACTGCGATTAAAGTTTCAGAGCCAGATTGGCTTTGGGAACGTAACCCGCCTGTACGCTTTCGTGCCAATATTCCTACCTCTTGGGTTGAAATTTCAATTTGTGAAGGGCGCAATCGTCAGGTACGTCGTATGACGGCTACTGTTGGTTTTCCAACTTTACGCTTGATTCGGACAAAAATTGGTTCGATTGATTTGGTTCGACTAGGTCTTCAACCCGGCGAACAAACTGAGATTGAACCACTACTTTATCCTGACTTTAAGGATGTGCCAGAGGATAAACCTTATCGTTCGCGCTCTTATGTTAAAAAACCCGGCGGCACAGGCGGTAAACCGATGCAGCATAAGCACAAAGAAGGTGATAAAAAAGATCCGAATAAGAAAAAGTCAGGAACTAAGCGTATCTGGCAAATGGATGAAAATGAGAAACCACGTCGCAAGACCAATGGCACCACTCGTCCAAATACCAAAGCGCCGCGTGGTCGTAACCGTAATGGTCGTTGAGATTTAAGTATTTTTAAAGCCCATAAGTGGGCTTTAAAATTTAGTGGAGTTTGAAAATATGCTTAAAAATATACGATTTAAAATAATCAGATTACTCATTTCAACTTATTTACCATTTCTACTTATCTCAATTTTTTTACTAATAAATCTACTGTACATCTGGTTTGGGAACTTCTTAATAAAAATAGAAAATCAAAATAATATCTCTCTTATCACATCATTATTAGGTAGCGCAGCCACAGTATTCGCAGCAATAACAGCTGCTGTGTTAGTTCTTAACTGGAAAACACAACATAATCTATCTTTGATCTCACGATTAATTAATGATATATGGGATTTACATGGACAGTTTACATCTAAAATCTATGTTCTAACCTATACATTTTCAATAGAAACAAAAGAGTCAGAATATAAAGTTACGTATGCAGAGCTTATAGAAACAGCAGTTCCGTTACGCTCAAAAACACAACAACTTCAAATTTTACTTGAAGGGCAATTTGATGAGAAAAATTGGGAGCTTATACAAAAATATTTAAACTATCTAGAAATGTTTTATCCTTGGTCTGCCTTAGAATTTCTAGAGTTTAAGGATGATCGATACGATTTTCATAATGAATTCCAATATGCGCACTCCGCTTTAATGAATGTTTGTAGAAAATACATTTCTCTAGAATAAAAAACCGATGCTTTTGCATCGGTTTATTTCACAATATGGGTAAAATAACCCGTATTATTTTGACTTAAATCGTTTCTAGCGCGGCATTCAATGTCGAACTTGGACGCATTACTGCTTCCACTTTCGCTGGATCAACCGCATAGTAACCACCGATATCAGCAGGTTTACCTTGAACTGCTGCGAGCTCTGCAACGATCTTATCTTCATTGTCAGCCAAAGCTTTCGCAAGTGGTGCAAACTTGGCTTTTAACTCAGCATCTTCATCTTGAGCAGCAAGTGCTTGAGCCCAGTACAATGCTAAATAGAAGTGGCTACCACGGTTATCAATCTCGCCAGTACGACGTGATGGAGACTTATCGTTGTCCAGTAATTTACCCGTTGCTTGATCTAAAGTTTTAGCCAGTAACTTGGCACGCTCGTTATTTTCCTTAATGCCTAACTCTTCAAGAGAAACAGCAAGGGCAAGGAACTCACCTAAAGAATCCCAACGCAAGTGATTTTCTTCAACCAACTGCTGTACATGTTTTGGTGCTGAACCACCCGCACCCGTTTCGTACATACCACCGCCCGCCATTAACGGAACGATAGACAACATTTTCGCAGAAGTACCGAGTTCCATAATTGGGAATAGGTCTGTTAAGTAATCACGCAAGATGTTACCCGTAACAGAAATCGTATCCAAACCACGTGCCACACGTTCAAGCGTGTAACGCATTGCACGGACTTGCGACATAATCTCGATATCAAGTCCAGTCGTGTCATGATCTTTTAAGTATTTTTCAACTTTTTTGATCAATTCATTTTCGTGTGGACGGTATGGGTCAAGCCAGAAAATAGCAGGCATACCCGAGTTACGCGCACGAGTAACAGCAAGTTTTACCCAATCACGAATCGGTGCATCTTTAACCTGACACATGCGCCAGATATCGCCTTCTTCAACATTTTGAGACAGTAAAACTTCACCTGTTTCAAGGTCAGTAATATTGGCAACACCCGCTTCAGGAATTTCAAAGGTTTTATCGTGAGAACCGTACTCTTCCGCTTTTTGTGCCATCAAACCTACGTTTGGCACTGTACCCATGGTACGTGGGTCGAAGTTACCATGCCATTTACAGAAATTAATCATTTCCTGATAAATACGCGCGAAAGTTGATTCTGGCATCACCGCTTTAGCATCATACTGCTTACCATCTGCACCCCACATTTTTCCACCCGCACGAATCATGGCAGGCATAGAAGCATCAACAATGATATCGTTTGGTGAATGGAAGTTGGTAATGCCTTTGGCTGAGTCTACCATTGCTAATGCAGGACGGTGTTCCTGACATGCATGTAAATCTTCAATAATTTCTTCACGCAATGAGGTCGGCAAAGTTTCGATTTTTTCGTAAAGACCTGCCATACCGTTATTGACGTTAATACCTAATTCGTCAAATAACTTACCGTGTTTTTCAAATGCGTCTTTATAATAAATTTTGACACAGTGACCAAATACGATCGGGTGTGACACCTTCATCATGGTCGCTTTCACGTGTAATGAGAATAAAATGCCCGCTTCACGACAATCTTCAAGTTGTTTCTCATAAAAGTCGCAAAGTGCTTTTTTGCTCATAAACATAGAGTCAATGATTTCACCATCAAGCAAAGCGACTTCAGGTTTAAGTACAATGCTTTGACCGCTTTTGGTGATTAATTCCATTTTCACTTTACGCGCACGGTCCAGTGTCAATGATTTTTCACCATGATAGAAGTCGCCTTCTTCCATATGTGAAACATGCGTTTGAGACCATTGCTTCCATTCGCTCATTGAATGAGGATGTTTTTTTGCGTAGTTTTTTACCGCAGCAGGCGCACGACGGTCGGAGTTACCTTCACGTAATACAGGATTTACCGCAGAACCTAGACACTTGCTATAACGTGCTTTGATCGCTTTTTCTTCGTCAGCGGTTGGGTTTTCAGGATAATCAGGAATTGCGTAACCTTTTGACTGCAACTCTTTAATACATGCAGTTAATTGACCCACTGAAGCACTAATATTTGGTAACTTGATAATGTTGGTATCTGGATCTTGGGTAAGACGACCAAGTTCTGCAAGATTGTTAGGTACTTTCTGCTCATCTTTTAAATATTCAGAGAACTCTGCGAGTACGCGTGCAGACACAGAGATATCGCTTTTGTCGATCTCAATGCCAGCTGGCTTGGTAAAAGTCTCAATGATTGGAAGCAGTGAGTAGGTCGCTAAAAGTGGCGCCTCATCGGTCAGTGTGTAAATGATTGTTGACTTTCCACCAGCCATATATATCTCCTGCTTTGGATTGCGTTGCGAGGAATGAGCTTGTGACCCTCTCCTACGAACCGATTTGCTTAAATAAAACCCTGAGAGTATCGACTCTCATTGCATTTCAGTCAACGTAATATCTAGTGATAACGACATTTCGCCAGAAAATAGTAAAAGTAAATCTTCTCAGCAATATTCGTTAAATTTATTATTTTTTTCGTTTAAATAAACCGTTGTACCTCAATACAGGTCTTACATGAGGCCAAATCCCTGTATTTCAATGAAGATGGCCTTATTTTTTTCAGTTAATTTTACATATTTTCTATCAAAATGAGATAAATAAATCGATAAAATAAAATTCTTTGTTATTTCTATGAGAAAAACTGTGTATAAAACAACACTTTTTGCACTCAGCCTGAGCGCTTCGAGTCTGGTATTTGCTCAAAATCCACTGAGTGTACATGTACTTAATCTTGAAAATGGTTTGCCATCTGCTGATGTCAATGTTGTTCTTGAAGCTCAACAAGGTGAAAAGTGGGTGCAAATCAATCAGGGTAAAACCGATGAAAATGGACGTATCACTGCACTTTATCCAGATGAAAAAACTTTAGCTAAAGGAACTTATCGGGTGACATTCAAAACTGGGGATTGGTTTCGAGAACATAATCAACGTTCATTTTTTCCTGAAGTGCCCGTTGTATTTGTGATTGATGGAGCTGTTGATCATTATCATATTCCACTCTTAATCAGCCCTTATGGCTATTCAACCTATCGTGGAAATTAATGTCTAGTAATATGAAATAGCTGATGATGATTTGAGTGGGTGCACTCTTTTACCTATTAAAATGGAGAGATTGTTACCCACTTCATTTACAAGTTTCAGTGATACATTTGATCTAAATCGATAAAACTGCTGAAATTTACATCTCATTGATTTAATTTTAAACGCTTAATCTTATTTTATTGTTTTTATCATTAAAATCGTTTGACACCCTCCTCAAATCACCCTACTATACGCCCACCTCTGAAACGTCCCTATCGTCTAGAGGCCTAGGACATCGCCCTTTCACGGCGGTAACCGGGGTTCGAATCCCCGTAGGGACGCCAATTTCAGATACAGCCTCATATAAGTCCCTATCGTCTAGAGGCCTAGGACATCGCCCTTTCACGGCGGTAACCGGGGTTCGAATCCCCGTAGGGACGCCAAATTCCAAAAAAGCCACTGCATAATGCGAGTGGCTTTTTTATTTCTATCAAATCGATCATGAGGAAATAGAGATTCTGACGAATCCCTATTTCCATTCAATATATTTATGCAGACTTGCGTGAATTCACCTGACCTTTAATCACAGCCTTGATATTACCCTTCGCATAATTCAAAAATACAAGAAGCGGCGATAGTTTCGGATTTGGCTTTTTGCCTTTTCCAATACTTCTAAATTGCGCCGCATACCAAATAATTTCCATAATCGCCATTTTATCGACAAATGGTAATCCTGTTTTAATTGGTTTGACTGCATATTTGACATCCTGCCCTGCAATCAAACGATTTGCTAAGTCCGTTTCAACTGCAAATGGACGTGCAATACCAATAAAATCACAAGCACCACTTTGCAAAGCGGCATTCATGCCTGCCACTGTACGAAAACCACCCGTAACCATCAGCTTACATGTAACTTGTTGACGAATTTTTTCTGCAAAGTCTAAAAAGTAGGCTTCTCGCGCAATGGTGCTGGCTTTACGTTTTTCTGATTTCGCACCTGCCATCGCAGGGGCTTCATAGGTTCCGCCAGAGATTTCAATTAAATCGATTCCAACGACATCAATGGCTTTAAATACTGTAATTACATCTTCTTCAGTAATGCCACCGCGTTGAAAGTCAGCCGAATTAAGTTTAACTGAAATGATAAAGTTTTCTGAAGTCGCTTTACGTACTGCTTTATAAATCTCAAGCAGGAAGCGCATACGATTTTCAATCGAACCGCCCCATTGATCCTGACGTTTATTGGTCAATGGCGATAAAAACTGACTAATCAAATAACCATGTGCACCGTGTAGCTGTACACCCTCGAAACCCGCTTTTTCACAAATACTTGCGGCTTTCGCAAAACGCTGAATAATATCCAGGATCTCATCTTGTCGAAGCTCACGAGGCGTTCCAAACATGGTAGCAAGCATAGGACTAAATGGCACAGCAGAAGGCGCCACCGTTTCTTTATTTAATCCTTTCGGACACTGACGCCCCGGATGAGATAACTGGATTAACTGCACCATTCCGTACTGCTTGCCAATATCTGCCCATTTTTTTAGTTCAACCAGATCACGCTCACTTTCAGCGACAACAACGCCAGGCTCATTTTTAGCACGAATATCGACCATCACATTGCCTGTAATGGCACAACCCAGCCCTCCTTTCGCCCATGCTTCATAAAGCCCAAGATGTAGTTGATTCGGCTGTCCTGCATCATTTGCCAATGCTTCACTCATCGCTCCCTTAATTAAGCGATTTTTAAATGTGGTATTTCTGATTTGAATTGAATCGGCAATCTGTGTCATGTTTTTCTCTTTTAAAAAATCGGAGTTATTCTTCCAATTTGAATTAAAAATTGAAGTTAAAGTCATCCTGTATTTGCAAATTGACAATACCACATGTCAATTATATGCAAAAGTTTAATATTGGCTTGCAGCAATGAGCTGACGGGTATATTCAGATTGCGGTTTTAAAAAAAGTTGCTCAGTATCTTGATATTCAATAACTTTTGCATGTCGCAATACCAAAACTTTCTGACATAAAGCGCGGACGACTTGTAAGTCATGACTAATAAACAAATAGCTCAACTGCTGTTGTTGCTGTAAGCGTCGCAATAACTGGACGATTGAACGCTGTGTCGTACGATCCAATGCCGATGTAGGCTCATCCAAGATAATCAACTTAGGCTTCAAAATTAATGCGCGTGCCAAAGCAATACGTTGCCTTTGTCCACCAGATAACTCATGAGGATAACGCTGTTTAAATTCAATCGGCAATTCCACTTTCAATAGTGCATCGTCAATCAAATCATCCATTTCATCTGCTTTAATGTGTTTGAGAACGAGTCCCTCACCAATAATTTGTGCCACCGTCATGCGTGGATTTAAACTGCTAAATGGGTCCTGAAATACAATTTGAAAATCTGTGCGTAACGGGCGAAGTTGATTTTCTTTTAAATGATTTAAGTCTTTGCCCAATAAAATGATTTTCCCATCGCACTCAATCAAGCGAGTTACTGCCAGTGCAAGTGTGGTTTTACCCGAACCACTTTCCCCTACAATCCCAATCGACTCGCCCTGAGAAAGGGTTAAATCCATCGGTTCTAATGCAACCACATAATCCTTAACTCGATTGAGTAACCCTTGTTTAATTGGAAATTTGACCTCAAGCTGTTGCAGCTCAAGTAATGGCTGCCCAGACTGGAGTTTTAATGCATGACCGAAATCATGATTGAGCAAATGTTGGGTATAACTGGTTTTGGGATGATTAAAAACATCATTGACCTGCCCTTGCTCCTCGACACCACCTTTGTTCATGACAATGACTTGGTCTGCATAGCGTTTGACCAGATTTAAATCGTGACTAATCAAAATCATGGCCATATTGCGTTTTTGCTGCAACGTTTTAAGCAGATTTAAAATCTGTGCCTGCAACGTGACATCTAGTGCAGTGGTGGGTTCGTCAGCAATTAAAATCTCAGGCTCTTGCGCCAACGCCATCGCAATCATGACCCGTTGACGCTGACCACCCGATAATTCATGAGGATAACGTCTCAGCTTAGTTTCAGGCTCAGGGATTCCAACATCATGCAACAATTCCAGTACGCGGCTTCGAACTTGCTGCTTTGACCATCCTTTTAGCAGCAATGTTTCACCGACGATTTTTTCCACCCGATGTAATGGATTTAATGCCGTCATCGGTTCCTGAAAAATCATGGCAATTTTTTGACCGCGAATCTGTCGATACTGCGCTTGATTGAGGTGCAATAGATCTTGACCTTCAAATAAAGCTTGACCCGTTATTTTTAAATGCTGAGGTAATAAGCCTAATAACGCCAGACTACTGATGGATTTACCTGAACCACTTTCTCCCACGATTGCTAGGGTTTCACCCTGTTTCAGTTCAAAATCCAGTTGTTGAACCAATACTTGACCCGTTTCATTTTCAATATGTAAGCCACTTACTTTCAGGCAAGTCATTTGCTGCATTTGATTATTGTCGTCTTGGATCGAATGCATCACGCGTCGCCTCCCCAACATAGATAAGAAGAGATAACACCACAGCCAAACTAAAAAAACCTGAGAGTGCTAACCACGGCGCGGTTAAATTATTTTTACCTTGTAATAATAATTCACCCAATGAAGCAGCATCAGGTGGTAAGCCATAGCCCAAAAAGTCCAGTGCGGTGAGTGCCGTAATATTGGCGGTGAGCATAAAAGGAAGCTGCGATAAACTCGAACTCATGGCATTGGGTAAAATATGCCGAAACATAATGGTTCGGTCTTTTACCCCTAAAGCACGCGCGGCACGGACATAATCAAAATTTCTTGCTCGTAAAAACTCTGCCCGAACCAGTCCAACCAGTGCTGGCCAGCCAAACAACAGCATAATCAGAAACAACCAATACACACTTGGGGTAAACATACTGACCAAAATCATGACCATAAACAGCATAGGTAAACCACCCCATACCTCAAGAATGCGTTGGCCAATCAGATCAATCCATCCACCATAGTAGCCTTGTATCGCGCCAACTATGATTCCGATCACTGCGGCAAAAAAAGTTAACGCAAAACCAAAGATTAAAGATACACGTAAGCCATAAAGAATCCGTGCCAATACATCGCGCCCCTGATCATCTGTTCCGAGCCAGTTTTGCTGGCTTGGTGGTGAAGGTACAGGCACTGCTAAATCCAAATTTGGAGTTTGATAAGAAAATGGAATTAACGGCCATACTGCCCACCCCTTATCATCAATTAATTTTTGAACTGCTGGATCTTTATAATCTGCCTCGGTTTCAAACACACCGCCAAAGGTCGTTTCAGGGTAGGATTTCATCACTGGAAAATAATAAGACTGATCGTATTTGACTAAAATCGGTTTATCATTGGCTATAAACTCTGCACCCAACGACAAAATAAAAATCAATACGAACAGAATGAAACAAGTAAAACCCAGCCGATTGTGTTTAAAACGTTTAAAACGCGCCTGCATCATTGGGGACATTATTTTGCTCCCCGTGATTCAAAATTAATTCGTGGATCGATCACCTGATACAACACATCACTGATCAACCTCAAAACCAAACCAAGCAAGGTAAATAAAAATAAAGTACCAAAAATCACAGGATAATCACGTTGGGTAATTGCCTCAAAGCCGAGTAAGCCCACGCCATCCAGATTAAAAATAATTTCAATAAACAAGTTGCCGACAAAGAAAATGCCAATGAGGGCTTCGGGTAAACCTGCAATCACAATCAGCATAGCATTACGGAAAACATGACCATAAAGCACCCTATTTTCGCTTAATCCTTTTGAACGTGCTGCCAGTACATATTGTTTATTCAGTTCTTCCATAAAAGAATATTTGGTCAAATAAGTTAAGCCTGCAAAACCGCCCAACACCATCGTCAACAAAGGCAAGGTCATATGCCAAAAGTAGTCTTTAACTTGCTCAAAAAAGCTAAGTTGATGAAAATTCTCAGAGACTAAACCCTGTAATGGGAACCAGTGAAAATATGAACCGCCTGCAAAAAATACAATCAGTAATACACCAAATACAAAAGTCGGCACAGCATAGCCAACAGCCAGCAGGATCGATGTTGCTTTATCAAAAAATAAACCATGTTGTTTAGCTTTACGAATCCCAAGGGGGATCGATACTAAATAAATCAACAAAGTACTCCAGAGCCCCAGCGAAATGGTTACTGGCATTTTTTCATATAACAGTTGGGTAACGGGTTTATCCTTAAAAAAACTGGTGCCGAAATCTAAGGTCAAATAACCTTTTAACATCAACCAAAAGCGTTCAGGCGCAGATTTATCGAAACCATATTGGGCTTTTATCTGCTCAATCATTTCAGGGCTTAAACCTCTAGCTCCCTGATAAGATCGATCAGATGAGATACTGACTGTTTCACCGCCACCACTTTGATTGATCCCCTGAAAATTTTCAGCCTGATGAATTGCCTGCTCAACAGGGCCACCTGGCGCAATTTGAACCACTAAAAAATTAATCAGTAAAATCAGAAATAAGGTCGGAACAATGAGTAAAAGTCGCTTAATAATATAGGTGCCCATGTTTTGGTTCCTTTGGCGTCTTTTGATGATTTATTGTCGGCGCAAATAATTTGCAACCGCTTGCGCTTTTTTAGGATTCGACCACCAGTAATCCAGTCCTACCGAAAGTGTCGGCAAGGTTTGAGGATGTTCATACATATCCCAGTAGGCATACCAGTTCTCCCCCTTTCCATAGGTTAAAATTTGATAATAACCTGCACGTAACAAACGATCTAGCACTTTGGTATGGGTGATCAGTTCCTCTCGACTAGAAGATTTCACCAGTTTTTGGATCACTGCATCAATCACAGGGTCTTTAATACCTGAAAAATTATAATTGCCCACCTGATCTGCGGCAGAACTACTCCAGAATTGAAATTGTTCATTTCCCGGTGTTAAAGACTGTGGCATCGCCAAGGTCGTTAAATCAAAATCATTACGGCGCATACGCTCTAAATACTGTGGCACATCGACCTGTCGAATCGATACTGTAATCCCGAGACGTTTAAGATTTCGCACCAATGGCATTAGAGTACGTTGTAAACCGTCCTGATGGATTAACAATTCAAACTGAATCGGCTTACCCTGATGATCACGTAATTGTCCTGCTTTAACGCTATAACCCGCATCAATCAATAACTGTCTTGCGGTCAGCAAATTTTGACGATTAAAACCACTGCCGTCACTCACGGGATATTTCCAGTCTGCAAGTACACCCTGTTTCACAATCGGATTTAATTTGGATAGATACGGCTGTAAAACTTGAAGTTCTGCTGCTGAAGGTTTCCCTCTCGCTGCCAATTCACTATTATCAAAATGGCTTTGTAAACGTCGATATTTGCCATAAAACAGGGCTTTATTTTGCCATTCAAAATCATAGGCATAACTGACAGCACGCCGAAATTGAATATCATTGAGTGGCGCACGACGGGTATTCATTACAATACTTTGCATGGTCATCGGATTACGATGTTTAAACTCAAATTTTTTGACCATCTTGTTGTTTATTGCAGGAAAATTATAGGCAGTGACCCACTTTCTGGCAGTAAATTCTTCTTGCCATGTATATTGCCCAGACTTAAATCCTTCAAAAGCAATATCCATATTACGGTAATAAACATATTTCAGGCGATCAAAGTTATACCGTCCACGATTCACGGCTAAATCTTTGCCCCAATAATCTGGATTGCGCTTGTAAGTAATGCTGCGTCCTGCATCAATGCGTTCAATCAGATATGGGCCTGAACCTAAAATCGGCTCCATGGTAATGCGGCTAAAATCTTTATTTTTCCAGTCTTGTTTGGAATAAATGGGAAGACTTGCCAAAATCATGGGCATTTCAGCATTATTTTCAGATTTAAAACTAAACTTGACCTGATATTTAGACAACACCTCGGTTTTTGCCAAATCTGCAATATACATTTGCAAACCCGGATTAGCCTTGCTTTGATAGGTATCAAAACTGAATTTGACATCTTCTGCTGTCAAAGGCTGACCATTACTGAACTTTGCTTTTGGATTTAAATCAAAAATAACAAAATGGGTATGTTCAGGATCAAAAGTAGCAGTCTTCGCCAAAAGTGGATACATCACCGCAGGCTCATCAAGCGAAGGCGACATCAGGCTGTCAAATATAAAATTTATACCGTCTGTAGAACTGCCTTTGCCATTCATACTATTCAGGTTATCAAAAGTACCATTGCTATATTCACTCAGTATGCCACCTTTGGGCGCCTGCGGATTGGCATAAGGCATATGACTCAATCCACTATATTTGGCTTTACTATGTATAGCGATATAAGGCGTCGTCTGTACCGCAGCATTAACAGTACCGCCATAAAAAATCACTGCCAAAATAGTACTTTTGATCAGCTGACCCATCATTGGATGATGGGCGCTATGCAAGCCTCGTCCTGAAATCAAATCCATCATCCGTTACAACTTATAAGTTTGGAACTTTAATGACATCACCAATACGAAGCTGTGCATTTTGTTTCAGGTCATTTAGATCTGCCAACTCGGTAATTGCCATACCAAACTTACTCGCTAAACCAATCAGCGTATCGCCCCGTTTAACCGTGTATTCAGTAATGGTTTTTGGAATTTGCAATGATTGTCCGCGCTGTAACGATGCACGTGCATTGAGATTATTTAGATCTGCCAAATCTTTTGCACTCATGCCTAAACGACTGGCAATACTGTTAAGTGATTCACCTGATTTTACGGTATAAGATTCAGTATTTGCGGCTGTTTTGCCTTTTGATCTGCTTTTTGGGCTGTCATCTTTGGTAGTTTCAGTTTTTGGTAGATCACCTTCCAATTTTAACTTTTGACCTACGCGTACATTAGCGTTACGACTTAGACCATTTAAAGCAGCCAAATAATTCAACTGAAGATGATAGCGGCTTGCGATACTCGCTAGCGTTTCACCTGATTTGACTGTATGCGTATCTGGTGAAGTTTCTTGTACCTCAACCTTTGCCGAAGCTGGAATGTCACCCGTTAGTTTTAATTTTTGTCCAACACGTAAACCTGCGCTACGACTTAAACCATTGAGCTCCGCAAGATCAGAAAGCTCCAGATCAAACTTATTGGCGACACTATTTAAACTATCCCCTGACTGAACGGTGTATTGCTCAGGAACGCTAGAATCCGCAGGAATTTTTAAGGTCTGTCCAACTCGAACACCGCTATTAGTTGAAATATTATTCAAGCTTGCAAGTTCAGCCAACGTCATTTTTGATTTTGCTGCAATACTCGATAAAGTATCGCCACGTTGTATCTGATAATTTTCAGTTTTAACTTGATTGGCTAATTTGCTGTTACGTGTTTCCTTTGGATCTGCTTTGTCATCATCACGTACAGTCACTTCATGCAAAGGCACATTAATTTTTTGCCCCACGTATAAGCTACTGCTTGCGGTCAATCCTGAGGTTAAATCAGCCAACTCCTGATTTGATAAAGCATAACGATCTGCAATCAATTTAAGATATTCACCACGCTTCACTGTATAGGATTTGGTTGCAACACGTGTCGTCTTTGCATCACTTTTCGCTTCTGTATTGCGATTCGACCCTGCATTATGTGTTGTACCGTTGTCTTTAAGAGAAAGTTTTTGCCCAACAAATAAACCACTGGTCACAGACAAATTATTATAGTCAGCCAGTTGTTTGACTGTGAGACCAAATTGATCCGCAACACCTGTCAGACTGTCGTTGGCTTTTACCGTATAACTTTCAGGTTTGGACTCGGCTTTAACAGGAACTGGTCGATCAATCGCTTGCGGTTTGGCATCATACAAATACAAAGTTGCCCCAACAAACAAAGTATTGTTCGGATCAATCTGGTTCCATTTTGCGATATCACGCCAGCTCACCCCATTTTTAGCCGCAATAATGGCTAAAGTATCGCCTGGCTGAACGGTATAAGTTGAACGTTTGCCTGAAGGCTGTACCACGACAATATCAGTATCCGTTTTAATATAAGGCTTATCTTTATTATTTTGTGCCTCATAACTATCTGCATTGACAGTTGCAGCTACAGCTTTAGGGTAAGCAAAGCCTTTGGTCACTTCCTTACCTTCAGTATCGGCAACTGACTGACTGGTCTGAATCGCAGTTAATCTGATTTTGCCATCATAAGGATCCACAATTTCGGTGCCTTTAGGTGCAATCGCTTTGAGTTCTGCAACCACCTGATCTTTTTCAGCCTGTGTCGGTTGTGGTTCTAAAGCCTGAGTCACTGTTTCCTTAACTCCTTCTTGCTTCACCAATGCCACAATTTGTTCGCGCTCAGACTTGGAAATTGGTGGTTCGGCACTTAAGGCTTTCACATTACTGGCAGGCGTCACTGCAACAGGAATACGGGGTGCACTCGGAATATCCGCACTGGCCGCAAATGCAGCCAGCTCATCTGCACTACGCGGCGTGGTTTTCAAAGGTCGAGTGATCGATGAAACAACTGTACTGCTGGTCGAAGGTCGACTGATACTACTCGCGGTCATGACGGGTGGTGTTGTACGACTTGGCGTTACAGTTTGAGTAGAACCGCGCGTGGATGTGTTAACAGTCACATTGGCATTAGGCGTAGCTGCTGTGTTATTGCTTGCCCAGAATCCAGAGGATGATTTTAAAGCTTTGAGCTTAGCATCCACTGATGGATTGACATCTGAAGGAATCAAAATACGCATTGGACTTTCTGGGTCAATACGTTCACCACGATAACCCGGATTCAATGCATAAAGTTCAGCACGGCTTAACCCTGTCAAAGACGCAATTTGATTTAAATCAACAGGTGCATTGAGCATGACTTCACGAAAGTGAGGACGATTGGCAATCGGCGGTAAGTTTACATTATAGGCTTTAGGATTTTTAATAATTTGAGCAACTGCCAGAAAACGCGGTACATAGTTCATGGTTTCCTGTGGCAATTTGAGTGACCAATAATCCGTTGGTAAACCCGCGGCTTGGTTTCGATTGATCGCCTGCTGAATACGTCCTGGTCCAGCATTATAAGCTGCCAGAGCTAACTCCCACGAGCCGAACTGATTATATAAGCTTCCTAAAAACTCATAGGCTGCACGAGTTGATTCCACGACATCACGGCGTCCATCATACTGGCTGGTTTGCTTTAAACCATAAATACGACCTGTACTTGGAATAAACTGCCACAATCCTGCTGCGGCTGCGCTACTGGTCGCTGCGGGATCGTATGAACTTTCAATTACAGGCAGTAATGCCAATTCAGTTGGAATGCCGCGACGTTCTGCCTCTTTCACCGTGTGATATAAATAGCGGCTGGCACGTGCGCTTAAACGA
Source organism: Acinetobacter sp. FDAARGOS_515 (assembly GCF_003938865.1). Lineage (NCBI taxonomy): Bacteria > Pseudomonadati > Pseudomonadota > Gammaproteobacteria > Moraxellales > Moraxellaceae > Acinetobacter > Acinetobacter sp. FDAARGOS_515. The sequence goes on along the minus strand of NZ_RKIX01000003.1, from coordinate 2,328,929 downwards.
TCCAGATACGGCTGGCGTGAAATAAACCAGCTACGTTGTGCTTCAATACGTGGATCCCAATGATTCAAGTCCATTTTAAAACCAACGGTCATGCGCTTCCAGACATCACCGTGTTTTAAAATCTGTAAGCGATCACCTTCAACCGCACGCATATCTGTTGCAGAAAGCAAATCTTCAAGTGAATCCAGACTGCTGGCATCCAGGTATCCTGAACCACCAACTTGTTTTGTTGTATTTGTTTTTGCAGTCTGTGGAGTTGAGGAACAGCCAGTGGTGAGACCCAATGCTGCCAAAGCAGAAGCCAATATCGTAATTTTAAAAAGTGATGCTGCGGGAAATTGCCACACCATATTGGTCGGTTTATACATAAAATGTTCCAAACAACTCGCGTAAAGTTTAATTCTTTGATATGCCATTGTAGTGAAGCATGTCGCTTAGACAAGGCAATAATTTAACGTGAATTGCGTGGAAATGTTACAAGAAATTAAAAAAAACAGTGAATCTACGGCTCGAAAAGCACGATTTGCATATACAATACGGGACGTTAAGTTCATTTTTTTAGTTTTAGGTTTGATATGATCTCACAAACAATCACGCTCTATGTTGATGGTGCCTGCAAGGGTAATCCTGGCTTAGGTGGTTGGGGTGCCTATATCATTACTCAAGATGCTGAACACAAACTCTTTGGTGGTGAAGCTGAAACCACCAATAATCGCATGGAACTGACCGCTGCCATTGAAGGTGTTTCTTTTTGTCCAAAGGATGCAAAACTCATCATCTGGACAGATTCCAATTATGTCAAACAAGGCATTACTGAATGGATTCACGGTTGGAAAAAGAAAAACTGGAAAGATGTCAAAAATCCTGAGCTTTGGCAACAACTGGATCAAGTTTGTGCTGGGCGGAACATCGAATGGAACTGGATTAAAGGACATGCAGGACATGCAGGCAATGAAATGGCAGATCAACTGGCCAATTTAGGCGTGCAGCATCCTGAAAAGCAGCATGTGGTCGTGCCTGAAGCTGAATGGATAGGACATCAACTGACTCCACTAGATGCAAAAATAAAGACCGAGGCAAAAAAAAAATCTGAAAATGACTGGCTGCTCGATGACCCGTTTGGACTAGATGTTCTCGAGGATGCTTTTGATAATCATGACGTTGATAGCGAAGATTTAACCATCAATGAATATCCTATAGACCCTACAGACGATGAAGCGTTGGTAGAAATAGAAAATGAAAAGATAGTTGGGTCAGCAAGTGAACCAGAACAAACAGCAACCCAATTAACCAATAACCGTATCGATCAAAGCAAAACGCATCCACATGTGGTAACAACAGCAGCCACCCTAAATATTCAAGGCCCACGCCAACTAATTTTAGATACAGAAACCACTGGTTTTTACTTTCAGGATGGTGACCGAATAATTGAAGTCGGTGCGATTGAAATGATCAATCGTAAGCTAACAGGCAGTTCGATTCATATTTATATCAATCCTGAAAAACCTGTAGGTGAATCTGAAAATATTCACGGCATCAGCGATGATTTTCTCAAAGATAAGCCTAAATACGCAGAAATTGCAGAGGTACTCTTTGATTATCTCAAAGGTGCAGAAATCATTGCGCATAATGCCACCTTCGATATGAACTTTTTGGATACCGAGTTCAAACGCGCTGGTTTAGTTGCGCTTTCAGAAGTGTGTACTGTTACCGATACCTTGGCATTGGCTAAAAGTAAGCATCCGGGACAAAAAAATTCATTAGATGCATTGGTCAGACGCTACGACATTCCTGCGCGTGATCGTACCTTCCATGGTGCGTTACTAGATGCCGAGATTTTATCCGATGTCTATCTGGCCATGACAGGTGGACAGGTTTCTTTTGATATGGATGCCCTGTCACAAAATGAAAATCATGGACAGCAAAATAGCAGACAGCGTGTGCAGATTGATCTGCCTGTGATTTTGCCTGAACCCGAAGAATTAGCAAGACATGAGACTTGGGTCAAACAATTTGAGGAAAAACAGGGTAAGCCTTGCTTTTTTGCCAAATAAAATTCGTAGTAAGCTTGGGTTTTAGTATTCCAAGCCTTAAAAGTTCAGTTATATTAGTTGATAAATAAAGTGCTGATGATCAGAACCGATCACCCAAGTCACCCTGAACTTAGCAATCAATAACATACGACAGCATGTGTGGGGATGCATGTGTATGTTTGGTGATCTGGGATTTAATCTGGTCTGTCAGGCAATTTGACACCAATAACATAGGAAAGGTGCAGCTTACATGTCTTATCAAAGCTCTATTCACTTCGACCCAACTGCATTATTGATAATAAAAAATGAAATTGATAATTCAATCAAATTGGTTGAAAACGCAGTGAGTACATTGGCAGAAGAACAAACGCTGCCTTTTGGTATCGATGATGCACTCAATCAATTTGAACAATGCGCTCGTATTTTAGCCATGATTGATATGCCACGCTTGGCACTCATTACAGATTACTCAGCGTCATTGATGCGCAAAATTATGTCTGAACCGCACAATATTCAGACTCAGGATGTGATTGCCTTGAGTGAAGGCACCACTATGCTGAAACGCTACATCGAATTTATTTGCTTACGTGAAGTCAAAGTTCCCCAATTTTTAATCGATACTCTTAATCGGCTTGAACTCGCTCTCGGTAAACCACAAACACGAGAAGGCGCACAGATTTTACCGTTACTGGATTGTTTCCAGCCTAATTTTAATTTAGCAGCGACACCTGAGTTAGAAAAATCAGCTTATGTGCATCAACTTTATAAACTAAGCTTGCATAAACTACTTCAACATACTGCGCAATCATTGGATTTTCAGGCAATTAAAATTGTTGGCGTTTACCTTGCATCATTTGCGCGAAATACGCCTAGTCAGCAATACTGGGAATTAGTCAATATTGCACTGGGTTATCTTGATCACCTCATTTTAAATCAGGCGCGTTTACGTGTTTTTATTCAGTTAGAAACCAATATAGGACAGTTTCTTCAACACCCCGAGAATTTTACTGCAACTAGCGCAGATCTTGCCGATATTTTGAGTCTGTGCATCAGTCAGGAAGACGAGATTTCCGAACACATTCGCCAACAACTCAATATGGGTGATGAGCAACTTTCGGACACCCAACTTGAAGTTTTAAGTCGTCATTTGTATGGCCCAGATTACACCACCATTCATACTGCCAGTAAGCTGATTACCGATGCCATGACTCAAATTCGTCACGACATTGAATATAACTATCAAAATATGTCGACAGAAAAAATTCAGGATTTACAGACAAGTTTAAAAAATCTGGCCAACGTGTTTAAAGTCTTAAATCTCAATGAAGCCTATCAAGAGCTATATCGTCAGTCTGAAGCATTGAATCAACCGACAATTCTTAACGATGAAAATTATGCTCAGCAGTTGATGAAAAGTATATTGGCGGCGATGAATTCGATTGGCATTTTGGAGCGCAATTACTTATCTAGCCGTTTACAGCTTCGTGTCAACAATATGAATATTTCATTAGATCGTCTGGATGAAGCGCATCAGGTATTGCTTACAGAAAGTAAGGCCTTGATTGAAATGGTCATTCAAATGCTATTACAGTATGAGCAACAACCAGAAGCAGCATTGCTTGAACCTTTATGTGTTCATCTAAAAGAATTGTCAGGCGCAGCCTTATTTCTGGGAAGTAAGGAGCAACAACTTGCATTGTTAAACACTGCGGAATTTGTGCATAGCAGAAACGAACAACAACAAACGCTGAATCTTGAACAAATTTGTCTGATTTTAAACGTGTTAGCAAGTCTGGATATGCTGATTGACAATTTAAAAAATAAACAACCTGTTTTACAGTCGATGTTTGATGTAGCATTGGAAAATAGTCAGAAATTACAAACAGCGGCGGCCTAATGTCACAACTTTCACTTGCCTATATTTTTCATAATCAACAACTGCTTGTCGATGAAAATTACCAACTTCCCAAAGTTGCAACACTGGCAAGTGATTTAAAGTTTAAAGCGGGTGATGAAGTCATTGCCCGTGATTTACTAGAGCATGAACCTATCCCAGCAGGCCTACAACTGATCCCGATTCGACAACTCATTACCTTATGGTCTGTCGATGAATTTCAAAAAGCCAGCCGTGCAGTTCAATTGCTCGAATGGCGACGTAATCATAGATTTTGTAGTCACTGCGGCCATGAAACCCAGATTCACCCTACCGAATATGCCATGGTCTGCCCTGCCTGTCGTTATCACCAATATCCACGTGTACAGCCTTGCGTCATTACGATTATTACCAAAGGTCAGGATGAAGTTTTACTGGCTAAAAATGCACATAATAAAAGTAATATGTATGGACTGATTGCGGGCTTTGTTGAAGTGGGTGAAACACTTGAAGAAGCAGTACAACGTGAAACGCTAGAAGAAGTCGGTTTAAAACTTAAAAATATTCGTTACATGTCCAGTCAGCCATGGCCTTTTCCAAGTAATCTCATGATTGCATTTCAGGCAGAATACGATTCAGGCGAGATCAAGCTTCAGGAAGAAGAAATTAGCGATGCGAAATTTTTTAAATTTGATCAACTGCCTGAAATTCCTTTTAAAGGAAGTATTGCGCATGCCATGATTATGCAAGTCATGCATCATCAAGCTTGATGAAAATCTCATAACGCTGGTCGAAGCAAGATAAATCTGGAAGCTTTATTTTAGGTTTCCAGACTCTCTTTTAGAAAACTCAAAATAGTACGTTTGGTCTTAAAATATCGACTAAATAAACTCGATAAGGTACCAATAATGGAGATATGCCCTGTTTTGGGAATAATCGCAATGTGGCTATGATTGCCATGTTGTCTCAAAATATGATCAAAATCGATCGTATTTTTTGCTGCAACAATTTGATCATTTTCCGCCATTAATAAATAATGCCGAATTTGATTAGAGTCGACAAAATAATAAGGCATGACCTGTTGATACGGAATCTCCTGATCAAATGCATCCTGTGCCAAAGGATCACCCTTATAATCAAAGTGATAAGGTCCCGCAATTCCAATAATTGCCTTAATATTGTCCCGACAATGGACTAAATTGGGGTGTGGATGATACACCACTGACATGACATTAAATGCCCCAGCAGAATGTCCCATCAAAATTATATTTTCAGTTGAAATTTTCAGTTTAGTTTTATGTTGATCCAGAAAATTGAGCGCCAATGCCAAATCATCAATATAGCTTGGAAAAATATATTCAGGCGCAAGATGATAATTAATCACAGCGACATCATATCCCTCGCGAGCAAAACTTTCCCCTATAAAGCCATAATCTTTTTTATCGCCATGCTGCCAAGCGCCGCCATGAATAAATACCATCAGGGGCTGTTGTTTTAATGGTTTTTTTGCGCGGTATAAATCCAGACGCTGCCGTGCTTTAAGCCCATAAGCAATATTCTTTTGCGCGATATAAGTCGATTTGGGTGTTAGAAAATTAAGCGCATAGCTTCCCAAATCATATAAGCGAAACTCATGATAGTGATGTTTGACTTGCTCAAATCGCTGTTGTAATTGTTTCAAGATCTTGTTTGGACTATTGAGCATTCACAGGCTCACCTTGATCAGGATCAATGGCAACAGGTGTTTGCACCACTGGTTGCGCTGTTGCATTGCCCACCATCGGACTTGCAACTAGTGAACTCGCGGTGGTACCTGCATTTGGTTGGTCAATATTATCAATCAAGGTCACAATTTTTGTCACGTTACCTACTTTTTGCAGGACATCGTTCAAATCATTAATTTCAGCCGTATTTAAGCGCCCCATGACATACAACACACCATCTTCGGTATGCACCAACACTTTGGTGTCAGAAACCACTGGTGCACGGACCAACAAACCCCGTGTATTTGCAGTTACAGCAGAATCTTGCATGATAGTGGAGTAACTGACTTGAGGACCTACAGTAATATAATTATGTACTGTTTTTACATCACTCATTGACTTAACATTGTCTTCAGCCAATTGACGAAGATGCTCATCAGGAACCTGCCCTGTCAATAAAACATTGCTATGAAAGCTTTCAATGTTGACACGTGACTGTTTAAAACGCGGATCAAGTTTATATAAATTGATACTTGCAGTACGTTTAATAGAAGAATCAATAAACACCTGACCCAAACTACGTGCACCACTTTCTGTACCCACTGGCGCAGATCCAGTTCCACCAGAAATAAAGCTGGCACAGCCAGATAAACTCGCGACACACAACGCCGTTATTGCAATACGTTTAAACACTCAGCAAAGCTCCCTGAAAACTGTTTTGAAATCATGTTTGCATCTCGCTCAAGAGTAATGAACTCTGGTTACAAAGTAAATGCATTTTCAATCCATTGCTGATCATATCGAAGTTTAGAAAAATCTTGCTGTACTGTTTTTGCAATTTTCTGTGGAAAATCAAAACAAATTACATCAAAACGACAATAAAACTGATCATAGGCTGGATGACATATCAAAAAATATTCAGCAGTACGAATAATTTTGCGTTGTTGAGTAGGACGGATCATTTCATTGGCCTGTCCATAGCCACCCAATGAACGTGCTTTAACCTCAACAAAAACAAGTTCCTGACCTCGCTCCACAATTAAATCCACCTCTCCAAATCGAGAATGAAAATTTTGCGTCACCAGTCGAAAGCCCCGTTGTTGTAAAATGACCATTGCTTGCTGTTCCGCCCATTGACCGAGTGCATGTTGGTGATTGGTTGTCATGGATACGCTTCGTTATTGAAGTTGTAAAATGTTATTTTTTTGTTTTTGATAACAATGCGGAATTCGTGTCACTCGTTGCGCATTCACATCCAGATCGCCCGTACGCCCTTGTAATGTGAAATTTTGAATTTTTGGGGTTTTTAAATAAAGTTCCGCGAGCATCCATGCATCCGCTCCAAAAGCAATCAGGCGCTGATACGGCATACTGACAGGCTGCTGCAAATAAGCCTGTGCAACATCATCCCACTGATGTTCGTATAAAGCAGGAACATCACAAAATTTTAGCCCATTTGGAATCGGCTGATTTTCCTCAATAGCGGTCGGTTGAGCATAAACATTATTTTTAGGTAGATGAGAAAGCTGATTCATCCACGCATCATCTCCCAAAAGCAATAATCCCTGCCCCTTTTTTAGCTTTTTAGGTATCTCTTGAACCACTTCCACAGATTGACCAAACTGCGACATAATCGACATCAGATACAACTCACTGTCCTGCTCTCGACCTGTTTGGCGCAATACGAGCAACTGTGAAACTTTGTCTTTTTGCATAATCTGTTTCAAGGCATAAGCATCATCTTGTTTGGACAAACTAAACTGGATCACGTTAGGTGATTGCGTTTCAACTTCATTTAAAGCCAAAACTCGGACTTTGGGATTAATCGCGACAATTTGCTCTACTTCATTTTTAGCCAATGGTCCAACAATCAACTGGGTTTTATTATTAAGATGTTTAGCCAGAATGGTTTTGATCGTTTTTTTATCAGAATTGATAAATTTAAGCGGTACTTTATCTTCAGACAATGCATACGCACTCATAAAACCAGACTTAATGCTGCTTGTGGCTCGCGCCATAGGACCCGATTCAGGTAGAATGACCAACACTTCAGCCTGCGCTTGAGATATAAAAGCTGCAAAACCGACCAGCAGCCACTTTTTTTTATTATTCAACATGGAGTAAACCTTATGAGTGCTCAGTTATTTGTTGTAGCAACCCCAATTGGGCACTTGGATGACATGACCTTTAGGGCTATTGATATTCTTAAATCAGTTTCTATTGTGGCAGCAGAAGATACCCGTCAATCTGCGCAGTTATTTAAGCATTATAATATATCAACACCCCTCACCGCATGCCATGATCACAATGAAAGTAACAAAATTGAACAACTGATCGAGACGCTTCAATCAGGCAAAAATGTCGCGCTCATTAGTGATGCAGGTACACCATTAATCAGTGATCCCGGTTTTAAATTGGTTCGTGCCGCACAGGAACATGGTATTCGAGTCACGCCTGTACCTGGTGCATGTGCTGCAATAGCAGCATTGAGTGCAGTCGGACTGCCAAGCGATCGTTTTAGTTTTGAAGGTTTTTTATCTTCTAAGTCATCACAGCGAATCGGTCAACTTGAAAAACTCAAAGATGAAACGCAAACATTGATTTTTTATGAAGCGCCGCATCGTATTTTAGATTGCGTCAAAGATATGGCCGCAATTTTTGGTGAAGATCGTCCAGTGGGTTTTGCCCGTGAGATTACCAAGACCTTTGAAACCATTAAAAAAATGACCTTAAAAGAGTTAGTGACATTTATTGAAAAGGATCATCATCAACAAAAGGGTGAAATTGTGTTGGTGGTCGGTGGTAATCCTGAACACAAAGATCTCGATCAGGAAAAAATGGATCAATTGCTCACACGGTTATTGCAAGATTTATCAGTTAAAGCGGCATCTCAACTGGCAGCCGATTTAACAGGCGTAAAAAAGAAAGTGGCGTATCAACGCGCACTAGATCTGAATCAAGATCAGACGGATTAAATCACTTCAAAAAAACAAAGCATCACCGAAGTGATGCTTAGGGTTAATGTCTTGCTTCTTCGTCAGCAGGCACTTCAGTAATTTTTCCACCTTTGGCGAGAAAGGCTGCAATCTCATCTTCAAGTGCCTGACGTTGCTTTTGCTTTGCAGTTACGGTGAGGCTTTCGGCCTCAGCAAGATCAGCGTCACTTAAATTTCCACCTTCTTCGCTATCACTGGCACCGCGTTCAGCCGCTTTGGCTTCATCTTCATCGACAGCTGAATCTTCAGCTTCATCATAATCATTTGTATCTGTCATTTTTGCTCCCCATCATGATCAGTAAATGTTTTATGAGACTCATCATAAATTACGAAGAAATGTAGCAATCTCTTTGGCATTCGCAAAGAGGCTTTTACTCCATATTCGTATCTTTTTTAACCATATTGGTAATAATATATAAATGATTGTTTAAAAAATATCTACTCTCTTGTCAAATTGCATAACGTGTGTTCTTTAAACTCGGCAAACCACTGGCTTGTTGCATAAAGGCATCTTTCAATAAAGGAGAATGATTGACCTGATTTAAGCCCAAATTTCTTGCAAAAATCAGTGGTCTTAATTCTGTCGTTTCTAACCATCCGATGGTAGACATACTATGCATCATGGCTAAATTTTGTCCCTTACGCTCATGTTCATAACGCGCTAAAGTCTGTTCATGCGCCCACACACCGCGTTGCAGATCATGCAGCAAGACATCACATAGCACTGCGGCATCTAAGCAGCCAATATTCACGCCCTGTCCTGCTAAAGGATGAATCACATGAGCAGCATCCCCAATTAACGCCAGACCAGCCTTCACATAATGCTGTGCTGAACGCGCTTTAAGCGGGAATTTCGCACGGGAGCGAACCTCGATAACTTCACCTAACATATGCTGACTTTCACGGGTTAAAAGTTGCAGAAATTCAGCATCGTTTAAATCTGAATATTCCTCGGCGTAATCATCAGGCAATGTCCAGACAATTGATTGCCAATATCCATTTTCCTGCTCATCCAGACTCGCCATTGGTAAAAAGGCTAACGGCCCTGTGGGTAAAAAGATTTGTCGTGCAACATATTGGTGTGGTTTTGTAGTTTTAATGGCACAGCTAATCGCAGCTTGACGATAGTCAAAAACATCTAATTCAATATAAGCCTGATCACGTACAAAAGAGTTTGCGCCATCTGCCCCAATGACTAATTTCGTTTTTAACACTTGACCATCTGCCAGTTCAACAGTCCAACCTTGCACCTGCTGTTCAACACGAACGACTTTTACCTGAGTACGATAGTCCTGAATCTGTTGTAGCATTTTTTGTTGAATGACCAAATTAAGTAAACTGGGTTCAACCATTGAACCCAAAGCCTGATCAGGTGTTGGAAAAGCGGCTGATGCCTGACCAAATTCAATTTCACCATAGCCATTTTTATTCCAGACATGCATGCCCGTATAAGGCATCTGTCTGGGTAAATCATTCCAAACATCTACGGTTTTTAATAAATGAATCGTTGCTTGACTCAGTGCCAACACACGTGGATTTAGAATATTTTTAACCTGTTCAGGATCGAGCACAGGTGCAGCATCTAATACGGTCGCTTGCACACCACCTTTGGCCAATAGTAAGGCGGTCAAACCACCGACCAGACCACCACCCACGATCACTACATCAAGAATTTCACTCATGCTTTTAACCCCATCGCATAGTTGGCAACGAGTGGTTTAATCCCAGGAACAACGTCAAATGCAACCAAACCTGTATTACGCAGTAATTTTAAAACGGGATTTTGATTACTAAAACCCCGAACAACTGAATCGCAAAATTTAATCACTCGCTGTTGGTCTTTTAAACGCGACTGTTCATAAGCCAGTAAATTTTCAGGATCACCGATATCATCAGATTGGGTTAAATGTTGAGTGAGAAAACGCACTAACACATCCGCATCACGTAGACACAAATTAAAACCTTGCCCAGCAACGGGATGAATGGTGTGTGCAGCATTGCCCATTAACACCACACGCCCCACAGCCTGCTTATGTGCCAAAACCTGTGATAAAGGATAGCTGAATCGCTTACCTGTTTTTTCAAATTTTCCAGCACGATCACCGTAAGTTTGTTGCAAAGCATCCAAAAAATGCTGATCGTTTTCTTCACCTAGCCATTCTGCTTCTGTGCCTTTTTTAACAGGCCAAACGACTGAACGGCGAAACTCTCCCGGCAAAGGCAGCAAGGCTAATGGCCCAAGTGCGCTAAAACGCTCAAATCCTACGTGATTATGCGGTTTTGAGGTCTGTACAGCCGTCACAATCGCCACTTGATCATAATCATGCACATCCACACCAACACCAATCGCCTGACGACAGAAAGAATCACGACCATCAGCAGCAATCAATAATTGGGTTTGGAGTTCTAAAGTTTCTTGATCGCGTAAAGCACGGATCGTGACTTGCTGCTGATCTTGTTCAAGTGAAGTGACTTCCACACCATCAATCAGTTCAATCAATGCTTGCTGACGCACTTGAGTCAACAACACTCGACCTAGCCATGCATTTTCAATCACCTGGCCAAAGCTTTCGACTTTTTCCTGCTCTGCCACTAAACGGGCTTTACCAAAACTGCCTTGCTCTGTGATATGCACTTGTAAAATTGGGGTCGCATGCTGCTGTAAAGCGTCCCATAAACCAAGCTGCTGGTAAATCATGACACTACGACGTGACAATGCGGTATTTCGAGCATCGAAACTGGAATGATACGGTGCAAGCTGATCATCTTCATAATTTGGATAACGAATTGCTTCCAACAATTGAACCGCAATATTTTGTTTGGCCAGCATTAGCGCTAGACTTAAACCGACCATTCCCCCACCGACAATAATGACTTTTTGCACGGTAAAACTCCTCAATACGTTTATCGTTATAGTTTGGCTTTTGCCATGAGTTGCTCAATTTCTTCAATTTCTTTAACTACAGCGCCCGTTAAAACCAGTGGCCCTTGCGCAGTAGCGACCACATCATCTTCAATACGAATCCCAATACCACGCCATTTTTCATCGACTGTTTCATCATCAGGTGCGATATAAAGTCCTGGCTCAACAGTCACCACCATACCTTCTTCGTATGGGCGCCATTCATTTTCTTTTTTATAATTGCCCACATCATGCACGTCCATCCCCAGCCAATGCCCTGTGCCATGCATATAAAACTGGCGAAACGCTTCATTTTCAATTAACTCATCCAGCTCACCTTTGAGTAAGCCCAAATCCAGTAAACCTTGGGTGAGAATACGCACAGCCACTTCATGCGGTTCACGATAAGAATTGCCCACACGCACCGCATCAATGGCAGCATACTGAGCTTTTAACACCACCTCATAAAGTGCTTTTTGTTCAGGGCTAAATTGACCATTCACAGGGAAAGTTCGAGTAATATCGGATGCATAACATTGATATTCACAAGCAGCATCGATCAGAACCAAATCACCATCTTTCAGTGCTTTGTCATTTTCGACATAATGCAAGATACAACCATTTGCTCCACCCCCAACAATACTATTGTACGATGGCACGCAGCCATGCTGTCCGAAGATATAATTCAGTTCAGCTTCTAACGCATATTCCATCATTTCAGGTCGAACTTTTTGCATGGCACGAGTATGCGCAGCAGCACTGATATCCGATGCAATTTGCATCAGTTCAATTTCTTGCTTGGATTTAATCAAACGCATTTCGTCGACAATACGATCTAGTTGCAAAATTTGCGATGGCGCACCATTGCCACGACGCTGCTGAGCATCTGCGTATTTAATCCACTGACTCACACGTGCATCAAACTCAGCACGATGACCAATGCGATAATAAAGTCGCTCTTTATTTAATAGTTTTTCCGCAATCTCTTCATCAAGCAGATCAATGGCATAGGCTTCATCTGCATCATAGTCTTCAATCGCACCATCAATCCCCGCACGATAACCATTCCAGATTTCCATCTCACGGTTTCGTTCACGGCAAAACAAACTATAGGTGTAATCATCCACCGTATCGAAAGTTTCAATGACCGCCACAGCTTCAGGTTCAGCAAAGCCTGTCAGATAAAAAAAACTGCTATCGGCACGAAATTTATAGTCTGCATCACGGTTACGATACGCAACAGGACTGGTCTCGATAATGGCAATACTGTTTGGCCCCATATGTACTGCGAGGCGGTCTCGACGAAGTTCAAAATCTGCTTGAGTCAATTTCATGAGGCTATAAATCTTTAATTATCAAGTGGTAAATAAAATTTAAACGATTACATCGTCCAATTAGCTTGGACGATGTGGTGTAAACATTTCAACTACGCTTTGGTTATCTTTTCGTGCAGGATCATTTTGACTCTTGGCATGAAAGTTTTTTAACAGTGAACTTTCTTCAACTGGAATTTTTTTTCGTCCAATCGAAAGACTCACAGGAATCAGACGAACAAATTCGTACAATTCTTCGTAGCTGTTTTCGCCTTCTTCATCATCGTCTGACTCTTCAAACTCAACTGCTGCGACATCCTGTAAATGTTCGATCAATTCCATTTCATCGCTACGGATATGTCCTGATGCCAACCCAAAACCAAGTACCACACCCGCGCTCCAGTCTGCCAACGCCTGAACACGTTCTTGCAAAGAATGCTCATCATCAGGAAGCATTGGTAAATAATCCAACTCATCTTCCGCTAAGGCATGTGCAACATCTTCTGCTTCATCGGTCAGTAGTGCAAGTGCTTCATCTGTTAAATGAGGAACATTCAACGTAGTCAAAATTTGTAACCATTCATCACGGCTTGGTGCATGAGTTACACAAATAATGCCAGTAAGCAAGCCATGTAGCTCACTTGGGCTTGAAATCTCTTCAATTCCGTTAAAATTTGTGAACCATTCATTCCAACCTGAAATATCGTCTTGCATTCGCTTATCCAATCTCTATACTGCGTATATATTACCTTTGATTGCAATTCTGTGCGACTACGTTATGTTAGAACAATTACAGCGTCTACAGACGCATATTGGCGTTTTAAAAACGCGTTTACATCACCTTGAAAGTGAAAATGAGTCACTGACTCAAAAAAAACAACAGGATGAAGAGCATCATCATGCTCAAATTGTGCAAAAAAATGGGATTATCACGTCCAAACAGGAAGAAGTAGAGAGTCTGACTGAACAACTTTCCCAGTTACAAAATCAATTTCAGCAACTCAATACCGATGCCACAGCCCTAGCTGATCGTTATAGTCGTTTGGAAAAAAGTTGTACTGATCTTAAAAATCGTTTTCAGGAAATTTTGGCAGAACGTAATGATTTACGTGTGACTAAAGAAAAATTGCAATTACAACAAAAGCATTCTCAGCAAGAATTACACGACATCCAACAAGATCGCGAACGTCTACTTCAAAAAAATGAACTCGCCAAATCTAAGGTCGAGGCGATTATTCAGCGTTTGGCTATTTTAGGTACAGAACAAGATCAACATGCGCAGGAAATTCAACAATTGGCTGATCCTAGTGTTGAAAATAGTGTAGATAATCAAGAGGAGATTCAATCATGAGTGAGCAGGTAATGGTTGAATTGCGTCTAATTGAACAAACTTTCCGTTTAGCAACAACGGCCTCTGAAAAAGAAGAACTTGAACGCGCAGGGCAAATGCTCAATGAGAAATTTAATGAAATGCGTCGCAATGCACCGCGTGTCGAACACAATAAATTAGTGATTATGGTGGCATTACAACTGATGCAAGATGTGCTGAGTATGAACAAATCACTTCAGGAATATGCGCACTGTGAGCGTTTACTTGAAACAATATTAAACGATGTCGAACAAATTGTATAAACAAGACAGTGGTATCGAGCAAAGCTTCACCATTTGAAAACTAACTTTACATAACGATTGCTGCAATGGATTGTCATCGACCAAAGATCGGTTATACTTAAACTGTCTCTGGGATGTTCGCCAGCGCGTCTGATTCCCCTGAGCCGATACTATCTTTTTAGGATAGCGTTCTGCGTATTTAGAGCGTATGCCTGCCCTGTGCAGGAAACCCAGCAAGTACGCGTCGCTTCCACCTTGAACTTAAGGGTTCAAGGGTAAAGACATTGCAGCGGCATCTTCGGAGACATTTATTTTAAATTATAATAATAACTTAGCTTTAAATCGCCATTTCATCACTGCTCTTAAAATATCAAATAGTGTTCTGTGTATACCATGTGTATACTCTAGAATTACTGCTATTTGTTGTTTAATATGCGTTATTAGTGCAAAGACGGTGAAATGTTTATGACCAATGAAAAAATCAAAATTACCAAAACTTTCGTAGACAACGTCCCTCTTTCGCCTGAAAAACAGGTTATCTATCGTGATTCTGAGCTCACAGGCTTCGGTTTGAGAGTCAAAGGCGTCAAGACCTTCATAGCAGAAAAGAAGCTCCCTAACGGCATGCCCTGCCGTGTTACGATTGGCCAGTATGGTCTATGGACAGTCAATCAAGCCAAAGACCAGGCTAAAGAATATCTTCTGATGATCAGCAAAGGTATTAATCCAAATGCTGAAAAGAAAAATATCCGACTCGCCGCAGCAGATCAGTTATTAACATCAAAAAGTATACCGACTATCGCAGAAATATACTCACTCTACAAAGAGAGAAAATCACTATCCAGAGATTCAATCATTGCATATGACATCTGCGTGAATGATTATTTTGAGGACTGGCAAAATCTCAAGATTACTGACTTAACTCAAAAAGCATGTAGGGATCGTTTTGTTGTTCTTACTGAGCGTAGTCCAGCACAAGCCAATCTAGCCTTTAAATTTCTTAGAGCTTTGTTTAATTTTGCAATGATTAACTATCTTGGCCCTGATGATAAACCGATCATTACAAGTGAAAATCCAGCAGCTTTTATTGGATCTAAAAAGAATCAGAACAAGATTAAGAGACGGCGCACATACATTCGGGCCGATCAACTTCACGACTGGTCATATCATGTAGCAAACACTCATTGGCTTGGTAGTCAAAAAGACAATATGCATGCATACACGAATCAGGATTATTTATTTCTGACAATTTTAACTGGTTTTCGTAGAAGTGAGGCTGAGACAGTAGAATGGAAAAATATTGATCTGAAATACGGTACCATCAAAATCACCGACACCAAAAACGGCGAAGACTTGCTGTTGCCGTTGGGTAATATGCTATGGCATATACTCAAAGAGCGTAACAAAAGAGCCTGTGACAATCAGTATGTTTTCCCAGATAAGACTGGTAAATCTCATATTGAAGATCGTCGTGACGTACGCAAAAAAATTACTGAATTGTCGGGTATTGAATTTACGTTTCATGATTTGCGCAGGACATTTGGTACGATTGCAAACAGCTTGGCCATCGGTAGTTACACGATCAAGCGACTTATCAACCATACACTTGAAGATGATGATAACGACGTCACAGATGGTTATATTCAAGTCTCATTCGAAGAATTACGAAAGGCTATGAATATGATTGAAGAGAAAGTATTGTCTGAAGAAGTTAAGCAATTAATTAAATTTAGAAAGTATATTTAACTTTTAATCAATTAAAAACGGCTATCGCAGAGCAAAAAGAAACGCTTGATAAAGTACATGATATGCTTTTATTTGATGATGAAAAATAGCACTCATTAGAGTGCATTTACGGCAAAGTATTACTTAATCGCTCTGCATCAGCTGCGTGTTCATCAGCTTTTCTTGCCACTTCTCGATATTCTGTGATGCAACTTTCGAGTATGTCACTTGAGGAATCTGCGTATTCAATGACGGTTTCGCGGGAAGCTGTGGACAGACGTTGCTTTGCGCTGGCAAGTTGCTTTGACAAGCTGTTAGCACTAGACTGAGCAGCAATAGCATCAGACTGTATTTGCTTAATTTTGGCATTGTAGTTTTGCTCCGCTTGTGTAATTTGCTCTGCCCAAACTTTTTCTTGTTGAGCAGCCTGAACTTTGGCTTTTTCAGTTGCTAGTTGCTGTTGAGTGATGTAGTCAGCGTGTTGTTGCTTCTGATCTTTGATTTCAGCAGCTTGATGATTTTGAATAAACAAACAGATGAGCAATAAAAAGGCGAGAGCTACAATGATGCATTCTCGCCAGTATTTTGTTGCTAAGTAGAGATAAGTCATTTGTTGAATAACTCCATTTCAGCCTTACGTCTACGAACAAGACCTGTCATGACTTTTCCACCCGCTTTGTTCCATTTTGGAAATTCAGCAGCAGCACCCTTGTAGTCTTTTGAGTTGAGCTTTTTAAGTAGAGTTGATGCTGAGAGATTTGTAGCGCCTAAGTTGTACGTAAAGCTCACCAACGCATCAAACTGATTTTGATTAAGCGGAACATTTACAAGCATATTTACAGCACGTTCAAAAGTCGCCACATCATTTGCAATGTACTGATCTGCTTGAGCCTGAGTGATCTTGTCACCACGTTTAACTCGAACGCCATTTGGATATTTGATTGTGCCGTATCCAATGGTCCAGACACCCACACCATCATCATAAGCATTCAATCTCAAGCCTTCAAATTGTTTAATTAGATTTAAGCCATTGTTACTGATCTTCATTCGATTTCACCTTGTCTTTGACAAATTTTTCAGCCTGAGCCTCGACAAATTGACTTCCTAGTGTTCCAAGAAATGCACCCAACCCCAGAACACCAAGCATGTTTAAATCTGATATCCAGATCAGCACACCGCCTGCGCCAAGTGTTGTAAAACCATTTAAAATGGCTCGACCCAATACAACACGCCAAGTTAGTTTTTCCGTACTTACGAGTATCTTTGCCATAGCAATCACCACTCCCATGAGAATTAATTGAAGTGCCACTTTTTCATGCTCTTGCATGATGATCCCCCTAAATTTTGGTAATAAAAAAGCACCCGAAGGTGCATTGTTAATTAAGTCTAATTATCTAGCTGCAACAAATAAATTTAAAAATCTATTTGTTGCACCTGATTCTGAAAAGTAATTTATAGCAGCATTGTACCCACCAAAACTATTCACAGATCCATTGGCTGTTTGCCCGAATACCGCTTTTGCGTATGCTTTAATTGTTGAGTTTGCAGGCTCAGCATAGGCAGAAGCATAGTCATAGACAATTGGATTTTTTGGCGATGCTAGTAAAGAAGCTGGGCTTCCAACGGTTAAAGTCTGCGCTTTTCCAAGTCCGGCATATGCTGAGCCAGGGCTGTATGCTTGCAAAAAATAACCCTTCTTAGCTGACGGAATGCTGAAAGTTGGGGTAACAAAACCAACCATCGAACTGGAATTGCCAGGCCCAACAAATTGAGAAGAATTACTACTTAACTCAAATAAAACCTCAGTCACAGGTCTTGATGGGCGTAATATTATGCAAGTTTTATCAGAAGTGTTTGATAGAGAAATATCGACACTTGCCGACTGATTGATTGTTGCAATCTTATACCATGGATGCATGAAGTTATCAGTCAATCCTGATACATCTAATTTTGTAAATCCGTAACTTGCAAGCTCTGTATCTGCGCCATTTTTGAATACAATAACAATATCTCCAGCATTATGAGATGGCACAGTTAATGGCCATGCACTGGATGGTACAGAATAGCGCGATGGCGATGTCAATGCTTTCACGAAATTAAGAGTTGCTGGCTCTTTAGAGACTTTGACTTCAAAACATTCAGTGAAAACTTCTTGTTCACCCAGCTTTGTTGACAGCATGTAGAAGTATGTTGAACCTTCGGTGACTGCAAAATCTTCATATTCATACACATCACCGATGATTTCGGTTAAAAGTTGCGGTAAAGCATTTGAAGTAAATACAAAGTCCGCACGATAAATTCGCACAGACTCAGACACCACATTTTCATTATCCCAATTGATTTTGATTTTTACTGACATATCAATACTCTATAACTTGAAAAGTGACATTACTCGGAGCAACAAGCGTTGAGCGAATTACAGTGTGATCAAAAGCATATAAGCACTCATGCCCATCCCTTACCGTTTTAACTATCACTTCAATTGATCTAGTTTCAGCTTGCATTGCTGAAATAGTTAAAGTGTAAGTGTTGGTTCCAGTCACATTGATGTTGTGTGTCGCAACAACGAGGTCATCAACATCAAGCTCTTTGATTGTTAGCATTGTTGAAGCTGCACTCTCTAATGCAACCCCGCCATCAGTCCAACCAAGTACTGTTCCACCAGTTTGCTGTAAACGATTACGATCAACCCATGTAACAACAAGATCGGTTTCAATCTCGACTGGGTAATGTTCGTCGTTAATTTTTACATTTGCTGGTGGATAAGGGCGTATTGCTCGCCCGTTCATTTCAAGTGAAATGACATTTGTAGTATTGAGTCGTTCTACCGAACTCGGTGTGGTTGTTAAAACTTGCGCTTGAACAACTTCACTTTGCACATATTGAGTTGAATCATAAGCAATGGACTCACCCCAAAACACAAGACTGCCACTTGTGTGCTTATGCGGCACAGTATCAAGCACACCACGTTTCACAGTAATAATTTTTGTTTCAGTGTCATAAGAAACAAAAGCCATGAGCTCATCATTCATCTGAATGATTGTATCTGCATCAGTATTAACAAATTTCGGCGTATTCCTTTGCTCAACAAAATCAATGTCTTTCACTGCAAATGATGTATCCAAATAATCAATTGATTGATCAAGATAGAGTGCTTGACAGTAACTTAACGAAGAAACGCGTTCAAAATCAGTATAAACACCTGTTCCACCATCTGTATAAAGCAGCGCATTAAGAGAATTATTTTGCGGCTTCGGCGCTGCTGCTGCTAAATAACCCAATTCAGGGTTATTCGATAACTCCAAGTCTACTTGTGATTGTCCAAATTGCTGAATAGCCTCAAAATAAGGCATTTCAAAAACTACGGGCTGCGTCGGCTGCGGAGATAATGCATTTTCAACAGGCGGATCAACTGTAATAGCTGTAAAGCTTTGACCTGAATATGTTATAACTTCAACAAAATCAATCGAAACAGTATTATCACGCCCGTTTCCAAGCTTAATATTCATCACACGAACAGGTAGATCAAATATTCCGCGCTTTGCAAACGAAATTTTTATCACATCGTAGCGATTGATCTTACGAGCATCATATTTACCGGTTGTAAATGTTCCTTTCCATGCACCTGATGACAGCTGTTTTAACTTCCAATTACCCACAATTTCAGCATTGCGACGTTTCATGTAATAGGGAAAGTCAACAGTCTGAGATATTTCACCACCAACAGTATGAATTGAACCGACATCAGCTAAATTAAAAGATGAATTTTTAATATTCGCACGATCGTAATAGTTGATATTTAATACATTCACTGGGCCATCTGCGTTGGTAATTTCCGCTTCAAATGTCTTAATTGATTTTTCGTCAAAGCTATGTGCCTGCTCCAAATCAAACCAATCATCACGAAATAATACGACTTGATATTTTCCAGTTTGTCGATTAATACGAACAGCACCTTCTATATGTGAGCAGAGATCATTTAATACATCAATGCATTTAGCTTCTTGAATTGCATATGAGATACCCAAACCCTCAGCATAAATTCGATCAGCAGCACGTTTAAAATTCTCGTCATCAATATCTGATTCTGGCTTATTAAGCGCCACATAGTCTGTTAAGATTTCACGTATTTTGTGAATTGGATTCATATCTCCGGTATAAATTGGAGCGTCCGGTGCTGCATATCTTTTTAGGTTTAAGTAGGTCCAGTAGATTGAATTTGTCTGAGATATGTTAATATTAATGTTGAATATTTCACCAATAAATTCAATTCCATAAATACTAAATCCATGCTCATCAACATGAGAAAAACTTGCACCGGTTATATCTATAGAAACACCAGACCTTCCCGCTTTAACACCAATAGAACCCACCCATTTTGAATACGGTAACACTGCTTTTGAAGTAAATGAGCTGGCTTTTAAATCCAAACTGGAACTAATTGACCAGCCGCCACCAAAGAACATTAGAGTTTTTGATCGCACCTCGCCAACTTCTGGTTCTGAGATTTGAACAGCATCATTCGCAAAAAGATGTCTAGAAATTGTAAGACCATCCGGGATGTCTAGTGGCTCATCGCCTTCACCTCCGCCTCCGGGATTACTTCCGTTTTCTGGTATTTCCGCTTTTTCATCATACCACTGACCACCACCATCAAATTTTTTATGAATCCGCTTTGGCCATATCAAAACTTCTTTCATATAAGGGTTATTGCCCCAGTAAAAATCTTCATAAACCAAATATGAAAGATAGCGATAAGCCACGGGCGGTAAATCATTTTGAGCTAAATATGCGGCATAGATGTCATTTGATGTTTGGTTCGGGTCGCCATCTTTAATGTCAACGTAGCCAGAAATACCACCTTCGGTTTCTCCGTACAAATCCTGACGATCGATGTTGAATTTTCCCGCTTTAATCAATTCGCCCCTTGGATGCCTGATCCAGCCTCGGTTATCAAAATTCCAACCCCATATTCCTTCAATACAATTCCCGATCATGCCCACAAAAGTTGCAAAATATTTATGACCCGTGACTTGCTTGCTGCTCCCGCCCATTTTCAAATACCTCTACAACTTGTTGTGCCATTGCATCATTCGATGCTTTTACAATTTCAAGATCGATTCCATTCTTGAGAAAATCTTGCCAATCCCAACCTTGCGCCAAAAAAAATGCCCGCGATCCGCGAGCACACATATTGGCTTTTCGTATATCTGACATATAAATTCGCATCACTTGCCACCTTTGGTTTTAATGTCTTCGACACGTTCGCCAAATTTATCGACATAGTTGACGTACATGTGTGGACTGCCCGCAATATCACTAAATGACTGACCTTCATCTGCGAGTGAACCATCTAACTGTGAAGCTGATGCGCCATTTTTCTTTTGCATTTTGCGCATTTGATAAACGGAATAAATCGCCGATGCCAATGCTATAGCTATTGTCGCGTATATGAGCCAAACTGGTATTGCAACCATAAGCACCTCATTTAATAATTGTGTCGTTTACGGGATTTGTGGATGGAATGTTTGGAAACCCATGGTGATTCAGACTATTCGCAAATCGCACATGACAAAGAGAAAGCGACTGGTCACAACCAGGTGCAATCAGAACAATATCGTCTATAGCAAGATCAATATGCGGTCGATACAGCCAGACTTGATTTGAATTGCTGTTATCTGTGATGAATGTATAAACCCCATCTTTAAACAGCAAACCACGTGCAAACATATTGTTCTGCGCGATTGTCCAAAGCACATCCTCTTCTGTCGTTGTCGTGCTTTCCTCGGTTTCATGATCAGTTACCGTGACTTCAGTAATGATCTTTTTACTGATATACACTACGTTATCGATGATTTCGCCATATCCTGTATTTGTAGTCACAACTGTTGTGACAAGGTTTCCGTCCACATCAGTTTCTTCAGTCGTGACAATGTTGGGTTCAAAACTGAATGTTACTGATAATCCTGATATAGCAGTCACTTTTGCATAAGATGCCCATTTCTGAAAATCTAGGCTACAAAACATGTCGTAAATCTTGTTTGCACAAGGCTTTTGAAACTTACGTGTTAAGATATTTCGATTCTGCAAAGATTCAGCAGTTGAGCAAACCAAAGTCAAAGTATTTGCATCTTCGTCGTATTTCGGTTGTGTCACACGGCCTTTGAACAAGACCAATGTTTCCCCTTTGTACAACTCCAATATTGTCAGATAAACCGTTTCCAGATAGATTTTATTGTTAAAAATCTGCTGAAAGTTATCACCTGCATCATTCAAAATCTGGTACTGAAACATGGATACTTCGGTTTCACATTTATCAATATCTGCATCTTCAATATCCCCACGCTGCAATCCTTTTACGGGTTTATACGTGATTTCATTATGAGTAACTTCTTTTTCAGCACTTGTGAAGTACCATGCTTTTGAGCCGAAATTAAACTGGAATAAATCCTTTTTTGATCTGAATAAAATCATGGGGATAGCTCCAGAATTGGCACAACAGCCTCAACAATGTCTGCGCCAAGAAAATTGAATTCAACCGAATCAGAATTAAGACGATAAAGACCTAGATAGCTTATACGCTGAATATTGACTGGCGGTTCAGGGTTAAGGGTTA
The DNA here is from genome assembly GCF_003938865.1 of Acinetobacter sp. FDAARGOS_515. Taxonomy (NCBI): domain Bacteria; kingdom Pseudomonadati; phylum Pseudomonadota; class Gammaproteobacteria; order Moraxellales; family Moraxellaceae; genus Acinetobacter; species Acinetobacter sp. FDAARGOS_515. The sequence continues at coordinate 2,306,157 of NZ_RKIX01000003.1, read as the reverse complement.
GGACTTTGTTATCTGCTGCGCTCGAAACATAAGTAACCTCATGTGCTGACCAAACATCATTTGCTTTAATCGCAATGTGTTTGCGTGAGATGAGGTAATTATCATCTTTTACGGTGATAGTTGATCCAGATCGAGAAACTAAATTTAGATTTTGTTCGTAAGTGGGCAGCCAAAATTGATTTAATTTTCCGCGTCTGCGGTAAAACCATTTTTTGTAATCATTAAATTCTTGTCGTGTTTTGATGATTACACGTAGGTTTTTCAAGATCTGCGGATTTAGCCAAGGCGTGAATTGCCCAAACAAGCCAGTATCGCCATCAACTATACTTTGTAATTGCGTAAATGAAATGTCCAGATAATCCCCATCAAGCAGCAATGGTATAAAATAAAGATCATCTCCTTTAAATTGCTCAGGATCTGGTGAGTTTTCATACTCAGGGTTATCAATAACTCTAAAGTTCACTGTCGACTTCATCATCAAGCCATTGATCTGACTTCCAACATCTCCATCAATAATGCATCTACGAATCGGCGTAATTGTCGCATTGGTTGCGGTGATTGCTTGGTTTAGTCGATACCCGTCAACATATACAGTTTCTTCATCAATTACTTGATAACGCCCAATCTCAGTAATTTCTACAACAATTTTCCCTTCGTTTGAATCAATTAGAGCCAAACTTTTGGCGGGCATGTAACCGAGTTTTAAGCTTGTATCAAATTCAATGAAGTCTTGATTGTTTATATCTGGAATAACCTCTCTCTCTAAAACTTGCGGAATGGCAAATTCTTTTCTCAGTCCTTCATATAAGCTGTTATACAAGGGTGCGATCTGGTTATATACAACCACATAAGGCATGGTGAAAGATTGCCGCGCCTGATCTCGCAACGGAATTCTTTCTTCAGCACTTCCATCGTAAGACGCATGAACATCCGTTTTAAATTCCAGTCGCTCCTTGGTTTCAAGTAAAGGGCAATTTGTGAGCAAAATAAGCTCTCCAAAACTTGTATTGATTTTCATAAATTGCTCACAATAAAAAACCGACCATAGTTGGTCGATTAAGAAATTGACGTTTCATCAACCCAAGGAGAGTTTTCCAAAATTATATGCATCAATTGAATTAATGTTAACCACAATCGATGTTCCAGCTTGTGAAGGGATAACTTTATCTCCGATGTAATACTGAGCATCAGTCAAATACAGTTTATGAATATTCTCAATTAAGTTGCTTTGCTCTTCATCTTCCTCTATTTCTCCTTTGGTTAATGATTGTAATGTTAAATCCTCAAAAGCTTTGAGGGTTGCATTTTGTTTAGCTTCCAAGAAAACACTTCTTGGCACTGGTCTACCAGAAATAATAACCCCATTGCATGCTAGTGTGATTGAATCACCACCATTACGGAAACGCTCAGGATCAGATTTTACAACAAGTGCTAGAAGTCTTATTTCTGTATTTCTTAAATCATTCATATTTTACCTTTATTATCAATTAGAAGTACCCTATTTAAGGCACACCTAACATACCACGAATTGTAGATTTGTGGAGTTTGATAAAGTTCATAAATACCTTAGCTCCATAAGGATTTGCCATGGCTTGTGGAATTTCCTTAGGGTCAATGAAGTTGTTAATAGTGAACTGACCAATTGATTCAGTGGCATTTGAGGACTTCTCATTTGCACTTTGCCTTTCATTCAAATAACGTGTTAAGTCTTGATTTTGCTGAGGATTCAACACTCGCTCACCGCCATCCAAAAGCCATGTTCCCTCTTTTGGAATATTGTCTATACCGTTGTGGGCCATGCCAGTAATACTAGGCGTAAATGCCTGCAAGGCGGCTTGTAGGACACCTGTTTGTGCTGTAGCCATTCCTACTGCGGGTAGGTTGTAGGGGAATGGTGCTGAAGCCCATGCTGCCGAAATTGCAGTATAGCCATTCATAATCACACTTGCCAAATTTGCACTTTTTTGAATTGCAACCATTGCAATATAAGCATCTGAGCTTTCCCCTGCATAACCTTTAATCAAGTCCCCCATTGATCCAAAAACAGAACTCATAGCTGATAAATTGCTAGAGTAAAGTTGGGTGTTTAACTCAATCTCCTTTTGATTGTAGTCTGTAGTTAATTCGGATTTGGCTTTGAGATATTGCTCATGAGCTTGCAAAAGCTGTGCGTTACGATCATTCTCATCTTTGATTAAATTAATACCTGAAACTTGATTGTTATAAGCATCATTTAACCCACTCATGTCTGAAGAATATTGATTTTGCAAACTATACCGAGCATACGCATCCGGATTTTGTCTCTGCATTAGTGCTTGAGCTGCATTTTGACCGTATTGAAAAACACTGTCAGATGCTTGATTCAGTGTACGAAACTGGTTCATGTCGTTCGCTTGTAGCAACTTTTTACGGTTTTCATCAAGCAGCTCACCATTTGCGAGAATTTCTTCGCGTTCACGCTGATAACGCTTAACAACAATCTCAGTTTCATTCAGATATGCTTCAAATGCAGATTGAACTTGTTCATCCTGCTCCCGTCGAACAGCCGCAATTTCAAAATCGCGCTTGCGCTGCAATCCAGATATTTCCTTAGCTCGTTCCTGCTCGTTGATTTTTGTACTGGTTTTAGCCAGCTCAATTTGACGCGCATAATAGTCTTCAAGCTGTTTAACACGATCTGTTTCAAATGCAGTCAAATTTGCATAATCCTCTTCACGTTGTACTTTAAGCTGTGTGGATTGCTCTTTATACAAGGCATCTTCCTGAGCTAAACGTGATTTTAATTCAGCCGTTCCAGTATAAGCTTGAGTTATTTTCTCAATCCGATCTTGATGATCTTTAGCAAGTTTTTCTGCGTCAGTATAATACTGAGCGTCAATCTCCTTGCGTTTATCATCCAGATCTTTCTGAGCTTGAGCCGCCAGTGTTTGTTGAGCCAAAATATCTGCCTGAGTTGGCATCAGAATTGAATTATCGACACTAGACTTGCCGTTTACACCTGCAAACCATTTTTGAAAGCCTGGAACGTATCCCGCAACCTCATTACGTTTACCTTGCGATAAACCACCTGCCAAATAATCCTGTAAGCCACCTGCCCCTGCGTTATAAGCCATTAATGCTTTTTCAAGCGATCCAAATGATTTGAGGTTCTTTTGAATATCCTGTGCAGCCGCTGTAGCCTGCGCCTCAACCGAACTATTAGAGCTGAGTCCATATTGTTTTCTAAAAATAGAGGTTGTTTGGAATAAACCTTTTGCGCCAGTAGGGCTAATCGCACTTGCATTACCAGAAGATTCCTTTAAAACCAAAGCCGCCAAAGTACCCGCAGGTAAACCGTATAGACCTTCAATCTGTGCAAAATTATTCGCTTTAGCAATTCCCTGAACTTTAGCAATAGCCGCAAGTTCGGATTTGTTAAAACTATAATTTTTAAGATTAAAGTTTTTCATGGTTGCATCAACAACAGCCTGCGGCAATCCAACTTTAAATGCATTTTCTCCATTGGCACTAGACTGAGCATCAGCTAAAGCATTGGCTTTATCAACACCAACACCACGACCCACTAAGCTCTTGATATACAAGTCACGTGAAGCATCTTTACTCAGTTGGGTGATATATTCACGTTGCTTTTGGGTTAAGTTCATCCAAGCTTTAGCTGAATCATTAACAACTGTAATTTGATCTTTTTGCGACTGATTCACCGCATCCGTTGAAGTTTTTAAAGAATCAACAACATTCTTTTGCGCATCCATTTTAGCTTTTGCATCAGTAGCAGCATTAGAGTATTTGACCATATTGGCGTTATAAACATCTGTCACATCAGATAATGAGCCGATCCGATTTGCCAATTCTTCCGCACTAATTCCACCTTGTAAAAATTGTTGTCGCCATTCGCGGATTTTATCTGCCGATTCACCTTGTTTTAATACCGTTTCTGCCAAGCTACTTGCATAAGACGCAACCTGATTTTTTGCCGCCTCATAAGCCTCGGTGTCTGCCTCTAGGTCTTTTGCCGCATCATAAGCGAATGCTCGTTGCTTAGCTTGACTTAAGCTATTGTAATGACCAACCAAATCACTAATAGATTTACCCTGCATATCAAATGCATCGGTAGCATCTTCGGTTTTGCGGGTCATGGCATAGTATGTGCCGCCAGCAATAGCTACTTGGACACCTAAAGCGATTAAACCTAATGGCCCACCCACTAGGCTTAACATTGCTCCACTTAGTCCACGTGTCACAGTGGTTAGGGTGATAGTTTCTCCCGCCATTCGCGCAAGTGCAACTTGATAACGTGTGTACTGAATTAAACTTACAGCCGCTTGATAACCTGCAATACCGAATGCGGCAGCCAAACGAACACCAACCACCGTTGCTAAAGCAGTAGCACCCGCCTCAACTTTGTCCCAGTTTTCAGCTATAGCTTCAATGACAGGAATAGCATCATTAATGAGTGTAGCCTGCAAGCCCTGCCACTGCAAATCTAAAAGTTGTAAATTAACTTTTGCTTCAGCAAGGCTTTTAACCATGTCGTCAGACATGATTGCGCCCGTTTTTTGCGCTGCATCACCCCAGAACTTAAAGCCCTGACCATTCTTTTCTAACAATGGAATCAGTAGCGAAGAATCACTAATAATCTGTTCCATATAAAATTTCATGTCATTAGCTGATGCGCCTGCTTTTTCTAATGAATTATAGAAAAGCTGTAGCGCCTCTGGCCCTGATAATTTTTGAAATTGTTGGATCGTGACACCTATTCGTGGTGCAATGTTGGTGAAGAAGTCGGCTAATGGCCCACCGCCAGTTTGCTGGAAATCTCCAATTCTGTCCTGCATGTCTTTCATTTTGTCTGCAAAAGACTCAATCGAAATACCCGCAGTTTCAGCACCCTTAGCGTAATACTGAAATTGGCTAACAGATGCATTGGCAAGCTTAGAGAATCTTTGAATATCATTGCCCGCATTAATCACCTTTTCACTATAAGCAACCATACCCGCAACAGATAGGCCGCCAACGGCAAGGCTCAATCCTTTTACCGCTATGGATGCAACATCCATTGATTCGGCTATACCTTTTCCAGAATTTCGAGCCTGACGCTCTGCCTTGTTTAGTGGTTCGCTGAAACTTGCTGTTCTGGCAACAAGATCAAGTGTTAGGCGGCCTAATGATGCTGTTGCCATGGTTTTCTCCAAATTTTGGGTAATAAAAAACCCACTCAATTGAGTGGGTCATATGAAAAAAAATTCTTACTTCGCAGACATTTGTATTGATGTTCCTAGACCTGACTGAGCTAATCGTATGGTGTATCCATCGCATTTGTAATTGTATTCCTCGGCCTCACCGTATTTATGATCTTGCTCTTTGTGATATGTCCAATTAATTTTTGGCAAGTCATACAAATCTATAATCACACGCTTCACCTTTTCAAAATTAAAATTATCAAAATCAAGTGCGACTCCGAAAGCATTTATCTTATAGCTATCACGATTGTAATTAATAAAATTAATTCCACTAATAGGCTCCCCGTAAAACCATTCTTTTTCAAATTTAGAATCAACAAAAACTGATCGCGTCTTATCGGATAATTTATTGATTATAGAGTTGTCTACTTCCACCGCCTTGTGTCTTCTAGCTAAATCGTTAACAGATTCTCCTATAAAAATATCCGCTATTTTTATTTTCTCTACAGGAACTAAACAAACCGCAGAATGTGCATTAACTGTAACTAAAGTCATTGATACTAATAATCTTCTCTTCACACAAAACCCCGTCAAATTATGTTTTGATGAGGTTATAATACTTCCAAAATTAAATCCATCTTAAGAAATCCATAAAATGTCAGAACAAATTAAAGACTTCACCAGACCTGATTACAAAAATCCAGTTATGGATATGTGGGAATTTTTCAATGAAAATCCCCATTTCACCTTATTAAAATATATCCCAATTAAAGGCGGGATAAGGTGTTTGTATGTGGTGGTGAGTTAATCATTTGCCAATCATACTATTCAAATAATCCTCAGCATTCATTTCAATGACTTTTGGTTTTTGTTCGTGGGGCATAAACACATAAGGTGAAATTTCCTTGCCGTTTTTACCCCGATTTGAGTTTGCATAGAATGCCAATACATTGCCTATAGCCTGCTCGATGCGTCTACCAATATTTAAGCTGCCGCGTTTCAGGCGATACGCTTTCCATATCGCCATTTCACTTAAACTGATGTTTCTTTCTGCTTCTTCGATGGTTTTGCCGCCGATTCCGTTGAGGACGAGTTCGCAGAGGAGTTCGTTTCGTTCAAGCTCTTCGTCCGTGACTTTCCCATGAAGTTATTCACATCATCTGCAAGTTTATACAAAGCAGCAATAAATGAAGGATCAGAATCATACACTTCTTGATGAGAATCAAAAAATGGAGTGCCCTTTTCATCAATGCAAATACTGCCAAGTAATTGACTTGCTTGCAATTGATCAGAGTCAATGGATTTTAATTTAGATTTTTCAGGATCGTCGTAATTGATATCCCAATCAAAGGCTTTGGCAGCATCACGACCAGCTTTAAAGCTCATGCGCTTGATAAAGACTTGGCCTTCAAGATCAACCACATCGTCAATCTGTAAGTCTTGATTTTTTGAGAGTTCTTTAAGCTCATCGATGTTTTGTGGTGTAACAACAACTGACCATTTCACTGTACGCTCAATTGGTGCGCCTGATTTTGTGATATTTTTCGCTTTTTTAAAATCAACTTTAGCCATTTTAATTCTCAAAAGTAAAAGCCCCTTTCGGGGCTAGATATTAGGTTTTAGGGGTGAATGCAACAGTTGTTTCACGCTCTAAAGTTACGGTGTAACCTACTAAAGCGTCTGCTTCAAAAGATGGAACTGGTGTAGAGATACCGCCTTTAAAAGACCACCATGAACGTGTAGCAGGCAATGTAACCACGGCACCTGCCGCTGTTGGTACTGCCGTACTTTCAGATGAACCTAGATAAAATTGCAAACCATCTTTTTTATCTTCGGCCCATTCAATCATCTTCAAATGCGATTCGTTTTCTGTGTCAAGGTTAAAACCTAGTGAACCCTGAGCAGGATCAGCCAAACCAGTGAGATAAGATTTGCTTTGTGTTTCGTCTAAGCATGTCTTCTCGATTCGAGTAGTTGAATCACCTCCTAGGTCAATTGCAGTTAGACATGCAAGTTGTGTGATAGTTGTTCCGTCGAATGCGAATACATTCGTACCTTGAACGCGGACTTCTGCCATGAGTAGTACTCCTCAATTTTAGGCATAAAAAAAGCACCCAGTTGGGTGCTATGTGGAAAATTCTATTTATCGATCTACAAACCAATTCGCATCAAATCCACGGCTAAAAAGCTTTGTGTCGATTTCATATCCGCTGATTCGTGGATTTAATATATAACTTTGGTTTTCTAGAGCTTTTCGGATTGCGTCACGGCCCTCGTAGGCGCGTTTTTGGTTAGTGTCATAGACCATTACTTGGTACATGATGTGATCGGTCTTTGCAGGGCAATCAAGGCTATTTTCAGCATTGCCGCCGACCTCTTGCCATACTGCATATGGTGTTGATGTTCCTATAGGCGCAATGTCTTCATAGATGCGAAGGTTGTCACCAAAGATGGCTTTGACCGCTGCATCCGCATTCAAAGTTTTGTATATAGGTAGATAAATCATAGGTTCGCCAATTCCTTATCTAGTTCAGCATCGAATACTTCTGCAAACTTATTTGTGACTTGCTGAATATTGTTTGCCAATGCAGGGCGCATGAATGGAACAGCAGTAACGCCTGATTTTCCGTACTCGATCCAGCGCCAATGTCGCGTATCACCACCGCTTGTTGGTTTTGGATTGGGATTTGAAAAAGATGCTCCACCATCCACACCAACTCGCATTACAATCTCATTGGGATTTCGAGTTTTACCAGCTGAAACTTTTATATTTTTGAAGATCTTCTCACTTGTTTCGGGATCATCAATTGCTTTAGCATTGTTACGAGCAGCATCACGTACGATATTCATTGCTTGTCGTGCAGCTTTACGAGCAATACTTTTTGTTCTTCGAGGATTAGCAAGTTTTTGAAGTTTACTTACCACATCATCAAGACCTCTAATCTCAACATCTACTCCTGCCATAGTTTTCTCCAAGTGTAAAAAACCACTCGGAAGTGGCTTTATAAAGTAGACATAAATACTATTATTTGATCTTCTATTGCTTTTAAGGCAAGACTTGGGGTTTCTCCAAATGCATAATAATCAGCATGGTCCTTAATGTAGTCAAAAGCTCTTAACGCATCATCATCACCCGCATCTAAATCATCAAATCTCTCCACAAATATTTCATGATCATCTCGGCAAACAGCAGCAGCCATCCAAGATTTATCTGATCCACCACCTCCATAGCGCAACCATCCAACCATAAAGACGTATCTTCCACTTACAAATGAATCAAACATTTTATTCTCCTTTAAACCACCTAAATTATGCACTATTTAGGCTTTTCCAAGCCTTGCCCCAACAAGAAAGTACAATAAATATTGCCTGTCTCATTATCATCAAGCGCTTGGCTTTGGATTGAAAAAGTTCGACCCTTCCAAATGACCTGCATCGTCGTGTTAATGTCTTCTCGATAGCGGATTTTCATTCGAGCAACCACTTCGGATTGATCAGCCTGAGCCGAAATTAAATCCTTAGCCGACAATGGTGTGACTTTAGCCCAAAGCTTTTTGTATTCTTGCCAAGAGCCTTCGATTTCAAAACCATCTTCATCTCGACCACCAGCAACGTAGTGTTGGATGGTGACTCGATGACATAGTTCGGGTGTTAAATCTGACATTTAAACCCCCATAATTCTAAACTTCTGCAATAGATCCCAATATGCCTGAGGTTTGCCGTCTGTACTTCGACTATAACGATATTGGACGTAAATCAATCTTGCTGAATCCAGCCAATCGTTATCTAAGATATCAGTTTCATTAATTCGATCAGCCTCAGCTACAATCACTTTCCGATCTAAATCGTTTTGAATTACCTCTTCTGCATCCGCAATCCATTTTAAAATCAACGAATCTTCATGATCTTCGTCAATACGACAGTGTAGTTTTGCCTGATCTAAATCAATCATTCTGATTTCACCTGTTTACTTGTTTTGACTGGCTTTTTTTCTTCCTGAAATTCAACCAAAACACCTTTATCAACCAAGTGTTTTACTGAAACTGGATCCGCTTCTCGAGTGTCGCCACTTTTATAAAACTGATCACCAAAATGTTCACGCTTCACTTCGTATTTCATTTCATGCTCCAAAAGGAAAGGAGCTTTTGCTCCTTTCCAATCAAGGTTAAACAGCTGGTGCTAAGTTGCCGTAAACAAATGCTTCAGGACGGTAAACCGCTAAAGCCAATCGTTCCTCAGCAAGGATTGTTACCAAGTTCTTAACGAAATCATCTTCGTTCTCTGTTGCCACCTCTACACGAGATAACCAACGGTCAAAGATTTGGGCGCCCATTGAGAACGCACCTGTTAAAAACTTACCTGCTGTGATTGCCTGAGTTGCCACTACAGGTAATCCCCACAATGTTGGGTTCAATGTACCTTGAGGATTGCCGATAATGTACTGACCTGTCGTATCTTTCAAAGTTTCGATGCTTGCCCAGTCAATCGGGTTAAGTACATGACCACTTGCTGGATATTCAGCTAAAACCGCTTGAAGCATTGCATAGCGCAAAGTATCAATTATGGTCTCAGATGATGGAGTTACGCCTGTTGGACGAACATAATCAGTTGCTTGAGGGATAATCCCTAACAAGTTTTGACCCGTTCCATCGCCATTAAGGATTTGTTGCTCTTCTTTAAAAGCTAACCCATAGCGCAAACGACCATCAATGTAAGACTGCAATTGCGAAGCATCATCAAGAATTTGGCGCGATGCCTTCATGTAATGAGCAATTACTTTTGCTGTGGTACTAACAAGATCAAATTGAATATCTGACTGAGGTTTTAATGCAGCTTCGGCAACCATGCCAGCATTATTGGTAAAGCCTGTTTCTTTTACATACTCAAGCGCATTACCATCCATACGACCTTGCATTAATAGGTCGCGAATCGTTAACTTGCGATCAGGTGGTGCGATGATACCTGCAAGACGAGTGGTTTGAACTAAATCACCAGCCGAACCTGCTGCATTAGTATTTGCAGATGTGATTGTCGCCTTAATTTCAAGATTTGCTTTACCGCGCTGACCTGCTGAACCACTTAGAGATTTGAATTGCTCTGATTCAACGAACTGACGACCTAAAGACTTTTGTTCTTCAGGTTGATCATTAGGACGACGAGCTAATTTTTGTTCCAATTCATCTAAGCGCGCTTTTGTTTCATTAAGCTTGGTAATTGCTTCGTCTGCTGTTTGTTTTGCGCCTTCAGCAATCTTGTCACCATGTTCACGTTTACCCTTGAACTCTTCGGCAATACCTTTGACTTCATCGACTTGTTTTTTAAACTCTTGAGCGAGTTGTTCTAAATTTTGATCAGACATTACTGACTCCTTTTAAAATATTTAAAGCATTTGTGATTGATTTCGCTTCTTTGATTTCTTCCTCTGACTCGCTCAGAAGAGGACGCAACCCTTTGCTTGCGATTGCAACGGATTGCGATTTTGAAAATCCTGACTCTCTCAAGAATTTTTCAAATTCAGGTAATGTTGGCAGTTCGCCTTCATCTAATTTTGATTTGACAGAACTCACCAATGTTTGTGGATTTGATGGGAAAGCAACAATTGACCCCTCAATTAGCTCAAGCTCTAAAAGCTCTCTAATATTTGTACTTGGGTCACGCTTAAATCTTTTTGTTATATAGCCAATCGACATGCCATCAATAGCGCCCACCTTCATTAATGCATAGGTTGCTTGCGCTCTAGGAACATCTGCATTAAGCAATTTACCCTCTACATATAGACCTTTTTCATCCTCTTGCATTAAGGTGAATATGCCAATCGGCTCTGATGGGTTGTGGTCCCAGAAGATTGCTGGATATTTCCCTTTTTCTTGCCAATCCGCGATTGTTTTAAGAAAAGCGCCTTTACGGATGACATCGCCATGCGAGTCAACATTGTCGAATACTGCTAAATAACCCGAAAAAAAACCGCCCTCCTGGACGGCTTGATCTTTCATTTTGAAACTTATTCTATTCATTGAGGATTCCCCTGATTTTCTCCAAGTGGCACCATTTGCATTTGCACTGTTAGTTTGTCTGCCGCTGGATCTGTTGATGCTGGCAAATCCTCCAACTCACGCGCTTCATTTCGTGTCATTAAGCCGTTCTGAGTCATCTTCACGTAGAAATCACCACGTTTAGCCACATCAGAGCGTAGCAAGCCATCTACGGAGAATTTAGGACGGTATTTGTATTTGTCTTGTGGTAAAAGCAACTTACGAGCAATTGTTTGTTCATAGCGGACTAACTGAGGATTGAGCGCATAAGTAAGAAACCCTTGATTCGTTTGCTCTAAACTTGATGCCCATGAGCTTGCTTTGCTTGTATGCCCAATTAATTGCGGTGGAACACCAAAAGCGCGACAGATTTCCTCGATTCCAAAGTAACGTGATTCAAGAAGTTGAGCATCAACAGGATTGATGCGGATGCTGCTGGCACCTGAAACCTTCATGCCAGCTTCAAGAATCATGTACTTTCCTGAATTTTCAGCTTTACTGAACTCAGAAAGACTCGCTCTCATGCGTTGGCGCTGATCAGTTGTTAGTGTCTGCTCGCCTGTTTCTAGGAAACCACCTACTTTTAAACCATTTTTAAACCAGTCTTGAGCTTGGTTATTAGCATCAAATTGCATACCAATGGTTTGAGCAAAAAACTGTATAGCAGACAGACCTACAAGCCCATCTAAAGTGAATCCTTTAAAGTGAAGAATCTTGTCTTCAGAATAAATTGTGGTCTTGCCGTTTTCAGTGTAATGAAACTCAATTGAACCTGATTTATTGCGCTTCACAATCATTTCACTTGGGAAAAGTGGCTCTAGGGCTATCACTTCGCCATTTGACCGCTTTGTGATTAGGTTGTATGAGTTCCCCCACAAGTCTAAACAAGCGCTTTGTACCTGCCAAAACTCACTAGCACACATGTCAGCATTCGGCGAATCATGCAAAATACGATAAAGATAATGGTCAACAGCTATACGCTTTTCACTATCATAAAGTTGAAGAGGCAGTGTTGAGATAGTTTCAGCACGTAATTTCACACACGCCCAAACCGCTGACAGTTTTAAAGCAGTCTCAGGTGTTACAACTGCTCCACCCGACGAAATATAGCTATCAAAAGGATAAGAAGTATCACCTTTTTTTAATTGTGTTCTTCCAGTCAATCGTGACCAGAAACGAGTCCAAAAACCCGTGTCTTGTAAATCGCTCATGCTATCACGACATCCTCTAAATAATTATCAATGTCTAAATTCTTGGCAACTGGATTAAGGCTCATCAAAGCCACCGCATTAAACGTAGCAATCAACGGGTCAATCTTACCTATTCCAGATTCTTGCTTGGTTATTCGCATACCATTACCGACCATAATCACCCGCGCATTCCCTGCCGCCCAAGTCATTAGTTGCTGCCCTGCATGGTAAAGGTTGCCTTCTGCTAATTTGCGCTCAGTTGTAAGGATGTAACCCATCAACTTGTAACCTTGAGGCACCGCAAACATTGAATCTTCAGGAATTCCCACTTCAAGCAAGCCATCTAAAAGACCACCTAAACCAAGTGGATCAAGACCAATCTTGTTGAGCTTGCCACTGTCATAAACTTTCTTGGCAATTGCTGCGAGTTGATCAATATCATCGCCCACCTGATCAACTACAGTGAGTGATTGTTCAGTCTGGAAATCTTGGTACTTTGGAATGTTTTCCTTTCGACGCTCTAAAGCTGTTTTATTGGCCCATGCATGATTCCAAAGCCACCAGATACGTGGGTCTTTTTTAAGTCTGCCAAGTACAGCGAAACCGAGCAAATCGTCCAACCCACCGCCATCGATTCCCATTGTGATGACTTCAGACTGTTCAATGATTTGGTCTAATCCAAAAACATGCTTTTGCTTGTTCCAGTATTCAGCGCCAGCCCATCTATTGGCACGTAGATTCATGCCGATTTCAACATTCAGGCGTTTAGCAAGAAAATCTCTTAACTCTATTTCATCCGCATCTTTTGCTTGTGCGTAATCATCAAGCAACTGCTCAGGATCAACACTTGAGCCATAGTTTGGGTTTGTGATGTGGAAATTTTCAGGTTTTAAGTGGTCGTTATTCTCAATCATCTGCTTTGGAAATTCGTAGATTAACGGCAAAAATCTTTGATTCTCTTTTATGCCGTCACGAATATCTCTTGCATAATCTAGCTTTTGTTTAAACACACCGCATGGCGTTTCGCTTGCCTGTGTGGTTAAGTAGATAACGCATGATTCAGGTCTTGAAGCCATACCACCTAATGCTTCTCGAAACATACTGCTTGCATGTGGATTTTTTTGAAATAAATGCAATTCATCAATCAAAATCCATGATGCTTTTTTACCACCCACCGTATTGGCTTCCGCTGCAACCACTTTTAATGTTGCTTGTGTGCCTAAGTGGGTGATTGTTTTTGTATGCTCTGAAATGTTTATCAGTGCGCTTAACTCATCATCTGCTCGAATAGCATCACGCATTGGGTTAAAGCTATTGTCCGCTACTTCTTTTGTGGGCGCTAACACAATAAGCTCGGCTGATCTGCGGTCATTTAAAATCAATGCAGTCAGCATGATGAATGCAGCTATTGTAGATTTTGAATTTTTCTTTGGGATAAGCAGCAAAAACTCTTTAATCATTCGTCTTTGTGTATCAGGGTTGTACGCCCCAAATATCGCAGCAACAAACTCAAACACCCATTCACGACTAATTTCACCCATTGTTGGGCTGCCCATTACATCAACCGCAATGAGCGACTTAAATATATTTAAAGCATGTTCAGCAACGTGTGGAAATAATGGCTTGCAAGGCATAAGGCTTTCACCTTTTACAATCTTGCTTTCCCAATCTTTACACGCTGTACTCCATGTAAGATTTTCCATATTTCACCCATTAAAAAACCGCCACTTGGGCGGTCTGTGCTATGCGATTAATTGAAGTTGATTTGATTGGCTTATGTTATCTAGTAACTTTAAGACTTCTTTTGGTATCTCGGAAAAGCACTTGGTGAAGTGTCCGCCAAAATAAATACTCGGTACTACATGAAATTTCCGCAAAATCCCATGAACACTTTTCTCTAAATCCCATATAAACCCAGCGTCTGCATAATGCAAAAACTCTATTTTGTATTCATAAGGCATTTGTTTTTCATTTGAATATCTTTCACGTATCTTTCTAGATGTTATACCAACCTTGTAAAATTCCTCGCCATTACCTGAACATTTCAAGATATAAAAACATGGCTTCTTTCTTGGTCTGCTACAAACTTCTTGCCAAAGCGATCTTCTGTGGTGGTTTTTATTACCACAATGTATGCATCCCCGTCCTGTTTTGTGCTGCACAGGATCTTGCCAAAACTCACCATGTGAGGGGCAAATTATGCAAACCTCAACACCTGACTTCTCGTATTTCACTTTTGAGTAATCGTACTTTTTACCATGCACTGCGATAAAATCTTTTATTACTTGATCTTGCGTATGTTTAGATTGCCTGCTAATGGTAATACCCATGCATTTTTGACAACCGTGCCCAACCCAATGTGACCGTGAGACTTGCTCGAAATCTCCATGGGTGCGACAAGTTATAACAACTTTCTCCTTGTTGTTTTTAAAATCAACTTTATCGTATAAATACCTATCTCCATGGGCATCCCTAAACCTTTTTAACACCTCATTCTGTGTTAATGGTTTCTTATTAGAACATTCTGCACACCCTATCCCTTGCGCATGGCTGTTTGCTACCTGCCAGAAGTCACCGTGATCTGGGCAGTTTATGCAAATCTTATCTTCAGATGTTTTGTATTCAACTTTTGAATAATCATATCTATCACCATGAATAGCTTTAAATCTTGCTATTGCTTCTTCTGTGGTAAAACTCCTGAACTCACTTCTTCTATCTAGAGCGCATTTTGGGCATCCATGCTTTTGGTTATAATGTCCCACAGGCTTCTGCTCGAAATCACCGTGCTTCTTACAAATTATAGTTACTGGAACATTGCTATTAACATAAACAACCTTGCTGTAATCGTATTTATCGCCATGAACACTTTTGAACCTATTGACAACCTCATCAAGAGGCATTTTATTTTTTTCTGAATTACACTTTTTACATCCATATCCCATTAAATGTACTTTTGCAACTTTGGTGAACTCCCCGTGTGTCGGGCACATTATAATAATTGTGGATGTGTCACCACCATAAACTGTCTTCGAGTAATCGTACTTGTCGCCATGTTTTGCAATAGCTTCAGTGATAAATTGTTCAGCTGTCTTTTTTCTTGCCATTTCTAACACTCCATAGACCATGAAGCGCAGAAATAAATTGAATACGCAGTAAAGCGCATATATTATTGCGGTCAGTCATAGTCGTTCCGTTATAACGATTGATGATTAGAAGCCCATTAAGATTGCCGTCTTTTTGGGCTTTGTTTTGTCTAATAATTATACCATATTAGCTTTTCAATTGTGCGGATAAGGTCGCAAATTTTCCGCTATTTGTTGCCTGTTTTGCTTCATCGGCTTTAGTTTCTTTCTTACCCTTTTCAGCAACTTTGCCGTGGACGTATGGCAGGGCTGACCGCGCGGCAGATAACCGCACGTCAAGATCGAGGTCGTTGTTCTTCCAGACCTCTTTTAGAAATTCCAGCGGGTCTTCAGCGTTATCTATGTGGACCTTATTATCGCTACGCTTGGTCTGCTCCTTTAGCCAGAACATGGCCGCCGCGGAGTCGCCTGTTGATGCTTTTTTTAGTAGCTGCTGGGCAACCATAGCGGATGCCGACGAAGCCGTACCCATCAACTGCTCGGAGTAGTGCTTCATTAGGGTTTTGTAATCAACGCCTAGGTTAGCCGCTATCTCGTTTCTAGTTGTACCAACGCTTGCCAGCGCTTTAACCTTTGCTCTCGTCTTCTCTGTTGGTTCATGTTTTGCGGTCATATCAAACACCATTTAGCTCATAATAAGCCCTGCGGTACTGCTTACAGTATTCTTTATTTTCCCCCACCCACCTCCTAACCAAACCTCGGCACTTGTCTTTGTTGGCTTGGTAGTAGGCTTTGGACTTTTTTTTATGACACTCAACGCATGTTGCGCGAGACTGGAATTGATACTCACATCCGCAATGCTTGCATGGTTTTGAAAGTTTATAATTAGATATCATTAAATTTGTCCCCTGTGCTTTCAAGTACAGCGTCTTTGCCTGTCAATGTCTGCCAACGGTTAATAATAACATCGCAGTATTTTGGATCGAGTTCCATTAGATAACCAGTTCTTCCAGATTTCTCACAAGCGATCATGGTTGTACCAGACCCGCCAAAACTGTCCAGAACAATGTCCCCGCCTTTTGTGTTGTTCATTAGACAATATTCAAAAAGCTCGACAGGCTTCATTGTTGGGTGTTCGCCATTTCTGCTTGGCTTATCAAATTCCAGTATGGTTGTTTGTTTTCTATCAGACGCCCATAGGTGACCAGCTCCATCTTTCCACCCATAAAGGCAAGGTTCATGCTTCCAGTGGTAATCCTGACGCCCCATAACTAGGGTTGACTTCTTCCAAATAAGACACTGGCGAACTTTCCAATTAGCATCTTTTGCCGCACCTCTAAAATTATAACCCTCCGAGTCTGCGTGCCAGATATAAAAAGCCGCACCAGGTTTCATGACAGCATCAGCAGCTACATAACAATCTCTAAGGAACTGACGAAAATCATCATCACCCATCGAGTCATTTTTGATTGTTAATGCATCCTTTGTTTTTCCTTCATAAGCCACGTTATACGGTGGGTCGGTCAACCACATATCAACAAGTTGGTTGTTGCATAACTTTTCTAAAGCATCAATGCTCGTACTATCTCCACACATCAAGCGATGCTTACCCAAAATCCAAACATCACCCTCTTTTGTTTTTGGCTCTGCTGGTGGCTCAATCACCTCACCATCTGCATCTTCTTCATATTCGGGCAACAGTTCCACATTCAATAAATCGCCAAGTTCATCCTCATTAAACCCTGTAAGCGATAGATCAAAATCAAGCTCTTGCAAACCCTCAAGCTCAACACGAAGCAACTCATTATCCCAATCAGAATTTAAAGCGATCTTGTTGTCAGCAATGACATACGCTTTCTTTTGTGCAGGCGACAAGTGACTAGCATCAACGCATGGCAATTCTTTAACGCCCAGCTTATTAGCCGCCATGACACGACCATGACCCGCAATAATGCCGTTATCACCATCAATGATAATTGGATTTAAAAAGCCAAACTCTCTAATGGATGCGGCAATTTGGTTTACCTGTTCATCACTATGAACTCGGCTGTTGTTGGCATAGGGAATTAAATCAACGATTGCGACCTTTCTGATTAGGTTTGACGCTGTGATTTCTTTGGTCATATTTCCTCTCTTACTTCCAGTTTATAAACATGGAAATAATTAATTTTTTGCCAATTTCGGTGAAATCTGATTTTTTCTTATAAGTGAGGAGGGCGGCGGTCTAGAAAAATAAAAGATTTTTAAGAAACACCTTCCCCCCACCTTTTCTCAAATTAATTGATAAATTTGATCACTTTTTTCTGCATTGCATTTTCTGCAAGCACATCTCAAGTTTGATTCAACATGTCCACCACCTTTACTCAATGGGATAATATGATCTACTTCTGGCGCATTATCTTTTATGGTTCCTCTCAATGTTTTTGGCGTATCAATGCCACATAGGTAACACTTCCACTTGTCACGCTCTAAAATCATTATTGGATCGATTGGTGCGGCTGTAATAGCCTTACGCTTTCTAGCATCACGTCTAGCCCGTTTAGCTCTGTATCTTGGTGTGGTTCTTTCGAGTGCACTCTCACATTTAGATGAGCAATACTTCTTAAGGCGTCCTTGATAAGGTGCTTCGCAAGCAGAACTGCAAACAACACAGAAAGAAACTCTAACAACCATCTTCATGTATTTAGTTTCTATTGCCCGAGCATCTATACCATTAGAAGCTATGTGTTCTACTCTGCATTCATTGGAGCAGTACTTAGATTGCCCTTGCTTCTTGGTATACAACGAGTTGCAGTTAAGGCAAGCACTAGTCTTTATTTCCCTGTTCTTTAGATATTTAATCTTGTCTCTGCATTTGCTTGAGCATGCAGTTGAATCCGCTCTCTTTGGTGTGAATGGTGTATTGCAAAGTGCGCAGTTCAGTGTAGGTTTACTAAAACTAGAAAAACATGCAGAATTATCTACAGTCATTTCAATCTCCTTTCAGATTGATTGATTAGAAAGCTCTATCGATGCCAGTCTTTAGAGCTTTTGTTTTGTCTAATTATTATACCACAAATTACTTAATTAATTGATTTTCTTCTTTTTGTTTGGTTGAGTCATGACAAGATTTGCAGAGTGCTTGCCATTGGCTTTCATCCCAAAATATCTCTTGGTTGCCTCTATGCGGAACAATATGATCGACTACGTTAGCAACCTCAACCCGACCTTTTGCCTTACAGTAAACACATAAAGGATTTAATCTTAGAAAGCGTTCTCTTGCCTTCTGCCATCTATACCCATATCCACGCTCAGTTGATGACTTATTGGAACGCCATGAGCTATCAATCTTTTGTGTCGTTCTCTGCGCCTGTAGTCTCGGTTTGAGTGTTTGTAGTTTCATTGTCTAGTCCAGCGTTCTCGATCTTGGCAGTTCGTCTTCCTGTTCGCTTAGTTGCAACAGGAGTTCGTTGCTCTGTTCCAGTGCTGCCAGAATTATCTGATCCTTGTTCGCTATCTGCTGAATCAGTGTTGTGTTCTGCTCCACTATCTTCTGCATCAGCGCCAGTAATTCGCTTGATAGCTGCTGCTGTTCTTGCTTTTGCTCGTTCATATTGTTGTTTAATCCATTCACGACGTTCTTCACATGATTTGCAGACCATGACCTATTCCTTACTCTCAAGCACATACATCAAATCTTCTGGTTTCTCTAAATAGAAATTAGAATTAACCATTGACCAATCATGTATGTCGTTTAGATATTCAGTAAATTGTTTGGTATTTGCGTGTGTTGTTGAAATCTCTTGAGCTACAAACTTTCTAAGTTGTTCATAGCTAGGATTCTGTTCTGCTTTCAAAGCTCTTAATGCAGCAAATGTATTCGGATACTCACCTACTCGATCACGTTCAAATATCTTCGATAGGCATACATACTTAAAGTGAGCTGATGCTTCGTCTTTGGTTTGCCCTGTGTGGTTAGCCCATTTAGTCATCCACAACCAATAAAGTGCGTTCTGATCGTTTGAACGCTTGGACTCTTTAGGTTTTATAGTTACAACTAACGGCTTATTCTCAAAATTAGCTTGAGTGTAGTTGTTATGCAGATAGTTAATCGTTTTGCCGATGTCCGAGTGATCTTTGATTGTGAACACTACTGCTTTCATGCTCACCTCAGTTATCTGGAAATATCGGATAGCTCAAAAGGGATACGTTAAAAACGAAACCCTTAAAATGTTTCTTCATCTTTAAGACAAAGCATCCTTTCAGTCTTTTCTAGCATCTTTGCGAACCATTCAACAGACTGCGAACGATTCATCTTTTGAAACTGGTCGTATTCCACATGATGCTGTCTGCACAAGGGGATTGTGAACTCATCACTTGCCTTTATGCCTAACCCCTTATTGTGAGCTGATTGATTACTATGGGCAGCGTCCACTGGTGATCTACCGCATACAACACAAGGTAGCTTTCTAATCGCTTCCAGTCGTTTACGGTCTCGCATAGCGTTTGATACTGTGTTGAATATTGCTGATCTGCTTATCTATGTCGTTAATGCGTTGACGACATGCTTGCTTAAACTGAAACGTTGAATTGAGATGATTAAGACTTTCCAATTTTTCTTTGTCTTGATGCAATGATTCAAGATTCTTCTTTGCTTCGATTAAATCCATGCAATCACCAATAAAAAAACAAAACCCTCAGCATTTCTGTGAGGGCTTTATGTGCCGTAATACGTTCGACAAATGCCACCGAAGTGGCGAGGGTTTAAGGCTTTTGTGCCGTTCATCGGCAGATTAAAAATATTTGAGAATATAGCTTGACTATGCAGGCATTTGTCCGCATAATAGCTACATAGACAGGAGATTAGCTTCGGTCAATAACCACTAGGTGGACATCATGAACAAATCAGAACTTTTCAAAGCAGCTCACAAACTTGCTAAATCAGTTATCAAATCAGGCGACAACTACCGCGTTACTTTCGGTGCAGCAATCAAAGCAATCCTTGAGGGTCTTGTCATGACTACTAAATCAATCGCGGATCAACTTATTGAAGCTGGCGCTAAAGTTTGGGAGAAAGGCAACATGAAACGCATCTACCTAACCAATGACATCGCTTTCAAAATGGGCTTTGGTATTAACTTCAACGACAAAAAACACAAATTGTTCTTTGACTTAAACACCAATCGTTTTGACGGCACTTCTAAAACTTTCGTTCAAGCGCTTAACGCTCAAATCTAATACCAACGCCCTCGAAAGAGGGCAACCAAAGGATTAAAAAAATGAACTACTCTAAATTTTTAACAGCTTGCGAAATGATGTTTGGCCGCTCTTGGCAGTCTCAAGTTGCTGACTATCTAATGATTAGCCGCAAAACAGTTTCTTCTTGGGTTGATCGTCAATCTATACCAAGTTGGGTTGAGATTGAAATCGCACCGCTCATCAATAGGCGAGCAGTTGAAGCCAAGTTTGCTTTGGATTCTTTATCAATGAGTGATGATGATTTTTATCATAATCGAGCAATCTTAAGCGGTGAAGTCTTTCACTATGACGCTGATCGCTATAACTTTGAAGATATTAAACAGTTTATCGAGAATCAGAAATGGACTGTTCTCGATTCTGCTAAATATCAAATCCGTGAAAAATGGTCACTTGAAAGTGTTTTGCGATGGGTTGAAGACCGCATGTTGAGTGAAAACGACATTGCTAGTTATTTAGAGCGCAACGATGCGGCACTTGATGATATCTATGAAATTCAAAATATGCGCGGTGATGCTTGCTCTGACGTAAAGTCTGAAATAGAAGCTATTTACGAAAAAATAAATTAACCAACAAGCCCTCTCCGCGGGGCTAGACGCTACTCATCAATCCATCATCTCGAAATGGGCTATCAATCTGATGTCTTAACTTTCATTCCGTATAGGTCGGGTTGTCATCCCAGATTTTGTATTTCTCTTAGGCCCACTCAGTACGTGACGAAATCGCACTGGATTCAAACCAATTTATACGGCTGGTTTCTGCATCCCACCGTTTGCGCTTTTAGCTGAACAAATGAATGTACAGCGTCACAAATCCGAATTGCCTAATGGCTGACGTTATTTCATAAGATCACCAGTGAGTCAGGTTTATTAAATCTCAGGCATTAAAAAAGCCCCACCAGTGGCAGGGCAAAACTACATATCAAACCAATCTTTTTCTTTTCCGCACTTACTGCACTTTAAAACAACGTGTCCATCATCTGTTCTTGATGTGAAAAAGTGGAAGCAGAATAATCTTTTTAGTAACTGAAGCATGTGAACCTCCAGAAACGCAAAAAGCCCATCGAATGATGAGCTTTTGAGAGTTGGTCACGTTACGGTGTAATACGACCAGTATAGAAATACTATACCTTAGTCAGTAAAATTTTACTAGCTTTATTTTCTCGCTTCTTTAAATGTCTTTTTACGATAAGCTTCAATTTCCTTTGCCGCACTATCGATTGCTGATTCTAATGACAAAAACATCAACTTCTCGTACTGTTGCCATGTAGATTCATATGACTTAAGTGTCATCTGCCAAGTTCGAATGCCTGCATAATAAAGCCGACCTTGTTTAGTGAAATTATTCTCAAGCTCAGGATTTAGAGAAAAATCAATAACCATGCGCGCTATTAAATCAGCCAGCTCTTTAATCTTAATTTTCTCAGGTTCCCTCCTTTTATCCAGCATGGCATTTGTTTTTAAAATTGCGGCTAAATGCGCCTGTATATAGCGATAGTCAATTTCAGATTTCTGGCCAAAGACAATTACCGAAGTAATTGACTTCTCTAGCTGCGTCTCCATTGCTGCAATAGCACCGAGACGATCTTCAAAATTAAGTGGTTTTTCTCCTGTGCCATGTACTACGGGTTCGAAACTTGGTGAACTCGCGGTAATGCCATGAGTCAACCATTCGAAACTTTTAAACTTCTCAACTGCTACTGCATTCATGCCATTCCCCTTATGCTGCTTCGAGCATCAAATACTTCTTAATCTCACTGATTGCTTCATCTGCACCAAAACAGACTTTGCACATATAGCCTTGAGCCTCTAATCGCTGAATCATGATTTGCTGGCTCGGCTGCAACTTGCCCTTTTGAGCTTTCAATTCAATCCACAGGCCGTGCACTTCACCATTCGGAACAATGAGCTGTAAATCTGGCACACCCGGCTTAACACCCATCTTCTTGAGCTTGGTGGCTTCAATAATGTTTCTTGAGCCGCCATTCGGGATATGGAACAGGTAATCACTCAATCGACCATCTTTAAACTTTGTTCTATGTGCCCATGACATGACTGTCATCTGCTCTTGATCTTCTGTTGGCACACGATTGAACTTTTTAGAACGTGCAATCTTTTTCGATTGAATGCGTTGAGCATTTTTGAATATTGTGTTCATACTTCACCGCCCTTGAGCGCTTGCTCTAATTCATCTATCAAGTCAAATAGATTGACTCCACCACAGTTCCAGTCATCAATTAGTTTTTGTGCAACATCCACCCGCTTTTGCAGCTCATCCACCTCTGTCTGGCGGTGCTCCCAAACTTGATCAGCAATCGTCATGCTAATGTTTGGATAAAACCCGTACTCTTCATGAAATCGGTTCCAGTTCGGCCCAAGATGATTAGCCATCATCTCTTCACCCGTCGTCTCAATGAGCCAGTTTTCTAATTCAATGTTTCTTTGCTTATCCATTTCTCACCTCACAACGTGGGCTAACATCGACCATGTCTAAGACTTCGCACTTCACTTGCTTATAAGACTCAACGAGTTCGTAGTCTGTGATGGCTTTTTCCAACATATTCCAACCATCCATACCTAAATTTGATTTAACTGGTTTCCTTTTGAAGGTTGTTTTTGCGGAGCCTAGACTTCCATGCCAACTTATAAGTTCTAGCGACTCAACCACCTGTTTGAGTTCTGAAAGATCTATTGATTCATCAATAAACTCTCGATCAGCAATCGCATTAACCCAATCCTTAAACCCATCAGACCATCTTGCGAAATAATCTGTATACCCTTCTGAGTGAGCATTTTTAATGTACGTATTCGTGTGGAATAGATCAGCACCTTCAGGCGCTCCACTTAAAACCCGCTTAGCCTCATCTATCCCATGCTCTGCTACAAATTTGTGTGCGTTCATACCACCACCTCGATGTGCTGAATCAAGCTTTCAAGCAGTACTGCTGCTCCATTTACTTGAGAAACCATTGCTGTGCATGACGCAGTTGCCCATGCGCTTACCGCTGTAAGGCCTTTTAAGTCTTGATCTACGGTTTGTAGCCAGTGCCGAGAGACGCCTTTCCAGCGCGTTTTAATGCCTCCTTGATCAACTTTGATATGCTTGGCACCGTCTAGCACCTCTTTCATGCTCATCGGTCTATCAAACTGCCATTCCATTTCATGCTCATGCATGGTCCCATCATCTGCTCGAGCAGTTGTCTTGATTACTAGATTCCAGATCTGTTTGCGCTCAACTCGATCAGCACGAAGTAGTGGTACAAACTCACCTTGATAGATCATGTTGAAATGCTCATCTGTCAGGCTGCCTTCAATCGATTCAACCAGCTCAGCCGTCGAGATGATTTCCCATGTTGCTGTTAATTTCTTTTTGATTTTTTTCATTGTTTTTTTCCTTTCAAATCACTTGATTTGATCAATCCATTCCTAATAGCCCAGCGAACACACAAGTCGCAGCGACATGAATGTTTCTTGTAGTGATCAGATGTGCCATGCTTTGGTTTTTCCACCTGATTTACAGCCTGTTTAATTTCGCCACCATTCGCCAAAAACTCGTCAACTTCCTGCTGTAATTTTTGAGACTGCTTTGTCTTGAGCTGTGATGCATTCATGCTTGAAGCTTGTGAGCCGTATTTGAATGCCATAACACCCTGCACTGCTGGATTTTGATTATTCATGCCGCACCTCCTTGCTCATGCAAACTTTCGTAATACTCAGGACTTAAGTCTGCAAAAGTTGATTTTGCTAAATCCGTTGCTAATCGAACTGTGCCAATCGATCCATTACGCGCCTTTCCGATAATGATTTCGGCTGTTCCTGCCTCTTTTGATTCGCGGTTATAGACCTCATCACGATAGATAAACATGATGATGTCCGCGTCTTGTTCTAAGTCGCCTGACTCTTTTAAATCAGCATTCATTGGGCGCTTGTTCGGTCTGTTTTCAAGATTTCGATTGAGCTGAGCCAATGCAAATACAGGGCATTCAAAATCACCCGCAATGCGTTTTAGTTCTGTCGAGATTTCGCCAATATCTTTGTCTGAGCGACCAAAGTTATTTTTTGAAAGCGGTGTGACACGCTGTATGTAATCAACAAAAATTGCTCCAACCTTCCCGTACTTGAGTTGAACTTTTTTTGCTGATCTGCGAATTGTTGCTACCGTTGCCCGGTTGTTGTCATCAATCATGAGCGGTGCTTTTTCTAAAACATTGCCTGCCGCGCTAATGTTCTTCATATCCTCGCTACTAGGGTTAATTCTCCCGGTAAGAACTTTGCGCAGCTCAATACCCCCAATGCCGCTAATGAGACGCTGTGCGATCTGGTGGCCCTTCATTTCGATAGAGCAGAATAAAACTGGTAGCGACTGGTTAATCATCATGTCTGATGCCAAGTTTTGAGCGAAAGTTGTCTTACCCATACTTGGACGCGCACCAATGATGACCAAATCACCTTTGCCTACTTCACCTAGTTTGTTATCCAGTTCGGTAAAGCCAGTGCGAATACCACCATCAAACGGTACGCCTGCATGCAGGGCTTGGTGACGATGAATAAACTCACTGATAGCGACTTTAGAAAACTCATGTGCATGTTTGAGTTTTTCGTCACCCGAGCCTAGATCAAGGTTTTGTATCAAATCTTGAGCTTTGTTGATGGCTGACTCTGCTGTATGCGTCACCATATCGACAGCAATTGAGTTAATTAACTTGCTGGTGTCTTGTAAACGACGACGAGATGCGAAGTCCTTGAGTTTTTTGATATGCGTTTCAAGCGTGTATGGCTGCTTGATTGCTGACATCAAATTCGTGATGAACTTTTCATCGATTTGATTATGCTCTAGCGTATTGGCTTTGATCAGCTCATACACTGTCACTTCATCAAACGATTCACCTTTTGCATGCTGTGCTTTGATGTGACCAAAAATGATTTGATGCTTTGTTGAAAAGAAATCAGATTGATCAAGTACCGAAACAAACTCATCTGCACCCTGATCAGATCCCATGATTGTTGAGAGAGCTGTTTGCTCAAGCGGGATTGAATATAATTCGATCATGCGTTCACCCCTTTGAATTTTTTAGCCACACCTTTGAATTGGGTTTGTGGTTGTTCAGCCGGGATGTTGTCTTGATGGTTTTGGATTTCAGTGTAATCAGGGTTGCGTTTGATGTGTTGCTCAAACTTGTCCGTAATCCAGTTTGCGAATGCGTAGTGTTTTGAAGATTCGGTTTGTTCTTTGTACTCGTAGTGAGCATTGAATGCACCGAGTTGAAATTCGAAATCAGGTAAACCAAAAATCAATTTTAGATTTCTTTGTTGACCCTTCATTTTCAAAATTTCCACCAAAGTTTTTTCTTGTGGAATCCAGTCGTGTTCGCAAGAGAGGTTCATTAAAAGATTCAATGGGAGATTCCCTATCCCAAAATTGGGTGCGTTACCGACCCCAAAATTGGGATCGTTACCATCCAAAATTGGGTGAGTTACCCCATCCGAAGCATCCCGTTTTTGGTCATCTTTAACTGCACCGTTTTTGGTATTGTTTGAACTAACCCGTTTTTGGGTTTCTTCTCTTTGATTGACACCAACAAGTTGCAAAACTCGAACCTGATTTGTAGCACCAGTTCTTTTCCCGGTATCCTCAACTAGGCCTAATTCAATAAGCTGACCAATTACTTTTTGAACAGTCTTAATGTTCAAAACGGTATCTTGAGCAAGTCTTGCATTACTCGGGAAGCATGTATTATTTTCACCAGCACGATCTGCCAACGACAAAAGAACCAATCTTTGTGCTGATGTATTGACTTGCGCTTTCCAAGCCCAATTCATCGCATCTAAGCTCATATACCGCCCCACATGCACATAGCCAGTTCAGCTTTTGCTCTGGCCACTGCAACTGAGTTTTCGAGTGTTTTGTTGAGCGTGTAAGCTTCAACTGCTTTTTGAAACAAACTAATCTTTCGATTTAGTTCGTTGTCTGCTAAAATTTGATAGTTCATTTGATTTATCTCCGATGAATACTTAAAGCCTGATCTTGTCCATCAGGCTTTTTCTTTGTCTAAATCCCCGCAAATCCCTTCCAATCCCTCTGAAATACAAACCTCAGTAGAGATATCCCGCACTAAAGCTTTTAATCCCAAGCGCTCAAAAGATTTTGCTTGTAAATTAAGTACATGCCACTCACCCACGATTTCTTTTTCAAGAAGAAAAGCAAGGTACTGAGCAAGGTCTTTACCCTTAATTTCAGCAAGTGTTTTTGCTCGTTCATGGATTTCAGGAGATAAACGAACATGCGTAGATTTTTTTTCGAGACTCATTTGAGTTTCCTTAGGCTGATAGACATTGGTTTCTTAAATAATTGAAATCAGCGCCCGGACACAAAAGATCACAGGACACACGCCCTTCACTAGCCTTATCAATTCGAATTGCAAGCTCTGCGCTGCATTTCTTGTTGACATAGATGATTTGCTGAAGGTTTCCAAGCGTGGTTAAACATGCTTTAGCAAAGTTCTTGCGATCTTCAATAGACATGCCTTGCAAGTAGTTTTTAAGTTGCTCGGTGCTTGAAGAAGACATGCTAATCTCCTTTTAGTTAAATATTTAGTAAATACTAATTTTAAATACTAATTATGTCAACAAGGATTTAGCAAACGTGAATTTACTTTTTACTAAAAAATAGCTGAAATACTAATTATGGATATTGTTTCTTTAAGACGCATAAATTTGCGCGCAGCGGTAGATGCTGCTATAGCCTCTGGTAGGTTTTCAAGTGATGCAGATTTTGCAAATCACTATGATATTAATCCAAGTCAAATTTCCCAACTTGTAAAAGGTCATGGGAGTTTTGGTGAGAAAGCCGCAAGAAATTTAGAGAAGAAGATAGGCTGGGAAGCGGGATTATTGGACGCAGCACCTGGTGTTGATGATCAGATCCAAAACTTTTTAACTAATACGGCGTCAGCAATTACTACAGATGAACTAACCCAAGAAGAGCGCGACAGTAAAATCTGGATTGATATGTACAACGTTAGATTTTGTAGCGGCATGGGCGAGTCTATTGAATTTCACTTTGATGAAATAAAAAAACAACTGTCTTTTGAGTCATCCTTCTTTGAAAAGAGAAACATAAAACCAAAAAACTTTAAACTCATTATTAATAAAGGCGATAGCAACGAGGAGTATTTGTTTGATGGTGATGCAGTTGGCATTGATACATCAGATACAGATATTCAAGATGGAGAAACATACGCCTTATATTTTGAGGGTGAAGCGCTTATTCGCCAAATATTTAAACAGCAAGGTGGTGTTTTAAAACTTCATCCTAGAAATCCTAAATATGATGATAAGTTGTTTGATACCAATGCGGAGAACTCGGACATAGGGTTGAAGATAATTGGTCGAGTGCGTTATAGATCTGGTTAATTTAAAAAAAACAAATAATTTACCCGCTCATCAAGGCGGGTTTTTTATTAACTAAAATAAATATTTAGCAAAAGACAAATAATTTACTAATTTTATTTAGTGTTTACTATTGACATATCATTTAGTAAATACTAAATTAAACCTCACCAAGACAACAAAAGCCCCTTAACTTTGGACGGCGAAGGGGCTTTTCATAACGATGGAGTTCATTATGGAACAAAACACATTGAAGCACAATACGGCGCACATAGTTCCGTCGCGCTTAAAGCATTGGGCATTAGGTTCTGCCCTAATCTTTGGCTTAACAGGCGCATACGCCCTAGTTTCTGAAAAGCCAGCACCAGTCGCAACCTACCCTGTAAACAAACCATCTGAATATGGCGTTTCTGCAATCAAGATCGATGGCCCTACTTCTGGACAAGCCGTAATCAAGCTCGATGGTTTCTTCATTTACACCAGTTTCGATTTCAAAGCTCATGAAGAAAACTACGGCGTAATTGGTTCTGAACATGAAGTGATTGAAATCACTAATTTGGCGATCGACCGCATTACCGCTATCAATGGTCATGAATACAACGATTTCACCACAAGTGAAGATGTTATCAACATCAAAAACCTTGTGGCAACGCATATTGAAAAAAATCATTTGGTTGGGGGTGTCTAATGGTCACTCCTACTCAACGCAAAACTGAGTTTATCAGCAACGAAAACGGCGAATTTCGCATGCGCCTTTACTCATATGAGTACATTGAAAAAGGTGGCGAAATCTACCGTGTTAGTAAATCGGGATATCTATATCTGATCGACGCTGTCGAACATGCTGAAAAACCTTGGATCCGCGACATATTCGAGCGAGAACGCAAATTCCAAAAACGTAAATCGGCTGCAATTATGTTCAGCGACCCATGCTTTAGACGTGAACGCTACTCAGCGAATCAACGTATTGCTTATAACAATGCCAAATATAACAGCAGGTAATCAAACTGCAAATGTAACTGAATAATGAGGAATGAATAATGAGTATTGCAACGTTAATTTTAGGACAGTCTGGTACAGGTAAATCAGCAAGCTTAAGAAACTTAAATCCTCAACATGTTTTGTTGATTCAAGTGATTAAGAAGCCCTTACCTTTTCGCTCACCAAATTGGACATACATCACCCCCGAAAACAAACAGGGTTCGATTCTTGTGTCTGACAACCCGCAATTTATCATCGATGTGATTAATAAATCTAAGCACCCAATCATCATCATTGATGACTTTCAATATGTCATGGCAAATGAATTCATGCGCCGAAGCACTGAAAAAAGTTTTGATAAATTCACAGAAATTGGGCGAAACGCTTGGGATGTATTCAACGCAGCAATCAACGCCCAAGATCATAAGCGTATCTATCTTCTAAGTCACACTGAAGAAGATAGCCAAGGCAAAACTAAGATTAAAACCATTGGAAAAATGCTGGATGAAAAGATCACACTTGAAGGCATGGTTACGATCTGTCTCCAAACCTCCGTGATTAATGAACAGTATATTTTTCAGACTAAAAATAACGGCAACTCTACTGTTAAGGCCCCTATGGGTCTCTTTGAAGAAGATCATTTTGAAAATGATTTGAATGAAGTAGATAAGACAATTTGCGAATACTACAACATCCGCAACTTCACGCAGCAGCAAAATTCTCAAACTCAACACGCATAAATTCTTAACTATCAACTGGAGCAATCTTCATGAATCAGCAATACAAACAATTTGGTTATAACCCTGAATCAGCAAAACAAGCGGACGGTAGTCTTCGCATCGAGGAGGCAGGCAAATATGTTGGCATTATTAAACATATGGAGTTCATAACTGCTAAATCTGGTACCACGGGATTTGAAATCGAGTTTGAAACTGATAATAAAAAATCGGCTTCATTCTCAATCTGGACTGAGAAAAAAGACGGTACACCCTTGAGTGGGGTTCATAAAATCAATGCATTACTCGCTTGCGTAGGTGCTCGCGGGCTAACCCCAACAAATGCGCAGTTGGAAAAATATGACTACGATGCCAAAGAGCGTGTTATGAAAAACTGCATTGTGGCACCTGAGGTTGCAGGCAAACGCATTGGTTTTCTTTTGCAGCGCGAAAACTACCAGAATGATAGCGGCGACTGGAAACACCAAATGAATTTCTTCTCTTGTTTTCACGCTCAAAGCGAACTCATGGCCAAAGAAATCGTAGAGCGCAAAACCTCACCTGAGGCGCTTCCAAAATCCCTTGCATCTCTAGTGGCGAATCCTACCACCACACGAAAACCTAAAAACAACGGAGGATACAATGGAGGCAATCAAGGATATGGTCAGAACAATAGTTATGGTCAAAGTGGATTTGACGACTATTACAACAACGATGTGCCGCCAGTTCTGAATAACTCGCAACATGATGATTTTCCATATTGAGGATTGATTCATGAATGCAATTATTTTAGATACCGAAACTAACAAGTTAAATGGCTACCCGATTGAAATTGCGTATGCACCTTGCTCATTTGAGCAAGGGGTGTTCAACATAAATCAAGATATGGTTTTTGATGAATACTTCTCTTACCCAGAGCCAATTAGTCTTGGTGCGATGGCGGTACATCATATTCTTGAAAGCGATATTGCCGAAAAACCAAGCTTTGAAACATTCAAACTACCAGGCAATGTTGAGTTTATGATTGGCCACAATATTGATTACGACACTCAAGCCATTCAGCTTTGTGATAAGACCGTTCAGGTTAAAGCAATTTGCACTTTAGCCCTATCAAGAATGGTGTGGTCAGATCTGGACGCACACAATCTGTCCGCAATTTATTACCACGTTATGGCTGACAAGGAGTTGGCAAGAAAACATCTTCGCAATGCTCACAACGCCAAAGCCGACATTTATTTTACTGGTGTGATTTTAAAACATCTCGTTGATGCATTGGCTATCAAAGATATGCAGTCATTGCACTTATTTTCTGAGAAAGCGCGCATTCCTCAAAAAATTACTTTTGGCAAGCATAAAGGCACAGCCATCAACAAGTTACCCAAGGATTATGTTGGCTGGTTACTTCGCCAGCCTGACACAGATAAATACTTGCGTAAAGCGCTGGAGATCGTGTCATGAAATTCCACTACTCAAGCCAGACACGACTTTTAGTCGTGTTCGGAAGCAAGATGGACCACCATTTTGAAAATGTGAATGCTTCCGAGATTGAATCATTAATTTGTGATGCGAAGTTTAAAGAAGCAATTTGGAGATCGAAATGAATACACCAGTTGATCTAAATGATGTCTTGTTTGCACAACTCGAGCGTCTCAGCAATCCAAATCTAAAAGGTGGAGAGCTTGAAGCGGAAATTCAAAAAGCTGAAGCCATTGAGAAAATAAGCGAGCAAGTCATAAAGAATAATAATATGCGCTTAAGTGCAGCAAAATTGGTAGCTGAGTATCGTGGTGTTAAAAATGCCGATTCAGTAGAAATTCCACAGAACTTAATTGGGTGATCTATGCCAAAAGGTGCTGCAATTAAATACACCTGGGAGCAATTAGATTTTATTAAATCCAATTGCTCCTTAGAGCGAAAAATATTAACTGAAAAAACAAATCTTAAGTTTGGGACGACCTTTACAGTTGATCAAATTAAGTCTTTATGTACACGCAAAAAATGGAATACAGGAAGAACTGGATGTTTTGAAAAAGGTTTAAAACCGTGGAATGTTGGAACTAAAGGTCTCACAACTGCGAATAAAACCAGCTTCAAGAAGGGTCAAAAGACCTGGAATAAAAAACCGATTGGCTATGAGCGAATATGCCCCAAAGATGGCTATATCTTAATAAAAATAGCCGAACCGAGTGTTTTTGATTTAAAGCATCGCATTGTATGGGAAAAAGCTAATGGTGCTGTGCCTTTGGACCATGTCATTGCTTTTAAGAATCAAGACAGAACCGATTGCCGTTTAGAAAACTTAATTTTAATGAGTAAGGCTGAAATGGTTCGTTATAGTCAAAGCTTCCACAAACTGGCCACCCCACAAAGCAATGAGGCGTGTTTATTAATGGCCAAGATTAAAAACAAAAAACACCAATTAAAGAAAGAGGTGTCGTGATGATTGATTTAGAAAAAGAATACAAAGCATTTGAAAATACTTGGATTTTGCTCGGTGCTTCATTTAAGAATTTTAAGCGTGGTAGCAACAATATGTATCACTTCTGCGGTGATATTACAGATTTAACTGATACTGAAAAGACATTAACTCTAAGTTGCATTAACACAGCGTTAGCAATGTGGTTACTCCAAGCAAGAGCTAAACAAGCCAAAATCGAAAAGCTCAAAGAGAAGTTGGCGAAGGTTGAAAGTGATGAGTTTGTGGTGGTGCCTAAATCAGAAATCGAAAACTGGTACTTAGATGAAAGCGAATGTGTTTGGTATGAAAAGGATAGCATAGATGGCTATCTTGAAGATTTAAATAACGGTGAAGTGCTTGAAGTTCAGCGTAAAGAATATGTGGTCATAAACAGTAATCCTGTATTTGCTACCAATGTTTTTACTGACTCTGACAATATTCAGTGGGAATTATTCGATTCAAAAGAAGATGCTGAAAAAGCAGCAGCACATTGTAAGGCGATGGTTGAAGCACAAGGAGATGGGGATGAGTGATCTTAATTTCGAGCAACTTTATTTAATGGCCCTAAAAAATTCCAAGAAGCCGAAGTACCTTTTAAATTGGGTTCATGTTTCAAGGCATGGTCCAGGATCAACTAAAGCAATCCAAATCTGTAAGCACTTTGGAATCGATCCCGAAGGCACAGAATTTAGAAAAGAAGCTGAAGGAGGTTGATGTGAGTAAACGATTAAATAAGCTTGATCAAATGACATCTGAGGAGAAGCTGGTTCATGCAAAACAATTCTGGATTGCGCCGAATGATGCAGTATTTCCACCCGAAACGATTGCTGTGGTTTTTAATGTTTCACTTTCTTGGTTGCAGCTAAAAAGATGCACTGGTGGTGGTATACCATTCATAAAAGGCGCAAGAAAAGTTAGCTATCAAAAGTCAGATGCTATAGAGTATTTTAATCGGCAGAAGTTAAAAAGCACTTCAATGCAAGCGGCCAATTGAGCCGCTTTAATTTTGTTTGCTATAGCGATTTTGGTGTATACCTTGTGTATACCAAAAATCCAAAATAAAAGTATACCCTGTGTATACTAAAAAAATATATTTCAATGTTTTTAATTGTTGACTGTTGTTGATTAACGCAATAATAAATTGATTATTAACGAAAAAATATTTATTATTATTGCTTAATGTTGAATGAAGTTTAGTGTAAACCTTGAACTTAAGGGTTCAAGGGTAAAGACATTGCAGCGGCATCTTCGGAGGCATTTTTATTTTTACATAACAACAATTTAGACAAATATCTCATCTCCAAAATTACCCATATTTCCTTCAAAAATAGACCCCTAATAGACTTCATAATTATTGTGTTGTATCGTTAGAAATTGCTTATCACTGCTATAACTGAAATGGCCAATCATATTAAATTTACAAAATCAGCAATAGACTCAATCCCACTTTGTCAGGATAAACAAGTTTTCTATCGAGATACTACGACAATAGGATTTGGTTTGTGCGTCGGTAAGACAAAAAGCTATTTTGCAGAAAAAAAGATGCCAAATGGCAAATCAAAGCGTAAAGTGATAGGAAAGCACGGCGTTTATACACTTGAGCAAGCCAGAGCTGAAGCTAAACGTCTACTTATTTTAATGGATGAAGGAGTAGACCCAGTTCAACAAAAAAAGCAGGTTCGCGTTAATTCTCTTTCTAATCAGGAACTATCTAGGTTAATTCCAACAGTTGCTGAAGCTTATATACTTTACAAGGATAGAAGACCTTTATCAAAGGACTCAATCTATTATTGGACTGTCAACACTCTCCTAGACAAATATCGTCTATTCTTTTTGCATAGGAGAGAACATTATGAGTGGACAGGGACTCATACGATAATGCTTTAGCTGAAACGGTAAACGGTTTATACAAAACAGAGGTGATTGAATATCTAAAAGCAGATTGGCAAGGTTTAGTAGATGTAGAACTTGCGACATAAAACTGGGTGGATTGGTTTAATAAAAAGCGTGTACATAGTGCTCTAGGTTATGTATCACCATTTGAGTTTGAAGCAATGTACTATGATAAGATTAACCCGTTAGGTCAGGTAGCCTAACTCAAATAAAAATATCTCCGACAAACCCAGTACGGTTCACACCGCGGATGCTGAAAAAGCCAGCCAAGTTTCGCCTGAATTGATGTATATTATCTTTCAACATTGGAGTGAAAGTTGCTTTATATAACGAAAGGTGACGGTTTTTCGCTGATGAGCGCGATATTCAGATATATAAAAGAGTTCATTGGACATCATCAGATGATTTAGCACAAAAATACGATTTAAGCGTGGTCTACATCTACAGAATCGTAAAACGCATGACAGCAATTGGAAAAGCCTTTCAAATTTCATCCAACAATATCCTAAAAAATCCCACAATTATCTATTACTTATATTATTAGATATCACAGACTAATATTCTTTGATCATCATCAATAAAAAATAAATGGTAATTATTATCATTTATATTTAATATACATATACCTTAGCAATCGTTCTATGCGAGGCTCTTAAATGAAAGAAGCCCATACATTTATTCAAGATCATAATGAATGTTTTAGTTGTCTCTATGCAGAAAACTATGCATGGTTATCACGTTGGTTATATCGACATTTAACTTCTACACTATATTTAGAAGATATTCTTCAAGATACTTTTTTAAAGTTATTCATTTCTAAACAAGCACATCAGATTCGGGAACCCAAGGCATATCTGGCTTCTACTGCCCGCTGTATTGCAATTGATAAAGCACGTAGAGAGATTATCGAAAAAAAATATCTAGAATTCTTAAAAGATAATCCCAATACCACAATACAGGAATCACCTGAACAAACCCTGATCGTCATTGAATTATTACAGAGAATTACTTTAGCGATTAGTGACTTACCTGATCGACCAAGATTATGCTTATTATTGTATTATATGGAAGGACTTAAACAGGCTGATATTGCAAAACAGCTTAATCTGACCACACGCACTGTACAGCATGATTTAGCCAAGGCTATGGTACATTGTCATCAATGGATTCAAAAAAACACCTGATTATCTCTTATGAACCAGCATTCACAACAGTCCACAGATGAAGTACCTGATATTGAATTGATGGAACAGGTAGCGATCTGGCTATTGAAACTCGAAAGTGAAGATTGTACCGAGCAGGATCGTATTGATTTCATTCATTGGCAACAGCAAAATCCAAAAAATGTTGAAATACTGAAACAAATGCAGAATACCTTTGAGCAATTCTCAGGCTTAAAAAAACAGTCTAAATCGATTCCCTATAAAGTGATTGAGCAGACCATTCAGCAATCAAAAACTAGATCTATTTTTAAATCCAATCCAATATTCATTGTTATCCTGACAACATTATTAACCAGTACTTTTTTATGGCAGGTCCTACCCACTTCTTATTGGTTAGCAGACACTCGAAATAATTATAATCAATGGTCTGAACATACATTAACTGATCATTCAGATATTAAAATTAGTGGAAATTCTGCGTATAACATTTTATTTGATAAAGAAAACCGTATCATTGAATTGCTTACAGGTAATATTCTAATCGATGTTGCAAAAGATACAAATCGTCCATTTATTATCAAAACAGAGTCTGCCCAGATTCGTGCATTAGGTACACGTTTTATTGTACAACATAACAAGCAGACCACTGTATTGACTATGCTGCACTCAACCACAGAAGTTACAGTCAAATTAGCAAATGGACAATCACAGGTACAACAGATTCATGCTGGAGAACAGATTATCATTGATGAGGATGGGTTGCATCCTAAGCAAAATATTTCTGTTGAATTGACAGAAAAAGCATGGAATGAACAAATGCTGATGATTAATCTGATGCCACTTGATCAATTACTCAATATTTTACAAACCTACGAAAAACAAAAACTTAAATATGATGCCGCAACCTTGCATCCAATTGAAGTCACTGCCACATTACCTCTTGATGGAACTGGTTTAAAATTATTACAACGTAGTTTACCCATTACAGTCCAAACCGATATGTTTGGACGAAAAGTTATTCAAAAAAAATAAAATTCTTTTTAAATCAAAATTTAAAGAACAATATTAAAAATATTTACCTTTTTATTTCGTCTTTTTGCTTCTCATCCGTCCTACATATGAAAAATGCAAAAGTTTAGGCTTTTTATCTGTCATTTCATTCTTTGTTCGGGGGACCAAAATGAAAGAAACCCATCATCGTTCAAGTTTTATCGTGAAACCCATTGTACTCTCCATTCATCTTGCTTTAAGCTCAGGCTTGATCTTATCTAGTCCATCGGCTTTAGCTAAAAGCAATCAGAATATCCGTTATAACATTCCAGCAGGAAAGTTAAATCAGGTTTTAAATCAGTTTGCAGCTGTTTCTGGCGTTGCTATTTCCATGAATGCTACTGAACTTTCCAAAATTCAGAGTCAGGGACTAAATGGAACATACACCATTGAACAGGGCTTTATTACCTTATTAGCAAACACATCTTTAAAAGCACATAAAACAGCTGATGGTTATATTCTAAAAGATCGAGTAGTTTCCAAAGATACAGCCCCGCCTACCCTCCGCTCCCCCTCACAGCAGAATGAAGTATCTTTACCCATAATTACTGTGACTGCTGACCAGACCAATCCTTATTTGGCAAATAGTCCAAGTTCCGTCGCAACCAAAAGTGAATTAACTCCCAGGGAGACACCATTTACCATTAATCAGGTATCACAAGAACTGATTCAAGAACGTGGTGATCAGTCAATTTTTGAAACTCTAGAAAGTTTTGCAGGAATTACCAGTGCCAGTAATCCAGGTAACATCGGACAAGGTATGAATCGTAACCTGAGTGTGCGTGGTTTTGAAATGGGACAAACCCTACTCAATGGTCAACGCATGTACAGTACAACAGGAGATGCACAAAACACCGATAATTTAGAAAGAATTGAAGTATTGCGAGGACCTGCTGGATTGTATTACGGTTCTGCCGAACCTGGTGGTGTGATTAATTTAAGTTATAAAAAGCCTAAAGCAGAAGCTGCTTATCAATTCATTACCCGAACCGATAGTAAAGGATCTTACGGTGGTATGTTTGATGCTACAGGATCGCTTACATCCGATCAAAAATTACGTTATCGGGCAGTTATTAGTTATAACCATCGTATTGATGATCAGGAACATACATGGTCAGAACCCCAAAGTGGTATGGTCGCATTAAGTTATTTACCTACTGACAATTTTGAAACTTCTTTGACCTATGAAAGACTAGAGACAAATTCTATTCCTGAACGGGAAAATAATTCGATTGATTACCGAACAGGAAAATTTTATGACATCCCGAGAGATTTTTTCTGGGGAAGTCTTGATGATCTTGCAACACAAACCACAGATAATATTTTGTGGGATATGAAATGGCAGCTTTCAGATGCCCTTAAAGTAAGTGCTAACTGGAATATTCAACAAACTACACAATTTTGGCAAATTACTCGTTCCGTTACAGGTAAAGGTGGAGCATCCGATTTAGAGGGTAATGTTGACCGTTTTGTGAATGCTCGTGATGCTAAAGGTCATAGCTATTCTGGCAATATTGATATCAGTGGCAAATTCAACCTCTGGAATTTTGAAAACCAATGGTTGGTTGGAGCTGGCTTAGGTTCAACTGATAGCAGTGCAAGTAGCGGAAGGGCTGTATCATCAGGTTCAAGAATTGGTCAAAAAGCTCATGTCGGCACAATCAACATTTATGACCCGATTTATCATGACTGGAATCACCGTGAACTGATTTATGCTGATGCCCGAACGCCTAGGGGTCAGCAAGAAGATAAAAACGTGTATTTACAAAATGTTCTCACTTTTCCTAATCAAAAAACTCGTCTGATGATAGGTGCGGGATGGACAGAATATAAAAGTACACCAGGTGTCGTAAGTACAACCGATCCAGTTAGAACTGAAAAAAAATGGACTCCTCGCATCGCAATAATGCATGACGTACTGCCAACTGCTACAGTCTATGCCAGTTATGGTGAAAATTTCACCCCAAATGACTTAGGCAAATATGATATGGCAGGTAAACAAATTACTGATGCTGTCCTTTCAAGCCAATTTGAAATCGGTTATAAGCAGGAACTTTTCAATCAACAAGCTTTGGTCAATTTGGCACTATTCAGACTGGATAAGGAAAATATCCTTTCCATGGTACAAAAAGATGGTGTGAGTTGTAATGCTGACCTAGAAACCATTCCTGATACGGCAGGTGGTTATGATCCAGTAAATTCAGATTGTCGTTATGCCTTGAATGGACTGGAACGTTCTCAAGGTGTTGAACTCAGTGCATCGGGTCAAATCAATGATTGGTGGTCAACTGATTTTTCATATGCCTACATCGACGCAAAATATAAAGAAGCAGATAATCCTATAAATGTGGGTCGCACCAAACCAAACATCCCTGAGCATAATTTTACACTCTGGAATAATTTCAAGCTCTATGACACTGACAGTTTTGGTCGTGTAAATGCAGGGATTGGTGTAAAAGCATGGAGTAAAGCCCACGATGCATGGGTACAGGACAGTTCAACTGAAGAAATTCGCAGCAATATTAATCCAGGTTACACCCTTGTCGGAATATTCGGGTCAATGCTGTTGGTCCAGGCTACATCGATACTCCATTATTAGACGAGCTTCCTGCCGAACAAAAACAGGGCCTAGTTTCTTTACATCCAATTGGAAGATTAGGCAATGCCGAAGAAGTAGCTAAATTAGTTTTGTTTTTAAGTTCAGATGAAGCCACTTTTATTAATGGAAGTTATTACAATATTGACGGTGGATATACTGCCATTTAAAAAGGCTTTTTTTATTTTAAAGTTCTAAAAAATTTGACCTACAATGCCCTTTTATAATGGGCATTGTTTAGATTTATTTTGGATAAATTAAACATTTAAATGTGTACATTCCCAACCTATTAAATATTTCTCAAAATTACAGGTTTTTTTACAGATTCCTATAATATTCCACCCGCCACTACGATTAGAGGAAAAGGGACTTTAGAAAGTGTGGTGTTTTAGGTAAAACGACCTATGGTCCAGCCGTTGCTACAGTGCGTCTTAGCCCACTTCCAGATGCAAGCATTCGTCCTTATATTGGAATTGGTGCATCTTGGATGATTGTGTTTAACAGCAAAGATGCCTTTGTCAAAGACTTAAAAATTAAAAATGCCATTGGACCAGTGGCTCAAATAGGCCTTGATATTCCGATCAATCCACGATGGAGTGCTGTGATTGATATGAAAAAAGTCTGGTTTGATACCCAAGCGAAAGGTTCTTTACCTGCTATGGGAGATGCGCCTATGCGTGCCGATATTGATGTTGATCCATTGGTGACTTTATTCAGTTTGGCTTACCATTTCTAAGTATCTACTGTACAACATCACGAGAAAACCGAGGTAAATATATCCTTTATTTGATTTAAAGCATGTATTTACCTTCGGTATAATAGAAAACTAACAAGTATTTGAATCATGTTTATTCATCATTTAAAGCACATTCATAATTACTTGGATTTTGCCCACAACGCACCTGTTTCAACAAGTGCATCATGCTTTTGTCATAATACCCTTCTTTAGTCATCTGGATTCGTGCTTCGCGCATAATTTTGACGTAACCTGCTTTATCTCCTTCTGGAACATCCATCCAGTATTTGGCTGGAATTTCGTTTTCAATTTTATCGACAAATTCAAATGCAGGCGTAAGCTGTTTGGCGATGGCTTCTCTCGCAATCGACCCCATGCCTGCTGGAAATTTATTACGATGCATAATCAATGTACCTGTAACCTGAATCAAAGGAAAACGAATAATTGCTCCAACAACTTTGCCATTTTTATCCGTCATGCCTTTATTCAATTCCATCGGCTTAAATAACAATGCTGGCCCAGCAATGATTTCAACCTCACGATTATTAAACTTTCCCCCAACACTTGTAAGATCGACTGAAACAGGTTGTGCACCTACATTTTGAACCAATTTCTTTTGGGTGGGATCAAATTGAAATACCGCGACTTTACGTCCTGCAGCTTTTGCTAGGGTATTAATATTTCGATCATTGACCATAATATAAGCAGCTCCTACTGGAACAATACCGACCACCTCATAATCTTTATTTACCATTTTTGAATCAAATTCGGGTTTTGCTAAAATCTGAATCACTGAAGCAAGTTGTTTATAAGTCTGTACTGCACCCAAAGCATCAATACTTCCGACAAACGGATTAAACTGTTTGGCTCTTAAATTACTAATCCCTGCACCATCACATTTTTTACTTCTAAAATCTTCTGTCAAAATACGTTCATCGGTATAAACATTGAGTTTAACCATAGTTGAAGCTTTTTTCTTTAACTTAGGATAATCAATATCAATTTTGATTTGTAAATTGGAAGGTCGCGTAACATTCACATTCACACCAAAGTCTTTGGCAACCCGAGTGATCCGAGGAAATTCGCTGATATAGCTGGTTGCCTGCTGAAAAGCTTCGCTGTTTTCGCCATTTGGTGAGTAAACACATAAGATGACTTGCTTTGGAATTTGTTGCCACGTCTTTGGATCATTGAGTAATTTTTTAACTTTTTGAGTGGAATGCTCAGAAAGAGACAAGTCTAGTTTTTCAGCATGACCATGTGGAATCAATAGAAATAAGCATATAATCAATAAAGATAATTTCATCCATAAATGATCAATTGCATGATTAAATTCAACGCTTATCAAATACTGTTTTTGTTTTAAATGATCCATCATCAAACTCCCTATTCATCATTTAAACATTAGGTGAGTGCTTCAAAAATAAAATTGACTCATCTGACATTTCCGATGGGCAGTTTCATCAATTTAAATTTTTTCTACATCATTTATCAATTTTGGTCTGAATTGGCTTTTATTTATTGGTTGCCGTATTTACTGCAAATGTTTTGTTCAGGGCTTTTAGATAGACTCAAATAAAGGATGAATAAAATTAGAGCAAATTAAAATGAAACGGACATTCTCAAATCTATGTTTAGCCC
Organism: Acinetobacter sp. FDAARGOS_515; assembly: GCF_003938865.1. Classification (NCBI taxonomy): domain Bacteria; kingdom Pseudomonadati; phylum Pseudomonadota; class Gammaproteobacteria; order Moraxellales; family Moraxellaceae; genus Acinetobacter; species Acinetobacter sp. FDAARGOS_515. The sequence goes on along the minus strand of NZ_RKIX01000003.1, from coordinate 2,264,815 downwards.
TAAGTTTAAGCTTAGGAACTACCGCAATCATCACTCATTCCAACACCGCGATAGCTGCCTCAAATATCAATATTCAGAACGTGTTACAACAAGAACGCGCTTGGGCAGGTTTACAAACTAAAAAATTAAAAGTAGGTGATATTGAATGGGTATATAGCGAAGGAGGTCAGTCCTCCAAACCGACTATTATTTTAATTCATGGGTTAGCGGGTAGTCGGGATAACTGGAATCGTGTAGCACGTTATTTAACGCCTAACTATCATGTCATCATTCCTGATTTGCCTGCACATGGCGATACGAAAGTTGCCGATGATTTTGACCTGTCTATTCCTAACTTAACTGAAAAGTTAAGACGGTTTGCTGAAGCTGGACATTTCGAAAAAGATATCAATATCGCAGGACATAGCATGGGTGGCGCAATTGCCCTCCTCTATACAGCACAATATCCAACTGAAACAAAATCTTTACTCTTGGTCGATAGCGCTGGTGTCTTTAAAACGGCGAATACGCCTTATTTAAAAAATCCAACGTTATTGAATGAATTAGTCGTAAAAAAAGCAGGCGATTTTGACAAACTGTTTCAGCTTGCCACGGCAACACCGCCCTTTATTCCCACTGAGTTAAAGACTGAACAAGAAAAACTCATGATTTCTCAGTCTAAAAGTACTCAACGCATGGTCGATCAGCTCGTTGCCATGTCCAAAGTATATACGCCTGAGACTTTTGCAATCGCGGCGAAATCTATCGATGTACCAACTTATATTGTCTGGGGAGACAAAGATAAAATTATCAATGTTGAAGCCGCCCAAGAACTCAAAGAGTTATTGAAAAATGCTGAGTCACCTTTGATTTTAAAAGATGTAGGACATATGCCCATTATGGAGGCTGATCAAATTTTGGCGCAGCAATATCTGATCTTTTTAAATAAACACAAGTAGAAATTAAACTCCGTAAATCAAACAGGAGCCAAATTTAGGCTCCTGTTTTTTATAGATTTATATTGTTAAAGTTTGCGTAATCTTAAAGCATTTAATACCACAGAAAGCGAACTCAAGGACATGGCAATCGCTGCAAACATCGGAGTGAGTAGCCAACCTGTCAGTGGATAAAAAATTCCTGCCGCAATAGGTACACCCAAACCATTATAGAGAAACGAAAACGCCAAATTCTGTTTCATATTTTTCACGCCTTGTTTAGCCAGATGTACTGCTTGGGCAACACCTTGTATGTCGCCTTTGACCAAAGTAATCTGCGCAGTTTGTTTGGCAATATCGGTGCCTGTGCCCATGGCAATCCCCACATCGGCTTGTGCCAAAGCAGGTGCATCATTGATGCCATCTCCTGCCATCGCCACGACCTTGCCTTCTGATTGATAGCGTTTCACGATCTCCAATTTTTGTTTAGGATCTAAATCACCATAGGCATGTTCAATCCCTAATTGCTGCGCAACCATTTGGGCATTTTTATGGTGATCACCTGTTGCCATAATCACTTCAATCCCATCTTGATGGAGTTGATCAATGACAGCTTTCGCATTTTCTTTAATCGCATCATGAATCACAATATAAGCAATAACGGCTTTGTCATTCAGCAGAAAACTAATCACATCACCTTGTTCACGCAGTTGATCTAGTTCAGCACTGACACTTGAGTCCAGCTTTAATCCAAGTTGATCAACCAATTTCTGACTACCCACATAATAGGTTTGCCCTTCAAATTGACCTTTTACCCCAAAACCAGTGACATCTTCAAAATCATCGACTTTTAACAATTCATCACTTTTCACAAGTTTTGTTAAAGTTTGCGCAATCGGATGCGTTGAATATTGTTCAATTGAGGCAATATAACGCTCTACGGTTTTTTGCTCTAGAGAATCATCCAATAACTGGATTTGTTTAAGGCTCGGTTTTCCTTCTGTCAGTGTGCCTGTTTTATCGATAATCAAAACATTGACTTTGCTTAAAGCTTCGATTGCTTCAGCATCTTTAAAGAGTACCCCTTTTTGGGCAGCACGACCTGTGGTTGCCATCACCGACATTGGCGTTGCTAACCCCAATGCACATGGGCAAGCAATAATTAAAACAGCGACAGCACACATTAAGGCTAAATCAAACTGTGCATGTCCAAACAGCATCCATGCTAAAAATGTAATCACGCTGATCGAGAGGACTGCCATCACAAAGTATTTGGCTGCAATATCAGCAATGCGTTGAAGTGGCGCTTTTGAACGCTGTGCTTCTGCGACAGCCTGAATCATTTTTGATAATGTGGTATTGGTTCCCACCGCAGTGGTTTGAATACGAATACTGCCTTGCTGATTGACTGTTCCCCCGATGACTTTATCTTCCACCTGTTTTTTTACAGGTACAGGTTCACCCGTCATCATGGATTCATCGACATAGGTTTTCCCGTCAATCACGATGCCATCCAGTGGAATCTGCTCACCAGAAGAAATCTGTAAAATATCATTTTCTTTAATCTGGCTGATGTCGACTTCCTCAACCACATCATCCCGAACCCGTTTGGCTGTATGTGGCTGTAAACGTAATAAGGCTCTTAAGGAATCGGCTGTTTGCGCTCGGGCTTTTAGCTCCATGATTTGTCCAAGCAAGCTCAAAGACACAATCATACAAGCCGCTTCATAATATACCGCAACGCCATGCCCTGTTTTTGCTTCCATTGGAATCAGTGATGGGAAAATGGTCGCAATCACGCTATAAATAAACGCCGCAAGTACACCAACTCCAATCAGGCTCCACATATTCAAGTGACGGGTTTTATAAGAAACCCAACATCTTTGCAAAAATGGATAACCCGCCCATAACACCACAGGAATACTCAAAACCAGTTCAATCCACGGTTGGATCTGCGGTGAAATAAAAGCATGGATATGTGAACCCATGGCCAAAACCACTACCAATAAAGTGAGAGGCAAAGTCGTCCAAAAACGTTTACTAAAATCCACCAACTCAGGATTTGGTGCTTCATCCAACGTCGGTTGCATTGGTTCCAAAGCCATCCCACAAATCGGACAGGTTCCAGGGCCTTTTTGTACAATTTCAGGATCCATGGGGCAGGTATAATCAATATCCATTGCGCCTTCTGGTACAGCGCGCTCATCCAATGGAATCAAATACGTTTCAGGATCATTTTTAAATTTATTTAAGCAGGAAGGATTACAGAAATAATATTCTTTACCCTGATAATGTGTATGCAAAGGACTGCTGCTACTGACTTTCATGCCACATACTGGATCTATTTCAGTTTGAGAATTTTCATGCTCAGCATGCTGATGCTCACCTCCGCTGCAACAACTTTTGGCTTGAGGTTGAGTCTTTTCAGTAGATACAGCCGCTTCAATAGACTTTGCTCCACAACATGACGACATAGCAGTTGAGTGGGTCACGTCATTTTGTTGATCCAACGGTTTTGAATCGTGACCACAACCACTTGAAACGGCTTTAGGCGGTGCTGGATGGGAACATCCACACCCTGATCCTGTCTCATGACTTGTGGTTTTTTCATTTCCACAACAACTTTTCTCTGATTTTTTCTCTGACTGTTGCATTTTTACAGCTGGATTAGAGCAATGACTGGATAGCGTAGATTCAGCTTCTTTAACTAGATATTTTTCAGGATGTTGTTCGAATTTTTGCTTACAACTGGCGGAACAAAATAAATAACGAGTTCCATCCAGATCAATATGATATTGACTGTCTTCGGCTACTGTCATTCCACAAATAGGATCAATAGACACGATTTTTTTCGGTGAAACCGTAGCTTTGGAACAACATGAAGTTTGCTTTGGCTCAGTCATGGTGGTGTTCTCGTATTCTTATGTGATTGTGTTAAGATAAATGCTGTACCTAGGTACGGAGTCAAGCTTTTTATTGAGGCAAATAAGAGGAATTAGCCATGCTAACCATTGGCAAACTGGCTAAACAGGCCAATTTAAATGTCGAAACGATTCGTTATTATCAACGTATTGGTCTCATGCGTACTCCAGACACTATCAGCCACTATCGTTATTATAATGATCAAGATATAGAAACTTTAAGTTTTATACAAAAAGCCAAAGATGCAGGATTACAGCTCAGTGAGATTAAAGAGCTTCTGCAATTACAACTGAATGATCGCGAACAAGTTCGCCATGTGATTGAACAGCGTCTTGAGAAAATTGATCTTCGTATTCAGGAATTACAAGGCTTAAAGCAGCGTCTCAGCAGTTGGGTCGATGAGTGTAAATCGGCACAAGCCGATTGTTGTCCTATTTTGCTAGATTTAAAACAGAGGAGCAATCTGTAAACACACCTGCCATGATTCATTTTCAAAAAAGCTGAGAAATAAAAAAACCTGAGTCCGAAAACTCAGGTTTTTTTATCTTACGATGCTCGGTGAATTATTCTTCACTCATCTCATCATTTTGAGAAGCAATATCTTCAGCTTGAGATTCAGATGCTTCCCCTTCAATCACTTGAAGAGTTTCATCATCTTCTTCCACGGCTTCAATCGACACCACACCCACTAGTGTTTCATCATCGCTTAAACGAATCAGACGAACACCTTGTGCATTACGACCTGTCATTGCCACTTCAGCCGCACGAGTACGCACCAAAGTACCGCCATCTGAAATCAGCATCAGTTCTTTGCTTTCATCAATTGAGACTGCACCAACTAACTCACCATTACGTTCGGAAGTCTTGATCGCAATCACCCCCTTACCGCCACGTTTCTTGGTCGGGAAGTCATTCACTGGCGTACGCTTACCATAACCATTGGCACTAGCACACAACACTTCACCCGTTTCTGGAACAACCACCAACGAGACAATGCGACTTACCACATTTGAATCTGAATCATCACTCTCATCAGAGTCATCATTCTCAACGTCTGCGTCTTCGCTATCCAGTGTTGCAGCTAACGCCACACGCATACCACGCACACCTTTGGCGGTACGCCCCATGGCACGGACATCGGTTTCAGCAAAACGAATCGCCTTGCCTTCGTTGGAGAACAACATAATTTGTTGCTTACCATCAGTAATCGCGACACCAATCAAGGTATCTTCTTCATTCAGTTCAATCGCACGTAAACCATTCGCACGAATATTGGCAAATTGCTCAAGTTCAACACGTTTGACTGTACCCGAAGCTGTTGCCATAAAGACGTAGTGATTTTCAAGGAATTCAGTCAAAGGTAAAATCGCAGTGATGGTTTCATTGGCATCCAGTGGCAATAAATTGACCATTGGACGACCTTTTGCACCACGCGAAGCCTGAGGAACTTCAAACACTTTCAAACGATATACCTTACCGACATTGGTAAAGCACAAGACCGTTGCATGGTTGGAAGCCACGACAAGATGCTGAATAATATCGTCATCTTTCATTGAAGTCGCGGATTTACCACGACCACCACGACGTTGCGCTTGGTAATCGGACAATGGTTGTGTTTTGGCATAACCCGTTTGAGAAACAGTCAACACCACTTGCTCTTCTGGGATCAAATCTTCACGGCAGAAATCAACACGAGATTCAATAATATCTGTACGACGTGCATCGCCATATTGTTGAAGGATTTGTGCCAATTCTTCACGAATCACACCCATCAAAAGATTGAAATCATTCAAAATGGCAGTCAGTTCAGCAATCTGACCTAGAATCTCGGTATATTCAGCATGTAACTTGTCTTGCTCAAGGCCGGTTAAACGATGTAAACGAAGCTCTAAAATCGCAGCGACTTGAGTTGGGGATAAACGATAAATATCGCCAGACAGACCAAATGGACGATTTGGATCTTCACCTTCGATTTCATCAGGACGTACTGAAATTGCACCTGCTTTTTCGAGCAAAGCAGTAACACCACCACCCGCCCATTCGCCCGCCTGTAAGCGTTCACGCGCTTCTGCTGGATTTGCAGAAGTCTTGATGGTTTCGATAATTTCATCAATATTGGCAAGGGCAACGGTGAGACCTTCCAAAATATGACCACGTTCACGTGCTTTACGCAATTCGAACATGGTACGGCGTGTCACCACTTCCTGACGATGTCGGATAAATGCCGCAATGATGTCTTTTAGATTCATCAATTTTGGCTGTCCGTTATCCAGACAGACCATATTGATACTAAAAGAATTTTCAAGCTGAGTATTGAGGAACAGGTTATTGACAATGACTTCAGCGTTTTCGCCACGCTTTAAGTCAATCGCAATACGCATACCGTCTTTATCAGATTCGTCACGTAACTCAGAAATTCCTTCGAGTTTTTTCTCTTTGACCAATTCAGCAATACGTTCAATCACACGTGCTTTGTTGACCTGATATGGAATTTCAGTGAAAACGATGGTGGTACGATTCGTTTTCTCATCTTCTTCAAAGTGATATTTACCACGAATATGCAAACGGCCTTTACCGGTACGGTAAGCATCGACAATGCCTGATTTACCGTAAATAATGCCGCCTGTCGGAAAATCTGGTCCTGAGATATGTTCCATCAATCCTTCAATCGAAATATTCGGATTGTCTGCATAGGCCAGACAGGCGTGAATCACTTCAGTCAAATTGTGTGGCGCCATGTTGGTCGCCATACCCACTGCAATGCCCGCTGCGCCGTTGACTAATAAATTAGGCACACGTGTTGGTAAAACATCAGGAATTCGTTCTGAGCCATCATAGTTATCCACCCAGTCTACCGTATCTTTTTCAAGATCGGCCAATAACTCATGGGTGAGTTTGGTCATACGAACTTCGGTATAACGCATCGCCGCAGCGCTATCACCATCCACAGAACCAAAGTTACCTTGGCCGTCGACCAACAGATAACGTAGACTAAAATCCTGCGCCATACGAACGATGGTGTCGTAAACAGCCGTATCACCATGCGGGTGATATTTACCGATCACATCACCCACCACACGAGCAGACTTCTTATAAGCTTTATTATAATCGTTGCCTAACTCATGCATTGCATAAAGTACACGACGATGAACTGGTTTCAGGCCGTCTCTCACATCAGGTAATGCACGTGAAACAATTACACTCATTGCATAATCGAGATATGAGTTTTTTAACTCATCTTCAATGGCAATCGGTCGGATTTCCGATACGCTCATGCATACTCCTTTCTATGCAGCAAAGCAAAAGCCAGCCACAATTTATGTATTAATCTCGCAAAACTTAGTTCAAAAAACTGAACTAAAAGTAAAAAACATAGCTAAAAAGTATAGCATAAATCATGTGGAGATTGTGATGGATTAATACAGCTTAGCCTTTAATATTTGAGTAAATTTATGCTGAAAAAACAGACAGTTCCAAACTGTCATTAGGAATAGAATAAATCAAATACTTAGCGCACATTGTTTTAGAAAATTTGTGAAATATTTAGCAGTCAAAGACCAGAAAAAACCACATTATTTTTTATCATTCTCAATAAAAAACGCTCTTGCGCAATAGATCGCGCAAGAGCGTTTTATCAACTTAACTCAATAATGAATTAAAGTTTAGATACCAATTCTGGCACAACAGTGTTCAAATCACCCACTAACCAGTAGTCAGCAACGCTGTTGATTGGTGCTTCTTCGTCTTTGTTGATCGCAACGATCACTTTAGAGTCTTTCATACCTGCCAAGTGCTGAATCGCACCAGAGATACCGATTGCCATGTAAAGATCTGGCGCAACAATTTTACCTGTTTGACCTACTTGGAAGTCGTTTGGTACGAAACCAGCATCAACCGCAGCACGTGACGCACCTTGCGCAGCACCAAGCTTATCCGCTAATGGGTCTAGGACTTTATGGTAGTTCTCACCAGAACCAACACCGCGACCACCAGAAACAACGATACGTGCAGCAGTTAATTCTGGACGATCAAGTTTTACAATTTCTTCATTTACGAAAGAAGAAACACCTGCGTCAGCCGCTTCACCCACAGTTTCAACCGCAGCAGAACCACCTTCAGCAGCAACTGGATCAAATGCTGTACCACGTACAGTACCAATGATCACAGCTTCATCAGATTGAACCGTTGCAATCGCATTACCTGCGTAGATTGGACGCTTAAATGTGTTTGCAGATTCAACAGAAATAATATCTGTGATCATGCTGACATCAAGCAATGCCGCAACGCGTGGTAAAATGTTTTTACCTGTTGTAGTTGAAGCTGCTAAAACGTATTTATAGCCACCTTCTTTCACAACATCAGCAATCAGTTTTGCTACATTTTCAGCCAATTGGTTGGCATAAAGTGCATTGTCTGCAAGTAATACTTTGCTGACACCAGCCACTTTAGCAGCAGCATCCGCTACAGATTGAGCGCCTGAACCAGCAACCAATACAGCAATATCACCACCGATTTTTTGAGCTGCTGCAACAACGTTTAACGTCGCACCGTTAAGTGCTTGGTTATTGTGTTCAGCGATTACTAAAATACTCATGATTTTATCCTTCTGTATTAGATCACTTTCGCTTCATTTTTTAATTTTTCAACAAGTTCGTCTACAGACTTCACTTGTACGCCAGCTTTACGCTCAGCAGGTGGCTCAACTTTAACAGTTTTAAGTTTAGTCCCTGTAGCAACACCATAATCAGCAGGTGATTTGGTATCGAGCGGCTTTTTACGCGCTTTCATAATGTTTGGAAGTGCCGCATAACGTGGCTCGTTCAAACGTAAGTCAGTGGTAATAATCGCAGGAAGTGTAAGCTCAACAGTTTGTAAACCACCGTCAATTTCACGAGTCACTTGAACTTTTCCGCCGTCAACTTTTACTTCTGAAGCAAAAGTACCTTGACCTGCGCCAAGCAAAGCAGCCAACATTTGACCGACTTGGTTTGAGTCATCATCAATTGCTTGTTTACCTAGAAGAATAAGTTCTGGTTTCTCTTGATCTACAACACCTTTAAGAATTTTAGCAACTTCTAAAGCGCCAATTTCATCAGTTGTTTCAACCAAAATACCACGATCCGCACCGAGCGCCATTGCAGAACGAATTTGTTCTTGCGCTTCTTTAGGTCCAACAGAAACCACTACGATTTCAGATACTGTTCCTTTTTCTTTTAGGCGAACCGCTTCTTCCACTGCGATTTCACAGAATGGGTTAATTGACATTTTAACGTTAGTAAGGTCAACCCCACTATTGTCCGGCTTAACGCGAACTTTAACGTTGGCATCAACCACACGTTTTACAGCAACAAGAGCCTTCATGTAATCCTCGGCTGTTTCAGCAAGTAAATGTTGAGAAGAGTTATATTAACGCTTCATATTGAATTTTTTAGGTGCTTTATCTTGCAATGTGTTTGGCATTTCGGTCAAGTCACAATTACACCAACCATGCGAAAAAATAATAAAAAGGCTGAAATGGTCAGTTCATTGTTTTTTTCATTGATTGTTTCCCCATGAAATTGCAGCAGTTTTTATGATTTATTAATATTTGATTTATAATATGTTTTATTTTGATTTATTTCATCAGTCTGACTGATAGGCGACTTTTTTTGCATAGCTTTTATACAAAAGTACAAATTTATTCAATACTGACTCGTCAGATCAAAAATGTCAGTCCACAATTTTTAAAAACCTAAACATGTCGAAATGTAACAATAAAACATAATAGGTCGGGTTATCGCAAAATTATTACGCTCTCGGATGCGCTTTATCGTAAGTTTGCGCTAAATGATCAAAATCAATATGTGTATAAATTTGAGTCGTACTCAAATTGGTATGCCCTAACATTTCCTGTACTGAACGTAAATCACCACTGGCACTGAGCATATGACTAGCGAAACAATGCCGTAATAAATGCGGATGCAAATCGACATTTACCCCTGCGCGTTGTGCCTGAATTTTAACACGGGATTCGATCTGTCGTGGGGTCAGTGCACCGCCATGTTGTGAAACAAAAATGGGGCTATCTGGCAATACACGACCCTTCCAAATCGTATAGATTTTTAACCACTCGATTAAGCTTTGTTTAGCTTTGCTACCAAATGGAATCACCCGCGTTTTATTACCTTTACCAGTTACACGTAAAAGCTGTCGTTTAAAATCAAGATCATTCATTTGTAAACTTTGCAATTCAGCCAAACGTAAACCACTGGAATACAACAATTCAAGCATGGCTTTATCACGTATCCAGAGCTGTTGATCCTTGATTTTTTTAGGTGCAGGTTGATCCAGTATTTGATTGACCGTTTCGATATCAATCATTCCCGGTAAGGGACGCGCTTTACGTTTAAGTTTAAAATCCTCAGTAGGATTCATATTGAGATAATTACTTTGCTGCGCCCATTTCATAAATTGGCGAATCGCCGACAACATTCGCTGGATACTACTACTACTCAAGTTGGATTGTTCAACTTTATAAGCCAGATATTCACGTAAATCTGACGCTTCTATCTCGATCAAATCTAGCTTTTTGACTTCACAAAACATAAAAAAATCAGTTAAATCGCGTTGATAAGCATGAATCGTGTGTTCAGACTGGTTTTGAATGATACGCTCTTTGAGCCACATGTCGAGGAGTTGATGATTATTAATATTCACATCATTGCTCCTAGTTTAATATTCAGTGTTGGTATCCATTTGATTTAAATATAACATAATTTCTTTCGCCACTTGTTCAGCATAGCGATTCGCGAGATCATGTTCTCCACCTTGAATGATCTTGAGCCCGGCATACTGAAAACGATCTTTCAGATATTGCCCGACAGCAACTGGACTTACCTCATCTTGATCACCCCAGATCAGTAAAATTTTCTGCTGAATCTGTGCCAATTGAGCTTCATAATTTATTTTAGTGGTCATGAACCAGTCAGGATAATTTAAAAATTCTTTGGCATAACTTTGTCGCCAATCTGCAACGTTAAACTGGCTCAGGTCAATCCCTCCTGAAGTCGCAATCAAGACTAAACCCTGTATCAATTCAGGCTTTTGTAAAGCTGCTGCGACTGCAAAAATGCCACCCATAGATTGAGCGACCAATATACATGGGCGATCAATTTTATTGAGCACATATTGCTGTAACTGTTCAAAATTATGAATGTCTGGATGGGCAGGTTCATTGGCAAAAGCAGGATAAGCAATGATTTGTGTCGTCATTACTTCGGGTAAATTTTTAATGAGAGGACACCAAAATTCGGTACTGCCCGATGCGCCGGGTAGAAAAATAAAATGTGACATAAGTTGTTTAATATAATAAGTTATTCATTTTAATAGAAAATTAAAAATAAAAAGCACCGCTTGAAATAAGGATGCTTTTATTTTTTAAACCGATACATTAACTTTGAAAATAACGTAAATCCAAACGACCTTCATAGACGGTAGACGTTGGTCCAGTCATCCAAACCACTTCACCTTCACGCCAAGCAATTTGTAACTTACCGCCTGCCAGTTCAACTTCAACTTCATTTGCGAGTAAACCACGGCGCATACCACTGACTGCTGCGGCACATGCCCCTGTTCCACACGCTAAAGTTTCGCCGACGCCACGCTCAAAAACACGCAAACGTACATGTTTTTCATCCAGAATTTGCATAAAACCAGCATTGACCCTTTGCGGAAAACGTACATGCGATTCAACTTGTGGTCCAATGGTTGCAACATCCGCAGTTAATACATCTGGCACAATCGTAACTGCATGGGGGTTGCCCATATTGACCACATCAATTTTTAAGCTTTGATCATTGGCAAGCTCAAGATGATAAAGTGCTTCAAACTCTTCCGTGACAAAAGGAATTTCATTTGGAGAAAATTTTGGAAAGCCCATATTGACTCGAACTAAACCATTTGGTCCCAATTCAGGTTCAACGATGCCCGCTTTGGTTTGCACCTTGATTTTGGTTTTATTGGTCAGTTGGCGATCATGCACAAAACGCGCAAAACAACGAACGCCATTACCACATTGCTCAACCTCAGAGCCATCTGCGTTGAAAATACGATATTTAAAATCTGCACTTGGAAAATCGGGCGGTTCAACTATCAGAAGTTGATCAAAACCAATCCCAAAATGACGATCAGCCATACGCTGAATGGTAGTAGTATCCAGATACGCGCGTTGACTGATTAAATCAACCACGACAAAATCATTACCCAAGCCATGCATTTTTGTAAATTCAAGCAACATGATTTTTTACTCCTCAGGTAATAAACGTTCTTTATCCCATAATGATTCAATCGTTTCACGCTCACGAATCAAATGAGCTTGATCTGCATTCACCATCACTTCAGCAGCACGACCACGACTATTATAGTTTGAACTCATGACAAAACCATAAGCGCCCGCACCCAGTACAGCCAAGACATCATCTTCTTTTAATGCCAACTTACGATCTTTGCCTAGAAAGTCGCCAGTTTCACAGATCGCACCGACCACATCCCAAGCTTTTTCATCAACGTCTGTATTGCTATCCACCGATTGGATATCCATCCACGCTTCATATAAAGATGGACGAATCAAATCATTCATCGCAGCATCAATAATCGCAAAATTACGATGATTGGTCGGTTTCAGCAGATCTACTTTGGTCAGTAATACGCCTGCATTGGCACTAATACTACGCCCTGGCTCCATGTACACTTTCAAGCCCAATTTTTGCAGTGCAGGTTTCAACGCATTGGCATATTCTTCAACGCTTGGCGGTGTTTCATCTTTATAACAAACACCTAAACCGCCACCGATATCAATATGTTTGAGGTCAATACCCAACTTTTTCAAATCGTCAATCATTACGATCACACGATCGAGCGCATCCACAAAAGGTTTGGTTTCAGTCAGTTGTGAACCGATATGGCAATCAATTCCTACAACATCTAAATTGGATAAAGATGTCGCGTATTGATAAGTTTCATAAACTGTATCACTTGGAATACCAAATTTATTTTCTTTTAATCCCGTAGAAATATAAGGATGGGTTTTGGCATCGACATCTGGATTGACACGTAATGAAATTGGGGCTTTTTTACCCAGTTTTGCTGCAACTTTTTGAATGCGATCCAGTTCGGCATACGATTCAACATTGAAACAGGCAATCCCCACCTGCAAGGCTTTTTCAATATCTGCTTCTGATTTGCCTAAACCAGAAAATACGATTTTGGCAGGATCACCACCCGCTGCTAATACACGGGCAAGCTCGCCCCCTGTCACAATATCAAAACCAGCCCCAAGCTTGGCTAATACATTCAACACCGCAAGGTTTGAGTTTGACTTCACCGCAAAGCAGATTTGATGATCGATAAAATCAAAAGCACGATCCATATCCAGATAATGTTTTTCAAAAGCTGCTTTTGAATAAACATATAACGGTGTACCAAACTGTTCGGCAAGCTGAAGCAGTGAACATTGCTCAGCATGCAATATCCCTTGAATGCGGGAGAAACTCATGAATGTATCCTTATCTTTGAGACGTTAAGGGGATGGTGTAGGTTCTGAAGCTGAGGATTTTTCTTTTTCCTCAGTTGCATTTTTCTGAGCTTGTTGCTCAGCATCTTTAGATGAATACAGTAAATATTTGGCACGTTTGTCATAATTTGGATCAGAAGGTAAATGTAATGCACCTGATTGACCGCATGCCGTGAGCGCAGCACCGCTCAGTAATATACTGATAGAGCAAATGACTTTAAGCATCTGAACACCGAACTTTTACAATTCGGAGCAGTATAGCGTGATCATCTCAGCAGCTAAAGTCTAAACATAAAAAAACGCCAGTTTATACTGGCGTTCTATGGATTTATTCAGACCTATTTCTTTTTAGCAAAGAAATAACCTATAGCCAAAATAATAAACCAGATTGGACTAACTTTTAATGATTCAAGTGTGGTTTCATCCAAAGCAAGGAAATAGATGGTTGCAAGGAAGAATAAGATCACCACCCAACAGGTAAACACACCACCAGGTAATTTAAAGATCGATTGCTCATGTAGTTCTGGTCTATTTTTACGGTAATTAATATAACTCCACATAATAATAATCCATACACAGATAAACAAAATCGTAGATAATGTGGTCGCCAAAGTAAAAGCCGTTACTTCATCATTTGTACCTGTTTGTACCTTATAGATGTACTGAACAAATGCACCAATAAAGATACAGATAGAAGAGAAAATCAACGCTTTTGCTGGAACTGCTGACTTAGACAACATGGCAAAGAGTTTTGGTGCTTTTTGATCTGTTGAGAGACCAAACAACATACGGCTAGTCGAGAACACGCCACTATTCATGGATGACATTACAGAAGACAGTACGACCAGATTCATGATAATCGCAGCAGAGGCGATACCTGCTTGTGAGAAGATATTCACAAATGGACTGACTTTAGGATTGATTTGATCCCACGGAGTCACACACATCACCACAAACAATGCCAATACGTAGAAAATAATAATCCTAATTGGAATCGAATTAATCGCTTTTGGTAAGTTACGTTTTGGATCCTGTGTCTCCGCAGCCGTCGTTCCGACCAGCTCTACCCCAACAAAGGCAAAAATGGCAATCTGAAAACCTGCTAAAAAGCCATCTAGTCCTTTTGGAAAAAAGCCACCATGAGTCCAAAGATTACTCACACTAGCGGTCGTACCCGAAGAGTTGGTAAAACCTGTAAAAATCATCCACAAGCCGACAGCAATTAACACAATAATTGCTGTGATTTTTACCATGGCAAACCAAAATTCCATTTCACCGAACAATTTTACCGTAACCAGATTTAATCCAAGTACAAATAAAATGGCAACGGTACTAATCAGCAACCCTCCTAGCGCAGTGAAAGATTCACCGCCATTGAAGAATTCCAGATAATAAATAATGGCGGATAAATCTGCGATCCCAATCGTGACCCAACACAGCCAATACGTCCAACCGACAAAATAACCCGCCCATGGGCCGATCAAATCAGTCGATAAATCAATAAAAGACTTATATTTAAGATTGGATAACAGTAATTCGCCCAGCGCGCGCATGACGAAAAACACCATGATACCAATCAGGCCATAAATAAAGAGAATAGAAGGACCAGCCAAACTAATGGTTTTACCTGACCCCATGAATAACCCTGTACCAATCGCCCCACCAATTGCAATTAATTGGAGATGACGGTTGGATAAGCTGCGTGAGAGTTCACCTTCTCCAGAATGTGAACCAAAATTTTCATTTGACATTGTTTTTTTTAACTCTCAAATTTTGTACTTTAAAATTAGCCTAAAACCATTAAAACAAAAAAGTTTTTTTAACTTATTGTTTTATTTTTTTAATAAATAACGCCTATAAGATGTTTTTTTAGACATACTTACTCCATTTTTAAGCTGTAATTGAACTTATCCCTGAGATTGCAGTTTACGTGCCAAAGTATTTTTTGGCGATATTTTCCTGCAAAATTTGTGTTTAAAGTTCCCAATTGTTACATTTCACTGGTTTATTAATTCCAAGATGCACTGAATATGAGCAAAGTTAAAACGGTTTATCGCTGTGAACAATGTGGTACAGATCATCCCAAGTGGTCAGGTCAGTGCTCAGAATGCGGTGAATGGAATAGTTTGCTTGAAGTGCGTGTTGAACCCGCTTCCTCACATCGTGCTAAACCTAAATTAGGCGGTTATGCTGGTCAAACTTCCGCAGTCACCATCTTAAATCAAATCTCTGTGTCGCACGAAACAAGAGTTGCAACAGGGATTGGTGAATTTGATCGGGTACTCGGTGGTGGGCTGGTGACAGGTTCAGTGGTGCTGATTGGGGGCGATCCCGGCATTGGTAAATCGACCATTTTGCTACAAACCGCAACTTATATGGCCAGTAGTAATAGCTCTGCACTCTATGTAACAGGTGAAGAATCCCTATCTCAGGTTGCATTACGCGCCCAAAGGCTCGACTTACCGACCGATAAACTCAAAGTCATGGCTGAAACCTGTGTAGAACGGATATGTGAAATTTTGGCTCAGGAACGCCCTGCCGTTGCCATATTAGATTCCATTCAAACCTTATATACAGAAACTTTACAATCTGCCCCCGGTGGTGTTTCCCAAATCCGTGAATCTGCTGCTTTACTCACACGTTTTGCCAAACATAGCGGAACAGCCCTATTTATCGTGGGTCATGTCACTAAAGAAGGTGCATTGGCTGGCCCACGTGTACTTGAACATATGGTGGATTGTGTTTTGTATTTTGAAGGGCAATCAGATTCACGCTACCGCATGATTCGTGCGGTAAAAAACCGTTTTGGTGCAGTCAATGAACTGGGCGTTTTTGGCATGACCGATAAAGGTTTACGTGAAGTCGCCAATCCTTCGGCTATTTTCTTAAGTCGTTATGATGAAGCCATTCCGGGTTCTATTGTCATGATCAGCCGCGAAGGTACTCGCCCACTTTTAGTCGAAGTACAGGCGCTGGTCGATGATGCGCATGGACAACCACGTCGTGTTGCATTAGGTTTAGAACAAAACCGTTTAAACATGTTACTTGCAGTGATGCATCGTCATGGTGGCGTTCAAACTTCTGGACAAGATGTTTATGTCAATGTGGTGGGCGGCTTAAAAATTACCGAAACAGGTTCAGATTTGGCAGTCCTTTTAGCCTGTGCGTCTAGCTTACGTGGTAAAGCCTTACCACAACAATTGGCTGTATTTGGAGAGGTTGGATTATCGGGTGAAATACGCCCCGTCCCAAACGGTCAAGAACGTTTAAAAGAGGCCGCCAAACATGGATTTAAATATGTCATTTTGCCGCGTGGCAATGCTCCGCAAAAGACCGTTGATGGGGTACAAATTATTGCGGTTGCAAGGTTGCACGAAGCATTAACAGAAGCCATGCAACTAAGTGACGAGTTAAATTAAATCGTGCGATATGATTTGACATAAAAAAACATATTTTTGTTATTGAAATTCGTCAAAAAAGCCTGCATAAATACACTTGTAAATTGAATTTATATAGGAATTTTCGATGGAAGTACGACAGCGTAGTTTATTGGCAGGTGTTTTGATGGTCGCCTTGGTCGTTGCACCGCTTGCTGAAGCAAAACGTGCAGGTGGCGGCAAAAGTCATGGTATGTCACGTTCAGCCGCTCCAAGCCAGTCTTACCAACAACCTCGCCAAGTGACTCCTGCACCTCAAACAGCACCTGCTGGTACACCACAGCGTTCTGGTCCGGGTGTCGGTTCAATGGTTGCTGCGGGTGTGGCAGGTGCTGCTGTGGGTGCCGTTGCTGCCAATGCGCTGGCGGATGACCGTCATTCAACTTCTCCTGAGCAACAAGCCACTCAACAGGATGCAGCAGCTCAGCAGGCAAAAGCTGAGCAAGAAAAGAAAAGTGGCATCCCGGGCTGGATCTGGATTATCTTGATTGCTGCGATTGCTTTCTTTATTTTCCGTAGATTTAGCAATAAGCAAAAAGTTGCTGGCAATAATCCGTTTGCGCCAAACAATAGTGGAAATGCTGCACCATTTGGACAAAACACATCGACAAACCGCGCTAATTCTGGTGATAACACCAATATTTTTGGACAAAGTGTCGGTGGCAATGCAAATGCAGCACCATCTTCTGCACCGTTTGGTAGTGCTTATACCAACAGTGGTAGTCAGCTTCCTGATGGAACAGAACCTGCAACTTTCTTACGTGTTGCACGCCAGCGTTTTAATCATATTCAATCGGTGAACTCTGCTAGCAATATTGAAGAAATTCGTCGTTATTTGACACCAGATCTTTATAGCTCGATGTATAACGACATTATGGCGAATCAAGATCAGGACGTTGCTGAGTTTAGTAACTTAAATGCAATGGTGGTCTATAGCACAACGGAAAATGGTCAGTATGTAGTCAGTGTGCGTTTCACAGGCACAGTGAGTGAAGACCTGAATAGCTTACCGCAACCCTTCTCTGAAATCTGGCACTTTGTTAAGCCAGCTGGTTCAAGTGAAGATTGGAAAGTGGCTGGGATTCAGCAAGACTAACGTTTCGCTAAAAATAAAGTAAGCCGCATCAGCGGCTTATTTTTTATCTGTGATCTTAATATTAATCATCAGATACGTTATTAAAATCACACTTTTACTACGCTATTTCTGCTGGAAAAGCAATCACCTGATCAATACGCATGTTTTCTGTTGCGATCATCAGTAAACGATCAATCCCCAAAGCAATACCCGAACAAGCAGGCATATGTGGTAAAGCCGCCAAAAGATGTTCATCAAGTGGCATTTCGGCTAAGCCTTGTTGCTTACGTTCAAGATTATCTGCTTCAAAACGCTGTCTTAATGTTTGTGCATCCAATAATTCATCATAAGCATTGGC
This sequence comes from Acinetobacter sp. FDAARGOS_515, assembly GCF_003938865.1. Lineage (NCBI taxonomy): Bacteria > Pseudomonadati > Pseudomonadota > Gammaproteobacteria > Moraxellales > Moraxellaceae > Acinetobacter > Acinetobacter sp. FDAARGOS_515. Next base: position 2,246,559 of record NZ_RKIX01000003.1, on the reverse strand, counting down.
CAGTTCTAAACCTTCAATATAAACCTCAAAACGTGCTGCAACCTGTTCACCGTCATCATCAATACGCACTTTAGCCAGTGATGCCATTTCTGGAGGAAAATCAGTTAAAAATACGGGCGTATCAAAGCCCAGACTCGGCTCAACAAAATGCGAAAATAATAAATCCATATAGGCGAGTCGATCATCGCCCAAATCTAGCGTCAGCCCGACGCGTCGCGCGGTATCTTTTAATTGATTTAGATTGGCTTGCAATGGATTAATATCCAGACGATCCTGAAAGGCATGTTTATAACTGAGTATCATCGGGCGAATCTCATCAAAACGATGATACAAACAACTGTGTAATAAATCAGCCGTTTCATGCATTAAGTCTTTAAGATCAAATTCAGGGCGATACCATTCCAACATGGTAAACTCGCTATTATGTTTACGTCCATGTTCATCATCACGAAATACTTTACAAATCTGATAAATCGGGCCACTGCCACTGGCCAGCAAGCGTTTCATGGCAAACTCAGGCGAGGTTTGTAAATATTGAATACGCTGTTTGCCTTCAATATGGCGTAATGCACGAACGGATGCCAAATGCACATCGGTTACCCCTGCCTGAGAAATAATCGGGGTTTCGACCTCTAACACATCACGCTCTGCAAAAAATGTACGAATAGTCTGATACAGTTTGGCACGTGCTTTAAGTGCCTCAATCGAACAGGTCGGTTGATACGTTTTTAAATTTAAATCCGACTGTTGACTCATGCCACAGGCCCTCCATACGCAGCCCATTCACGGCGCAGTGGATATTCTTTTCGTAATCGATCGAAAGCTTGCTGATCAACTTGCCCTTCTTTGACACAAGCACGTAAATGTTGATCGTCGCGCTGAATATTATAAATCTCTGTTAAATATCGTTGTAAAACTTGTTTTAATGATGAATCTTTAAAGTATGCTTCACAGAGAGGAAGCTCAGATTCAAATGTTTTTTCGGCTTTAAAACCAAAATGCTGACAAAAAGCCTGATACACCATTTCTGTACCACGCGCTTTACCTTCCAAACTGTAACCTGCAATATGGGGTGTGACCAAGCTGACTAAATCTAATAGTCGCTCAGAAATGACAGGTTCATGTTCAAACACATCCAGCACCACTTGACGCTGCGTTTTTTGAATATTTTCAATTAAAGCCGCTTCTTCAATCACAGGCCCGCGCGCACTATTGATCAAAATCGTTTGAGCTGGAATACATGCGAGTCGATCGGCATTAATGAGATGATAAGTCGGATAATCGCCTGTTTTGGTGAGTGGAACATGGATTGAAATGGCATTACTACGTTGTAGTAATTCATCTAATGAAACATTTTCAATTTGATCAAGCTTTACATAAGGATCATAGCCAATAACGTGCCAATCCAACAATTTTGCCATGTAAGCCAAACGACGACCGACATTGCCCAAACCGATAATACCTAAGGTAAACTGCTGTTCTTGTTGTAAAAGCTCTGGTCTTAAATGTAATAACGCGGTAATGACATATTCCACCACCGCCTGTGCATTACATCCCGGGGCATTACTCCACGCAATGCCTTGTTGTTGCAGTGCAGTAATATCCATATGGTCTGTACCAATAGTCGCACTGCCTACAAATTTTAATGCGCTATGATCGATTAAAGCATGATCGACTTTGGTCACAGATCGAATAATTAAAGCATCGGCATCTTTGACATCTCCATGCTGCAAATGTCGACCACCACGATGTTCAACTTTGCCAAATTCAGAAAAAAAATAGTCGGTAAATGCCAGATTTTCATCTGCAATCATCTTCATAAGCTGTTCCAATCACTCGCTGGCATTTATCATAACGCGTCACTCGGCACGTGACTACGCTCGTCATTTATAAATCGAATTTTTTACCAGCATCCATTTTTAAATTTTTATGCTCAATGAATTGTGAAATCTATATTTGCTTATTTCTTGTTTGGTTCTAATATCAAATGCAACATATGGGTCGCAGTGGTATGTCTGATGTGATCTATTCGGGCATAAAAATAACGTTCTGATAGAGCATCGCCAGATAAATCTTCAAGTATCTGAAAACCCATTTGATTCACGAGATCATGCAATTCTAATGAATTAAATTGCCCCATCAATGGTTCGCGTAAGATTTTTGTGAATTGAGCAACAGCTTGAGTTCCTATTTTTTCAATCCCCCGAAGTGAATCAAAATTAATCGAATAATCCAGAACAATTTCACTTTGCTTCGCTGCGAAACTGGCAATACTACTTAAGGTCTGTAAGGTGGTTTCAGGCTGTAAATAGTGCGTTGTACCTAGCCATGAATAAAAAGCAGGACGATCTTGAGCATAGTTACTACGAGCTAGAACCTCTCCCAAAGCTTCCTTTTCAAAATCGATGGCGACAAATTCGACATTGGCAGGAATATCACCCAGTTGTTTAAGTTTTTGGATTTTTAAACGCTGTGTATCGGGATGATCAACCTCAAAAATTTTTAAATCTGGATAATGCTGTGCCAAACGTAAGGCAAATGAATCTAAGCCTGCCCCAACAAGTACATATTGATCAATTCCCTTTTCAATCGCCTGTTGCAATTGATCTTCAGCATAACGCGAACGCCCCACGACCTGAGCTGTTAACAAACCTAACGTTCGATTAAATGCTGGTGAGTTAAAGAATCTATTCACCAAAGGCAAGCTTAATAAGCTTTTCCACGCTTTATTGGTCATTTCAAATGCATAAGCATCGGCAAAAATCGGATCATGCACGAATAAATAATGGTGGGCGCGTAATGCTGCAGCGGCTTCTGCGGTACGACTTGACCTTCCTTGTTTCATGTCATCTTCCTTTGAAAGCAAAATCAAAATAAAAGCAGTCGATTGAAAACAATAGACTGCTTCATTTGAAAATAAACCAAAAAATTAAGCGTCTACTTTACTTTTGCTTAGATTAGCTTGGTAAGTCACTTCATAATCGCGTAGGTTCAAAGTTTTTAAACGCTGTTTTAATTTTTTTAACGACCACGGCCATGCGGCGAAGTTACGCCCATTGGCATCCAAATAATAACTTTTACAGCCACCTGCATTAAATACGGTGGTTTTTAAATGCTTTTGCACCAATTCATTATGCGCATGGATGACTTGGGGTTTAACACTTAATTTGGCAATATTGTGTTTTTTGATTTTTTGCAAACCATCAACAATATAATCCAATTGCGCTTCGGCTAAGCCAATAAATGAATCATACACCAACACATTTGGTCCGAGTACCAAAAACGCATTCGGTACATTTTCAATATTGGTTCCCAGATAAGCTTCTGGAGAACTACTTTTCCAAAGATCATTTAAACATTCCCCTTTGTCATTATAAACACGGCGACCAATAGGAGGATGAGAGACTTCAAAGCCTGTTCCCCAGATGATGACATCAACTTCATGACGTTCACCATTGGCAGCAATTACCGTATTGCCTTCTACTTTGACCAAACCCTGTGGAATTAAATGCGTATTTGCCGCTTGTAAAGCAGGATAGTAATTGTTGGCAAATAACAAGCGTTTACAACCGATGGTAAAATCTGGCGTCACATTTTTGAGTAATTCAGGATCTTTTACCTGAGTTTTCAGCACTTGTTTAAATACTTCACCGACAGGCTTTAATACAGAAGGATTACGTAAACCAAAGTTAATCGCATTGAGTGATTGTGCTACGGTTTTACGCCATGTTGATTGAATCAATGGAAATTTTTCAATGACAGATTTACCAAACTCACCCAGTTGCATATCTGGTTTTGGCACGACCCAAGGTGCAGTACGCTGAAAAACAAAGAGTTCTTTTGCTAAAGGTTGAATTTGTGGCACAAATTGAATCGCTGAAGCACCTGTCCCAATCACGGCAATACGTTTATCAGTTAAGTCATAGCCATGATTCCACTTCGCCGAATGAAACATCTCGCCTGTAAAGGTTTCGATGCCCTCTAATTTTGGAATTTGCGCTTCGGTAATTGGTCCTGTCGCAAACACGACGGTACGAGAAAGATACTGTCCTTTGTTGGTATCAAGCACCCAAATATTACGCTCATTGTCCCAAGCTGCTTTTTCAAGTTCAGTTTCAAATTCAATTTTTTCATGAACATTAAATGTATCGCTAACTTCTTCTAAATAACTGAGAATTTCAGGTTGACGCGCAAATAGATGACTCCATTTGCTACTTGGTGCAAATGAATAAGAATATAAAGCCGATGGTACATCGCAACCGCAACCCGGATAGGTATTTTCACGCCATGTCCCGCCTACACGACCTGCTTTTTCAATGATTTTATAATCGTGATAACCAACTTGATCGAGTCGAATCGCTGCTGCAATGCCCGAAATACCAGCACCGACAATAAACGTGTCATAAATATGCTGGGGTAATACTTTGCTTTCAGCCGAGTTTAATTTTTTTGCTTGAGCTGTCATTTACAATATCCTTGTACTTGAAAAATAGATCTTTTAAAACGGCATTTGACCGAATTCCTATCTAAATTTCATCGTGGGTTATTTCATTAATCGGTAGGAAGTCCCTAGAAATTTTGCATAAAGATTGGGTGCTGTACGTTTCATCAACCAAAAAAGCTTGGCATCGAACTGTGGAATGGTATAAAGCTGATTTTTATCCAAACGATCCAGTGTCAATTTTGCGACTTTATCGCTGGTGGTAAATGCCAAATGAGTCAATGCATAATCTAAAATACCTTTATGCGGGACTTTGCCATTTTTTATAATGTTGGTGGGTACTAGGGTTGGGCATAGTACATTCACCTTAATATCAAACTTTTTAAGCTCAGCAGACAATGTTTCTGATAATGCTCGAACCCCTGCTTTACTGACGTTATACACCGTCATTTCTGGCGCCGCAGTATAAGAAGCCGCCGAGGCTACATTGATAATGGCACCATATCCAAGTTGCTTAAACTTAGGCACAAATGCGCGACAGCCATGAATCACGCCCCATAAATTGACATCCATACACCATTGCCAATCTTCCATCGTCATTTCATCAAACTTACCACCCAAACCGATGCCTGCGTTATTAATGACCAGTGTGACTGGATTTTTCAGTAATTCCTCAGCTTGTTCAGCCAACTGTGCGACTTGTTCAGCTTTGGCCACATCACATTGCACAGAAAATGCAGTCGCGCCCAGTTGTTCAATCAGACTCACTGTTGCTTGAGCTGCCTCCAGATTGATATCTGAACACACCACAGTACCGCCACGGCGGGCAAGCTCTAATGCAAAGCTACGTCCAATACCACTGCCTGCGCCTGTTACAACAGCATAAGACTGTTGGCTTGGCTTTTTATGTTTTGAGCCAAATAATTTCATGGCATATCCTTTTTCCTGTCAGCATCTTGACTGAACATCTCTTTGTTGAATAACGTAGGACTTAATGACGTACTGGTGGTGTAAATGTTTTGATCAGATAAGGCGCAATCGCCCCACCTTCGGAGAGGAGTTTGTCTTTGTAATATTCGAGATAAGCCGAGGTGTCATGGTCATTCGGATGAAAATCAGGACGTAAATAATCAAATATCTGTCCCATCGTACTACCAAATACACCATCTTTCGGACTAAAAATCAGGCTGACACCGCGACCTGCATCTTTCCAGAACTTTCGGGTCAACATATCTTTTGGCTTGCGTAGCATAGGAACAAAAAGAGTGGAAAATGGAATCAAACCTAAAATCGTCCCCAATGCGATAAAGAATCCAGCAGCACGAAGTGAATAATTACCATTGAGCAGCTGATAAACATCGTAGGCAATATCTTTATGTTCCGATTCTTCCAGCATATGCCACATCCACATGGCACGTGTTTTAGCATCATCAGAATAATAAAAATTCTTTTCATGCTTCATCATGTATTCGGCAAGCACTGCGGTAAAATGTTCAATTCCCGCCATCATGGAAAGCTTAAGCGGCTGTGGAAACTTTAAGAAAATATTGTCAAAGAATTTTTCGCCCAAAAAACGATATAAAGCGACTGGATAATTAATGGCTTCGTGTGCAATCGCATCATTAAACTCATTGTGTAATTTGGAATGAATCGCTTCTTGTCCAATCAAAGAAGTTACACGCTGTTTGAGAACAGGATCTTTTACCATATCTCGGTGAAAACGAGCTGTTTCAATAACTAAGTCTTCACCATAAGTCAAAAATACAGAAAGCGTGGCGAAAAAAATCGTGGCAAACTGATTATTCATATAAAATGACATATCAATTTCCTGACCTTCAAATCCAATGGCTAAATGACGAATTGGAATGGTCTGTTTCAAAGCATAATCAGGTTGTTCAAATTTAGGCGATGATTTGAAAGCTTGGACTGATTTTTTTACTGCGGTCGTGATCATGGCGACACCTACTTAAAGCATTCAATTTGTTACAACATTCAATATTTACGAAGCTCAATGATGCAAACTGAAATATTGTTCGCACTTTACTAACCATTTCATCCTAATCTGATCTTATGTTCGGATTCAATTCGGGTCTAAATGGCTGAGCTTATCTGTAAAAACCGAAGCGATTAAATTGAATACCCCAGTTAAATCTCCATAACATATTGTTTTTATTAAGAGCAAAATTATAAATTAGCAAAAAATAATCGCAATAATGAGCTTTTAAGCAAATGACATCATGCATTTATTTATCTTGATAAAATTGGATAAAATTCAGAATTTTTTGCTGTTCGGATTTATGTTTTTTAATTTGGTAAATATGGCCCGACATGATAACTTGAATAAATATTCGGATTTCAAGGATGTGATGTTGAGTACACGCAAACCGCGCCAGACTCGCGCTAAAGTCACGGTGGATACCATTATCGAAGCAGGTTTTATCTCTGTGGCCTTGCATGGCACCAGTGGTACAACGACTCGACATATTGCAGACATTGCAGGCGTGAGTGTGGGTTCACTCTACGAATATTTTAAAAACAAAGAAGAAATTTACGATGCGATGGCACATTCTTTTGTGCAGGAAATTCTGGAGATGATTCAAAATCTCACTCCGATCATTATGGATATGGAGCTAGAATCGGTCATTGAACTTATTTTCTATACCTTTCGCGATTTATTGACTCAAAACAATGAACGTTATTTGATCTGTTTACGTTATGCAAGTGAGCTTAAATATGACAAATATATCAATCAGATTGAACGTGAACTGATGAATATTGTCATGAAATACATGATGAATAATCCAAAATATCTGAAAGTAAACAATCTGGCGGTCACAGCCTATGTCAGCATCAATAGCGGAATCTTTAATATTGCCCGCCATTTAATTTTGCCAAACCCCTATATTACCTTTGATGAATTGGTGCAGGGTTTAAAAACCATGATTATGAGCTACATCAATGTCGAACTGGCAAAAAGTGAACGCTAAACGAAAGTGTCACGTTTGGCGATCGTCGACTGTGGTACTTAGGTTTTTCACCATAATTTCCAGATTATTGCGAATTAAATACGCCAAATGAATATCGACACCCTGTAACATCTGATGTTCGAGTTTTTCAACAATTTGATTACACGCTGCCAATTTTTCCAGACCTTTTCCAGTGACGGTCAATAAAATACGACGACCATGCGTTGGATCTGGTGTTTTTTCGATCCAGTCATTGACCAGCAAATCTTGTAAAATCTTATTGGCAGATTGCGGCTTAATAAAAGAACGCTCTGCTAATTGGGCATTTGAAAGATTCGGCTTTGCTGCCAAAACTGATAAAGCAGTAAATTGCGGCAAACTAATATTTAAATCTTTGAGATGTTCGGTGAGATGTTTACTAATGATTCGATCCACACGGGCAATCATATAGCTGAGTCTTGGTTCATCTTCTCGTTTTTTTTCAACTGAACTTGAGTTTGGCATCATGTTTGATCATCAAAATTTAAAGAAAGTATGAAGCCCTGCCCCATACTTTTCATTTTACTTAAGTTGTACTTTGGCTATGTGCTAACTGTACTGCCTGTTTAGGCTTTCTGACAAGCAGCAACGCAGAAATTGCAGCAATCAAAATCACAGGGATACTTGAACCAATGACGATTGTGGCACTTTGCCCTAATGATAATAAAAATCCTGCAAACAATGGCCCTGCAAATGAACCAATTCGTCCAATGGCAACCGCAGCACCAACACCTGTACCTCGCATTTCGGTTGGATAATACATCGCAGCTAGTCCATAAAGTGCAGATTGACCACCTACAATAAACAAACCACAACCCACCGCAGAAAGTGCCAATAAAGCGACTGTTGGAGAAATCGATAAACAGCAAAGCGCGATCAAGATTCCTGCATAAATAAATTTGATGACCGTTGCCATGCGCATTTGATCCAATAACATCCCCATCAGGATTGATCCGAAAATCCCCCCAATGTTATAGCCCATTTGTACATAGTTAGCTTCTAGTTTGGAGAGTCCTTGTGCGCCCATGAGTAGCGGCAACCAGTTCAGCAAGAAATATAAAACTACGAGTGTACAGAAGAAACTGACCCAAATTTGCAAGGTCGACATACGTCTTTCTTTGGCAAATAGCACTTCAAAAAAAGGCGTTGGTGCTTGTGTTTTTTGTTGCAAATAACTTTTTGACTCGGGTAGATACTTCATCAATAACGGAATTAACAAGATAGGCGCAATACCGCCCACATAGAAAATATGTCGCCATTCGCTATCGCCTGCTAACAACATTGCAACCACCGAAGTCAGCAATCCACCAAAAGGGATCCCGCTATACATAATACTGACTGCGGTCGCTTTTCGATTTTCAGCAACAGCTTCAGAAGCCAAAGTGATCATCATCGGTAAAGCGCCGCCCATACCCAACCCTGTAAAAAAACGGATAAGTAAAAGCAAAGTATAATTTTCGGCATAGGCGGTGAGTAAAGACATCACACCAAAAATGAGAATACTCAGAATTAAAATTTTCTTACGTCCAATAATATCGGCAAGTCGTCCACCAATAATTGCACCAGGCAAGGTTCCAATAATAGCAGCACTAAATGCCCAAGCCATTTGAGCATTATCCAACATAAACTCCGCACGCATACGTGGCGCTGCTACACCCATTGATTGAAGATCAAAACCTTCAAAGATTGCGATGGCAAAACACAGTAGTAAAGTCAGTTTCGCCCTTCCTGACGGATTCAATACTTTATCCATAGTCCTTTCCTTATTTAGACCATATTTCCATGACATTTTTTATTGTGTAGTGTTTAAATAACACCGCTAAAATATCAGTTAAGCTTATAAAAAAATCAATAGTATTTTATAAATATTTTTTAATTTAATTTTTTTATTTATATTTTTCATTCAATTATAAAAAATATAAAATATTTCACAAAAAAGACTTGAATGTAAGTTTAACTGATATTAAATTAAATCCAGAACAACACCATTGTCATTCAAGGAGAATACACATGACATATGAAAAACGCTGGGAAACCGTTGATGTACAACTTGAAAATGGTATCGCATGGGTCATTTTAAATCGTCCCGAAAAGAAAAATGCCATGAGTCCAACCCTTAACCGTGAAATGATTGATGTACTTGAAACACTCGAACTTGATCAAAATGCCAAAGTTTTAGTTTTAACAGGTGCTGGTGATTCTTGGACTGCGGGAATGGATTTAAAAGAATACTTCCGTGAAGTAGATACACAACCTGAAATTTTTCAAGAACGTATTCGCCGTGATTCATGTCGCTGGCAATGGCAACTCCTCAGAATGTACTCAAAACCCACGATTGCGATGGTGAATGGCTGGTGTTTTGGTGGCGGTTTCTCTCCATTAGTGGCGTGTGATCTTGCGATTGCAGCAGATGAAGCAACTTTTGGACTATCTGAAATTAACTGGGGTATTCCACCGGGCAACCTTGTGAGTAAAGCAATGGCAGATACTGTCGGACACCGTGCATCGTTATATTACATCATGACTGGTAAAACCTTTAGTGGCAAAGAAGCCGAGCAAATGGGATTAATTAATAAAAGCGTTCCATTAGCTCAACTTAAAGCGGAAGTCACTGAATTGGCAAACTGCCTGCTTGAGAAAAATCCTGTAGTATTGCGTACCGCCAAAAATGGTTTTAAACGTTGCCGTGAACTGACTTGGGATCAAAACGAAGACTATTTATATGCCAAACTGGATCAGTGTAACCACCGTGATACAGAAGGTGGTCGTGAAGAAGGACTGAAACAATTCTTGGACGAAAAATCGATTAAACCGGGTTTACAGAGCTATAAGCGTACTGGTTAACTTTTGATTTTTATTGGCTATGTAAGGACACAACCCATGCAAAATGTACAGTTACTCATCCACGGTCAATCGCTTGACGCATCTAATGGCGCAAGCTTTGAACGCATCAGCCCGATTAACGGTCAGGTTGCTAGTATTGCATCTGCCGCAACGCTTGAAGATGTTGACCGTGCCATTGAATCGGCGCAACAAGCTTTTCAGATTTGGTCAAAACTGTCTCCAACTGAACGTCGTTTACGCTTATTAAAAGCAGCAGATTTAATGGATCAACATACTGATCAATTTATTCAGATTGGGATGCAAGAAACAGGATCGACTGCGACTTGGTATGGGTTTAATGTGCATCTTGCCGCCAATATGCTGCGTGAAGCTGCTGCCATGACCACCCAGATTGATGGCAGTCTGATTCCCTCGGATGTCCCGGGTAATCTGGCGATGGGGATTCGTGTTCCATGCGGTGTGGTGGTTGGAATCGCACCGTGGAATGCACCTGTGATTTTACCCACTCGTGCTTTAGCAATGCCGCTTGCCTGTGGTAATACCGTCGTATTAAAAGCATCTGAAGCCTGCCCTGCCACGCATCGTCTAATTGGACAGATTTTAAATGAGGCTGGATTAGGTGATGGCGTGGTCAATGTCATTACCCATGCCCCAGAAGATGCGCCACAGATTGTTCAGCGTTTAATCGAACACCCTGCGGTAAAACGAATTAATTTTACGGGTTCCACCAAAGTTGGGAAAATCATTGCAGAAACTGCGGCGAAATATTTAAAACCAGTGTTGCTAGAACTTGGTGGTAAAGCACCTGTTGTCATCTTAAATGAAGCTGATCTGGATGAAGCAGTCAATGCCGTTGCATTTGGTGCCTTTTTTAATCAGGGTCAGATCTGTATGTCGACTGAACGAGTGTTAGTGCAACAGGGTATAGCCGATCAGTTTATTAAAAAACTCATTGCAAAAACCAAATCACTAAAAGCTGGCAATCCGACTGATCAGCAGAATATGTTGGGTGTGTTAGAAAGCCGTCGAGCTGCCGAGCGTATTCAACATTTACTTGAAGATGCAAAAATCAAAGGTGCAGATTTACCTTTAGGCATTCAAGTTCAAGACACCACCATGCAACCTACGCTGGTACTGAATATTCAGCCTGAAATGTTGCTATACCGCGAAGAATCTTTTGGGCCAGTCTGTACAGTACAACGCTTTGAGACGCTTGAAGAAGGTATTGCACTGGCCAATGACAGTGAGTTTGGTTTGTCATCTGCTGTATTTAGCCAAAACTTTGCTCAAGCCTTTGAAGTCGCCAAGCAGATTGATTCAGGGATTTGTCATATTAATGGTGCCACTGTACATGATGAAGCACAAATGCCATTTGGTGGAACCAAATCGAGCGGTTATGGACGTTTTGGTAGTAAGGCTTCCATCGCTGAATTTACCGAATTGAGATGGATTACGGTTCAAACTCAATCACGCCACTATCCGATTTAAAGGTCAATTTAACTGAAGCGGTTAAATAACCACAATAAACATTGAATGAATAAAAAAATTGCATGATGCAAAACAAGCGCAGCAATGCGCTTTCCACGGAGTGAAAGAAATGCAAATGAATGCCACTCAATCACAAGATCGTGAACGGTTTGTTCAACTAGGATCACATGATGTTGAGTATCAATATCAAGGTCAGGTCCTTTATATTCAACCTACAGAGCAATTAAAGCCCTATCCGCAAAAGCTTACAGATCGCCTGATTCATTTTGCAAAAAATAAGCCTGATCATATTTTTGCTGCAAAACGTAATGCTCAGGGTCAATGGGTCAAATTGAGTTATGCCGATACCTTGCAACGCGCTTGGCACATTGCTCAGGCATTGCATCAACGTAATTTAAGTCAGGAACGACCATTACTCATTCTGTCGGGTAATGATCTTGAACATTTAACCTTATCAATGGCTGCAATGTTGGCAGGTGTTCCATTCTCTGCCATTTCTCCTGCTTATTCTCTGATTTCTCAGGATTTCGGAAAGCTTAAACATATCTTTGAAGTCCTTACTCCGGGCATGGTCTATGCCAGTGATGGTCAGGCGTTTAACAAAGCGATCCAAACGTGTGCAACATCCGATATCGAAATCATTACCAATACGGGAATTGTTGGGCAGCAGCAATGCACCTCTTTTCAATCCTTGCTGGATACCCCTGTGACCAATGTTCAGGAGTTTTATCAAACACTGGATGAACACCAGATTGCCAAATTTTTGTTTACCTCTGGTTCGACTAAACTGCCTAAAGCTGTACCAACCACGCATTTGATGCTGTGTGTGAATCAGCAGATGTTATTACAAACCTTTCCAGAATTTGAGCAGACCCCGCCTGTATTACTGGATTGGTTATCTTGGCATCATACTTTTGGGGGTAGCCATAATGTCGGCATCGCTCTGTATAACGGCGGTACAATTTATATCGATGATGGCAAACCCGTTGCAGGCAAGTTTGATGAGACCATTCGCAACTTAAAAGAAATCTCCCCGACAGTCTATTTAAATGTGCCAAAAGGTTGGGAAGAACTCACGGATGCTTTGGAAAAAGATGCTGAGTTACGTGATCGCTTTTTTAAAGATGTCAAAATTCTATTTTTCGCAGGTGCAGCATTGTCCGAAGCAGGCTGGAATCGTCTGGATAAAATTGCACAAGCACATTGCGGTGAAAAAATTCGGATTATGAGTGGTCTCGGTATGACTGAAACTGCGCCTTCTTGCGCCTTTACCACAGGGCCAAAAGTCATGGCAGGCTTTATTGGTTATCCTGCGCCTGGCTGTGAAATTAAACTGGTGCCACACGGCGATAAAATGGAATTTTGTGTGCGTGGTAAACACGTCATGCAGGGTTATTGGCGTTTAAAGTCCGATCAACAAAGTATCGTATTTGACGATGAAGGCTTTTTCCATACAGGTGATGCCGTGCGTTTGGTATCCCCCAATGATCCAACGCAAGGCCTGATGTATGACGGACGAATTGCAGAGGACTTTAAGCTCAATACTGGTACTTTTGTTAATGTTGGAACCCTACGGAATAAAGTCCTGATTCAAGGCAATTTACTGATTCAGGATGTCTGTATTACAGGGTCTAACCTAAATGCCATTGGTTTTCTGATTTTTCCAAAATTGGACGCTTGTGCACAATATGCAGGTTTAACTTTTAAGGATCATCTTGCCGAAGAAATTTTAAAACATCCCAAAGTACAGCAATGGTTCCGCCAATTTTTATTAAATTTTAATAAAGACGCAACAGGAAGCTCTAATCGAGTGTCGATGCTGTATTTAATGACTGAACCGCCACAACTTGATGCAGGAGAAGTCACCGATAAAGGAAATCTGAATCAGGGCAACATCGCTAAGCGTCGAGCGGATTTGATTGAAGAACTTTATCAAAAGCAAACGGACAATCCCCTGATTATTCGGATTCCTGTCCTAAACCACTAATCCTTTGAAATTAGATAAGAAGTTCAAATTTACTTTTGAGCTTCCTCCTTAGTTTTGCCCTAAAAAAGGTGAAATATGCAACACGATACGGAATTTGAACTATTTCGAGATAATTATCGACGTTTTCTAAAAGAACAAGTCGCTCCTTATTATGAACAATGGGAACAGGATGGCCTAATTCCACGAAAGCTTTGGAATCAACTGGGTGAAAATGGTTTTTTATGCGTCGATGTTCCAGAAGAATATGGCGGTTATGGCGCACCTATCCATTACTCACTGATGCTAGTTCAAGAAACTGCACAGGCAGGATTTACCTCTTTGGCAGTGGCCATTGGTGGGCAAAATGAATTAGTTTCGCCCTATATTCAAAATATCGGTACTGAAGCACAGAAAAAATATTGGCTTCCTAAAATGGTCACAGGTGAAGTGGTCACTGCGATTGCCATGACTGAAGCCAATGCTGGTTCTGATTTACAGGCGATTCGTACACAAGCCATTTTGGAAGATGATCACTATCTGATTGATGGTTCAAAAACATTTATTTCCAATGGCTTACATGCAGACTTAATTGTACTGGTGGCAAAAACCAACCCACTGGCAGGTGCCAAAGGTATCTCATTGTTTTTAGTTGATGCTCATTTAGAAGGTGTAAAAAAAGGACGCTCACTGAAAAAAATTGGTTTACATGCCCAAGATACCGCCGAACTATTTTTTGATCAGGTCAAAGTTCCCACTTCACAACGTTTAGGCAATGAAGGACAAGGCTTTGCTTACTTAATGCAAGAATTACCGCGTGAACGTCTGAGCATTTCCATGATGGCACTTGGGTCAATTTTGGGTGCAATTGAACTGACTAAAGACTATGTCTTACAACGCAAAGCCTTTGGTCAACCCTTAAGCCAAATGCAAAATACCCGATTTGTACTTGCCAATGCGCAAATTAAAGCCAAAGCCGCACAAGCCTTTGTCGATCAATGTGCTGAGATGTATAGCCAACAGCAACTCAGCGTCAACCACGTCGCCGCACTGAAATGTTTTATCACCGATACCCAATGTGATGTGATTGACCAATTACTACAACTGTTTGGTGGCTATGGCTACATGCAGGAATATCCAATTTCACGTTTCTTTGTCGATGCCCGCGTGCAAAAAATTTACGGCGGAACCAACGAGATTATGAAAGAAATCGTGGCGCGTGAACTCTTGGGAAAATAATTTAAATTTTAACAGCGAAGCAAGGCAGAAAGAACCAACAGGTCTTGCTTAAAACAACAATGATATTTCAGGATGAAATGCTATGTCTAAATTATGGGTGTATTCCACGCTTATGTTTTCTGGTTCTATATTTGCGGGAAGTTTTGTCGATAACAGCAGTGTAGAACTGACTACACGCAACTTTTATTTTGACCGCGATTATCAGGAGCTTTCCAAATATCCAGCAGCGAAGGACTGGACACAAGGCTTTATTTTCAAGGCAAATTCAGGCTATACGGAAGGAACAGTGGGCTTTGGTCTGGATATTCTCGCCACCGCTGGTTTTAAGCTGGATGCCAGTGCCAAATATGCAGGAACTGGAAATCTACCGCGAGACACTGCCACCAATGAACCCGCATCAAGTTACGGTGAAATCGGTGTCACGGGTAAAGCTAAAATTAGTCAGACTGAACTTAAAATAGGAACGCTTAGACCGATGAATCCTGTTTTAGTCGCTTCTCCTGCCCGTTTGTTACCACAAACTTATCGTGGAATTTCACTAGAATCTAAAGATTTAAAAGATTTTGAATTACAGGCTGCTTATATTGATAAAGTGAATCAACGTGATTCGACTAATTTTGAGAATATCAGAATTTCAGCGGTGAATGGACGTTTTAAAAATGCTGAAACCGATGGATTGTACTATGCAGGCGGGTATTACAATGTCAATCCAAGTTTACGTTTAGGTTTATTCTATCTGGATGTGAATAATCTTTATGATCAATGGACAACAGGTTTTTTACACAAATGGGAGATCAACCCAACCACACGATTGAGTAGTTATTTACATTATTATCGAAGTCGTGATGAAGGCAATGCAAAAGCAGGCTTAGTCGATAATGACTTATATCATGCGCATTTTGAACTGAAGCATCAAAATCATAAATTTATTTTTGGAACGTTTCAGCATCATGGTGAAACTGCGTTTCCTTATTTAAGTGGTGGAGAAACAGGACTACTGATTGATACATGGCCAGGCGAGTTTCTCAATCCCAAAGAACAAGCTTATAGTTTCCGCTATGAATATGACTTTAAAGATTATGTTCCGGGTTTACACTTTATGACACGCTATACCATGGGTCGTAATATTTATGCACCCAATCTGGGTGGAACCAATTTAAAAGAACGAGAAACTGATTTTGATCTGGGCTATACCATTCAAAACGGTTGGCTCAAAAATCTGGGACTTCGCGCACGTTATGCCATCTATGACAATAACATGTCGGCCAACGCCAATATCAAACCTGTGAACGAAACCCGTATCAATATTGATTATACGTGGAAATTTAAATAACACTGATAGGCTCTAAATCATCGGGAGCCTACTTCAATTTAGGGAAAATAAAAAATGGATATGACTGACAAACTTCCTCCTATTCACTATTTGCTAGGCGGGCATCATATTCAATGGAACGATCAAGCGCAGCAACTTGAAATTGATTATGTCGCATTAGAAAGTTTTACCAACCCTAGAGGTACAGTTGAAGGGGGTATGATTTGCGCAATGTTGGATGATGTGATGGGCTTATTTGCATTTCTGGCGAATGATCGACAACCTGCCACCACGATTAATCTGACAGTAGATTTTCTACGCCCATGTCAGGTCGGTGTCGTGCAGACCAAATGCCGCTTTGTAAAGCAAGGTAAATCTATTTTAAATATCGAAAGTGAAGCATGGCAAAATCATAAAATGCTGGCACGAAGTACAGCTAATTTTATGGTGCTTTAAGTTTCAGTTGAACCCACAAAAGAGAAAGAAAACCCGTTGCTTTCTTTCTCAAACCATTCATTACTTAATTTTAAAAACGCTGAGAGATACTCAACTTAAAGTCACGTCCAGTACCTGTCATATATTCTCCCAGATACATTTTGTAGTCACGATTAAACAGGTTATCAATAGAGAAATTCAACTGAGGGCCATTTTCACCGACTGGCTGCCAATCGATAAAAATACCGTGCAAAGCATAGCCTTTAGTACGAGGCAATGAAAAACCAGAAGCCCCAATTGAATGATCTGTATTTAAAATACTTCTGGTTTGCGCGTCTACAAAAATTCCACGCCAGCCCATGGTCAAATCATGTTCAGGAACATTGACACCTAGCGTAGCTGTCGCCTTGCGTGGAGGTATTTGTTCAATCCATGTTTTTTGATTAAACCACGGATTAACAGGAGAATTATCACGTTGACCGCGCACATAAGAATAAGTTAAACCTGCAAAATAGGTGGGCTGATTATAAAATAGCTCTGCTTCATAAGCTTTGATGGTGTAATCAGTAATATTTCTGTAAAAACCATGATCATATTGGCCATTACAAACACTGGCATTCGCACTTCCACCCTGTGCAATAATCTCGGCTTGTGCCTGACAGAAAACTGAACGATTACGAAAAATTTCGTCTGAACCGCGGTTATGATAATAGCTAAGACGGATCTGTAAATGATCATCATCTGTCAAAAGCTGATCAAAATTCATTTCATTGCCAAGTCTTATCGCCAACATTTTTTCGGGACGCAAATACAGACTGGTCGCAGATACCGTAGAACTTGGACCATCATTATAATATTGTTCATCAACACGTGGCGCACGCCATGTTTTGCTAATATTAGCAAACCACGTGAGGTAATCTGCCTGTTTCCATGCCAACGCTAAACGGGGTGACCAGCCTGTATAACTTTTTTCTGAATAATCATGACCTGCTTCAGCCGTGCTATAACGTGGAGCCAGATTGCCATAACCCTGATTGATAATATTGTCATAACGTAAAGACGGCGTAATCGTGACTGCCCCAATTTGATATTGGTCTTCAACAAATGCGCTATACATTTGCTGATCACCTGCGGGCATATAATTCGGTTGATAGAGTCCGTAATTATATTGAGGATTATTCAGATAAGAGCGAACCAGCATCAAAGAGTTTTGCTTCATCTTTTGATATTGTGCCCCGATTTTTAGCTTATGTGTACCATACGCCGTATCAATATCACTGATATTTAAAAGTTTTAGTGCTGTATTGGTATAGTTCACCCAGCTTTCATCGCCAAGATTGGCCGCTGAAAAAGAAACCCCTTCCAAACGTTTATCATGTTGTTTGGTTTTTGAATAAGAAAAATTTGCTTTGAAATTAATATAAGGATTCGCAGCAGGATTGAACTCATAACCAGCGGAATAGCTTGTATCTTTTTGGTCACGATAGACTAAACGGCGTTTCCACGCTTCGTCATAGCCATACTTTGCAATATCTGCGGCACTCGGAACAGCATCCTGATCACGCATTGCAGCAAAAGGTTCCCAGCCTGTATGGCTACTTTGCATGGCATTGAAAGAAATCTTTTGGCTTTCATCTGGACGAATATTCAGTTTTGCTAAATATGTGTCCTGTTCCTGAGCTGAATATAAAAAAGAGGTTCCATCTGGACGCTCTACATTACCGCTATCGCGTTTGGTATAGTAAAACAGCCCATCCAACAGATTATTTTCAGTTTTTCCATACACTGCACCCGTATAAGTATTTTGTTGGTTATTACTAAATCGCGAATACTTTAGAAATGCGCCGACATCTTTATTTTGTTTTAATAGATCTTGCGCATCTCTGGTTTCCAGTGTCACCTTTCCGCCAAAACCGCCATTACCAACTTCAACATTATGCGGACCTTTATCGACCGTGACCCGTTTTAAAATTTCAGGTTCAATAAAGACTGACCCTTGTCGATATTTATCAAAAGATTTGACCGAATCATCCAGTGTAATGGGAACATCTTCAACTCCTCCCATACCCAGAATATTAATCGTTTGTCCGCCGGGTCTAGGAGAGCCAGCCGAAGATACTCCTGGCATGGTGTCTAATAGTTGTGCAACATTATTGGCCTGATAACGATCAATCGCGGTCTGATTTAAAACGCTTTGCCCAAACTGAACCGTATCTGAATTTTCTGCCTGCGTAGAAAGGGTTGGCATTTGGTATAACTGATGATTATCCTGATTGAAAATTGAAGATGAATTCAGTTGCCCTTTTTTTATGGCACTTGAAGTCCCCACATTTTTTTCATCAGACTGTTCATGCTCTAGTTTCTTATCCACCAATAAGTAACCTGCCGATGATTTCATCATCTGAAACGGTGTATGTTCAATCAATCTGGCAAATGCTTGCTCAACGGTGTAATTGCCTTTTATCGCATTTACTTGGTAACGATTGGTTTTCTTTGCATCCATCAGTAATGAAACATTGGCTTGCAATGCAACGCTATTGAGTGCCTGAGTCAGAGAACCACGCTCCACTTGAAAGTACGCAGAACTATTGCTATTTGCAGCGTATATAGGGGCTGAAACGCAACTGACAGAAATTGCCAGAGAAACGGCCAACGCTATTTTTTGTAGGGAATATTGGGAAGATAAAATGTGCATTAAAACGATAGCCCCATATAAATGATAATCATTAACCAAGCCAATTAGCAAATAATTGCTGTTCTTCCCTATATGACGCACCACCATCCAAAAACACGCAATTTGTCGTTATTTTCTAACTTTCAAACTGAATAATAAAAACATGACTTCCTATTTTTTGAATATTTAATTGTGGATATTGAGCTTTGATTAAGCTTAAGGTTTGCTCCACATCCTGTTGGGCATCAATCACCCCGTTGACTTTGAATGACTCAAGTACAGATGCGCGATAAATAAAATAAACGTGATGCTGTCGATTTAGACGTTCTAGTAAATCAGGTAAAGCCAGATTATTGGCTAAAATCTGGTTGTGTTGCCATGCAAATTCAGTAGATCGAATTGCAATCGGTTGAATCGGTCCAAAGCCATGCGCGTCAGCTTGTACCTTTTCACCAGCATGTACACGCTGACGTTGATTGACCTGCTTCGCACTTGCTTCAACACTTGAATGCAACATGCTAATACTGCTGTTTTCACGATTTTGATGCACAATAAATCGTGTTCCTAATGCCTTGTAATCGGCTTGCTTTGATTGCACGATGAATGGCCGATGTTTGTCTTTTGCGACATCCACATAAATCTCACCCTGAACCAGTTCAACCTGACGTATCTGTGAATTAAAATGCAATTTGATGGCAGATTTAGCTCCTAGCGTAATTTTTGAACCATCTTTAAGTACAAATGACTGCATATTTCCCGTCGAAGTTTTATAATCTGCGGTGTAATAAGCATAGGGAAAATAATGGTAGGTCAAAATACTGAATAGCCCAATAAAACCAATGCCCAATATCCCACGACCAAAAGCCTTTTTTAGCTGTTGTTGACTTTGTTGAGTGTGTTTTAGCGACTTTTGCAAGGTCTGGCTATGAATACGGTGTGTTTCCTGAAGTTGTTTTAATTCGTCAGAAAAGCGACTAATTTTATCGAATTGATCATGATATTCGGGATGCTGTCGTTGCCAATGCTCAAATTCGACTTGAGCTTGAGAACGTTCAATCGGATCATCTGTGTTTAAACGAATAATCCATAAAGATAATTCTTTTTGTAATTTTTTTGGGTCAGTCATGTTCCGACTCAAGCAACTGTTCTCGCGCTTCAAGACATAGATTTAGACAATCTGCTAAATAAGATTGCGTCGTCCTTAAAGATTTACCAATCCGTTTAGCGATTTCACTTTGATTGTAACCTTCAAAGTAATACATCAGAAAAGCTTTTCTTGCAAATACTGGGCTTTCGTTTAAAGCGATTGTTAAAAAATCTAAAATTTGTACCACTTCTTCAAGTTGATTATTTGATAATTCAATCTCTTGAAGTTGTAACTCCCCTGCCAGAGTTTCCAGATAGCTTTGCTCTAATACATAACGTCGATGCTTATCAATCAGTACATTTTTGGCAACATTGACTAAATAAGCTCTTGGTTCCTGAATTCCGAGTAGTTTTTGCCGAGTTTGTAATAACTTAACAAAAGTATCTTGCACCAGATCGGCTGCATTAAAAGGATAACGAATGCGATAGCTAAGCCACTTTTGAAGCCAATCATGATGATCCAGATACATTTCATGAATGAATTGTTTCTGTGCAGTTGGGGAGAAAGATTGATCCATAGCAAAATATTGAATGAATAATATAAACAAGAATTATTATCATTTATTAATGTGATTATTGTAAACTATTTCTGAACGATATTTTCTATAAAAAAGCTGCATTCCTTATTGCGTCTTTTTCTATCCTCCTTCGTCATAGCGTATATAGACCTTTATTTACTCCGCAAATATACATCTTTATTTAGGTAACGATATGAACCAATCCGTTGGCAAAACAGACATTCAACATCATATAAGTTCGGCACTATCACTTCGCTTAAAAACTGAAACAGCAGCAGAACATGAACATATGCATCACTTAATGGCTCAGGCAGATGTTTTTGCAAGTCGGATGCATTATGCAAAATTTACACTGGCTCAATATTATTTTCAGCGTGATGTTGAGGATTTATTTAAATATCCAGAAATCATTGATTTTATTCCTGATCTGGATGTTCGTGGTCGCTCAGACGCAGCGTTTAAAGATTTACAAGATTTAGGAGTTTCACCTACAGATCTTAATATCGCGAGTCAGGATGCCAATGCACTTGAAGCGCTAGGCTGGATTTACGTTTCTGAAGGTTCAACGCTCGGAGCTGCGTTTTTATTTAAGGAAGCCAAAACCAAGCTGGAACTTTCTGAAGAATTTGGCGCACGAAATCTGGCGGCTTATCCTGAAGGCAGAGCAAAAGTCTGGAAACGCTTTGTTCAGGCACTCGATGATGCAGGTTTAAGTCAAACTGAACAAGATCAGGTCGTGCAAGGTGCAATGGATGGTTTTGCCCGCTTTGCATCGCTGTTAACCACAGCAAATACAGATCAGTAAAATGTCAGTACCCACCCATCCGTCCAAGTTGCCCTCAACCTCTGATCACCTAAATCATGATCAGATCGAGCTCACTACATCTAAAAATATACATCATGAAAGCTTATCTAAATCCAGCTTTTTAAGAATTGTATTTATAGGTCTGTCTTGCTTGAGCCTGAGTATTGGTGTGATTGGTTTGTTTGTTCCGGGTTTACCTACAGTTGAGTTTGTATTACTCGCAGCTTTTTTTGCAGGAAAAGGCTCTTCCAGATTACATCGATGGTTTTACCAGCATAAATTATTTGGTCCCATGATTCGTAACTGGCAAGATCAGCGTCAGGTTTCCAGAAAATCAAAATATATGATGGCTGTTAGTATGACACTTGCTAGCAGCATCTTGATACTTCATGTACCTCATTTCTGGTTTAACCTTGTATGTATTGTATGCATGCTGCTCGTTTTTATCTGGGTTTGGCGGCGACCTGAACCCGAGAAAATTTAAAATGCAAAACACAAGTCATAAAAAAGACCACACATCGTGGTCTTTTTTATCAGAACAAACTACTGAGCAGTATATCCGCCATCCATCACTACAGCTTGTCCTGTCACTCCACCTGCCTTATCACTGCACAAGAAAATCGCATAATCGGCAATTTCCTCAACACTAAGAAGGCGTTTTTGCGGCACCATCGCCAAAATCACATCTTCCAACGCACTGGTTTCACTCACATTTCGCGTTTTAGCCAAATCTGCAATTTGCCCACGAACCAAAGGTGTATCCACATAGCCAGGACACAAAGCATTTACTGTAATACCATCACGTGCACATTCGAGTGCAGCGACTTTGGTTAAGCCAATCACACCATGCTTAGCGCTGTTATAGCCTGCTTTACCTGCAAAACCGATCAAGCCATTAATCGATGCCATATTGATAATACGACCTGATTTTTGTGCTTTCATAATTGGAAAAGCATGTTTAATGCCGATAAATGAACCTGTTAGCATCACCGCAATCAGTTTTTGATAAACTTCAGTTGGGAATTCCTCAATTGCTGCCACATGTTGAAACCCTGCATTATTAATTAAAATATCCAGTGTTCCGAATGTTTCTTGTGTTAGTTCAATTGCAGCTTGATAGGCTTGTTCATTGGTCACATCACAAGGCGCCGAAATAGCAGTAAAACCTTCGCTTTTGAGCTGTTGTGCAGCTTCTTCACATTTTTGCGCATTCATATCTGAAATAACTACTTTTGCACCTTCCAATGCAAATTTTTTCGCAATTTCCAGACCAATTCCGCTCGCAGAACCTGTAATAAAAGCCACCTTACCATCGAGTTGTTTTGTCACGTTCTTTCTCCTGCCTCATTTATAAAATGCCTTGGTTTTTTAAACCAAAACAAGTTCATAGCTTATTTTGATCAAAAAATTACACAATTCCGAACCATGTAAATGCAGCTATCGCCACAAATACTGCAACTGTTTTAATGATCGTAACTGCAAAAATATCTTTATAAGATTGCTTATGTGTTAAACCTGTTACAGCGAGTAAGGTAATGACTGCGCCATTGTGTGGAAGTGTGTCCATGCCGCCCGATGCCATTGCCACAATACGATGCATCACTTCGGGCGGAATACCCGCAGCCAAAATAGCAGCATTATACTGCTCTGCCATCGCACTCAAAGCGATACTCATCCCGCCTGATGCTGAACCTGTAATCCCTGCCAATACAGTTGTGGTCACCGCACCATTCACCAAAGGATTAGTAAATGCCGTTCCCAATGCATGACTCACTAAAGCAAAACCGGGTAAAGCCGCAATAATCGCACCGAAACCATATTCGGACGCGGTGTTCATGACAGCCAAAAGCGAACCGCCAATACTGGCATTTACACCTTCTTTAAATTGGCTCGCCACACGACCATAATCAAATAAGATAGCCGCGATAATCCCAACCATCAGTGCCAAACCGACCGCCCAGATCGCACCCGTTTTTGCAACATCAACCGTATAATTTGCAAGACCAATTGCATTAAAATCAAAACCGTTTGGGTACCATGTTTTAATTGCTGTCGATAAATATTTATTCATCACAGCAACTAACACTAAAGGAACGAAGGCTAGAATCTGACGAATAACCGAACCATTATCATGCGCATTTTCCTGTACAAGATTTACATCAGAATCAACACTATTTGCAGAATTATCTGAGACAAAACCTGCATAGCCTTCCCCTGCTTGAGCAGCCACACGTCGACGCCACTCTAGGTATAACAAACCTGTACTCAATACAAAAATCGCACCAATAATCCCTAAAAATGGAGCAGCATAAATATTGGTTCCAAAGAAAGTGGTTGGTATCACGTTTTGAATTTGTGGCGTACCCGGTAGCGCGTCCATGGTAAAGGTAAATGCACCAAGTGCAATCGTGCCGGGAATTAGACGTTTAGGGATGTTAGCTTGCTGAAATAATTGATTGGCAAATGGATAAATCGCAAATACAGCTACGAATAAACTGACACCACTATAGGTCAAAATTGCGCCGAGGATCACCACGGTCAAGATTGCTTTTTTTGCACCAATCAAATTCACAATAGTTTTTGCAATCGACTCAGCGATCCCTGACATTTCAACCACTTTGCCAAAAATTGCACCGAGTAAAAATACCAGAAAATAATCCTCGATAAAGTTGACCATTTTCGGCATGAAAACGCCTGAGTAAAAAGGCAAGACATTACTTGGATTGATTAAAAAAACCGCCAATAATGCACATAACGGTGCCATCAGGATGACTGAAAACCCGCGATAAGCGGTGTACATCAGTAAGACTAAAGACAGCAGAATAACAAATAAATCCCACATATTCTTTCTTACTCCATTATGAAGAATATAGATTAGGTTTAACTCAAATATTGTGCCTAATATTTGATAACAGTTTGCCTAATAATAAATAAATACAATTTGTCCAAAATGAGCCATTAAATATACTTAGCAAATAAGATTTTATATTTATTTTAAAATATCAATATTTTTACGAAATACAAGAATATTATTTAAAAGACTGTTAAATAAAAATTTAAACATTGAAATATAAGATTTTTATTTAAGTAAAACGACTTATCTATTTATTTAAAAAACAAATGAATTATTTAATAAAACTCATTAATTATTAGTTTTCTTTCATAAGTCCCTTTTATTTCTTCCTATAGGAGAAAAATAAAGAGAGTTTAAAAATTATGAAAGAAGTCTATTTAATGAAAAAATTCTGCTTTTAATATTTTGATTTGGATCATTTCAGCCACATTTTAAAAAACTGTTTTTTTAATATAAAACTGAGCTTGATTTAATTTTACAAAAAAACAAGTATATCAATCGTAGAGTTAGATATAATTTTTCTTTAAAATCAAAAACTTTTGATTAGGATGGAATCTATAAATGACGCTCAAGCAACTCAAAGCTTTTTTGGCACTGGCTCGTACTCTGAATTATGCCAATGCATCGACTGAGCTTCATTTAAGTCAGTCCGCCTTGAGTTTGAGTATCAAATCATTAGAAGAGGAATTGGGTGGAAAGCTATTTAAGCGTAATACTCGCCGTGTCGAACTCACTCAGGAAGGAAAATCTTTGATCCCTTATGCTAGAAAGTTACTGGCAAACTGGGAAGACATGGAAAATGATGTAAAACAACGTTTTAAACTTAATCGCGGTACTTTAAATATTGCTTCAATGCCCTTTGTTACCCATGCAATTTTACCCGAAGTCATTCAGACTTTTTCAAATGCCCACCCTAATTTAAATTTTTCAATTCATGATATTCCCAATGAAAAAATTATTGAAAATGTATTGGACGGAATTTTTGAACTTGGAATTTGCTTTCAGCCAATTCTAAATGAACAGTTGGAATTTAAAGCTTTATTTGATGAAGATTTTTTAGCACTCATTCCCAAAACACATCCGCTAGCCAGTAAAAAAAGCATCACTTGGCAGGAATTATATGCCAATCCATTTATTACCTTACAACACCCTTCAATCGTGCGTTACCTCCTTGAACAAAACGCCTCACGCTTAGGTCTGGTGCTTGATTTAAAAGTTGAGTGTCACCAGATTAGTACTTTCTCAAGTTTTGTGGCTTTAGGCATTGGAGTCAGTGCAATTCCACGCCATTTTCAACATTCGATCGATAAAGAGTATAATGTGTTACTGGAAATTGAAAATAGTCAGGTACACCAAGCGGTCGGTATTATTTATAAAAAAGACACTGAACTTTCAAATATTTCCAGCGAATTCATTCAGACACTTTCAAGTTATCCTTACGAAAAAATCCTTCAATTTTAGTAGCCATAGAAAATCAACGATCAAAAAACGATATTCGCACATTAAACAGATTCATTAATTTTTCTCATTAATCCTTTAAAATTTTCAACTTCCTTAAATAAATTACAGATGTTAATAATAAGAAAACATAGGGACGTTGAGTAAATACAATGAATAAAGTGTATGCAAGTGCAGAACTCGCATTACAGGATATTGTTAAGAATAATCAGACTCTTGCTGTGGGTGGTTTTGGTTTATGTGGTATTCCAGAAGCATTGATCAATGCATTAAAACAAACCCAAGTCACTGGTTTAACCTGTATTTCCAATAATGCCGGTGTAGATGATTTTGGTTTGGGAATTTTACTTCAAACCAAACAAATCAAAAAAATGATTTCATCTTATGTCGGTGAAAATAAAGAATTTGAACGCCAATATCTTAATGGTGAGCTTGAGGTTGAACTGACGCCGCAAGGAACTTTGGCAGAAAAACTTCGCGCAGGCGGCGCAGGCATCCCAGCATTTTATACTCAAACTGGCGTTGGAACACTCATCGCTGAAGGCAAAGAACAGCGCGATTTTGATGGTAAACCTTATATTTTAGAGCCTTCTTTAACCGCTGATATTGCATTGGTCAAAGCTTATAAAGCGGACAAAGCAGGTAATTTGATTTTCCATAAAACGGCACGTAACTTCAATCCCGAATGTGCAATGGCAGGGAAAATTACCATTGCGGAAGTTGAACAAGTGGTGGAAATTGGTGAGTTAGATCCTGATGAAATCCATCTGGCAGGTATTTTTGTACAACGTATTGTACTTAATGCACACCCAGAAAAACGAATTGAGCAAAAAACCCTAAAAGCACAGGAAGCATAATCATGGCATGGACACGTGAACAAATGGCACAACGTGCCGCCAAAGAATTACAAGATGGTTTTTATGTCAATCTTGGTATTGGCTTACCGACACTGGTCGCTAATTATATCCCAGAAAATGTTGATGTCTGGCTTCAGTCCGAAAATGGTTTATTGGGCATTGGAGAATTTCCAACCGAACAAACGATGGATGCAGATTTAATCAATGCAGGTAAACAAACGGTCACCGCACGTGCGGGCGCTGCATTTTTTTCCAGTAGTGAATCTTTTGCCATGATCCGTGGTGGACATGTCAACATTGCGATTTTGGGCGCAATGGAAGTCTCTGAAAAAGGTGATCTTGCCAACTGGATGATTCCGGGTAAAAAGATCAAAGGCATGGGCGGCGCAATGGATTTGGTCGTGGGTGTACAACGTGTCGTGGTACTCATGGAACATTGTGCCAAAGATGGTACGCCGAAAATTGTATCTGAATGCAGTTTGCCGCTGACAGGTCAGGCTGTAGTACATCGTGTCATTACCGACTTAGGCGTGATGGATATTACTGCTGAGGGTATCGAACTAATTGAACTTGCAGATGGTGTAACAGTTGAGCAAATTCAGGCTGCCTCAGGTGTCAAACTCATTACGGCCCTAGCAAGCTAAATATTCTTTTAAAGGAAATACTGGCATATAGAAAGTGAATTAGAAAAAAGCGGTGATCACTTTTGGATGAATGATCACCTTTAATATCAGATGGAATTTGATCATGAATAAACAACCTGCAATTTTAGAACGGTTTGCGATTAGTATTAGTAACTGGTCAGAAAAATGGTTTCCTGACTCATATATTTTTGCATTACTTGGCGTGATTATTGTGGCTACTGCTGCACTGTTCATTGGCGCACCAGTCAAAGAAGTCGCCAGTTCTTTTGGTAATGGCTTTTGGAGCTTAATTCCATTTACCTTACAAATGACCATGCTGATTATTGTTGGTTATGTGGTGTCTGTATCACGTCCCATGAAAAAACTGATCCAGAAGATGGCCAGAATCCCACATTCGGGACGCAGTGCCATTGTGCTAGTTGCCACTGTCAGTTTGCTCATTTCTTTGGTCAATTGGGCCATTAGTACCATCTTAACTGCACTTTTGGTGATCGCCCTCGCCAAACGTAAAGAACTCAACATGGATTATCGAGCTGCTGCCGCCGCAGCGATTATTGGTATGGGAGCAACATGGGCACTGGGGATTAGTTCCTCTGCGGCTCAATTACAGGCCAATAAAGCCAGTTTGCCTGAGTCTATTTATAATCTGACCGGTGTCATTCCGTTTACGGAAACTATATTTTTGTGGCAATCGATTGTGATGACTGCCATATTGATCATTGTTTCGATTGTCATTGCCTACCTGTCTGCACCCAAAGGTCAGAATGTCAAAACCATGCAAGATTTTAATCTGAACTTTGACGAAGAAGAAAAACAGGAACTTGAACAAACGAAATCGAAACGTCCGGGAGATTGGTTAGAAAATTCACCCATCCTGACCATTTTAGTGGTGGCATTGGGCTTAATCTGGATGATTCTGGAGTTTTCTAAAAACAATCCAATTATTGCGATTTCTAGTCTCAATACTTATAACTTTATTTTTCTGATGCTTGGTCTGGCCTTACACGGCACACCACGCAATTTTCTGAATGCAGTGAGTAAAGCGGTTCCTGCTGTTTCAGGCGTTCTTATTCAATTTCCACTTTATGGCAGTATTGCCTACATGATGACTCAGGCTGTTAATGCTGAGGATTTATCACTTTCGCATTATATTGCACACTTTTTTGTTTCAATTGCTTCACATGATACCTTTGCTGTGGTCATGGGAATTTATTCTGCCATTTTAGGCTTTTTTGTACCATCTGGCGGTGGCAAATGGATTATCGAAGCACCTTATGTGATGCAAGCAGCCAACGATTTGAAATATCATCTGGGTTGGTCGGTACAAATTTATAATGCAGCAGAAGCATTACCCAACTTAATCAATCCATTTTTTATGTTACCGATGCTCGGTATTTTAAAACTCAAACCTAAGGATGTGATTGGTTTTACCGTGACACAATTGGTTGTACATTTACCTTTAGTGCTTTTTTTACTGTGGATATTAGGACAAACTTTGACTTATACCCCACCCGTATTTTAAACAATCATAATGAAGTTCAAGCTTATAAGCTGAACTGATACTTCAAGGAATCATTTCATGACAAAAATTGTGATCGTCGCTGCTACACGTACACCCATGGGCAGCTTTCAAGGCAGTCTTTCTGGTTTAAGCGCACCTGATCTGGGGGCTGTTGCCATTCAAGCTGCTCTCAAACAGACGAATATTCCCGTCGATGAAATTGACGAAGTCATTATGGGCTGCGTACTTCCTGCGGGCGTTAAACAAGGTCCTGCACGTCAAGCAATGCGTAAAGCAGGCTTACCTGATCATGTCGGTGCAACCACGATCAATAAAGTCTGTGGTTCTGGTATGAAAGCTGCCATGCAGGCAAGCGATGCCATTAAAGCAGACAGTATTAAAATTGCTGTGGTGGGTGGTATGGAATCCATGAGCAATGCCCCTTATTTATTGCCGAAAGCCCGTACAGGTTATCGCATGGGGCATGGTCAAGTCATCGATCATATGTTTATGGATGGTTTGGAAGATGCGTATACAGGACGTGCAATGGGTTCGTTTGCTCAGGACATGGCAGATCAAAAAAGCTATACACGAGAACAAATGGATGAATTTGCAATTCGCTCTTTGACTCGCGCACAAAAAGCAATACAGGAAGGCTATTTTGAAGCTGAGATTGTGCCTGTTACGGTCACTACTCGCAAAGGTGACGTTGTGGTTGATACCGATGAAAATCCAGGCAATGCGAAAATCGATAAAATTCCAACATTGCGCCCTGCTTTCGCCAAGGATGGCACCATTACTGCTGCAAACTCAAGCTCCATTAGCGATGGTGCATCGGCCCTGCTGATTACATCTGAGCAGGAAGCCAAGCAGCGCGGTCTAAAGGTTTTGGCTGAAATCAAAGCTTATACGACCAATTCTCAATTACCTGAAGAATTCACTATTGCTCCCGTAGGTGCGATTGAAAAACTACTCAAGAAAGTCGGTTGGTCTGCCGAAGAGGTCGATTTATGGGAAATCAATGAAGCTTTCGCTATGGTAACCATGGCGGCGATTGATGCATTTAAACTCGATCCTGAAAAAGTGAATATCAATGGCGGTGCTTGTGCCTTGGGTCATCCATTGGGTTCATCAGGTTCACGCATTATCGTAACTTTGATTCATGCGCTAAAACGACTGGGCAAGCGCAAAGGTATTGCAGCGCTGTGTATTGGTGGAGGCGAAGCAACTGCGATTGCGATTGAAATCGTTGATTAATCAATTCTCTAAATCTTCCAAGAAAGGCAAAAATAAACATTTTGCCTTTCTTTATGGAAAAAAGATAAAAGTTCATTTAGAACAATTGACTTCTTTCATCATCGTTTAAACCCTGTTTATTTTTTTCCATACGAAGAAATAAAAGGAACTTAAGAAAGAAGTCTAGTATTTACAGATACCAAATACTGTCTGTTAATTGCTGAATCTCATTAATATCATGACTGACATACAGCATTGGAATCTGAATTTCTTGTTTAATTTTTTGAAAAAAAGGAATAATTTCAGCTTTATGTGCTGCATCCAAAGCGGATAAAGGCTCATCTAATAATAAAAGTTGCGGCGAATACAGCAAGGCTCGCCCCAATGCGACACGCTGCTTTTCTCCACCAGATAATTTAGAAGGCATACGATTTAATAGATGATCAAGCTTTAATAAGTCAACAATATAATCTTCTTTAAAATATCTTTTTTCAGGTGCAATTCGCCTCAATCCAAAACATAGATTCTTTTTGACATTCATATGCGGAAATAACTGTGCATCCTGAAATACCAATCCCACACGGCGTTGTTGAGTACTTAAATTAATCTTTTGTGAAGCATCAAACCATGTATGCTCCTGCACTCTAATCCAACCTGCTTGAGGTGTATTCAGTCCTGCAATCGCATGTAAAATACTGGTTTTACCTGAACCCGATGCGCCAAATAAACCAACCACACGCTGATCCGACTGAAAAGTCTGATCTAGGCTAAACTTTCCAAGTTGCAACTGGATATGACAATTCAACATCGTTGTTCTAGCCTCGCTTGTTTTTTTGATAACGATGAAACCATTGCGCAAACCACAACGTAAAAAAAGCAACGCTTAAAGAAAGAATAATCAAACGCCAAACTTGATGTTCAGTATCAGGTTGTTGCATCAAACTATACATCGCCAAAGGCAAAGTTCGGGTTTCACCTGCAATATTGCCGACAAAGGTAATCGTCGCACCAAACTCCCCCAAACTACGACAAAAACATAAAATTGCACCCACTAAAATTCCACTACTGGCTAATGGCAATGTGATGCTAAAAAATGTGCCCAATCCTGATGCACCTAATGTTTTAGCCGCCATTTCCAGACGTTGATCAACCAGTTCAATCGCAAGCCGAATCGACTGTACAAATAAGGGAAAACCCATCACCGCGGCGGCCAAAGCAGCGCCTTTCCAATTAAAAGCTAAACTTAAACCCCAAGCATTCAGATACTGCCCCAACATGCCATTGTTACCAAAAACTTGTAGTAGCAAATATCCAGGAACAACAGGCGGTAAAACCAATGGCAAAAAAACCAAAGTCTCAAATAGAGATTTTCCCCAAAATTCTTTTCGTGCCAATAACCAGCCCACAAACAAAGCTGGAATTAAATTCACCAATAAACTAAAAGCAGCCACCTGACAAGATAACTTGAGAACCTCAAGCTCCTCTGCCGAAAG
Source organism: Acinetobacter sp. FDAARGOS_515 (assembly GCF_003938865.1). Taxonomy (NCBI): domain Bacteria; kingdom Pseudomonadati; phylum Pseudomonadota; class Gammaproteobacteria; order Moraxellales; family Moraxellaceae; genus Acinetobacter; species Acinetobacter sp. FDAARGOS_515. The sequence continues at coordinate 2,214,646 of NZ_RKIX01000003.1, read as the reverse complement.
AGAAAAAAACATTATTTAGCTGGTAATAACACAGTAAAACCGTATTGTTTAAAAACGGTATTGGCCTGTTTTGTCTGCAAAAATTGATAAAATTTTACGGCGGATGGGTTATTTTTGATGAGACCTAGTGGATAAATAATCGGTGCGTGGGTATTTTCAGGAAATACTCCCACAATTTTAACATCTTTACTAATGGCAGCATCAGTTGCATAGACAATACCTAATTGACATTCACCACGCGCAACAAAATTTAAAGCAGCTCTGACGTCCTCTGTTTCAACCAATTTGGGCTGAAGTTTTTGCCACCACCCCAGTGAAGTAAGTGCCTGTTTTCCATATTTGCCGACTGGAACGCTTTTGGTATCTCCTGTACACCATTTCCCTTGAAAAACTGTACTTGGATCGACATTTTTATCCATCTTAATAGTGTTGATTGTCGAATTTTTAGGTGCAATTAAAACCAGTTTATTGCCCAATAAATTAATACGCTGATTAGACACAATCAGTTTTTTATTTTGCAGATAATTCATCCATTGTTCATCTGCCGAGATAAATACATCAGCAGGTGCGCTGGCTTCGATTTGTTTAGCTAAAGTTGAAGAACCAGCATAAGACGTTTTAACTTCAATTTTAGTTTGCTTTTCAAACGCTTTTTCTAAATCTGTAATTGCATTGGTTAAACTTGCAGCGGCATATACAGTGACATCATTGGCTGCATGAGCTTGGATAGCAAAGCCTACGATACAACTGAATAGCATTGAAATTATTATTTTTTTTGTGTGATGAGTCGACATGATGATTGCCTTTTTTCAATATGTTTTCAGAAATATATCGATAATTATGTAAATATACAATTGAAAAGGTAGAAATAAGCTCTAGTTTTCTGGTTAGAGATATAAAATAAATAACCACTCAGTTAAGCATCGACCCAGCTCTATCACTCTAAGCAAGGATCTGGTTTGGAAAGTTTAAAAAACCAAATCCTATAGAATCACAATAAAAAAACATCGTCATTAGGATATTGCTTTAATTTTGAGCTTTCACTCTTTTTTTTGATGAAATAATTTGCCAAAACACGCTTTTATTTATATGATAGCCGCCATTGGAAGCGTGGCAGAGCGGTTTAATGCACCGGTCTTGAAAACCGACGAGGGTGTGAGTCCTCCGTGAGTTCGAATCTCACCGCTTCCGCCAAATATCGAAATAACCCTTTGTTTGCTACAAAGGGTTATTTTTTTAGCTGCTATTTTAGCTTTCGCCTATTCCTCTATAAACTCTAAATTGGATTAAAGCCATTTCTATAAAATATAACATTTTAAGTTGAGCTTTTTTTCAAACGCTATAATTTCAAATATTGGTTTTTTAAATCTGTTTTCGCCAAGACGTTTGACGTTAAACATTTACTCAGAATTCAACCGTTCCTGTAGCAACCAATGTTGTAACGGCACAAAGACCAGTCGGGTTAATTCAATGAGAATAATACCTAACAAAATGCCCGCCAAACGAATCCAGCCATTATCCATGCTCAGTAAACTAAGTTGATCAGGCACCATCACGACGATATACACCAGAGAAAATTGGGTTCCTATATAGGCAAAACTCTGTCCACTATTTTCAATATGCCGCCCAATAACAATTCCAAGTGCAATTGCCAATGCAGCAAAAGCATAATTTATCGCGCTCAAAGGTAATAATATAAATGCCAATCCAGCACCCAACAAGCAGCCAAATAATCGATATAAATTTCTCATTGATATCAATTTTTTATTATTTAGATCTGGTAGCGGAATCATCAGAACCGCTAAGATCGTAATCGCGGTTTGAGTCAGTAAATCTACCGAAAAGTACTGGATTAAAAAAGGCACGACTGCAATTGCCAAGGCAGCTTGTACGGTATGAATGAGCGTCAGTTTTCTGTAACCCTCAAACTTTGCGATTTCGACCAAGCCACTTTTATTGGCCGTTAAGGAAAATCTTGGACGAATCAGGTAGGTAAAAAAGAGACTAACCAGCATACAGGCTACAGTACCCGCTATCACTTCAATACTTCGCGTTTTGGCAAATTGGCTCATATCGACAAAGGGATACATTAACCCATCAATAATCACCATCGCAAAAGTCAGACCAAAAAACAGCCATGCATAGCCATACCGTGTAGTCATGGCAAAATATAGCGAAAATGCAGCAAAAAAAGCCAAAACCAGACTGTTCATCCACAGGCTTTTAGAAATATAAAGTTCAATCCAACATGCCAATAAAGCGCCAACTACTGTTCCCAAAATTCTCAGCATTCCACGAATACAGGTATCGACAATATGTGAACGCAATACCATATAACCACTAAACGCAGCCCATCCAATATTTTCTGCGCCAAAGTAATGAGCAAATAAAATAGCAAGGAATACTGAACATAAAATTTCAATTTCATCCAGTGTACGCTTGGGCGTATGACTCTCCCAACGAAATTGTTGCAGGATTGCAGACCATAAACCTTTTGCTGATTCAAATACTTGCATAGTGATACTTATATGCCGAACTGCATTAATTGTAATGGATAGCTAAAGCTGAAGATTTGTATTCTTGTGACTGATTTCTGGATTTTCTTCAATAAAAAAGAGGGGAAAATTACTTTCCCCTCTTTTGTAGATTAAATCATTTATACAGTTGATTTAATCTTCCAGAATGCGGCTATGTTTTTGTTGATCTTTCATGCGGAAGAAATACACCAGACAGATCGCACACATCACCGTTACATAGATAAAGTAGAAATTTTCGTGGCCAATGTTTTTAAACTGTAGCGCCACAAGTTCTGATGTACCACCAAAAATCGTATTGGCAATCGCATAAGGAAGTGCCACACCAAGCGCACGAATATGGGCGGGGAACATTTCAGATTTAATGACTGCACTGGTTGAGGTATAACCAGATAAGAACATCATACCAAACAGAATCAATAAACCTGCAATCACAGGACTTGATGTCGTTGCGATAGTACTAAAAATTGGATAAGTAAATAAAACGCCACCGATACCAAAGAAAATCATGACGGCTCTACGACCAACTTTATCGGAAATAGAACCCATCACGGGTTGTGCAAGCATGAAGATAAAGATGGTGACAGCAGAAACCATCGTCGCGACTTCTTTAGAAAAGCCAGTCGTATTCACCATAAATTTTTGCATATAAGTGGTATAAGCATAGAATGAAATCGTACCACCCGCAGTTAAGAATAAAACACCTAATGCTTCTTTGGGATGATGTTTAAACAATGCAAATGCACTTGATTTGACTTCTTGTGTCGCGTTTTTGAAAGATTGAGTCTCTACCATACCACGACGGATAATAAAGACAGACAATGCTAAAATTGAACCGACAAAGAATGGAATACGCCAGCCCCACTCGTACAATTGCGCCTCAGTTAACACTTGTTGCAAGATGATTAAAGTTGCAAGTGCCAGAAGCTGACCAGCCATAATGGTCATATACTGGAAACTTGAGAAAAAACCACGTCGGTTTTTTCCTGCCATTTCACTCAAATAGGTCGCGCTTGCACCATATTCTCCACCGACACTCAAGCCTTGGATCAATCGCGCAATAATCAAAATAACAGGAGCCATCACCCCAATCTGTTGATACGTTGGTGCAATCGCAATCAGGATTGAACCGATACACATCAAGGTAACAGAGAGTGTTAAACCTGCTTTACGTCCCTTACGGTCTGCAAAGATACCCATCATCCATGCGCCAATGGGACGAATCAAGAAACCAACCGCAAAAACCGCTGCTGCTTGAAGCAACTCAACGGTCTGGTTACCTGCTGGGAAGAAAGATTTTGCGAAATATAAAGTGAACATACTGTAGGCAAACCAGTCATACCATTCGACTAGATTACCCGCTGAACCGCCCAAAATAGATTTAATGCGTGTTTTCTGATCCAGATTCGCATTTAATTTTTTATCAACCGCCTGATCGATACTCATTTGGCTTCTCCTTAGCCATTTACATGTTTAGAACCAGTTAGCCCTAGCTAGTTCTACCTAAACCATCATTTTGCGTAATAGTTAACAAAGCCAGTTTGATTAAACAATGCGAAAAAAAGTCAGTTCAAAAATAAAGGCCTTTTAAAATTAAATAATTTCTTGTTTTTTATTGATTTATTTTTATTAAATTTATTCATTATTCGATCATTTAAACTGATGGAACTGATCAGAATAAAATATAAGCAATAAAAAAACTCCCAGAGTCCAACTGAGAGTTTTAAATAACATATCTAACCCGAATCCTGCTTAAGCTAATGATTCCATAACTTGAATTGTTGGCTTATTCCGATGAGTTAATTGATATGCACATAACGATGCATAAATTCCGCTAAGAAATCCATGAATACTACGTGCTTTACTCGTCACTAAATTGTATTGTCCTTTCAATAAGCTGAATAACGTTTCTATCTTATTGCGTTGTTTTAAATGATATTTATCTGATGAACAGAGTTGAATAGCCTGCATGTTCTTTCTATGGTAAGTAATCAAATCAACCCCTTGATCTTTTAACCTGCTTTTTAAATTTTGACTGATATAGCCACGATCCGCATAAAGCTTTGCGTCTAAGCCTTCAACCAATTGTTCAACCATTTTTATGTCAGCAACATGCCCATTAGATAAGCCTGAGCTAACGATCTCACCGAATTGATTCATCACGATATGTAACTTACAGCCATAAAACCATCCCATTGAACTTTTACCGCGAGATGCAATCTTGGCTAATGATTTATGACGCTGAATACGCTGATTTTTACAGACAGGCAGAGTCGTTGAATCAATCCATAAATATTGTTTGTATTCACCTTTCATCAAAGCGACATGTAAAGCATGTAGAGCTAATTGATGCATATTGATCAGGTGAATCATCCTTTGGTAACAGGGTAAGCGTTTAAATAAATGATTTTTATCCTGCTTCAACCATGAAAAGAAAGCTTTGAAATTGTTGAAATGAGAACACTTATACCAAATGGCGATAAAATGTATTTCTGAGAGACTCAGCTGGGCTGGTCGAATTCTTACAGAGCGACGACTTTGTTTGAGAAACTTCCAATAAGTTGCTTCAAATTTAAGAAAGAAATCATCAATGATGCAGAATAATTCGGTACTATTGAACATCATGAACCGTACCGGGTTTGTCGGAGACTTTTTTATTTAAGTTAGGCCACCTGACCTAACGGATTAATCTTATCATAGTACATTGCTTCAAACTCAAAAGGCGATACATAACCCAGTGCACTGTGTACACGCTTTTTGTTGAACCAATCTACCCTACATGGTGAAAAGCTGTATTTATCTCCTCTCATAGATTTGTTCAATGGAGAAATTATTGCATTCCAAACCCAACGTAAACCACATTATGCTTTAGTTAAAAACATGCTTAGTGAGGCTTTGAGTAACCTCAAACCTGATGAAAACCCTATTTTACACTCAGATCAAGGTTGGCAATATCAAATGCGCCATTATCAGCAACAGCTTAAAGTGCATGGTTTGACACAAAGTATGTCACGTAAAGGGAATTGCTTGGATAATGCGGTAATAGAGAGTTTCTTTGGAATACTTAAATCGGAATGTTTCTATGGTGAAGAATTTAAATCAGTTGATGAGTTGGAGCAAACAGTGAAAGATTACATTCATTATTATAACCATGAACGAATCAAGGTTAAATTAAAAGGACTAACCCCTGTACAATACAGAAATCAGTCCTTATTATCCGCTTAATTCACTGTCCAACTTTCGGGGGGCAGTTCAGGTCGGGTTGGATTTTTTTATTCTACGTTTAATTTTCCTTTGAAACCTTAACTTTGAGTCATCACTTTTCTTTGTCGAATTTCTTTCATTAATATCATCGAGAAAATAACATTTAAAAGCGCCAGTAACGCGATGCTATAAAGTACCGTATTTGCACCAAACGCATCAATCATATACCCAGCAATCAACGGCGTCATGGCTTGTGCAATGAGTGATGGACGAGCCAATTTTCCCATAAGACAGGCATATTCCTCTTTTTTGACCAAGGTCAGCGGTAAAGTGCCACGTACGATAGAACGTAAGCCATTGCCTGCGCCATAGATGATCATTGCAAGTGCAGCATATTTGAGTGAGATACACAGCAAAACAATCCCGACCACCAATAAAACAACTGATACCAAAAGCGATTTAATCGGATGATCAAACTTAATCACCAAATCCAGCATGCGTGATGCCACCTGACTTGGTCCAATCAAAGCACTAATCGCAATGGCGCTGGCTAAAGCCAGACCATTTTCTTGCAAAATATCAATCAATTGCACTGTCATCACTGTCATGATAATTGAAGTAATCATAAAAATAATGGATATCAAGTGATAGGTTGATTTGGGCAAGCTCATCGAATTGGTTTTATTTTTTTGCTGTAGCGCAGACGCTTCAGCGATTTTTTTTGGTTTAGGCAATGCATAGTGATAAATCGGCCAGATCACAATAATCATCAAGACTGCACCAAATACACAAGTCGCTCGCCAACCAAATAACGAGACTGCATAAGCCTGAACGGGCCAGACTATCGTAGTACAAAAGCCAGAAATGAGCGTAACGCTCACTATCGCAACTTTGGCATTTAAACCAAATAGATTACCCAAGACTGCAAATAACGTGTCATACAGACCAATCGCCATCCCTAGCCCAATTACAATCCAGGCCAAAAAGAAAAAGGCCAGATGATAACTAAAGGCCAGAATGAACAACCCTAAAGCCGTGATGATCCCGCTCATGGCCAGAATTTCCTTGCCACCATGACGGGAAATTAAGCGACCAATATAAGGCAGTGCAAATGCGGAAACCAAAATACTTAAAGATAAAGCACCGTAGACCAGTTCACGTCCCCAGCCCATTTCGGACATAATTGGACGCGCCATGACTGCCAATAAAAAGAAAGATCCTCCCCATACGATAATCTGTGCGATTCCAATGAGGAGGACTGAGAAAAAAGAAGGTTTATCTTGATCAGCTAGTTTGAACACAGCCTTCAAGCGGGGTGCTAACATGTATTAATCCATAGGATTTTGCGGCAATTGAACTTAACAATCGCGATTGCAGCTTATACATTTACCTCAACCTCATGATTCAAATAATTTTGAATAAAACCTAAAACGATATCTGGCTTTTCTGCATGCAACCAATGCCCTGTTCCTTCAACAGTTTCAATGTGCGCTTGCGGAAATTGCTGTTCTATTTCGGCTTGATATTGAGGCAAAATGTACTCCGAATTTCCACCACGGATAAACAAACAAGGTTTATTCCAAGGCTGGATTGGATTCCATCCCACAAGATTTCCATAATTGGCTTTAAATGCATCTACATTATATAGCCATTGACCTTTTACAAAGGATTTAAGTAAAAACTGCACAATCATCTCATGCGGTAGATACTTTCTCATAATTTCTGCCGCCTGAGTACGGCTTAAATTTGGATTATGTTGTTCAATCACAGCATCAATCGCAGCAAACATGCCTTCATGGCGCTCACCTGCATAAGGCACAGGTGCAACATCCAATATGACCAATTGCTCAACGCGTTCAGGAAATAAACCAACGATTTTCATCGAGGTTTTTCCACCCATAGAATGCCCAACCAGAGAGAAACGATTAACCTGTAAATGATCGAGTGTTTCAACCACATCCTGCGCCATCAACTCATAACTCATATCTGCTGAATGTGGCGACCCACCATGATTACGCAAATCCATTTGAATCACATGATGATTCTGATTGAGCTTTCTTGCAATCATGCCCAAATTTGACAAGCTACCAAATAAACCGTGCAACACGACAACAGGCATCTCAGTCACGGGGTTCGGTGAAGCGTGATATTCAGCATTTAAAATCATGGTATTGAGTCCCTATTCAATCTTGGCTTATCTCTGACAAAAGATGGGTTGAAAAACCGACTTTGATCAGTTGTGTATCAATGGCATCCTAAAGCTGATAATAAATGTACTGTTCTTTCTCTGATAGGTAAAATATAATTTTAAGATCACTGTCATACTATTTTACTATTTATGATCAACTTTCGTTTGATTCGTCATCTATGGTTGTTCTTAACTGTTGCAGAAGAACAACATTTCGGTCGTGCCGCAAAAAAACTTGGAATGTCACAGCCTCCTTTGACTGAGCAAATTAAGGTTCTGGAGCATTCTTTAAACTTACAGTTATTTGAACGTTCACGACGGGGCACCAAACTGACACCCGCTGGACGTGCCATTCTTCCTGCGGTAAAAAAACTGGCGGATCAACTGGAAAATTTGGAAATTGCAGTTCGAGAAGCGGCGCAAGGTCAGATTGGAACCATTACTGTTGGGGCAATTAGTGCTTCGATTATTGAGGTTTTACCTAAATTTATTGAACATGCCAAACTGCATTTTCCCAATTTGACCATTCATGTCAAAGAAATTGACACAGTGGAAGCAATTCCCGCACTGGAAAATGGCGATATTGATTTGGCTTTCGCCCGTCTGGAAGGTGATTTGGGGAATCATATTGCATCTCGTCCCCTAATTCGCGAACATCTTGCGGTCGCGCTCCCCGAAAAACATCCTTTGGCAGCACATCAGGAAGTCTCTCTTTCTCAGTTGAGCCAAGAACAATTTATTATGTTTGCGCGCAAAATTAGCCCTTTATCTTATGATATTTTGACAGGAATGTGCCGTAAACAAGGTTTTTTTCCAAAAGTCATTCATGAAGTACGCTCGGTTGCCTCACAAATTGCGTTTGTGGGATGTGGGCAAGGCATTGCATTGGTGCCTCAATCCATCACACGCTTTTCATATCCCAATGTGGTTATTTTACCTTTGGCAGAACATCTAGAATTTATTACTACCGCCATGGCATGGCGTAGCGACCGCGATAATCATTTGCTCGAATCACTTCTGGAAAGTTTAGATCTGGATCACAAACAGGCTGTTGACCCAGAAACACCTTTATTTAACTAATGTAGCAGGCAAAGCTTCTCGATATTGCGAAGCCTGATCACCGATGACGTCCCATGTCGCTTTCGAGTTGACATAGGCATGTGAAATCACGTTGACATTGACTGGTTCGTTGATCAATCCTGCACGTAAGCGAATGACCTCAGGTTTATCCAAACGTGCGCTATAAATTGGTGAACCACATTGTTTACAAAATACCCGCTTTTTATTTGGTGTTGCAAAATACGCCTGTAGAAGTTCTTCCCCCTGCACAATTTCCAGATCTTTGGTTTCAACCTGTGTAATTGCAGCAAATGCACTGCCTTGGGCTTTTTGGCACTGTTTACAGTGACAGACATTGATTGGATTTAAAGGAGCCAATAGTTTTAATTGAATGCCACCACATAAACAAGACGCTGTAAACATCTCACCTTTTCCTTGTCAAAGTTTTATCAAAATATCGCATATTCCAAATATTACACCAATAGCAATTTGGTTTTTCTCAATTTTATTCTTATGAATCATCTACGCTAAAATGGTGATTTTTAATTTTGTTTGGCTTTGTCGCACAAAGCTATTCTTAAAGGCTTCATCAGTAATATAATTTCCAAATGAAGAAGCCTGCATCCAAAATCTATCGCACAACGAATTAGTCATCTTATAATCAAGCGAGGAAATATTTCAATTTGGTTCGATCCGCAGACTCAATGGTATGCTCAGCCACAAGCTGAACATGTGAATACTAGTACCTCCACTGACACCAAGATTTTAACATAACTTTTCTTTTAATCGCTCATAGGGTGTTTTGCCATTCATAGCTGCATGAGGTCGGGCATAATTGTAAAATGCCTCCCATTCGACTAGCTTAGCTCTTAAATCCACATCATCGGTATAGTCTAATAATTGGTAGAACTCCATTTTATCCGTCTTATGAGATCGTTCGACCTTACCGTTATGTTGGGGTGTACGTGGTTTAATATAGCGATGATGAACGGCCAGATCATTCAGATGCCAATGGAATTTAGACTGAAATTCATGACCGTTATCAGTCTGAATGGTATGGATACGGAAAGGAAATTTGTCGATCACATAATTGACGAAATCAATAGCAATGGCTTGATTATGTTTTCATAAATCTTTAATGCCCTAATTCTGGTTGCATCATCAATAGCAGTATATTGATATCGTTTGACTTGTTTTCCATTCTGATCTTTAAAAAAGAGAAACTTTACATCAACTTGAACATGATACCCTGGTACTTGTTTTTCATAACGCTGAGGAGCAGGAATAGATCGTTTACGCTGATTCTGAGGCAACCGATTCATGCCATGGCGTTTTAACACATGGTATACCCCAGCTGCTGAAATCTTAATTTGGTGATAGCGCCATAAATACCAACTCATCCGTAGCTGTCCAAAATAATAGTGTTGACGTAAATGAATAATCTTCTCTTCGATCTCAGCTGGCGTGCGTAGTTTAGGGTTCTGTGGGCATGGCTTACTATTGACTAAACCAATTTCTCCTTTGGATCTATAATTCTTCTTCCAACATAAAAAGTATCTCGTGAAATACCAAAATATCGACAGGTCAATGCAACATTGCCATTTTGTTCAGCGTGAGCAAACACTTTTAATTTATGGGCAATTTCCCGTTAGGCTTTTGTACTCAAAATTGAAACTCCTTTGACATGAGGTAAAATTTACCAAAATGTCAGTAGAAGTCTCAATTTTCACACTTTAAGCTTATCCAAAACCGCTACATCATCAACTAATGGCGGATAGATGTTCAAGTCTTTTATTTTTACGCTAAATAATACGGTAACGAACAATTACCGTATAAATGATTCAAATAGTTAAATTATTAACTCGAGTCCCGCCGAGCGCACCATTTATTTTTTTATTACATACCACTGATTTTTACTTTTAGATCTTTAAAAGATGCACAGAGGTGGATCAGGAAATTTGAACAACACTTATAAGTGATATTTTGCTCCCCAAATGATGTTATAAACATCAATATATGGAGTATTTTATGGCACGTAGACCAAGAAGAAATCATTCAAATGATTTTAAAGCTAAGGTAGCACTTGCTGCGATTAAAGCAGAAAAAACACTTGCTGAATTGAGTGCTGAATTTGATGTTCATCAAAACCAAATTATCGACTGGAAAAATCAACTGATTTCAGCTTCCTCGCAAGCTTTCGATCAATCAAAAGCTCCAACAGAACCACCCATCGATCTAAAAAAACTACATGCAAAAATCGGTGAGCAGGCATTAGAAATTGATTTTTTAGAAGGTGTGTTGAAGAAACTGGGCCGCTTCAACCACAAAAGTTAATCGATGACTCACTTCAGATTTCAGTATCTAAGCAAGCTCAGCTGCTGAAAGTCTCCCGTGGTTGTTATTACTATCGCCCAAAACCTGTGAGTGCATCAGATCTGAAGCTAATGCGGTGTATGGATGAGTTACATATGCAATACCCTTTTGCAGGTAGCCGGATGATGCGTGATTTGTTGAATCGTCAAGGACATCATATAGGACGACGTCATACACGTACTTTAATGAAGAAAATGGGCATTAATGCGTTATATTGCAAACCAAATTTAAGCCAGGCTAATCAAGCTCACCGCAAATATCCATATCTGCTCAAAGGATTGGCTATTCAGCGCAGTAATCAAGTGTGGTCTACGGATATAACGTATATCCCTATGGCAAAAGGCTTTGTTTATTTATGTGCTGTGATTGATTGGCATAGCCGCAAGGTACTTGCGCATAGAGTATCGATTAGTATGGAGGTTACATTTTGCATAGAAACATTAAATGAAGCTATTGAAAAATATGGTCGACCTGAAATATTTAATACAGACCAAGGCAGTCAGTTTACCAGTGATGCATTTATTGATGTATTGAAATCAAATGGCATTCAAATCAGTATGGATGGTAAAGGTCGATGGGTTGATAATGTGATGGTTGAACGATTATGGCGGAGCGTTAAATATGAAGAGGTGTATCTCAAAGCCTACAGCAATGTTTTGGATGCGAAGAAGCAATTAAACGCATATTTTGAATTTTATAATTTGAAACGACCTCATTCGAGTCTGGACAAAATGACTCCAGATGAGTTTTACTATGACCAGCTACCACAACAAAATAAGGTAGCTTAACTAGAGCAGAGTATCACTTATAAATAAGCTTTTAGTTGTTCAAACATGTGGGACCACCTCTCACCGACTGCTCCTATATTACCAATTGGGCCATTTTGTACCCCATTGAAAACCGTAGCATTACTTTGCCCAGTCGTGCCTAGAGTCACATTACTTAAACCAGCATCCAATTTGCTCGAATCACCGGTATTTCCAAATACAAAACCGCCAGTCTCCACACCAGAATAGAAGTTATTTAGAGAAAAGCCATTGGTCGTATCTGTCGCTTTTAGACTTAAATTAAAAGTAATCCCTGTAGAATAAGAGTTCGCAGGAGTCTGTGTATCCGTATAATTTGATACTAATGTAATTGGACACCCAGCACTACAAATCGAACTAATCGCGCCTCCAAACTGGATCATATGCCCCTGCGGAGCATTGCCGAGCTGAATGTTCATTTTTGGTGCATTACCAGACACAAAATTTACATCGATATTACTGCCAACACGTAGGAGTTCTTTGACATCACTATTTAAATTCGTTCCTGTGAATATGGATTTGGAACCCGTTGAGCTAGAAGTTGAATTTGTTCCTGCCAAGTAAATCGAAAAAGGTGAAATCGTCAGGCCAGTGATTTGATTTGCAAAGGAAACCGCCAAATTTGCAAATGCTTTATTATTGATACCACCATCTGTATCAGCGACGATATTTAAACTTGGAGTATTATTTGCACCATTAAAAGTAAGCGTTGTTGGGCTTGCATTTCTACTTGCCACAACTAAACTTGCCCTATTAGCATATGAAGTTGCCTGTGCACCATAACCATTTGTATCAATCAAAGAAACTTGATTAAATTGTACTTTATTAATACCTACACCAATATTAATACCATCCTGCCCTGTAGTAGCTGACAGACTTTGGTCGTCTAGTGGCTGCATTGCAAAAGTCAAAGGAGCAAAGCAAATAAGACTTATACATCCGAGTATTTTATTTTTTTTCATTGTCCTATTCCTTAAGACAAATACAACTTGATTATTTATCATACATATTACAATAATTAAAGCACATGTAAGATTTTATCCGACTAAAGGCTGATTAGCAGAATTTTAGATTTGCCTAAAAATTATCCTAGGTTATAAATCAAGAATAAAAAATCAGCATAAAGTAGATCAATTAAAAAAATCATATTCGATATGAAATCAATCTGTCAAAATACTCCGTCACGCGGTGTAATTTTCATTTCACTCGTTAAGCGTCCACCTGTAATTGCAAGTTCTGCTAGACGTTGTGCACTCCCTACTGTTCCGTTCACTGAAGGATAAAAGTCTATATTCTTAACTCTAAAAACTTCAGCAGCGGTTTTATTCGGATTAAAGTTAAAACCCAAATTAAAACCAACGTTATTACTATTCACAACTATTTTATTATCAAATGCAACTGTACCAACAATATTATCCAAGCCCATCGTTGAACCATCTATAGGATCTACAAGCTGAATTGAGTTATTTTGAGTTTTATCCAGCTCTAATAACCCAATAAAGTTCAGCGCATTTTTATCTTCTTTAGGAGTTCCATCACTATTATAGTCGGAAGCTGTTAAAGAAAGTGGGAGAATAGAAAAATTAGCTTGTCCAGCTAGCCTTAATTTAATAGCTGCTAATACATCATAATTTTTCGTGAAGCTGTCTGAAGATGCATAACACCCGCTACTACTCGGACAAGTCTTATATTTAGCTCCTGGTAAATAACCAGCAGCGAGTTGTGCTGACATGGCCATAAGTAGTTTAGGCATACTGACATTAATTCGACCATTTTCAAAACCCATACTACCTGTACCATTAAGTAGCATATCAATATTGCGTAGACCTACATAGTAATCAGTTGGGTTGTTATTATCATTGGCATTTGCTCCACCATCAATTAAGATAATTGACGTTGATTTCGAGCCATCACTACTTACGCCCTGTGTACTAATTGAACCACTAAATCCAATTCTTTCGGAACCACTTATTGCCGTTTTCTGAATAACACCATTATTATAAGCAACCAAGTAATCGCCGCTAGCAGATCCATTACTTAAACGTGGACTAAATGCAAAATTAGCATTTAAGTTATAAATAGGTAATCCCAAACCCCATTTAGTTGTCGTAGATACTGGACTTACTACGCCATTAGCATCTGTATAAATAAATTGACCTCGACGAGACAAGGCTGAAAAATTCATCCCTCGTATTGCCAACACCGTATAAGGAGTATTATTAGTTGAGAGTGTTTGGATGTAGTCATTTGTGTTGACTAATTTATTCGCATCAACTGAGTTACCTAAATATGTTGAAGTCAGTGCTGTATTGGTAGGTAATGTAATTTGATTGGCATTAACTAAATTAAAATAGATACCATCCATGCTTAAACCAGCATGATCACTATTTAGTGCGACTCCAGAAGTTGTTTCTGTACCTATGATATTTTTACGTGTCAACAATGGAGTAATATTGGCGAATCTTAATCCGTAGGTCTGATTACCTGCTCCACCTAACTCCAAACTTGTTGCCTCAACTCCTGACAAATTGTCACGATCACTTGTAAATTCACCATTTAGACGAAATGCAAGACCAGTATCGCCTGCAATTGAGTTACCATTTGTCACACCTAAAATAGTCGATGCAGTATCTTGAGTACCTCTTAACTGCAATACCCCATTGATCATACGACCATTGGCGCCTGCGCGTATTACTCCTTTTGCAGAGTTTGCACTTATCATTGTTCCATTACTTGCTACATTGGGTTGCAGCATAAACTCTAGATTCAATCCAGATTTACCATTTACATCTCTTTTAAAATCAACATAACCAATATCAGTGGCACCACTTCCTGCAACAGGATTTGTTCTTAAAACTAAACCCTCTGTCGGGTCAACATACATATAACCTTTGGCACCAAAATTAAAATTAAAATCATTCATTACAAGCGCATTATAAGTTGAGCTATCTTGTTTTTGACTTAAACCAATATCTAGCCCTTTTATACCTAAATCTAGTGAGGAGAATCCCGTTTTACTAAATAGGCCATCAGCAGTCGTCATGTGCATCGTTATCGGTGTATTCGCAGTATTTTGAATACTTAATTTTCCAAATGAAGCTGCATTCGTACAGGTACTAATCGAATCTGATGTTTTACATAGAGTAAATTTATCTGCCTGTACGGTTCCCAAATTAGCAGCAACATCAAGATCAAGACCAGTTTTGCTGCCATTTGCCAAACTACCTGCATTCATTTTTACAGTCACATTTGACTGATTTGCATTGGCTGTTGTTATTTTCACGCCAGTCAAACTTGCTCTTAAACTATCCTGAGTATTTGCTGTTGCGGAACTTCCAGTTTTATCATCCCAATAAAGCTGATCAAAACCAACTGAACCATAACTAACATCAGCTACAATCCCATCCTGCCCATCCACTGCCCGCATATCACTATCGTTCATTGCCTGCATGGCATGACTATTTTGCATAGAAAATAAAATGCTACAGCTAAGAACATTTAAAAGAATTTTTTTTTGTTTATTCAGTTTAGCCGTCATTTTCAAACTCCCTTTTTATTTTACTTAACAGCGTGGATGAGTTGAATCACAACTAAAAATCATGACTTTACCATTTAATGCGAGATTCCCTGTCAGTTTCATTCCTGTGAAACCAACCTCTCTTCCATTGTCATATCCACTAACAGTATATACACCATTTGAATATGAGTTCACATTAGCAGTTCCCCCAGATGTATTTGCCAAGTAACCCGCTTTATCATCGCCTGTACCATTATCGGTTTCAATGGACATTGTATCAAAGCCAAAATTACGAAAGAGTATAGGACTATCGTATTTTGCGCCCAGCTGGATTGCTGGTTTTATAACCTCTTTACCACTATTAGTACCACTATCGGCAGTGTATTTTAGATCAACGCCATCCAAACCTAACTTTTGAATGTTAATCGTTCCCTGAATGCCTTTAAAAACAAGCCATTGACGATTTGTGGTTACATTTCCATTTTGATCATTTGCAAAACGGTTATTAAGATTAATTGCCAATCGGCAATATCTTAAATCTGAACATAAGGTGCTATCGAACTGACCTGTTGCAGTCTGATTTAGTGTCACTTTTAGGGAAATATCAGCACCCGCCTGCCCTTCAACTTTTTGTAGTTCAGTATTGTTCAGTTGCTCTAATGCCGCATGACTAGGTAATGAAATCAACACCGCCAAACTTAAAAGAATTTTCTGCATATTCAGCTCCCTATAGACCTTTGGTCGTAATTTTCATATGCTGAATAAGTACACCATCTATTGCAGCGGATCCCAAATTAACCGCTGTACCAGTACCATCTTTAAAAGTAATACCTTTTGCAGATGAAGACGTATCAGCCATAATAGATTTTGTCGATGAATCGTAAGCTACATCACCAATAGTAATACTACTATGAGTAGGATTTCGCGTAGAACTACCACAATCAAACTGGCTACAGGTTGAACCAAAATACGTGTTGCTAGCAGTATTGCTATAGTCTGTATAAATCTGATTATAAACTGCCGCTACATCAGGTATTCTTGTTACTTCCAGAACAATATTTTTTCCATCCTCAGCCACACCTAAAATAACAGGTTGGTATAGACTACCTAATGCTAAATTGATATGCGCATTATATAAATACATCCCTTCAAGCGAATTGAATGTTGGAGAAACTCCACCATCTATAGAGGTGGTCCCACATGTTTGAACAACTAAAAGCTTATTTATAAGTGATACTCTGCTCTAGTTAAGCTACCTTATTTTGTTGTGGTAGCTGGTCATAGTAAAACTCATCTGGAGTCATTTTGTCCAGACTCGAATGAGGTCGTTTCAAATTATAAAATTCAAAATATGCGTTTAATTGCTTCTTCGCATCCAAAACATTGCTGTAGGCTTTGAGATACACCTCTTCATATTTAACGCTCCGCCATAATCGTTCAACCATCACATTATCAACCCATCGACCTTTACCATCCATACTGATTTGAATGCCATTTGATTTCAATACATCAATAAATGCATCACTGGTAAACTGACTGCCTTGGTCTGTATTAAATATTTCAGGTCGACCATATTTTTCAATAGCTTCATTTAATGTTTCTATGCAAAATGTAACCTCCATACTAATCGATACTCTATGCGCAAGTACCTTGCGGCTATGCCAATCAATCACAGCACATAAATAAACAAAGCCTTTTGCCATAGGGATATACGTTATATCCGTAGACCACACTTGATTACTGCGCTGAATAGCCAATCCTTTGAGCAGATATGGATATTTGCGGTGAGCTTGATTAGCCTGGCTTAAATTTGGTTTGCAATATAACGCATTAATGCCCATTTTCTTCATTAAAGTACGTGTATGACGTCGTCCTATATGATGTCCTTGACGATTCAACAAATCACGCATCATCCGGCTACCTGCAAAAGGGTATTGCATATGTAACTCATCCATACACCGCATTAGCTTCAGATCTGATGCACTCACAGGTTTTGGGCGATAGTAATAACAACCACGGGAGACTTTCAGCAGCTGAGCTTGCTTAGATACTGAAATCTGAAGTGAGTCATCGATTAACTTTTGTGGTTGAAGCGGCCCAGTTTCTTCAACACACCTTCTAAAAAATCAATTTCTAATGCCTGCTCACCGATTTTTGCATGTAGTTTTTTTAGATCGATGGGTGGTTCTGTTGGAGCTTTTGATTGATCGAAAGCTTGCGAGGAAGCTGAAATCAGTTGATTTTTCCAGTCGATAATTTGGTTTTGATGAACATCAAATTCAGCACTCAATTCAGCAAGTGTTTTTTCTGCTTTAATCGCAGCAAGTGCTACCTTAGCTTTAAAATCATTTGAATGATTTCTTCTTGGTCTACGTGCCATAAAATACTCCATATATTGATGTTTATAACATCATTTGGGGAGCAAAATATCACTTATAAGTGTTGTTCAAATTTCCTGATCCACCTCTTATAGCAGGCGTATTGAGTAAATTATTTAAACTTGAACTTGCTGCTGTTTCCTGAGTACTAAATCTTAAAACACCATCATCATTTGATGTATTTTTCGATGACGTATTAAGAGTTTTAGTCTTTATTGCCTCGCCAGTATCCCATTTCCCATTATTATTTGTATCACCACCTGCAGCAACCTGGCGATTTCCATTACTGTCTAAATCAGCAACTGTAATAGTCCCAGCACCTAAACTACTTAAAGTATTAAATCGTAATAAACCAGCAATACCCAGTGTATTATTATAGCTCGATACTGTTGAACCATCTAAAGTTTGAAAGAGTTTAAGATTACTTCCATTAATGCTTAGACCATTCCATATACCTTGTAAGCGGACTCTATTCGCTCGCATATTTGCACTATTGGTTTTGCAATCAATTGAACCGTTTAAACAAAATTCAGCAGTACTACCTTCTATTTTACTCGGATCTCTTACAAATGCATCCGCCCATAAACCCAACTTGAGATTATAATCATCAGGCGCTGTACTCGGATTTGAATAAACACTCTGATCATATAAAGGAGCTTCATACGTCAAATAACTCACAGGTTTATTAACACCTGAAAAGTTTGGAATATTGGAGGCAGTCAACACTTTTAATACCCAAGGATTTACTGCAGTTCCCCAACTTGAAATGTTAGTTCCACTATATCGAGTATTTACATTATTATCATTTTTGGAAAGTGCGAGACCATATAAATAAATATCTGCTTTACCTATTTTATTCGTTGCTGTCTGATTGTAGGTTTGGATAGTTGAGCTTAAAGGTCCTACAGGGATAATATGTAAATATCCTGTTCCTGGATTAGTGTTATCTAAAATATCAGTTTTTGATGTAGAAGTACTTGTTGTACTGTTTGCACCATTTAATTGAAATGAAAAATCCGTAGGTAGTAATGCAATGCCCTCACCCGTGGTTTCACTTAATTTTTCATCAGAAATTTCTTGCAGAGCAAAACACGGTTGACTTAAAAATAAGCCAATTATACTTGCTAAAACGGTTTTTTTAAAATTTACCGTATAAGTAATTGCCGTCATCATGACCATCCTTTTATACGATGCTCCGCATCATATTTCTTTTTCTATGAATCCTTGAGCTTACTTAAATCATCCGAACTTAAGAGAAATTATTGACAGTTTTTGCCAACCTCTGCTCAATTTCTATTATGCGCATTAATTACGCAAATGCAAAAAAAAACATGTAAAAAAAAACTTTTCCGATAAATGAAAGAGCCAATCTTTTTCTGTAAATGATTGGCTCTCGAAATTTCAATAATTACCATTAACAAAACTTTAAATTACCATAACAGTTAGGTGCAAAATTCTGATTTGTAAGCACAAGATTCGTCAATCCCATAGGAACTGAGGCTGAATTTGATAGATCTACAGTACCTGTATCAATCTTTCCAGCGACTACACAACTCAAAGCCAATATACCACAGTTGACGGCATGAGATTTCTGCCCTAAATATGCACTTACTTGATCCAGCGTAGCCGATACAACATCTTTTGTAATATCCACTGTTTTCAACGGACTTACATCACCAATATCAATTGGGTTTGAAAGCTCTAACCACCATCCTGTCTGAGCAGTAGATTTAGCATCAGGCCAAATTAAGTTTTGCTTCTGCATAGAAAGAGATGCAGCAGTACCATTTAGATTTACTTTATGAAAATATCCCAAGTCCTCATTAACCGTTACATTCACGCCTAAATTATTAATTGTTCCGCTCAGATTACCAGATACTCCTATTCCTAAATCTGTGTCTGCTTTAATTGTTCCTCCCAAACCTATTCCACTGACGGTTGCTGTACCCGTTAAATTTGCACTCGTAATACGCTTACCTGTAATGACCTGAGAAGGAAGTACTAAACTACCCGATGCAGCACTTAGAGTTAAGTCATAAGCAGTAGATCTAAAGTTTGTAGTAATAAGCCCAGTCGAACTTTTTGCCATCCCAGTGATTACTTTTCCCAGTGCAGATTGAGTCAATCCAGAATTTACTGCACCCGTGCTTACCGTACCCGTAGTATCCTTGGTGACCATATAACCACTAAAAGAGTTAATGCCACTTTTAGCATCTCCATTTTCCAAACCAAAAGTAAGTAACCCTTGTATAGATTCGGCACTTAAACGAAATCCACTCACTTCACGTGTAGAAGCAGAATTTGGATTCTTAATCGCAAATTGAATAAATGGATTGGTGATGGTTGCAGATGAGCTTGCTCTACCTGTACTGGTATCTGCTACTCCACTTAAGCTCAAATAATCGATATCAATATCACAAGCCCCCGCTCCGTTTACTCCTCCACACCCTAATTGCAATTTTTTGATATTCGCATTTAAGTCAACCTGAGCTTCCATACCCAATTTATAAAAGCCAATGTTACTGCCCGTATTCTGATTTTGAGAGTCTGTTGGCGAAATATAAGAAAGTGTCATTAAACCCTGACCTTCCACTTTTCTCAACTCACCATCACTTAATGAAGTAATATTGGCATGAGAATATGAAAAAAAAGACATTAAACTCAAAGGCAATATAGAAAGCATAATCGCTCTCTGTTTTTTGTTTTTCTTCATCTTGAGATTTCCTTATAACTTATATGACACTCCTGTCATTTGAAGAATAAAATCGCACTATTACCCATTTATAAATCGATAAAAGTACGATATATCATCAACTCAAGACTAGTTTAAACAGAAAAAATTAGACACATTGGTTCACAAAAAAACAAACATCATGAAGAAATCGTGAAGATATGAGAATATCTAGCTCATGCTAACAAAATTTTAAATTACCATAACAATTACTTTTTAAGTATTGAGAAGTTAGCTGCAAGTTATTCAAAGTTAGATTTGCTGTTTGACTACTTACATCAATATTAAGTTTCTTCTTAATAGCATTATTAGTTGCAGCCCCTAAACCATCAATAAGACCAATAGGAATATCATCACTATTCATTAATGATTGTGTAATAAAACCAGCAACTTGAGGTAATACTGCAGAAATATCTGCTGCATTTGTAGAGGTTAGATACCCTAAGTCAATTGGATCTTTAAAGGATAACCACCATCCCTTTTGCGCGATATCGTCATTGTTTGCTCCTGGCCAACGCAAGACCTGATTCTGCAATGCAAGATAACCGCCCGTTCCTCTTAAAGGAATATTATGGAACATATTAAGTGCTTCTGAAAATGTAACATTCAGATTCAAGCCATCTAATGTTGAACCTGATGCCATCTGGAATTTAGCTGTAGAAACAACACAAATCCAGAACACCTCAATACAGCTAGCACTATTGCCATTTGGAGTAATACTCTCACCAGTATTATATTTCTTATAGTTAACTAAATCCACAGCTAGTTGATTCACAAAACTACCAGTTGGAAGTCCACCACATGCCGATGCACTTGCCCGATCTGAATTCGCACAATCCAATGCAATATGAGGAATAGAGACATTAATATTATTTACAACCGCTGCCGTCATCCGATTCCCCGTAATGACTGAAGTCGTATTTTTAGTAAAAGGTACAGTCATACTAGGTACAGAAATACCTTTAGTATCACTATTACCACTTCCTGTATAACTTACGAAATCACGTTGGCCACCAATCGTTGAATTTAATTTCCCAGCAATTGCTTGACATGAACCATTTGGCATACCAACAATCGCTGCACAGTTAGAGCTACCACTAACCCCAAAAGTAGATGCAGCAGTTGTGACTTGACCACTCAAATTGGCTAATTGTAGATATCCGCTTAAACTCTGAATCCCATCTGTTGCAGATAAGGCGTTATTATTATCCAGACCAAGACTTAATAAACCTTCTATTGCTTCAGCACTTAAGCGAAAGCCTACCATTTGTCGCGTAGCTGCAGTTTGAGGATTCTTAATTGCAAACTCTAGAAAGGGATTTGTGATTTGCGCACTCGTCGACGCTCGCGGATTTGAAAAAGTTGGGCTACCTAACTGCGCTCCACTAGTTACCGTACCATCATTTAAGCCACTAAGTGATACATTTTTAATATCAATATCACAGGCACCAGCACCATTTGCTCCCCCACAGCCTAATTGTAAATTAGCGATATTGGCATTCAACTCTACTTTTGCCTCCATACCTAATCTATAGAAGCCAATATTACTACTGCTATCTCTTAGTTTTTCTAAATTAGTGCTATCGTTTGGAGCTATATAAGATAAGCTCATTAAGGCCTGACCCTCGGTGGCCGCAAGCTCATTATCAGACATTGAAATCAAACCAGAAGCAGCATTTGCAATTCCGACACTAAAGGCTGTACAACTCATCAGAAGTAAAACACTTAACTTTGTCATACCGATCTCCATATCAATCGAACAAAATAATAATTTATTCTTATTGGACTTGTTTTCTGTGCAACAGAAAATAATAATTTTCGATCTTGATTTCAACGAAAAACGAGGTTTTGTTGAGATTAAAATCAACTATGTTTTAACTATTTTATAACAAAAAAACCTTAAATTATTCATCATTCATCGGTTTTTACAAATATTAGAAAATTACATTATTAACAATTATTGTTTCCTAAAACAAAAAACGGCTTAGATTAAGCCGTTTTAACAATCAAATAGAAATTTATGCCTTCGGCAACGTCACACCCACTTGACCCTGATATTTACCACCACGGTCTTTATAAGACGTTTCGCACACTTCATCACTTTCAAAAAATAACATTTGCGCCACGCCTTCCCCTGCATAAATACGCGCAGGTAGATTGGTGGTATTGGAAAATTCCAATGTCACATG
This sequence comes from Acinetobacter sp. FDAARGOS_515, assembly GCF_003938865.1. Classification (NCBI taxonomy): domain Bacteria; kingdom Pseudomonadati; phylum Pseudomonadota; class Gammaproteobacteria; order Moraxellales; family Moraxellaceae; genus Acinetobacter; species Acinetobacter sp. FDAARGOS_515. Next base: position 2,191,667 of record NZ_RKIX01000003.1, on the reverse strand, counting down.
ACCTTCCCACTCAGGTTCTAGCGGAGTTACATTCACAATAATTCCACAACGTGCATAGGTCGATTTTCCTAAACAAATTGTCAGGACATTACGCGGAATACGAAAATATTCCACTGTCCGAGCCAATGCAAAGGAGTTTGGTGGAATAATGCAAACATCAGATTCAATATCGATAAAGCTTTTTTCATCGAAGTTTTTAGGGTCAACAATTGCAGAATGAACATTGGTAAACACTTTAAACTCTGGAGCACAGCGCACGTCATAACCATAGCTGGATACGCCATACGAAATCAGTTTTTCGCCTTGCGGGTTAAAGCGAACCTGATTTTCTGCATACGGTTCAATCATGCCGTATTTTTCGCTCATCTCGCGAATCCAGCGATCAGACTTAATTGCCATTGTGATATCCCAATACTCAAGATTTTACTGTTCGCTACTTTAACGTAATTCATTCCCAATGAAAATCATTCAATGAAATGAAGGCATTTTTTGATGCACAATTTAGAATTTTAAAATTGCAGAATAACTTAACGGAATAGAAAAACTCACCAGAACCAAAGATGCAGTCCGTTGCAAATTACATGCATTGAGCCAATGAATTTTATTTGAAGCCAAGACAGAACCAAGAAAAATCCAAAAAACAGCAATTGGAAGGATCAAACACAAAAAACTCAAAATATGCACAACATAAGTTTGCACATTCACCCATGCACTTTCAGGGAAAATAGCAGAAGCAAATAACAATGCCTTCGGATTTAACAAAGTCGCGCAGAATAATTCACGTGGGCGAATAGTGGGTTGATTTAAATTAATTTCAAGATCAGCGGTTCGCCATAATTTGATGCCCAAATACAAAATATAAAATGCACTAAGAAGCTTTAATATGGTGGGCAAAAGCGCAAATGTTTTGGAGACATGATCAATCATCATGCCCCATGTACTAATCGCAATCACATAGCCAATCGCTTCGGCTGGAATCAATTTAAGCGAACGACGAATCCCCATCTGGATACCAGATGAAGCCAATAGCGTATTGGTAGGGCCGGGAGTCAGAAGTAATGCAGTCACAAGACCAACAAAAAGCAATGAAATCATAAAATGACCTCACTAAGTAATCTTGCAAGACTAATCCAAACGATTTAAAGAAGCAAAACAAACTTTGCAAAACCTTTTAAAAAACAATAAGAGTTTTGTAAAAAGATTGTAAAATCACATAATTAATTGATTAGACTGCATAGTCAGCATTTTTACTGCTCATTACATATGCTTTTTTAATAAAACAACAATAATATAAGCAAATGATAAATATTCATTTATTTTATTGATTTAAAAGCAATATAAACACCTATAAGATATATGGAATTGACTTCAATCAACGAAAGGCGTAATTTATAAAGATCAACCTATAGTGTTTTCTTTTTAACCCAAGTTTAAATCCATTTTAAGCTTTCGCTAAGTTTTCACTTTCACTATGTCTGAGTACAGGCGTTTTATGATCGATCTAGTTCTTTGATTTATAAGACATACTCAGACAACACTCTCCGAACATCAGTCTATGGCAAAGCAATTTTTTCAATCCTGGCTTCCTTCTCCACAGAAAGTCTCCAGTCTGAAATTTATGCGGATTTTTGGGCAAAGAACCTTAAATCCAGTGCTTTGGTATGTCAATCGAAAATCCATAGCAAAGGCTGTATTCATCGGTAGCTTTTTTGGCTTACTACCTATTCCATTTCATAGCATTTTCATTGTCGCAGCGATTCTATTTTTTGAAGTCAATTTACCTGTAGGTCTTGCTTTAGCATGGTTGAGTAATCCATTCACTCTCGTTCCTATTTTGTATATTGGCTTCTGGATTGGCACTCAAATTTTTCATGTGCACATGATTAATAAAGAAATGATGCTGGGTGTCTTGCATCAAATTTGCAATTGGGTCAAACACTTGGGTCATGGTCATATTGATTTGAGTCTCGCCAAAATTTTAATGTCTGGCTTAATCATTGAAGCTTTCGTGGTTGCCTTAGTTTTATATCTGATTACCGAAATTTTCTGGCGTTTCAGCATTTACCGTCATTGGAAAAAACGTAAGGCAAATCAGTTAAATACCACCCTACCCAACGTGCATAGAAAAACCACGCCTTAATCTTTTAATTGTTCACTCATATACTGTTCAGCAACTTCAAGTACAAAATCCTGACAAGCTTCACCCGTTCCAGCATCGTAGGTACCACCATTGGTAATGTTATTCGATACCACTCGAATCCCAATAAAGGGAACACTAAACTGGCTGGCAATTTGTGCTACAGAGGCAGCTTCCATTTCTTCGACTGATGTCCCATAGTTTTGGTAAAAGAAGTGAATGCGATCAAGTTCATTGTTCCAGACGTCTGCTGAACCGATTGTTCCCTCAACGACTTTGCCTTTTTGATAAAGATGTTGTGTACGGTGCGCCGCTGCCAGCAATTTTGAATCTGCTTCAAATTTACGAATTGCAATCGGTTCTGGATCGGTTTCATCCTCAGGTAATACATCAAAGGCTTCAACCCACTCAAGTGAGTTTGATCCCGCACCCACTGCTTTGGAAGGTGTTTTAAACGCGCCAATATTGGTTGCATATTTACCTAATATAATGTCATACACATTGAGTTTAGGATCATGTCCCCCTGAGGTTCCCTGATTAATGATCGCGATAGGTTTATAGCGTTCAATCGCAATCGCAGTGGCAGCCGCAGAATTACTCATCCCCATGCGCGTTTTGGAAATAATCATTGGATAACCATGATAAGTCCCTTTCCAGAATTTCCAGCCCCCAATCGTTTCAATTGAAACTTGATCCAGTTTAGAGGCCATGCGTTCAGATTCGACAGGTAATGCACCTTGAATCACGATAGGTTGCAGTTTTAATTTTTGATCTTGATTGTTTTGAGTCACTGCCGATGAACCCTCATTATTGCATGCACTAAGCATAATGCAGACTGAAAATGTTGCGATAGCCAATACTGATTTAAATTGCATATTTCACTCAAATATTCTTATTAAATAACAATTGAATCATTAGCAATTGACATGCCAGCTTTGATTTTAATGTTTATATTATTTGTATGTAATAAAAGAAAAAGCCCGATTTTTGATCATTTCGGGCTTTAAAATTATTTAGAAAATTCGTTTATCATCACGCTGACGCTGCGGTTGTTTTTGTAGTTGCTGCCAGACGGTATCTGCAATTTGAAGATAACTCTCTGCTGCATCATCCATTGCGATCACACTCGGTTTACCACTATCGGCATTTTCACGAATTTGCACATTTAAAGGTAAACGACCTAACAATGGAATGTGATATTGCTCTGAAAGTTTATGGCCACCGCCTACCCCAAAAATCTGTTCTTCATAGCCACAATTTGAACAAATATGGGTCGACATATTTTCAATCACGCCCAACACTGGAATATTGACCCGATTAAATAGTTCAATACCTTTGGTCGCATCCATTAGCGCAACATTTTGTGGCGTGGTAACAATCACTGCACCAGTCACAGGAATACGCTGTGCAAGTGTTAATTGAATATCACCCGTTCCTGGCGGCATATCAATGACCAAGACATCCAGATCAGGCCATAAGGTTTGGTTGAACAGTTGCATCAGGGCACCTGTGGCTTTTGGCCCACGCCATGCGACAGGCGTATTATGATCCCCTGTTAAATGCCCAATTGAAAGTACCGCCAAACCATACGCATCTAAGGGTACAAAATGCTCATTTTCAATCATGGGAGTTTTGCCCGCATTACCTAGCATAGTTGGAATGCTTGGCCCATAAATATCGGCATCCAACACTCCAACTTTTAATCCTTTTTGTTGTAAGGCAAGTGCCAAATTGACCGTTGTGGTTGATTTACCCACACCGCCTTTGCCAGAAGACACCAAAATCACGTTTTTAATACGTGGATGTGCAGCCACATCTCGTTGTTTAGGCGCTGCTTTTTGAATAGGCGGATTATTAGGATCTTCTGAAACTGGTGCAGATGCATCCACCACTGGCGGTAAGTTTGAGCTTTGAGCTGCATGTTTTTCGCTATGAGATTGATCTTGCCCTAACTTGGCTGATTTCTGCTGAATGACATGCAAATTGAGTTCTTCGATTCCGCATTGCAGCAAAGCAGCCGCCAAATCATCATGAATTTGTTGTAAATGATCAGCCTCGTGTGGGTAAGTATTGATGGTCAGTTGTAAAACACGACCTTCAACATTGACCTGTGTAATACGATCTTTGATTAAGTGTTCAGATTGAGGCAGTTGATATTGTTGTAAGATACGCTGGATTTCTTCTTCTTTCACCTCTTGAGCAGGTGAAAAAACCGATTTTAATGAAGAAAGCCACGACATATATTGCACTCCAACTATGGAATTTTAAACTGAACGATGTGCTAGTTTAACAGTATTAGTTTATAGGCGCGTACTTGATTTTGCTGATATGCTTTGAACATATATTTTATAAACAAACTGCCCATATCATTATGAGCAGTTATTCAAAACATCAGCATATTTTTAAGTCAATTGAAGACTAGGTCTTATCATTGCCTTTAAATTTATTCAGTACATCAGTTGCACTTTTTTTAAGCTCGTCAATTTTTTGACTGGCTTGAACTTTTAATTCATCAAACTTTTCAGAAGCTTCATGTTTCAGTTCATTGGCTTTTAGTTTAGCTTCATCCAGTTTTTGACTTGCTTCTGTTTTTAACTGTTCATATTTGTCTTGAGCATCTTGTTTCGACTCATCCCATTTATTTTTGGCTTCATCGATTTTTTCATCGGCTATTGCCTTATTTTCAGCGTACTGTTCAGAGGCATCTTTTTTCAAATCATCGAATGCCTTTTCACCTTTAAGTTTTGCTTCTTGAGCTTGGTGTTTAGCGTCATCTAAGGCTTTTTCACCCTCAATCTTTGCTTGTTCAGCTTTATATTTGGCTTCATCACCTAATTCACTAGCTTTTGCTTTCAAATCATCAAGTTTATTTTCAGTTGTCATTATTACGCCCTCATTGTTCATTTTAAAAATGTTAGGACACGCTGGTTAAGCGCGGATCAATGTACTTGAATCTGACTTTATTTATACCTTGCTTTAAATTTTTTTTAAGTAAAAACTGCAATTTGAAACAAAGTAGATACAGGATGTAGCGAAACTTTTGTTATTCATTTTAAAGGAATAATTATCAAATCCTTTGCTGAGAATGTTTGCAACGGTTGCGGTAAATCAGAATCATTGTAACTCCGCCATTGACTCATATATTTGCTGAATTTGTGCTCGCATATAAATAAAGTCTGTTGAGATTTGATGCATGTATTGTGTTATCAGCTAAAATTATAATAAACAAGGCATGCAACGAAAGAAATCGTTACTCACTTACTCAGTTTCATTACGACATTTATGGCTATTTTTGGCGATAGCCTTCGGGACAAAGCTTTAAACCTATGCTTTAAGTTTATTTTCCTCTGCTGTTCAAGTAAAATCATTGATCTTCTGATGAATACGAATGAGAGAATGAAATCCGTGCGTAAAATTTTAGTCACCAATGCCCTTCCTTATGCCAATGGTCCGATCCATATGGGTCATTTACTCGGTTATATCCAAGCGGATATCTGGGTTCGTGCCATGCGTGCAATGGGACATGATGTGACTTATGTCTGCGCGGATGACGCTCACGGCACAGCGATCATGCTTCGTGCTGAAGCCAATGGTATTAGTCCAGAGCAGCAAATTGCCAATGTTCAAAAAGAACATGAACGTGATTTTTCTGGTTTTGGAATTAGTTTTGATCATTATGATTCAACCCATAGCGAAACTAACAAATCACGATCACAGGAAATTTATCTCAAAAACCGTGATGCCAATAATATTGCTATTCGCCCTGTGACACAGCTTTTTGATCCTGAAAAACAGATGTTTTTATCAGATCGATTTATTAAAGGCGCATGCCCGAAATGTAAATCGCCAGATCAGTACGGCGATAGCTGTGAAGTTTGTGGTACAACCTACAATGCCACTGAATTGATCGATCCACGTTCGACCCTAAGCGGTGCAACACCTGTCGAAAAATCGTCTGATCATTACTTCTTTAAACTGCCAAATTTTTCTGAATATTTGCAAAAATGGACACGTGACGAAGGTCGCTTACCAGTTTCAATTGCCAACAAGTTAGATGAATGGTTTGAAGCAGGTTTGGCAGACTGGGATATTTCCCGTGATGCGCCTTATTTTGGTTTTGAAATTCCAGATGCACCGAATAAATATTTTTATGTCTGGGTCGATGCGCCGATTGGCTATATGTCAAGTTTTGAAAACTATATAAAAACCAAACGTCCAGACTTAAACTTTGATGATTACTGGAAAAAAGACAGTGAAAATGAAGTCTATCACTTCATTGGTAAAGATATTGTCTATTTCCATGCATTGTTTTGGCCTGCAATGCTTGAAGGTGCAAATTACCGCACGCCAACAGGTTTATTCGTAAATGGCTTTTTGACGGTCAATGGTCAAAAGATGTCGAAATCTCGCGGCACATTTATCAAGGCTGAAACTTATTTAGAGCATCTAAATCCTGAATATTTGCGTTATTACTTTGCCTCTAAACTATCTGATAAAGTTGAAGATTCGGATTTGAATCTGGATGATTTTATTCAAAAAGTAAACTCAGATTTGGTCGGCAAAGTCGTGAATATTGCCAGTCGTTGTGCCAAATTTATCAATAAAGATTTTAACAATACTCTATCTGCAAACTGTGTGGAATCTGATCTAGTTCAAAGCTTTATTGATGCAGGCGATTCGATTGCCAAAGCTTATGAAGAGCGTGAGTTTAGTTCCGCCATTCGTGAAATCATGGCGCTTGCAGATCGTGCCAATCAATATATTGATGAGAAAAAACCGTGGGCGCTGGCAAAACAGGAAGGCCAAGAACAACAAGTTCACGAGGTGTGTTCTGTTGGTATCAACTTATTCCGTCAATTGGCGATTTATCTTGCGCCAGTATTGCCAACGCTTGCAACGCAAGTACAGGCTTTCTTACAACTCGAAAGTTTTGATTTTGCATCGCGCAAGCAGATTTTAGCTAGCCATGAAATTGCTCAGTTTGAACCATTAATGCAACGTGTTGATCCGAAAGCGGTGACTGCAATGGTCGATGCATCTAAAGATTCTTTAGCTGCTACGACTGAAACACCTAAAGCAGAAAAGAAAAAAGACAAAAAGACTGAGAAAAAAGTTGAAGCGCCTGCTGCAACGGATAATTCTGAGATCATTAAAATTGATGATTTCTTAAAAGTGGATTTGCGTGTGGCGCAAGTGCTTGAAGCAGCAATCGTGGATGGTTCTGATAAATTGCTGCAACTCACCTTAGATGTCGGCGAAGCTGAACCGCGCAATGTGTTTAGTGGTATCCGTGAGTTTTATCAGCCAGAAGACTTAAAAGGCAAATTAGTGGTAATGGTGGCGAATCTTGCTCCACGTAAAATGCGTTTTGGTATTTCTAACGGGATGGTACTTGCTGCGGGTAATGGCGAAGGGGTTTGGGTGATTTCACCTGAGTCTGGTGCTAAAGCGGGTGATAAAGTGTCTTAATCTATCGTTTTTAAATGAGAGCCTCTACTGATGTAGAGGCTTTTTTAATTTTAGAATAAATTTGTTCACGGGGTAGAATTAACCTCGATGTTTACAACTTGTGTAGCCACATTTAAATATTCATATGCCACACTAACTTTGATGGAAAAATTTTTATCTCTTGTAAACAGATACTCACAAAAACAAGCATAGGAAGCGTGAGACATATCACTAAACGAAGCAATAAATCTTTTTTCTTTATTATGTATACCTTCATCCTGATGATAACCAATCAGATTTAACATTGTATAAATCTGATTAACTTTTTGAAAAATATAAAATTCACTTTCTGAATTAAATCCTTTTTTCAGTTGAAAAAAATCATCTAACTCAAAATTAACTAATTCGGCGTTATTTTTTTGCAACATTTTCCATATTTGCACTAAAACATTTGGAAATTCAATTTTTCTTAGATGATTAAGATCGACTTTCAATGAGTCTCTAAATTTTTTATATGCTGCTTGTTCTTTATTAGCATCCTCTAAATGCTGTACTGATAATTGAACAAATGATTCATATTCTTTTTGTTGCATTCTAAGTTTAGGAATTTCAACTTTATACTTTTCTATTTCAGATAAAATATATTCATCTTTACTCTCATAACTTTCTAGAAATTTTAGAGAACTCTCCAAAAATATCAATAAATTATTTAAATTATCAATTTGCTCATTTTCAAATTTGTTAAAATCCTTAATTCCACCAAATATTGCAAATAAATTATTTTTCAATGGATGTACAAATTTATTTAAATAGTTATTTTCTATAAATTGGTTAAAATGTATTAAAGGCTCTTCCCAAGACCTAAAAATAGTATTGGTTACGTCACCATTCTCAGTTATTAAAGTAATAAAATGAGCATTCAATTCTTTAAGTACATCTAAAAAGGCTAAACCATAAACACTACTTTTCCCATTAATAACTGATCGATATATTTCTTCGAGAGTAGTAGGAGAATAAACAGCTTGAACTTCATTTTTTAAAAATTGGAATAGCTCAGATTCCTTGGATAGCAAACACTTAGGTTCAGTGAATAAATCTAAGATATTTTGATCTAAATATGCTAAAGGCTTACCTGAGTATTCTGGTTCGTTCATAAGTTACTCTTATTCAATAATTGATTATCTTATAGTCATGAAAAATTTAAGACAATATGTTACAAATACTTATGTCATTAATTTTATAAGAATCCTATGAAAAATTTAAAATCACTACTCCTAGTACTAACTCTAAGCACAGCAACCGTGAGCGCTATTTACGCGGCTCAACCTACTATTCCACCTCAAAAACAAGTCGCAGGTTACTATCAATATCAATCAGGTAATACACAAATCACTGCCCTGCTCGACGGCACAAACTTTATGTCGCCTACGCTGTTTAAAGATATTCCACAAAAACAGGTTCATGAGATTTTAAAGAAATACTATGCCGATCAAGACAAAGGCGTACAAACCTCTGTGAATGCCTTTTTGGTCAATACGGGTAAATCATTGGTTCTGGTCGATAGTGGTGCAGCAAGTTGTTTTGGCGCACATTTAGGTTCAGTTTTAACTAACCTAAAAGCATCAGGCTATCAACCTGAACAAGTCGATAGTATTTTACTCACTCATTTACATCCAGATCATGTCTGTGGCATCAGCAAAGATGGAAAAGCGAATTTTCCTAATGCCACAGTGTATGTATCACAAGATGAAGCCAATTATTGGTTAGACCCCAAACAAGCCGAGAAAATACCACAAGCCAAACGTGCAGGCTATTTAAGTACAGTGGAGAAAATCAAGGCGGCTTTAGCACCTTATCAGATCAAACAACGCTTTAAAACCTATAAACTCGGTGATGAAATTCAGGGATTTAAAGTGATTAACACGGCGGGACATACACCAGGGCATTTTAGTTATGAACTTAAAACCAATGCTGAAACAGTCGTATTTATTGGAGATATTGTCCATTCACATACGATTCAGTTTGACCGACCTGAAACCGCAATTGAATATGATATAGACGCAAAACAAGCCGTCCAAACCCGCTTAAAACAATTTGCCAATTTTGCCAAAAATGGTCAGACGATTGCTGCGCCACATTTACCATTTCCTGGAATTGGTCATATATATTCAGCAGATGGCAAAAGCTATCAGTGGATTCCTGTGCATTTTAAAGATTGACCCGCTCTTCTAAATTAAAATCAATCTTTTCTATTATTTCATAAGAGGAAAATCACTTTGCCCAATTGATTTTCCTCAATCATATTTTGTATCAAACAGGCACTTTTTCAGTAAATAATTGAGTCAGCTTTTCAACTAGTAATTGAGGTTGAATCGCTTGAGGTACATGCCCTGTTTGCATGCTAATGACTTGTAAATGATCAGGTTGTAACTGTTGCATCAAACGCTGCATATTGATCAATAACGACTGATCATAAAGCGCCTCTACATAAATTCGCGGCACACGACCAAAACATTCAGGCGTTAATACTGGCTTTAAATCTCGTCCTGTTTCTGGTTGTGGTCGTAATTTTGCAATCAATTTTTCTGCAAGTTCTGCATCACAATCTTGCAAAAAGATTTTCTTCGCACCTTCAGGACTCACAATACTATAACCCTCTTGAGTAAAACTCAGATAAGGGGAAATTCCAGCAAAATCCTCATCTGGAAAATGCTGCTCGCACAGTTTTTTAAAATCCAGAAATGACATGTTTGACGGCAGCATCATCCCAACTAAATAAATGAGATTTGAAATTAAATCTGGAATTTTTTCTGCTACTGCTGAAATGGTTAAGCCCCCGCCACTATGTCCGAGCAATACGACAGGTTCACCAATTTTTTGAATCGTCTGCACAACAAAATCACAGTAATTGTCCTGATTGGCAGTAAGTTGAGTGTCACTATTCCAACCATTATCAGGCAAGTCAACAGCATGTACTTGCCAGCCCGTTTGCTCCAATAATGGCTTGATCAAGTCAAAGGACCAGCTTCCTTGCCAAGCACCGTGTACCAATACAATATGCTTAGCCATAGGTTCTCCGATACATTTCAATATGATGCTTTTCGACTGTTGTCGGTGCAAATAAAGCAGGTTCGTTTTCAGTTTTACAATTAGGCAGACATTGCACTTGATAATCTGGATTTCCACCAAAGAAAAATGGAACCGAATAACGCTGTTTGCCTGATTTATTAATCACTCGATGCAAAGTCGATTTAAAGCGATTATTGGTCCAACGTGCAATTAAATCTCCGAGATTAATTACATACGTTCCTTCAATCGGTGGCGCATCCATCCAGCTTTCACTGTTTTGATCCCAAACTTGCAAACCACCTTGCTGGTCTTGAAGCAATAAGGTTAATGCACCAAAATCGGTATGCGCCCCACAGCCTTTTTCATTTGGCTCGGGATTTGCAGGTTGTGGTGGATAATGTAATAAGCGTAAAGTCACCAATGAATCATGACAGAAATCATCAAAATAATTTTCTGCTAGTGACAATGACAAAGCTAAACCACGCATCAAATGTTTAGCCAACACTTCGAGTTCAGCCTGATAGCGCTGCATCGTAGATTCAAATTCTGGAAACTGTGTAGGCCATTGGTTGGGCCCATGATTAAAACGTTGAGCTAGCACCTCTTTACTTTCTTGGGCATATTCCCGCCCCGAATAAAAACCTTCTTTTAAATCAGCGGGCGTTCCTGCTTCTAGCGTTTGGTTTTTTAAAGGTTCATAACCCCGATTGGCAATTGAGTTTTTCTTATGTACTTTTTCTTTTTCGTTCATGGGCAAATCAAAGAATTGTTTGCTTTGTTTAAAAACTGCCTGTTGTAATTCAGTGGCAATTCCATGATTTGAAATATAAAAAAAGCCTTTATCTTCACATGCCTGTTTCATCTGTTGCGCGACCATCTGACGCTCTTTCACATCAGCACTAAATAGACCTGATATATCAATCACAGGAATTGAAACACTCATACCTTACTCCATTGCCTAGACTTATATATGACTTGTACCTGTTCAGGATTGAGCAATTGCTGTGCCACCGATAGTGTCCATCACTGTTATATGTTTTTTCATATTTTAAAATTCATGTTTATTTAAATAATTAGAAGATGGCATGCATGTTGCAAATTTTACTCTTGCCATACACACAAAGTTGAAAGGGTTTGATATGAACGATGAAACTAAAACCGCATCTCCAGAACATGAACATCTTGGAATGGGTAAAAACTTAACTTATGGTTTTCAGCATGTCTTGACCATGTACGGTGGTCTAATTGCAGCACCACTGGTTGTAGGTCTTGGTATTGGGCTATCTCAGGCAGATATTGGTTTGCTCATTACTGCTTCTATTTTAGTGGCGGGACTAGCAACCTTACTGCAAACGCTGGGTTTCAAATGGTTCGGTTCTAAACTTCCCATTGTACAAGGGACTTCTTTTGCAGCCGTTGCCAGTATGATCGCAATTGGTTCAAATGGGGGCAGTTTTCAGGCCATTCTTGGTGCAATTATGGTGAGTTCGATTTTCGGGATCATTATTGCACCATTTTTTTCCAAAATTGTACGATTCTTTCCGCCAATCGTTACAGGTTCCATTATTGCCATTATCGGAATTTCACTTTTACCAGTGGCGATTCGCTGGATGATGGGTGGCAATCCTAAAGCTGCGAACTGGGGTTCAATGGAAAATATAGGTTTGGCAGCTTTTACCTTATTTGTTTTATTGCTGCTCACCAAATTTGGTACTCCAGCCATCAAACGTTTAGCCGTTCTACTTTCCATCTTTTGTGGTGCGATTGCTGCGTTTGCATTAGGTTTGGCTGATTTTTCTAAAGTCAGTGATGGTGCATGGGTCGCATTGCCTAATATTTTAGGCTTTGGTATGCCAGTGTTTGAATGGCCTGCGATTTTAACCATGAGTATTGTTACGATTGTGATTTTGACTGAAACCACAGCTAGTTTGCTCGCAATTGGTGAAATTGTAGATACCCAAGTTGACAATAAACGTATCGCTGATGGTTTACGTGCAGACATGCTTTCATCCGCACTTGCTCCTCTTTTTGGTGCCTTCATGCAATGTGCATTTGTACAAAATGTAGGTTTGGTTGCCATTACAGGAGTCAAAAGTCGCTTTGTAGTTGCCACTGCGGGTGGAATTTTAGTGGTCTTGGGTTTACTTCCTGTATTTGGTCGTCTCGTTGCTTCTATTCCAATGCCTGTACTGGGTGGCGCTGGTTTGGTGTTGTTTGGTAGTGTTGCAGTCAGTGGTATTCGTACCCTGTCTAAAGTCGATTATCAAGTTCAATCTAATCTAATTATCGTCGCCGTTTCACTTGCAGCAGGTCTCATTCCACTGATTAGCCCTGATTTCTTCCATGCAATGCCAGATGCAGTACAAACCCTATTTCATTCTGGTATCAGTATTACCTGTATCATGGCTGTTCTGCTTAATTTGTTCTTCAATCACTTACATGTAGGAAAAAAGCCACAAGTGAGTAATTTACCAGAAGTCGCTGCAACTGCTGAAAATCACTCCTGATATCATTTGCTTCAAACCCGTACTTTGTGGAATGCCAGTCGAGTTAAAACGACTGGCATTTTTTTTGATGAGAATAGCGCCCCATAGTCATATATCCCACTATATCTATTGATTTATATCAATTATCTAGCATGGTGTAAAAACTGAATCTTGGTACACGCATTGCTTTTCAAATATAAAAATATTTGAGCGAAATCTGCTATGTCACGTCTCTGGATCAAACATCCACTTGCTATTTTTACCGCCAATCAGCAGGATGCAACGAATGGCGTTGTGATTGAAAATGGTCAAATTATTGAACTGGTTGCACAAGGCCAAGCCCCTACTCAACCTGTCGATCAAACATTTGATGCCCAAGATTGTGTCGTTATTCCAGGGTTGATCAATTCCCACCATCATTTTTATCAAACATTAACTCGTGCATGGGCGCCTGTGGTGAATACACCATTATTTCCATGGTTAAAAAATTTATATCCTGTCTGGGCAAAATTAACGCCTGAACAATTACATCTTGCTACCCAAGTGGCTTTAGCAGAATTGGTCATGTCTGGATGCACTTTTGCGGCCGATCATCATTATTTATTTCCACAACAATTAACCGATGCCATTGATATCCAAGTGCAAGCAGCACAAGAGTTAGGGATTCGTGTGATGCTGACGCGTGGTTCTATGAGCTTGGGTGAAGAATCAGGCGGTTTACCTCCACAGCAGACAGTACAACAGATGGATCAAATTTTGCTGGATTCAGAACGTCTTGTTGGGAAATACCATCAGCGTGGTGCAGATGCCATGGTCAATATTGCGCTTGCACCATGTTCTCCTTTTTCAGTCACACCAGAGATTATGCGAGAAAGTGCAGCAATGGCGCAGCGTCTAGATGTGCGTTTGCATACTCATCTGGCAGAAACGCTAGATGAAGAAGCCTTTTGTCTACAAATGTTTGGCATGAGAACGGTAGATTATCTGGAAAGCGTTGACTGGTTAAGCGATCGAACATGGCTCGCGCATGGCATTCATTTTAATGCTGAGGAAATACAACGTTTAGGTCAGGCAGGCGTTGGCATTTGTCACTGTCCGCATTCTAATATGCGTCTCGCCTCTGGGATTTGCCCAACTCTTGATTTAATGCAGGTGGGTGCAACGATTGGTTTAGGTGTTGATGGCTCTGCTTCTGGAGATGCTTCAAATCTAATTTTAGAAACTCGTCAAGCCATGTATTTGCAACGTCTTAAATATGGTGCAGAACGAATTACCCCAGAATTAGCATTCGGCTGGGCAACTCAGGGTTCAGCAAAATTATTAGGCCGTGAACATGATCTGGGAGAAATCGCAGTTGGTCATCAAGCTGATTTTGCTTTATATAAACTGGATGAACTAAAATTTTCAGGAAGTCATGACCCAATTGCAGCATTGCTGCTGTGCGGGGCAGATCAAGCTGAACATGTCATGGTCGGCGGCAAGTGGATTGTTAAAGAACGTCAATTACTCAGTGTTGATATTGAAAAGCTACAAGCTGAACATCGTTTAGCTGCCAAGAAATTATTAGCGGCTTAAATTTTTTTAAAGAGACGTTGAAACGTCTCTTTTGCTTTTTAAATTTGATTATTGATTTTGCTTAAGGTGAGTATCGTTTGCCAATAATGGTGCTAATTTAAAATCTTTGTCATAGACAGGCATTCCCGCGATACTCATACTTCGCGCGGATGTAGAAGATTGAATACTTTCGCTCTGAACCTTTGCCCTCATATCGCATCCCATCACAGCAACACTGGAACTCACAACCAAGACATATAGAAATATCCTTTTCATACGACCACCTGATTATTTTCATTATTTTTATCGTCAGATTATCACAACCTGTTTAAATTATGAGCAAAAAAACATTTCAAATTATATTATTCAAATGCAAATATATACGTTCTGAAACGGACAGCGATGTTTTTTCATTTTATGATCATTCTTTTTAGACCCATATATTGAGTTTTTATGAAGCTTGCAGAAGCATTATTGCTCAGAAGTGATTTGCAGAAAAAACTCCTTTCCTTGCAGCAACGTATTCATAAAAATGTACTCGTGCAAGATGGAGATACACCCAGTGAAGATCCAGAACAACTTATAGATGAAGCTGTTCTGGTGAATAAACAATTATTTCAACTTATACAAAAAATCCATCAAACCAATGCGCAAGCGCAAGCCAATAATGGAAAAGCTTTACTCGATATCCTCAATCAGCGCGATCAACTTACCGCTGAACATCGAATCATTCAGCAAGCAATAGACAATACGCAAAAAGATACAGATCGTTATAGTGTTCGTGAAATTAAATGGATTAAAGCTGTTTCTGTTTCTAAGCTACAAAAACAAGCAGATGAAATCAGTCAAAGTTTACGTTTAATCAATCTTGAAATTCAGGCATCCAACTGTCAGATAGATTTAGGGGAATAAACTGACTATGATCAATCTGGGCATATTGGGCGAGTACACGACCTTTTTATACGGTTTGTAAGGTCTAAAATTCACAAACCGTCTGATAGAGGTAGTGCGCCTGCTTCGCCAAATCTTTACATTTTAGGCGCAGCACATTGCATATATGATCTATAACACGTGACGAATGACCACCACGTACTGACAATATGCCCACCATATTATATTTTAGCTTAACGACTTGAGAAAATAAGTTTTAGGCCTAATACCGTCACAATCCCACCTGTTACTCGATCAATCAAAGTTTTAGCTTTGATATAAACACGGCGCGGTTTTTCAGACGATAAAAGTAAGGCAACGAGCGAATACCAACCTGCATCAATTACAAAACAAATCACAGGCAAAGCCACATAATAATAATTTGGAATTTCTTTAGGTAATAAGGCGGTAAATACACTGGCCAAGACCACCGCAATTTTTGGATTACTCAGTTGTGTAATCAAACCATAACGATAGGCACTTTGATAAGTCATAGTTTGTTGCTGTTGGGCATCCATCTCAATCGGTGATTTAGCATGTTTTACAATCTTATAAGCCAGCCAAAGTAAATATAGCCCACCACCAATTTTTAGCATGAGATAGGCCGATGGCACAGCCAATAAGATCGCTTGTAAACCCATCACTGCCAGTAAACCAAAAAATGCCGCGCCTGTGCCAGTCCCCAAAGCGGTAAATAAACCATGCTTACGTGATTTAGCAATCGAGTTTTGCGCCACATAGATAAAGCTTGGGCCAGGACTCATTGCACCTAACATCAGCGCCATCGCAATAGAAAATAAAGGCAACAAACTTTCCACGTGGGTATCCATAGCGTCAGTGATCATAGACATGAATTTTAACGCATTACTCAGGCTTTGTAAGAACCAAATACATGACTTCGCTTTGAAATGAACCATCTGGCTGTATTTGATAATAATTTTTTACCACATCCGATGCTTTTTGCTGTAAATAACGTAATGTTGCCACAGCTTCTGCTGGGGTTTGCATTCGCTCGGCCCAACTTGCAAAATTTAACTGCAAACTTTGTTTTTGCATTTGCTCAATTTTAAAACCGGCACGCTCAGCAAATGTCATCCATTCAGCTAAAGAATAATCGCGAACATGACTTGGATCACGAATGATCTCAATACTCTGTAAAAAGGTATCTAGTACAGGTTGTTGATTCCCTAAGATATCAACAAATATCACTTTTCCACGCGGCTTAAGCACACGATAGATTTCACTCATTGCTTGTGAAACATTCTGCCAATGATGTGCAGAATAACGACTCACAACCGCACATATACTCTGATCTGCAAAATCAAGTTGTTCTGCTGCACCTTGCTGTCCTGTGACATTATTTAATCCGCGCACCTTCGCCTGTTCAACCACCAATTGCACCATCTCAGCAGTTAAGTCATAAGCAATCACCTGCTCCACATCAGGCGCAATATGATACGTAACATGCCCGCCACCGCAGCCTAAATCTAAAACACGTTGAAAAGCTTGTTGCTGTAAAACCTCACGTATTTTGTCAAATTCTGCTCCTTGTGCATGGACTGAACTATTTAGATAAGCCTTTGCTTTGTCTTGATATTGTTGCTGATTCACTTCATATTGAGTGGTCATCTTGATCTTCTCATTAGTAGTTATGTTGAGCTTAATCTGAAGAATATAAAAAATAAAATAATGAATTTTTTAATTATTAATAACTTTTAGTTATTTTTTACAATTTGATAATAATTTCTCTGGAAGATCGGACAAAAACGTCCGTAAAATATATCGATCAAATTCAGCATCCCCCCTCTATGAGTAAACATATCAAACGTGCAGCTAAAAATCGGGAAGATTTACTCGAAGCTGCGGTTGAGATGTTTAAAATTCATGGAATGAGTGTTCCGTTACAAGTCATTATCGACCATGCGGGTGTGGGGCGTGCAACTTTTTATCGAAACTTTACTGACCGAAAGGCTTTAGTCTATGCCTTACTTGAGCAAGCCGTTTCTCATCTGGAACTTCGTGCGGAACAATATCGTATGTACGATGATGGTTTAATTCGATTAATTAAAAGTCATGTCCATAATTTAAATAATCTTTCGGCTCTGATGGAGTATTGGCGAGTGCTGGACCAACACGATGAAGTGCTGATTTCACTGATACAGCATCATCAACAGATTGTGCAGCCACTCATTGATCGGGCGATTGAAAAACGAATTTGTCGTCCTGACTTTAATTTTGAAGATTACCGTAGCATTGTTTCCATGTTGTCGTCGTCTTTTCGCGGACATGATGAAACACAAAGAATTCGATTTGCCAGTCGTGCAGTCGAGTTATTACTCAATGGCATTTGTTTGAATAACGGGGTGTATCATGGCTGAGAGTCCGCGTTATCTGGAAACACCACCAGACTGGACAGATGATGAACGTCCCGTATTACCGGGTTCGCCGCCTTCAATTGAACATCCCTCTCATAAAAGATATCTATATTTTATTATTGGAACTTTTATTGCCCTCACCGCAGGGCTAAGTAATGGTTTTATTACCGCTAATTTACCTCAGTTACAGGGTGAATATGGACTAACGCCTGTTGAAAGTGCGTGGCTTCCTGCGGCTTATGTCATGGCGAATGTCAGTTCTAACCTCATTTTGTTTAAAGCCAGACAACAATATGGTTTACGCCTCTTTACTGAAATTGGTCTGCTTGCGTTTATCGCAGTGATGATCCTGCATATTTTCGTACAAAATTATCACATGGCTATTTTTGTACGTTTTATCAGTGGGATGGTTGCAGCACCACTTAGCTCTCTGGGTATGTATTACATCATGCAGGGCTTTACCAAAGAACACCGTTTAAGAGGTCTGTATATTGGCTTCGGCTTCGGTCAACTCGGTGTACCACTGGCATGGATCATTTCGCCTGCATTGGTTACGGTCAACGACTGGACGGTCTTATATACGTTTGAGTTAGGTTTGGCAGTGTGTTGCTATGCCATGGTGGTTTCCCTCAAGTTACCCCGTAGTTTACGTATTGCTGTTTTTGAACGACAAGATATTGTTACCTTTTTATTGCTGGCACCGGGTTTCGCCTGCATCTGCGCGGTTTTAACACAAGGACCTTTGCTGTGGTGGTTTGATTCGCCTTGGCTGGCTTATGTGTTAATGACGGGTTTTGTATTACTGGTGTTTGGCTTTATTTATGAACATCATCGTAGTAACCCCCTGATTATGACCCGCTGGCTAGGTACTTTTGCCGTGCTACGCTTTGTGTTTGGAGCGTTGTGTCTGCGCTTTTTATTGTCAGAACAAAGTTATGCCGCGGTGAATTTTCTAAAAACCATGGGCATGGGGCCAGATCAATTTGTTGGGCTATATAGCGTGATCTTTTTTGGGATGTTGGCAGGCGTTTTATTTAGTGCGGTCACATTTTCTCGAGAACGAACATTATTACATCTGGTTTTAGCCTCCTTTTTGATTTTGATCGCCAGTAAACTGGATGCACATTTGACCAGTGATATTCGTCCACAAAATTTCTATCACAGTCAATTTCTGATTGCCTTTGCCAATGGATTATTTATTGGTCCCCTACTTTTGGTGGGATTTGGGCGCGCTTTGAAGGAAAGCCCAGCACATGTGGTGACATTTATCGTGTTATTTTCTGCCACACAAAACTTTGGTGGCTTGATTGGTTCATCGTTTTATAATACTTATCAAAAACGTCAAACCCAAGTGTATCAAATGGACATCAGTCGTAATTTGGAACGAACTGATCCAACCATTGATCAACGTTTAAAACAATATCAGGCAAAATTTAGCCCCAACATTGCCGATCCTGTTCAGGATCAATTACAGGCAACCAAAACCTTATCGCAAACTGCAAATCGTGAGGCTCAAGTCCGAGCTTATAACGATGTGATTAATTTTAATAGTATCGTGGCGATTGTGTTATTCCTTTGGGGATTGTGCAATATTATCTGGGCGAAGTATCTTACTTATCGTGAGAAACTGACTGCCTCATCGACATCATCCTAAGTGGCGTGTTTGAGTATAATTTATGAGTGACGAGCAAAAAACCAATCCACAGAATGAACCTGATTCGAATCAAACAAATCAGTCTCAATCTGGAACGACATCTTCTGCCACGCCACAACCTGCACCGCTCAAACCTGTCCAGCGCGTCGGGAAATTGATTCCAACCAAAAAATCGACATTGGCAATCATGTTTATCGTGCTGTTGGTCGGCTTAGGACTCATTATGTGGGCATGGCGTATTGGGCCATTTCATACTGCCATTGAGCAAACTGACAATAGCTATGTCAAAGGTAAAACCACTGTCCTTTCGTCACAGATTAATGGTTATATCAAAGATGTACTGGTCAAAGATTTTGACTACGTCAAAAAAGGTCAAGCTTTGATGCATATTGATGCCACAACTTATGACCAAAAAGTGACGCAAGCACAGTCTGCGGTTGAACAAGCAAAAAATAGTCTGGCCAATCAAACTCAGACGATTGCTCAGCGGCAAGCCGATATTGCTGCGGCTCAAGCTAAAGTTGACCAAGCTCAGGCGCAATATGATTTATCGATGACACAATTACAACGCTACCAACAACTGGGCGATAGCGGCGCAGCCTCTAAATCAGAACGTGATAAAGCCGCAGCAGATGTAAAAAATAATCTGGCGTTACTCAAACAAGCTCAGGCCAATGTAAATGTTGCACAGGAAGCCCTAAAAACCGCGCAAGTCGCACAAACAGGTTTAGAAGCGCAAGTCACCAATGCACAGGCACAACTGGATCAGGCAACGACCACCAAAGATTATAGTGTGATTACTGCGCCAATGGATGGACAATTAGGTGAAGTCAATCCACGTGTCGGGCAATATGTCGCAGCAGGTTCACAGTTATTGTATTTGATTCCTCAACAAACTTGGGTGATTGCCAATTTTAAAGAAACTCAGATCGCCAATATGAAAATTGGGCAAAAAGTCACTTTCACCGTCGATGCCTTAGATCATCAGAAATTTACAGGTCATGTTGAGCAAATTTCCCCTGCTGCGGGTTCAGAGTTTAGTGTACTCAAAGCGGATAACGCGACAGGTAACTTTACCAAAGTGGTACAGCGAATTTCTGTAAGGATTGCGATTGATCCGAATCAAAAAGGCTTGGAACGCTTACGTCCCGGTATGTCGGTGATCACTTCGGTAGATACATCATCCAAGGCTATGGACTAGCTATTTTTCTTATTGATATGACGTTTTAATTCAGGCTGTCTTCTATGTTCAACGCTATTGCACAAGCTGTGGGATATCAAACTCTCATAGATCAGCCTGACATACATCTTGATTTAAAACGTCTGGATCTCATTCATCCACATATTTCAGGCAATAAATTTTATAAACTGAAATATAACTTACAGCATGCGAAACAACTGGGGCTGGATACCCTGATTACTTTTGGTGGCGCATTTTCTAATCATATTGCGGCAACAGCCTATGCAGCCCATTATTTTGGTTTTCAGAGTATTGGCATCATTCGTGGTGAAGAACTGGCTGATCAACACTTAAATCACACTTTGTGCACTGCCTCGCAGTTTGGCATGCAACTCGAATTCATCAATCGACAGGATTATCGTAATAAAGAGCAACCTGATTTTTTGGCGGAATTACAATCTCGATTTCCAAACGCCTATATTATTCCAGAAGGCGGAACAAACTCTCTTGCCATTCAAGGTTGCAAAGAAATTTTAAGCGAACAAGATCGACAAAATTACGATGTGATTTGTTGTGCGGTGGGAACTGGCGGCACGATCACAGGATTGATTGAATCAAGTCACTTCAATCAAAATATTTTGGGTTTCTCTGCATTAAAAGGCGATTTTTTAACGCATGACGTTGCCCATCTTACCGCAAAGAACAATTGGAAGATTATAGATGAGTATTGTTGTGGCGGTTATGCCAAGACTTCAGCTCAGTTAATCGAGTTTATTCAGCTTTTCGAAAAACAATATCTAATTCCACTTGAGCCCATTTATACAGGAAAAATGCTATTTGGCATTTTTGATCTCATCGAAAAAGCATATTTTCCTCCTCATACCCGAATTTTAGCAATTCATAGTGGTGGATTACAGGGCAGGCAAAATCTTTTATAATGTCGCGCTTTTATCACGCTGAGTAAATTTATGTCCATGCATTACGATGTCATTGTTCTGGGTGCAGGTGCGTCTGGACTAATGCTGGCGGCTCAGGCTGCACGGCGTGGACGCAAAGTTTTAGTGGTCGAAAAAGCCAACAAAGTCGGGAAAAAAATCCTGATGTCTGGCGGAGGTAAATGTAACTTTACTAACCTCTATGTCGAGCCTGAAAATTTTATTTCACATAATCCACATTTTGTAATTTCGGCCTTATCACGTTATAGCAATTGGGATTTTATCGGCTTGGTCTGTGACTATGGCATCGCCTATGAAGAACGTAAGCATGGACAGCTTTTTACCTTAAATGGTTCCAAAGATATTTTAAATATGCTTTTAGCTGAATGCGATAAAACGAAACTGGTCAACATAAAAACGGACTGTGAAGTAAAAACTGTTAAGCAAATAGACCATCAACTTTTTGAAGTTCAAAGCACACACGCAAGCTTTACTTGTGAATCTCTGGTGATTGCATCAGGTGGCCTTTCAATTCCAACACTAGGTGGTTCAGGAATTGGCTATGAGCTAGCTAAACAATTTGGTCATCAAGTTTTTCCAACTCGCGCAGGATTAGTCCCCTTTACTTTTTCTGATCAATTTAAAGAAGTAACCACACGCCTGAGTGGGAATGCTTTGGAGGTGACACTTTCCAATGATAAAAACAGTTTTACCGAGGCACTACTCTTTACTCATCGTGGTTTAAGTGGTCCAAGTTCACTGCAACTTTCGAATTATTGGCAAGCAGGTGAATCTTTTCAGATCAACTTTTTTCCTACCCAAGACTTAGCTGATTATTTGAAACAAAAAAAACAGCAGCAACCCAAAGTCTTGTTACGCACGTTATTATCCGAACTGACCGCAAAAAGCATTGTGCTTGAGTTACAACAACTGATTTGGCCTAACTATGCAGAAACCGCGATTGCTCAACTGAGTGATAGCAACTTAGAGCAGATTGCAGCGCAGCTTCATGGTTTTGTAGTGAAACCCTCAGGGACTGAAGGCTATCGTACCGCCGAAGTGACTTTGGGTGGAGTAGACACCGCTGAAATTTCATCCAAAACCATGCAGAGCCAGAAAGTTCAAGGACTCTATTTTATTGGTGAGGTTTTAGATGTGACTGGACATTTAGGCGGTTATAACTTTCAGTGGGCATGGTCATCGGCCTATGCCGCTGCACAATATGTATAAATTACATCAAAATTATGGTGCAGCATCAATCTGATTGGCTTCGATTGAAGGAATTTCATCTACACCTGTTTTTTCTGTTTGTGTCACTTTATTTTTGGCAAATACAAACTTATAAGCACTGACCAAAAATCCGACAGTAATACCCGCAATCACAATCGGGGCGATAAAACGATTCGGCTGCTTTTGCATCTTTCACTCCTCTATTATTTTTATGACTCATGGATTAGATTTCTTTCATACGTCCTTTTTATTTCTTCTTTAGAGAGAAAATAAAGCAGGCGAAACAGTGATGAAAAATCTATTTTAACGATCTAAAAAAACGACCACTCTGGATAGAGTGGCCGATTCTGGTGCAAAAATCAAAACTTATTTCGGTTGATCATCGGGTTTTGATGTTGGATCATCCTCACCTTCGCCTTTAGAACCATAAGGGTTATTTAAAGGTTTATGAGCTGGGTCTACATCAAACGTGGTTGGAACATTATGATCCGTTGCCGCCTCTGAGGGTGCAACAGGCGATGATGCTACAGGTGTTTCAACCACAACCGCTGATTGAGTTTTCGCAATTGGATTGGGTTTATTTCCCTCAGCTTTGGCTTTATCAATAAGATCGGTCAAAACACGTTCCGCAGGTTGACGACCACCCAGACCAAAAGCGAGAGCAAAAGCGACTGCCACCGAACCAAGTGTGAGTCCAAAAGCCAGATTGACGATTGAATCGGCAATACCCATTGCGCGTAGACCCATCGCTAGAACCAAGCCCATAATCAAGATACGAACCAAATTACCTAACCAGCGTGAGCTGTTATATTCACCGCGTTGAACAACATTTGCCACGATATTGGCTAACCAGAAACCCACGACCAGAATTAAAGCACCAAGTAAAATGTTGGCGCCGAAGGCAATGAAGATCGCGACCAGATGACTAATTTGATCAAAACCAAGACGATTCGCTGCTTCTGCAACCGCAAACAACATGGTAAAGAATACGATTAAGACACCAACCACATGCGAGATTTTAGTCGCTCCCAAGAAACGCTGTAAGTCAAACTTTGCAGGAACATCATCGACACCAGTACCTGCCAAAATATCTTCAACCAGTTTTGCGACAAAACGGGAGACGACATAGGCAATAATCAAAATCAGACCAGCAGCAATAATATTTGGTATCGCAAACATGATCTCATTGAGCATGGCTGTTGCTGGCTGAGAAATAGACTCAATTCCAAGCGCTTCAAATGCAATAATCAATGCGGTAATAAAGATCAGCGCAAAAACCAGAGAACCTAATACATTGGCGATATTGCTGTTTTTAAAGAGTCCTATTTTCTCAGCTTGAGCTTGTAAACCCACACTGTTAACCAAG
This sequence comes from Acinetobacter sp. FDAARGOS_515, assembly GCF_003938865.1. Taxonomy (NCBI): domain Bacteria; kingdom Pseudomonadati; phylum Pseudomonadota; class Gammaproteobacteria; order Moraxellales; family Moraxellaceae; genus Acinetobacter; species Acinetobacter sp. FDAARGOS_515. The sequence continues at coordinate 2,167,303 of NZ_RKIX01000003.1, read as the reverse complement.
CCTTCGGTAATTCCTCTTACAATTTTTGCCAAAATGTAGCCAACAAAAACGATCACGCCTGCAATAAAGATGTTTGGAAGATATCCGACAACTTCAGCTACCATCGCTTGGACAGGGAGTAAAAGACCTGAGAGTCCTAAAATCGAAAGGACAATAGGTAAAAACAAAAGCAGAATTAACCAATAGATAATATCTGCAATATTTTCACTGAGTGGTCGAACACCGACTTCAGTGCTCAGTTTCTCATCAAGTTGAGTCTTAGACAAAGCTTTGGATAGTCCTGCTCGCACCAAACGCGCCAAGATCCAACCCACAAAAGCCACGACAGCCGCTGCAATAAGATTCGGCACAAAAACCAATACTTGGGTGATCATGGCACTAAATGGCCCGCTGACACTATAAATATTCAGTACGTTTAACGAAGCAATCAGCGCAATAATCAACACAAACCAAAATATAAATTTTGAAATAATTGACTCAAAGTCTGGTGCTTTACCCGTTGCGGTCGATAAATGACGATTGGTTCCAATTAAATTGAGTAATTTTTTGACACCCGCAGCGATAATCAGTGCCAAAATCCAACCAATAATAAAAACTGCAATTGCCGCGATAATGGGCTGAAACATATCCCAATAGTACATAAATCCATAATGGGCTTGCGCAGCCTCATTGTTAAAATAATCGTTCATATAGGTCATGCCCTCTTTGTTATATTAATCACGGCTTAGTCTTGATGAAGTTAAGCTGTAAAATGGTTTTAAGAATGGATATTATTTGTGATCTATCTCAACATATTTTGTGCTTATTTTTTATTCAAGATGCAATATAAAAACTACTACAAAAATGAAGTAAAAGATTGCAAAAAAGCCATCTAATCACATTAGATGGCTTGTTAAAAATTAGAATCGATAACAATTTATGACTGTTGGCTATTGGTAGTTGAATTATTTGGCGTAGCAGGTTGTGCATTTGGATTTGGATGATCTGGTGGTGCATCACTTGCATCTGGTTTATGATCAGCGACCATATACATAATCAATGCCACTAAAAAAATTCCCACAATTGCCAAAATATAAACTGGCAAACGACGTTTCTTTTCGGTCTCTTCTGGTGACGAAGTATGTGGTGTTGGTTTATTAAAATCATGTGTCATCGCAATCCCCTCTTTTATTTTCCATTGTTCTTTATCATAACAAGCACTTATGTAGCATTGTGTGAAAAAGCATAGCGCTATCGTGTTCTTTGTTTCTGCGTTGTATATAAAAATAGGCTATAATAGCCCACCCATTTTTTTGCTCAGGTCTTTATGTCGTATCGTCAGCAAAGCGTCACTCTGGATTTAGACACTGACGTCACACATGAATGTTCTTTACATTACACTCGTGATGAACATCTGATCGGAATTATTAGCTTTAATAAAGCAAGCTATAGCTTGAAATGGGGTGATCTGGAATATTTTAGACGTCGCACTGAAGAATTTTCAGTGATGCCTTTTCCAGATTGTATCAATGCGATGATCATTGATATTCGAAACGTGAATTCATTTCTGGACAATGAAGTTCCCATACTACCGTGGCGTCTACTTGAAGAAGAATGTCCAATTCGTCTGGTGGTTCCACAAGAGCGTTTAGAACATTATGCGGGATTCTTTGAGCCAACGTGGTTGAGTACAGATCTGGATTCAGCCATTCAGGAATTACGTGAATTTATGGACATGTTTGTACATTAAAACCCATATTTATATGGGTCATATTTAAGTCATGGTATCTGTTCATGTGATTTGATGACATGGGTGCTTTGAATCACCCGTGCTCTGCTTTGCTCGTACACTGCTATAACCGCCCTTGCGCTGCTATAACCGCAGCTCATCACCAATAATTTTCCACGGCAATATTGCCTTCACCACGACGGTTCATGGTTAAACCACGGCGTTTTAATGCTTCTTTGGTATCTTCAACCATTTGTGGATTACCACAAAGCATGACATGACTGGTTGCAGGATTTAACGAATAACCAACCGCTTTTTCCAGTTCACCATTTTCAATTAACACTGGCAATCTTTCGTGTAAAACAGCATTTGGATCACGCGTAATCACAGGAACGAACTTAAATCCAGTATGCCCTTCACCAAAACTTGCCGCAATCTCTTGTATACGATCAACATAAGCCAATTCAGAAACGGTACGAACACTATAGACCAAATGAATTTGCTGGTAATTCTGCCATGTCGCAAAATCCTGCAACATCGAAAGAAAAGGCGCCAGCCCTGTACCTGTAGCTAATAGCCATAAATCTTGAGGTAAAGGTAGTTGATAACGTGCCAAGGTTAAAAAACCATAAGAAATTTTTTCTAAGTAAAGCTCATCACCCACTTTGAGATGTTGCAGATTAGACGTAAATGCACCATCAGGCACAACGATAGAAAAAAACTCAAGAGTTTCATCAAATGGAGAGGATACAATCGAATAAGCACGCACCACCAAATCATCCCCTAGCTTTAATCCAATTCGGGCAAACTGACCTGCGCTGAATTTAAAATGCGCTGGACGCGTCATAGTAAAACTAAATAAATTTGAAGCCCAACGCTGTACAGACAACACTTTTTCGACGCTAAATTTCTCAATTGACATAATTTCAACATGGCACGACAGGGTATGCTCATGTTAGCATGACAGCAGAAATTATGACTACTTTTCAAGGGTAAGGCTTGATTCATGCGCATGACATTACGTCAGTTGGCTGTCTTTGTGGCAGTCGCTCAAGAAGGAACAGTAACCAAAGCCAGCGATGCCGTCCGCCTGACTCAAAGTGCTGCCAGTATGGCATTGGCTGACCTTGAAGATGGATTAGGGGCTCCACTCTTTGACCGTTTAGGCAAACGCCTACAATTAAACGATCTAGGTCGTTTTTTATTGCCTCAAGCTTTGGAAATTTTGGGGCGTTGTGAAGCATTTGAACAAGCCGCTAAAGGTGAATTACAAAGTATAGATTTGCGTTTAGGCGCCACTTTGACCATCAGTGACTATTTGATCCCAGACCTGATGGCAGATTTTCTACAAATTCATCCTCAGGCACATTTGCAGTTGCAAGTCGGGAATACTCGCCAGATGATTGAAGCGGTGAATCAATTTCAGCTTGATTTAGCACTCATTGAAGGTTCGTGTCATTTACCACAATTACAATGTATCCATTGGCGGAATGATGAACTTGCTGTCTGCTGCTCGCCTGACCATCCTTTAGCGAAATTGGATCGAGCTTTAACACCTCAGGATTTTTTAAACGTCGAATGGATTTTACGTGAAGAAGGTTCAGGAACGCGAGAAGTCTTTGATAACGCCATTTTACAGGATGTTCCTGATGCCAATATCCGTCTTACACTGGGTCATAATGAAGCAATTTTAAAGATTGTGGCAGGTGGTTTAGGAATGTCTTGTATTTCTAGACTTGCCATTGAACCTTTAATTGAAAAAGGACAGTTGGTAATTTTAGAAACGCCTTTTTGGGAATTGACTCGCCCACTGCATGTATTGGTACATCGTCAAAAATATCAGGGACCAGGTTTAAAAGCCTTTATGAATTTCTGTGAAAATCGTGTGAATTGAGAATTTAAAATATAAATAAAAAAAACCTTTCATATGAAAGGTTTTTTTATAGGAAGCATTATTTAGAAGTCAAATGTTACGCCCAGTTTATAAGTGCGACCAGCTCCAATTGTGGCAAAACCACTTTGAAATACACCATCCCAATATTTTTTATCTGTTACATTATCAACATTGGCACGGAAAGTTGTATTTACTCCGCCTAGTTTAGTTACATATTTAGCGCCTAAATCAACCAAAGTATAGTCTGGTAATTTTAATGTGTTGCCTGAATCTAAATACTGATCATCAATGTAAGTAACAAAAGTATTAACACTTAATCCTTCAATCAAAGGAATTTGATAATCTAAACCTAAGCCTGCGGTAAACTCTGGTGTACCTTCAACTGTATTTCCTTGATTTGATGCAGCTTTTTCATAATTAGTATCAATATAAGCCAAGTTCCCATAAACAATTAAGTCATCAGTTACTTTGCCAGATACACCATACTCAATTCCTTTAGATTTAGTTTCGGCACCATCTGTTGTTACTGTAGTAGTTTTACCTGCTACATAGCGTGAATCGTTTGTCGACAAATTTAATGTCATAGTGCTTGGTTTTTCAATCTGATACATTGCTAAAGTATGCAGCCAACGCTCACCTTGAAATTTCGCACCAATCTCATACTGTTTAGTTTCAAATGGCGCAAAAGTATTACCGTAGTTTGCATCAGCAGTAGAAGTAACCGTCGATCCTTGTACTAATGCTTCAACATAACTGGTATAGAACGATAAGCTATCTCCAAATGGCTTCACTACAAATGCAATACTTGGTGAAATCTTATCTTTGCTATAATTGCTCCATGTCTTAGTAGTCGCGTTAATTGAATCAATATCCATATCCTGATAACGTGCACCTAGGATTATTTGCAACTTGTCATTTAACATAGACATTTGATCAGTCAAGGAGTCGCCGCGTTAGGTAATGCAACATCGCCATTCCACGTTCTCAAATCAACCGCATTAGCACTGTTGTAACCTGAGAAATTGTTATTATTATTTTCAATATGCTGATAACTTGCACCCAACATCAACTCATGTTCACGACCAAATAATTGATACGGCCCTGACGCAGAAACATCTAAACTATGTTCTTCAGGATTAAAGTTATTTTGTGAGGCGGCGAGAGATGCATAATGTGCTTTATAAGTTGTTGTACCTTTGATGACATCCTGATCAGAATAATTGACTGAGGCTACACCAATCACTCCAAACAATGACTTAATTTGCTGTTGTGTATAGTTATAGTTTGCCTGCAAATTCCAACGATTTTCAAATTCATGTTTTGCTTGTGCAAATAGATTAATAGTATCAACCCGACTATATGCCCATTTTGCATTTGCATTAAAGCTAGGTGTGTAAGGGCTAATGCTACCGTCAATACCATACATATCAATCCCATGCACCCCAAGACCCGTAACTTTATTACGACTCAGCATACCACCTACAGAAACCGTTGTTTTAGGGTCAATATCAGCATCGATAATGCCATAGAGTGTCCCTGACTGATTATCTCCCCAAGCTTTCCATGAGTCGCCCTGACCATACGATGCCACAGCGCGACCACGAATAGAACCTGCACTATTTAAACCACCTTGTACATCAAATTGTGATCGGTAAGTATCCCATGAGCCACCACTCAGTTTAACCTCTCCAGTTGAGACACTACTATTGGCATGTTTTCTATTAAAATTTACACTTGCGCTTGGATAACCCGCACCATTAGTCAAGCCAGTAGCACCCTTAATTACGGTCACGTTTTCAAAAACAGCGGGGTCAAAATTACTCAGAGATGATCCATTTTTGCCATCAATCGCTGGTGCTGTCATAACACCATCAACTTGATAATTTACGATTTGTTTACCACGCGCATAATAAAATACATATTCTCCCCCATTGCCTACTGCACCTTGCGCGCCAAAACGCTGTACATATACACCCGGGGTCTGATTCAATACATCTTCAACACTTGTTAAGTTTTGATCATCGATTTGTTCTTTTGTAATTACACTTACAGACTGAGGTGTATCTTTCAGAGCCAAATCCATTTTTGTAGCAGATTTAGACTTTTTGACGGTATAACCTTGCTGCTCTTGATCGTCAGCTTTCAGTTTTATCGTCGGTAAGATATCTTCAGCGTGAATAAAACTACTACCAGCCGCCATAAACATCATCACTGAAATTGTACGGGCTAATATTTTGGGTTGAGTATTAAACATTAAATGTACCCCTGTATAAAATTAGCGCAATCCTATATCAATTGATAATAATTATCACTAACATTATTCATACTATCTCCATAATTGTAATTGTATTTTTTTATTCACCTAAGCTAGTAAACAATTATTTCCATTTAATATTTATAAAAAATTTAAGGTTATTTTAATTTTTAAAAAAACTTAAACAGTAATTTAGCTGGAATCCACATCCCTTTTTTGCAAAAAAAAAGCCACCAAATTGGCAGCTTTTTAAAGGAGTCTTTTTAATCTTTTTGGACACTACCAAAAATCTTATCTCCTGCATCACCAAGGCCAGGCACGATATAACCTTGCGCATTCAATCCATCATCAATCGATGCGGTATAAATTTCCACTTCGGGGTGCAATTCCTGCACTTTTTTAATGCCTTCAGGTGCAGCAACCAAAATCATGACACGAATATCTTTACATCCGCTGGCTTTAAGAACATCAATCGCAGCAACAAGTGAGCTACCCGTCGCTAACATTGGGTCGATAATCATCGCGATACGGTTGGCGACATCTGGAACTAATTTTTTATAATACGTTCGCGCCTGTAAGGTTTCTTCATCACGCTCCAAACCGAGTACACTGACTTTGGCACTAGGAATCAGGTTAAGTACGCCTTCTAACATACCGATTCCTGCTCGTAAAATCGGAACAATGGTAATTTTTTTACCTGCAATACGCTGGGTCGTGACTTTGCCCGCCCAACCATCAACCTCATGATCGACCAGTTGCAAATCTTTTGTCGCTTCATAAGTCAGAAGCATTGTGACTTCTTGAGCAAGTTCACGGAAATTTTTTGTGCTGATATCCGAACGTCGCAATAAGCCAAGTTTATGACGAATCAGAGGATGACGGATTTCTTGAATGGGCACGGGAGAACACCTAAAACAACATTAAACTTGATATATTATAAATAGTTTTAGTGACAAAAATTAAAAAACCTCCACGAATGGAGGTTTTTTTTGTTAAAACACAAGCTTAATGCTGTTGTGATAACACAAAATGTAACGGTGATAAAATCTCGCCTTCCAAGGCTAGCTTAATCACTGGATCTGGATAGATACCAATAATTAAAACCAATGCAGCCGCAGCCAAGACCATGATTCCACCTACTTTTTGCCCCCAATGCTTATCCGCATCGATACGAGGAACCTCAGGCGGAGTCATATACATGACCACCATCACACGTAGGTAATAATACAAACCAATACCACTACCCACAATAATCATGGCTGCAAGGAACCAATGCTGAGTCGTTACCGCAGCCATCACCACAAGGAACTTACCAATAAAGCCCGCAGTTAATGGAATACCTGCTAAAGACAGCATCATTACGGTTAAAGTCGCAGTTAATACAGGACGACGCCAGAATAAACCACGATAATCCGCAAGACTTTCAGCTTCATCGACATTGTTATATGGACTAGACATTAACGCAACCGCACCGAATGCACCAATGGTAGTCAGCACATAAGTCACGACATACACTGTAACGCTACCCAAACTTGCGTAGGTCATGCTGATTAAAGCAATCAACAAATAACCAAAATGCGCAATCGATGAATAAGCCAAAATACGCTTTAAATTGACCTGACGAACTGCAAGTAAGTTACCCGCTAAAATAGATAACACGGCAATGATCGTTAAAATCGTTACTAGTGAATCGACAAGGATCGCACCAGAAGTCAGCATATAACGTACAAATAGACCAATTGTTGCCACTTTAGCCGCGGTCGCCAAAAAGGTCGCCATTGGCGCTGGCGCACCTGCATAAACATCAGGTGTCCATTTATGAAATGGTGCCAGTGAAAGTTTAAAGGCAACCGCAAAAATGACCAGTGCAAGCCCTAAAATCACCATTGGTTGGCGAATCGAATTAAATAATGCTTGTACAGAATCATAGAAAGACAATGAACCTGTATAGGCATAGATATAAGCCATACCCATCAAAAGCATTGCAGAAGCAGTTGCAGAAAGTACAAGGTACTTCACACCAGATTCAAGTGAACGACTACGTTGATAGGTATAAGCCAGCAAGCCATAAACTGGGATCGACATTAACTCAAGGCTAATGAAGAAAGAAGCATAATGCGCGCTTGCAACCATCAGCATTGCCCCTGATACAGAGATCAAAAGCAATAAGTAAAGTTCTTCGCGATTATCTTTATAGGTTTCAATATACGCATGCGATAAAGTACAGCATGCAAGTGAAGCCACGATAATGAGTAATTGATAAATCAGTGTAAACGGATCGATCATAAACATTCCCATGACATTCGATGGTACAAAATGACCACCAAACATCGTAATGAGAATATAAGCTGCGGCAAGGTTTAGACCCACCACTGAAGCTGTTGCAATTAAATTATGATTACGTTTAATTGCAATCAGGATCATCACAACGACTGCGGTCAACGCCACAATCATCACGGGTGCCAAAGGCATAAGCTGAGAAAAAGACATTGTGAAGTTCATGGCTTATTGGATCTCCACATTACTAAGCTGAGTCGCTGCTTGCTGAGTCAAGTCAACCACAGGTTGTACAGGACTATAGCTATTGGCTAACCATTGCATGCTTGAGTGAGATACGTCGAGGAAGGTTTGAGGATAAAGACCCAACCAGACCAAACCAATCAGACACACCATCAAAATAACAAGCTCACGTAAATTCAAATCTTTAAGCGGTTGAACATAGTGCTGTTTTTGTTCAGGGTTTGGCTCACCAAACAATGCTTTATGAATCAAAATCAAACCATATAGCCCTGCAAAGACCAAACTCACCGCAGCGATAATCGTGAACGCAGGATATTTATTAAATGAACCCATAAGGATCAGGAATTCACCAATAAAGTTACCTAGTCCTGGTATACCCACCAAAGCAGCCACAAAGAACATCAGGAAGAATGGTAAATATTGAAGCTGTCCACGTAATCCACCCATCAGGCGTAAATCACGCGTATGTAGACGCTCATAGACTTGACCAGACATAATGAATAGTGCAGCAGAAGATAAACCATGTGCCAGCATCATGATCATTAAACCCTGATAGGTCAGGATATTACCGGCATAAATCGCAAGAAGCACAAAACCCATGTGCGAAATTGAGGTATACGCCAACAAACGTTTCATATCGGTTTGCTGATAGGCACACCAAGCACCGTAGAAAATACCAATCAAACCAAAAATAATCGCGATATCTGCAAATTGTGCCGAAGCCGCTGGGAAGAATGGAATCACAAAACGGAGTAAACCATACGCAGCAGTTTTAATCAAAATACCTGCCAAGTCTACTGAACCCGCGGTCGGTGCCTGAGCATGCGCATCGGGTAACCAGCCATGCAGTGGAAATACTGGTAATTTCACTGCAAAACCAATAAACATACAGATCATGAAGGCATAGGCAACCGCAGGTGCTTGCTGATCAAGTGTGTTGGCGACTGCAAGCAAGTAGTTGTAATCAAATCCGATCGAACCTGTCATCATGTAGCCATAGACCACCAGACCCAGAATACCAATCAGCATGATTAAACCTGCAATCTGGGTATAAAGGAAAAACTTGGTAGCCGCATAGACACGTGATTTTCCGTCTGCACCACGATGTCCCCATAGTGCGATCAGGAAGTAGATTGGAACCAGCATCATCTCCCAGAAGAAGAAGAACAAGAACAAATCAACTGCAAGGAAAACCCCGATCACGCCACCCAAAGACCATAAAAGGTTTAGATGGAAGAAACCGACATTTTTCTGGATTTCACCCCATGAACAACCAACTGCCAAAACACCCAGTAGTGCAGTCAGGCCAACCATCAAGAGTGATAAACCATCAATAGCAAGATGGATATTAATCCCTAAAGTCTGAATCCAAGGAAGATTAAACTCTGCTGTCCACGTTGGAACTCGAGCACCAAGCTCATAATGAAATTGACCACTTTGCCAAAGTGCAAGCGTCAATCCCAAAGTCACGAGCATACCAATTAAGGCAATCCAGCGCGGTAAATGCTGATCAAGTTTATCGACCAACCAGCAAACAAAACCAGCAATGAAAGGAACTAAAATCAGCGCGGGTAAAATTAAATTGTTTTCCATTTTATTTCCCCACCACCTGAATAACGATAAGGATCATCAACAGCACGACGACACCGAGCGACATACTGGAAGCGTATTCACGTACTAAACCAGTTTGACGTGAACTCGTAAATTTGTTGCCGCCTTTCACTAAGGCAGGCAATACCAGCCACATGCTATCGATTGGATCTCGACCTAAAAGTTTTGCTATAAACAAATAAGGTTTTACAAACACGATGTTATACAAGGCATCAAAACCAAATGCAGTACGACAAATATGCACTAAACCTGAACCCAAACCACTTTGAGCAAAAGATTTAACTGCCGCGTAAGCAAATACAAACAGCAAGATTCCTATGATTAAACCCGCAATCGCAATACCGCTTGCCAAATGTTCTGCGTGAGAAACCGCAGCTTCCAAACTTTCTGGAATCACAAAACTTGGAATATTAGCACTGCTTAAAAGCTTCAAAACTGGAGCTTGTAAGAAGTAACCGAAACCTGTCGATAAGAATGCAAGAATAGCCAAAGGTCCCCAGTAAGTCACACCATGAATAGCATGTGCTTCTGTTTTTTCTTCGCCAAAAAATACCACCCAGATTAAACGGAAGGTATAAATAGATGTTAAGAATGCACCTGCAACCCCGACCCAATACAAGGTATTGTAAAGTGGTAAGTTTGCAATCACAGATTGTGCATACACTGCGCCTAAGATCGCATCTTTAGAGAAGAAGCCAATGGTCACGATTGGAAGCGCAGCAAGTGCACCGCCGCCGATGACAAAACACCAGAATACAAATGGAATCTTTTTACGCAAACCACCCATCTTGAAAATATTTTGTTCATGATGACAAGCTAAAATCACTGCACCAGAAGATAAGAACAATAACGCTTTAAAGAATGCGTGAGCCAACATATGGAACAGACCTGCCTGATAGGCTTCTGCACCCACTGCCATAAACATATAACCCAACTGACTCATCGTTGAGTAAGCCAAAATACGTTTGATGTCGGTTTGAACCAATGCTGCAAAACCTGCGACGAGCAAAGTTACAGCACCTGTAATTGAAATGAATTGCATCACTGCTGGCGCCATTTCAATCACGGTATGCATACGACTAGTCAGATAAACCCCTGCTGTCACCATCGTTGCAGCGTGGATAAGTGCTGAAACAGGCGTAGGGCCTGCCATCGCATCGGCCAACCATGTTTGTAATGGAATCTGCGCAGATTTACCTGCCGCACCCAAGAACAACATTAAAGCGGTCCAGATCGAAAGCGATGAGCTTTGTGTCATCACTGTCGCCGCATTTTCAACGATATAATGCGTATTTAACGTACCAAGTTGTTGATAAAGCAGGAACAATGCGATAAGTAAGAATACGTCACCGACACGTGTTACTGTAAATGCCTTGATCGCAGCCCAGCCATTGTCTGGATTTGAATAATAAAATCCAATCAATAGATATGAGCACAGACCGACGCCTTCCCAACCCAAGAACAATAACGCCAAGTTATCGCCAAGCACCAACACCAACATGCTGGCAACAAACAGGTTGAAATATGAGAAGAAACGCGCATAGCCTTCTTCGCCGCGCATATACCATGAAGCAAAGATATGGATGAGGAAACCCACCCCCGTAATCATGCCTGTCATGAGTAATGACAAACCATCAAGATATAGCGTAATACCCGGTGCAAAACCACCGACATTAAACCAAGTCCACAAATGTTGGACAAAAAATGGTTGTCCACTGCTGGTAAATGCAAGTCCGGCAATGAGAGCAAACAATGCCGAGAGTCCAACCGAGCCGACACCAATAATGGCTGCGACATTTTCAGAGAGCTTGTCGCGCCCTACCGCTAATAAAATAAAACCGATCAGCGGAAAAAGAATCGTTAAATATAAAGTACTCATCCGCGCATCTCACTAGCAGCATCCACATCCAGATGGTGGAAGCGATGGTAAAACTGAAGGACGATCGCAAGACCAATACAAGCCTCTGCCGCAGCAAGAGTCAAAATCAGGATAAACATAATCTGACCATCAGGTTGTGCCCATGCACTTCCTGCTAAAACAAATGCCAATGCCGCAGCATTCATCATGATTTCAAGGCTCATCAACATAAAGAGAAGATTGCGTCGCACCATTACACCGTAAAAACCCAGTGCAAAAAGAATGGTTGCAACAATCAAACCATGTTCTAAAGGGATATTGCCCATTGTTATAGTTCCCCTTCTGCACTTGGTTCACGTTTACCTAAGTGGAATGCTGCAACTAATGCTGCAAGCAATAACATCGCGGCAACTTCAACCAATAATAAATAATGAGTAAACAAAGCTTGACCGACTGCTTTTGGACCGATCACTTCACGACCCATGACTTGTCCCGGTACCGTGTAATCACTTGATAACATCCAGACCAAAGTCAAACCGAGCAGAAAGCTCATCAGTGCTGGAACTGCCCATGTTTCAGAGCTCAACCACTTACGTTCTTGTTCCACAGTATGCTGACCTAAATTCAGCATCATCACCACAAACACGAACAGAACCATAATTGCACCAGCATAAACAATCACTTCAAGTGCACCAGCAAATGGCGCACCCACGATCATGAAGATACCCGCTACCGCAAGTAATGAAACAATCAGACTGAGTAAAGCATGTACAGGATTCGCATTGGTCACCACACGAATCGTAGAGACAATGGCCACGAGAGCCATCAAATAAAATGGCCACATCATGGTAATAAACTCCGTACATCGATAGGTGCACTTTCTTTTTGCGCTTGACCTTTACCTTTACCGTCAATTGCCATACCCGCAACACGGTAGAAATTGTAATCAGGATATTTACCTGGACCAGAAATCAACAGGTTTTCTTTTTCATAAACCAGATCCTGACGCACATATTCGCCCAACTCAAAGTCTGGAGTAAGCTGAATCGCAGTGGTCGGACATGCTTCTTCACACATACCACAGAAAATGCAACGAGAGAAGTTGATACGGAAAAACTCTGGATACCAGCGTCCGTCTTCTTTTTCTGCTTTTTGCAGTGAAATACAGCCGACTGGGCAAGCAACTGCACACAAGTTACATGCCACGCAGCGCTCTTCACCATCTGGATCACGAGTCAGAATAATACGGCCACGATAGCGAGGCGGTACAATTTCCTCTGCTGGGACTTCAGGATAAAGAATTGTGTCTCGTTTACGCGTAATGTGGGTAAAGACCATCCACAAGGTACGAACGATTGACCCAACTCCAGCTAGAACTTTATACATTTTGTACTCCCTGCTGTCTTAGGCCTGATTCATCAGAATCACAGCACCAGTCACGAGTAAGTTGACTAACGCCAGCGGCAAACAAATTTTCCAACCAAAGTTCATGACTTGGTCATAACGCGGACGCATTAAAGAACCACGAGCCAAAATAAACATCATCATAAAAAACGCTGTTTTAATAATGAACCAGAACACAGGCGGAACAAACGGAATTTCAAGGTTAAATGGCGCAAGCCAACCACCAAAGAATAAGGTCACGATCAAGGCAGAAATCAGTACGATATTCACATATTCTGCAACGAAGAACATGCCCCACTTCATACCACCATATTCAACGTGATAACCTTCAGCCAATTCTTGTTCAGCTTCTGGTTGGTCAAATGGATGACGATGCGTGACCGCAACACCCGCGATCACAAATACCATAAAGCCAATAAACTGCGGAATGATAAACCAAACATCGCGTTGCGCTTCCACAATTTCACGCAGGTTAAATGAACCTGCGATGGCAACAACGCCCATCAGGGAAATACCCAAAAACACTTCATAAGAAATGGTTTGAGCCGCAGAACGTAAACCACCCAGTAACGAGTATTTGTTGTTTGATGACCAACCACCAAACAGCACGGCATAAACTGCAATACCCGCCATTGCCATAAAGAACAATAGACCAATACTCATGTCCGCAACGCCAAGCGTCGGACTGATTGGAATCACCATAAATGACAGTACCGCAGTTGCCATTGCCACTGCTGGTGCCATACGAAAGGTCAATTTATCGGCAAACTTTGGTGTCCAGTCTTCCTTGAACATGATCTTCAGCATATCTGCCACGATCTGAAACATACCGCCTGGCCCTACACGATTAGGACCATAACGGTCTTGCCAGAGTGCCAAAAGACGACGTTCAATAAATGACATTAAAGCTGCAATCACAACCACTACCAGCATAATCACAATCGCTTGAACCACAGCATAAGCAATTGGCCAGTTCTCAGCCCAAAGCGGTGTTTGACGCATAATTTCTTGTTGCATGAATTACACTCCTACCGCGACTGATACAGGTTCGGCCAAAGACACCGTCGGTGCCAAACCAATTGGATAACCGATATAACCCGTTGGTAAATATTCAATCACCTGAACAGGTAAGCTCACTGTGGTTTCACCCGCTTGTAATGAAATACGTTCACCATCTTTGAGATTCAAACGAGTTGCATCTTGTTCACCCAAAGCAAAAGTGGCTTCAGGAATACGAGACTGCATGGCAGGTGTCTTAATGGTAAATTCACCCGATGCAAAAATGTGATGCATTGGAACCAGACGGAAACTTTCAGGATTCACCGTAATCGCTGCTGGTGCAACAAAGCTACGTGCAGGACGTTTGGGTAAACGATCAAATAAACGAATACCTGAGTCGCCACCTTTTAAGTGACCACCGACTTCATCTTGGTATTTATTCCAAGATTGTGGTGAGTTCCAACCCGGCGCCCATGCAAATGGAACCAATGACGATGCTTTTTGTGGCCCCACATAACCTTCCATCGAGAAAGTTAAAGCCGAATCGACATCCACAGGTTGTTTTGGTTCATGTACAGAAATTGGCGCACGAAGTGCGGTACGACCTGAATAACGACGTGGTTCACGCGCAATTTTTAAACCATGAACACGGTAGCCTGCATCTGGTGCAACGTCCTGAATCGCTTCAAGCACAGGAACATTTTTCACCACAGACTCAATCACGTCATCCAATAGTGTCCAGTTAATCGCTTTACCGTTGAGTCCTGTTTCGATGGCATGTAACCAGCGCCAAGATTCTTTAATGGCATACTCTGGCTTGTAGTAGCTTGGATCATAGACTTGGTAGAAACGTTGCGCACGACCTTCCTGACTCACGACCGTACCATCACCCTCAGCAAAACTTGCCGCTGAAAGCACGATATCGGCCTGTTTCACAGTTTCAGTTTCACTGTGATCCAACACAATTACGCTTTGCGCTTTGGCAAGAGCAGCTTTGACTTGAGGTGCAGGTAAACGACGGAATAAGTCATTTTCCACGATCACGACAGTGTCATAATCTTGTGCAAAGGCTTGTTCTAAGCTTTGACCACCAAACAATGCCAGACCCATTGAGTTCACTTCAGGCACAGTCAGTGTAAGACCAGCATTGCCTAGATTTTGTGCGACTTGCGCAGCCGCTTCCATAATCGCAGGATCTTGTAAGCTAGTACCCGAAATCACCAAAGGTTTTTTCGCAGCTTTTAAGCTGTCAGCAATGCTTTGAGCAAAGGCTTTGGCATCATCATCTAAACCATTCAGGGTTTCACCTTTCACGGCTGCCGCAATTGCAAAACCAAGACGCGCGATGTCGTTTGGTGATGCAATTACTTCACCTGTTGCTACATCCGCTAACCGAGTTTGAGTCGCTGCCAAAATATAAATCGGAGATTTCTCATCCTGACCAATACGTTGTACAGGTTCTGCTAACCAGTCTGGAGTACGACGATCTGCCGCCATTTGCTTAGCTTTATTTTTCGCTGCTTGACGAACAGATAATGCCATACGTGGTGCAGTTTGAGTGAGGTCTTCACCCAAGATTAACACTGCATCATAGCTTTCAACTTCACGCATATTCGGGTTGTAAACACCCTCGGTTTGCATGATTGAAGCCGCAAGCTCAACCAGATTTTGCTCTTTTTGTGACAAACCTGTTGAGTAGTTGTCTTGTCCGACTAGCTCACGTAATGCATAGTTCGATTCAAGGCTGGCACGTGGAGAACCGATTCCCAGTACTTTTTTACCTTGAAGTTTTAAGATGACTTCATCCAGTGCCTGATCAACCGAAACTGAACTGACTGCTTCACCGACACGGAACTGTGGCTGACGCGGACGATCTGCACGGTTCACATAACCCGTACCAAAGCGACCTTTATCGCAGAGGAAGTATTGATTGACTTCACCGTTAAAACGGTTTTCTACACGGCGCAATTCACCATAACGCTCACCCGGAGAAATGTTACAACCTGAAGAACAGCCCTGACACACGCTTGGTGCATACTGCATATCCCATTTACGATTATAACGTTCAGAGTGAGTTTTATCGGTAAATACACCTGTTGGACAAACTTCTGTCAGGTTACCTGAAAATTCAGACTCCAAAGTGCCAGACTCTGGACGACCAAAATACACACGTGAAGCATTGGCATAGACACCAAAGTCAGTCCCGCCTGCGTAGTCTTTGTAGTAACGCACACAACGATAACACGCGATACAACGGTTCATTTCATGTGCAATAAACGAACCCAACTCTTGGTTATAGTGCGTACGTTTAGTAAAACGATAACGACGACGGTCATGACCTGTCATTACGGTCATATCTTGTAAATGACAGTGACCACCTTCTTCACAAACTGGACAGTCGTGCGGGTGGTTGGTCATTAAAAATTCAACCACTGACTCACGAAAATCAACCGCTTCTTTATCTTCGATTGAAATAAACGTATTGTCAGCCGCGGGTGTCATACATGACATCACTAAACGTCCACGGGTATCGTCAGCATTTGCATACTGAGTCACCGCACATTGACGACATGAACCCACAGAACCTAAGGATGGATGCCAACAAAAATATGGAATGTCGATGCCTAGGGACAAACATGCTTGTAGCAGGTTTTCTGACCCATTGACTTCATATGATTTTCCATCGACATGAATTGTAGCCATAGTCGAATTCCTTAAACTTGTTCTACGTGGCTGGCTTGGGCAACAGGACGATTGGTCACTTTTGCTTCAAACTCGCTACGGAAATATTTGAGTGCGCCCATAAGCGGCTCCATCGCACCCGGTGCGTGGGCACAGAAGGTCTTACCGATCCACAACTTTTTGGTGAGTTCAGACAAATGCTCGATGTCTTCCATCTTGCCTTCACCATTTTCAAGTGCTTTCAGTGCTTTGACCGCCCAAGGTAAACCATCACGACATGGTGTACACCAGCCACATGATTCACGCGCAAAGAACTCTTCAAGGTTACGTACCGCAGAAACCATACATTGGGTTTCATCCACCACCATCAACAAGCACGTACCCAAACGCGAACCTGCTTTCATGATGCTTTCAGAATCCATCGGAAGATCAATATGTTCAGCTGCTAAAAAGTCAGTGGATGCACCACCCGGTAACCATGCTTTAAGTTTAAGTCCATCACGCATACCACCCGCGTAGTCTTCAATCACTTCACGCGCAGTCGTACCAAATGGTAACTCCCAAAGTCCCGGGAATTTAACTTTACCTGAGGCACCATAAATTTTAGTACCTGGATCTTTAGATTTACCCGCAGACAAACCGATATACCACTCAGGGCCACGTAACATGATCGCGGGTAAGTTGTTATAAGTTTCGACGTTATTGACGATAGTTGGACGACCCCATGCCCCAGCAACTTGAGGGAATGGCGGTTTAGTCCGTGGATTAGCACGACGACCTTCCAGCGAGTTAATCAATGCGGTTTCTTCACCACAGATATAACGCCCCGCACCTGTGTGTACAAACAGCTCAAAATTCCAGCCTGTATCCAGAATATTGTCACCCAAATAACCTTTGGCACGAACTTGTTCCAAAGCTTCATTTAAGTATTGAGCCGCTTCAATATATTCACCGCGAATGAAGATATAACCCTGCGTTGCCTCTAGGGTATACGCAGCGATCAACATGCCTTCAATCAATTGATGCGGAAGACGCTCCATCAACAAACGGTCTTTGAATGTGCCCGGTTCCATTTCATCGGCATTACAGATGAGATAGCGTGGGCCACCATCATTCGGTGCCATCAACGACCATTTAATTCCTGCTGGGAAACCTGCCCCACCACGACCTTTGACCGTTGCCGCTTTAATGACTTCTAAAACTTCTGCGGGTTTCAACTCAATGGCTTTTTTGAAGCCTGCGTAACCCTCTAAAGCTTCATAATCATCAGCATTACGGACATGTTCCTGTTTACTCAAACGCCAAGTGAGCGGATGAGTTTCTGGATTACCTTCGCCATAAATCGGTTTTGGTTCAGTATTCATACATACTTCTCCAATAACTGTTTGACCGAAGATACATCTACCAAACCATGGGTATCTTCATCAATCATAAGTGTTGGGCCTTTATCACAATTACCTAAACAGCAGATTGGTAATAAGGTAAAACGGCCATCTTGCGTGGTTTGACCATATTGAATACCCAGCTCACGTTGGAACGCTTCAGCCAAAGTTTCAGCACCCATCAAGAAGCAGGCAATCGAGTCACACAATAAAATTACGTGACGACCCACAGGTTGGCGATAAATACGGTTATAAAATGTCGCCACACCTTCCAAATCTGCAACGCTAATCGTTAATAACTGCGCGATTGCATTCATCTGTGCATCATCTACCCAACCATTACGGCGTTGTACGCACTTCAGTGCATCCAATGATGCAGCACGTGGATACGGATAGTGATCAATGTGATGCTCAATTTCATGGATTTCATCCGCAGTCAAAATCCCTTCAACATTCACACGTGGCTTTTTATCAGTCAAAATCATCATAATGCGTACCCCTTAGCGATCCACGTCGGCCATAACCACATCAATGGTTGCCAGATAAATGATCAAGTCTGAAACCAGACTGCCGTTAATCACCGATGGAATTTGCTGTAGATGGGTAAAGGTCGGTGTACGAATACGAGTACGATAACTCATGGTTGATTTATCAGACGTCAAATAATAGTTAGACGCGCCTTTCACCACTTCCGCCATCACAGATGCTTCACCCGCTGGCATGACAGGTCCCCATGACACACTTAAGAAGTGCGTAATCAGGGTTTCAATATCTTGCAGGGTTTTATCTTTCGGTGGTGGAACTGCCAGAGGATGATCTGCTTTATACGGACCAGATGGCATATTATCCAGACATTGTTTCACGATTTTGAGCGATTCTTCGATTTCGCGATAATGCACCATGACACGAGCATAGGCGTCGCCTTCGTATTCAAGCGGCACTTCAAAATCGTAATTTTCATAACCACTGTATGGACGATATTTACGCACATCAAAGTCAATACCTGTGGCGCGTAAACCAGTGCCTGTTATCCCCCAAGCCAATGCAGATTTTGCATCATATTGAGCAACATTACGGGTACGACCTTCAAATACTGAGTTTTTAAGCGCTGCGGTATGATATTCCTTCAAACGTTTTGGCATCCATTCGAGAATATCGCGAATCAGTTTTTGCCAGTTGTTTGGAAGATCATGCGCTGTTCCACCAATACGGAACCACGCAGGATGCATACGAAAACCTGTGATCGCTTCAATCGCATCATAGATTTTTTGACGGTCGGCAAACATATAGAAGACAGGGGTCATACCACCCGCATCCTGAATCGCCGTACCGATATACAACAAGTGGTTATTGATACGGAATAATTCCGACATCATGACACGGATACATTGCGCACGTTCAGGCACTTTAATACCCGCAAGCTGCTCAACGCCCATGACATAAGGCATGTTTTGCGCACAACCACCCAAGTAGTCGACACGGTCGGTATAAGGAATGAACGAGTGCCAAGTTTGACGCTCAGCCATCTTTTCCACACCACGATGGTGATAACCGATATCAGGCACACAGTCTTTGACTTCTTCACCATCTAACTGTAACACCACACGGAACGCACCATGTGCAGATGGATGGTTAGGACCCAAGTTCAGGAACATGAAATCCTCATCGGCATTTCCACGTTTTAGTCCCCAATCTTCTGGGACAAAACGCAAATGTTCCTGTTCAAAATCCTGCTTGGCTTTGTTCTGCATATACGGGGTATATTCGGTCGCACGTGCAGAATATTCTTTACGCAGTGGATGCCCTTCCCAATAAGTTGGCAACAAAATTCGACGCAGCATCGGATGCCCTTCGAAATTGATCCCGAACATATCGTAAGCTTCACGTTCGTACCAGTTGGCATTTGGCCAAATATTGGTGGCTGTTGGAATGTTAATATCATTCTCATTCAGCGCTACTTTGATACGAATATCACTATTACGTTCTAATGATAATAAGTGATAGAACACCGTGAAATCAGATGCAGGCAAACCATCACGGTGGGTACGTAAACGCTCATCCACCGCAGATAAATCAAACAACATCACATAAGGACGTTCTACTTTACGCAAAAACATCAGTACATCTTGTACGCGTGCGCGCTCAACCCAGACAGTCGGAAACTCTTCACAAGTCGGTTGCACGTAGAAGTTTTCACCAAACTTGGTTTGGAGTTCCTCTACAATTGCAAATGCTGGGCGTGAATCAACTGGAGTCGATTCTGGCATAGCAATGTCAGTTTCAGCCATTGGCTTGGCTTCCTATTTAATACAAATTCAGTCAATTTTTCTGATGAAACATATCCAATCGATATATCAAAACTTCATCATGAATAATTATTTAATTTCATCCATAGAGCGTAGGTTTTTCACCGCAATACGCTCAGCATTTTTGCGATCGCGTTCTGGCATCATCTTTGGCTTATACACTGGCTTAAGATCATCACCGATTACGGCAGAAAGTGGACGGCGCTCTAATTGAATTTGGTCTTGGAGTAGCATTAATGCTTGGATTAATGCTTCAGGACGAGGCGGGCAACCTGGGACGTACACGTCAACAGGAATAATTTTATCGACGCCCTGTACAACCGAATAAATGTCGTACATACCGCCTGAATTTGCACAAGCCCCCATGGAAATGACCCATTTTGGCTCAAGCATTTGCTCATAAAGACGTTGAATAACGGGCGCCATTTTGACAAAACAGGTTCCAGCAACAATCATCAAGTCAGCTTGACGCGGTGAAGCACGAATAACCTCGGCACCAAAACGTGATAAATCATGCACACCTGTTAAGGTGGTTGCATACTCAACGTAACAGCATGAAGTCCCAAAGTTAAATGGCCAGACTGAGTTTTTACGTCCCCAGTTGACCACATTATGCATCACATCTTCCAGACGGGTCATGAAGACATTTTTATTGACTTCTTCTTCAAGCGGATCAGTGACAATTTGGCGTTCTTGCAAAGGATATTGATCAGCACTCGGATTCGCACGGGTTAATGTATATTTCATCCCGAGTTACTCCTGTTCAGATGAGGTTTGAGTCGCTGAAATAGACTTCATACGACCTGAGGATTGAGCTGGAATGTGACCTGTAGGGTCCATCACCAACTCCTCAATAGAATTGAAGCGGGTAATATCAGCAATATTCATCTGTGCAGAACCCACTTTGGCCTTAATTCCTGCTGATTTACGACGATCTGCTGGTGCCCAGTTCAATGCACCTACAGCAAATGCATAAACTAAAGCAATCAATAAATCGACAACAAAAATTACAACCGTCGTAAAACCAAGCCAACCCACTTCACGGACAGAGGTTGCCCATGCGTATAAGTAAAGTGCTTCAAGGTCAAAAACAACGAAGAAAATCGCGACCAAATAAAATTTTGCAGACAAGCGGATACGTGCCCCACCTGCGCTCACAACACCTGATTCAAATTGCTCTTGCTTCGCGCGCCCCCACGATTTACCCCCTAGGAGCAAGGGAACGGTAAGCATAAAAACGCACAGAAATGTAACACCGATCACGAAGGCAATAGTTGCCCATTCGTATGGAGTAATGGCACTCATGCGGGGATAACTCCTGGCAGGCCTATTATTTAACAAAGAATGTATGTATTGGCCTTCAAATACACCAAACATAAAATTAATCCCGCCAATTGTACCTGATTTCTAATTTCTGTTGCTAGGTGAAGTACCTTAGTCTTTAGGATGATTTTTTGGACAATTTTAGAAAATATAGGGCTTGAACGCTAAATCCACTGGTATTTATCGGTTTATCAAATCAATTCTCATATTATGATTATTTTTTTCATTTTCTTACATTTTAACCAATATTTCGGACAATTTTGTCCTAAATCATGATTACACCTTTAACCATCACTTATCCTGTATTTTTTTGAATTATTTTGCTATTTTCTCAAGAAATACTCTCAATCTCAAACTTAGCTTAAAATCAGCCTACATTAAACGGTGATTTTGCTGAAAATTAAAGCTCTAAAAGACTATCTCAAGTTCAAAAGAGCATGCTATTTTAAGAAGTAGATCATGCTGAACTCGAGTGGTATTTTTTACTTCAATTCAAATTTGGATTGAAATAAAACTGATTAAACAAGCAGAATTTCTAAATGAGGAAAATATATAAAATTAGATCTATAAATCTTTGCAATTCAGTTACATGCTTTAATTAACTTTATACACATCAACCTTGAGCCAATGTGTATGCTAAAAACAAAGAATAAGGAGTAAAATCAATGAGTCTGCACTATACACATAAGCCAAACTATTTTCTTTATGCTCAATTGCTCATTCGACATATTCAAGAATATGTGCAAAAGCATCCCGATGCAGACAATGCAATTTTTGATTTACGTGATATTTATGATCTGTTTCGTCAGGATCTCGCATCAACTACAACCAATCTAGAAGGTATTCTTAACATTACGGATGAATATCGTATTGAAACCATCAATGGTGATCAAAAAATTATTAGTGGTTATAAAATCGATGCAGAAAATAACTTTCTCTTAATCGATTTTGATCAAGATGCTTTAACCAGTTTACGCGCAGGCAAAGCCCTGATTGCACCAGATGCGACCTTACAAGAATAAACTGATTCAAATCAGACAAAAAGAAAGCACTCTAATGAGTGCTTTCTTTTTGTTTTGACAGATTTTTTTGTTTAAGCTTTTGATTAAAGCGTTTTGCTGGCCAAAGCATAATAAAACGCGCACCACCCAAATCAGGACTTTCATCCACACTAATGGTTCCACCAAACCAGTACGCAATCCGACTCACAATAGATAACCCTAAACCATAGCCACCTGAAGCCCGTGTACGACTATCATCCAGACGGGCAAAAGCTTCAAAGATACGTTTCCGATCTTCTTCAGGAATACCAGAACCATCATCCTCTACACAGACAAAAGCATTTCCATCTGCGCGGATACCACCACTCAAGCGAACTTTATGATCACAATGACGTACTGCATTACCCACCAGATTTTGTACAACACGATGCAAATAACGACGTTCTGCATCTGCTATCACATAATTCGGCGGCGGTATCAGCTCAATTTCTTTTTGAGTTTTTAGCGCTTCAGTTTCAACCGCAACCTGATCCAACACATCAATCAGAGCAATTTCCTCAAAATCTAGCGAAGGTGTCCCCTGCTCTAGCTTGGCATAAGTCATGATTTCATCAATCAAGGTATTTAAAGCCTCAATATCTTTATCAATCATTTCCATTTGCTGAATCCGATAATTGTAATCATCTTCTTCAGCCAGCATTTCCATTCCGAAACGGACGCGTGCCACAGGCGTTCGCAGCTCATGCGAAACTGCGCGCATCAATTCGCGCTGCGCTTCAATCAAACGCTGGATATGATCTGACATATTGTTATAGCTCGATGCCAGATTGGCCATCTCATCACTACCATCAATAGGCACCCGCAAAGATAAATCGCCAGACTTCATGCGATTTAGAGCAAATCGTACCTGTCTGATTTTTCTCTCTAGCGGCAAGATCAGTCCATAAACCCCTAAACTCAACAAAAATAAGCTAAATAAGGTAATTCCTGCCGATAACTGAAATGGCATCCAGTTAAACATAGGCACTGGACCTAAAACCAAAACCTCAGTCGGATTATTCGGCATTGGAGAAACAATAGAGATTGTGGTTCCACGTACCGTAGCGCTGTCTTTATACAACATCACACTTTGATCCTGACGCAAGCGACCAATTTGCTCAGAATCCAGCTGGATATCTTTAACATCCTGAATGGTGATTGGATAAGAAAAATGCTTTTGAATACGATTAATGTATTCTTTTTCCTGACCTGGATAATAAATCAAGTAGTCCAAAATAAAGATGGGAAGCGCTTTCATTTGGCGCTCACCAATTTTATCTACTTTGACATAAAGGAAATGTTGACTATCTTCGGGCAAACCAATAATGACGTAAGCAATGCTGTTTTCAGCATCATAACGAACAACTGATTTTTGTTCTTCAATACGTTTCTTTTCTGTTCTGGAAAGCTCAATTTTATTTGACGCCACATAATAAATCGGCAGTTCAAGTAAATCAGAGGCATCTGAAATCCAGTCCAGTTTTTGTTGTTCTCCCGGCTGTCGAGCAACACCTTCACTGATGACAAAAGAAATACCATCCGTCAGGGATTCACGATATTCCTGAGCACGTTGGTAATTGATGATCTGAACCAGCAAGTAGCCAAATAAAGCCACCAACATAACCAAGACCACCAAACCCGCATAAATGCGTAAGAAGATACTGTGTTTAAACACTCGATCAACCTTATTGGGAGATTTTTACTAACAATGGATGTTTCACATACCATTGGTTTCTTTTACAAATAAATAGCCTTTGCTACGCACAGTTTTGATACGTTTCGGGTTCTCTGGATCATCGCCAATTTTTGGACGAATGCGTGAAATACGCACATCAATCGAACGATCCTGTCCATCGTATTCAATCCCACGCAGACGCTCAAAAATATCTTCACGAGACAAGATGCGACCTGCATTTGAAGCCAATAGCCAGAGTAAGTCATATTCCGCACTAGTGAAATCGACTAGATCACCATTCAAGGTCACTGAGCGTCCACCATTATCGATGACCAAATCATCAAATTCGATGCGTTGTGCTACTTCATCTTCAACCGTTTTATCAGTACGACGTAACAAAGCACGAATGCGCGCCAATAATACACGAGGCTGTACAGGTTTAGCCACATAATCATCTGCGCCCATTTCCAGACCCAAGACCTGATCCATATCTTCAGTACGCGCAGTTAACATCAAGATCGGCGAATGGTAGTGAGGACGCACTTCTCGACAAACGGTTAAACCATCTGCACCTGGTAACATCACATCGAGTACGACAAGATCAGGCTGTTCACTGATAATACGACGGATTGCACGATTACCATCTGTTTCAACCCCAACCTCTAGCCCATTACGAATCAGATATTCCTGCGTTAGACGTGCAAGACGCTCATCATCTTCAACAATCAGAATCTTAGGTAACTTTTCTTCCTGGCTCATACAATGCCCCTATTTATATATTTAAGTGTATCTGTTTAAAATCCGACAGATAGACATGCTTCATAGAAAGCAATATACACACGTTTACATTGTAAACAAGTCCTTGTTCACCAAACTGATACACGCCAGTTGTATTTTGTTGCAATTTTATTAGCTGTTGAATTTTCAGTGATTTTATTATTTTGGTTTAAAAATTACCACTTATCTTAATTCGCTAAATAGTACGTATAAATATTAAACAAATTATTTCTATAGCCGCTTTTTAAGCCTGTAAATGTCTGTTTTTTGAGTTATCCACATAGTTATCTATACGTAATTTTTTAGGACTTTGCTAAGCTATGCATCGCAGAATCAGACAGATAATGAATGAATAAAAAATTAATAAAATGTCAAGATTGATATCACATTAAAATTCCCGTATCTTGTGTTTAAAACAAACACTAACCACTAAGTCTTGTGTTTATTCCTCAAATATCGAGCCACCTTTTTGCCCGATTGAAACGGTCCAATGAACATAACTATAGATGACAATGGAGCTATGCTGACATGAGCGTAATCACTTCAACTCCTGGCCAACTTCAGGTGATTAAACGCACTGGGGAAGTTGCTGTATTTGATGCAGAGAAAATTTCCGTTGCGATTGGTAAAGCATTTCTGGCGGTCGAAGGACAACAAGGTGCAGATTCAAGCCGTATTCACGACCGTATTACTCAACTTACAGAAATGGTCATGAATACTTTTAATCGTCGCTTACCTTCTGGCGGCACGATTCACATCGAAGAGATTCAGGATCAGGTTGAACTGGCCTTGATGCGTACAGGCGAACAAAAAGTTGCGCGTGCCTATGTCATCTATCGTGAACAACGCGCTAACGCTCGTCAACAGGCCGGTGCAAATCATCACCCGACTTTACAGATTACGGATGCCAATGGTCAGCTCCAACCATTAGATCTCGATGCGCTATCAGCAGAAGTTGAGAAAGCGGCTGAAGGTCTGGAAGGGATTGATGTTCAAGCGATTGTTGATGAAACAGTTAAAAACTTATATAACGGCGTGAAAGCGAGCGATATTGCCACGACAATGATGATGGCAACACGTACCCGCATTGAACATGAGCCAAATTATACCTATGTCACTGCGCGTTTATTGCGTAATGAACTGGTTGCCAAAGGTCTTGAATTTTTAGGTTTACCTGAAGATACGCTTGAAAGTGATGCGCTTGAAATCTTCCTGAAAAAAGGGGTTGAACTTGAGTTACTCGATCCAGAATTATTAAACTTTGATCTTGCCAAACTTGCAGCAGCAATCAAACCAGAGCGATCAAATCAGTTTACTTATTTAGGTTTACAAACACTATACGACCGTTACTTTATTCACTCAGATGGCATACGCTACGAACTTCCACAATTGTTCTTTATGCGTGTTTCCATGGGGCTGTCCATTAATGAAGCCAATCGTGAAGAACGTGCCATCGAGTTTTATGACTTATTGTCTAGCTTCGACTACATGGCATCTACGCCGACCCTATTTAACTCAGGCACATTGCGTCCGCAGTTATCTAGCTGTTATTTAACCACTATTGGTGATGACCTCTACAACATTTATGGAGCCATGCGTGACAATGCAATGCTATCAAAATGGGCAGGCGGTTTAGGTAACGACTGGACACCTGTACGTGCCCTGAACTCTTACATCAAAGGCACCAATGGTAAATCTCAAGGTGTTGTTCCTTTCCTGAAAGTCGCCAATGATACTGCGGTTGCCGTAAATCAGGGTGGTAAGCGTAAAGGTGCGGTGTGTGCGTATCTTGAAACATGGCATCTAGATATCGAAGAGTTTTTGGAATTACGTAAAAACACAGGTGATGATCGCCGTCGTACCCATGACATGAACACCGCTAACTGGGTGCCTGACCTCTTTATGCAACGTGTGTTTGAAGATGGTGAATGGACATTATTTACCCCGTCCGAAGTTCCAGATTTGCATGATCTAACAGGTCAAGCTTTTGCTGAACGCTATGCGCATTATGAAGCGATTGCTAAAGAGCAAAACTTCCTTTACAAGAAAGTTCGTGCTCAGGACTTATGGCGTAAAATGCTGTCGATGCTGTTTGAAACAGGTCATCCGTGGATTACATTTAAAGACGTATGTAACTTGCGTTCACCACAGCAACATGTGGGTGTGGTTCACTCATCAAACCTATGTACTGAAATTACCCTAAATACTAATCAGGATGAAATTGCAGTCTGTAACTTAGGTTCGATCAACCTTGTACAACACGTACAAGGCGGCGCTTTAGACCGTGAAAAATTGGCACGTACCATCAAAACAGCCGTGCGTATGCTCGATAACGTCATCGACATTAACTACTATGCTGTACCACAAGCCAAAAATTCGAACCTGAAACATCGTCCTGTTGGTATGGGTATCATGGGCTTCCAAGATGCTTTATACGAAATGAATCTGGCGTATGGCTCTGATGAAGCAGTTAATTTTGCTGATGAGTCGATGGAAGTCATTAGTTACTACGCCATTCAAACTTCAAGTGATCTTGCGCTTGAACGTGGTGTTTACTCGACCTTTAAAGGTTCACTCTGGGATCAAGGTATTTTACCAATCGACTCTTTAGACCTTGTTGGTAGAACACGCCCTGAACGTATGTTTGAAGTGGATCGTACTCAACGTTTGGACTGGGATACTTTACGTACCAAAGTGCAAAAAGATGGTATGCGCAACTCAAATGTCATGGCGATTGCACCAACTGCTACGATTTCTAACATTTGTGGCGTGTCTCAATCGATTGAGCCGACATTCCAAAACCTGTATGTGAAATCTAACCTTTCTGGTGAATTCACCGTGATCAACCCTTACCTTGTTCGCGCATTGAAAGATCGTGGTCTTTGGGATAGCGTGATGGTCAATGATCTGAAACATTTTGAAGGTTCAGTACAAAAGATTTCACGTATTCCAGAAGAACTGAAAGCGATCTTTGCCACTGCATTTGAAGTTGAGCCACGCTGGATTGTGGATGCTGCCTCACGTCGTCAAAAATGGATCGATCAGGCACAGTCGCTGAATCTGTATATTGCAGGTGCCAACGGTAAGAAACTGGATATCACTTATAAAATGGCATGGTTACGTGGTCTAAAAACTACGTATTACCTCCGAGCTTTAGGTGCAACCTCGGCTGAGAAATCCACCATCAATACTGGCGCATTAAACGCAGTTAAAGCAACTACGGTTGCAGCCCCTGTTGCAGCAATTGCTCAGGAAGTAAAGCCTGAAGTGACAGCAGAAGATGGTTTCACGACGGCAGCACCAGTACCAATGGCTTGTTCAATCGACAATCCAGACTGTGAAGCTTGTCAGTAATGACGAATACGCAAGGAAATATCAGAACAATATTTCCTTGCACAATAAAAGGTAAAGATCATGTTACATCTCAGTCATAACTACACATTAGGTCTAGCTGTACTGATTTTTGCCTTTTTATTCTTTTACGCGCCTATGGTTTACGCTTTTTTTAAGATTCGTAATCAACAGCGTAATCAAAATAAGTAGTGGGGATATAGGTTCTATTGAATAATTTTAGAACATCTATCGACAAAACTTAATTTTGCTTACACATAATAAGCGTATAGTAATGGCATCTTCGTAGAAAGGTGTCAATAAAGATATTAACAACGAAGAGAGAATTTGATTATGTCTATCCTGAGTTGGGACGATTTCGAAGATGATTCGCAAAAACCGGCTGCACCTGAACACAAGTCTGCGCCCGTCGAACCGCAAAAAGCGCCAACTGCGCCGCTGGTATCTGATGCAGAGCCATCATCGCCGCGTGTGGCAAATGTACAACCCGCTGGAACCGCTACCAGCCGATCAACAGATTCAACCGATTCGGTGGCTCGAGCATCTGAATCCTTAAAAAATCTGGATATTACAGTGGGTCTGGAAGAGCTTGAAACGGGTGCAAATCGCGTACAAGTTGATGATAAAGCCATGATCAACTGTCGTGCGGACTTAAACCAGTTAGTGCCATTTAAATATGAATGGGCTTGGCAAAAATATCTGGATGGGTGTGCCAACCACTGGATGCCGCAAGAAGTCAACATGAACCATGATATTGCATTATGGAAGTCTGAAAATGGTTTGACTGAAGATGAACGTATTATTATTAAACGTAATCTTGGCTTTTTCTCGACTGCGGATTCTTTAGTTGCCAATAATTTGGTTCTGGCGATTTATCGTTTAATTACCAATCCTGAATGTCGTCAGTACATTTTACGTCAGGCGTTTGAAGAAGCGATTCATACGCATGCCTATCAATATTGTATTGAATCTTTGGGTATGGATGAAGGCGAAATCTTCAACATGTATCATGAGATTCCAAGTGTGGCGCGTAAAGCAGCTTGGGGCTTGAAATATACGCAATCTTTGAGTGATCCAAAATTTGAAACAGGCACACCTGAAACTGATCAGCAATTATTACGTAATCTGATTGCATTTTATTGTGTACTTGAGGGAATTTTCTTCTACTGCGGCTTTAGTCAAATTTTGAGTATGGGTCGTCGTAATAAAATGAACGGTGTTTCTGAACAGTTCCAGTACATTTTGCGTGATGAATCCATGCATGTGAACTTTGGTATCGATATGATTAACCAAATCAAGATCGAGAATCCGCATTTGTGGACAGCCGAGTTCCAACAAGAAGTCATTCAAATGATTCTTGAAGGTACCTTGCTTGAAATCGAATATGCGCGTGACACAATGCCACGTGGCGTACTAGGCATGAATGCAGCGATGATGGAAGAATACTTAAAATTCATCTGTAACCGTCGTTTGGCTCAGCTTGGCTTACCTGAACAGTATCCAGGTGTGAACAATCCATTCCAATGGATGTCTGAGATGATGGATTTGCGTAAAGAGAAGAATTTCTTCGAGACTCGTGTGACAGATTATCAGACCGGTGGGGCGTTGAGCTGGTAAGTTAAAATCTCGTCGCTGAATGACAGTTGATGTGAGATTTTTGACACATATTTCGAGATTGTTACAGATTCCATCAACTACATTAATTCAAAAAAATAGAGCCTAATGGCTCTATTTTTTTCTTACTTGATGGGAGGTAATAGCTTTCTGGATTGTATTATTTCAAATCCTTCAGGTAATGGTTTAAATTTATCACTATCTTGAGTCCACCTCTTTGCATGGCTCTGAAAAGCTCTTAATTCTTTAATATCTAGAGTAGCAGCTACTACAAAGTCATTTTCGCCGCCTCTAACTCTTGCTAAGTCGCGATTATATGATTTTTTAGCTGGAACCCGAATTCGACTATCCCCATATATTCTATTATTTACCAAAATCGTATATGCATGAACGTCTAAAGCAGCAGATTCAATTAATGTAGAGAAAGTTTCTAAATCTTGATTCCAGCTAAGAATTGAGAGTGCATCTACTTTTCCTTGAAAACTTATTCTTGATTTACTATTTTGCAATTCAGAGCACACCATTACTCCAAAATAAAAATTATTGTGAATATAAATTGGCTTTCTAAGTGATCTTAAAATACCATCTTTACATCTACGTCTTGTTAGATCAAAATCCCACTCTTTACCATATATACTTATTAAATCTTTATCTTCAGCTACAGCAGGTTCTAACTTTGGCTGCCAAATTTTAGAAAATGTTGAATACCCTAAACGATTATCAGCTAATATTAATACTGCTTCACTGATAAGTTTATTAGTACCAGTGTGACGGTATTCTGTTCCTGCTATAATACTAATCCCTAGAGAGCAGAGCCTTGATGCAATACTATCAACCCAATCTAATGGTATAGATAGTTCAGGAAAGATTACATAATCCGGTTTAGGTTTTAATTTTAAAATATCATTAACCAAATTAGATATTCTTTGATATCTATCCAAACTTAAATTAGGTTTATTTGCTGCTGAACTAGCCCAATCTTTTTCTGTAGTCTTTAAATTTGTTAAGGCAATAATAACGTTGTCTCTATTATTTGTGCCTATCTTTAAGAATCTACGTGGTTTTTTTGACTCAGGATTTCTTCTTATGCTGTCAATTTGCTTATCATTTTCTATTGCTAGTAAGCTTGGTTTAATCCACACGCCTCGCATAGCTTGTGTATAATTAGCCCAAATTAATGCAGGTCTAGTTGGACAAACTTTTCCTTCATTAGTTAAAAGACCTACACATTCTGGTGCTAATTCGGATATTTCTAAAGGGGTGTAAGGTCTTGTTGGAAACAAATATGGCATGTAATTTTCATAAGAGTATTTGCTCTGCTCAACATACTTTAGTCGTTTTTTATATGATGACTTAAGGAAATTTTTTAGTGAATCAAAACTAATTAAATCGATTTTTTCAAACTTCATTTTAATTAATTTATTTTTCTCACCCAAAGAGCTTTCAAATAATTGCTTAGACTCTTTGAAATTCAAAATTTCTTTATATGGAATTTTAGCTAAATCAGCCTTAGCGACCAATGGAGCATTATTATAAAAATCAATAATGTCTGAATCAAAAATTAATAAGTCATTAATAGAATGTATGCTATCTATCAATTTTTTAAAAAATAATTTTTCAATTGCCTTTTGTTTAGTTTCCTTCTCTTTAAATAATTGTTTAGGATCAAAATATTTTGTAGCTGCATCTATAAATAATATTGTTAGCGAACCCGAAACATATTTCCATACTTCTTCTCGAAGCTGACATTCTGTACCATTAATTTCACCCAATGGTTCAAAAATTCGATTTTTTATAATATCTAGTGCTTGATAGGATTTAAGCACTATTAACAGTGCTTGCTGCCATTCATTCAGACTAATAGCAAAGCCAAGAAGACGAGGTAAATAATTGAAATGATCAAAAATAACATCTGCTCTTAAGATATGATTATGAGCAAATTGATAAAACTCGTCTCTCTGCTCTTTCCATACCTTTGGTGGTAAATCTCTAGCAAGAGTTTCCACATGTCTTAACTGTAAAGACCAACTTAATCTTCTTAGAGTTAGACCATCTGCACGACGTAATGTATCTGCATTTTCACCAACACTTCCAGCAGCTGATAAAACCTTTGCAGCTGTTGATTTATCAAGTTGATCAGGAGAAGGCATTAAACGATGTTCACTTGAAAGCTCATAAATATCTTTTTCAATACTATCAAGTAAATCTAAACCCATTTGCCCCTGCAAAATAAATAACTTTTGCTTATTAGATTGCAAACAAATTTGGGTTTTATTATTTTTAAAATATGGTTGATTAATAGACCAATTGGTAGGTTCATCTGCATCTTGTACTAAGACCTTTTCCCCTATACGCTCCCTTAAAAACTTCATCAGTTTATCACTATTTGTAATATCCCCCGCATCTCTTAAGACTAAGAACATATCATCCACATAGCGACCATAATGTATTGGAGTTAATTTTTCATTAATCAATTTATCCCACTTATGAAGTATCATATTAGAAATGATTCTACTCGCAGTTAATCCTATAGCTAATCCACCTGTTATACTTTCAGACTGATCTGAAATTTTTTTAGAAAAATTAGCAGCTTCTACTGCCCATTTTTCTAAAAAATCAGCTAATTGTTGAGTAAATAAAAGTTCATTCTTATCAAGCTCAAAATCAAAGGAGTCAAGAAATTTTTTAGATGAAATAATTTTCGGATCAATATAATGATAATAGCTTTTCAAATCCAAAGAGACAGCTATCACACTTTTATCTTTTTCCAATTCACATCTAATAGCATTTAATCCGTCATTACGCCATTTTTGATAAGGTTGAAAATAAGGCAAAAAAGAACCTATAGCACTAATATGAAAAGGTTTATATGTACCAAGAGGAGAATCATTATCAATGCGTTTAAGCCTCGCACCATAGCAGGATTCTGATAATTTTTCATCAAACTTCTCTCCAATCATATTAATCCATAAAGCAGAAATAATATGAGTTTCTACAGGAAAATCCCCGATTATTCGAAAAGAAGGTTCTAATTTATTTTCAGAAAATAAATTATCTAATATTTTTTCAGGATTAGAAAAGTGTACATGAGCTATAGAAGAATTATTTTTCTTTTCAATTTTTAATTTTTTCGGAACGACTCGATAATCACCTAACAACTTTTTATTTACCTTAAATCCTTTCTTTCTCTTGAGTTGTGCAAGTAGATCATTTAAATTTTCGAGCAAGTTTTGTTCGTATTTAGCAAATTTTACAGCTGTTGGAAATGTATTCTCAAAAAAACAATCTGCTTTAGCTTTTCTATAAGCGACTAATAAATCCTCCAGTTGAAGATTTTCCCATCCTGTAAAAACAGCCTGATACGACATAAATTCCCCTTTCAATTATTTTATTGGTGTTATGAAATGTAACATCATCCACTTGTAACCATTTAATACTTCAGCTTTACTAAATCGATTCTTTTCTTCCGACCAAGCATAAAAATCTTTCAAAAGCTGTTCTTCAGTAACAGATCGTTTTTTCTCTAACAAACGTAACCAACAAGCAAAAAGTGTTGCAACAATTTCTATATGGTCAGACTTACTTGTTCTAAAAAGTCCTATTAAGTCATAAATCTCAGATCCATCCTTAGCAAAGTACCTATTAAATACCGATTTATGATCATTACATCTACTGAGAGGTTTGTACTTTAAGTCCCGCTTAGGATCGTAACTAAACCACTCACGATCTTTAAACTCTTTATCTAAATAACGTGCCATAACTGGATCGTAAGGACCAGCAGCATGTTGTTTAAAATCAGCAGCTAAATCCATATGTTTTAGTTGTTGGCATAAGTAGATCAACTTTTGCAGTTTTAAATGACCAAAAGTTGGTTCTGTATGTAATTGAAACGTGATTTCAGCAGCTAAAGACAAAAGTTTCACATCATCGTCAACACTTTCTTCTGTAAACAAATCAATTTGATCAGTACTTTTTTGCTTCGAATTTTTAACTATCTCAATTGGCTTTTCAAACTGGACAATATTGTCTGTAGTTTCAGATTTACTCTTATCGTTTGAATCATTCAATGCACTACTAACTAAGCTATCAGCCAAATGAAGTTTAGTTTTACGTAATTTACTTTGTAGAACCTGAAAGTGCCCAATAATAGAGAAGAGTTGATTTACTTTTTTAACAATACGTCTTTGCTCATTTAATGGTGGTAAAGGTATAACAATATTCTGTGATTTTGTCACAGAGATATTGTCTTGCCCTGCTGTACCAATCAATTCAATTTGATTCAGAAATGAGCCTTCACATAAATATGTATACAGATATTCTGAAATATCAGGAATTAAAACACCAAAGAAAACTATGGCTTGGTTACAGTTCCATTCTGGATAATCATCAGGAATAATTGCAATTTTACCCAAAGGTGGACCAACAATGTTCATGACAACATCATTAGGATAAAGTCTTGAGCGACTTAGCTTTCCTTTATGAATTTCATCATCAATAAATTGCTCTTTATAAGAAAAATCTATCTTCTGATCTCTAATATTATAGACTTTAAGGAAAGGGATACCCGACTGTGTGAATTTATCTGCGCTAGGTGTAGAACCTGAAGAAATTGGACGACAAAGATCAGCGATTTTTGTGTAAATCCACCCACTAGGCAAATCAAAAGGCTTTTCTTCATCACTTATTTCAGGCAAAGGCTTGGACTTCTTAATCCTCCCTTCTTTTTCTAATCTTGCTTTCTCTTGAGCAATTTGTTCTAGCAACTGGCTTGCTGGTTCATCGCTGGGGTCTTGTTTTACTAGTTTACCCATTACAGCCAACTGCAAAATCGTTTGCTTTAACTGCTCAATACTGTATTCAGTGGTAAATAAAAGATCAAAGTTTTCTGAAATACGTTGCCAATTCTGTTGGAACTCATCAACATTAGATGAGTAAATCAAAACATTTAACAATGTATCAACTAATTGATCATGTGCTTCTGAGCTTAAATTGTGCTGTTGTTCAAGTTGATCACAAAATTGCATAAGCTCATCGACTTTAGCAACAATACGTTGTTGTTCTTCTAATGGTGGGATGAGTATTGGTAAAGGGTAAATTTTAGCTCCTGAAATTACAGGCTGAGCAGTAGCACTTGAATTTTCTTGTAAATCAATTGATTTAAGTAAGAGTTCTAAATATCTAATTATAAAACAGTCTTTGGAAAATTTTGTAAGGAAAGCATTATCTGTTACCCAAGCCTGAGGTTCAGTAATATGAATTGAACCACAATAATAGCCTACACGACCAATAACTAAGGTCGGTTCACAAACATTGTATGAATCATGGTAACCAGCAATACCATTTCCCCCATAAACAGGAATTGAACCTTCTTGATTCATTTGTTTTGAGGTTAAGCCATCTCCTGAATTTATTTTTATAGTTTCCCCTAGAATTGAAACAATCCAATTTTCATGAGGCACGCTAATAGTTTTGTCTTTTACTTTTTTAAAACTATTTCTTGAGATAAATTTTAAATCTAAGGAAGCAAGGTCTACTGAGTTTTCATTAGGTCGATATGTATCTAATTTTCCATTAGTAGCTAAATGGACTATCAAATTTCGTAATTTTGAAATCCCATAAATTGAATATCTAGAACCTGAACTACGTCCACGTCCCGACTTTTTCTCAGTTTCTGCTGTTAACCAAATATCTAAATCCTCAGTAATGAGTTTTTTAACATCTGTCATTTTACTCATCCCGAACTATTGACCTAAAGCTTCATCTAAAATTGCTTTTAATTGCTGACGAATTTTAGCAACCTCAGCCTCAAGGCTCTCATATTTAGCCAAAAGCTCTTTAGGGTCTTTTACATCCTCTTCAACCTGATGCGGATTTTTTATATCAAGATTATAGCTGCGACCAATAATATCTTGAAGTGATACTTTCCATGCCTGTTCATTTGCTACACGACTCGCAAAATTATCACCTTCTTTGCCCCACCATGCTTTTAAAGTGTCGAACTCTTTAAGCTGAAGCGGTTTAGTTTTGTTATACGCTTTTACACCTTGTGGCAAATGATGCTCATAGAACCATACCTCTTCTGTTTTCTTGCCTTTGGTAAAGAACAATATATTGGTACTAATCGATGTATATGGTGCGAATACAGACTTAGGTAAACGAACAATCGTATGTAGATTACAATCTTCCATTAATTTTTCTTTAATCGCAGTTTTAATGCCTTCACCAAACATAAAACCATCTGGTAATACTACTGCTGCACGACCATGCGCTTTTAAAAGCTGAATGATCAACACCATGAATAAATCGGCAGTTTCACGAGTCTGGAATTTTGAAGGAAAATTCTTTTCAATGCCTTGTTCTTCCGTGCCACCAAATGGAGGATTAGTCAGAACTACATCTACACGCTTTTCTTTAACCCAATGATTCAAAGAGTAAGAGAGCGTGTTATCTCTAATAATTTTTACTGGTACATCAATGCCATGCAGAATCATATTGGTTGTACATAGCAAATGTGGCAAAGGCTTCTTTTCAATTCCGTAAATACTATTTTGTAATATCTTCTCATCTTCAGCAGTTTGAACATAATTTTCACGCTTATGTTCAATTGCAGAAGTAAGGAATCCACCTGTACCGCACGCAGGATCAAGCACAGATTCACCTAATTGAGGATCGATCATCTGCGCCATGAAAGTTGTGACTGCACGTGGAGTATAAAACTCACCTGAGTTCTTAGCAGCTTGCAAATCACGTAATAATTGTTCGTAAATATCACCAAAGGCATGACGTTCTTTAGATTTATTAAAATCAAAGCCCTTTTGAATCTGGTTAATGACTTTACGAATCAAACCTCCAGATTTCATATAGTTATATGCATCAGCAAATACATTTTGTACTACACGAGCGCGTGGATCATCATTTTCAACAGCTAAATTTTGTAATGCAGGAAACAATTCATTGTCGATGAAATTTTTAAGCTCATCTCCTGTCATACCTTCATCATTTGCTGCCCAATTACGCCAACGGAATTTCTCAGGGATTGGTGATTTAAAAGTTTTACCTTCAAATAGAGCCAAAGTTGCTAGTTCATTTTCTCGATCATCAACAACTTTAAGGAACAACATCCATACCAACTGCCCTAAGCGTTGGACATCACCGTCTACGCCAACATCTTCACGCATGGTATCCTGAATGGATTTAATTGTTCCTGAAATGCTCATACTACAACTGCATCAATAAAAATTTGGCGGCAATTGTACCAATCAGACGATTAAGATGCATCCTCATATAAATGATCTCCTAATTCTTTTAAAGCATTTGTATATGCTTCAACCGACCCAAATGACTGAATAATTTCAATGATTGACCCCATTTGATTAAACGGAGGAATTTGTAAAATCTTTACATCTTCAATTGGCTCAATCCCTTGATCAGCATATTTATCTAGTAAAGCATCTAATACCTGACGAGCCTGATCATTATATTTGGTAAAATAGTTACGTTTACGCACATTGTTAGCACGTTCTTTTTTAGTTAATGCAGGCTGATCGAAAGCAATATGGCAAATCATATCAAAAGGATCAAAGTCTTTGCCCACTTCATCCTCTAACGCTTCAAAAATTACGCCCTGCTTTTTGAACTCATCAATAATAAGTGACTTTTTATCAGTACCTTTCCATTTTC
Organism: Acinetobacter sp. FDAARGOS_515; assembly: GCF_003938865.1. Lineage (NCBI taxonomy): Bacteria > Pseudomonadati > Pseudomonadota > Gammaproteobacteria > Moraxellales > Moraxellaceae > Acinetobacter > Acinetobacter sp. FDAARGOS_515. The sequence continues at coordinate 2,129,225 of NZ_RKIX01000003.1, read as the reverse complement.
TTAAAAATGCATCTAAAGATTCATAGTCTTTTAAAATATGCTGACGAGTATAATCTTTCAGAGATTCAGTCACTAATTTTCCATCGTTATCATAAAACTGAACTCGCTCTCCAATCACATTAACAGCAACATCATTTACATAGAATTTTCTTGGTGGCTCGCCATCACCCCCACCAGTATCGTCACCATCAGAAGTACCACCTGTTGTTGAATCATCATCAGGATAATCTGTCTCATCACCTTCATCTCCAATATCTGGCTCATCAAGTGGTACGACAGGTTCATCTGGTTTAGGCTCATAAATGACAACAGGTTCACCGTCAAAAGCTGGATCACTAAAAAGTTCTGTCGCCTTTTTGAAATCCATAATCGTAAACCAAGTTTTTCCAAACTCTTCATTGATACGTGTACCACGACCAATCATCTGTTTAAACTCAGTCATGGATTTAATATGCTGATCAAGCACAATCAATTTACACGTTTGTGAATCCACGCCTGTAGTCATCAGTTTAGACGTTGTTGCTATGACAGGATAACGTTCCTCAGGATTAATAAAGTTATCTAGTTCAGCCTTACCCTCTTTATCATCACCAGTAATACGCATGACAAATTTACGATTTTCTTTGATTCGTTCAGGGTTCAAGTTAGCTAAAGCTTGTCGCATACGCTCTGCATGATCAATATCATCACAGAACACAATTGTCTTGGCGTAAGGATCAGTATTCACCAAAAATTCTGTAATTTTTTGAGCGACAAGTTCTGTACGCTTCTTTAAAACAAGCCCTTTATCCATATCTTTAAGGTTATAGATACGATCAGTAATTTCGTTGCCATGCTGATCCTTTTTGCCTTTTTCTGGTCGCCATCCTTGTAGGTCTTTATCTATGTCGATACGCACAACTTTATAAGGTGCAAGGAAACCATCTTGAATCCCTTGTTTCAACGTATAGGTATAAACTGGATCACCAAAATAAGTAATGTTTGAAGTATCTTTGGTTTCTTTTGGAGTCGCTGTTAAACCAACATGGGTGGCTGAACTAAAGTATTCTAAAATTTCACGCCATGATGAATCTTCTTTTGCACTTCCTCGATGACATTCATCAATCACAATTAAGTCAAAGAATTCAGGACTAAACTGCTTGTAGATGTTCTTTTCTTCTTCTGAACCAGTTACTGCTTGATAAAGCGATAAATAAATTTCATAACTCTTATCAATCATACGTTTTGAAATTTTAGTCATGTGCTGACCAAAAGGTTTGAAGTCTTTATTTTTAGTTTGATCAACTAAAATATTTCGGTCTGCCAAAAATAAAATCCGTTTTTTTGCACCCGACTTCCATAAGCGCCAAATGATTTGAAAAGCTGTATAGGTTTTTCCTGTACCTGTTGCCATGACAAGTAAAATACGGTTTTGCCCTCGCGCAATCGCTTCTATCGTTTTATTGATTGCGTTAACTTGGTAGTAACGAGGAATATTTCCAGAACCATCATCATAGTAAGGATATTCAACGATTTGCTTTGATTCAGGAGTAGTCAAACCATTATATTGTTCATACAGTTTCCATAACCGTTCAGGTGAGGGAAATTCTTCCAATTCTAGTTCTTGCTCAACTTTTCCAAATAGACCCGTTTGGTCATGGAATAAGAAGCCATCGCCATTGCTTGAAAAAACAAAAGGTACTTGTAAACAATCAGCATAGGCTAAAGCCTGCTGCATACCAGCTCCTAGACTATGATTATTATCTTTAGCTTCAATGATCGCTAAAGGAATATTTTTCTTGTAGTAAAGAACATAATCAGCACGTTTACGCTCACCACGAGTATGTAGTTTTCCACGCACCATTATTTGACCATTGGTAAAAGTCACTTCTTCACGGATTTGATGTGCAGTCCATCCTGCTTGTTCTAAGGCAGGGTTGATAAATTTACTACATATATCTCGTTCAGATAGTTTCTTCTTATCCATTCTAAAGCCATATATTTGATCTTTATAATTAGAATAAAGAATTTTGCAAAGTTTTGATAGTTAATCAATGATTTAATAGAAGTAACAAAGAACAACTTTAAAAGCTGACTATACAACATAAAATTAATTAGCTAAATTTTAAACCCCATCAAATTCTAGTTACTATTTAGTAAGTACACTTATACCAGCCCTGCTTATCATCCCATATAACTTGCCCCGACTCTAACGGTGTCTGTTTATATAGAACATTTGCTCCTGATGAGATTTGATTGAAACTATTCAACCAACCTTTAAAATTAATTTTTAAATTGACATGATCATTTGAAAAACTTTCTAAATTAGCTATGACCAAACCATCAACTTGACGATAAGTTGGCTGCCCTAGAACAATAGTTCCTGTAAATTCAGATAGTCTTGCATTTTTACAAATCGTTTGACCAATATCTTTAGGTTTAGGAGCATTGGTTATGAGATTTCTTTCATAGTTATTTTTCAATTGTTGTTGTTCAAGTTTGTATTGTTCAATAGCTTGCTTTTTCTTATTGTCTTCAATATTTTTCTTCGACTGATATGCAGTCACACCACGATAGACTTCATCATCCGAAATAACCATAGTCTTAAGAGTGACAAAGTTCAAAGGCTGCCCCATTCCTCCAATACGAGATGAAATAGGTTCAATCGAGATATTCCATGGAGTTTTTGCCGCACATTTGAATGTACCTGTGGCTGAAACAAGCCGTTGATTATTCAAAGCAGAAATATGTGTACCACTCAAATACTGGAACATGCTCTTAGACATTTGAAAGAAACGACCATCTTGGCTAGCACATAAATTACTCATATAGGTATAAGGAATTAAGGCATCGGGTACAGCATCTTCAAATAAGTATTCCTTACCATTTCCGTCTTTACCGTTTAGAGACTTAGAATTAATTAAATGATTTGGTGTGTTATAAGCTTTTACATCACTAGGCTTAATTGAGTTAACTGTTACACATCCTGCAAATGGTAAACATACGCTTAGAAAAGTAAATAAATTTATATTTTTCATTTAGATGATCCACAACAATATATAAAACCAAATATTTTTACTATTATTTAGTAAAGTAAGATTAGCACAAAAGAGGATTATAATCCCCAAAAATATTAATTGAAATTACGATGTCTTAAATTTGGAGTTATATTTTATGTCTAAATTCCCAGATGACTGCCGAATGACGCCTGAAGAAATTGAAGAATTACGTCAAGATACTAAGAATGCCGAGAAATCAGCTGCATATTTAGCATTGCTAAGCCAGATAAAACCATTCGACTTATCAAAAGTAAAACAGCTACAAGATGTTGAGCAGGAAAAAATAGAAAAGATGAAATGAAAGCTTAAAAGACCTCATTTCGCAATTCAAAAAGACACGAGTACAAAAACGCGAAAGCTCGGACATATCTTGCCGAGCCTCGGAATTGGGGTTGCCTAATCTTATAGGTACTCCCTAGTGACCAAGGCTATACCACTTTGATTGCTCAGTCAAATGTACAGGTGATGTATGAATTTAATTGTTATTGAAAATAGAATGAACTCTTGCTCAAGCTTTAGGTAATAAAGTTTGAGGTTCAACTTCAAGCATATGTGCAATTTCATAAAGCTTAAGAACTGTGATATTGACTTCACCCCGTTCAATTCGACCAAGATAACTACGATCAATATTACAAAGTAATGCTAATTTCTCTTGGGTAATTTTTTGATCAACTCTGCATGTGCGAATTGCATGTCCAATTTTTTGTGCTAAATCGTTCATAAGTTCTATTCCCATAAAGAATAGAACTATTCATTTTTGAGGACTAAGTATCCACGGCTTATAATCCTCATTGCTTACAGCGTTGCAAATGCACTCACAAAACCTTGAATTATTGATAATTTCTTATCCGTCAAATACTAATCACTGCAATTTTCTTTAATACGATTAAACACAAATACATAAAAAGGACTATAATCCTCATTTTTACTGTACAATTTCAGATGGACGAAATTAAGCATGCGCTAAAATCAGAATTTCTTTTGCTAATTGAGAACGAAATTCTTCTTACATGGTACAAACCCAAAGATCTTTGGATCAGATTTGGGAGTCAATCTCAAGCAATTAAATGGCAAACCTACTCTCTTATACGAGAATTAGAGAGATTTGGATATGTAAGAAAAAAATATGATGAATCTGGTAATTTTTATTATTCAGAAACGGATAAATTGACTGAATTTAGGGTTATACATTGTAAGGAAAAAGCTATAAGAGTCTTAACTGAAAAACTGAAATTAATTGAACTTGAGAAAACAGAAAAAGTTATGGAAATACAGCTAACTATAGAACTTAGCAAGCAATTTCCTGACATCAACTTTTGTCTTAAAAATCATATAAAAAGCAACCAAGATATTTTAACAAATTTAGATTATAAAAAGAATATTATATCCAACAGAGGTGGTCCCACATGTTTGAACAACTAAAAGCTTATTTATAAGTGATACTCTGCTCTAGTTAAGCTACCTTATTTTGTTGTGGTAGCTGGTCATAGTAAAACTCATCTGGAGTCATTTTGTCCAGACTCGAATGAGGTCGTTTCAAATTATAAAATTCAAAATATGCGTTTAATTGCTTCTTCGCATCCAAAACATTGCTGTAGGCTTTGAGATACACCTCTTCATATTTAACGCTCCGCCATAATCGTTCAACCATCACATTATCAACCCATCGACCTTTACCATCCATACTGATTTGAATGCCATTTGATTTCAATACATCAATAAATGCATCACTGGTAAACTGACTGCCTTGGTCTGTATTAAATATTTCAGGTCGACCATATTTTTCAATAGCTTCATTTAATGTTTCTATGCAAAATGTAACCTCCATACTAATCGATACTCTATGCGCAAGTACCTTGCGGCTATGCCAATCAATCACAGCACATAAATAAACAAAGCCTTTTGCCATAGGGATATACGTTATATCCGTAGACCACACTTGATTACTGCGCTGAATAGCCAATCCTTTGAGCAGATATGGATATTTGCGGTGAGCTTGATTAGCCTGGCTTAAATTTGGTTTGCAATATAACGCATTAATGCCCATTTTCTTCATTAAAGTACGTGTATGACGTCGTCCTATATGATGTCCTTGACGATTCAACAAATCACGCATCATCCGGCTACCTGCAAAAGGGTATTGCATATGTAACTCATCCATACACCGCATTAGCTTCAGATCTGATGCACTCACAGGTTTTGGGCGATAGTAATAACAACCACGGGAGACTTTCAGCAGCTGAGCTTGCTTAGATACTGAAATCTGAAGTGAGTCATCGATTAACTTTTGTGGTTGAAGCGGCCCAGTTTCTTCAACACACCTTCTAAAAAATCAATTTCTAATGCCTGCTCACCGATTTTTGCATGTAGTTTTTTTAGATCGATGGGTGGTTCTGTTGGAGCTTTTGATTGATCGAAAGCTTGCGAGGAAGCTGAAATCAGTTGATTTTTCCAGTCGATAATTTGGTTTTGATGAACATCAAATTCAGCACTCAATTCAGCAAGTGTTTTTTCTGCTTTAATCGCAGCAAGTGCTACCTTAGCTTTAAAATCATTTGAATGATTTCTTCTTGGTCTACGTGCCATAAAATACTCCATATATTGATGTTTATAACATCATTTGGGGAGCAAAATATCACTTATAAGTGTTGTTCAAATTTCCTGATCCACCTCTAACATTATTAACGATATAGAATCATATATTTATTAATAAAAATAAAATATTTAACTAATGTTTATTATATTGATAATAAAAAAATAAATCCAAAATAATAAACACTTGCAAAAGATAAAAAAACAACTATTTTGAGATTATGTTTAAATTATTATTCTTATTATTATGAAGACAAATCAGCAAATCAAAGATGATTTTGAGCGAGCAGGAATTAGTATTTCTGATTGGAGCTTAAAACATAACTTCTCAAGAGATCTAGTTTACAGAATCCTTAACACAAATCGATTGCCTAAGAGAGGTGAAAGTAAAAGAATTGCGATCGCTTTGGGCTTAATTGGAGAGGAGAAAAAAACATGACTTAAAAAATAAAGCGGATTCATGGAATCCGCTCTACCCGTTTGCAATCAAAAGATTACTAACTATGTGGTGTTTTTAGTATCTCTTGATTGCAATGTCCCGTCAAGTCTTGAGCAGCATGATTAATGCTGCACAAAGGCTTGTCTCATCCTAAAAATGTGAGAGCAATCATGCAAGTAAGTTATACAGAGCACAAAACAGCACAACTTAATCAAAATTTACTAAGAAAATTTGAGGAAGCTTTTCAAAAACAAACACATGTATCATCAAAACATATTGGTGAGCGTAGAATAAAATCACGTATTGGTAGCCGTGTTTCACTTTTTCCAAGTGCTAAAAATGAAGGACTCATCTGCCTTGAAAGCAATTTAGAACTAGCGCACGCAATAAGCCTTGAGCGTAATGAAGATATACTTCAATATCGAACACAAGCAGTTCAAATCTTCATTAGTGATCAACATTTTATTATTCCTGACTTTATTGTCAAAACATCAAACGGATTTGAAGTCCATGAAATAAAGCCAAATTTAGAATCTCTTTCAGAAAATAAAATTTCAAGATTCAAATTAGTAGAAAAAATTCTAAAAAATTACAATATCAAATTTAGAGCTTTTGATCGAAGTACTCTTCTATCGAAAGAGGACTATATTTTTCTTAATATCAGTTATCAACGAGCAAATCATAAAGAAATAATTAAAATCGAACTAAAAAGAGCTGAGTCAATCATAAAAAATAAAATATTTAACAGTAGAGATGAATTATATACTTTGATGAAATCAAATAATTTAGAAAAAAGTATTGCTGATTATTTTATCTTTTATAAAAAAGCATTGGGGTTTTGATCATGAAAAATAATTTCAAGCTAAACATCGGTGATCGCTTTACGTATTTAAATGAGAACTATGAAATATGTTATATAGAAAATGAGGTTATTCGATATTCAAACTTCGCTAGTGGAAGTATGCATTTCATAACAGAATATAATTTAATCAATAAGATTTTGAGTGGAGATATAAAATTTACGACTTTAAGCATCCAAAAATTACATAAAAACCAAGCATTAACTATAGAAGAAATTTCTAAATATCTCACTTATATCTTTAGCAATAAAATTCCCTGCACAAACAAAAAACTTAAAAGTGCAATTTTAAAATTAAGGAAGGACAACCCAGATCTAAGAGAGATATCAGCAAGTACTTTAGCCAGATATATTAAAAAATTTCGAGATGACGAAAATTCATTCAATTCTTTTTATCAAGAAACAGGAGGGAATAAAAGTCTTAGATTTTCAGTCGAAGCTGAAAATATTATTAATGAAGTGATTATTGAATTTATAAAAGAACAAGAAGATTTCACTCCTGCTGATGCTCATTTGATTATTAAAAATCGAATCAAAGCACTAAATACTAATGCAAAAATTCCGTCAGAGCGGACAGTCTATCGACGCTTCAAAAGACTTGATCCATATTCTGTGATCAAAAATAAAAAAGGTCGTAAGGAAGCAAACCGAATTTTTAAGGCATCTGGTCAAAGCTTAAACTCTTGCGGTCTACTCGCAATAGTCCAAATTGATACACATGAAATTGATTGTATTATTGTTGATAAAAGTGGAAATATTCTCGGTAGACCTCAGCTTTGTATCGCAATAGATGTTTACACACGAGCAATGGTAGGTTGGCACTTATGCATGTTACCTGCTAGTGCCACAAAAACATTATTAGCATTAAAAAGTATGTTAATAAGACCACATCATGGTTTGATGGGCGGTTTACCTTCAATAATAATCCCTGACAATGGTGCCGAGTTTAATAATAATGCTTTAGCTAATTTTTGTAATAATTTTAATATTACAAAATCAGAATCTCAACCATATTGTCCGGATAATAAAGCACATATTGAAAGCTTTTTTAAATCATTAAATGAAAATGTTATCCATAAACTTAAAGGTACCACATATTCATCACCGCAACATCGAGGAGACTATAACTCCACTGGAAATGCTTGTTATACGTTAGAAGTTTTAAGAGATTTAATAAATGAATGGATTGAGAATATTTATCATAAAAGAATTCATTCAAGCACTCAACGAAGACCTGAATCGATGTGGAAAGAAGCATCAAGAATATTTCCAGTACTAACACTTTCTGAGTTAGAAATTGAACAAAAATGTCGAACTGTTTTTCGATATAAAATTAATAAAGGGCAAATTAACTTAAAAGGTCTAAGATATAAGTCTCAAGCCCTCGCTACATTAAATTATCGCTTCAAAGAAAAAGTCACCATTTATGTCGATCAGTTAAATTTAAGTAGTATTTATATCCAAGATCCTTTTAATCAAAACAACTTTATTCAGGCTGACTCAATATACCCTCATGCGACCGCGGATTTAACTTTAGCGGAATGGCTAGAAGCTAAGGAAATATTGCGAGAAAAGTACAATACTGATCCGCAAGAAATTAAGAATGAAGAGATGTTATATCTTGCACGCTTAAATTTTTTACTAAAAATACAAAATCTTAATAAGAAAAATAAGCGCTTTAGGCAAGTTAAAAATGATCTAGAAACAATGATTTTCGAGCAAGAAAAACGTTTAGATATCACCAAACTTACTGTTGAAATGCCTCAGAATCTATCATCCTCAAATCATCAGGAAGAGATTCCACAGCTTACTTATGACAATTTAGAAACTGATCTAACCGATTTTTTCTATGAAGAGATTAACTTAGATGAATAATAATTCACACATTCAAACACTTTCAAATTTAAGAAATTTTATTTGCCATCATTCTGATTTTTCAAATGCACTAAGTGCGATTGAAGAATGTATGCAAATGAGCCAAATGAATAATCAACCTAATGGTTGTTTACTACTTGGAGATGGAGGTGTTGGAAAATCAACGATATGTAAACTAATTAAAAGTAAGCATAAATCTTATAAATCTATTGAAGATAACATGGAGAAACTGATTGTTACTGCTTTCTACTTTCCCGTTCCCTCTCCTATCACCATTAAAAGCTTAGCGATCCGCATGCTTGAAGAGTTAGGTTGTACAGATCATCGAGGTACAAGTGAACAATTGAATTATCGTTTACGCATTCTATTAAAAGAATGTAAAACACAGCTCATTATGCTTGACGAATTTCATCATATATACAGTTCCAGTGCTCAAAAAAATAAAACGTCTGAAAATGTTGCAAACTGGATCAAGACGTTGGCTGATGAAACTAAAATATGTATATGTTTGATCGGTCTACCTAATATTCAAGAAAATTTATTTATTGATAGTCAATTAGCTCGCAGATTTTCTCGTGTTCTAAAGCTTAACCCATTGAAATTGGACAATCATCAAGAAGGAACTCTTAGGCCATTTCTCAAGCAAACATCTATATATATGTCTAAAAATTTTAATATTTCATTTGATCCAGACATTACGTCAAACGATCTATTAAAGCGTATTTTTTTGGCAACTACGGGTTATCAGGCATATGTCATGCAGCTTATATATCAGAGTTGCTTATGTGCCTTGAAAAACAATCGTTCCATTGTTGCTTTAAGTGATTTTCATGAAGCTTACGCTTTGAAAAGCATCTTATATAAACCAATGACACAAAAAGAAATTTTTAAAATTAACTCTACACAAATTACTGAAGTTCTAATTTAAATTATGAAAAAATTAATGCTTTCTCATACCCCAATTCCATTTCAAGATGAGTTCATTGCAAGTTTCTTACTAAGAGCTTCTTTTTCAAATGGCTACCAATCTCCAAAACAAATGTTAAATAGTGCAGGTATTTCAGTTTATATACATTCATATGATTCAATATTTACTGACGAGGTTAAAGTTAAAAAAATCATAAAAAATATTAACTTTTCAGATGATTTATTGAAGCTTGTTATTAATAAAACCCCACCAACTTATCAACATTTTTTCTGGAATAACAATAAAATAGTTCGACCTGAACTCTTATCATTTAGCTTAAACAAATTCTGTTCAATTTGCTTAGAGCTTGATGGTTATTGGAAGAAAAACTGGCTCTTAAATCCTTTAACGGTTTGTCCTGATCATAAAATTGATTTAACGATTAACTGTCCAGAGTGCCATAAATTTTTACCAACAAATCGTAGATCATTATTTGAATGTCCGATCTGCAAGTTCGATTTAAGAAAGTGTTCTAAAAATCCATCTAAAATAGATAATATTAAAACCAATCAATGGTTACTAGAAAATTTAGCATTAGATGATGCCAACTTCATAGAAATTTTTTTTGATATTTGGACAGCTTTGCATGAATACTTTTTAAATTTAGAAAAAGAGATCGATTATTCTTATATTTTAATATTATGTCATAATTACTTCTTTTCCCAAGAAATATTTAAGGAAAAAATTATAAAAGAAATAGAAAGAAATCTGGCTTATGCTCATCCAAGAATTCAATTACTTCCTTTTCTTAGAAAGAAATCTAGATTTGGTAATTTTCTTGAGAAAATACTCTCCCCATTTAGAGAACATAACGCTTTATCACCCAATCTTATTGTTAGAAAAATAAGCAAGATAGATACAACACACATATTGGATGTAAGTTTTATTGCCTTTCATAAGAGATTAAAATCAGGAATTCTATATCATGAGGAACTCATGAAAAATGACAAAGCCCATTTCACAACTAGAATTATTGAAGATTGGTTGGTCAAAGATAAAAATAGCATTAATAAGCCTTATATATACAACAAGCCATCTCTTTATTCAGATGACTCAAATGATTATTTTGGCTCTATAGAAATTAGCAAGATACTTTGTATTAATATATGTCTCACCCATAAATTTTTAAAAATACCGAGTATTCCTACTACTAAAAAATTTATCAATGACCATAAAAAGTATTGTTTAGATAAAAAATTTGTTATAGATTTTAATGAAAAGTATATTTTTTTATCACCTTTAGCAAAAAAACTGAATGTTTCAGTAGTTACCTTAAAAGACAAACTAGCTAGCTTGAATATTAAACCCATTATTGAAAATAAGCTTTATCCGGCTTATTTTTCTAGAGATGATGTAAAACATATAAATAAATCCATTATTGAGAACATAACGACATACGAACATAGTTTTGGTCGAAAGAAACAAGGAACTTGTTCAAAAAGTAAGAATAATGATTTATTAAGTCTAAATGAAGCAGCACTACTCTTAAACATCTCATCTCAACAAGTAGCTCAACTAATCCAACATAATTGGTTGATTATTGATGACCCAGAAATACGTCCTTACATCATTCTAAGACGCAGTATTGATAAGTTCTTACAGAGGAAAAATGATCCCTCATTCATCGAAATCGATGAGGCACTAAAAATCCTCAACTGTACATTTAATGAACTCCAGAAGAATTGGGTTATGACAGGTTTCTTAACTATTCGACGTGTGGGGTATTGGCGTTCTATTCCGAAAAAGCAACTGAACTATGTGCTTGAAATTCAGAAAGAATTCTTTACTGCATCAGAGGCTAATGTTCATCTAGGAATGCATCGAACTCATATTACAAATTTAGTAACTCGGGGCTTAATCAAACCACATCTATTTGGAAATCATAATTATTCTATTAGGTTATTCAAAAAAACGGATGTAGAAAAATTACGACAAGCAGGTTATGGTAAGGGACATACCAAAGACTTCTAAGTAATGCTAGTAAAACTAGTTGACTTGCATTTCAATGAAGCTAAGAAATTAACTTTATTCTCTAAGATCGTAATAATGAATGTCATCGATCAACTGTTTTTTTTCTTATCTTTACGGGGCTTTATCAAGTCTCGTAAAGATTCACGTCATCCTTCACCTATTTGGACACATAAAAATAATATTAGTTATGATGATGCATTACGCTTAGATATCTTAAGTGATTTATCTACTAATAGAGATCCTAGAAGCCGCTATCAATATGACCGCCTGAAAAGTGAAGATTTTATTACGCTGCAGCAGTCGTTAAAAAATTTATTTTTATTAAAAACTATAAATGGATTTCTTGAAATTCAGGATATTACTGGTATTTGTGCTAGTCGAAGTGACATCACAAATCGTAGATCAATGGAGGATTTTGTCGAACAAGACTGTCGTGAATATTTTGAAATAGATGTAGAACATTTTCAAAAAAATTTAAATCACTCTGACATTAGTATAATTCATGACCATGATACTCTTGATCATTTTTTCTTGTGTGGCTGGAACCCCACTCTTTATTTAGTGAATGGTAAAGGAGGTTCTCATCATTTCGCATCAATGCGCCATATCGCTGCTAAATTAAATATACAATTTTACCTAACAGGCTCTCTTAAGCTGATTTATCTTAATGCCTCAGCAGTGTCAAACTTTAATAATAAATACAAAGCTTACTTATTAAGTTACAACGATCAATCAAAAATACAGCAAATAATTGATTTATATAATCTTCCTTACGTTTTTTTCTATAATCCAAAGTTTTTACCACAAAATTCTTGCCTACTAATATTCAAAAAAGTACATTGGAAATTGTTTAGTTTTCAAGAAAAAGACCTAAACACTGTATTGACTAGTTTTAATGATGAACTAGAAATACACTTAGCTAATCAACAAAAAAATATTGTATTTCAAAAATTTATTAAAAATTAGACTAATTCAGGAGATTAGTAATGTTCACAAAAATATTTGTACCAATCAGCAATCACTATGGATACTTAAAGAAACTTGAATGTTTTAAGCTGGAAACTCAATTTGCGCAAAACTATACCTCCCCTCTTCCCCCAGAAATGGAGTCAATTAATCACAAAAGAGCAGTCTGGAACATTAATCTTGGCAATAATAAAATATGTCGTATGCGTAATGATTTCGGATGTATTGATGATAAATTTTATATAGTTCATGTAGATGCATTGAAATTTTACTACTACTGGTTAGTTTCATCTATTTATCTAGATGATCAACATCGCTCAAATCATTGTATTCTAAGAAAGGATATGCCAAATGATTATAAATTCAAACATGCTATTGATGGTTTTTCAATAAGTGAACACAATCCTGTTCCTCTTGCATTTGTTTCAGCACGATTCGAACGCGGTAATCCTTATATTGGTTTTACAGATGGGGTGACACGTACAATGTGGCTGTTAGTGAATGGTGCAAAATCCTTCCCTATTGAAGTTCGTGATAAAGAGTCTGCAAAACATCTATATGAATTTGCAGGGATTGGAGAACCTCCGATAACGTATGAAGAATTAAGAAATAAGTTCAATGTAAAAGTACCTTATTACGAAAGTCGTGAATTTTTAGAAAGCCTCTATGATGAAATTTGAATAGCTTTTTAAGTTAATTTTTAAAAAAATCTTAACTTATATGGCAAGGATTTTAGAAAAGTCTTAACTTATGTGACAAAATTATGCTGAGATTATGTGTCAATAAAAATAATAAGCTTTTGTTTTTATTAAATAATTAAATATCAAACTATTTGTCTTTTACCGCTCGTCACGCGACACATATGTTGTCATAGAGACCATAGTAAAAAGGCTGCAATTCGCAGCCTTTTTTTCAACTTAATGACTAAAAGGACTAAACTCAACTGAGTCAATACTTAGTGGTGCAATACCACGCTTAAGGCACTCTGTTGTCCATCTTTTCGTTTTTTGTATGTCTAACAAATTGGCTAAATTATCGACTGATTATTCATCTCTAAGCTCAAAAGAAGTAATGAAAATTAATTTATGTATAAAATTTTTTGAGCCATAAATTATGAAAAAGCCCACCGAAAGATGGTTTTGTGTGTCAATAATTTTGGTGGCTATTCAAATAGCTATCTAATTATAAAAAATAAAAATTAAGAATCTGACTTCATAAAATATGATGTACTTGAAACGAAATAGCCATGTTAGTTATTTCTAATCTATTTTATTATTTAAGGTCACATAAAAATAATTGCCATGCATCACTCAATTGAGCTTCATCTAGAGCTTTCTTGAGTTCATCAGACATAAAAATTGAGTGATTTAATTCTGGATCTTGCCATAAATCGACATCACATGCTAAAACTTCTTTCTCTACTGCTATCGCATAATCGGCATAATCGGCATGGTATAAGCTAAAAAGTTGGTAACCTTCATGCTTGGTATATGAACGTTTGTCCAACTCTTGTGTACAGTATTCTGGGCATAAATAGCTTTTTAGCTCAGCAATATTGAAAAAATAGTAAGTCTGAGCATTTACAGGTTCATTTAATTGAATATCAAAAAATGACAATGGATAAAGTACACTTTCCCCTAAACGAAATTGTTTTAGTACATTTGCACATGCTTCAGTGACAATCACAAAGCCATCTTGGGTACGAAAAAAACTTGGTAATTTAACTGTTTTGCTAAAACCATGTGCATATAAAATAGTCGGCACATTGGCTAGGTCTAGCTTTTCAGCTTTATGGTATCTTTTAATTATTTCTATACTCTTTTGAGTCATTTCATTTTTTTTCTCTTTTTCCTCTGGTAATCCCCCCTAAAAATAAAAGGATGTAAAAGTAGAATTTTCTCTTAAGATAGAAGCAGGAGATTCTGCATGAAAACATCTAAATTTACTGACAGCCAAATCATGTCCATCTTGAAGCAAGCTGAATCAGGTACACCTGTTGCCACTCTTTGCCGTGAACATGGCATGAGTAATGCGACTTTTTATAAATGGCGTGCCAAATATGGTGGTATGGATGCTTCATTAATTGCTCGACTGAAAGAACTAGAGGCAGAAAATGCCAAGCTTAAAAAGATGTATGCTGAAGAGCGGCTCAAAGCTGAAATCATTCAGGAAGCTATGTCAAAAAAGTGGTAAAGCCATCTTGTCGTCGGCAGATGGCACAACAAGCCGTTGCTTATCATGCTATCAGCATTCGCTTGGCCTGCAAGGCATTTAGTATCAGTGAAACTTGTTATCGCTATCAGGCAAAGCTAAAAGATGAAAATGAAATTATTGCTCATCATTTGATAGAGCTGACTGAGCAACACACCGATTGGGGCTTTGGATTATGCTTTGATCATCTGCGCCATATTGAGCAAGAATGTTGGAACCATAAGCGTGTATATCGTATTTACTGTGAGTTGGCGCTGAACTTACGCATTAGACCAAGACGCAGATTGAAACGACATGCACCTGAGCCACTGAAAGAACCGATCCGACCTGATCAAGTATGGTCTTTAGATTTTATGCATGACCAGCTAAGTGATGGACGAAGTTATCGCTTGCTGAATGTGATTGACGATTATCGTCGTGAGGGTTTGGCAATTGAGGCTGGGTTATCATTGCCAGCACTGCGCGTCATCCGTACATTGAACCAGTTGCTTGAATGGCGCAATAAACCTCTAGCGATTCGCTGCGATAATGGACCTGAATTTATCAGCCATGAATTTGTTAACTGGGCAAAGTTGCATGACATACGTATCGACTATATTCAGCCTGGCAAGCCACAACAAAATGCATATATCGAGCGCTACAATCGTACGATGCGTTATAGTTGGGTGAGCAAACATTTGTTCGATACATTGGAACAAGTGCAAGACTATGCAACAAATTGGTTGTGGTTCTATAACAATGAACGACCACACAAAGCCAATGGAGGTAAACCACCTCTAATGGCTGCTTAACCTCTACTTTTAACTTCGGTTATTTATGGGAGGATTACCCTCTGCCGATGCTTCCATTTTATTTAGTTTATTAAACTCAGGATAGTTAAATAAACCAGGGAAAGATAATTCAAATACTCGATAGTTTTCATCAAACATAATAGTGGTAGTCCATACTTTGTCAGACATAATTCTCTCTCTTTTAGGTTTTGGTAAGGTTAGAGCTGGAATAGTAGCATTGAGCCTATTTTTTATAAGTTAAACACTCTAGTTCTACGACAAAATTTGTCGTGTGAAAAATAAGCTATCAGCTCCGTTCGTTTTATATATTAATTACAAACAGACGTATTTTTAACAAAAAACTAAAATTATTTTACATAAGTTTCACAATTACTGCTTTTCATGAATTTATGTGCTCTTATCAAAATGACACCAAATGTGTCACTTCTTTGTGATAGTGACATGGGCTGTGTCGTTATATTTTCTCATCATGTGTCGCAAAGATTGCTAAGTTTTTGAGTTTAACAATTCAAAAATGACAGAGGATGTGTCGCGTGACGCCGTCACCGTCACGCGACACATCCTCTATCATTAATAAGAAATATAATACACCCAGTAAGTAATCTAGGTTCCTTACTGGGGACTTTAAAAATATATTATGGACTACCACCATTCTTCTAGACAAATATCGTCTTTTTTCGGATTTTCTCAAAAAATTTCTAAATGAAATACTTATAACAACTTTACACGACCTTACTACAACCCTTAAACAGTAGTGGCCCACTTATCACAACTTTAAATCAAATCATTCATAAAAACTAAACCGTTCAGTCAAATATTAAATATGAAAATTCAAGTGAATTTTTGTTGATTAAATTTTAAAACATGGTTAGATTTTTCAAACTCATTGTTGATAAACAATGAATGGACAAATTTTAAGTATGCGTGGTTGAGTCAAATGAAAATTCAGGGACTGAAACAAATAAGCTTTGCTAGCTTTGTGACAGCAATAACATGTTTTAATTTAAGTCATGCGGATGATGCTTTCAGTCCTCAAAGCAAGTATTTGTTTGGTGACTGGAATGGAAAACGGACAGAGCTCGCTAGTCAGGGCGTAAATTTTGATGCCAATCTTTATGTCGATACCGACTATCTGGCAGATGGTGGCTATAAACCACGAGATGGTGCAACCTTCGCAAGTCAGCTCTGGTTAGGCAGTAGTCTGGATCTGGAAAAAATGTTGGGCTGGAATGGCGTTTCAGTTCGTGCCATTGTCACTGCTCGTCAGGGACAAAGTACCAGTGTTGATAATATTTCTTATCCGGGTGCGCCACAAATGGCCAATACACAAGCCACTTGGGGTCGCGGCAATGTCGACTCTCGCTTGACTCAACTCTCGATTGAAAAGATTTTTACAGATACGGGTTGGAGTGTTCGCGTTGGTCGTATCGGTATGGGTTCATACTTTAATACGATGGGATGTGACTTCCAAAGCACCTCGTTTTGTACCGCACAAAACGGAAAATGGATGGGTAATGTTTGGTATAACGAACCAGTGGCGCAATGGGCAGGCATTGTTAAATATCGATTTACCCCTGAACTCTCTGCCCAAGTGGGTGTATTTGAGTTTAACCCGACCAATATCAAAGAAAATCAAGGTTGGAATTTAAAATCCGACCACATGGATGGTGTCACTGTCCCTGTTGAACTGCATTATCAACCTAAACAAGGGATTAACCATTTACCGGGTAGCTATCGTCTAGGTGTTTTTTATAACAATGCCGATAAAACCCAAAACAAAGATGTCCTTACAAGTGAGCAGAAAGACCGTGCTTATGCAGGTTGGTTTACCGCAGATCAACAATTCACTTCTGTGGATGGTGGCAAACGGGGTTTATACGGATTTACCAATATTTCCTTCCATGACACCGCTGTGAATAAAATTGACAATACTCAACAAATCGGGATTCGTTATCTGGGCTTATTAGATGATCATCCCACTGATATGTTAGGCTTAGGTGTCAATCGCATTCACGTCAATGATCGTTATCGGGATGGCATCTACAACAAAAAAGCCTTAATTAATGAAGATGCTGAATACAATATTGAATTGAACTATTCGCACTATGTCACACCGTGGTTGATGTTACGCCCTGTAGTGCAATATGTCATTCAACCGGGTGCGACCGATAAAGTGGATAATGCACTGGTACTCGGTTTGACCACTAAAGTGATTTTCTAAATTTATTTTGTATTTAAAATGCCGTGACTCCAAGCTCACGGCATTTTTATTTTGAACATGCATGAATGGTCATTTTTCAACTTATCAGCAAAAAATAACATCGCCTTACTTTTTTATTGAATCCATCTCTGCCAAGATAAAAACACTATAAAACAATGCTAGAGAGGTAATGCCGATGATTTCAACAAACCTCCCCCTCACCGATATTCATCGACATCTGGATGGCAATATTCGTGCACAAACCATTTTAGATTTGGGACAGCAATATCATATTGCCCTGCCCGCTCAAACGCTCGAAGAGTTACGTCCACACGTACAAGTCATGGATAATCAACCCGATTTACTCAGTTTTTTGGCAAAACTGGACTGGGGTGTCAAGGTTTTGGCAAGTCTGGAAGCATGCCAACGGATCGCCTATGAAAATATTGAGGATGCCAAGCAACAAGGTCTGGACTATGTCGAATTACGTTTTTCTCCGGGTTATATGGGCATGACTCATCATCTGCCTTTAGCAGGTGTGGTTGAGGCGGTGATTGACGGCGTACAACAGGGTTGCCGTGATTTAGGGATTCAGGCAAATTTGATTGGTATTATGAGTCGCACTTTTGGACAAGCCGCTTGTCAGGCTGAACTCGATGCCTTACTCACCCATAAAACCCATATCACAGCTTTGGATTTGGCAGGTGATGAACTGGGATTTCCTGGAACACTTTTTCTGGATCAATTTAAACAGGCTCGGAATGCAGGCTGGCATATTACCGTTCATGCAGGCGAAGCCGTAGGGCCAGAAAGTATCTGGCAAGCCATACGGGAACTTGGAGCAGAGCGTATCGGGCATGGCGTCAAAGCTATTCATGATCCAAAGCTGATGGATTATCTAGCTGAACATCAGATCGGGATTGAATCGTGTATCACATCAAATGTACAAACCAGCACGGTCAGTTCAATTGAAAAGCATCCCATCAAGGACTTTTTACAACATGGAATTTTGGCGACGATCAATACCGATGACCCTGCGGTAGAAGGCATTGAAATTCAGCATGAATATCGAGTTGCAGCACCACAAGCGGGTTTAAGCGAAGATCAGATCCGAACTGCACAGGAAAATGGTCTCAAAGTGGCTTTTTTATCTGAACAGGAAAAGCAATTATTAAAAAATCAGGCTTTGGCTCGTCAACATGAAGTCGCATGATTTTTAAAACGTACAAACCTTATCTTATAAATGGCTATGAAATGTAGCCATTTATTG
Source organism: Acinetobacter sp. FDAARGOS_515 (assembly GCF_003938865.1). NCBI lineage: Bacteria > Pseudomonadati > Pseudomonadota > Gammaproteobacteria > Moraxellales > Moraxellaceae > Acinetobacter > Acinetobacter sp. FDAARGOS_515. Next base: position 2,110,046 of record NZ_RKIX01000003.1, on the reverse strand, counting down.
AGATATATTCGTTGTCACTGAATTTTTCTGTTGCAAGTTAGCAATATGTGTACGATTGGTTTTCCATGAAGGCTCCAATATTTCTTTTTCGATCCGATATTTAATGCGTTTTTGCTTCATAGTTGGAATCACCTCCTGATTAAATTTTTTCACATGTGTGATCCAATCTTTACCCCGACAAACATGTTCAGGCATGACGGTTTTAAACTCGCTACGTGATGTAAATACAATGACTGAATGTAGATATTCAGGAGCAACCACATCTTCAAGAATTTGCTCCAATACTTTTAAATGCTTGAAGTTCTGATGAATTGGGTTTTGAAAACGATAACTTTTTTTATAGATTTTTTGCGTCCATTGTTTTTGATTAATACTGCCAAAAATCCAGCCTGTATAATTTTTAGTTTCTATAATAAAAACGCCATATGGACTAATCAAAATATGATCAATTTGTGTTGTTCCATTTTGCTGATCGGGAATCGTGCAGTTATTCAGCATGATATATTCTTCGCCTAAATGACGTTTCGCATGATCAATCACCATACTCTCACCCATTTTTCCTTTAAATGCAGGCGAAGATAGATAAGCAAGAATCCCCATGATAACAATGAAAAAAACGATATATAAAAACATCTCATTATCCTTATTTTATAGAGGTGACAGTTTAGCCAATTTAAATACGATGCTTGAATTCCAAACGCAGTAAAATTTCTTTTTTATCTAAACCGCCTGCAAACCCTACCAATGCTCCTCCCGCTCCAATTACACGATGACAAGGTGCGACAATTGAAATCGGATTCTTACCATTGGCGGCCCCTACAGCGCGAACCGCTTTTTCATTACCAAGTTGCTGAGCAATTTGTTTATAACTGCGAGTTTCCCCATAAGGAATCGTCAGTAAGGCACTCCAGACTTGTTTCTGAAAATCTGTTCCTTCAAAATCAAGTGGAATATCAAATACCTTGCGCTGACCTGAGAAATACTCGATTAATTGCTGTTGGGTATTCAATAAAATCGGATGGGATACGTCTTCAATCAACTCAGCCAGACGCACTCTTTTTGGATTTTCATTGTCCCAAAGAATAGCCACCAAAGCCTGCTCATTCGCCACTAATTTGAGCTGTCCAACAGGCGAAGCCATATAACAATAAGATAACTGCATACCAAATAACCTTAAGTAGGTGATGACAGTTTCATGAGCACGAGACCTGAGACGATTAAAATCGCAGCCATCATGCGCATTGCTCCCATAGGTTCATGCAAAATCAAAATACCCACGATAAAAGAACCAATGGCACCAATTCCTGTCCAGACTGTATAAGCCGTACCAAGCGGCAAGCTCCGCATTGAAATTGATAATAATATGACACTCAACACCATAAATAAGATGGTAATGACACTTGGCAGCAAACGGGTAAAACCGTCTGACATTTTCATCGAATATGCCCAGATGACTTCAAAAAGTCCCGCCAAAATTAAGATTGCCCAAGCCATTTTTGCTCCATAATCAGGCGTCAGGTCGTCCTGACATTGTTTCCCTCATCTGGGGGAGGTCGTTCCTCCGAAACGATGATTATAGTCAATTTAATCGGGATGACCAATTTTGATTTTGAAACGTTTATTGTTCACGCCAAATGATTTTATCCACTCGCATCAATTCACACGCTCCCGCACCCGTATCCTCACGTGATAAGGAACTTCGCCAACGCCAGCCATCGCTTGACTGAATTTCGATTAAAGCGCCTTTGAGGAAAACTAAATCATCTTTTTTTAGCTGCTGCAATTGTTTGGCAATCTCTGGCGTTGCAGGAACCAGATGCATATTGGCACTGTGTGTCGAAATATCATTCAATGAAATTGGAGGAATTGAATCAATACGCCAATGGTACCAACGATTGCCTTGTGAAATATCAATCTGTTTATAAATACTGGGATTTGCCATTTCGCCCCATCCCACCGCAATATCCATCGGTGAAAATTGAGCTTCTCTCCCAGCGTGATAGTCCTCACGTGACAAAACCCTGAATGTTCCTTCATAAGCCTGTAATTGTTGAATATGAATGTTGTGATCTGAACTAAAGGTCTGAATATCGGGCGCTGGTTTTATCCATGTTGTCCAAGCACCCCACGCGACCGCGATGATCAATAAAAAGTACATCCATTTACGCATTTGTGTACTCAATATTTTGATGGTTTCAGTGCAAGTTTATTTAAAATCAGAATATTAAACACTCTTAAAAAAATTAAAAATATCACCAACATGGCCATCATCAAATCAATACTTATGTTCTGTGTGAGTTGAAGTAGCACACCAGCCATCACCAACGTGATTGCAATTGTTACATCTATATTGCGCACTAAATGACTCCAGTGCAAAGGTCGATGTTTAATATAGTCTTTAGCAATCAAATAACGCGATAAAATAGTCGCTGTCAGGATCACCAATCCTTGCAACAGCACAAATCCCGCCAATGCAACCTGTGCATTAAAATAATCATATACAATGCCGATCATTAAAGCAGTGGCTGCGACCAGTTCAAACCACGCCAATGCCTGAATTAATCTATTTCGAAGCAAAGGCTCAATCACGATGGCATTATTGGCAACCAAATAAATCACGGCATCCATCAGGATCAACAAACTCATCGCCAAGAGACTAAACGAGGTCGCCAGAATCGCCATACACAAAGTGACCAGACACAAAATAATATAAATTGAAGATAGCCACGACAGGATTTGCGTGGTTTTGATCACGGGTTTTAAGGTGGTGGTGACAGGCACAAAATTAGATAGGGTTTGTTGATAATCCGCCTGTTTCACTTGGTTCTTTAATAAACTGGTCAATACCTCTACTTCACCATCATGGAAAATGGCCATATGTTGAGTTTGATGATCCATCTCAATATATTTGACCTGATGGCATTGCACCAAAGCCTTGCGCAATTCGCGTTCATGCGCCATATCCAGTTGGGGAATATAGTAATAACTCACCCATTCCGACTGAATATTCTCTTGTTCTGAAAAATCATATTCATCATCTGCAAGTAAATTGCCGTCTGTGTGTAACTCCCGTTGCGATTGAAAAAAAGCATTTGAAAGTAAAAAGCGTTGGTACTGTTGTTTTAGGCTCATTGACGCACCAGATTAGATGCAAAAAGAATGTCATCAGGTTAATTGTGATGACATTCTATACAGCTTTATTTTGACGAATCAATTAAAACTTGAAAGTAATCCCTGCACCATACAGCCAGCCCGATTCTGAACTGGTTGCAACTTGACGACTGGTTTCACGATCCCCTTTTTCATAACGATAGGCGACATCCATAAACGGCATTACTTTTTTGCTGATCTCATAACGGGTTTGAACGCCTGTTTGCAAAGAGCTTAAGCCTGTCTTTTTTGCATTATCAGATTCATCCCGAATTAAAACATCCGCTTTAAGATAAGGCTGAGTAATGAGCTTTTGCGTCAGCAAAATGTCGCGCTCAGTTTCCAGACTTAAGCTGACATGTTGATCTTTACCGACATAAACATAGGCATCGGTTTCAAAGAAATATGGGGCTAAACCATGTAGACCAAATGCTGCATCCACCGCTTCCTGACGATGTGTATCAAAGGCTTCACTGCGATAACGCAAGCCGACTTGAGCATCCCAAAAATCAGCAATGTTTCGGCTATATAATGCCGAAATCGCATAATCAGCTTTCTCAGATTCTGACTTTTCACTGTGAGCTTTGATGAAAAGTTTATTTTGATCTGTGCCAATCCAAGTTTCCAGTTCAGTATTAAACTCGCCCTGCCCGTGTTTATCCAATCGCCATTGATTATCCAGTTTCGTTGCCTGATAAATCTGTCCACCATGTTCACGGCGATGATCATGATCTGAATGATCATCAACGCTCACATTTGAGCTGACTTCTCTGTTTGTCTGTGCCCTATTTTTTTCTGGCATTGGCATTTCAGCATGATCTTGACCCTCCGACATCGACATATTGGACATCATCATGTCATGCCCTTCATGAGCAAAAGCCCATGAGCTCATCATAAAGCCTGTTGAAAACATCAACACCGTCATCATTTTAGTGGTGCGCATGTTGGCCTCCTTGAACAGGTTGTTCAGTATTTTCAGATGAAATATGAGGCAGTGTATCTTGATCGACTTTTGCCACAATCAGTTTATTCATCATGCCCGCCGACATGTGGTACAACAAATGACAATGAATTGCCCATTCACCTAATTCATCTGCGGTTAAAAGTGCTGTCACTGTTTTACCGGGCGGCACAATGAGAGTGTGTTTATTTGGAAGATTTTGTATAGATTGACCATTTTCCAATTGTACAAACATGCCATGCAAGTGCATTGGATGTGCCATCATGCTGTCATTAATAAATTTCAGTCGAATTCGCTCTCCATATTTGACCTGTAAAGGTTCAGCCTCATTATATTTTTTGCCATTCATAGTCCAGATATAACGTTCCATATTTCCGCCCAAACCAATCACTAATTCTTTGGTCGGCTGACGCGTATCTGGTTGCGAGGTGAGTGATTGTAAATCCTGATATTGCAATACCTTTGCACCTTCTGGAGTCGAAGCATTGGCCCAACCTTGTACGGTTTGTTTTGACTCGGATAGGGTTGGCGGATAGGATGTCTCATGCTGCGTCATTTGCTGATGTGACATTTCTTGAGTCATCTGTTTATGTGACATCGCATCATGATTCATGTGTTCTGACATATCTGGTATCGATGATGCTTTGATTGATGAAGGTTTAGCTCTATGTGACATCTTCTGCGACATTGGCATAGCAGCGTGATTTGTATGTTCTGAACTATCAGACATGTTGCCATGTCCCATGTCTTGCATTGTGAGCAATGCACGTGGTCGTGCGTCTGGAATGGTGATCTGCTGTGGTGCAGGCATCGCCACATTTTGCAGACTTGCCAATGCAAACCCACTCCGATCAATCGATTCAGCCTGTATTTGATAATGCGCGGCTTTCGGCTCAACAATCACATCATAAGTTTCTGCTGTCCCAATTCGAAATTCATCCACTAAAACAGGCTTGACAGCTTGCCCATCAGCACTGACCACGGTCATTTTCAAGTTGGGAATACGCACATCAAAAAATGACATCGCAGATGCATTGATAAAACGTAATCGAACTTTTTCACCCGAAGTAAATTCGCCAGTCCAGTTCTGTTCTGGCGTTTTACCATTGACCAAGAAAGTATAGCCTGTGACATCTGACAGATCGGTTTTCAGCATCCGCATCTGATTCCACATTTTACGATCTTGCCACGTGGCTTTCAGCCCTTGTTGTTTGACCTGTTGCAATACATCGCCTAATGTTTCACGCTGATTTTGATAATATTCGGCTGACTTTTTCAGATTTTTCATCAATGTTTCACTCGATGAATCATGAAAATCTGACAGCATCACCACATAATCCCGTTTAGTTTGTTCCTGCGCTGTCAGTGGCTTGTTATCTTTAGGATAGACAATAAAAGCGCCATATAAGCCATCCTGCTCTTGTCCCTTACTATGCGCGTGATACCAATACGTTCCGTTTTGACGGATTTTAAAACGATATTCAAATGAACCGTCAGGTTTGATGCCTTGAAAGCCATTAAATCCAGGTACGCCATCCATAATGCCGGGCAACAATAAACCATGCCAATGAATCGAAGAATCCTGATTTTTCAGGCTATTATGAACATGAATAACCGCTTCATCACCCTCTTCAAATTCAAGTTTGGGAGCAGGAAACTGACCATTAACGGTAATTCGCTGAACAGGTGTTCCCGTGATATTGACGGTTTTTTCAGCAATATCCAAATGGTATTCTTTGACCGCCGCTAGACTAAACGGCGAAATAGCCAAACACAGTCCTGTAAAAAGGACATTTCTTAATAAAATAGACATGACTAACCTCAAAATTTAAAACTGAATATTTAGTTTGAATTTGAGATTAGGCTTTGGGTGGTCTGAGAATTTCTTGCCAAAAACCAGAAAAATGCTGACCTCTATAATCCGTATGAGAATCTGAGATGGCAGCAAAGACAGTTTGTTGCGGCAATGCTGGCATCACATGTTCAACATACGTATTTAGATTTTGACAATGTAACTGATGACAATCCTGACAGGACTGTGCGGCGTTAGAAGCATGTAAGGAAGTTGGTTGATTACAATGCAACATACTTGTATTGGCATGTTTAAAATCATGCGACGCATGCGCTGCTTTTGTAGCTTGCATGCCCATGTGATGACACGACGATTGATCAGAAACATGCGACATCGATTGAGCAGTCTGTTGCATCATAGAGGCATGCATATTTTTGACTGAAGCAACAGCCACACCACTCCAGCTCATGATAAAAACCATAAGCAACACAAACCACGTCTGTCTGCGCTGAGCTAGATGCAAACTGGAAATCCTCACAAATACATTGATCAGTCGATATATAAACACAGCATAACCAAGTTTATGACTTGATACAAATCTGAATCATTTTATCCCCATCCATCAAGGATAAAACTGTTTTTCAATTCTGGAACGTTGATGAGCATCAGTAGATAAAAATAGGCCGATTTTGACAATTTTTATCTACATTTTATGAGAATTTATTTTGATCACTTTCTATTTTTTAACCAATATCCGTGACATGGCTCACAGATTAAAAATAAAGCAAAATAAATGACTTAAATCGCATAAAAATAAATCAGATCGAATGAGTTTTATACAGATTTTATGGATTTTTTAAACGATTGATATCGTTTTGATTATTCTATCAGCAGCTTATCCACCGCCTTATCAACATAGTTATCCAGAGAGTTATAAACAAAGTTATCCACATGAGCAGCAAATAAAGCATCGCTTTATTTCTGGCGTAAAACGAATAGTTTTGCGCTATGAGTAAAGACAATAGTCAACGCTTTACTGAGAATGCAATACAGCGGGCTTTGTTGTATATCTAAGAAAAAAGAGAAATAAAATACTACGCACCATATGAATGCTTATGCGGTGCGTATAATGATGATATCGAAAAATAGGATTAAGCGTTTTGTGCACCGACTTTTGCCAATTCAGCACGCATTTCATCAATGACCGTTTTATAATCTGGTTTTCCAAAAATCGCTGATCCTGCCACAAACATGTCTGCACCCGCTTCCGCAATTTCACGAATATTAGCAGGCCCAACCCCACCATCGACTTCTAAACGAATATCGCGACCACTGGCATTAATCAGTTGACGTGCCTGACGGAGTTTTTCTAAAGTCATCGGAATAAATTTTTGACCGCCAAATCCAGGGTTAACACTCATCAATAAGATCTGATCGACTTTATCCAATACATAATCTAAATAGTGTAAAGGTGTTGCAGGATTAAAGACCAAGCCCGCTTTAGCCCCTCCAGCCTTAATTAACTGTAAGGAACGATCGATATGATCCGAAGCTTCAGGATGAAACGTAATAATATCCGCGCCTGCTTCAATAAAATCGCCAATCATACGATCGACTGGCGAAACCATCAGATGCACATCAATGGGCGCCTTGATCCCATAATTTTTTAAAGCTTTACACACTCCTGCACCAAAAGTTAAATTGGGTACATAATGGTTATCCATCACATCGAAATGCACCACATCCGCACCTGCCTCCAATACTTTTTCAACATCTTCACCTAAACGTGCAAAATCAGCAGAGAGAATAGAGGGTGCAATTAAATAAGGCTTGGACATGCGGGACCTGGCAAATAGCAAACAAAACCTGATTATAACAAAAACTGACTTTGCTGTGGATCAAACTCAAAACTCAGCACTGCGATCATTTGCAAAAAAATAACACTCTGTTTTATTTTCTCTATCGATTTCAGCGTTAAATTTGTTAGGGTAATTCCTATTTTCTCAACCATCTTTTATAGGTAAGCCTTTATGCAAAGCTCGACCTCGATTAGTACCCCAGAAGCACGACGAATTGCAAAACGTCTGCTCAATCATTGGAAACATAAATTTGAAGTCGCGGAGTCAGAGCAGGATTATAAAATTTTTATGCCGACTGCAACTGTGACTTTGACACCGCTTGAACACCATTTAGATGTGCTGATCAGCAGTGAAAATGCAGAAGATATTCGTTTGGAAGGTGTAGTCCTCGATCATTTAAACCGTATGGCACAACAAGAATTTCAGGCAGATTGGACACGGCAATAGGAGAAAAGCTGTTCTCCTATTGCTCAGGTCACTTAAATGAACACTTATGATTGAGACTGATGTTTCATTTCAAAGGCTTTAACAGCTTTAATTCGATCAGGCGTTGCTGGATGGGTTGAAAGAAATTTAAATGGTGAATTCTGATCCTGACTTTCATCTTCAGCACCCAGTCTTTGTAGAAAGTTGGCAAAATGAATAACCTGAATTTGATGACGATGCATGGTTTGCAAAGCGTATTGATCTGCTTCAGCTTCAAAATTTCTTGAATAATTTGCTCCTGCCAAAGCCAACGGCATGGTGGTGAACAGATCGGAACTGTCCCCAGTAATCGCAACATATAACACGCTTAGTCCCAAACTAGACAAAGCCTGTTGCAAACTATGGCGTTTGATTAAATGTCCTTGCTCATGCGCCAAAACACCTATAATTTCCTGATCATTCTTTGCCAGTTGCACTAGCTCATCGGTCAAGATAATGGTGTGATTGGGTAATGCCAAGGCATTCGCTCCAATTTGACCGCCTCCACGAAAAACCAGTTGAGCAGGTTGCCCTTCTGCGACGTAGGCCAAATATTCTTTTTGAATCTGTTGTTGACGTGACTTTGGCAACTGACTCGGCGTTGTCCAATCGACTACATATCGTTCAGCCTCATTGCCAAGCTGAGTTAAACTCTGCTCTGGTAACTGATACGCCACAATATGTGCAGCTTGTGGAATCCCCCATTTTACAATCCCAAATGCAAAGGCCACCATAAAAAGCACACTACACAAAATCAGCGTAGGTGAACGTTCAAGTTTCCAAATGGAATGATGCAGTTTTTTATTTCCCAGTTCAAACCAATCTGGTAACTCGTCACTAAACTCTATGCGCGCATCATCAGGCAGTTCAATCACGGGTTTCAGTTCACCCAAAGCACCAATCAGGATCATGTCCTGATACTGATATTGGCGAATGGATTCACCATCCTCCTCATAACGAACTTGTACGCTGTTATGGTCGAATGGAGAAATCTGAGCTTGGCGTGGTTTGGATACCACACCATCATAAAAAATAACAGAAGTAGATAAAGACATCATAAGCACTTATCGATGTTATAAAGAAATATCGATATCAAAAATATCGCTAATTTCTTCTGCAACGGCACTAATATCATGTTGTGCCAAATTTATCATTTCATCAGGGTCGTCATTTAAGGTTAAAGTAAGTGACTCAATCTGATATTTATAAATTCGCACCGCAGCCCAAGCCGACATTAACCCCAAAGTCAGCGCTTTGACAATCCAGTTGGTTGCAACAATCCAAGTATAACGCCACTGATTACAGTCAGTTGCAAACACACTTTGACCGATGGACACATTATTCCATGTCGTAATAAATATTCTGGCAACCACTAATGGCCCAATAAACAATAAACCAAAGATATATACAGCAATTGCCATATAAATTCCCGCAGAATTACCTGAACGAATTAACCCGAAAGCCAGCCCACCTGCAACTGCTAAAATCACCAAAAAGATTAATACTGGGAAATAAACGGCTTTCATATATTCAGACCATTTGGCATGTAATTGAAAGTTGAGCTGTCCAGCATACAAGTGATTGATACAATAACGTTTATATAAATAAATCAAATATGGAGTAAAAATACCCAGCGTAAAAATATAAATTAAAATAGATTTTAAAAACAGCACATACGCCTCTTTGGAACTTCCTGCAAAGTAAAATCGGCTATTGGCATATTTACTATTTCTAGCTGTAAAGCGCAAAGTAGCACGAATTAACCACGGTACCGCCAGATATAAAATCGCTATACCAATCAACGTAGCCGTCATTGAATACTGGGAAATGACTGAAATAGCCACATAAATTCCAATCGCAATCAAACGTCCAAATAAGATTTTTGTGGGAATACCCGTAAAATCAAACTTACGATGAAAAAATTCGGTATTGCCATAAAAATAGCGAAGACGGCGTACTTTTGCCCAAGGTGCATAAATACTTAAAGTAATAATGGTTAATACAATATTTACGATCCAGATACCAAAATATTCCATCGCCTGACCATGAAACTGAAAGCGATACTGTTTACCTGAATATTCTAATCCTGTTTTTTCAGGAGGTACTGGTGCAGAAGGATAATCTAATTCATCATGATTTAAAGGAAATGATTCTGAGTTTTGCATTGTTTGCCTAGTATTTTATTTTTGATCATTTGAACAAATTTTACAGAGTAAAATGAATAAAGCCCCGATATGTTACTCATATTACAGGGCAATTTCTAGTCAGACGAGGCTATTAAATGAAAATAGTTCTTATTTGTAAATTCAACTTTTCAATTGAACCGCATGAAACTGCAAATGGTCATCCATGAAGCTCTGAATAAAATAATAGCCATGATCATAGCCCGCATGCTGCCTTAAACTCAGTTTTTGTCCCACCTTATGACAGGCTTGCTCGAATAAATCGGGATTTAACTGACTATAAAACTGATCATCTAAACCCTGATCAATCAAGATTTCAGCAAATAATGCCCCTTTTTGTTCTACTAATGCAGTGGCATCATGTTGTTTCCAGACACCACGATCATCACCCAAATAATTTGAAAAAGCTTTCTCGCCCCACGGGCATTGACTTGGCGCACAGATCGGTGCAAAAGCAGAAACTGATTTAAACTTTTCAGGATATTTGAGTGCAAGTGTTAAGGCACCATGTCCACCCATACTGTGGCCAAAAATTCCGATTTGATCTTGAATCACAGGAAATTCCGCTTGCACTAAAGGATAAAGTTCTTCAAGCAAGTAATGTTCCATTTGATAATGTTCTGCCCACGGCGCTTGAGTCGCATTAATATAAAACCCTGCACCCAACCCCAAATCCCAATGATCCCCTTGAGCCACATCTTCACCACGTGGCGACGTATCTGGCGTGATTAAAATCAGATCAAGTTGAGCAGCCAATCGTTGTGCATGCGCCTTAATCGCAAAGGTTTCCTCAGTACAAGTCAGACCTGCAAGATAAAACAATGCCGAACATTGTTCGCCTTTCAATGCCGCTGGTGGCAAAAATACCCCAAATTTACTTGTACCTTTTAATGCGTTGGATGGGCATTGATAAATACGTTGTTCACCATCAAAGCAGCGATTTTTTTGCAACATATGCATATTTTTTATCCTCGTGTTTGGCAGCAGTCGTAGTTTGAGGGAGATTTTGTTGAGGGAATAAATGTTGTTCAAGTTGTGGCAACATCAATTCCATATTTTTACCCATGACCCATTGTGGTTCTGAAGGTTCAAAGCCTTGTGCAGACTCCCACTTGGCAACCGTATCCTGAGCTTGCTTAAATGCATCTTTCATCGTATGTTGATCACGCATCGCCTGATCAAACAGGGCACGACCAAAATAAGTATAATCCGCTTCATTGGTACAGCCGAACGACTGACGATCTGCCGCAGAAGCTGTGATAATCAGCGTATCAGGTGACTGAAGTGCAGGAATAAAACTTCCAGAAAAGCACGACGAAATCACAATCACTCGCCAGCGAATCCCTGATTTATCAAGAGTTTCGCGTAACCATTTTGGATCAACCTGATGCAAATCTAACGGCGCATTTTCCATTTCAAATTCGTTAGGCGCACCATGCGAAGTCATGTATAAAAACAAAACGTCGCTTTCTTTATTCATTTGCTGACCCATACGACGTAATGCAGCCCCAATACTTGTTTGAGAAGCTATAGGCACCTCTGTGCGGGTATCTGGGTTATTGATTAACATCATCGAACGGCCAAACGTGCCAAAACGTGTGTCGAATTGTTCCTTGATCCGCATAATTTCCGACTTGAATACATCTTGATAGCTAGCACCCGCAACACCGAGAAAATACCAGTGACTTTGCGCAAACTCACCATATTGGATCTGTTCAAGCGACTGATTGAGTAAGCGACTTTGGGCATAAAAAGCATCTTCAGTAAACGTCGGCGCAACGTCTTCAACTTTCCAGATCGGCTGACTACGAACCGAACCTTGCCAAACCACCAGTGTGACTAGCGTGGCAATCATAATCAAAGCACGTTCCCACCACGGCCATTTTAGCTCACGTGCAAACACCCAAACCACAGCCAAACTTTGCCAGACAAACAACACCATAAAGAGTGTCGGTAAATAATCATAAGTAATGTAAGGGAGGTAATCGAGCTGTCCCAGAAACTGAATAAAACTTTGCAGTAAGGCGATATTGGTATCCAGCACTAACCATAAAATGGCAGGCACCAACATCAAGCGGGCATTATTGGTTCGCTGTGAAAGAAAAATCCCGACAATAAGAGCTAAAAACGGCCAAAGCGCATAACTCACTAAACCTTGAGAATTAAATTGACCATCCTGCCCTGCGACCAACCAGCTAAATAATGTATTAGCCGCGCCGCCGAGTACTCCCCAGACCAACAATTGAAAAATCGAGGGATGGACAATTTGTAAACAACGGCGTGACCCTAAAAATAACCACATCCCAGCAATTTGGTTGCTTTTGAAATCATGCCAAAAATTGATGGAGGGTTTCAGGTCAATCATAGAAAATTATTCAGGAGTGATAATGCATAATCAGTTTATGCTTGCGTGGAATTATATCAATAATGCTTTTATCTATATAACAAATATTTGGATATTATTGAAGCAATGATCACAATTCATCACAGAGCAAGCTGAAAATACGCATCAAAACGGCAAGCATCCCCCAACCACTGATGATCGGGCGTTTGTTGATTAAGAAAAATAGCATGTCGCGGACGTTTCACAATGACCCGTTTCGCTACTTGTTGTGCCAAAGGCAGTAACGCATCGCCTAAATCCATTTCACCCTGCTCTGGCAAAAGTAAATGCAGAAGTTGCATTTGTTTTTTAACCTGTGCCTGTTTTTTAATGGCCTGTTGGTGTTGATCACGCTGTGGAAACATAGGGTCAAGATAGATCACATCTACCTGTTGATGCTGCTGAATACATGATTGCAAATAATCCGCAGAATCCGTGAAAACCAAATGTATCCGATCAACAATCTGTTTTAAAAATGGATCATTCTGTGCTTGAAAATGGCTATCTTCAAGCAACGTAAATAAAATTGGATGTCGTTCGAGCAATGTCACCTTTGCACCCAAATGCGCCATCAGTAAGCTATCGTGACCTAAACCTGCTGTCGCATCGATCAATTGTGGCGCTTCGCTAAGTTGACAGGCACGTGCAATCATTTCTGACTTAATACTGGCGCGTTTTAAACGGGAAACTTCTGCTTTCCAATCGGGTTGCATTTTCATGCCATTAGCACATAGCCAAAGACCATGCTCATCTACACAAAGTGCCAAATCAGGATGCTGTCTAAAAAAACGCGCATTGAGCTGTTCCACTTCACACACATCAATCTCTACCCCTCGCTGAGACAAGACTTGCTGATAGTGATGCGCAGCATTTAAATAAGAGGCGGTAGAAAATAATTGCATGATGATTAACTAAAACTCCTGATTACCACAATTTCCAGCCCGTAAAAGCAAAAAGTAAAATAATGAGCCCAGAAAAAATTCGATACCATGCAAAAATCATAAAGTCGCGTTTTGCCACATAAGCCACCAAAGCACGAATCAATAATAGCGCGGAGATAAATGAAACCAGCAGTCCTACAGCTAAAACGATCCAGTCCTGTTTTCCTTGAAATACATCATGACTTTGATATAAATCAAGCAGTCCTGCACCAATAATGACAGGAATTCCAAGAAAGAAAGAGAATTCGGTGGCGGCTTTACGCGATACACCTAAAAACATCGCACCAATAATCGTCGCACCAGAACGTGAAGTCCCCGGAATCAAAGACAATACTTGAATTAAACCAATCCAGATGGCTTGCTTAAAGGTGATATTTTCAACTTCAACCGCGTTGACTTTGGGTGGATTTTTTTCGATCCACATAATGATCAAACCACCTACGATCAATCCCACGGCAACGGCAATATCATTAAATAATAAATCTTTGACGGTTTGCCCAAAGGTGAGACCCAGCAAGATAATCGGTATAGAAGCGATGATCAGACTAATCGCCAAATGACGCCCTTTGGCTTCACCTGTCACCATACCAATAGCTGCACCCCAAAGGCGTGACCAATACTCATAAATCACCGCGGCAATTGCGCCCATCTGGATCGCAACCACAAAAACTGCACTTTTCTCAGGTGTCCAAAAATTTAATAATTCAGAGGCTAAAATTAGGTGTCCAGTGCTCGAAATTGGAAGAAATTCTGTAATTCCTTCCACAATTCCCATAATCGCCGCTTTTAAAAGCAGTAAAAAATCCATCATTTTTTCTCGTTCGGCTTACCTTGTTCTGCAATTTTTTTCCAAGCATTGTCCCTTAAATAGACGGGTAATGCCTGCTCAGCACTAACCCAGTGCTTTTGTTTGGCATAATATCGGGCGAGTATTGCAATATCTCGGGCAGACGGGCTGATCATACTGTGTTGTTCTGAAATTGGAGAGGAAATAAGTTTAGCTCCCGATCCTACACAGCTAAACTTGGCGAAAGACGTTGCCACGTCGTAACTGAACAGTTGTTCTTCGCCTTGTAGTTGCATGATGCCATCTGTATCACAGTTAAAATTTGCCAGATACACTTCCTGCATCCGCGCATCCAAAACCGCAGTCACCTGACTGAGTTGCAATTCACGATAAGCCGCTTGTGCCAAAGCTTGCAGAGTAGAAACAGGAATCACAGGCAAATCATTGGCCCACGCCAGCGCTTGCGTCACTGCCGCATTAATACGGACACCACTAAAGGAACCTGGCCCTCGACTAAATGCAATTGCAGTTAGATCGCTATAACTGAGTTGTGTCTGTTGCAGTGCCTGCTCAATCATCGGCAAGATGGTACGTGTTTGCGCCTTCGCTTGCGTATCCAGTTGAAAGAAAAGCTCATTTGATTCATCAATCAAACAAACTGAACAATGATCATTTGCCGTTTCCAATGCCAGCACGTTCATGCAACTTCACGCCATTATCTTTTAAAAAACGTGGGCTATCATACTCTACAACACTAATTTAGGCGAGAATTTGAGTTTTGCTGATACAAAAAACTGTGCTCTAGCAATACAACGAAAAGCACGCACTAAAATGAAAACGGCTTAAGTTGCATAAATCTTTTATAGTGTTCTGCATAATGTAAAGCACTCAGACGTAATTTTGCAGCACCAGTTTCGTCCAGTGTTTTAACAATTTTACCTGGAGAACCCATGACCACTGAGTTATCTGGAATCACCTTACCTTCTGGAATTAATGCATTCGCACCAATAATACAATTTTTACCAATGACCGCATGATTTAACACCACAGCATTGATCCCAATCAGACTATTTTCACCAATCGTGCAACCATGCAACATGGCTTGATGTCCAACCGTGACATAATCCCCAATATGAAGCTCAATTCCTGCATCGGTATGTAATACAGCATTTTCCTGAATATTGGTAAAATGCCCTAGACGGATTGGACTATTATCTGCACGAATCACGGCGCCAAACCAGACACTGACCTGTTGCCCTAATTTCACCTGACCAATCACTGTGGCATTGTCTGCAATCCATCCGTCCCACGGTTCAATCAATGCTTTTGGTGAATGTCCTTCAAAGCTGTACATCATAATGGTAACATCCTGTTTAGTTGGTGGTGGAATTAAAATTTGCGGGGCTGAAAATGTGGCGAATTTAAAAGAAAAGGCCAGTCTTTCTGATAATTCAACCCGTAATGAAACAATGAAATTAACATTCTTGCAGTTAATCCCCAAATGACCTCATTTTCTACTTGTAGACTCGGAAAATATAGTGATTGATGTGCATATTTCACCTCATATGGTGTTGCAGGCGCGCTGAGGAGTTGATTTAACGATGCAAAAAAAATGCGATCAATTTCGGTCGGTTGAGCAATCAAATCAACGTTAGGAGGAATGAGTCCTACAATGGGTTTAACTAGCATCCCACTACGCGCACGTTGCATCGGTAAATCACCAATCAACTCAACATCGAAAGGATTGAGAGCCGTTTCTTCTTGAGCTTCTCTTAATGCGACTACGATATTACTGGTATCACCAGCATCACGTTTCCCACCTGGAAATGAAACTTCACCCGCATGATTGGATAATTGGGTGGAACGGCGCGTCAACAAAACTTTAGGATGGTGTTCATTGGTAATCGCAATTAACACTGCAGCCTGTGCAGGCGAAGTACGTTTTGAGAACCGTAAGCGTTGCTGCAAAAGATGCGTGAGTTCCTGCTCTACCATGCTTCTCTCTCTGTTTTCTTATCTTTTCATCATAGCTGAAAAATGAGTGGCTTCGTATAGAAATGATGCGAAAGTCCAAAATTTCAGTTATGCTGAGGCATCCTTATCCTTGATGATCATTATGAGTTTTTGCACCGTTTGTGGACATGAAACTGAAGATAAAATTCCGTTAGGCGACCATCAGCTTCGTCGTGTATGTACACATTGTGGGAATATTCATTATGAAAACCCAAAACTGATTTGTGGCGCTTTGGCTATTTGGGAAAATAAAGTCTTGTTATGTCGTCGTGCCATTGAACCTCGTTATGGGTTATGGACACTGCCAGCGGGATACATGGAGTTATTTGAAACCATGGAACAAGGTGCGGCACGTGAAACACGCGAAGAAGCTGAGGCTGAGATCGACATTGAACATTTATATTGCATGTACAACATTCCCCGCATTGGCCAAATCTATGTTCTATTTAAAGCGAACTTAAAAGAAGGTTATTTTGGTGCTGGCGAAGAAAGTATTGAATGTCGCTTATTTGAAGAACATGAGATTCCGTGGGGGGAACTGGCTTTTCCAAGTGTAGAACGCACATTAAGACATTATTTTGAAGACCGAAAAATACAAAAATTTCCAGTTCATTTGGAAACATTAGGTACACGCTTAGATCATACAGGTTAACTTTAAAATAGTTAAAAATCCTAGAGATAAGTCGATATAAACAGGGGAATCATGATGATTCCCCTGTTTTAATTTTTAGAACTGATTACTTTTGTTTAATCGTATAACAGCTTGGTAGATCGATACTTAAGGTACCATTCACACGTTTGGCCAAGTCTTGCTGTGCAGGAGTTGGTGCAGGTGAGATATCTTTAATGTTGTTATAGACTTTTTGATAAGCCGCATGAATATTAATCCAGTTCGCTTCTGCATTACTAAAGTTCGTAATATTCACGCCACGCGTCGTATTATGATCGGTTAATAGGTTGTGTAAGTTAATTTTTACGCCGCCTGAAGTCAATGTTTGAGAGGATTGTCCTGTATCACTTCCTGCTCGAACAGAGAGATTCTGGTTCAATCCTAAAATAATTCCTTCCAGTAATCCAAATTTTGCATTGGTTAAAATCATTCGAATAGTTAATGATTTATCGGTTTCAGCATAATTACCTGAACCCGTAGTCCCAATTCTAAACTGTTGAACGCCATTGCTGTCCACCATTGTCGCTGGATTTATGCTCGCACAAGTACCCGACATATCATTCGCTGTAGCATCAGGTCGGATATCCGAACGAATATCACCATTCTCATCAATCACAATTCCCAGTTTGACATCCTTAACACTGGTATCACTAAATTTAAAATTCAAAGTTGCATACATTGGGAAAACATAATATTCGCCCGACTTCACATTATTTGGTGTCGTTAAGATTTTCTTGTCGAGATAGGTAATCGGATTGGTTTTCGAGACATCAATGCTGCCATCAAACTGTTCTGGGCTAAATTGCTGTGTCCACTTACCATAGCTGGCCGCATCCCCCTCTTTAGAACCAGTTGCCTGTTTATAGACAGCCTCTGTTCCTGTGATGATGTAACCGTTAATTAAACGGCCTTGGGTAATTTTGAGTGGATCACCACTTTGATCCGCCATAGAAAATACAAAAGGACTACTCGCCAACTTTTTAGTTAATGGATTAATCCAGTTCGTTTGCGCCTCAGCATTCATTTTCTTTGGTGCGATTTTACTAATGAGTGTCAGACGTTTTAAGGAATCGCTGATGATCGTCCCCTCACTGGTCTTATCATCAGGCTTGCCTTTCCATTGCAAACCATAACCAAATGTGTGTCCAGTACGATCCGAGAGTAAGTACATATTGGCAATAATTTCATTGCCTAATAAGCTCTTACCATGGAAACCTTCAATATATTGCTGATCGACACCACTTTCGGCAGGGAGTGGCCATGGTAAAAAGTCAGATTGGAAGCTACCCGCATTTTGCATATTCAGCATTTTCACCACAACATCGAAAGCGGTCTGATCACTGACTTCTGAAACATCGACCCATGGTTTTAATAGCGCCGCATAACTACCATCTTTAAAATTGCTCACATCAATCGACTGGCTAATATTTTTCAGATTACTTTTATAATCTTCATCTAATTCCATCGGCTGAAGATCACCAATCGCATTCTTTTCGTTCACTGCTCCCGCAGCCTGAAAAATTTTAACTAAGCCCATCGCAACTTTAATGGTTTCATCATTTGGATCTAGACTGGCAGGGGCTTTACCAACCATCGCTGTCGCTATATCGACTAAAGAAATAGGAGCATCTGATATTTTCAAAGAAGTGATCGTTTTTAAATCGACCGCACCTAATTTAATCTGCTTATCCGTTCCCTGTCCCTTGATCGAAAATGTTACAGTATCACCTAATTTACACGCACCAGAGACCGCATTAGAGCTATTTTGAGTAATAAAGTGATTCGTTGTATCGCTACTACAATCAAAGTTTAAACCTGCTACTGGGTAATCAAAAACAAACTCAAGACAATCCGTAGAAGTGGTAGAACAACTGGTACTTGCAGTAACGCCGGTACTTCCTGGAGGATCAACATGAATATTGCCACCCTCTCCACCACAACCATTTAAAGCAGCCATGAGAGCTGTTAATGTAAAAGGAATCCATATTTGCTTTTTCATAATACAATCACTTTATTACCTAACGGATCGCCGTTAATTTTATTTGTCCTTGATTTGATAAAGATTTTTCCTGAACATCTAATGCTGAAGCTAATGGGGTCAACAATATATAAGATGTCTGATCTGGAAGTCTTATCGTTCCTTCAATTGCCGCATGTTGCAACATGGTGGCTGGAAATTCCTGATTTTTGTAGCCACTTACACCTTCAAGTATGCATCCTTTCTGATCCAGAAATACCACAAAAGGCCAGTAAAATGTTGGATTCTGTTCAGTCGTAGCATAAGAGGTCAGTTTCAGTTGTTTCAATGGTGCAGATAATTTAACCACATCATAATCAAAAGTGTCTTTGATGGGTTTTCTTGGCCATAGTCCTATTTGCTTTTCAACATTGAAGAGTTTGGCATCTTTCATCTTCTTACCTGTAAAACATGCTGTCTCTAGACTTTCAACCACTTGCTCTTTCGGCATGCGATAATAGGTTGAAGATAAGGCCAATACTTCTTCTGCTTTTTCATTTTGATTCTTTTTCAACATCGACTGTAAAAAGGACTTATTTACCCCTTTTTCACGTTGTTCTGGCTGCATACGCACCGCACCGAGTCGAGCATCAACAATGCCTTCAGGCATCACGTAAAATCGTTTTTTACCTTCAAGATTAAACTCTTTCTCTTCTAAATATTCGCTATCAATATATTTTTCGCCATTTAACTCATCGATGTGTTGATCAGCTTCATTATGAGGTGGCTGATCAGTTGAGTTTAAATGAGTTTCGGTCTTTACTTTTTGAGTTTGTGGCGTTGTTGAGGATACTTTGGCTTGAGTCTGAGTCTGAGCTGACTGTGCAGGCTGTGCTTGTTTTCCTTGCTTTTGATTTGACTGAACTTGTGCAGACGCTACATTTTTTGTTTCAGAAGATTCTTTTTGCTGAACAATTGTTTCAGGCAAAGTTTTAGTCACACTTTTTGCTGTTATAGGAACAGCTTCTTTTTGTAAATGATCTGGTTGTATAACCTGTGGTTGAATGATTTTTATAGACTCTGAGCGAGTCGCTTGAACTGGTTTAGATTCAACCACCTTAGACGTATCATCTGGCTCGGTAACTACTTTCCGATAAGTTGCCTTTTTAGATTCCACGGGATCACGTGGAATCACCAAAGGACGACCATCCGGCCCAATAATTGTAAAAAAATCGGCAGCATATCCCATCGGTACTGTTCCTAATGAAAACAGTACCCATGAAACATACGCCATTGATTTTTTACTTTTAAACATACTTACCATCTTGTTCTGTAGTTAATCCCTAAAATCGTAACTTGTGTATTAGTACGAACGTTTAATCCTGCATAAGGGTTCAAGATTAAATTATCAATCCCACAAGCATTTGACAACGAACTTGAGCATGCAGGAATGTTGTCACGACTGCGTAAGAAAGCTAAGGTCAAATCAATATCTGTATCCGCATCAAATCGGTAACCTAATCCCAAACCAAATAATTGTGCATTATTGATTGGAATCAATGTATTACGTTTATCATCTGGTGTTGCAGAAGCGCGAGGCTCATACCCAGCACGTAGCTTCAAACGATCAGTTGCCGAGTACTCCACACCAATCCCCCAACTCCATGGAGAGGTAAATTTTAAAGGTACAGATAAAGTGCTATCCGTCACCCCACTCGAAAGCAATTTTGCAATTTTAAGCGCTGAAACTTGACGATCAAATTCAAATCTGAATTGATCCCACTGCTTATAATCTGTCCAGCCCACATCAAAATTAATTTGTAAGTCTGGAAAAACTTTATACTTGATCCCTGCCTGAAAATGCGCTGGATATTTTAAATCCATCGAAACCAAACCAGATTCACTGGCTGGAATGTAAGATGGAAATCCTAAAATAGCAGCAAAAATTTGGCCCGTCGCAGATGAGTTTAAAGCTCGAATCAATTCACGCGGAGCATTGGCATTATCAATATAATATTTGCCTTTCATTCTTGTTTTACTTTCGCTTTGATAAACCATACCAAAAGCAAAATCATCCGAAGGTTCCCACATTAAGCCCAAGTTATAACTTGGCGCTAATGATTGCTCCATGGTCGCTTTGAGTTGACCAAATTTACCAAATGGATTGAGACCTTCATTGGCATTACATAGACCTAATAGTAAAAGATCGGTAATGATGTCTGAATTATCACGAAATGGCGAACAGACCACATCATCCACCATACGCAACACACCAATCAATTCATTAGGGAAGCGTAAATCTGTTTTTAAGGAAATTGCCTGATAAGACATACCCAATGATGCACCTAGAGACAACTCATCATTGACTTGGAATGCAAATGATGGTGATAGGTAGGTAATGCGCTCAAATGCAACCTGTTGCCCCATAAAATTGCCAGGATTTCCATTTTCAGAGCCATAACCTACGATCAAAGGTGCATAAATTGCGGTTGCATATGTGACTTTTGAACCCGGTGGTTTATAGGCAATACCTGCTGTAGGTGCAGCGATAGGAACACCCTCACCTAAATCCACCATCTTTTTTAAGATAGGCACATAAATACTGGCATATTCCACATCTGCATTCACTGTACCTTTGAAATCGGTACACAAGCTAGATGGGTTTTCAGGTGCATCATTACAGACCAAAGGATCATCAGAATAGCCAAATACGTTATAGCCTGCTGGTGCAGAAAGATCACGTTTTACATTAAAGTTTGCAACAATCCCTTGTACATCAGTTTGTAAACCTTCAATTTTAGCCAACCCTGCTGGGTTAAAATGAATCGCACTAATTCCAGGAGGATCTGCGGTCACCGCATTTCCCAAAGATAATGATCGAATATCAACTGATAAGTTTTGTCCAAGCTGTGCAAAAGTCACACTTGAAAAGCCCGTTAAGAAAATCGTAGCAGCTAACGGGCGTAGTCTTGGGTATAACATACCGACTACTCCCTTTAGTTACGAATTTTCTTGGCAAAACCAACAATATCCAATGGGAAAGATAGACCTAATGAAACATCAGGCGCATCTTCAGTTAGACCAATTCCCAACGTACCATTTACAATGGTATCTGGTGAAACACGTACCCCAAGTGCAATCGAGAATGTTGCACTGGTTTGATCGGCTGGTTTATAAGTTTCGCCAGTGTTATAGGTGAACTCACTTTGAGTATTAAAACTTTGCTGATAAGACATCGTCAAAGAAACATCGTAGTTAAACGAATACGCAAAACCAAAAGCAAAGCCACCACTAATCCCAGGATCAAACTCATCAATAATTCGTGTACCACGAATCTGATTTAAACCTGTTTCTTTGAAACCATAGTTGGCCGAAACCGAAGCGAATAATACGACTGGATCAATATATTTACGAGTACTTGCGCCAATCCCTGCTGAATAATAACCTTTACCTGTAGATAGGTCTTTGGTTGGGTTGACTTCATAAGGGCTATCGCCTGTTTTAGTCGAAATATTACCAAACAAAATCAGAGGTAAACGACCTGCTTTTAAAGGAAACGGTTCCCAACGTGCACCAAATGAAATATCACCCAATCCTGCGGTGGTCGTATCTTTTAAATTATCTGATTTCGCAACAAATGGAAGCGAGGTCGATAATGTCAAATTATCGCGTAGACCGTATTGCAAGGTAAAGGTATTGGTCAGGGTGTGGGTTGCATCTTCATCTACTCTTAGCTGTGCAACGCTACCATCCTGAATGGCAAGGTTTAACTGACTATCTCGATAGTAGGTATAATCGATATCATAATACGTCGAGATCTCGCCTCTTTTGATCAAAGAATACTGACGCTCATTTGAAGTAAATACTTCTTGCAGGTTACTTTCCTGTGTTGCATCGCCTTCTTGTTTCTGTAATGCCTCAGCTGCACCGTTTGACTGAACAGTTTGAGCTGTATGAGGTGGAGCAACTGGAGCGGGTTCAATCGCAGGTGCATCCTCAGGTTGTACAGCTGTTGCATTTGGATCAGGTTCTGTAAATGCAGTTGCTGGCTTAGATGCTGTTGGCACATCCTGTGCCTTTACATCTGCCGCATATACACCACCCATCATAAAAATTTGAATACTGACTGCAAGTAGAGTTTTATTCATCCATTGAGCTCTCATCATCTATTTCCTACCACTTATTTTTTTTCTGACTATTTACGCTTGTAATACAAGCGCATAAAAGTATTAATGTTCTGACCATAAGTATCTGATTCTTTATTTAAATCAGGCCCTCTGCGTACAGTTGATGCTCTATCTGCAATCTTTTCCATATAAAAAGTCGGATATTGAATATCAACAAGTGCATATTTATTAACGGTTGCATCTTCCACATGGCGCATATCAGCATCTTGTAGTGCCAACATATTTTGTCTTTGAGCTTCAGGAACATTAATTAAAAATAAAGTGTTATTTTCCCAAATCTCTTTGAATCTTTCCTGATCAAAGCTGATGTTTCCCAAAGCGGGGTCAGCTACATAAACGCGTCCATTTTTATAAGCTTTGTAAACGACAAAATGTTTAAATCCCGCATAAGAGATTGGAACAATTGCAGGTTGTCCTTGTTTAATCAGATCAGAGAACTCCCCCCGATATCCCCCACTCTCTAGACCTAACGCAGTCACAAAACGCTTCATATCCAATAGTGAAAAGCTTCGACGTTCTACAATACGGTTATATTCACCAAAGCGTAAAAGCCCGTTCATGGTTTGCTGCTCGGTTAAACGAGTACCCACATAACCATTTAACAAAGTCGTTAATGCGGCCGAACCACAACTATAGTCATAGGCTTGACGGACGATGCCTCGGAATTGATCTTCAACCGCAGGTTTAATATTGACCTGTTCGCGGTGAAAACGAGTGAATGAAGGTTCACGTGAATCGAGAACTTCTGTGTAGTTGACAGTACCCGGCGGCTTTTCCTTAATATCAAAGGCTTGAGTCGCAAAGTAATAAATCAGTGCCGACCCCAATGTAATCTCTAACATAATCTGACTTTTCTACTTTTGGCATCTGATGCCCTTACGTTGCTATTATTTTTAGAGTAAGTACTCTACGTTCCTTGTCTGTTGAAGATACCTTTTTTTTTATTTTTTTGACAGAATGCGTCTTTTTTTGTAACTGATGTAAATAAAAAAACGCGCATCAATGCGCGTTTTTCTTTATGGATAAATCTAAATGAGATTAGTGACCAGAAATTGTAATTTGTGAACCCGCTGTAGTACCAGCAGCACCATAGAAAGTTTTTACACCACTAATTTCAACATCGCCAATTGAACCAACTGATGAGCTACCTAGATGGATACCTTTAATATAAATATCATTACCAGCAGCGTCATTTGAAGTAATTTGCAGACCAGTCGTTAATACTTTCACAGATGCATCAACATTTAAGTCACCTGTTGTGCTACCAGTAGAAGCAACCTTAATGCTATCCAGTACGATGTCGCCACCAGCACCTGCTGATCCGTCATGAATTGATAGGTTAGCCAGCTCTAGACCACCAACCATAGTTGTTTTAAGATTAATCATAGCACCTTGTGGAGCTGTACCTAATTGGATATTGGCATCCATTTTACCAGTTTTCAAAGTCAAACCATTCAAGATTTTATTATAACCTGTAGTTTCAACACCACGAGCTACTGAACCTGCTGTATAGGTTTTACTTTTCGCAATACCAATTTCACCAATTTTGATATTCAAACCAGAAACTTGCGCCGCAATATTCAAGAATGCACCATTAGCACCACCGCCATCGGTATCAATAACTAAATCAGCAAGGTTATGCGATGTTAAAAGAGATGCAGTATTTGGTGTAATTTCAATACCATGTGTAATTGTACCGTTTGTACCATCACCATTTGCCTTAATTACGATAGCACCACCAGTACTTGTACCACCTTTAGTTGTATCAGAATAACCATCGTTATCATGGATCGCTAATTGATCAATGGTTACTTTAGAAATACCGATACCAATATTCAGACCATCTTGACCTGTGGTCGAGCTAAGCGCAGCATCATCCATTGACTGCATTGCCATTGCATTTGCACTGATCGCAATTGAAGACACCAAAGCAAGTTTAGTAAACATTTTCATTCCGTACTCTCCCAAGAGCATTTATTTTTTTTGGTTTTCACTACTCTATGTTTCTACGGTTTTTTGAATTTCCCCAGTAGAAACGTCCTATCCATGAGTAGCTGAATTTGCCTCTCTAAATTACAACTCTGTTAATTTTTGTTCAACTGCTGTTAATCAAATTTGATGAACTACCCGATAAACGGTTCGGTAGCTTATGTCTGTTGGCGTTCTGTAGTAAAATCACGGTTTCATCTTTATTCATATTTTTAGGCTTGTCTCAGTGAAGTTTTTTTGTAAGTTAAATCAAAATATTAGATCTACTTCTGAAATATTATTCAAACTTCACTCTACACATGGACTGGTTTTTCTAGAGGATCAAAATCATCCAGTGATAGCATTTAACCCTCGACATTATGTAGTTTATAACAATAAACAATTTAAATATTTTAAAATTAATTCAATTTATCAATATGAAATGATGGATGAATTCACTATTGACAATTTTATTCAATTCCATTCTGCAAATAATCCTCAAACAGCAGCAACTTTTTCAGGTGGCTATATTGGCTTCATCTCTTATGATTATGCAGCCCATCAATTTACTCCTGTCAAAGAACGTTTACAGCCTTCTTTTTATATCGGGCAGTACGATAGCTTTTTAAAGTTTCACGATGATCATTGGTATTTTTATAGTGATGCGGATGATGCTGAACAACAATGGCAACAACTTGAAATCTTACTCAATCAAAAGACTCAAATTGAGACTTTATCTTTACAACAAACACTACGCCCACGTTGGTCACCCGCAACTTATCGTCAAGCATTTCAACGGATTCAAGATTATATTTTAGCAGGTGATTGCTATCAAATTAATTTAACTCAAGAATTTATCGCCAAAGCGCAAGGTTCACTGTTAAGCCGTGCTGAACACCTTTGGAGCCTTACCGATGCACCTTACGCAGGGTATTTAAAACTGGATGATTTTGAATTGCTCAGTTGTTCTCCAGAGTTATTTATTGAATTTAATCAACAGCAACTTATTACACGTCCAATTAAAGGTACGATGCCGCGTTTTGATGATCCTGAACTGGATGCTGCATCGAAACAAAAATTAAAAGCTTCCGAAAAAGATCAAGCTGAAAACGTCATGATTGTGGATTTGCTTCGTAATGATTTAAGTGTTTATGCAGAAACAGGTTCGGTCAAAACCAATAAACTGTTTGAAATTGAAAGTTTTAATCAGGTTCATCACATGGTCAGTGAAATTGAAGCGACATTAAAGCCAGACGTCAATCCGTTTGAAGTATTGATGTCCGCGTTACCGGGTGGCTCTATCACTGGAGCACCTAAAATCCGTGCGATGCAAATTATCGAAGAACTCGAAGGGGCACCACGTGGAGCGTATTGTGGTTCACTCGGTTATTTTAATTTTGATGGTTCTGGTCGTTGGAATATCCTGATTCGCAGCATTCAAAAGTTTCAGGATGAGCTTTCGGTTTGGGCGGGGGGTGGAATTACCATTGCGTCTGATTGCGATGCAGAATATCAGGAATGTTTTGATAAAGTGTCCGCCATGCTCGACTTACTCAATACATGGCAGATCAAAGATTAAGTTTTGACGATAAATAAACTTAAAGTAGTGTCTTTAAAGTCTCTACAAGACGTTGGTTTTGTTGATCTGTACCAATAGTAATTCGTAAGTATTGATCAATCCTTGGTTTATTAAAGTAACGTACAAGCACGCCTTGCTCACGTAATTGTATTGCTAACTCAGCAGCATCGCGCGCGGGATGTGTCACAAAAATAAAATTGGCTTTAGATGGCAACACCTTAAAACCAATTTCTTTTAATTCCTCAACCAACTTATCTCGACTTTGAATCACCTTTTGGCATTGTGCTTCAAAATAAGCCTGATCTTCAAATGATGCAACCGCCGCTGCAATCGCAAATCGATCCATCGGATATGAATTAAAACTATTTTTTACTGCTTCAAGTGCAGCAATCAAATGTGCTTGAGCAATGGCAAAGCCGACACGCAAACCTGCCAATGAACGTGATTTTGAAGTCGTTTGACACACCACTAAATTGTCATATTGATTGACTAACCCGACCGCAGTTTCAGCACCGAAATCAATATAGGCCTCATCAATCACCACCACACGATCAGGATTGGCTTGTAAAATCTGCTCAATCTGTTGCAGTGACAAAGCAATACTCGTCGGTGCATTCGGATTGGTAATAATAATGCCGCCATTGGCTTGACGATAATCATCCAACACGATTTCAAAATCATCATTCAGTGGAATTTGTTGAGTTTTCACACCAAAAAACTGACTATAGACAGGATAAAAACTATAGGTAATATCTGGATAAAGAATCGGTTGATCCTGAATAAAAAAGGCTTTGAAAATATGAGCTAAGACTTCATCCGAACCATTACCCACAAAAACTTGTTCAACGCTCACATTTTGCTGAGTGGCAATTGCTTGTTTCAATTGAGTCGCATCGGGATCTGGGTATAAACGCAAAGCATCTGCTTGGTGTGCCAATACGGCTTGCACCGCTTCCACTACTTTTGGAGAAGGTGGATACGGATTCTCATTGGTATTAAGCTTGAGTAAATTCTGGATTTTAGGCTGTTCACCCGGTGTATAGGGTTCTAATTCACGAACTTCTGGACTCCAGAAACGCATTTGTTCTGTTGTAAACGTCATTTTATATTCTCTTGTTGCCCTCTCCTAACCTCTCAAAGAGAGAGGAGTCTTCAAACCTTTCGCATCGCTCCTGACAAGTTCCCTCTCTTTTTAGGAGATGAGGAGCGATATAGTTTCGAAAAGGAGAGGTTTATATTGATGATAGCGCTAGACCACGACACCTATTTCTATTTTAAACGTCATAACGATAACGAGCAGAACGTGCATGGGCATCCAGATTTTCTTGTTGCGCCAACAAATCCGCTGTTCTGGCAAGCGTTTTAACACCCGCTTCTGAACACATAATCAGGCTTGAACGTTTTTGGAAATCATAGACACCAAGCGGTGAAGAAAACCGCGCTGTACCTGAGGTCGGCAAAACGTGATTTGGCCCTGCACAATAATCCCCAATCGCTTCTGGTGTATAGCGTCCCATAAAAATGGCACCTGCATGACGGATGTCTTGGCTCATGGCTTCGGCATCATCCAGACAAAGCTCTAAATGCTCTGGTGCAACTTGATTGATGAGTTGAATTGCTTCAGCTCGATCTTTCACCAAGACCAAAGCACCTCGATTAGCAATCGATGTGCGCGCAATATCGGCTTTAGGCAATGCAGCTAAATGTTCCTCAATCGCGTGCGCCACATCCTCTAGTAGGTCTGCATCAGGCGTAATAAAAATCGCTTGCGCAACAGTATCATGTTCAGCTTGTGACAAAACATCCATCGCTAGCCATTTGGCGTTGTTTTGGCCTTCTGCATAGACCAAAATTTCAGATGGTCCCGCAATCATATCAATACCGACCTGACCAAAAACTGCACGTTTGGCAGCCGCTACAAAGCGATTCCCCGGCCCAGTAATTTTATCCACCGCAGGAATGGTTTGGGTTCCATAAGCCAATGCTGCTACTGCTTGAGCGCCACCAATGGTAAAAATACGATTTACACCAGCCAAATAGGCAGCAGCTAATACCAATGGATTCAGCTCACCCTGCGGTGCTGGAACTACCATGATAATTTCAGGAACGCCTGCAACGTGTGCAGGAATCGCGTTCATTAATACAGAAGATGGATAAGAAGCTAAGCCACCGGGCACATAAATCCCGACCCGATCTAAAGGCGTAACTTTCTGACCTAAGGTATTTCCTAATGAATCGACATAAGTCCAGCCTTCTTGTTTTTGCGCCTGATGAAAACTACGAATACGTTCAGCAGCCAATTCGAGTGCTTCACGAATTTCAGGTTGTAGCGCATCAAACGCCGCTTTGAGCTGTTCTTGGCTCAGTTCCAGATCTGAAAATTGATGCGCTGGATGTCGATCAAACTGTTGAGTGAGCTTAAGAACATGATCATCACCATACTGACGAACATCAGCTATGATTTGATCTACAGTTTTTAAAAGTTCAGGATCATTAACAGTCTCAAACGCCAACAAATCTGCAAAGATTTGTTTGAAGTTTTGATCTTGAGTCGATAAACGTCGCATCAATTTACCTACAAGGTTTTGAGTGAAAAGAAAAACTTAGTTTACCTTGTTTCGGATGGTTTGTGGGTAATCAATCATCAATGATCTGACTTTGTTTTATCGAAAATAAAATTAAACTATATTTAATTTTCTAATCAGGTATTCACGTCAGGTTCATCCCAGTCTGCATCATATTGAATAAGCCAATTGAGTGCGGCATGACGTTCAAGAACAACCGAAGCATTTAGATTTGCAGGTGTCGGACGTTGTTTTAATCTCGCCTCAACACATGCCCAGTCATAACGATAGATAAGATCGGCCTCATCCAAAATTTGTTCGATTTCCCTAAGTTGAGTTTTTTGCATAAATGTATCAAATGAATCACAAGATGAAACAGCTTGGATTGCAAAATCACAATCAACCACTTGGTCTGGATAATTTAATTCATCTACAATTCCCAAAGCCCAAAGCAAAACCCAATAAGATTCATATTTCCACACCATATTGATCACATCTTGAGGCGCCGCTTGATCATTGAGTATGGCACTTTCTTTAGCCGTGAGTTGATCAGCCACTTCATATTGATTGAATAATCCAATAAAAAAATCTTTGGTTGGTTGATCATACTTATTGTTGTTAATATCACAGGCAATCTGAACGGTGAGTAAACAAGTAATTGCACGTTTCGCGATTTCCTCAGCAGAGCGAATACAAGCCTCATCAAACGATTCAATGACGGGTAAATGTTCAATATAAGGAATACCTTGTTGTCTTAATTTAGATATTGATTCTTGCTTACGTTGTTTTACACTTTTCATTATAAAATCCCATAATAAAATTATGGTTTTATTCTCTACGCTTGCTTCATAAAGATCAAGCCATAAAAAACCGCCAAAAATTGACGGTTCAGAAATACAAGACATTTAAGGAGTAAAATTAAGATTGGCGATCACTGACTGCTTGTTCGACTTGCGACAAGATCGGGTCCAGTAAAGTCTGTTTACGCTTAAAGCTGGCTTTATTGACAATCAAGCGTGAAGAGACTTTCATAATCTCGTCCAATGGCTCTAAACCATTGGCACGTAAAGTATTTCCAGTATCGACCACATCGACAATATAATCACCCAAACCCACTAAAGGCGCGAGTTCCATCGAACCGTAGAGCTTAATCACATCCACTTGCTCACCTAAGCTTGCATAGTATTGACGCGTTAAATTGACATATTTGGTGGCGATTTTTAAGCGACCTTGTGGACGTTGCATGCCGACTTTACCAGCGGTCATCAATTTACAATTCGCTATTTTGAGATCAAGCAATTCATAAACGTGCTGTGCACCGTGTTCCATCAACACATCTTTACCCGCGACACCAATATCGGCAGCACCGTTTTCAACATAAGTTGGCACATCAGAAGCACGTAAAATTAAAATACGCACTTGCTTGTGTGTCGTTGGAAAAATTAATTTACGTGACTTTTCTGGGTCTTCAAGCAAATTTATGCCCGCTGCTTCCAGTAAAGGCAGAGTTTCTTTTAAAATTCGACCTTTACTGAGTGCCAATGTTAAACCATGATCAAAATTTCCCATGACGTTAAAGTTAGGATCATCGTTTCTCATATCATTCATTAACTGACTCGCTTAATGTTCGCGCCTAAACTTTGCAATTTCTGTTCAATATTTTCATAACCGCGATCAATATGATAAATACGGTCAATCAGCGTATCGCCCTCTGCAACCAATGCTGCCAAGACCAAAGAGAAAGATGCACGTAAATCCGTTGCCATCACAGGAGCGGCTTGTAAGGTTTCAACACCAGTTACCACTGCATCGTTCCCTTCAACTTGAATGTTGGCTCCCATACGCGCAAGCTCAGGTACATGCATAAAACGATTTTCAAAAATCGTTTCTGAGATCGTAGCAAAACCACGACCAATCACATTGACCGCCATCAACTGCGCCTGCATATCGGTTGGAAATTCTGGATGAGGAAGTGTTCTAAAACTCACCGCTTTAGGACGTTTGCCTTGCATATCCAGCTCGATCCAATCATCACCACGGGTCACT
Source organism: Acinetobacter sp. FDAARGOS_515 (assembly GCF_003938865.1). Classification (NCBI taxonomy): domain Bacteria; kingdom Pseudomonadati; phylum Pseudomonadota; class Gammaproteobacteria; order Moraxellales; family Moraxellaceae; genus Acinetobacter; species Acinetobacter sp. FDAARGOS_515. Next base: position 2,078,541 of record NZ_RKIX01000003.1, on the reverse strand, counting down.
TCTGCACCCATTTCTTCAAATTTCTCAAGAACTGACTCAAGCAAACTTGGATCGGTATGTGTGGTTTTCACGCGTCCGCCAGTAATCGCAGCAGCCGCAAGATAAGAACCTGTTTCTATACGATCTGCAACGACTGCATATTCGCAGCCATGCAAACTTTCCACACCTGTAATGATGAGTGTATCAGTATCAATACCATCAATTTTAGCGCCCATTTTCACGAGCATATTAGCCAAGTCGGTAATCTCAGGTTCTCGTGCAGCATTGCGTAGTGTGGTCACACCCTCGGCTAAAACTGCTGCCATCAGAATATTTTCAGTCCCGCCGACTGTAACCATATCAAAGGTAATATCTGCGCCTTTTAAACGCCCATCGACCGTGGCATGCACATAGCCATTTTCAACTTCGATGTGCGCACCTAGAGCTTCTAAAGCTTTCAAATGCTGATCGACAGGGCGCGAGCCAATTGCACAGCCACCTGGCAAAGATACTTGTGCATTGCCATAACGTGCCAATAAAGGACCCAACACCAGAATAGAAGCACGCATGGTTTTCACCAATTCATATGGTGCAAACTGATTAGATAAAGTCGAAGTATCTGCCTTAACCGTATCACCTTGATATTCCATGGTAATACCTAAACCAGCAATTAACTTCACCAATGTATTGACATCTTTTAGATTTGGAACATTGGTCAAGGTAATAGGAGAATCTGCTAAAATCATAGCAGCCAGTAGGGGCAAAGCTGCATTTTTTGCACCTGAAATGCGCACTTCCCCTTCGAGCTTAGTACCACCCGAAATTAAAAATTTATCCATTAATTATTATGCTCCGAAAAGGCTTGCTTTGCGCCATTCGGCTTTGGTCATTGCCCGAATTGTCACCGCATGGACGGCACCACTTGCAATATAAGAATTCAAAGGCGCATAAACAGCTTGCTGACGCGCAACACTGCGCTTACCTTCAAATTGATCATCTACAATACGCAGGTCAAATTTTCCCGCCTGACCAGTGACAGCCACTTCCGCATCTGGAAAAGCTTCTTGTAAAATTTGAGTGAGCTGCTCACTATTCATTGCTAGACCTCATATACAAGCTTAGGCGTAAAACGCATTATTTTACTATAAATCATCGATATAATTCAGCACATGATCATATTTTATAAATAAAAAAAGAGGCTAATTGTTAGCCTCTTCAGAAAATAAAAATTAAATATCAACAACGAGTTGCTGATGATTACACTGTATTTTGCGATGTTTTTGTAATTGTCGTTTTAATTTTTCACTCAGTTTTTTAATCGACATATACATATCATCGGCTGAAGCCTGAGCAAAAAGTTCTACGCCAGGCAAACGTACAATCGCCTCCGCGATGTGATTCGCACTTCCTTTATGCGTTCTTTTATCGATTTGATGGTCTTTGGAAAGCTTCACTTGCATACTATTCACCTGATCCAGATGTTTAGTCAGTTGATCAAACTTACTTTTAATGTTTTGCTCAATTGCAGGCGTTATGACTAAATGATGTCCACGAATTGTTATTTGCATAATTCTATCCCTCACCTTCTTTCAGGATATAAAGTCATAGCCAAGCCGATCTAATGACAAAACAGAATTCTGCATCACAATCATTAAACCATTTCAGCTACTCCTTTGGTGAAAAAAAAGATTCATTATTTTGCAACAATGAATCTCTAGAATAGTCATACTTTAAAAATCAGATCAAGACTTTTCGTTCAGATGACGAAGGAATATGTAACGATTCTCGATATTTCGCCACGGTACGACGAGCCACATCGATACCCTCTTCTTTTAATAATTCCGCAATCGCATTATCAGACAAAGGCTTACGGGGATTTTCTACTGAAATCATTTTTTTAATACGGGCACGAATTGCAGTTGAAGAACATTCACCGCCTGAGGTCGTACCCACATGACTTGAAAAAAAGTATTTCAATTCAAATAAACCACGTGGGGTCAGCATATATTTATTGGTGGTCACTCGTGAAACTGTAGATTCGTGCAACTCCACTTCTTCTGCCACATCACGCAATACAAGCGGTTTCATCCCTTCCGCACCAATCTCAAAGAAAGCTCGCTGATGTTCTACAATACAGGTCGCAACTTTTAATAATGTTTTATGACGTTCATCAATACTCTTAATAAAATTTTTAGCTTCCAGCATTTGATTACGTAAATAGAGATTTTCATCACTCTGATCGGCTCGACGAATCATATTTGAATAAAAAGAATTAATTCTTAGCTTAGGTAAAACATCAGGATTTAATTGCACCTGCCAGCTATTATCTTTTTTATTTACAACCACATCTGGAATTTGATAATCAGACTCCTGACTTTCAAAGTCTGCACCCGGATAAGGTTTTAATGTTTTTAATAAACCAATTGCTTCTTTTAATTGACTCATATTCAAGCCTGTGGATTTCAAAAGCTTATTTAAGTCATTGGCAATTAATAACTCGTAACACTGTAACAAACTCAGTGCTTCACGACGAAATGGTGTTTGAATATCCATCATTTCTAATTGAATTTTTAAACATTCAGCCAAATTCATTGAAGCAACACCAACTGGATCAAGACGCTGGATATGCTTAAGCACCACCAGAATTTCATCGTGCTCTATTTCTTCATCATAGTCTGCTTCTATCAGCAAATGCTGTGCTGCTAATAAAATTTCTTCAATTTCAGCATCAAGAAAACCTTTATCATCCAGACAATCAATAATGCAATAAGCAATTAATTTATCAACTGTAGAAAAATGCAATAAATTAACTTGCTCTAAAATATGTTCTTTTAAAGTATGATGAGCTTGGCGATTATCTTCCCGCTCTTCAAATTCTGGCGATGCTAAAGCAGTGGATTGATGCGTATAGACATCATCCCAATCGGTATCGACAGGAAGGTCATTAGGTAAATGATCAGCATTCAAATCTTGTGTTAAATCATTAGTATCACTGCTTTCTAAATGAGTTAGACTTTCTGTGCTACTTTCATCTTCTATTTTTTCAAGCAACGGATTACTATCCAGTTGAATCTGAATTTCTTGTTCAAGCTCAAGACTCGAGAGTTGCAATAAACGGATTGCTTGTTGTAATTGAGGGGTAAGCGACAAACTATTCGCAACTTTCAATCCAACAGATAGCTTCATAAACCGATACCCTAATCACGCCCGCCAAGCAAAAAATATGCCTACATGCTATTTATAGCATAAGTTTTAACGATATCCTATTCAAACTATATCATTCAATAGCGTTTAATCAACCTGATGAGTCAATTTTTAATTTATATAAATTTTTCCCAAAAAAAAGCACCCTCATCTGTATAAAGATGAGGGTGCCTTAGATTTAAAAGCTGGCGATGACTTACTCTCACATGGCTAACGCCACACTACCATCAGCGCGAAGAGGTTTCACTTCTGAGTTCGGGAAGGGATCAGGTGGTTCACTCTTGCTATTGTCGCCAGCAAACTGTTGTGGTGCTTTGGGGTCTTATTCACATTACTTAATAATGTATGCCTTACTTACAAACCAAAGAGTTATTAACGGATTGGAAATTGAGTCGGTATTGTAACTAGTTTATTGACTAAATCAAGTTTTGTATTGAATTTATCTTGAATACAACAACTGTTTGGGTGTTGTATAGTCAAGCCTCACGAGCAATTAGTATTGGTCAGCTTCACATATCACTATGCTTCCACATCCAACCTATCAACGTCCTAGTCTTGAACGGCTCTTTAGGTGACATATAGTCACAGGGAAATCTTATCTTGAGGTAGGCTTCCCGCTTAGATGCTTTCAGCGGTTATCCCTTCCGAACATAGCTACCCGGCGATGCGACTGGCGTCACAACCGGTACACCAGAGGTTCGTCCACTCTGGTCCTCTCGTACTAGGAGCAGATCCTCTCAAATTTCCAGCGCCCACGGTAGATAGGGACCGAACTGTCTCACGACGTTCTAAACCCAGCTCGCGTACCTCTTTAAATGGCGAACAGCCATACCCTTGGGACCTGCTTCAGCCCCAGGATGAGATGAGCCGACATCGAGGTGCCAAACACCGCCGTCGATATGAACTCTTGGGCGGTATCAGCCTGTTATCCCCAGAGTACCTTTTATCCGTTGAGCGATGGCCCTTCCATACAGAACCACCGGATCACTAAGACCTACTTTCGTACCTGCTCGACTTGTGGGTCTCGCAGTTAAGCGCGCTTTTGCCTTTATACTCTACGCGTGATTTCCGACCACGCTGAGCGCACCTTCGTACTCCTCCGTTACTCTTTAGGAGGAGACCGCCCCAGTCAAACTACCCACCAGACATGGTCCTCGCCCCGGATTACGGGGCAGAGTTAGAACCTCAACATTACCAGGGTGGTATTTCAAGGATGGCTCCAATGCAACTGGCGTCACATCTTCATAGCCTCCCACCTATCCTACACAAGTAAGGTCAAAGTTCAATGTCAAGCTGCAGTAAAGGTTCACGGGGTCTTTCCGTCTAGCCGCGGGTACACTGCATCTTCACAGCGATTTCGATTTCACTGAGCCTCTGCTGGAGACAGCGCCGCCATCATTATGCCATTCGTGCAGGTCGGAACTTACCCGACAAGGAATTTCGCTACCTTAGGACCGTTATAGTTACGGCCGCCGTTTACTGGGGCTTCGATCAAGAGCTTCGCTTACGCTAACCCCATCAATTAACCTTCCAGCACCGGGCAGGCATCACACCCTATACGTCCACTTTCGTGTTTGCAGAGTGCTATGTTTTTAATAAACAGTTGCAGCGGCCTGGTTTCTGCGGCTGCCAAGCGCTCAGGGAGCAAGTCCCATCACCCTCAGCAGCGTACCTTCTCCCGAAGTTACGGTACCATTTTGCCTAGTTCCTTCAGCAGAGTTCTCTCAAGCGCCTTGGTCTACTCGACCTGACCACCTGTGTCGGTTTCGGGTACGATTCCTGTGTAACTGAAGCTTAGAGACTTTTCTTGGAAGTATGGTATCAGCCACTTCACTGTACAAGTACAGCTTGATATCGACTCTCAGCATAGAGCACCCCGGATTTGCCTAAGATGCATGCCTACTGTCTTCCACCTGGACTACCAACGCCAGGCTGACTTAACCTTCTCCGTCCTCTCATCGCATTACACAGAAGTATTGGAATATTAACCCATTTCCCATCGACTACGCCTTTCGGCCTCGCCTTAGGGGTCGACTCACCCAGCCCCGATTAACGTTGGACTGGAACCCTTGGTCTTTCGGCGAACGGGTTTTTCACCCGTTTTGTCGTTACTCACGTCAGCATTCGCACTTCTGATACCTCCAGCATGCTTCTCAACACACCTTCATCGGCTTACAGAACGCTCCCCTACCACGTAACTCTAAAGTTACATCCGCAGCTTCGGCACATAGTTTTAGCCCCGTTACATCTTCCGCGCAGGCCGACTCGACTAGTGAGCTATTACGCTTTCTTTAAAGGGTGGCTGCTTCTAAGCCAACCTCCTAGCTGTCTATGCCTTCCCACATCGTTTCCCACTTAACTATGATTTTGGGGCCTTAGCTGGCGGTCTGGATTGTTTTCCTCTTGACTACGGACGTTAGCACCCGCAGTCTGTCTCCCGGATAGTACTCATAGGTATTCGGAGTTTGCATCGGTTTGGTAAGTCGGGATGACCCCCTAGCCGAAACAGTGCTCTACCCCCTATGGTATTCGTCCGAGGCGCTACCTAAATAGCTTTCGGGGAGAACCAGCTATCACCAGGCTTGATTAGCCTTTCACCCCTATCCACAAGTCATCCCCTGGCTTTTCAACGACAGTGGGTTCGGTCCTCCAGTTAGTGTTACCCAACCTTCAACCTGCTCATGGATAGATCGCCTGGTTTCGGGTCTATACCCAGCAACTAAACGCCCTATTAAGACTCGATTTCTCTACGGCTCCCCTATGCGGTTAACCTTGCTACTGAATATAAGTCGCTGACCCATTATACAAAAGGTACGCAGTCACCGAACAAGTCGGCTCCCACTGCTTGTATGCATGCGGTTTCAGGATCTATTTCACTCCCCTCACAGGGGTTCTTTTCGCCTTTCCCTCACGGTACTGGTTCACTATCGGTCAGTCAGGAGTATTTAGCCTTGGAGGATGGTCCCCCCATATTCAGACAAGGTTTCACGTGCCTCGCCCTACTCGTCATCATGATGTGTGCCCTTTCGTGTACGGGACTATCACCCTCTACGGTCGCACTTCCCAGAGCGTTCCGCTAAAACACACATCACTTAATGGGCTGATCCCCGTTCGCTCGCCGCTACTAAGGGAATCTCAATTGATTTCTTTTCCTAAGGGTACTGAGATGTTTCACTTCCCCTCGTTCGCTTCAATAACCTATGTATTCAGTTATTGATACCTACCTTATAGTAGGTGGGTTCCCCCATTCAGACATCTCCGGATCAATGGATATTTGCCGCCTCCCCGGAGCTTTTCGCAGGCTATCACGTCTTTCTTCGCCTCTGACTGCCAAGGCATCCACCACATGCACTTAATTACTTGACTATACAACCCCAAACAGTCGTTAATACCTACAAGTAGTATTACCAACATTACAGTTTGAAGTACTGTGCACTTAAGCACCGTACAGCTTCAATCTAAATTCATATACCAAAACGCTTGATTCAGTTAATTTGCTAGTTCTCAATTAACTCTAAGATCAGAATGACTTCTTCTCTCTTTGTTATTGAGTGAACAATTTATTTCAGACTCAATTCTCAATCTGTTAATGAATTAATGTAACCTCGTCAGCTACATTAAACTGTGATTAATCACAGAGCTTAATAAATCATTATATTTATTAAGCTCTATAATTTACTCTAGCCCGTACTCTCTTAAGTACGTGGTGGAGACTAGGAGAGTCGAACTCCTGACCTCCTGCGTGCAAAGCAGGCGCTCTACCAACTAAGCTAAGTCCCCAGCTTATATCATTTACGTATCTTTAACTCTGTACTCATTAATCTATTCGTCAGAATGGTGGGTCTGACAAGACTTGAACTTGTGACCCCACGCTTATCAAGCGTGTGCTCTAACCAACTGAGCTACAGACCCTGAGAAAGTTTTAAAGCACCGCTTTAAAAGTTTCGCAAGACAAACAGCTTCGCTGTGCGTAGTGTTTGATTCTCGCTCTTTTTTTAAAAGCTTCTCTCTAAATCTTTTTCATTCAGATACCAGAAGAACAACTTGTTGTGGATTCTTACCAATCAACCAATCTTTTCGTTAAGGAGGTGATCCAGCCGCAGGTTCCCCTACGGCTACCTTGTTACGACTTCACCCCAGTCATCGGCCACACCGTGGTGAACGTCCTCTTTGCAGTTAGACTATCCACTTCTGGTGCAACAAACTCCCATGGTGTGACGGGCGGTGTGTACAAGGCCCGGGAACGTATTCACCGCGGCATTCTGATCCGCGATTACTAGCGATTCCGACTTCATGGAGTCGAGTTGCAGACTCCAATCCGGACTACGATCGGCTTTTTGAGATTAGCATCCTATCGCTAGGTAGCAACCCTTTGTACCGACCATTGTAGCACGTGTGTAGCCCTGGTCGTAAGGGCCATGATGACTTGACGTCGTCCCCGCCTTCCTCCAGTTTGTCACTGGCAGTATCCTTAAAGTTCCCACCCAAAGTGCTGGCAAATAAGGAAAAGGGTTGCGCTCGTTGCGGGACTTAACCCAACATCTCACGACACGAGCTGACGACAGCCATGCAGCACCTGTATGTAAGTTCCCGAAGGCACCAATCCATCTCTGGAAAGTTCTTACTATGTCAAGACCAGGTAAGGTTCTTCGCGTTGCATCGAATTAAACCACATGCTCCACCGCTTGTGCGGGCCCCCGTCAATTCATTTGAGTTTTAGTCTTGCGACCGTACTCCCCAGGCGGTCTACTTATCGCGTTAGCTGCGCCACTAATCCCTCAAAGAGACCAACGGCTAGTAGACATCGTTTACGGCATGGACTACCAGGGTATCTAATCCTGTTTGCTCCCCATGCTTTCGTACCTCAGCGTCAGTGTTAGGCCAGATGGCTGCCTTCGCCATCGGTATTCCTCCAGATCTCTACGCATTTCACCGCTACACCTGGAATTCTACCATCCTCTCCCACACTCTAGCTAACCAGTATCGAATGCAATTCCCAAGTTAAGCTCGGGGATTTCACATCCGACTCAATTAGCCGCCTACGCACGCTTTACGCCCAGTAAATCCGATTAACGCTCGCACCCTCTGTATTACCGCGGCTGCTGGCACAGAGTTAGCCGGTGCTTATTCTGCGAGTAACGTCCAGTAGCTGGTAGTATTAATACCAGTACCCTCCTCCTCGCTTAAAGTGCTTTACAACCATAAGGCCTTCTTCACACACGCGGCATGGCTGGATCAGGGTTCCCCCCATTGTCCAATATTCCCCACTGCTGCCTCCCGTAGGAGTCTGGGCCGTGTCTCAGTCCCAGTGTGGCGGATCATCCTCTCAGACCCGCTACAGATCGTCGCCTTGGTAGGCCTTTACCCCACCAACTAGCTAATCCGACTTAGGCTCATCTATTAGCGCAAGGTCCGAAGATCCCCTGCTTTCTCCCGTAGGACGTATGCGGTATTAGCATCCCTTTCGAAATGTTGTCCCCCACTAATAGCCAGATTCCTAAGTATTACTCACCCGTCCGCCGCTAAGATCAGTAGCAAGCTACCTCTCTCCGCTCGACTTGCATGTGTTAAGCCTGCCGCCAGCGTTCAATCTGAGCCATGATCAAACTCTTCAGTTAAAATCATTTCGCACCTTATTAAAGACAAGGTGCCAATTCTGGCTCATCAATTACTGACAAATTCTCTCAAATAAACTTCGAGTAATTTAAACCAATCAATTAATGATAATATTTCGATCAATCAATTAGTAAAAATCCACACAAGTTGTTCTTCTATATTCTTAATGATCTTCTTCATGCTTCGTCAGCATCAAGCTAGGTCGGCTATATTACTCTCAATCTCTTAAAAGTCAACAGGCAATTTAGATATTTTTAAAACTCATTTTACTCAACCAAAATATCAATCAAATCCCTCAAGACCCAACCAACACCCTGTTTTTCAACAAGTTTTTATCCGCATCACCACCGATGAGTGCGCATTCTACAGCATTCCACAACCAACGCAACCCCTTTTATTTAATATTTTGAGTGTTTGATCGGTTTTTAATCTTTTTATCTTTTTTATAACATTTTTTACCCAGTTTTGTTTTAATAACAGCTATGATCCTATTATTCAATAGAACCATCTTTATATAGAATGGTATAAAATCTTGCCGCAAGAGGCGACTAAGGATTCTTATGCATTACTCAAAACTCGTCTTTATTGGACTTCTTTCAACTGGCATGTCTTTTCATCTTTTTGCTCAAGAGAGTACAAATGATGTGGTGACTGATGCTATAGAATACTCGTCTATTCCTGAATCTGATACACCTGAACACCGTGCACGATTTCAGAAGTTAAAGGAAATCAAAGACGATCTTAAAAATGTTAAGGCCAGTGATTTCAAGGTAAATGCGAATGCTGCACAGCCTGATCAAGTTAAAGATCCTTTACAGCCACTTAATCGTCAATTTTATGCTTTTAATGATGCTTTAGATCGAACTATTGTGCGTCCGATCGCTGTTCAATATACCCAAAAAACACCTGAACAAGTTCGTGGTTCTTATCGCCAGTTCCGTAAAAATTTAGGCGAACCGTGGAATGCTGTAAATCAGTTAATTCAGGGTCGACCTTCTCGTGCAGCAAAAACATTTGGCCGTTTTACGATTAATACTTTAACAACCCTGGGCTTAGCCGACCCAGCACGTCGCTTAGGCTTACCCGCTGAAGAAGAAAGTTTTGGGGTAACGCTTGGGTATTATGGTGTTCCATCGGGGCCATTTTTGATGTTACCGTTCTTTGGTCCAAGTACGTTACGTGATGGTTTTGGACTTGCTGTAGATAGTCAAGCACGTCCACAAAAATATATTATGGATGATCAAGACGGTTTATATTGGTCGACCAATATGTTGCAAGCGATTGATACTCGTGCGCAAGTTCTGGATATTGAGCAAATTCTGCAAGGCGACAAGTATGCAGTCATTCGTGATCTATACTTACAGCGTAAAAACTTCCAGATTGCAGAGAAAAAAGGCAATTCCGCAGAACAGATCCAGTTTATCGATGATGAATCAGATGATTCAGGTGATCAAAATTAAGCTTTAGCTTACATAATGTATTCATTTAAGATTGTTAGAGATTGAGTTTTTCTAGCAATCTTTTGATTTCTATAGTACATCTATTATAGTAAATGTGATTATTAATAAGGTTCCATTTAATCGTCTATGTATTTTATTCAACCGACACGTTCAGTCCCTCATTTAGATAAAGCCCTTGATGAGCTACCGAGCCTACAAGTCATTCACATAGATGATCTGGAATTATATGACCCTACGATTATCGCGATTGCAGACGTTCAAGATTTTTTACAATACCAGTGGGCACTACCTACCGTAGTTATTGCACGTGAAGACGAAGGTGCAGCTCTTGCTCAAGCTTGGCAACTTGGTGCGCTTGCAGGTTGGATTTGGGGGAAATTGCCGCAGAATCCTGTAGAAGCTTTATTGCAGATTGATGCTCAATATAAGCGTAATCAAGATAGTCGTGATCTTCCTGCTGCGGCTGAATTGCAGAAGAAACTCCTGCCCAATACCCTCGATTTACTCGACTATAAAATTGAAACTTTTTTTCAGCCTTCTGCGTATTTATCAGGTGACTGGTATGATTACTGGAAGCTTAATGATAAAGAAGTATTATTTTATTTAGCCGATGTTTCTGGACATGGGGTCACCAGTAGTTTACTCACTTCATGGATGGCGGCTTTTCATGGACGTTCTAAAACGCCACGCGAGTTAATCAAAAAACTCAATGGAATGCTGTTACAGGAAAATATCGAAAAGCATATTACGATGGTTGCAGGTATTTTAAATTTACACACCCATCAAATTCGCTGGTCAAGTGCTGGTCACTACCCGCCTCCGATTATTTTTGAACCCAATCAACCGCCTAAAATTTTAAACACCAGTAGTTTTCCGCTGGGTTTAACGGATGATCTGGATATCGAAGAATTCGAATTTACCTTAAATCGTCAGACTCGGTTTATTATTTGTTCAGACGGTGCACTCGAACCTTTTGATGGTGGACTAAATGAACAGTTTGCTCAATTGGTTGATCATTTACAAAAACAGTCTTTTCAAGCCCCTGAACATGTTGCTGATGACATTGCAATTCTAAGTCTTTGTCGACTGAATTAGCAGCATAATCAATAGCATGTCTTTTTAGTATTCCTTATCCGACTGTTAGATACTTGAGTATCTAAGCGCCCTATGTGATAATTTTGCAATCCTTCTCTGAAAATGGCATTTATATGTCAACAGGTCATGTTGAATATGCAAGCTTGAATGGAACGCATATTTTCAAACTTATTGGTGAAGTACGCGCCCAGTCTTGCATAAGTCTAGACAAACTTCTAAATCGAATTGAACAACAGCAAAATGTGGTTGGTGCAATTGTCGATTTAACTGAAACAACTTTTATTGATAGTACGGTTCTTGGAATATTGGCAAAGCTAGGTCTAAAACTGAAGCAGGTCCATCATATTCAGGCAGTCATGTTATCAACCAATCCGGATATTACGACTCTGGCCAATAGCATGGGGCTAGGGCAGGTTTTTGTTATCTTGAATTATTGTAAAGAACCACAAGTGTGTACGCGTGAATTATGTGAAGAAGAAATTACACATAACACCATGCTTAAAACAGTACTTGATGCACATAAAACCCTGATGCAACTAAACGAAAATAACCAGAATATGTTTGAGCCTTTAGTCAAACAACTACAAAAAGAACAAGATACAATGGATCAAGTATCTGCTAAGCAAAACGCTTAGCCTCCAGATATTTTCAGGATAAAATTGGCATATGACTTTACTTTCTGTTGCACAAATGAATTCTCAAAATGAGATCGACGATAATTTTCGTATGATCGAGTCTTTGATTCAACAGAGTAAAGCGCAACATGCAGAGTTGATCGTATTTCCTGAAAATTTTGTCTGTTTTGCTGCGGGGAAACAGCGTGAAACAGCAGCACAATTTGAACATATCCAGCAGCGTTTAGAACGACTGGCGCATCAATATCATATTTGGATTATTGCAGGGACATTGCCCTGCCCATTTCGTCCTGATGGGTCGATCATTCAAGATGGGCGTGTACGTACAGTCAGCTTATGTATCAGTCCTGAAGGGACACAGGCACGTTATGACAAAATTCATTTGTTTGATGTGCAAGTGGGTGATGCTGTCGGAGGGTATCAGGAATCCAAGTTTTTTGAACCCGGTGATCAGCCTGTGGTCGCCAAAACACCGTTTGGCAATATCGGGATGATGGTCTGTTATGATCTTCGTTTTCCAGAACTGGCATTAACTCTTCGAGCGCAAGGTGCACGCATTTTAACTGCTCCAGCGGCTTTTACTTATACGACAGGTCAAATGCATTGGCAGCTTTTATTACAAGCTCGTGCAATGGATACTCAATGTGATGTATTGGGTGCAGCGCAACAAGGCTGGCATGGTGAAAAGCGCCAAACTTGGGGACATACAGGAGCAACCAATAGTCGTGGACAGCTTTTGCAGATGATCCAAGATGAAGGCGCAGGACTCATCACAATCGAATTCAATGCCAAAGAACAGGATCAAATTCGAGCATCAATGCCACTGATGCAGCATCGACGTTTAATTTCTTTTTGATACATCATATTTTTTTATTACTGAAATCATTTATTTAAAGCTATAATCCAATATCGCATCTTTTTTATATTGAAGAATTTTTATGCAACAAGATTCATCGGGTTTACAACTAGATAATCAGTTGTGCTTTATGATTTATTCTACGAATCTTGCATTTCATCAGATTTATCGAAAAGTTCTAGCATCCTTAGGGCTAACGTATCCTCAATATCTGGTGATGCTCGTATTGTGGGAAAAAGATCAGGTGACCGTTTCTGAAATAGGCGCGCGTTTATTTTTAGAATCCTCCACCTTAACTCCGCTTTTAAAAAAACTGGAATCACATCAACTGATTCAACGTCAACGCTCGTCTCAGGATGAACGACAAGTGATTATTACCTTGACTGATTCAGGGATTAATCTGCAAAAAAAAGCACTCGAAGTTCCTGAAAAAGTCATTAGCACGACATCCTGTGATTTAGACCAGCTGTTAGCACTCAAAGATCAATTACAGATTTTACGCAATAATCTGCTTATGCATAACAAATAAAATTTAAAAATATTTTGAATATCATCTTGCTAAATTAATTAAATCGCATACTATATACTTAAGCACAAATTAATATCACACAATTTATTTAAGCAATACTCAGTCATCATGATAGGTTTATTCATACCTAAACAATGATAAGCATTTATCTGGATAAACAATGCATCTAAAGGTGAATGTACTGAGTTAAAGTAAATAAATCGTTAAATAGATTTTGATATTGAAGCCATTAGCACTGTCGTCTTAAAGGCTAGTTTTCAAGTTAGATTTTTTGATGAGATGAGCCATCATAAAATTGACTGCTAGACAATTAGCTAAAGAATAGGCTTTCAATATCACCCCCAATGCATACTCCCTCTCATGCATAGCACAAAGCACCTTAATCGGTGCTTTGTGCTTTTTAAATTTTAAAATTTTGTTCGCTATTCTTCAGCTTGATTGGTCACACGTAATACTTCTTCCAATGTGGTTTTCCCCGCCAATACTTTTCTTAAACCATCATCACGAATTGAACCTGAATATTGACGAGCGTAGCGCTCTAGTTCAAATTCAGCAGCATTGCCGTGAATGAAACGGCGCATTTGGTCATCTACAGGGACAATTTCATAAATGGCAGTTCGCCCAGTAAAACCTAAATGTGAACAATGCTCACAACCTTGAGGCTCTGGTAGTTTTAAGTTTTCTTCAGCACTAATATGCTGAAATAATTGACGCTCAAAATCATCTGCTTCGCGCCAAGTCGCGCAATGTGAACATAAGGTCCGGACCAAACGCTGTGCGATTACCCCAATTAAGGAACTAGATAGCAAAAAGGGTTCAATTCCCATATCTTTTAGACGAGTGACTGCACCAATTGCAGTATTGGTATGCAACGTAGATAAAACCAAATGCCCTGTCAATGAGGCTTGTACGGCAATTTCAGCTGTTTCCAGATCGCGGATTTCTCCAACCATCACAACATCGGGATCTTGACGCAGCATGGCTTTTAAAGCACGGGCAAAGGTCATATCCACTTTGGTATTGACCTGAGTTTGCCCAATTCCCTCTAACTGATATTCAATCGGATCTTCAGCGGTCAGGATATTGCGAGTATTGTCATTTAAATCAGAAAGCGCCGCATATAAAGTCGTGGTCTTACCCGAACCTGTCGGCCCTGTGACTAAAATGATGCCATGCGGACGATGTACCAAATGCGTCAAGCGTTCGTAATCGTTTGACATGAGTCCCAAATGGGTCATGTTTAAGCGGCCCGCCTGTTTATCCAGTAAACGCATCACCACACGTTCGCCATGTGAAGAAGGCAAGGTAGAGACACGTACATCCACTTCTCGACCCGCTAAACGCAACGAAATACGACCATCCTGAGGAATACGTTTCTCGGCAATATCCAGTTTTGCCATGACTTTAATACGTGAAACCAATAAAGGCGCAAGTTCACGGCGCGGCTGTACAATTTCACGTAGTTGACCATCGACACGCAAACGCACTGAAAGTTTTTTTTCAAAAGATTCGATATGAATATCTGACGCATTGACCCGAATGGCTTCAGACAAAAGTGCATTAATCAGCCTGACAATCGGCGCATCATCTTCCTGATCCATTAAATCTTCAGCTTCTGGCACCTGATCTGCCAAACTTAATAAATCTGGATGGTCTTCAAGCCCCGCGGCAACTTGTTGCGATTCCCCTGTATCGCCTGCATAACTCGAACTCAGTAATGCATTAAAACTCTGATCATCGCAAATTTGATGTTGAGCTGGTTTCCCTACGATCCGTCTTGCTTCCTGCAAGGCAATCCACTCTGTATTTTGACGGCGTACAATAAAGACTTGATCCCCTTCATAACGCAACAAAACGCCATGACGTTTCGCAAAACTATATGGAATTTGTATTTGTTTAAGTATTTGCATCACAAATTTATAATGATCAAAAATAGAGTTTTGAGTGTACTCTAAGCGTACTACAGCGTGAAGTCTGTTTTTACAAACTCACCAGAGGAATTTTTTAACTTGGAACAACAGCAATACGATCATCTCGAACCCGAGCAAACTAATTTAAGGTGGTGGGGTGAACAGAAATTTGAACTCAGCGAATCTAAAGCATGGCAGTTTGGGTCATTGCTCTTTCGTTTGACACGCGGAATTAATGAATGGCGACTGGAATATTATCGTCCACAATACCAACATGACTATGAACAACAATGGCAGAGAATTGCAGATCCACATTTTGCCTTTCCACAAGGGGCAAAAATTGAACGCTATATGTTTCGCAACACCCATAATGAATTTCAACTGATGCCACGTTTGGCAGATCGTTCTGTGGTTATCAAACCCGTCGACCCCATTTATATTCCAGCAGGTGAACGTGGCACACTTTATATTAGTACGCCATTATGGATTGCAGGCTTTGTTGAAAATCAGAGAGAGCCTATTTTCGATCTTCCAGTGATTCGCCCCAAAGACACCTGGTTTGGCCCTGATCATCGTACTGGGGAAATGTGCTATGCCACAGCAGTTGATGGTCGCACCGATTTAAATCTACTTAAACCCCGCGCATTTCGAGCTGTTACTCCAGTTGAATTTCATAATACCAGTAGCCAGCAATTACGTTTTGATCGTATGAATGTTCCTGTGTCTGCTTTGCCTTTATTTTATAGTGAAAGCACCAATCGCTTATGGACATCTCAAATTAAAGTCATACACGAAGGTTCAGATCGTCCACCGCGTATTCGTCTGGAAAATCGTACGCCCCCATTGGCAGGTGAAGTCACTTATGTACATCCACCACGCTCGCCGGGTGGTGCCTTGTTTAACATGTTTGATTCATTTTTCTAAGGAGGCATTATGGCAGATTCCAATATCCCCAAAGATGTCGCTGTCAGCCTCAAAGGGATTTTTACCAATATTAATCTGGATCGACTGAGTGAAATTCTGGTCGCTGTTGTTCTATGTTTAATTGGCTTTATTTTTGCCCGCTTGGTTTCAAATACGTTTATCCGAACCGTAGGCATGCGCTTCAATGCACACCAACGAATGGTTTGGCGACGCGGGATCTTCTACTTTATTTTTATTATTTTTGTGATGGCTAGCCTGAAAGAAGCAGGCTTTAAACTCAGCGTATTTTTAGGCGCAGCCGGAATTTTAACTGTCGCTTTGGGTTTTGCTTCACAAACCTCAGCCAGTAACTTGATTAGCGGTTTGTTCCTGATTGGTGAAGGGTCATTTGAGGTCGGAGATACTATTCAAATTACCTTAATTCGTGGTCATACCATTGAAGGACAAGTGATTTCGATCGATTTGCTTTCGGTTAAATTACTGACATTGGATAATGTCTATGTACGTTTACCCAATGAACAATTGATTCGAGCTCCAGTCATGAATATGTCCAAGTATCCGATACGGCGTATTCCGATTACCCTCGCCATTAACTTTCAGGAAGACATCATGAAAGTGCGTAAGGTTCTTCTTGATGTTGCATCCAGATATCCTTTGGCATTAGATGACCCGAAACCTGAGGTGACTGTCACCGCCTTTCGTGAATCTTCAATTGAGCTGTTATTTTCAGTCTGGTGCCGTCAAGAGTTGTATTTAAAAACTCGCGATGAATTGCAAGAACGTATTCGTAATGGCTTTTTGGAAAATCAAATTGAGATTCCTGTACCGAAGATGGGTTTTGTTGATCGTCCACCAACAACGCCTTTAACGGAAGATGACATTGACTCCTATGCCAATACACAGGAACTTAAACGAGAACCAAAACTTTAGGCAACTTAACAAGGGTGGTTTGCCACCCGCTAAAATAGTGTATCTATAAGCTTTAAAATTTAACGCTCAATGCTTTCCTTATTTGATTGTGCTGGCGGCAATGGTGCCAGATAAGCAATGACCAACATGATAGCTCCAGCACCAATAAATGAAACCACACGCGTTAAGGTTCCACTCTGCGACAAATCAAGTACCACTAGCTTAATCACCACAATAGCAAGTAAGGCTGCCCCAACAAACCAAAGCTGACGGATTTGACGCTGACTCGAAAAAGTCATTAACACGAAAGCCAAAATTACCCAAAGTAAAGTTAAGCTAAGTTGTACCGTACCATTCGACCAAATTGTCCAGCCCCAAAGAGGTGTTGCCAAATACATATGTAAGGCCCGAACGACAATACTGCTAAACACCACCAAGGCAATCAGAATGTTGACCACTTTAGAAAACCATTCTAATGTTTTAAATGAAGCGGTAAAATTATGATGATAAACCATCCACAATAATCCAGATAACACGCTTAAGCACAATAAATCTACAGGATTGAAGATCGGTAAATAATAAGCCACAAAAACCTGATCACTTAAACTGACTATTAACAACCAAAACCAAGTCAGTGCCCAAACTGAAAACTGATCTAGCATAAGGTCATTTTTTCGCTTAAACAGCCAAATGCTATATAAGACAGGAATCACAGCGAAAGAAAGCAATGCAGCATCTGGCCAAAGTGCTGGACCTATTGTCGCTAAACTCAGCCAGAGTAAAGCGGCCCACCAAGCATTAAACTTCGAATCAATTTGCTGGTTTTTTTGAATGCTAATCAAGAGCAAGGCCAAAGTGGTTGCTGCAATGAAAAAGCTCATTTGCTGTAACGAAGCAATCCAATGAAAATGTGTGAATAGTCCCTGTTGAATCAGCTCTACGAAACACAAGCCGATAAAAATACTCAGAATCATCAACTGCGGAAACTGCCAATCCAAACGTGCGCGTAAATATACCACTCCAGTAAAGCCAAAATATAAAATTGCGGCGATCGCCAAATAAGGGCTTAGGCCCTGCCCGTGCCATGTAAAATACTCGACACCTGCCACTGCACCTGAATATAAAGCCAGACTCAAAAATAGACTGGCAATGACTGATGAATCCTGTCGAGAGGATGGATCTCGAAATAAAAAATATGCCGAAATGAATTGTGAAATCGCATAAATACTGGTGCTTAACACAGGAAAATGCTCATCTGACCAGACTTGATAAAATAGGACAACAGAACTGAGTACGACTAAAAATATCCCGAGATAACGACTTAATCGATACCGCTCAGAAACACCCCAAACAATTAAAGCTGTCCCTTGCACCACCCAACCAATTGCTGTCCAGTGCGCCCCTTGATATAACGGGAAAATCAGCGCAATAAATGCCACCGCTAAAATAAAAAAACTTTTGGCTAAAATTGATAATTCAGATTGTTTTTGTTTAATCCACCAGCCCAAAGCAGCATAAGTTCCTCCCAGAAGTGCTGCCCCCAGAGTCAGTGCTAGACTTGACTGTTGCACTAAAAAAGCATGTAAGGAAAATCCCAAAATCGGCACACTAAAAATCAAACCAACATCTACCAATGGTGGAAGTTGAATATTGGATTGATGGTTCAAGGAAGAATCATTTAAAGACTGATCTTTTAAAGAGCGATATTCTTTCTGAATCAATTGGCTATAACGTACACTCAGCCAGATAAACAAGGCGATATGCAACCATAAAATAAGATCAAGCGTATGATATTGTGCTGGATTTGCATAGAGAACAATGACGCTGCCCGCAAGTAATCCTGACGCGAAAAAAGCAATTTGATTGAGTATTTTCCATGGCTTGATAAAATTCATCGCGGCCACAGCCAGATTAATCATCAAATAGTAACTCAACAAAAAGACACTATCTGGATGCGATTGTGGAATCAATAAAGGTGCAAGATAAGCCATACTTAATGCAAGCATCGATAGATAAACCGCATTTTGTTTTAAGCTTAAAGCGACCGTAATAAGCAGCAAAACAGCAAAGCCAACACTTGCGATACTCAAATTTGCAATCACCGCATAATGATGCGCAAAAATTAAGGTCAGGAAAATAATTGCCAGACCTGCACCTTGCAAAGCAACTGCAAATAATGCGTTCTTTTTTCTCAAATAATAGCCAAATATAGTCAATGCACCGCCTGTAATAGCGATTCCCAATAACTTTATACTCAAACTCAATTGCCAATGTTCGCTGGCAAAACGCAATAACAGCACCACCCCAATCATTAAAATCGCAATCGCAACTCGTAAAATTGGATTACCATGCATCAGCCAATCCAGTGCTGGTTGCCACCATGCCGATTTTTGAGATGGTGGATTTAAAGCAATAGCATCATGAGTCTGATCATTCTCTAGGCTTGACAATATCGGTGTATCATCTTGAGATTGGAACCACACAGGAGTTTCCGATTGCTCCAAATGATTCAATTCAATTGGTTCAACATCAGAACTCAGTGATGTTTGTTGTATCTTTTTATGGTTTTCAAGATTTTTTAGGCGCTCATTCATCGAACTTAACATCTGAATCAGACTAAACAACACCAATCCACTTCCAACTAAAATAGCCGAACCACTGTGCAAATAGTAACCTGCAAGACCAATTAAAGTTCCAAGATATAGAGCCCATTGCGGTAAATATAAATGATCAACAGATGCAGTCACTTGATATTGCTGTTCAAGCTGTTGGATACGACGCTCAAAAGCTGTGAATTGTTGTACGATAAAAAAGATCAAAAGTACAATAACAACGGCCACTGCATTTTTGATCTCAAAAGCAAGTGCACCCAATAAAGCGACAGCAAGAATAATGATTATCGTGGGGTAGTACTTATCATTTTTATCCATATTAAAAAAACAAACTCAGTTATTTTAAAGCTATCTTACCTCATCAAAACATCTGCGTATATTTAGCCACCGTCCCTAGAGGCGAAGTTCTACATTTTGCTTCATTTTCACGTAGAATAAGACCCAATCGTTCGTAAGGAAGTATTCAATGCCACCATTTGTTTTGGTTGATGGGTCTTATTTTTTATTTCGTGCATTTCATGCACTCCCACCGTTGACGACCTCAACAGGATTACAAACCAATGCAATACGTGGTGCGATTTCTGCCATTCAAAAACTGATGCGCCGCACTCAGCCCACGCATATGGCAGTAATTTTTGATACCCCAGAACCGACTTTCCGACATGAACTTTCGCCTATTTATAAGGGCGACCGCCCAAGCATGCCCGATGAGTTAGCGCAACAAATTCCATATTTGCATGCCTTAATTAAAGCGTTAGGCATTCCTTTATACATGCTGCCGGGTGCAGAAGCCGATGATATTATTGGCACGTTGGCGAAACATGCGGAAAAAGAAGGTCATCAAGTCTTAATTTCGACTGGTGATAAAGACATGGCGCAACTGGTCAACGAAAAAGTCACGCTTGAAGATAGCTTCAAAGACAAACCGATGGATATTCAGGGGGTTTTTGATAAGTTTGGGGTATGGCCGAACCAGATCATTGATTACCTTACCCTAATGGGTGATGCCTCAGATGGCATTATGGGGGTACCCGGCATTGGCGCTAAAACCGCGGCTAAGCTTTTAACGGAATATGGCTCAATCGGTGGCATTTTAGAAAATGTCGATCAAATCAAAGGCAAAGTCGGTCAGAGCATTAAAGACAATGTCGATGGTATTGCCATTGATCATCAACTTGCGAGTATCGTCTGCGATCTGGACTTAGGTCTAACATGGGATGATTTAAAATTACGCGAGCCACATGTCGATAGCTTACGTCATCTCTATACCGAACTCGAATTTAGAAATCAGTTGCAATCTTTAGATCATCCTAATAATCCTGTCAGCAACAGCTATAAAGAAGCCAACAAAGAAATCGCTAAAGCTGAAAGTGCACAACCTATTGAAACAGAAGATCAATCTAGCATGACCAGTGATGATGATCAGCTTGGTGTTGCCAATTACCATACGATTCTCACCCAAGACGCATGGGACAATTTATTCAAGCGTTTACAGACTGAGAAACGTTTTGCCATTGATACAGAAACCACCAGTCTGGACTATCGTGTTGCCGAAATGGTCGGTTTTTCTATCGCTTTTGATGCTCATGATGCCTATTACGTACCACTCACACATGACTACGAAGGTGCACCAGAGCAACTTGATCGTAAGCAAATATTGGCACAAATAAAGCCCATTCTGGAAGATGATTCAGTCCAGAAAATTGGACATCACCTTAAATACGATGCACATATTTTTGCCAATCATGGCATTGATCTCAAAGGTTGGTATTTTGATACCATGCTGGCCTCTTATGTATTGAACTCAGTCGCCACACGTCATGGTATGGATGATGTAGCGCGAGTCTACCTAAGTCACTTGACCACAACTTTTGAACAAATTGCAGGAAAAGGTGCAAAACAAAAAACCTTTAATCAGATCGAAATTGAAGTGGCTGCACATTATGCTGCCGAAGATGCACATGTCACCTATCGCTTATATGAAGTGTTGGCAAAAAAACTAAAAGCTTCGCCTGAGCTTGAAAATATTCTGTATCACATCGAAATGCCTGTAGCATCTATCCTCACTGGTATGGAAGAAGCTGGTATTAAACTTGATCATGCCTTTTTGGATCAACTCAGCCTCGAATTTACTGACACTATTCAAGGTCTGGAAAATCAGGCGATTGAATTGGCAGGCGAAACCTTTAACGTCAGCTCACCTAAACAAGTCGGTGAAATTTTATTTGATAAAATGGGGCTAAAAGGCGGCAAAAAAACCGCAACAGGTCAGCACAGTACAGGGGAAAGTATTCTGGAAAAAGTCGAGCATCCGATTGCAGAAGTGATCTTAGAACATCGTACTTTATCGAAGTTGAAAAACACCTATACCGATCGTTTGATCGAGCAATCACACAACGAAACGCATCGAGTGCATACCAGTTATCATCAGGCATTGACTGCCACTGGTCGTTTATCTTCTTCAGATCCGAACCTACAAAATATTCCGATTCGTGGAGAAATTGGTCGTCAAATTCGTAAAGCCTTTATCGCTCCTGAAGGTCGCGTATTATTGGCCGCCGATTATTCACAAATCGAATTACGTTTGATGGCACATTTTTCTCAAGATGAAGCCTTGCTCGATGCATTTAAACACGGCCAGGATGTACACCGCCGTACCGCCGCCGAAGTATTGAACATTCCGCTAGAAGAAGTCACCCATGATCAGCGCCGTCAAGCCAAAGCTGTTAACTTTGGCTTGCTGTATGGTATGTCCGAATTTGGTTTGATTCGTCAATTGGGCTTTACCCGTGAAGAATCACAAAACTACATTAAACAATACTTCCATCGCTATCCGGGTATTTATGAATACATGCAACGTACCCGTCAAGTGGCGTTAGAGCAAGGCTTTGTGGAAACCATTTTAGGTCGTCGTTTATATACGCCAGACATTGATGCCCGAAATATGATGGTGCGTAAAGGTGCGGAACGTGCCGCCATTAATGCGCCATTGCAAGGCAGCGCGGCGGATATCATTAAACTTGCGATGATTGAAGTTGATAAAATACTGCCAAAGGATCAGGCCGTATTATTACTTCAAGTCCACGATGAACTCGTATTTGAAGTCGATACTGATTTGGCAGATGAACTGGCTCCAAAGTTGGCTGAAACCATGCAATCGGTGGTTGAAATTTCAGTGCCTTTAGTGGTTGAAGTCGGTAAAGGATTGAACTGGGAAGAAGCACATTAATCTTTAGAGAAAATCCAGATAAAACAAAGGCCGATTGATTCGGCCTTTGTTTTATCTAAGTTTTATTCATTTAAAACCACATCAATTTTACAATCCAGTCAGTAAAACTTTCGCAACTTCATTCATCAAGATTTCAGCAATATACAAAGCCAAAAATGCAATAATTGGAGAAAGATCAATCATCCCCATATTCGGCAATAATCGACGAAATGGTGCAAGTAAAGGTTCAGCCAATTCCTGAATCACTTCAATATATGGAGAACGTGATTGAGTAAACATCACCACCCAGCTCAAAATAATCGTAGCAAAAATCAAATAACGGCAGAAACGGATCAAATCCTGAATCATGGTCACAAAAGTTAAAATCAACAAATGGATCGGGCTATTTGGCATCGCACCTGATAGATACATCAACCCAAAAATTTTGAGTAAATAAAGCACGATTAAAAGTGCCAATGCCGCTAGATTGACACGACCTTTTGCCACTGTCGGAAAAATACGACTAAAAATATCCACAATTTTAGTCGCTTTGACCGTTGATAAAACTACAGGGTTATAAGGACTTACCCCTGTCAATTGCATTAAAAAGCGGAAGAACACCAATAAAATGGCAACATTAATTAAAATACCAAAAATAAGCGCAGAACTCGCCATACTGTTACTTTCCTACTTAATGGGTCTTGGTACTGTCACTTAGCTCATGTGCTAATTCTTGACTACGTTTTTGCGCAGCAGCAAGTGCTGTCTGGATATTTTGTGAAATCTGGGCGCGATCAAAGACTTCAAGTGCTGCTTGCGTCGTACCATTGGGAGAGGTCACATTTTTACGCAATTCCGCTGGGGTATTGGAACTGGTAATTGCCATTTGTGCTGCACCCAAAGCAGTTTGCAAAGTGAGCGCAGTCGCGACTTTTTCATCCAGTCCCATATTTTTTCCAGCGCGAATCATACTTTCCATTAAATAGAAAAAGTACGCTGGGCCTGAGCCTGAAACCGCTGTCACAGCATCAATTTGTGCTTCCGAATTTACCCAAATAGTTAAACCCGTTGCAGCCAAAATCTGACTGGCTAAATCACGGTCTTTTGTTGTCACATTTTCATTGGCATATAAACCATGGGCACCAGTCTGAACCAAAGCAGGT
Source organism: Acinetobacter sp. FDAARGOS_515 (assembly GCF_003938865.1). Taxonomy (NCBI): domain Bacteria; kingdom Pseudomonadati; phylum Pseudomonadota; class Gammaproteobacteria; order Moraxellales; family Moraxellaceae; genus Acinetobacter; species Acinetobacter sp. FDAARGOS_515. The sequence continues at coordinate 2,054,441 of NZ_RKIX01000003.1, read as the reverse complement.
GTATTCGGCATGACACGTACAACTCGATCCGTTCCAGTCAATGCAGCAATCGTCTCTATTTCTGCTCCAGCAATAATCGAAACAATTAACTTACCTTCAAATAGACCATGTAGAGGCTTTAAAACCGTACCTAAAACTTGTGGTTTCACCGCTAAAACGACCACATCGGCATTCTTAATGGCTTTTACATTATCATCCACTGCCTGAATTTCTTTTTCATGCAATAACTGACGAATTGCCTCGACAGGATCAGACACCATAATCCGAGTTGTTGGTAATCCACGTGCCAGCAAGCCACCAATCAGGGCTTGCGCCATATTACCACCACCAATAAATGTGATATTTGAATTTAATGTCGCATTCATGAATTATGCTCAACTCGCAAATTATCTATCTCAGAACTTAAATGTGGCAACCAACCGTCATTTTCACAATATTTCGATTGTGCTAGCCAAAACCCTTTTGGGGTAAAAACCCCTAGCATAACATTATCTATGGCTAATATTTGAATTGTATGACGTAACCACGGCAAAATTTGTGCCTCTTGTATGGCTTTTTTTAATGGCCAATGCCCAACACGCCCATATAAATGGATTTTTTCACCGCCCTGACGAGAGTGTATCGTTAAGTTTTGCTTTAATAAATCAGCAGAAAGTCCTATCTCAGCAGAAATGATTTTAAATTTCCCTGAAATTAAAGAAATGCTTTGATCAAGATCTAAACAAATCGTACCCGTTACATGAGAACAATTTTTTGACGCTAAATATAAGGCTTTAGCAATTCGATAAAGTTGTTTTTGATAACGGACATAATAGTGTCCATTCCAATGCAAAGCCGACTGGGCATCTGCTTTGGCATCGATCACTTCTTGTTGTAAACGCGCCACCATTTCAAAAGGCGGTCGATAATCTGCCTCTCCTTTCATCCACGCCGATAAAAGCTGACGCTGCCGAGGCAAACTGAGTTGTTGTAATTTTTCTAAATCGACTTGCGTGTTATCACCACAGTATTGCATATCTTGGAGTAATACCTCTTGCAAAATATTGTGGGCATCCTGCATTAAAATACTGGTGCGACTCAAAGCTTGCTGCATTTTGGGATAACGTTGTTGCAATAATGGCCAGACATTTTGACGACACCATGCCCGATCATACTGGGTGTCAAAATTGGTCTGATCTTGTACAAATGGCAGATTTAATTGCATCGACCATGATTCAATTTGTTCACGCGACAACGATAAAAAAGGTCGCCACAATTGAAAATTTTCCCGATTTTCCAATGCTTGCATGGCAGACAGACCATTGACTCCTGCACCTGACAGTAATCGCAGTAAAACAGTTTCTGCCTGATCTTGTTGATGATGTGCCAAGACTAAAATGTCATGAGATTTTAAATGTTGTTGATATGCAGAATAGCGGGCAGTACGTGCCTGATTTTCCAGATTACCTGAAGCGATCTCAACTTTTTGAAGAATGACGGGAATATTAAGTTGCTGTGCATAGTTTTGCACAAATACGCCCCATTCATGGCTGGAAGCTTGTAATTGATGATCGACATAAATCGCACGAACGCGCGCTGGAAAAACAATCGACATTAAATGCAGCAATAGCATGGAATCCATGCCACCACTGCATCCAATTAAAAATGTGGTTTCAGGTGAAAACTGTTCAGCTTGATTTAAGAGGTGAGACCTAAATTTTCGCTGCCAAATTTCATTAAACGCTGGTAACGAGCTTCGCATCGTTCATCTGCATCCATCGGTAGCAATTCATCTAGCGCCTGTTTTAACACGACTTGCAGATTTTGCATAACCTGTTCTGGATGTAAATGCGCGCCTTCGCCTTCATTGACGACATATTCGACAATACCAATCTTTTGCAGCTTATCTGCGGTCAGTGCCAAAGCATCACTGGCTTGCTCTGCCTTTTCTGCTGTTTTCCATAAAATAGAGGCACAGCCTTCAGGTGAAATCACTGAATAGATACTATGTGACAACATAATCACACGGTCAGCAACGCCAATCCCCAACGCTCCACCAGAACCACCCTCACCTAATACTGTCGCAATGACAGGCACTTTTAAGTGAGACAGCTGCGCCAAGCTCGTTGCAATCGCTTCTGCCTGACCGCGCTCTTCTGCACCTACACCAGGATATGCTCCCATGGTATCGATAAAGGTAAAAACAGGCAGATTAAAACGTTCCGCCATATCCAGTAAGCGTTGCGATTTACGATAACCTTCAGGATTCGACATCCCAAAGTTATGTTTTAACTTTTCACGGGTACTACGACCACGATGCTGACCCACCACCATCACTGGGCGGCCTTCAAAACGTGCTAAACCACCGACCATTGCACCATCATCACCAAACAGACGATCACCATGCAAGGCATCAAATTCAGTGAAAATTTCACCGACATAATCTAGAAATTGTGGTCGATCAGGATGTCGTGCGATTTGCACGGTTTTCCACGCTTTAGACTGAGCAGCTTTACTTTTCATAAGTCGAGTATTATCCCTAAATTGGGGCGTATTGATGGCATATCGCACATGCTCAATCGCCCAACCAAGTCGAGTTAATCGATAAATTTTTCCGACTGAATATCCAACTCAATGTCCCAATGCTTAAATTGCTCTTGCTCATCATGCAGATCGGCAACCAGCAACGGCCATTGTTTTGCATCACCAGAAACACTAAGTTGCCATTGTTGACTATTTAGTACTGTCAATTCAATGGCAGGAAGCATCTGATCACTTCGGCTGTGATTGAGTAAAACAGCCAAACGTAGCAGTAGGCAAAGATAGACCAATTTGATGCCGCCGCCTTTTAAAACGTCCTGTTTAGCGTCATTACGCAATTTGCGGCGATGATAGGCAACCAACAAAGAGAGATGATTTTGGTCAATTTGTGAGAAGCCTGGAATGTCCGAATGTTGCAATAAGTATGCACCATGACGATGATAACCACCGTGACTGATCGCCAGACCAATTTCATGTAAATAGGCTGCGCGGCGCAATAAATCACTGTCTTCGTTGGTTAAATCCAGTTGCTGTGCCACATCATCAAACAATTGTTGCGCGGTATTGACCACACGCTCTGCCTGTTTTAAATCGGCATTGTAGCGCCCCATTAGTGCCTGTACGCTTCGGTCACGAATATCTTCATGCTTAAAACGACCAAGTAAGTCGTACATGACCCCTTCACGTAGCGCACCATCTGAATATGCGAGTTTATCGATATTTAGAACATCAAAAACTGCATACAAAATCGCCAGACCTGCTGGCAAAACTGCTCGCCGATCGTCTTTTAAACCTTCAAAATCGATCTCGGCGCTATGCTTAAATTTGAGGAGTTTATCTTTAAGTTTTTCCAAACCGTCACGTGTGACATTTTCCTGTTCATCGCTTAAGCCCAGATTGACCATAATTTGCTTGGCCGCTTTGATAGTACCTGAAGAACCAACTACGGTATCCCATCCTTCAGCTTTATAGGTATTGGCAATTGCAGATAATTCTTTACGTGCAGCAGTGACGGCCTTATCAAAAATTTTAGGGCTAATATCACCTTCTGGAAAAAAAGCTTTGGTATAGGCAACACAACCCATTTGTAAAGATTCGGTTTGAATTGGCTCAAACTCTTCACCAATAATTAACTCTGTTGAACCTCCACCAATATCAATCACTAATCTGCGGCCACCGTTCGCCATGGTATGCGAGACGCCCAAATAAATTAAACGAGCTTCTTCACGACCCGCAATAATTTCGATGGGTTTAGGTAATATTTCAGCCGCTTTTTGAATAAATTCATGACCATTTTTGGCCTGACGCAAAGCATTGGTCGCCACAATACGTAAACGGTTCGGCTGCACCGATCCCAAACGCCCGACAAAACGGGCCAGACACGCCAAACCGCGCTGTTGCGCGGCTTCGGTCAAATTTTTATTTTCATCAAGGCCTGCCGCCAATTGCACTTTTTCAGACATTGAAGCGACTTTTTTGACTTCACCATGATCTACACGTGCAATGGCTAAATGGAAGCTGTTCGATCCCATGTCGATGGCAGCAAGTAATTCTTCATCAATTAAAAAATCAGCCATTGAAACTAACCCCTACAGAATTGTCGCTTAGAGTAATTCACATACATGCAATTGAAAAGCCATTTTTGCCAATCAGTTGGCTGCTTTTATATAAAAATAATGCTGACCCAGCATTGTTTGTCACGATGATCAGCATTGCCAACATCTATTAGACAAATTAATCGAATCCTTGAATAATGTAAAATAACCCTTACATTGACTTAGAAGGCTATGTAATACTTCATGCCGATACGTTCTTATCCTTCTAAAAATTTCTTAAAAGATTTGGAGCAAGCTTATGTCTGCTAATATTGTAAATACCACTGATGCTGATTTCCAAGCAGATGTTCTAGACTCACAAACCCCTGTACTGGTTGACTTCTGGGCAGCATGGTGTGCGCCATGTAAAGCCATTGCGCCTGTGCTTGAAGATTTGTCTCAAGAATACGAAGGTAAAGTAAAAATTGTAAAAGTAGATGTGACTTCTTGCGAAGAAACTGCGGTGAAGTACAACATCCGTAATATTCCAGCACTACTTTTGTTCAAAGACGGTCAAGTTGTTGCTCAACAAGTAGGTGCGGCACCTCGTTCTAAACTTGCTGCTTTCCTGGATGAAAACACCTAAGTTTTTGCCAAACGATGCGAGTCCCTAATACGCTATTTCAAATAGCGTATTTTTTTTGCTGAAAAATTGACAAATGCGCTGATCTGACTTATATTTCTTGAGCAAGAAGTGCTGAAGGAAAATCACTTCACCTGCCTTCTTACAAAGCAAGACACAAAACATAAGATCGCCGCTCGGCACTAGCAATTGTTTTCATATATTTCATACCGAAACAATCAACCAGACTTCTGCGTTTGTGACTATGCAAGTGCGTATATTTCGCATTTGAAACTTGCGGCTGACTTTTGCTTCTCTTATTTGACTCCAACTTTATTTTCCTTATCAATCTGACCACTTATGAACTTAACCGAACTCAAGAAAAAACCGATTGGCGAACTCATTAAGATTGCTGAGTTTATGGGCCTTGAAGGAATGGCTCGTAACCGTAAGCAAGATATTATTTTCGCCATCTTAAAACGCCACGCCATGAACGGTGAAGAAATCTTTGGTGATGGTGTTCTCGAAATCCTCTCTGATGGTTTTGGTTTTTTACGTTCAGCTGCGGGTTCTTACCTTGCAGGTCCAGACGACATCTATGTCAGCCCTTCGCAAATTCGTCGTTTTAATTTGCGCACAGGTGACACGATTACAGGAACCATTCGCCCACCAAAAGAAGGTGAACGTTATTTTGCACTGTTAAAAGTCAACCAAATTAACTACGACACTCCTGAAAACTCTCGTAATAAAATTCTTTTTGAAAACTTAACGCCACTTTTCCCAACCGAGCAACTGGTCATGGAGCTTGGTAACGGTACCACTGAAGATTTGACCTCGCGTGTTGTAGATCTTATTGCGCCAATTGGTAAAGGCCAGCGTTCCATCATTGTTGCCCCACCTAAAGCGGGTAAAACCATGTTATTACAAAACATCGCACAGTCGATTGTTCGTAATAATCCAGAGGTTTTTCTGATCGTTCTGCTCATTGACGAACGTCCAGAAGAAGTCACTGAAATGGAACGTACCGTTCGCGGTGAAGTCGTGGCTTCCACTTTTGATGAATCTCCTGCACGCCATGTTCAAGTTGCCGAAATGGTGATTGAGAAGGCGAAACGTCTGGTTGAGCACAAAAAAGATGTCGTGATTCTACTCGACTCGATTACTCGTCTGGCTCGCGCCTATAACACGGTGATTCCATCATCAGGTAAAGTGTTAACGGGTGGTGTCGATGCGCATGCTCTCGAACGTCCAAAACGTTTCTTTGGTGCAGCACGTAACATTGAGGAAGGCGGTTCACTGACCATCATTTCAACTGCATTGATCGAAACTGGCAGTAAGATGGATGATGTGATCTACGAAGAATTCAAAGGTACAGGTAACCAGGAAATTACACTAGATCGTCGTATTGCCGAAAAACGCGTCTTCCCTGCAATGAATATCAAGAAATCTGGTACGCGTCGTGAAGAGCGTTTGATGGATGAAGATAACCTACGTAAAGTCTGGATTCTACGCAAACTACTGCATCCAATGGATGAGCTTGCTGCAATGGAATTCTTGCTTGATCGTATGAAAGAAACCAAAACCAATGATGATTTCTTCGATCAGATGAAACGAAAAGCAGCGAATTAATTTCGTTGTTATTTCATATCAAGGCTGCCCATATGGCAGCCTTTTGTTTTGGTTGACATTTTTTACATAAATATACAATTGTAGGTATTTAATGTTAAACCCCGTGTTATTAAATGATAAATTTCAAGATTAAAAAGAAAAAACGTTTAGCTTTTAGAGGCTTAACAATTATTTCTCCAATATAAACTGACTTTTTGATTGTTATTTTCTGTTAATAATTCGTCTATTTTATCGCTTTTTTCTCTTAATTTTATCGTTCAGCAGTAGTATTTCATCATAGGCAATGATAGCATATTTCCAGACCAGTTAGACTGCTCCATGCGTTGTTACCTAGCTTCGTTAGGAATAATTAAAGCACAAACAGGCTAACACCGGTTTTTTTTAATCTCACAAAATTTATGAGAGTGATGCCATGTTATTCAAGAAAATCGCTATTGCTGCTGCTATCGCTACTACTTTAGCTTTCGTTGGTTGTGCAAAGAAAACTGAAGAAGCTGCTGCTGACGCTAACGCTGCTGCATCTGAAGCTACTGCTGCTGCATCTGAAGCTTCTGCTGCTGCAACTGACGCTGCTGCTGTTTCTGCTCCAGAAGCTGCTGCTGCTGCATCTGACGCTGCTGCTGCTGCTGACACAGCTGCTGCTGCTGCAACTGACGCTGCTGGCGCTGCAACTGACGCTGCTGCTTCTGCATCAGAAGCTGCTCACTAATCTAGTATCTAGATTTAGTGTCAAAAAAGAGAGCTTTTTAGCTCTCTTTTTTTATCTAGACATAACTCACAATTAAATTAATAAATTCACGATTCACGATTCACGATTCACGATTCACATATTATTGCTTAGGATCATAATTTTCATAACCATAAGCTCCTTTCCTTTCTATTTATCAGTTCATTACTATTTTATTTTTTATAATAAAATCATGGCATAGTGCATTCATATCGATTTTTCAATATAGAGTCATCTAATAAAAAGTATTAGGTTCAGCGTAAATTTTATCTCGAATTTCAAACAAACAGCCTACACCCTCAAATATATAAGAACGGCAAATAAAGTGATCAAAGGTCATATCTAAATTTCTGGATTTTCTAAATCACCCAATTAGACATAAAAAATGGCAGGATTAAACCTGCCATTTTATAAAAAAGAAAAATCAAATGAACACAGCTCTAAAATAGAACAGTTTAATCCTGCTCATTTCCCACGCGCTGTCTAAATTTTTGACCCGCTCTAAAAGTCACAACACGACGTGCAGAAATCGGAATTTCTTCTCCTGTTTTAGGATTACGCCCAGGGCGCTCACGTTTATCACGTAATTCAAAGTTGCCAAAACCCGAAAGTTTGACATGCTCACCTGCGATGAGCGCTTGGCTAATCTCGTCGAAAAACAACTCAACCATTTGTTTTGCTTCACGACGATTTAAGCTCGTGAGCTCACTTAAATGATCCGCCATGTCTGCTTTAGTTAGTGCTGTCATGAGGCCCTCAATGTCGCTTGATAAGTGTTTTCTAACACTTCTATAATTTGATCCATACCAGATTTAATTTCAGCATCTTCAAGCGTACGTGAAGGATGTTGCCATAACAATGCAAATGCTAGAGAGCGCTTGCCTTGTTCAACACCTTGACCCGTGTACACATCAAACAACCAACTAGAATCCAAAAGGTCTCCACCTGTTTGTTTAATTAACTGCTGAATATCATTCACATTTATATTATCACTGATTAACAGCGCAATATCACGTCGAACCGATGGAAAACGTGATAATTCTGTAAAATTAGATACATAAGATTGCAAAACTGCACTTTGATCTAATTCTGCTACCCAAGTTACACCTGAATCCAGATCATTTTCAAGTGATGGATGTAAACGTCCCAAATATCCAATCGATTGACCATTCACCACAATCTCAGCAGATTGCCCCGGATGCAACCAAGCGCGTTCTGAACGGACATAATCAACTTGCACTCGCCCAGCCGCCAATATCTGCTCAACTTCACCTTTAAGATCAAAAAAATCCATAGGCTGTGCTTTAGCATGCCATTGTTCAGGAATACGTGAACCCACTGCAATTAAAGCCAAAGTCGGAATTTGTTTTAAATCATGGATCGACTGAGCATTTTGATAATCAAAACGCAGACCAAGTTCGAACAGACGTACCCGATTTTGTTGACGATTTAAATTGTATTGTACACACGGAATCAAACTCGACAGTAAAGTACTACGCATCACCGCCAAATCACTTGAAATTGGATTCGCCAATGCCAGCGGATGAACGGCTGGATTCAGTTGTTTTTCCAGTTTTAAGTCAGCAAAGCTAAAACTAATCGCTTCTTGATAACCCAGTGTGACCATCGTTTGACGTAACTGATCTTGCTCAAAACCATCTTGATAAGCACTAAATTTCACATCAATCTGTGGCAAACGAATCTGAATATTGTCATAGCCATGAATACGGGCAACTTCTTCAATCAAGTCCTGATAAATCGCCATATCGTAACGATGTGATGGCGGTACAACTGACCATTGGCCTTGTGCTTTAACCGTAACCACACAACCTAGACGCGTTAGAGCATCTGCAATAAACTCAGCCGATACTTGGTAACCCAGTAAAGCATCAACCTGTGCTTGATTGAGTTCGATCGAGTTACGTTGTGGCAATCGCTCAGTTTTTTCAGCTACTGTAATCGGACCAAACTCTCCGCCTGCATATTGTTGAATCAACTGTGAAGCACGATCCATTGCGATCATTGGTAATTCAAAATCGACACCACGTTCATAACGTTGTGAAGAATCTGTATGCAAACCAAAACGACGTGCACGACCTGCGATTGCAAGTGGGGCAAAGAATGCGCTTTCAAGGAAAATATCTTGTGTGTCATCAGTTACACTAGTTTCAAGACCGCCCATGATCCCTGCAATCGCCAATACTTTGACATCATCCGCTATGACCATAATCTCAGGATTGAGTTCAACTTCCTGTTCGTTCAATAGCATCAATTTTTCTTGAGGCTGAGCTTGACGGACCTGAATATCGCCTTGCAATTTTGCCAAATCAAAGGCATGCATCGGCTGACCCAATTCCATCAACACATAATTGGTAATATCGACCAAAATGCTATGGGTACGAATCCCTGAACGTGCTAAAGCTTGTTCCATCCAAGCAGGTGTCGCTGCTTTGACATTGACATTTTTGACAACACGGCCTAAATAGCGCGGTGCGCCATCAGTGGTCAATTGAACTTGTTTTTGCTCAGTAATGTTTGCTGCAATCGCTTGAATCTCAGGCTGAGTAACAGGCAACTGATTGATCACACCAATTTCACGGGCAATTCCACGAATACTAAAACAGTCACCACGGTTCGGCGTGATGCTAATATCAATGACGTTGTCATCAAGTTTTAAGTAATCACGAACATTGACACCCACTGGTGCATCATCAGGCAACTCAAGTAAACCGTCGATTTTGTCTTCCAGATCAATTTCTGAAGCACCACAGAGCATGCCTTGGGATTCAACTCCGCGCAGTTTGCCTTTTTTAATTTTAAAATCGCCTGGCAATACTGCACCAATGGTGGCAACAGGTGCTTTCATGCCTACACGTACATTGGGCGCGCCACACACAATTTGTAAAGCTTCGCCTGAACCAATATTGACCTTGGTGACACGTAGGCGATCTGCATCTGGATGCTGCTCAACCGTAAGTACTTCACCGACAACCACACCAGTAAATGGCTTGGCAACAGGTGCAAGTTCATCGACTTCCAGACCCAGCATGGTCAGTTGATCAGCCAGAGTTTCACTATCAATCGCTGGATTCACCCAAGTGCGTAACCAGTTTTCGCTAATTTTCATTTGTATAAAACCTTATTTAATCCTGAAAAATGTTTAAGCAAATTGGCGTAAGAAACGCACATCGTTTTGATAGAACATCCGCAAATCATTAATGCCATAACGCAACATCGCAAAACGTTCTACCCCTAAACCAAAGGCAAAGCCTTTGTATTTTTCAGGATCAATTCCTGCTGCTTGTAGTACATTTGGATGTACCATGCCGCAGCCTAAAACTTCTAACCAACGTCCGCGCTCATCCATAATATCCACTTCAGCACTCGGCTCTGTGAATGGGAAATAAGATGGACGGAAACGGACTTTTAAATCTTTTTCGAAAAACTCATTCAGCAAGTTGATCAATAAACCTTTCAACTCAGCAAAACTGGTATGTTCTGCAACGTACAAACCTTCGATTTGATGAAACATCGGAGAATGGGTTTGATCCGAATCACAACGATAGACACGACCCGGACACACAATACGAATCGGTGGTTGTGTGGTTTCCATGGTACGAATCTGCACACCAGAGGTATGCGTACGCAATAAATGATTGGCATCAAAATAAAAGGTATCGTGCATCGCGCGTGCAGGATGATGTCCTGGAATATTCAAGGCTTCAAAGTTATGATAATCATCTTCCACTTCAGGCCCAGTCGCGACCATAAAACCTGCTTTGGTAAAGAACTGACAAATACGTTCTTGCACCTGAATCACAGGATGAATACTCCCTGTGTGTTGACCACGTCCTGGCAAGGTAATATCAATCGTTTCGCTCGCCAGTTTTTGTTGTAATGCAGCTTGTTGTAACGCATTTTGACGCTCAGTCAGTGCGTTATTCATCGCTTCACGAACAGCATGAATAGCAGCACCTTGAACCTTACGTTCCTCAGGATCCATTTTGCCCAATGCTTTCGATTGTTCTGCAAGCTGGCTTTTTTTCCCTGTAAATTGAACTCGGACTTGATCGAGTGCAGCAAGGTCTTGAGCTGCTGCAATGGCAGCAAGCGCTTCGGTGGTCAGGGCTTCCAGTGACATAGTAACTCTCAAAGCAACAAAGTTATAAATAAAATAAAACTCTGCATTCTAACAGTTTTTAGACACAATGATGAAGATCAAACGCAGGAAAATTGCTGTTCAATGCGAGTGACCTCTAGTCATACGAATTATAAAACGTATAAGATTGCATTCAGCACAGATGAGAAAACTGAACTATGGCACTTGATCAAATCTGGAAACAACAACTTACTCTAATCACCTATGGCAATGAATATCTCAACCATGAACTCAGTTTTAGTCGTTGGTTACAGCATTCTATTTTTTATCAGCACTATTTTCAGTTTCGTGATCTGAGTTCACAGCACCTGCTGGCACAGCATTTTCAAGTCTGGCTTGAAGGATTAAAAAAGCAAGGTGTTTACCGCATTAGTCTACATCTTTCCACATTACTCACTGATGAACAAAATCCAAATGCCAATGTGGAGCTACTGCCCTTTGCCCATTTTATTGTGAGTCATGAAAAGAATAAAAAAACCGCATGGATCTTAGGTAAAGAACTTGCCGAATGGTACTTAAATGACAATGACTTTGAAATTCCAGCTTCACAACAGTCAACTTTGCATCAGGAAACATTTTGGCGCTTTGATCTGTCTGATAAGTTATCCAAAAAAATTGAAGCCGATTTAAAAGAGTCTGATTGGAACGAAATTCAAACCTTTATTGAAAATGAATTATTTCGCAGCAAGTACGCTCAAAATTTTGTTGAACCGCAAAATCTTGATTTACCCTATTATGGAATCGATGCCAAACTGGTACAAAAACCAGATGGATCACTTTTGCAGGACATGCAATATCTAGCGCTTATTCCAACAGATTATTCCGCCGATGTTGCGCATGAACTTTTGCATCGTACCGAAGCTTTGTCAGACTTTATTGAGCAGTTACGTCAACATCCTTATCGCGAATCTGGTGAAATGCTTACACCTGAAGATCAGATTAATCTGCGTAATTTTTCTCAGAAACTGGACGACCTGAGTGCCAAGCTGATTGTAAAGATCGCCAATCATTATAAGTCCGCACAGCGCACTCCTATCGAAATCGTATCCCCTCTCGATCCTCAAGCACAGACGCTATCGCAAAACAAAAAGCCATCTACCTCTAAAGATCATCAACATCATAAAGTAGGTTCATCGGGAGTGATCAAACTTATTATTCTGACCATTATTATTTGCGCTTGCGCATATTATTTTGGTCTATAACGATTTTGAATAAAAACCTAAAGTACGTTTACTTTAGGTTTTTAGGTTTATCTCTTAATAGCTGGGTTTTATTTTTATAATGACTTTGTGCCCACCATCATGTTGATTAACAATGTGATGAACATTTTCAATTTCACCTTCAACTTCGGCATCTGGTCCATAAAAAACTCGAATTGTTTCACCTTTTCTTGGCAAAATACTCAATTCCGTTTCAATTGCACCTTGCTCTAAACCTTCTACGCTGACTAACATGTTTTTATTCTCCTCAAGTTCTCTTGACTATAAAAGTTTCTTTACTGTAGAAAGATTCGAGGCTAAATGTCTAATCAAAGATGTTGGGGTTGTGTAATCTTCAATACAATCAATACATCATCTTATTCATCATAGTTTAAATCATCCTCATCAACGTTGATAAAATCAGGTACAGGCGTTTTCTCAAATTGTACAGCGAGAATCTTCAAATCTCCCTGTAGTTTTGCCTTAGCCACTCGATGCATACCATCCATGACTCGACCATCAGCGCTTAGAATGATTGGATAGGTTAAATCCGCCTGTTCGATAAGTTGAATATGTTCAAGAATTTGCAGTGTAGTTGGATATTCATCTGGAAACCAATACGCTTCATTTAGCTCCAAAATTTGATCTAATGAGATTTCTTTAACTTTAAAATCTTTTGACAAATCGACCAGTCGGTGTATATCCCAAATATAAGTATCATGACCAACCTGCCGAAAATGGTATTGTTTACGCATTTTATCTCTCTTTCTTTTATAATTTTTTGAAAAATCTGTCTCAACCATAAATCAACCAATAAAAAAGACCGCTAAAAAGCGGCCTTCTTTTGAATCTCTAAGCTTATGCAGCTAATGCACCTTTCGCTTTTTCAGCTAAAGCAGCAAATGCAACTGCATCATGCATAGCGATGTCAGCTAATACGCGACGGTCGATGATCACTTGAGCTTTTTTCAAGCCATCGATCATACGGCTGTAAGACAAACCGTTTTGACGAGCACCGGCATTGATACGCGCAATCCATAGAGCACGGAATTGACGTTTCTTCTGACGACGGTCACGGTAAGCGTATTGACCAGCTTTGATTACCGCTTGGAACGCTACGCGGTAAACGCGTGAACGAGCACCATAGTAACCTTTAGCGCGAGCAAGAATTTTTTTGTGACGACGATGAGCCACTACACCACGTTTTACACGAGCCATTTATAATCTCCTTAGATGTATGGGCACATACGACGAACTGAATTCATGTCAGAAACATGAACCATTACACAGCCGCGTAATTGACGAATACGTTTAGCAGATTTTTTGGTCAAGATGTGGCGCTTGAACGCTTGTTTACGCTTAAAACCGTTTGCAGTCGCTTTGAAGCGTTTAGCTGCACCACGGCGAGTTTTTAACTTAGCCATAGTAACCTCTTTTGAGCACCTGTTCGGCACGTTTGCACCATTGCAAATCGACCTGCAGGTAAGGAAGGCAGTATGATATAGCATCTTTGCTTAAAACAAAAGCAAATTCAGTTGAAATTGCATCGTATACACAGCTCTGAGTTTTAATATTTTACCCATCAAAAAACTTAGTTTTATAGCCTTGTTTTAAGAATTCGTGCTTATAATTAAAGCAAGATTCTCAAAATACGATAGTTATGAAAGCTAAGCAGGATGCTTTTGCCGCACTCCGATATCGCGATTTTTCCATTATTACGGTCAATCAATTTTGCCTGACACTTGCCATTTTGATTCAGGAAATTATTGTGGCCTATTCACTTTATAAAATTACCAAAGATCCACTCACTTTGGGTCTGATTGGTCTTGCAGAAGCGATTCCATTTATTAGTCTGTCACTCTGGGGCGGCTATATAGCAGATAAATTTAATAAACAACTGATTATGAAAATTTGTCTGTTCTTTTCATTTCCATTGCCCTTAGTGCTGTGGGGACTCTTTCACTTATATGGTTTAAATCAAATCAGTGTCCATGTCTTGGCATTAGGGATTTATGCGGTTATTTTCTGTTTTGGTGTGATTCGTGGCTTTTATAGCCCATCTGCGACATCACTTAAGCCGTTTTTGATTCCACGAGAGCTTTATACCAATGGCGCAACTTGGACAACCATAGGTTGGCAAAGTGGCGTGATTTTAGGGCCAATGCTCGGTGGCTTTATGCTGGCTTTTTTAGGTCGTGAAACCAGTCTATTAAGTGTTTCCATCCTTCTGTTCATTTGTTTTTGTTTAATCATGTTGCTGAAAAAAAGAAGCTTTCCCGCAATTGAACATGAAAATATGTGGTCAAGTTTGGGAGAAGGCTTTCGTTTTATCTGGAAAACCAAGATTGTGCTCTGGGCAATCTCACTGGATCTGGTTTCCGTCTTATTTGGTGGCGTAGTGGCGTTACTGCCAATTTTTGCTGAAGATATTTTAAAAGTTGGTCCCGAAGGTTTAGGTTATTTAAGAGCAGCTCCTTCTATTGGTGCGCTCTTTACCATGATTGCTTTAACCCGATTTCCACCAACACATCATGCATGGCGTAATATGTTACTGGCTGTAGCTGGTTTCGGCATATTTACCATTATTTTTGCTTTTTCAAGTCACATGTGGCTGTCACTCTTTGCTTTAGCCATGACAGGCGCTTGCGACAGTATTTCTGTAGTGGTGCGTCAAACCATTCTACAAATCTTTCCACCCGAAAATATGCGCGGTCGCGTTGCCGCGGTCAATGGCATGTTTGTTTCGAGTAGTAATGAGCTAGGGGCGTTTGAATCAGGTTTAGCTGCTAAATATATGGGAACTCTTGCAGCAACCCTGTTTGGTGGCTGTATGACGCTTGCAGTGGTGATATTAAGCTGGACGAAAACCAAAGATTTATTTCATGTGGATATTAATAAAGGCACCGATCCCTAACTTTAAGGTATGTTTTCACACAAATAATATGATTTTTCATTAGATACCCTCAAGTCTGCATTTTTTTGTTGCGTGTATTTCCTGAACAGGGAATACTTCGCAACAATGCTTTTACAATCACAAACCATCCAAGATGAAACAATCTATTTTTTGCCTTGCACTTTTTGCAAGTGTATCCATCACCCAAGCTGATGCAAAAGAAAACTCTTCACAATTGGCACCACAAAAAAGCTCTGCCCTTCCCGCACATTTGACAACTCGGCTTGAATGGCGTGAGTTTCCAAAGCTCAATTATGACAATGCAGATTTACAAGGACAGGATTGGGCTGCGATTTTACGTGTCGCGGCAGATGAAACAGGAACAGTCACTCAAGTCAAAGTTCAGGAAAGTACTGGTAATAAAAAGCTGGACGATTTGCTCGTAAAAGCAGTAGAACAAGCCAAAGTAAAACCGTTCCAACAAGATGGAAATCTTATTTCGACGATAGGTTACCAAACTTTTAATCTGGATTATAAAGACCGCGATGACTCAACTGCTGAATGTATTTATCATTTTGATTCAAAGAACTGGTTAAAACAGCAAACAGCCAAATCAGTTCCTTTTCGCTATGTTCAGCAACCTACATTAAATGTGCCACGTGATGAACTTAAAGGCAAAGATCGCTTGGTGCGTTTTAATTTTAAAGTGAATAAACAAGGTGAAGCAACCCAAGTCAAAATTAACAAAGGCTCAGGGATTTACGCTTTAGATGCACAGGTGATGCAAGCCATTTCAAATACCCAAGTAGATGTTCCTAAAAAACTTTGGTTCTTTAAAAAATCCAAGCTTAAAGATGAAATCCATTTTAAACTGGATAAATGTTCTGCACTCTAAAGTTTAAATTGACCAGAAACATCGCTTTCTGGTCAGTGAATCAATCCGATATAAAGTAAATAAATAAACAAATAACGTCCTGCTTTCGCAAAAGTGACCACTATTACAAAACGCCAGAAATTTTCTTTCAGGACACCTGCAATTAAGGTAATGGGATCCCCAATGATCGGTACCCAACTTAGCAGTAAGGAATAAAAACCATAACGATGATAAATCTTTTGTGCTTTTTCCAATTGCTTTGCTGAAACAGGAAACCATTTTTTATGTTTCAAATGTTCAATTTGTAGACCTAACCACCAGTTGACACACGAACCTAATACATTACCCAACGTCGCCATCCACAATAAAAGCACGACTGGATGCTGTTGAAGTACGAACATCGAAAATAATACGGCTTCGGACTGCAATGGCAACAATGTTGCTGCACCAAATGCAGACAAAAATAAAAGAAAATACGCCATCAGAGAATCTTTGACAAAAAGCCATTACTTTTTATCAAAGATTGAATGATCTTTCAGTAAAAAATCAGATGATTTGAATGGATAAAGCTTTCTGTACGGCTGGGCGCGCAGTCAAACGTTCTACATAATCCTTCACATAAGGATAGTCATTTAAATCAATGGATTGCCACTCATGACGTAATACCCACGGTAAAATTGCCATATCTGCGATCGAGTACTCACCTGCCACAAATTTTTGTCCAATGAGCTGCGTATTAAGTACGCTATATAAGCGTTTAGTTTCAGTGACATAACGCTCGATGGCATAGGGAATTTTTTCTTTGGCAAAGCGACCAAAATGATGATTTTGACCCAGCATTGGGCCAAAACCGCCCATTTGCCACATTAACCATTGCTCGACTTCAACGCGTTCTTGCTCATCTGTCGGGTAAAAAAGTCCCGTCTTACGACCCAAATATTGTAAAATTGCACCCGATTCAAAAATCGAAATTGGTTCATGATTTGGGCCATCTTGATCAATAATGGCAGGGATTTTATTGTTCGGTGATATTTTCAGAAAGTCTGGCTGAAACTGATCATTTTCTAAAATATTAATTGGAAAAATTTGATATTCCAGCTCCATTTCTTCGAGCGCGATGCTGATCTTATGTCCATTGGGGGTTCCCCAATAATATAGGTCTATCATGAAATACCTTCTTATCCTATTTTTCTATCTTTAAGTCTTTGTATACGTTTATAACATGTTTTTTAACATCGAATAAAAGTATAAAGAGTGATTTAGTTTAGCAGTGACTTTGCTTAACAACCTTAAAGAAAATCATAAAATGAGAATCTAAATCTTTATCTAGTCAGTCGATGCTGTTTATTCTGATATGGTTTTGCCTGCTTATCGACAAATTTACGCCCCGGATTTTCTCCGTTTATCCACTCCTCTACAGGAAACGGATCAAATAGATTCACCTTAAATAATGTAGGAATGACTAGGATGAGTTCCTATTTTTCTTTAGATTTTTTATAAAATGAGAGTGAGCTGATTATTTTTTCAATTATCTATAAATCTAAACATAAAAAAAGCAGCAACACAAAAAAACGCAGCGTTTAGGCTGCGTTTTTTGAAATGGGTAAAAGCTTACTTTTTCTTTTTCGGTCCAAGTAACATGCCCATTTGACGACCTTCCATTTTCGGAGCCTGTTCAACCACACCAAAATCGGTCACGTCTGCTTCAATTTTTTGCAATTGCGCCAAACCTAACTGTTGGTGTGCCATCTCACGACCACGGAAACGTAACGTGATTTTAACTTTGTTCCCTTCTTCAAGGAACTTTAAAATCGCACGAAGCTTGACCTGATAATCACCTACATCCGTTGCTGGACGTAGTTTGATTTCTTTGACCTGTACTTGATGCTGTTTTTTCTTCGCATCTTTTTGCTTCTGCTTCAAATCAAACAAGTGCTTGTTGTAATCCATGATTTTACAAACAGGTGGTTCTGCATTAGCAACAATCTCGACTAGGTCAAGATCTGAATCTTCGGCAGCACGCAACGCTTCAGCAAGTGAAACGATCCCTTTTTGTTCTCCATCTGCGGCTACGAGGCGTACTTCTTTTGCACGGATCTCGTCATTAATCGCAGGACGGTTACTTTTTGCACCTTGTTGTTGGTTACGATCAGGCTGTTTAATCTTTCTTACTCCACAATGTACCGGCCACGTTCGGCAACGGCAGATTTCACTAAGTCAATGAATGCATCAATTGACATAGTACCTAAATTTTTTCCTGAGCGAGTACGAACATTAACAGTACCTTCTTCAACTTCACGGTCACCAAGAACCAAAAGGTACGGAATACGCTCAAGTGTACGCTCACGAATCTTAAAGCCGATTTTCTCATTTCTCAAGTCAGAAATCGCCCGAAGACCATTTTCTTTGAGTTTTGCCACCACTTGTTGGCATGCCTCAGCTTGCGAATCGGTAATATTCATGACGCAAGCTTGTACAGGTGATAACCAAGGTGGCATAAAACCCGCATAGTGTTCAATAAGTATACCAATAAAACGCTCAAAACTGCCAAGTATTGCGCGATGTAACATGACAGGCTGATCACGCTCATTGTCTTCTGTCACAAACGAGGCATCCAGACGCTCTGGCAAGTTAAAGTCACATTGAATAGTACCGCATTGCCAAACACGACCCAAACAGTCTTTTAATGAAAACTCAATTTTTGGACCATAGAATGCGCCTTCACCGGGTTGTAATTCCCAATCCAGTCCAGCAGCATCTAAGGCATCTGCCAATGATTTTTCTGCCAGATCCCAAAGTGCATCTTCACCCACCCGCTTTTCAGGGCGAGTTGAAAGTTTCATTTGTACATCTTCAAAACCAAAGTCTTTATAGACATCCAAAGTTAATTGGATAAAGTCTGCAACTTCTTTTCCAATCTGTTCTTTGGTACAGAAAATATGCGCGTCATCCTGAGTAAAACCTCGGACACGCATAATGCCATGTAAAGAACCAGATGGTTCATTACGATGACATGAGCCAAACTCGGCTAAACGAATCGGCAAATCACGGTAAGATTTTAAACCCTGATTAAAGACTTGCACATGGCAAGGACAGTTCATCGGTTTAACAGCATAATTGCGATTTTCAGAATGTGTGGTAAACATGTTTTCAGCATAGTTTGCTGCATGTCCAGATTTTTCCCATAAACTAAAATCGACAATTTGCGGGGTTTTGATTTCCTGATAACCATTTTCTTGCTGAACTTTACGCATGTATTGTTCAAGAACTTGATAAATCGTCCAGCCATTGGCATGCCAAAACACCATACCCGGCGCTTCTTCTTGCATATGGAACAAATCAAGCGCTTTACCAATTTTACGATGGTCGCGTTTTTCAGCTTCTTCAATACGTTTGATATAAGCCGCTAGCTCTTTTTTATCTGACCAAGCTGTGCCGTAAATACGTTGTAATTGCTCATTTTTAGCGTCACCACGCCAATAAGCACCTGAAATTTTAGTCAGCTTGAAGTTCTTTAGAAATTTGGTATTTGGCACGTGAGGACCACGGCACATATCCACATATTCCTGATGATAGTACAAGCCCATTTGGGTTTCTTCAGGCATGTCATCAATCAAACGTAATTTATAAGTTTCACCGCGAGATTGAAATTCTTTGATCACCTCAGCACGTGGTGTCATTTTTTTAATGACATCATAATCCTGATCAATCAGTTGTTTCATTCGTGCTTCAATCGCCGCCATATCCTCTAAAGTAAATGGCTTTGGACTAAAGATATCGTAATAAAAGCCCTCTTCGATCACAGGCCCAATCACCATTTGCACGTCAGGGAACAATTGCTTAACGGCATGTCCAACCAAATGCGCACAAGAGTGACGAATAATCTCGACACCTTCTGGGTCTTTCGGCGTAATAATTTGTACTGTTGCATCTTCGGTGATTAAATCACATGCATCTACAAGGCGATCGTTGACACGACCCGCAACGGTATTTTTAGCAAGACCTGGCCCAATACTCTGAGCAACTTGCATAACAGAGACAGCTTGATCAAATGATTTTTGATCGCCATTTGGCAATGTGATAATTGGCATAAGAAAATCCTTAAGGAGTGATGCCCCGCACAATGGAGCATATCACCGCGAGATTATGATCGAGGAAGACCTCAAAAGATAAAAACGGTGGATAATATAAAATTATGGCAGAATTTTACACGGGTTAAGAGTTTGAGAAAACAGCTACACTTAAAAAAAGATAAGTTTCTCAATTTTTTGCATTCATGTCTTAGTTAATGAGGACAATTGGAGCATTTACAAGCTCAATCATATAAAAACAAATAGACGCAAAATTATTGCTCGGATTGGTTTATGAAGCGTTTATGATAAAAATAACCACAAGTTTTTTTCATCCAGCATTTAAAGCTCATAGATTGCAACCCATACTCTAAGACTAAAGCCTAAATGATTTGATGAAATTAAACCCCTATCTTTTAATCAACAATCATTAAAACAATGACACGGAGTCTATTGCCATGAATGCTTATGATGAGCTACCAAAAACGGCTGCCAATTTTGTAGCACTTTCACCCTTACGGTATCTAGAGCGCGCCGCTTATATTTATCCAGATCAGGCAGCTATTATTCATGGTGCGCGTCAGCTCTCATGGAAACAAACCTATCAACGCTGTTGCCAATTTGCACATCAATTACAAAAGTTAGGGATTCAAAAAAACGATACAGTTTCGGTCCTACTTCCGAATATCCCTGCCATGATTGAAGCACATTTTGCTGTTCCTATGGCAGGCGCTGTACTAAATACCTTGAATACCCGACTTGATGCCAAAACCATTGCGTTTATGTTGGAGCATGCAGAAAGTAAAGTACTTTTAGTCGATCCAGAATTTGCTCATGTTGCTCGGGAAGCACTAGCGCTGATCTCACAACAAATTTATGTCATTGATGTTGCTGATCTCGAATATGAATCTGAACTTTCCAATCCGATTGGTCAAATTGAGTATGAAACATGGCTGAGTCAAGGCGATGCCAATTTTGAATGGTCACTTCCCAATGATGAATGGGATGCGATTAGTCTGAATTACACCTCTGGCACCACAGGTAATCCAAAAGGTGTGGTTTATCATCACCGCGGAGCTTATCTCAATGCAGCGAGCAATATTATTGCCTGTGGTATGACGCCTCGTGCCAGTTATTTATGGACACTGCCACTATTTCACTGTAATGGTTGGTGTTTCGCATGGACGATTGCAGCCAATGGCGGCACCAATGTCTGTTTGCGTAAAGTAGATCCAGAACTTGTATTTGAGCTGATTGCCAAACATAAAGTGGATTATTTCTGTGGCGCACCCATCGTATTATCCATGTTAATCAATACCCCTAAAGACAAACAGGTTCATTTTGATCATCGCGTTGAAGTCATGGTTGCTGGAGCAGCTCCACCTGCTGCGATTATTGAAGGGATGCGCCATATTGGTATCAATGTGACCCATGTTTATGGACTCACTGAAACCTATGGCCCTTCTGCGCTTTGTGCCTCTCAAGCAGGCTGGAATGATTTATCAATTCAGGAACAGGCGCAGTTACATTCTCGTCAGGGTGTGCCTTATCCATTACAAGACAGTATGCGGGTACTTGATCCTGAAACCATGCAACCTGTGCCTGCCGATGGACAAACACTGGGGGAAATTATGTTCCGTGGCAATATTGTGATGAAGGGTTATCTTAAAAATCCGAAAGCGACTGAAGAAGCGTTTGCAGGCGGATGGTTTCATAGCGGCGACTTAGCCGTTTGTCAGGCCGATGGTTATGCCAAAATTACCGACCGTGCCAAAGATGTAATTATCTCAGGTGGTGAAAATATTTCATCGCTTGAAGTGGAAGAGGTGTTATATCAGCATCCAGCGGTCATGACCGCCGCAGTCGTTGCCAAACCTGACCCACGCTGGCAGGAAGTGCCTTGCGCTTTTATTGAATTAAAACAAGGCATCAGTGTCAGTACCGATGAATTGATTGCGCATTGTCAGCAACAATTGGCGCGGTTTAAGGTCCCTAAAGATATTGTGATTACCGAGATTCCAAAAACCTCAACAGGTAAATTACAGAAATTTATTTTACGCGACTGGGCCAAACAACGTGCCACAGGTGAGTTTAATTAACGTCAATAAAAATGCCAGTCAACACTTAATTTGACTGGCATTTACTATAAATTCATCGTTTGAAACTGTCAGTAAAATCAATTATCCGATAGTAATGCTACTTGCTGTACATAGTTAAAAAGCTTTAACTTGGAGGCTGCAAGTTCTTCTTCGTTTACCGCTTGAGTGATGTCACGTTGAATACGCAATACATGCTGACGCAAGGTATGACGTTCAGAAGCATTATGCAGTTTACTAAATTCATTAATCGCAGGATCACCTTGTTCAATCATACGATCGACCCAGCGCTGTAATTGTGCCTGTTTTTTGAGTCCCTGTTGTGGGGTCAAATAGGACAAAATAACCGTTTCATCTTCATTGCGTAGCAACTTACCCACACGCTGAAATTGACGACGACGTGCTTCAAATGAAGTAATCGTTTGCGCATCGAGCAAAGCATCAATTAAACGTTCATCTACAGGTAACTTCTGGATTTGTTTCGCAGAAAGCTCTGCCAACTGTTCACCTAATGCTGCCATACGCTGCACAGCTTTCTTCTGTTCGGTTTTACTTGCACGCCCTTCTAAAGAATCAAAATCTTCTTCACTGTAACGCTTATTGGGACGACGTGCCACGGTTAATCTGCCTCATAAAATTTTGCTGCGAATAATGCCTTGATTTCCTCTTCTGCTTTTTCAGCATCAGCGCCGTCAATCACCAAACGCAAAGTCGTGCCCTTACCAGCACCAAGCATCAGCAAGGACATAATATTTTTAGCATCGACGAGCTTTTCGCCTTTACCAATCTGAATAGAAGATCGAAATTTCGTTGTCACTTCGATCAGTTTCCCCGACGCACGTGCATGTAGGCCAAGTTTATTAATTACATCAACAGTGGTATCAATCATGACCAGTGCTTCATTTCTCTATGTAAAACCTGAATAGACCATTTTGCCTCAAGTGCCTTTTTTAGTCTATCTACAATATAGACTGAGCGATGTTGACCGCCTGTACAACCAATCGAAATGGTCATGTAATGTCGATGCCCTTCTGCAAAAACAGGCAACCATTTATCTAAAAAATGATAAACATCATTAAACATATCATTGGTTTGTTCACTGGCTTCCAAAAACTCCTGAACAGGTTGATCTAATCCTGAAAATTTACGTAACTCCAAATCCCAATGCGGATTAGGCAAATGCCGTACATCAAACACATAGTCCGCATCTAAGGGAATACCATGTTTATAACCGAACGACTGTAAAATCAGAATTAATTTGTCTGACTGCCCCAGTTTCGAAAGTAAAGTATGCTTAAGATCATGCACACTTTTATCCGTGGTATCGATATGTACCGTTGAGCGAAATTGAATCGGCATCAAGAGTTGTTTTTCTTCTTGAATACATTCATTCAGACTTTTAAAACGACTCGCCAATGGATGTGGACGACGCGATGAACTAAAGCGTGCAATTAACTCTTGATCTTGTGTGGTTAAATAAATCACATCGACTGAACCATGTCGCTGTAATTGTTCAAACACCTGATCAAACTCCTGTAAGTCTGCCCGGGTACTTCGAACATCTACACCAAGTGCCAATTGTTCCAGATTATTTTCATGATCTAGTTTAGACACAATTTCTGGCAGCAATGCCAAAGGTAGGTTATCAATACAGTAATAACCCAGATCTTCTAAAACCTGCAATGCTGAGGATTTACCCGATCCAGATTGTCCTGTGACGATAAGAATACGCTTCATGGCATGGCTGTCCTTTTATGAGTATTATGCCTTAAATTGAACCTGCAAATTATCAATCAGACGTGTTGAACCTAATTTTGCCGCCACAAACAATACGATGTCCTGATTAAATATCTCAATGGGCTGCAAGTTTGGCTGACGTGCTTCGACATAGTCCACAACAAAGCCCGCAGCTGTCAATTGCGTTTTGATACTTTGTAACACATCAGATAATGAATGACCCGCATGCAACTCTTTTTCAGCCTGTTTCAGCGATTGGTAAATAGTCGGTGCAATTTTACGTTGATCTTCGGTCAGATAACCATTGCGTGAACTCAATGCCAGACCGTCTTCTGCACGCGCAATCGGCACTCCAATCACTTCAACAGGAATATTTAGATCTTTTACAAACTGGCGAATCACCGCCAATTGTTGATAATCTTTTTGTCCAAAGAATGCAAAGTTTGGTTGCACAATATTGAACAGTTTCGTGACAACAACTGCAACACCATCAAAATGACCTGGACGTGATTGACCACAGAGGTCATTGGTAATACCACCGACCGTGATATTGGTCAAACGTGGTTGCTTGCCATACATTTGTTCAACCGTGGGTGCAAAAATAATGTCACAGCCAACATCTGCCAATAAATGACTGTCTTGCTCTAAGGTACGCGGATAGCTTTCGAAATCTTCGCCTTCACCAAACTGGATTGGATTCACAAAAATACTAACCACAACAACATCACAGAGTTTTTTTGCTTCACGCACCAGATTCAAATGTCCTTGGTGCAAATTCCCCATGGTTGGTACAAAGCCAATACTTTTACGCGCCGCACGAGCAGCTTGTAAAGATGCCGCCAATCCATGAATGGTTGTTTCTGTTTTCATGAGTTATAACTCGACCTGAAAAGTATGTTCTGGTGCTGGGAAAGATTGATCTTGCACAGCTGCATGGTAAGCTTTAAACGCATCCACAATCGCAGTTTCACCTGATTGTTCTTTCATAAAGTTACGTACAAATCGTGCCACGCGCCCGAATGTCAAACCCAGCATATCTTGTACCACCAAGACCTGACCATCGGTTTGATGACCAGCCCCAATCCCAATAACAGGAATGTTTGGAAATAATTCAGCGATTTCCTGACCCAATTGTGCAGGAACACATTCCAATAATAAAATCGCAGCACCTGCGTCCACCACCGCAGTACAGTCTGCGATTAACTGATCTGCGGCTTCACGAGTTCTGGCTTGTAATTTATAACCACCAAACACATGCACAGATTGTGGAGTTAAACCCAAGTGTACACAAACAGGAATACCGTTTTGTGTCAATACACGAACAGATTCACTGAGCCATGCACCACCTTCGATTTTGATCATTTGCGCGCCTGCCTGCATGACTTTTTTGGCACTTTGCAAAGCATCATTTAAGGTGGCATAGCTCATAAAGGGTAGATCAGTCATGATAAATGCATGGCTGTTTCCACGCCGTACCGCAGCGGTGTGGTAAGCCATATCATCAACAGTCACAGGCAACGTAGAGTCATGACCCTGAATTGCCATTCCCAGAGAATCACCAATCAAAATTGAATCAACCTCAGCAAGCTCCATCGCTTTGGCCATGCTCGCATCGTAGCAGGTCAGGCAGGAAAACTTACGTCCTTCGCTTTTAAATTTTCTTAAGTCACTTAGACTAATCATCATGATGTCCTCTATCAACCAACCCGAACAGGCAAGTTATTTTTCAACCCAGTTGCGATCCGCCACAACAGTTAAAGACGGATGTTTTACCAGTTCTAAATCTTTTAGCGTTTGACCTTTTACAATGAGATCAGCATCAATATCCAACAAAGGTACAATCACAAAATCACGTTCAAGTAACCCAAGATGTGGCACAGTCAAACGCTGATTTTGAATATCTTGCTCAGCATAAATAAGTAAATCCAGATCCAATGTACGCTCACCCCAACGGCGCAGACGTACTCTACCTGCTTCTTGTTCAATACGCTGTAATTGATCCAGCAAATCCAAAGGTTCAAGCGAAGTGATTAACTGTGCCGCTGCATTATAATAATGCGGTTGATCCTGCGGTCCCATCGGAGGACTTTGATAAAGTCGAGAAACCTGAACCTGACCCAAATCTTTTAAACGCTGAACTGCATATTGAAGAATCTGACGGGAATCACCTAAATTACTGCCCATCCCAATATAGGTGACAACACTCATTGAGTGGGTCCAAAAACAACCTGACTCAAATCACGCTGTACCCGTTTACGCTTCATAATTGGGTGATCAGTATTGAGATTTGCCGTCGAAGATTCGGGACTACGAGCCACATGGTCTTTACTATGCGGTTGTTCACGGCGCGCGCGGCGACTACGTGCTTCTGGTACGTTGACTAAAGGTTCAATTTCAGCCGTAGTGTCTTTAGATTCGTTTGCTTCAATATTTTGTTTACGGCGCGTCTTAGCACGTTGCCGATTATATTGGCTAATCGCAGTTTCTTTTTCATCACTCGACAGGGACTGATAATGATCCCACCATTGCCCCATGCCTTGCGTTGAATCATCACCCGATTTTTCACGCAACAACAAGAAGTCAAAACCTGCACGGAAACGCGCATGACTTGCGAGTGCTTCAATTTGTTGAGGTTTAGGATTAAGTAAACGTACCTGCATTTCCCAAACTTCACGAATAAAAGTTTCTGCAAAACGAGGAATAACAGTACGGGTGGCTTGGCGCTTAAGTACGTCTAAACCTGCCTGCGCACGGGCTTCAGCAGGAACAATGCCTTTCGCCAGATAAAAATCACAACGCTCTAAAAAAGGCTTCCATAACAACACTGCATAGAAAAATGCAGGGTTAATGGTTTTACCAATTTGAATACGCTGATCGGTATTTTTTGCGGCACGTTCAATAAATTTGCTGATATCTGGCTTGATATCTGCAAATAATTGCTTCCAGATATCAAATTCGATGAGCATTGGTAAAACACGAGCCAAATGCCCCATCGTGAATAATTTTTGCGATTCATCATATAAACGATGTGGCGATACATCACGTAACAGTTGCGTCATGTCCACATCAAAGATTTTTAAAATCTGTGGATCAATATCAAAATTTAATTTGGCTGCAAAACGCAGTGTACGAAGCATTCTGACTGGATCTTCTTCAAAACGCTGTTTCGGATCACCCAATAAGCGTAGTGTTTTATGATCAATATCGGAAATGGCATCACAAAAATCCAGCACAATACCTTTGCGTGGTTGATAATACAGCGCATTAATTGAAAAATCACGTCGAGCAAAGTCTTGTTCGATGGTGCCCCAGTTATTATCACGCAAGATCATACCTGATGTACTGGTGACTGCCTTTTTAGGCGGCGCACGGAAAGTCGCAACTTCAATCAGTTCACGACCAGAATACACATGTGCCAACTCAAAACGTCGTCCAATAATACGACAACGTCGTCCAAAAACTTCTTTTACCTGAGCAGGTGTAGCATTGGTGACGGCATCAAAATCTTTTGGATTAAGACCTAACATGAGATCCCTAACCCCACCACCAACGATATAGGCTTCATAGCCCGCTTTGGTCAGACTATCGATCACATCTAAGATAGAAGAAGGAAGTTGCGTTGTAGATAAACCACATTTTGACGCGCGCAAAGTTTGCAAAAGACGCTGTCTCCTACGTCTGAACGTAAATGATAAGATGCGCTAATCATATCTCTAACCCGCCTAAAGGGCAATTTGATTCTCTCAATGATTAGGCACTTAGCTCAAAAATCTTGTTAAATCCTGCGTATTATAAACCAAGATTTGATTTATTTTTTTCAATAAATTTTGGCCCGATCCCTTTAATATTGAGCAAATCATTGACTGATCTAAATTGACCATTCTGGTTACGATAATCAACGATCGCTTGTGCTTTTTTCTCTCCAATGCCATTGAGCTGTTGCAGTTCCTGTGTAGAAGCTGTATTGAGATTAATCTTGCTTCCCAATTTTTTTGAAGAATTATTTTTAGATGATGATTGTTTTGATGTTGCTGAAGTATTTTGTAAGCTTGGCTTACCCAAATAATAGTCCGTTGTAGAAGAAGATGCTTTTAAACGCTGATCATGCGCTTGTTGCTGAGTTTTCCATGATTGATAAGATTGATCAAATTGTTGAGCATGTAATATGCTTGAGAATAAACACAAAATACTGATCTGAATCCAATAGAGTGAAAGTTGTCGTAACGTAATCATCTTGTGTAACATTGCCATTTTATAAAGACCTGATTATAAAGACCCAAGTTTTAATTGTTGTTTCGCCTGATCCCAGAGCGCATCCATTTCTTGTAGACTCATCTCTTCTAAAATTTTTTGTTGTAAAGTCGCTTGCTGCTCAATATACGCAAAACGTTGTCTAAACTTAAAAATGGTGGCCAGAAGTGCGGATTCGCTGGACAGCCCAAGTTTACGTCCAACGTTGATCAGAGAAAATAGGCAATCTCCAAATTCTTCATGTATTTCATCGGATTGTTGCGCCTGAAGTGCCTGTTCAAACTCGCCAAGCTCCTCTTTTACTTTGCCATAAGCATCTTCAATCGTCTCAAAGTCAAATCCTAGCTTTGCCGCTTTCTTTTGGAGTTCCTGTGCCTGATTGAGTGCAGGACCATGTTTGATCTCATATAAACGTGACTTGGGTTTACCCTGTTTTTCCTGCTGCTTAATCTGTTGCCATAACTCGCTCACCTGATCAGGATCAAGTGCTGAAAACTGTTCCGCTTGAAATACGTGTGGATGACGACGAATCAGTTTTTCACAAATCGCATCGACCACGTCCTGAAAATCAAAAGCCCCTTGTTCACTATACATTTGTGCCTGAAACACCACTTGTAACAGTAAGTCACCTAGCTCATCTCGAATCTCATCCAGATGGCCTTCGCGAACCGCAGCTTCAACTTCATAAGCTTCTTCAATCGCATATGGGGTTAGACTTAAAGGCGTTTGCTCACGATCCCACGGACACTTTTCACGTAATTCACGCATAATATTGAGTAGTTGTTGCATGTTTAACTCCTTTATAAGTCATCGAAGCGCATTCATTTCAAAAACAGATTTGTTATGATGTGGACTCAGCGCATTGGAAATGCGCATGCTCTTTTAACAAAAATCTATTAAAACCGTTTACCCAAAACAAATGAGAAAAATATGGCTCAAAGTATCCTGATTACAGGTGCAGCTCAAGGGATTGGGGCTGAAATTGCACGCACTTTTTATCAACACGGCTATCTGGTCGGTATTTTTGATATTAATGAGATCCAGAGTCAAAAACTTGCTAAAGAATTAGGTTCTCGTGCCTTCGCAGGCTATCTGGATGTCAGTGATTACGACAACTGGCAGCGTAGTTTGCAACAGTTTGCACAATGGGCAGGTGAACTTAATGTTCTGGTCAATAATGCAGGCATCCTCTACTCGGGTGCATTTGAACATACCAATATCCAAGCCCATCAGCGAACCCTTGATATTAATGTCAAAGGCGTACTCAATGGCTGCCATGCAGCTTTAGCTTATCTCAAACAAGCTCGTTCGGCTCGCATCATTAATCTGTCATCGGCTTCTGCCATTTATGGACAGGCGGATTTGAGTTCTTATTCAGCCAGTAAATTTGCAGTCCGTGGACTGACTGAAGCGTTGGATGTGGAATGGCAAAAATATGGTATTCGGGTTTTGGATGTCATGCCGCTCTTTGTACAAACCGCAATGGTTAAAAATATGGATGCAGGCAGTATTCAAAATATGGGCATTACGCTCACGCCATCTGACGTTGCCAAAGAAGTGTTAAAACTCGCGCAACAAAAAGATCATGTTTTTCGGGCAACGCATACACCGATCGGTGTAAAAGCCAAAGTTTTGTATCAATTATCCAGCATCAGCCCGCAGTTTTTAAATCGTTTGAGTAACTTAATGATCAGTCGAAGAAAGAAACTCTCCAGATAACAGTAAACCTCTCGCTAAAGACGATCCAGATAAAATAATCCGACTCGACTAGAAAGTTTGTGGCTTAGGCAGAGGCGGAATTATTTGCTATAGTGCTTTTACAGCCCCTGATCCCTCCTTTGCCATGTATTTCAATTCACGTTATCCAGACTTAAGTCCAAAGCTTTATCATCAACAAATGCCTGTACCACTGAAAGGGGCTCAAGCAGGGCATTTTAATGCTGAACTGGCGGATGATTTACAATGGTCAGAACAAGATAAACAGCAATGGGTTGAAATTTGCAGTGGACAAAAAACCTTTGCAGAATTTCCGCCACTGGCTATGGTCTATGCGGGACACCAATTTGGACAGTGGGCGGGTCAACTCGGTGATGGTCGAGGCTTATTGATCGCTCAGATTTTGAATCGTTCAGGTCAAACTATCGACTTACATTTAAAAGGTGCAGGTCTGACGCCTTATTCGCGGATGGGCGATGGTCGTGCGGTGTTGCGTTCAGTGATTCGTGAATATCTGGCAGGACATGCTTTAAACAGTTTAGGTATTGCGTCGAGTAATGCGGTGGGTTTTACGACATCAAGTCAGGGTGTACAACGTGAAACACTAGAACAAGGCGCAATGTTATTACGCAGTTCCGATTGTCATATTCGTTTGGGGCATTTTGAATGGATCAATCAATATGCGCCTGAATTACTCGCAGAATTTACTCAAAAATGTATCGAATGGCATTATCCAGAAGCTATGGAAACTGAACAACCAATTCTGGCTTTTGCACAAGGCGTGATTAAAAACACGGCCAAAATGATCGCACAATGGCAACTGGTGGGATTTGCTCATGGGGTCATGAATACCGATAATTTAAATATAACTGGTTCAACGCTGGACTTTGGCCCTTATGGGTTTATGGAGCGCTTTCGCCCCAATTGGATCAATAACCACTCAGATCATCAGGGTCGTTATGCCTATCAAAATCAGCCAAGCATTGCGCATTGGAATTTATGGATGTGGCTCAACAATCTCATTCCTCTAGCCAAGCCTGAAGATAAAGAAAAGTTTAAAACGCAATTAGCCGATTGTCTCGAAGATTTTGAACCGACTTTTTTAGCAGCCTATACCGAAGGTCTATGTCAAAAAATGGGACTGCCTAATGTTCATAAAGATAGCTTTGACTGTGGTATGGCTTTTCTACGCATTTTGCAAACCGAACAACTGGATTACACGCAAAGTTTTCTGCGCCTACAAAATCAGCAATACAAAGCGCTTCGTGATGATTGTCTGGATATTCGTCAGTTCGATGAGTTTTTACAAAGTTACCATGCTATTCGTGAACAGCAGGATATTGAACAACTGAATGCTCAGATGCAACAGTCCAATCCAGTTTATATTTTAAGAAACCATATGGCGCAAAAAGCCATCGAACAGGCTGAGCGTGGTGATTTGAGTGAAGTCGAACGATTATTTAGTTTATTACGTCACCCGTTCACCCCACAACCTGAGCTGGAACGACCTGAAGATTTAGCACCACTTCCTAGCGATCTCCCTGAAGTGATGGTGAGTTGTTCGTCCTAATCAGGGTTGAAGAATAATCACAGTTATCCCCATTTTCTGTGGATAACATTGTGATTATCCACAGGATAATTTCTTATGACGAATCAAATATAAGTCTTTGAACATAATATGTAGAATAAACAACCAACTTATTATGACTGCCAAAAGATGACTGGACATGGGGTTGTGTTGCGGTGTCAAATCGTGACATGGATGAAATTTGGCAATGAGTCAAAAATAACACAACAATCGAGATCTATCCTTGTATGAGGAACATCAATGAACGCAGAAAAAATACAAAAATTGGCTATCCAGATTGCGCTGGAACAACCTGAAACTGTGTTATCTCATCCCTTTGGCCCTCAGTGTAATGTGATCAAGGTCTTTGACAAAATTTTCTTATTAACAGGCGAACTGAAGCAACAGAAGTTTATCAATCTCAAAATTAAACCAGAACAAGCAGATGAATTAAAAGAGTTATATCCCTCAATTACATCAGGCTATCACATGAACAAAAAACACTGGATTTCGATATTTGAGGGGCAGAATATTGACGCAGATTTTATTGAAGATATGGTTAAATCTTCATACGCGCTCGTGGTCAGTAAATTGAATAAAACCCAAAAAATGCGTATCAAGCTTCTGTCGAGTAAATAAGTAAATTTTGGATGAGCAGCAATCCATCATGCTGCTCATATTATTTTTTAATCTTCTGGATATTCAAAACGATAGCCAACCCCATAAACGGCCTGAATCCATTCATGACGATTGCCTGTATCCGCAGCCTCAGTCACCTTTCGGCGTAAGTTTTTAATATGACTATCAATGACACGATCCGCCACATCAAAACTATCTGGATTAATATGATCTAATAACTGTGCACGCGAATAAACCTGTCCGACATGTTCCAAAAACAATTCCAAAAGACGAAACTCAGTAGGCGTTAAACTTAACGATTTTTGTTGATACCAGATTCGTTGCTGCGCTTTATCAATTCGGAATAAATCATTTTGCTCAGGTTCTGCCTTACGGTCTAAACGACGCAATACCGCCTGTACTCGCGCAACCAGCTCTTTAGGACTAAATGGTTTACACACATAGTCATCTGCGCCCATATTTAAACCAAGCACACGGTCAATTTCTTCGGTGCGCGCCGTCACCATAATAATCGGTAAATCGGACTGTTCCCGAACTTTACGGCAAATGGTCAGTCCATCCATACGTGGCACCATCAAGTCCAATACCATTAAGCTAGGTTTACGCTGTAAAAAGCTATCATACGCTTCCTGACCATCATGAAACATACTGACTTCAAAACCTGCGGCTTGCAGATAGTCACGCACCAGATGAGCCAGTTCAACTTCATCTTCAACCAACATTACATGTTTCATCGTCAATTATTCCTTATGTATAGACTGTGTTTTTGGAAAGGTCAAAATACAGCGTAGACCACCCAGCGGTGAATGTGCAAAGCTTAAACGTCCACCCAAAGCCTGCGCAAGCTTACATGAAAGTGCCAGCCCCAAACCTGTCCCCCCTGTACTGCGGGTACGGGAATCATCTACACGGTAGAAGCGTTCGCCTAAACGTTGAAGCTGTTCATCATCGACACCCAATGGACTATCATCCACAATGACACTCCAATGCTGACTGGTTTCCTGCGTATGAATATGAATCTGGCCGCCTTGTTCAGTATAGCGAACACTATTACTCAGCAAGTTGACCATAATTTGTTTAAAACGGTCTATATCCAATTGTAAAAGTGTACCTTGACCATTTATAGAAACGTTAAGCCCTGCTTGTTCAAACTTCGGCTTAAAGTTATCAACTTCTTGTACCATCGCCTCCCATGGATTGACCTCGGTAAAATAACATTTTAGTTGCTGTGCATCTGCCTGAGCCAAATCACCCAAATCCTGTGTGAGTTTCTTCAGGCTCGTCACCTGACGCATCATGGCATCTAAATGTTCAGGGCTGGCTTTGCGAATCCCATCTTGCATGGCTTCAATCTGCGCCTGTAACACACTCAGCGGAGTTTTTAATTCATGCGAAGTATCCGCCACCCATTGTCGGCGTGACTGTTCATGTTGATCCAAAATTATCGCCAACTGGTTTAATTGTGCGGCCAGATCGCCGAGCTCATCATTCCGTTTAATCGTGACCTGATGTTGATAATTCCCCTGCGTCAATTCACGAGTGGCGTTCAATAAACGCTGAATTGGTTTTTTAAAATAGGTCGCGAGTAATAATGCCGCCACTAAACTTGCCAGTACAGAGAAAGTATAAATTAACAGTAAAAAGCGTTTTTGATTACTAAAGAAGTTGATACTTAAGGCATCATCCTGATCCAGTACAGGTTTTAAGCCCAAATAACCGACAACCTGATTACCAACCATAATCGGTCGAAAAGACAGTTGTTCATTCGATGGTTCACCAACGACAAACTGATGATGAACATCATACAGCGAAAGGCGTGAACTTAGCCCCAATCGGTCAGGCATGGAAATAAAGCGCTTTTTGCCGTCTTGCGGCATCATGCCCGCCATTTCAGAAAGACGGGGTGGTCGATGGGGATCTTTATTTTTGTCGTTGGGACGAAATAAATTTTGATTGGAACTGAGTGGAAATTTAAGCCCTTCAAATGGCTGATATTCAGAAGGTAAATTATCCTCAATAAATTTGCGTTCTTGCTCATCCAAAATTGGACGATTTTGAAACTCAATATTATGTGAAAGTTCTGGAGAAAGACTCAACAAGGTTTGTTCTTTAAACATCCGCTGTTGCAGTGCAATATCATATTGACGGCGCAACCACCAACGAGACAAACGGTCATAATCGTCTGGAGCAGCATCCCCTTCAATCTGTAAAATCTGCGCCTGAATCGCATTGCCCCAGTCATGATAAACGCTGTAAACATTGCCCAAATTGGTAATAAGATGATCCAGCTTTTGC
Source organism: Acinetobacter sp. FDAARGOS_515 (assembly GCF_003938865.1). Classification (NCBI taxonomy): domain Bacteria; kingdom Pseudomonadati; phylum Pseudomonadota; class Gammaproteobacteria; order Moraxellales; family Moraxellaceae; genus Acinetobacter; species Acinetobacter sp. FDAARGOS_515. Next base: position 2,019,912 of record NZ_RKIX01000003.1, on the reverse strand, counting down.
ATTTCAACATCTGCCACATATCGGGCAAAGTTTTTCTGCATGGTCCAATGCAAAACGCCCAGACTTAATGTAGTAATGACCAATGTAGTCAATAATACAGTCAGAAACAGACGCAAGGCGATGGGCACACGACGAATCTTCAAAAGTAAACTCTCATTTTTCTTCTATATTCACTATTGTAGCGAACACTCACTCAAAAAACTCTCCATTGTTTCTTCATGTTTATTACTTAATCTTTAATGCATGAAATCAACATAAATGTGGGGATCAAAATGAATAAGTTATCTAAAGTTGTCATGCTTGCTGCAACAGTGGTCACGATGGGAAGTCTAGCTGCCTGTCAATCTACAACAGGTCCGCAAGAACCACCCGCGCGTCATATGATGGATGACGGCCCTCAAGGCAAACATTTTATGAAACGTCATAAATTAACCCCTGAACAACGCGCTGAAATGCAGCAACGTCGTGCTGAACGTCAAGCTCAGTTTGAACAAATTCAACAAGCCTGTGTGGGTAAAACAGTAGGTCAAGCCATTCAAGTCAAAGTGGGTGATAAAACCATTGATGGAACCTGTCAAATACGTTTTAAACCGAACAAAATGGACGATCGCATGGCTCCACCTGCTCCAACCGCACCAGTTAGAGCCTCATAAGCAAAATCTAATCGTTAAAAGACGCGCAAGCGTCTTTTTTTGTGGACACAACTTTTTACGTTTTTTGACTATTCCTTTCATAAAAAATTAGATAAAAGTGTTTAGACTCAATGTACTTAGGTGTTTCAACAGCATTTTCTTTGACTTTACAGTCATGGATGTTCACGCGCAAATGCTTGTACATATAAATAAGTTGTTGCACGATGTAAAAGTAAAAGATGTGTCATCAGACACCATTATCGTTGATTAGGATTATAACTCTGGTTTAACCAGTATTGAGGAACCCGATATGCCACAATACAAAGCGCCGCTACGTGATATGCAATTTGTTTTGCATGAATTATTAAATGCCGAAGAACACTATGCAAAACTTCCTGCATTTCAGGAAAACGTCAGCCGTGAATTGGTGGATCAATATTTAGAAGCCGCTGCGGATTTTTGTGAAAACGAACTTTCTCCACTGAACCAAATCGGTGACCGTGAAGGTTGTACATGGAATGACGGCGTTGTCACCACACCTACAGGTTTTAAAGAAGCCTATCAAAAATATATCGAACTCGGTTTCCCTTCTCTTGCAGTGCCTGAAGAACATGGCGGTCAAGGTTTACCGGGTTCACTAGGGACGGCCATTTCTGAAATGGTCGGTGCAGCAAACTGGGCATGGGGCATGTACCCAGGTCTATCTCATGGTGCGGTACGTACTATTGAGCATCATGGTTCTGATGAGCAAAAATCAACTTATTTGCCAAAACTTGTTTCTGGTGAATGGACAGGAACCATGTGTTTAACTGAATCTCATGCGGGTTCAGACCTTGGTATCATCCGCTCTAAAGCTGAACCAAATGAAGATGGTAGTTTTGCAATCTCTGGCGAGAAAATCTTTATCTCTGCTGGCGAACACGACATGGCTGAAAACATCATTCATATCGTGCTTGCGCGCTTACCTGGTGCCCCTAAAGGTACCAAAGGTATTTCATTATTTATCGTACCAAAATTCAATGTAAATGCTGATGGTTCTTTAGGTGACCGCAATGCCGTTCGTTGTGGTTCTATTGAACATAAAATGGGTATTCATGGTAACGCGACTTGCGTCATTAACTTTGACAATGCAAAAGGCTTCTTAATCGGACCTGAAAATCGCGGTTTACACGCCATGTTTACCTTCATGAATACAGCGCGTATTGGTACAGCGGTTCAAGGTTTATCTGCATCTGAAGCATCGTTCCAAGGTGCATTGGCTTATGCCAAAGATCGTTTGGCGATGCGCGCTCTTTCTGGTCCTAAAGCACCTGAAAAAGAAGCAGATCCGATTATTGTACATCCTGCTGTACGTAACATGTTATTGACTCAAAAAGCATTTGCGGAAGGTGGTCGTGCTCTTGTTTACTTCTTGTCTCAATACGCAGACGTAGTTGAGCAAGGTACAACTGAAGAAGAACGCAAATTTGCGGACAATATTCTTTCATTGTTGACTCCAATTGCGAAAGCATTCCTGACTGAAACAGGTTCAGAGTCAGCCAAACACGGCGTACAGGTATTCGGTGGTCATGGCTTTATTTCTGAGCATGGCATGGAACAAATTGTTCGTGATACACGTATCTCTTGCCTATACGAAGGAACCACTGAAATTCAGGCACTTGATTTGTTAGGTCGTAAAGTTCTACAAACTCAAGGTGCGATGCTACGTGATTTCACCAAAATCATTCATAAATTTGTTGAAGCGAACAAAGACAATGCAGCCTTGAAAGAGTTTGTTGAACCTTTGGCTGCCTTGAACAAAGAATGGGGCGATCTCACTATGCAAATTGGTATGCGTGCGATGCAAAACCCTGATGAAGTCGGTGCAGCAGCAGTTGATTACCTATACTTCTCTGGTTATGTCACACTGGCTTATTTATGGGTACGTATGGCATTGGTTGCTCAGGAAACATTAGCGGCAGGTACAACAGATGTTGACTTCTACAACGCTAAAGTCACCACTGCACGTTTCTACTTCAAGAAAATCTTGCCACGTGTTCGTTCGCATGTCGATGTACTTTCAACTGGCTTAGAACCACTTATGGCATTAGATGCAGAACACTTTGCGTTCTAATCTGAACCTGCCTAACATGTGTGCATGAGTGAAAACAATTGCATACTAATAAAAAAGGACTGATCAGTTTTGACAGTCCTTTTTTTATCAAATCAATGTTAAATTAATGCCAATCAAAACATACTGATGAATTACATTTTCTGTGTAATATTAAACACATAAATGTAAAAAGAACAAAGGTGAAAAACGATGCCAATTTACAACGCTCCCCTTGCAGACATGCGCTTTATCTTAAATGACGTATTCAAAGCAGAACAATTCTGGCAAGCCAATGAAAATCTGGCTCATATTGATGCTGCAACTGCTGAAGCCATTTTAGAAGAAATGGCTAAATTTGCACAAAACGTAACTTTGCCCTTAAACCGTACTGGTGATGAAGAAGGCGCACGTTATGAAAACGGCAATGTCTTTACCCCTGCTGGTTTTAAAGATGCATTTCAACAGTATGCGCAAGGCGGTTGGATCGGTTTAGGTGCAGATGAAGAATGGGGCGGTCAAGGCATGCCAAAAATGCTGACTGTTCTTGCCGACGAAATGCTATTTGCTACTAATCCATCGTTTATGCTCTACCCGCTTCTTTCTGTCGGTGCAGGTATGGCACTCAACAGTTATGCATCGCAAGAGCAAAAAGAGACTTATTTACCTAAAATTTATTCAGGTGAATGGTCAGGTACTATGTGCTTAACTGAGCCACATGCAGGTACAGACTTAGGGATTATTAAAACCAAAGCTGAACCGAATGCAGATGGTACCTATAACATCACAGGTACTAAAATCTTCATCACAGGTGGTGATCACGACCTTGCTGAAAATATCATTCATCTAGTCTTGGCTAAAACACCTGATGCACCTGCAGGTTCGCGTGGTATTTCGCTCTTTATCGTACCAAAATTTATGGTTAATGAAGATGGTTCAGTCGGTGAACGCAATGCGGTTGGTCCAGGTTCGATTGAACATAAAATGGGCATCAAAGCTTCTGCTACTTGTGTCATGAATTTTGACGGTGCCAAAGGTTTCCTTGTCGGTAAGGAAAACGAAGGTCTGGCTGCTATGTTCGTCATGATGAACTATGAGCGTTTATCAATGGGGATTCAGGGTCTTGGCGCATCTGAATTTGCCTACCAAAATGCGGCTCAATATGCGACAGATCGTTTACAGGGTCGTAGTGCAGCAGGTGTACAATCTCCAAATAAACCAGCAGATAGTATTTTAGTGCATGGCGATGTCCGTCGCATGTTGCTGAATGCCCGTGCCAATAATGAAGCATCTCGTGCTTTTGCAGTGTATGTGGGTCAACAACTCGACATTACCAAATTTTCAACGGATGCTGAAGCTGTTAAAAAAGCCAATAATCGTGTTGCATTGCTGACACCGATCGCCAAAGCGTATTTAACAGATACTGCTTTCCAAGCGACGCTTGATGCGCAAATGTGCTTTGGTGGACATGGTTATATTCGTGAATGGGGCATGGAACAATGTATTCGTGACCTGCGTATTTCACAAATTTATGAAGGTACTAATGGCGTTCAGTCACAGGATTTAATTGGTCGTAAAACCATTAAATCTGGCGGTGCATTTATTGCTGAATATATTGCCGAAATCCGCGATTTTGCCAATACGCTCAGTTCTGACCTGAACTTCATTAAAGATGCAACACTTGATGCAGCCACTGAAGTTGAAGCGGTAACTCAATTTATTTTGCAACAAGCAGCAGAAAATGTTGATTTCCCAAATGCAGCAGCCGTTGATTATTTGCATGCTGTTGGCTTACTCAGCTTTGCCTATATGTTTGCCAAAATTGCAGCCGCTGCACAAGAAAAATCAGGCGATTTCTATCAAAATAAACTTTCTCTTGCTCAGTACTTTGTTGCGCGTATCCTGCCAGAACTTGAAACTCGCATCAAAAAAATTGAAGCAGGCTCTGAGTTAGTCATGAGTTTTAGTGAAGAATACTTTACCACTCAATCCTAATTGATTCTTTCAAATCAAAACGCCTGATTCATTAGGCGTTTTTTTATACTCTTAGATTTTCAAATTACGTCAATCAAAACGTCATGTGCATGAAATTTGCTTGATATTTAATAACCATCATCTGTCATTATAAGAAGCTTAGTCATGCCCACTCTCAAGTCCCCCAAAAATCTAGAGGCTTTTCTGGATAAACTCGGTAATCGCGCCGTCGAAGCTTTTCATTATCTGGCGTTGTTTATTATTGGCTGTATGGTGGCATGGTCAGCAATTCATACCACCATCGATATTTTTACCGTTAAAAAATATGCCACGATTGACGACATTTTATTGTTATTCATCTATTTAGAACTTGGCGCAATGGTTGGAATTTATTTTAAAACCAACCACATGCCAGTGCGATTTCTCATTTATGTTGCCATTACTGCATTAACTCGCTTATTGATCTCAGATATTCAACATAACCATCAGGCCGATGTTGATCTGCTGATCGTGACAGGCTCGATCTTGATTTTGGCTATCGCGATTTTAATCGTCCGCTATGCATCATGGCATTATCCATCTGTCATTCGGGATAAACATCAGGAACGTCCATTGGCCAAAGGAGAAACCCCGCGACCAGAAGATGATGAATTGGCATAAAAAACCACTACCCTGCTCAGATAATGGTGTTTGAGAAAAATCGTCTTAATGCCCGCCAAAAAGAATCTGGGCAATAATTCCTGTAGCAACAGCGACTAACACATAGCGTCCATCGATATATGCCCAGCGGTGTTGCGGTGGAGGCGGTGGCAGTTGATAGTCATACCAGTTATTCACATAATAACGTTCCGCTAAATATTGCGGTGGCAAACGATAACTGGGTCTGAAATCATGTACTCGGTAATATCGTGGCGGTGGTGCATAATAGTAACGATTTTCGATCACCCTAGGTGGCGGTGGTCCATAAGCTCGCCAATCGTGACGATGCCAATCTGCATGTCGATCTGGCCCGCCATGATAATGCCCCCAACCACGTCCACCCCAATCTGGAGGCGGTGGATCAGCCAGTGAAAGTGTGGATACACCAAGCATACACACACAAAGTGAAACGGAAATGATCCTTTTCATATCCAGTTGTCCGCAATAACACCAAGTCTAAAGTGTAGAAAATGCTCTGGGAGAAATCATGAATAAAAGACCCATATCTGCAATCAATTGTTATGATTTTAGTGGGTTGTAATACGCTTCATATTTCATTGTAAATTAACTTAAAAAACCTCCATAAATCCAAGTAAAGAGGACACTTCAAGCTTTGGCACAGGCTTCATCGTTAAGTCTCACTTCAGTGATGAAATCGGCTTTCTGCGTAAAATTAAAAAGGCTGAGTCCTGTACAGAACTCAGTCCTTAGAAACCGCTTAATCAAACCATCCAAATTTTGGGGGTCAGATCATTGCGATGCTGGATTTTATGATGACTCAAACAATTTATCGAACTGCATAAATACGATGGTTACTATTTGATACCAATAAATAGCGACCATCTGCTCTTACCCAATGATAGCCACGTGGCGGTGCAGATAAGCGCGAATTACGCCAATTTGACACGTGATAACGGTTGTCACGATATTGATAAGGTAAGCGATCGCCTTTTCTAAAACTCACATAACGATCACGTTCATGATGTGAGTTTGACCATTTTGGTGGTGCTTTAGGCGGAGCGTGATGATAATGACGATCGACGCCACGATATTGATTCCAGTCATTGGGTGCTGCCATCGTGGTGGCCGAAATACCCAAAGCCAGTGCAGCCAGTGTCATCTTCAATGATATTTTCATGAGTTCATCCTCTTTTGATCTGTCTCCAGATTAGGCGACAGTCAAGGAGAAAGCATGGATGAAAAGCCTGATTTTGCTAAAGATTGTAAGCTTGCTTCCTTAAAGATGAAGAATATGTAACACACCATGATTCCTCAATATCGTCGATTAACGTACAAGCTCAATACGAAAGTTATCATCTGAAATCAGTAAATAATGCCCGCCTACTGAATACCAGCGTGTTCCCCATGTTGGCTCGTCAAGCTGATGTCCAGACCAGTCATTGAGATAATATTGTTCATTACGATATTCGATAGGTAAAGTATTACCACGAACAAATACATAGCGCTCAGTTCGATACTCATACTGAGTATGAGGCTGGTAGTGATATTCAATATAACTCCCCTGATGAGGTCGCTGCGGATAATGAGGATAATGTCCATTTGATGGAGGACGATGCCCATAATAAGGCGGTGGAGGTCGATTCCATTGCGGTGGTCGTGACGGTGGTTTAGGACGTTCTACACCACGATAATTTCCCCATTGATTTTCAGCCATACTTACAGTGGAGAGACTGAGTAAGATTGCAACCATACAGGCATATACACCATAAATACGCATCGTATCGCCCTTCTTATTCTTTAAATACCCTATTATATTAGCTTAAAAACAAACAATTTCTGCATAATAAATGTAGGTTCCATTTAAAGTTGTACTGCGTGGCATGCTTCACATTTCTTTATTGAAAAAGCCGCTATACTAGAGGTTCCTTGTATGACTGGATTGAGAGCTTGTGGCTGAATTAAGTTTTGAACGCCTTTATCAATTTTTTAGTAAAATACCAAGCATTCAGGAAAGCCGAATCGATGCACATGGCGCGGATGGTAAAGATGCATGGTGGTTTAAATTTCAGATTGATGTTGAACACCCGCTGGCTTGGCAAACGGTGCAAGAGCTGGGACATGTGTTGAATTATTTATCGACCAATGAACGGTTACCCACCCAGTTTTTTCCAGTTTCTCCTCCACCCTATATGAATGGTGAACCAAAAGAATTTTTGGCGTGGGTCATTCAATGTAATCATCCAGATTTTACGCCAGATGTTGTGTGTGACTGGCTCGAAGCACGTTTACCCAATCCGGTAGAAGATGAAAGCCAATGGAAAATTTCAACCGATTTGGCAGGACTGGATGAATTATCAGCTCAAGAATTGGATGAACTAATTCCTCCAACGCATTAACAGCCGATATAAAAAATCAAAAAGAGAGCAATAATCTCTCTTTTTGATCAGCATTGGATTCGCTTTTAAGCAAAATCATTAAAAAGTAGAAAGTCCCGACCATTCCATAAAACGATAAGTCCAATATTTGAGCTTGGACTCATCTGCATATTTGGAATAATCGACACTCATTTGACGACCATTCAGATTCGACCATGCAGTATTAAAGTAACGCTCCGCATCTTGAAAAACGGCATCCTGAGTTTGTCCTTGCACCAACATATCCGTTTCCAGATTATAATTTTTCAAATTACGTGCAGTAAAATTAGCCGAGCCTAAAATCATCTCAGCCTGAGTCGGGTTAGATTTAATGATCATTTTACTGTGGCATTGTTCACCATGAGTGTCGCACCAACGCACAGGAACGCCTGCAGCATGTAACTCTGAAGCCACTTGACGATTGGGAATGCCATTTTTTTGACGTCCAAAAGCATCTTTATTCGGATCAAGTAAAACCCTTAATTTCACGCCACGTTTTTGCGCTGCTTTTAAATCATTCACAATTTGACGTTCGGACAAATAAAACATCGCCAGATCAATTTGATCGTTGGCTTTTGCGGACTGAATTAAATCCACTACCGCATGATATATTGCCGCTTCAGTCAAAACCTGAACTTGGGGCGCCTGATGACTGGCGTTGATTTCACCCATCACCATCATAGGTGATGAACCCGAAGACATTTGCGCCACACTTTGTTCAGTTTTCAACAGATCCATGGCTGTTGGGCCTGACACCAATAAAGCGACGTTGGAATGGCGTGAACTGCCATCATGAGGATTGGCTGAAGTCACCAAAGATTTCCAGCCGTCATCGGTATTCACCACCAAGGTCTTACGATGATTTGCCTTAAAATTAGCCAGTTGCAAATAACTGCGTAAAGTAATTTTTTCCTTGCCAAATGGATTTGGTAACCAGCCCTTTTCAGGATTATTACCTAGATCCTGACAACAGAGATACCAGAGTCCAGACCAAGTTGGATTCGAGGCACGTAATGGAGTGAGGTTAGTTTCGATGATATCAATGCCTGCCTGACGTAATTGTCGATAATGTTCAGGCAAGATACCGCCGTAAACCGAATTAATCGGATCAGTAATCAGCGTAATTTCAACATTCGGAGATTCGTGCCGTTTTTGAATCAAGGCTTGGGTAAGTTGCTGTGTTAATGGTCGCTGTGTCAGTTTGGATTCACCTGTTTCTGAATTAAATAAGAACATATCCAGAACAATGGTGGTTTTCGCCTGATGGATCAGATTCAAAATTTCATCAAAAATTTGATGATCCTGCTGTTGTTGACCTTGAGCATTCACATAAGTTTGATCAGAAAGAAATTTAACCTCTGCATGACGTAATTTACCCGTAAAATTTAAACCATCGGGTAAGGGTTTATAGACATGATAAATCGCGGAAGCAATATAACTCAGGGCTAATACACCTGCGATCAGTGCAACGTAACGACGCCCCGACCAATTCAGCTTTTTGTGAATTCGTTGAAAAATACGCATAACAAACAACCTAAACAATTAGGTTCAGGCTAGAGTTTATTTCCTTATTTTTCAAGACACATTTGGTTAAATTGGCTTATCTCAAGCTGCAAAAACACAAAAGGAAGATCTCACATCTTCCTTCAGGTAAAAATATTAGAGATTTAAAAATTAAAATCGATGCCCACACTAAAGTTTCGACCTATTTGTGGCACATCAGAGAGGAAAGACTCGTGTAAATAGACTTTACTATCGAGCAGATTATTGGCTTTGGCATATAACTGGTAGCCTGTTTTTGGGTTCAACTGCCCCTGATAAGCCAAGCCTAGATTTACCATATTATAACTCTTGCCTTCGGTTTCGTAGTTGGCAATATCATCCTGATGAAAGACATGATAGTACTCGGCTGTACCAGAGTATCCTTCACCAAAATCTGCCTTGATACGTGTTCCCATTCGCCCACCCGGAATACGTGGTGCATTACCATTATCATAGAGCTTGGCACGCACATAATCACCAAATAAGCCTGCATTATAGCGCGCACTCATCTGGTAGCTAATATCACCATCAACGCCATAAAAACGTGCATCTGTTTGGTCATAATGTATAGAACGAAAATCTCCCTTACGGTCGATGGTATTTGCATAGATAAAGTTATCAAACCAATTATGGTAAACAGTTAAGTTGTACTGAAGCGCGTCTTGGTCGCCATGGAAACCCAAATTGATATTATTGGATTTTTCTTGTGTTAATTCGTCATTACCAAATTCGAAACTTTTTGTGGGTCCATGTAATCCTCCATTCGAATATAATTCCTGAGCCATTGGAGAACGTTCTTGATGGGATGCATCAAGTGAAATTTTATGATTCGGTGTAAATTCCCAAGCGCTTTCACCTGCAACAGAATAGGCCGTACCATTAAAGTTTTTCTGATCTGAGTCCACACTTGTATCTTGATGATCAATACGTGTAAAGAGTTTCGTCGTGACTGGACCAAACTGTTTCGTCTGTAAGGCAAATAAACTGTAACGTTCGGTGTCTGTGGGTGCCATCAAAGCTTCTTCGCCATCGATGGTCAGTTTTTGGCGAGTAAATTGTGCGCCCATTTGACCATTCCAACCTGCCCACGGATGATTGTCTAAAACAATACGCATATCTGTACCTGTACTATGAAACAGTGTAGCTGGCGTATCGCCATCCATTTCGGCATGTTGATACGTCGTGTGGTTGGCCTGAGCAGTTAAGCGGCTAAATCCCACAAATGGATCATTCAATTGGGTTTTAACGTCATAACGTTTTTGTTTTAAATTAATCCACGATGAACTTCCATTTTCACCGTCGTCCTCATGTTCCGCAGGAATGGTCAACATCATGTTGTGGTCAGGTTCCCAGTCTGAATCGACATCTCCAGGAATACCATATTTATCATGACGTTCACTATAGGAAACTCCGGTATAACCACGATCATAAATCCATGACAAGCCTGCATGATAATCATGGGATTTAGCAAAGGTGCTATCTTCACGGCGTGAATCGCTTTGTAGATCATTCGGTAAAATATAGTTATTGGCATCGCGTTTTACAGCACCCAAATTTAAAGCAACCTGACGCCCCAAACCGATTGTGGTATCACCCGAATAAACCAAACCATCATCACCCGTGTTATAACGCGCACCTATACGCCCTTCATAGCCATTTTCTGGCATTGTTTCAGGAATTTTATGATCGATCACATTGACCAAACCACCAACAGAACCCGCACCATACATTAATGTTTCCGGGCCTCTTAAGACTTCGATCTGATCTGCCGAATTGGGATCGACCGTGACTGCATGATCAGGTGAAACCGAAGAAACATCTAATGGATCGCCCCCATTTTGAGTAATCTTGACACGTGCCCCATCCTGACCTCGAATCACAGGGCGGCTTACGCCCCCCGTGTATTGAGCTGAGTAGATACCTGCCTGACCATTTAAGGCATTGCCAATTGTAGTTGCACCCTGAACCAATTGGTCTTTCCCGATGACCGTGTCACCTGCTGCATGATTGAGATGATCTTTTGGCGTAGACTGAGCTTGCAATTCAATTGTAGGTAAATCATTGACATCGACTTCCTGTTGAGAATTTTGCGCAAAAGCATGTTGTATAGACAATGAAAGAATAGAAAGTGCAAATATATGTGTTTTTTTAAACATGATGATCATCCAGATGCTAATCACATGTTACGTTATAATATATTATATATTTTTCAAGAAAATTCAGTGCGGTATCATTATTTCCATTAGCAATATGACTTTTATGGTTTCGACAATAAATTAAGTCTAATTTAAGCAAAAGATGAATAGAACAATATAACATTTCAAAAACATGAAGCCTATATCATAGGCTCCATGTGAATATTTAAAAACCACTGCTTTAGAAACTAAAATCGATCCCCAACGTAAAGTTTCGTCCAACTTGAGGGATGTTGGATAAAAACGATGCATGGTTATACACTGTTTCATCCAGCAGGTTATTGGCTTTTAAATAAACCCGATAATCCGTTTTATTACTGACTCGTGCTGCATAGGCAACCCCTAGATTCACCATGTTATAGCCGTCTGTCTCAGTTTCATAAGCTGCGATTTTGTCTTGGTTAAACACGTGAGAGTACTCTGCCATTCCAGAAAAACCGTCTCCAAAGTCCGCATCAAAACGTGTTCCTAAACGTCCTCCAGGCATACGTGGTGCATCACCTTCAGCATCAATTTTTCCGCGAACATAATCTCCAAACAACGTCGTTTTATAACGTGGAGAAAGTTGATAAGAGATTTCACCTTCTACCCCATAAAAACGTGCTTCATCTTGTGTGTATTGCACAAGTCGGAAGTTCTCATAACGATCCAGTGTACGAGCATAGATATAGTCATCAAACCAGTTATGGAATACATGTACATGATAATTCAGCTTGTCCGTATCGTAATGAAACCCCAGTTCGATATTATTGGATTTTTCTGGGTTTAGGTTTTCATTGCCAATTTCATAAGTATTGGTGGCGAGATGTTTCCCATTGGCATAAAGCTCTTGTGCCAGTGGCATACGCTCCTGATGCGAAGCGACTAATGACAATTTATAATTCGGCGCAAATAACCAATTGGCTGCACCTGAATAAGAAAAAGTATGGTCATTGTAATCTTTTTGCGACGAATCAATATCAATTTGTTGCTGATCAAAACGTGCTGCCACTTCAAAATGTACATCTTTCCACTGCGTATGTTCTAAAGCAAATACGCTCCATTTATCCGTAGTACTCGGCCCTGCAAAGATGGATTCTTCACCGGTAATATCCAGCTTTTGACGGCCAAATTGTGTACCTAACACCCCTTCCCACATGCCAATCGGCTGATGCACCAACTCTAAACGAGCATCATAACCTGTACTTTTAAATGTCGTTGCAGCTTCACCTTCCTCAATTTCATCATGTTTATAGTCTGTATAACTGGCCTGTGCCAGTAACTTTTTAAAGCCTGCAAATGGATCATCCAGCTCTGTTCTAAAATCATAACGTTCAGATTTGAGGTCGACCCACGGGCCAGCATGATCATGTCCATCCTCATCATGATCATGACCGTCGTGATCATGCTCATCATCATGGCCATCATGCCCACCACAATGTAGATGTGTACCATGCGGATGACAGCTTTCATACTCATGGCTATGACCCGGCAAACCGTATTGATCCTGACGATTGGTATAAGAAACTCCAGTAAAACCTCGATCATAGATCCATGACAAACCTACACTGACGTTCTCTGATTTGGCAAAGGTATTATCGACTCGACGCTCTCTTTCACCTTCATGAACATAATCAGGTGCAATATAATTGTTAGCATCACGCTTTAAACCTTCAACACGTAGCGCGACCTGATCACCCAAACCAACTGTAACTCCCGCAGCTGCTAACTTTTCATCGCTGCCTGTGTTATAGCGCAGTCCAATCTGCCCCTCATATCCACCTTCAGGCATTTGAGTTGGAATTTTACTATCGGTAACATTCACCAACCCACCCACTGTACCTGCACCGTACAGTAAAGTTGAGGGCCCTCGAATAATTTCAACTTGCTTCGCCAAAATTGGATCGACTGTGACGGCGTGATCGGGAGATAAAGTGGAAACATCCATCGTTTCAGAGGCATTGTCTAAAACTTTGACCCGCGCACCATCTTGCCCACGAATAACGGGACGACTTGCACCTGGTCCAAACTGATTGGAATAAACCCCAACCTGTTGACTTAAAGCTTCACCAATTGTTGCGCCACCCTGCCGCAATTGATCATTCTTAATAATATTGTCAGCAGCCGCATAATCCACAGCACTTTGCACCAGAGGATGTGCGCTAACTTCGATAGTTTCTAATTTTTGTATCCCAGTCTGTTGCTCTGCTGCGTGTGTTACGCCACAGATCGCTGCAAATAACGATACAGTCAGTGCATTCTTTTTAAAGAACATATAAAGCCTCGAATTCTTAAAATCTTAAAATCTTCTTAATTTTTGTTATAATATAACATTTCATTTGTTTTGCAATAAAAAACATTCATTCTCTAAAGCTTTACACTCAGACCCGATCTTGATCCAAAATTTATTTCTTTATATTTATGCCTTTTACTTTATCCCATGCGGTTCTTGCTCCCCCTATCGCCAAAATCACTCGATACAAATTGCCCATTGGTGCGTTGGCAATAGGCTGTATGACACCAGATTTAGTACGATTATTTACAGATGAAAATGTCACGATTAGCCATGAATGGGCAGGCTTAATTATTCCAGATTTATTGCTTGGACTTATTTTTTGCGTACTGTGGTATGTACTGTATCGCCCTGTGTTGTATTACTGGCTCTCTCTACAAGATGATTTAAATCTGGCTACTTTTAATCGGTTCTGTAGTTTTTGTATGGCTTGTATATTGGGAGTCATCATAGGCTGTGCAACACATATTCTCTGGGATGGACTCACACATGACGATTTTAGAACCTTTGCATTTCAAGGCTTACTCAGTCAGGACATCGTATTTTTAGGGCGAACTTATCCTATTCATCGATTTTTACAACTTACAACCTCTGTGGTGAGTTTGCCGATTTTAGGCTGGATGTGTTATCGGTATATAATTGAATATCGTATTCAAAAACAACGCGCATCATATCAATCATTAAGTCTTGTGATATTTCTCTCGCTCGCTGTAGGCAGCTATTTTCTTTTTAGCTATTGGCAACAACTCGACACTCAGCTCTGGCATACAGATACCTATGCCGTTACAGGCAAAGCGATTAATTATTTTTCACGTGGTTTTCTCATCAGTTTTAGTTTGAGCTGTCTCATTTTTATTCTGATGAAATGGCTTAAGGCATTCAGTGCTCAAAAACAGAATTAAGCTTTCAATTTGCTGTGTTTTTTTGCTGTTTTACGCTCAAGTTCTTGTGAGTGCTCCTTCAAAAAGGCATAATCGCTGATTCACTGGCGGTACGCTGTTTACGTATACGCCCCTACAGCCAATATAGTTTGGATTTTAAAATATGATGCGAACTCATTACTGTGGCTCTTTAACAGAAGCCCAAATTGACCAGACCGTAACTCTTTGCGGATGGGTACACCGTCGCCGTGATCACGGTGGGGTTATTTTCCTAGACATGCGTGACCGTGATGGTTTAGTGCAAGTCGTAATCGACCCTGATACCCCAGAAGCCTTTGCCACCGCAGACAAAGCGCGCTCTGAATTTGTTCTTAAAATTACGGGTCGTGTTCGTCGTCGCTATGCAGGCACTGAAAATGCCAATATGGTCAGTGGTCAAATTGAGGTTTTGGGCAAAGAAATTGAAGTTCTTGCACAATCTGAAACACCGCCATTCCCATTGAATGATGACAATATCAATGTCTCTGAAGAACATCGTTTAAAATATCGTTTCCTTGATATCCGTCGTCCTGAAATGTTAGAGCGCTTACGTTTACGTTCTAAAGCAACGACTTTAATTCGTAACTATTTAGATGACAATGGTTTTCTAGACGTTGAAACACCAATTTTGACTCGTGCAACACCAGAAGGTGCGCGTGACTATTTAGTCCCAAGCCGTGTTCAAAATGGAAGCTTCTACGCCCTACCGCAATCACCACAATTATTTAAACAATTGTTGATGGTGGGTGGTATTGATCGTTATTACCAGATTGCCAAATGTTTCCGTGACGAAGACTTACGTGCGGATCGTCAACCAGAATTTACCCAAATCGACATTGAAACATCATTCTTAAATGATGATGACATTATGGATTTGATGGAAGGCATGACCGTTAAATTATTTAACGATTTGCTTGGGGTCAAGTTCGATAAATTTGAACGTATGACTTATAACGATGCCATGCGTGATTACGCATCTGACAAGCCAGACATGCGTATTCCACTAAAATTGGTTGACGTTGCTGACTTAATGCAAGACGTTGAATTTAAAGTTTTTGCAGGTCCAGCCAAAGATCCTAAAGGTCGTATTGTGGCTTTACGTGTACCAGGTGCAGGTTCATTGCCACGTAGTGCGATTGATGAATATACTAAATTTGTCGGTATCTACGGTGCGAAAGGTTTAGCTTATATTAAAGTCAATGAGCTAGAAAAAGGCATTGAAGGTTTACAATCTCCAATCGTGAAGTTTATTGAACCGATCGTACTTGATCTGCTTAAACGTGTCGGTGCAGAAAATGGTGACATCGTATTCTTCGGTGCGGATAAAGCCAAAGTTGTGAATGATGCGATGGGCGCGCTACGTGTTAAAATCGGTCATGACCTAAAACTTACAACATGCGAATGGGCGCCACTTTGGGTCGTTGATTTCCCAATGTTTGAAGAAACTGACGATGGTAAATGGACATCGGTTCACCATCCATTTACTTTGCCAAAATCAAGCGTTGAAGAAGTTAAGTCGAATCCTGGTGAGGCACTTTCTGTTGCATACGATATGGTGCTTAATGGTACTGAAATCGGTGGTGGTTCACTACGTATTTATACTTTAGACATGCAAAAAGCGATTTTTGAAGCTTTGGGTATTGGTGAAGAAGAAGCCGAAGAAAAATTCAGTTTCTTGTTAAATGCATTGCGTTATGGTGCTCCTCCGCACGGCGGTTTGGCTTTTGGTCTGGATCGTTTAGTCATGCTAATGACAGGTGCTTCGTCTATTCGTGATGTGATTGCATTCCCGAAAACCAAGACAGCTGAATGTCCATTGACGCAGGCACCTGCACCAGTGGAACCAAATCAGTTACGTGATTTGGGTATTCGTTTGCGTGAGCAGCCTAAGAAAGAAGATTAACTGACTGTAAAATCTTTAAAAGAAGCCAGCAATATGCTGGCTTCTTTGTACTCGCATGAGCCATGTCGCAACAATCATCATGACATGAATTGAGATTGATTCTCTATAATGGCATAATAGGTCTTTGCTCTCCCTTGGATTCATTCAATATGGCTATGCGTCCTGAAGTACGTCGTCGTACCCTTGTTCTTGTTGCATTTTCACTCATTCAATGGGGATTTGTTTTATATATTTTAAATAACCAACTGTTTAATTTAGATACCTATCAACGTATTTTATTATTCTGCGTAAGCTGCTTAGGTGGTGGTTTCCTCATTATGGCCTCATTACTTTATATGGTCATTAAAGGTAATGCGGATCAATAATTTTGGCCTAATCTTTTGATTTTCACACTGCTGATTGGAGAGCAATTTTGCCACTTCGTTCACTTAAGATATTACATATAGCCAATTTTAAACCCGAAAATAATGGAATGATGTTTTATAACACTGACGCAAAAGTTCAACATGGTCTCATGGAACTTGGTCATTATGTATATCCTTTTGATTATAAATTTATGGTGAGAAAAAGTAATATTTTCAATACGACATCTCTTTCTCATAAAAAAGTGCATAATCAACTTATTGATTTATGTAAAAATATTCATTTTGATCTTATTTTAATTGGTCATATTCATTTACCTAAAACACTATTAAAACAACTAAAAACAATTAATGATTCTAAAATCGCAATGTGGTTTGTAGATCCAATTAACGAACCACACCGGCTGGATCATTTCAAAGAAATGCAAGATGAAGTTGATCATATTTTTATCACTACTGCGGGTGAACACTTAAAACAACTTTCAGAAGTGTGTCCACATCCTCTATTTGCATTTACACCGAATCTAAGTCTGGCTTCAATTGAACACTCTCGATCTGATTGGCACAAATACGACTACGATTGTGTATTTTGTGGCTCGAATAGTAAATATCCTGAACGTGAACAGTTTATTAAAAATTTAGTTGAAGAACTTCCAAATTTGAAGTTTAAATTAGGCGCCTGTTTAGGACATCCTTCTTTATTTGGATATGAGTATCAAGCTGCCGTTCAAAACAGTTTAATGGGCATTAATTATTCCAAGTATAATAATATCTATATGTATAGTAGTGATCGTATTGCACAGCTTACAGGTATGGGCACTTTAGTATTTACGGCTAGGACACCAGGGTTAGATATTTTATTTCCAGAAGATAGTATTATTTATTTTGAAGATTTTAATGAATTACTCAAAAAAATTGATTACTATCAAAAGCATCCATTACAGGCTATTGAAATTGCAAAAAAAGGCTATGAAATTGCGCATACCCGTTTCGAGGCAAAGACGGTTTTGCAACAATGGTTAAATTTAATTTATAATCAATCTTTAGATTCGGTTTGGCAAGATGAAATTTACACTAATGGCAGCAAACTAGAAGCCTGAGTCACCCTCTATTCTTTTTATACTGGATTAAATAAAATCCAATTATTTAAACTGTGAAACCAAATGAATTATTTTAATAGTTTTATCAAAGAGTCTTTTCGTCTTTTCAGTGAACAGCCGACTTTTATTCCAGACTTAGACATTGCTTTTGCTATTGATAAAAACTACTTAAAACCTTGTGGAATTACTTTATTCTCTATAGCAAAGAACAATCAAGATTTAAAAATTAATTTCCATATTTTTACAACGTATTTTGATTCATTTGGCTATGATGAAATTATAAGCCAGTTTAAAAATACACAAATCTTTGTCTACATTCTAAATACTGAACCTTACGATAAATTACAAGTCAATGGGCATTTCACAACTGCAATCTACTACCGATTATCGATAGCAAATATTTTTAAAGATAAGTTGGACAAATTTATATATCTAGATGCTGATATTTTATGTGTTAGTAGTCTAAAACAGATTTGTTCAATTAATATTGAAAATAAAGTTCTTGCAGCAGTTCAAGATAAATGCATGAAACCAACTTATATTGAAAGCATTGGCTTAAATCCAAATGATAAATACTTTAATTCAGGCGTTCTTTTAATTAATACAAAAGAATGGAACAATTTTGATGTATTAACAAAATTTAATACGCTTATTTCAAAAAGAGATTATAAGTTCCCAGATCAAGATGTGCTTAATATCTTACTGAAGAATAAAATGATTTTTATTGATCAAAAATTCAACTATTTTACTCGAGACGATATTTCACCAGCTCTTATACATTTTGTAAGCTCTCCTAAACCTTGGAGCATCGCAGCCTCCCACGGAGAATTGTATTTAAAGTATTACTATCAATCGCCTTGGAAAGACCAACCACTTGATGCACCTAAAAATTCCAAAGAAGCAAAGAAGTTTGCTAAAATATTATGGCGAAAAGGAAAATATCTAGCTAGTATTCAATGGTATATATTATATATACAAAAAAAATTTAGCTAAATATCCTAAAATTAAAAAATGATTACTGCTATTTTATAATTTTAGGAAAAATTTAGTCTTATACATGTAAAACAATAAAGGACTTGTATATTTAAACTTTAACTTAAAAGTATTAAGGCATCTATGATCTTTTATATAAAAAATGTCTTCTTTAAACATATTGTAAAATTTTAAAAAATGATAAAAATTCTTTTTTAGCATTACCCCATATAAACACTCAATCAGCTTAAAATATACACATTCAAAACACTTGATATTTCTATATAATCGATAAAAACTAATAGCATAATAAATACTATCAAAAAATAGTTGATTTTTTTTAGCTGTTAAACTACTTTCATTCAATCTATATATCAAAAGATGATCGACTAATTCATAAATCTTCAATTCATCCCGATATAAAAACGGAAATGCCAAAACATCTTCAAAAATATAACCCTCAACAAATTCAAAATCTTTCAATAAGTCTTTTCTGAATACTCTCAACCAAGGTTGCCATTTATCCTTAATAAAATTTTTTATTTTAAACTCTTGATTAATAATGTGAGTTGACGTCTCATCAACAAAACACATATCAACAATTTCATTATTTTCCTTTTTCATATAAGCATTATAATGAATAATTGAAATATCATTATGATTAGTAATAATATCTAAAATTTTTTCTATATATTTTGGGCTAACAACATCATCAGGATCAAGAAAAGTGACGAATTGTCCAGTACAGACTCTTAGTGCATTATTTCTAGCACTGCTTACACCTGCATTAGACTGATTTAAAATCAAACAATTAATATCATGCTTATCAATAGAATCATTTAAAATCATAATAGACTGATCTTGAGTTCCATCATTAACAAAGATTAACTCAATAGATGCTTCTATTTGAGGAAATAAGCTATCCAAAAACTCCTGTATATATTTCTCTACACCATACACAGGAATAATTATAGTTAATAATTTATTCATTTTTCTTTAAATTCATACAATTAGCAAATTATCAATTTTTACTTCATATAAAAACTGATGACTTCATTGATCAGACTATTATGCTCTTTCGCAATTTGCTCAAAACAATATTTCTCTAAAGCCTCTTTTTTACCTTGCTGAGCATATTTTAAAGCTTCATCAGGATGACTAATTAAGTATTCAATTCCATCTGCTAGACTAATCGCATCATCAGCTTTAGCACACCATGCATTTACTTGATGCTTTGCTGTCTGTCGAATACCAATATCATCTGTGGTAATCAATGTCTTTCCCCATGCAAATGCATCTAAAATTCCAATTCCTTGGATCTCAGTGATTGATGGCAAAGCAATTATATCTGCTTGCTGTATTAAATTAATTTTATCGTCCCCACCAATCCAGCCAGGGAAACTCACAAGATCATCCAAACCTAACTGACTTGCCTGAGCTTTACATTGTTCAAGCATTTCGCCTTGACCCGCTAAAACTGCGCTAAATGGTATTCCTCTTTGCTTTAATAAAGCTAAAGCATCAATTAAAACATGAACACCTTTATTAGGTACCATTCGTGTCAGCATGACAATATTTACAGACTGCTTAAGTGGCTTAGGACTTGCTTCAACCTTTGGTAAATAAGTAAGATTTGAAATGACACGTTGCGGTTTCTTTTTTTCCTCGTTACTTTGTAACGCTTGAACAAGCTCTTGCACATAAGGCGTAATATGTAAAAATGCGTCTGCACGCAAGGTTCTTTTAACATTATGGCTGTGGTTGACCGCAAGTACTGGTATTTTCTTTTGCATGCCCAGCATCGCATTTTTAAATAACCAAACAGCTTTTCCACTATGCGCTACAATTAAATCTGGCTGTTGTTCCTGAATAAATTTGCGTACTTTTAACGCGGCCGCAATACTATAAAAACCTGTATTTGGAATCACATGAATTGGCCATTCACCACTATTCAAATGCGCATTTTCCTCCCCACGTAGTAATACTATCTCATGACCATAACTTTTTAGTGTATTAGCGATATCCAGTACAGCTTGCCAACGACCACCTGTAGCATCCCCATATACCGTATTGATGATTTTAAATTTTTTCAAGAGAAGAGCCTATCTTTCAATAATTGTGCTAATTTTTCACTAGGTTCGTATTTTAATGGTTTTAGTACATTTTCGCTATCCTGATCCATATTGGATAAATCTGAAATGGGTTGCACTGTAGCTAATTCAGTTCGTTCAATTCGTTGCAATACCCCACCAAACCGCTGATCAGGATTAAATTCAAAAGGATAATAGACCACTAAAGCTCGCATAGCACTGATCGTTTCCATCATCATCGACATCGAATCAGCCCCACAATATACCCGATCAGAAAGTCCCAAAAAAGCATGTAGAACCTGACGTGGTGCTTCACTCCACCACACCGCATCAATGATTATATCGTCATTCAAATGTTGCTTTAGTATGTTTTCAGCCTGCCCCCCTGTACGTCGTGAGGTACTGATTAACCATCGAATATCAAATTGATGTGCAAGTTGATTCATTTGCTCTGCCAGTATTTTCCAGTCTGAATCCTGATAAATAGCACCGGCTCCATTACCTCCAATAAGCATCGTCCACACTGGTTTCGTTAATACAGCGTGTTCGTCGCGCCATTGTTCAGCTTGCTGAGCCAATACTTGTTGATCAATCGCCATAGGCGATACATCAAGACTTATAAAAGGTTTAGCGAGATCAGGTTCCAGTACCAAAATAGCATCAAAGAGCTTTGCATTTAAATGCCGAAGTGAGCCACAAAATATACTTTTGGCATGCAAAACTTTAGAAATCCAAATGACTGCATAAGCCGTGTTTCCGCCTGCACCAACAATAATATCCGGAGATTGTTGCGGAAGTACATCACCCCGATAAAAATAATGAAGTTTATTCAAATCAGGAAGAGTTGAATTGAGCAACCAACTTAATGGACGTCGTAAAAAACCCTGATTAAGTTTCAAATCAATCCAACAAACGTCTAACTCGAATAAATGCTGTAAAGCAAATAAAACGCCTTTAGATTGATTAAAATGACCTGGCACACCATCACTGATAACCCAGACTTTTTTAGTTTGTTTAAGCGTGTCCGTCATCTAAAAGTTCCTGATATACCCTTGCCGTATGTTCAACCATGGCATTGATGGTCAAATGTTGCTGTGCAAAATGAAAAATTGGTTCAGCGTCTTTTTGTAACTGTGAAAAATGTTGAATATGCTGCTGCAATAATTGATGAAGTGCCTGTGTATCATTAGCAGGACAAATCATAGAGGGTAATAACACCTGCGAAACCATACCAACATCTGATGAAATCACTGGTCGTTTTAACAACAGTGCTTCAGAAAGCGTATAAGGACCACCTTCGTTCCGAGAAGAAATGACCAAGAAATCTGATTGCAGCAATAAATCATTAATATCATCACGATGCCCCCAAATTTTAATACGCTGAGATAACTGTGTTTGTTCAATTTGTTGCTGTAAGACCTGTCGGTCAGGTCCATCCCCAACAATCCATAGCCCTGCATCAACTTCTTTCCAAGCCTCAATAAGTAAATCAAACCCTTTAGCTTTCACTAAACGCCCAATGGCAATCGCTTGTAGGGGATAAGTTGCAGATTTACTATTTATAATAAAATCAGGTGGCCTCACACCATTCAATACCACGCGAATCTTGGATTGAGATGAAAATTGATTGGCAACTCTTTGACTCACCGCAATAATCCGATCATAACGATTAAAAGCTTTAATATTCTTTTTTAAATTATGTAATGTGGCAACATTCGGGACATTTAACCATTTTAACATTGGTGCAATCATCGAGACTGCTTTGTTCGCTTGGACGTGTAAGACATCCGCTTGGATAGATTTAATCGTTTGATAAAGCTTCCATAATAGAATCGGGTTATTACGGCTCTTCGATAAATCAAGGGAGTAGAACTGAACATTTTCAACACGTGATCGATATTTTTCATGAGCAATCAAACTGACACGATGTTTCAGTTTTATCAATCCATTAGCAAGCTCAATCACGTGTTTCTCAAGTCCGCCTTCTTCATCGCCTGCCATCACCATACAAATATGCATAATAGCTCCTACAGCCCACGTTTCCCAAGTTTCAATCTTAGTTTCACTGCAAATAGTGAATCCTTGCCGCTGATTTTAATGCGTTGAAGCTGAAAAAAATCAGGTTGATCATTATCAATCCCTTCAACAGTAGTTACAGCATTTGTATAATTTGCCTGTCTCACCAGTTCCACATCACGTTCAGAGTAAATACCAAAAGGATAAGCAAAACTACTTACTGCTTGACCAGTGATCTGTTCAAGTTGGTGTTTGGACTCCACTAGTTCATCCAGGCATTGCTGATCTGTGAGTTTCGCGAGATTGGCATGCGTCAAAGTGTGTGAACCGATTTCAACTAAACCCCTTTTCGCTAAAAAAAGAATTTGTTCATCACTGAGTTTTGGTTCTCGTGCCAACTCACCGCTATTATGATGTGCTTTTTTATAAGTTGACCAATCTCTATCATGACGATCGACAACGACGTAAATAGTTGCCTTAGCCTGATATTTCTCAAGGATTGGAAAAGCATTTTCCAGATTATCTAGATAACCATCATCAAAGGTAATTGCAACGGTTTTTTCAGGATGTTTACCCCAGTTTTGCTGTAACTCCTGCATAGTAACAAAATGAAAACCTTGCGCTTTCATCCATGCTACCTGTTTTTCAAATTCAGCAGGTTGAACGCGTAATTTATTAAATTTCGCTCCATCAATATGTTCTCGTACCATGTGATACATCAGAATACGTGGTCGCTTCCAATCAATTGCAGGCTTCCACCACGCATATTTATAGCTGAATATAATCATTGCCAAAACAAGAACTAAAGCGAGATAAATCACATCATTGACCTGAATAGGATTTCAATAAACATGTTGCCACACGCTCTGCTTCTTTAAAAGTCTGTTGTTGCGGAAGTTGAGCAGTTTTAGTCTGTGTCCCAACAATATGATCTAGGATTAGAGCATCAATCACATGTGTAATACGGTCCTGTTTCAATCGATCCATTGCAATCACCCCAACACGGCAACCTGCCGTCAATGCTTCAAAAATCATCGAAACACTATCTTCTGTCACATAAACCGTTTCCGCCAGTTGCATTTGTTCAAAAATCCAGCCTTGTGGAGTGTGTTCTACAGGGAAAATGTCTAATTGCGACGCATAATCTTGTTTTTTTAAACGATCCAAGAAATGCTCAGGCGTTCGTCGGGAGGTCGTCAAGATCAACTGACAATGTGAATTGTGCTGAACAATCTGTTCTATTGCCGTTAAAACTTTATTTTCGTTCCATTGATGTCGTTTTGAAGTTCCGCCAAGCGCAATTAAAATCCGATTGGCTTGATGACGATGTTCATTTTCAATTGGATTTAAAGCACCTTTGGTGACAATTACTTGATCAGATGCAGCAATACCATCATGTTCAGGAATAATGGCGTAGTCAAAACAGTGAATAGGTAAGCTGGGTTTCATCAAGATTACAGTTTTCGCTTGAGGATAAACTTTTCCCAATAACCAAACTCGAAGATGAGTATGCGAACCTACCCCAAAAATAAAATCAGGCTGTTGCGCAATACCACTCACTTGATGGCTAAATAATCCTTTAAAAATACTCAATAAAGCTAAGTTTTCTAGCTGAATTTCTTCAAAACTGGTATTGGGATTTTGCTGATGTATGGCTTGATATAAACCTAAAGCTTGTGATCGATGTCCCGCCTTTGCATCACTCACATATACGATATGCATTTTATTTTCCCAATATCACAAGCACAAAAAAGGCGAAACATCAGTTTCGCCTTTCATCTTAACTGATTCAATTATTTAACGTAAGTTAACCAGTGTTCATATTTTGGATTTTTACCTTGAACGGCATCAAAGAATGTTTTTTGAATAATCGTCGTGATCGGGCCACGACGACCTTCACCAATTTGACGATCATCATATTCACGGATCGGTGTAACTTCAGCCGCAGTTCCAGTAAAGAACGCTTCATCTGCAATATAAAACTCGTCACGGGTAATACGACGCTCAACCACTTCATAACCCAAATCTTTGGCAATGGTAATAATCGTTTGACGAGTAATACCATCCAATGCGCCACCCGCAATATCAGGGGTATGTAACACACCATCTTTTACCAAAAATACGTTTTCACCAGAACCTTGGCACACATAGCCTTGTGGATCCATCAACATCGCTTCATCATAGCCTGAATGCGCTACTTCCTGATGAGCGAGAATGGATAAGGTATAGTTACCAGAAGCCTTAGCTTTACACATGGTCACGTTTGGATGATGGTGGGTAAACGAAGATGTTTTAACACGAATACCTTGCGCCATCGCTTCTTCACCCAGATACGCACCCCAGCCCCATGCTGCAACTGCGGCATGAATCGTGTTATTAGTCGCGGCAATTCCGAGTTTTTCAGAACCAATCCAAATAAGTGGACGCAAATAGCATGAAGCTAATTTGTTTTCACGCACCACATCAATTTGCGCTTGCTCAAGAGTCGCCTGATCAAATGGAACTTTCATTTGATAAATTTTTGCAGAGTTCAGCAAACGTTTAGTGTGGTCTTGGAGACGGAAAATTGCTGTGCCTTTAGGTGTTTCATAGGCACGGACACCTTCAAAGACACCCATACTGTAGTGTAGCGTATGAGTTAAGACGTGGATTTTCGCATCACGCCAGTCAACCAATTGTCCATCTTGCCAAATAAAACCATCACGATCAGCCAAATTCATGGCACACACTCCAAATTTTTACACAATCATTCACTCTCCAGCACCACCGTTGATACTGGATCTATTAATCTTTGCCATAACTTGCAAACGACCTCGCGGGTATCGCGCCAGTCCGCAGCACTGACTTGCATGGATTGATTTGCAAGGGCTAAGCGGTGGCTCTCGGCTCGTTCACTGAGATAAGCGTGTATCAATGCTGTGGCATCTTCACTGGATAAGCAGCCTGCTTGAGCAGCATCTTCAAGAATTCTTACATTGTCGGAAAAATGGGCGAGATCAGGATTCGCACCACTCCATGCAAGCACCATATACTGTGCCATAAATTCGATGTCAACGATACCACCTGCGTCCTGTTTTAAATGAAAAATCCCATGTTTTTTTTGTTCTGAGGAAGAACCTAAATGGTCTTTCATTTTCTGACGCATTTTTAATACTTCTTCCTGAACGTATTTTTCGTCACGTGGCTGGGTTAATATTTGTGCACGCAAGTGGGCAAATTTATTTCTTAAATCCATTTCACCTGCGATAGAACGTGCGCGCACCAATGCCTGATGCTCCCATAACCAGGCACTTTTTAACTGATACTGTTCAAATGCTTTCAGACTCGTGACCAATAGCCCAGCTTCGCCAGAAGGTCGTAATCGGGTATCAATTTCATACACGCGACCATCCAGCGTTTGCGTAGTCATGAGTGATAAAAACTTTTGGGCAACGCGAACAGCAAACTCAAAGCCAGTAATGGCTTTTGGTCCATCGGTTTCAGCTTGCTCATCAAAATAATGAATAAAAACCAGATCCAGATCAGAACCGTATCCCAGTTCGATTCCACCGACCTTGCCATAGCCGATCACGGCAAAGCCAGTATGTTCCAGTGAACAGCGTTGCCCTTCTGCATCCAGTGGATAACCATGTCGTTTCACCACCGTCTGATAGGCCAGATTCAATGTCGCAATCACACTCACTTCTGCAATATCCGTCAATGCATCGGAGACTTTCATCAGTGGACTTTCAGCTAGAACATCACTGGCAGCAACCGTCAGTACATTGCTCTTTTTAAATAAACGCAGTACCCGCATTTGATCTTCAACTTGATCAATTTCAATCCGTAGTAATTGTTGACGTAGTGAATCTTCGAGATCTTGACGCTTTGGCAATTCAAAATCCATCGATAAAAATTCATCTAATAGAACAGGATATTGAGTCAATTCTTCACAAATCCACGGACTTACCGTTGCCATTTTGACCAATCGTTGCATAGCCCCACGGCTTTCCATCAACATGACCAGATATACGGTACGACGCATCACCGACTCAACTAAAGGCATCAAACGTGTCAGTGCAACTTGCGGTTTATCCGACTGTAAGACGGCTTCAATAAAATGCGGCCAAAAATCTTTTAAACGCTGTACCGCTTTAGACGGCAGTTTTTTCAGGGCATTACCATGCCAAAATTCATGAATCAGATTTTTGGTTGAATCATCTAGCACTGCATCTAAGCGCAGTTCAAGCTGAGTTTCGGTTTCTGCTGGTGAAGCAACTTCTTCCTGAATCAGATTTTTAAACTGATCACTGACCCGTGCACGTTTTTCATTTAAAACCGCTAAAAAAGCATTCCATGAATCATAACCAAGCGTATCAATCATACGCTGTCGCAAATCAGGCTCTACAGGCAACATCTGCGTTTGCTGATCATTTAAAGCCTGTATCGCATGTTCAACACGTCTTAAGAATAAGTAAGCATCTTCAAGTTCAATGACTGCCTGCGAATCTAGCAGACCGACTTGTCCCAAATGGTGCAAGCTCACCAGACATTGGCGATCCTGCAATTCGCGTTTGGACCCCCCATAAATGAGCTGAAAAACCTGCACAATAAATTCAATTTCACGGATCCCGCCCGCTCCTAATTTAATGTCATCGGCAATATTACGACGAGCGACTTCTCGCTCAATCATAGCTTTCATTTCACGCATGGCTTCAAAGGCGGAATAATCAACATAACGACGAAACACAAAAGGTCGCGTCATTTCTAGTAAATGATCACCGCGTTTTCCACCACTAATAATACGTGCCTTGATCCACGCATAACGCTCCCATTCTCGCCCATGCTGAATCAGATATTTTTCTAGTGCCACATGACTAATTGCTAAAGCTGAACCATCTCCCCAAGGACGCAAGCGCATATCAACCCGAAATACAAAACCATCTGCGGTGATATGATCGAGCAAATAGATGAGTTTTTGCCCCCATAAAATACAAAACTGCTGAACATCAATCGACTTACGACCATTGGTTTCACCCTGCTCATCAAAGGCAAAAATCAGGTCAATATCACTGGACAAATTGAGTTCTTGAGCCCCCAATTTCCCCATGCCTACCACGATCAAATCCTGAATCTGACCATCGTAACCAATCGGTTCGCCATGCTTGGCAAGTAAAGGTGGAAGCGCAAACTGCTTGGCTGCACAGATACAGGCATCTGCAAAATCTGAAAGTTCACGGGTAAGTGTGATCACATTAGTGAGTTGATTGGCATCTTGCCAAATCCAGCGGAACATGAGTTTGGCACGTAAGATACGCAATGTGCGCATCCACTGACTTTCATCTTGAATGTCTTTTAATTCTTGTTCAACACGCTTAAAAATATCGTTAGTAGTGAGTGCATGATGAAATTGATCGATTGCATAATCTTGTTCTAAAGCAGTTTGATGTAAACCCAATACCTGCTCGGCATATTGACTCGCTCTTAATGTTTTTTGCAACTGCTCAGTATTCATAACAAACCTGCAACTTCTATTTAACATAGTTATAACAGTTGCAGGTTCATTTAGGGAAATCTATTTATGCAACAGTGACATCGCCGCTATCTTTTTGAGCAAGCAACATTCCAGTTCCATCCGTCGAGCAAGGCAATACCACTTTGAATATCGTGCCTTCTCCCTCTTTGGAACTGACTGAAATTTTTCCAAGATTGAGGTCAATAAATCGTTTACATAACGTTAAACCCAGACCCGCACCTTTTTCCCCATCAGTTCCTCTTAAACTTGCCGTAATTCGAGGATGGAAAACGGTAGACATTTGCAACTCTGTCATGCCCAAACCATTATCTTCGATCTGAATTTCAATACCATCATTGGTAAAACTGGCACGAAGTGCCACAAAACCATAACCATCTAATCGTGTAAATTTTAAGGCATTTGAAACTAGATTTTGGATCACCGAAGTAATCATATTGATGTCGGCATATACTTTTAAATCTTCTGGAATTTCGTCAATCAGCGCAATTTTCTTTTTAATCGCCAATGTATTTAAGACCTTAATGACAATCGAGGTTGCTTGTTTGAGGTTAAAGTTAATTGGATGATAGACAAAGCGACCACCTTCTGCCATCGCCCATTCCAACAGGCTTTCTAACAGATTGTAGGTCGACTGTGACGTTTCATATAGATAGTCTGCAATATTTTGCACACTTGATTCGTCTAAAGTATCACGCTCTTTGGCTAAAACTTCAGAGAAGCCCAGCAAACCATGAAACGGCGCACGCAAATCATGTGAAATAATAGAAAAAAACTTAGTTTTACTAAAATTCAAAGCACACTGCTGTTCATATAATTCATTCAAAATCTCATGATTATATTTAAGCTCAAGATAACGCGAAAAATTCATCCCATGTTCAGCAAGCAATGAAATTTTAACTGGATCAAAGCTTTGCTCATCATTATCAAAAAATAATGCAATTCCTATCGATTCATTATTTTTTAAAATATTAACGGCAATAATACGATGATGTTCTACGCCGCCTTCATTCATATAGGCTGAAAAATCCATATAATGCGGATGTTTTTGATCAATAAAAACGCGATCTTCAAAAAATTGCGCATTATTACGTTTTTGTAATTTAAGTACCGCATGAATCTTCTGATCAGCATGATGCCAAAAATAAGTTTCTTCATGGAAACATAAAATTGCCTTTTGAGCCCCGATCAAGTTTTTACCAAATTCTAAAAACTGTTGAATCAGATTATGCTCACTTTTTAGACCAAGGAGTAGCGATAAGCGGCAAGCACTTAGCTGATCTGCTTGATCAAGCTCTAACAACTGTAAACTCATGGTCCGCCTCATGGCAATTGTGATTATTATGGTTAGAATATGGAGAATAAAAACAAAATAATAAAAAATAAAAATGAAAAAATTACACCACTTACATTTAGCAAATTTTTACCAAAAAATCAATGATAAAAGTAAAATAATCTTAAGCTTATGATAACTCACTGCTTTTAATTGTAGGGTTATTCCAAGAATAAATACCCCATTTTTTTAATATTTAATTCGATTAAATCATTCAAAAAATATACTATACAATGCAAAGTCAGATATTTTTTTATTCCATGATTTTCAAACAATTAATTCACTCATTACAACTCAATCTAAGAAAGTTAATTCTGCTTCTGGCTATTTTTAGCGTGATTAGTCTGTTTATTATTTCATTATTAGTAAGTTACTATATTCAAAAAAATCAACTCATTAACAACTCCCTTTCAGTCAATATGGAATATGCATCCAAGATTGCCAAAGGAACTAATAGTCATTTCAAAATGATGCTCAAAGAGTTGGACTATAGTGCCAAACTCTTGGGTCAATCCTTTGACAATGAACAAGTCATGCAAGCGGAAGTCGATCGGTTGAAATTTCAGTCTGATTATTTTAATAGTGTGATTGTGTCTGATCGTAATGGGAACATTCGAAGTTTTGCCCCTGAACAATTAAAACTCAATAAGAAGGTGGTAAATCACACGCTTGGCTTTGAAATGTCACTCAAAAATCAGTCAACGGTGGTCACACCGCCTTATTCATCTATTACAAAGAATTTAATTGTATTTTTATCTCAACCTATTTTTGATCAAAATCATCAATATCTAGGGTTTATTGGCGCTGCGATTTATCTCAAAAAAGACAATATTTTGAATGAACTGCTAACCATGAAATATGGTTATAAAAAGAGTTACATGTATGTCATTGATAGTAATCAGCATATTATTTTCCATCCTGATGAAAAACGGATTGGTACTTTAGACACACAAAATAGTGAACTCAGTACCATGCTGAAAGAAAAAAATGGCAAGATTCAGATCAAAGATGGTTCAGGTGAAGATAATTTGGCTGGATTTGCATCTATTCCAACAACTCAATGGATTGTTATTTCTCAACAGCCCACGCGTGAGCTTTTAGCACAAGCATCTTCAATTATTGTAAAAATTATTGCTGGTATGCTGTTTTTTTATGTGTTTATCTTTTTTATTGTATGGCGAATTTCTTATTTAATTTCAGCACCATTGGCTCAACTCGCCAAGATGGCAAGCCATTTAAATGCGACCACAACAGAACATAAAATTAAGGAAATTGATCCTTGGTATTATGAAGTGCTCAAATTTAAATTGTCCTTATTATTAAGTTCTCAACAATTCAAACAAAAGATTTCTGAGTTAAATTTTTACGTCAATACCGATCCACTTACCGGTTTTTATAATCGTCGTGGTATGGAATTATTTTTAGATGAGTTTATTAAATCTGAAACACATTTTTTTGTGATTGCACTTGATATTGATCATTTTAAAAAAGTGAACGATGTTTATGGGCATGAAAATGGTGATGTCGTCTTAAAAATTATCGCAGAAAAAATTAAGGAGAATTCACGAGATATCGATGCATGTTGTCGTATTGGTGGCGAGGAGTTCATTATTTTAGCACCAGCGATAGATTCTTCTACTGGTCTTATTATTGCTGAACGTATTCGAGAGGCAATTGAAAATACAGTGATTCCAGAAGTCGGGAAAGTGACTATTTCCATTGGTCTTGCCTATTGGCCAAACTCTTCCAAGGATATTAAACGTGTTTTTAGAGTGGCAGATGAAAAATTATATGAAGCAAAAGCTCAAGGTCGTAATCGTGTTAAATATTAGACTGCTTTCATGATGGTTTAAACCCTCTTTATTTTTCTCCCACAGGTAGAAATAAAAGGGACTTATGAAAGAAGTCTATTCAAAATAGAGTCAATTATTAGCATAGGATTGAAGCGTGAAAAATGAAACTTCCACTGACATTTTGGTACATTTTATCTGATGTCATAGGCTTTTCAATTTGGAGTAAACAAAAGCAAATTTTAATTCGCCCCTATGTTTCCACATGAATGACATGATCCTTTGTTCCCACCACTTTTGCTCGCTGTGGATGAGTTTCAGGTCGGTGTTGTAAGGGGGTGTATCAAAATACGGTTATGATGCTACGGCGCATTACAGTTAATTCGCTGGCATGGCATTGTTGTAGATGGCATGTTGCTAAGATAGTTTTAAGTCAAATTTATTTGATAAATAAAAAATGATGCCGCAGCATCATTTTTTTATCGAATAAGGGTTTTGTTTTTACTCATCATCCATCATCGATGCACTCATACCAACCGTATTAAAGCCAGCATCTACATACATAATTTCACCTGTGATCCCTGAAGCCCATGGTGAACACAGGAATAATGCAGCATTGCCCACTTCTTCAATGGTCACATTACGTTTTAGTGGCGAAATTTTTTCATTGGCATCTAACATCTTACGGAATGATTTAATCCCTGATGCCGCCAAAGTACGAATTGGTCCTGCTGAAATCGCATTGACACGAATACCATCCGCACCCAAACTTGATGCTAAATAACGCACACCTGCTTCAAGTGAAGCCTTTGCCATCCCCATAACATTATAATTTGGCATCACACGCTCAGAACCTTGATAAGTCAAAGTCAATAAACAGCCTTGACGCACTTGTAACAAAGGCTTTGCGGCACGTGCCATCGCCACGAAGCTATAAGCACTGATGTCATGGGCTATACGAAAACCATCACGATCAGTTACGTCGGTAAAGTCACCATCTAATGTATGTGCTGGGGCAAAACCAATTGAATGCACCACCCCATCCAGACCATCCCAGTGTTTTGCCAACTCTACAAAAGCATTGTCAATTTCAGCATCCACAGCAACATCACAAGGAAAGACTAATGATGAACCAAATTGCGCAGCAAACTCATCAACACGTTTTTTTAATTTTTCATTTGGATAGGTAAATGCTAGTTCAGCGCCTTCACGATGCAATGCTTGTGCAATACCAAAAGCAATTGATAATTTGCTTGCAATACCAGCAATCAAAAAACGTTTACCAGTTAATAATCCTTGTGCCATGGGTAACTCACTTGAAAAAATTTATATGCATAATGCCAAGCTTCTGGCATTTGCGAAATTGCATAATGCATCTTTTTTACCTTTTCATAAGAAAACTGTATAAAAAAATCTCTCATTTCGAAGCGATTTTTTTACGGACTGGTAAAGCAATGAACTTTTTAGTCATTCGACAAAATGCCAATCAAACGCAAGAATGAAATATACATCCAGACTAAGGTTGACAATAATGCAATCCCACACACCCACTCAAACGCTTTAGGTGCATGCTGCGCAGCCGCAGATTCAATTAAATCAAAATCCAGAATCAGATTAAGCGAGGCAATCACAGCAACAAATGCCGCAAAACCTATCCCTAACCAATTACTTTCAAAGATGTACGGTACACTTGATGCAAATGCTAGTCTCATCACCAGTTGCACCAAAAATACAATCGCAATTGCAATGGTGGCAGACATGACCACAGCTTTAAATTTTTCAGTAGCGCGAATAATTTGGAATTTATATAAACCAAACATCACCAAAGTCGTCACAAAAGTGGCCAATAACGCCTGTAAAGGTGCACCTGGAAATTTCGCCTGAAACATAAACGAAATCCCACCTAAAAATGCGCCCTCAAATAAAGCATAAGGAATCGCCAAAGTCTGGGCAGTGTTCGGTTTAAAGGTTGCAACTAACGCAAGAATCAAACCACCGATTGTCCCTACCCACGTTGCAGCAGAAGCCAATGCAAAATTCAAGCTAAAAGCACAATAAAAAAATACAGCCAAACCTGTAATGGCAGCAACCAATGTTAAAGCAATCGATTTCTGTACTGCACCAGCAACCGTCATGGAATGTCCCACATCGCTGTAGGTTTCAACCCGAGTTAGAATAGGGTTATTACTTTGCATACTTATCTCGTTGTTTTAATAAAATTAATCATATAAACATTGTAAGGGTGTTTTATAAAAAACCAATGTCACAAAAATTTGTTTTTGTAACAACATTTAGTCTAAAAAGATTAGATTTAGTATTAGCATCTTTATGGCTTTGTCTAAACAAGATTGTGAAACACAGAAAATTAGAAATATAAAAAGAGTTTAAAACAAGAATGAAAGAAGTCGAATAAAATAAAAAGCAGATTAACCGATATCTGAAGATGAATATTGATGATTGAAGCAATCTTCGTAACCATATCCTTGTTATTGATCAGCTAAAGCATAAAAAAACCACCCGAAGGTGGTTTTTTAATATCGAGTCAGATTAGTGACCACCACCATTCACAGCTTTCGTCATATCCTCTACCACTTTCTTGGCATCACCAAACACCATCATGGTTTTTTCGTTATAGAACAAGTCATTGTCCAGACCTGCATAACCCGTTGCCATAGAACGCTTGATCACCATAATCGTACGTGCTTTATGTGCTTCCAAAATTGGCATACCATAAATTGGAGAGCTTGGGTCATCTTTTGCAGCAGGGTTGACTACGTCATTGGCACCGATCACCAATACAACATCAGTCGCTGGAAAGTCTGAGTTGATCTCGTCCATTTCCAAAATATCTTCATAAGCAACATCAGCTTCTGCCAAAAGTACGTTCATGTGACCCGGCATACGACCTGCAACAGGGTGAATCGCAAAACGAACTTTTACACCTTGTTCTTTCAGGATTTCACACAACTCTTTCACTGCATTTTGTGCACGGCCCTGAGCCATACCATAACCCGGTACAATCACCACGCTATCCGCATTTGACATCAGGAAGCCTGCATCGTCTGCTGAACCTGAGCGATAGTTACGTTGAACTTGTTCGCCTTTAGCAGCACTTGCAACCGCAGCGCCGCCCATTGCACCACCAAACAATACATTGATGATACTACGGTTCATCGCTTTACACATGATGTAAGACAGAATTGCACCTGATGAACCCACCAATGAACCCGCTACAATCAACATATTGTTTTCAAGCGTGAAACCAATACCCGCAGCAGCCCAGCCTGAGAATGAGTTTAACAGTGACACCACAACTGGCATATCACCGCCACCGACAGGGGCAATCCACACCCAACCAAACGCTAGTGCAAGAATGGTCATTGACCAGAATGCAGCCATGTTGCCTGTCGTAAAGAAATAAATCCCACACGCCAACATTGCAATAAAAATCAAGGCTTGAACAGGTTTTACCCATGAACCAGAAATGGTTTTCGCCCATTTCTTGGCTGCCAATTTACCATAGGCAAATACAGAAGCAGTAAAGGTAATCGCACCAACGAAACAACCGACAAACAATTCGAATAAATGTACTTTACTCATGTGGGCATGTTGAACACCCGCAGCAGTTAACGCCGCTTCATTTTGTGCAAATAATGCAGTCAGTTGATTGTTGTGTAAAATTGCAGCAATCGCAATTAGAACCGCAGCCAAACCGACTAAAGAGTGCATTAAAGCAACCGTTTCAGGCATTTGGGTCATAGGAACGGTACGTGCACGGCTAATACCAACCACTGCACCCAATACCATTGCCCCTACAATCATCCAGACTACAGGATGATCAGCCACAAAAAACGTGGTCAATACAGCAATGGCCATACCGACCATACCGTAACGGTTACCTGAGATCGCTGTTTTGGGGCTAGACAAGCCACGCAACGTCAAAATAAAAAGAACTGCACCAATCAGGTAGAACCAACCCGCATTGTCTCGAATAAATTCCATGTTTCAGTCCTCTTATTTCTTCTGCTTCGGCTTAAACATTTCCAGCATGCGCGCAGTCACTGCGAAACCACCAAAAATGTTAATACTGGCCAAGAACACGGCAATTGCGCCAAGCACACTCACGACATTAATAGATTGGAAATCCACATTTCCCTCAACCCCAATCATTGGCAGACCCACCGTCTGAATCATCGCACCTACGATAATGATCGAAGATAAGGCATTGGTTACTGCCATAAGTGGCGTATGCAATGCAGGTGTCACGCCCCAAACCACGTAATAACCTACGAAGATGGCAAGGACGAAAATTGTAATCGTTTCAACCATGAGAGATCTCCTTAACCACGTTTCAGCAGTACTTGACCGCCATGAGTGACCAATAGGGCTTTTTGAATTTCTTCTTCTGGATTAATTGAGAAATTCTTGTCGGCATCAAATAATGTCTCAACAAAGTTAAAAACATTACGTGCATAAAGTGCAGAAGCTTCGGTCGAAAGTGTCGATGGAATATTCGGAACACCCAAAATTTTCACACCATTTTCAGTAAATACCGTTTCACCGACTTTAGAGCCTTCCACATTTCCGCCAGTTTCAACTGCCATATCCAAAATGACCGAACCTGGTTTCATTTTAGCGACGGTTTCAGCTTTGATGAGACGCGGCGCATTACGACCCGGCAACAGTGCAGTGGTAATCACGATATCAGCATTGGAAACCGCTTTATCCACGATTGCTGCTTGGTCTTTGATGTACTGTTCGCCCGGTGTCCAGCCGTAACCATTTTTAGCTGCTTCATCTGCACGGGCTTGTTCTTCTGGCGACATTGGTACGTCTAACCATTTTCCACCCAAAGACTCTACTTGTTCTTTCGCTGTTGGACGTAAATCAGTCGCTTCAACCACAGCACCAAGACGTTTTGCAGTTGCAATGGCCTGAAGACCTGCTACACCCACGCCCATAATCACCACACGCGCAGGTTTTACTGTACCCGCGGCAGTCATGAGCATCGGAAACATACGTTGATATTCAGCCGCAGCTAATAACACAGATTTATATCCCGCCAAGTTGGCTTGAGAAGATAAAACGTCCATATTTTGGGCACGAGATAAGGTACGCGGTAATAGCTCTAACGCAAATGCAGACACGTTTTGACTCGCGAACTGATCTAAATCAGGATTACGATATGGGTCAAACATTGCCACAACAGTGGTATTGGCTGAAAGTTTTTGAATTTCGTCGCTTTGTGGCGCGCGAACTTTCAAAATCAATTGGCTGCCCTGATAGGCATCATCCTGAATGGTCGCACCAACCTGCTCATAGGCACTGTCGATATAAGCAGCTTTTACTCCTGCCCCACGTTCAATGACTACGTTGTGGCCAGCGCCAATCAACTTCTTTACTGTCTCAGGTGTCGCGGCGACACGATGTTCACCCGCGACTGTTTCAGTTGGGATTCCGATCTGCATGAGCGTTCCTCAAGCTAATTTCCTTAAGTGTAAACATCGTGATAAACGATGTTTCCCCCAGAGTGTGTTCTTGTTGAATTTTTGGATTTTAAGCAAACTTTTGGAAAATGCTACCCATTATTTATTTAATAAATACCCATATTTTGAACTAATGATTCACGTTTTATTTCGACCGATATACAATTCATCGGTTTTGCCTTAAGTTTGAGGCAAACAATGCCCTCCAACATGGCTTTTCAATGAAACGTTTTTTATCTGCAACACAAGTCGGCTCTTTATTTGCCCTATGTGCTGCATTTCTGTTTAGTACCAAAGCAATCTTTATTAAACAAACCTATGCTATTTCACCATTGGTCGATGCAACTGTACTGATGGCTTTACGCATGGGAAGCGCGTTACCGTTTTTCCTGATCATTTGCTGGTTGAATCGGCATCATAATCAGAGCATTGCCAAGAAAGATTGGCTGCTTTTGGTTTTAGCTGGGCTATTAGGCTACTACTTTGCCAGTTGGCTGGATTTTAAAGGTCTGATGTATATCAGTGCCTCTTTAGAGCGGATTATTTTATTTTTATATCCTACCCTCACTGTACTCGCCTCCAGTCTGATCTATCGCCAAAAAATAAATGCAAAAAGTTGGTTTGCCATTTTTTTGAGTTATGGAGGGACGGTTCTGGTGATGCTGCAAGAGTATAATATTGCACCAATTCAGGGCGGTTTTTGGTTGGGTGTTAGTCTGGTTTTCGCCAGTGCTGTGGCTTTTGCCTCTTATTTGCTTATGACCCCTTCTTTAATTCAAAAATTTGGTTCGTGGAACTTTACGGGTCTGGCTTTGAGCGTCGCCTGTGCAGGAACACTACTGCATTTTTTTATAGAAACAGCGCGACCGATCCAACTGTTACAACAATTACCGCTAAGTGTGTGGTGGTACGGTCTAGGGCTCGGATTCTTTGTGACAGTTTTACCTACTGTATTATTGATGCAAAGTATTCAACGTTTGGGCGCATCTCAATCTGCAATGATTGCCTCCATTGGCCCGATTCTCACCATTTTATTAGCAGTTGCTTTTTTAGGTGAACATTTAAATACATGGCAATGGTTAGGATGTATTCTTAATATTATTGGAGTTCTGATGATCAGTTTAAGTAAGAATCGACTGAAACATTAAACCTCTGTTTGATCCAGCCGATCCAACGCAAGCAATACCTGTTGAAAATGCGCGCCTGACGATTCTTGAGCAAGATAATCATCTGGATTACGTAATGGACATTGATCCATCGACAAGCAACCACAACCGATGCACCAATCGAGTTGTTGCCGTAATTGTAATAACGTCAAAATCTTGTTATCCAGTTGCTCTTTCCAAAGCTTGGACATGTTTTGCCAATCCTGTTTAGAGGCAATTTGCTCCTGAGGCAACACTGAAAAAGCTTGTTTGACTTCCTCTAAACGGATCCCAACCACTTGTGCAATTTTAATAATAGCCACGCGCCTGAGCATTGCTCTGAGATAACGTCGCTGATTACCATTGGTACGGACACTCCAGATCAATTGCTTTTCTTCATAGAAACGTAAAGTTGCGACACTCACACCACTGCGTTTTGCCAGTTCGCCAATACTTATAAATTGCTTGAGATGATTATTTTGCATGATACGCTTGACCTCAAGTTAACTTGAGCTTTGATACTAGCATGGCATCGTTAATCTAGTTGAGAAAATCAGCCATGTTCATATCACCTCACCATCTTCGTATCATCAATCCAGATACATTGTATAATCCACAGCCATTCGGATATAGCCATATTGTTGAAGTACAGCAGTTTCGACGTATCATACACATTGCGGGTCAAGGTGGTGAAAACCCAGATGGAGAACTTTCCGCAGATTTTGCCCAACAAGTCAGACAAGCTTTTGGTAATGTACAAATCGCTTTAGACTGCGTGGGTGCAAAACTTCAAGATATTGCCATGTTACGCGTTTTGATCGTTGCTCATAATGAAATAAAACACCATATTCTGATTGAAATTATGCAGCAATTTTGGTCTGAGCAGAAATTTCCAGCCTGTACCCTCATTCCAGTTTCACAACTTGCAAAATCTGAGATGCTTTTTGAAGTTGAAGCAACCGCCTACTTAGATTAAATAAGAGAGCAAAAATGCAACATACATCTGACATCAGCCAAAACAAAGCTCTACTCTGGTTGATGGCAATTGCCTGTGGTCTGTGTGCAGGAGCAAATTATTATTGTCAGCCTTTAATTCACTCGATACAGGCTGACTTTGGCGTACCAGAAGCTCAAGCAGCACTTACCGTAACCTTTGCTCAGGTTTCTTATGCACTTGGTTTGTTGTTTATTGTTCCTTTAGGTGATGTGGTCAATAAAACCAAATTTATTCCTTTATTGATGTTTCTTGCAGGCATTGGCTTATTGCTATGTGGCTTTGCAATCAACCTGCCAATGTTATGGATTGGAACAGTTATGACCGGGCTTTTTTCGGTTGCTGCACAGGTACTGATTCCGTTAGCCACTATGGCAGTGAAACCTGAAAAAATAGGGGAAGTGGTCGGCTTTTTAATGAGTGGCTTATTGGTCGGCATTCTGCTTTCCACCAGTCTGGCAGGTTTATTATCCAATTTATTTCACTGGAAGGTCATTTATTTACTTAGCGCCGTATTCATGTTTTTCACCGCCTATTTACTTAAAGGTCGATTGCCTTATGTG
This sequence comes from Acinetobacter sp. FDAARGOS_515, assembly GCF_003938865.1. NCBI lineage: Bacteria > Pseudomonadati > Pseudomonadota > Gammaproteobacteria > Moraxellales > Moraxellaceae > Acinetobacter > Acinetobacter sp. FDAARGOS_515. The sequence continues at coordinate 1,979,948 of NZ_RKIX01000003.1, read as the reverse complement.
ATGCGTTTTCAGTTAAATTATGCGCAAATTTTCAATTCTATGCGTCATTTACTATTTGAAGAAAAGCGTTTGATCTTACGTGCGTTGGTCGGTGCTTGCGCCTTTGCTTCAATGAGTACTTTATTTTCGACTATGGCACTTTTATTATCCTCACCACCCTTTCACTTAAAAGACTTTATGATTGGTATTGTCAGTCTAATTGGTGTTTTCGGTGCATTGTCTACTTCTTATGCAGGGAAACTGGCTGATCGTGGTTATACGATTATTCTGACTTGGGCGGGTTGTGGATTACTGCTCATCAGTTGGACATCTTTTTTCTTTGCCAAAGTCTCACTTATGTTTTATGTGATCGGTTTTGGTTTGATTAACTGGGGATTAGCGCTAATTCATACCAGTAATCAGAACATTATTTTTAATCTACGCCCCGATGCAAAATCACGCTTAAATGCGATTTACATGACCTTATACTTTGCGGGTGCAGCCAGCGGCTCAGCGATTGGAATCTTTGCATGGCGACATGGCGGCTGGGTCATGACCTGTAGCGCTGGATTAGCACTCACATTACTTGCTGCATTGTTTGCACTGATTGATCGAATGTATTTCCATCAAAAAAAGCAACTTGTTTGAACTTAGGAAAACTGAACAACTGGAAAAAACTGTTTATCAGCATCGAAGTCTTGCGTATGTTCCAACATAATATGCATAAAAACAGGCAATAACGTGGTCAATATTTGACAAGCAGCATCGATCAATTGACGAAAAACCTGACTTTGATTGACCAAGCCACCTAAACTCATTTGCATCTGTAACATCGAAATACGTGCAAAAATGAAATTTAAAATTTCTGCATAGTTAGCGACATGTATGGCATTTTTCAGTTGAGTTCTTTCATTCAATCGATGCTCTTGCCATTGTGCTTCATTCAGCTTTTGATGCTGAAATAACCAAAAATGATACGATAAATAAGGACTATCCAAAAATATTTGCATAGTCGCATCTAATTTTGAAGTGAGATTACGCATAATCTTAGCTTCGTGATCTAAATCGACTAATCGTTTCAGGAAAGATGAGAGCTGCTGTAAACGCTGTGAATAGGTTAATTCGATATCGTTTAGATAAAGCGCATTAAGGGCGATCGAGTGATAAAGTAGTTTTGCTTCGAGTTCATGCTGTAATTGACCTGCTTGCTTTACCCAACTCAATGCACGCTGCAATCTTAAATCCAAGCCTTGAGAAAGCGATAATCTCTTTTCTTTAAAAACTTCTTCAAAAACAAACATGGCAATCCCGCTTATTGTCATTATATGTCAGTAATTTCACCTTAACTTGAAACTCCGCTTCGTTTCAATATTTTTGTCTGTTGAGTCATTTTAGATTGAAGCTGCGTCATATAAAAATTGCAGATCATTTTTTACTGCGCTCATCCACTCAATATGGACTGTGTCCCCTCTTCTAGACAAAATTAAAATTGGGTAAAGGTTTAAATTTTTAAAAATATATTTAAAATCAATGAAATAGTAGATCAATTCAATAGTTTGACTACATTTCCACTTTTGCGGGTTAAAACTCGGTTCTAAATCATCTTAATGTATAAGATTGATCTCGATACTGGCATGTACAATTTCTTCATGAATGGATAAAGCCTGTTTGATAGCTTGAGGCGTTAAAAACTGATTGCTTGTTTGTAATGATAAAATACAGGCAAACTTCCCTTTACCCACTTGCCAAACATGTAAATCCATCAGCTTGATCATGCTATCAAATTGTTCAATGACTTGCTTAATTTCCTCTACAACAGGTTCTTGCATTTCAGCATCCAGAAGAATTTTTCCAGTTTGTCGAATCAAACCCCATGACCATTTTGCTACAAGCATTGCTCCGATAATTCCTAATACAGCATCCAAGAAATTCCATCCAAAATATTTACCTGCGAATAATGCAATAATGGCAAGTACTGAAGTGGCAGCATCCGCCACCACATGGATAAAAGCGGCTTTTTGGTTTAAATCCTGATGATCATGTCCATGAGAATGTTCATGTTCTGAATGATGATGTGAATGGTGATGATCTGAATGATCGTCATGTAATAACCAGGCACAGACTAAATTCACCATTAAACCCACCACGGCAATTCCGATGGCGTCGTTATAGTAAATGATTACAGGATTGAATAACCTTTCGATCGAACTAAAACCCATCACGATCGCAACGACCATCAATAATATGGCACTGCTATAACCTGCTAAAACTTCGATTTTCCAGCTTCCAAAACAAAATCTGGAATCGGCTGAATAATAACGTGCCGCGCGATATGCAAGATAAGCCAAACCAAGTGCCACCATATGGGAACTCATATGCCAGCCATCTGCCAATAAGGCCATTGAGTTAAATATCATACCGCCAGAAATTTCAGCAATCATCATGACACCGGTCAGGATGGTCGCCCAGAGAATTTTCTTTTGTGCTAATGGATTGCCTTTATCAAATTGATGATGATGTTGATCTAATAAAATATTATTCGTCATTTTTTTAGGAATCCAATATACTCCCCCAGAGTATATTTAAATTATTTGAGTCCGTCTATGAGCCATCTGCATGACAACCGCAAAATCTTAAATCGTATTAAGCGTGTACAAGGACAAATGAATGCTGTACATAGCGCCATGAGCAATGAAGATGTTTCATGTCTTGATGTATTACAACAAGTGGCTGCTATCCGTGGCGCGATCAATGGTTTGATGAATGAATTGGTAGAGCAACATTTAAAAAACCACGTACTAGAGGAAAATCAATACAATGAACAGGAACTCGAAAAATTTTTGGAAGTATTGAAAAAATATATCTAGAAATTTTGATCTTCAAAAAGTTAGGATTTCTAATTCCAACTAAAACTTAAGTTTTTGGAAAATTTCAAAGTACTTGTCTGACTTTCTGACTAGAAGACATTGCAATCAAAATCACTTTATAAAATATATAATCAGATCTTTACTTGAATTTCTTCAACACATAACTTAAACCATTACCCAATTTAGATTAAATATGATTTCTACTTCTCAAAATTCGATTAAACAGATATTTTATTCTTGATGATTCTCTTCACAATTTCTACATAATTTTATTTTTATTTGAAGATTAAAAATAGACTTCCTTCATAAATCATTTTTCAATCAATTTAATAGTTTATCTTTCACCCAATCTAAATTGTATATGCCAGCAAGTAAATTAAACCGCAGGTTTAATCGTTTACGACGATTTCTATATACACAAGATAAAATCTTAAAACATTTCATCCTTCCAAATACATGCTCTACTTGAATTCGTCTACGACCAATCTCTTTATTTAACTTTTTTAATTCAGAATCTAGTTTTTCAGTTTTCTTTGCTTTAGATGGCATGAGGCATCCAAAACCCAATTTCTTTATCCCTAAATACCCCTTATCAACGATAAAAAAGGGCTTAAATTTTAATTTCCTCATGCTTTTTTTAAATATTTTAAAATCATGCATGCTTCCATGACTTCCACATACACTCAGTATTTCACCTGTTGTATAGTGCATAGATAGCTGAAATTTAAAGGTATGTCGCTTTTTTTTACCGCTATACCATTTCTTCTGTTTTTTTTTGGACGTTGAACTAATATTTCAGTTGCATCAATCACAACAACTTCCCAATCCACTTCATCTCGATTAGGAAGTTGTTTTGGCAAGTTAAATTTTCCAGAACGGATTAAGGTATCTTCAATAACACGTGTGATACGAATTGCACTCGTTTCAGATACACCGTAACTCATACCAAGATGGAAAAATGTTCGATATTCTCTCCAATATTCTATACATAAGAGCAAACGATCTTCCAACGGTAATTTATGCGGTCGTCCTTTACCAATATGACGGGGTAACTGCTTATTTATCTCGGCCAGCATGAGGTTAAATGTAGCCCAACTAACACCGGTAAGCCTACGAAACTTAACGTCTGATAATTTTTGAATATCTTTGAATTTCATCCAAGGATTATCCCTTGAATTAAATAATTTTGCTGATTAATTTAAGATCAAATAAATTGTACGTTTTTTGATTTATGAAGGAAGTCTAATATTATACAAATTAATTCTTAAGACTTACTTAAGCTTTTATTTTTTATTTTTAACTCTAAAACATAGGCATTCTTTATACTAATTGTTAAAATACCACTTTTCACATGTATTAATAGAGTTATCATGGAAAGTAATAACTTGGAAGAAGTTGTTTTAAATATCTTAAAAAAAGCAAAAATGCGCGCTACTTTACCTAGAATTCATGTCGTACAGACATTAATTGAGGCAGATAAAGAAATAACCGCTTATGAAATTGAGAGAAAAGTTGCTCAAAAAAACAGTAAAAACGTTTATATATCAACAATATACTCATCTCTCAGAGCTTTGGAAATGGCAGGCGTGATACAACGCTTTAAAATAGGAGATCAACAGGCTTACTATTCAATAAAAAAACAAAATGGTTCTATTCGATTATATTGTGAAGAATGTGAAAAAACCTATTTATTAGACAATGATAATATCGAAAAGGATATCCTTGATATTTCTAAAACCAGAAATATATCTATTAAATCTTTTTCTGTTTTTATACAAATAAAATGTGAAGAATGTATGGAGAAAAAACAAAATTAACTCCTACTAATAATCATTATTATTAAGCTTAAAATATTTAAAAATATTATCTTTTTCTACAAATTTATCGAAAATAACAATGTAAATAGATTGTATCTATAATTAAGAATCATTACTATTCGCATACTGTTTATTATTGACTATTAACTATTGGGGCAACAATGGCTTTTATCAAAACGCGAAAGAAAATTGTTTCATCTGCAATTGCTTCTTCATTATCGGTGGTTGCTGTACCTACATTTGCACAAGACAATGTGACTCAACTTCCAACTATCCAAAGTGCAGCAACAGCAACACAACAAGAATCTTTAAAAGTTGATCATTCTGCAAATGCAAAATTTGTTGCTCCTTTACTTGATACGCCAAAATCTGTTGCGATTATTTCTCAACAATTGATTGAAGATACAAATGTTACGACGTTGAGCGATGCGTTACGTACTGTACCTGGGATTACTTTGGGCGCAGGTGAAGGCGGTAACCCAAATGGTGATCGTCCATTTATTCGTGGTTATAGCTCTGAAAGTTCAATGTATATCGATGGCATGCGTAACTCCACTTCACAAAACCGTGAAATGTTCGCAATCGAACAAGTTGAAGTCACCAAAGGTTCTTCATCGTCAATGGGCGGTGCAGGTTCAGTCGGTGGTAGCATCAATATGATTTCTAAAGTAGCCAAGAAAGGCGACTCTTTAGAAGGTTCTATTCAAAATGGTACAGATGATTATCATCGTATTACTCTAGATGCGAATAAAGACTTTGGTAATGGCATTGCTGCTCGTGTTGCAGTTATGGGACATGAAAATGACAAAGCTGGACAAAGTGATGGCACAGAATATAAACGTGCGGGTATTGCACCAAGTATCACGTTCGGTCTGGACAGTGCTACTCGTGCCACTTTAAGTTACTATTATTTAAGAACGGATGATACTCCTGACTCTGGTGTTCCTTATAACAATCCAAATAATTATGCTGCTGGTTCTGGAAAGCCAATTGATGTTAAACAGGGTATTTATTACGGCTGGAAAGACCGCGATTTTCAAAAACAGGAAAATCAAATTGGTACCATCAAACTTGAACATGATTTGACTGACAATATTACAATCAGTAATACCGCTGTTTATAACAAATCTAAGAATGACTATGTATGGACTCAACCAGATGATAGTCAGGGTAATTTTATTAATACAACGACAGGTGAATTAAAAGATACAGGTATCTGGCGTCGTGCAAACAGCCGAATTACAGATACTGATACTTTTTCTGATCAACTGTCTTTAGCGGGTAAATTTAATACTGGTACACTGAAACACAGTTTCAATGTTGGCGCTGAATATAGTAAAGCAGAGTCAGATAAAGGTAGCTATACCATTACCGATCCAAATACAAAATCAATTACTGGCGCTGTTGCAAACGGTGCATGTAGCTTAGGTTTGGTCGCTTCTAATGGCTGGTGTACATCGACTTTCAATCCTAATTCAAGTGATCGTTTCCTCGGAACTATTACGGCCAACAAAGCCGTAACCACGACTACATCTGAAACGACCTCTATCTATTTATTGGATAATATTGAATTTAACCCACAATGGTTGTTAGACCTCGGTTTACGTTGGGACAAGTTTGATACTGAACTAAAAACCAATGCCACTGGTGCTAAATTAGAGAACAATACTGATTTCTTTAGTTATCAAGCGGGTCTAACATTCAAACCAACGGAAAATGGCGCAATCTATGCAAGTTATGCAACTTCTGCCAACCCTGTAGGCGCCGATGCTGGCGATGGTTCTGAAACAGCAGTCAATGCAAACAATCAGGATCTAGATCCAGAAAAAGCACGTACCTTTGAAGTGGGTACGAAGTGGGATCTTTTCAACGATAAACTGAATCTAACGGCTGCCATTTTCCGTACAGAAAAGCAAAATACACGTATTCAAATCGATCCAACCACTTATACCAATGGCGGGGAAAGTAAGGTTGACGGTATTGAGCTAGGTCTAAACGGAAATATTACGGATAAATGGGCGGTATCAGCAGGCTATACTTATTTAGATAGTGAACAAACTGATCCAGGACCATCTTGCTCACGTACTGGTGTATGTTCTCCAAACAATCCAGCTAAAGGTAAGGATCTTCCAAACGTTCCGACCAACAGCGCAACACTGTGGACAACTTATAAAGTGTTACCGCAGTTGACTTTAGGCGCTGGTGCAATTGCCATGGATAAAGTCTACGGCAACGCTGCCAATACAAAATGGGTACCGGGTTATGTGCGTTATGATGCCATGGTTCGCTACGATGTGAACAAAAATATCAACTTACAGTTGAATGTAAATAACCTATCTGATACACGCTATTTTACCAAAGCTTATGCATCTCACTTTGCTACTGAAGCAGAAGGCCGCAGTGCTGTTGTTGCATTAAACTTTAAATACTAATTCCATATTTTAATTATGGGATTTAAGATAAAATAGCCTCATTCCGAGGCTATTTTATTTTTTATTTATGATCAATTGATCATCTGATAGGTATCACAATGATTCATCATATTCCAAATGTCTTAAGCAAAGAACAAGTTCAATATTTTCGTGAAGAAATGAATAAAATTGAGTGGGTCGATGGAAAAGTGACCGCGGGAACACTTTCAGCCACGGTCAAACAAAATCAGCAACTTCCAGAAGACCACCCTTTAACGCATCATTTAAGTAATATTATTTTAGAGTCGCTTGGGCAACACCCTTTATTTTTATCTGCTGCGGTTCCTCTGGATATTATTCCTCCCCTCTTTAATCGCTATGAAAATAATGAAGCCTTTGGTTTTCATGTCGATAATTCGATTCGACGCATTCGAGGAACAAATGAACGTCTAAGAACGGATTTATCCTGTACGGTTTTTTTAAGTGAACCCGAAGAATATGAAGGTGGCGATTTGGTAGTTGAAGACACTTATGGCTATCATGAAGTCAAATTACCCGCAGGCGATATGATCTTGTATCCATCGACCAGCTTGCATGAAGTGACTGCCGTGACTTCTGGCTGTCGTATTGCTTCATTTTTTTGGGTGCAAAGTATGGTACGAGATGATGCAGAACGTTATATGTTATTTAATCTGGATCAAACCATCCAAAATTTACGGATGCAATTAGGCGATAAACATCAGGAAGTGATCAAACTTACTAACTTGTACCATAATCTGATGCGTAAATGGGCCGAGTTATAATTGCAATATTTTGATCTAAAGTGTGCTCGCCTTGCCTCTTTGTTAGAATTTAATCTTCATACAGGTGCTTCATGATAAAAATACTCTATATCGAAGATGACCTCATGATTGGTAAATCAACTTTCCGATTACTCAAACATGAAAAATTTAATGTCGATTGGGCCAAGACAGGACTCGAAGCTTTAGATTTACTTTTTAATCATGTTTATCATCTGGTTTTACTTGATCTAGGTCTACCTGAATTAGAAGGTTTGGAAGTTCTTAAACATATTCGTCAAAAATCTGATTTAAAACAATTAGGGGTCATTATTATCAGTGCACGAGATCAAAGCCGAGATAAAATTCAAGGGCTTAGACTCGGTGCAGATGATTATATTGTAAAACCTTACGATTTTGATGAGTTGGTCGCCAGGATTGAATCAGTTCTGCGTAGAGGTAAATTTTCGACGATTGAGGAAATCTGCTTTGAAGTCGGAGATACTCAAATGTTTCCCAACACGCGTAAAGTATTAAAACAAGGACATATTGTTGAGCTTTCTGCAAAAGAATGGGCAGTTCTAGAGCCTCTCATGATGTATCCTAATCAGATCTTTTCTCGTCAGACACTTGAACAAAAACTTTATGACTGGGATGTAGAACTGAATAGTAATACCATTGAAGTGCATATCCATAAACTACGACAGAAGTTGGGTAAAGATTTGATTCGTACCGTCCGAGGATTAGGATATTGTATTGAAACTCGCTAAAACAGGAGAAAGATGATTTTTAGCAAACTGCTGCATTTCTATCATAAACAACCTCTAAGCTCTCGAATGACTTGGAGTATTTCTGTTTTAAGTATTATTTTACTGGTTTTGATTGCAGTTTCTGCGTATCGAATTGCGCTGGAAGAATCACAGGAAGTGATTGATAAACAAATGGAAAAAATGGCGGAATTTCTTGCCAGTGTCAATATTCCACCTCGACTTTCGAGCTATGATCCTCACCGTCGCTATGGCGAAAGAGATGTTTTTATTGATATTGTTGACCTTGATCAACTTCCTGTTTTAATTAAAAATCATAACTATCTGGTCGGTCATTTGGATCAGGCCCAATTTATTAGAAAGAATAGCCATCGCGGCCAAATTGTAGCTTATGTTTTGCCGCTTGCCGATAAGCAGATTCAGATTAGCCAGTTGGTTTTTGTACGAAAAAATTTAGCCCGTGAATTGGCATTCAATATGCTAATCCCCTATTTTATTTTTATGCCTTTTGCAATTTTAGGCGTTTACTTTCTGATCCGATATCATTTAAGACCCCTTGCCGAGTTAAAGACTACCTTTTCGCAGCGAGATTATAATGATTTATCTGAGGTGCAAGTTAAGAACTTGCCCGTTGAGATTACCCCTGCCATAGATGAACTCAATTATTTATTTAAAAGAATTGAAGATGCCCAACAACAACAGCAAAAATTTATTGCCAATGCAGCACATGAACTCAGAACACCACTGACTGCCTTAAGTTTACAAACGGCCTTGCTGATTAAAACACCAAAAGACAATCCTTTTTATCAGGAAAATATTGATGATCTGGAACAAAATCTAAAAAGAATGTCACATCTGGTGCATCAACTCATGACGCTGGCGCATCAGGAAGCACTTTCGAGTGAAGCATTGTATCCTCTGAATTTACTTGAAATCATACGCCAATGTACAGGTCAATTGCTTGCCAATGCTCGTAAAAAAGATATTGATGTACAGGTCAATATCGATAATTTTAATGAAAAAATAGAAGTCCAAGCCACGCTTAGCGCATTGGAAAGTATTTTCCTCAATCTGATTGATAACGCGATTAAATATAGTCCTGAACATGGTCAAATTCTCATTAAATTATTTGAACAATCTGATGGTATTTTGGTCGAAATTCATGATAGTGGTCGTGGTATCGCACCAGAACAATATGATCATGTCATGCAGCGTTTTGTTAGACTAATGGAAACACAATCTCAGATTGTCGGCAGTGGACTTGGCTTATCCATCGTAAAATCTGCATTAGAATCGATTCAGGCCCATATCCAGCTAGATCGCTCAGAAATATTAAATGGTTTAAAAATAAAGTTGTATTTCAGCCTATAAACAGATCATGGTCTTAGCGTCATCAGAAAATTCTTGGCGTAAATTTATCCTGTTTACTTCTTATTGAAGATTAACACTTTGCTACCTCGATAAGCCGTACTTCAGATTGGATTTCTCCCCATCACGCCATTAAGGATTCTTTTTTTCAATTCTTCCAGAGAAAATTTAGAACGGATATTCAAACTATTGGTGTTTGTTACTCACATTAAAAAACCAATTTTAATGAGGTGACTCAATCTCATAAAAATGGGTCGAACAGACCATTGAGCCACGCTAAACCGCATCATGATTTTCACAAGGAAAATAGAAAATACGTGTCGCTTAGAGCAATGCTCCAAAGGATCAAGAATTCAATATGTTGAGAGCTTATCGTCTCAATATTATTTTAAGCAATGTGCATAGCATCTTATCAAATTTTTTAAATTTTCCAGTTTTTCTAAACAATATAGATTTGCGATGGATTCGTTCTGATAAGGTGCAGATAAAAAACCAATGATGATTACTTTTTTTAAAGTAACTTTTTGAGGCAATAAACTACAATTATTGATGACTTATATTATGAAAATCTTAATTTTTATCACTTTTTAGATCTTTTTATCAACCAACTAAAAAATAATAAATAAATTTTACATTTGAGGCTAGATTGTTATTTTTCTTTAAAATTCCTCCACAATTGTGAGCTATGCTGCGCAAAAATTAACTCCAAACGGAATAAGAATCATGAAACAAGCTCATGTTTTCTGGAAGATTTCACCGCTTAGTTTTGCTTTACTTTCGATTTGTTCATATTCATGGGGAGCGGATGCAGAACCCTCAGCAGCAGCAAGCAATAGTGCAAGTGCTCTATCTGAATCTAGTCCTGCAATACCGCCGACCCAAACCCTAAAAACCATAACTCTTAAAGCGGCGTCGGAACCAAACAGCAAAGATAATGATATCAGTGCAATTCCTAAAACCATCATTACCCGCGAAGAAATGCTGCAATATGGCGACCAATCCGTCAGTGATGCATTACGTCGCGCCGCTGGTTTTCAAATGCCTGCGCCTGGTCAAGGGCCACGTGGGAACAATCCAGCATCGGGTATGCGTTTTCGTGGTGGTGCAGGTCCTACATTTCTCATCAATGGAGAACCTGTTCAGGGCGGACCCCGTGGTGGCATGTCTGTCATTGATACCATCACTACCGATATGATTGAGCGTATTGAAGTGGTGAAACAACCAAGTGTTGCTCAAGCTTCTGTGGCCTCTTCTGCGGTCATTAATATTATTTTAAAAGAGCCTTTAAATACCTTAATCAATGGCAATGTACGTGTCGGCTATGGCATCGCCAAATCCAGTCCGCAAGAAGAAGTTCGCAAGCAAGTCAGCGTACAAACCGATGGTCGTGATAACCAATGGAGCTATAGTCTTTCTGCCAATCAAATGTGGCAAGATACGACTTCAGTAACCAAAACCATTGATAATAATGGCGAACGTCAACAGCAAAGAACCACCGACCGCACCATGCAAATGTTTTCTCCACGTTTGGAATATGCGATTGATGACACTCAAAAGTTGGTAGCCGATCTGTTTTATCGCAATACCAAAAGTGATGGAACACGTCAGGATCAAATTCAAAAAGATCAAAATGATAGTATTCGCTTAAATACGCGCTATGAAAGAAAAACGGATGATGGCTCGGATAAAGTTCGTATTACAGGTGAACATCAAAATGAAACGGAACTGACAGGTACTCGTCAGGGTGACGTTTATACCGATGAAACAGTGAACGAATACGCCATTGGTTACGATGGGGTCAGAAAGCTAGATCCAAATAAACAAATCAAATTTGGTTTTGAAGCCCGCAAAAATGAACTGGAAAGCAATGTTGCCAATACACTTGATGAAGAACGTTATGCACTTTATGGCGAGGGAAGCTGGCGTTTTACCGATCAACAAACCGTCACATTAGGTGTACGACAAGAATGGATTAATCGCAGTGGTCTGGTCGATTATAGTGATCAACATGCAAGTCCAGTTTTGGCGCATCGTTATGATTTTGACGACCATTGGTCACTACAAACCAATTTAAGCAAGGCATTTCAGGCACCTAATGCCAGCCGTTTAGCACCAACTGTGACTATCTCGACCGATAGCGATGCAGGAAGTTTGAATAATCCAGATCGAGGCGGTAATCCAGACCTAAAACCTGAACAAATTACTGCGATTGAATCAACACTCGGCTACAACACACCTGCGGGTGGTTTTAATTTGACAGCATTTAATCGTGAAATTAAAGACTATATTGAAAATGTGATTCAGCTTGAAGGTTCGCGCTATGTGCAACGTCCAATCAACCAAGACAAAGCGACTGCTTACGGCGCTGAACTGACGGGGCGCTATGCGATTAAAGAAACTGGAGCAGGACATAGCTTGATGCTGACAGGACAGGTTTCAACTATTCATGTCAGTATTGAAGATACAAATGGCAATGAACGTTTGGCCAGTGACGTTGCGCCTTATACCGCCAGTTCTGGCCTGTCATATAGCTATAAACCATGGAAACTTTCGAACAGCGTAAATATCAGCTATACCCCCAAATTCACACGCGCACTGGATAATCAACCTTATGACCGTACCACCAATCAGCGAGTCACAGTTGATCTAAGCACCACCAAAAACTTTAGCCATAACTGGGGTGCAACTTTGAGTTTAAGAAATATTCTCGGTACAGATTATAAGGAATATTTGCGTAATCAATCTGATGGCAGCTTATATCAAGCCAGAATCAATGAATCGATTCCCAATATTCTGTTGACGATCGAGAAGAAATTTTAAGATTAGACACCCGAATCAACGGTTCTTTTATCCCACATTCAAGCCTCCTTCGATTACAAGAAGGCTTTTTTATGGCTTAAATTTTAACGACTTTTTATGTGCTTTAATGATTGATAGCCTATAATTATTGATATTAATACACATCACGTTGATAACGATGCTGTTCACGAAGTTGTTCTAATTGGATTTCACCTAAAATCTGAATCAACACCTGCTCCACCTGTTGCGCCATGCCACTTAAGCTACCGCAGACATAAATGGCAGCACCATCTGCAATCCATTGTCGGAGCTGATCTGCTTTTTGTAACAGTCGATCCTGCACATAGATTTTTTGTTGCTGATCCCGCGAAAAAGCATAGTCAAGATCTGTTAAAAAACCACGCTGCTGCCAGTGCTGTAACTGCTCTGCATAAAGATGATCATATTGTTGCTGCCGCTCACCAAAAATCAACCAGTTGCGTTGTTGTTGCCAGTGTTCACGTTGATGTAAATGCGACATCAGCCCTGCGATTCCCGTTCCATTACCAATTAGAATCAGTGCTTGCTGTTGTTGAACTAGATGAAAGGATGGATTTGAACGGATCTTTGCTGAAATGTTCTCGCCCATCGCCAAAGCAGCCGTGAGCCAACCCGAGCCTAGACCCAGACCATGTTCGGCCTGTTGCTGGCGAATCACCAATTCCACATAACCCTGCTCTGGAATACTGGCAATCGAATAATCACGGCTCGGCAATGGATCGAAACGCTGCACCCAAGCCTCCACCGCTTCATCAACCAAACGTAGCGGAATATTTCTGAGATTATTGTGGCGTAATTGTTGTTTCAACTCAGGCTGATGAAGAATGTCATCTGCAATGGCGTGTGCTTTTAGAAACGACTGAATCTCCATTTCAGCATTGCCACATTGAACTTCGAAAATATCACCAGATTGCCAATGCATTGTTTCAAGAGCATACAGTTGCAACTGAAAAATCGGCAATCCTGAACTGCCTGTATTTAAACATTTCCGTTGTTGTAATTGAAATTGCTGCCATGCCTGATGCTTAGTTTTTACATCCAGTTTAATCTCAGTCAATTGTTCAATTTGAGCCTGCCATTGCTCCAAATCATGCGGATTCAGCGCATTGACACAAATCATTTCAAAAAGTGGTTGTGCCTGCTGAGTCTTCAACCATTGATCCAAACGCTGCCCGAATGCACAAAACTGCGCATAACGACGATCACCAAAGGCTAGAACTGCGTATTGCTGTTCAGATAAATCCAGTGATTGCACTAACATTTTTTTGGCAATCGCTCGCGCAGTATCGGGTGCATCACCCTCACCATAAGTACTGACGCACCATAAGATTTTCTTGGCGGCGGTTAATTCGGAGATCGACAAATATTGTAGATCCAGAACAGCACTGAGCTGCCCCGATTGCTGTAATTGATGGACAAATTGTTTGGCATAATGTTCTACATGACCAGACTGACTGGTATAAACCACCAGATAACCCTCATGACTGACATTCACCTGTGCAGAAGATCGACGCTGATTGAATAATAAAATCACAATCACGCAAAGATGCACAAATAATAAAACTGAAAGTACAACCAGAATGCAAATGATCGCAGAGGTCATCAAAATGTCCTCATACTGCACACCAAACCAAGAGTATCAAAACCGCCAGACTGGCCGCGGTCAGCAGCAGATGTGCCACTAAACGAGTTTTTATACTTAAAAATAAAATATAACCTGCCAGAGAAAGCAATAAAATGAGAATCGCACTGATATCGATCAGCCAATGCCATGACGTTCCGACATTTTTACCGCGGTGTAAATCATTCAGTACGGATACTAAGGTGGCTGATTTTTGGGTAATTTCCGCCTCACCTGTATCCAGTAGTACAGAAATATCGGTTGTTCCTGCGGGGCTTTCCAGTCGGATCATCACTTCATCATCTAACACTTCACTGCTGCGATAACGTCCAACAATGCTTTGCTTTTGACGAATGTAATCCAATAACGCCATACTAGGATTTTCCTGATGCTGGATTTTTTCCAACACCTCTTGAGGAATGGATATTTGATGAGTTTGCTCCTGGGCAGAAGATTTAAACCAGTCTGGATTATTTAAAAATAAACCCGTGAGAGCAAAAAAGATTAAAACCAGAAAGGCAAAAGCAGAAAGCCAGCCATGCACATAACGTGCATGGCGGTAAAAATCACGGCGTTGGTACACGAATAAAATCCCAGTCTATATTTTTAACGATTAATTCACTTTCTGGAAATTCAGTTTTAATGCGCCAATTTCTTTTTGCGCTGGGAGATTTTGGCTAGATGTTTTGGCTTTTACATCCAAATCAAAAGTCTGATAAGAATGCTCGCCATGCTCCCGCGAAGTTTCGACATGCACAACGTATTGACCTGCGGCAACGGCTTTACCTGTATCATCCTTACCATCCCAAGCCAATTTATACTGACCCGGTTGACGTGATGGTTTGGCGACGGCATCCAGATTTGGCATTTGACGACCATAACGACGCCACCAGACATAGTTCGAATTGATCCATTTTTCGTCTTTGCCCCAAACTGCCAGTGTTTTCACCAGTTTTTTATTGCTGTCTGTCACCCAAACTGAAACATAAGGAATACGATAGTTTTCAACTGCAATTTTAGGAATAATAAGCTCAAGAATAGCCTGATAACCTGCTGGCCATGACGATGATGCACCCACAGCAACATTTAATAGGTCAGCCTGTGGACGTGCCTCCACCATTTGTCCC
Source organism: Acinetobacter sp. FDAARGOS_515 (assembly GCF_003938865.1). NCBI lineage: Bacteria > Pseudomonadati > Pseudomonadota > Gammaproteobacteria > Moraxellales > Moraxellaceae > Acinetobacter > Acinetobacter sp. FDAARGOS_515. Next base: position 1,964,374 of record NZ_RKIX01000003.1, on the reverse strand, counting down.
CAACCCGTAGTCTGATAGCCATCACCATTGCTCATCGTCATTTTGGCTTCGTAGCCGATTAAGGACTCAATGAGTGCCATGCCCTGTTCTGGAGGCATCGCAGCAAGTGCCGTTGCTAAAGCGTCTGCATCGGCTGCACAATGGCCCACCACCACGCATTGTTCTACATGTTGCAGGGGCAATCCTGTTTTTGGATCAATTAAATGGCTTTGTCTTGCCAAATCGCGATAACCTTTACCACTAAAAGCAATCGCTTGATTATTTAAGTTTAAAACCTGTTCAGGTAAGGCATTATCATATTTTGCCTGTGCGCTTTGTACACCGACTTTCCAGCCAGACTTTTGTGGCGCTTGCCCCCAAACCCGTAAATCGCCACCGATATCAATCATCACACCTTGTAAAGCAGGAACAGCTTGACGCGCCGCGACTAAAGCACGATCAATAATATAACCTTTGGCATAAGCATCAGGCGCAATCTTGACCGATTTATCTAGTTGAATTCGATTTTGCTGTGCATCCAGATGAATCGGTTGTTGTTGTATCTGCTGAATAACTTGCTGACGGGTATTTTCATCTAATTGATGTACCCCGTTATTTTTTTCCCATAGGCCAATCAACTGCCCTAAACGTGCATCAAACGCGCCGCAACTTTTACTGCGCCAATCTTCACATGCCGCAATCACTTCAAATAATTCATTTGAAACCTGTGCATCTTTTTGATGGTTCAACGCGCTAATTTCACTATCTGTTCGCCAAGTCGAAAGAATCTGATCTAAGCGGGCAATTTCCTGTTGAATTGCTTGAAATGCTTGGTCTGCCTGATGAGCATTAACCCCCATCATCACTACATCTAAAGAGGTTCCCAAAACATGATCTTGGTGAAAACGATGTGAGTTAAGGTTTAATTCAGACGTAGAATCTGATGATAGCGAAGTTGCAGCAAATGCATCGATGGTCGTCAGTGGAGAAATAAGCGAAATCGCAATGACGATGGGTTTTAAACGAAACACAGATGAGGATTGTTTAAGAACATTTTTCAAAGCAGGATGCGGCATGCTCATTCTCCAGAATTTTCTGCAAAAATAATATTGAAAATGATATTTATTATCAAGTAAATTGTTAGGAAAATGTTTTATTGCGTTACGTTATTTTTCAGAGAGATTTTTATATGCGTACTTCTTGGCTCAAAGCGTTGATTTTAATATCGGCATTGCCTGTTTTAGCATCGGCTCATACCGCGAGTCCTTATATTTTACCCGATGTATTTGATACGTCTTCAGCAAATTCAGTGAGCTTTCAAAGTTCAATTACGCTTGAAAAATTCTTTGTTCCTAGTTTTAATTTTAAAACCAATTATGTGATTAGCACGCCATCAGGACAACAAAAAAATCTTGATGCTGCTGCTGCCTTGAAAAAATTTAATGTCGCAGAGTTTGATCTGAATGAAGATGGAACCTATCGTATTCGCACCCAAAACGCGACAGGCAACCCAAGCAAGTATGCATTAGTCGATGGTCGTTGGTTACGTGTTCGTGCCAACCGTATGCCGATGCAAAATCCAAATCAGGCGAATAAACCTGCTGAGACTGCAAAAACTGAACAACGCCCTGCCGCTCCTGCCAATAACCAACCGCCACGATTCGTGAGTGAAGATCAACTCCCAAAAAATGCACAAGTGATCGAAGTGACCAATCATTTGATTGCTGAAAGCTTTGTGACCAAAAGTAAACCGTCTGCCATTCCAGCCGTGAGTAACAAAGGCTTTGAAGTCAAACTTCTTAGCCATCCGGGTGAACTTTATGCAGGTGAGGCTTTAAAAGCTCAAGTATTGTTTGATGGTAAGCCTATTCCCAACCTTGAAATCGATGTATTTAAAGGTGCCGATAGTTATGATTTAAACGCCCAACGTGAACAGCCACATACGAAAACCAATAACAAAGGTGAAGTTGAAATCAAGTTTGAAAAAACAGGAATTTACCTGATTACAACCGCTTACCCAGAAGCAAATCCTGATGCAACTAAAAAACCAGCCAGCGATATTTATACCTATGGTTTAACGGTTGAAGTTGCAGAATAATAGTTTTTCATTCCTGTTTAGTTCCTCTTGATATTTCTCTTTGGGAGAAATATCAAGACCTATCAGAGAGTTAAAATAAATCATATTTAACCATAAAGATCAGACAGTTTTATCTTTTTAAACTGCCTGATTGTTTAATCACGTTTTCATTAATGTTCAATCAACACTATATTTTTTTAATTACTACAAATCAGATTTGGCAGTTTTTTTAAAGCGTGACACTAAAATTCAAGATGGTGAGAGCGCTTATCTTTTCTAGAACGAAGCAAATACATTCATATCAGGAACTATATCGTGCCGTAGCTCACTTTATGCACTACTTTACTTAGGCAAATTCTGTAGCTGCATTGAGTATTAGTTCTGGTTCAGCAGATCTAGCCCAGTTTGTTGCATCAATTTTCTTATCAAAAACTTTTGTTTTTCTAATGCCATTCAAAGCTACATCGGCAATCCACTTTTTATTAGGTCGCTGATATACCGAAATACTCATCTATAGCAACACTCCTTTTTATGTAGACATCTTTGAGCTACAAAGTCGCTCTATGAGTGGAAAACGGGTGGAAACTTATACCGAAAAATACCGTAAAAAAACACAAACCCCAGAAACGACAAAACCCCGAAACCTTTGTATATCAAGGTTTCGGGGTTTATCTAAAATTCTGTGAAGAATCAATGGTCCCGAGGGTCGGAACCTCAGTAGCCTTATAAAACAAAGATATGAGATGAAGTGAGCGGAGACAAAGCGGAAATAGTACGTTTTATGGTGATTTTAAAGCCGAAATATCTACAATAGTCTGAATAATGAATTTATCAATTGCAAAAAAACTAAACGTGGTTTCGGAAGATGGTAACAAAGGTAATCAATAGTGAATATATAAGTTTAAGTTAATGAAATTAATAAATAAATATACAATTTTTAAAAGGTAACTTATCGGTAATTTATAGGTAACTTATCACTCTTAAAAAAGGTAATCAGCTATTACCTTTTATCCATTTGATTTAATTATATTTATTAGAAAAACAATGTCTATGATTACCAAAGATTACCTCTAAAAGGTAACCAAAATAAATTGTTTAAAATTAAAAACTTAAATAAAAATTAATATCAAAAATATAGGCCTGTTACCTTTTCTGAAAGATTCCCATAAGTTTTGCAAAGCCTGTTTTTATAGATGGTCTTAAACAAAAATTTATAGTTGTAGAAAAACGAAGAGCTGTGTAGAAATCTGTAGAATCAATTCTTATTGTTTTTGCTGTATCACAGACTGTATCTATCAATACTTGGATACAGAAATGACAAGTATGAATTTTTGTAGTGTTTTCGACGTATTTACTGCCCAGGTGTGGTGGGGGGACAACCGCCCGCCGCTGGTTCAAATTTTAGATTTTATGGATTTTAGTAAAAAAAAAGCCCTCCAACATGGAGGACTTGAAGTTTTGTAGCTATTGAGCCATCAACTCTTTTTGTCTGGCTTACTCTTTTCTGGCCAAGCTTGATCTAGTCGCTCTGCATCAATTGCGTGTGCATCAGCTGATCTTGCGATTTCTTGACCACGTTCTGCCATTGTGTTGAGTACGGAATTGCAGGTCTTTCCATATTCAATGAGGGCTTGGTTGGAAGCTGTGGACATACGTTTGTCTGAATCATTGATTTGTTTTGACAACCGGTCAACAGCCAAAGCACTATCACTGGCAGCATCCAATGCAACCTGTAAGTTTTTATTCGCATTTTGTTCTGACTCCAAAAGTTTATCACTCCAATTTTTTTCTGTTTGGAGCGTATCTACAGTTGCTTGGGTTTTGGCAAGATCACGTTCTGTTTCTGCCAATACTTTTTCTGAGTTAAGTAAATCAATTTGATGTGACTTACTTGCGCCATTGATCATGGAAAAAGACAATGCGATGGCTAATGCAATCATCACAATGTATTTCCAGTATTTAATTGCCAACGCAATATTCATTTTTTGTCTCACTGTTGTTTGAACTGAAACTCTTTAAAATCTTTAAATTGGATAATGTGATCACCAAACCATTCATTAATGGCATTACTAAATAGATTTTGAAGAGGAATAATTTCTGAATACCAATAAGCTTCACGTGCTTCAGATATAGATCCAAAGCCTCCAGCATTAGAGGGAATAATCCCGAGAAGTTGAGGCGGGGTTCGCTGTGATGCAAGAACATCATCACGAGTCACATTTTTTATATTTAAGAATTCATCCTTGGCAGCCAATTCACTAATCGGAATAAGTTGCAGCCCATCTTTCTTCCCACCAGGTGCATGTAGAAATAAATTTCGAAAGTTCCCAGGACCGCGAGAATCCTTCATTGCCTGTTTGATCCCTTCAACATCATCATCGTCTATTTGAGAATCCGTCATGTAGAGGATGAAACCAGCATGGGATCCATTGTTATAATATTTACGACGAAATAGTGTTGCCGATTCATTCAACCATGCAGATTGGAGTGCTGAAATATATTCTGGTGAACCATAAATTTCTTGGTCTAAATCTACTGATTTGATATGGCATACCGTACCAGTAGGAAAGATAAACTCATCATATCCATTTACAAGTTGAAGAAAATCATTTGGATCCTTCATACGACGAGTATATTTGGCCATAAGACCTTTAAGCCTTAAAGGATCATTCAGACGGTTATCAATTCGTTGTAAATACGAGTTGCCAAAGACCAGATAGTCAATTGCTAAACGTTCAAAATCTGAAGTGTTTACCAATTTGTTTGGTCTAAGTGAGGATACGAGTTGATTCTTTTTGTAAAAAATGGCGGTGGATAAATAAGGCATTGCCTTAAAAGATTTCGCTAGCCCATGCGTACTAATATGTGGTTGATAATAGTTACCGCAAAGCCAAGTTTCATAAAATTGTGAAAAATCACTTTTATTGAGTACTGGCTCAGCATCACCGAATGTAAATGCCTGTACTTTGCTGTCGGACATTAGTAAATCTCCATAGATGATTTTTTCGAGCTTCCATCGTTATCTAGTGACAACGGCTCGTTAAAGAAGGCGTGGAAAATAGCGAATGCCAAATCAGCATGACCAATGTTTTCTGCTCTTGAAGCCTCAAAGGTCATTTGTTTTTGAGATGCTGTAAGTGTTTTTTTAATAGCCATCAATGACTGAGCAACTTCTGTTGCTCCAGCATCAAATTCAAAACGTCCTTTGTTGATGACATCCATTCCCTTCATAACTAATTGGGTTTTGACATCAACTGAATATGTAAAGGTAGTTAGGTTTGGAAAAAACTCTTGTACCAATTGGGCAATACCAGTCCCCATCCCTGATTTATCCATCCCGATGTAAGCCACTCGGTATTTTTGGCAAATCTTTTTAATGAATGCTGCCTGGCTGGCAAAATCCATCCCTTTGAATTGATGGTGTTCAAGTAGGCGAAATTTGTTGTAACCAGATTCTGGGGGAGCTATGACAACTAATCCAGCACTATCCCCTGATTCAGCAGGGTCGTAGCCTACCCATACAGGTTTATTACCAAATGGCCTTAGGGCCAAAGGTTTGAAATCTTTTGTCCATAAATCCCAAGAATCCACCATACATGGCTGGATGAGGCTAAGCGGAAATACACTTTGGCCATCATCGACAAATTCACACATGTATAAATTTGCAAATTCATCAGCACTGTTTTCAGCGATTAATTCTTCAATATCAAATAAATCACAACCCTGACGTTCTGCATCATAGATGTTGACGATATGTCTCCACATCTGGTCATTACATAGAGCACCATTTCTTAGAGTCTCATGACTGGTATCAATTTCTACTTGCTTATCTTTGGTACGACCTTTGTTATAGGCTTCACCCGTCCAGAATTTATATGCTTCATGAGATTTACTTGACGGTGTAGAGAAATAGGTTTTTTTATACTGTTTCTGAGCTGCCATAGCAGATGCCACTTTTTTCAGCGTAGCAAAACCATGTACCCAGAAAAATTCATCAAAATATAAATCACCATGATAACTTTGAGCAGTCTTAGCATTTGTGCTTAGGAAAATGAGTTGAACTGTTTCATTTGTCGGTAAAGTGATAGTAATTGGATCACCTTGTAGATCCACACCAATTGATTGAAGTACAAAATCTTTAATATAAGTTTTAAAGCCGTGAGCCTGGGCTTTTGACGCAGATAGAAAAATCTGATTTCGACCAGTTGTTACAGCCTTAATTAAAGCTTCTCGGGCAAAATAGAAAGTTGCACCAATCTGGCGTGATTTTAATAAGGCACGGTTTCTTTGTTCACGTGCTCGGTACCAGACTTTTTGATAATCAAATAATCCATCATCAAAGTCTTCAAGTAATTTTTCGATCTGCTCTTCGGTGAGAACATTTTTAGGTGCTGATTTACGTGGACCAGCATTTCTATTTTTTAGGTTCGGATTAAGATCAGTTTCATTACCACCATTGTTGTATTTATTGATTTTGGCCATACGCTCCAGCTGACGCATAAGCAAATCAATTTCTTTAAAATCATTTGGTGTTTTTTTCTCAAGAATAATCAGTTTTACAAGTTGGGCTTCTAGTGCTTGTGCAACACGTCCTTCAGGGGCTTGTTCATCCCATTCGTCTCTTGCTTTCCATGCATGGACATTTTTGACATTTTCTTTTAAGTAATCTGCAATCGAGCTGATTCGCCACCCCATCCAGTATAAAAACTTTGCTAAGAGGCGGTTATCAAAAGAAAGAGGCGGATTTTCAGATTCTTTATTCATTGGCTCATTAAGCCAATGCTGTTGTCCTAATTCATGTGCTTGGTCATGTAAAACACTCTTTTACATGCTACACCGATTGATTGTTTTAGCTGTAATTCCGATTCTGCTTACTACATTGATAACGAATTTTCTAATACAAAGCAGGATTTACCCCTCATGAGTAAGAAATCCAAGTTTTATCGAGTTGCTGTTGCTGGAGCCACCACTGATGGTCGCCAGATTGAAGCATCTTGGATTCAACAAATGGCAAAAAATTATAGCCCAAATACCTATACAGCTTTGGCAAATATTGAGCATTTGCGCGGCATTATTCCAGACTCTCCTTTCGGCAATTATGCAAAAGTACTGGCAGTAAAAGCCCAGGAAGATGAGATTGCTGGTCAAAAGAAATGGGCTTTATATGTTCAGCTTGAAGCGTTTGATAATTTGATCGAAATGCACGGCAAAAATCAAAAACTGTTCAACTCGATTGAAGTCAATCCGAGCTTTGCTGATACCAATGAAGCTTATTTGGTTGGACTCGCATTTACTGATACTCCAGCATCCTTAGGCACACAAATCATGGAATTTGCAGCCAAGAATCCTGATGCCAACCCTTTCACATCAAAAAAACAATCTAAAGAAAATTTATTTACAGCTGCTGAAGAAGTTGCACTTGAATTTGAAGAAGAATCACCTGTTTCAAACTTATTTTCCAAAGTAATTGACTGGCTGAATCCCAAACAGGAAGAACAAAGCCAGAAGCATAATGGGCAATTCGGTGAGATCGCAAAATCAGTGGAAGAAATTGCCAAAACTTTTGGTAACACAGTGAAAGAGTTGAATGATCTGAAAAAAGATTATTCACAGCTTCAGTCCGATTTCAATGCGCTCAAAACCAAGTTAGGACATGAGCAAAACCCAAAAACACCGCCAGCACCTGAAAGCAAAGGCAATTTCTCAGAAAAAGTTGAGTACTAATCACCATGCAAAATTTAACACGTGAAAAATTTACCTACACTGTCGCAAAAATTGGTGAAGCAAACGGTGTAGCAGATCCATCCAAAAAATTTACTGTCGAACCATCCATTGCACAGAAAATGGTAAATTCGATTCAACAATCCTCAGAATTTCTTCAAAAAATTAATATTGTCCCTGTTGAAGAGCTTGAAGGTGAAGCAATTGGATTAACACAGAGCCAAACCATTGCTGGTCGTACCAATACCAAAGGTGGTACAGCACGTAAACCAGTTGATCCTACTGGCCTAGACTCCAATACTTATCAATGTAAAAAAACGGATTTTGACGTAGCTTTACGCTATGAAAAAATGGATGCATGGGCTAAGTTTTCTGACTTCTATGCAAAATGGAAAGCATTTGTTGAGCGTGCCATTGCATTAGATATGATCATGATCGGCTTCAACGGTAAATCAGCTGCAACCACGACTGATCGAAATGCAAATCCATTATTGCAGGATGTCAATATTGGTTGGCTCGAAAAAATTCGTACCAAAGCACCTGATCACTATATGAAAGAAGTTGTCAAAGACTCAGGAAAAGTAAAAGTCGGACCAACAGGTGACTATAAAAATCTTGATGCTGTCGTAGTTGATGCAGTGAGCAACCTGATAGGTGAAGTTCACCAGGATGCAACGGATCTAGTTGTCATTTGTGGTCGTCAATTATTGAATGATAAGAACTTCCCACTAGTCAATGATTCCAAAGACAATACTGATACATTGGCGGGTCAAGTTTTATTGAGCCAGAAGCAAATTGGTGGATTACCCGCTGTACGTGTTCCATTTTTCCCAGAGCATGCTTTATTAATTACATCACTTAACAATCTGTCGATTTATTATCAAGAAACTGGAAAACGTCGTGCTGTAGAAGATAATTCTTCTATGGACCAAGTTGAAGAGTTCAATTCATCAAATGATGCTTACGTCGTTGAAACATACGAAAAAGTCGCATTTGTAGAAAATATCGAAATTCAGGGATAAGGTGATTTATGTTGAGTCCAGCTCGACGACATCGCCTTCAAGCATTAGCAGCCAAAGCAGCTGCTAATGCAGAGAATGAATTTGGCGGTGTACGTGAAGATGCCAGTGTGTATATGTTGCAGTTGGCAGAATTAAAAAATGACCAAAACTTGCTTCGAGGCATTAAATCAGAAATTGAACGTGCTCAATATAAAGCAAATTTGATTCCAAAATATATGCCTTATGTGGATGGCGTTCTGTCTGTCGAAGATCGTACACCACTTATGAAAGATCATGTTGTCACAAACATTATGGTGTGGTGTTTTGATGCAGCTATGTTTGAAGATGGGCTGCGCATTGCGGAATATGCCTTAAAACACGGCATTGAGTCACCAGATACATTCAATCGTGATACGGCATCCATTGTTGCTGAAGAAATTGGAAACGCCGCTAAAGCAGCACATACCGCAGGTGAATTTTTTGATGTATCCATTTTGGAAAAAGCCAATAGCATCACAGCGTCTTTTAGCATGCATGATCAGATCCGAGCAAAACTCTATGTCGCGTTAGGTCGAACTTACTTACACCAAGAATTGTACGCTTTGGCCGTGAATTTCCTGAAACGGGCCATTAAACACAATGAAAATTGTGGCGGTAAACAAGAACTTCAAAAAGCCGAACGCCTTTTGAAAAAACAATTAGAAGAAAATCCACCTCAACCCTTACTCAATGCTGATGGTTCATCAGTTATAGATGACTATGGCAATCAGGTATTTGAGGGAGTCTCTTCTTAACGAGTGCCCAGCACCCACCGAGGGGCAGATCTGATCAAAAGCAACATGATTTGTTCTGTTTTTTGATTCAGATCTCCACCCCTCAACCAATGAGAATAAATATGTCTGGTTTAATTGCAAACGGTAGCTTCACACATCAAGACCAGGTGATTAGCAGCGATCCTTTTTTTCCAGCGGTATCTAGCAATCACATTCGTGAAGTTTTACGTCTTGATTCCAGTGTAACCAATCAGCGTCTGATTCCGGCCATTGAAGCGGCTGTCATTCATGTCAATGACAAGTTGGAAGATTTAATCACGAAAGCTCCAACATTGGGGGAGATGACATCAAAGCAGATCAATGGAAAATCTGTTGCTGTTGTTCTGTATTTTCGGGCCGTGGCTGCTTCTACTGGCGCGGAGTTGTGTGAGCGTTACCGCTCATATGACACCACAAATAATGGTGCACAGAAGGCTGAAGAACTAACACCAACAATTGATGATTATAAGCGTGATCTTCGTTTTGCTATCCGGGACTTGAAAAAAGTACCTCGTTTAAATGTGGAGTTGGTTTAAATGAAAATAGTTTACGCCATCCAAAATGACACTGTGGATGCCATTTGCTGGCGTGAATATGGACGAAGCACAGGCGTAGTCGAACAAGTGCTCGAAGCAAACTCACACCTTGCAGAATTTGGTCCAATTCTTCCGATGGGTACCCAAGTTCAGTTACCAGACATTCCAACACCACAAAACAAAACCCAAAGTATTCAGCTTTGGGATTGAGATAATTTATGCCTGAACCAGCAACCACAACAACATCGGCAAGTGTCATTAGTCTAAGTGCAATGTCCATTCTGCCATTTATCAATGGTAATGCATTGTTAGGGGCAGTACTCGGTGCAGCATTCATTGCAAGTTATGAGAAAGATTTATCCGCTGCCAAGCGATTTATTAATCTCATACTTTCCACTGGTATTGGCTATATCAGCACGCCTTTAATTACAGAAAACACCTTCATTACGGCAGATGCCCTTGCAGCTTTAATTGCATCCACATTTTGCTTGTTCATCCTGATCAAAGCCGTCGACTGGGTAAAACAAGCCAAACTTTCAGACATTATCAAAATAATTCGAGGTGGAAAGACATGATCGAATTTGCATTTCAAGTGATTGCCTTATTGGCCTATTTATTTTGCGGCATCCGTATTGTGTGCTTCAACCATAATGGCAATTACAACCGAAAATATGCTTGGTTTGCCACATTATTGATTGCCTCATTTTTAGGTCAATCCGTCCATATCATTTTCTTCAAAGATCCCGTAACGCTATGGGATGCCATTTTTGCACTTGTCTTGGCTTTATTAATTTATCGAAGCCAGGGAAATGTCGCTAAACTCATCTGGAGTAAATCATGATTTTAAAATATGGTGCCAAAGGTGACCCTGTCACTCAATTGCAAAAAAAATTAACTGGTCTTGGTTTTGTGGTACAAGCCGATGGTGACTTTGGCCATAAAACCGAAACTGCATTAAAATCATTCCAAAAAAAAGTTGGTCTCGTTTCTGATGGTATTGCTGGAACAAAAACTTGGTCTGCACTGAATGGTTTTGATATCTCGAAATTTTTAAAAGATTCAGATTATGTGAATGGTGCGAAACGTTTAGGCGTACCAGAATTGGTACTTCGTGCTTTTTCCGAAGTTGAAAGTGATGGCGGTGGATATTTAGATAACGGCAAATTAGAAATTTTATTTGAACGTCACCGAATGTATTTTTATTTGGCACAGTACAAAGGGGTGCAATTTGCCAAACAACAAATGCAACGCTACCCCAATATTGTAAACACTGCCACTGGTGGTTATAAAGGTAAAGCAGCAGAACATACTCGTTTAAGTCTAGCCAAACAGATCCATGAACAAGCTGCCCTTGAATCAACATCTTGGGGACAATTTCAGCTTATGGGTGAAAATTGGAAAGATCTTGGCTATGTAAGCGTTCAAGATTTTGTGGCTCAGATGCAAAAATCCGAATCTCTTCAATTTGAAGCATTCCTTCGTTTTGTCGAGTTTAAATCTGGCACGATTGGTAATAAAAAAATAAAGCTTTTGGATGCTCTACGTGCTGAAGATTGGGCGACAGTTTTTACGCTTTACAACGGTAAAAACTACAAAAAATTGGGTTATGACAGTAAATTCATTCAGGTCATGAACCGTCTGGATCCCGATTATTTAAATGGAAAAGCAGCATGAAAAAACCGCATGCCTTGCGTGAGTATTTGCTAAATGCGATTCCTGATCTTCCCCAAGATCAGGATCGCCTTCTTATATTTGCCAACGATGGTAAATTAATGAGTACCGCAGCCACAGGCTATAGTTTTGAAATGAGCTATACGCTAGATTTGATTGTTACGGATTATGCTGGTGATGTAGATGTTTTCGGTATTGTTCTATTTACTTGGATTATAGACAATCAGTCCGAGTTAATGGCCAACTTAAATAAAGCCAAAGATTCTATTAGTTTTGAAGCTGAACTGATTGATAACACTAAATATGATCTGCATTTCAAAATTCCTTTAACTGAGCGCGTCATCGTTAAAAAAAATGCTGAAGGAAAATTTGAAATGTCCTATCCACCTGAACCTCAATATACCGAATTTGAAACACCGACTGATTTTGAGTTGATTGATAAAGATGGCACACCATTGGCATCATGGACAACGGCAAATAAACAAGGACGTTCTTTGGATATGCCTTTTCCTGGTAAAAACCCATGAATAATATTCAAGATCTAGCAGTGTACTTGCAGCCCATGCTAGATCGCTTATCTGCTGGTGAACGAGCAAAGCTTGCCAAAAAGATTGGACGTGATTTAAGAATTAGCCAACGAAAAAGAATCACAGCACAGCAAAACCCCGATGGTTCAACCTATACTGCCAGACGTACCCGTTTACGTGAACAAAAGGGTAAAATCAAACGTAAGATGTTTGCTAAAATTAAATCCAATAAATACCTAAATATATTGAGCAACAGCGAATCTATTGCTATCGGATTTATTGGTCGTATTGGCAATATCGCCAATGTCCACCAATACGGCTTAAGAGATCGTGCCACCAGATCCGCACCAGATACAGTTTATCCAAAGCGTGAAATATTAGGTTTTTCGCCTGAAGAAATCCAAAATATTGAATCTTCATTTTTAAAACATATCAATATATAACCTCTTCTATCATGTAAAAGTCAGTTTTACATTCTTAAACAACTGCAAAGCTTTTTTAGTTACAGCAAAGTGTTGGCATGAGTGCTGACCTTAATCGTCGCCTTGAAAATCTAATTCGATTTGGAACTATCAAGGCTATAAATCCGTCTAAACCTATCCCGCGTGTCGTGGTCAATCTCGACAGTATGGACACGCCTGAAATTCGTTTTTTCAATATCCGTTCTGGTTCAGATTCTACTTGGGATGCACCATCCATTGGTGAAGAAGTTATCGTCCTTTCTCCCTGTGGTGATATTGGACCATCTAGTGTTGTTTTATATGGCCTATATAACGATGCGCATCCAGCCCCATCTGATGATTTGAATCAAAAAATCCGCATGTTCTCAGATGGCTGCCTTATTGCCTATGACCTTGCTGCCCACCAATTATCAGCTATTTTACCTTCTGGTGGTAAAGCCACAATTACTGCTGATGGAGGCATCACTGTAAATGGTGACACCACCATCAATGGCAATCTTCAAATTAATGGTAGTACCGCCATGACAGGAAATAATACGGTGCAAGGTAGCCAACTGGTCCAAGGATCTAGTCATTCTACAGGTAGTTTTAGCAGCGAAGGTGATGTTACTGCCAGTGGTATTAGTTTAACTGCTCATAAACATAGTGGCGTTCAATCTGGTGGTAGTACGACTGGAGGCCCACAGTAATGATGTCCCGTGAAGATGGTCGACTGCTGAGCAGCGAACTAGATCATATTCGCCAATCTATCCAGGATATTTTAACTACACCCATTGGTACCCGGATTATGCGTCGTGAATATGGCTCTCTGGTTCCTCGCTTAATTGATGCACCTTTTGATGACATTACGACATTACAACTTTATGCGGCAACAGCAACTGCCCTTTTACGCTGGGAAGATCGCATTGTACTTAATTCCATTTCTCTTGGGTCAGATGAACAAGGCTCTTACTTTTTAGATATGAATTGCAATCTGGTAGATAGCAATCAACCAGCCTCCTTAAGTATTCCCCTATCTATTGGATCTGCCTTATGAGTGTTGATTTTAATTCATTACCAAAGCCCAATTTTGTTGATGTCATCGACTTTGAAACCATTTTGGCTGAACGGAAAGAATATTTCATTTCTCTTTACCCGACTGATGAACAAGAAACGGTTCGTAAAACTCTGAGCCGTGAAAGTGAACCCGTTAATAAGTATTTACAAGAAAATGCTTATCGGGAAATGATTTTACGCAATCAGATTAATGAAAAGGCTTTGGCCACACAGCTTGCATTTGCAAAAAATGAAGATTTAGATGTCTGGGGAGCCAACTTTGATGTCACTCGGCTATTGATTACCGCAGCCGATAATACTGTAACCCCACCTTCATCTGCTGTTTACGAAGCAGACGAAGATTTTCGTTATCGCATTCAAAAAAAGCTAGACGCATTAAGTGTTGCTGGCCCTGAGTCAGCTTATGAGTTCCACACTTTATCTGCTGATAGCCGTGTTGCTGATGTGAAATGCTCATCACCATCCCCGGCACATGCACTTTTAACTATTCTTCAAAGAGATACCGCTAACAACGCATCGACTGAAGAGTTAAACAGCATTGTTTACAACTACGTTTCTGCTGAAAAAAAACGCCCAACAGGTGACCGAGTTTTGGTGCAATCGGCAGAGATCATTAATTACGGAATCGAAGCCGTATTGGTGACTAAAAACGTACCTGAAACAGATCCTGTCTTAGCGGCAGCACAAGACAATGTTTTAGCTTATACCACCGAACCAAAGCGGATCGGTAAAGGTGTATTTTTTTCTGATCTTTATTCAATTTTGAAAGTTTCTGGTGTTGAACGGGTGGAATTAATCAGCCCAACTGCCGAGCTACATATCAATAATTTTCAGGCAGCATTCTGTACCAGCGTAAAATTGACGGTGAGGAATGAATAATGAATTTACTTCCTCCAAATACTACACCCTTTGAAAGAAAGATCGTCGAAACCGCATCAAAAGCAACTGAACTCAACACTAATTTATCAAGTTTGATTCGTATCGATGATGCTCCAACTGATTTTCTATCTATTTTAGCTTGGCAGTTCTCGGTAGACCGTTGGCAAGATGACTGGTCTGATGATGTTAAACGCGCACAAATCAAAAACTCAATCAAAGTTCATAGCCATAAAGGCACGAACTATGCCTTACGTCAAATTGTAGAAAGTTTCGGTTATTCACTGACAGTTCATGAGTGGTGGCAAGAAACACCAATGAATGAGCCAGGCACATTCCAGATCACTATTGAAACCAATGGTCGTGCACTTTCAGAAAAAACTTCCAAAACCTTAGTTGAACTCTTAAATGATGCGAAACCTCTTACACGTGAGCTGAAGGGTATCGAGATCAATGTCATCAACGTACAAGGTGAAACCAACGTGGCATGTGGTTGTTATGGCGGTGATGACGTAACCATCTACCCGAAAATTGATGATCCCAATTCCCTAATTTATCCAGTTTTTGCTTTTTACGAGCATGAAATCACCAGTATTTATCCCCTATAGAGCATAAAAATATGGCAGCACTTTATCATTCGCTTTTTACTGAAAAAGGTTTGGAATTACTTCGGGAATCTATTCAAAATGGAACGAAACTCGGTATTACCCATATGTCATTTGGCGATGGTAATGGATCACTTCCTACGCCTGATGCAAAATTCACGCAAATGGTAAATGAAGTTTATAGAACAGCATTAAACCGCCTTGCACCCTCTAAAGAGAATCCAAATTGGTTGGAAGCGGATGGTGTTATTCCATCAGCAGTAGGTGGCTTTAATATCCGTGAAGTTGGTTTATGGGCTGGCAACGACATGGTTGCTTATGCAAACTACCCTCCAACTTACAAACCAAGTGGTGATCAAGGTACAGCTCAGATCAAGACAATCCGAATAGTTTTACAAATTGATAATACTGCCAATTTTGAATTGAAAATTGATGCTAGTGTTGTCATGGCGACTATTCAAAGTGTTAATGATGCAAAACAAAATATCTACGAAAATACGACGGGAAAAGTTGAATGCTTAAATGATTTAAACGATTTAATCGCTTGGAATGGTCGCACCGTATACTCGAAGTCTTATCATATGCCGACAAACTTTGCTTTAGCACAACCTTATCTTGGCGGTGGCACAAGAGTTTATGTTGAGTCGAGAAAAAACGAAAATGATGGCTTTCTATGTGTGAATGGATGGGTACTACAAGTTGAAAATAACATAATTACACCTGACCATGCTGGTGCAAAGGCAGATGATAAAAATTTTGACAGCAGCGAAGCACTACAAAAATGCATTAATCTGGGTTTTATAGTACAACTGAAAGGAGTTTATTATACTCAATATCCACTAATTTATAGTAATGACACTAGAATTATTGGCACTGGTGAAGACTCAACTTGCGGAATTGTAAAAACGACAAACAATAAATTAAATCTTGGAAATAAGATAATTAATAATGTCACAATGAATTTCGATGTCGATGCTGTATTAATTGCTATTCCTACAAAAAATTGGTATGTCAACAATGCTCATCTTGATGGTTTTTTTGTCAGTTATGACTCTTCTTTAGCAAAAAGAGGAATAGGTTTATATTCTTCTCTTATTGCAATGTGCTCGTTTAAAAATATTAAAATATCTAATTGTGAATACGGAGTAAAAACTGTTGATGCTTGGATGGTGACATGGGAACGAGTTCAGGCATCAGCTGACTGTGGATTCTGGCTTGGTGCGACTGACACTAATTGGACTGCAAATGGTACATCAAATACTTTTATCTCATGTTGGTCTACAAATACAAAACAGGGATACAGTGCTTGGAAAATTTATTCTTTACAGTATTCGACTTTTTTAAGTTGTGGTGTAGATCATTGCGGTGAAGACGGTAAGCCTGCTGAATCTGTCTTTGATATTCGTGGATCTGATATTGTGTTTTTAAGTATGGGTTCTGAAATCATACATGCGTACACATATTTGCATTCTGAAAATTCAAATTTAATCTTTAAAAATTTAAGTGTACAAGTTGTTCATAACAAATATAAAAAATCGAATCTGAGTTGGTATAATGCAAATGCAATGTTCCAAATTCTTAACAAATCAAGAGTTACATTAGAAGGTGGGCATTTTGATTGTTTCTATACATCAGTTAATTCTGAATTTTCCGCTGCTTTCGCTTTTGTTGAAGGTAACTCTTTATTCGTTACAGATAAGACTCTAAAACACTTCAGTTCTCTTGAAGAAGTAAAAGCGACTGATGGAATATTCTCATTTACGAAGTATGGTATTTATAAAGACACTGCAGGATCAATTGATGTTGCATTTAAAAATGACATCATTAAAATCGGAAACCGATTTGGAACACTTAATACTACAGAAAGTATATGTGACAGACCATTTAATATTGTTGGTAAAAACTTAAATGATCTAAGAAATCTAGGTGCAATCAATTTTGTTAACGGTTCGAATAGTGATGCGACAACCGATAAAAATTATCCCAAAAATGGCACAGGACATATAGTACAGCAGATTTCAGCTCAAGATCATGCATCAAAACCGAACAGTGTACAATTTGATTATGCATTTGATAAATCTATAATTAACGGTGCTGAAAGATCAATGGGAAATATCTATGTAAGATATGGAGCATGGAACGTAGATTACTCAAGCTGGTTTAAGATTTGGACTGAATCAAACACAACAGTCACAGCAGATGGTACTTTAAAAGCAGCATCACCAATCGTTAAATTATATTCAGATCATATTGAATGTAATGATGAGGCAGAGGAGCAAAATCCTTTATTTGAAAAAATTGGAACTGGTCATTATCTAGTAAAAAATACGCTTGGCTTTGCGCAAGAAGGCTGGTGGATCGAAGTACCAAGTGACTCTAATGGCAATAAAATTTGCGCAATAAAATATCAAACACTACAAGATGGAGATATTGAAGTTAGAACATTTAAACGTAAGTTTGACATCGAAACAGCTTCAATTATTGCTGATGAAGATAATCCAATTGATATTCCAGCAAACATGAATGGAGAACAACGCTGGATTGATATTCGATTATATCAATTAACGAAGGACGTATTGGTAGATCAACCTATCATGTAAACCCCGCTTTTACATGATCCACAACTTAAACTTTTCACAATCTCATGCAAGCCTGTTTGTTGAAATAAAACCTCAATAAACAGGCTTTTTTATGGCAGATACATTTCACCATGGAGTGCGAGTCGTCGAAATCAACGAAGGGATTCGACCAATTCGTACCATTGCCACGGCAGTACAGGGCCTTGTTGCCACTGCCGAGGACGCAGATCCAGACGTTTTTCCAGAAAACACTCCCGTCCTACTGACTAACACACAAGCTGCTATTGCTAAAGCTGGTACTAAAGGCACCTTACGCACTGCTCTTCAAGCAATGGCCAACCAAGCAAACTCAATGTGTGTCGTGGTACGTGTACCAAGCGCAGTAGATGAAACAACACAAACGGCCAATGTGGTAGGCACAGTGACTTCAACAGGAAAATACACTGGCCTAAAGGCGTTATTAACAGCGAAATCTAAATTGGGTGTTCAACCACGTATCATCGGTGCACCAGGACTCGATACGCAAGCTGTGGCCACTGAGTTAGTCGTTATTGCCAAGAAGTTACGAGCATTTGCATATGCTTATTGCTGGGACTGTCAAACCAAGGAAGAAGCTGTTGCATATCGTGAAGCATTTGGTGCACGTGAGCTCATGCTCATCTGGCCAAACTTCGTGGCGTTCAATACAACTACAGCACAAACTGAAACAGTACCAGCAGTTGCTGTTGCAATGGGACTACGTGCGAAGATCGACAACGAAATCGGTTGGCATAAAACCCTTTCAAACGTGGCTGTTTCTGGTGTAACCGGTATTGATGCAGATGTGACTTGGGATCTACAGGATCCAGCGACCGATGCAGGTTATTTAAACCAAAATGAAATCACGACTCTGATTCAGCATGATGGTTTCCGCTTCTGGGGTTCCCGTACATGTTCGGATGATCCGCTATTCCCATTTGAAAACTACACCCGTACAGCGCAGGTATTGGCGGATACCGTCGCTGAAGCGCATATGTGGGCAAATGATTTACCGCTGCATGGCTCACTGGCCACCGACATTATTGAAGGCCTAAAAGCCAAAATTCGAGAGTTAGTTCGTAACAAATACATGATTGGTGGTGATGCCTGGTTCGATCCTGAATCCAACACTAAGGACACCCTGAAAGCAGGCAAATTGGTCACCGACTATGACTACACCCCTGTCCCACCGTTAGAAGATCTAACTTTCCGTCAACGCATCACAGATCAGTATCTTGCTGACTTTGCAGCTACCGTGACGGCTTAAGGAGTTTAATGCATGGCCTTACCAAGCAAGCTTAAAAACATGAATTACTTCAATGAAGGTAATAGTTATTTAGGTCAAATTAAAACGGTCACTTTGCCTAAATTGACACGTAAAACCGAAGATTACCGTGGCGGTGGTATGAATGCACCCGTCAAGGTCGATCTAGGTTTTGGTGACGACGGGTTGGTACTTGAATCTACTTTCGGTGGCCTAGAGCTTTTAACACTTCGTCAGTTTGGCATGGAAAAAATTGATGGTGTGTACACACGTTTTGCGGGTGCATATCAGCGTGATGATACTGGTGAAGTGGATTCAGTCGAGGTTGTCGTTAAAGGTCGTCATGAAGAAATTGACATGGGCGACCAGGAACCGGGTGAAGATACTGAGCATAAAGTTGTCACCAACTGTACTTATTACAAATTGACTGTAAATGGTGTGGTTGAAGTTGAAATCGACATTCTGGGCTTCAAGGAAGTGATCAACGGTGTTGATCGACTTGAAAAACAGCGTAATGCCATTGGCTTATAAGTTTCCTTCCCTTGCATAGGCCAGTCCTGTGCAAGGTTTTTTTCTTTAGTTTTTAGGATAGATCAGTATGAATTTGCAAGTTGAGCAAGCAACAAATCAAGACTTCATCAAAAACCCAAATGAGGAAGTAGTGACTTTAGAAGAGCCAATTCGTATGGGTGACAATATGATTACTCAAATCACCATTCGTAAGCCAGGCGTAAAAGCATTAAGTGGTACGAGTCTACAGGCCATTTACCAGCATGATGTGGATGCACTTTGTAAAGTACTGCCACGGGTAACTTCTCCAGCTCTAACCCCTCAACAGATTTATCAAATGGATCCTGTTGATTTTGCCCAATTGGGAGGACATTTGGTCACTTTTTTGTACCCGAAAGCCTTACAACAGGAAATCAAGGCTCAGACGGCATAACGCTGGTCGATAACGTCGATGAAGCAATTGCCAATATTGCCGTTATTTTTCACTGGCCACCCAATACCTATGATGACATGGATCTAAGTGAACTGAGCAAATGGCATCGTATGGCACTCAAACGTCATTCATCACAATAATATAGAGTCCACCCATGGCAAATTTAAAACTTGAAGTCCTTTTTAATGCAGTCGATAAATTAACAGGGCCCATGAAAACAATTGTCGGTGGCTCTAAAACTTTGTCGGATGCCTTTAAAAAAACTTCAGCAGAATTAAAAGCGTTAGAAGCCCAGCAGCGCAAGGTTACAGGTTTCCGACAGCTTCAGGAACAATCTGAAAAAACGTCACAAGCGATTCAGAAAAATAAAGAAACAATTAAGCAGCTTAAAACTGCAATGAATATTGGTGCACCAACAGAACAAATGGTCAAAGAGTTGGCACGAGCTGAAGCTGCACAAAAACGCCTTAAAGATGCTCAGAAAAAACAAGGTACAGAAATGACCGCCTTGGTACGAGAACTCAATCAGACAGGTATTAGCATTGATAGATTGGCTGATGATGAATCAGAGCTGAAGAACAAGATTCATCTCACCACAATGGAGATCAATAAACAAAAAGATTCTTTGGAACGACACCAGAAAGCCCAGAAACAATATGAGCAAATGCAATCACGTATGGCCAAAGCATCGGATCTGGCAAAAAAAGGTTTAATGGTGGCTGGTGCTGGTGCAGCTGCTATGGCAATTCCAGTGCATCTGGCCATTGATTATGAATCGGCCATGGCTGATGTGAAAAAGGTCGTGAATTTCGATACACCCCAACAGTTTAAAATCATGGGCGATGACATTATTCGACTTTCAACCAAACTTCCTATGGCCGCAAAAGATATTGCTGCCATTGTTGCTGCTGGTGGACAATCAGGTATTGCCAAAAATGAATTATTAGGTTTTGCCGAATCCGCTGTAAAAATGGGTGTTGCCTTTGACATTACAGCACAGGAATCTGGACAAGCCATGGCAGAAATGCGCACAGCCTTCAAAATGACGCAGCCTCAGGTTGTAGATCTGGCAGACAAGATCAATTATCTAGGTAACAACACACCAGCAGCAGCCAAGGGTATCATGGACATTGTTCAGCGTATTGGCCCCTTAGGTGAAGTCGGTGGCTTTGCATCAGGATCTATTGCAGCACTTGGGGCAACCATTCGCGGTATGGGTGTGGCGGAAGAGGTTGCGGCCACAGGAATTAAAAATATGATGCTAGCTTTGGTCGCTGGAGAGTCTGCAACCAAAAGCCAAAAAGCAGCATATAAAGCATTAGGTCTAGATGCTGGCCAAGTGGCCAAGGATATGCAAACCGATGCCGAAGCAACCACATTAAAAGTCATTAAATCAATTTCCAAGCTGGATAAATATAAACAAGCTGCTGCCCTGAAGGAATTATTCGGCTCAGAATCATTAGGTTCAATTGCTCCACTTTTGACCAATATGGATGCTTTGGAAAAAAATCTTGGTATGGTTGCAGACAAATCTAAATATGCAGGCTCTATGCAAGCCGAATATGCAGCACGTGCAGAAACCACGGCAAATAATATCCAATTAGCCAAGAATCAAATGGCAGGCTTGGCCATTACTATTGGCAATGTATTATTACCCCCGATCAATACAATGCTAGGCAAATTCAATGCAATCATGACTATTGTTCAAGCGTGGGCAGCACGTAACCCGGCTTTAGCTTCCACACTGGTAAAAATAGCAGTGGCGGGTATTGCCATCATCGCAATAGTCAGTGCCTTAGCCTTGGGTATCGTTGGACTACTTGGTCCGATTGCTATGCTGAAAATGACCATCTCTACTCTGGGAATTGGGTTTGGGGCATTAGGGGCAATATTTTCACCAGTTGGACTGGTGGTGATAGGTGTAATTGCTGCGATCGCTGGAGCAGCTTATCTCATTTATAAAAACTGGGAACCTATCAAGGGTTTCTTCAGTGGAATTTGGACTTCGATTAAAACAGCATTTAATGGTGGTATTTTAGGTGTATCAGCTCTCATTATTAACTGGTCTCCTATCGGTTTATTCTATTCAGCATTTGCAAAAGTTTTATCCTGGTTCGGGATCGATCTCCCCGCGAAGTTTACGGACTTTGGAGCCATGATTTTAATAGGACTAAAAAACGGTATATTGTCCAAGGTGAATGCAGTCAAAGATGCCATTACAGGTGCGGTCAGTGGTGTCATTGAAAAAGCCAAAGGAGTTTTGGGCATTCACTCCCCTTCACGTGTATTTATGGGTATCGGCGATTACACCATGCAAGGTATGGCCATGGGGATTGCTCAAAATCATAATTTACCAGTCAAAGCTACCCAACAAGCTACCCAGAATGTTGTAGGAACGGGAGCTACTGTCAAAACTACGCCAGTTACGCCTATACGCTCTCAACGAGCCGCCAGCTTCATTAGCCAAGATACGATCCAGATCACCATCAAAGCTGAACATGGTCAACCTGTACGTGAAACTGCACGTGCTTTACGTGCTGAACTGCAACGGATTCAACAGGAAGAGGTTGAAGCACGACGCAGATTTTTAACGGATACGGAGTAAATCATAATGATGATGGCTTTAGGTTTATTTGTATTCTCGCTACGTACAACTTCATATCAGGAACTACAGCGTGTCACCAATTGGCGACATCCTAGTAATAGTCGAGTTGGAGCTACACCAGCTTATCAATTTACTGGCAAAGGGGAAGACACTATTACCCTAAAAGGTGTCATTTACCATGAGATTACTCAAAGCCGTGTCACGCTAGATCAGATCAGGAAAATGGCCGATACAGGCAAAGCATATACTCTAATTGAAGGTACAGGGAAAATTTACGGTCTTGTCATTATTGATAGTCTAGATGAAACCAAAACTTTTTTCTTTAAAGATGGTGCAGCACGTAAAACTGAGTTCACTATCACTCTAAAGGTCATCAAAGAATGGCAGCCAACTCTACTAGGTAGTTTAATTGGTATGGCAGCTGGTGCATTAAACAGGTTGATATAAATGGAAACTCAAGTTGTAAGTCGGTTAAATGATGCAGCAGATACCTATCAATCTGAAACTCAATACCCCTTTCCAATTTACAGGCTTGAGGTCGATGGCAACGACATTTCCCCTCTTGTTATTGATCGACTCATGTCATTAACCCTCAAGGATAATCGTGGATTAGTGGTCGATTCTGTTGATCTTGAACTAGATGATTCTGATGGGCAACTCGAAATTCCATCTGAAGGTGCCATTATTCAAGTGTGGTTAGGGTGGTCTAATAGTGGATTGGTGGATAAGGGTAAATACAAAGTTGAGTCTGTTACACATCGAGGTGCACCAGATGTTTTAACCATTACAGCATTTAGTAATGATGTATCTGAAGGCTTAAAGCAAAAGCGTGAACGTGCCTGGAGTAACCTAACTCTCCAGCAAATCTTTCAAAGTATTGGTGAAAGTTATAATCTCAAAGTGATTATCCATGAAAAATTTGCTTCAGAGAACATTAAATACATTGCACAAAATGAAAGTGATGCAAATCTGATTACCCGGATAGCCGATGAACATGATGCGATTGCTACGGTTAAAAATGGTCATCTCATATTATTACCACGGGGTGCTAGCCAAACTGCTTCTGGCCTAACTTTGCCGACAGCCATGATTTATCGAGCAGATGGGGATAGTCATAGTTATACCACAGGCACAGGAACAGATCGCATTAGCGCAGTAAAGGCCTATTACTACGATACAAATAAATCCAAAAAGCTCTATGTCGTGATTGGTGACAATGAAGACAATCTCAAAGAGATCCGTTATGTACACCGGGACAAAAAAACTGCTGAACTAGCTGCTCAGGCAGAATATAACCGGTGCAAACGTTCTTCACAAAAACTCTCTTATACCTTTGCCTTTGGCCAGCCTAATTTGATTCCCGAACAGGAATTTATTTTCTCTGGATTAAAACCTCAAATTGATGACATTATTTGGCTCGGAACCAATGTTACCCATACATTAAATGATAGTGGCTATACCACAAGCGTTGAATTAGAGGTTCAAATCCCAAATGCTGATGATGTGTCCAGTTTATTTGAACCAGATAAAGATCAGGATAAAGAACTAAAAAAACAAAAAAAGAAGAGAACTGGCCGAAACTGGGCAGATTATACCGGAGTAATAGTATTTTATCGGGAGAATGGAAAGGATTTAAAATTGACCTCAGGTGATCAAAGCCATCCCTATAAGCACACCACCACTTATCAAACTAAGAAAACTGCTACGACTGGTTTAAAAAAATATCAGGCTCGTATTGATAAAGCAAAAAAAGGGAAATAAAAAAAGTCCTTGCTGGGGTAAGCAAGGACTATAAAAAGGCATCATTTTTCGATACATATGCAATCATATATCACTATTTATAGTGATTATGTATTATCATTGTAAAACATAATATCGATATATGGTGATTATATATGCCAGGAAAAAAGCCTTTGAAATGTCCACACTGTGGCTCTGCTTTTTCTATACGTCATAGTGAACAAGAAAGCCCTGTACTGCGACGTTACAGAGGTCAATGTCAAAATCTAGAATGTGGTTTTACCGCCATAGGATTTATGGAACTCAAGTTCCAGCTATCCCCTCCCTCTATCCCTAATCCAGAAATTCATTTACCTGTTTCTGATCATGTTAAAAATGCAGGGAGAAGCACATGCCCGACAACATAGATCTCGCACAAGAACTACAACTTAAACAGGTTCAAATTCAACCCAAAGATTTTAGTCAGGCATCGCTCACTGAATGTGAAGAATGTGGCAATGACATTCCAGTGGAACGTCAACGCTATGGCTCTATTACCCTTTGTATCGAATGCAAAAATACACAAGAAAAACTTTCCAAGAGATTTTACTAATGACAAATTTTCTGATTTTTTTCATTGTTGTTTTTATTGTGGCATTACTCATTTTATGGATGATGCTGGATTATCAATTTACCCGTTTAAAACGACCATTGGTCATTATAGTCTGTGAAGAGCTTAAGACTGAAGATAAAGAAATGTTGTTGGATACCATCAAAAATCATAAAGATCAAGTACAAGTGGTGGATCCATGTGGCTATATCCAGTCCTGATCGGGATGATCCTTGGCATGACGATCAGTAGTGCCTTATTTGTTTATATCGTCGGATAAAAATAAAGCCCTAACAATAGGGCTTTAATCATCTAACTGCTCGATTAAACTCTTTTTCATAATCTTTAGCTTGCGTAGGTGTAAAATCTTTATCTAATCGCATTAAAAACAGACCTTTTTTATACATATACTGATTCAACATAGGAGCATTCAAAGTAATGTTTTTAATGTATATATAACGTCTATTTAAATCTGCTATGTTTTTAAACCCTTCAATTGTTCCACCTTTGAACTGTGTGGGATCTAAATCGCTAATTTCATCCTCATTTTCTTCTGAAAAATCATGTGGATCTATACGTTCATCGGCCCAACTTATTTTTGAAATATACTGATTCGGTCTACCAAGCTGTTTATTAGGATCATCATTTTCATCAAATGGATATATTGCGCCAACATTATCTGCAACCCGCATATCTAGAAAAACATCTTCAGCTGATTTTGAAAAAACGGAGGTATTTAAAAGCAACAATGATAAAGGAACGAAATACTTAATTTTAGACATTTTTCAGGTCACTATCAGAAAAAAAATAAAACTACGGCTATCCCAATCAAAACAGCCCAAAAGAAAATTTTAAATATAAACCAAGTATCGCTACTTTCATCATAATCAGATTTACTATGTGACTTATGCGATGAATACGACAATCCTGTTCCTGGTACACCGACTGTAGTTCGAGTGCCTTTTTTTCCAACGCTAACACGTGCGCCTTTAACACCAGCAGAAACACTGCTAATTCCTTTCTTACTCACATTAAGTTTTACACCTGGTGCGACTTTAAAACTTTTTCTAAAATTTAAGCCCATTGTAATCAAACCTTACCGCATTTTCTTTTTGAAGCACTGACGGAGCCGTCATTACATAAAAATTTACCCTCAGCAGTACAGGCCTTCACACCACCTTTGCTTTTAGAACAAGGCTGATTACCACGAGCTTCCGCATAAGAAACAAAACAAATAGACACGATCATAGCGACTAATACTTTTTTAAACATTATAAACCCCACCAAAAATTATTCTTAAATTAAAGTATTGACTCCAAAATAGTAACTAAGTTACTCTATTTTTACCAGAGCAAAATCTCTGGTCAGGCGTGAGAACCTGAAATATTTTACTAACAGGCGCAAAAAGTCCGCCATGGGCTATTTTTTTGCGTAAAATTCAGCTTTGCTGCCTTTTGGCAGGCTGGACAGGGCAGCTTTCGGGCTGGCCGTTACCTGTTAGGACGGTATTCTCACCCCTGTTCAGTCTGTCACCATTACCGTGAGAAGTGATGGTGTCAGGTTTACAACTTGACTAACAGGACAAGCAAATGAAAACATTCGCTTCTATGCACTCGTGCACTTCAAAAACAGTACAAGAACATTCCCCTATTTACGATATGGCGGCTTATCAAAAACGCCAGCGCAAAATCAAACGTCAACGAATTCTCAAAAATCTCACCGACACAGCCATCTTTATCAGTGTGGCGGGCTTTACCTTCTCAACCTTATTTTGGGGAGTATGAGCCATGAACGCACTCATTCAAATCGACGATGCTGTATTTATCCAGAATGAACAAGTCAAAACCACCAGTCTAAAAGTGGCGGAGTTATTCGGTAAACAGCATAAAAATGTCTTACAGAAGTTAGAATCATTGGAATGTTCATCAAGTTTTAGCGAGCTGAATTTTCAGCCCGCTGAATATTTGGATGAACAAGGTAAACCTCGTCCAATGTACGAAATGACCAAAGATGGTTTTATCTTCTTGGTCATGGGCTTTACTGGAGCTGCTGCTGCACGTATCAAAGAAGCCTACATCAACACCTTTAACCAAATGGCAGCCATGCTCTACAACGCACAAGGCACCCATTCACACATCCATGTCGGTGCTACGGTTCAGCTCAAAGCAGGCGGGCCAATCTACACCGTCAGTAAGATCCATTACAACGGCAGCGGCATGATGCAAGATGCCGAAGTCATCTGGCACGACCGCGCCAAACTGTGTCGGGAAGTCATCCCCGTGGCGTGTCTATCACTCGATACCAAAAACCTCACCCAGAATAAAACCCTCAGCGACTTCTGGCAGAGCGTACAGCACTATGGCATCGAACGACTCAATCACAGCCGTAGCGAACAGATCCTGGCACTCAACATGACACAGGTCTACCAGAGCATTGAAGGCTTACCACCCAAAACACAGCTTTCAGCCATACTCATGCAAAGCCGAAGCCCCTACCCTGTGTATATGCAGCATAACTACGCGGTCAGTAGTGTATTGACCCAGAAAACTTTGAAATGTTGGGTGTTTAAAACTCATCAACCGCTTATGTTGAATTAGTTACATATTCAAGTGAAATAGTGCGACTATAATTGTCGCACCCTAGTATTTTTTTAAGCCGACATTCAGCAAAATAGCGACTTCTTAAGAGGAAGGAGAAATATGTACAGTCTTATCGATATTCACGACACAAAAGCAATGACCGCGGAACAAAAACTGATAGAAATTGAAAAACCAATAGAAAATTTACAATTGACGCTATCACTTTTAACCAAAATGCAGCAAGACATTGCGTTGGAAGCAGAAGAACTCTCTGCTATGTTTATCACCTTACATAAGCAGGTTGTCGACATTCAAAGAGCCATCCAATAAATAATGCCTATTTCTTTGATTGCTGGGCGTAAGTGTCAGCAATCAATAACAACCCTTTCTTTGCATCTACATCTAAAGCCCGGTAAAGATTCAACAAATTAATTTCATCTTCAGGTAAATCACTACTTTTAATCTCAGTACTTCCCCATAAAATAAACTCGATATTGAACCCATGATCTTCCAGTAAATCGAGCTGATCCATATCAAGCGGTGCATTATGCTTCTCGTAGCGCACAATTGAATTCTTTTTTACCTTTAATATTTCAGCAAGTTCATCTTGAGTATTGATCCCCAAACGCTTTCTTTCATCGCGTAAACGTGTACCACGATTATTTAAATCATCATTTTTCATACTTTTTCCTTAAAAGCACTTTCAAATCATCTTTTATCGTGATAATTTATGTTTACTTAGTCACTAAGTCACGATTAATGAGGATTTAAACATGCCAACCAAAAACCTTCAATTACAAAAACAGAATCGCGACAACATTATTGCTGTCCGGGTGACAGACAGCGAGTTAGAGCTAATCGAAAAAGCAGCCTACGAATCACGCAAAAAAAAGACCCGTGTTTTGCTAGATGCCTTCCTTGAAAAATGCGCGGCAACGGATTGTAAAGCATAGTTTTTCAAGAAGTTATCCTTACTGCAAAACACACTAAAAACTAAAACACGGCTTTACAATTGAGTGATTCATGACAGATATTTCCAGACGCATAGACGAACGTCTTAACCAGATCTTCAACTTTAAACGTGAAGGTGACTGGTACAGACAAGGGATATGCCCACAGTGCAGCAAAAAAGAATGCTACACCCACGCTATTACCCCACGTGTGGTGAAATGCGGTCGCTTAAATAACTGCGGTTATGAAGAACACGTCAAAGATATTTGTGAAGATCTCTTCAAGGACTGGTCAAAAGAATTTCCAAAGACTGAGGTCAATCCTCATGCCGCAGCGGATGCCTATTTACGTCATGGTCGTGGACTTGATATTGCACCGCTTAAAGGTCGATACACTCAGGACACTTTTAGCCACGAAAAAAAATATCCAGGACTTTACACCGGTACAGTTCGTTTCAAACTGGCTGAAGGTATTTATTGGGAACGCTTTATCGACCGTCCAGAACGCTTTGGCCGTCAAAAGGCTAACTTTATAGGTGAGTACAAAGGTCTGTACTGGACGCTTCATGACCTTGACACCCTTTGCAATGCTTCATCGTTTTGGATAACTGAAGGCATCTTTAATGCAATCGCACTGATTCAAGCTGGTCAGCCCGCTATTGCTACCATGACCACCAGTAACTATCCATCCGTATTACTCAAACTGATCGAAGAACGCTGCCATGAACTGAAGAAAGATAAACCACGTTTAATCTGGGCATTTGACAACGACAAAACAGGCAGAGATACAGCCAAGAAATTTCACCTCAAAGCCCTTCAGGAAAAATGGGCATCTTCAGCCGCTCTACCACCGCATCAGGTCAAAGGCAAAAACCTAGACTGGAATGACCTCTTGATGCACGACCTACTCCACAGTGAGGAACGTGCCAAGTACCGTCATTACGGTGAACTACTCATTGCCGAATCAGCCGAACAAGCAGGACTGCTGATTTACAACTTCAAAGAAGGTCGCCAAAAGACATTCTTTTTTGAGCACAACTATCATTTATATAGCTTTAACCTGGATTACGACAAATATAACAAAGCGTTAGATCGTATCGAAAAAGAAGCGATTGATAATCCAAGCCTTGCTGATATGCATGACGAACAAAAACGTGAACAAGCTTTACGTGATGCTTCTGCTGTTCAAGAAGTTTGTAATCGATTAATTAAACCTATTTATTTCCAACGTAATGAAATCACTGATGAATCTTGGTATTTCGTTCAAGTCATGGGAAAAGAGGTTGATTTCAATATCACATTTACCTCAAGCATGATCAAAAATGCTGAAAAATTTAGTGATCGTTTGCTTGGTGTTTATGAAGGTGCATGGTGGACTGGATCTACTGCTCAATTGATCAATTACATCAAACCACGTACAGAAAATATAAAACGGGTCAATACCACAGATTTCATCGGTTATTCAAAAGAGTTCAAAACTTATATTTTCAATGATTATGCAGTCCATGACGGCAATATTGTTCATATCAATGAACATGACTATTTCAAAGTTAAACGTATGGAAGTTAAAACACTGGCACAAACACCATATATTGTCATAAACCCTAAACAAGAGTTTAAGCCATTCTGGTGGAAAGACTTTTATCGTGTCCGGGGTGATAAAGGTCTCATCGCTCTGGCGTGGTGGACAGGCTCTTACTTTGCCGAACAAATCCGCTCGATACATAGCTCATATCCATTTATCGAGATTATTGGCCAAGCGGGTGCAGGTAAATCACGCCTGATCGAATTTTTATGGAAACTCTCTGGCCGTAAAGATTACGAAGGCTTTGATGCCAACAAATCCACCAACGTGGCCATTTACCGTAACTTTGCCCAAATCGCCAATCTTCCAGTGGTACTCATCGAGGGCGACCGTAATGATGCCCAAGGCAATAGCGTCAAACAAGCCAAGTTCAGTTGGGATGAACTCAAAGATGCCTTTAACGGCCGTGCCATTCGCTCCAAAGGTTTAAAGACTGCGGGCAATGAAACCTATGAGCCACCTTTCCGTGGTGCCATCATGATTTCACAGAATAGTGCGATTGCAGCATCTGAAGCGATTTTGACTCGTACTTTACACTTAGCGTTTGATCGCAAAGGCCAGTCACTCGAAACCAAGCGTATTGTCGACTCACTCGACCGCATTGAGCTAGAAGATGCATGTACCTACATGACCCATTGTCTACGCAAAGAAAACGAGATCCTCAATACTTATCAGGAACGCTTAAAGAGCCTAGAAGATCAATATCACCATGTCGGCATTACCCATACCCGGATTGCACTTTGCCATGCCCAGATTGCAGCTTTAATTGAAGCGATCGCAGAGCATGTACTCAATGGCTATCTGGACTATGAAGAAGTCGCTTCAGCACAAACGATGCTCATGGATATGGCTCAAGCCAGAGTCGATCAGCTTAATGGTGATTGTCAGGAAGTGGAACAGTTCTGGGAAGCCTTTGAATATCTACAAAGTGGCAGATCTAGCGCATTTAGTCTGAACCACCATGATAACGATGCCCAAACCGTGGCCATCAATCTTAATGAAATTTATAAAGTGGCTGCCATGCAGTACCAGAAGCTGCCTGAAATTACCGTGATGAAAAATTTACTCAAATCATCACAACGCTACAAATTCATCGAATCTAACCGAGCTGTCAGCTCAAACAGATATCCAGCAGACAACGTGAAAAACCTCAATGCCGACAGTGAAATGCCCGACCGTCGTCGCACCGTCAAATGCTGGATTTTTTCCAACCCAAGTTATGGAGTTACACAAGCATGATTACACAAGAATTGCCTGAACTTGATCCAAACGAATTGCCATTCATTGATAAAGAACAACCACAACAGGAACTTAAAATTGGAGACAAAGTTGTTCGAGTGAATAAATCAACCAAACCTAAACTTTGGGAAATTCTTAGTGAAAGCAATGTCTTTATGAACAATTTTGTCTGTCATTGTAAAGATGAACTTCTTCAACACTTTCATAAATCAGAGCTAAGACTTGCATCATCCGAAGAGATCCAAGCGAGTCAACGTATCGATCATTAATTTTTATACCCTCAACTGAAGGAGAGAGCTATGCCAACACAACAAGACCTAGATTATGTAGGTCAAAAAATCATTGAAGTACTACGTGAAAAATTCCCAAATGACGCAGGATATGTCCAAGAAAAAATTGATCGATTGGCTCTCATGCCCAATAAATACGAAACCTTTTCATGGGCTTTAGGTCAACTCGACCATGAAAACCTATTTTTATTGTACGAAAAATTAGGCATGGATCTTAGAGGTCACAGATTTTACAGCCATTTATTTCAATGCCTTTAATTTAAGAACACATACAGAAGTTGCCGCTTCTGCATGTGTCACACAATCACCGGAGAGCAATTATGCAAAACGATTCTAACGTAGAAAACCAAGCAAGTGAAAAGTTTACATCTCAGTTAGCTAAAGACATGTTTAACAACAATGTTCATTTCAGCACTATTTTACATGTACCAACATTAAATGTTGCACACAGAGTTCCTGAAGGCTTTGAAGAATTTCTGGGGGATATGGACTCTAAAAACGCTACTGATTTGGTTGAGCAATATCCTCAATTAAAGGAGTTTATAGACAGCATAAATAAATACACTGACCGCGATTGGAATGAAGAACATGCCAATGATCTAGTTCTTAATCATAGCAACTTTGAATTTCTAGTAAATCTACATATAGCAATTCCAAGAGGCTTTAGTTTTACAGAAGATGGAAAGTTTCTCTCTTGTTCTATTGGTGGACATTACCGTTGCCAGTGGATTTTTGCTACCACGATGGTTGATGCAGCAAATCAAGCTATACGTCTAGCAATTGATATTCATGATATTGAGGAACAAAAGCCCGTAAAGAACAAGGCTTGGAGGGCAAAAATCATGTCTAAATATCACTGTAAATGTGGCGGTCTTATTCTTCCTGATTTTGATTCATTTAAGGTCAGTGATGAAGTCAACTGCATGATTGAAACAAGTAGACCAATCGGTGAAGGTCGCTTGAGTGTAAACCAACGAGCGTTTACTGGAAAAATCATCCGAATCGATGGCGATGTTTTTCAAATTAAAGCTAAAAATAAAACCTATGAGTTTCATCGTGGTGAATTTTCACCAATAGATGCACCGGGACCAATTGAATATTTTCGCCTAGGTAAATGCCGTTGTGAATTAGACCAGGAGAACAAACCATGAGAGGAGTCAACAAAGTCATACTGGTGGGTGTACTTGGAGCAAATCCAATTCCAAAACAATTTCAAAATGGTGGCAGCCATGCCCAGTTTTCCATTGCTACATCAGAAAAATGGCAAGACAAACAAACGGGAGAATGGCGTGAATCAACCGAGTGGCATCGCATTGTCGCCAACGGTCGACTGGGTGAAATCGCATGCCAATTTCTTAAGAAAGGTTCCAAGGTCTACATTGAAGGTTCACTGCATACACGTAAATGGACAGATCAAAATCACCAGGAACGATATATCACTGAAGTCAGAGCCAATAACTTTCAGTCACTTGATAGCGCACCACAAGCCAGTGCAGTATAAGGATAAACTATGACCATAAATATTGATTCTATTATTGAAAAAACGCTTCTTAAAATTATGAAGCAGATTGATGCAAAACCAATTATCCCTATCGATTGCCAGCTTTGGGATGAACAGGACATTGCCAATTATTTTAAATATTCACTTGATTACACCAAGCGACATATTATTAGCAATCACCATTTCCCACCGAGCCGAGAGTTGCCTACATCGGCGAGGAGTGACCGTACCGTGTCACGTTGGAAAGCTACTGATGTTATTTCATTCGGGATGGCATTTGACAAAACCAATGTGAAATACAATTAATCCAGAGCCACCGTAAGGTGGCTTTTTTAAGCCAGTAACCGGCTTAAACCAGTTGTTTGATTCAACTCATCCAGAATCTCATCATTGGTCGGGTTGTAATAGGTCAATGCCTGTTTTGGATCCTTCCAACCAAAAATCTTACACAAAGTCAGCGCATTTTTAATGCGTCTGGCCATAAGTGAAGCAGCTTCATGTCGTGAATCATGAAAAGTTAAATCTGCATTTTCCAAACCAGCCTGTTTACGGGCCTTTCTAAATAGTGCATCCCGTGAAGAATTGCTGACAGTAAAGACTTTAGGACTCCCCTTCCGATCAATTTTCATAGCCAATGACCACAAATGCAGTGCAAAATCATCCAAAGGAACCCTACGGGAGGATCCATTCTTCGTATCATCCAGTTGAACATAACGACTGGCCAAAACAATATCACGCGGTAAACGATTGACAATCTCTCCAGATCTCATACCCGTGGCCAAAGCAATCAACCAGATCAAAGCCACTTCCTGCATTTTGGTTTCTGGCACAGTACCTGGTTTATATTTCAATGCAATTAGCATTTTTTCTAGTTCGTGCTCTTCTACCCGACGTTCCCGGTTATCTGGCTTCTTTGGTTTTCGTATTTCCTGAACAGGATTAAAGTTAATCCACTTTTTATCCAGCTTGCACCAGTTAAAAAATGAGGATAACAACGAATAATCACGCAATACGGTCGATGCTTTTAACGGGCGTATAGATCTCTTGGTAACAGCATCTTCCCACTGCTTAATAAATTCACTCTTATACGTCTGGAGTGGCCAATCAACATTAGGCAACACTTCTTTAAAATACTCTATACGTTGGCGTTCTTTTTTGGCAGTCTTTTTAAATATTGAAACTTCATCGCTATAACGCTGTAGAGCTTCACGCAATGTAAGTACTACTTTGCTCTGTAAAGCTGCTTCTGTAGCAGCATTTAATATCAGATCTCGTTCAGCTGCTCTCCCCCAGTTCGTTGCATCAATTTTCTTATCAAATGTTTTTGTTTTACGAAGGCCTTCAAGTTCAACATCTGCCTTCCACTTTTTATTTGGTTTTTGATAAACCGAAATACTCATCTAAAACAACACTCCTTTTTTATGTAGACAGAACAGAGCTACAAAATCACTCTGCGGGTGGAAAACGGGTGGAAACTTATACCAAATAATCCCGAAAAATACCGTAAAAAAACACAAACCCCAGAAACGACAAAACCCCGAAACCTTTATATATCAAGGTTTCGGGGTTTATCTAAAATTCTGTTAAGAATCAATGGTCCCGAGGGTCGGACTCGAACCGACACGTCATCGCTGACAGTGGATTTTGAGTCCACCGCGTCTACCAATTTCACCACCTCGGGAGAGCTGATGCTTGCTTTGTGTTGCGTATAATAGCGTGTTTTAAAAACTTGTCAACGACAAGACTCTAACTATTGCCTACTTTTGCAGCAAACAAACTTTTATCAGGATAAAATCATCATGACTCCCTTCCAAAAGCCAAAAAGACTATACTAGGCGCAAATTTTGTAATGTCCCGTATTATGCAGCTTTCAGACTTTAACTTTGATCTTCCAGATGAACTTATTGCTCGTTATCCACTTGAATCACGCAGTGCTTCGCGTCTTCTTCATTTAGATGCACAAGGTCAATATCACGATCGTATGTTTACCGAGATTGTCGATTTATTAAATGAAGGTGATTTACTGGTTTTAAACGATACCAAAGTCATGAAAGCGCGTTTAAAAGGTAAACGTGCAAGTGGTGGCGCCGTTGAAGTTTTGGTTGAACGTATGCTGGATCAAACCATTGCCCATTGCCATATAAAAGCCAGCAATACCCCGAAAGCGGGCGCAGAGCTATTTATGGGTCAAGATGGAGTCAAGGTCGTTGTACAAGGCCGTCATGAGAATTTATTTGTGGTGGAATTTTCTCAACCTATATTGTCAGTCTTAGATCGTTATGGACAACTTCCCATTCCACCCTACTTTAATCGAGAAGCGGAAGCCATTGATACAGAACGCTATCAAACGGTGTTTCATGATCCTGAAAAAATTGCCAGCGTTGCGGCACCAACTGCAAGTTTGCATTTTGATGAAGATTTACTCAAAAAACTAGAACAAAAAGGCATTCAAAAAACGTTTGTCACTTTGCACGTCGGTGCGGGAACATTTATGCCTGTGCGTACAGATGATATTACAAATCATACTATGCATAGTGAATGGTGTGATGTACCAGATGCCACTGTCAAGTTAATTCGTCAAACAAAGGCACGTGGCAATAAAATCATTGCTGTTGGAACGACTGCAACTCGTGCATTGGAAAGCGCAGCACAAGCACATCAGGGTCAGATTGCGGCTTGGACAGGCGATACTCAAATTTTTATCTATCCAGGTTATCAGTTTTGTGTGGTAGATCGCTTGATTACCAATTTTCATTTGCCTGAGTCGACCTTATTGATGTTAGTTTCGGCACTCTCAAATCGTGACAATATCCTGAAAGCCTATGCCCATGCAGTCGAATCAAAATACCGTTTCTTTAGTTATGGCGACGCCATGTTGATCGATCAGGCCCAATAAGGTAAATCATCAAGATGCCAGTCGAGAGCTTACAACGCGCATTACATATTCGTCGTAAAAAAAATGCGCATGTATTTCGTAATATTGCGCGGCTTTGGGAGATTGGCGAACAAGTCGAAACGCATCAGCAAATTTTGGATCAACTGCATCCATGGGGAGATCATCCTACACTCCGTTTTGACAATGGTTTACCCAAGTTTCTGATGCTGCTAGGTGCCCTCAGTTTCTTTGCCATGTTTGCTTTGCCCAGCATAGGTTTGCCTTTTATTTTTGGTTTTTTTAATGGTATTGTTTTATTGTTTTTAGCTTTTATTCTTTATGAAACAGATGATGCTATTCAAGAAGTTGTTCGCTATCTGGAAGAAAAGTCGATTGAAACACGCTACCATTTAAAATTTGGGCGAACTCCTGAACATTTACCTTTAGGCATGAGTTCAACCTCATTGATTAATCAACTCAAAAATAGCTTTCCCCTGTTTAATAAAGGTTCCACCTCCAATCAAATTCCGTGGTATGCCAGTGCAAATATCAGTGATGATGAGAACCATCAATATCCTGCTTTTATTTTCCAATATACCTATATCGAAGAAACGCATATTCATGATGCAGATGGAGACAAAGTTACTATTCGTCGTACAGAAAAAAATCAGTGGGGCGTTTTTATCTTTGAGACACAAATACGCGGACTTGCGGTAACTAATTTACGTCGGGACATTGGTTTCCCATACGAAGTCCGCTGGAACAGTAGTGATATCCAGATTAATCAGCAATTACAGATTTATGGGATGGATCAACTACAATTGGTCAAAACACTTAATCCTGCATTATTACTGCGCTTGTCTGATTTTTTTAAATCGCGTAAAGGTGAACTGATTTTTCATTCTCATCAAAATATGATGTGCTTTTTAGGTGAGGCAGATTTATTTGAAGTCAGTTCCAAAGCACGAGAAATTCAGGATATTTCAAGTTTGCGTGGACATTTACGCACCTTTCGATTAAAACATTATGAACAACTGTGTTCTGATCTCAGCACTTTTTTAAAATAACAATTTTGGGGAATACGATGGGTTTGTGGATTTTTCTGCTCATTATTTTAGTCATTATTATTTTTGGTATTTTCATTCGCAATAAAATTGTATTGCATTTTAATGCAACCAAACGCGCATGGGCTGATGTAGCGACTTATGAACGGCAAAAATTAAAAGTATTGGACGAACTTGCACCAATGGTTGAACAATATGCCAGTTTTGAAAAAGGCACTTTGGAAAAAGTCACTGAGTTACGCCAAAGTATTCTTAACCTGAATGTCGATCATACAGATATTGCTCAATTGCAACGTATTGAAAACTTAAATAAAGAATTAATGCGTAGTTTGAATGTAGTGGTAGAAAACTACCCTGAACTCAAAGCCAATGAAATCTATTTACGTATGATGAATGAGATTGATGAGCAAAATGATAATGTCAGTGCGGCCATCACCATTTTTAACCGCAATGTCGAACTGTTTAATAATCATATTGAAGTATTTCCCAATAATATGATTAATACTTTAACCTTAGGCAAGAAATCGATTCGTCCATTTCGTGATCATGCTGCTGCGCAAAGTTTTGATTATCGTCCTAATTTTTAAATCCTGGTTTTGAATAAAGTGATCATTGCTCTATCCTGAGTGATGAATCACGCTCTTCAATCTAACCGACAAAGCAATATTAGGTACAGTTGATCGTAGAATTTGGCTTTTTATCGATCTCATAACATTTAGTAGTAGAACTCCCTGCATAAATCTAGGAAAATAGCGCTCTTTATTTTAGCCATCAGCGAACTGTTTTTTCGCCTCGATTTGGAAAGTTGCATGAAGTTTGAAAAATTAGGTCAGTCGGGGCGCGCCCGTCGTGGCCGTTTGACTCTTGAACACGGCATCGTTGAAACTCCTGTATTTATGCCCGTGGGTACTTATGGTACGGTCAAAGGCATGTTGCCACGTGACATTGAAGAAATTCAGGCACAAATTATTTTGGGTAATACCTTCCACTTGTACTTGCGCCCTGGTCTTGAAGTCATCAAAGAGCATGGTGGATTGCATGATTTCATCAAATGGAATAAACCAATCTTGACCGATTCTGGTGGTTTTCAGGTGTTTAGTCTCGGCGCAATGCGTAAGATTAAAGAAGAAGGCGTGACGTTCCGTTCACCGATTGATGGCTCAAAAGTATTTTTGTCCCCTGAAATCTCTATGGAAATTCAGCAGGTGCTTAACTCGGATATCGTGATGATATTTGATGAGTGTACGCCTTATCCTGCAACCCATGAAGAAGCACAAAAGTCTTTACAACTTTCGCTACGTTGGGCAAAACGCTGTAAAACCCATCATCATGATGAACTGAAAAATACCAATGCATTATTTGGCATTATTCAGGGTGGCATGTATGAAGATTTGCGTGATGAGTCGTTGAAAGGTTTACTTGAGATTGGTTTTGATGGTTATGCCATTGGTGGTTTATCAGTCGGTGAGCCGAAAGATGAAATGATCAAGGTGCTGGATTATCTGCCAAATAAAATGCCGCATGATAAACCACGTTATCTGATGGGCGTTGGGAAGCCTGAAGATATTGTGGAAGGGATTCGTCGCGGGATTGATATGTTTGACTGCGTGATGCCCACCCGTAATGCGCGGAATGGACACTACTTTGTGACAGACGGTCTGGTTCGCATCCGCAATAGCAAGTATCGTCATGATCAAAGTCCGCTTGATCTGCATTGTGATTGTTATACGTGCAAAAACTTTACTCGTGCCTATCTGTATCATCTTGAAAAATGTGGTGAAATGCTGGCATCGATGTTAGGAACTATCCATAACTTACGTTATTACCAGCGCTTTACCCAAGATATCCGAAATGCTTTGGATCACGGGACTTTCGATGAATTTGTGACAGACTTTTATACCCGTCGCGGTTTAGAAGTTCCCGCTTGTCCTGTAGATTGATGCAACTAGATTTGCGCTCAACAAAAAGACAAGGTAAATTGCAGAACGAACTCGTATTTTGTCAGGATTTGACAATCCTTTTTTAATTTAGGTTTTAAGTTTAGGAAATCGAAATGAGCTTTTTAATTTCTTCTGCTCACGCAGCACCAGCAGCGGCACAAGGCCCAAGCATGGTCACCAACTTACTGATGATTGCAGTATTTATTGCGATCTTTTATTTCTTGATCTGGCGTCCTCAATCTAAACGTGCCAAAGAGCATCGTTCCCTCATTGAGAGTCTAGGTGTTGGTAGTGAAGTCGTTTTTGCGGGTGGTTTGATGGGCCGTATCACTAAAATCGAAGGTGATTATGCGGTAGTTGAACTGAATCGTGGTAATGAAGTTAAAATTCAACGCGCAAGTGTGATTTCAGTTCTTCCTGAAGGCACTCTAAATAACCTTTAATCATAAAAACAGTCGTGCATGTTGCACGACTTTTTCATTTTAAGAAGAAAGCGAATGCGTTACCCTGCATGGAAATATGTACTGATTGTGGTTGTACTCATCATCAGTACACTCTACGCGCTGCCAAGTTTGTATCCAGATGAACCTGCTGTTCAGATTTCAGGTGCCAAAGCCGGTACTCAAATTGATCAGAGCATTGTACAAAAAGCAGAGCAAATTTTAAAAACTGCCCATATTCCAAGCCATGACAATAGCTTCAGTGCCAATGCGGTCTTGTTGCGTTTAAGTTCATCTGAAGATCAGCTGAAAGCACAGGATGTCTTACGTCGTGATTTAGGTGAAAACTACGTGGTAGCACTCAATCTTGCACCCACAACTCCAGAGTGGTTGCAGAAGATTGGGGCGAAGCCGATGAAGCTTGGTCTTGACTTACGCGGTGGT
Organism: Acinetobacter sp. FDAARGOS_515; assembly: GCF_003938865.1. NCBI lineage: Bacteria > Pseudomonadati > Pseudomonadota > Gammaproteobacteria > Moraxellales > Moraxellaceae > Acinetobacter > Acinetobacter sp. FDAARGOS_515. Next base: position 1,924,407 of record NZ_RKIX01000003.1, on the reverse strand, counting down.
GTCCACTTCCTGCTTGAAGTTGATATGGACAAAGCCATTGCGCAACGTATGGAAACATCGGCAAGTGATATTCGTCGTCAATTCCGCGACAACAACATCAAGTTCAATAGTCTTTCACTCAATAACAATGCGATTACCGTTCAGTTTGCCAATAATACTGACCGTAATGCAGCGATGGATTTCTTACGTCGTAATGGCAATGAATTCACCCAACAGGCGGTGGCAACGGATAACGGTTCAAGCTTGCGTTTGACTTATACCGATGCTCGTCGTCAGGAAATTCAGTCTTATGCGGTAAATCAGAACTTAACCACACTGCGCAATCGTATTAATGAATTGGGTGTGGCAGAAGCACTGGTACAAACTCAGGGTAATAACCGCATCGTGGTGGAATTACCGGGCGTACAGGATACTGCCGAAGCGAAACGTGTTTTAGGCCGTACAGCGAATCTGGAATTCCGTTTGGTTTCAGACCAGAACGATCAATATATTGACCGCTACACAGGAAAATATAATGGTCAGCCATTACCGCCAGGTACAGAAGTATTTGCGTATGAATCATTGGATAGTGGGCGTCAGTTATTATTAAATCGCAACCGTATTTTGACCGGTGAACGTGTACAAAATGCAAGTTCTGGCTTTAGTCAGGATACAGGTGGCGCAGAGGTAAACATCACACTGGATAGTGCGGGTGGTAAGCTGATGGCGGATGCTACACGTAATTCTGTCGGCAAACGTATGGCGGTATTGTTTATTGAAAATAAACAACGCATTAGCTATGTGGCTGATCCTGTGACAGGTGCGCAAACTGAAGTTCGTACGCCTTATACAGAGTCGGTAGTCATTAATGCCGCAACCATTCAAGCCGTTTTAGGTTCACAATTCCGTATTACTGGACTTGCATCTCCACAAGAAGCTTCTGAACTTGCTTTGATGTTACGTGCAGGCGCATTGGCAGCCCCAATGTACTTTGTTGAAGAACGTGTGGTTGGTCCAAGCTTAGGTCAGGAAAATATCGACAAAGGTATCTTATCGACCGAAGTCGGCTTTATTTTAGTCGCCATCTGGATGATCGTGTTCTTCCGTCTGTTTGGTTTGATTGCCAACTTTGCCTTAGTGTTTAACCTTGCCATGATTTTAACGGTAATGTCGTGGATTGGCGCTTCCCTCACCCTGCCAGGTATTGCAGGGATCGTGATCACCATTGGTATGGCCGTCGATGCCAACGTTCTGATCTGTGAACGAATACGTGAAGAAATGAAATGGGGAGCATCGCCCAAACAAGCCATTGTTGCGGGTTATGATCGAGCATATAACACTATTTTTGACTCAAACCTCACTACGTTCCTTGTTGCATTTATTCTATTTGCGATTGGGACAGGCCCAATTAAAGGCTTTGCTGTCACCTTGATGATTGGTATCGTCTGCTCGATGTTTACTGCAATTACAGTAACTCGTGCGATTGTCCAGCTCATTTATGGCAAACGTCGTAATTTGAAAAAGTTGAGCATATAAGGAGATCGATGATGACTGATGTGACTCAACCTAAACAATACGGCCGTCCAGACAACGAACGCATTATCCCGTTCATGAAGATCGCCAAACCAGCGGCAATCTTCTCGATTCTACTGACACTTGCCAGTATTTTCTTTATCGTGACCAAAGGTTTAAATCTTGGTCTTGATTTTACGGGTGGTATCTCAGCAGAAATTAATTATTCACAGCCTGTCAATCAAGCTGCGGTCAGTCAGGCTTTAGAAAAAGCAGGCTTTAAAGATGCTGTAGTGCAAACTTTAGGCAGTAATAAAGACCTGCTGGTACGCATGCCTGTACAAGAAATTAAGGTAGATGACTTGGGTAAAGCGATTTCTCAAGCAGCCCAACTTCCAAACAATACGGCTATGGTACACAAAGTCGATGCAGTTGGTGGACAAGTCGGGAATGAGCTTTATATCCGTTCTGCGGGTGCTGTGGCTTTGGCCCTTTTGCTCATGCTCATCTATGTCACCATCCGCTTTGAGTTCAAACTGGCACTCGGTGCGATCATGTCATTATTCCATGACATTCTGATCATCATTGGGGCGTTTGCATTGTTCCAATGGCCTTTTGATCTAACTGTTCTTGCAGCAGTATTGGCGGTGATTGGCTTCTCACTAAACGATAATATCGTCGTGTCAGACCGTATCCGTGAAAACTTCCGTAAGATTCGCGGTGCAACTCCTCGTGAAATCGTAGATATTGCTTTGACTGAAACCTTACGTCGTACCATTCATACTTCTATGACGCTACTTCTTGTTGTGGTGTCTATGATGTTCTTGGGTGGAGATGGCTTAAAATGGTTCTCTGTCGCGATGTGTGTCGGGGTATTTGTCGGAACTTATTCTTCGATTTATATCGGAACAGCCTTTGCCTTATGGCGTGGCCTAAACCGTCAGGACTTCATCGTTCAGGTTAAACCTGAGTTTGAAGATGATATTCCTTAAATATCTTTGAAAAAGTTAAGACGTAAAAATGCCAGTGAAATACTGGCATTTTTTATGACGATCTATTTGATCAAAGCTCTTTATTTTCTAGTTCTTTCTCTCTATCTAATTGTCTTTGACACTCTTGCTGATTGATACCCTCAAGCTTAATCAGTAGATAAATAATGGCATAATAATATCGAGTCAATAAGGCAAAAAATAAGAACGTATAAAATGAAGACAAATCCATCGTTCGTTTCGCAATAAAAAATTTCTCATAAAGTTCACTACCTAATGAACAAAATGCACAAATTAAAAATAAATAATAAAGACAACTGATATCCCGATCAGTGATTTTTAATTTCATATGGTTTTCCAATTTATTTTCTAAAAAGTTTTATGTATTCATGTTTATAATCTGAATGTTGGGCAAAATAAACTGACCGCATCCCATGCCCGAACGCCAAGCCACACTTAGCATGGCACGTCCTAAATCAAAGCATTGATAGGCAAATACACCTAAACGTTCATCAATAATCTGACCAGTATCATGTATTGGATGCATCTGGGTATTTAAGGTATTTAAATCCAGACGAATGCCCATACCATGCGCTTTTAGCAATGCTTCTTTGGTGGTCCAGACCTTAAACCAATAATTGATGTCTTCCCCTAAAGCTTTCCAACATTGGTATTCTTGTGGATGAAAAGCATGTTGAGCCAGTGCTTCAAAGCGGATTTTGCGATCTAGGCTTTCTACATCCACGCCTAAGTCCTGAACATTTAAACTCAGTGCCAATGCATAGTCATCCTGGCTATGCGAATGATTAAATTGTAAGGGATGATCAAGTAGATAGGGTTTACCTTGCTCCGCAATCGCATATTGTAATTGTGAAATAGGCACATGTAAAAATTTTGAAATTAATTCATCACGATACTGATAAATTTTGTTTTTTTTATAAGCTTGATATTCGGCACGATTAGCAAAATCATGAACGGATAATTCAAGAAGATCGGCCAATGATCGAATATACACTTGAATATTTTTCATCTTCATTGGCTCACCTCTGGATAAAACTATTTTAGACTGAGTTAAAACTTAACAATATCCCCTTTTAGCGCCACACTTGTCACCGCCATGCCTTTATAGCATTGGTAAGTCGTGCGATTTTTCGCTTCATTGGATTTGAAATAGCTCACAATATTAGTGACTGCATTGCCGCCTTTAGCCTTTGCTGCACTTTGTAACTGGATCAAAGCAGAACGTAATACCCAGTCACAAGACGTTTCTGCCGATTTGGCAAAGCCATTGGTCTTTTTGTTAGTGACAATACCTTGCTGTAACACTCTTCCACCAGATTTGGTTCCACTCAAATAAAATTTAACAGAACCATCTAGCGCCCCATCTGCGACTGCACGATCCACAGCCGCTTTAAAATCTAGATCATGCACTTGATCTGCTGCCTGTACAGTTCCCATTAATCCCATACACAGTACAGCAAGGCTGAATTGTTTCTTAAGTGACATTGTTGTATTCCTCTTATTTCAGGTTTTTAAAAATCAAGGAGGTATTAATTCCCCCAAAAGCAAAATTGTTACTCATGATAATATTGGCATTTAAAGGTCTTACCTGCCCTGTAATATAATCCAGATCACCGCAAAGCGGATCAACTTCATCTAGATTTAGGGTTGGAATGAATTGCTTCCGATGCATCATTTCGATACTTAGCCAAGCTTCAATCGCGCCACAAGCCCCAAGCGTATGACCAAAATAACTTTTCAGTGAGCTAATCGGTTTTTTCCCCAACACTTGCGCGGTCGCTTGGGTTTCAGCAATATCTCCCTGATCAGTCGAGGTGCCATGTGCACTAACATAATCAATCTGATCTGCTGTCACGCCCGCATCTTTTAAAGAGAGTTGCATACAGCGCGCCATCATCTCCTGATCAGGACGGGTGACGTGTTGTCCATCGGTATTGCTGCCATAACCCAAAATTTCTGCATATATTTTGGCACCACGGGCTTTGGCATGCTCATATTCTTCTAAAATTAAGCAACCAGCTCCCTCACCAATCACCAACCCATCACGTTTTTGATCAAATGGCCGCGGGGTTCGTTCAGGTTGATCATTCATGCCACTGGTGGCCAATAACACATCAAAAACCGCAGCTCCTGCGGCACTGAGTTCCTCTGCGCCGCCAGCCAGCATCACGGTTTGTTTGCCATATTTTATGGCTTCAAAAGCCTGACCAATCGCCATAGAACCTGAAGTACAGGCACTCGATGTCGGTAAGGTTAGACCTTTTAAACCGAAATAAACGGTCATATTCACCGCACTGGTATGTGACATCATTCGGATATACGTGGTCGCATTCATTTGGCTCATGTCGTTATCAATCAACATACAACCAAACTCACGTACGGCATCGACACTTCCCGCAGATGAACCAAATGCCACACCTGCATCACCACTTTTTAAAATGGGATCATTTAATAAACCTGCATCTGTCAGCGCATTTTCAGCACAGACCACTGACATTAAGGCTACTCGGCCCATTCCGCGTGTGACTTTGCGATTAAAATGTTTGGGAACCGTAAAACTTTCGACAGGCCCACCCAGCTTGGTGCGCAAATCAGTATATTTTTCCCAATCGGGCATATAACGAATGCCGCTTTTAGCCTGAGCAAATTGTTCAAAAATCGCATCTGCCGTTTCACCAAGCGAAGTAATTCCTGCCATCCCTGTAACCACAACACGCTTCATTAGATCAGCCCTCCATTGACTGAAATCACTTGTCGTGTGATATAGGATGCATCATCGGAACACAAAAATTTCACGACACTGGCAACTTCGTCCACATTTCCCATACGTTGTAATGGAATCATTTTTAAAGCATGTTGCTTGACTTCTTCAGTCACCATTTCAGTTTCAATTAAACCTGGAGCGACACAATTGACCGTAATTTTCCGCTTTGCCAACTCTAGTGATAAAGCTTTGGTCGCCCCAATTAAGCCTGCTTTTGCTGCACTATAATTGACCTGACCACGATTACCCATCACCCCAGAAACTGAAGACAAAGTCACGATACGCCCCCCTTTTTTCAAATGAATCATGGGCATAATTAACGGTTTAAGCACATTATAAAAACCATCCAGAGAGGTCGAAATCACGTCATCCCATTCATGATCACTTAATGCTGGAAAAGCAGCATCATGAGTTAAACCCGCATTTAAGACGACACCATAAAATGCACCATGAGTTTCAACATCTTGCTCAAGCATCTGACGCACAACTTCACGTTCAGTCACGTCAAACATCAATACGTGGCTGTTTCGTCCCAAATCTTGAATTTGCTGTGCTACAGCCTGCGCTTCTTCAATACGCGAACGCGCATGAACCGTAACATCAAAACCTGCCTGTGCTAATTGCAAAGCAATCGCTTTACCAATTCCCCGACTTGAGCCAGTGACTAAAATTCGTCTATTCACACATTTTCCTTATTATCTTGATCGCCTGTCGGCTCATAAACACTTAAGAGGGCTGAGATTTTATGATTTTTGTACGCAATCTCACAGGCAAATTGTCCCAAACCTTCATGCAAATATTGCTGCTCGACTCGAATGATCAAGGTACTTCCCATTTCAAAAAAAGGCACGGGCAGATTTAATTTACGTGTTCCCAATAAAAAACCAACTTTGGGAATATTGCCTTGTTGTTGCCCTTTCCATCCTGAATAGGCACTAATGGTTTGTGCCATCAGCTCGATACTCGACCATGTAGGTAAACCCTCTGCTTCACAAAATAAGAGTGCTGCACGAACGTTCAGATTGGCAACGGCAGATTGTTCAGATATCTCGACCAAATCATCGATAAACACCATTGGTTCTTGATGAGGAATATATTCAATTGCTTTTTGCTGAATATTCATGGCAAAGTTCTTCCAAAAATCAAACTGACATTACTGCCACCGAAAGCAAATGAATTGCTCATGACATAATTTAAAGGTCGATCAACAACTGTTTGTGGACTGACCTTACTGTGATGAACAAAATGTTGATCTGCAAGCGCAGGATCAATTTCACCTTGTTGATGCAACGGTAACCATGTCTGATCGAGCAGAACCTGTTGGCAAATATAAGCTTCAACGGCACCCGCAGCCCCCAGACAATGTCCTGTTTTATGTTTGGTGCTACTCATCGGCACACGATCATCTGCAAAAACCTGCCGTACCGCCTTAATTTCCATCACATCATTTTGCGGTGTGGCTGTACCATGCAAATTCAAATAATCAATCTGACTGGCATTCAACTGAGCATCCGCCAAAGCGCGTTGCATCGCTTGAGCCGCCCCTAGTCCTTCTGGATGCGGTGCAGAAATATGCCATGCATCCATCGATTCACCACCACCAAGAAACATTACTGGAGCAGAATCTTTGGTCAATAAAAACAAACTGGCGGCTTCGCCAATATTAATGCCATCCCGTCCTATGCCACAGGGTTGACAAATATCCTCAGATAAACTGTCCAGACTATTAAAACCATTTAAAGTTAAACGACATAGTGTATCAACGCCGCCCACCAAAACAGCATCAGCCAGATTTGCATTGAGTAAACGTTGCCCAGCAATAAATGCTTTGGCGCTGGATGAACATGCGGTTGAAACTGTGTAAGCTGCACCCTGCCAACCTAAATAGGCCTGTAGACCTTTGGCCAGTGCATTCATTTCCTGTTTATGATGATCAATCATCAGCTCGGTTTTGCCATGAAAATATTCTGCTAGAAGCGGTTCATTATCGCCAATACCCGAAGTCGATGTTCCCATGACAATCGCTAAACGATTAGGATGGATGTTGGCTGTTAAATCTCGCAAAGGGATTTCAATTTGTTGTAAAGCCGTCACAGCAAAACGTAAATTACGAGATGACCAAGCTTCACAGTCATTTGGTAAGTTTTCTATCAAATGTCCTGTATATGCCCCTACCCAAACTGAACGCTCAGGCAGCCATTCAGATTGTATAGATAAGCTGGTTTCTGGCAGGTTTAAACGCTGACGCAACTGTTCAGGACAATTGCCTAAAGCCGAAAGGCTACTGCTCAGTTGAATACCAACAGCAGAAGAATGTTGTTTTTGTTGCATCATTTTATCTATTCATTGGACTGTAAAGTATTTTCAATCAGTGAAAACGTCATTTGATAAGGCACCTGTACATTTTCGAGTTCCATCTTATCTTTTGAAAAATATTGAATCTTCAAAACCAATTTTTTTTGAATATAAATTTCGCCACCTGCTGCATAGATTTGATCCTGAATAAGCTCAGGATGGATCATGGTCTGTTGTTGGGCAAAATCAGGATAGGTCGCCAGCAAAATATCCCGAATTAAAAATTCAAACGGTAATAAACGCATTTGTTCGATACGCTGTTTCACCTGAATATGCTGACCATTATATTCAACCTGAAATAATTGCTGTCCCGTTAAACTTAAAGCAATGAGCTCTAATACCTGTCCTTGTTGCTGCTGATAGAGTAGAAAGCTAAAACTCTTTCCATGCCATTGCACATCTACCTGATCCTGACGCTGATACGCTTGCTGTGGCCATGTCGCATTTTCAAGACCTACAGCTTTCGGCATGAGCTGTTGACAAGCTGTACATGCCGTAAATATACAACTCAATAACAGCAAGCGAATCGATGGCATCTTAAATTTCCGATAACTGTGCTGGAGAAGCATCTTCACGACAATATTCAGCCAGAGTGGCGAGGCGACGTTTGGCATTTTTATACATCGGATTACGTTCGTCCCATGCATAACCTGCCAGAAGTGACGCGATCATCCGTTCAATCTCAGGATTTTTATGTGTGGAAAATACTACATCCTGAAACTCGCCCGTATACCATGCTTCCACATAGGCACGAAAAACATTGATTCCCTGACGAAGGGGTTGCTCATATTCTGTTAGCCAGTCGATTTGCTCTCCCTTGATCGCACGTTCCACCAATGGAACCGCCAAACTAGAAGATTTCAACGCAATGGTTACACCTGATGAAAATACTGGATCTAAAAACTCTCCTGCATTACCTAACAAGGCATAATTGGGCTGTGCCAGATGTTTGACATCAGCCGAATAACCGACCAATGTTCGCACAGGTGTATCAAATTTAGCCTGTGCTAGAATTTTAGATAGACTGGTATCGTCTGCCAAAATTCGTTTCAGTAAAACTTCATTTTGATCCTGCTCGGCATTGCCAGTCAGATAGTCATTAAAAAAATCCTGCTCGGCAACCACACCAAATGAACTTCGTCCATCTGCAAAAGGAATCAACCAAAACCATGCCCGATGATTTTTATCATGCACAGTAATCAGGATTTTATGACGATCAAATTCAGGATTGTTAGCAATACCATCTTCAATATGGGTAAACAATGCACGGCGTACAGGAAAACTCGAAGGCGCTTCTAAATCTAAAAATTTAGGTAAGATTCGCCCAAAACCACTGGCATCCAATAAAAATTTTGCCTGTAGTTGATAGGAGTCACCCTGTTCAGGTTGAATCGTTAAAATCGGCTGCGCTGTTTCAACATCGACTGCAATGACTTCGTGCCCAAATCGAATATCTGTACCTAAAGCTTGCGCCTGCTCGGCCAATAAGCGATCAAAATCAGCGCGACGAACTTGCCATGTCGTACCAGGTCCTTCACTAAACTTTTGGGTAAAATCATAAAAGCTACGTTGTTTTCCACGTAAAAATGCTGCACCGTTTTTAAATTGAAAGGCGCATTTTTCAACATGGTCGCGTACAGTATCTAATAAACCCGCTTCTCCTAAAAAGACCATACATTGAGGCAATAAAGATTCTCCTATCGAAAAACGCGGAAAATGCTGTTTCTCAATAATGCAGACTTTAAAACCTTTTTGACGTAATAAAGCAGCTGCTGAACTGCCAGATGGTCCTGCCCCAATAATCATGACATCTGTTTGTTGTATCGTATTTTGTTGCAAATTTTGCATGGCACATTGACCTTTTTAATCTCAGCTCTTTGACTGATAACGTGAAATCACCACATGTTGCTCATCCGATGGCGTAAACAACGTGGCATAAATAAATGAAAAAATGACCCCAAAAAGTACCGTTAAACCAAAACAATGAATCGCATAAGTATGACTCAATGATAATAAACCAAAGCCGAGCAAAGTTGACATCATACATAAGAATAATGCCATTCCAACCACTTGCGGATGATCATGGCCATGTCGATAAAAAATCGCATAATCCACACCAATACCCACAATTAGAAAAGTCCCCATGATACTAAATAAATTGAGTTCAACGCCCAACCAAGCCTGTATCGCAAAAGTCGTAAGTAATGCCAGACTCACTGGCATCACCAACGGCACAATAGAGCGCCAGCCATAAATAACACCTAGACCGATCGCCAGTGCAATCAAGGCATAGACGAATAAAGACTGTGCCTGTAAACGATGTTGTTTAAATAAATCGGATAACTGCATCATCGGTTGTTGCAAAATCACGTGTTCATTTTGCAACTGTTTTAAAGCACTGACATCCTTAACTCCATTTAAAAGCACCAAACGCTCATTAGAATGCACCTGTAAAAAGGCCAATGGATGCTGCTTAAAATCCTGTAGTGATAATAAGGGTAAAGTAGCTAATTGTTGCTGCCATGTTTTTACGTCATTTACGGGTAAGCCCATATTTTGCGCGTACTGCTCTAACACAGATTCTGGAATCGACTGAAGTTGGGCAATATTTTGTTGCTGTTGTTGCTGCGTAGGAATCCATTGTCCTAAAGCCTGAAAACTTGTGAGTTGATCTTGATGTTGTAAATGCTGTAACTTTTGAATCAACACTTGTTCATTGGCTTGCATTTGTTCTGGCGTACGCCCCCGCACCACAAAATAGTCGCTACCCTGCTGCCCCATAAAGCGTTCACGCACATACTGGTCTTCCTGCTTTAAGGATTTATCCATACTTTGCAAATTGCGAATATCATCATTGGTTTTTAAGAAAAATAAACTACTCACTCCGATGCACACAATACTCAACAAAGTGACATAGCGAATTAGTCGATGCTGCTGAAACCAGATTCTAAATTCACCAATCCACTTTAATCGTTGAATAGCAGGTTCAGCATTTAAGGCAGGTAAACGCGGCAATAATAAAATACTGGTCAACCACGCCGAAGCCAAACCCACAATGGAAAACACGGCAATTTGTTTAAAGCCCGGAAATGGCGTAAAACTCAAAAACACATAGGCCACGATGGTGGTCATCAATCCCATAAACAAGCTCGGCAATAGCGGACGTAGAACTTCAAAACCACTCAGCTTACGGTGCTGAGATTGCATTGCCATAAAGTAAAAGGAAAAATCGACACAGACACCAATTAGACTTGCCCCAAACACCAAGGTCATCAGATGAATTTCACCAAAGATCCAGTGGGTGGCGGCAAAAGCCACTAAACACCCTGTCGAAACAGCAATAAACTCAGTCAATAAAGGGCGTAACGAACGAAAACCAAACCAGACCAATAGCATTAGCCCCAGACTTGAACCTACACCGATGGTCGAAATCTCCTGTTTTGCCGACTGCGTACCATAGTTGGAAAATAATAATGTTCCAGTCCAGTGACTTTTAACATTCATCTGAGCAAGGTGTTGTTGGGTCGTATCAATCCACGCTGAAGCCTGCTCTTGATAATCAATGTTATAAGGGCTTTGTTTTAATTTTAGGCTAAACAACCGTGAAATTTTGTCGTGATCATGAATCGTAGCAAAACCGTTTTCCAGTTCGACATTGTCATGTTGTACCTGTTGACTCACTCCAAGCAAATAACGGCTAAACAGCATGAATGGATCTTGTTTTAAGCTCTCTGCGCTAATCGGCAAACCTGGTGTAAACAATTGCATCAGGCTTTTTTCAGTTAAACTTGCATAATCTTTTTGCGCAAGTAACTGCTGATCATCCGTACTGAGTAAACCTGCACGGTGCTGATATAAAATTCGCCCGAGTTGTTCCGTATCTACTTGTGGCTGTAACGGTTCAAACAACGAGCTTTGGCTCACAGCACGTTGTAAATCATCCGTTGCTTGTTGTAATTGTTGACTATCTTGAGCATCAATCACGACAAAAATATTACTGTTTAGCTGTTCACTGACATAGTGCTGCGTCTCAGCTAAATCTGCATCCTGATTCAGTTTAGGCAGTAAAGCAAAAATATTGGTCTGAATATGAATCTCTTTTTTGAGCCATGCCACACCCATGATCAAACTGATCACCATGAGCATGACCAGCCAGACCACGCTACATTTATTTTGCCAATTGGAAAAGTGCTTGTTCATCAGTCGTGAGTGCCGCTGGTTGTGAATGTTGCTGACTAAAATGAATCGTGGTTATATTACGACCTTGTTCTGCAATCACAATTTGATTGACATATTGTTGTCCCTGTACATCCACCTGTACAAATAACTTTTTAAATAAGCTACTTTTAGGACGCAAACTGATTGACCAACCTTGGGCGGTGATACTGGTTTTATTGACGGTAAAATGTTGATCTAAAAGTGCTGAGTTACCCGACATCAATTGCAAAAATAAAGTCGCCACTGAACCATAGGGTGACTTGCCGACATCAAGCTGACTCATGGTGTTTGCTGTTTTCTGAACCAGTTTTTTGGGCGTTACCACAAGGTCTGCTTGGACTGGACGCTGTAGCTGCCACAGCACACCATTACTTTTAGCAAAAACCACATCACCGTTGGAAACAAAAGTTTTTTGGAGAGATGCCAGTTTTTTTTGCTGTTCAAATTTGGCTCGTACCAACGTGGTTTGTGAAAGCTGTTTAAAAATCTGTTCTGCTTGTGGTGAAGCTGCCTGCACAGTAACCGAAAGACTTAAAACCCAAAATACGAAAGTTGCGAGTAGAACAAAATTAAATCTTTTTTTATGTTGATTTAAAATAGCAGCCATCATGGTTTTTGCTCCTGCGCGGATTGAAACTCAGACCATGCATTCAGACAATCCAATAACACTTGCGGAGACTGAAAACACATTTCCCGTGTTTGAATTTCAACGGCGACCTGCGTGGTATAACCTTTGGTCAGTCGTTTTCCAGTCGCTTCATCAAAAATCACATAATCAATTTTTAAACGATTTTCCCACTCTTTTAACATTGCACGTACCCGAATTTTTTGCTCAAACTGAATACCCTGTACATAGCGTACATGGCTTTCAATCACAGGCCACGCATAACCTGAAGCCTGCATTTGCATATAGTTATAATGAAACTGATCCAAAAGCTTACAGCGCGCGATTTCAAAATATTTCAGATAATGCCCATGCCAAACCACATTCATAATATCGACATCATGAAAAGGAACCTCAATAACGACTTCAGCTTGCATAAGCTTGCTCCTGTTGCAGCATCCAATCCGTATTAGACAGTTCAAAGTTGGCAAAACGATCCATTATTTGTTGTAATTCAGTTTGTAATGGTCGGTCTTCCACCACCAATGCAAAACTGTGTAAGGTCCAGTCCATAAATGCTCGCAGCACTGGCGAAAGCTGTTGCTTTAAGCCTTTTAAATGAATTGCCTGCACACTGGCACAACATAAGGCAGCGACCACTTGTTCAGTCAATACAATCACACGTTCGGCATCTCGTGCCGCAATTGTGCCCATGCTGACTTTATCCTGATTGTGACATTCCGTTGAACGCGAAAAAATGGAGGCCGATAAGGTTTGTTTCAATGCTTCGGCTGTCCATGCCGATACCCCAATTTGTACCGCTTTAAAACCATGATTTAAAGGTAAGCGGTCTGCTGTTGCACCCGTTAAATTACGCGGTAAGCCATGATTCATTTTATGATCGACCAATTGCGCTAATTGCCGATCCAGTAAATCAGCAATATTGGCAATCATGATTTTTAAACTATCCATCGCTTGGGCAATATGTCCGCCATAAAAATGCCCACCATGTAAAACCCTCAAGTTAATCGGATCAATCAAAGGATTGTCATTACTCGAATTCAATTCATTTTCAATAAATTGACGTAACCAAACTTTAGAGTCTTCAAAAACGCCAATGATATGTGGCGCACAGCGTAATGAGTAACGATCCTGCAAACGTGGACTTTGATGGGCGGTTTGCACTTCGCTTTCTAGCCAGTCACGTAATTGTGCTGCAACTTTCTGCTGTCCTGCATGTGGCTTTTGGGCAAACAGCACTTCATCAAAATGTGTTGGATTGCCGTCTAATGCAAACACATTTAATGCCGTAATTAATGTTGCAGCATGGGCAACTTGCTCAGCACGTTTATAATTTAAACATGCCATTGCTGTCATGACGGCTGTTCCATTCATCAAAGCCAGTCCCTCTTTAGGGCGCAAAATCAAAGGCTCAATACCTTTTGCTGTATACACCTGTTGGACAGGTACAATTTGACCTTGGTAATAGACCTCTCGCTCACCGACCAATACCCCCGCAATATAGGAAAGCGGGGTTAAATCGCCGCTCGCGCCAACAGAACCTTCGGATGGAATGACAGGAATTACATTTTGATTGAGTAACCAAACTAGACGCTCTAGTAACGCCAGTGAAACCCCAGAATAGCCTCTTGCCAAAGAACATAATCGCGTAACGACTACAGCGCGCGCAGTCACCAGTTCCAGATTTTTACCTAGGCCACAGCCATGAAAACGAGAAAGATGTAAAGGCAGTTCATTCACCTGATGCGCAGGCACTTCAACTAAACAAGAATCTCCATAACCTGTTGTAACTCCGTAAATAACACCTTCCTGCTCTAATAATTCGTCCAGAAAGTCAGCGCCTTTTTGAATAAAATCACGCCACGTTTGTTGTTGTGGTAATGAAACCTGACAATACCCATGTGCAACACGCACCACATCTTCAATACTTAATGGCTCTATCCCTACGGTAATGAATTGTTCTATGCCCGTATTTAATATACTGTTATTCAATTTACTTCGTCCAAAAATGATAAAAATTAAACCATTGATACGGTGCGCGTAAGCAATGCTGCTCAAGCAAAGCCACATATTGTCGCGTCACCGTCTGCATGGCTTGCATACGGGTCTTTCGTGGTAAATCGATGACATCTGCAATTTTATGGATATGCACTTCAAAATGTTGCTGCTGTCGATAACAAAACACTGCCAAAACAGGCACTTTGAGTAAACTTGCCAGTATCCACGCACCCTGTGGCCATAGTGCATCTTTACCAAGAAACTCAATATGTTGAACGCGATCAGATTGCACAGGCGCACGATCTGCCGCGACAATCACCCATTCACCTTGTTGCATTTTTTCTTCTAATAAAATGGCTGTTTCTAGTCCCAATTCATCGACAGAAATCAGATTCACGTCAGCTTGATCGTTGAGTTTTTTCAGAAAAGCATTAAATTGTGTGGCGTGTTTTTGATAGACCAATACATTGATTTTCTGAGAATGTTGAGATTTAACAGCACGTAACAGTTCAATATTGCCAAAATGCGATACGACTAATAATGCACCTTTCTGGTACGCCTGTTGAAAATGCTGATGACCAAACAACTGTAACTGTTGTTCAGGGATATTCCCAAGCCAACCTTCCATTTTATCTAAGATACTGATTCCGAACTGGATAAAATGCTGATAGCTATTTGCCCAAGACGGTAAAGCCGAAAATGGAGAATGACCACCTGCGAATACATGTAATTGACGCAAATAATCAAGTGACGCCTGCCGTGCAGAAACTGCAAACAGCCAATACCACAGAATAATAAAGTACAATACGACCTTACATAACCAACGCCCACCCAAACGATAAAAATAGAGCACTAGCGTGAGCAGCCCCAGTCCACCTCGCTCTTTACGATCGCTCCAGTTAGAAGATTGGCGCTGCATGTTTAGCCTTGTATTTTTTGTTTAATGAGTTTGGGCAAACGCCATAGCATGCCCGCAAATAAGCGCGCATGTGCCTGACTCATTCCCAGATTATCGCGCCAGACATCAAAATGAGAAATCCCATGTTCAGGATAAATCACAGGCGTTGGGACATTTATAAATTTGGCATTTTCCCACTTTAGACGGACTAAAATTTCACTGTCGAAGCCCATACGTGGTTGGAACTTTGCTTGTTTTAAAATTTTTAATGTTGGTGCTAAAGGATAGATCCGGAAACCACACATGCTGTCTTTAATATCGAAAGACAAACTATTAATCCAAACCCAGACATGCGTGACATATCGCCCATACAAGCGTTTTTTGGGGACGGATAAATCAAATACAGGTTGACCAATCACCACTGCATCAGGATGCTGCTGCGATAACTGCAAAAACTGATCAATATCTGTCCATTGATGTTGTCCATCCGCATCTATCTGCAAAGCATGGCTGAGTCCCATTTGCCCCGCATAATTCAACCCCGTGATGACCGCCTGACCTTTACCTTGATTATGATCATGCTCAATCAAGTGAAGGTGCGCATAAGCCTGATCCAATGCTTTCAATCGCATGGTACATTCATCATGACTACCATCATTCACCACAATTATAGGTAAATGATACTGGCTTAGAGCTGCCATTAATTCATCAAGATAATGCGGATGATTAAACACAGGAATAACAAAACCATAAGTTTGCATCAAACTGTCTCCTCATCCGAATCTTTCAATGCAAATAACAAACGCCCTGATGCCAAAGTTTGCTGTACACCAGATAGCTCAAAACTGACTTTATGCTGTTTGCGCGTCAGTTTTAACTCAATAACATGATAAGGCTGGATTAAATGTTGAAATTTAAGTTGTTCATAACCATTGCACCAGTCTAAATCCCCCCAGATTTGTCTGGCAAATGTCTGGATAAATCCAATCTGCCCCACACCGGGGTAGATCGGATGATTGGGGAAATGCCCTTTAAAACACAGCAGTTCGGGCGTAAATTCCAGTTTCAGTTGATGGCATTCATTTACTTGCAAACGCGACAAAATCACAGGTTGCAGCATTGGCTCAAACAAACTTTTTAAATAATGTTTATCCAATTTTGACTGCGTGTTTTGTGGAAGCTCTGTCAAAAATCGCCATAAACGGGGAATTGCGATATTTTCCAAGCCATCACTTAATTGTTGTTTTATCTCAGATACAAATGCGTGTTTACCTATGCATTGTAACTGTTGACGTGCGGCATCGTGCAAAACCACAATACATGCCAAAAACTGACGCTGTTCCTGCTCGACCAATAAAGCATGACATTGTTTTACCGCTGGTAATGTTTTAATCGTTTGTTCAATCGCATCCAAACTCAGACGTTTTTCTTCCAGCTTGATCAAACGATCGGCACGACCCAGTAATTTAAATCCAGTTTTTGGGTTATTGGCATTTTCCCATTCTGCCAGATCCCCAGTTTCAATCCAGTCAGAACAAAAGGCGTGTTCAGTTTGTACATTTAAAAGCTGTTGCTGGATGTTAATATTCACATCTGCAAAGGCTTGCCATGCACTTTCATCTTCAGTTCGATAGGCAATTCCACCCGTCTCCGAACTTCCTAAAATCTCAGTAATCGTATAATTGAATAAGGGTCGAACACCATTTTCCAATTTTCCGCCAGAAGAAAATACCGCCTGACTATCTACAAGTTTTAGATTTAACGTCCAACGTTTGAGTAAAGCTGGACTAGAAATCACATAGTTTTGCAGTCCAAATTCAGCAAACTGCTTTTGGATCGCAATCACATCTTCTGGAAAAGCCAGTTGCGGACTATAAAAACTTCGCCCTGTAAATAATGGCCAGAGCAGTTTAAACAATAAACCATAAATATGCTGATGACTGACCGTCGCCAATGCAAGGACTTGTTCAGTTAGGCAAAATGTCTGATCGAGCCCCTGCACTTCCTTAAACAACTGCGCTAAGGTGCGTTCAATCCGTTTCGGTTCGCCGGTTGAACCAGAAGTGTAAAAATCGATCTGCGCTTGTTCAAGAAAATTCTGACTAAAATCAAGTACAAAATTCGAGTTTATTTCAGTAAATGTCTGACGTGATAAAAAATAAATATGTTGTGAAGCTAAATTTTGTTCAAGCTGTGCCACCCGATGTGGAGGCAACACAATCCTTTTCTTTGCTTGAAGTGCTGCAAACAATAACACCAGAAACTCATAGCTGTCTTGATGCCAAAGCGCCCAGATGCATTCAGGTCGCAAAGAAAGTAATTGCGCCTGCTGTGATACATCTTGCCAAAATGCAGCAAAAGAAATTTGCTGTTGGTCAACGGTAATCGCTAAAGTCTGTTGTGACTGAATAAATGGATTAAAGGAATTGTTCATCATTATTGTTCAAACGCTGATGGCGTTTTCTTAAAATAAATTCACCAAGTAAAAGAATGCCCATGAGGACATAAGAAATAAAGCCGTTATATAACACCCAAATCTGGGTCGGTGCATAAACAATCGTACACCAAGCCATAGCGGCATTGAATAGAAAAAAACCACACCAGACCATGGTGACTTTTCGCGTCCATTGCACGCCAGACTCAGGTAAATCGGGCTGCATGATACGTGCGAAACGCTCAATCATGGAAGGTGGTCGCCATAAGGTCGATGCAAATATACCCAAAGCGCCTAGACTCATCAGAACTGGATAAAATTTAAGCCATGCATGATCATTCAACATCACGCTTAAACCACCACATAAAATGGCAAACATAGAAAGTGGCCATAATAATGCATTGGATTTAAACACAAGGCGTGACATCCCCACCATCACCAACAATATACTGACGGCAAAAAAATGACCGTTGGATAAACTCCAACCCACAATAAAAGGATAAGCAATGAAAAAAATCGCTGTTATCCATTTCAAAAAGTGATTCATTAAGCGGTCATATTCTGAATAACAGTCACAACATCGTGTACTGTTCTGACATTTTTAAAGTCCTCAGGTTTGACCTGCTTCCCTGTCAACTCTTTAATTTTGACGATTAAATCCACTGCATCAATACTATCAACATCCAGATCCGAATATAGATTGGATTCTAATTGGATTGTTTCAGGCTCAATTTCAAATAAATCCTGCATCCATTCACGTAAGGTCGAAAGAATGTGTTCCTGACTTAACATAGCTACCTCTTATACTTCTTGTTGAGCTTCAACCAAAGTCACTAGACTTTGAATTGAGCGAAAATGCTGTTTGGTCTCATCCGATTCAGCATTTAAATGAATGTTGTAACGTTTTTTGAGGGCAAGCCCTAATTCCAAAGCGTCTATTGAATCTAGCCCTAGCCCCTCTCCAAATAATGGCGCCTGATCATCAATATCCTGAACGGTGATGTCTTCAAGTGCTAAAACATCAATAATCATTTGTTTTAATTCGTTGGCCAAATTGCTCATTTAGATAACTCTTGCTTAAAAAATTGCTGTAAATACTGATTGAGGGCACGGACATTTTTAGGACTGACCGTCAAATCAGAAAGTACCTCTGAAATATGAATGGCATCCAAAATTTTAATCTCAATATGAAAGGGCTTCGCAGGAATGTGATACCACTTTTCATTTTTGGTTAACGTCGTGGGTGTGCAACGAATCAACACAGGTCGAATCGGTACATCGGCACGAATTGCAATATTGGCAGCGCCACGCTGAAACTCATTAATCTGTTCATCTTTTTGTGTCCTCGTTCCCTCAGGAAAAATGATGAGCGATGGCGCATTATCTTGCTGTAAGCTTGTCACGCAATCATGGATAAATTGATTAGATCCTGCATTTAAAACGTAACCTGCGCTGCGCACAGGACCTCGTGTAAATGGATTTGACCAGAGCGACTGCTTTACTACGCAATTGGCTTGTTGCATGAGTCCAATGAGGATCACCACATCGATCAAAGTCGGATGATTGGCAATCACTAATTCTTGTCGGCTTTGCTGTAATTTTTCCAGACCTTCCACCGAATAAGTCATGATGCCCAACTTGACCATCATTTCGGTAAAGCCTTTAAAACTGGTACGAATCACCTGTTGAGCACGTTGTCGACGAGTCGCCTGATCCTGTGCAGTTAAATTTACCAAAGGTGCAACCACAGTCGCGATTGCCACGCCCCCAATACCAAAACTGGCAAAACTGAAACCGGTTGCTGCAACACGCCAAATATAATTGATCTTATTGTTTAATAATGCCCGATTTAACATTTTTGCCATCCTAGCCATGCTGTTTGCTGCTGATCTTGCCAGAAGGAATAAAAACTGAGCGCATCAATATCCTGAGTCTGCTCAACTGCGTTCAATTCGACATTGGCATGTTCCAAGCTCAGTAAAGTCGATAGTGTAAATGGCTCAAAAGGTTGTCGATCCTGATAAATTTCAGGTAATGGCGCGTCATAATAAACCACTAAAACGGTTTTAATCTGAGGCTGAGTTTTTAAAATCGCATAGGCTTCGATCATTGCTTCTGACCAACCGCAACTTAAACTGGTCGAAATAGTCTCGTCTTTACACAAAATAGAATAAAGACCCGCAATGGCATTATGAACCGAAGTTGAAAACTGTGTAGGTGATGGCGTTTGATGGGTTAATACATCTTGTAAAATACCCAATGTTTTGGCCTCATCGCCATACTGAGAAGCCCATACAATATAATCAGCAGATTGCTGCGCCAGAGTTTGCATGGCGGCATTTATCGCCAATTTTGCCAAAGGCGAAAGTCGTCTGCGCTGCATTGCAGGCAAAGACTCCAATGCTGTACAGTCATGTTGTGTACAACACAGTCGAAGCGCAGAAAGATGAAATCTGATCATGCTGAATGCGAGCCCATGGCAAAGGTGTTAGAAATTGGTGCAAAATTATAGCACCAGTCTTCAAATTAACAAAAAATTACATTTTAACTGAAATAACAAAAAGATGCAGTGTCTTTAAATGCAAAAACCCCGAAATGGGATCGGGGTTTTTTATTATGCACAATTTAACGCTTAAATTTTTTCTCAGCTTTCTTAAATTTTTGAATATAACGACGTTTACGCGCAGCGACGCGTTCATCGATTTGCGATTTACGTCCTTCAAATGGATTTTCTGAGGTCTTAAAGTCAATTCGTACAGGCGTGCCTTCAAGCTTATAGACTTTACGAAACACATTTTCCAGATAACGACGATAATCCGCTGGGGTTTTATCGACTTTATTACCGTGAATGACAATTGTCGGAGGATTTTGTCCACCCATATGCGCATAACGCATTTTAATACGCTTACCGCTAATCATCGGCGGTTGATGCGCATCTGTTGCATCATTTAAAATTTGAGTTAATTTCGCAGGTGAAACTTTTAAATGCGAAGAATCATAAGCACGGTGAATCGATGGATATAACTCACCTACGCCTGTGCCATGCAAGGCAGAAATCAGATGTACTTTTGCCCACGGAATAAAATCAAAACGACGATCAACATCCAGTTTACATTGCTTGCGATCGTACTCGGTCATGTTGTCCCATTTATTAATGGCAACCACCATGGCACGACCCGCTTCAAGCGCATAGCCAATCAGATGTAGATCTTGCTCAACCACACCTTCACGAGCATCCAAAACCACAACAATCACATGCGCATCTTTAATCGCCTGTAGTGTCTTTACGATTGAAAATTTTTCAATCATTTCATCCACTTTACCTTTACGGCGCACCCCTGCGGTATCGATCAAGGTATATTGGCGACCATCACGCTCATAAGGGATATAAATCGAATCACGTGTCGTTCCAGGCTCATCAAATGCCACAACACGTTCTTCGCCTAACAAACGGTTGACGAGTGTTGATTTACCGACATTTGGACGACCAATAATCGCGAGTCTTAGTCCTGTATTTTTGTCATGTTCTTCTGGATTTTCATCTTCAGGAACATCTTCAAGCACATCTTCAAGCATCTGCGCCACACCGCGACCATGGCTGGCTGCAACATGGATCGGTTCACCAAAGCCTAGTTTATAAAACTCGACTACGGCTGCTTCAGCGTGTACACCATCCACTTTATTGGCAACTAAATAAATTTTCTTACCCAGACTGCGTATTTCACGGGCAATTTGTTCATCTGAAGCAAGTAAGCCTGCACGAGCGTCCACCACAAAAATAATAATGTCAGCTTCATTGATGGCAGTTTTTGACTGTTCCGCCATGTAAGCATCGATCCCCGCTTCGCTTTCGCCAATACCGCCTGTATCTACCACAATAAAGGATTTATTCTGGTAAACGGCATCACCATATTTACGGTCACGCGTAAGCCCCGCAAAATCGGCAACAAGTGCATCACGACTCTTGGTAATCTGGTTAAATAGCGTTGATTTTCCGACGTTGGGACGACCAATGAGCGCAATAACGGGTTTCATAAAGTAACCTACATTCAAGATCAGCCATTTGGCATGAACAAGGAAATAATAAGGAAGATTTTAGGTCATAGACCTGAATAAAAAACAACGGGGCTTTGAATATTATATACTCAAACACCCCGACGAATTTGAAGCAAAGAATTCGCGAATGACTAGTTTAACACAAGCCCGTCTAAAATTAACGGTTTTGCCAAACAGTAAATTCACCTTTGCGTGTGGAAACATAAAGCTGGTTATCCACTACACGTAAAGTTCTCACTTCACCACTGGTTTTGGAACGACCCACAAGTTGTCCATTGTTTGGATCAATCAGGTGCAAATAACCATCTAAATCACCGACCACCAGATCAGAACCTAATACCACTGGGTTACTCAACTGACGGTGCATCAAAGCATCACTTTCCCACGCTTTTTCGCCTGTGGTCAGGTTATAAGCCACAAGTTTACCATCAGTTTGTGCTACGAATACTTTGTCGTTACTGACCTCAGCACGTTTATTGCTGCTAGCGTCTTCACTCCAAACCACTTGCTGTGCAGCGACATCAATTACAGTGATTTGTCCCTGATAACTGGTCGTGACCAAAAACTGCCCCACGACTACTGGATCACCATCGATATCAATCAGACGTTGTACGTCTGAGCGACCTTCACTGACTGCAACGCGACGCTGGAAGCGTGGTACACCACTGATCACATCAATGCCGTATACATAAGCATTGGCCGATGCCACGATCACGGTATGATCATCCAGCATCACTGGAGAAGGCTGTCCACGCAAGCTAAATTGTACATTTGGCATTTTATACGCCCAAAGCTGCTGTCCAGTCTGTAAATCGTGCGCAAAGACTGTACCGTCATTGGCAATGGTCACTGCACGTCCATCTTTGATTAAAGATGGACTCAGCAAAGCACCACTTAACTGTGCCTGCCATTTTTTTTGACCTGTACTTTCATCCAGTGCAAACAACTCACCTTTGGCACTACCCACTAAGACCACGCCTTCTTTGGCTTCGACGCCTGAAGTCAATCCGTGTTTATTGACACGAGTTTCCCATAGACGTTGTTTACCACGATAGGCAGCAACTTCGCCTTTTGGATCGACAATAAAATTCACACCATTATCAGAGTCAAGCTGTAAACGTAGTGGATCGGCTTTGTCTGTTGAAGAAACGCTTTGTGAAAAAACGGGAACCAGTGTTTTGGCCTGTGCTAATTTTGGCAAAGGATTTGGTTTCGGTTCTTCTACTTTAAGTTTATTCGTGGAGCAACCAACTAAAGCTGCTGCAACCAAAGCAAGCGCAAACGGGAGTGTAAATTTTCTATCCATTAAGACTTATCCACCTGTGTGTCTATAATCGGGCGTTCAATCTCAGGATCATCTACTAAAACGCCAACACTTTCGAGTTTAATTTGTAAAATTTGGCGCTCTTGCTTGCGCTTTGCCAAATCATCCCACGCACTTTGATAGGCTTTTTTCGCAGAAGCAATATCTTTCTTCGCGACATAAATGTCACCACGCGCTTCTTCAGCCGTGGCCTTAAATGCAGGATCTGCGACCAATGCCAATGTTTTTAAGGCATCGTCATATTTATTTTGTGCAAGTTGGGCATATGCCAAACGAAGTTTAACCAGTTGCAATAGACCATCATCATTAAGTTTTGAGTTTTCAACTTTCTTCAATGACTTTTCTGCTGCGGCATAATCGGCTTTGTCATACGCCACTTTTGCCAACATCAGTTCAGTTTGAATGGCTTGTACTGAATCTGGCGCATCTTTGGTAATTTTATCTGCTGAGGCATATAAGTTACTAAGTGCATCTGGATTTGATTCAGCGCCTTGTGCCTGATCCATAAGTTGTTGCACTTTTGCAGTACGCACCTGATTTTCAGCCAGTGTTTTTTTCTGCCAATATTGCCATCCAAAAAAGGCGATGAGCGCAATCAAAATACCGCTAATGATGGCAGAGCCATATTTTTTACCGAACGACTTTAGATTATCCAGTTGTTCTTCTTCAGTTAACGCACTCATCTACGTTCCTTTCCTTTCAGCTTTTTCGCTTATTTTGCCAATTTTTCAGTTAAAAATGAAACCAGTTGTTCGATCGCGACAGTGGATTGTTCAGCGGTTGCCAACTCTTTTATGGTCAACTCACCCGCATTCCATTCACGCTCACCCAAAATCATGGCATAGACAGCGCCAGACTGATCGGCTTTTTTCATCTGGCTTTTCATGCTGCCCTGTGAACCAGTTTTGATACGTAGTGAACTATTGCTTGTTTCAAGCTGATCACGTAATTGTTCTGCCAAAATCAGTGCACGACCCTGATAAGCAGGTTCAGCCACTAAAAACACATCACAATCACGGACGACCTGCGCTTGTTCAATTTGCTCAAGAAGCAGCAATAAACGCTCCATTCCCATTGCAAAACCAACAGCAGGAACAGATTGATCCGCTTTCCCTTTCAACTGCCCCACCAAACCATCATAACGTCCACCTGCACAAACGGTGCCCTGTGAACCCAATGCTGTAGTCGTCCACTCAAAAACAGTTTTGTTGTAATAATCCAGACCACGTACCAGCTTTTGGTTGATCACAAAAGAAATACCTGCATCCGTTAAATACTGTTGCAGTTGTTTAAAGTGATTCATGCTGTCTTCTTGAATGAAGTCATGCAATTTCGGCGCATTTTCTAAAATCTTCTGAGTCGATTCAATTTTTGAATCTAAAATTCGCAGAGGATTAGTCGTTAAACGGCGCTGTGAATCTTCATCCAAAGCATCTTTATGCTGAGTCAAAAACTCAACCAAAGCTGCACGATATTCTGCCCGTTCGTCTATTTCGCCTAAAGTATTCAGTTCAAGCTGGACTTTATCCGCCATTCCTAGACGTTTCCATAAACGCGCAGTCAGTAAAATCACTTCAGCATCAATATCAGGGCTTGCCACACCAAAGGTTTCCACACCAAACTGATGGAATTGACGATAACGCCCTTTTTGTGGTTTTTCATAACGGAACATCGGCCCAAGATACCAGACACGTGGTGTAGCCCCACGTAATAAATTATGCTCTAGCAACGCACGAACACAACCAGCCGTACCTTCAGGACGTAAAGTTAATGAGTCTGGCGGCGTTCCCTTGTCAAAAAAGGTATACATTTCTTTTTCAACAATATCCGTCGCATCACCAATCGCACGTTTAAATAAACCTGTTTGCTCAACAATTGGTAACCGAATTTGTTGATAGCCATAAGTATCCATTAACGATGCCAGATGTTGTTCTAAACGTCTCCATGCAGCCGTTTGGCTCGGAAGAATATCGTTAAAACCCTTGATTGCAACAATTGAACTCATGACTTACTCAAAACTTGTACGAATAATTTCTTTAGATTTTGCTTCTTCAATCGCTTTTACACGATCACGCACCATTGATTCGATTTCCTCAACCAGTTGATCGGTATCAATTAAATGGCTTTTTTCACCATTACGATAGACCAATGAACGAGGAGATGCCCCAACAACTCCAATATCAGCTTCTTTGGCCTCACCCGGCCCATTGACTTTACAGCCAATCACGGAAACATCCATGGGTGTACGTATATCTTCCAGACGTTCTTCTAGCATCTGCATCACTTTAATCACGTTAAATTCCTGACGTGAACAGCTTGGGCAAGCAATAAAGTTAATGCCGTTAGAACGTAATCCCAATGATTTTAAAATATCAAAGCCGATTTTAATTTCATCTTCAGGTTCTGCTGCCAGTGAAATACGCATGGTATCGCCAATGCCTTCCATCAGCAAACCACCCAATGCAATCGCAGACTTCACTGTACCTGTACGGTAAATCCCTGCCTCAGTCACCCCTAGATGTAATGGGTTATCAATCTGTTGGGATAATAAACGATAGGCATCCATGGTCAAAAATACGTTAGATGCTTTAACGCTGACTTTAAATTCGTGAAAATCCAGTCGATCTAAAATATCAATATGACGTAGTGCAGATTCAAGCAAAGCTTGACCTGTCGGTTCGCCATATTTTTTCTGCAAATCTTTTTCTAAAGAACCCGCATTGACCCCAATACGAATCGAAATGCCATGGTGACGCGCTGCTGCTACGACTTCACGTACTTTTTGATCAGAACCAATATTCCCAGGGTTAATCCGTAGACAATCTGCACCATAGTCTGCCACAGCCAGTGCAATTCTATGATCGAAGTGAATGTCAGCAACCAACGGAACCGTAACGCGCTTACGAATTGCTCCAAAAGCCTCCGCCGCTTCCATTGATGGAACAGACACGCGCATGATATCCGCGCCTGCATCAGCGCAACGTTGAATTTGCGCAACTGTCGCATCGACATCACAGGTTTCAGTATTGGTCATGCTTTGCACGCTAATCGGGGCATCACCACCGACATAGACTGAACCCACACGAATTTTTCGTGTTGGGCGACGCTTGATTGGATTTTCGATCATGGTTTCACTCTCATTTAATCTTCATTAACGAGATAAACGGAAATCTGCTTTTCCATTTACCGTATATGGAGACAATGAAATCGGTTCTTGGTTTAGACTTAATGACACAGCAGTTGCATCATCCAGACGAATTTGAAACGGTGATTGGCCATTTAAAGTTAAAGTTGATGCCTGACGACCAGTTGCCAATACTTTACCTGTCGAATCAACAATATGTATCGAAGTTGGACGATTAAAATTAAGCACCAACTCATCTCCAGAAGTTGCTGCTCCATTATTTAATGGCAAGACTTCAACATTGGAATTTTGCGGTGCGACCGTATTCGTTTTCTTGGCAGACCAATTTTGCAGCATCGTCACAATGACGCCAATTACAATCAGGGCTAAAATCAGAATCAGACTACGTTTTAACCACTTTCTATTGCGGTCACTTTTTGAACCTGGGAGTTTCCCCATGATTTTAATCGGCGAATTGGTTAAAGCATGATTCGGTAATAAACCGGTATCGTTCGCATAAATCTCATCAAAACGCTGAATAATCGCAGTTGCATCCGTCTTTAAGTATTTCGCATAAGAGCGATAATAGCCTTTGATAAATGCAGGTTCTGGCAGGCTTTTATAGTCATCTTGCTCTAAAGCAGTTAAGGTTTTAAGTGGCATATTTAAATCAGATGCCACATCATTTAACTCAAGCTTCTGGGCAAGACGAATCTGACGTAAGTACTCACCTGGACGTTGAACATTTCCTAATGCTGAAGTAGGTGAACTTGAGCCAGTTGGCTGCTGTGAATTAGGATTTATTTCCATACGGCCTCAGTACTATACTGTAATTGCAAATAACGTTTATATTCTGAACTATCGGGAAATAAAGCACGCAGTTGATTGATCAGTGCCTGCATTCCCATTCGATCACCATTGGCTCGCGCAACACGAATCCCCACCCAAAGTGCACGCGCCCCCTGATTGGTTTGCCCCACTGTACGCACATATTGTTCATACATTTGAGTCGCCGCTGGCATTTGCTGTTGCAAATAAAAAATCTCTGACAACTCTAACATAGATACATAAGAGTCGCGGTTTGCCTGTAAAGCTTGTTTGAATGACTTTTCAGCATTCACACGATCGCCAAGCAATACGTAGATACGCCCCAGATTTTCAAGGGCACGATAACGCTGATCATACCCAAGTGTTGCCCCTGCAATCGTAAATTGTTCAATCGCGTCATTATAACGTTTCAATTGGTATAAGTACGTACCATAATTATTACGAGCTTGTGCATTGGTAGGCTCTTCCGAGATTGCACGTTTAAAATACGTGTCTGCTTTCTCGAGATTTGTTGCACTACCTTCTTGTTGTAAGAGTACACCCATCATCATATTGGCCATGGAGTCACGCGAGTTCACCTCCAAAGCCTGATCCAATGCGCGTTTAGCAGCATCCAGATCACCAGACTTGATATATTCAGCTGCAAGTTGTGTACGAACCTGCACCGCTTTTTTAGGGTCTTTGGTTGTTTTTTGAGATTGGCATCCCGTTAACAGCAACGCCATTAAACATGCTGAAATCCAGACTGTGGAACGTGAAGTGAATCTACTCAACAACTCTACCCCCAATATATTATCCCTGTGAACGAATAATCTCTTGTCGCTCTGCAACTTTCTTTTTCCATTGTTCAGCACGACGGGTACGATCCGCGACCTGTCCTACCAGTTGACCACATGCCGCATCAATATCATCGCCACGTGTCTGTCGAATCGTACACACAAATCCAGCATCAGACAAAGTTTTTTGAAAGGCAATAATCCGATTTCGGCTAGAACGACCATATGGCGCATGCGGAAATGGATTAAATGGAATCAAATTTATTTTACTTGGTAAATTTTTTAATAGTTTAATCATTTGTTGTGCATGTTCAGGGTGATCATTTACACCATCTAACATCACATATTCAATCGTGACATGTTTACGCGTACTTTCATTGCCACCTTTTGCCAGATAACGCTGACACGCTGCAATCAATTGCTCAAGTGGATATTTTTTATTGATTGGAACTAACTCATTACGCAGTTCATCATTAGGTGCATGCAAAGAAATTGCGAGAGCGACATCAATATCCTGTGCAAGTTGATCAATCTTTGGAACCACGCCAGAGGTAGATAACGTTACACGGCGCTTGGACATCCCATAAGCAAAGTCATCTAACATCAACTGCATCGAACTCAGGACTGCATCGTAATTTAACAATGGCTCACCCATGCCCATCATCACGACATTGGTCACAGAACGCTCACGCTCTGCTACAGGCACATCTTCCATATAAGACTGATTGGCGACCCAAAGTTGTCCAATAATTTCATCAGGATTTAAATCGCGTTGGAAACCTTGCTTACCCGTAGAACAAAAAGAACAATCCAGTGCACAACCCACTTGGGATGAAATACACAATGTTTTACGAGATCCTGTCTTGTCTTCAGCAGGAATCAAAACGGTTTCAACCAACGAACCTACACCATCACCCACACGGAACACCCATTTACGGGTTCCATCTTTGGAATAATGACGATGTACGACTTCAGGCGCTGTAATTTCACAGACCTGTTCAAGTTTGGTGCGCAATTTTCCTGAAATATTGGTCATTTCAGCAAAATCAGTGACAAAATACTGATGAATCCACTTCATCACTTGTCCTGCACGAAACTTTTTCTCTCCTAATTGTTCAAAAAATCCTTCTAGTTCTGCGCGAGACATACCCAATAGATTAACTTTGGCACGGACAGCATTTTGCACCGCATCAGCAGGCTGTGCATGTTCTGTTGGTGCTGGGAGATCTATTACAGAAGCCATGAGATTACCTAAACCATAGAAGTGACGAAGAAATATTGCCTAATATTTCAGCAAATTTATTCAGAGAAAAATAAAAAACCAGATAAGTATAATACCACTTATCTGGTTTGGATGCTCTCGATTAACGAGTGCGTGGGAAGATCTCTTCAGCAGCGAAGAAATACGCAATTTCACGCTCAGCAGATGCTACAGAGTCAGAACCATGTGCAGCATTTTCATCGATGCTTGTTGCGAAGTCAGCGCGGATTGTACCTGGTGCTGCTTCTTTCGGATTCGTTGCGCCCAAAATTTCACGGTGTGCAAGAACTGCATTTTCGCCTTCAAGTGCAGAAACAACCACTGGACCAGAAGTCATAAATGCCACTAGGTCAGCAAAGAAACCGCGCTCTTTGTGCTCTGCATAGAAGCCTTCAGCTTCTGCTTGAGACAAATGCTTGTATTTGATCGCAACTGGTTTTAAACCCGCTTTTTCAAAACGTGCAATGATTTCGCCAATGTGGTTTTTACCAACAGCATCTGGTTTGATGATTGATAAAGTACGTTCGATTGCCATGAGTGGCTCCTCGCTTAAAATTTTAAACGTAAAAAATTGGGCGCATTATACCGAGGTCAACGGTAATAATCAGCCTTGATTGTGTAAAAGTTATCAATTTCCGATGATTTTTTAGCGAACTTCGTCAATCCATGCCATTTGAATGGCTTCTAACAGCCCTTCAGTCGATTTTGCAGGATCATCAGAGAAATCTGGCAAAGCACAAATCCATGCGTGTAAATCAGTAAAACGAACCCATTGTGGATCTACATCTGGGTGTGCATCACTCAGTTCAATTGCGATATCAATGGTATCCGTCCAGCGTAAGCCCATGGTCTGTCCTGTTACATCAATCAAATAAAGGCTACTTTAGCAAATTTCAGGCAAAGCGAACATGCGAACTGTTGGATTTATTAAAAGGCAATGCACATGCAAACTTATAAATGAATATTCATCAATGGCGCTGCAAAAATAATTCCGCACCCCACCACAGTCCCAATCACAGCCCCCACAATCACATCACTTGGATAATGTAATCCCAATACCATACGAGACAAAGCCACCAAAATGGTAAATGGCAACATGATGACGATCAAAATTGGCTGGATATAGCCCAATGCAATACTCGCCATAACCGCATGTAAAGTATGCCCTGATGGAAAACTAAAATGATCCAGTGGACGTTCACCCAGTACAATGACCTGATGCACCTGATAAGGGCGCGGGCGTGTGGTTTTATGTTTTAGAAATTTATAAATTCCAGTTCCTACAGAACCACCTAATAATAAGTAAATGATTTGTAGACCATAAAACAACCCTTGAGATAGCCAAACCATAAACAGCATGACGTACCAAAATAGACCATCACCCAGCCGACTGATGATTTTAAAGAAATGCGCAATTCGCTGTGAATGCGAAAAATGGTTCAGGTACAAACAACCTTTTAAATCTAAATCCAGTATTCTAATTTTAGCGTTTTTAAAATTCATGGTGACACTCCTCTCACTTAAACGGAGATTTATACTCGGTAGAACTCTTTGACCACCTGATATAAGGCTTGTTCCATTTGATATACAGGTTGTTGCCAACCGCTTTGTTTAACATGCTTAAGTGCATGTATTCCCATCTGTTTTAACTGTGATCTTGCTGGCAATTGATATAAGGTTTGAATAAATGTATTGACTTGACCTAAGGGACTCAGCCAACCACTTACCCCATGCTCTACATACTGACTGGCACAAGCATAATCATAAGCCACTACAGGTAACCCACTTGCCATTGCCTCAAGGACCACGTTACCAAAGGTTTCTACCTGACTAGCAAACACAAAGACATCAGCACTTGCATAAGCAGTTGCAAGATTCTTGCCAGTTAAACTTCCTGTAAAAACAACCTCACAATTCTCTGCCATCTGTTCCAGACGTGTGCGATCAGGTCCGTCCCCCACAATCACCAGTTTAAATTTTCGATGCTGCATCCGTTGCATGGCCGCATAACTTTGAATTAATAGCTGGATTTCTTTTTCGGGAGATAAACGTCCGACATATAACATGACGGTCGTGTCATCGGCAGCATGCCAACTTTCTCTTAATTTCTGACAACGATACTGCGGAGAAAATTTTTCAGTATCCACACCCCGCCCTACGATACTTAAAGGACAGGTAATCCCAAAACCACGCAAGGCTTTTTCAGTATCCTTACTCGGCACACAGGTCATATCCGTGCTGTTATGAAACCAGCGTAAATAGCCCTGAATCGGTTTGAGCAAAAAAGCCAGATCAAAAAATCGACTAAAATCCTGAAAAGGCGAATGAAACCCGCTAGACACAGGAATATTTCGAGCCTTTGCTGCTTGTAGTGCCGTCAGCCCAAGTGGCCCCTCTGTCACGATATGCACCACATCTGGTGAAAATCCAGCTAAAGCCTTACTTACCTTCAAATATTGAGGCCAGCCAAACTGCAAACCAGGATACTTGGGTAAAGTTTGTGCGATCACCAGACATTCTTTATTGGGTGAAAATTCTTCGCATTTTAGACTTTGCTGTGGTCGTACCAGTAAAATTTTGTGTCCCTGCTGCTGTAAACCCTTGCACAGTTGCAATAAAGATAAAGCCACGCCATTAATTTCGGGTGGCCATGTCTCAGTGACAATGGCAATTTTGAGTTTGGGACGTACCAATTTATCCAGTTCATGCCAATTTTGTTGAATTTGCGCATGTCTGTTTTTAAAATAGAATTTAAAACTGTCTGGGAAATTTTCTTGTTTTAGCAGCGTTGTAGCGAATGAACCTTGCATACAACTATCCATTTGATTTATTTTCATAGCTCAAATATTAGACAATCGTTTTTACATTTTGATGATATCCAGATGACAGTTTTTTGACACAAAAAAAGCATATCGAAATATGCTTTTTTGCTCACTTAAAACCAATCAATGATTTTGTAATTTGGCATAATCTAATAATACATTCGCCGCTTCATTCACAAAGGTTTCTTCCTCTGGTAACGGCGGACGCGCATTGATCTTCATTTTGGCACGAGACTCGCTCAATGCATCTAATGATGCCTGATAACTTTCCCAATTACTAAAAGGTTTTAACCCTGTCGCTGCACGACGCTGATTTTCGGCATCGAGTGTTTGTTTTTCCAGTCTTAAAATTTCCGCCTTACGCTGATCAATATCTAACACAATACGTTTTTGATCTTTGGTTTCATCCGCGATCGCACGGCGCGCCTCAAGATATTTAAATTGAGGATCAACCGCAACACGGGCTTTAGATTCCTGAGACAGCTTTTCTACGTAAGGCTGGATTGAACCTTCACGCTTAAATGGCGCCGTTGGAATGGTATCCCACTTCAATGCATTTTTAGCTTTACGTTCACCAAACTCCTCATCATAAATATCCACGAGCTTGATGTCTGGAATAACGCCTTTATTTTGAGTACTTCCACCTGTAATACGATAGAACTTACGTTGTGTTAAAGTCGCCTGACCATGTGCCAAGGTATCAAGTTGAACTTGGGCTGTCCCCTTACCTGTGGTGGTACTTCCAATCACGATCCCGCGCTCATAATCCTGAATGGCAGCGGAGTAGATTTCACTCGCAGAAGCTGAAGCCAGATTTACTAAAATTGCCAATGGACCTGCATAAGTTTGTGCGCCGCCATCATTATCTTCAAACACACTCACATTGCCATTACCATCACGAATTTGCACCACTGGCCCAGATTTGATCACCTGTCCGAGCATACGTGCCACTTCTTCAAGTGAACCGCCTGGGTTATTGCGCAAATCAATTAAAATACCATCTACTTTTTTGGCAGAAAGTGATTTCAAAGCATTGTTGGTATCTTCAGACACTGAACGATATTCAGTTCCCGCACGGCGCGCACGATAGTTTAAGTAGAACGAAGGAATTTCAATCACACCAAAGGTATGCTTTTTGCCATCACGCATAATATCAACGGTACGTGAACGAACACCTGCATCTTCTTCCTGAATCACATCACGCACCAAACTTACAGTACGCGCCTGACTCATGGAGGCACCTGGCCCGAGTAACTTGATCGTGACTTTGGTTCCGCGTTTACCACGAATCAACCCGACAATCTCAGCACTCGACCAGCCGACCACATCGACCATTTTGTCGCCATCCTGAGCAACCCCAACAATGCGATCGCCAGATTTCACCTGACCCGACTTACTTGCAGGACCACCTTCTACAATGGTTTCAATTTTAATATAGTCTTCATTACCGCGTTCAGGACGGATCGAAACCCCAATTCCTTCTAGCTGTAAAGTAGTTTGGCGATTCAACTCCATCGCATCAATCGGTGGATAGTAATTACTGTGCGGATCGTAAGTTGCCATCATGGCGTTTAAGGTTTTGTCCAACACATCATCACTCTTCACGCGACTAATACGCTCAAGCTGACGGGTATAACGTTTTGTGAGTGTTTGAACAGGTGTTAAATCTTCTGGACTGGTTAAATCCTGACCATTTGCCAGCTCTGGATTGTCTTTCAAGGCTTTTTGTTTAGCCAGATCTTCTTCTTTGCTAATGGTGAGGTTAATCAGCTGCGACACCAACATTTTACGCCAGTAATCTTGCTGTTCAGCGGTATTTTTAAAATACGCGGCTTTCTCACGATCAGTATCAATGAAAACATTCGGCTGATGTAAATTTTGTGGCTTTTTCAGTTCAGATAACATGTACTCATAAAAGGCACGTAGGCGTTTACGGTACTGATCATGTATCGCATACGGACCTGTCAAATTACCTGCTTTCAGCGCTGCGCCAAAAGTCGAGCCATATTTTGTTTTATAGTCCTGTACTTCAGAAGCCAAAAATAATGAATGATCAGGATCCAGACTATCCAGATACATATCTAAAATACGATTGGAAGTATTGGCATCCAGACGCATATTTAAATAATGCTGACGGTCGACCAATGTCGCTAACTGGCGTGAAACCAGAGCTTGTTCCTGAGTCGGTTGAATGGTTTGAGAGATGGCCGCAGGTGCAGTATCAGTTGCCGCAATTGCTTCGTTTATCGCATGTGTGAAGAACAATCCACCAGTCGCGACTGCAACTGCACAAGCTATCGTTTGAAGTTTCATAAATTTTTAATACTTCCTTGGATTTTCCAATATTACCCGCTGTGCCATCGACCCCGAATGTCACAGATTCAACATCTTAACCAACTTAATTTGTGTATGTCGTGTAGTTTTATCATATTCTATGCTGGCAGAATGTAGCAAATCATTGCAAAATTCCGCTATTGTTTTATCCAAAAATTAGACGAGCAACCTTTATGATCGGCGCTTTGATGCTAGACATTGCTGGCACAGAACTTACACAAGAAGATATTGAACTCTTACGCGCTCCGCAAGTCGGTGGCGTGATTTTATTTGCACGAAATATTGAATCGCCACAACAAGTGCGTGCATTAACAGATCACATGCGCCAAATCCGTCCAGAGATCTTAATTGCTGTCGATCAGGAAGGCGGACGTGTCCAGCGTTTAAAAACCGGATTCACCTTATTGCCTGCAATGGGACGTTTTGGTGAGTTATATCAACACCAACCAGAACAAGCGATTCAATTGGCTGAGCAATGTGGCTGGCTCATGGCAACTGAGGTTTTAGCGGTTGGTATTGATTTTAGCTTTGCACCCGTTTTGGATATCAATGACCTAAGTGATGTGATTGGCGATCGTGGTTTCGCCAAAAATCCGCAGGATATTGTGCCATTAGCATCAGCCTTTATGAAAGGTATGCAACAAGCAGGTATGGCAAATACGGGCAAACATTTCCCAGGTCATGGCTCTGTGCAGGCAGACTCTCATGTTGCCGCAGCGATTGACCATCGTAGTTATGATGAAATCTATCAAAAAGACATGCAGACGTTTATCCAATTGATGCCACAACTGGATGCACTCATGCCTGCCCATGTGATTTATGAACAGGTCGATCCTAATCCTGCTGGTTTTTCACCATTTTGGGTTCAGGAAATTTTGCGTAAGCAGTTAGGTTTTGATGGCGTGTTATTTTCAGATGACCTGAGCATGCAAGCAGCTTGTGTTGCGGGTGGAGCTGATGCACGTTTACAGGCGGCACTTTCTGCAGGCTGTGACATGGGATTGGTGTGTAATGACCGCTCATCGGCTTGTTTGGCACTCGATTCGATTGAACATCTAGCTTTACCACATCAAGAACGTTTGGAACGTATGCGAGGCAAGATCCCGGAATTAAAGATTGGCAGTACGCTTGAATTAGGAGATGTGTGGCAATCTCATAAAGCGCAGATCGAAAAATTCAAAGATAGCTTTTAAGGCATTGAAGGTTATAATAAAGTCGCTTTTACATCATGAATATATGGGTATATTCATGATGTCTAAAATTACGCATGGATGATAAATAAAATAACAGGCTCAGGAATATGACCCAACCGCTTTCAAAACATCGACATATCTCTTTTACCGCTCATTACACAGGTTACATCTGGTATCAAATGGGGATCTCACATCAGGTCTTTGCCACCAAAAAGGGCAAGTCCTTAGCTGCACTGGTTCACCCACTGGAAAGTTGGGCAGAGAAATATGTCGGTGGCAGTATGCGCAGCACACTCAAACAACGACACACCTTATTGGATGATCAACTTAAAACGCTCATTGAGCAACATCCTCAGTTACAGGTTTTGGAAATCGCCAGTGGTCTTTCACCACGAGGTTGGTGGTTTAGACAACATTATCCAGAGATCACTTACCGTGAACTAGATTTACCAGACATGGCACAAACCAAACAGGCTGCATTGCAACAGATTGAAGCCAATGCACCCGACATGCTTTCAGTTGATTTATTTACCGCAGAATTTAATCAGGCATTTGACTTATTTGACCCCTCACTTCCTCTGGTGGTGATCAGTGAAGGGCTGATTAATTATTTTGATAAACCTTTGTTAGCTCAATTAATTCAGTCGATTGCTGAATATGGTCAGCCATTTAAAGAATTACATTATCTCACCGACTTGTACCCAGAACCAGTCAAAAACAAGTTGGCAAATATTATCTGGAGTAGCAGCAAACTTCTCAAATGGATGTCTCGCAGCGCCTTTAGCTTTCATTTTACCACCCCAGCCGATGTTGAAACTTTTTTTATGGAAAATGGTTTTGATCAGGTAAAAGTGACACAACCAAAAGATTATTTTGATTCAGACACCGTACAACAACAGAATAATCAGGAACACTTAGGCGATCTGGTTTGGACGATTCATGCTATCAATAAGAAACACACTTAGAATCGATAGATAAAGCAAAGTTTACACAATAAAAAACAGCATCAAAGATGCTGTTTTTTATCCCCAAATAACGCGGCAAGATACGGCTTCTCAGATATCTCTATTCGCGTTACACCACCTCAGCGTACTGAAGTTGATGTTCTTTTTGTCGTGCCACATAGCGCAGCAAACGATCTGCAACCGCAAAACTACCGTGTTTAAAGATCGCTCTTACTCCAGATGACTCCACCTGAAAAATCAGACATTCGATACTAAATGCACCTTCTTCATCTTCTAAATGAAGAGCCAAGTCTCGTGGATAACTTTCGACACGATTCGCTTCATTCGGCTGATTCAATTGTAAAAGTACACCAAAGAAACTTAAATCACTAATCATTACTTTGAACTGCTCAGGCAAATAACGGTGCGTCAGTTGCGTATGTGGTTGCATGACTTCTATACGCTCTTCACCGCGACGATCCATATGTTTGATTTGTTCACGGGTCATCGGAATAATTCCATCCAAACCCTGAATCGATTCACCATTTAAATAGGTTGCAAACAAATGCATGGTTTCTTTACGGCGTTGAAGCTGCGGCACATGGTCCGCATTGGCGATCAAGGCAAACTGCATATCAGGGCATTGCAAAGCAAAATTGGCATTTTCAAAAGGCAAAGTAAAACTATCATACTGTCCAGCGGCAACCAGCGTTTTGCACTGTGGAATCGGCACATCTTTTAAACGCAATAGCCGATTACAGTTAATCTCATAACGCAAACGTTCAGTCTTGGTAAATTCAGCCATTTGACGGAAGAACAAACGCTTTGCTGTAGGTGACATTCGAGTCTTGTCAAGTTTGGCATGATTCACCAGATACAAAATCACGGCTTGACCAAATTCTTCCATCCGATCTTCTTGCATCAACTTCAGTGACTCTTCCAAGATCATGCGCCAGCTTTTACGGGTCTTTTGCATCACTCCCATTAGGACCATACGGTCAACCAGTTCAGGACGTTGGTGCGCAAATGAAGAAGCAACCACTGAACCTAATGACATGCCCATCATAGAGACTTTGGAAATACCGACGATATCCAGCCATACACCAAGCATTCTGGATAAATCCGATAATTCAAGCGTTCCCGCAGAAACACCTGTATCACGGTTGGTAATCTGCTGATTCGCACCCATTGAAGGTAAATCAATCAAAATGACAGGTCCGCAAGCAAACAGTTGTTCAACACAATATTTATAAGAGTTGAAATTTTGAAATGCCCCGCCCACAATCACAATGGGAGTCTGATGAATTGTACGCACATCAGCCATGGCCATGAATTCGACTTTCCAGCCATCAATCCATGTTTCACGAGCAGATTGCTTAAAAATATCTTTATGATAAAGATCAAAAAAACCAAAAGGTGAACCCGCTTGGTGAAGATCCGCGTCCATCTGGATAATGGAATTCATTTCCTGCCTCCTGCCTGCGTTGTTTTTTATCTATGCAGGCTCCGTTCCATGCGACACAATGGCTATGCATCCTTACTCAATTTTTTTGTATAACGTCAATAGCCTTATTGTTTCATTCTATACAGATGTGACTTTTTTAAGCAACCCTTTCTATAACCACTCATCTAGTTTCGATCTTTTTCAAGTTTCAAAATATTTAAAGTCGCGTAATAATTTCACAGTTTTCTACAAAATCACGCACTAGCTCATCTTTACCGCATTATGATGACTATACCAATCTGGTCATAGCCTGTTACTATGCAATGTACCTTTATGGATTTTTAACCGATCAAAGACTGCTATGCACGATTCAATTGAACACTATATGCAAACAGTAGGTCAAAATGCGCGTCAGGCTTCCCGCTTGTTGGCCAGCGCATCGACCTTAACGAAAAACAATGCGCTTTCAGCCATTTTCACTGCGCTAGAAGATCGTCAACCGCAAATTTTAGCGGCGAATGCGATTGACATGCAAAAAGCGCACGAAAACAACCTGGATAGTGCTCTACTTGATCGTTTAGAACTTAACCCCTCACGCTTTAAATGCATGTTACAAGGCTTAAAAGATGTGATTGCGCTTAAAGATCCAATCGGTGAAATTACTGATATGTCATATCGTCCTACGGGTATTCAACTCGGTAAGATGCGTGTGCCTTTAGGGGTTGTCGGCATGATTTATGAATCACGGCCAAATGTCACACTTGAAGCAGCATCTTTAGCGTTAAAATCTGGCAATGCCATTATTTTACGTGGCGGCTCAGAAGCGCTTGAGTCCAATAAAGCCATCGCCGAAGCCATTCAGTATGGGCTTAAAAAAGTGGGCTTACCTGAGCATGCCGTCCAAGTGATTGCAACCTCTGATCGTGCCGCAGTCGGTCAACTGATTACCATGAGTGAATATGTCGATGTGATTATTCCACGTGGGGGTAAAGGTCTGATAGAACGAATTACCCTTGAAGCACGTATTCCTGTTATTAAACATTTAGATGGCAATTGTCATGTTTTTGTAGAAGCTGAAGCTGATCTACACAAAGCTCTCCCAATTGCGCTTAATGCCAAGACTCATCGTTATGGTGTATGTAATGCCATGGAAACGTTGTTGGTCGATGAAAATATCGCAGAAGAGTTTTTACCGCGTATTGCTGAACTTTACGCTGAAAAACATGTCGAGCTTCGGGGTTGTGACCAAACTCGTCGTATCCTCGGTGAAAGCGTCAAAGTCGCCACTGAAGAAGACTGGTATACCGAATATCTAGCGCCCATCCTTGCGATTAAAGTGGTATCGGGTATTGATGAAGCGATTCAACATATTAACAAATATGGTTCTCACCATACCGATGCAATCATTACTGAAAACTATTCCTTAGTTCGCAAGTTCTTGGCCGAAGTAGATTCAAGCTCTGTGATGATTAATGCTTCTACACGTTTTGCCGATGGTTTTGAATATGGTTTAGGTGCCGAAATTGGCATCTCGACCGACAAAATCCATGCGCGCGGTCCTGTGGGTTTAGAAGGTTTAACCTCACAAAAATGGATCGTATTTGGTGACGGTCAAATTCGTCAATAAAATAATATGTCTTCTGGTTTTGTCGTTCAGTCGACAGAGCCAGAAAATGATTCAGCATTGAATCATGAAGTTATTTTTTAAAAATAGAAACATTTTTATTAAATAAATTGCAACATGATCAAACTATAAAAAATAGCGGTTCAACGTTATATTGGGTTTAAAAGAAAATTCGTTTAGGTTGGTTATTCGTTGGTTTTAACCCATGAATGCTAACGATAAATTAAAGATTGTTCGATAGTGCTTAAGTCTAATCGGCTAAAGTCTAGCTTGGACAGAAAAACGACACATGTTACAACATGTCATATTGATATTCGGACTGACAAAATCAGATTTGAAAATCAATATATTAAGGAAACAATTTAAAATATTTTGGGTGCAATACCGTGTCTACATCCGTTTTAGTGATTAACTGTGGTTCTTCCTCTATCAAATATGCTTTGGTTTCAGATCGTCGTGAAAACCGTATTTACGGTTTGGCTGAAAATCTAGGCACAGCAGAAGCTCGTATTAAAGGGATTACGGTCGGCGGTGAGCCCCTTGAATTATCAATTCCACACGCCGACCATGAAAAAGCACTTGAAACATTGTTGGCACGCTTAGCCAACTATAAGCCGCAGGCAATAGGACATCGTGTGGTACACGGTGGTACATTAACCAAAGCGGAATTACTCACCCCAGAAATTATTGAACGTATTGTTGCTGCAACGCCATTAGCACCCTTACATAACCCTGCACATTTGGTTGGTATTGATGCCACTATGCGTTTGTTTCCCGAATTACCCCAAGTGGCTGTATTCGATACCGCATTTCATCAAACAATGCCTGAACATGCTTATCGCTATGCCTTGCCGAAATTCTTTTACACGGAACACAATGTCCGCCGCTATGGCTTTCATGGTACAAGCCATGCGTATGTATCTGATCGCGCCAGTGAACTGGCTGGACAATTCCGACAAGGCGGCTGGTTAAGTGCACATTTAGGCAATGGTAGCTCGACCTGTGCCATCTGGAATGGTGAAAGTATTGATACCTCGATGGGTTTAACCCCACTTGAAGGGATCGTGATGGGAACCCGTAGTGGTGATGTCGATCCAAGTATTCATAGTTTTATTGCCAACAACTTAGGTTGGGATATCGACAAGATTGATAAAATGCTCAACAAAGAAAGTGGGTTGTTAGGTTTATCTGATAATTTATCTAATGACATGCGCACATTGATCGAAGCCTCAGAAAATGGCAACGAAGATGCAAGACTTGCCATTGAAGTATTCAGCTACCGTTTAGCTAAATCATTAGCTGGTTTAAGCTGCGGTTTACCCAAAATCGATGGCCTGATTTTTACAGGTGGGATTGGGGAAAACTCAGCCTATATCCGTGAAAAAACCATGACATATCTACCTCATTTTGGTTTTAAACTAGATAAAGATCAAAACAATACACTACAACGTGGCACAGAGGGTCGGATTGATGTACGTCAAGGACCACAAATCTGGGTGATTCCTACAGATGAAGAAGGACGTATTGCCAAAGAAACTGAGCAAGTGGTGCAACAGGCAAAAAAGCTTGACGTTGTGATTGGCTAATCGTGCAGAGCTTATTGAGAGATAAGTCCTCTCAATAAGCAAAATACAAATGTTAAAAATATAATTTTATTTAAGGTCATTATGAATACAATTTTAATGATTCCAACCGCTGAAGGTGTTGGTTTAACCTCAGCCTGTTTGGGGATGGTGTATGCGTTGGATTGCAACGGCATTAAGGCTGGGTTTTTAAAACCATTTTCTCAGGAAAATCAGAATCAGTTTGATCGCACTACATCTCTCTTTCATCATTTATTTCAACGTGATACTGTCCAGTCAATTTCTCACGAAAAGCTGCTGCAATATATTTCAGCAGGTGAAATGGATGATTTACTTGAAGAAGCCGTTAGCCTGCATCGTACCATTGCGGCTCAGCAGGATGTAATTATTGTTGAAGGTTTACTGCCCAACGGACAAGATCATTTTGCCAGTGAACTCAATGCAGCGCTTGCACAAGCACTTGATGCCAAAGTGATTTTGGTCAGTACCGCAGATATTCAAAATCCACGAAAAACCGCGGAAAGAATCGAGTCACATTTACGTCAGTTTGGTGGTGTCAATTCAAATCGCACCGCTGGCGTACTCTTTATGCGTACACGCGGTTTGCCTGAAGAATCAGCTCAAATTCCACTTA
Organism: Acinetobacter sp. FDAARGOS_515; assembly: GCF_003938865.1. Classification (NCBI taxonomy): domain Bacteria; kingdom Pseudomonadati; phylum Pseudomonadota; class Gammaproteobacteria; order Moraxellales; family Moraxellaceae; genus Acinetobacter; species Acinetobacter sp. FDAARGOS_515. Next base: position 1,882,667 of record NZ_RKIX01000003.1, on the reverse strand, counting down.
CCATCGACCCTTCGCTGCGCCTGAGTGCTGAAATTGAAAAATTTAGTCTGGAACTACAAGAATACAATCGTCATTTAGGTACCAAAGAACTGCCGATTATCGGCATGGTGCCTTTTAGCAATACCTTAAGTGTGCCACGTACATTAGATATTGCTTCGGTGATTGATGGTGAGTGGGTTCATTTGGGTGAAGCCAAACAACGACGCATTTTGCATTCCAGTTTAATTGCTTCAAGCATTGAATATGAACTCAATAAATTTGTCGCGGGCGAACTGATTATCAGTGCTTCCGAACGTACAGATGTCCTTTTGGCAAGTAGTCTGGCAACCAGTAATGGGATTCCTCTGGCAGGTCTGGTGCTGACCGAACGCACAGCGCCAGCCACCCAAATTCTGGATTTTTGCCAACACGCGATTAAACGCGGCTTACCTATTTTACATACCCAACTCAACACACTGGAAACCGCACAACGTCTGGCAGATTTTGGTAATGAAATTCCAGTTGATGATACTGAACGTGCCGAACAAGTCACTCGTTTTGTTTCGAGTCATATCGATACCGAATGGCTCAAAACTCAAGTCAATGGTAACCTCAGACCTCGCTTATCCCCTTCTGCCTTTCGTCATGAATTGGTACAAAAATCGATTGCGGCTAAAAAGCGAATTGTACTCCCCGAAGGCGATGAGCCGCGTACCGTACAGGCCGCTGCCATTTGTCAGTCACGTGGATTGGCACATTGTATCCTATTGGCGAAGCCAGAATCTGTGGTGGATGTGGCTAAAGCGCGTGGCATTGAGCTTCCAGATGATCTGGAAATTATTGATCCAGATACCATTCGAGACCAATATGTCACACCAATGGTCGAATTACGCAAAGGCAAACTGAACGAATTACAAGCCAAAGAGCAACTTCAAGATACAGTGGTTCTTGGCACGATGATGCTGGCATTGGATCAAGTTGATGGTTTGGTTTCAGGCGCCATTCACACCACAGCCAATACTGTTCGTCCTGCATTTCAGTTGATTAAAACTGCGCCCGAATATTCACTGGTTTCATCCATTTTCTTTATGTTGTTACCCGATGAAGTCTATGTGTACGGTGACTGCGCAATTAATCCTGATCCCGATGCCCAACAATTGGCTGAAATCGCGATTCAGTCGGCGGACTCGGCGAAAGCCTTTGGGATTGAACCACGTATTGCCATGATCAGTTATTCAACAGGCACTTCGGGCACAGGTGCAGATGTTGAGAAAGTAGCTGAAGCGACTCAAATCGCCAAACAGCGCCGCCCCGATCTATTGATCGATGGCCCATTACAATATGATGCAGCCTCAGTCGAAAGTGTTGGCCGTCAAAAAGCACCAGACTCCCAAGTGGCAGGTCGAGCCAATGTCTTTATTTTCCCTGATTTGAATACAGGCAATACCACTTATAAAGCAGTTCAACGTTCTGCCAATGTAGTCAGTGTTGGCCCAATGTTACAAGGCTTGAATAAACCTGTGAATGATTTATCTCGTGGTGCGTTGGTCGATGATATTGTGTTTACCATTGCACTCACCGCCATTCAGGCAGAGCAACAGGTTGAAGCAAAAAGCAGCAACTAAAGTATCTTAATTGATAACTCCATAAAAAAAGTCCCTTGAAATATCAGGGACTTTTTTTATAAAAACCAAATTATGAATTTAGTTTAATTGATCTTTATTCACTGGCATCATAAGAGAACTGGATACCTGCTGTACCGCCAGTTTCAATGAATAATTTGATAAAATCAGGCACTGTTTCTTTACGCTGCCAGTCACGTTGTAATTCACAGAATAATTGCGCCACACTAATTAATTTACCGCCCGCCTGTTCAATACGGCGTAATGCAGCCTCGTGAGCAGCCAATGATGTTCCACCTACTGCATCAGCAACCACATAGACTTCATAGCCTTCCTGTAGCGCATCAAGTGCTGGAAAGGTTAAACAAGCTTCTGTCCAAAGCGCAGTCATAATCAGTTTTTTCCGACCTGTAGCCTTGACAGCTTCTTTAAACTCGACATCTTCCCAAGAGTTAATAGAAGTACGGTCATACGTTGGATAATCTGCCAACACTTTACGTAACTGAGGAATCGGTGGTTTGTTTAAACCTGTTTTGACATTTACCGTTGAATGAATAATCGGTAAGCCATAAACAATCGCAGCTTTGGCACTGCCGACAATATTATTGATTAAAAGTTGACGATCCATCGAAGCAATCGAGTTAACTTGTACTGGTTGATAATCGATACAAATAAAAGCTGAATTTTGAGGTGTTAATAGATGATCTTGCTTTGGATCACGAATGGCTTCACTGGTCATTTTTTATTCCTTTTTGATCTTTGTGATAGAAATCATTCTCATCTTATGCCGACAACCCTGCAAAGAATATGACTATTTTTAGGACATAGTTTTTCATTTTGTAATGTAGATAAAACTATATTTTTATGGATGCAATATTCGCCTACATAGTCATTAATTCATCATGGAATATGATTCATTTTTTTGCAAGCCAAACGGTATGCCCTGTACATTCAGCATCTTCTGCAACCATTTTAACCACATCAAAACTATATTGAGCCAATAATGCGCGGTATTCTTCGGCATCCAAACTGGCATGATACAAAGGCTCTCCAAACATCTCTCCAATCGCCTCACAATGACTCGGCCCACTGGTAAACATCAGGGCGGCTCCGCGCTTTGCATGCGCTGAAAATTGTGCAAACATTTCACGTTGATCATCTGGAGTGAGATGGAAAAAACTATCCCATGCCAAAATGCCATCAAACTGTTGATCAAAACGAAAATGTCGCATATCGGCATCGATCCATGTCTGTTCAGGAAAAGATTCCCGCGCCATTTCCAACATTACCTCTGAACGATCTATCCCTGTCACCTGACAGCCATTTTCGATGAGATACGCTGCAATCGGATGACCTGAACCACAACCCAAATCCAATACACTTGCATCAGTAGCTGGTAATAATGCCAAAAAATGATCTAGCCAAGCTTTTTCATAGAGATAATCACCGCGAAGCTCTGTCCAGTCGCGTCCATATTTTTGGTAAATTTGAATGATTTTTTGGGCTAAACGCTCATTATTCATTTATTTTCACTCTTTTTTCATCATTATGATGGGTATTTTAATCTGATTTTAAAAGCTTAGACCTTCGACCAAAATCTCGGCAAAACCGCCCACAGCAGTGTCATTTTGTCATATAATCTTTGCCGCTAGCTAACTGCCCGCTCAAGAGATTTTTGATATGACCACAATTATCAAACAAGATGACTTGATCACTTCGGTCAAGGATGTCCTTCAATTCATTTCTTACTATCACCCGCAAGACTTTATTCAAGCCATGAGTCGTGCCTACGATCGTGAAGAAAACCAAGCTGCTAAAGACGCGATTGCACAAATCCTGATTAACTCGCGTATGTGCGCAGAGGGTCATCGCCCAATCTGTCAGGATACGGGGATCGTCAACGTTTTCCTTGAAGTGGGTTTAGACGTTAAATTTGATCTTAGCATGAGCTTGGATGATGCCATTAATGAAGGTGTACGTCAGGGTTATTTAGAGAACTCGAATGTACTTCGTGCTTCTGTTTTAGCGGATCCTGCTTTTGGTCGTAAAAATACCAAAGACAACACCCCTGCGGTGATCCACTACAAACTCGTTCCGGGTAATAAAGTAGATATTACGGTTGCAGCCAAAGGTGGCGGTTCAGAAAATAAATCTAAACTTGCGATGTTAAATCCATCTGATTCGATTGTGGATTGGGTACTGAAAACTGTTCCAACCATGGGTGCAGGCTGGTGTCCACCGGGCATGCTCGGGATCGGGATTGGCGGTACTGCTGAAAAAGCCATGATGCTTGCCAAAGAAGCATTGATGGAAGAAATCAACATGGACGAGTTACTGCGTCGCGGCCCTCAAAGCAAGATGGAAGAACTTCGTATCGAGATCTTTGAGAAAGTCAATGCACTCGGAATTGGCGCGCAAGGTCTTGGTGGTTTAACCACAGTACTGGACATTAAAATCAAGGATTATCCTTGCCATGCTGCGGGCAAACCTGTCGGTATGATTCCAAACTGTGCGGCGACTCGTCATGCACATTTCCAACTGGATGGTTCTGGTGTTGCTCATATTCAGGCACCAAAACTTGAAGACTATCCTGCTGTAACATGGGATTCATCTAAATCTAAACGTGTGAATTTAGATACCATTACTCAGGAAGAAATGAACTCATGGCAGCCGGGTGATACCTTATTGCTCAGTGGCACCATGTATACAGGTCGTGATGCAGCACATAAACGTATGGTCGATATGATCGACAACGGCGAAGAATTACCTGTTGATCTTAAAGGTAAATTTATCTATTACGTGGGTCCAGTTGATCCGGTAGGCGATGAAGTGGTTGGCCCTGCTGGTCCGACAACCGCAACCCGTATGGACAAGTTCACCCGTAAAGTGCTTGAATACACTGGCCTGTTCGGCATGATTGGTAAAGCGGATCGTGGTCCAACGGCGATTGAAGCCATTAAAGATAACAAAGCGACTTACCTCATGGCAGTCGGTGGTGCAGCTTATCTGGTGTCTAAAGCGGTGCGTGAAGCTGAAGTGGTTGCCTTTGCTGACTTAGGTATGGAAGCGATCTACAAATTTGTCGTTGAAGACATGCCTGTTTCAGTGGCTGTTGATGTGAATGGTACATCCATTCACGCGATTGCACCTAAAATCTGGCAAGCTAAGATTGGTAAAATTCCAGTCACAGATGCTGCGGCGGTTTAAATACTTATCTAAGATATAAAGAAAGCACCTTTCGGGGTGCTTTTTTTGTCAGTAAATTTTATCCAATCTATACAAAATCATTAACGTATCGTTTTATTTTCTAATTGATTAGTTCTTAATAAAAAAGTATTCACGATAATATTTCAGCTCGGCAATCGAATCACGAATATCATCCATCGCTAAATGCGAAGCATTTTTTTTCAAGCCGCTCATGATTTCTGGACGCCAGCGTTTAGCCAGTTCTTTCACACTCGACACGTCCAAATTACGGTAATGAAAAAATTGTTCGAGTTCAGGCATCAAACGATGTAAAAAACGGCGATCCTGACAGATCGAATTACCACACATGGGCGAGCTTTTTGGGCTAACCCATTTTTTTAAAAATTCAAGCGTTTGCTGCTCTGCATCCTGAGCGGTTAATTTGCTACGACGCACACGTTCAATCAAGCCCGACTGTCCATGTTGACGTGTATTCCATTCATCCATAGCATTTAAAATACGATCTGGCTGATGCACCGCCAAAACTGGACCTTCTGCCAAAATATTTAAATGATCATCTGTAATAATCGTTGCAACTTCAATAATCTGGTCATTGTCTGTGTCTAAACCAGTCATTTCGAGGTCAATCCAGATTAACCGTGTATCTAATGTGCTGCTCATGAATATGGAATCTTAAAGGCTTGAAAAACATCAATAGTAGCAAATTAATTACATCTTGGCTGTAATTCCATAGCCAGTTCATGCTATTTTTGCCACCTCAAACAGTGGGTTTTAGGAATGAATGGCTCTAATTCGTAAACGGCGCTTAACTGAACAACAGCAACGCCGCATAGACAAACAACATAAGGCACGCCAAGAGGAAATCGAGACTTCTCATGATCTGGAAGGCTTGGTTGTGCAACACTATGGTCGCCAACTTGAAGTACAGGCTTTATCTGTACCCGAGCCTCATCCTGAAAAGCCCATAGTTGCTGAGGGTGAACCAGAACCATTCTGGAAACCCATAGCAATCGGCAGTGTCTGGCGTTGTCATGCGCGCACCAATCTTGAACTCTTGGTCACAGGTGATCGAGTCAAATGGCAAGCCGATCCCAATACAGGTTTAGGCATTATTACGGCCATTCATCCACGCCAATCCTTACTCACTCGTCCTGATCGCTACCATAAAGTCAAACCTGTGGCAGCCAATATCAGTCTAATTGTGATTGTCTTTGCGCCATTGCCAGAACCAGCACCGAGTCTGATTGATCGATATTTAGTCGCCTGTGCAGATGCCAATATCCCTGCACTTTTGGTGCTTAATAAATCTGATTTACTTCAAGAGCATGATCCAATTTTGACCTTGCTCGATGAATATAAAACGCTGGGTTATGAAAGTCTGATTTGTCAGGCCAAAGGTGATTTATCAGCGTTACATGAACGACTCGATGGTGAAACTGTGGCATTTGTTGGGCAGTCTGGTGTCGGTAAAAGTTCACTCATCAATGCCATCGTGCCAGATGCAGAGCAAAAAACCAATATCATTTCAGAGAACTCGGCATTGGGACAACACACCACCACGTCCACTCGTTTGATCAGTTTTGGTCAAAATGGTGCGTTGATTGATTCTCCGGGGATACGTGAATTTGGGCTTTGGCATTTAAATGCAGATAAAATTCGTGAAGGCTTTCCAGAAATTGCATCGCACTTGGGACATTGCCAATTCCGTAATTGTACGCATACGCATGAAAAACAGTGCGCACTCAAAAATGCGGTTGTCGCGGGTGAAATTTTACCGCGTAGACTTGAAAGTTATTTGCGTTTAAATGAAGAAATTCAGGATGCGCAACAAAAAAGTTAATTTTCTATCAAAATTACCCTTGAACTGGTGATTTTGATCACCATGTATATGAGCTATACTCTACGTCAATTTTAAGCTGAATTAGGTGACTTGTGGAACGCTGGTTAGAGTTTATGGGGAATCACCCCTTTTTGTTTGGAATCTTGGCTGTTTTAATTGTGCTGTTCTTTGTTTTTGAAGGGCAACGTAATGGTCGTAAGATTTCCCCACAATCACTTGGTATTTTAGTTAAAGCGAAAAATGCTCAACTGATTGATCTACGTGATGCGGGTGATTTTCGTGAAGGTCATATCAGCGGTAGCCGTAACATTCCATATAGCCAACTGACTAGCCATATTGATGAGTTAAAATCAAGTGATCGCCCATTGGTGTTCATTTGTAATTTAGGTCAGGTTGCAGGCAGTGCCCTGCAAAAAGTTGGTCATGCTGACAGTTATCGTCTTGATGGCGGAATTAGTAACTGGAAAGCACAAAACCTGCCACTGGTGAAAAGCAAAACCAAAGCTTAAGGAGAACTTTATGTCTGCAAATATCACGATTTACTCGACCACAATGTGTCCGTATTGTGTGCGTGCAAAACAGCTTCTTGAGCGTAAAGGCGTTGAGTATAAAGAAATTAATTTATCCAATGAAGCACCAGAAGTACGCGTTGAATTGATCCAACGCACCAATCATCGCACTGTGCCTCAAATTTTTATTAATGATCAGTTTATTGGTGGTTTTGACCAGCTTTATGCTTTAGAGCGTGATGGTAAACTCGACCCGTTACTGGCCTAAACTCGCTTAAATTGTAAAGGAAAGAAGAATGAGTGAAGAACAACAAACTCAACCACAACTCGCTTTAGAACGTCTTTATACCAAAGACATTTCATTTGAAGTTCCTGGGGCGCAAGTTTTTACTAAACAATGGCAACCAGAGTTGAATATCAACCTTTCATCTGCTGCTGAAAAAGTTGATCCAACTCACTTTGAAGTGTCATTAAAAGTAGTGGTTCAAGCCAATAATGATGGCGAGACAGCGTTTATTGTAGATGTCACTCAAGCAGGTATTTTCCTGATTGAAAATATTGAAGAAGAACGCCTTCCATACATTCTAGGTGCTTACTGCCCGAACATTCTGTTCCCGTTCTTGCGTGAAGCAGTCAATGATATGGTGACAAAAGGCAGTTTCCCTCAATTACTGTTGACTCCTATCAACTTTGATGCTGAATTTGAAGCCAATATGCAACGTGCTCAGGCAACCGTTGCTGAAGGTCAGGCTTAATTGCCCAAATAAAAAAACCACCGTTTGGTGGTTTTTTTATGTCTAATATTCGGTCAGGCTTTATTTAAATTTTTTATGATTTTCATTGCGAATATTAAGCAGGTTTTTGCCTTCTACTTTCGCCTGAGCCAATTGATTGGCTTTGACCAATCCAGACGTCTTATCAATTTCAGCGACCAGTTGATCAAGTCCAGCCTGATAGGCTTTAACATCAGCGCTATGATCTGGCTGATTTTTTAATTTATTGGGTTTCGATGTTTTAGAATCAAGCGCAGCCATTCGCATTTTTGTCAGTGCAGAACTGGCATCATTGGCATTAGTCGATTTATTAAAATCTGCATAAGCAGTTGCAATTGTTACCATGTTGTCATGTAAAGTGGCTGCCGTCGCAAGGTGGCTCAATCCAAAACAACTTAGAAACAATGCACTGAACCATACTGTCTTCATCGGTGTATTCCCTGTTTAGTCAATCATTTGACAGCTCAAACATAACCAAGTTTCAAAAAAAGAAAAAGCGCCTTTTGTTGGAGCTTTGTCTCAAATTTAGCTACATAAACACAGCCAGTTTAAATTTTGCGTTTTAAAGCGTCAGCAATGGCTTCGACCAATTGCTGCGAAATTTCCTGTTTAGAGGCTTTTTCAAGTTCACGTTTCTTCATATGATAACTTTGTGCAAAAAACACCGTCATGGCATTTTCATCTGAAGCAAAACCAATATCTTTACGTGAGACATCGTTACAAGCAATCATATCCAGTTTTTTCGCCACCAGTTTGCCTGCTGCATATTCTTCAACATTTTGCGTTTCTGCGGCAAACCCCACCATAAATGGGCGCTGTTGTTGCTGTGCAATGGTCGCAACAATATCTGGATTTTTAATCAGTGAAACTGCCAACTCATCGCCTGCTTTTTTAATTTTTTGATCTGCCACTTGAGCAACGCGGTAATCTGCCACTGCTGCCGTTGCGATAAAAATATCACAGCCTTCATCTAGCGTTTGCATACTGGCATCCAGCATTTGCACAGCTGAAGCAACATTGACACGTTGCACACCATTTGGCGTATCCAGCGTTACAGGGCCTGCAATTAAAGTCACCTTCGCACCTGCTGCATAACACGCTGCGGCTAGAGAAAAGCCCATTTTCCCCGTACTATGATTGGAAATATAACGCACAGGATCAATCGCTTCACGTGTAGGCCCTGCGGTCACCACCACATGCTTACCTGCCAATAATCCAAATTTTTCTGCGATGGCACGTTGGGCTTTATGAAAATATTCGCGCACCTGATAAGCCAATTGTTCAGGTTCAGGCATACGCCCCAGACCAACATCCCCACAAGCTTGCGAACCTGCATCAGGCATAATCACATGAATGCCATCTTCCACCAATGTTTGTAAATTACGCTGTGTGGCTTTTGCTGCCCACATTTGCTGATTCATGGCAGGCGCGACCCAAACAGGCGCTTTAGTCGCCAAATACAAGGTGCTGAGTAAATCGTCTGCTAAACCATGCGCAAATTTTGCCAAACTATCACAGCTTGCTGGTGCAACCAAAACCAAGTCGGCCCAACGCGCCAACTCGATATGCCCCATGCCCGCTTCTGCTTCAGGATCTAGTAATTCGGTATGTACAGGATTACCTGAAAGTGCCTGAAAAGTTAAGGGGGTAATAAATGCTTGTGCGCCGTGGGTCATCACCACACGCACATTAAATCCATAATCTTTTAGCCGACGAACGATAATCGCACTTTTGTAGGCTGCTATGCCGCCAGTAACCGCTAGGATGATGTTTTTATGAGGAATAACACTTAAATCAAAGCTCACAAACAGCTTACCTTTATGTTGCAGTGGCGCTCACAATAGCATTAAATACGCGCATACCCAAGTGATTGGCTATGAAATCAGAATTAAAATAATGGCAATAAGTGATATTTATAATGAATCATTCTATTAAACAATCGATCAAAGCGTGGCCACAACAAGAACGCCCACGTGAACGCCTGCTAGAACAAGGCGCAAGCAGTTTATCAGATGCAGAATTACTGGCGATTTTCTTACGTTCAGGCTCCAGACAGCACTCTGCGGTTGAACTGGCTAGACTCCTGATTCAGCATTTTGGGGGACTTAATCCTGTATTTGACGCTTCACAGGAAGAGCTGTGTCAGTTTCATGGAATGGGCGCGACCAAATATTCACAATTAATGGCAGTCAAGGAATTAGGCAGACGTTATTTGAATAATCATTTTTATCGAGATCATTTAAATCTGGATTCATCTCAACTGGTACTCGATTATTTACGTTATGAGTTACAAGGTGAAACGCAGGAAGTGTTTGCTGTCCTGTGTCTGGATAGTCAGTTACGCAAGTTACATTTCAAAAAACTGTTTTTTGGCTCTACCAATTTTTGCAGTGTTTCAATCAAACAAACCTTGCGTTATGCCATTCAACAACATGCTAGTTTTATCGTGATTGCACATAACCATCCCTTTGGTGAAGTACGGCCTTCGGTCGAAGATATTGAAATGACCCAACAGTTAAAACAGGCTTGTGAATGTGTCGAGATCAAGTTGATTGATCATATTATTGTGGCTAAACAGGCAACTTTTTCATTTGCTGAACAGCGACTGCTCAATTTATAAAATCATGTTGCAATTGTATTGACAAAGCCTGACCAACTGGTAAAGATCATAAAAAAATCCTTGCCCGTTGAATCATGATTGTACGCGACCAAACCGATCTCATAAAGTTACTGTTTTCTTGGCGCGGAACAATTTTACCCAAAATTTTACCTGCGCTCGGCGTGGTGATGCTGCTCTCTGCGATTGTCGGTGGGCTTGAATATACTCAGATTTATCATTTCCCAGAACTTCCCCTTGTCGGTTTTACCCTCATTGGCGTCGTACTTTCCATTTTTTTAGGCTTTAAAAATAGTGCCTGTTATGATCGTTGGTGGGAAGGCCGTAAACTCTGGGGAGCCTTGATCGCCAATGCACGACATTTTGATCGGGACTGCCGTATTTTGCCACAAGGTCGTCGTGAGAAAGTCATTCAACATGTGATTGTTTTTGCCAATACACTTCGCGATCGCCTGCGTCATCAAACAGCACATCCGACTGAGCTGACAGAAACCACAGGAATGAGTCAACAAGCCCTGACGCAGCTCTATCAACAACATAATGCACCACAATACACTTTAAGCCTGATTCAATGGGAGTTAATGCAATCGCTTAAAGAAGGTGAGATCAGTGACATTATTTACACGCAGTTAAATCGCTATGTCACCGAACTCAGTCTAGTACAGACCGGTTGCGACCGTATTGCCAACACCCCTATTCCCTTTGCTTACTCGGTTTTGCTGAATCGTACCGTGTTCTTTTTCTGTTTTATGTTGCCTTTTAGCGTGGGGCCTATTCTGGGTTTAGGGACGCCATTACTGGTCGGGATTTTAACCTATACTTTTTTAGGGCTGGATGCTTTAAGTTCTGAAATTGAAGAACCCTTTGGCACACAAAGTAATGACCTTCCACTCGACTCGATGGTGCGGCTCATCGAAATTGAGTTATTAGGAACTTTAGGCAGACCAACCCCACCGCCTATTCAAGCACAAGATCATAATTTGTTATAACCTCTAGCCTGTTCTTATAATCTCACGCACAGATCTTATAGAAAATGCTTCAGATCAGTGAAGAATAAATTGAGAGTCAACAATTGATTTAAAGCGCTCTGTAAATTGTCCATTCCAATACGGATAATAAGGATAAGCTGGATAAATCGCACTCGCTTGATTCAATTTTTCAACATGTTCATGGGATAAATAAATATCTTTGGCCTTTAGATTATCTTGAAGTTGTGTTTCATTTCGAGCGCCAATCAGCACACTCGCCACAGTGGGTCTTTGTAATAACCACTGTAAAGAAATTTGAGGAATGGTATAACCTGTTTCTTCCGAAATTTCTTTCAAAGCATCAATCACTTGGTATAAATGATCTTCGTTGACAGGAGGAGCAAATTGAGCAGTATCATGCAAGCGACTTTCAGCAGGGATCGGATGTTGTCGATCAAATTTCCCTGTCAAACGCCCCCAGCCTAATGGACTCCAGACCACAGCGGCAATTTGTTGATCATCATTTAAAGGCATTAACTCCCATTCATAATCCCGACCGATCAATGAGTAGTAAACCTGATTGACCACAAACTTTTCATAACCATAATGATCGGCAATCGCTTGTGCCTTCATTAATTGCCAACCTGAAAAATTTGAAACGCCGATATAACGTACTTTTCCACTTCGAACCAATTCATCCAGTGTTTTCATCAGTTGATGCAATGAAGTAAAGCTATCAAATTGATGGAGTTGCAACACATCAATATAATCTGTACCCAAGCGCTTTAAAGACTGCTCTACGGCATATTGCAAATAGTTGCGACTAAAACCTGCCGCATTTAACGCATCTGAGCTTCGAATACCGATTTTGGTAGAAATAATCGTGTCTTTTCTATCTAAGGCTAAAGCCTTGCCCAACATTGTCTCAGACTCGCCATCGGAATAGACATCAGCAGTATCAAAAAAATTAATTCCAGCATCCAGACACATTTGGATCATACGATTAGCTTCGGTTTGACTCGGTTGTCCCCAAGCAGAAAAAAGTTGACCTTTGCCGCCTAAAGTCCCTGCACCAAAACCAAGCTCAGAGACTTTTAAACCGGAGTTTCCTAAAAAATGATAATTCATTACTCACTCCAACTTCGTGTTTTATCTTGTTAAATTCACAATAGCGCAATGACATTTTCAAAAAAACCATGATAATGAGAAAATACTTTTCTGATTTTATTGATCATGAATACAGAAGATTTTCAATTTTTTATTCGCGTTGCAGATCTGGGCTCTATCAGTAAAGCTGCACAAGAAGCTAATATTTCGGCATCTGTTGCCAGCCAAAGGATTCAGCGATTAGAAAACAATCTACAGTTACGTTTATTTCATCGAAGCACAAGAAAATTAAACCTGACGGAAGAAGGAAAAATACTCATTGAGCACGGTCGCCCTTGGATTTCTGATTTTTTAAATGTACAACAGTCGTTAAAAGTCAAAGACCATACTCTCAATGGAACACTCAGAATTACAACATCTTCAACCTTTGGAACGAAAATTTTAACGGCTATTATTGCTGAGTTTTCTCTTTTGCATCCTGAGCTAAAAATTTATCTGGATTTAAATGACCAAAATATTGATCTCATCAAATATGGTATGGATTTGGCGATTAGAATTGGTCAGTTGAGAGATTCAAGCTTAATTGCAAAACCATTAACCTTAAATAAACGCTTATTGTGTGCATCTCCAGATTATCTGCAAAAATATGGTTGTCCCCAGACCCCATCTGAATTGACATTGCACCGATGTCTATTACAACAGCATGAAAATGGTTTAACGGATCATTGGCAGTTGCTTGATGAAAATGCTGAATATCAAACTATCCGTGTCAATGGATATTTTACAACGAACTCTGGTGAAGCAATCAGACAGGCATCCTTATCTGGATTAGGCATATCCAATCATTCGATCTGGCATATCGCTGATGATTTAGCCTCAGGTAAACTGGTGCAAATCCTTCACAATTATCCCGTCGAATCTACTTCGATTTATGCTGTATGGCCAAATCGAAAACTTGTTCCACCCAAAATCCAATTCTTCTTAGAATACTTAAGCCATTACTTTCAATATCAATATCCGTGGTATGACGATAATACGCATTAAATTTTTATCTAAACACATTCCAAATCCCCTGTTGATCCGCTTTAGGCACAGGTGTATGCCCAAGTTTAATCCACGGCATATTATCGCCGTGAAAATCACTGCCAATTGAAACTTTTAAATCCAACTGTTCGATCATTCGATCGACCATTTGACGAGTAGATAATGGCTCACCACTCGGTGGTAATTCCACCGCATCGCCTTTAAGTTGTGCAAACAGTTCAATCAAATAACGGACATTGGTCGCCGATAAGTCATAGCGCGTCGGATGCGCCAATACAGCATATCCTTCACTCTGATGAATGATCTGAATAGTCTCTTGCAGACTCAAACCATCAAATTTTACAAAAGCGCGTTTACCTTCTTTTAGAAACCGATCAAAAGCCTGCTGTGGACGTGAAACAATATCCTTGTTCACTAGGGTTTTAGCAATATGTGTTCGCGTGATTCGATCTGCCTCTCCATCGACCAAAGTCAGCACATCTTCATAAATATCCTGTCCGATACAACTTTTAAGTAAATGGCAAATTTGTTTGGCACGTTCTGCACGAATCTTTTTTTGTATCGTAAGTGCATCTTGTAGAGGTTCAGGCTGTTGCATATCTAAGGCGACAATATGCACACCATAGCTCTTTTTCGTGGCTGGGCGTGACCATTGACTGGAGATTTCAACACCAGAAATGATATGAATATCATACTGTTGAGCAGTTTTTCTAACGAGTTCCACACCATCCATCGTGTCATGATCAGTCAAGGCCAGCGTATGAATACCACATTCAACTGCCGATTTGACCAATGCATCTGGTGACAAAGTTCCATCAGAAATATTGCTATGTGTATGTAAATCTATGCCTTGCATCTTTATACTATGCCACTTCGTTGATCCAGTTTAGATACTCTAACATGAAAGCACTTTTAGACTTTGTGCCCCTCATTATTTTCTTTTATTTATACAAAACCGTTGATCCCAAAGATACGCATCATCCCTTATTACAATTGATTGGATCAGCAGGTGGTGTTGATAACAATAATATTCTCGTCGCGACAACGGGTCTGATTATTTCCATGTTGATTATTTATGGTGGATTGTTCATTACTCAAAAGTTCCGTCTGGAAAAACAGCAATGGATTGTGCTGTTTATGACCGTCATTTTTGGCGGTATTACCTTGATGCTCAGTGATGATTTCTATATCCGTTTAAAAGCCGTGATTTTGAATCTGATTTTTGCAGGGGCATTTTTACTTTCACCGATGTTCAGCAAAGATAAGAAACCACTGATCCAACGTTTATTTGGCCCGATTTTTGAACTGAGTGAACAAGGCTGGAAAAACTTAAACTTTGCTTGGGCAGCCATGTTTGTGGTGATGTCGCTGTTACATTGCTTTTTTGCCTTTATTTTTATGCATGGCAAATATTGGGGTGAATTTACAGCTTTTGGTGACATGATCGTCATGTTTTCCTTTATCATTATTCAGTTTATTGTACTGCGTAAATACTTTAAATCGCCTGATGCTTAAATTGCTTTAAAATCAAACACTGAGATTGACCTATGCCATTATTTGTAGTCACCTGTACCGACAATGACGGAACTGTAGAAAAACGTTTAGCTGTTCGCCCTCAACACCTTGAACGATTACAAAAACTGGATGATGAAGGTCGTCTGATTGTGGCAGGTGCAATGCCTAAAGATCCGACCAATCCACAAGCGGGTTTTTATGGCAGTACCATTATTGTAGACTTTGACAGCCGCGAAGCACTGGATACATGGCTCAAAGATGAGCCTTTCCTGCTTGAAGGGATTTATGCAAACATTGAAGTTAAACCATTCAATAAAGCATTTCCGAAAGAGTAAAATTATGTCAACCATTTCCAAAGTGCTTATTGGTTTATCACTATTATGTTCAACGGCATGGGCTGTTGAAGCTGTACCCAACGCAGCAGCTCCAACACCAGTGGCAGCAACCGCCACGACAACCGCAACTGCAAAACCAGCGCCTGCCAATAGCGCTGTTGTGGCTGACCCAAATGCAGAAACCAAACCGTTAACAGCCGAACAAATTGCAAAAGCCAAAGCTGATCAGGACAACAAAATCAAGGCATTGGTTAAAGATCAGGCAGGACGACTCAAACAACTGGAACAAGCCAATCTGGATGCTTTAACTCAGAATCAAGAGTTACAACTCAAAAATGATAATCTGTTGGTTCAAGTTCAAGTCTTACAAAGTGAACGCAGTGCGCAAATGTTTTTGTACGGCGGTGCAGTCATGGGCGTAGGTGTATTTCTGGGCTTTCTGATTGCCAGTTATATTCACACCAAACGTCGTCGTCAGTGGTAAAATTCATCCTTTAAAACGATTTTAAAGGTTTTTCAGTGACAAGCTCTGGTATTGAAACGGCTGAACTGGATTGGGAATCTGTCGATGGCATTGATATTCCCATTTCCAGACAGTTTGGCGATGTTTATTTCTCTAAAGCCAATGGCTTACTTGAAACCCGACATGTCTTTTTAAATGGCAACGATCTCAGTACGCGGTTAAGTCAACTACAACCTTTTCAATATTTCTGTGTCGGTGAAACAGGGTTTGGTACAGGCTTAAATATTTTAACCTTGTGGCAACTCTGGCAACAGGTACGTCCAGCTAATCATAGCCATTTACATGCCATCAGCGTTGAGAAATATCCTTTAAGCAAAACCGATTTGATCCGCGCATTAAATGCATGGCCTGAACTCAAACCTCTTGCGGACCAACTTATTGCACAATATCCCCTTCCAATCGCAGGCTGTCATCGTTTAAGTTTTCCTGAAGAACGATTTAGTCTGGATCTATGGCTAGGTGATGCACATGATGTTTTCCCTATGATTGAAAAAACCAAAGCGGTTGATGCATGGTTTCTGGATGGCTTTGCGCCCTCATGTAATCCAGAGCTTTGGGAAGAACAGGTGCTCAATCACATCGTCAGGCTTTCTGATATTGGGACAACTTTTGCATCGTTTAGTGTGGCAGGTGTATTGAAACGCGGCCTTAAAAAACATGGCATCACGATTTCCAGACCCAAAGGGTTTGGTCATAAACGTGAAATGCTCAAAGCAATCTGGCAACAGACTGAAGAAAAAACTGAATCATCTGCTATAGATCAGCCTACCGAAGCCTTTAAACCACAAAATATTGCGGTTATTGGGGCGGGAATCGCGGGTTTGAGTGTGGCATGGACATTGGCTCAACGTGGACACCACATTACCATCTATGAGCAGAAGCACCCCCTCTCAGGTGGATCAGGCAATCCGTTGGCCTTGCTTAATCCAAAACTCTGTCCGATTGAACAAGCGCATGAGCATTTAATGACCCTGACCTGGCAATATGCTTTAAATTTTTATCCAAAATTTGAAGCTTTTCGTGCCATTCAAGTCAACCAAATAGCACAAAAAAACCCACAAGACTTACTCGATCTTGCAGAACAATATCCAGTTGGATTATTACAAACGCAAACGCCTGAACAGAATCAAATTGCCACGACCTTGTCCAGTTTAAAGCTGACACAGGCTGGCGCGGTTTCTCCGCATCAGCTTCGTGATCAAATCCTGAAACATCCAAATATTGATCTTAAAGTCGGCAAAATTACGCAACTGATCGAAACAGATTCGATGGTTCAACTCATGCAAGATCAAGATGTTTTAGCAGAGGCAGATCAAGTCGTCGTGTGTTGCGCTAAAGCCAGTTCAGACTTATTTGACCAATACCCTGTCCTAAAGCCGATTCGAGGTCAAGTCAGTTGGCTAAACAATAGCGAACACCCTTTAGCTCAAGACCAAGCGTATAGCTATGGCGGTTATTGTATGCAGCTGGATGCTGAACATTTAATTTTAGGCGCATCGTTTTACCCAAATCGGGAGGATGAAGATGTTCTCCTAGAAGACCATGTGCATAACTTTGATTTAATCCACAGCGTCTATCCAACTTATGCACAACACTTGCCAGATCCTGCCTTTTGGCAAGGACGCGCCTCTATCCGAGCGCAAACGGCTGATTATTTCCCATTACTCGGACAAGTTCAGGAAAACTCGCGTATCTTTACCTTTGCAGGTTTAGGTTCTAAAGGGTTTTTATTTGCGCCATTGTGTAGTGAAATATTGGCAGCCTTGATGTTGTATGAAGCCTGTCCCGTGCCAGCATCATTATTACAAAAATTAAATC
Source organism: Acinetobacter sp. FDAARGOS_515 (assembly GCF_003938865.1). NCBI lineage: Bacteria > Pseudomonadati > Pseudomonadota > Gammaproteobacteria > Moraxellales > Moraxellaceae > Acinetobacter > Acinetobacter sp. FDAARGOS_515. Next base: position 1,864,810 of record NZ_RKIX01000003.1, on the reverse strand, counting down.
CGCGCCGTTTCTTCAAAAAAGTTAAAACCAAGAAACCTTATTTTAATGCTTGATCCATTTTACCCACTAAACCGTGTAACGCTTCTTAATGATTCTTGCTTGAAAAACAAAAGGCGCTTTCAGCGCCTTTTGTTTAAATAACTTAGCGATTAAGCAGGAATATCACGTTGTGAAACTGAACGAATCGCTTCTTTTAACGCATCATAGCCATGAATCGCAGGGAATTGAGGAAATTCAGCAATCACATTATCTGGCGCATCAAACAAAAAACCATGATCCGCTTCGCCTAACATGGTGGTATCGTTATACGAATCGCCTGCTGCAATTACACGGAAATTCAGACCATGCAAAGCTTTCACAGCTTCACGTTTTTGATCTGGTTGGCGGAGTTTATAAGCTGTGATCATACCTTTATCATCTGTCTCCAATTTATGACAGAAAATCGTAGGCCAACCTAGTTGTTGCATCAAAGGATGTGCAAACTCATAGAAGGTATCGGAAAGAATGATCAATTGAAAATGAGTACGCACCCATTCCACAAACTCTTTCGCCCCAGGCAATGGCCCCATATCGGCAATCACCGACTGAATGTCGTTTAAGCCTAAACCATGTTGTTTTAAAATATTTAAGCGCTGTGTCATGAGCACATCGTAGTCTGGAATATCGCGCGTAGTGGCTTCAAGCTCTTTGATGCCTGTTTTTTTTGCAAAATTAATCCAGATTTCAGGAACTAAAACACCTTCCAAGTCTAAACAAACGATTTCCATGCTCACTCCAGCGGATTTTAAAAATGGCATTAGTTTAACATGTAGACTTTTCTGCACACACAATCTTTTAAACTCAAATTGAATGATTATTCAGGTTGACGCTTCAAATTAGATTATAATAATCTGCAAAATCAGTTGATATCTAATAAGGCACACTGGAATGAGTTTAGATTTAGAACGTATCAATGCAGAATTAGGCAATGATGCTGAAAAGTTGATTGAATGGGCGCTGAGCCTGAATGAAAAAGCCATTGTGACGACGAATTTCCGTCCGTTTGAAGCCGTGATTTTGCATATGCTGACACGTGTTAAACCAGACATCCAAGTCGTGTGGATGGATAATGGCTACAACACCGAAACCACCTATAAATATGTGGACGAAATTACCAAACGACTCAATCTCAATCTACTCACCTATCTACCGAAACGTTCTCGCGCCCATCGTGAAGCTTTGGAAGGGCCAGTACCTGCACTAGATGATCCAAAGCATGAAGCTTTTACCGCAGAAGTCAAACTAGAACCATTTGAACGTGCTTTACGCGAAACTGCACCGAAAGTCTGGTTTACGGCTTTACGCGCCACCGATACCGCAGTTCGTGCGGAAATGGACGCGGTCAGTATCAATCCAGATGGACTGATTAAGGTTGCGCCATTACTCAAATGGACATCGAAAGACCTGTGGGAATATATGCAAAAACATAATCTTCCTGATAATGAAGATTATTTTGACCCGACCAAGGGTGAAGAACATCGTGAATGTGGCTTACACTTAAGTCATTAATGGCTTAGTTTTGAAAAGGTAGCTTATGAAAATGGCTACCTTTTTTATTGATCAAATGATTCAATCAAAAAATGGCTTTCAAAGGTCATGTTTATCTCTTTATTAAAGGAGATAATGAAAGAAAACCTAAACAGCGATGAATAACCGCCCCATAGAGACTTCATTTTCAAAAGGACGAATAAGTCAATTTATAAACAACAAGTATTGAGTAAAATCAATGCTTCTGTGTTATCTCAACATTCATCACATTTTATTGGCTTTATGTACATTTTTGCTTATATACTAGTCATACACTTCTAATAGACACGTGTTCTATAATTCTAAAAACGTAGCTCATCAAGGGTTATTGATATAATTGCAGTGAGGCAATCCAAGCTATGCGCCCATTACACCCAATTGACTTTATATTCTTATCCTTAGAAAAAAGACAACAGCCTATGCATGTAGGCGGTCTGTTTTTATTTGAAATTCCAGAAAATGCCCCAGATACATTTATGCAAGATCTGGTCAATGATATTCGCAAATCCAAAACCATTCCTGTCCCGCCATTTAACAATCGACTGAGCGGCCTCTTTTGGGATGAAGATGAAGAGTTCGATCTGGACCATCACTTTCGACATGTCTCCTTACCCCACCCGGGACGTATTCGCGAGTTACTGATTTATATTTCTCAGGAACATAGCACCCTCATTGATCGGGCAAAACCGCTCTGGACATGCAATATTATTGAAGGGATTGAGGGTAATCGCTTCGCCATGTACTTCAAAATTCATCACGCGATGGTAGATGGCGTTGCAGGGATGCGTTTGATTGAAAAATCACTATCAGATGATCCAACAGAAAAAAGTATCGTTCCCCCTTGGTGTGTCGAAGGCAAACGCGCAAAACGTTTAAAAGAGTCCAAGCCGGGACGAATCAAAAAAGTGTTAATGGGCTTGAAAGATCAACTGCAAGCTACGCCACGGGTGATGCAGGAACTTTCTCAAACACTGTTAAAAGACTTCGGGCGTAATCCTGATTATGTTTCAAGCTTTCAGGCACCGAGTTCAATATTGAATCAACGTGTCAGTTCTTCACGCCGTTTTGCGGCACAGTCATTTGAACTAGATCGCTTTCGTCATATTGCCAAAGCACTCGATGTCACCATCAATGATATCGTTTTGGCGGTGTGTTCTGGTGCATTACGCGAGTATCTAATTAGCCATCAAAGCTTGCCAAATAAACCATTAATTGCGATGGTGCCAGCTTCGTTACGCAGTGATGACTCTGACGTCAGTAATCGAATTACCATGATTCTGGCAAATCTGGCGACCCATAAAGATGATCCTTTAGAACGCTTACAAACGATTCGTCGTAGCGTACAAAATGCCAAACAGCGCTTTAAACGCATGACCAGTGATCAGATTTTAAACTATAGTGCTGTGGTCTATGGTCCTGCTGGACTGAATATCTTATCTGGCATGATGCCAAAACATCAGGCATTTAATCTGGTCATTTCCAATGTTCCAGGCCCACGTGAGCCGCTTTACTGGAATGGCGCTAAACTAGATGCACTTTACCCTGCTTCTATTGTCCTTGATGGACAAGCGCTAAACATCACCATGACCAGTTATCTGGATAAACTTGAAGTGGGTTTAACCGCTTGTCGTAATGCATTGCCACGTATGCAAAATTTATTGACACATCTGGAAGATGAAATTCTTCGTTTTGAACAGTTGATTGCAGAAAAACAAAGTATGCAACAACGTGAAACTCAAATCAGTGCAGTCAGTTAAGCCATCACGAGAATAAAACAAGGGGCTTGATATGCCCCTTATTTTTTAATGGTACGACATTGTTTGAGTAATTGATGACACACTGAGCGGATCATCGCGGTGGTAATTTGTACTTCTTTACCTTGATCGTCCACCATATAACATGTATTCACAACATTGCTGCTGTCCATGACATGTTTTAAACCTTGACCAAGTAATCTTTCACTTACATTCATGCTAGAGAACCTCGACTTGCTAAGACGTCTAAAAAGGGAGAATTTGTCTTTGGCTACTGGATATGTCTAGTATTTAAAATTCGCAGGCGAAAGTAAAATTTCAGTTGTAACAAGGATTAAGCGAAATCCTGTTACAATTTCAGCTTAAAATGATGTCATATTGCTCTTGCGTGTATAAATTTTCGACCTGAAATTTTATGACACGATTCACAAAATGCTCCAAATCCGCGACAGCAGTAGCTTCCGCCGTCAATAAGCGATCGATCACCGCAGGATGCGCAACGACAGTAAAGCCACTCTTGGATTCAAATGCTCGGGTATATCTTAAAATTTCTCGAAATATCTCGTAACACACTGTTTCTGCTGTCTTCACATAACCCCGCCCCTGACAAGTCGGGCAAGACTCACACAGCAAATGTTCCAAAGATTCGCGCGTGCGCTTGCGCGTCATTTCTACCAAACCAAGCTCAGACACTTGTGTAATTTTGGTTTTGGCATGGTCACGTTCCAGCATTTTCTCGAGCTGACGCATCACTTCTTCACGATGCAGAGCCTCTTGCATATCAATGAAATCAATGATGATAATACCGCCCAGATTACGAAGTCGTAACTGACGTGCAATGACCTGTGTCGCTTCCATATTGGTTTTAAATACCGTGTCTTCGAGACTGCGACCGCCTACATAAGAGCCGGTATTAACATCAATGGTGGTCATAGCTTCAGTTTGATCGATCATCAAATAACCGCCAGACTTTAAGGCAACCCGAGTCTGTAAAGCCTTTTGAATATCTTCTTCGACATTATATAAATCGAATAATGGACGCTCGCCGGGATAATGAATCAATCGATCTTTGATATTGGGGACAAATTCATCGATAAATTCCACCAATTTTGCATGAATTTCACGTGAATCTACATATACCTTTGAGGTTTCTTCGTTGGCTAAGTCTCGGATTACCCGCTGTGGTAAAGGTAATTCTTCAAAAATTAGATTTGGAACAACACCACCTTTTTGCTTACGTTGAATAAACTCCCATAGCTTCGCCAAATAGCACATATCCTGCGCAATCGATGCTTCATCAATCCCATCAGCCGCCGTTCGAACAATCACGCTCCCTGGTAAATTGTGTTCTTTTTGAATGCGCTCAATCATGCTACGCAGACGATCACGTTCTTCTTCAGATTCAATCCGCTGTGACACCCCAATATGATTACCATAAGGCATCAGAACCAGATAGCGTGAAGGAATGGAGAGATCAGTACTTAAACGCGCGCCTTTAGTGCCCAGCATATCTTTCATCACTTGCACAGTGAGAATTTGCCCCGGATGTAAAAGCTCAAAAACATTTGGCATTGGCTGCGAACGTGGCCAAACCATGTCATTGATATGTAGAAATGCAGTTCGGGATAATCCAATATCGACAAAAGCCGCCTGCATACCCGGCAATACACGAACCACTTTTCCTGTATAGATATTACCGACCAAGCCACGTTTGACTGTCCGTTCAACAAATAATTCGTTGACTGTTCCGTTTTGGATTAATGCCACCCGACACTCCATAGGCGTGACATTAATCAGTAGTTCTTCTGACATACTCAAACTCAAAATGTTATAAAAATTCTTGTTCCAGAGTTAAAGAAGATCAAGCGTCCAATCTAATCGATTAATTAAAGCCGCCGTTTTCCCCTATAAACTTAACTCTTTTTAATAACTGTATTGTCTCAAATAAAGGCAAGCCCACCACATTGCTATAACTGCCTTCAATTCGAGGAATAAATTGGGCAGCTGCTCCCTGTATGGCATATGCGCCTGCTTTACCCACAGGTTCCCCTGTTGCCCAATAATTTTCCATATCTGCTTGAGTTAAATGCTGAAATTCAACTCGAGTCTGTACAACTTGACTCAAAAAATCACTTGCAGTGGCTACACAAATTCCAGAAAAAACATCGTGCTGACGACCGGACAATGCGGTCCAGATTTCAAAAGCATGCGCTTTAGATTCTGGCTTTCCAATGATCTTACCATCAAGTCCCAAACTTGTATCCGCTGCTAATATCACAGCATCTGGACACTGGCTAAAAATAACTTGAGCTTTTTCTCGTGCCAGACGTTCAACATAACTCGAAACGGATTCATTGTCCTGTATAGATTCATCAATATCTGGACGGACAATATCAAAGTCCAAACCAAGTTGTCTAAGCAGCTCTTGTCGTCTGGGCGAGCTTGACGCCAAAATTAAATGCGCCATTTATGTAAACAATAATAAATGATCGGCCAACATAAAATACTGGTCATCAACGGTTGCCAATGGCGAGCAATGGAAAAATGGAAGCCTCCCATGATTTGCGCCATCCACATAAAAACCAAATGCGCAATCAAGGCTAAAATCACAATCGTCCATAAGTTCATAAACGTTAAAATCCGTCTTTCACGAGTGAAATAACGCACAATAAACGTGATCAAAACAAAACTCAGCGCATTGAGTCCCAATGGCGAATCGATTAATAAATCGGTAAATAATCCAGTGGCAAAGGCGAACCAGACGCCACACCACGTTGGCTGACACAGCACCCAGAACAGCATGACCATCAACATCACCAATGGTCGCCAGCCCGAAACCTCATAGGACAATGGATAAATCATTAAAATCGAACTGATAATTATTGAAATAATAATAATGATCAGAGGATCTTTACGCTTTTCATATTTTAACTTAGCGATTGGCATACGGTTGCTCCATCGCTAGGGATTCAGAAAATAACACCACAACATGATGTCCACTGGCCAACTGCGCCGCAGGAGTCACATCAATTTCAGAGAACTCACCCGAATTATGTCGACGAACCAACGAGACCGTTCCCACCAGATAACCTGCGGGGAAATGTTCGCCCAATCCCGAACTATAGACTTTATCCCCAATTTGTACATTGGCACTTGTGGGAACATATTCCATTTTTAAACGTCCAAGATCGCCAGTTCCAGACACGATGGCGCGCATCCCAGTCCGTTCCAAACGCACAGAAAGTGAATGTTCTTTATCTGAAAGCAGCATGATACGTGAACTATGAGGATAGACATTAATGACCTGCCCCATAATCCCCTTATCATCCAAAACTGTTTGACCGACTTTAATCTGATTGGTCTCGCCGCGGTTGATAATAATGATATGACGCAATGGATCTGCATCTGTCCCGATCACTTCTGCAATTTCCATACGCCCATCAATAATTAAAGGCGTATCCAATAATCCTCGCAAACGAGTATTTTCCGCAGAGAGTTCAGATAATTTTTGTAGGCGCACCTGTGCCTGAAGCAACTCAGCCTGCATCGCTGTATTTTCACGACGTAACTGGGTTTCAGACTTGGTTTGTTGGTTGAGCCATTCTCGCGACAGTACAGGGTAGCTGGCTAGTGCATAAATCGGGTTATATGCAGCATAGGTCACATCCCTCGCAGGCTTGATAACATGGGGCATGCGCCAGTTAATAAACAGCAACACCAGACATGTAATAACCGCGATGACAAACGAGCGAAAAGATGGCGGTTGTCTTGAAAAAAGATTCGGTTGCACCGCCTCGTCCTTAAAAAGTATTAACCAACAAAGAGCATGTCATGATTTGGGTTATCAAAGAACTCCAGTACTTTACCGCCACCACGTGTCACACAAGTCAGAGGATCTTCTGCAACGACCACAGGTAAGCCTGTTTCCTGAGCAAGTAACTTATCCAGATTACGCAATAAAGCACCACCGCCTGTTAAGACAATTCCGCGCTCTGCGATATCAGAAGAGAGTTCAGGTGGAGTTTGTTCAAGTGCTGATTTCACCGCACTGACAATGCTTTGAAGTGGATCAGAAATCGCTTGCATGACTTCATCAGAAGTCACGGTAATTGAGCGAGGTACACCTTCTGCCAAATTACGACCACGAACTTCTATTTCTAAGGTCTGACCATCTGAAACAGCCATGCCCACTTCTTTTTTGATAATTTCAGCGGTTGTTTCCCCAATTACACAACCGTGTGCTTTACGCACATAATGAATAATTTGTTCATCAAATACATCCCCCCCGATACGGAGTGAGTCGGCATAGACACAGCCTTGAAGTGAGATAATCGCAATCTCGGTGGTACCACCACCCACATCAACCACCATCGAACCACAAGCCTGCTCAACTGGCATACCAGCACCAATCGCAGCGGCCATCGGCTCTTCAATTAAACGCACATCACGCGCACCTGCATTAAATACAGCCTCACGGATGGCACGGCGTTCAACTAAAGTTGATTTGCATGGCACACACACCACCACACGTGGTGCGGGTGGAAATAAGCGTTTTTCATGTACTTTACCAATAAATTGGTTCAACATGGTTTCGGTGACTTCGAAATCAGCAATCACACCGTCTTTCATTGGACGAATCGCAGAAATATTGGCTGGTGTACGACCTAACATTTGTTTAGCATCGAGACCTACCGCAGCTACAATTTTCTGCGAACCACTGTGACGAATCGCCACAACAGTCGGCTCATTTAATATAATACCTCGGCCTGGTGCATAAATAAGTGTATTTGCTGTACCTAAATCAATGGCTAGATCTGGCGAAAACAAGCCAATTAGTCGTTTTAGAATCACGGGTCGTTCTCAGTTAAACTTTATATGGACGCAAGTTGGCAACTTTAACTAAATGTGATGCTTTGAACAAGTCAATCGCTTATTATAAGCCACATTATTTGCAAATTTTTAATACTGACTTAGGTGATGTTATGTCTACATCGGATGCTCAGCATTCAGATTTAAATGCACAAACCGTATCTCAAATCGCCAATCTTGCTCGATTGTCGCTTAATGATACGCAATCTAGCGACTATGCTCAAAGTCTAAATAAAATTTTAGACATGATGGACAGCCTAAAAAGCATTGATACTGAGGGTGTTGAACCTCTGAAAAGTCCGTTTGACAACCCGCAACCCTTGCGTGCCGATGTGGTCACTGAAAGCAATCATCGCGATGAATATCAAGCAGTTGCACCTAAAACGCAAGACGGACTTTATCTGGTTCCACGCGTCATTGAATAGTTAAAAACAGATAAATCCTTGGTGATTTATCTCCCTAAATTTTAGAATTTGACGATATAGAATTTTTACTTATGACAGATTTACATCGCTTATCTATTCGTGAACTTTCCGAAGGTTTAAGCCAAACGAAATTTTCCTCACGCGAATTGACTCAACATTATCTGGATCGTATTGCCAAGCTTGACACAAAGATTCAAAGTTATGTGACTGTTACACCTGAACAAGCACTGGCTGAAGCAGATGCAGCAGATATAGCATTAAAAGCTGGCAATGCCACAGTATTGACGGGCATACCGTTAGCACACAAAGATATTTTTTGTACCCAAGGTATTAAAACCACTGCGGGTTCAAAAATGCTAGACAATTTTATCTCCCCTTATGACGCCACCGTGGTCGCTAAAGCCAAAGCAGCAGGCTTGGTCACTTTAGGTAAAGTGAATATGGATGAGTTCGCTATGGGCTCAACCTCAGAAAGTTCATATTTTGGTGCGACCAAAAACCCGTGGGCACTGGATCGTGTTCCTGGTGGCTCATCTGGCGGATCTGCTGCTGCGGTCGCGGCTGATCTGGCGCCTTTTGCGACAGGTACAGATACAGGTGGTTCCATTCGTCAGCCTGCATCATTCTGTGGCTTAACGGGCTTAAAACCAACCTATGGTCGTGTGTCTCGCTTTGGCATGATCGCCTACGCATCATCACTGGATCAAGGCGGCCCAATGGCACGTTCAGCAGAAGACTGTGCTTATTTGATGAATGTGATCGCAGGTCATGATGCCAAAGATTCCACATCGGTCGAGAAAGATGTAGATGACTACGTTGCCAACTTGAATGCGACATCGCTAAAAGGCTTACGCATTGGTATTCCAAAGCAATATTTCAATGTGGCAGGTCTAGATGCTGATGTAAAAGCACGCGTTGAAGAATCATTGAAAAAATTAGAGGAAATGGGTGCGATTCTGGTTGAGATTGATCTCAACATGACAGAAAGCTACGTCCCTACCTATTACTTGATCGCGCCTGCGGAAGCTTCGTCTAACTTATCGCGTTATGACGGTGTACGTTATGGTTACCGCTGTGAAAATCCAGTCGATTTGATGGACTTATATAAGCGCTCACGTTCTGAAGGTTTTGGTGCGGAAGTGCAACGTCGTATTTTGATTGGAACCTATGCGTTATCAGCAGGATACTACGATGCTTATTATGTAAAAGCTCAAAAAGTACGTCGTTTGATCCAACAAGATTTCTTAAAAGCCTTTGAAACTGTTGATGTGATTGCAGCACCATCCGCTCCAACGACTGCCTATAAAATTGGAGCAGATTTAACGCCTGTTGAAATGTATTTGGGCGATATCTATACCCTTGCCGTGAACTTGGCAGGTTTACCTGCAATCAATGCGCCTGTCGGCTTGGACAGTCAAAATCTGCCTGTCGGCTTACAGTTGATTGGTAACTATTGGTCCGAATCACAATTGCTTTCGATTGTGCATCAATATCAACAAGACACCCACTTCCACACCCAACGTGCGGCAATTGCTGAGGAGAATGCATAATGGCTGAAGCTCAAAAGTTAAAGTTGATTGATGGTTGGGAAGTGGTAATTGGAATTGAGATTCACACGCAACTTGCCACCCAATCTAAAATTTTCTCAGGTTCATCGACTGAATTTGGTCAAGACCCAAATACACAAGCGAGTCTTGTCGATTTGGCTATGCCGGGCGTGCTGCCAGTGCTAAATGCAGAAGTGGTGAATCTTGCCATTCGTTTTGGTTTGGGCATCGATGCTTATATCGACAAAGCATCGGTGTTTGCGCGTAAAAATTATTTCTACCCAGACTCGCCAAAAGGCTATCAGATCAGCCAGATGGATAATCCAATTGTGGGTTTGGGTCATATCGACATTCAGCTTGAAGATGGTGAAGTTAAGCGTATTGGCGTGACCCGTGCGCATCTTGAAGAAGATGCAGGCAAATCCATTCATGACCAATTTGAAGGTCAGTCGGGAATTGATTTAAACCGTGCGGGTACACCTTTACTTGAAATCGTATCTGAACCCGATATGCGTTCAGTCGAAGAAGCCGTTGCCTATATCAAATCGATTCATACTTTGGTTCGCTGGCTGGGTATTTCTGACGGCAACATGGCAGAAGGCTCGTTCCGTGCGGACTGTAATGTGTCACTGCGTCGCCCGGGTCAGCCATTTGGAACCCGTTGTGAATTGAAAAACCTCAACTCCTTCCGCTTTATCGAGCAGGCGATCAATGTTGAAATTGAACGCCAAATGGAAATTTTGGAATACGGTGGTTCGATTGATCAGGAAACCCGTTTGTTTGATCCAAACAAAATGGAAACCCGCTCCATGCGTTCAAAGGAAGAAGCGAACGACTATCGCTACTTCCCAGATCCAGATTTGTTGCCTGTGATCATTGCTGATGAGCAAATTGAAGCAATCAAATCCACCATGCCAGAACTGCCTGCGGCTCGTCGTGCTCGCTTTATCGCTGATTTTGCTGTAACAGAATATGATGCGCATGTGCTCACACTGTCCCGTGAAATGGCCGATTTCTATGAAGCGGTTGTGGCTGCTTCTGGCGGTGCTGCACAAGGAAAAATTGCGGCAAACTGGGTGATGGGTGAATTCTCAGGCGCTTTAAACAAAGCAGGTCTAGAATTAGCTGAATCGCCTGTATCCGCTGAGCAATTGGGCGGCATGATTGCGCGTATTGTGGATAACACCATTAACGGCAAAATCGCGAAGCAAGTGTTTGGCTTTATGTGGGAAGCAGAGGGTAAATCTGCCGACGAAATCATTGCTGAGAAAGGCTTAAAGCAAGAAACCGATACGGGTGCGATTGAAGCAATTATCAAAGACGTGCTTGCAGCCAATGAAAAAATGGTTGAAGAGTACAAGTCTGGTAAGGAAAAAGCCTTTAACGGTCTTGTTGGTCAAGTCATGAAAGCTGCAAAAGGTAAAGCCAACCCAGCCCAAGTAAATGAATTAATGAAGAAATTGATTAGTTAAACTAATCTAATTTCAAAATAAAACCCGCTTTAGAGCGGGTTTTCTTTAAAATATGAAAAATCAACAAATGTTGATAGCATTTCATATAAAACAACTTTCCAATGATTAACACCATAACCTTGTATAATTAACCTTTCAGATTTTTTCTTAAAATGCAATGCCAGATCAACACTACTTATATTACCAAGCTCACTTGGATCACTTAAGTCATAAATTAATTCTGTATTAAAGAAATTCTGCGCATCAAAAGTTATATTATTATTAATCTTAAGCTGCATGAAAGTTTTTTCAATTCTTTCAACGCTTATAGGACATTGATCCAATTTTTTAACAAAATACTCAAAGGAATAAATATATTTATTTTCAGCCTCATCTTTTACTCTTTCACTCAACCTCACATCTAACCAACTTATATGATCAATGTCATCAAAATATGGATGTACTAAAACAGGTTTTGAAGAATCAGGGCTATAAGCATGTTTATTATCATTACATTCCTCACATGAAGGAACTAGATTAATGGGATTAACTGCCAAAAAAATATACTTACTCTCGGGTAAAAAATGATCTACAACTTCTATTTTATGATTATTACAATAACAACATCTTTTACTTTTACTACTAGTAAAACCATCCAATTTTATTCGATTATAAAATTGATTAATCTTTGTATACTTTATATCATTCTTACTAAAATAATACTTATAAAGCTTCACAAACCAATTATTTTCATGAGTTTTACTTTTTTTACCATCAGCATCAATAGGTATATTAAATATAGCTGGTATATCTAATTCCTCCAATTTAGACTGACGAATCAATTCTAAGTATTTTTCACTTTGAGCATAAACGTGGTCTTGCATATTAACCATATAAGTTTTAACACTATCATTATCAATGAAGTTAATACATATAGGATAGGTATCTTCAATAGTAAAATCAGGCAATGGTTTCTTAAACATCAGTCATTCTCTTTTTTCATTTTATTAATGATTGAGATTATTATACTTTGAGCCTCATCTCCCACTTCACCATTAAATTTTTCTACTACTAAATCATAAAGCTTATTTAAGCTTAAACTTGAATTTTCATCAAAGATTCTTTTTGCAGTATCTTCAAGTAATGTATAGAAACCACTTTTCTTACTTTTTAGGTTAAAAACCTCTTTAGTTAAAGTACTAACACTTTCACCAAATGTTTCAATCGGAGGACGATCAGCTCCAAACTCATCACCTTCTCTTGAAATAACCCATACTGACTTTCTTGGAACCTCTTGTAAGATCACAGGAGAATGTGTAGCAATAACAGCCACAGCATTTCTTTCAATCATCAACCATGACAATGCACGAATGTATGCAGAAATTAAAGGAGGATGTAAATATGTTTCTGGCTCATCATAAATAACTAAAGATTTCTCAACAACGTCCACCACCAACTTTGTTAAACTAAGTAAAATAATTTTATGCCCACTACTAAAATCATTAAATCTCTCAATCAATTTTTTATTTTTTTCTAAAATTTCCTTCTCTTGAGATTCGCTTAAATCGTTAACATTTATATCTTTATCTCGCAAGATGGAAATATTAACACTATCCATTAGCTTAGATAAATTTCTATTTGCAAAATAGCCATCAATCTCAAGAATTTCAATTAATTTCAACCATTTCTTTCTTAATATTTCTGAGAATTTACATTTGAATATAGAAATTATAAAATCTTTATTCGTACTAGATATATTCTTATAATTTTCTGTCCTATGTACTGTTGGATCTTCTCTCAATCCAATATATGAATATTTACTTGCATTAACAGCATCTAAATCAACCCCTTGAAATAGTCTATCAAATGGACTATATGAAACCACCACTAGATTTTGCAACAAGTTTACATTAGAACCATGTGTTAAAGAATAATCAATACCCCCTTCAAAGTACTCTCTTAATATATTATTTAAAAAAGTTGTTTTACCAACACCATTACCGCCAATTATAATATGAATATTAGTAGGGGGAAGAGAGTTTGGTTTAACCCTAAAATCCAGCTTCCTACTTTCATCATCATTAATAAAATAGTTAAAATAAAAGTAATATGGAGTTAGCTCAACCCCTCCATTCGCCATTCTATTAATTTTATTCCTAACTTCATCCTCCTTATAATCTCTCATTAAAGAAATTCTGATAACACTCAAATTCTTACTTAAAGCCTCATCCAATGTACTTAAGTTTACAGCTAAGTCACTTAATGAATTAAGAATAAACTTAACCTTTTCAACATCAAAAAACTCATTTAGCTTTTTATAAAAATAAACATCACCAATACTATAAAACCCTCTTTCTAATTTTGTAAATTTTCTAGGAATAAATTTAACATAATTCAAGGGCTCATCTTTATTTAACTTATTTTTCCAATCATCATCAAAAGCAATTTTCAAGAAACCAAAATCATGCTTAACATATTTTTCATCAATAAAGCTTACATAAAATTGAGTCCTATAATCATAATCATTCCACATATCTTCTTTAAGAAGAAAATATGGAGCCAACCTAGTACTTAAACTATCTTGATCACGATTCCCAATAATATAAAAATTCATACTTACTTTCTTATTAAAGTTAAAGTCTTTACAATTTTCTCACAATGCATAAAAAAATAAAACTTTACAATATTAAAAATTTTAATTTTATAACTATTTACAGCTTATTATAATTAATCATCATTACTAACACACCTTAGTATGTCAGTAATGACTTCTCTTACAACACTCATAACTTAAAAGAGTATTAGGCTTATCACTGCCCTCTTAACACACCCAACTTATTCCAAATATCAGGCGTTAAGAAAGTCGTAACCAATTTATTTAAATCAACCCGAATCCTGCTTAAGCTAATGATTCCATAACTTGAATTGTTGGCTTATTCCGATGAGTTAATTGATATGCACATAACGATGCATAAATTCCGCTAAGAAATCCATGAATACTACGTGCTTTACTCGTCACTAAATTGTATTGTCCTTTCAATAAGCTGAATAACGTTTCTATCTTATTGCGTTGTTTTAAATGATATTTATCTGATGAACAGAGTTGAATAGCCTGCATGTTCTTTCTATGGTAAGTAATCAAATCAACCCCTTGATCTTTTAACCTGCTTTTTAAATTTTGACTGATATAGCCACGATCCGCATAAAGCTTTGCGTCTAAGCCTTCAACCAATTGTTCAACCATTTTTATGTCAGCAACATGCCCATTAGATAAGCCTGAGCTAACGATCTCACCGAATTGATTCATCACGATATGTAACTTACAGCCATAAAACCATCCCATTGAACTTTTACCGCGAGATGCAATCTTGGCTAATGATTTATGACGCTGAATACGCTGATTTTTACAGACAGGCAGAGTCGTTGAATCAATCCATAAATATTGTTTGTATTCACCTTTCATCAAAGCGACATGTAAAGCATGTAGAGCTAATTGATGCATATTGATCAGGTGAATCATCCTTTGGTAACAGGGTAAGCGTTTAAATAAATGATTTTTATCCTGCTTCAACCATGAAAAGAAAGCTTTGAAATTGTTGAAATGAGAACACTTATACCAAATGGCGATAAAATGTATTTCTGAGAGACTCAGCTGGGCTGGTCGAATTCTTACAGAGCGACGACTTTGTTTGAGAAACTTCCAATAAGTTGCTTCAAATTTAAGAAAGAAATCATCAATGATGCAGAATAATTCGGTACTATTGAACATCAGGGCTAGAGCTTTAGGTTTGGTGTGGTAACTCAACTGATGGCTCTAGTCCCCTTATTTTTCAAGTCAATTGCTTATCCGCGATTCGGGTTATCTAAATTTATCTAAATTAACCCGAATCCTGCTTAAGCTAATGATTCCATAACTTGAATTGTTGGCTTATTCCGATGAGTTAATTGATATGCACATAACGATGCATAAATTCCGCTAAGAAATCCATGAATACTACGTGCTTTACTCGTCACTAAATTGTATTGTCCTTTCAATAAGCTGAATAACGTTTCTATCTTATTGCGTTGTTTTAAATGATATTTATCTGATGAACAGAGTTGAATAGCCTGCATGTTCTTTCTATGGTAAGTAATCAAATCAACCCCTTGATCTTTTAACCTGCTTTTTAAATTTTGACTGATATAGCCACGATCCGCATAAAGCTTTGCGTCTAAGCCTTCAACCAATTGTTCAACCATTTTTATGTCAGCAACATGCCCATTAGATAAGCCTGAGCTAACGATCTCACCGAATTGATTCATCACGATATGTAACTTACAGCCATAAAACCATCCCATTGAACTTTTACCGCGAGATGCAATCTTGGCTAATGATTTATGACGCTGAATACGCTGATTTTTACAGACAGGCAGAGTCGTTGAATCAATCCATAAATATTGTTTGTATTCACCTTTCATCAAAGCGACATGTAAAGCATGTAGAGCTAATTGATGCATATTGATCAGGTGAATCATCCTTTGGTAACAGGGTAAGCGTTTAAATAAATGATTTTTATCCTGCTTCAACCATGAAAAGAAAGCTTTGAAATTGTTGAAATGAGAACACTTATACCAAATGGCGATAAAATGTATTTCTGAGAGACTCAGCTGGGCTGGTCGAATTCTTACAGAGCGACGACTTTGTTTGAGAAACTTCCAATAAGTTGCTTCAAATTTAAGAAAGAAATCATCAATGATGCAGAATAATTCGGTACTATTGAACATCATGAACCGTACCGGGTTTGTCGGAGACTTTTTTATTTAAGTTAGGCCACCTGACCTAACGGATTAATCTTATCATAGTACATTGCTTCAAACTCAAAAGGCGATACATAACCCAGTGCACTGTGTACACGCTTTTTGTTGAACCAATCTACCCAATTTAATGTCGCAAGTTGTACATCCGCTAAACCTTGCCAATCTGCTTTTAAATATTCAATCACCTCTGTTTTGTATAAGCCATTCACCGTTTCAGCCAAAGCATTATCGTATGAATCACCTGTCGTACCGACTGATGCTCGTAAATTTGCTGCTTCTAAACGATTGGTATAGCGAATAGAAAGATATTGAACACCTCTATCGGAATGATGAATTACATTCTTTGGCATGCCTCGATCGTGCAATGCTTGCTCCAATGCATCGAGCACCATATCTGTATTCATCCGTGTAGATACTTTCCATCCAACAATTGCTCGCGAGAACACATCAATAATAAATGCAGTGTAGACCCAGCCAGAATTGGTTTGAATATACGTAAAGTCACTGACCCATAATTGGTCAGGTCGATCAGCACTAAAATTCCGTTTCACTAAATCATCTGCTCGTTTTTGATCATCTCGGCTGCGGGTAGTTTGTTTGTTCTTACCACGCCAAACACCTTGTATATCTAGCTTCTGCATCAATCGAGCAACTGTACAACGTGCAATAACATAGCCTTCACGTTTCAATTTTTGCCAGACTTTACGTACACCATATCGACCTGAACTTTCTTTCCAAATACGTTTGATTTGTTCTGCATGATGTAAATCATGCTGAGCACGTTTCGCTCGATGTTCTGGGTTATCAACGAGATCTAAAGCCCGATAATAGGTCGAAGCTGCAATCGGTAAAATTCTACAAATCGCTTCAACACCATATCGATCTTTATTGTTATGGATAAAATCCACCATTATTTGTGTGGGCGGTCGAGCTCCGCCTGGGCGAAAAAAGCGGCTGCTTTACGTAGAATTTCATTGGCACGTTTTAATTCTTTAATTTCACGTTCCATTTGCTTCATTTTTTCTTGGTCAGATATCTGTTGTACTTTGGCAGGATTTAGTTGATCCATATGCTTTAAATACCAAACACGCAATGTTTCAGGAGTACAACCAATCTTAGGTGCAATAGCTGTGATTGCTGCCCAAGTAGAAGGATAATCTTTTTCAGATTCAATTAGTAATTGAACCGCTCTTTCTCTAATTTCGGGGGTATAGTTTGGTTTTTTCATCGGAATAGTCTCTCAGAATATTGACCCTCCGACAAACCCGGTACGGTTCATCAGGGCTAGAGCTTTAGGTTTGGTGTGGTAACTCAACTGATGGCTCTAGTCCCCTTATTTTTCAAGTCAATTGCTTATCCGCGATTCGGGTTAAATCAATATAACGCAAGGTACCTTGCAACTGCTGTCTGACCGCAGGGTCTTTAACAATATCCTGCCCTGCACTCTGCCCTAACTGTTGGAAAGCCTGTCCAACGGCTTGAATTCCTTCAGCCTGAATCACGGCTTTGGTTTGTGTCGAACATTGTTCCACAATCACACGCTGTAAAACTTGAGCAAGTTTCTGATCAAGTTGATCTTTTTGTGTAGGTGTAATATTACTAAACGCTTTTAAATCTGGATGTACCGATAATGCTGCATAGGTCCATTGCAATACTGTAGTCTTATCTGTAGCAGTCGTCGATTTGACCAGACAATCACTCAATTGATCGACAGCGGGGCCAGCACTCGCGATTTGAGTCCCACCCAAACTACTTAACAGAACAAGTGAAGTTCCAAGAATTGAATATTTGCGGCGAATCACAGTATATAAGCGAGACATTCATCTAACTCCAATCAACAATTCCCTATTTCTATCACAGTTAGATTCGGTACATCTGTAACTTGGCTGTAAATATGCGCTTATCCTTGCCCTGCATAATTCCAATCATCAGGAATATTGGGCTGCTTTGGAGCTTGATTTAAATCAATATTCAGGTTGCGACTGCCTTTATAAGATTTTTCACCCGAATCAGACACAGGAGATACCTCTAGATGGTAATGATAGCGGAACTGCCACAGCATCGGTTTAAGTGGGCGAATATCCAGACTTAAACCATCTTCATCATGACATCGATCTTTAGCCTGTTCATAATCCTGTTCTGAGAAACAAGCGCGAATCATTCGAGTAAAACTAAAGGGATAATCTGTTATAAAGCGTTGTGTTTTTCCCTGCTCAAGCAATTCATAAAAACTAGCGCGCTCAATGCTCGCACCTCCACCTGAATACATCTCTAAAAAGGGTGCAATCACCGCAACGGCATAACGCGTTGGTGTCATTGGAAAAAGCTTAGGAAATATAAAGGATGAGTCATCATCATTTGTATCTTCTACAGCAAAAGGAAGTTGCCATTGACCATCTAGCTTCAAACCTGATTGAGATGGATGAAAGACGGCAATGCGGTCATTTTTAAGCAACCACAACTTGTGATCGGGTGCTTTAAGACTCCGTAATCGTTCCGTCTGATCACAAAATGATTTTAGTAGTGTACAAATTTGCGTTTGCTCAACTGTAGTTAACTGATTTTTCTTAAATTCAAGAATATTTAATGGAGCTGCTGAGGCTGTAATCGTGATAGCCATTAGCAATATTGCCCAAATACATTGTCTGGAAGTTTTATTATTATGATTCATATTTTATACACTCTTTTGGTTCACATTTTCTTGACGCAAGATTTAATTAACGTTCAGTCATATTATCTTCATGACTTTATTTAGCAACTTTAGCAATGCAAAATAACTTAATCACATTCGACTAAAGAGACAAGAGGAATAACTTAAAGCATCAAGGCGGTTATGCTATGGTTGATACACGCTTGAGATCAATTTTTATGCTTTTTTTCTTGGCAATAAACACAACAAAAGAGGATTAACGCATGTCCAAACAAATTTTAATGTTGGTCGGTGACTATGCTGAAGATTATGAAACAATGGTTCCTTTTCAATTTCTGACCGGCTTAGGATATACCGTACATGCGGTTTGTCCTGAAAAGAAGGCGGGTGATCAGATTGCAACCGCCATTCATGATTTTGAGGGCGATCAAACCTATAGTGAAAAGCGTGGTCATAATTTTGCCATTAATTATGATTTTAATGCCGTTAATACGCAAGATTATGTTGGGCTTGTGATCCCTGGTGGGCGCGCGCCAGAATATTTACGCATGAATGAACGTGTGGTCGCCATTGTCCGTGAATTTGACAGCGCACAAAAACCGATTGCTGCTGTTTGTCATGGTGCTCAGTTATTGGCCGCAGCAGATGTAATTCGTGGTCGTTTATGTTCGGCTTATCCTGCATGTGCAGCCGAAGTAAAATTGGCGGGTGGTCAGTATGCAGATATTGCGGTCACAGAAGCCGTCACCGATGGACATTTCGTCACTGCCCCTGCTTGGCCTGCACATCCTGCATGGCTTTCTCAGTTTGTCAAAGTACTTGGAGCTCAAATTACCCTGTAGAACAGCGATGAGTATTATTTAATATCGCTTTTTCGTTTGAGTTTGACATATGGCAATACAACAAGCTCAAACGAAATATCTTAATTCTCTGAAAACTATTGAATTTGTTTCAACATATTTTGGGCGCCTGCATGATTTTGATTAGTCGCTAGATTTTGTAAAATCCCCACTGCCCGAGCTTTAGGATTGCTAAAGCGGCTCTTATAAGCAGATACATGGGTTAGGCATTTTGCAACCAATATGCCAGATTCAGCATATACATTACTTCCATTGGTATTATACAACTTGCCATAGCTATAGGCTTTTTCAGCATTATTGCAGGCAACAATCTGGTTTTGTCCCTTACTCAAATCTTTACGTGCAGCGACATAGTATTTTAATTGCTGTGATTGAGGTGTTTCAGTCACTTTTTCTGGCATCTTGATCGGAGCGATGGGTACAGGCTTCGTCTCTTTTTTTGCATCTGATTCTTTTTTAACATCAGCTTCTTTTTTTGTTTCAATCTCTTTGTCAGACTGATGCTTCATATTTTTGGTCGAAGACGAGTTACTTACTCCTTTTTTAGGTGAGATAGCAGAAGCAGGATTGGCTTTACTATAAAAAGTTTTCGTTTCTTCAAGCGTCATTATTCGAGTGTGTAAACTCACCATACTGGTTGCATTTTGATCTATATTTTTACGTTGTGCAGTCGGTTCAATCGAAACAATCCAGCTTTTTTCAGTCCCATAATCACATTGATAGGCTCCTATTCCCTGCTTCACATTTGGATGAGATGCCAATATTTTTTTAGTTGAATGATCTTTAATTAAACTCAGATTGCTATGACGTAGCACAGAAAATTTCCCACCATTGGCATGGCAATATTGACTTAAATATTTCCGTGGATAGAGTGATTCTGGTTCAATATTGGGTTGTTGTTGTCCCCAGTCATAGATATATTCACGTGAAATGCCTGTTGCACCATTCAATTGTTTTTGGTCGATCAAATCCTGAGGAGATGCAAAAAGCTGCATTGAATCAGCATGATTTTTAGGTGTAGATGCGCATCCGTGCAACAACAATACATTCAACCCAATCCATAGCCATAATTTAGATTTCACGTTACTTTTTCTCAGTCCTTTTTTTTTATCGCTAAAATATAGCAAAAAATATAACTAAATAAATCTAATGATTTGATTTTCATTAAAATATAAGTGAAACCAAATTTGATGATGTATTCAAAATTAGGACTAAAATGCCAACTTTTTTCTATTCATCCCATAAACAATGAAATATGTATCACTCAGGATAGATGCGATTTATATAGATGTATTTGATCGTGTAGTAAGTTTTTCGCTTTAATGCGACCCGTAATGCTCGATCGTTTGAATCCTACATAACAGATGAGTTACTTAAGCCCTGTCATAAGCTCTATCAAATTGCTGGCTAATTTCACCCTTTTACTTAAACCTTATTACTTACCATACGAAGCCTGAAGTAAGGATAAAATATGCTGAACCCGAATATTCATCTGGTCTGCACGGTAGATGGCATAGATCGGTGCAATACATGGTTTTTTTGCTTCCAGTACCTTATAAATAATCTGCTTGTTCCAGAAATCTTGAATCGATGCAGGCACAATAGACAAACCAATCCCTGCCGCAATCAAGTTTAAACTGGAAGTCAAACGAGGCGCTTCCTGTACCACGTGAGGACTAAATCCAGCTTGATAACAACTTGCCATAATATTATCAAATAAATCCTGCCCGCCTAAACGCCGATAAAGAACAAACTCGTAAGGTTCCAAGTCAGATAACTGAATCACGCCATCAGTTTGGGCTAAACGATGATTATTGGGTAAAGCCACCATTAAGGGCTCGTTCAATACATGTTGACTATGCAATTTTCGCTGCATTGGCGCAGGCTTACGTAAAAATACGATATCCAGTTTTTCATTAATGACCGCATCAATTAAGGCACTGCTACTTTCTTCTTCCAGATAAATAGAGACTTGAGGAAATTGATCACGAAATGCTCTTAACACCGTAGGCAAAAAGGGATGCAATCCAACAGAATGAGTAAACCCCACATTCAGTTGTCCCTCTTTGCCCTGAGCAATATTTTGAACACGTCTGGGGATTGACTGTGCATGAGCTAAAATGGTAATCGCCTCTTGATAAAGCACTTTACCTGCTTCTGTCGCCTCCACCCCACGTGGTAATCGTTTTAAGAGCGGGGTATCAAGTTCCTGTTCCAAACTTTGCATCAATCTGGTCAAAGGAGGCTGCTGCATATGCAGCCTAACCGCAGCTTTAGATATATTACTTTCTTCAACCACAGCAACAAAAGCATTCAGTTTATGTATATCAATCATAGCAATACTTTTTGAGTATGTTTTATGCCAAAAATAGCATTGGTAAATATATCATAATCGGCTCATGCTATGCCTATCAGCTTAGACGATAAAAGGTGACGCAGTGAAGATTCAAGCCATGCCAATAGCGAGTGAACAATCGATAACTCCTGATTGCAAGGCTTTATTTAGCGGATTTATGAAATTGGGTTTGATGGGTTTTGGTGCCGTGTTACCGCTGGCACATCGTATGATTGTGGAGCAACAAAAATGGCTAGATGAAAGCCAATTTACCAACTTACTGGGCATTTGCCAGTTATTACCCGGTGGCAATATCATTAATATGTCAGTGGCAATTGGCATGCAGTTTCAAGGCATTAAAGGTGCCATCAGTTCGGTATTAGGACTGATTTTTGCTCCAACTGTAATCGTCTTAATGATCTATCAGGTATATGAACATTTTCAATACTTAACGGTAGTAAGACATCTTATTCAAGGATTAGCCGCTGCGGCAGCAGGACTTTTGTTCGCCACAGGCTTCAAAATGCTTCGTCCTATATTAAAAAGCAAACTCACCCTTCTGACGATTACGCTGACATTTATCTTTATGCTGTTATTTAAGCCACCACTGGCGTTGACCCTACTTATTTTACTCACCATTAACTTTTTAATTCTGGGAGTAAAAAAATCATGATCTTGGTACTCATGACTCTAGCCTTAGTATTTACTCAACTGTCGGTTTTGGCCTTTGGAGGTGGCAACGCCATTCTTCCCGAAATGCAGCATCAGGTGGTGAATATTCATCACTGGATGAGCGCTGAACAGTTTAGCTCATTGTTTGCAATGGCACAGGCTGCACCGGGGCCAAATATGATGATTGTTCCTCTGATTGGCTGGCATGTCGCAGGGCCTGCTGGCTTATTGGTGACTTCGTTGGCGAAATTTGGCCCGTCATCAATGATTACGATCTATGCACTCAAATTTTGGCAACGTTTTAAGGATCATCCTTTTAGAAGCCGTTTTGAGCAAGCGTTAAAGCCAATTACCGTAGGCTTGGTACTTGTCAGCGCATGGATGATTGCACAAGCTTCAGCGCAAAGCTCTTTATTGGTCATCATTGTAATTTTGACTGCACTTTTGGGTTTATTTAAAAAAATTCATCCGCTTTGGGTCATGTTGCTTGGTGCAGGTTTGGGTGTTGTTCTGCTCTAAATCGGCACAGGCATAAAAAACCCGCTGCTTGCGGGTTTAAACTTATTTATCCAAGATTGATTCAAAGGCTTTTAAACGCTTATGAATGGAGAGTAATTCAATGATGGTTTTCCAAGAATTAATCAAATATTGAAATGAGTCACGGACTTTACCGAATACTCCGCCTATTTGATTAATCAGACCTAAAGTCAGTTTTCCTGCGGCAATCGACGGAAATAAAACCACTAGATTGTAAAGAATATCCAGTTGTCCATACCATGTAGCAGTTAAATTAAAATAAGCATAATGAAAATAAAGTCGAAAATAGTTTTTGCGTACCCGACTAAATAATTCTTTTAAAGTCGCAGGTTGTGCGCGATCCGCATGATCTTCCCCATAGACCAATTCTTTACGATATGCCGCTTCAACTTTTTGATTATTAAATTGTAAGCCCGGTAATTTAATCCCCACCACCATCAATAAGATGGTTCCAAATAATGACCATACAATCGCAGCCCAAACCAATGAATGATTAAGCTCACCCATGATCGGAACAACCGGAACATATTTTGAGAGTTGAAAAAGTAGTGGAAGAAACGCGATTAAAGTCATCATCGCTTTGATCAGCTCTACCCCCAAATCTTCCATGATAGTAGCAAAACGCATGGTATCTTCCTGCACACGCTGTGATGCCCCTTCCACATGCCTTAATTTGTCCCAATTTGCCGTATAATAATCATTCATTGCCGTCCGCCAGCGAAAAACATAATGGCTGGTAAAAAAGGCATTGATCACCGCAAGCGTTACTCCAACCATGGCAATATAAAGAAAAACCATCGTTTCTTTATATAAATCCATTATGTTTCCACCGCCATTGGTCAGCATGCTTTGAATCAAATCCCAAAAAGGCACATACCAAGCATTTACCGCAACACTGACCTGTACCCCAAACCAGATATTGAATAAAATAAAAGCGGAACCCCAAACTGACCATCGTTGCCACGGATTATCTGAAACTTTCTTCCAAAACAAGGCAAATATGGCCGTCGCCACAAAAAACCAAAGATAAAACCATAAAAAAGTAGGCGACCAAAAACGGCTTACACCGACAGGAAGTTCAGCATCGGCATATCCTTTTGGAAAACCCAAAAATTCGCCCCACTCTTTGCCGCCTGAATACCAAAGCACAATATTAATAATAAACCAGAAGATGAGTGATAAAAAAAACCACTTGGGTTTTGGAAAAAATGACTTGAACATGAAGTTGCGATATTCCTTTTTCTGCGCACTATCGTTGGGATAGAAATTAAGATGTAAATCTTAAATTCCGCCTAAATAACTGTCTGTTCTTTGTTATTTATGTACAGCTCTATATAGCGCTTTTTGTATGGACGATACAAGTCCCATACATTGATAGTTGCTTTCATTTTTTAGACTTCAGCCAAGCTCAGCTTTCTTAAATGCCGATATCCGTTTTTTGCTTTTTTAAAGTTACTTTAATAGATGATTTAAATTGACTTAAAGATATAAAGAAACTGGTAATTTCAAGAGATTCATTGCGTGAAAGCGAACGTATTAAATGTGTAATTTTGACCAGTGAGCAAAATAAACATGTCTGATCCAAGTTTATTAAAATCAACCCGATAACATTATATCTATTTAAAAAATATAAATATAAATTTTAAATAGAATTTTTGATAGGCGTTTTGTTTGTCAGATATGTCTCATAAATGGACTAAGTTTGATATACAATATATAAAATATATGCACTTCAAACGGGAGTAAATTTTTATGGATCTAAAAGCTATCGAACTTATCGAAACGATTACTTTACATAAAGAAAATTTTACACCTAAAGTTTTCGAAAAAGGAACCGTGCTTAAAGTCATGATGCCAACACCAACCTCTTTACTGGTTTCTGATGATGAAGGCTTTTCGTTTACGATTGCTTTAGATGAGGAAGGTAAAACTTGGCACCCATTATAATGGTGTTCTCTATATCATTTTGATGTTTGGTGCTGTATTGACTGATCTGAGATCAGGGAGATTTAATTTTTGGGTTAAGGGGAAAACACGGATGGTTTACTTCAACACTCATGACTTTGTAAGTCATAACCTTTGCCTATAAACTTTT
Organism: Acinetobacter sp. FDAARGOS_515; assembly: GCF_003938865.1. Classification (NCBI taxonomy): domain Bacteria; kingdom Pseudomonadati; phylum Pseudomonadota; class Gammaproteobacteria; order Moraxellales; family Moraxellaceae; genus Acinetobacter; species Acinetobacter sp. FDAARGOS_515. Next base: position 1,839,252 of record NZ_RKIX01000003.1, on the reverse strand, counting down.
GGTCTATAGCGTCCTAAGCCGAATCGAGACCTTTTGGGTGAGTACACACTTACGTGATACATTTCGGTGCATGCTACTCTTTTCGATCCCCTGTGGAACTTTTGTTCCTAACCTTGCTAAATAGTCTAGAGAGAATCCGGAGAGATTGTTTTCCGAATTTCTAGCTTTATTAAACGTAATTGAAAATTTATCGCAAATTAATTAGTTTTCTTAGAATAAATTCTCTCTATACTTCTACTTTCAGATTTTTAACATCGCCTTTATGCTCAATAGCGAAATTTTTTAATTTTACATCTAGCTCTTTATACTATTAATCGTTTATTTGGCTTTATCTAAGGTGGAATAAACGTTTGAGCAAACTTATGCAGGGTATTAACTTTGCCTTGATCAAATGCTTCAGGCTTAATGTAATAAAGCTGATTTTTTTTAAGAAATGGCGCAAAATAGACCCCACTTTTGGGAATAAATGATGGGTTGAAGATTCGCTTATGAGCAATTTAGCTTTCGCTTCATTTTCACTACATGGTGTTGATGCACAAAAATTTTTGCAGGGTCAAGTTACGATTAATGTTGAAGCTTTATCTGAAAATACGACCCGTTATACCGCAATTTGTGATTTAAAAGGTCGCATCCATTTTGGCTTATGGTTAAACAAACAGTCTTCCGAAAGCTTTCAAATTGTCACCACGCAGGATCAGAGCGAGGAATTTGCCAAACATATTCGCAAATACGGCGCTTTTTCTAAGATGAAACTAGAGGATGCAGGTCCTGTATTTCCAGCACTGGGCGAGAAAAGCAGTGAATTTTCAAGTACAGAATCAGATATTAATGCTTGGCAACTACATGCCATCGAAGCCGGTCAGGCTTGGATTGCTCAGAGCACTGAGCATGAGTTTCAGCCGCAGGAATTACGCTTACATCAACGCGAAGGCGTTCATTACGATAAAGGGTGTTATCTAGGTCAGGAAATTATCGCGCGTTTATGGTTTAAAGCTAAACCAAAACATTGGTTACATTTGGTACTTGGCAATGGTGAAGTGCCTGCACCCGCAACAAAATTAAGTAACGATGTTGAAGTGGTCAATAGTATTGCGGTTGAAGGTGGCTACAAAGCCTTGGTCGTAGCCAAACCTGCTGCGCTTGAAGAGTTGAGCTTAACCATTTTGGATTTACCCGAATATTTAAGTGGTGATGTGGCCAGACCGCAATAACTTACGATGAATGCCCTATTTATTTGTAGTAGAAATCAATGGCGTAGCCCAACAGCAGGACGTGTATTTTCAAAACACATGAATACGCGCTCTGCTGGAACGAGTAAGCAAACCAAACGGGTGGTGTCAGCACGAGATATCGTATGGGCAGATCATATTTTTGTGATGGAATATCATCATAAACAAAGATTGGTTGAACAATTCAATAAGAATCTGAGAAATAAAAAAATTACCGTCTTAGAAATCCCAGATGAATATCATTTTATGCATCCAGACTTGGTTGAATTGTTAAGCCAAGCCATGCAGCCTTATTTATAACTAAACACATTTCTTCACTATTGTTTTTCATCATTTTTTGGCATGATCAAATGGCTTTTTATTGTGGAATGCAACATGAAATTTTTATTCAGCGCATTGACGCTAAGCTTATTTAGTATCTCTCTCAGCCATGCCAATATTGCCACTGTACAACAAAATTTAAAGAAGAACTTTCCAGATATTCCAGTGCAATCGGTACAAACCACGCCATTAAAAGACATTTATGAAGTGTATATGGGCGGGCAAATTGTCTATACCAATGATGATGCCAATTACTTTTTTATTGGCAATCTTATTGACAATAAAAACCAAAAGAACTTAACCGAAGACAGTTTGCAAAAACTTGAAAAAATTGATGTTTCCACACTACCTCTCGATCAAGCCATTAAACATGTCAAAGGCAATGGGCAACGTGTTCTATACCTCTTTAGCGACCCTGATTGTCCTTATTGCCAACGTTTAGAAAAGCAAATGGCATCGGTCGATAATGTCACGATTTATTTGTTTTTATATCCACTCAAAGGTTTACATCCGAATGCAGAAAATATGGCCACGCAAATCTGGTGTGCCAAAGACCAATATGCTGCTTGGGAAAATTATCTCTTAAATAAAAAACAGCCGACAAAATCTGCAAGTTGCCAAACACCAATTCAGAAAAATCTGGAACTCGGTAAACGCTTAAAAATTAGCGGAACTCCCACCATGTTCCTCAAAAATGGCAACAGAATTACAGGTGCGATGGAGGCCGATGAATTAAATCAGCTTTTAGATGAAACCAAATAAATTTTAGGGAAGTTTAAAATCTTTGATCTTCCCAAATTTAATCTATCATTAAGCAATCGGCTGTAAAAAATGACACATTCATTCTCAATTTTTATATTTACATTCCACACAAAACTTTTATGATGATGATTCACAATGTAATACCCATATTGTGCATCAATGGAATGATGTAAGTATGACAACAGGATTTTTAAAATGAAAAAACTTCTTCTCGTCGGTCTTATTGCTTTATCTTCAACCACCTTTGCAGCAGAAACAGCTCCTCAAACCAGTACAGCCAATAACCCTTTTGCCAAAGCTGAACAGTTATATAAAGACAAAAATTATAATGCGGCTTATCAGGAAATGGATCGTTTAGCCAAAACAGGCAATGCGCAAGCGATTTACAATCAGGGATTTATGAGTGAATTAGGACAAGGTACTGCTCAGGATTCAAAAAAAGCGCTTGCTGCTTATCAGGAAGCATCCAATAAAGGTTATCCAGTCGCGACATATCGCCTTGCTCAAATTTATATGGCGGGTGAGTTAGGTGTCACGAAGGATGAGAAAAAAGGTCGTGAATATCTGGAAAAAGCCTCGAATGCAGGTTTGGATGAAGCAACCGTAGAACTTGCCGTATTATTATTTGCTGAAAATAAAGATGCCTCGAATAAACTAGCACTACAAAAGCTTCAACCCTTAATTAACAAAAATAATTATCGTGCCATACACTTAAAAGCGATTTATGACATCAGTAATGGTTTTAAGACCAAGAATGAGGCCGCAGTTAAAGTGGGTTTAGCCAGTATCGAAAGTCTAGCCAAGAAAGGCTATATTCCTGCGCTGATGGCCGTTGGAAACCTGATGACCAATGGCAATATTGTGCCGCAGAATTTGCCAGAAGCGCGCAAAATTTTTGCTGCTCTAGCTCAGGATAATGTTCCTCAAGCCAAAGAATCACTGGCTGCGGTAGATAAACTGATCGCGGAAAAAGCGAAAGCACCGATCACCAAAGCAAAAAGTTAAGTTAAACAACAAATCATTTTGCCTCTATCATCGAGGCAAAATGATTTACCACCACAACATGATCAAGCTGCTAATCCCAACAAAGCCTAAAATCGTACTTAACATCAAAGGGGTTAAAGCACGTTCATTTAAACCATAAGCCTGCCCAAAAATTCCAAAGGCAATCGGCATCGGTAATGCAGCTAAAATGGTTCCTGCATACAACATTTCTTGGCTCACATCTGGCAAAATTCGCAGTAAGCAATAGATCAGTAAAGGCATCAGGATAACTTTAAAAGCCACTAACAAACCACTTTGCAGATTCAAAGCACTCATGCCCATTCCAACTAAACTTCCACCAATCACAAATAATGCTAAAGGCGATGCTGTTTTCCCCAACAAAGCTAAAGATTGATCAACTAAAATAGGCAAGCGAATATCTAACAAGATACAACTCATCCCCAAAATAATGGCAATAATCACAGGATTTTTTAGCAAATTTTGTGCGGTTTTTTGCAGCAGCGCCCATACTTTTTGTTGTTCTTGCTGCCCTGCTTCTGCTAATGCCAGAACCAAAGCCAATATCAATAAATTTTCCAGAATCAATGTCAATGAAATATAAATCGCAGCATGTGATCCCATCAGCAAACTTAATACCGCCGTGCCAATAAAGCCCGTATTGGACATAGAAGCGCCCATTGCCAGAACAGCCGTTGGGGTCAGACTATATGAAAAGCAATAACGATAACAATAAAACGCCAATGCAAAGATAATTAAAGAACCACCACCATAGGCGATAAAATAAGACGGATGCCAAATATCATTTAAACTTTTATTAGATAAGGCATACAGTAAAAATGCGGGTAAGGCTATTTTGATAATAAATGCACTCAATGCCTTGATCTGATCAGGTGTAATCAGCCGAATTGAAACACTCAAGTAACCTGCCAACAATAATAGAAAAATTGGTACGATGACCTGTACAACCACATTGGCACCCTTTTTATCAAAACAAAAAGACGCAACCAAGTGCGCCTTTTGCTAAAAAAATTAATAGTTAAATGGTTTAAATAATTGCTTTAAGCCATGCGGTTGGCAACGCAAATATTGTGGTGAGATCTCAATTTCAGCACCTAATGCAGCGGCTGCATGCCAAGGCCAGCGTGGATCGTACTGAATAGCTCTTGCCAGTGCAATCGCATCAGCCTGATCGTTTTGCAAAATAGCTTCAGCTTGTTCTGGCTCTGTGATCAAGCCCACTGCAATCACAGGAATTGAAACTTTGGATTTAATCTGCTCGGCAAAAGGTACCTGATAATTCGCACCAATTTTAATGTCCTGAAGTTCATGCAAACCGCCACTAGACACGTGGATATAAGCTGCGCCTAATTGCTGTAGAGCCAAAGATAATCCAATACTCGACTCGATATCCCAACTCACTGTTGGCTGCATCCAGTCTGTTGCAGAAATACGCACACCAACTGGAAAGTTTTGAGGCACAGCAGTTTTAATCGCTTGCAGCACTTCTAAAGTCATCCGAATACGATTTTCAAATGAACCGCCATATTCATCCGTACGCTGATTCGACAACGGCGATAAAAACTGATGTAACAAATAACCATGTGCCGCATGAACTTCGATGAGTTGAAAACCAGCGTCCACAGCACGAACTGCCGCAGCAGCAAAGTCTGCCTGAATCTGTTTGATCTCATCAATACTTAATGAATGCGGGAGCATGTCATGAGCACCAAACGCAATTTCACTCGGTGCCACCGTTTGCCAGCCATGTACATGATCTGGAGCAATTTGCCCTTTACCTAACCATGGTTTATCTGTGGATGCTTTACGACCGGCATGAGCAAGCTGTATCGCAAATGGCATTGGCGAAAGTTGCTGAATATTATCCAAAAGCGCTTTGATTTTATCTCGTTGAGTATCATTCCAAAGACCAACATCGGCATAACTGATGCGTCCTTGGGCTTGAACCGCAGAGGCTTCAATAATACATAGACCTGCACCAGACAGCGCATAATTGGCCCATTGCTGCTCATGCCAATAGGTAATTTCACCATCATCAGTTGCAGAATATTGGCACATCGGTGCAATGATGATCTTATTACGTAGGTTCAATGAACCTAATTGCAAGCTTTCAAATAACTTTGCCACGTGTCACCTCTTCTCTCTTAATTTTCATTAAAATTGTTTGCTGACTCTTAAGCCTGCACTCCAGTTACGTCCATCGGCAGGTTCAAAAAAGCGTGAATTACCGTCATTGACAATGACAGATCCGACATAGTCTTTGTCCAATAAATTATCGACACGGCTGAAAATATTGACTTTCCAGTCCTGTAACTGCCATGCATAACCTGCATAAGCGGTTACAACGGTATAACTTGGTGCTGCATCTGTATTTTGATCATCGACGTAAATTTTATCGTTATATTGGGCATCGACCCCGCCATAAAAACCAGTTTGCGGTTTCCAAGACAATGCGAGATAGGTCTGATTTTTGGCAATCCCTGGAATTTTATTGCCAGATGGAATCTTTGTGAGAGATCCTGTTGCTGGAATATCCGCATCAAATGTTGCATCCAGATATGCATAACTTGCAGTCGCAATCAAATCGCGCCAGAGCTGTTTATTCCATGAGAATTCAACACCTTCACGTAGGGTCTGATCGGCATTACGGAAAGTTGATCGCCCATACTGGCTACCAGCCGAAACAATATCGTCTTTGGTTTTGGTCTGAAAAACAGCCAAAGTAAAATCACCCAACGGATTTTGTGACTTTAAACCCGCTTCATACGTATCGCTACTAGAGGCATTCAGATCAAAATTAAAGCCGCCTTGTCCATCTGGACGGTAAGCCATTTCGGTAAAGGTTGGTGTTTCAAACCCTTTGGCGTAACTCACATAAGCCAAAAGTTCAGGCATGATTTGCCAACTTAAAGCAGCCGAAGGTAAAACTTTGGAATAATCAGTCTTGCCACTGTCATCTGGATTGCTTGCAGTGATGTAGTTATCATCTGATTTATAATGGACATTGCTATAGCGCACGCCTGTATCTAAACGCCAAGTCGGTAAAAACTGCCATGACGCCTGTAAATAAGGATCAATATTCCACAAAGTATTGTCTTCATCACGGCGCAAAGTACCTTTAACCCCATAACTCGGCTGATTGTTGATTAAGGTAAAATTTTCATAACCTTGACGATCCTCATCCATCGCATCTAAGGCCACGCCTGCACTCACGGTGATATTGGGAAGAAGTTCTTTGCCAGTCCAGCGTAGATCTGCGCCATAATAATTCCGCTCAAAATCAATCACACCACCCGCATGACGTGGATTGTTTTGTGCAGATCTAGGAATAGATTGATACTGGGTCACCTCACGATGACCAAAGTAAGCCATCGCATACAATTCATTTTTATCATTTAATGGCTTTAACCAAGTCAATCCTGTTTGCGTCTGTTCAATGTCTTTGCGCACATCGTAGCTATTATTGGTATCATTGACTTGTTTTGGATTGGCTTTCCATTGGTCACGTGTCAATCCTTGCGGATCATCAGCATTAATTTTTAAATAATTGGTAATCCAGTTAATTTTAGAACCATCTTCAAGATTCCACGTGAGTTTGGCATTATTCAAAACCTTATTGGCAGCGCTATGATCACGATAACCATCGGTATCAAAATAAGATGAACTGATCACATAACTCGGTTGATTGGCTTGTTTAGCGCCACCTTGCAATACAATTCCTGCACGATTTTTATCATGACTGCCCCCCGAATAACTCAGTTCAACCGAGTCTTTGCCTTGACCTTCTTTGGTGGTCGTCAACAAAGTACCACCCGATGAATTACCATATATTGACGAAAAAGGCCCTGTTAAAACCTCGATATGATCCAGACTGCTCAAATCGATATTAGACGTTTGTCCCTGACCATCTGGCATGGTGGCTGGAATACCGTCCACATATAAACGAATGCCGCGCACACCAAAAGCCGAACGCGCACCAAAACCACGCATGGAAAGTTGTAAATCCTGTGCATAATTCTCACGATTATGCAGTTGCAAGCTTGGAATACCTTTGACGACTTCTGTCAAATTAACCTGTGAGCTTTGATCCTGCTTGGGCGCATCAATGCGAAAAATCGAAGCAGGAGTTTGCAAATAAGTAGTGTCTGTACGAGTTGCTTCTACTTTAATGGTCGGCAATGCCACTGGTTCTGGCACTTCTGCCCACGCAGCACTACTCATACTGAACCCTGAAAGTAAAAACATGGAAGAATATAATGTATTGAATTGCATGAAGCGCATTCAGTTATCCTTTAATATCAACAATTAGCCCAAAAATATTTGTTATATCATTTAGTTTGTAAATTTTAACATATCGACAAAAAACGATTTTAGCCAATCATTCCAATTTTCAATATATTAGTTTGGTTATTTCTTGGAATACTTTGTAGGTTTAACGGCTTAAACTTGGATGATCTTTCCAGCAATAGCGTTCCAGCCAGTCTTTTGCTTCCTCAGCATAATCAACCCCGATTCTTTTTTTCCGTACAATCTCTGGTTGAATTTTTTTATTTTCAATCCACAAACCAGTTTCTACCCCCAACATTTTGCCTTTAAATCGCTCTGTAATACCTAATTGCCTGGTCAATTTTCCAGGACCTGATAAACGCTTAAAATCAAGTTTAGAAACTGAATCTTCAAAAAAAGCAGCTCTGAGCATCACTCCTTCAGGTTCATGTTCTGTCTGCGTGATCAAATTTAGCATGTGATACATCCCATAAATCAGATAAACATAGATGTGCCCGCCAGCGCTATACATCACCTCGGTTCGGGGAGTACGTCGTCCACCGTAGTTATGACTGGCTTTATCGCGAATTCCCAAATACGCTTCTGTTTCAGTGATGGTACAACGTAGAATTTCACCATTGTCCTGACGTACACAAAGCTGACAGCCGATCAATTGCTCGGCCACTGTCGATGTATCACGTTGAAACCATGTGAATGGTAAAATTTCTGACATCACGCTACCATAAGTAAAGAAAGGAAAATGACACGATATTGACAGATAAAGTGCCTTCTTAAATTTGTCATTGTGCTGATTACCCCCATATTAACATCGTCATGATTTTATCGAGCTGTCAATGCCAGAATTACCTGAAGTTGAAACCACTAAAACCAGTTTATTGCCTTTACTGCAACAGCGCGTCCAAATCGTTGAAGTCAGAGAGTCCCGATTACGCTGGCCAATTCCAGAGGATATTTCTCGCCTGAATGGACAGCGTTTAATTGGTTTACAAAGACGCTCTAAATATATTCTGGCTGAGTTTGAGCAAGATCAGATGCTATGGCATTTAGGCATGTCGGGCAGTTTTCGTCTGGCTACAGCTCAGGATGAGTTACGTAAACATGATCATTTGATGATTGGTTTTGAAGATGGTACCCAGTTACGTTATCACGATCCGCGTCGTTTTGGCTGTATTTTATGGCTCAATGAAGAATCTCAAAACAAACTACTGAATCCACTTGGCCCAGAGCCGCTCGGTGACGAGTTTAATGCAGATTATCTTTATCAAAAGCTTAAAAACAAACAAGTCGGCATAAAAATTGCAATGATGGATAATCACGTGGTGGTCGGCGTTGGTAATATTTACGCCACTGAAAGTCTGTTTAACTTAGGCATTCACCCTGCGCAGCCAGCCTCTAGTTTAAGTAAAAAGCAGATTGTTCAACTTGTGGATGAAATCAAACGTATTTTGAAATCTGCGATTGATTTAGGGGGATCAACCTTGCGGGATTTCACCAATGCTGTCGGTGAAAATGGCTATTTTCAACAAACTTTACTGGCTTATGGTCGTGCAGGTGAAATGTGTGTTCAGTGTGAAACGCCACTGGAAAATCTTAAACTCGGACAACGTGCCAGTGTATTTTGTCCCCAATGCCAACCTTTAAAACGTATCAAAGTTTAATATTTGTCCTCAACAGATTCAGGAGGCTTGCCCATGCAAACTGCCATTGTTCGACATATCCTAGTTAAAGACAAAGATCTTGCGGAACAACTTAAAAAGAAAATTTTGTCGGGTGCTGATTTTTCAAAAATCGCCAAACAATATTCCACCTGCAATTCTGCCAAACGTGGTGGTGAACTTGGCGAAGTGAAAAAAGGTCAACTTGTTCCCGTTATTGATAAACTCGTATTTACTGCGGCTGAACGAATTTTACACGGTCCAATCAAAAGCCAGTTTGGTTTTCATTTGCTTGAAGTCAAATTTAGAACTGAATTTGCATAAATTGCGGTCGTGAATAAAAGGACGTAAGTCTTAAAAACTTAAGTCCTTTCACTTTCTAGTTGCATTGGCTTTGCATGAGGATTCATTTGATAAGTCCAACTTTCGATCATTTCACCTGTTTCAAATTCCACCATCACCTTAACTCGCTGATATTGAAAACCTTCAAACTCATCGAGCATCGGCCAATGTTCAGCCAGTTTATCGGTACTAAACACTAAACCAGACACTTTAGGTGCATTTTCATCCAGCACCAAGGCAGGTAAACCCTGATCGGGTCCCCAGTCTAAAGTATGCACCACGCCATTCACTGAAGCCTTTTGCCATTCTCCGCCAATATTTCCCAGAATATGTGCGTTTTCACGATCTGGACATAAAGTTCCATAAGCAAACAGTCGGTTCATGTTTGAGTAAATCCTATGATTGGCAGGTATTTTCAGTCGCCATATTTTAAGGACTCTGACAAAAACCTCAAGTCGCCCAAGTGTCAAATTCAGATGAGAAATATCAATCGAAATGCATAAAAAAACGGCATTTAAAAATACCGTTTTGAGAAAGCCTATAATACTATGATTGTGGATGTTGCTTTAATTCATCGCGAATTTCACGAAGCAATTGAATTTCTTCAGGAGTTTCTGGTGCTGGTGCTTCCGCTTCATCCTTACGACGCATACGGTTAATCAATTTCACCATCAAAAATACGACCCATGCCAAAATCAGGAAGTTAATTAAAATGGTCAGAAAGTTACCATAAGTCAATACGTTTACGCCTGCTTTTTGCAGAGCATCCAATGATTGTAAATTATTCGGGTTGGCACCAAGTACAATATACTTTTGTGAAAAATCAACACCACCACCTGTAATCACAGTAATCAACGGCATAATGATGTCTTTCACTAATGAATCAACAATTTTACCAAATGCACCACCGATGATGACACCGACAGCCAAATCAATCATATTGCCTTTAACAGCGAATTCTTTAAATTCTTGAATAATACTCATCTCAATTTTCTCCACTCGGGAACCGCTATTCCCATGTTTTTGTTCTAATCACGGCTTAACAATAGTGTTAATGGATGATCGGCTCATGTTTGCTAATTTAATATTTTTCTCAAAAAAAGAAAGCTATTTCACACTTTAACAACATTTTATATGAATAAAAATATGAACTTAAAGATCTACAGCGAAAAAGATCACCTAATAAAAAAACCGCTAAACGAATTTAGCGGTTTACTTACTGATCTTAGATCAAAATCAAATTATTTATCGCGATTACGTTTACGTTCATTTTCAGTCAAATAACGCTTACGGATACGAATTGACTTAGGTGTTACTTCAACTAACTCATCATCTTCAATGAATTCAAGTGCTTGTTCAAGCGTGTATTCAATTGCAGGAGTTAAAGTTAACGCATCGTCAGTACCAGAGGCACGAACGTTGGTGAGCTGTTTTGCTTTAGTTGGGTTAACCACCATGTCGTCTGAACGAGAGTTAATCCCGACGATCATCCCTTCATACACTTCTAACTGTGGTTTAGCAAACAAACGACCACGGTCTTGCAAGCTGAACAATGCATAGCCCAAGCAAGTGCCTTGAACCATTGAGATCAATACACCGTTTTGACGTTTCGCTACAGTACCTTGTTTCACAGGACCATAATGCGAGAAGCTTGAAGTCATAATCCCTGTACCAGAAGTCATGGTTAAGAATTCTGAACGGAAACCAATCAAACCACGTGAAGGAACAGTCGCTTCAATACGGATACGGCCTTTACCGTCAACTTCCATATTGGTCATTTCGCCTTTACGGTGACCCATTTGTTCCATCACCGCACCTTGATGTTGTTCTTCAACATCAAAAGTCACGTTTTCGTATGGCTCTTGTTTTTCACCATCTACTTCTTTGATGATTACTTGTGGACGTGAAACGCCCATTTCGAAACCTTCACGACGCATGTTTTCAATCAGAACAGAAAGGTGAAGTTCACCACGGCCAGAAACTTTGAAACGGTCTGGACTGTCTGTATCTTCTACACGAAGTGCTACGTTATGGATCAATTCGCGATCAAGACGTTCACGGATATTACGTGAAGTGACAAATTTACCTTCTTTACCTGCAAACGGTGAGTTGTTGACTTGGAATGTCATCGATACCGTTGGTTCATCTACAGATAATGGCGGTAATGCTTCTACATTTTTCGGATCACAAATCGTGTCAGAAATGTTAAGTGCATCAATACCTGTAATACATACGATGTCGCCCGCAGATGCTTCTTCAACATCAATACGCTCTAAACCGTGGTAACCCATGATTTTTAAGATACGACCATTACGCGTCTTACCTTCTTTATCAATCACAGTCACAGGAGTATTGGTTTTCACTGAACCACGTTGAATACGACCAACCCCGATCACACCCACGAAGCTGTTATAGTCAAGTGAAGAAATTTGCATCTGGAACGGACCATCAGCATCAACTGCTGGCGGCTCAACGATATCAACAATCGTTTCAAACAACGGTGTCATGTCTTCAGCCAATTCTTCTGGCGCTGGACCTGCAACACCACGTAAACCTGAAGCATAAACGATTGGGAAATCTAACTGTTCGTCAGTCGCACCCAAGTTATCAAACAAATCAAATACTTGATCGATCACCCAGTCTGGACGTGCGCTTGGCTTATCGACTTTGTTAATGATCACGATTGGCTTCAAACCACGCGCAAACGCTTTTTGCGTTACGAAACGAGTTTGCGGCATTGGGCCTTCTTGAGCATCAACCAATAGTAATACGCAGTCCACCATAGACAATACACGTTCTACTTCACCACCAAAGTCGGCGTGTCCCGGGGTATCCACGATATTGATACGGTAAGTAATATCAGTACGTTTATCTAACCAAGTGATCGAAGTATTCTTTGCAAGAATAGTAATACCACGTTCGCTTTCAAGCGCATTCGAGTCCATGACACGCTCAATCTCGCCTGCACGATCACCCAAAGCACCTGATTGTTGTAGAAGTTTATCGACAAGCGTGGTTTTACCATGGTCGACGTGTGCAATAATTGCAATATTGCGGAGATTTTTGATATCTGACATGAAAATTCGATAAGCCTAAAACTTGAGGGCAAATTATACAGAAAAATCCTACATAAAAGTAGTGACAGTTTATTGACATGCCCGTGTTTTTTTCATGTCTTCGTCGTTTTTTCTTGGGTAAAGGCAATTATCTCGATTAGAATAGCGCCACTTTGAAGCTTAAGATTTAATCTCTCATGTCTGATTTACAAGACGCTGCGCCAAAATCAGGTGAAAAACTTGATCTGATTTATGGGTTAAATGATCGTCCTGCCCCTTTTGTTGCATTTCTTGCTGCACTACAACATCTTTTAGCAATTATTGTACCTATTGTTACGCCAGGACTTTTGATTTGTCTGGCACTGGGGGTTTCCCGCGAAGAAACCAATATGATTTTGTCCATGTCATTGGTCATTTCAGGGATTGCGACTTTTTTACAATGCAAGAAGGTCGGACCTTTTGGTGCTGGTTTGCTGATCGTCCAAGGGACAAGTTTTAACTTTATTGGCCCGATTATTGGTATTGGTAGTGCAATGGTCGCCGCAGGAACGCCTGTCAATCAAGTGATGGCAGCAATTTTTGGGGTGGTGATTGCAGGATCATTCATTGAAATGGGCGTATCCCGTATTCTGCCGTGGGTGAAAAAGCTGATCACGCCACTGGTCACAGGAATCGTAGTACTGATGATTGGTTTAACCTTGATTAAAGAAGGTCTCATCAGTATGGGCGGTGGTTATCAGGCCATGCAAAATCAAACCTTTGCCAGCCAAGATAATTTGATCATGTCTTGTACAGTGCTTGCGATTATCATCCTACTCAATCGTATTCAGGTCATCTGGATTAAAAGTTCTGCCATTTTGATTGCGCTGATTGTGGGTTATGTTCTGGCAGGCTTCATGGGACATCTGGATTTTTCAGGTTTACACGAAACACCTATCATACAGATTCCAACGCCAATGCACTTTGGTTTAAGCTTTTCTTGGAGCTTATTCATCCCTATGGCGTTTATTTATCTGGTGACGTCTTTGGAAGCGATTGGTGATATTACTGCAACCAGTAAACTCTCCAATGAACCTGTCAATGGTCCAAAATGGATGGAACGGATTAAAGGTGGCGTACTGGTGAATGGTGCAAACTCTTTACTTGCAGGTTTATTTAATACTTTTCCAAGTTCGGTGTTTGCACAGAATAATGGTGTGATCCAACTCACAGGAGTGGCCAGTCGCTATGTCGGTATCTGGATTGCGATTTTATTGATCCTACTTGGATTGTTTCCTATGGTTTCTGGCGTGATTCAAGCGGTACCGCAAGCGGTATTAGGCGGTGCAGTAATGGTCATGTTCGGCGCTGTAGCTGCATCAGGGATTAATATTTTATCCAGTATTCATCTGGATCGTCGTGCACTGTTGATTATTGCGATTTCATTGGCTTTAGGACTCGGTGTTGCACAAGTTCCGCAAATCCTTGAGCATTTACCTGAACTGTTTAAAAATATCTTTAGTTCAGGCGTCGCCACAGGTGGTATTGCTGCTTTAATCTTAAATATCGTCTTGCCTGAACATCAACATCCTGAAGATCAAGATCAGAGAAATCAAGATTAAATCGGGCAATTAAGAAGAATTTGCCCAGTTTGACTGGGCTTTCTTATTCATGAGAGTTAAATATGATGGATCCACGTAGTGAAGTCGTACTGCGCCAACAACAGTTTTTATCAGGCAAGGTATTGCTCATCAATGCACCTGCGGATGAACTTGCCCGCGAATTGCCCAACGATTTAAATATTTCGATCTGGACATGGAACTTTGCTGATCATCAATATTTCGAGCAGCAGCAGTTTGCTACGCATTTTTCAGTTGAATTTCCACAGAAAGATATCGATCAAGTCATCATCTTTGTACCAAAATCGAAAGAGTTACTCAGCTATATTTTGCATGTTGTTGCGAGTCATCTGAAGCAAGGTCAATCCATCTTTTTGGTGGGTGAAAAAAAGGGTGGCGTAGAACGTGCAGCTAAACAACTACAAGTCTTAGGTAAAAATCTTAAGCTCGATAGCGCACGTCACTGTCAGCTTTGGCAATGTATTTTGCACAAAACTGAAACCTTAAAACCACTAGAAAATTGGGTAAAAACCTACAGCATTGAAGTCAATCAAACTCAACTTCATATTTGTGCGCTGCCTGGGGTATTTAGCCAAAATCATTTGGATGTCGGCACAGGCATTCTTTTACCTTATCTAAATAATATAAAATCGGGTAAACTTGCCGACTTTGGCTGTGGTGCAGGTGTTATTAGTGCGTATCTGGCAAAATTAAATTGTAACAACGAAATTTATGCGCTGGATGTCGATGCATTTGCACTACGTTCTACTGAAATGACATTTCATCGGAATGGACTTCATTTAGAACAGCTTCATATTCAAGCCGTTACCGGGATTCATGATGCACCACTTGAACTAGACGCAATTGTCAGCAATCCGCCTTTTCATCAAGGAATTCATACGGATTATGCGGCAAGTGAGGGTCTATGCAAACAAGCCAAACGACATTTAACTGTCAATGGTGAATTATGGATAGTGGCAAATCGTTTTTTAAATTATCCACTTTTGATTGAGCAACAATTTGGTCGCTGCAATACCCTTGCCGATCAACAAGGATTCAAAGTGCTTTATGCCCATGTGTCCCAATGACTAAGGAATTTTCATGAGTGAAAAGATTCAACCTGAAAAGCTTCAGCGTAAGCTCGGTGCTCGTCATTTAAATATGATCGCCATTGGCGGTTCGATTGGTACTGGTTTATTTCTGGCTTCAGGTTCAACCATCGCCAATGCGGGGCCGGGCGGCGCATTATTGGCCTATGCACTGATTGGCGTCATGATTTATTTTCTAATGACCAGTTTGGGGGAGCTCGCCACCCACAATCCCACTTCAGGCGCTTTTTTTACCTATGGTAGTCGCTATGTCGAGGATGGCTTCGGCTTTGCTTTGGGCTGGAACTATTGGTACAACTGGGCCATTACCGTGGCTTTTGAACTGGTTGCGGTTCAGTTGATTATGAAATTCTGGTTTCCAGACTTACCCGGGTTTTATTGGAGTGCGATTTTTCTGGTCGTCATTTTTGCCATCAATGCCATGACCGTCAAAGGTTTTGGTGAAAGTGAATTCTGGTTTTCAATGGTCAAGGTCGTTGCGATTGTCGCCTTTATCATTATTGGTTTCTCCATGATCATCAAAATCATGATGACACCGGGAGTAGCGACTTTTGGTAACTGGACCTATAAAGACGCGCCTTTTGTTGGTGGATTACAAGCCATGATTGGCGTGGCCATGATCGCAGGGTTCTCTTTTCAGGGCACTGAAATGGTCGGCGTTGCCGCAGGTGAATCTAAGGATCCAAAGAAAACAATTCCTCTGGCAATTAAGCAGATTTTCTGGCGGATTTTACTGTTTTATATCGTGTGTATTTTTATCATTGGGACACTGATTTCCTATGATGATCCGCGCCTGTTACAAGCAGCTTCTAGTGGTGATATTGCACTTTCGCCATTTACTTTGCTCTATGAAAAAGTCGGTTTTGCCTTTGCTGCAAGTTTGATGAATGCCGTGATTTTAACCGCGATTTTATCGGCAGGAAATTCAGGCATGTATTCTTCAACCCGTATGCTGTTCGACATGGCACGTGAAGGTCGTGCGCCCAAATGGTTCTCAAAACTGGATAAACGTGGCGTACCAATGCATGCACTTTATGCCACGACAGCCGTTGCTGCACTGTGCTTCCTGACTACTTTTATTGGGGAACAAGCTGTTTTTAACTGGCTGCTCAATATGTCAGGCATGTGTGGCTTTATTGTCTGGCTCGGGATTGCGATTTCACACTATCGCTTCCGCAAAGGCTATCTGGCTCAGGGTCATAGACTTGAAGATCTGGCATATCGAGCCAAATTCTTTCCATTTGCACCGTGGTTTGCCTTTATTTTGTGTTCGATCATTATTTTGGGACAAAACTATCAAGCGATTTTAGGTGGAAAAATTGACTGGGTGGGCTTACTTTCCACCTATATCAGTATTCCCCTATTTTTGGTGATCTGGCTGGGTTATAAATGGAAACATAAAACCAAATTGGTGTCTTATCAAGAGATGAATATCCAACCCGATCAAGATTAATGCGTGTTTTAGCTTGCAGTAACATCATTCAATTTCTTCAGTTTTGAAAAGCTTGACTTTTCAAAACAAAGGATTATGATTGCGACCAAGATTCAACCATTGGCGCAGTCAGCATCAAAACTGCCAATTTATAGGAGTAACAACATGCCAGCTTTACAGGATAAACATTACTAATCATTGGCACGTTGTCATCTCACGGACAAGGGTCAAAGATCACTTGTCCGAATGCACAAGACCTAGCATTCGCTAGGTTTTTTTATGCCTGTTCGGACAGCTATTAAAATAATGATACGGACAGCTTATTATGAGCATACAAAAAATTTTAAATGCAGATGCCGCTTATGGAGTTCCTGTAAAGATCTTTACGAACGATATCGATCAAGACAGTATTGAACAACTCACTAAAATGGCGCAATTGCAATTTATTCATTCCCACATAGCAGTCATGCCAGACGTGCATGTTGGGAAAGGAGCCACCGTTGGCAGTGTCATTCCGACCAAACATGCGATTATACCCGCTGCGGTCGGCGTAGATATTGGCTGTGGAATGAATGCGATACGTTTAAACCTCAAAAGCAGTCAACTTCCAGACAATCTTTCAAGCTTACGTCATGCGATTGAAAGAAAAGTCCCTGTTGGTTTTGATTTACACAAACAAGTGAAAGCCAAAGCTTCGACCCTGACACCGCTGGATAAACGGCTCCAACCGATTATCAGCAAACATCCTGGTTTGGTTCGAATGCTGCGAAAGTTTGATATGACTTGGCAAAAACAACTCGGAACTTTAGGGGGCGGCAACCACTTTATTGAACTTTGTCTGGATGAAAATCAGGACGTCTGGATCATGTTACATTCAGGGAGTCGTGGTTTAGGCAATGTCATTGGTACTTATTTTATTGAACTGGCAAAAAAAGAAGCCCAACACCGCTTTGGTCATGTTCCTGACAAAGACTTGAGCTACTTTGCCGAAGGCTCTGCAAGCTTTGACGATTATGTTGAAGCGGTTGAGTGGGCACAGGCGTATGCCTATGAAAACCGTCGTGAGATGATGCGTTTAATTTTAGAGGCGATTCGCCCACTATTACCTTCATTTCAGTTGACCAAAGAAGCAATTAATTGCCACCATAATTATGTCAGTCAGGAACAACATGATGGCGAAAATTTATTAATTACACGAAAGGGTGCCATCCGAGCTGGTAAAGATGAACTTGGAATCATTCCAGGTTCGATGGGTGCGCGTTCTTATATTGTACGTGGCAAAGGTCATCCCGACTCCTTTTGCTCTTGCTCACATGGTGCAGGACGTAAAATGAGCCGTAATAAAGCCAAGCATCTGTTTAATCAACAAGATTTGATTCAGCAAACGCAAGGCATTGAATGCCGTAAAGATGTAGGTGTGATTGATGAAATTCCAGCAGCGTATAAAGACATTGATCAAGTCATGGCTCATCAGTCAGATTTGATAGAAGTCGTACATACGCTTAAACAAGTCCTTTGTATTAAAGGATAATTTAACTCGGAGCTAAACCATGAAACTAGGCAAGCGATCCAAAGTCAAAGTGAGAAATCAGGTGGCTTTATCGCCTTTGTTACATAAAGGCGGAATGCATGAAACTGAAAAACCCAAAGCACAACATCGTCGTGAACGTCAGCAAACCAAACAATTGCTAAAGTCTAAAAGATGGTGTGAGTAATTTTAATCTAGCGTTCTATAAGGAGCAGCGTATGAAAAACTGTAGATATTTTTGTGAATATTTCAATCTAAGTCAACACGATAAAACAAACCCCAGTGATTTCAACTGGGGTTTGCCATTTTAGATGGTTAAGTTTATAAAACACCTAAACTTTTTTGAATATTTTCCAGATGCGGAACATGGAAATGCTGATCGGCAATTTTAACTCGCTTAAATACCATTGGATCAGATGTTGTCTCTTCTTCATCGACCACTTCTGAAATACGCAAACGAATCGTCTGCGGCATGCTGTCACAGATTAAGGCAAAACGTTGCGCAACATCATCTCCTTCTATGACCAAAGCGACCCCTTGAGTAATATTAGGATGATTAACTGAATAAATAGGCAATTTCAAATCATGCCATTCTATCGACTCAGCATCAACCTTGGTATCAAGCGCCGACAATACAATGTTTTGCGGTAATAGCATCGGCACCTGATCACGACATTCAATGATATAAGCATCAATAAATCCAGTCGAGACACTAATTAAGTGTTGAAGCTCCTGCTGATCAATCTGCGCGGTTACTTTTTTATCAATCGCCATCAGTAACTCCCTGAAGCTGTTTCAAGTAATGCTTCAATATTCTCAAGCAATTCTGATTCTTGGAACGGTTTACCCATGTAATGCGTTACGCCAAGTGATAATGCCCGTTCACGATGTTTTTCACCAGTACGCGATGTAATCATGATAATTGGCATATCCTGATGTAACTCATGATGGCGTACCAGATTAGTCACCTCAAAACCATCCATGCGAGGCATTTCAATATCCAGCAACATCAAATCAGGTTTGACATTTTCAAGCTGTTCCATGGCATCGACACCATCTTTGGCCGTCACCACATCAAAGCCCTGACGTTCCAGTAGCCGCGAAGTAACTTTACGGACAGTCACCGAGTCATCTACGATCATGATAAGACGACGTTCATCGGTATGACGTGTTTTTTCTCTGCCTTCAACAACTTGTTTATTACGTTGCGTAGATTGGATCTGACGCGCAATATTTTGTCCATCCAGAATTAGACAAACATGACCATCACCTAAAATTGTCGCCCCAGCAACAGCGCCAATACTTGCGAACTGTCGTCCGATTGGTTTCACTACAATTTGTGCACGCGAACCGACCAATTGATCGACCAATAACGCAATGGTCTGACCATGCGCGCCTTTGACCAATAACACAGGCAATGAATGTGCAATACCAGATAATTTTGGAATAGGCTGATTGCTGACAAACTCCGCCAAATAACGTAAACGATATGGAGTATTATCGATATTAAAATAATCATCCTGACCATGGAAATAGCGTTCAAGAGTTGCAGGCGCAATACGCACAATTCGGTCAATCTGAGCCAAAGGCAAGGCAAATTGCTGATCACCGACTTTCACCATGAGTGCATCACTCACTGCCACAGTCGTTGGTACACGAATAGTAAAAGTGGTACCAGAACCAAATGTTGAATCGACACTGACATGACCACCAAGCGCCTTAATACTACTTTGCACCACATCCAGACCCACACCACGTCCTGAAATTTGGGTCACTGAAGTCGCTGTACTAAACCCAGGATGGAAAATGTATTGCAAAATTTCCTGTGCTTCGAGTTTTTGATCCTCAGTCATCAAACCATTTTCTAAAGCTTTGGCTTTGATTTTATTAACATCAATACCTTTACCATCATCGCTAAAGCTCACCAAAACATCTGTTCCTTGGCGGCTAATATTTAGCTCAATACGCCCTATTTCAGGTTTACCCAGTTTTAAACGCTCTTCACGATCTTCCACACCATGATCGACTGCATTTCGCAGCATGTGTTCAAGTGGCGTGACCAAGCGTTCCAAGATATTTCGATCCAGTTCGCCTTCGGTATTATTGACTACCAATTCAGCTGGACGGTTCAAACTACTTGCCGTCTGACGCACAATACGCTGTAAGCGAGGTAAAAGTCGTGAGAACGGAACTAATCGGGTACGCATCAGACTTTCCTGAATTTCAGCCTGAATACGTGATTGTTGTAATAACAAACCTTCGGTATCACGAATTTTGTCGGATAATGTGGTTTTGAAATCAACCAAATCCGATGCAGATTCAGCAAGCGATTTTGACAGTTGATTCAATGATGAGTATTGATCCATTTCTAATGGGTCAAAGTCGATATAACGTAAGTTTTCTGTCCCATGTTTGGCGATAATCTGACTTTCTAATTCGCCTTCCATTCGACGTAACTGATCTGCCAAACGTTGAATCGCCAATTCCATTTCGACCAGTGTATTGCCTAACTGTCCCAAATCCATTTCGATACGCGAACGGTTAATCGCATTTTCACCAGACAAGTTAATCATTTTTTCGATCAGATCCGCAGAAACACGGATCATCTCATTTGAATCATCAGCCTGTACGGTGTTGTCCCATTCACCCAGCATAGATGGCGGTTCTGTACCATCTCCCTGTACAAACTCCATCACTTGTTCTTGCGAGAATAGATCCGCGCGAGCCAGTTTAGTTGGAATTTGCGCATTGGTATCGACAAATTCAAGACGTTCTAAGGTATGCTTTAAACCATCATAATTATTATACGAACGTTCAAAAATAGCTGCCTTTAACCATGTAAATGCCGTCAGCAAGAGATGGTCATAAGCATTGGAGCTAAAGGCTTTTACCGCAAATTGCTCAAAGGCATTTTCAAGATGTGAGGCAATTACTGCAACAGGCTCTAACTCTGCCATTCGTGCACCGCCTTTTAAACTATGCACTGTACGTTGCAATTGAAGCAAAATACTTCGGTTAGTCCGTTCATCAAACCAGCGATTGAGAAGTTGCTGTCCAGCATCAAGCAACTCTGCCGCTTCTTCATAGAAAGTCGCTTCAACCAAAGATTGAACATCATCGGGATCTGTATCTTGATGCGGTTTGGTATTATCGATATCAACATTAGTATTTGAAATCGATGCTTGACTTTCTAGTGCATCATTCTCAGCGGAAGTCGAATTCTGTAATTGTTCCTCAGCAACAACTGCATCAGATTCCACGCCTGATGTTGGTTCACCAAGAGCAACTGATTCAAGATGATCTGTCGTTAATTCATGCTCAACAACTTCAGTTGGTGGCTCAGCAACAACTTGCGCCAAGGTACTATCAACAGAAGTAGTCCACGTTGCACTCTCAGGCTGTTGCTGTGGTACCCCTTGTAGAACCTGCTCAATATTTCCAAGCAACTCAATCACTTCTGTCGCTGGATAATCTACTGCTTCATCACGCAACGTTTGAATCCGATCAGCAATATCATCTTGTACCAGACGAATAATCTGTATCAGATTTTCAGAAGAATGTATTTGCCCATGAATCAAGCGTTGATAAATGGTTTCTAACTCGTGCGCAATCAGTCCCATATAGGTTGCCTGAACCATATTTGCGCCACCTTTTAAGGTGTGTAAATAGCGCATCAAATTATTCAAGGCAGACGTATTACTTTGTTGCTGCGACCAAGTGTTTAGGTCTGCGTCAATACCGACCAACAGCTCATCAGCTTCTTCTAAAAAGATATCGAGAAGGTCTGCATCGAAATGACGATTGGCTTGCTCTGAATCTAGGTGCTGATGATCTTGTTGAATACGTGCAGAAATTGACGATAAATCAAATGTTGAAACATTTGACTCTGATACCGCAACAGGCTCAATGGAAATAGTCTCAGGTTCAGCACTTACTTTATCAGCACTTAGCTCAGATGATACTTTCTTATCCGTAATCGCTGTTTCAATATCTTGTTGGACAAAGTCTTGCAGCTCATGAATCACATTGAGTTGCTCTTGTCCCAAGCTTACTCGCTGCCCTGCTGCCAAGGTATCAAATAAATGAATGACTTGCTGGTGTGCCTGTCCAAAAATATCAAAGGCATAATCCAGATGCAGTAATTCAGGTTTTTCAAGTAATTGTTCATAAGCAGGCTTTAATTGCAAGACATAATCATGAACGCCTTGGGCTGCTCGATTATGCGTATGCTCAATTAAAGAACTTGCCTCGGTAATCAATGCTTGAATATAGACAGGGAATTCCTGTTTGACGCGTTTTTCAAACTCATAGTCTGCATTCAGCAGATTTTCAATATCTAATTGCAATAGTGAAGTGACAACACCTTGTGGATGCTGTGCTTCATGTGCAATTTCTTCGATATTAAAGCCATAGTTTTCCCATGCTTGATTAAATTTTTGATCAATTTTGTCAAGCTGTTGCTGAGTACCCTTTTGATGCAGTGTATGTAGATAATCTCGAACAAATTCAGCATAGTGGGTTAAGAGAGCGGTTTCATTTGAAGTCGACTCAAGCTCATCTTGCATCAAGGTTTTAAACAGCGTTTCTACCTTGCTGCTGGCTTCAAATACTTGCTGAATATGCGCCATTGATGAACTGCCGCGCAAAGTATGCAAAGCGCGAATCAATTGATTATAACTTTGATCTGATGGCTCATCTTGCTGTAAAAAAGTATCAATTGTTTGTAGATGTTCTTCTGCTTCTTCAAGGAAAATCGCCATGGTTTCTTCAATCAGACTATCATCTGATGAAGCAACTGCGTCCACACAGGTGTCAGCTATGGCAGCAGGCTCTACTTCAACTGGCTGTTCAGCTTCAATAATCTGTTGTTGCTGAATTTCGAGCCCTGTAATTCCAGATTCTGTATTTAACTGTTCAGCTAAATCGAGTAATTCTTCTAAAGCAGGCTCGACGTCTTGTTGGTGTTGTAACTGCTGTCCCAACAAAACCAATGGGCGAATATCGATAGAGTGTGGCTGGGTATTTTTAAAATCATGATAAAATTTAAAACGATAAACATTAAATACCACTTGCACAAAACGTTGTAAATCTGCACTTAATGGCAAAGTTTTGGCAATAATTCGATTGAGTGCTTCTTCAACTGTCCACGCCAGTTCACTGGAAGATTTCGCCCCCACCATTCGACCAGACCCTTTTAGAGTATGAAAATGGCGACGAACGTCCGCTAAAACCTGCTGCTCATCAGAATCAGCCACCCACTGCGGAATAAGTTGACCCAATTCTTGAAAAATTTCTTCTAATTCTTCAATAAAAATTTCAAGAATTTCTTCATCCTGATCAAGAAAACTGTCTTCAGGTAAGCTTATTTTTTCAACAAGATGTTTTAATATTTCTTTCATAACGAAGGCTTCTTTCGTTTATCCACCCTTGATGGTGAAACTTGATCTACCACCATCACGCAAGTGACTTCCTTCTCAAGAAGCCATCTTGACGATGCATTTTTTAATTTGGGACATCCCGAAGTCTGCCCCAAAAGTCACTTCACGCTTATTCAGGTAACTTAAAGTCAGATACAGACTCACGCAATGACTCTGCCATATTGGCCAGTTCAGAAACCGAACGTGCCGTATCAAAAGTTGCAGTCGTGGTTTGTGAGGTAATTTCCTGTACGACGTTCATGGTATTGGCAATATGACTCGCCGATGCAGACTGAAGTTTTGCAGCATTGGAAATGTTTGCAATCAATTTAGCCAAGTTATTAGATACGCTTTGAATTTCATCAAGCGCTACACCCGCATCTTTCGCCAAATTCGCACCACGAACAACCTCAGAAGTGGTCTGTTCCATAGAAATTACAGCTTCATTGGTATCGGTCTGAATGGTTTTAACCAAGCCTTCAATCTGTTTGGTTGCAGATGCAGAACGTTCTGCAAGACGCTGTACCTCATCGGCAACTACCGCAAAACCACGACCCGCTTCCCCTGCCATCGATGCCTGAATTGCAGCATTCAATGCCAGAATGTTAGTTTGGTCGGCAATATCATTAATGAGCGAGACGATGTTCCCAATTTCTTGCGAAGACTCACCCAAACGTTTAATACGTTTCGATGTTTCCTGAATCTGTTCACGAATCGTATCCATACCCACAATCGAACGGTTTACAACGTCAGCACCATTGGATGCAATTTGTACCGAACGTTCCGCAACCTCTGCTGACTCAGCAGCGTTCGCAGATACCTGATCGATCGACACCGCCATTTCGTTAATCGCAGCAGATGCACCTGCAATTTCTTGTGCCTGATGCTCAGAAGCTTCCGCTAACTGATTGGTAATGGTCTGCGTATTTTGTGTATAACGCGCCACTTCCTGAGACGTATCCGTAATACGTGATACCAGATCACGTAATTGATCAATTGCGAAGTTGATCGAGTCAGCAATTGCACCAGTAAAATCTTCTGATACCGTTGCATACGAACGTAAATCACCATCAGCCAAATCGGCAATTTCATCAAGTAAACGTAAAATCGCATTTTGGTTACGGTCATATTCATCCTGTAAACGCGTTACACGATTTTTTTCCAACAAATTACGAATCGCCAATAAACGAGCAACGGATAAGATAAAACCTGTAAGGAACAGTAGTAATAAAACTGCTGGAATAACACTTGACCAGCTAGAATCTGCTTTATCTGAAAGATTATTCAAGGATTTCAACATATCATCAGATTGAGAGAAAATCTGTGAAGATGCTTGGCGGACTTTTACAATCTGGTTGGCATTTTTAAATACCGTTGATGCTGCTGTTTTTAAAACTTCATCATACTCAGATTTAATACTATCGACAGATTCACGTAAACTTGGATCGCTAATACGTTCAACACCCAAGTCAGCACTACCATTTAACTGTGCATTTAAATAAGCACCAAAGGTTTCAATATCGGCACTAAAGTCATCTGCTGACGCACGGGCATTTTCTGTGCCCACCAATACAGAACTGATAGAACGTAAAATACGCTCTGCAATAAATACTTGGTTCTTGGCAATCACCACCTGACTACTTGGCATATTCAGACGAGCCATCTGATCTACCATCAAGTTATATTCTGCCTGAATCCCTGGAATCGACTCACCGATCGCGATATTGGTGTCATAGAGTTGATTGATCAGCTTTTGTTGAGACGTAATCAAATCCACATTGGTCGATACATTCTTCCAGAGTTGATCGACCTTTTTAAATTCCTCAGATGATGCACCGTAGATGTCCTGTACATTTTCCAGATTTTGCGCAAACTGTTCCTGCGATTTTTTCAGACTTGCAATTGCCTCAGGTGAGCCTGATGCAGTTGACTCTGTCGCTTGTCGTGGAATAGTTTGAGACAATAAGCGCAGTTGCCCCAGACTACGAGTTAATTCATTATTCCGCGGTACACTATAAAATAAGTAAATCAACGTTATCGTTGATAGAAAAAGAAAAATAATCGCTGAATAAATGATCGGTCTCGTTTTTTTACTATCACCGAACATTTGTGAAATTAGCTCAATTTGAGCTTGAATCTTGGCAAAAAATGCAGAACCGTTTTTCTTACTCGCACTTTCAGCTGTGTTTTTCTTTTTTAGTTTAAAGCCCATACAGCTTCTCCCCTGAATACGCGTGATTTACTTAATTGCGTACGAATTTAATTTATAAATTTTGCTGAAGCATTCATATATTGTGGATTTTTCAGCAGCTGACTAAATAAAAAGACATGCCAACGTTGGTTATGCTGATAGAAATAACCTTGACAATAATCTTTTAATTTTTGATCCAGCTCATCACTTTTAGAAAAAAAGCTGTGCTTATTAAAGTGCTGAATACCCAAAACCTGATCTACAACTAAACCGACATAGTGGTCATTATGACTAATACATAACACTTTTTGGCTAGGCGAAAATGGAGCACGTTGCCCAGAGACAAAATGTGTTAAATCAGAAACTGAGAGTAGTCTTCCCCGAATATTCGCCAGCCCGCGCACCCAAGCTTGGGCATTTGGAACTGGGGTATATTTAGGAGGGTAAATGACTTCCATCACCTCCCCCAGAGGCGCAACAAAATATTGCCCCATCATCTCAAAGGCTATACCTGACCACCGGTTGACTTCATTTTGGTTAGAAGCGTAGCTTCGATTGCCACGTTTTGCCAATCGAAGCAATTCGATAAATCCATTAGCAGCCATGATGACTATTCCAGATTAAGGTGTTGTTTAATCACGTCTATAAGTTGGCTTTCTTCAATCGGTTTGGTCAGATAGTCACGTGCACCCTGACGTTTCCCCCAGACACGATCTGTTGCCTGATCTTTAGTACTCACGATCACCACTGGAATATGCTTGGTATTTTCACCGCGACTAATTTCACGAGTCGCCTGAAAACCGTTGACCCCTGGCATTACGACATCCATCAACACCAAATCAGGCTGTTCAGCCTGTGCCATGGTCACCCCATCAGCGCCATTAGATGCTTCAATCACCTCAAAACCGTGTTTTGTTAATATTTCTCTAAAACGAAATGTTTCGGTTGGTGAATCATCTACAATTAAAATACGTGCCATTTTATGTCCCCAACACTTTTCTTTAATTTATGTATTTACGTGATTTCGAATAGCGTTTAATAATTCATCTTTACTAAAAGGCTTGGTCAAATATTCATCTGAACCGACAATACGACCTTTGGCCTGATCAAATAAACCATCTTTACTCGATAGCATAATCACCGGAATATTTTGATAACTCTGTGAATTTTTGATCAATGCACAGGTCTGATAACCATCTAAACGCGGCATCATGATATCTACAAAAACGATATCAGGATTCGCTTCAGCTATTTTTGAGAGCGCCTCAAAGCCATCTACAGCAGTAATCACCTCACATCCTTCGCGTTGTAGTAAGGTTTCGGCGGTTCGGCGAATGGTTTTTGAATCATCAATTACCATGACTTTAAGATTTTGAAATTTGTCTTCCATTTAATGATCCTTTCCCCATTTATTCATTACTAACAATAACTGAAACTGATTATAGCCGATGATTGGGGCTTTCATTGTTTTTACAGATTATGACCTTTTTTAACATATTATTACTTGCGTTTTCAATGAAGGTTTTCTCAAGCTAAAACACATTTTTTCTAAATATCACCAAACCAATCACATTTTAAAAGGACTTATGATTTTTTTTTGAGTTATTCCTATTTTTAATTGGATAAATTACAACTAATATAACCTTATTAATATTTAAAAATAAGTAATTTAGTCAAGTTTATTTGGGGAAAGTCATGAATAGTCGAGTGACTCGTCGAAAGCTTCTGGAAGTATCCAAACAGATGACTCGTCATTTCATTATTGTATGTGGTCTATTGTTATGGATGCCTTTGCTTTATGCGGTCAATCCACAACCACATGCTGTATGGTATCGATATTACGATCAAAAAGGTATTGCCAATATTAGTAGTTCTGTAACACCTGCACACATCCGTTATGGTTATGAGGCTTTGGATAGCAATATGCAGGTGATTCGTCGCAATCGACCGTATAATGCAGAAGCCGATTTGCGTCAGTCCACTCAACGTGAGGCACAAGCGCGGCAGCGTGAGCAAGATTTAAAACTTAAACGTGCTTATGGCAATGTTGCTATTGCGACCGAAAAACAAAATCAGGCTTTGTCTGGGATCAAGAAGCAAATCAAATCACAACAAGATCAATTGAGACAATTGCAAAGCGATCGTATTTTGTTTAAACGTCAGGAAATGGAATACCTACGCAAGGGCGAGAGTAGTATCCCGCAACGTCTAAAAGATCAGCTCAATCAAAACGACCAGAATATGACCAGTCTTAAAAAAAATATCTCTAGTTTGCAAAATAACTACCGAACAACACAGGAACATTATTCCAACATTATTGAACGCTTAAAAACGCTGGAATAACCGTTATAATCCTGACACTAAATAAAACCATGAATGTCATTAACTTGAGGATGATTAGGCATGCACAAAGTGTCAGGCACTGCATTTTATATTACTGTACTGTGTTTAAGCTCTAGCTTTGTTCTCTCTGCCTGTCATCGTTCTAGCACAGAATCGTCACAAGCCAATCAAACTGAGAACATTGAGATGATCCAGCAAGATCTGGTTCAGGTCTCAACAGGTGCGCTGGAACGTAAAACTGCGTTCACGGGTACGATTCGTGCTATTCAACAAAGCTCCATTCAGTCACAAGTTTCCGCAACAGCCACGCAGGTCAATGCCGATGTCGGACAGCAGGTGACAAAAAATCAGGTTTTAGTGCGTTTAAATAATCAGGATAATGCTGCTCGTTTAGCACAAGCGCAGGCTAATCTGGCATCTGCTCAGGCTCAAGCTGAACTATCACGCAATCTGATGCAACGTAAAAAAAGACTTTTGGATCAGGGTTTTATTTCACGAGTTGAATATGAACAAAGTCAAGTTGACTATAAAGCCCAACTTGAAACAGTAAACGCTCAAAAAGCCAATTTAGACATTGCGCATAAAGCTGATCTGGATGGCATTATTCGCAGTCCGCTGACTGGTGTAATAACCAAACGAGAGGTTGAGCCTGGTCAAACGGTAACTTCAGGACAAACTTTATTTGAAATTGTGAATCCTGAACAATTGGAAATTCAGGCCAAACTACCGCTTGAACAACAATCTGCACTGCGTATTGGCCAAAAAATTCAATACACGATTCAGGGTAATTCAACACAATTCAATGCCATTCTGACTCGTATTTCACCTGTAGCAGATCAAGTCAGCCGTCAAATTGAATTCTTTGCTCGACCGATTGAAAGCATCAACTCACTCAGTATTGGTGCTTTTGTCGAAGGTGTTATTTTAAATCAAGATCAAGTGCAGGGACAGATTATCCCATTGGACAGTATCCAAAGTCTGGATCACTCACCTTATGTGTGGGTCGTTCGTCAACAAAAACTGCGTAAAATCAATATTCAGGTTGTGGAAAAACGTTTTGCCGAAAACAAAGCGGTGGTTACAGGTTTGCAAAATCATGATGCTGTCAGCCGAATTCAATTTGATAATTCCGATGAAAATAAATCAGTGGTATTTTCTAGCCCAGATCAACCCGCAGTAAACAACAAATAAAAGAACGATTTTTTAGGACTCAATAGCGATGTGGTTTACCCGAATTAGTGTCAAATATCCTGTGTTTACCATCATGATGATGTTCTGTCTGATGGTATTGGGATTGGCATCATGGCAACGTATGGGGGTAGAAGAATTTCCTGATGTCGACTTTCCATTTGTCGTGGTCTATACCAATTATCCAGGTGCGTCCCCTGAAGCGGTTGAATCTGAAATTACAAAAAAACTGGAAGATCAGATCAATACAATTTCAGGTTTAAAACAGATTACTTCGCAGTCCAGTGAAGGACTGTCGATGATTATTGCCGAATTTAATCTGGATGTCCCTTCCAGTGTCGCTGCGCAAGACGTTCGCGATAAAATTGCTGTCGTTAAATCCAACTTTCGTGATGAAATCGAAGACCCAGTCGTTGAACGCTATGACCCTGCCAGTAATGCGATTATGTCAGTGGTGTTTGAATCAGGTTCGATGTCTTTGCGTGATTTTAGTTCTTATCTGGATCAGCGAATTTTACCGCAACTTAGAACGGTTCCCGGCGTAGGCACAGTCAATCTACTGGGAGATGCCCAGCGTCAGATCCGTATCGAGATCAATCCCCAACAACTACAAAGCTATGGCATTGGGATTGATCAGGTCATTAACACTTTAAAAAATGAAAATGTTGAAATTCCAGGCGGTACACTCAAACAACCTGACTCTGAGCTCGTGATCGAGATCCAATCCAAAGTGATCTATCCACATGGCTTTGGTGATTTGGTTGTTGCCAATAAAAATGGTACGCCGATTTATTTAAAACAAATCGCCAAAGTTGAAGATACTCAAGCTGACCTAGAAACAGGGGCTTATTTAAATGGTAAGGCTGCTGTTGCAGTTGATATTTTGCGGAGCTCCGATGCCAATGTAATTCAGGTGGTGGATAACACCTATAAAGTGCTGGAGAAAATTAAAACCCAACTTCCTCAAGGCGCCAGTTTAAATGTCGTGGTTGATAGCTCCAAAGGGATTCGCGCCTCCATTAAAGATGTTGCGCGTACCATTATTGAAGGTGCATTACTGGCTGTGCTGATTGTTTTGCTGTTTTTAGGCTCTTTTCGCTCCACCATCATTACCGGTTTAACTCTTCCGATTGCCCTACTTGGAACTTTAACTTTTATCTGGGCGTTTGGATTTAGCATCAACATGATGACATTACTGGCATTGTCATTATGTATTGGCTTGCTGATTGACGATGCCATCGTTGTGCGCGAAAACATCGTGCGTCATGCAGAAATGGGCAAAGATCATGTGACTGCCGCCTTAGATGGAACGAAGGAAATTGGGCTGGCTGTTTTGGCAACCACACTGACCATTGTCGCGGTGTTTTTACCTGTGGCTTTTATGGGGGGCATTATTGGGCGTTTTTTCTATCAATTTGGGGTAACGGTCAGTACGGCTGTTCTCATCTCGATGTTTGTTAGTTTTACCCTTGACCCGATGCTATCAGCCCATTGGCAAAAGAAAAAAACCAATAAGCCACCCAGTCGAATGAAACGTTTTTTCCAATGGATTTCTCAAAAGCTCGACAACTTAAGTCATGTCTATGAGCATTTGCTCAAACTTGCCTTACGATTTCGTTTTATCACGATTTTAATTGCAATTGCATCGTTAATTGGGGCATTAGGCTTATCCAAACTTATTGGAACCGAATTTGTACCCACACCCGATAAAGGCGAGATTCGCATTAAATTTGAAACTCCAGTGGATGCCTCCTTGCAATATACTCAGGCTAAACTGAATCAGGTCAATCAAATCATTCGTCAACATCCACAAGTCAAATCAACTTATGGCGTGGTCAACGGCATTACAGATCGTGGTAAAAACCATGCCAGCCTGAGGGTCACGGTAACTCCTAGAAATGAACGTAGCCAGACGCTGACCGAATTAAATAATGAATTTCGTGAACGTTTAAAACGGGTCGCTGGAATCACGGTTACCTCTGTCGCATCGGCAGATGAAACCGTATCTGGTGGACAAAAGCCCATTATGATCTCCATCAAAGGCCCTGATTTAGATGAGCTACAACATATTTCAGATCGTTTTATGGCTGAAATGGGAAAAATAAAAGGTGTAGTCGATCTTGAAAGCTCACTCAAAGAACCAAAACCAACTTTGTCAATTCAGATTCATCGAGTATTGGCCAGTGATCTTGGGCTTTCTGTCAATCAAATCGCCAATACGATTCGACCATTGATCGCAGGAGATGATGTCACCACATGGCAAGATGAACGTGGTGAAACCTACGATGTCAATTTGCGTCTAGCTGAACATAGTCGTGCCTTAGCAAGCGATTTGGAAAATCTTTACCTCACCTCGTCTAAAACCGATGCTAATGGACAACCGATTTTGGTGCCTTTTGCAACCGTCGCAAAATTTGAGCAGACCTTAGGGGCATCGCAAATCAATCGTCGTGATCTGGCACGTGAGGTGCTGGTGGAAGCCAATACCTCTGGTCGCCCTGCGGGTGATATTGGCAAGGACATTGATCAATTACAGAAGAACTTTAAACTGCCTGCTGGATATAGTTTTGATACTCAAGGTGCCAATGCCGATATGGCTGAATCGGCGGGTTATGCACTGACTGCCATTACCCTGTCAATTGTATTTATTTATATTGTTTTAGGTTCACAATTTAATAGCTTTATCCACCCTGCCGCGATTATGGCATCCTTGCCTTTGTCTTTAATTGGGGTATTTCTGGCGTTATTTTTATTTCAAAGTACCATGAATTTGTTTTCGATTATTGGCATCATCATGCTGATGGGACTGGTCACCAAAAATGCCATTCTGTTAATTGATTTTATTAAAAAGGCCATGGATCGCGGCGAAACCCGTTATGATGCGATAATTCAGGCAGGTAAAACCCGTTTGCGCCCTATTTTGATGACCACCAGTGCGATGGTGATGGGCATGATTCCATTGGCTTTAGGGCTAGGCGAAGGCGGCGAACAAAGTGCGCCGATGGCACACGCGGTGATTGGTGGCGTGATCACGTCTACCCTACTGACTCTGGTGGTGGTGCCTGTGATTTTTACCTATTTGGACGATTTGAAAAATTTCTTGTTGCGCCAAACCCGTAAATTAATGTCATAATCTGGGCTTTGTTGAATGAGGTGAAATATTCATCTCATTTTTTATCGTATAATCTTGTGTTTTTATCGTGCTCTGTTAAAGAGCCCACTTTTAGGACAGTTTCCATGCGCGCAAGCCGCTTTTTATTTGCAACGTTAAGAGAAACCCCAAATGATGCAGAAGTGATTTCGCATCAGCTCATGCTTCGAGCCGGGATGATTCGTAAATTGGCTTCAGGTTTATATACTTGGCTGCCGATGGGTGTACGTGTGTTAAATAAAGTTGAAGCGATTGTACGCGAAGAAATGGATCGCTCTGGCGCACTAGAAGTGTTTATGCCCGTAACTCAACCCGCAAGTCTCTGGGAAGAATCAGGCCGTTATGTGCAATATGGCCCAGAGTTGTTACGCTTTAAAGATCGTCATGATAATCCGTTTGTGCTTGGCCCAACCCATGAAGAAGTGATTACCGATCTGGCACGTAACGAACTGAAAAGTTATAAGCAATTACCTGTTAATTTCTATCAGATTCAAACCAAATTCCGTGATGAAATCCGTCCACGTTTTGGGGTGATGCGCTCACGTGAATTTATTATGAAAGATGCCTACTCTTTCCATGTGGATCAAGCATCTTTACAAGAAACTTATGACAATATGTATGACACCTATTGCCGTATTTTCACACGTTTGGGACTCAATTTCCGTCCTGTACAAGCCGACACAGGTTCAATTGGTGGTTCGGGCTCACATGAATTTCATGTACTAGCAGACAGTGGCGAAGACGATATCGTATTTTCGACTGAATCCGATTACGCCGCTAATGTTGAAAAAGCTGAAGCGGTACTCGTCGGTGAACGCGCTGCACCAACACAAGCCTTGACAATTGTAAACACGCCAAATCAGAAAACTATTGCTGATGTCTGCGCATTTTTAAAGGCAGA
This sequence comes from Acinetobacter sp. FDAARGOS_515, assembly GCF_003938865.1. Taxonomy (NCBI): domain Bacteria; kingdom Pseudomonadati; phylum Pseudomonadota; class Gammaproteobacteria; order Moraxellales; family Moraxellaceae; genus Acinetobacter; species Acinetobacter sp. FDAARGOS_515. Next base: position 1,805,719 of record NZ_RKIX01000003.1, on the reverse strand, counting down.
TGCTAAACAGTCGGTTAAAGCCTTACTGGTACAGGGCAATGCTGATGAAAAAGGCAACATCCCTGTGATTGCGCTATTTTTGCGTGGTGATCATGAGCTGAATGAGATCAAGGCAGAGCACCATCCTTTAATTGCAGCACCTTTAACCTTTGCCACTGAAACGCAACTCCAAGAGCTCGGCTTAACTGCGGGTTATGTGGGTCCACAAGGCTTAGTTGAAAAAGGCGTGACTGTGATTGTAGATCGCGCTGCATCTGTATTATCTGACTTTATTGCAGGCGCAAATGAAGCAGATCAACACGCAACAGGTGTGAACTGGCAACGTGATGCACAGTTCAGCGAAGTCTATGATCTGCGTAATGTGGTCGATGGTGATCCATCTCCAGACGGCAAAGGTGTACTGCAAATCAAACGGGGAATCGAAGTCGGACATATTTTCCAACTTGGACAAAAGTATTCTGAAGCGCTGAACTGTACCGTTTTGGGTGACGATGGAAAACCACTTACTGTCACTATGGGCTGTTATGGCATTGGGGTGACACGTGTTGTGGCATCTGCCATTGAACAAAACTATGATGACAAAGGCATTATCTGGCCTTCTGCGATTGCACCGTTTGAAATCGCCATTGTGCCAATGAATGCGCACAAATCACCAAAAACACTGGAAGCCGCAGAAGCACTTTATGCCGAATTACAGGCTCAAGGCTATGATGTTCTTTTGGATGATCGTAATGAACGCCCTGGGGTTAAATTCTCGGATCTTGAATTAACAGGTATTCCGCATCGTATTGTGATTGGTGAAAAAGGTTTGGACGCTGGAACCTTTGAATATAAAGGTCGTACTGATGCTGAATCAGTCAATTTAAGCAAAGAAGAATTACTGGCGAAGTTACAAGCTTAATCTTCATAAGGTAAAAATAAACCGTACGCTGAAATATCAGAGTACGGTTTTTATCATCTCAAAATAGCTCAAAAAAAAGCCAAACCGAAGTTTAGCTTTTCTATCAAATTACACCGAGTGCATTAAGCGCCAGTTTGATATTCAGCTTGAGCTACCGCTGTTGAAGCTTGATACGGATGTTTAAAATCATTTAAACCTGCCGCAGCCTCATGAATATCCTTACCTTCTTTCACCACAAAACTATCAAAGCCAGAGCGCTTTAAATAATTCAGGACATCTTTGAAAATATCCCCTACCGCACGCAATTCGCCTTGATAACCTTGACGGCGTAACAGCGCAGCAAAGGAATAACCACGACCGTCATTAAAACCGGCAAACTCGATAAAAATGGTATCAAAATCATTGAGCGGAAATTCGTGTGTTTCAGGAGAATCATCTACAGTGATATACAGCGCTTTTTTGCCCTGAATATTCGCCAGTTGATCGAGTTGCGCTGTGGTCACCACCACATCACCTTGAGGAACAATCCCATCTTCAGCGATCAGTTGATAGGTATTATCTACGATCGTGCCATCTTTAAGCAGCACCTGTAAGGCTGGATTAAGCATATGCACGCTCCTTAAATGGTTGAATGCCGACACGACGATACGTATCAATAAAGCGTTCTTCGCCAGTACGTAAATCGAGATAGGTATTCAAAATTTCTTCGATTACATCAGGAATAACATCCGCAGCAAATGATGGCCCTAAAATGTCACCAATTGAAGCATCATGATCTGAGTTTCCACCTAACGTGATTTGATAGAATTCAGCACCTTTTTTATCGACACCCAAAATGCCGATATTCCCCACGTGATGATGACCGCAGGCATTCATACAACCCGAGATATTTAAATCCAGTTGACCCAGATTATAAATGGTATCTAAATCTTCAAAACGGCGGGTAATCGCTTCTGAAATTGGAATCGATTTCGCATTTGCCAATGAACAGAAATCACCACCCGGGCAGCAAATAATATCAGTCAAGAAACCAATATGCGCGCGCGCCATGTCATTCTGCTCAAGCGTTTGCCACAATTCAAACAAGTCTTTTTGTGGCACATCGGCCAAAGAAATGTTTTGTTCATGTGTGGTGCGCAGTTCACCAAAGGTGTATTTGTCTGCCAAATCGGCAATCAAATTCATCTCTGCGGTGGTCATATCACCCGGCGCAACCCCAGCACGTTTTAGATTAATGGTGACAATACGATAACCTTTAACCTTATGGGCATTGGTATTGACATTAAACCATTGTTTAAATTTAGGATGCTCAGCAAATAAGGCTGTAAAATCCTGATCTTCAAAGTTTTGATAGTCAAACGGTGTGAATACCTCATCCAGTTTTTTCAAGGTTTCTGGCTGGATTTTTAGAGGCTCACGCGTATGTGCAAATTCTGCTTCAACTTTTTCAGCAAACACTTCTGGAGTTAAAGCTTTCACCAAAATCTTGATGCGTGCTTTATATTTATTATCACGGCGACCATGCAAGTTATACACACGCAATACCGCTTCCAAATACGCAATTAGATCTTCACGTGGTAAAAATTCACGAATAAAGCTGCCAATGACTGGGGTACGACCTAAACCGCCACCGACTTTGATTTTATAACCAACTTCACCTGCTTCATTTTTGACGATATAGACGCCAATGTCATGAAACGAGGTTGCTGCACGGTCTTTTTCTTCCAATGCAGACACTGCAATTTTGAATTTACGTGGCAAGAATGCAAACTCAGGATGGAAAGTACTCCACTGACGGATCAACTCACAAGTCGGACGCGGATCAGCAATTTCACCTGCTACCACACCTGCATATTGGTCAGTAGTGGTATTACGGATACAGTTCCCACTGGTTTGAATAGCATGCATTTGTACAGTAGCTAGTTCAGCCAGAATATCTGGTACATCTTCTAGCGCAGGCCAGTTCAATTGAATATTCTGACGTGTTGAAACGTGTGCGTAACCACGGTCATATTCCGTCGAAATCTCGGCAATTTTACGTAATTGTTTTGAGTTCATTAAGCCATACGGCACAGCAATACGAAGCATTGGCGCGTAACGTTGTACATAAAGACCGTTTTGCAGACGCAATGGACGGTATTCATCTTCAGTAAGCTTTCCAGCAAGATAGCGTTCTGTTTGATCGCGGAACTGAGCAACACGTTCATTGACCAGTTGTTGATCGAAATCAGTATATAAATACATGGCGTATGGCTAGTAGATTCATGGTAAAGGCGGATAGCATAACGAGCTTTGATTCATCAACAAAATGCTTTTTTTGGATATTTAATAACGATTTTATTGATAAGACGTTTTATTGCGCCTTTTATATGAAAAAGCCCAGAGTTAATCTGAGCTTTTCCATTTATTTAACCATGTTGATCGTTATTTGGCATCAGGTAAGGCATAGGCCACTAGATAGTCGCCCATCTTGGTGCCAAATGAACCATGACCACCCGCCATAATCACCACATATTGTTTACCACTGATCTCATAAGTCATGGGTGTTGCCTGCCCGCCTGCTGGCAAACGTGCTTCCCAGAGTTTCTTACCATTACTCACATTAAATGCACGTAAATAGTTATCCTGAGTTGCTCCCACAAACATGACATTTCCTGCTGTGGAAATCGAACCACCTAGACCCGGCACACCAATTTTAACTGCTGGTAACTGGAACAGATTTGGCAAGCTGTCACGAATCGTTCCAATCCGTTTTTTCCATACCACTTGATGCGTGTTTAAATCCACACCCGCCACATAACCCCAAGCAGGTTGCTTACACGGCAAACCAATTGGAGAAAGGAACGCACTAATTTCAACACCATATGGAACACCATACATGGGTTGAACACCTTGCTCCGTTCCCGCACCTTTGGCTGTTTCCACACGGCTTGGATCCTCTGGGATTAGACGACTCACAAATGGCAAGCCAATTGGATTCATGACCGCAACCTGACGGTCAGGATTCACTGAAATACCGCCCCATTCAAACACGCCAAGATTACCCGGGAAAACCAACGTCCCATTTTCAGATGGCGGTGTGTAAATACCATCATAATTCAACCGTTTAAATTGAATACGGCAGACCAGTTGATCAAACATCGTACCACCCCACATATCTTTATCTGTGAGCTTGTTTTGTGGTGCTAAATCTAGATCAGAGAAAGGCTGTGTGGCCGAATAATGTTCGCCTTTGGTTTGAGGTCCACGTTTTACGGTTTGTGGTACAGGACGTTCAGTAATTGGCACAATCGCCTTACCATCACGGCGATCCAGTACAAAGACATTCCCTGTTTTGGTGGTGACATAGACCGCAGGCACCATTTGACCTGATTTATCTTTTACATCAGCCAATGTCGGTTGTGATGGTACGTCCATATCCCACAAATCATGATGTGTGGTTTGGAAATGCCAAATTAATTTTCCAGTCGAAGCATTTATGGCCAATACAGAGTTGGCATAACGCTCTTTCAGCGCAGTACGATCACCACCCCAGATATCAGGCGTACCTACACCTGTTGGCACAAAAACCACATCTGCTTTGGCATCATAAGCAAGCGGTGCCCATGCATTTGGAGAGTTATGTACAAAAGTCTGACCCGGTGCAGGAATTGCATTTGGATCTTCTGCACCTGTATCAAATACCCAAAGCAGTTTGCCTGTATTGACATCATAACCACGAATTACGCCAGACGGCTCTTTACTTGAGTAGTTATCGGTGACAGAACCCGCAATCACAATTGTTGTTCCTGTGACAACTGGTGGAGAAGTTGGGTTATAACCCCCTGGATAGGCATAAGGCATATCTTTTTGAAGATCAACCTGACCATTCGTACCGAAGTCAGAACATGCTTTGCCCGTGTCTGCATTGACAGCAACCAAACGACCATCATTGACTGGTAAAATGATCTTACGTGGACATTCCGTTGAACTCGATGTTTTGTTTTGCAAACTGGTCGCAAAACCATCGGTATTGGCTGCATCAAAATAAGAAACACCACGACAGGTTAAATGCTGATAAGTTTTATCTGCTTTTAGTTTTGGATCAAAGCGCCATTTTTCTTTACCTGTTGCAGGATCTAAAGCAATCAACCATTGATGTGTGGTACACATATACATGTCATTGCCAATTTTGATTGGCGTGACCTGATTGGTCGTTTCTCCAGAGTCATTGCCACTTTTTAAATCGCCAGTACGGAATGTCCAAGCAACTTTTAAATCTTTAATATTTTGTTCATTAATTTGATTGAGGGGTGAATAACGAACACCTGCTTGGGTACGCCCATAAGCTGGCCAGTCTTGTTCAGCCACACCATCCACTTTTTGAGCAGTTGCAGGTTGTTGATTTTGAATAACCCCATTAATTTCCTGTGGATCATTAAAAATCGAATACACCATCACCGCAATGGCAATGACCAGTGTTGAAGACAATACAATCTTGCTTGGCGCAACATTGACCATACCGCGGGTAATGGCTGGAATAAGCAACCACAACCCGAATAACCCTAAAATATCTAAACGTGGTGCCAGTGCCCAGAAGTCTGTTCCGACTTCCCATATCGCCCAGATAGTTGTACCCAGCATCAGTGCTGCATAGAGCCAGATTGCTGAAACAGAACATTTGCCCAGCAAAATTGCAAAGGCAATAAACAATAGTCCTATTACTACATAATAGAAAGACCCACCTAAAAAGGTAAGCCAGAGACCTCCAGCGAGCAGGACCAGCCCAAATACCATGGCAATAATCACGGTAAAGGTTCTGAGCCCTGAGTGTGAAGATGGTTGAGTCATAATACCACCCTATTCATTTGTGTTTTTTATATAGAAATTAAAACGCTGTTTGCAATTTAATGCCGCCAACCCATGTGTTATCACCATTTTTATAGGCACCTACATGGCGTACGTATTGAATATTTGGACGAATCGTCAGCCAGTTATTCGCATGAATACCGTAATAAAGCTCAGTATTGTATTCTTCATCCTGATCGGTATCTAAATCACCGTTCACTTCAATACGCGCAAAACCAATCGCGACATCATCTTGTGGACGTTGCTCAAATGGCCCTTTATAAACGAGGCCGATATTTTGCATATTTCTAACCGTATTGGTATCCGAATCATGCAGCGTGAGGTTAATAAAACCGCTCAGACCGCGATCTGATTGATCATTCACTCGAGTAAGCTGTTGTTTGGCAACCAACCAGCCACCCTGTTTATGTGAAGTTTGTTGCGGATTATTAATTTCTGCGGCATCCGCAGTACTGTAATAATAGCCCAGACGGTATTCGCCATTGAGTGCTTGTGTACCCCATTTCGGAGACCAAACCACCTCAGCAGGAATAATCGCGCCATGTGAACCATCGGTACTCAGGTTAAAACCTTTACCGCGCTCCAGATTTTCTGGGTTGTATTCATATACCCCAATTTGAGTATATAAATCGGGCTGCCAATTGTATTTAACGCGTAATGCCCACTGACTCACTGGCCAGTTATACCATTGATCGCCGACCCAGTTACCCACTTGCGAACCACATAAAGCAAGGTTTTGAAAATCGCAGTCGAAACTATTAAAGTCTTCGCCCTCACCAAAACGACCGACTTTAATATCCAACGCCTGATCAAAAAATTTCTTTTTAATCCAGAGGTCGGTTAAACGCCAAGTTTGCCCACGTCCCCAGATTTCCTGCGTTGAACTTAAATGTCCATCTAGCGCAGGTGAAGTTTGAGACAGTGAATGTCCATTACGTTCAGTTATGGTGATTTGTGCTTCAGTATCATCCCAACCCGCTATTTTACTTAAGTCAAGATGAGTGCCCAACGAAAACTGATCGGCATATTCTGTACCATGATTCGAGGTTTTTTTTGAATCCAGAACATTTGCCAATTCGCCCGTATAACCAAAACTAAAGTCATATCCTTGTTGCTGTAACTCAGTACGTTTTCCATTCCAGTCACCAAACATCCACGGACTTGATGAATCAAATGCGGATGCAGCGTGCGAGGTTTGAGCAAAAATACTGAGCGATAAAACAGATAAACAAGAAACAACTAAAGATGAATTAATTGTCATGTTTACGTAACCTTTTTATATATTTATGCGATAAAGATTACGATAATTCAAAGCATAACAATTTATTCAAAATGTTAATTATTTGATTAAAATCACTTTTATTGTAGCTATTCGTTTAATTTGTCACCATTTTCCGTCCCCTAAACCCTGTGCAATAAAATCATAGCGTGGTTGTGATCTTGAAAATTTAATCGGGCAAGCCAACTGAGGTTCGGTTTGATCAGTTTGTTCAGATAACGGCACATCGACCACCCAACCTCGCTCAACAGCAAGAGGGGTATGCAATGCTTCTTCTAAACTTAAAACAGGTTCAACACACACATCTAGCGCAGCAAATACATGATGCCAATGCGCATAATCCTGAGTTTTAAATTGATCTGCCAATGCCTGTTTAACCAATTGTCGACCTTCTGGATGAAATGAGGCCCCTTTTTCTAATAAAATGGGTAAATCTAGTGCCGCTGCAAGTCCTGTCATAAATTGTGGTTCAAGACTACCTACCGACATATAGCGTCCATCTTTGGTTAGATAATAGTCATAAAAACTACCGCCATTTAATATCGCCTGCTCAGGTTGCTGCACAACATTTGCTGCCAGACTTGCCGAAGCTGCCATACTATTGAGACCCGCCACACAATCGGTCATGGAAATATCAATATATTGCCCTTGTCCACTTTGACTGCGCTCCACCACAGCCGCCAAAATACCAATCACCGCATGTAACGAACCGCCTGCCACATCGGCAATCTGAATGCCCAAAGGCGGTGGCCCGCTCTGTACCCGCCCACTATGTCCCATAATGCCAGACAAGGCTAAATAGTTAATGTCATGCCCTGCCCGATCTTTATAACTTCCCGTTTGCCCATACCCCGTGATGGAACAATAAATCAGGCGAGGGTTGATCGCCGACAATGTGGCGTAGTCCAGCCCAAGTCGTTGCATGACATCAGGACGAAATTGTTCAACTACAATATCAAATTCTGAAATTTTCGATTTAATCAAATCAATACTGGCAGGATCTTTTAAATCGAGTGCAATCGATTGTTTGTTACGGTTGAGATAGCTATGCGATGTGGCTTGACCATTGGCATAAGGCGGCATAATTCGAACCAGATCAGGCCGACTTGGTGACTCAATATGAATCACTTCTGCCCCCATATCCGCCAGATACATCGTGGCAAAAGGCCCCGGTAACAATGTTGAAAAATCCAGTATTTTCAGTCCGTTTAATGCCGTTGTCATGGTTATTTTCATCCTAAAACTATTGTCTTTTTAGTCATCTTAGGGATATAAAAGAATCAAAACAATGTCATGTTCAGCCATTTACCTTGATCATTTCGGCAATTTAACATGTAAAAAGTGATTTGCTGTTGTTGTAAATCGCCAATTGAACATTTTTTAGAGTCATTTAGGTCAATCAAAAGTGAACATAAAAGAGACTGAAGGATTTAACATGAGTCGCGATACCATTAGTATCCATTTCGTGAATGCGGCTTTGACTGGTGTTAAACGCCTAGGCATGGATGTCGAAACCCTGCTTTCGCATGTTGGGATTGAAGCAGAATTATTACGTCAACCCAAAGCGCGTATTTCGCCAGAACAGTACACTCGTTTTATCAAAATGCTCTGGATGGTCACTCAGGATGAGCATGTTGGCTTTGATGTTCAACCACGCCGTTTAGGCACTTTTGCCATTATGTGTCAGTTGATTATTCATGCAAAGACATTAGGTGAAGCGCTCGATTTATCTTCTCAATTTTATAAACTTTTTGGTGACGAGTGGTCGGTCACTTTAGAGCGCGATAAACATGAAGCGCGTCTGGTACCGATGATTCCTAAAAGTCTGGATCCTGATCATTTTATTACCGAAAGTATGCTGATGATTTGGCATGGTTTGGCTTCGTGGTTGATTGAACGTCGTTTGCCACTTGAACGGGTTCATTTTGGTTATCCTCGTCCTGCACATGCTGATGAATACGATGCATTATTTTTTGCCCCTGTGATGCAATTTGACATGCCACGTACCGAAATTACGTTTGCGGCAGATTATCTGGATTTACCGATTCGCCAAAATGAGAAAACACTAGAAGAATTTTTAAAAGCTGCACCTGCACAGCTTTTGGTCAAATTTAAAAATACCAATTCTCTGACTTCACGCATCCGTGATGTCCTTAAAAGTCAGATTGGTGAAGAAATGCCAACGCTCAATGATGTGGCATCTATGCTTTATCTTTCTCCGCAAACACTGCGCCGCCGTCTGGCTGCGGAAGGTAAAAGTTATCAAGGTGTCAAAGATGCTTTGCGTCGAGATGCCGCCATTCACTTGTTGCTAAATCCAGATTTGACCCTTGAAGATGTTGCGCAACAGGTTGGATTTAGTGAAACCAGCACCTTCCACCGTGCCTTTAAAAAATGGACTGGGGTTACGCCAGGTTTATATCGACAATTACACGGTTATCATTAAGGTTTAGCTTTGTAGTTTGTAGATAGACAGTCTAAAGATTAGGCTGTCTATTAGCAAAAAGCCACTGTTCTATTCCCTTTGGGTAAACAGGATATTGTTCTGAAACAAGCTGCTGTGAAGTCATCCATTGCGCAATATAAGTTGAACCATCGGATTCATAGCCGTTTATTTCAGTCTGGCTATATAATGTGGGATCAACAAATTCTGCTTCATACACAAAAACAACTTCGTGCCCTTGCTGACCATCAAAACTAAATAAATTTTCCAATACGCCTAGAAGTTTTGGATGGGTAATTTGTTGATTAATTTCTTCAAGCACTTCTCTTTCTATTGCTTGTAAGGAGGTTTCTCCAAATTCAATACTACCGCCTATCGGTCTTAGATAATGCTCATTTTTGCTGGGATCATACCCAAAAGAAAGCAAAGATTTATTCCCATATCGGAAAATACACAGGGCTTTTGCTTTAATACTAGTCATTACATTACCCCTAGCCGATTTAAGAATTCTTTTGTCTGCTGAGGCGAAGTGAGTCGAATAAATTGGATATGTTGATAATCAGGGTTTTTCATTAAGTTTAAATATTTTTTTCGATTTTTAGGATAGGATTTGATTAACCAAACAAAAATTGATTGTTTAGACAGAATCAATTTTAAATTTTCCCGATTATTTGAATGTTTCCACAATGGTTTTTGATTCACTAAACCTTTTAATGTTCGTCGAGTAAGACGATACAGATTCACCCAAAATGGATAATCCAGCCAAATTACCATATCTGCTTGTTGCATAATCATTGGAATGGTGCGTGTATAAAGGCCATCTAATACCCATCCTGTATCAGCATTCTCGGTTGCTATTTTCAGCTTTAAAAACAAAGCCTCATTTGAAGATTCCTGCCAGTCATCCAACCAAAGTAAATCATCCAATTCGATATAAACAAGATTTAACTGCTTAGAAAGTTGTTTGGCGAGTGTGCTTTTCCCTGAACCTGTTGTGCCAATAATATTAATAAATTTCATATAAATAGATTGTTTTTTATGGCTGCATAGTTTACTCATCAAGCGATGCTTGATCAAGTTTCTATATCAGACAAAGTCTTGGCAAAAAACATCATCCACCAGATGACCTTATCGTCATTGTGTTGGGTCTAAAATCCATTACACTCAAAAGCATAAAAATATTTAAGGTTATAAAAGGAAGAATGATGAGCGAGGCTTATATCATCGATGCCATCCGCACGCCACGCGGGAAAGGAAAAAAAGATGGCTCACTCTACGAAGTCAAACCTATTACTTTGGTCACGACCTTGCTTCATGAGCTACAACAGCGTCATCAATTTGATACCTCAAAAGTTGATGATATTGTTTTGGGCTGCGTCACCCCGATTGGTGATCAGGGCGGTGATATTGCAAAAACCGCAGCAATTGCCGCAGGCTGGAATGATGATGTGGCTGGCGTTCAGATTAATCGTTTCTGCGCCTCAGGCTTAGAAGCAGTAAATTTAGCCGCTCAAAAAGTCCGTTCAGGCTGGGAAGATTTAGTCGTTGCTGGTGGGATTGAATCCATGTCACGCATCCCGATGGGATCTGATGGCGGGCCTTGGGCGCTTGACCCCGAAACCAATTTAAAATCATCCTTTGTTCCACAAGGCGTAGGCGCAGACTTGATTGCAACCTTGGATGGTTATAGCCGTGCAGATGTGGATGCATTTGCTGTCAGTTCACAACAAAAAGCAGCGGCAGCACAGGCCAAAGGTTATTTTGATCAATCAGTCGTGCCTGTGAAAGATCATTCAGGGGTCACGATCTTAGAAAAAGATGAATTTATTAGAGATTCTACCACGGTTGAAGGCTTAGCAAAACTTAATGCCAGCTTTGAAATGATGGGACAAATGGGTTTCGATGCAGTTGCTTTACAGAAATATCCAGAGGCTCAAAAAATTAATCACGTTCACCATGCAGGCAATTCATCAGGGATTGTTGATGGTGCTGCTGTGGTGTTATTGGCCTCTGAAAAAGCAGTCAAAGAACAAGGCTTAAAACCACGTGCCAAAGTGCTTGCGACAGCATTGGTCGGTACAGACCCAACCATTATGTTGACTGGTCCTGCTCCTGCGGCACGTAAGGCATTAGAAAAAGCAGGTTTATCCATTGACGACATCGACCTGTTTGAAGTGAATGAAGCCTTTGCTGCCGTGGTGATGCGTTTTATCAATGAACTGAACGTTCCAGCCGAGAAAGTCAATGTCAATGGTGGTGCGATTGCGATGGGTCATCCATTGGGTGCAACAGGTGCCATGATTTTAGGTACTTTGCTGGATGAGTTGGAGCGTCAGGGCAAGAAACGCGGTCTGGCAACCTTATGTGTCGGCGGTGGGATGGGGATTGCCACCATCATTGAGTTGGTATAAAAACTGGCTGCATTGATCTTGCCACGTTGGAAACACTGTCAAAAATGCTCATTTACACATCGTAAACTGCGCTTTTTTCAAATATTTCCGCCTCGCAAGCTCTGCTTCGCCAGCGTTTTTAAGAAATAAATTTAGGACGATGATGTATGAGCGCTATTAAATACGAAAAAAACGCTGACAATATTGTAATTCTTACCCTTGATTCATCGGGTCAATCTGCGAATACCATGAATGCAGAATTTCGTGATTCACTAGATAAAGTCAGCCAAAAGCTCAAAGTTGAAACTGATCTCAAAGGTATTATTTTCCGTTCTGCCAAAAAAACCTTCTTTGCAGGCGGTGATTTGGATGAGCTTATTCAGGTTCAACCTGAACATGCTACTGAATTTTTCAAGATGATTGAAAAACTCAAAGGTGACCTACGCACGATTGAGACATTAGGCGTTCCTGTTGTAGCTGCGCTGAATGGTACTGCATTAGGCGGTGGTTGGGAAATTGCTTTAGGTTGCCATTACCGCATTGCAATCAACGACCCTAAAACCAAGTTTGGTTTACCTGAAGTCACTTTAGGTCTACTACCAGGTGGTGGTGGTATCGTGCGTATGGTCCGTCTGCTCGGTTTACAAAATGCGTTTCCATTCTTAATGGAAGGTAAGCAATTTGGCGTGGATCAGGCAAAATCGCTAGGTTTGGTGCATGACACCGCTGAGAATGAACAGGAGCTGTTAGAGAAAGCGATTGTTTGGGTGAAGGCGAATCCTAAGAGTCAGCAACCGTTTGATGTCAAAGGCTACAAGATTCCAGGTGGCGATCCAAAAACTCCCGCGGTGGCTCAGGTATTGGCGATTGCTCCTGCGATGCTACGTGATAAAACCAAAGGTTGCTACCCTGCGCCTGAAGCCATTATGGCGGCAGCAGTAGAAGGCGCACAGGTGGATGTGGATACCGCTTTGCGTATCGAATCACGTTACTTCACTCAGCTTACCATCGGTCAGATTTCTAAAAATATGATCGGTACCTTCTGGCATGGTCTCAATGCAATCAAGTCTGGTGCAAGCCGTCCTGCGGATGTTGCTAAATGGCAAGCGAATAAAGTCGGTGTTTTAGGTGCAGGCATGATGGGTGCAGGTATTGCCTACTCAACCGCCATCAAGGGCATTCCAGTGATATTAAAAGACGTATCGGTCCAAAATGCTGAAAAAGGCAAAGCTTATTCGCAAAAGTTACTCGATAAACGTGTTTCACAAGCCCGCATGACCGCTGAAAAACGTGATCAAGTCCTGTCTTTAATTACCGCAACGGCCAATGCAACTGATCTACAAGGCTGTGATCTAATCATTGAAGCGGTATTTGAGAATCAAGAACTTAAAGCCAAAGTCACACAAGAAGCTGAACAATATTTGGCTCAAGGTGGAATCTTTGCATCAAATACTTCGACTTTACCCATCACTGGCCTTGCAACAGCCAGTAAAGATGCCAAAAATTTCATTGGTTTACATTTTTTTAGTCCAGTCGATAAAATGCAATTGGTCGAAATCATTAAAGGTAAACAAACCTCTGCTGAAACACTGGCTAAAGCTTACGACTTTGTGCAACAAATTGCCAAGACGCCAATCGTGGTGAATGACAGTCGCGGCTTCTTTACTAGCCGTGTGTTTGGTACGTTCGTTCAGGAAGGTATGCGTTTACTTGCTGAAGGTGTGCATCCAGCCAAGATTGAAATGGCGGCATTGAAAGCAGGTATGCCCATTGGCCCATTGGCGATTCAAGATGAAGTCTCTTTGACCTTGTCTGAACATGTTGCCAGTGAAACACGCAAAGCATTACAAGCAGAAGGTAAATATCTGCCAAAAACCCCTGTGGATGAAGTGGTACATACCATGATTCATGAACTTAACCGCAAGGGTAAGGCTGCGGGTGCAGGTTTTTATGACTATCCTGAAAATGGAAAAAAACATTTATGGGATGGACTCAGCCGCTGGACAAAAGAGAATGATATTTCGGAACAGGAGATGATTGATCGCTTCCTGTTTGTTCAAGCATTGGATACTTTGCGCTGTTATGAAGAAGGCGTCTTAGAATCTGTTGTTGATGCCAATGTCGGTTCAATTTTTGGCATTGGTTTTGCCCCGTGGACAGGTGGCGCGATTCAATTCCTCAATCAAAACGGAGTTGAAAAGTCACTACAACGTGCCGAACAACTCGCTGAAAAATATGGTGAACGCTTCAATCCACCACAGTTATTGAAAGACCAAGCACAAAAGAGTGACATCATTCGCTAAACATATGCATGCTCATCACAACGCACACCAACTTTAAATCTGGTGTGCGTTGTTATATCATTGTATTGAATAGACTTTATATTTAAATTCTCTCTTTTTTTCAATTTTATGCTATAACAACCACTTATTTTTCTTTGTTTATTTTGACGGTTGGACTCATTTATGAGTAAATCATCTTCTGGCAATGATGCTGAATCAACGGCTTTAGGCTGGAAATTTATTATCATTGTGGCGGCGATTACCACGATATTTTTCACTTTTTTATACTTGGCCATGTCCAGCGAACCTGACTATATGCCTAATCAGGAAGCGAAAAAAGGTCATTACCAACTCAAAACAACATCGCAACCCGCATCTGAAAATCAGCAAAATGATGAAGCGCCAACTCAACAGTCCACGCCTAAGGATGCACATTCGCAACATCAAGCGCAACATTAACACTGGAAAATATCATGTCAGTAATACAACGTCAGGCACTTATCGTTGAAGGCGGTGGTATGCGCGGTGCTTTTACTGCGGGCGTACTCGATGCCTTTTTAGAACAACAATTTAATCCGTTTGATCTCTATGTCGGTGTGTCTTCTGGGTCTACCAATCTTGCCAATTATCTGGCAGGTCAAAAAGGTCGTACACTTAATTTTTATATTGATCATTCTCTACGTCCAGAATTTATCAGTTATAAGCGCTTCTTGAAAGGCGGTGATTTACTTGATTTAGAATGGATGTGGCAAGTTGGTGAAACTGAACACCCGCTTGATCAACAGACACTATTTGCACAAAATCCTGATTTTTATATGGTACTGACTCACGCACAAAGTGGTCAGGCTGAGTATTTACGAGCAGGACGAGATAATCTATTGGATGCTTTACGTGCATCGAGCACGATTCCTGTATTAACTCGTCAACCTGTCGACATTATGGGTGAGCCTTATTTTGACGGCGGTGTCGCAGATGCGTTGCCTGTACAGTGGGCAGCGCAACAAGCAGATGTGAGCAAGCTGATGGTGATTCGCACACGTCCGCAGCATTATTTTAAAGCCAGTAGTAAAGGCGATCAGTTTTTGGCAAAATATATTGTCAGGAATAATCAAGGCTTTGCATTGAGTCTAAAAGAACGCTGTAATCGTTATAATGATTCTGTCAATTTTCTGCGTCAGCCCCTTTCAACTCAGCAACCACAACACATTCTTGAAGTTTGCGTTCCCGATAAAAAAGGATTGGCAAATCGTCTTTGTAAAGATCGCAACAAGTTGCAATATACCTATCAAGTCGGTCTGGAAACTGGATTTGCGGCGATTGAGCAATGGAAAACCCTACCCTAAACAGTTAAAAGATCAGGTTTCTGCCTGATCTTTCCAAAACACTAGACGATTTGAAAAGGGATCACGAATCGATAATTCTAAATTTCCCCACGGCACGGTTTCAAGCTGGGGTTTGGCAAATCGGGCATTCTGATCTAAGAGTTGTTGAGCAAATTGTTCTAATTCCACTAAATGCAACCGTACCAATGCACCTGGACTACAATCCCCATAATGTTCAGTTAAATGTAAGCAATATTGATCTTTAGAAATTTGCATATAAAGCGGAAAGTTCTCTTCAAATTGATGCGTCCAATCTAGTTGGAAACCCAAAAAATCAAGATAAAAAGCTTTGGCCTTTTCCACATCAAAAATACGTATCACAGGAATAATATTCTGGTTTTGATTCATTTTTTTCTCAATTCAGTTTGTATTTTGAAGTATTTCTTTATCTTTGGATTTACGTTGCTGTAAATACCGTAATCTTTTGGCGACAAACCCTGCCGCCTATTCAAAAACATTTAAACTTTAGACTTCTTTCGTAAATTCTCTTTATTTCTCTCTATGGGAGAAAAACAAACAGGGTTTAAGCAATGATGAAAGAAGTCTTTTTAACACCTCAACCACAGTTCTCATAGTAATTGAAAACGACTGATTTTTAGATTCATATCAAATCTTATTTTGCACGAAATGCTACCCAAACCTGAATGTTAAGGGTTAATCATCTAAAGATAAAAACATTTCAATATGAGGAATACCACAGTCATCATAAATATCACCGCGTTGACAAAAACCTAAACGCTCATAAAAACCCGTTGCATATACCTGTGCAGAGAGTTTTAAATCAGGCAAATTTTGTTCTTGCGCATGAACAATGATGGCTTGCATCAGCTTATATCCAATATTAAAGCCCCGATAAGCCTTTAGAACGGCCACTCGCCCAATACTCCGATTTTGCAGTAAACGTGCTGTCGCAATCGGTTGAACATCATGATACACGACGAAATGCTGCGAGATTGCATCATGAGCGTCCCATTCTTCCGCCTCGGGAATGTGTTGTTCTTCAACAAACACCAAGGTCCGAATCAATTTGGCATCTTGTTGTAAACTGTTCCAGTCACCTACTTGAATATCAAGTTGCAGATCTAGCGTAGTTTTATCCATCATTTAACATTTACACCCAACATTCTCAATCGCGATTTGGTCATTTAAGAGCAATTCCAATGTCTGTTTTTCAATGCCATACATCTGTTTTAATGCCTGAATCTGCTCCAGAATTTTTGGATCAGGTTGATCGATATCTTTACGCTTTGTGGCCAAAATCATTTTATTTTTACTGGTATGCTCTAAAGATACAAACTCAAACACTTTTACGTCATAACCATAGGCTTTGAGCAATAAAGCACGTAAAGTATCGGTCAGCATTTCAGCTTGTTGCCCTGCATGAATACCAAACTGTAACATCGGTTTTAACACTGATGGACTGTGCAATTGTGGTCTTAATTCTTTATGACAACACGGCGCGCACATGATCATCGAAGCATTTAAACGAATACCGGTATGAATCGCAAAATCTGTTGCAATATCACAGGCATGTAAAGCAATCATAACATCAAGCTGCTCGGTCTGATAAGTTCTGACATCCCCTTCAAAAAAATCAAGCCGATCAAAACCTGCTTTGGTTGCGATCTCTTTGCAAAATTCAACCAGATTAGAACGTAACTCAACGCCTGTGACGACAGGCTGAGTCGCTGTTTGCTGCTGTAAATAATCATACAAGGCAAAGGTCAGATAGCCCTTGCCCGAACCAAAATCGACAATATTAACCTGATCTTTTTTTACCTCAATTTGATCATAAGCATGAGAAAAAATTTCAATAAATTTATTAATCTGTTTCCATTTACGCGCCATCGCAGGAATAATTTTTCCATTGGCCTCTGTGATTCCTAAATACTGTAAAAATGGACTGGCCTGATCAACATAGCGTTCTTTTTCACGATTATGTTGCTGAGTCGGTTTGGAATGCTCCAGACTCGGTTTCGTGTGTTGTTGAATATTCAGTAGTACTTTTTTCTTATTTTTTTTCAATTGAGCTTCAACATTGTGCGCAAACAAATTGGCTTGCTTGCATAAATGTACAAGTTTTTCAATCACATCAAGTGATTCTTTTAACTCATAATTTTTTGTCACGTCTTTAGTTTTATAATGATACAGCGCACTTAATTTCGTTTGTTGCTGTAACTCAACCATTCGGAATGTGATTTTCTCAAGCTCTGTCTCTGTACCTTGATATTGACTCAAAATCAGTCGTTCAAACTGCTGACTTTGAATCGTTTGGTGTATCAATTCAAGGAACTGCTGCTCTTGAGGAGAATGGGTTGCCAAAGCGGACATAGTAAAAACCTTATTTATTTGCCGCTCTAGTTTAAAACGTCTTACTTTAAAAACAAAATTGAATTACTATACACTTGTACTTTTAATAAAATGATCTAAAAATGTCTCAGTTTCCTGTACTTGATTATGATCCTCTGGAAGAACAGCTCAATGCATGGAGCCATGCTGCTGGTGCTGTACTGGCAATCATGGCTTCGTTTTTTTTATTGATCAAGGCACATGACCTCAGCACAGGTCAATGGGTGGGTTTATGGGCGTATTGTTTCAGCCTAATTTTAGTCTTTAGTAGTTCTGCGCTGTATCATTTTGCCAAAACCAAAGAAAAACGACATTGGTATAAAAAACTGGATCATACCGCGATTTATTATCTCATCGCAGGGACATACACCCCTTTTTTAAGTATTGCTATTCCAACTGCCAAAGCACACTATCTCCTGATTGCACTCTGGGTGATCGCCTTCATTGGGACACTTTTCAAATTAATTTTCATTCATCGTTTTCAAAAAATTTCCCTGATTGCCTATTTGCTGATGGGTTGGACAGCTGTGTTACTTATTGATGATATGCAAAGATATTTGAGTAAAGACGCACTGATTTTTTTAGTGACTGGCGGGTTAGCTTATACGATCGGAGCATTGTTTTATGCGCTAAAAAAGGTAAGATATACCCATGCAATCTGGCATGTTTTTGTATTGATGGGCGCGGGATTACAATTCCTTTCGATCTATTGGTACGTCATCTAGTCTATTTTGAATACTATGTTCAGCGACCCTGATTGGTATTGAATATTTAGATTCGATTTCTTTCATCAGTCCTTTTTTATTCTCCTTGAGGGAGAAAAATAAAGAGCGTCTAACTAAATAGTTATATAGTTATGAAAGAAATCTACTACTCGTTATTTTTTTAAGAAATTACGCCTTTTTTAAAAAGATTACGCTTTTAAAAACAAATTTTTTTATTTTTACGAAGTGTAAGGTTCCTTTATGGCGTCATCCTCTACCTCTGCAACCACAGCACCTGCTGTTGCCAGTAACTCAAAATTCCGTGTCTTAACTGCGAGTCTCGTTGGAACAACGATCGAGTTTTTTGACTTTTATATTTATGCCACAGCGGCAGTCCTGATTTTTCCGCATCTATTTTTCCCTGCAAGCAGTGGCAGTGCTGCCATGCTACAGTCCCTAGCCACTTTTGCGATTGCCTTTATTGCTCGCCCGATTGGTGCTGCACTCTTTGGACATTTAGGTGATCGTATTGGTCGTAAAGCCACATTGGTTGCTGCTTTGCTCACGATGGGAATTTCGACCGTCTGTATTGGCTTATTACCCACTTATGCTCAAATTGGTATTGTTGCGCCATTATTGCTTGCGCTTTGCCGTTTGGGTCAGGGCTTAGGTTTAGGTGGTGAATGGAGTGGCGCTGTACTTCTCGCAACTGAAAATGCGCCAGAAGGTAAACGTGCATGGTATGGCATGTTCCCGCAACTTGGCGCGCCGATTGGTTTTATTTTAGCGGCGGGTTCATTTCTAACGCTTGGCGCATTAATGCCAGATGAAGCGTTTATGCAGTGGGGATGGCGTATTCCATTTATTGCCAGTGCAATTTTGGTTTTAGTCGGTTTATATATTCGTTTAAAACTACACGAAACCCCTGCTTTCCAAAAAGTGTTGGATAAGCAAAAAGAAGTGAATATTCCATTTACCGAAGTGGTCACCAAGCATACCAAACAACTGATACTGGGAACGATTGGTGCGGTATGTACCTTTGTTGTTTTCTACTTAACCACTGTCTTTGCCTTGAACTGGGGAACCACGCATCTTGGTTATGCACGTGGACAATTTCTAGAAATGCAATTATTGGCAACCTTGTGTTTTGCTGCTTTTATTCCACTCTCTGCAATTTTTGCTGAAAAATTTGGTCGTAAAGCAACATCGATTGGGGTTTGTATCGCCGCGGCTATTTTTGGTTTGTTCTTTTCTGATCTGCTTGCATCAGGCAATACTTTGGTGGTGTTCCTGTTTTTGTGTATTGGTTTGTCGATTATGGGACTCACTTATGGTCCAATTGGAACTGTACTTTCGGAATTATTTCCAACCTCAGTCCGTTATACAGGTTCAGCGTTGACTTTTAACCTTGCAGGTATTCTAGGCGCATCTTTTGCACCCTTGATTGCCACCAAGTTAGCTGAAACTTATGGCTTGCAGGCAGTCGGTTATTATCTAACAGCAGCGTCAATTTTATCATTGATTGCGTTTTTGCTCATCCGTGAAACTAAAAACGAAGATGTGAATAATCAGATTTAAACCAATTTGATGAAAAAACCAGCGCTTGCTGGTTTTTTTAATTTAACGCATTGAAGAAAAATTTCTTAAATCAATTCAATAATATCAATTGTGGGTGGCACCCGAAATCGAAAAGGCACACCGACCATGCCTGTACCTACGGTGACAAAAACATCTGCATGTTCATGCTCATAAAAGCCCTTTTTATGTCCTAAAATTGAGACTTTTTTCATGATGTAATTGGTGATCCATGGCAATTCAACTTGCCCTCCATGCGTATGTCCAGAGAGCATTAAAGGGCGTAAAGGAAGTTCTGGCACCATATCGACCGTATCTGGGTTATGCGATAAAATCAGCCACGGCTTATCTTGCGGTAATTCTGGCATAAATCGCATATCGGTTTTACCCGCCCATAAGTCCCCGATTCCGATCAGACGGAACTCATCAAACTCAACAATTTTTCCTTCGATATCGATCACATCATTGACATCTAGCGCATGTTTCAGCAATTCCTGAATCGGCGGGCCGGGATATTGTTCATCATGATTACCGGGTACAGAATAAACAGGAGCTTGTATCTGGCGTAATACTTGTAATTCTTCAGCGAGTTTATGTTCTGGCTCGTAGGTCCAATCCCCAGCCACCACCACAATATCGGGTTGTGCCTGATTCAGCTTTTCGACAATAATGCGTAATTGACGCTCATGACCAGAATATAAACCGACATGTAAATCTGCAATCAAAGCCACTTTGACCGGTTTTGCAAAAGGTTGATTCGGATTTAAACGGTACTGATGCTGCCGCACATGCACCAAATGCGGCTCGATAAAACGTGCATAAATCAGAAAAACACTTAATAAAAAAATGAAAACGCTTTGATGCAATGAAAAATAACCAGACCATCCCGCATAAAGCGTAAAAATAACCAGAGGAAACAGTAAATAAGATAAATAAAACACCAGCAAATGCACAAAGGCTTTAAAAGGGTGAATGGTTTCGGTACAGGCTTGACTACGCCAGGCTTGCGAAACTGCCCAAATTGCGAGAACAACAAAAATCAGATAGAAATAAAAAATAATCGAATTAAAATCCCACATAGCTATTCTCAAATGATCTTAAATAGCATCTTAAACACTGAAAGACTCATCAGGATGAGTGATTTTGTTTCAGTTATTTATCTTTGGCTAATCAAGAATTATACTCTAGGCCACATTATTGATGCATACACTATGGCAAAAACACTCCGCTTAGCTACACAATACCCTAATTTTACTGCAAAAAAGCAAATAAGTAGGCACTTTTTGCTTGGCGTCAGTTGTATGCTGGTATTGAGTTTAAGCGGATGCAATACGCTGCCCAAACCTGGTCATGAGGTCATTCAGTTAGCAAGCCAAGTCGATACATCACACACCACGCTTGCCAAAGTCGTAGAACCTCTACGTCAGCAAAATCAAGGGCTGACAGGTTATCACCTGCTTTATGATCCACTTGAAGCGCTTACAGCACGTCTAAAGTTGATTGATAAAGCCGAAAAAAGTCTGGATCTACAATACTATATCTGGGACAACGACCGCGTTGGCGCTTTAGCCTTACATGCCATTATTCGGGCTGCGGATCGTGGCGTAAAAGTACGTTTATTGATAGATGATAACAATGCCAAACAAATGGAAGCGGTTTTACTGGCATTGTCACAGCATCAAAATATAGAAGTCAAACTGTTTAACCCCTATCGCTTCCGCAAGTTTCGTGCCATCGATATGGTACTCGACTTAAAACGCATTAATCGGCGCATGCATAATAAAAGCTTTATCGCTGATGATCAGATTGCGCTGATTGGGGGGCGCAATATGACCAATCAATATTATAACAGCAGTGATAATTATCAATTTTCCGATGTCGATGTCATGTTGGTTGGCTCGGCTGTAGATGATATTGTTCATTCTTTTGATGATTACTGGAATGATAAATATGCCTACTCTGTGATTAATATCGTCAATGCTAAAACGCATTATTTACGCTATCCAGAACTAAAACGTCAGCTTGATGAACATTACGAACTGGCAAATGTACAAAACTATCTGAACTTGGCTGCACGATCACATGCCTTTGACCAATGGTTTAATAGTAATATCCAGTTTGATTGGGTTCAGGCGAAAGTGGTTAAAGACTCACCTGATAAAATTCGTGGCAAAGCCAAAAAGGAACAGCATTTAAACTTTCAGCTGATTAAAAATCTGCAAAAACCAGAAGAAAATGTTGATTTAGTTTCTGCCTATTTCGTACCTGAAAAACAGGGTGCCAAACATTTAAGTGAATTGGCACAAAATGGCGTACAGGTTCGGGTATTAACCAATTCTTTTAAAGCCAATGACGTCTCGATCGTACATGCCTTTTATGGTAAATATCGTAAGGAATTACTGGAAAATGGCGTCCAGCTTTATGAGTTTTTGCCCACGCTGGATGAAGAGGAGCTGAACAAAGATACTCGCGAATTAGCCAAAGAAGCTAAAATTAGTCTAAAAGGTCTGAGCAATTCAAGCCTACATGCCAAAATGATGACGCTGGATCAAAAACAAGTGTTTATCGGCTCTTTTAATTTCGATCCACGTTCAGCCTATTTAAATACCGAAATCGGCGTCATTTTAAATAGTCCGAGTTTAGCGAAAAGCATTCACCAAACCATGGATCAACAATTAACTCATTATGCGTATAAACTGGTGCTGGATGCCAATCATAATATCAATTGGTATCGCCAAATGCCGAATAGCACTAAAATTTATAAAAAAGAACCCCGTATGAAATGGTGGCAACGAGCAGGCGTCAAAATGTTATCATGGCTTCCAATTGAAGGATTTATGTGATGTTAAATCGCTTATAAACCCTCCAAGTTTGCACTGTTTGATCAATGATTTAACACTTTCGCATGCAGCTCTTTTAAACCTTGTTCCATTTTTTGCTGAACTTCAGCGGTTAAACTGCTCACCGTATGACCTTGTACCTCAATTTCAGGCAAAGTTAGTAAATGCGCGGTGACTTTCGGCATTTCCAAAACTTGTTGTACATGTTCTGCAAAAGTCATTTCGCCAATAAATGGTGCCACCGTATCTAACTCACCTTGTTGATTCACATAACAAATCAAACAGACTTGTACTGGACGCTGTGCTTCTATTGCGGCTCCCAAAATACGTCCATGCACTCGTTTAATACTTTTTCCATCTGTCGTTGTGGCTTCTGGAAAGAATAAAACGGGAATGTCTTTCCTTAAAAAATCTGCGATTTGTTCACGAATCCGAATCGAATCTCCTGAACCGCGTTTAATGAATAAGGTGCCACCGCCCTTCGCGAGTTGCCCGAGGACTGGCCATTTTTCAATTTCAGCTTTCGCCAAAAAGAAGACTCTCGCACCAGAGCCTAATACTGCAACATCCAACCAAGAAATATGGTTACTCACCCACAATGATGGATTCCGTGGAATTGTGCCGTGTACTTCAACCTCAATATTAAAAACTTTGCACAATTGACGACAAAAGTACTGCACATAACGGGTATTCATTGGATTATTTGGATTTTTATAGAGTCGATGACGATAGACCAAATAAAAGCCTTCACCAATCACTCCCAGACCTGTGGCCAATTTTTTACTATATAAAAAAACTTTTTCTACTGGAGTTAAGTTCTTTGAAGTCGCTGATTTCGTTTGAGCCATAAAAATATCATTTTTGTTTAAATTGCAATTTCGACCTATTTTATACTGAACTTGATGGGCTTGTATTGATGATAAAAACCGAACATGAACATTTAAAAATTCAATTTTTATTTATTATTGCGATTGATTATTATTTAACTATCGAAATTAAAGATCAAAGGAGCCATGTCATGCATACTACTCCCGTGAAACAACATCAATATTCTACAGGTTCAATGACCACCATGTTACGTCAGATTCTGGGTTGGTCAGTTTTATATGCAGGGGCCATGATTCTCACTGCCCAAGCATTTAATAGTTTAATCTAGTCCTTTTGGCTATAAAACTAGATTCAAATGCCTGCTCGGGTTATCTTAGCAGGACATTTTAGTTAAACGAATTTGGTGATCTGTGGAAGACGGTTTGGGACAAGTGCAACAAAGGGAACGCGTCATTCTGGTCAGTGTAGCTGTCAATATGCTTGATGATCTGGATGTTGAAGAGTTTCGTCTACTTGCCCAATCCGCAGGCGCGACAATACTTGAACACCTGACCGTTCAGCGAAATAAACCTGATCCCAAGTTTTTTGTTGGCTCAGGTAAAGCTGAGGAAATTGCCCAACTTGTAGAGCATTTAGAGGCTGAACTCGTGATCTTCGATCATTCACTTTCTCCTGCTCAAGAGCGCAATCTGGAAAAAATCATGAAGTGTCGCGTTATTGACCGCACAGGATTAATTCTGGATATCTTTGCACAACGTGCCCGCACACATGAAGGTAAATTACAAGTTGAACTGGCACAACTGAAGTATTTATCGACACGGTTGATTCGCGGTTGGGCAGCGGGCTTTGAGCAACAAAAAGGCGGAATTGGACTCAAAGGTCCGGGTGAAACGCAACTTGAAACTGATCGCCGCTTGATCAAAGTGCGTATTAGTCAATTAAAAGATAAACTGGTCAAAGTCCAACACACCCGTATGCAGGGTCGTGCAGCAAGGCAAAAAGCAGCAATTCCGACGGTATCTTTGGTCGGTTATACCAACGCGGGCAAATCAACCCTGTTCAACATCTTAGCCAATAGTGATGTTTATGCTGCCGACCAGTTGTTTGCCACGCTTGATCCAACATTGCGGCGTTTAGACTGGGATGGCATTGGCACCGTTGTCCTTGCCGATACGGTCGGTTTCGTTCGAGACCTGCAACACGACTTGGTGGAATCATTTAAAGCCACCTTGGAAGAAACCCTTGAAGCCACACTTTTACTGCATGTGATTGATAGTCATAGCCCTGATATGCATGAACAGATTGAAGCGGTAGAAGGTGTACTCAAAGAAATTGGCGCAGATGCGCCCGTTTTGAGGGTATATAACAAAATTGATTTAAGTGGTGATGAACCTAAAATTATATATGCTGAACCGCATTTACCTGATCGAGTTTATGTATCTGCACATTCAGGACAAGGATTAGACCTCCTCAAACAAGCCGTACAAGAATGCTTAATGGGGCAATTACAAAATTTTGAACTCATCCTAAAACCTGCGTATGGCAAATTGCGGACTCAACTTTATGCACTAAATGTCATCCAAAGCGAACATTATGATGATGAGGGAAATCTACATTTAAAGGTTTCGATTGCTCCACATAAACTTGAGCAACTGATTCGACAAGCGCATTTACCGCTTCAAGATATTCTGGGTGAACGTGCCAATCAATTCAAAAGACCACTTGAAGAATTTGAAATCAAATCCTAGATCGGTTAAAACGTGAATATTCAAATGATAAATAGATGAGCAACATGGACAGGTTAAAACAAATCGACTGGTTGGCATGGCTGGCCACCATTGCGCTAATCATTGTATTTCGAGAGGGCGCTGTGCTGATCATGGGCACATTTCATCATCCCGAATTAGGCAACTTGGTCGGACTGATTAGCCTTTTGATTGTATTGTTTATCTGGCGGAAGTTTAAAAAGGTTCCAAATCGTCTGGTCGATACTAACAATAAAATCATGAAAGAAAGTGGATTTGCTTTTTTACCCATTTGTGCAGGTTCATTGATGATGCTAGTACATATGGGCAAAGAAATTCCCTTGTTTTTATTGGTACTGGTCATCAGCACCCTGATTCCACTCTGGATTTACGCCAAAATGGCAAAACGTTGGCTTTAGGGAGAGAAGACATGTTAACCGTTCTTTATGGTTTTTTAATCACGCTGGTGGCTTATCTCTGTGCTAAACCCTTGAACAAACGTTTACCTCAAGTACCACTTTTAGTGTTTGGTATGTGTATTGTCGTCGCGATTTTGGCTGTTGTTGGGATGCCTTATGAACAATATATGAACAACGTGAATAATTTATTTAGTCATTTATTGGGCTATGTCACGGTCGCGCTTGCGATTCCATTAGCCGCCATGCGCTACGATGATCTACCGCTTAAATCCATGATTGGTATTCTAATTTTTGCCAGCACCAGCGCAGTTGCTCTACCGATGGGACTTGCATACTTACTTCACATGTCCGAACCCACCATTTTAGCTTTTGCCACACGTGCCGTTACCACTCCAATTGCTTTAAATATCGCGACTTTATTACATGCTCCATTGACTCTAGTGACATTAATTGTGATTTTATCGGGGGTGATTGGTGCGGCATTTTCTCCGCTTATTTTGCGTCATATTAATGATGAACGCGCATCGGGTCTGGCTTTGGGTTTAGCTGCACATGCCATTGGAACTGCGCAAGCATGGCAACGGGGTGCGGTAGCTGGTCGTTATGCAGCTTTTGGCATGGCCATTAATGGTGTATTCACAGCAATCTGGTTGCCAACCTTTATACTTTCTCTGCAAAATCTGTGACTTGTCAAACAAAAATAGGCATTGAATAGCAGCCAAATTCCACCTAAGATTGGAGTAGTTGTCATTTATGACATAAAAAGTTATCTGGTTACGCAAAAAAGGAATTTAAAAGATGCGAAAGCTAAAATTAGCAGCAGCGGTATTATTGTCGGGGTTGAGCAGTCTGGTTTTTGCACAAGACATTTCTGGTATCTGGCAAAATATTGATGATAAAACAGGTTCATCCAAAGCCCTGATTGAAATTCGCAAAGACTCAAATGGGGCTTATATTGGTAAGATTATTAAGGTTACGCCGCGTCCGGGTTATACGCCTAAAGAGACTTGCGTCAACTGCCCGCCGCCTTACACCAATAAACCAATTTTAGGTCTGGATGTTTTAACTGGCCTTCAGCATGATAAAGATTTAGATTACAAAGGCGGTAAAATTATCGATCCTTTAAGCGGTAAAATTTATAGTATGAAAGCCAAATTAAGTCCTAACGGCAAACGCTTACAACTTCGCGGTTACGTGGGTGTTTCGGCGTTGGGTCGTACCCAAATCTGGATTCGTCAGGAATAAAAAAAGCGTAGTTACAATTATAGAAAAGTCACCAAATGGTGACTTTTCTATTTTTAGTGAATGAATGGGTTATCCACCTGAAAAAGCTGTTGATCTTCGAGTCGATAAGCAATCAACTGATTACCCCACACCGCGCCCCCATCAACATTCTGGATTTGAGAATTCACGCTTCGGCCTTGTAGCGCGGCCCAATGGCCAAATACAATTTGATGTGTCTGTGCAGCTAAACTATCAAACTCAAACCACGGACGAAAGCCTTCAGGCATGGGGGCAGAAAGCTCATCCTTAAAACTAAATTCCAAACGACCTTCGGCATTGCTTAGACGCATCCGAGTCAAATAATTAGTAATCGCACGCAGACGCGACATACCCGTCAACTCATCTGACCACAATGTTGGTTGTTCGCCATACATCTCAGCTAAAAATGCATCCAGTTGGTGTAAATCATCACTTGCAACCTGCGCTTGTACTTCTTTGGCCAATTGATCAGTTTTTTCAGCCGTCCAAATACAGGGAATGCCAGCATGGGTCAAAATCGTGTGATCATTTGGAAATAAACACAACGGTTGCTGACGTAACCAATCAATCAGTTCATCACCGTCAATCGCATCAATCACTTGTTGGGTATTATCTTTGGCTTTAATTTTTTTAAAGCCACGCGCAGTCGCAATTAAAGTTAAATCATGATTTCCTAACACGGTGTAAGCTGCACCACGTTCTGCTAATTTTTTGACAAAGCGTAAAGTGCCGACCGAGTTTTCTCCACGCGCAACTAAGTCGCCTGCAAACCAGATCACGTCTTGATCAGGATCAAAACGTATTTCCTTGAGCAAGGCTTTTAATGCTTCAAAACAGCCTTGTACATCACCAATCACATAGTTATAACGTTTCGACATCTTAATTAGCCAACCATATGATCAGATAACGCCACAAACTGCGCCAGCGTTAAAGTTTCAGGGCGTGCCATCGGATCAACACCCGCTTGCTCGAAACCATCTTCACTCAGCATTCCTTTCAAACTGTTGCGTAAGGTTTTACGACGTTGCGTAAATACGTGTGCAACCAACCGCGATAAGGCTTTTTCATCTTGAGCCACAATCGGTTTCTCAAGATAAGGGACTAAGCGAAATACAGCGCTGGTGACTTTTGGCGGCGGATTAAATGCACCCGCAGGGACTTCAAATAAAAATGTTGGCTGACAATAATACTGAATCATCACCGACAAACGACCATATTCTTTGCTATTGGGTGCTGCGGTAATCCGTTCCACCACTTCTTTTTGCAGCATAAAGTGCATATCTTTGACTTTATCGCCAAATTCTAAGAGGTGGAATAATAAAGGAGTCGAAATATTATAAGGCAAGTTACCAACCACACGTAGCGGACGACCATCCTGTGCTAATTGGCTAAAATCGTACTTGAGTGCATCTGCTTCAACAATGGTTAAACGTTCTGGATGCGGTACACGTTCGGGTAAACCTGCTGCCAAATCTCGGTCGAGTTCGACCACAGTCAGTGCATCACACTCGCCAATCAATGGCGAGGTAAGGGCAGCCAGACCTGGCCCAATTTCGACAATATTCTCACCTGGTCGAGGGTTCACTGAGCGTACAATTTTGGCAATCACACGCTGATCATGCAAGAAGTTTTGACCAAACCGTTTACGAGCTTTATGCCCTTCTTCTTTAGGGTTTAGGGCATTAATTTGATACATAAAAACGTTCCAACAGAAATCAATTATTGACGCGCCAGATCTAGCGCCAGATCAACCGCAATTTGCAAACTTGAGCTTTTGGCTAAACCTGTACCAGCCAAGGACAGTGCCGTACCATGATCGACTGAGGTGCGAATAAATGGTAAACCTAGCGTAATGTTAATGGCTTCACCAAAGCCCTGTGATTTTAACACAGGTAAGCCCTGATCGTGATACATCGCCAAAACCGCATCGGCATCTTTTAAATGTTCAGGGGTAAATAAAGTGTCCGCAGGCAGACATAAACTCATGTTTACTCCGTTGTGACGATAGCGTTCAAGGACAGGATTGATCACTTCAATTTCTTCCCGACCTAAATAACCATCTTCACCCGCATGCGGATTCAAGCCACAGACTAAAATTCGTGGCTGCGCAATCTTAAATTTAGTTTTCAGATCATGCAGTAAAATATCAATCACCTGATGTAAGCGTTCAGCTGTAATCGCATCCGCAACAGCACGCAAGGGTAAGTGCGTAGTGGCTAAAGCCACTCGAAGAGTTTTGGTTGCTAGCATCATCACCACACGGGCAACCCCTGCAAATTCCTGATAAAACTCAGTATGTCCGCTAAAAGTAATGCCTGCATCATTGATCACTGATTTTTGTACAGGTGCCGTTGCTAATCCTACACTTTTCCCTGTCATGGCATATTCAGCAGAACGCTTTAATTGCTCAATCACATAAGCTGCATTTTGGAAATTTAATTCCCCTGCAATAACGGGAACATGTAAAGCAACATGTTCGATATAAAGCTGACCTTTTTCACAAGAGTTGGGTTGTCCATGATACTCAATCAGTTCAACCTCAATTCCCAATTGCTGGGCACGTTGACGCATTAAATCCTGATCGACCAAAACCACAAGCGGTCGTTGATCCAAACGTTCAGCAAGGCTTAAACAAATGTCTGGACCAATCCCTGCAGGTTCACCACTGGTAATATATAAAGGACGTGCCATCAAATCGCACTCGTATCAATTTTCATCCATTGCAGTATATTCAATTTTAGCGTTTCGTCGGGTAAAATAATGTGGTTTAAAATCGATTATTTCTTGTGAAAGCTGATGGATTCGTTTAGAATCTCGTCTCCTTTTGTTTGGGCAGATTCCACCGTCCAAACCAACTATAATAGGTAGTAGTAATGAAAACTCTCAGCGCTAAGCCTGCTGAAGTACAACACGACTGGTACGTTGTTGATGCTTCTGGCAAAACTTTAGGTCGTCTTGCGACTGAAATCGCTCGTCGTTTACGCGGTAAGCACAAGACTTCTTATACACCTCACGTTGACACTGGTGACTACATCGTTGTGATCAATGCTGAACAAGTTCAAGTGACTGGTAACAAAGCACTTGATAAAAAATACTATCGCCACACTGAATTCCCAGGCGGTTTAAAAGAAACTAATTTCGAAAAATTAGTTGCTCACAAACCTGAAGAAATCTTCCAACGCGCTGTGAAAGGCATGTTGCCAAAAGGTCCTCTTGGTTATGCAATGATCAAGAAGATGAAAGTGTATGCTGGTAGCGAGCATCCTCATACTGCTCAACAGCCACAAGTTTTGGACATCTAAGGGATAAAGCACATGGCAACTAATTATGGTACAGGTCGCCGTAAGACCGCAACTGCACGTGTTTTCTTATCAGCTGGTACTGGTAAACTCGTGATTAACAACCGTACTTTAGAGCAATATTTCGGTCGTGAAACTGCTCAAATGGTTGTTCGTCAACCACTTGAGTTGTTAGAAGCAACTGAAAAGTACGACCTTTACATCACTGTTAAAGGTGGTGGTATCGGTGGTCAAGCTGGTGCTATCCGTCACGGTATTACTCGTGCCTTGATCGCATCTGACGAAACTTTAAAACCAGTTCTTCGTCAAGCGGGCTTCGTTACTCGTGATGCACGTGAAGTTGAACGTAAAAAACTTGGTTTACGTAAAGCACGTAAACGTCCTCAATTCTCTAAACGTTAATACGTTTTTCGAGTTGGACAAAACCCCAGATATTCTGGGGTTTTTCTTTATCTAAAATTTTTTACTTATTGTCCTTTACAATACTCGCTAGATGCCAAGCGAATGCTCCAAACTTATTTAACGGGGTATTATCTTTTTAGATGTATTTTTAGTATCCTACACCATCCAATTTTTTAGTTTTTTGAGATATGTCTGTCGAAAATGCATCGCTTCAAGGAATTACGCTTTATAGTCATGCAGATGATTTTCGCTCACACTGGATACGATTTTTACTCGCAGAAAAACAAATCAAACATCACTTAATTTTAGTAGATCATGAAGATGAAGACCTTGCGAGCTTAAATCCCTACAATCAACTACCGATGCTACTAGAAAATGATTTAAAACTATTTTCGACTGCAATTATTTCAGAATATATTGACGATCGTTATAGACAAAATAAGCTGTATGCGGATGCACCGAGTACTCGGGCAGAACAACGCCAATATATCTGGCGTTTTGAGCAAGACTGGTTTAAGCAAGCTGATATCATGCTCAAACATGCGGATACTCTGGATATTACACAAAAAGCCAAAACCCAAAAAGAATTTAAAGATACTTTAATTTCACTTGCTCCATTGTTTCAACATTTTCCTTACTTTATGTCGGAAAACTTTGGAATTTTGGACTGCATGATTGCTCCCATGTTTCTCAGGCTGCAAAGTATGGGAATTGAATTATCGCCTCAACAATCTCGTCCTTTATTACTCTATTGTAATCGTGTGTTTAGTCGTCCTGCTTTTGTTAAATCCATGACACAGCAGGAAAAAACGCGCTATAGTGCCTTAGTAAATCGTTAAGTGAGTTTATCATGTCAAATCAGGAAATAAATTTAAGCCCTACCCGCCCATATATGGCACGCGCAATTTATGAATGGATTTGTGATAACCAACTCACGCCTTATTTATTGGTTGATGCGACTCAGCCGTATACTTCCGTTCCAGAACAGTTTGTTAAAGATGGACAAATTGTTTTGAATATTGCCCCTCATGCAGTTCATCAATTTCAAATGAGTAACGATGCAGTTAGCTTCTCTGCTCGTTTTGGCGGTGTTGCTCGTGATATTTATGTCCCTATTTCTGCTTTATTGGGAATTTATGCACGTGAAAATGGACAAGGATTATTCTTCGACCCTGACGAATATGCCAATGTGCAAACGACAGAAGATACTTTAAAATCAAATACTCAAGAACAAGTTGAATCTGAAACACCTAAGAAAAAACCAAGTTTACGATTATTAGATTAAATTTACGGAGTATCCGATGGCTTTTGATTTAGTACATTATTTTGCTGAGCAGACTGAAATTCAAAAGCCTCAGCTATTTTCACAATATTCACGTGAAAAGCGTAGCCATTATATTTTTGAACTCAATGCCTTGGTTTTGGGAAAATTGATTCAACTCTGGCGTGAAGATGAAAATAAACTTTACCAAGAAATTCATAGAATTGATCCCTTGTACCTACAAGAGATTGCTCGTCATCTTGTTACCTCCTCAAACAATCAATCAGAATTAGCCCCTAAAGAGCAAGAACAGGCGTTGATGGAGATTTTGGAACTACAATTTTCTGAGATTAAACAACTCGATGATACAGGAAATTTTGGTCCCACTGGGTTAAAAGAACTATTGGCAGGTCAAATTGAGCATTTATCTGGACAGGCTGATGATTGGGTTTGGTCAACAAATCAACTCACAGAACTCATTGGGACTAAACCTCAAGTTTCAGAAGAGCTATCATTAGATGAAACCATGAAGGAGTTTAATCAAATGGTCCATACTGCACAACAACCCACCGAAACAAATCACCATACCACGATTGAAATTCAGGAATTACCTATTCCTGCATGGTCTAAAATTGTGGCGCCAATAGTGGCTTTGGCAATTTTGGTTTTTTTATATTGCCAATATTCAAACTTAATTCATTAAGACAGATTAAAAAGACTATTTAAAAAATAAGAGAGTATATACTCTCTTATTTTTTATTTACCTTATAGTTAACAAATAATGTCACTTCATAACATTCATTATTTTTAAAAAATATAATTTGTTACACTTGTAATTTTAGCTTTTTTGATCAAATTTAATGCGATAAAAATCACATTTAAATGATCAATATGCATTTAAAAATACATTTTCCTCAATTTAACTTGGCTATTCTAATCAAGTAAAAGACTCATCATTACAGGTTCTAGTATATGTACTATTGATTTAGCCAAGACACTTTTGAATAATAAAAAACTCCTACTATTTCACTCTGAATAAAAATCAGGAGTAGTAGAAATTATAAATAATCATATCTTAATAAATAGGTAAAAATATGGCGAAATTATCACTTGATGGATTGACCAGTATTGATGGTTTCAATGCTGCGGCATTAGTTGATACTGAAAGCGGTTTAGCGCTAGCGACTCAAGGTGGGGGTAATATTGATTTAGAACTTGCAGCAGCAGGTAACACTGAAGTTGTCCGTGCTAAGCGACGCGTTGCAAATTCACTCAAGCTCAATGATGAAATTGAAGATATATTAATCACACTAGGCAAGCAATATCATCTTATTCGCCCTTTAGAGAGCAATAGCAATATCTTCTTATATCTAGTTTTAGATCGCTCAAAATCTAATTTAGCGATGGCCCGCCATGAACTAAAAACGTTTGAGAAAGAACTCGATTTTGCTTAATGATCATTAGCCCTTTAATCAATCGAATGATTTAAGGGGCTATTAATTTTGTACTGTCCAACGTTGAGATACAAAAAGATATTATGAATGGACACTGCATTAATATTGCAATTTCTGGCTTAGGATTAAAAAGTTCAGATGAATTAAAAATAGAATTAAGAAATGCTATTCCAGACCAATATGGTATTAACTGGATAAATGCGGCCGACCCTAATATTGATTTACTTCTCATTAATGAATCTTTTTTTGAAACTGACAGCATTCAAAAAATTCTAAAAAATAAAAAATTCCCATTTTTAAAAATCGTAAAAAACCATAATTTATCGGGTGATATCAATAATAATACCTTGTATTTACCTTTTAATCATAAAATTGAACCACTCAAACAGTGGATACATTTAAGATTATTAAATTATTTATCAGATGATGAAGAATTTAATATAAACGTAACTAAGCAAATCACTTCAATATTAAAACCGTCAACTTTTAAACACATGCTCAATCCTCAAAATGCGCGTTTACATTTATTTGATGATCATGGAACATTGGCAATCATTGATACACGAAGTCAAATTGCTTGGTTAGAGCCGACTCGAACCACCACCCAGACTAATCATAGCTTCCAATATGATTTTGCAATGACCGCTGATTTTGTCAAAGTTTCACGTAAATCTGAATATCTGTTAGAAAATTGGTTATGGAACCTCGTTTGGAATTCTCACGAACTACACACTTTGGCAGATGATATCCAATTTTATCAATTAGATTACTGGCCACAGCCTTTCAGCACAAAAAATCAAAAAAATATATTACGACTGAGTGCATGCTTTATTCAAGGCGCTGAACTCACTGAAATCGCAAAACAACTTAGCCTACCACTTCATACCGTGAAACAATTTATAGCGGCTTGTATTGCATCTGATAATGGAAATGAAATTGCGGCAACACAAAGTAAATTTTCACAACATTCCAGTACTCAAGATGATGAAAACCAAAGTTTTTTAAACAAATTTTTCGGTAAATTGCGCCGCCGCTTTGGAATATAAGGAAGATATATGATCTTACAGCAATATAAAATTGTTTTTGCAGGGAGCATGGGAGCAGGTAAAACCGAAGCTATAAAATCACTGTCTGAAATTCCTGTATTAGCTACAGAAGCTTTCAACACTGATCAAGCAGCACATGAAAAACAACAAACAACCGTAGGTATTGATTATGGCGAGATTACACTCGAAGATGGCGTAAAAATTGGGCTATACGGAACACCAGGTCAAACCCGTTTTGATTTCATCTGGTCTGTTATTTGTGAGGGAGCGATTGGAGTCATTTTACTCATTGATCACTCAGTTGAAATACCTTTAGAAGAACTCGAAGCTTATTTAGAAAGCTTTAAGTCCCAAAGCAATAATATTGCTATTGGCATTACCCATGTCGATCAAAACAAAGAAAAACCACTTTCTATCTATCGTGACTGGCTAAAACAAAACCAATATTCTTATCCACTATTTTTTATTGATGCACGTAAAACTGATCACATATTATTGATAGTCGAATCACTTATCGCATCATTAGAAGTCAATTATAACCTAACAAGCTGAAACTAAATTTGAGGTAATAGCCATGTTTGCTTTAAAAGAACAACGGAGAATTGCCCCTCCTGAACTTATTCAATACGCAAAGAATGAAGTTCAAGATATTATTAATAACGTGCGCGGAATCGATTTTATTATGCTCTGCTCCACTGATGGTTTTGAACTCACAACGATCACTAAAAAAAATCATTATAATGCAAGCAAACTAGCCGCTGTTAGTAGCTCTATTTTAGCAATGGTGAGTGCTTTTCTTAAAGAAATACAGCTCATTGGATGTCAAAGCATTACTTTAGATGCAGAAAATGGTAAAGCTGTCTTAACCTCAGTACCTTCAGCTCAACATCCAATGATTATCGTGACGCTGAGTAGTAAGGACGTACTCCTTGGACAACTGCTTTTTAGCTTAAAAAAAGCAAGTCAAAATATTATTAAGCAAGAAAGTTAACTGATTTTCTATTTATTGCATCTATTCTCTTGATAAAAAAAAGCACCCTCATCTGTATAAAGATGAGGGTGCCTTAGATTTAAAAGCTGGCGATGACTTACTCTCACATGGCTAACGCCACACTACCATCAGCGCGAAGAGGTTTCACTTCTGAGTTCGGGAAGGGATCAGGTGGTTCACTCTTGCTATTGTCGCCAGCAAACTGTTGTGGTGTTTTCGGGTCTTATTCACGATATATTCATCGTATGCCTTACTTACGATCCAAAGAGTTATTAACGGATTGTAAATTGAGTCGGTATTGTAACTAGTTTATTAACTAAATCAAGTTTTGTATCGAATTTATCTTGAATACAACAACTGTTTGGGTGTTGTATAGTCAAGCCTCACGAGCAATTAGTATTGGTCAGCTTCACATATCACTATGCTTCCACATCCAACCTATCAACGTCCTAGTCTTGAACGGCTCTTTAGAGGAATAAATTCCTAGGGAAATCTTATCTTGAGGTAGGCTTCCCGCTTAGATGCTTTCAGCGGTTATCCCTTCCGAACATAGCTACCCGGCGATGCGACTGGCGTCACAACCGGTACACCAGAGGTTCGTCCACTCTGGTCCTCTCGTACTAGGAGCAGATCCTCTCAAATTTCCAGCGCCCACGGTAGATAGGGACCGAACTGTCTCACGACGTTCTAAACCCAGCTCGCGTACCTCTTTAAATGGCGAACAGCCATACCCTTGGGACCTGCTTCAGCCCCAGGATGAGATGAGCCGACATCGAGGTGCCAAACACCGCCGTCGATATGAACTCTTGGGCGGTATCAGCCTGTTATCCCCAGAGTACCTTTTATCCGTTGAGCGATGGCCCTTCCATACAGAACCACCGGATCACTAAGACCTACTTTCGTACCTGCTCGACTTGTGGGTCTCGCAGTTAAGCGCGCTTTTGCCTTTATACTCTACGCGTGATTTCCGACCACGCTGAGCGCACCTTCGTACTCCTCCGTTACTCTTTAGGAGGAGACCGCCCCAGTCAAACTACCCACCAGACATGGTCCTCGCCCCGGATTACGGGGCAGAGTTAGAACCTCAACATTACCAGGGTGGTATTTCAAGGATGGCTCCAATGTAACTGGCGTCACATCTTCATAGCCTCCCACCTATCCTACACAAGTAAGGTCAAAGTTCAATGTCAAGCTGCAGTAAAGGTTCACGGGGTCTTTCCGTCTAGCCGCGGGTACACTGCATCTTCACAGCGATTTCGATTTCACTGAGCCTCTGCTGGAGACAGCGCCGCCATCATTATGCCATTCGTGCAGGTCGGAACTTACCCGACAAGGAATTTCGCTACCTTAGGACCGTTATAGTTACGGCCGCCGTTTACTGGGGCTTCGATCAAGAGCTTCGCTTACGCTAACCCCATCAATTAACCTTCCAGCACCGGGCAGGCATCACACCCTATACGTCCACTTTCGTGTTTGCAGAGTGCTATGTTTTTAATAAACAGTTGCAGCGGCCTGGTTTCTGCGGCTGCCAAGCGCTCAGGGAGCAAGTCCCATCACCCTCAGCAGCGTACCTTCTCCCGAAGTTACGGTACCATTTTGCCTAGTTCCTTCAGCAGAGTTCTCTCAAGCGCCTTGGTCTACTCGACCTGACCACCTGTGTCGGTTTCGGGTACGATTCCTGTGTAACTGAAGCTTAGAGACTTTTCTTGGAAGTATGGTATCAGCCACTTCACTGTACAAGTACAGCTTGATATCGACTCTCAGCATAGAGCACCCCGGATTTGCCTAAGATGCATGCCTACTGTCTTCCACCTGGACTACCAACGCCAGGCTGACTTAACCTTCTCCGTCCTCTCATCGCATTACACAGAAGTATGGGAATATTAACCCATTTCCCATCGACTACGCCTTTCGGCCTCGCCTTAGGGGTCGACTCACCCAGCCCCGATTAACGTTGGACTGGAACCCTTGGTCTTTCGGCGAACGGGTTTTTCACCCGTTTTGTCGTTACTCACGTCAGCATTCGCACTTCTGATACCTCCAGCATACTTCTCAATACACCTTCTTCGGCTTACAGAACGCTCCCCTACCACGTAACTCTAAAGTTACATCCGCAGCTTCGGCACATAGTTTTAGCCCCGTTACATCTTCCGCGCAGGCCGACTCGACTAGTGAGCTATTACGCTTTCTTTAAAGGGTGGCTGCTTCTAAGCCAACCTCCTAGCTGTCTATGCCTTCCCACATCGTTTCCCACTTAACTATGATTTTGGGGCCTTAGCTGGCGGTCTGGATTGTTTTCCTCTTGACTACGGACGTTAGCACCCGCAGTCTGTCTCCCGGATAGTACTCATAGGTATTCGGAGTTTGCATCGGTTTGGTAAGTCGGGATGACCCCCTAGCCGAAACAGTGCTCTACCCCCTATGGTATTCGTCCGAGGCGCTACCTAAATAGCTTTCGGGGAGAACCAGCTATCACCAGGCTTGATTAGCCTTTCACCCCTATCCACAAGTCATCCCCTGGCTTTTCAACGACAGTGGGTTCGGTCCTCCAGTTAGTGTTACCCAACCTTCAACCTGCTCATGGATAGATCGCCTGGTTTCGGGTCTACACCCAGCAACTATACGCCCTATTAAGACTCGATTTCTCTACGGCTCCCCTATGCGGTTAACCTTGCTACTGAATGTAAGTCGCTGACCCATTATACAAAAGGTACGCAGTCACCGAACAAGTCGGCTCCCACTGCTTGTATGCATGCGGTTTCAGGATCTATTTCACTCCCCTCACAGGGGTTCTTTTCGCCTTTCCCTCACGGTACTGGTTCACTATCGGTCAGTCAGGAGTATTTAGCCTTGGAGGATGGTCCCCCCATATTCAGACAAGGTTTCACGTGCCTCGCCCTACTCGTCATCATGATGTGTGCCCTTTCGTGTACGGGACTATCACCCTCTACGGTCGCACTTCCCAGAGCGTTCCGCTAAAACACACATCACTTAATGGGCTGATCCCCGTTCGCTCGCCGCTACTAAGGGAATCTCAATTGATTTCTTTTCCTAAGGGTACTGAGATGTTTCACTTCCCCTCGTTCGCTTCAATAACCTATGTATTCAGTTATTGATACCTACCTTATAGTAGGTGGGTTCCCCCATTCAGACATCTCCGGATCAATGGATATTTGCCGCCTCCCCGGAGCTTTTCGCAGGCTATCACGTCTTTCTTCGCCTCTGACTGCCAAGGCATCCACCACATGCACTTAATTACTTGACTATACAACCCCAAACAGTCGTTAATACCTACAAGTAGTATTACCAACATTACAGTTTGAAGTACTGTGCATTTAAGCACCGTACAGCTTCAATCTAAATTCATATACCAAAACGCTTGATTCAGTTAATTTGCTAGTTCTCAATTAACTCTAAGATCAGAATGACTTCTTCTCTCTTTGTTATTGAGTGAACAATTTATTTCAGACTCAATTCTCAATCTGTTAATGAATTAATGTAACCTCGTCAGCTACATTAAACTGTGATTAATCACAGAGCTTAATAAATCATTATATTTACTAAGCTCTATAATCATCTTTTCTTTCACTTTCGTGTTCGATCAGATACTGCGCGAAGCATAGCTTCTTGCTTAAATTTCAAGGAAAAGCTGCGCTTTTCTGTTCTTGAAATTTGGTGGAGACTAGGAGAGTCGAACTCCTGACCTCCTGCGTGCAAAGCAGGCGCTCTACCAACTAAGCTAAGTCCCCAGCTTATATCATTTAAGTATCTGTCATCTGCGCTTAGCTTGTGCAGTGGTGGGTCTGACAAGACTTGAACTTGTGACCCCACGCTTATCAAGCGTGTGCTCTAACCAACTGAGCTACAGACCCTGAGAAATAAAAAAAGAGATTAATAATCTCTTTTTTTATTTCGCAAGACAAGCGCAGCGCGTAGTGCATGACTTATCTCTGAAATTAAAAGAGAAAACTCGTTCCTTTTCTATCTTTCATTCAGATACCAGAAGAACAACTTGTTGTGGATTCTTACCAATCAACCAATCTTTTCGTTAAGGAGGTGATCCAGCCGCAGGTTCCCCTACGGCTACCTTGTTACGACTTCACCCCAGTCATCGGCCACACCGTGGTGAACGTCCTCTTTGCAGTTAGACTATCCACTTCTGGTGCAACAAACTCCCATGGTGTGACGGGCGGTGTGTACAAGGCCCGGGAACGTATTCACCGCGGCATTCTGATCCGCGATTACTAGCGATTCCGACTTCATGGAGTCGAGTTGCAGACTCCAATCCGGACTACGATCGGCTTTTTGAGATTAGCATCCTATCGCTAGGTAGCAACCCTTTGTACCGACCATTGTAGCACGTGTGTAGCCCTGGTCGTAAGGGCCATGATGACTTGACGTCGTCCCCGCCTTCCTCCAGTTTGTCACTGGCAGTATCCTTAAAGTTCCCACCCAAAGTGCTGGCAAATAAGGAAAAGGGTTGCGCTCGTTGCGGGACTTAACCCAACATCTCACGACACGAGCTGACGACAGCCATGCAGCACCTGTATGTAAGTTCCCGAAGGCACCAATCCATCTCTGGAAAGTTCTTACTATGTCAAGACCAGGTAAGGTTCTTCGCGTTGCATCGAATTAAACCACATGCTCCACCGCTTGTGCGGGCCCCCGTCAATTCATTTGAGTTTTAGTCTTGCGACCGTACTCCCCAGGCGGTCTACTTATCGCGTTAGCTGCGCCACTAATCCCTCAAAGAGACCAACGGCTAGTAGACATCGTTTACGGCATGGACTACCAGGGTATCTAATCCTGTTTGCTCCCCATGCTTTCGTACCTCAGCGTCAGTGTTAGGCCAGATGGCTGCCTTCGCCATCGGTATTCCTCCAGATCTCTACGCATTTCACCGCTACACCTGGAATTCTACCATCCTCTCCCACACTCTAGCTAACCAGTATCGAATGCAATTCCCAAGTTAAGCTCGGGGATTTCACATCCGACTCAATTAGCCGCCTACGCACGCTTTACGCCCAGTAAATCCGATTAACGCTCGCACCCTCTGTATTACCGCGGCTGCTGGCACAGAGTTAGCCGGTGCTTATTCTGCGAGTAACGTCCAGTAGCTGGTAGTATTAATACCAGTACCCTCCTCCTCGCTTAAAGTGCTTTACAACCATAAGGCCTTCTTCACACACGCGGCATGGCTGGATCAGGGTTCCCCCCATTGTCCAATATTCCCCACTGCTGCCTCCCGTAGGAGTCTGGGCCGTGTCTCAGTCCCAGTGTGGCGGATCATCCTCTCAGACCCGCTACAGATCGTCGCCTTGGTAGGCCTTTACCCCACCAACTAGCTAATCCGACTTAGGCTCATCTATTAGCGCAAGGTCATTACTGATCCCCTGCTTTCTCCCGTAGGACGTATGCGGTATTAGCATCCCTTTCGAAATGTTGTCCCCCACTAATAGCCAGATTCCTAAGTATTACTCACCCGTCCGCCGCTAAGATAAGGTGCAAGCACCTCATCTCCGCTCGACTTGCATGTGTTAAGCCTGCCGCCAGCGTTCAATCTGAGCCATGATCAAACTCTTCAGTTAAAATCATTTCGCGTCTTAGTTAAGACAAGACGCCAATTCTGGCTCATCAATTACTGACAAATTCTCCCAAATAAACTTCGAGTAATTTAAACCAATCAATCAATGATAATATTTCGATCAATCAATTAGTAAAAATCCACACAAGTTGTTCTTCTATATTCTTAATGATCTTCTTCATGCTTCGTCAGCATCAAGCTAGGTCGGCTATATTACTCTCAATCTCTTAAAAGTCAACAGGCAATTTAGATATTTTTAAAACTCAATCTACTCAACTAAAATACCAATCAAATCCCTCAAGACCCAACCAACACCCTGTTTTTCAACAAGTTTTTATCCGAATCACCGCCGATGAGTGCGCATTCTACAGCATTCCCAAACCAACGCAACCCCTTTTTTAAAAGATCTCACTCCATCGTCTATGTTTTGATCATACTCGACGAGTTTGATTACTTCTTAAGCAAACAAGGCTGAGCTTGAAGGAATTCATCCGCAAGAATTTGTGTTTGGTTTTTTTCTTGCCAATTTAAAGGTCGAATATCAATATATTCGCAGTACGCGCTTTCACCTTCAAAATTCTGATCGTATAAACGCGCATGATATCGAAAACTTCCGGCAAAACCCGCCCCTACTCCGAATTTATAATCCCCTCGACTTTGTGCTTTGATTTCAAAAATGGGCTGTCCATTTTCCTCTACATACCAAGAAAACTCTCGAGGAAGGTACATTTGACGATGATTTGGCGTGGTAATCTTTGGGTAAACACGATGAACATGAAAGTAGACTTTTTTATCAATAAAGAGGTTTTCTCCATTGATGCCACGCAAATAAAATCTGGAATAAATGATCTGATTCCATTGATTGCGCACCTGACTCAAAATCACTTGTGTGTTTTCATTTAGATTGATCAGTTGATGCGTATAAAATGCCAATGGAAGATAAGGAATATTTGCAGCACGGGCATAATCAAAACTTCCCATACCACTAATTTCATAATGTTGATTTTGATATTTTAAATGTCCTTGGCAATGACACAATATTGACCAATGTTCAAATAAATTCCATTTCAATGGGACAAAGTGAGTAATGTTTTCCGTCGTTTGAATTTTGAGATTCAACTCTAACTCACGATCCTGACGTTGAATTTCAAAATGTGGAAAATTTCCTTTGAACTGGTCAATTTGATCAAATTGGTAATGGTGTGGATGGATTTGACACTGCTGGTTAAGCCAATAACTTTTTAAATGTCCTATCTGATGTGGGCTGATTGCCATCAT
This sequence comes from Acinetobacter sp. FDAARGOS_515, assembly GCF_003938865.1. Lineage (NCBI taxonomy): Bacteria > Pseudomonadati > Pseudomonadota > Gammaproteobacteria > Moraxellales > Moraxellaceae > Acinetobacter > Acinetobacter sp. FDAARGOS_515. The sequence goes on along the minus strand of NZ_RKIX01000003.1, from coordinate 1,763,156 downwards.
TACGCTGGCTGTATTAGAAGCTTTATCTTTGATAATACTTGGATTATGAAACAATGGAATTTTGGGTTGACCCAGCAAATTAATAAAATTAAAAAAGTGAAGCGGTGCTGGTAGATTGGGTAAAATCAGCCCATGATAAACGACTTTAAAATGTCCTTTCGGCGGATGATAAGCCAGCAAAGTGGTTTGGCTGAATTTGAGGTTCAGGCGTGTAGACTGTTCTAGCGAACTCATCAACATTTGCATACTGAACCTCACTCATAAGCATTATGTCTTTATAGTAGGACTTTGTTTACGTGCGAACAAGGTGGTCACAAAACCTGAAATTGCATAAATAATGGATACGATTAAAATCCCCATTGGAATATTGTAAGTAATTGCTGCAAAAATCAGCACAACAGGCAACATCACCACAAATGGCACACGTTTACGATCCATTTGTTTAAAAGAATAATATTTAATATTTGAGATCATTAAGATCGCAACAATGACCATGTAGATTGCATAAGCAATTTGTACTTTAATATCACGAATATCGAAAACAAACGGATAATCTCGACTGACCCAAATCAGGGTAATCACCAATATTGCAGCCAATGGACTGGCGATACCGATAAAGTAGCGTTTATCCACCACACCAATTTGCACATTAAATCTCGCCAAACGAAACGCAGCGCAAGCGGTATAAATAAAGCAACACGCCAAGCCAATACGACCCAGATCATGCAAGCTCCAGCTATACATTAAAATAGCAGGCGCAACACCAAACGCTAATAAATCGGACAATGAATCGTATTGCTCACCAAACGCACTTTGCGCACCAATTGCTCGTGCGACACGTCCATCAAGTCCATCGAGTAAGGCTGCAAGAAAAATCGCATAAATGGCTTGCAAAAATTCACCATTCATACTCGCAGTAATCGAATAAAAACCTGAAAGTAACGCAGCAGTCGTGATCAGATTTGGCCATAAATAGATCCCACGGCGTTTAATTTTTTGGCCTTCCTGAGTCTGTTCCTCTTCAACCACCTCAAAGGTAATACCATCAAAAGAATGATCATTCTGAGTTGATTCATGGTTAGGCTTTTGTATGTTTGTCATTGTTGTTGATCTCAAATATGCTTTGAATGATAAGTTTTACTCACCTACAAGCCAGCGAACTGCGGCATGACCGCCATTTTCCTGCATACGCAAATGTGGAAATAACCATTGTAAGGCCTGATCGGCATCTTCTGAAAATTGCCAAGGTGGATTAATCACCAATAAACCACAACCATTTAAACCTACTGGCGTATCATCGGGCCAAACACAAATCTCACAGATGAGCTGACGGCGAATGCCGGTTTTCATCATTTTCTTTTCAAAACGTTCAATCATGGCGCGATCCTTAATCGGATACCAAACAGCAAACACGCCTGTTGGCCATTTTTTATAGGCATTTTGCAAAAGCTCAACCAATTGTGGAAAGTCCTTACGCTCCAACTCATAAGGCGGATCGATCATGACCAAACCACGTTTTTCTTTTGGCGGAATCACACCAAGTAAACCCTCGTAAGCATCACGCTCATGCAAACCCATGCGTTTATCGCGAATATTTTGACGAAGTTGTTGGAAGACATCGCGTTGCATTTCAAAAACAGTGGCTTTATCTATCTCACGCATCGCTTGCAGGGCAAACCACGGCGATCCAGGATAAGTTCCCTTACCTTGTTCAGCGCGGATATTTTCAACCAGTTTGAGATATTGTTGTACGCCCTCTGGAGCCTGACGTTTTTCCATATCTCCCAGTTGAACCAGTCGATGAATACCCGTTAAAAACTCACCTGATTTTTGTGCAGGTGCCAGAGATAAATCATATTTTCCCGCACCAGCATGCGTATCAATATAACGATAAGGCTTATCTTTCGCGTTTAAACGTGTTAACAATTGAAGCAAGAGTACATGCTTCATGACATCAGCAAAGTTGCCCGCATGGAAATGGTGACGGTAATTCATTTTTTACATTAATTCCTCAGATTAACGTGTATTTTAACATGAAAAAAAGCAGTTACGTGTGCATGAGTTGTTTTAGAATAGCGAAAGCTCCCACTGGATAAGTTTTCTTTGGTGGGTTTATTTGATGATTGAGAGGCAAAATGCAGCAAATTTCTGAATCGATTCAGCATGACATCGAACAAATTCTGGATGATTTAGACCAGCATGGCTTTGCTATTGTCAACCAAACACATTCAGCACCATTTACCAGTCAATTGCTAGATGAATGTCTATTCAATTTAAATCAGTTTCGCGAAGCTGCCATTCAAAATGGTATCGTCAGTAAAATTCGTAGTGACCATATTCTCTGGATTGATGAAAAATTAAAGATTGCGCAACAGCATATCGACTTGCTCCAAAATTTTTCACAGGCATTTAATCGTGCTTTTTTTCTTGGGATTCAATCTATTGAAGCGCATTTTGCTTGTTATAATGCGGGCGAGTTTTATGCCTTACATCGCGATAATCCTCAACAAAAAAATGATCGAATGATTTCAGCCGTTTATTATTTACATCCAGAATGGCAACCCGATTGGGGCGGACAACTGCGCTTACAAGATAAAAATGAGCAATGGCATATTATTGAACCTGAACCTAATCGTCTGGTGATTTTTCAAAGCGATTTATTACACGAAGTATTAAGTTCTAAGCGGCAGAGACTTTCCATTACAGCATGGCTACGCAGTGGCAACTCCATTTGGTCTTCTAAATAGTCATCTGGATAAATAGTGATCTGGAAATATGCCATCAAAGCTGCAACACTGCGTTTCACCCTTGTACACTTTTAAAATCGCCGAATAGCCTCATATAATGACGATAAACCCAGAGGATGAACCACATGCTAGATACAAGCAAAATGATTGTTGAGCGCATCGGAGAAACTGATCAACACTACCTTGCGGGCAATACACCTGAACTTGCACTGGAACGTGGGGACTTACGCTTACAATTGGTTGAGATCAGCCGCAACCGTCAGGAACGTGTGCATTTTTTACATGAAGCGATTGCAATTTTAGAGACATCCCGCGTTGAATTTGATGAAATGCCTATGTCGCTTTATATAGATTTGTCTTTACAATTGGCCAAAGCCTATATGATGTATTATGAGCTGAATCGTGAAGCAAAATTTGCCACCATTACTCAGCAAATTTTAAAACCTTTGGCGCATTTACAACATGGTGATGTGTTGTTCTTTTTGGCTTATGCGTCTGCGGTTAAAACCGAGTATGCACTGGCACGGCATTGGCTAGAAAAATATAGCCAGTGCACTGAGTTTGATCTGGAGTTAATGCAACATCATTCAGCTTTTACTCAAGTGCATCAACACGATTGGTTTAAAACGCTGATCCGTTCAAAAACACATTAAACTGAATCGTGGATCCTAAAGCCTAGGCTTTAGGATTACTATCGATATGTAACTGTTGATTGAGTTCATCAATGACAATCGCCCAATCATCATCTTTATCAATATGGCTTTGTAAAAACTGACGCTGTCCTTCGCTCCAGAATTCTGCATCATGCAGCTCTACATCTGCCGAAAGTTGATGTTCTTTAATGAATTGATCCATCGCACTTTCACTGGCATCCAATCCAAGCTGCTCAAATAATAATTCTAAAGTGGGTTGTTGTTCGAACATTGTTATTCTCCATGAATCAACTGACCTAAGTTAAGCTTCACGTTAACCACAATACGCTGTTTTGTCATCTATATCCGTTTAATCTTCTTGTTATTTTTTGTTTTAAATCATCATTATGCAAAAAACAAGATCATAAAAAAAGCACCCCTTTAAGGAATGCTTTTTGACGATTAGAAATCGTTTTTAATTATTTTAACATGTCTGCAATTGCAGCACGTTCTTCTTCAAGTTCTTGAAGTGTTTTGTCCATACGTTCACGACTGAATGCGTCAATTTCAAGACCTTCAACACGTTTGTATTCGCCATTTTCACAAGTAACAGGCACACCATAAATAACGCCTTCTGGAATACCATAAGAACCGTCAGAAGGAATACCCATCGTTACCCACTCACCGTTTGTACCCAAAGCCCAATCACGCATATGGTCGATTGCAGCATTTGCAGCAGAAGCAGCAGAAGACAAACCACGCGCTTCGATGATCGCAGCACCACGTTTACCAACAGTTGGAAGGAATACGTTCGCATTCCAGTCAGCATCATTGATTTTGTCTTTTAAGTTTACGCCATTTGCAGTTGCAAAACGGTAGTCCGCATACATGGTTGGAGAATGGTTACCCCAAACTGTAAGGTTTTTAATATCAGCAACCGCAACGCCTGCTTTTTGCGCAATTTGAGTCAAAGCACGGTTGTGATCAAGACGTAGCATTGCAGTAAAGTTTTTCGCTGGAAGATCTGGAGCAGATTTCATTGCGATGTATGCATTGGTGTTTGCTGGGTTACCCACAACCAATACTTTCACGTCACGGCTTGCTACTTCGTTAAGCGCTTGACCTTGACCGATGAAGATTTCACCGTTCACTTTCAACAAGTCAGCACGTTCCATACCAGGACCACGTGGACGAGAACCTACCAACAATGCGTAGTCTGCATCTTTAAACGCAACTTTAGGATCATCAGTACCGATCATGCCAGCCAACAATGGGAAAGCACAGTCGTCAAGTTCCATCATTACGCCTTTAAGCGCTTGTTGAGCTTTCTCAACTGGAATTTCAAGCAATTGCAAAATCACTGGTTGATCTTTGCCTAACATTTCACCGCTTGCGATACGGAATAACAAGCTATAACCAATTTGACCTGCAGCGCCAGTAACGGCAACACGAACGGGTTGCTTCATGTAATTATCTCCAATTGAGGATCGTTAAGATGATTAAACAGATAGTCTATTTAATCTAATAATCATAAACGGCAAAGATTGTACTCCAAACCCGCAACAGATGCATTTAAAAGAGAATGAATTTCAACAAAAGTCTGATAGAAAATACAAATCAATTGCGACCAAGTGATTAATAACTACCTTTAATTGTGAACTCATTTGGACAATTGGACACTACATGACTAGAACATTGTTTATAGGTTCCATTGACCTGATAACAGACCTGAACTTCTGTCAAAATCTGCTCTGAACGTGAAGATTCACAACTCAATCGAATACCATTGGCAGGTAAAGAAGGATTTAAGCGAACAAACTGTTGTTGTAGATTATTTTTCTGAATTTCCTTATTGATTCCACTGGTTAAATCCGCAGGAATTTTCAAACGCTCTGCATAATTAATAATCATCCTAAAATACTGACTGGCGGACATAGGAATACATCCACCAATACTACGCCACAATTGTGCGCGGGCATTTTCATCTGGCATGACACGTGCCACAACTTTGGCTTGTAAAGGCGATAATGTAGGAGCAGAAGTAGTTTCACAACTCGAATGACTGGTTTCAGGCAGCAAGCCTGTAATGGTTAGGGAATATCCTTCCAGACATTTACGCTGTTTTTGCCGCGAAGAATCTAGCGCACATACCGCAGGTGTCATTTGAATTTGCATGACATAGCCTTGTAAGCGTGGTGATTCGGCATATAAATTCGGAGCAAATAAAATAACATTTACCCACAATACGCATCCCGTCAACCATGAAAGACAATGGTATGTAAAACTTTTCTTTTTCATCGAACTAAAAACTTAACCGTTATCATAAGAAGCGCCATCCTGTTTTAAGGTGTACTACGAACAGGAATGGGAAGCATGCGTTGTTCTATCGATTGAGGCCCCCGCCCCAACAGAACACCATAATGTGCAGCATTGGTCATAACATGCTTTACATAATCTCGTGTTTCAAGTAATGGAATACTTTCCGTATATTGATCTGCTGACAAAGCTTGAAAATCAGGCTGCCAACGGCGAGCACGATTTGGTCCAGCGTTATATCCTGCGGTTGCCAGCACCGGATTACCACTTAACTGCCCCTGAATCATGGATAAATAAAATGTTCCATAACGCACATTGGTGTTCATATCAGTCAAAGCAGCAGGATTGTAAGTCTCACCCATTTGTCGGGCAATCAGTTTTGCTGTATCGGGCATAATTTGCATGAGTCCACCTGCCCCGACATGCGAACGTGCAGAGGTTACAAAGCGACTTTCCTGACGCATTAAACCATAAGCCCACGCAGGATCAATTCCTGCATTTTGACTATGATTCACCACCGTGACTTGATGAGGCATCACATAACGATAGGCATAATTATGTTTATTGACCGTACGGTCTGCCGCGTAAATTGCACGATCATACCAACCCATTTCACTGGCACGTTGCGCAGCAGCCAGCAATAAACCATCATCTTGTTTCAAGTACGCCTGACGTACTGCCCAGTTCCATTCGCGATTGACATAGTTATCAGGCGCATTGACATTGCGCAAAGTAAAAGCACGTCGAAAATGAATATCTTGACTCAATCGCTGTAAATCATTATTGGTCGCTTGGGTGTAAGCTGGAATATCATTGTATTTTTTTCCCAAATGATCCCGCGCCAACAAATTATGATAGCCATCACCTGACTGAGCCAATTTTTGATAAATCTGCTGCGCTTGTTGTTTTGCCTGCCGATCATTGCGCTGTTCTAAAGCACGCGCTAACCAATATTGCCAGCGATCTTCTTGCTTTTGACTGACCGACATGCCATCAATGGCACGAATCACACTTTCCCATGAACCAAAGCGGATGGCTTGGCGCGCATACACTTCCGCTTCTTCTGGACTGAAGGGATAGCCATAACTTAAATCAAAACTATTTAAAACTTCACGATTAAAGTTATTTTTCATGACTGTGGTACCGCCGATATACCCCACCGTGCGATATAAATATTTTTGAACATCGGGCGGTGTGCCTTCTGCAACCCGCTTTACATTGCCCAATGCTGAAGTTAAATCACTATCTGCTAAACGACCTAAAGCAAAAATTAGATAGGCATAATCGGTCTGGGAAGTTTTAGGCGCAGACCATAAATAATTCAGTGGATTGGATTGAATCTGATTCAATTGTGCAAGAGATAAACTCATGCCTAAAGTCTGCGCAGTGGACAGAGCCAGTCCCGATTGACCTGCTCGTAACTGCCCCCACAAACGTTGTTGTTTATCCTGCGCAGACATCAGTGGGCTGGATTGCATCATGCGTCCCAATCCATTACAGGACTCGGGTTGGCTATTGGTGGTGAGCCAGACATCTTTATATTCAGCAAATACCAGTGGATCACCTGAACTGGCGCGAACTTGTGCCACAGCACAGCTTTCAGCACGATCTGGATTGGTCACATACGGCAATACAGGTTGAGCAGTTGCCAAATCTCCTTGTTTAACTTTTTCTTCTACATAATCTGCCGATAATTTTTCAGCCATCGCAGAGTTAGGATAACGCTTGGCAAAATTAATAATGGTGGTGGCAGGCTGCAACCCTAAATCAGTGTTAAGTTTCCAATATTCTGGATAATAACCTAGCACATCATTTTGCATGGAAAATTGGTATTGATCGAGCGCAGTTAAATCGCCTGCATTGGCGGCACGTAATGCATCGTTAAATTGTTCCTCAGCAGCAAAAGCCACAGATGCTGAAAGTGATGTTAAGACACTGATCGCACTGGTATAAATCCATTTATTTTTAAAGAAAACTGCCACTGAAAATTTACTCTTTTTTTTCCATGCCATAGACGCTTTTTTAAACCCCAATCACTTCTGCGCTCTGCTAGTGTAATTACTCTTGACGCCCGCTACTGTTGTGTTATGTAAACTGCTGATTCAGCAACAGTAATATTCACATTTTTTTAATTGAAAAATCAACCATATTAGCGAATCACTTACTTATCACAGTCTGCAAAATTTCTTGATTTAAAGCTCAATATCTAGCCACTTCATTTATTTCGCGATCTTTGTCGCAAATACTGCTACAATTGCGCGCTTTCGTCGGATCAAATCCCGATAGACCGGTTTACTTTATTTAGGAGCCTACATGACGGTTCAAACTTTCATTCCTAATGGTGCCAAAGCTGCCTCAGAAAACACTGTCACCCAGCCAGCGCACACCCAAGATGTCTCAATCAAGAAATTGTATATTGAAACTCAAGGGTGTCAGATGAATGAGTATGACAGTCATCGTATGGCAGATCTTTTAGGCGACTCTCATGGCTATATTCTGACTACAGATCCGAAAGAAGCCGATATTCTACTGATGAATACCTGCTCGATTCGTGAAAAGGCTCAGGAAAAAGTATTTAGTGAGTTAGGCCGCTGGCGCAAGCTTAAAGAACATAATCCTGACCTGATTATTGGGGTTGGGGGCTGTGTTGCTTCTCAGGAAGGCGACAACATTCAAAAACGTGCGCCCTATGTCGATATGGTCTTTGGCCCACAGACTTTGCATCGCTTGCCACAGATGCTAGATCAACATCAGGATCAGGTCGAAAAACCCAAAAAAGATAAAATCAAACTGGTAGACATTTCTTTTCCAGATATCGAAAAGTTTGACTTTTTACCTGAACCCCGTGTCGAAGGCTTTAAAGCGTTTGTTTCGATTATGGAAGGTTGTTCAAAATACTGCTCATTCTGCGTCGTGCCTTATACTCGTGGCGAAGAAGTGTCACGTCCTTTGGATGATGTATTGGCTGAAATCGCAGGATTGGCTGAAAAAGGTGTTCGTGAAATTTCATTGCTCGGCCAAAACGTCAACGGTTATCGTGGTGAAACTTTCGAAGGTGGAATTTGTACCTTCCCTGAATTGTTACGACTCGTTTCAGAAATTCCGGGCATCGGACGTTTGCGTTATACCACTTCGCATCCACTTGAGTTCTCTGATGACCTGATTCAATGCTACCGAGACTTACCACAAATGGTGTCTCATTTGCATTTGCCTGTACAAAGTGGCTCAAATGCCGTGTTACAAGCAATGAAGCGTAACCACACCATTGATGTGTATATCGAGAAGATTGCAAAACTCCGTAAAATCCGCCCAGACATGCATTTATCCAGCGATTTTATTATTGGCTTCCCGGGCGAAACCGATGAGCATTTTGAAGAAACTTATCAATTTATCAAGGATTTGGATTTCGATCATTCTTATAGTTTTGTGTACTCAAAACGCCCTGGGACACCCGCGGCTGAACTAGAAGATACGACATCCGAAACAGTCAAAAAAGAGCGTTTAGGAAAAGTTCAACACTGGATCAAACAGTCTAGTATTCGTAAAACTGATGCCATGTTAGGTACAGTACAACGAGTATTAATTGAGAATGTTTCCGAGAAAAATCCAGATCTTTTAGTCGGGACTGCGGACAATACACGACTGGTTACATTTATCGGAGATCCTTCATGGGTGGGACGCTTCGCGGAGATTGAGATTACCGAGATCAAAACTTTGAATTTAGTTTATGGTGAACTCTTGAATCTTGAGCCTGACGTGGCGTAATGTAAGGGTATTAGAACAAGGCTAGAAAAAGGATAACTCTTTGACTGCAGCGATTCGACGTACCGTTACTTTTCCCGGCGTTTCAATGACCCGTTTAAAAAGCATGTTAGGTGCATACAACGGTCACTTGAAGCAGATTGAACAGCGTTTAGATGTACAAATAACTCATCGTGGTGACGCGTTCTACATCGATGGTGACATTGATGCAGTCGAACGAGCAGAATCACTGCTCCAGCGTCTTTATGATGAATCAGAAATTTCCAGCCAGATTAGTGCCGATATCTTACACCTGATGATTCAGGGCAGTCAGACTGATCGAGAGCTTATGGATGATTCCGAACAGGAACATACAGGTCTGGATAATGTCTGGCTACAAACTCCCAAAGGTCGTATTAACCCTCGTGGTACCAACCAAAAGCGTTATGTGCAGCGTATTTTACAAAGTGACATTTCGTTTGGAATCGGGCCAGCAGGAACAGGTAAAACCTATCTTGCCGTTGCTGCGGCTGTCGACATGCTGGAACGCAATGAAATCCAGCGTATCCTCCTTGTTCGACCTGCCGTTGAAGCAGGTGAAAAACTTGGCTTTTTGCCAGGTGACTTAGCTCAAAAAATCGATCCATATTTGCGCCCTCTTTATGATGCCTTATACGAAATGTTGGGTTTCGAAAAAGTAGCCAAACTGATTGAACGTCAGGTGATTGAAGTCGCACCACTTGCTTATATGCGTGGTCGCACACTGAATCATTCTTTCGTGATTTTGGATGAAGCGCAAAATACTACGCCTGAACAGATGAAGATGTTTCTCACCCGTTTAGGCTTTGGTTCACGTGCTGTCATCACGGGCGATATCACGCAAGTCGATTTACCACGCGGACAGCAATCTGGTTTAGCGCATGCTTTACGTGTACTAGAACCGATTAAAGAAATTCACATTACCCGTTTTCATTCACGTGATGTGGTACGTCATCAACTGGTTCAGAAAATTGTTGAAGCCTATGAAGGCTGGGACTCTGAACAAAATCGCTTAAGTGCAGAAGCACGTGCTGAACGCAAAGCACGACAAGAAGCCTTGATGAATGAACATGATGCCGCGGCAGATGCCCAGCATCAGGAAGTTTAATATATTCATCAAGTTGTCTATCAACTTACAAAATCAGGGGATTGCCATGCATTCCCCTATTTTTATGAAGGATCAGGTTTGAAGCTTAATCTTAGTTTACAACAAGAATTTAAATCTTCTGATTTAGTCTTGAAGCGTGTTCAACTTAAAAAAACCATTGAAGTGACATTACGTCATGTGGATATTGACAGTGATTGTGAAATTGGGATTGCCTGTGTCGATCATGAAGAGAGTCATCGTCTAAATCTGGAATATCGCGGTAAAGATAAATCGACCAATGTACTGTCTTTTCCGAGTGATATTCCTGAAGAAGTTTTACCTTTACTGGATGCCCGCCCTTTGGGTGACTTGGTCATTTGTATTCCTGTTGTGCTACAAGAAGCCATTGAGCAAGATAAAACAGCACACGATCATTTTATGCATATGCTGGTACATGGCACTCTGCATTTACTGGGTTATGACCATGAACTGAGTGATGAAGACGCAGAAGAAATGGAAGCGCTAGAAATCGAAATTTTAGCCAAGTTGGGATTGGAAAATCCATATTTGGAGCGGTAGCTTTCAGTATTTCAATGAATACGTCTAATGCACTTCAAACTCAGCCTGTGCTGGGTTAAATTTCCATGTTCGGATAATCCGTAATTCGGAAATATCTTTCATTCCTGCATCAAAACGACCAAACGGTGCGCCACGGCGTACCGATGCTTTGGCAGCCTCATCCAGTATTGGATGTCCAGAACTCTCGATTAAACGAATCGCACGAATGCCGCCTTGTGCATTCAGCACCACCATGAGTCGAACTTCACCTGCTAAATTTTGTTGTTTGGCTTCATCTGGATAATAACGGTTGCCATAAAGTTCCACTTTTTCACGAAATTTATTTAAATAGGCTGCTGATGCATCTTGCTTGGCTTGAATACCATCTACGGTTTTAATCCGTTGCTGTCGGCTAAAATTCTGCTGACGCTGTAAATATTGCGCCTCAATGCTCGCGACCATGGCTGCTTTAGCTTGAAACTGGCTTTGTAAATCATCCTGTGCTTTTTTTCGCTGGTTTTCTTCCGCTTGTTTTTGCCAGCTTAATACCGTCATCAGCACTTTTTCTTCAAATTTTAGCTCACGTTGTTGCTGAATATGGTCAAGGGTTTGTGTTGGTGACTCACCTGAGCTTTGATCAGGCATGGCTTTGGGCAGATCACTCGACATACGGTGTGAATCATGAAATTTTCCAGATCCTTTTTGATTTGCCTGTGCTAAAAAGTCGGCATGCTCAACCTGATCGGTACTTGGACGGATCGATACCGCAATTTCTTTGGTCGCAGTATCCGATGGCGCAGGCATGGCGAAATGAATCAGCAAAACGAAAATATGCAGCACGATTGCAATCGCAATTGCAGCCAATAAAATAGAATCCTGCCACCAGTGTCGAATCACTGGAAAATAACCTACATTTTTTTTAAACATTGTGTTCAACTAACAAAATGTTGCATCCCCACCTGTGAAAACAGGATAAAATAAAACCATTATTCATTTTTAAATAAAAGCGTGACCCACTTCAAAGCCAATAACAATAAGGTTTGAAGTTTTAAAAATGTAGCAATTAATTTTGCTAAACTGCAACAAATAAACTCATTTTTTTCATGTTTTAGATTAGATTGTAATTTTGCAATCGACCAAAACAGCTATTTTTTGGACAGCCTTTATGCCAACATTACTGTCATCGATTTCTAAACATTTGCGTCGAGCTTATGAAAAAGCCGAAGAATTTATCGAAGAAGAACGCGAAATTCCAGTTTCACAAGTATTCTTAAATGCCACCTTTAAACGCTATGTAACGGATAATCTCAGTTTTCTGGATGATTTACATGCCGATGTCTACGAGGGTTGGCTACGTTTGTATGCCAGTTTACATTTTAAAGGATTGAGTACCACACTTTCGGTCGATTTAAAGTTGATCCAAATGGAGCTCAATAAAGACACCCAACTTCTAGTCTTTGAACAAATTAGCGACACACAGGTTGTTGAAGCCAAATTTAAAAATACCTTACAGAAAATCGCATTTAACAGTTATGTTTTTTTCTATCACAAAATATTGCGCAAAGATCCGCTCGGCCCGATTCTTGAGCGTTTCGAGGTAGTCAAAGTCAAAGATGAGCTTTTATTTTTAGATTTAAATCGCTGGTTAGGCAAAAACCGTAGTGTGATCGATGCACTTTCCAAAGTTCATGTTAATCATGCACAACTGAGAGAAGCAGAGCTGGTGGTACTGGGCAATGTCAACTTTATGGCACTCTTTAATAAAGGACTGAGTAAGCCAAGAGATCAAGAGGATGCTGCCGAAGAAGAGTTAGAACTTGCAGAAACCACGGTCACTCCGATACGACAAAAAAATGAATAAGCTCAGAAACAAAACACGCATAAAGACATTAAATATCAACATAATGAAACAATGCATACGGAAATACTGCGTTTTTCTTCATCACGAAATGTAATACTATCTGGAATGATTGAAGACTCTTTCACTATTTCATTTATGACATCAGGAACTTTCTTATGGCACTTCATGTAACGAAAACCATGACTTTGGCAGCTAGTCTGACCACAGCACTGTTATTTACAGGCTTTTCCAGTCATGCACTCGCCATGAGTCCTTTTAAGGCAAGTTATCAATTTTCCTATAATGGGAAAAATATGGGTTCAGGAACACGAACCTTAAGCCAACAAGGCAATAACTGGACTTATGATTTTTCTGCGAAAGCAGGTGTGATTGCTTCTGCCAGTGAAATTAGTAAATTTAGCTTTAATAATGGGCAAATTAGTTCACAGCAATTTAGCCGTAGCAGTAAGATTCTGGTGCATAACAACACCATGAATATCAATTTCAACCCATCCAGCAAAACCATTAACACTCAAAAAGATGATAAAAAACGGTCGTTTGCTTGGAAAGCGGGGGTACTTGATGAACTCAATGCTGAATTACAAATTCGCGAAGATTTAAAGGGAAATGGTATAAAAGCCACCTACCCAATTGCGGATGCCAAAGGTATTGATACACGCCGTTTTGTGAAACAAGGGACTGAAAATATCAAAACCCCTTATGGTACATTCAATACCATTAAAGTCATTATTCAATATGACAATAAACCAGGTCGTAATACCACGTTTTGGTTAGCCCCTAAACTGGATTACTTACCTGTGAAAGTCAGTCATGTCGATGAGAAAACTTCTTATGGACTGCTCTTAACAGGTTATTCTGGTAAAACTAACTAAGAATTGTCGATTTTGGCTTGCATTTTTTTGGATGCTTTTTAAAATACGCTTTTGCTGAAAAGGCATCCGCCCTAGAGGATTCTCCCGTGCATGCACTAGAACAGAAAATCTTAACAGAAGGTATCGTTCTATCTGATCAAGTTTTGAAAGTCGACGCTTTCTTAAATCACCAAATTGACCCTGTACTGATGCAGAAAATTGGTAAAGAGTTTGCTGCTCGTTTCAAAGATGCAGGCATCACCAAGATTATTACCATTGAAGCATCTGGTATTGCGCCTGCGATTATGACAGGTCTTGAACTGGGTGTTCCTGTGATTTTTGCACGCAAATATCAATCATTGACTCTGAAAGATGACTTGTACCGTGCCAAAGTATTTTCATTTACCAAACAAACTGAAAGTACCATTGCCATTTCCAATAAACACATCAACTCAAGCGATAAAGCTTTAGTGATTGATGACTTTTTGGCAAATGGTCAGGCTGCTTTAGGTTTGATTGATTTGATTCATCAAGCGCAAGCCGAAATTGTAGGCGTTGGAATTGTGATTGAAAAATCATTCCAGTCTGGTCGTGATCTACTGATCGAAAAAGGTTATCGCGTTGAATCTCTAGCACGAGTTCAATCATTAACCGATGGTAAAGTGACTTTTGTCAAAGAATAATTCGAGCAGAATTCCTTGAATGATCTAAAAGAGCGCTTCGGCGCTTTTTTTATTTCTGTCAGATTTTAAACAGCGTCATTTAACGCTCATCACGCATTTTTCTGCTATTTTCATCATTTCATTTACAACTGCGCTAAACTATTGAGCTATGATTCGGCTAGAATGATTTGAAGAAAAATAGGAAATTGAATTACATGGGTAAAGCGCAAAAAGAAACGGAAACAAAAGTAGTCTGCCCTAAATGTGGTTCGACCGATCTTGAACAACGCAATCATGAACAAGTTTTACAAAAAGCTGGTGGTGTACTTTTAACCTCAGCAGGCGCAGCCGCTGGAACAGTAGGGGGTGCGGCCTCTGGTGCATCGATTGGTGCGGCCATTGGCACTGTCGCAGGACCTTTAGGGGTGATTGTAGGGGGAACAGTCGGAACCTTTGTCGGTGCGATTAGTGTTGGAATTACGGGTGGTTTTTTAGGTAATCGTTTTGGGAAAAAAGCGGGCGTAATGATCGATAAAAATATTTTTCAAGATTATAAATGCCTAAAATGTGGTTATCGTTTTAAGCAGTAGATTTCTTTCGGAAGTGCTTTTTATCTCTCTGCTACGCAGAAAAAAAAGAATAGTCCAACCGTTTTGAAAGAAATCTAGCCATTTGTCGCTTTAAAGTTTGTCCATTTGAAATGGCTCATTTTAAAAATCGATACATCGCGATTGGAATATAATTTAACACATCACTATGATCTGGATTTCAAGATAATTTCAGCGCAACTTCAGCCAAACGCTTGCCCATTGCTTCACACAATATTTTTTCATCCTGACTTAATTCCTGATCATGTCTTGGACCACTGACATGACTTGCGCCATAAGGGGTGCCGCCTGTTTTCGTATTAGATAGCGCGGCAATCGAATTAGGTAAGCCCAAAATCATCATACCGTGATGAAATAAAGGCGGAAGCATGGTCAACAGAGTACTTTCCTGACCACCATGCATAGAACCCGATGCAGTAAATACACACGCAGGCTTGCCATGTAATGCTCCATTTAGCCAAAGGCTCGTGGTTTGATCCCAAAAATACTTCATTTCACTGGCCATATTGCCAAAACGAGTGGGTGAACCCAGTGCCAGACCTGAACAATGTGCCAAATCATCTAAAGTACAATAGAGATCGCCTTCTGCTGGCACACTTGGCTGTGCCTCTGTAACGACCGTAGCCAGTTGCGGCACGGTTCGAATTTTTACTGGCATACCTGCGGCTTCTACGCCATTGGCAATGAGATGTGCCATCTGTTTGGTTGAACCATACTTACTGTAATAAAGGACAAGAATATAAGACTGCATAATTTTAAAATGAGGTATTAAAAACAAAACTATACGATATTTATGGCCTTTTTTGGTTAAGCTTTACATGGAAAACCTAAAAAGATCAAAAAAATGAGACTTTATTTTTATGCTGAATTTTTTAAAAAAGTTACCTTTTTACGATAAAACATGGTTTCAGTTTATCCTGTTTGTACTGCGTCGTTTTGAAGCAGATCGTTGTCGTGAACATGCAGGGGCACTGACTTACACCACGTTATTTGCAGTGGTTCCAATGTTGACGGTTTTTTTGGTGATTATCTCCTCCATTAAAGCACTTGAACCTGCTAGACAACAATTACAGCAGCTCATTTACAGTAATTTTCTGCCCAAAAGTACCATTGCCTTTGATCGAATCTTAAATTCATTTACCGAGAAATCCAGTAATTTGACTGTCATCGGGGTGTTATTTTTGTTTGTTACGACCGTGATGATGCTTAGTACCATTGAAACCGCATTTAACCGTATTTGGCGGGTGCGTGAAACCCGTGGTGGCATCGTCGGTTTTATGCGTTATTGGACCATTATTTCACTTGGGCCTATTTTATTAGGAAGTGCCTTCGTCATTTCTTCTGCTGTCGCATCCATGAATATCCTCAGCAATAATTTTGCAGGCTATGAGCTAAATGGTGCTTTTGTGCTATGGCTGATTTCATTTGGATTGACGATTATTGGATTTTTCTTTTTATATTGGACAATTCCAAATCGAACGATTCCCATTTATTCAGCCATCATTGCGGCTTGTTTTAGTGCCACACTCTTTGAATTACTCAAAAACATTTTTAGTTTCGCGATGTCTAATTTTACCAGTTATGAACTGGTGTATGGTGCTTTTGCTGCGATCCCCATCTTTTTATTGTGGATTTTTCTTTCATGGAATATTGTGCTTCTTGGCGTTGAAGTCAGCTATGCATTGACCGCCTTTCATTCACAAAAAATTCAGACTCGACACCCTGTGCTCATGCTATTGGATGTACTGGAACTTTTTTATAAAAAACAGAAACTAGGTGAAAGTGTGACGGATCTTGAAGCACTGGATATTATGGGGCGTGGTGAAATTGGACGCTGGCCAGGCTATGTGGAAATGCTAGAAAAGCAGAACTTGATCAAACGTACTGATAAAGATGAATATGTTTTAGTCAGAAATTTATCACAAGTCGATTTCTGGTCATTTTATACCGCTTTACCTTTTTCCTTACCGCGTCGTCAGGATGTTGGAAATATTCACCCTGATGATGAATGGATGCAAAAACTAGGGCCTGCCTTGATTGAATCGGATGATTATCTGGCTGCCAAACTGGCTATTCCTCTTTCAACTATTTTTGAAGAGAAATAATAATTTGAAGATATCGTTTGATTTAAAACGGTATCTTCATATTTAGATTTTAAGCCTCTTCGATTGTATCCAACCTGGCAGACTGACCACAATCACACCCAGCAACACCAAAGCCGTTCCAATCAAGAAATTTAGTTCCAGTTTTTCATTGAGCAGGTAAACACCAAATCCCATCCCAAAAATCGGGGTAAGAAATGAAAATACCCCTAAACGTGACGCCAAATATGTTCTTAATAGCCAGAACCACGCCAGAAAACTCGCAAAAGAAACGACAAATGTATGAAAAATCAGACTCCCCACTGCCAATGGAGTAAAGTGAATCTCAGTTTGCCCTGTAATCCATGCCACAATCATCAATACAATGAAACCACCCAACATTTGATAAAACATGGTTTGGGTAGCAGGTGCTTGGGAAAGTGGTGTCAAACGTATCGAAATGGTCGTTGCAGCCCATGCGATTGCAGCCATAAGTGCTAAACCGTCGCCCCACAAAATCGACTGTGTATCAATCCCCTGCACGGTCTGTGGTCGAATGAAAGTAAGGATGACTCCCAAAAAAGCAATGCCAATTCCTGACCATTGTAAAATGCTTAAACGTTCAGCGGGAAGTTTCCAGTGCAAACCCAATGCAACAAAAATGGGGGCTGTATAAAGTAATACTACGGTATGCGAAGCATAGGTATGCCGAATGGCTTCAGCGAGTAAAAAGAACTCAAGCGCAAAGAAAAAAGCCACCAATAGCCCTGAACGCAAATAAACGGGTGCCAAAAGTTGGATATTTTTTTCTCGACACAAAAGTGGTAAGACTAAAACTGCGGCTAGCCCTGAACGTAATGCGATTTGCATGATGGGTGAAATATCGGGAGCAGCCATTTTTAAAATGACTTGCTGTAAGCCCCAGATCATGCAGAGCACGACCATGAGACCAGATGCACGTGCATCTAACGCCTTCCGATCATCCACCGTCTATTCCTTTATTCAATCAATGAAAATGGACTATAGCGCTGACCTATTTAAATGATATAGTTCAAATCAGACAACTTATCACCCAATACAGGCAACTCAACTCAAATACCGCTATGAAAAAAACAGCGCATCTCATCAAAAAATTTTTGGAAATCCCTGCCTGTAATGATATTCCCGCACCGCTCTGGTGTCAGGTGAGAGATGCGCCTGCCGAAACCATTTATCCGCAACATGAACACGCATGGGGAGAATTTATTTACGCATATCATGGTGTTTTGGAGGTAAATGTCGATTCAATTCATTATTTAACCCCGCCGCCTTATGGTTTGTGGCTACCACCGCATTTAAAACATAGCGGACTGAATCGGACAAAAGTGACACATTGTACGGTGTATATTCATGAATCTTTATGTCAGCACATGCCAAAACATGCAGGAATTCTCCTTAGTTCTGCACTGGTTCCTGCGATTATGGAACACCTTAAAAATAATGTAGTGGCACAGACAGACCCAGATGAACATTTACGATTATTGTATGTGTTATTAGATCAACTTCAACATGCTCAAATTGTAGGAAGTTATCTACCTACAACGTCACATCCATTGTTACAGCCTTTACTTGACCATTTAAAACAAAATCCGTCTGATCATCGTTCTTTGGCAGAATTGGCACAACTGGTTAATACCAGCGAGCGAACGTTGGCACGCTATAGTCAAAGTGAACTTGGCATGTCATTACATGAATGGAGACAGCGCTTACGCGTCATGCAGGCTCTCCCCTTACTTGAAAAAGGTCATACGGTAGAAAGTATCGCGCTAGATTTAGGTTATGCCAGTGCAACAGCTTTTATTAATCTATTTAAACGCTGGATGGGCCTTACTCCTGATCAATTTAGAAAAACATTTTCGGCAGGGTAAATACATTTAATCGTTTTTCAGTAAAGACTGAATAAGACTAGAAAAATTGATCGCAGCTTGGGCATGCGTATTTCGTCGATAAGCAAGAGAGAACCCCACTACGGGTTTAGGTTCAGCCACTTGTAAATACTGTACGCCTTTAATGCCTAATTGCATGGCGGAGGCTGGCACCAATGACACCCCCAAGTTTGCGGCTACCAGTGAAACAATTGATACAATTTGTGGGGCACTTTGTCCAATTTTGGGTTCAAGTCCATGACTACGGCAGGCATCCAGTACAGCATCATGCAAACCTGCACTCACCGAATGTGCAGCCATAATAAAATTTTCATCTTTTAACAATTTAAGCTGGATGTCTTGTTGCTGATCAATCACATGTTCTAAAGGCATCACTACCACTAGCGGCTCGTACATTAAAGTCTGAATATGAATATCTATAGGCACATGGTGGGGTGGACGAATTAAAGCAATATCAAGCTGATCATTCAGCAATCGATCAATTAAAACCAAAGAATTTCCTTCTTCTAAACGAAGTTGGACTTTAGGGTATTGCTGCTGAAACAAACGAATACTATGAGGTAAGACTGGATTAAGCATGGCGGTTCCAGTGAAACCCAGACGTAATTGCCCTAGTTCACCGTTCGCCATTTGTTGAGCCAAACTCACAGCATCATCCACTCGCTGTTGAATCGGCTGTACCGCATTCAAAAAAACCTGCCCTGCGGCGGTCAATTCTGCACCATGCGACGAACGATAAAATAACTCTGTTCCAATCTCATCTTCCAGATTTTTGATTTGCATGCTTAAGGGCGGCTGACTAATCCCCAAACGCTGTGCTGCACGAGTAAAACTTTTTTCTTCTGCAACCACCAAAAAATAACGAATATGACGCAGTTCCATATATAAAACATATAGTGATTGATATTTATATATATTAGACAAATAATACTCAAATTGCTATTCTCACCCTGTTGGCAGCTAGGCAAGCACTGCCAACACACTCTCTTCTTTTTAAAAAACTCTGGTTTATTTCATGACGATTCCTTCAACAGTAAGCGAGTCTGAACGCGGTATTGATTCACCTCAAATTATTCATAAGGCCAATACTGAACATTGGATTAGCCGTGGCACAGCTGCTTATCTAAAAGCAGGGCTTGCACTGTTTTTACTCGGTTTTGCAAGTTTCTCCATGATTTACTGCGTACAACCATTGTTACCTGAATTTACCCATACATTTCATATCAGCCCAGGTACCAGTGCGCTTGCCTTGTCACTGACCACTGGATTACTGGCAGTTTCCATTTTATTGTCCAGTGCTTTTTCTCAAGCCTTAGGTCGCAAAGGACTGATGTTCGTTTCGATGGGCTTAGCCGCACTGCTGAATATTTTGTGTGGCTTTGCACCCAATTGGCATATTTTACTCATTGCCCGTGCGGTACAAGGTTTTGTGATCGGAGGCGTTCCAGCCGTTGCAATGGCATGGATTGCTGAAGAAATTCATCCAGCTCATTTGGGTAAAACCATGGGGCTATATATTGCAGGAACTGCGTTTGGCGGCATGATGGGTCGTGTTGGAATGGGTTTACTGACACAATATTTCTCATGGCGTGTTGCACTGGGTGTATTAGGTGTAATCTGCCTGATCTGCGCTTTAGGATTCTTATGGTTACTACCTAAATCTCAAAATTTTATTGCACAAAAAGGGATACAACTTCAGTTTCATTTATCTGCTTGGAAAAATCATTTAAAAAATCCTCGACTGGTTCGTATTTATGCGATCGGTTTTCTCATTACCAGTATTTTTGTCACCTTATTTAACTATGTCACTTTTCGCTTGGCTGCTACACCTTATCAACTCAGTCAAACCCAGATCAGTCTCATCTTTTTATCTTATAGTTTAGGGATGATTTCCTCATCGCTTGCAGGTTCTCTGGTAGACAAATTTGGCAGAAAAATGGCAATGTTGATGGGTTTTGGTTTTATGTTGGCGGGAATTCTGCTCACCCTAAACGCTGGTTTATTTGCGATTATTATTGGAATTGCAGCCATTACCACAGGGTATTTTATTGCACATGCTATTGCCAGCAGCAACGTTGGACTGGAAGCAAAACAGGCCAAAGGGCATGCAACTGCACTGTATTTGTTATTTTATTATTTGGGTTCAAGCATCATTGGTTCTGTAGGGGGATGGTTCTGGCAATACGGCGGTTGGCATGCTGTTGTATATCTGACACTGGCACTCGTTGCTGTGGCCATTTTTATCGTGATAACTGCGCTAAAACCTTTGCAAGCATCATCAAATCAATGATTTAAAAAAAATGGAGATCAGATTATACGAATTTCTCATCTTGATCATTTAGTGCTGACTGTTGCAGATATTGAAGCGACCTGTAACTTTTATCAACACGTATTAAATTTTGAAGTGATTGAGTTTGGGGAAAATCGCAAAGCGCTTAACTTTGGTTCTCAAAAAATCAATCTACACCAAGCAGGGCATGAATTTGAACCGAAAGCCGCTTTCCCAACCCAAGGTTCTGCCGATCTTTGCTTTATCAGCGAAACGCCGATAGAACACATCATTCAACAGTTAAAACAACTGCATATTAATATCGAACAAGGCCCGATCCAGCGTACAGGTGCAATGGGTGCTATTTTATCGGTCTATATTCGTGACCCAGATCAAAATCTGATTGAGATTTCAAATTATCTTTAAGTAATAAAAAGCCTGCTGAATATTGCAGGCTTTCTTCATCACAGCAAAATTAGGCTTTAACAAAGGTTTCCCAAACAAATTGTTGAGTTTTACCATTGAGCACCATTTTGAGCTGATCACCACGTTCCAGCGGCCCTACGCCTGCGGGTGTTCCAGTCATGACGACATCCCCAGCTTCTATCGTAAATGCCTGACTCATATCGCACAAATATTCACCAATACTCAATAGTAAATAGGCTGTATCACCCTGTTGGCGAACTGCATCATTAATATAAAAACGATAGGTCACATGTTTCCAGTCTTCAATTTCACTGACATCGACCCAATCGGCCAATACGCATGCACCATCAAAAGCTTTAGCTCGCTCCCACGGCTGACCTTTATTTT
The DNA here is from genome assembly GCF_003938865.1 of Acinetobacter sp. FDAARGOS_515. NCBI lineage: Bacteria > Pseudomonadati > Pseudomonadota > Gammaproteobacteria > Moraxellales > Moraxellaceae > Acinetobacter > Acinetobacter sp. FDAARGOS_515. The sequence continues at coordinate 1,740,966 of NZ_RKIX01000003.1, read as the reverse complement.
TTAGCTCAGTTTGTAAATCCCGCAACGTCAAATCCAGACCAATCGTGACCGCACCAATCGCGGTTAAGGCTTTTGCTGGATCAGTTTCATTCTTGAGCGGCTGATCGATTCGCAAGGTCAATTCACATTCAAAATGACAACTTCCATTCGCTGGATTCCATTCAATTCCATCCTGTAAACCAATCAAGCTACTTGGTGGCTTAATAAATAACACTGGACGATCGGGAATGGCATTGCCGAGTTCTTTGGCATGCTCAGCATAACTTCTACCCACACAAATAATTTTTGATGGTCGTGCGTTCATAAGACTTCCCTTTACATGGCGTTACGTGTTGATTATTTTTTAAAGGTGTTTTCAAACTGAGTTTGTTGTGTACTGTCGCTAAAGGCACGTTTTGGCACAATCACCACGGTACGATTTTTCAGTTCAATCATATAGGTCAATTTACCTTTGGCAAAATTGACCACTTCACTATACGCGAATTGTTGCTTATGACCATTCGCATAAAGTTCCATACGATCTTGATACAAGTCGATGCCCTGTTCACTTTTACCAAACTGATATTTGACAAACTGACGTTTAAACATCATCGGTAAAAACCAGTAACGCATCAAAATTTGCATCACCAGAAAAAAAGCACCGAGTGCCACGTAATAACGTCCAACACCAGAAAATCCGAGATAAAAACCCCAAATGATAATCGCAATACTAATCACGGGCGTAATAAAGCGAGTTAATTGTTTTTTTCCAAACGTCGCAAGTGCAAAGCCGTCTTGAGATTCTTCTAAATTGAGTTGATAACGCAATGAAATGGCGGGTTTCAGTTCTGACATAAAATGTTCAACATAAGCGATGAATTACCCTCAAAATACTACACCAGTTCGACTATTTTATTTAGCGCTTGATCACATTTGATTAAGAATTTAATCCCCCTGACATTGATCAGTATTTACATAAAATGGCTTTTTTTTGAAGCCAAAACGTTTTAAACACTTAAGACTCAATCAAAACAACGATAAGTTTCGAGGATGTTATGCAACGCTTTGCCTATGGATGCGGCATTTTTTTTAGTCTTTTGAGTTATAGCAGCATCATTTCTGCCCAATTTGTCACGTGGAATGAAAACATTCCGAGCAGTCTGGCATTATTTCAACAAAACCCCCAACAACTGGCGGATTTGGCTCAAAACAATATTTTAATTTATGCACAACCTTATACCAAAACCAATGTACCTACCCAAAAGAAAAACCCTCAACCGACCGTTCAGTTTGTCAGTTCAGCCATTATTGTGCCTGTCAGCACACAGGAGGTTGCCAAAGTATTAACCGATTACAATCATTATGTTGGCTTATTCCCTACGTTAAAATCTGCGAAAATTGAAGAAAAAAACGGTAATACCACGCGGGTAAAATATAAAATTCAAATTCCTACCCCCATTCCAGTGCTCAATTTTAACGAAGATATTTCCATGCAACATCAAATAGGAAATAACAGTATTGCCAGTTTGATTACCGATGCACCTGTACCCTATGGCCTAGGAAAATTTGAATGGTTTAGTTTAGGCCCACAAAAAACGCTGATTACCTTGACGCAATGGGGCGATCTGAATCAGATCAATGGTTTTCTACTTCGCAAGATTTTGTCTGCTGTACCTGATGCAAAACTCGGTATCCCGATTGGCAGTAATGCTTTTATACTTGAGTCTTTACAACGTAAATGGACAAAAACTCAAACCACGGCACTTGATGCGAATCAATTACCGCCGTTACAACTGACGAGCAATCAAATTAGAAAAATAAGTGAAATAAGCCGAAGTACGGGATATCCAGTGTCTTTTATTCAACCTGCGTCCTCGATACCTTATCCTCAAGGACGTGAAACAATGCGTTTCACCACAACATATCAGTATTACGCAAAAACACCGCAGCAACTGCAAAACTGGCTCAATCCTGTGTCTTTTCAAAGTTTATTTCCAAGACAAATTAAAAAAGTGGAATTGAGCTCTCCTGCCCCCCAATTACAGGACGCTCATTTTCGGGTTTCGGTAGGATTAGGGGTTATTAATATTCCATTTGATTTTAAAATGCGTTTTAACCATATCGACTCCAATCAATCACAATATAATGCCATTGGTGGTGATTTACGCTTTGTTAAAGGAGGGATGCAATTACTGCCACAGAATAATGGCACACTATTTAAAATGACCAGTGCCGCCAAAATTGATGAAAAAGCGCCGTTTTTATTACGCGCAATGCGTAGCTTGCCTTATCACGATATGTTGCCCGCAGCCAGTGGCAATGCGGTCTTTAGTCTAAAAATTAAAGAGAAAATGAAATAATTTTGTAAGAAATGCCATTTATGATAGGCACAAAAAAACCACTTAAAAAGTGGTTTAATTTAACTCATATTGAGTTCAAGTTGGTGCGCTCAGAGAGATTCGAACTCCCGACCCCTTAGTTCGTAGCCAAGTGCTCTATCCAGCTGAGCTATGAGCGCGTACTTGATGGAGCGCATTATACGCATTTTTTTTGCATTGATAAGTCTTTTTTCACAAAACTGTCACCAAACGTTTAGTTATTAGGCATTATTTTAAAATTTATACTGATGAAAGATTATCCTATCATTCTGAGTTCATGATTTATGCTTGGAAGATGAGTTTGATCGATAGGCAAACAAATTGTAAATATGGTCCCTTCGTCCTTTTGCGTTGTCACTTGTACATTTCCACGATTTTTTTCAATGAACTGTAAACACAGCAAGAGTCCTAAACCAGATCCTTTTTCGCCATCCGTACCTTTTTCACTGCGAATCTGCTTTCTCTGGTTAAAGTTTTGAAATGATTCATCTGACATACCAACACCTGTATCACGGACGGTAATTTCGACTTGTCCATTTTGGGTTAAGGCTGATATATAAATTTGACCACCATTCGGTGTAAATTTGAGGGCATTGGAAATAAGATTCTGAAATACCGAAAGCATCATGTTTAAATCGACAAAGCAATATAAATCCTTTTCGATATTACATTCGATCTGAATACTTTTTTTCTGTGCAACTGCCTGAAGAATTTCACAAACATCTGACATCAGTTCTGCCATATTGACAGATTGCGGGTTATAAACAATTGCGCCACCTTCCGACATCGCCCACTGCAATAAATTTTCCAGAAGCTTAAACGTCGCTTGGGCTGTACTGCGCAAATAACCTGCAATATCACGAATGCCCTGTTCATCCAGTGTTTCGATTTCTGTCTCTAATACATCAGAGAAGCCTAAGATGCCATGAAATGGTGCGCGTAAGTCATGAGCAATAATGGAAAAAAACTTATCTTTACTTGCATTTAAGTATTCTAATTCTTTATTTTTTTGCTGTATTTCAAAATTGGATTTACGCAGCTCAAACTGTTGGACGACTTGAGCTGCTAATACAGCAAGTGCCTGACACTGATCAGAAGTTAATTGACGTGGTTTAGAATCAAGAACACACAAGGTACCCAGATTAAAACCATCATAGGTTTTTAATGGCGCGCCTGCATAAAAACGAATCCCGAGATCACTTTTTACTGTTGGATTATCATGGAATCTTTCATCAAGCAAAGTATCTTCTATAATAAAGATGTCCTGCTGCAAAATCGCATGGCTACAAATACTGTATTTTCGCTCAACTTCTCCACGCGGTACGCCATAAGAGGATTTAAACCAACTGCGGCTTTCATCGATCAAACTAATAATAGAAACTGGTGCCTCACAAATTTTTGACGCCAACAAAACAAGATCATCTAGACATTGTTCAGCCATGGTATCCAAAATCTGATACTCATTTAAGGCATGCATCCGTCCCAATTCATTTTCAGGCAGTTTTGCTTCAATCATTTTAAGTCTCAGTTATGATCTAGTTCGGTTTTAAAAAAAGCTTAAAACAACTACTATAGTTTGTAACAACCCACCTATAATTATGTATTATTATTGATAATACAACGATTTATACACGCGTCATATGTATAAAATGCGTAATTAAGATAAATGGTGTATACATTTCCCGTATAAATATATCTACGTTTGAACAATTCTATATTTAATGCATTGAAGTTAAGCGTGTAAGTTTTTATCTTTTTAACGCGTTATGATGCGGTTTTACGATGATTGATATAAACGGCTAGAAATAGAAACAGAGAGTCCTTATGGATCTTTCACATTTGCAAATTGATAACCATCCCGTATTTCATGCATTCATAGCTTGATATCTTGTTTTAACTATTTCATCTTGTTGCGACAACATCAAATCATTTCCAAGCAAGTAAATTCTCACAATCCTTTAAAGATTTTCGAGCTTGTTGTTGCTCAGCTAATTTTAAATCCTGAAACTCAGAAAAGACCAGACGCGCAAATCGTGTTTTAAAAGTGGGCTTATGCAATGCGTAATCTGGATAAGAGTGTTTTTGCACTTTTTCCATTTCCATGAAAATCTGATCTTTTTCTGTTAAATCATCTTTTTGAATCACCAAGCAGAATAATGCGCGATAATCTTCATATTGGGCTGGCGAAGGCTGCCAAATTTTATACGCAATCAAACTCAGAACGGAAATGGACAAGACGATTAAGATAAGTTTAATCAATGACATGAAATAAATAACAGATCAATTTTATCGATATTATAAAACAAAAAAACCGCAATTAAGCGGTTGATTGTTTAAGTTGGTGCGCTCAGAGAGATTCGAACTCCCGACCCCTTAGTTCGTAGCCAAGTGCTCTATCCAGCTGAGCTATGAGCGCATTACTTGTGTGCCTATAATAAAGGCTTCGTTAATTTCGAATACTTGTTAAATTGGTGCGCTCAGAGAGATTCGAACTCCCGACCCCTTAGTTCGTAGCCAAGTGCTCTATCCAGCTGAGCTATGAGCGCATCGTAAGTATTCGTTGGCGGTGAGAGAGGGATTCGAACCCTTAATTTTGATTTTATTTTCTACATATAAACCAATTATTTATTGATATTTTTTAGCTAAAAATCATGAATATGGGAATTTTATAGGGAGTATCTCAATAAAATCATTTTTTTGATTTCGTCAAGTTATTTTTATATTTATCAATACTTTTTTGTTTAATTGACCATTTTGACAGAAAAATTTTAATAATCAGTTTGTTTGATTGGTTCCGAGTAATAGAGTAATAAATAAAAAAAAGTGCTTATAAAAATAAGCACTTACTTTTTGATTGGGTTGTAATTTTTAGGTAATTTTCAAGTCATAAATATTACTGGTTGATATAGTTGTTTATTTTGGTGAGGTAGTCGGGCATATCATCTGCAATGAGTTTGCCATAGTGTTTGTAAATCATGGATGTATCTGTATGCCCAAGCTGATCTGCAATCCATTCTGGAGGAACTTGGCCACTGGATAATAGTTGGCTGGCGAATGTATGGCGTCCTTGGTTGACTCCTCTTTTTCGGACATTGGTTTTACGTAGATGTTTGTTCCATCTGTAGCAGAGCTCGTGGTATTTAAAGTGGTTATTTTGTTCATGGTTGATCCATACGAAGCGGACTTGTTCTTTTTTATAAGTTTGGTTGTCACGTTGTAATACGTTAATGATTCTAGGGCTGTAGTGACCTGTAATTTTATGTTGTTTACGCAATGCATCTATTGCAGGTTTTAGCAATTTCAACTCTCGTTTTCTACGACGATTTTTGGTGACTCGGTAAATATTTTTGACGAACGAGCGATTGATATAAATAAGACCTTTATCTAGATCTATGTCTTCCCATGCGATGGGAAGCTGCTCTGAAATAGAGAGACCTGTCCACATAATACATGGAAGTAAATTTTCGATATCTAGATCGGTGGAAGTATTTAGGATCAATGCTATTTCAGTTTTTGTAAATGGATCAGGTTCAGGACCATCTAGCTGTTGAATATTAATGGATTCAAATGGGTTATACGAAATCTGGTGCTCGTGTCGCCAGATGGCATGGATAGTGGCCAGGCGTGTGACCACTTCTCGGATCGTTTTTGGATTTAGGGTTTCTTTGAGTTTGTGAATCCATTTTTTTACTGAAACGGTATCTACATCTTTGGGGTGAGTTTTGCCCCATCGTGGTAAGACATGGAGATTAATTTTACTGAGATAGTTGTCGTATGTGATTGGAGCAACTTCTTTAACAGCCATAGTTTGCCAAACTTTTGCATAGTATGCGATTTGATTTTTTTTGATGTGTTTTGAGTTTGGGAAGTGTTTTCCCAAGTCGAATTGGTCGAGTTGGATCTCAAGTTTAATGAGATCCGCCAGTTTTTTTGCACGTTCTATATTTTCTGGTGTATGTGCCCAGTCGAGGGTTTCTTTGATGGGTGTTTCTGTTGATTTGGTTTTTATCCAAATCCGCATGGATTTACCACGTATTTCGAGTCCTGCAGACATGATTTTACCTACATTTAAGTATTTTAAAGTATTGGGGATATTTTATGCGGTTGCACCTCCAAGTGGAGGTGCTTTTGAGGTGATTAAAAGGTGTGGAATTATATAAACGGAAGCTCTTCGTTTTCGCTTATATTATGTCGTTCTTCAAATTCATTTTGCAGTGAAATTCGAAGATATGGTTCATCTGTTCTCTGCAGTAACCAACCTAAGTCATAATCGTCCATGTCCTTGATCGCCCAACCTTTATATTTTCCATAGAATATGTGGGTTGGGTATCTAGCCAGTTCTGAAAATTCCCATAACTCCTCTAAACTGGTGATATTCTTTTCACAAATAATACGTGCAACCAGTGAGAATGTAGTTTTACAATCCGTTAATGCTGAATGTGCATTGCGTAGGCCACGTCTTGTCGCTTTGCGATCGGAACTAATGTGGTAAGCCAATGCCGTTAAATTATGCGCTTCCAATGTTGGCCATATATATCGCGCCATTGCCAATGTACAAATTGCTTTGATGCCATTGGTTTCTGTCCCTGCACGATTGATGGCTGCAATGTCATAGTCAATATTGTGACCAATTAAGTATTTAACATCATCTTTTGGCATTTGAAACTTAGTAAATGATGGGCATTTGACCAAGTCTTCATCGACTATATGATGAACTGCCATTGCACCTAAGCCGATCGGCTCACTTGGCTTAAAGCGTTTTTGGTACTCAAACATAGTAGGTAAAAATTCCTTTCTGCCAGATAACTCCCAAAAATATGCTTCCATCGCAGCTGCTTCGATAATATCGCCATGTAATTTGTGGGTTTCAGTGTCGAAAATCAGGGCTGTCATTAGCTTTGCTCCTGTGTATCAATAATATTTAAAATTGCACTCTCAGCAGCAGTGTAATGATCAAACCAAGTTGAAGGTTTGCCAGTTTCGTTGTACACAGTAGATGTTTTTTCATCACACATAGCATCACTAGCATTGGAAATAACTTCACGGATGTCTCTAATTTTCACCAGAACAAAATCTTTTGGTATTACATTTGCTTTAGCAGATTGCCAAAACTGCCAAAGTTGATGCGCCTGTGTTTTCATCCAAAATATTTCATTTTCGTTATTCACAGCATAAGCAAATGGATCTGAATTGGTATATGAGTTTGCCCAACATGCAACAACATGCGTTTTCAGTGCTTCGGCTTTGAATAATTCAATTTCAGCTCTTAATTCTTGTTTGACTTCTTCAATGATCATCACGCCACCTGCTCGATATTTTTATAAGTTTGGATTGCTTCATTGACCTTTTTGATGCCCTCTAATCCGCTATTTCGAATGACTTTTTTGACAAAGTTAAATTCTTTTAAGCATTCATAGTTGGTAAAACCTGTGACGCATGTGAGTTTTGCATCACTGCGAACTCGTTCGTAACCTTCAGGAACTTCTGCCAGTAGGAGATCATTTAGTTCTTCGTTGATTCCTTTCCATCTTGTTTTAAGCCCATGACCACGATCTACTTTCAATTTACTGCCGAATTTGAACTCATTGAATGGCATTTTTTCCATTTCAAATTCAACAGAAACTGTCATTTCGTCTTCTGATTCGTGGTTTAAATAATAACTGTCAACTTCGAGATGCCATTCCTGTTCCAAAGGTATGAGGATATTTTTCAGGCAAATGATAAGGTCACCGTGGTAAACCGAGTAAGCAACATGCTCTGGTGTTTGTTCTGCATCTTGTAAGCCAGTTTCTGCACGGTATTTATCAATCACCGTGTTTACTTCATCTACACAAAAAGACATGCTCAATGTATATGGTCCAGCAGCTGCAGCTTGTTGTTTTTGACGTTGGATTTGGACACTTTTTTTCACAGACTTAGAAGGTTTATTTCGAAAGCCATTTAATCCAACAAATTTATCAGCACGAAATGATTGATGAATCATTGATTTTCTCCAACAAAATAAATAAATGTAGATGCGATAATTGAAACAATCGCATTGATGAACATTGCATTTTTAAAGTTAAAGCTCATGCTGTATGTTCCTGGTCTTCTTCACGTTTTTCTTGAATGCACTCTTCCAGATATTGAATGCATTCAGATTTGGAATTAAATGGACCTTGCCAACAGTCGCCAAAGTGAATATCCCATTCGTTGAATTCTTTCAAAATCTGTACAGTGCCAAAAAATGGAACATCATCTGCAAACCAATTTTCATTGTCATCTGTGCCAAATTTAATTTTGGAATTTTGAGCGATCACTTCAGCCTTATAAATTTCTTCCGCATGTTTTATCAGATTAGCTACTGGTGTGCCTTTCATAAACCATGTTTGACCGATCATGCAGTGATTATCGAGCGTTAAAGACTGAATTGAGTTCAGAAATGTTAGCCAACAAATTTGAGTTGTATAGTCGTCATAACATTCAAGATCTTCGTTCCAGATAAAATCTTTTAAGTCATTACCCATTATTGATTCAAATTTCAGATGTAATTCTGTTTTCTCTGACATGGTTTATCCCTCCAAGCCTTGTTCTTTACGTGCTTTTTGTTCTTCCTCATCATGTATTGCTTCTGCGATTTTTATGGCTTTTTCGGCTGCATCAACCATGTTTTTGGCTAAAATCCATTGAAGTCTAAAATAGCCACCTAGACTATTAGATCTATATTTACCGTTTTCATCGAACTTGAAGTTATATGGCATCCTAGTTTCGAGTTTAATTAAAAATTCAAATTCACCGCATTGATTGACAATATCTTCCGCAACTTCCCCTGCGTAATCTTCGATATCATCATTTTCTTTAATTTCTACCAATGTCGATTCAAGGTTTGGACACTGTTTTTTTAAATCCTCATTTTGCCAATCTTCAAAGGCATCACTCAAAAATTCTTGGAAACTATCAGATACTTGTGTCGAGTTTGAAGCCAATAATGTTGGAATATGTAAAATCGTTTCAAAAAAAACATTTGAATTCCACATGTCCTGAATTAGGTTACGTGGAAATTTTGAAATTTCTGCTTCTGCATTTTGTACGTTAGAATCATGTTGCATTGTTTAGTCCTCTGACTGGGTGATGTAGCACATACGGAAGTGGCAGCTTTCGTATGTGCGCCTTTAATTAATGTTTCGAATTTGATTTAAAAATATCTGATTTTTCACCAAATACTTCGTCAAACATATCTTTCAAACTGTTGCCTTTTGAATTTACTTTGTGAACATGTACCTCAACCGCTGCATCGGATAATGCCTCGAATAATCCTTTTAAACCTTTGATCAGTTCCGATGGATCTGGACGCTTTGGTCGTTCTGGAAATTCAGGAAGGTTCAACTGATTGTAAAAATCTTCTACATACGCCCACTGATGAATTTGGCGAACATTGATATTTCCATGTTGGGTATGCCAAGCATCGTGTTTATTGCAATATTCCGCACTGATGATGTCTTTATCTTTAAACACAACTATTAAAGGTTTATTGGCAATTGGTAGATCGTCTACTGAGTAAAAAATCTTCTGATACGCTGGAATTGCCTCAATTTGGACTGTAAATGTTGGTGAATTGGATTCAGCTAAAATTGCATATGCAAAGTTGTAAACACTGTCCAAAAATGAACCATTTTGGCTACCAACACCTTTTGGATAACCAATTTGTTTTAATAGCTCTTTACGTTCAATTGAGCCGTGATTGACCAAACGTGTAGCTAAATAATTGGCAACTTCACTAGATACTGGCAAAGTGGCTTTCATACATGATGGTGTAGAAATATGTAGTTGATACATGGCTTGATTCATGGTTTTTTCCTTTAAAGAATGGGATTAATCCCGTTGTGATGTTGGTTTTTCAAAGACCCAACACCGTTTTGATTTACCATCGATTTTACTTGCCACCATTTTGTTGGCTTCGATAAAACGATAATGAACACTGTGACGGAGCGCATGTTGCAGCTCGTCCATATTTGGCAATTGATAGCGATAATCCGCTGCGACTCGATAAAGTTGAGCAAAATTGATCGCGAAATATAGGTGTGATTTAGCGTGATGATTGACGACAGAATCCTTGGTGGCTATAGGTGTAATTGAATTTTCCATCTCCTCCACGGTGTTCCAGAAGTTCTGCACGATGATAGGATCAGACTTGAGCACCTTGTCGCGTTTCTGTGCCATTTCAAATAATTCAGTACGTACTCTCTTTTGAATGTCTTCAGTAACAAGGCTTTTCGCTATACCTTTGGCATCTTTTTCAACTAAGACATGCAGACACAAAGCATCGAATAATGCTAAAAATTGAGCGTGGTTATGAATAACACGTGAACTTTTGATGTCGTATTTGTCTTGATGTAAAACTTCATCATACTTTTCCATACCCAAGCGGTAGGCTTCCATGATGGCTTTTTCTTTTTCGACACAGAGTAAAATAAATTGACTGATTTCACTCTGTTCATAACGTTCTAAATTTCGAGATGCATACAAGCCCTTTTTAGACATTTGTTCTTTGCTGAATTTGTACTGAACGATACGTCCCATGACTGCTTCGGTCGATACGATTTCCGCATTTTGGCTGATGATGAGGGTTCCGTTGAATGGTGGTTCGTAAGTTTCATTGCCCCCATTTTTTACCCCTTTTGCACCCAATGAGCCATTGAAGTCGTATAAGGTTTTTAGGAAATTCCAGTCAAACTGTTTTACAGTACCTTTGTCACCTTCACGATCTGACTCGAGTAGAACCACTGGAAGATTAGAAACTTGGCGGAATGTTCGCAATAGGCCTGCCATGGATGTTTTGCTTGGATCAGGGTCAATGCCTTCATAGCCTGGACGTCCAAATAATTTCCATAAAAAAACCAATAGCGTTGACTTACCTGTACCCGGTTCTCCCACCAGCTCCAAAAATGGAAAGGACTTGTGCATACTTTTGATTTGATATGCAAATAAGCTTCCAAAAAAACCTGTCAGTGCAACCATTCCTCTGACATCATATGCATCCAGTAAATCTTTGACCCATGTGTTGTTGTATTCGCTAACTTTACTGTTGATTTCAAGCGGAAATGGCATTCGTGCTTTTAAGCTCAACTTACGTGGAAGTTCGAAATAATCTTCTTTATTGATATTGAAAAGCCGACCGTTTTGTACAGCAAGATCGCCCAACATATAGGTTTGATGGTCTTTGTGATAACCCACATAATTGATTAATTCTACATCCTGAATACCATCGAGCCAGTTATCGAGAAGATGATCAAGTTGGGTACCATTACCCTTATAGACAGCAGGTGTAATCGACATTAGGCGTTTTTTGAACTCTGCTGAAGATGCGAGCTGTCCACCTGTAAAGGTATTCTTTTCCGCTTTTTGTCCCCATGGGCGATCTATTTTAAAGAAATACCAAGATTCATCCGTTTCGTAGCTGTTTTGTTTGTATAAGGGTGTCAGTTTACATTTCATTAAACGTGTGGCATTTGAAGAATATTCAAGTGCAGAATCACGACGTTCAGCATTTGCAAAGTCTTTTTCTTCCTGTGCCCAGTCTTCATTGTCGTTGGCTTCTGATTTGGTGTCTTTCATGTAATCGTCGTATTTTTCCATATCGAGCTTGAACCAGTAGGTTTGATTCTGAAAATCGAAAGGAAAAGACTTGGTACCATGTCGCTTGTAGATAAGTATGCCTTTATCCACAGCTTTTTCTGCGACAAGCAAAGCCCCGTAATATTTATAGGTTTCAAGGTCGGAAAATTTGAGTCGATCTTGTTTGTAGAGATCGTTCCAGTCCTGTTTTTTACGACCGTATGGGGGCAATGCCACTTCACACTCAAAGCCATCGGCTTTGGCAAGTTCGATATTTTTAATAATACCGTCATGCCCTGCTTTGTCGTTGTCAAATGCCCAGACAAGTTTTGGTAATGGCTTTCCAGTTTCTGCACACTTACGTGCAATTTCATTTAAGAAAATAAATGGGTAATTGTTACAAGTTAAAGCTGACAAACTGGTGATGTCGGATAACCAAAGCGCAATAGTGTCAAAAATTCCTTCGGTGATCCAAATCTCTTTGGATTCAATATAGTTGGTGTTTGGAGTGAACCATGCATGACCTTTTGATGACCAAGTCTCTGTATTTTCCATAAAGTATGTTTTATGAAAAACACCTTGGTCATCCAGTACTCGCTCCCACCAACCATATACACCCTCTAGGTCTGTGATGGGAAAGCGCAGTGTGACAGTGGATACTTTAGGATTATATTGAACTCTATTTTCCTGAGAATATAAGCCTTTTAAGGGTTCGAGTGGAAAGCCACGCCCTTCTACTAAATATGCGTTGACTGTACGATTTGGCTCTTCAGGCGTAGGTTCAAAACGTTTTTCCCACTTCTCAAACAAATCTGGAAATAGTTCACGAACATGGTTTTCATGGCCACATTCCTTTTTACGTGGACAGAATACCACCCAAGGATTTTCACTATGTATCCATGCTGACGCTTCTTTATGATTACAGTCAGGACATCTCCCTCGATATTTGTTACCTGATTTGAGTTTGAAGTGATAGTCGTTGATTAGGCGATCTATCACAAGCTCTCTGGTTTCAGGATACATTTCAAACGTCATGTTCTATTCACTGCCTTAAAAATGGTGACGATGGCTTTTAAGTTCTTGTCCTGCAAGTTTTGCAAGTAGTTCCTGTATCCGTTGCTTGGCAAGGTACTCAAGGGTTTCTTCGATACTTTTAAAACCGAGTTCGGTTTGAACTTCCTGTACGATTTCTTTCTCTTTATCGCTTAATGCAATTTGCTGTTTTGGCATTTTTTCAGCTCCGAGAAAGGTGACCTTGTGCGCCTTTGGTTAAGTATTCATCTAGATTAAAATTGTCTATGTCTTCTGCAATGAGTGTTGCTAATGCTTGTTTCATGACAAGCTGACGCAAAATCACACCTGGTGGAAGTCCAGTCAGCTTTGAAACAGCAACGAATAATTGTGATTCGTCATCAGTTAGATTGACATTGAAACGATTGTCACGTTTTTGTTTTAAAGCCATGGGTTAGACCTCTTGTTGTATGTTGTTTTTGCCCAATGCGTAATAACGGGCAATAATGCCTGACTGACTGACACCCGTTTTCTTTCTTTCAGCTTCAATTTGTGCAGCTTCTTCTTTGGAAAGATAAACAACACAACGTACTCTGCCACCGTCTAGCTTTTCAGAACGTGTCGGATTAACAGGTGAATTATTTGTGCTCATACATTATCCTAGCGGTTATAGTGGTATGCTAAGGCACACTATAGCACAAATATTTAACCGTTCAATATTTTTAGGTGAAACTTATGTCCGATAATTTTGACGAGCAGTCAGCCGTCATCGCAGAACGTTTTAAAAATGAAATGTCCAAAAATAAATTTGCTGCGAAAACAACAAGTCGAGAAATAGGCGCGCATGAAAATACGTTGGGCAACTACATTCGTGGAAAAGTACCTGACCAATGGGTTTATTTGGCTAAATTGCACGAAAAAGGGATTGATATTCGCTATGTAATACTGGGCATAGACCCCGACTATGCAGGTTTAACCAGTGAAGAAAGTTTATTATTAAAAGCCTATAGACAGCTTAGTCCTGAAGCTCAAACTGCACTGTTGGGCTTTACCAAAATTATTGCTAAAGATTTGGAGAAATAATGGTACAGGACATTAAAAAGCCCACTTTTTACGGTGGGCTTTTGCATTTTATTCTTCCAGTGAATGCTGGACGATCTTTAATCTTTCCTCTAAATCCATGAGCTTGTAAACCAAGTCATTTTGTTTATAAATGACATCCTTGTTATCACTGCCGATTTCCAGTGAATTTCTCCAAATTCGAATTGAACTTAAAGCCATGTCTAAATTTAATTCGGCATCGTTATCTATATGTTGCATATCTACCCCATTGGCAATTTGATTTAATTGAAATTGCCAAACGGTGACTTCCGTTTGATTCCAAATGGGGCTTGTTATGGTGTGTATGCCATTGAATTTAGGATAAATTAAATCATTAAGCGATTCTTTTAAGGCATGAATATCTATCACTTTATCTAAATGATCAGTTTTTGACAGTTCAGCGAGTAAATCGTTGATTTGATCTGGTGCTATGGATAGATAACCGTGTGCTGTGTCGTGGTTGAACATGATCTGCGAACGGACACAATGGTCAATCATGTTAAAAAACTGCTGACAGAGTAACTGGCTTTTGTCGTTAGATGCCTCGACCCGATCTGCAATGGGGACGTAGGGAATAATGGATTCATTCAGCATTTTCCTTTGCCTCCTTTATCCGTGAGATAAACTGATTTTGCTCAGCTTCGGTAATAGTGCCATGTTCTTCAAAGGTATGAATCACACCTTTGGCGTATTCGTAATAATACGGGTCTTGCTCTGCATCTTGTACGATGTCTTCAAGCCAGTCTAATAAGTTCTGTTTTTCTTTCATGGCTTATTCCCCAATAAATAATAATGAGAATGTAAGCACAAATGTACTGAGAATAATGCTATTAGCAAGTAGGCTTTTGAAGAATTGATGAATTTTGCGTTGTTTGAGGCGTTTTTCATACGCTTCGAGATCATAGACTGGCGTGTGTTCGATGTATTTTTTGTCGAAAGTAGATGCAGATGTACGGACTTGAATTTGTCTTTTCATGACTAAAATTCCTTTTGGTAGGTTTTAAACCCACCACCATCACTTCCTACAGTAATGGTGGCAGACCGACAGGGGTAGGAATACCGCACCAAAAGAAACGGCAAATCGAATACACGATTTCCCTGCCGATCTACCATAATAAGTCTAGCAGATACGACTTTTTTTAAGCAAAAAAAATCCGCTTAGAGCGGTGATTATTTGCCCTTTTGGTTAAAAACAGGTTCCTACGCCTGTACACAGATTTTGCTGTGTAAATACATGTTGCTCTATAGTGTGCTGTTATGTCAATATAGTGATTCATTATTTTTAATAAGAATATGAATATAAAGAGGTTATTGTGGCTGAATTATTTGCTTTTTTGTTTTTTATTTTATTTATTGCAACCATCGTTCTACTAATTAAACCTTCGCTCACTGCTCGAGGTAATAAAGCTGCTTTACCAAGATTGAAAATCTTTATTTATGGTTTACTGGCCAGTTTAGCTGCATTGGTCATGGTAGGTTTAACTGCACCGAAAGTTGATCCCAAAAAACTAGATGTTGAGCAGTTTTCAGATGATCAAGTGAAAGTGACTCAGGAAGATGGGAAAATTGTAGTTACTCCAGTAGAACAGAAAGAGAAAACAAAAGATGAAATTGGTAAAGAAAATACCCCCCCATTTGAACTAACCGATGACCCTAAACAGAATGTAGTCAATGCTCAAGCACATTATGAAAAATTAGCTGAAGAAGATAAACCACACTTTAATTGGCCAAAAGTCGATTATACAAAGGCAGTTGCCAAAGTTGATTTACATAACGATAAGGCAATTATCAAAGCTGTTGGAAAACCTGTTGCAGATCAGGAAAAAGGTACGAACCAAAATGGTGAACCAATGATGAGTTATTGGTTCAACAAAGATTTATCTAACTATTTGCAACTTGATTTAAGCCGTGAGTTTATTGATGTGGCTTGGAATTTTGATGCTAAAGATCAAGCTAAGGCAACTGTAGCATTTATTGATGGTCAACGTATTACCAGAGCTTTGCTAGGTGGTCAGGATGGAAGTGCCTTATACGAGAATATTGTAAAAGGTGGCAAGATTGATGAGCTAAATCTTGAAGATGGTACCGTGATTAAAAATGCTCGATGTGGTCAGTCTATGTGCCGTTATCAGGTGGTGAGATGATGAAAAATTTAATTTTATGTGTATTGCTGGTGAGTGTTCCGAGTTTTTCTTTTGCTGCAAAATACTGTAAAGATTTTAAAACCCACCAAGAAGCACAAGCATATTTCAAAGCAAAAAAACCAGGATATAAAAGCCTAGATCGAGATGGTGATGGCTTTGCTTGTGACTGTTTACCTGGTGGAAATGGGAAAAAATGTCCTAAAGCTAAAAAATAGGAATATAGAAAATGGTTACGATTACACTCGCTAAGTCTTTAGAAACTGGTCAAATAGTCACTACAGCAGAAGCAGATCGCCAACGTGAATTGGGTAATATTAAATCTAAATATCTATTTGAATGTATAGACGACCATTGTGATGCACAAATTACTTGTGCGAATCTATTAAAAGAAGTCAAAAAACGAAAAAAAGATCCTTATTTTATTTATGTCGGAGATCATGATAAAAAATGTAAAGAGAAAGAAAAAATTGAAATATTAGAACGCGAACAACAAGAGCGGCATGACTCAAAACCTCGCAAATATGTTTCTGAAAAAGTTGCGCTTTTTAACTTTGATAAGCCTTCAACTAAAAAAACTGAAACAACTACACGAGGCGCATCTCCACTAACTGAACCTACAAGCAATGAAGGCACTACAAATGGACAAAGCCAATCTGGTGTAAGACCATCTAAAAAAGCTTTGTCTAGCTGGGTTAAACTTTTTAATGATGATGCTGATATTTCAGTGATTTATAATGATGAAGAAATTCATATCCGAGACCTATTTGTAGATCTAGACAAGGTTACAGATATAGCTGATCTGGACGAAGAACCAAAAATTTATTATGGTAAAGCATGGATTAATCCTAAAGAAAACATAGGCATTCAATTAGCTTTTCATCAAAAAATTAAGCTAGATGATTTGGTACAACAGCCTAGTTTAATGCTATTTAATAACAAAATTAAAGACGAGGCTATAAACGGTAAGTTCTCTGATAAAACACTCAAGAAACTTTCTGAAAGAAGAAATAAAAATGATAAAAAAGTCCCTATAACGCTATACATTTTTAGCCAGCTACCGCCTCAGCTTACTAAAGATGGGAAATTTATTAACTTCTATGCTAAAGAATTGACCTATATTTATTACGAAAAATAAGAATAGGTCGCTGATGCGACCTTTTTTATATAATTAATCCCAGCTAGAACTTGATGAAGATCCACTGTCATAACTGCTCGAGGAGCTATCACTCGAATAGGAACTACCAGAGTCGTAAGATGATGAATGATTGGAAGTTGAAGACGAACATGCATGATGATGAGTAGCTGATTCTTCGTTATATGCAGGTCTACACGTATCATCACTAGATGATGTTAAAAATGCTTGTTGTTGAAGTAGTTGTTGAGCATACATTTGTTGCTGTTGAAGGTCATTTACAGCACTTGAATTGGAATCACGTCGAATAGTCTGCTTTATATTGATATTTTGAAGGGGTGTATTCGGATATGTGTAATTTTTCTTTGTCACTTGTTGTGGCTTACAAATATGGTTTGAAAAAAACCAATAACGTGTACCACATAATTTGCATTGAGCCATGTAACATCTCCTTAAATGAGAGGGATTTATGGTGATAAAGTTGAAATATAAGTACCAGGTAATAACTGACGGTTTTGTTTCTGTGCTTGTTGCGTTAAATGTTTTTTTAAATGGCCCAGCGTACTCAGTGTTTTGGACAATGGAATAAAGCTCAATGTTCCACCATGTTTGTGAACCAAAGTTTTTACAGAACAGTCAGGCTCTGATGCGAGATCGATTGATATATCCACGCTGATCGGTGTGCCGATATACTGATCATTCATATATAAAGCCATACTTTTTAATCTATGCATCTGATACCCCATTGAGTTGTTCAAACTCAGCCAACCAGTCCAAACGATTGAAACCGCCTTCACCTAAATTTGGATAAATGCCTGCAATAAAATAGCCCTGCTCTGTTTCGGACTTTTTAAAAGTATGGGCAATGATGTTGACGTAAGCACAGCGTAAATTCTTAACCTGTTCATAGGCTTCGTATGCGATCGGATGATCTGGAGTGACGTTTATCATTTCTTATCAGCCTTGGTAACTTTGATAAATAGGATCAAGGCCAACATAAAACCAACACCAAAGATAAAACCTCGAATAAGCCATTCGAAAAATGCAAACCAATTAATTGAATAGTCAATAATCATTTTTAAATCCTATAGGCCATAAACAAATTTAAAAAATAAATAGCCGTTGATGAGCGTTCCTAGCTCGAAAGAAAAAAGTAAAAACTCAGCCATTGTTTTGCTCTTCCATGTGTTCATCATTAGCAGCTTTACGTTCTGCATTGATTTGATCGAGCGTTTGTAGTCGGATAATAGGATTGGGCGTGGCACTGGCTGAGATTTGATGTGTAATTTCAAGGTTTCCACCTGCAGAAAAACCACAGCAAAAATTACTACACTGCAAGCCCAAAGCACGTAGCAAAGGATGTTGTTGTCGGCTACTGCGGATATACATAGACGACCCGCAATGTGGGCATTTAAAATTAGGTCTTTTCACGAATCGCCCCATATAGAACAAATATAAGAACCATTATAAATAACACGGTGAAATATTTGTTCTTTTTATCTATTTTTTATACTATTTGTTTAGTTTTTCTTGTGTAGAAAAATTTCATGCAAAATGTGAAATGTAAGTGCTGTTTTAAGCTACTCGCTAAAATAGGCACATTTGATCGTATCGAGATCAAATGTCCACGTTGTAAGACGTTAAATAACTTCCAGAGCACCCCGAGTGCCTTACCTGAACGCCAAACTGAGCGTCACATCGAAACAGGTAAGATCGATGAGCAACACTTCTGTAATACCGCAATACAATCCTAAAGGTCACAGCTTTTCTGGTTGGCTAGGTGGTAAATCTCAACTGGCACGAACGATCATAGACATCATGCCTGAACATAAAACTTATGTTGAAGTGTTTGGTGGTGCAGGTTGGGTACTGTTTAAAAAGACTGAATCGCCTGTTGAAGTGATCAATGACATCAATGACGATTTGATAAACTTATATCGTGTACTGAAATATCACTTTGATGCGTTTTTGACGGAGTTTGAAAATACTTTATTTTCACGAACCGTTTTTAATGAAATGCGTAAAAATGACCGTGGCTTTACTGATATACAACGTGCTGCCAAGTTCTATTATTTATTACGTTCAGCTTTTGGATGTCAATTGGATGGCTCGTTTAGTTATAGCCGTGATCGTAAAAGCCGTTTGAAACTCGGCGAGGATCTGCGAGCACATCTACATTCGATTCACACCCGGTTGCAAAATGTGGTGATTGAAAATGCCAGTTATGACTACATGCTTAAACGTGTTGATGGACCTGATACATTATTTTATTTAGATCCACCGTACTGGGACTGTGAAAATGTGTATGGCAAAGGGATTTGGTCAAAACAGGACTTTTATGATTTGAAAGATTACCTGGACAAAATACAAGGTAAATTTATTCTCAGTTTGAACGATACCCCTGAAGTTCGGGAGCTATTTCAAGATTATAAGATCCAACATAAGAAGATCCGTTGGTCTGTAAATAATAAAGCAGCGCATGAAGAGCATAATGGGAATGAGTTAATTATTACCAATTTTTGATTTTAAAGGGTCGCATTTTGAATGTGACCCTTTTCATTATTTATTTTCGGATTGTGGTTGTTCTTTTTCTGCTTGCATGGCTTTATATTCTCTCGTTGCTGCAGTAGTTGCTGTCTGTTTGTTTTTATACAAATAGGTTAAACGCTTTGGTGTAGTTTGATCGCCCTGTGTAACCTTACCTGTGTTTTTTCCGTCTTTATAATACGCCAAAATCCCTGTGTAACTGCCTGAGTCATCGTCCACAAGTTCAGATAAATCATCTGAATCGGGTAAATAGACTTCAAGTTCAACGTCCGTCACAAAACCACTGTCTGCAGATAATGTATGTACCACACGAGAACCAAGCCAAATAATATCGTCTATTTCTGACTTTAAGCCCATAAACTGTACCTGCATTTCAGGAATGAGGTCAGGTTTACCATAGGCAAGTTTATAACTGAATGTTGCAGACTTAGATTTAATCCGATTGAACTCTGACTGTGCCACACGTTTAGCGGATTTTTCATCTCGTTGAATATTACGCAGTTCACGGGTATTTTCATCCGACATACCGACTGTAACCTTTTGGCGTTCGGCTTTGTCATTGTCATAATAAAAAACCGTGACACCACTGACTTCATCTGCTCCGTCCGTGTCTGACCAACGATGTGAATCGCCCATATTACGTGTGATAAAGAATGTGGGCAGGTCTAAGCCTGAAATGGTTTTACTCTCACCTTTGGGCATAAATAATAAATAGCCGTTTTTTACGGTCGCAATCGCATCATGCTCGTCTGCTATACGTGTGATGAGGTTTGCATCTGATTCATTTTGGTCAATATGTGCCAGTGTGATCTGCCCCAAGCTGTCATGAATAATTGCTTTGAGGTTTTGCTCACTGGCAATGGTATTGATAATGTCAGCAATGGTTTTGTTGTCAAAACTGCGTTCTTTTTTCTTTTTAAATGTGGCTTTTAAGTCTGCCGATGCACCCCGAATAGTGAGGACATCGGGTACACCTGAATGCTCACGTTCTTTGATGGTGTACTTGCCTTTGTAAACTAAGCCCTCATTGCTCCAGCCAATCCATATTTCCATATCCGCACCTTTTGGCGGAATACCCAGTGAACCATCGTGATCGGAAAGTTCTATCTCTACTGTGTCTGCTTCGATACCACGATTGTCTGTAATCGTTAGGCGCATTAAGCGTGTTTGAACCAGACCGCCGATGTCAACGCCATTGACCACGATTTTATAAAAGGCATGAGGGTAACTGGCATCGAGTTTATTGCTGATAAAGTTGATGCCATTGGTTGCCATATCAAAAAGAGCCATTTACAGAATGCTCCCGACAATTGAGCCTAATACGTTGCCAACGAGTACACCAGCGGTTTGGGTTTTCTTTAACGTTAGGCTGAACTCCACTAGTCGTGGTTTACCATCTTTAAAGAAATAAGTTTGTGTTTCATTTAAGCTTTCAATGACCCATAAGCCATAAATTTTGCCCGTACCTGAAATAAGCGGAAATGATTTGCCTGTGTCTGCCATCAAGCGCATTGCCGTCAATGACATGGGTGCACCAAACTCGGGTACGATCGAACCTTCAAGTGTAATGCTGTCTTCACCTTTGCCTGTATACTGATATGCAGGCATGTCACCAACACGATTATTGCTGACATGATTCCAAGTATTGCTACGTTGTAGGCTTTGGTAAGTGGCGGTTGGTATAGAAAATACGAACATGCCATAAATCATCATCATTTTTATTATTCCTGGTCTTTAAAACTGCTACGTACTCGTGCCATTTTTTCGCGTTCACGTTTATTGAGCATGTTTTCGAGCATGCTTTGGATCTGCTGGATGTTTTGGCCAGGGGCAGCATTTATGTTGATCGTTATCGTGTCACCTTCAATGGTATAGTTGCCAGAGCTCACTGAACCAGAAGATAAAGGTGCTGGATTAATTTTTCCTAGTGCTGGAGCTACATTAATTTTTTGCAGTAACTCAGAATCAGGTTTGAAAATACTCACCACATCTGCAAATTTGGCTTTGAGATTTGGAAAGGCTTTTTCTATACCGCCATGTAAACCCGACATGATATGTCCACCAAGCCCAGCCATGACACGTGATGGACTATGGATATCCATCGTTTTTTTCATAAAGTCTGGCATCCAACTGTTAATCGTTGCCCAAAGTGATTTGAGCTTTTCAAAGCCTGCTTGAATCCCTTTCACCAAACCGTCAATGATCGTGCTACCGAAGCTTGTGAATTTGGCAGGTAGTTCAATACCAAACCATGACAAGACTTTAGCGAAAGCAGCATAAAACAACCCAAATGGTGACCAGTTGATGATTAATGCACTCATGCCTGTGATTCCACCTGAAAATGCAGTTTTCACCTCTGTCATTCGTGAACTAAACCACTGGCCAATCGGTGCAAAAATGGTTGAAATATGCGTCCATAATCCACCAAAAAAGGCTTTGATTGGTTCCCAGTTGGCAATGATCATGCGTGGTATGCCAATAAATGGCATTAAAAAGTTCAAAATCGGGTTATCTGCAAAGGTTTGATCAATACTTTGAAAAATACCTTTGATAAACGACACGCCAGCATTAAATGCAGTTTTGATACCATTCCATAAGTTGATAAAGAATGCCTTTATCGGTGTCCAGTTTCTATAAATAAGATAGGCTGCAACCGCTATGGCTGTGATTGCCAAGCCGATCGGATTCATGAGTAATGCACGACCTAAAAATAAAAATACTCGACCGACACCCATTAAGGCTGACTTTAAAATATTGAGTACGACTGGAGCTGCTGCAAACACACGTGAAAATAAACCTGCAGCTGTTGAAGTCGATGCAAGAATGAGCCTTAGACTTAACATCCCTAGAATCAATGGAGAAAAAATGGCTAATGCTCCACCAATGGCGACGAGGCTTACAGCAATAAATACCAGCCCTGCACCCAGTACTTTTGCTAGTGTTGGATTCTTTTCCATCCATCCAGTAAATATTGCTAATGCTGATGTGGCTGATTCAATGGCTTTGGTATAAATCGGTAAGATGGTTTGACCAAAGCGTAAATAGGCATCATGCAGTTTGGCTTTGGCTTCCAGTTCCTTACCTGTCGTTGTGTCTTTACCTTGCGCATACAACTGGTCAATGTTATTTGCACCTTCATTTAGCTTGGCATTTTTATGAATTTGATCCCTTTGTTGATACATCTGTGCAAATAAGTTTGATGCTGTTCGATTTGAGAAAATACTCCCGATCGCATCGACCACATCACCCTCTTTAGTGATGCCTTTAGCATTTAGTGCAGGTACAAGAACTTGTTCCATCCAAGCGAATTGATCTTTCTTGAAAAGATCTGCACCCTTGATTGCCCCAATATCTAAATATGACAAATCACCTGTTTTGTTGTGTTTGACTTTAGACGGATCTCCAATCAAGCCGAATTTGTCCAAATTACCCATCGCACGTTGAGTTGTACGACCTTGATACAAGTTTTGGTACGCGGACATCATAGCCGTACCAACACGGAATCCACCCATTTCTTGTACCAGTGGTTCCATCTTGTAATAAAAAGCTTTGTTATCTATGCCTTTTGCAGCAATACCACCTGTTTTAATGACATTCAGCCATTCTTCACCTTGGACACGTCCACCTGTTGCGGTAATCACTTGTTGAATAATATTGGCTTGATCATTGAAGGCTTTTTCACTTTTTAAGCCGCCACGTAATTCAATGACTTTAAGCATGTCCATGAATTTTTTTTCATTTTCTGCACCACCTTCACTACCAAACATGGCTTCATTGGCAAATTTCATTTTTGCCAATGTTGGTGCAACCATCTCCGCATGATGGACATCACCAAAAGCAGTAATCCCATCACGAACTAAAGTTAAGTTTTCTAAGGTTGAAGTCCCATAAGTTTTCATTGCTTTAGCATACAAAATGGCTTCTTCAGTCGCTTTTTTGCCTAACCCAAGGGATGCAATACGATGTTCCTCAACATCTGTACGTTTGGATTCCTCAATTGGTTTACGCATGGTATATAGCGCGCCTGCACCTGTCATCGCTGCACCCATGCCATAACCTGCAGCTGCTCTTAACCGACCTGCATGACGTTCATAATTCTGTTGCATCTGTGTCATACGTTGTAAGCGTTGTTCTTGCTCACGCATAGACTGATTCGCTCGATTTAAATCATTTCGCAGACGTTGTTGATGCTCAGACAGCCGATTTGTAGATAAACCTGCATTGTTCATTTCTGTACGCATTCGCTGAAGTTCTATGCGATTGCGTTCATACTCTTGTTTAAGTTTTTTAGCTTTTGCAACTGCTTTGTCAAAATCACGTGTTAATTCAGCAGACGGATTAATTTTCATCTGCTGTCGAAGGTTTTTAATATGATTTTGTAAATCTTGTAAGGCTTTGCCTTGATCTTGAACGGCTTTTTTTTGTTTTTGGTAGCCGTCAATTTTCTTTTGTTGTTCGTTGAGCTTTCGAATCTCGTCACGTGTTTTTTTTAATGCCTTAGTAGCAGCATTACTACTACCAAGGATCGCTCTAAGTGCAGGACTTAATGTATTGTTCTTTGAGCCAAAAATGACTTCTAATCTTAATTGTTTCATTCGGCATCTGACCCATTTCGTTCAATGGCTTTTTGATGCCATTCCATCAATTCACTGAGTGACATACCTTCATAGGCTTGCGGTGACCAGTGAAACACCACCGCAATATTTGCCATGGCATCTTCTACTGTTGGAGTGCAATTTCCGCACGTACTGATTTCGGTTGCAAAAAAGTGATAATTGCACCACCCATTTGAATAATGTCGACTGGATCTACAAGTGTATCGAGCTGTTGTTTGGTCAATGTTGGACTCGTACACAAAGGTAATAAGGTACAAATAGAGTTGACATCACCATTTAAAATGTCGGCAATTCGGACTTTTCGCAATGCAATAACGGATGGTTTACGGACTTCGACTGACTTAATTTCTTGTCCACCAATTGTAAAAGGTGAATCTAAATTCACGATTTCCACATCTAGCTGAATTGCTTGTAAGTTTTCGATTTGTTCTTGAGTTTGCATAGCAAATTCCATAAATATAAAAGTTGATGTAAAAAAACCTTCTGCAGTACTGGACTACAGAAGGGTAGGAAAACTAGATACCAATGTTTTGACGATGTTTTTCATACATATCAACATCATCGACTTTGAATACAATGCCTGGAATATCGATTTCAATCACGGCTTTGCCATCAATTGATAATTTGTAATATGACCAGACCGTTTTCATTGAAAGTTCAGTGTCGTCACCGGGTTTTGAATTACCAAAGTCAATTTCTTCATGACGACCACGCACGACCATTTCGAGTGCAGTAGTTTCTCCGGTGTCGTCACGCTGATAGGATCCAGCGAAACGTAGACCAATTGCTCCAACAGTTGCAGCACCGTATTGCCTGATCACCAATGGGTCGATACCACCTAGTTTCCAAGCAAATTCGATCATGTCATCTGACATACCTGCATCCCACTTGATACTGCCGTCCATACCACCGCCACGCCAAGCCTCCAACTTACGTCCGAGTTTTGGCAAAGTGACTTCACCTGTTTGGCCAAGGTATGAATTACCTTCGTTGAACAGGTTCATCATTTTTAATTTTTTCGGTAAAGCCATGTCGTTTTATCCTTTTTATTGTTCTGTTAGGCAGTCATACGAGAAGCGAAATCAGCCAAATAGCGGTCTGTGATACGCTGACGTAAAGTAAGATCTTCTAGTGGCGGTACTGGCGTGAAGTCATAATCAAGCAGTAAATGTCCTGATTTGAGCGACTCTTTAGAATTGACTGAAGGATCAAACCAACATTCACCATCAATGATGTAGCCACCCGTTTTTAAATCACGAAATTTGGCATTGATGCCTTCAACAATATCTTTGGCCAATGATGGATGAAGATCTTTATCCACTGCCCACATGTGTCCTTCTGCCATTGTGTCTGCAAGAATTTGTGCTGTCCGAGTGTAGTTTTCAAAGGCGAAAAGCGGATCTGCTGAACATGTACGAGAACCCCAGAAACGGAAGCCATCTTTTTGGATTAATGTGGTGATTTCATTGCTATTGAGGTAGCCAGCATCGGTATCCATTGACTGCAATTGCCAAAAAATATCCTGAGAGATACCAGTTACACCGTTGACTGGAACGTTGGAAAGTGTTTTTTGCCAACCTGTATCATTGTCAATTTTGGCACGTAAACCTAATGCTCGAGCAGTGGCATCAAATGTCGTGGTTTTTGATGTGGCTGTGTCCCATCCTAAAAAGTCAGGATAAATCAGCATAGCTTCTCGCGCGCCAATTGCTTCACGATATGCAGCTGCTTCTTCTTTTGTTTCACAACCAAAACAAGACAAGTAGTTAAACGCCCGAAGTTTTTCAGCAATTGAGTTTAAAGCCGTTGCCACAGGTGCCGAATCTAGACCAGGAACACCCAAAATACGAGGACGTACTTTCAGATTTTGTTCTGCTGCCAATAAGGCTTTCATACCTGTATAACGGCCATTTTCAACACCACCGATAATTGCTGAGTTTTGTTCAGCTTCTGTGGTTTTTTGGTCTACACGTACAATGACAGTAACCGCATTGGTTTGGTCTGCGATGGCTTGTAAAGAACGTGCAAGCGTTCCCTTTTCACCTGCTTTGTCCAAAGCTGTTTTGATATCTGTGGCAAGTACTGGTGTA
Organism: Acinetobacter sp. FDAARGOS_515; assembly: GCF_003938865.1. Classification (NCBI taxonomy): domain Bacteria; kingdom Pseudomonadati; phylum Pseudomonadota; class Gammaproteobacteria; order Moraxellales; family Moraxellaceae; genus Acinetobacter; species Acinetobacter sp. FDAARGOS_515. The sequence goes on along the minus strand of NZ_RKIX01000003.1, from coordinate 1,714,374 downwards.
TTGAGTGGTAAAGCTGCTGCATCTGCATCCTCTGCAGTTGCAACCAATCCGATCACAGCAGTTGAAACTGTACGGATTGGTCGGGTGCCTTCGTTGAGTTCAAGGACTCGGACACCATGATGGTATGAATCTGTAGCCATATAAAAAGCCTGTGATCTGTTGTTATGTTTTCAGATCACAGGCTTACAAATTGACCATATATTGTCAGTTAAATGCAGTTGTATTAAGGCTTTTTACAAATTTACTTGTTCGGTGATTTCCTTATCTATTTTATGTAATCGAATATCAATCCAGCGTTGTTCGCCATTCATGTTTTCTGGAATATCAATTGGATTTTCTTCATCAGCAATAATTGAAGCTGTTTCGATGTCAAACTTACGTTTAAACGTTCTAACTTCAATATCTCCATCTTCTAGTGTTTGATATTTAATTGCGCAAATTTTATTGCCATTGCTATCGCTTGGAATATCAATCCACCAGCCTTCTTGCGCAAAGCCAAGTGTATTTTTTACTAGATAATGACCAGTTCCTAGTTTTTCAAATAAAGGATTTTGTTCTTCGGCCTCATCATTACATTCAATATGATCTGAATATAATTTAACGATTGGGGATGCTGCTTTTAAAGTGCCATCTGCTGTGACTGTTGTGTTTGATTCAGTCCAGATCTTATACCAAGTCGAGTAATCTACGTTCCATGCTCCATATCTTACGTAGATATTTCCTATCGATCTATCAACACCATTTATCACAGATTTATCAAATGCATAATCAAATTGTACACTATTTGGTTTTGATGCATGATCTTGAGCTGAAATCTGCTGTACTATATGTCCTGTGCCATTTTTAGGATAATTTTTATCGGTTGTCGCATCATTATTCGAACCATTAACAAAATTGATTGCACCTAAATTCCTTTGATCATTTAAGCTTTTACCAACGATATTAAGTGGTCTGTCACAGATACTTTCTGTAGTATTAAGTGTTCCAAATCGGTTTCCGATCTTAATGATGTCATTTTTAAATGCAACATCAATTGATCCTGCTGTGTCTTTATAAATACCGTATTTCGTAAATGAAAATATTCCATCTGTCGCTTTTACTTCTTCAAGAGAACTGAAGTGTTTTAGAGTCTTATCTGTAACGAATAAAGAGTTACCCTCAACAAAAGCGAAAGCAGCGGAGAATTCAGAATTAATTGATGTATAGAAACAATCAAAATGCCCACCTTCTAGTGTAACTCTTGAGTTGTTAATAATTTGGAACATTGCGTTTGCATTGTACCAACTTAGATTCGATTTTTTATATTTGTTATGAACAACTTGTACACTTAAATTTTTAAAGATTAAATTTGAGTTTTCCGAATGCAAATATGTGTACGCATGTATAATTTCAGAACCCATACTTAAAAACACAATATCAGACCCACGAATATCAAAGACAGATTCAGCAGGCTTACCATCTTCACCGCAATGATCTACACCACAACTTAAAAAAGTCGAATACTGTAAAGAATAAATTTTCCAAGCACTGTATCCCTGTTTTGTATTTGTAGACCAACATGAGATAAAAGTATTTGATGTACCATTTGCAGTCCAATTAGTGTCAGTCGCACCAAGCCAGAATCCACAGTCAGCTGATGCCTGAACTCGTTCCCATGTCACCATCCAAGCATCAACAGTTTTTACTCCGTATTCACAATTAGATATTTTAATATTTTTAAACGAACACATTGCAATAAGAGAAGAATATAAACCTATTCCTCGTTTTGCTAAAGAAGAGTCATAACTGACAAAAAAACCATCAAGATGAGCATTGTTGACATACCAGTTTTTTTTAGGAATAGCAATTAATACAGCATCGACATCGAAATTCATTGTGACATTATTAATTATCTTATTTCCAAGATTTAATTTATTGTTTGTCGTTTTTACAATTCCGCAAGTTGAGTCTTCACCAGTACCAATAATTCTAGTGTCATTGCTATAAATTAGTGGATATTGAGTATAATAAACTCCTTTTAGTTGTACGATAAAACCCAGATTAATGCATTTTTGTAGTGCTTCGCTGCTGTCAAAATTTTTATCATCTGCCTTTGCACCAGCATGGTCAGGTGTAATTATGTTATTTTCAACTTGGAGTACCCATCCATTCACACATAGAAAGCCATCATTTTCGTTTTTTCTCGACTCAACATAAACTCTTGTGCCACCGCCAAGATAAGGTTGTGCTAAAGCAAAGTTTGTCGGCATATGATAAGACTTCGAGTATACGGTGCGACCATTCCAAGCGATTAAATCGTTTAAATCATTTAAGCATTCAACTTTTCCCGTCGTATTTTCGTAGATATTTTGTTTTGCATCATTAACACTTTGAATAGTCGCCATGACAACACTAGCATCAATTTTCAATTCAAAATTGGCAGTATTATCAATTTGTAAAACTATTCGGATTGTCTTGATCTGTGCTGTACCTTGATCACCACTTGGTTTGTAAGTTGGAGGGTAGTTTGCATAAGCAACCATGTCATTGCCAGCCCATAAACCAACTTCACGGATATTAAAGCCACCTACTGCTGATGGAATAACACCATCCGCTTCCAACCAATTTGGATTCTCTTTAGAGGGTGCAAGGCGGTTTAAAGCTGTTCGATAAACTTCATTCACCATTTGCGTGAATTTTGCATCAGGCGTAGGAAGTGATCCATTACCATCGCCAAATGACATATGGGTAATACCGAGTTTCGTTCCATTTTGAATGGATTCTCGAAGTAACTCCAAACCTTTTTCAGTGAAAAGCGAATGATAAAGTGCTGCCATATTTTTATGCTCTATAGGGGATAAATACTAGTGATTTCATGCTCGTAAAAAGCAAAGACTGGATAGATCAAAGAATTTGGATCATCAATTTTTGGATAAATTGTGACGTCATCACCGCCATAACAACCACATGCCACATTGGTTTCACCTTGAACGTTGATAACATTGATCTCGATACCCTTCAGCTCACGTGTAAGAGGTTTTGCATCGTTTAAAAGTTCAACCAATGTTTTAGATGTTTTTTCTGAAAGTGCACGACCATTGGTTTCAATAGTGATCTGGAATGTGCCTGGCTCATTCATTGGGTTTTCTTGCCACCATTCATGAACTGTCAGTGAATAACCAAAACTTTCAACGATTTGCCGAAGTGCGTAATTTGTGCCTTTGTGTTGATGAACTTTGATTGAATTTTTTATTTGTGCACGTTTAACTTCATCTGGCCAATCATCTTGCCAACGATCGACAGAAAACTGCCACGCCAAAATGGATAAAAAACCACTAGGTGCATCATCTATACGAATCAAACTGGATAGATCTGCATTAAGTTCAGTCAATTGAGCTGAGGTTTCGACAATTTTATGCTCAAAATCTGTGGAATTTGGAGGAAGTAAGTTCATGACTCATTCCTCACACTAAGTTTGATTTCACTACAAAATGCTGCCTGAAAGTTATTAATATGAACCTCTTCAATTGGATGGATTAACTCAACACGCTCGACACCTGAAATTTTCAATGCTGAATAAATATCTGAAAAGAACACACCTTTACCAATGCGCTTTGGAGTTTTGGCATAGTTATTAATATTGCTTTTAGCAGCAGATAAGACCGAGTCAGTTTCAGGGACATTTTTAGTGACTAAAACCGCTTCAACAATGTAGTTTATAATTTCTGCGGACTGTACTTGAACACGGTCACCTGTAGGACGTTTCTTTTCAGCAGAAACCGAATTCAAAACGATATTGTTCAGCGCTGGTGTAGATGCATTATTTGCTGTGTCATGTTGCAGAATGGTCAATAGTGCATGTGCAGGTGATGGTGAGCTACATTTGACATCCGCCACACGTCCATCTGCTGAGAGTGTGTGATATTCATAAGATGATTCGGGTCCTGCAGTACTTAAAGCATCTAATTTTTTCTGAATGCGGTAACGGAAATTTTCATCGGTTTCGTAAACTGCAGGTGCAGGTGGTGTGATTGAATTATCTGCTGGAGTAATAAGCAAACGTGAAACATCAAAATTTGCCCCCCAAACGTCTAGATCTACACCTTCTGCAAATGCCAACTGTGTTGCCAGTGCTTTTTTATTAATATGCGTCCGCAATACCATTTCACGATAAGCATTTTCTTGTAGATATTTATGCAAAGGATCTGATTCACGGCCCAATAAAATCGTGATCGCGTCTTGTTCCTCTGGTGGATACAACGAGATCAAAAATGCTTTTCGTTCTGCCAATATTTGTTCGTAATCAATTTCATCGACAAAATTTGGTTTCGGTAGTTGGCTAAAGTCCACACTCATGCGCCAGCCCCCATATTTAATGGAATTCTAAGATTCATTTGTTGACCTGTAATTTGGGAAAAACCTTCGATGTCGAATACCAATCCATTTCCCTCAACACTCGACATATAGATTTGACTGATGCTGATACGATCTTCCCAACGGGAAATAGCTGTATAGATTGCGCTATAACATTTCAAAACTAAGACATCGTTAATTGGTTGATCGAGCAACTCAAAAATGAGTGAACCGTACTCGCGTCGCATGACACGAGATCCAATAGGTGTAGTGATAATGTCTTGCAATGATTGTTGGATAGACTGTTGTTCTGTTTGTAGGCTTCTACCTGTATTTTTATCAATCATGGTACGGGTTCTCCCGAAGTTTCCCCACCTGATTTGACACCTGATGTTTTATGCGACTTCAATGAAATAGCACCTGCAGTGACGTCAGACTCGGTACTGAAGTTTCCTGTTGAATGGCTACTGCCCTGTACAAGTTGACTGCCACCGACAGTATTGTTTCCTGTCATTGCTGTACTGCCATTGACTTGTACGTTGCCATTGATGGTGGTATCACCATTGATGGTTGCCCCACCTGATTTGGCATTGATGGTCACACCACCATCTGCATTGACTGTGACTCCACCTGTTGCGGTTAAAACCGCTGTACCATTGCTGGGTAGAATCACTTCAAGTGCATGGGTTTTGGTGTCATAAGAGATCATGCAACCATCAGAAAATACTCGAATATTTTTATTTAAATCTTGGGATAGCACTGGATTATCAGTATTATTCAAGCCACCAAATACAATTCCGATTTCAAGTACCCCACATGGACTTAAAACCACGACTTCTTCATCAACAGACGGAGGATCAAAAGTTTTGTCATTGCCTGCGCGTAAATTAAGATAACGAAGTGGTGCAGTGGTAATCTCGCCAATTTGGACGGTCACTGTCAGAAAGGGTTTTGTCGGTTCTACCGTCTTGATTTTTCCTAAACGAATCAGGTTTTCAAAACGTCGTAATAGGTCTGCACTCATGACTGCAATCGTGTTGCAGTCATTTTTTTATTGCATGTGGTGGCTGTTGTATTAACGCTTTTTACAAATCATTTTGAAATAAATTTAAATACTTCAGTTTCAATCATATCCATTTCTTCTGCTGTAAAACCTAAAAGTTCACGAGGGTCATATTTTACAGTTGGTCCATCTTTTTCGACTTTGTCGCGTAAACCGTATTGATGAACTCGGGCAATAAATGCCACACGTCCTGCAAAACCAATGGCGATGCCTTGGGTAGTGCGCTCAAAACGCATATATTTGGCATTTTTAATCAGATTGAACATTTTATTTTTGATTTTATTTTTCTTGTCCCGGAGACGAAACTTTCTTGGAACATAGGCCGAACCATCTGGATTTTGTTGTTTTGTGATTCGGCTTTTTTGCGATGCTCGTAACTTTCGACCAATCTGCATTTCTAATTTGCGTCGTTCTTGATCACTGAGTTGATTCAGCATACTACCCAGATTTTCTGTAAGTGCTTCGAGTTCTGCCATTAGAAATATTGTTCCTCTGGTTCTGCTGACTGCCATTCAGCCAAAGTTTGTCCCGTTTTACTATCGATCATTTTAAACAGTTGAGATGGTAATGCTTTTTCATACTGAGGCTCGTCAGGAAATGAAATACTTAAAGTGCCGTCATCATTGCGTTTGACGATGACTCGTTCTGTGAGTGGAAGTGTCAATGCAAGGTCTACGGTACCGTTGTTTAAGACAACAGTTTCAAACTTAAAGGCATCTTTGCTTTTTTCCAAGTTCGATAATAATTCATGCTGATTGATACGTACCCAGTCCAGTAATGGAATCATGACTGCGTCTAAATCACCTGCATACTCAGTCAAAATCAAATTGAGATCATAGACATATTCAAATGAAAGCCCGTTGGCCAAAGTACAACGAACATTACCTTTTTCGGTAAAAATTAGCATACGTTCAGGATCACGCTGTAATTCTTTAACTGCGTTAAGCATGTGAGTGCGTAGGCTTTCCAATTTTTTCATGGTTGTTCCTGAATTTTTATGACCGCATCTACTTGAGCTGCACAAAGTGAACGTGCCAATTCGGTTTGTTCTAGCGCAAAAACTAAGTCTTGATTGGTATTCAATACAAAAATGGGTTTAGTGCATGGGCTGAGCACTGGATAGAGTTTTTGCACCTGGTGTTTTTGGGGGGCTATTGAACATGCCACGGATAGCGTCAGGCACAGGCTGACTAGCCCAATTTTTACTGTCTTGATCATGGGTAAATATCTCGTTCAGCGTAACTTTGCGCTGTTCATAATTACGCTGAAGCTCTGTTTGTGCTTTTTGTAGTTCTGCAATGGATTTGCTTTGCTCAAGTACTTGGGTTCGGATTTTTTCAAGTGTTTGATCTTGGCTTTGCAGCTGCTGTTGTTTTTCTACAAGTTGTTGTTCTAACTGACCAATTTTTTGTTGAACATGGGTGTAATGTTTAAATGCTAAAAACAGCACAAAACATAAAAGCAAAGCCAATATTGGCTTTGCAAAAGGGCGAAGTACGGTGAAAGCCATCATGATGCTTTTTGTACTCCGTATATCGGTTCAAGATGTGCACGTTCCGCAAGGAATTTGGCTTCATAACCGAGTTTTTTATAGTTAGGACCGTTGTATAAACGGAAGACTGTGTCCCAATCTTCTTTGTGTAAAGCTGCCAGTAAACCCTTTTTGGTCTCAATGAAACGGATAAATGCTTCTAATTGTAAAGATTCACTGGTTTGCATTTGCTCAACAAACTCAAATACAGACTTGTAGCCGAGGTCTTGCCAGTTTTCGCCCATGATTTGGAACTGTCCCCAAGAACAGGACATAAGTGCAGCTTCTTCATTGATATTTTTAGCAAGTGACAAACGGGTATATTCAGCTTCATTGCCCTTATAGCCACCAATAGCGGTGTTGACCAGATTTGGGAACAAACGCATTTGTTCAATGGCAAAGGCTTTGCCTTTAAATTTGACTAGGTATGCATACATTTTATGGCGTTCAAATAGAATCTTGGCTTTGCCATTTTTCAAAAAACCAACACCACGCGCTTCGGTTGCACCAAATGCACGAATATTAAGTTCTGGTACATTGAGACGAACTGCAGCATTTAGATAGTCTGCACCTTTTAAAAACTTATCAGTACTTCCACCCATCAATGCTGTACGGGTTTTATCACCTACTTTGCCATCATCAACTAAACCATGTTTGCGTTGAAATTGAATCACGGCATATTCGGTATTCGCACCAAAGTCGCCATCTGGATTAAGTGGTTTCGAATTTAAACCCATAAAACCAAGTGCTATAAGCTGTTTCTGGATAATAACAACAGCATCTCCTCGAGCACCAAATTTAATTAAACTCATGATGCACTCCAGATCAGTTTGGCCACATTACCTTTGGCTTTAATAATCAGTACTGCTAGGAGCACTGCAAAAACTGCATCCCACAACGTCACAGGATCTTTAAAAAATAAAATATGGATGGTTTGTCCCATGAATGCACCGATCAGAATAGCAGCAAGAATCGAGTACCCTTGGCGGTGACGTAGACCTTCAGAATTAAAGCAAATGATACGAAAACCGCAGATCATGTATGCAATAAGTGCGATAAATTGAAATAATTGTTCCATCATGATGATCCTCCACCACGAAAAATTTTATTGATGATGTCTGTTAAGTTGGACTGATCTACCCACACCATGATTTTCAAAATAATGGGAAGTGAAAAAATGGCTGCGACCATTCCAGCTGTTGCGTCATTACTAATAAATGAACGGGATGTAATTTCAGGTGTAAGCAAATAACCAATGCCCGTTGCTAAAAGCATAGTCAGCATACGTTGTAAGGGTTTTAAATCTTTTTTAGTCGTAGCAAATAGTGCTGCGCCAAAAACTGCCCCCAACAATGCATTGCCGTTGATAAAGGGTAAAAGTGAAGCTGCACTTAAAGTAATTGCTGTTGCAGCTGCTGTTGTGGTTGGTTCTGGCATCTTGTTATTAGTCCCATAAGTTTATGGTTTGTTTTGTTTGTTGCGGTGTTTCAATTTCAGGCAACGTGACTTGTGTCCCCATTGGAATAAATGGACCAAATGCAGCAAGTTTGGGATTGGCAGTTAAAACCATTTCGACCACGCCTGAGCTACGACCGTACTCACGCCAACATATCGCATCAACAGTGTCGTTTTGCAGAGCAGTGATAGTTTTAGCCATGAACTAATCCTTACAATCCAATACTTCTACAATTCGAATTTCACATTCATACGTCGTTGGATTAATCCCATTATTTTGAGTAAGAACGCGTGCCTCAGGTTGAATTGCTTGAGATTGCAAATCCAAACCAAGTTCAGTAGCAATTCTTTCAAGTGCAAGTCGTTCTAACTCTTTCTGAGAAAAACGATAGAAATGAACCCGTTGATGTGTTTCCTTTGATGAAATATTCATTTTCATATCAACTCCACTACGGTGTGGTTTTCACCGAGCAACTGTTGAATTGCCCATTGTCGATTGCGTCGATAATCATCAACCGTACATTCAGCTTGCTCTGCTTTTTTCCTACCTGAATTGGAACTGTCATAATTGCGATAGTTCTCATTGACCTTCGCTGCGACACCATTGGCAACCGCAGATAAATATAAAAAGTCGGTTGCAGGTTGGTCATTGATCTGAGTTTCAGCGAGATCTGATAGAGCAGAGACTTTTTCTTTCAAGGATTTAAGTAACCGATTTAAGTCGATGACTTCTTCAATGATGGTTTGTTTAAGTCGTTCGTTGGTGACAGCTCCGTCAATACGGACAATTTCTCGGATATGATCAAGACCAACACTCGGATAAAACGGGTCACTTTCGATGATGATTTGACTTGGTGTTGTATTGCCATTTGCGACGAATCCCATGCTGTCCCCTGCCTTTGGTTTTGTTGAATTTAGTGCATGGGTGGGAACAATTTTCTGAGTGTGTATTACGGTGTAATGACACTGAAATTGTTCGCCCATGCGGTGCGTGGGCACTCTTATGTCGGAGAATGATCTCCAGCATTTGGTTCAGTATTTTCTTCTGATTCGTTGCTTTCTTCTAAATCAGGCTTAGGTAAACGATCTGCAAATTTATCAAGAAATTTCTTGGTTGCTTTGAGTTCGCCTAAGGCTCCAGACTTTTCATCTAATTCAAATGCCGCAGTTAAATAAACATGTGCAGATTGAGCATGTATAAGATCCGCATCACTCGGTTCATCTTTACTCTGAATGAGTTTGACTGTGGCTTTACCCAAAGCTAGATACAATTTGGCTTTGGCTTGGTTCGGCATATCCAATACTTTTGGATCTAAATCAGCATTTAGAATCAATTGTTCAACTTGCTCTAAGACTGAAATATCAACTGCCGCATCGGTTTTCAGTTGCTTTAAAAATGCTTCAGCAATGGTTTCAACGACATAAGTTGCTGTATTGCGCTTAAATGCATCTGGCATGATCATGTTATGACGTAAAGCGAACTCTGCTAATTCCAATGCTTTGACATAATCACCAACATCGATACACCAAACTAAAATAGTCATAAAGACTTCATTTTGAATAGATTTATCAGCTTCAAGAATGCCTTCGATATATGGTAAATAATTTGGAAGCAAAGCTGTTTTTAAAACAACTTTAGCTGCGGTGGCTTGGATTTGTTTGAGACGTTGACGATCATTATTAAGTTGCACCATCTGCAACTCATAAGCCGTCATGTCTTGCATCGTGCCAAACTCAGCAGCCGTTTCAGCTGCTTTTCTTGCTTGGTGTTTTGCGAAATGTTCACGAGCAAAATTACGCATAGTCGATTACTCTGGCAAAATTTCGATGTTTTCAGCCATCGCGCAAAGCTCTAAATCTTCAATCATGTAGTCTTCGTTTGAAGATTCAAAGTTTTCGACTCGTTTGCGTTTTGCATTGTCAATGATGGTGCGACGACGTGCACCTTCTTGCACGTAGATCGAAAGGTTGTCGAAAGTGGTCACAAGTAATGTGTCTTCTGGGAAGAATGGCACTGCATAAACAGGTAAATTCCCCATGCGTTTTTGGCTGATAATGATATCAGCTGCCAATTTTTCAGAATTCGCTTGAACTTGGTTGACCAATGGGAAGTATTTATCTGATTGTAATTTACGGCTACAAATCACGACTAAATCTGCATTTTGGTGCCATGGTGCAATGAATTCATCAGTAATATTCATCACCAATGCATCTAAGTTTTTGAAATCACCTGTTTTACCGACAGTGACCTTACCGACAACAGAACCTGAAGATAGAACACGTGTTGGATTTTCTTCACGTTGCTTTTGCAACCAGCCTTTGTTGACATCTTGAAGCAAAGGATTTGCAGCAATATCTGTTGTTGGTGAAATTTTTATACCGTTGAAACCGATCATAATCCGATCAAGAGCTTGACGTTCAACAATAACGCTACGGAATCGCGCATAAAAGTCTTGAAATTTCGCCCATTGATCAAGCGTGCTGTATTTAATGTGCGTATTAAAATCTGTTTCTTGTAGTAAGTATTTGCGACTATCTAATGTTGATGGGTCTTTAGTTTGACGGTCTTCAATATCAACATTGGTACGTGAAGCAATTGGACCTGAAATCCCCATGCCAATACGTTCACCAGACATTTGTTCAACAAGAAAAATATTGATTCGACTCAAAAATTCAGAAGATTCCTGAATTTTTGTTTCCAATTTTTGTTGAACTGATGGTAATACGTTGAACTGCGTATTGACTGTTTCAACACCGTTGACAGATGCCAATTGAACCATGGCTGCTGTATATTTTTTACGTGTGAATAAAAGCATAAACTTTTCTCTTTATATTTATAGTGTTGTGATTAGCAATCGACAGTTTCAGTAAATTTTGAATTCCCAGAAGTTGGACGTGGCTGTTGATCAGGCTCACCATCTAACTTGGTTTTAAATTCATTGAAATCTTTTTGTAGTTGCTCATGAGCTGTATTCAAAGTGCTGTATTTGGTTTCTAAGTCAGCAACCACTTCACCTTGCTTTGCTGTTTCAGTTGCGATTTCAACAATGGCTTGTTCTTGCTCAGAAAAAGATTCCGCAGACTTTTGCTCTGCTTTTTCTTGTTTTGTAAATAGTTTTTTTACTTTATCGAGTAAGCCTGCGGAATAAGTTTGCTGCGGTTTAACTTCTTCAAATTCGAATTTAGTTTCGACAGCAGCTGTAAAAAGGTTTTCGGGACGTTGTTTTTTATCAGCTAATGGATTGACTGTCGCACCTGCAGCGAAAGCCAACATCTCAGTCCCCAATGAAGCAGGGCTATCTGTTACAGCCAAACCAACTAAATACGCTGAGCCTTTATTTGCAAAGTTTTCATCAACTTCAATGGATGTATAAACTTTTTGTCTTTTTTGGTTGAGATCAATCAGACTTTGAGTTGGTTCGATTTGGGCGAATAATGCATCTTTTTCTTCACCATCGATTGTGACTTTTTCAGTTTTTAATGCAAGAACATCGCCATACGCACCAAAAACACCGTCAGGAAAAACTGAACGGAAATGCTCCATGTTGATGCGAGCACCATAAGTGTTTGGGTCATAATTCTGTGCCATTTGGACGATCCATTCTGGCTGAATTTCACGACCATCTGTGGTATCCCCTGCCACGGCAATACGAAACCACTTCGATTTATATTTCTTATCTTCTTTGCTCATTTGCAAACCTATTCATAAAAAAATGGACGGATAAAAATCACGTTTTTGAATAGGTGCAGAATGGGCAATTATGCGCTAACCAAGCAATTAAACCCTTTTGTATTAAGCCTTTTTACAACTTACATGAACTGATTGTTAGATTTCTTACTGCCAATGTTTGCTTATAGAAAATAAGCAAAACATTGTAATGAATGACCTATCCCCCATCGCAAATCTGCACTTGATCATGGACAACAAGCTGAAAGGAAAGTTCCTTTATTGGCTTGGTTGGAAAATTGTCGATATAGCAGAAGTACTCGAAGAAAAAGAGCGGACAGTTCAGGCATGGAAAACACGGGACGAATGGGAAAAAGAAAAGCCTGAAAATCGTGTTGAATGTGCACTGACTGTACGTTTGATGCAACTTATTCTTAAAAATAAAAAAACATCTGGTGATATCAAAGAAATTGATTTGTTAATGCGGACTTATAAAGAGTTCGCTCGAATAGAAAAATATCGCTTGGATGGATCTGAAGCTGATCTAAATCCTAATATTCAAAGACGTAACTCAGCACCTCGTAAAAAAGTACCGAACCATTTTGATGAAGAACAGATCGAAGAAATGATACTGGCATTTGAAGAACGTCTGTTTGAGTACCAATGGACTTGGTACCGCGCAATGGATCAGCGTTCTAGAATGATCCTAAAAAGTCGTCAGATCGGTGCAACATATTATTTTGCATTTGAAGCACTAATCGATGCACTAAAAACAGGTCGAAATCAGATTTTCTTATCTGCTTCAAAAGCTCAAGCTCATATTTTTAAGCATTACATACGAACTTATGCAGAAGAAATCTGTGGTGTTGAACTCACTGGTGATCCTATTGTTCTTTCTAATGGTGCTGAACTTCGGTTTTTAGGTACCAACTATAGAACGGCTCAAGGTCATCATGGAAATTTGTATTTTGATGAAATTTTCTGGACTCATGGTTTTGCTGAACTTGAAAAAGTTGCTTCAGCAATGGCAACACATGAGACATGGAGAAAAACTTATTTTTCAACACCTTCAACAATTACACATGAAGCCTATGAGTTTTGGACAGGTACTCGTTTCAATAAAGGTCGGACTAAAGACCAGCAATTAAAAATTGATGTTAGTCATGATGCTTTAAAAGATGGACGTGTTTGTGAAGATTTGATGTGGCGTCAGATTGTCACTGTAGAAGATGCAAAGGCTGGCGGATGTGATTTATTTAACATTGAACGACTCAAATTTGAATATGCGCCTGACGATTTTCAAAACTTGTTCATGTGTAAATTTGTCGATGATGGTCAGTCCATGTTTCCGCTTAGCATGTTGCAATGTTGCATGGTGGATACATTTGAAGTTTGGAATGATTTCAAACCACATCATGCAAGAGCTTTTGCAAATAGACCAGTGTGGGTCGGCTATGATCCTGCACGAACAGGTGATAATGCAGGTTTAGTTGTTGTTGCCCCTCCTCTTGTTCCTGGTGGAAAATTCCGAGTTCTGGAGTGTCATCAATTCAAAGGCGATGATTTTGCTCAACAAGCAGAACACATCAAAAATATAACTCTTCGTTATAACGTGGTTTATATCGGAATTGATACTACGGGTATGGGCTATGGTGTTGCAGAACTTGTACGCCAGTTTTTCCCTGCATTGACCACATTTAATTACTCGCCAGAAGTTAAATCGAATCTTGTTTATAAGACATTGGATGTCATCAGAAATGGGCGTCTTGAGTATGACTCAGGCAACAAAGATTTAACTCAGTCATTAATGAGCATTAAAAAAACACTAACTGCTTCACAAAAACAAATCACGTTTACAGCTGGGCGTTCGGATGATGTTGGTCATGCGGATCTTGCATGGGCACTCATGCATGCAATTTATAACGAACCACTCGCAGGTATTACAGAAACCAATTCTTCAATGATCGAGATTTATTCATGAAACCATTTTCTATTGCAAAAAACATTTTAAGTAATGCATTGAATTTACGCCCTCATCCTAACTTTCCTATGCATTCAAATCCTAAAACTGAGGCATTTACATTTGGAGATGCAATACCAATAACTGATGGCCATGATTTATCAAATTATATGGAATGTTGGTTCAATGGCCGTTGGTATGAACCACAAGCCAATTTACATGGTTTATCAAAAACGGTAAAAGGCACACCATATTTAAGTAGTGCAATCAATTTTAAGAAGAATTATTTATCGAATTTATTTATTCCACATCCACATTTGAGTAAAAAAGATTTTGATCAAATCGCTTTGGATATTTTATGGAGTGGTAACTTTTACTTAGAAGATATTCGATCACGTTTGAATAATCGCATTCAGCTTAAAGCTGCTTTGTCGAAATACACACGAGTTGGTAATTTACCTGGTCAATATTTTTATTTGTCCAATGATCACAATGGTTATGTTGAACATGAATTCATGAATGGTCGAGTGTTTCATGTTCGTGAAACAGACATTGATCAAGAGATTTATGGTGTGCCTGAATATTTATCTGCTCTACAAAGTGCTTGGCTCAATGACTCAGCTACATTGTTCCGTCGTAAATATTATAACAATGGATCACATGCAGGATTTATTCTTTATGTGAATGACCCAGCTTCAGATCCAAATGACATTACTGCACTTAGAACAGCACTGAAAGAAAGTAAAGGTCCGGGGAACTTTCGTAACCTGTTCTATTACAGCCCAAATGGTAAAAAGGATGGTATTCAAGTCATTCCCACATCTGAGATTGCTGCAAAGGATGATTTCGTTAGTATCAAAGGTACCAGTCGGGATGACATGCTCGCATCAATGCGAGTCTATCCTCAGTTGCTTGGTATCATTCCAAACAATGCAGGCGGATTTGGTGATATTAAATCTGCATCAGAAGCATATAATTTTAATGAAGGTGGCCCATTGAAAGCCAAGATGCTTCAACTTAATGAACTGATTGGTGATGAAGTCATTAAGTTTAAAGAGTTTGAGTTGATAACTACAAAGTAACCATCATTTATGAAGATAGCCTGCAAATGCAGGCTTTTTTTGTATTTATTGAAAAACTCAAGTTATTGAGAATTATTATCATTTGAATGATTTCCACAGACGCAGCCGCGCAGTTGCCCCACCCCACCTGCCCACTCTAAATAGGTCAGTTTTACTACAGCAACAAGCTAAACGAGAAAATAGCCAAAGGTTTATTGTTATTAGAGTGTTTCAAGTCTTTTTGAATTTTTCAAATACTGCATTTCACTGCAAATTATGCATTTGCATTTCTGACAAGCAAACAAATATTTCACCGCAAAATCTTACGAACATTGAAGATACCGAGGACATTGCAAAAGGTTAAAAATTGAGTCTTTTGGATGACCTAGCAATAATTTGAGGTAATAAAGTAATTTACACAACTAAGTTATTGAAATTAAAATGAAATATTTATTACTTTTTTAAGTAATTTTTTGTAATTTTTGAAGTAATATTTTATAAGTATTTGATTTTATTAATACAGATGTGAAAGATAAATCACAAATTTATACAGTATTAAATTACTTGTTTATTACTTAAATATTACTTTAAAAAAAACCCATAAGGTATTGAATATTAATAATTAAATTAAGAATATTACTTTATTACTTAAAATTTTATAGACCGTAAAGATTTTTTCAAAATAAAGAACAAATCGATTATGTTTATATTTTAAACAAATCAATTTTTGAGAATGGGAATAGATTGGGTATTAAAAAGGTATATTCATCAAGTTGGTGCGCTCAGAGAGATTCGAACTCCCGACCCCTTAGTTCGTAGCCAAGTGCTCTATCCAGCTGAGCTATGAGCGCAATACTTGTGTGCCTATGTTAAGGCTTCGTTACTTTTCAAATACTTAATTAGTTGGTGCGCTCAGAGAGATTCGAACTCCCGACCCCTTAGTTCGTAGCCAAGTGCTCTATCCAGCTGAGCTATGAGCGCATTAAGTAAAGTGGCGGTGAGAGAGGGATTCGAACCCTCGGTACAGTTACCCGTACGCATCCTTAGCAGGGATGTGGTTTAAGCCACTCACCCATCTCACCGTAACGAGCCGCCATAATACAAACTTAGCCTGTGAACTGCAAGTCATCACATCTAATTTTTCTTAGTTTTTTATCCAATCAACTATTTTTTAAACAAAATTGCGCACTAATGAATTAATGAGTGTTTACAGCTTGTTAATATAATGACTATCTTTGCGCTATACCTAAGCAAAACTAAATCACATAGACTTGTCATGATGATCATGCAGAATGTTCCTGCATAAGCTATGCTAAACTTATCTTCAAATATGAAGCCAAAAGACATTATGAAAAACTGGGTTGACCCTGAAGCGAAAGCGGAATCTGAACGTTACGATAATCCGATCCCGAGTCGTACGCTTATCTTAAATACACTCGAACAAGTCGACACGCCCCTTTCGCATGCCGAATTGGTCGATCATTTTGAAATCAAAGATCAAAAAAGTATCGATGCTTTAAGTCATCGTTTGAGCGCGATGGTTCGCGACGGTCAAATTGCCAAAGATGGTTTTAAGTTTCAGCTCCTTGGCGATCAACCGACTTTTGATGCAACAGTTTATATTAATAATAAAGGGTTAGGTTCTGCACATATTGATGGACAAAATGATCTGTTACTGCCTGAGCGCGAGTTACGTTTAGTATTTAATGGCGATCGGGTTAAAGTTCGTCAGACCTCTGTTGACCGTAAAGGCAAAGGCTGGGGTTTTATTACTGAAGTCACACAACATCGTGTCAAACAGCTCATTGGTAAAGTAGCAGAACATGAAGGTGAATTTCATATTCAACCTGCTGCACCCAATGCGCATCAGCCGATTCCTTTAGAAAAACAATTGATTGAACATGCCCATGCCAAAGTGGGCGATTATTTGCGGATTGAAATTGACGATTATCCAACCCGCGAAGAATTTGCCACGGGTCATGTGATTCAATCGATGGCAGATAAAGCCGACACTGAGATTATTATTCCTCAGACTATTTTAGAATATGGTCTACCTTATGAATTTCCAAAAGAAGTCGTTGAGGAAGCAGAAAGTTTTAAAGAACCATCGAAAAAAGATATTGAAGGTCGTATCGACTTACGTGATTTGCCATTAGTGACCATTGACGGCGAAGATGCCCGCGATTTTGATGATGCGGTCTATGCTGAAAAACGCGCAGGTGGAGGTTACCGCGTGGTCGTGGCAATTGCGGATGTCAGTCATTATGTCCGTTTGGGCAAACCGCTTGATGATGAAGCGCAAGAACGTGGAACTTCGGTGTATTTCCCACATTTTGTGCTCCCGATGTTGCCTGAAGCTTTATCCAATGGACTATGTTCCTTAAATCCGCATGTCGATCGTCTGTGTATGGTGTGTGATTTAAAACTCTCCCGCGCGGGTCGCGTGATGAGTTATGAATTTTATCCATCGGTGATGCATTCTCAAGCACGTCTGACCTATACACAGGTCGGTCAATATTTTGAAGGTAAAACGGATGCAATTCCTGCCGATAAATCGATTCAAAAATCACTAAATACCTTGTTTCAACTTTATCAAACGCTGAAAGAGCTACGCGCCAAACGTCATGCGATGGAGTTTGAAACTGTTGAAACCTATATGACTTTTGACGAGTTGGGTGGAATTAAGGAAATTTTACCGCGTACTCGAAATGAAGCGCATAAATTGATTGAAGAATGTATGTTGCTTGCCAATGTCGCAGCAGCCGAATATGCCTTAGAACATGATATTCCGATGCTGTATCGTGTGCATGAGGCACCTGAATTTTCACGCATTCAGAAAGTCAAAGATTTTGTTAAGTTACTAGGTTTGCCGTTCCCTGATCAGCCAACACAGGCAGATTATCAACGTGTGATTGAAGCGACCAAAGATCGGATTGATGCACCAAGTATCCATGCAGTGTTATTACGCTCGATGATGCAAGCCTATTACGGCGCTAAAAATGCAGGTCACTATGGTTTGGCGTATGAAGCCTATACGCATTTTACTTCGCCAATTCGCCGTTATCCTGATTTGTTGTTGCATCGCTCGATTAAGGCGCATTTACAGCAAAAACCGTATCCTCTTTCTGGTGCAGCACTGGATGACGCAGGTGAACAGTTTTCCAAAACTGAACGCCGTGCAGATGAAGCGTCTCGTAGCGTAACGTCATGGCTGAAATGTCACTATATGCAACAGCATTTGGGTGAAGAGTTTATTGGCATTATTAGTGCGGTAACTGAGTTCGGTTTATTTGTCACCTTAAAAGATTTATATGTAGACGGTATGATTCATGTCAGTCATTTGGGTGACGATTTCTTCCTTTACGATCAAGCGAGCCAAAGTTTAATCGGGCAAAATCGTGGTCAAATTTTTGGTCTAGGTGATGAAGTCAAAATCAAAGTCGCTGCGGTAAATCTGGAAGAACGTAAAATTGATTTTGAGCTGATTCAGCAAATTACCCATGCAGGTCGAATCATTCGGAGTCGTGCGCCACGAACTAGCAAAGCTCAAACTACTGAACAAGTGTTTAATGCGCAAGGTGAGTCAGTTGACTCAAAAGAACCGTCTGCTCGTAAAAAAGAGAAATCGAAAAGTAAACCAAGTTCGTATGGTAAGAAGTCAACTAAAAAAGCTGTTGCTCCCGTAGCAGTGAAGGCTGAAAAACCCAAGAAAAAAACCAAGCCCAAACGTAAAAAGTCCAATGCCAAAAGTAAATCGGACAGTTAGATAGAACGACCAGTTAATAGAATCAAGGAAGGTCAGTATGGGAAAAGTCATAAGCGGTATATGTATATCTGTGGATGGTTTCGTTGCTGGCCTGCATATGACCGAAGATAAACCTTTTGGTGAATTACCCAATATTCACCAAAGTTTATGTAAATGGTTATTTGGTCAAGCAGATCAAAACAAAAATGAAATCGCCAGTCTCACGTCTGCGGGCGCGTTTATTATGGGTCGTAATATGTTTGGTCCAACTGGGGCACAATATAGTACGTGGCAAGGCTGGTGGGGTGAAGAACCACCCTATCATGCGCCTGTTTTTGTTCTGACGCATACAGCACGTGACAGCTTGAGTTTACAAGGTGGAACGACTTTTTATTTTGTCACTGATGGAATATTGAGCGCACTTGAACAAGCAAAAAAATTGGCGGGCGATAAAGATGTTGCAATTGCAGGCGGTGCGCATACCGTTAATCAATATCTTAAAGCAGGGCTGATTGATGAGTTGTGGTTACATATCGTTCCCGTCATTGTCGGTCAAGGTCAACGTTTGTTTGAAGAAATGCCAGAGATCAATTTAGAAATATTAGAACAAAGAGGAACAGATTTGGTCACCCATATCAAATATCGCATCCTCAAATAACATTGGTTTTATGGACGTTACTCAGAATGATTGTTGGCCCAAATCAATAAAGCCAAATCATCACTGTGAGAAATCCGCTTAATAAATCTTTAGCCCAGCTTGATTTCCTTGCGTTAAACCCTTACATCTAGTCATAAGTTTAAAAAATTATGGCGAATACAATGACATTACAGCAAGCAACGCTTCCCGTTCCTCAATTTAATCACATCCAGCTAGACAGCCTAAAACAAGAGATCGAAAAAAATATTCATCAGGGTCAGCAGTTTTTAGACACTTTACAAAATGTTCCAACTGATTTTGCTGCGCAAGTACATGTGTTGGAACAAATGGATGAACTTGAAAATAATATGAGCGAATCATGGGGCGTTTTGTCACATCTAAATGCCGTGATGAGCAATGCGCAAACCCGCGAAGTGTTTCAATCATTATTGCCTGCTCTAAGTGAATATTATACGCAGCTTGGGCAACATACGACGCTCTATCAAACCTATCAGCAGATCCATGATAGCGCTGAATTTTCTAGTTTAAGTGCTGCCCAACAAAGTGCTATCCGTTTAGCCTTACGTGATTTTAAACTTTCAGGTGTTGCACTTGAAGGTGAAGCCAAAAAACGTTACGCAGAAATCTCAGCACGTTTATCGCAGCTTTCTTCTGATTTTTCCAATCATGTGCTCGATGCAACTCAGGCCTATTTTAAACCTTTAAATGAAGCTCAACTTAAAGGCTTATCACAAAGCAGTATTGAGTTGTTAAAACAATATGGTCAGCAGCGTGAACTGGATCAACCTGTGGCAACACTTGATATGCCCACTTACTTAGCCATTATGACTTATGCCGAAGACCGTGATTTACGCGAAGCGTTATATAAAGCTTATACCACCCGCGCTTCAGATCAATCCGATCATAAAGAGTTTGATAATACTGAGGTGATGGAAGAAATCCTAAAACTACGTCAGGAAATGGCGGTATTGCTTGGTTTTCATGATTTTGCCGAATATTCTCTGGCAAGCAAAATGGCGCCTGATGTACAAACGGTACATGACTTTTTGGTTGATCTGGCTGAACATGCACGCGCGCCTGCTCAACAAGAAGTAGCCGAACTAAAAACCATTGCTCAACAAGATGGCATTGAACAATTACAACCTTGGGACAGTGGTTATTATTCAGAAAAACTTAAACAACAACAATTTAATTTGTCTCAAGAAACCCTGAAACCGTATTTCCCAGCACCCAAAATTATTCAAGGGTTATTTCAGATCGTAAATCGCTTATATGGTGTTCAGATTGTTGAGCGTCAAGCACCCGTTTGGCATCCTGACGTCCATTATTATGAACTTGAAGACCAAGGCAAAGTCATTGCAGGATTCTATTTTGACCTCTATGCACGTAACGGTAAACGGGGTGGCGCGTGGATGAGTGGTTTCCGTTCGCGTATGCAAACGACACAGGGTTTACAAAAACCGATTTGTTATATGGTCTGTAACTTTACTCCACCTGTGGGTAATCAACCTGCATTACTCACCCATGATGAGGTCAATACACTGTTTCATGAGTTTGGACATGGCTTACATCACATGCTGACTGAGGTCGATAATATTTCGGTCGCAGGCACACACGGCGTAGCATGGGATGCTGTAGAGCTTCCAAGCCAGTTTATGGAGTTTTGGACATGGGACAAAGAAAGTCTGGATGTCCTCAGTGAACATATTGAAACCAAGCAAGCCTTGCCTGAAGAATTACTCAGTGCATTGTTAAATGCTCGCTTTTTTCAGTCTGGAATGCAGACCCTTAGACAGATTGAATTTGCTTTGTTCGATTTGACCACTCATTCCAAAAATCCTGCTTTGAACAGCACACAAATCCAGTCCGTTTTAGATGGAGTTCGCAGTCAATTTTCGGTATTGCCAACTGCATCATACAACCGTTTTCAACACAGTTTTAGTCATATTTTTGCAGGCGGTTATGCGGCAGGATATTACTCTTATAAATGGGCTGAAGTGCTTGCCAGTGATGCCTTTGACCGATTTGAAACAGAAGGTATTTTCAACACAAAAACAGGACACGAGTTCCGCGAAGCGATTCTTGCGGTGGGTGGCAAAGATACGGCTTTAGAAGCATTTGTTAACTTCCGAGGTCGTGAACCCAAAATTGATGCATTATTACGTCATCAGGGTTGGACGAGCGACCCTAAAACGGCTTAAACTAAACATTAAAATGTTCGTAAGTGGTTGGGAAGTGACAAAATGAAACGTCGGTTTATTGCAGGTGCTAAATGTCCAAAATGCGGTGCCACAGATCGGATTGTCATGCTCACCACAAACGACGACGAATGGATTGAATGTATCGAGTGCGACTATAGTGAAAATCGTCCTACTCATGTTGAAGAACCCGATATTCCCGCAGTTGCAGATGAAGTCGGAGTGATACAGTTCAAACCACGTCGTTCAAAATAAAAGGTTTAAGCAATGACGTTAGAACAACGCCATAACTCTCGTTTGTTATGGATTATTATTGGGGGCATCAGCATCGTTGTGTTGTTATTTTTAGCTGCACAATGGTTTTTTGCTGAGAATCGAAATGAATCAGAAAAAACTCAAACACCAACCACCGAAACGCAAACAAAGTTACCCAATTCAACACAACCATCGACAAAAACTGCCGATGTATCTGCTGCAAGCGAGCCTGCACCAAGTACTTTAGTGGATGACTCTATCCTAAAAACGCCCGTGCCAGAGCATCCTTCCCTTGCAAAAGAGGAAATCGCCAAACTTGATGATATTCAAGCACAACTTAAAGATCAGAAATCAACGCTCCAAGCCCAACATCAGGATGCCGATACATTGATTAAACTGAAAGAGGAACAAATCAAGTTACTTGAAGCACAATTGGCCGAGCAAAAATAAAGTCTATACTTAAAAACTTGGGTTTGTGCATCACAGGCCCAACTTTTGGTATCAATAAAAAATCTGTATTAAAGTGCCAAAAAATACGCGCTATAACTTATATAGAAAATGCTTAAATCAAATTATTCGGCTTTAGCCTGTTTACTTATTTACGCCTTAAAGAACGAAGCCTGTTGATTCGCGATCCAGAATATCTCTGGTAATAAATCATTGAATAAAGTCTAGTTTGATGATGCGATTGATTTTGATCGTAAAAAATAAAGCACCCAAAGGTGCTTTATTTTATCTTTGCAGATTAATGATACCAACCGAACATCTTGAAGATATAAGGTGCAAAGGTCACAATCATTAACGCTGGAAATAGCACCATGATCGGCAATAACCAACGCTCATAGCGATAATAGAAACTGGTATATTTTTCCTTAGCTTCACGATCTGCTGCTGCGACCTCTTCATCACCGACTGATAACCTCGTCAACAAATGATTCAGTGCAACTGGTGGTGTGACATAACCCAACTCGAAGGCAACCAGTACAATCATCCAGAAGTGAATCGGATGAATACCATTTTCGTAGGCGACTGGAGCAATAGTTGCTGCCACCAGAATCACCGCACCAAATGGATCGGTACACATTCCAATCAAAGCCAATAGCATCGCAATAAAGAACAATGAAATATAAATGCTACCTAAATGTGTCGGTAAATATTCCACGATTTCGGTACGTTCAATCAGACCACCAACACTCGCAGAAAGCGCCATCAAGATAATCAATGCACCGATATGCCCGACGGTCTCCGCTGTGGCAAAGTGCATAGAGCTGAAAAAACCACGACGATATTGGTCACTTTGCGCGCCATGCTCACGTAAGTAAGGAGAATCCTGCTCATGTTGCTTAACTAAAGATTCATGCGCCTCTACTTGAGGGATGTATTCTGGCTCTTTACGCAACTTGTCAAACAGGATAATCGCAATCAATACCAGTGGTAAAATCACAGGCGCAGTGAATTCGTTCATACTGGTGTCTAGACCATACTTATAGAACGCCAAAACTATCACTGTGATCACGATATAAGGAATTACAGGCATGAAAGCACGTAACATGCCTGGAATCGCAACTTTAGGTGAATTCACACGGAATTTAGTTTCAGCAAGCAGTAACGACACGCCTAAGAAAATAAATGCCGTCAACCAGAATACATAGAAGCCATGATCAAACAACTCATCAGACGTGACATGACGGCTATCCAGCATTGCAATCAGAACCACCAGTAGACATGGGCGGATCACTACACCCAATGAACCCGACATGGCAGAGACAGCCAATGCATATTGACGACGTGCGCCCGAGTTCCAGACCTCTTTATAGATAATCGCACCTGCCGCGATCACGAAAATCCCTGAAGCGCCTGTATAAGCTGTCGGAATTGCCGCTGCTAAGAGAATGAGCCAAGTCAGAGTTTCAGGTGCAAGATTCCACGGACGTAAAATATTCAGGAACAAATCCATCACACGCGTCTGAGTTAACAACATACCCGCCCAGATAAATAACGCCAAATTCAAGAAGATCCCTGAGAATTCGACCAGAATACTCAAATAAATCCCTTGCCCCATTGGGTAATCCATAAAGAAGGTAAATGCAATACCTGTCAAAATGGACATAAAAGCATACAAAGGGATACTGAGTAAGGCTAAGCCAAAATTTCCACCCGGCAATGCCGTTTTTGGAATTCTGAAGAGTTGGTACACACTAATTAAGGTCAAGATCCCAAATAAGCCTATCCATAACCATGCAATGACCAATGTTTCAGTGGTCAATGTCACACCTGAATTAATCAGGGAACGATATTGGCTCACTGTAGATGCGGTTAATAGTGCATTCCCCAGCACCATTGCCACTGAATAAACACGGAAATCAACGCGCGTTTTTGGACTACGCAGACCAATATGATGGATTTTCAAGCTGGCTGTAATGGCAGCAAAAAACACCATAATCAGTAGGAAAATCGTACGATTCTCTGTACCAAATTTAAAAATACCAAAGAAAGTGGTTTCCATGGTGCGATAAGCACGAAGCGATGGATGCGATTCAATATGCTTCATCGCTTTATCGTAAAACTGATACTTTTCTTCACACAGTTGTTGTGCCGCCAATAATGAAGCACGGACGTCTGATTCAGATGCTGCACCAAAAAAGTCAGCAAATTCATCATGTTTATTGGCTTGCATCTGTTGCTGAACTTGCGCATCGATATTTGGATGGCGCTCACAGTCTGGTTTTTGTGGTTCAGCGCGTAAAAAAGAATATTGCATCCCACTTGCAGGATCACCATATAAACGCTCACCCATACGCAACATCTGACCATGGATCATTTCACCTGTTCCAATAATCAGTGTTAGCAATAACATAATGAGGATGACGTATGTTGAAATCCATTCGTTCCAGATATAACTCAGGAGACCCAAGCCAGATCTATTTTCTTGATTTTCTTGCATGTCTTTTCCAATTTTTTTTGCAGCATCACCCAAACCAGCGATAGTTTTAAGTGATCTCTCCTTGGCAACGGGTTGTTCCATCCCCCATTGCAGTCCTTTTCCATTGTTTAAATTTGCAACATACCTTTCCATTAAAGAATGGCTTGATCGCAACTTTTAGCGGTTTATTTTGTCAACTTTCTCGTATTTCAGTTTTTGTTTGAGTAAATAGGCACTTCCTGCCAGTATTCCACCGAGAGCACCTAACCAATGTGCCTCAACCAATACAGGACTGCCAATGAGTTGTGCAGTACGGCTATTACCCCACGTATTTTCCCAGATAATTTTAATGACAATCAGCGCTAGAACTAAAAGAGCGAAATTACGTTCTTTAGGATATTTTAAATACACGATCGCAACAGCAACATACATACCATGCAACACACCAGATAAGCCTGCATAAGCTTCAATATGAGGCATAAACCAGTAAAACATGAGACTAATAAATGGCGATAACACCATCAATAATAAGGTCATATGTCGTGTTCTGGCATGAGGAAAAATAAAAGGCAAACAGGCAAACGCCAACATATTCAGTAGAAAATGTATCCAACCGACATGCACCCAATGCGCCGTCCATAAACGCCAGAATTCTGTTAATAAAGCAGGTCGCCAGTAAATAAACCAATCTGAAAACACCTGTAAACATGCAGAAATGGAAATACATACAGCAATAAAAATCACTTTTTTAATGAGATCTTCATCTTTCATGCTATGCGCTCCATTTACATGTACAAAAAGGGATAAGGTGTTTTTCAACCACCTCATCCCCTCCAATATCAGTCAAAATGTCCATTTTTCAGATTTACAGCATTTTTACTTCATTGTTTTATTTTGCTGGCTTTTCCTCCGCAGGGCTTGCTTGCGTGTCTGCGCCATCTGTACTACCTGCACCACCATCATTAAATAAATCTTCCAGTTCTGAAGAGGTTTTACCACTTTCATCCCAGAATGTCGTCATACCATCATCACCAGTACGTACACCAGTATGTTCTGTCCAGTAACGGTCAGAAATACCGCGAATCATCACACCTGCCATTGCATCAAATAATCTGAAGTTTGGATTGACGGGCTTATCATCACCACGTGACTCAGCATACGATCTGAGTGCATCACGAATTTTATTATCATCACCACTGGCTTGCGCTGCAACCGCATATAACGCGTGAGGTAATCTCACCCCTTTTTGTTCACCAATTTGCATGGATTGTTTTAAAGTCACATAAGGATCAGGTTTACCCTCATCTGCACCTGGCAATAAAGTCCAGATGACAGCACGAGTCGCATTTGGCACACCCCAAAACTTGGTGTTGTCCAAGCATGCCATACTGCGTTCAACAATCCCAGCAATATCTTTGGGCACATTGACATCACCACCAGAATTGATGTCATTGGTTACAGCCTGCAAACCACTTAACAATCCAAGCATATAAGTCAGTTGATCCTTGTCGCTACGCATTTTTGGACAAGATTCGCCTAAATGATATTTATATTTACTTTCCCAACGCTGCGCAAATAATTGGTAAGCATTATATTGACGCTGTGCAGCTATTGCAGCCCAACGTTTTTGTTCAATGCGCGCATCTTGGGCTTCCGTTACCTGCCCAGCTTTAGAAGCACGCAAATAACGTAATTCACCTTCTAATGCCTGATTCTCAGCACACATACCTGCACCAGCGTACAGTAATACTGCCATATTAGTTGGGTCAGCCCCCATATCTTTCGTCGCCATAATCGCTGGCGTTAATGCATTCCCAGAATTACAGATCATATCCACATCACCCATTGCCAAAATAGGTGGAACAATATGATTTTCACTAAAATTCAAGGCAACATTGGCACCCGATTTAATCACATAGGAACATCCAGACAATACAGATGAGGCAAGAACCGCAACGGCCAAACCTTGACCTATTTTGAATACTTTTGGCATTTTCTATCCCTCGAAATCATTTTATTTTTCCTTTGCGTTGTACCTTATCAGATGCACAAGGCGAATAAAAGAGCAATTACTCTAATATTAATCACGTAATATGACATAAAAAAATAATGAAAAGATTGGCTTTTTTCTTGTGTTTATACAAATTTTAGGCAAAAAAAAGTAGCATTGCGACGGTTCAGCACATGCTACTTGTTAACTGAGAATGGGTTGTACTCTTATTTATTGATGGTGTTCAATATAATCCCTGAGTAAAGTTCCTGCTCGTCCTATAACCACTGCCAAAACAAAAGCAATGACTGGAAACAACCACGTTGGAATATCGATCATTTCTGACCTCCTTCACACTTTACGTTGGTATTTGTACTTTAACTGATGTCTTTGAGACACAACTTTAAAATTGTTAGACAATGCCTGTTTAGGCTGTTTTTTCAATGATTTGATCAGACAATATGTGCCTAAATTTTATTTAAATAACTTAAGATTATGATTTTAATCTATTTTAATTTTATTCTATTTTTTAAATTGTTTAACAATTAAACCAGTTTTGCCATGACTTTGAGCTGTTTCCATTGATTTAAACTTACTTGATCACGCCAAATGATCTGCGAATTGCGATTTTGATTAAAATATAGAACTATATAAATGTGGTGATCTATCACGCGATAAAGCTGCACATGTTCAATTTTGCTGTGATTGCGCCATTGAATTGACCAAAGATCTTGATCGAGATAAGCCAAAGAGCGCATTTTCGAACGTCTCAAGAACGCAAGATAAGTAATGATTACCAAAAATATCGCAATTAAAAATATATAAAATGGAAAAAGCTGAAACCAGATGATTCCGATCAATAGCAACATTCCCAACTGAAACAACAGGGCAAGCAAGCTGCGTTTCAGTTGAAATTGATGATTAACCATGCACGTAATGCTTGAGTTTCAAAATAAAAGTTTTGAGCTCTGGCTTCGGTGGCTCTGATACTTCCATAAACCAATCCAGTAAATCTGGATCTTCCTGATCAACCAATTCAGCAAAAAGTGCTTTTTCTGCGGCTTCAGCGCTCAGGTAATGATTACGGACATAAGGATCAAAATAGACATCAATTTCTTTCAGGCCGCGTCGCGCACGATAAATCACCTTGCGCTCTTCGAGCGTAAGTTCTTCAGACATTAGATTCCCCAAGTCGATAAAAAACCCCGCTAGTTTAACCGATCAGCATAGGTTTGTGGGTAATTGATTGAGCTGAATGACTAAATCCATCATTCGCACTTCACTTTTGAGCATTCATCCTATTGTTTGCCTGAGTCAGATGATTTTTACTTTCCGCTGAGAAAACAAACTGCAAGGATACAATAACAATGCAATCAGCTGCGATTCGTCCCATTCCTAATATGCTGGAGCGCAATCTTTTTAATCAAGAGCATGAAGCCTTCCGTGAAACTGTACGTAAATTTTACGAAAAAGAAGTAGTTCCCAATATTGAAAAATATGAAAAACAACAACATGTTGATCGTGATTTATGGAACAAGGCAGGCGATTTGGGATTGTTATGTACCACCATGCCTGAACAATATGGTGGTTCTGGAGTGGATCGTCTTTACAGTATGATTTTGATTGAAGAACAAGCCTATGCCATGGACTCCAGTACGGGCTTTTCATTACATTCTGATATCGTTGCCAATTACATTAATAATTTTGGTCATGAACAACAAAAACAGAAGTGGCTGCCAAAAATGGCAAGTGGAGAAGTCGTCACTGCGATTGCCATGACCGAACCTGGAACAGGTTCAGACTTGCAAGCTGTACGTACTTCTGCTGTTTTAGATGGCGATGAATATGTCATCAATGGCTCTAAAATTTTTATCACCAATGGCTATTTATGCGATATGGCCATTGTGGTGTGTAAAACTGGAAATAATGAAAAGGGTTCAGCCAATTTATCCTTAATCATCGTTGAAGCTGATCGCGTTGGTTTTAGTAAAGGCAAACCGCTGAATAAAATTGGGATGAAAGGTCAAGATACTTGCGAATTATTCTTTGATAATGTTCGCGTCCCTAAAGAAAACTTGCTAGGTATGGAAGGTATGGGCTTCATGATGCTCATGAAAGAGTTGGCATGGGAGCGCATGTTAGTTGCCATTATCTGTCAGGCAGGTGCTGAAGCTGCTTTTGCTCATACAGTTCAATACACCAAAGATCGTAAAGCTTTTGGTAAACCAATTGGATCATTTCAAAATACACGGTTCAAACTCGCTGAACTCCGTACTGAAATCGACTTTTGTAGAACGTATTTAGATCGCTGTATGCAATTACAACTCGAAGAACGATTAGGGATAGATGCAGCCGCAGCAGCCAAATATAAAATTTCAGACATGTTCTCCAAAGTCGTGGATGATTGTTTACAACTTCATGGTGGCTATGGCTATATGCTGGAATATCCAATTGCTCGTGCCTATATCGATAACCGAGCAAATCGCATCTACGCAGGAACCAATGAAATTATGAAAGAATTGATTTCACGGACACTCTGATCGTTAACCCATCTTTGCTAATGCAATGAAAAAGGAGCTTATCTAAGCTCCTTTTCTAATTTACATATCGAGATTATGAAACTAATTTTGGCTTGGATTTTCGTTCAACGCTTGTCTCTACTTTATGAAACTTTAAAACGCCATCATCAAAACGCGCATTTTTAAGTGCCTTACGATCTGCCAGATAGTTATTAGTCACTTTCCACGGTGCATGCTTTCCTTGTTTTGGCATCACACTGGCGGCACGGGCGATATAACCCGATGACAGACTTCCCATCACGGTATCATCCATTAACTCGGTTTGATCACCTTCTGGAATGACTTCATCATAGCCATTTTTATCCATATAATTCAGCAAACGACAAATATAGTCTGCGGCGACATCCACTTTGAGTGTCCATGACGCATTAATATAACCGATGATCATCGCCATATTCGGTACATCACTGACCATGACACCCTGATACAGCATTGATTTTGAAGTATCCAGAGGCTGTCCATCGATCGTCCCTTTGATACCACCCAAAATCTGGATTTCTAAACCCGTTGCTGAAACAATAATATCGGCTTCAAGATGTTTACCTGATTTTAGCTGAATACCTGTTTCAGTAAATTTCTCAATCTGATCGGTTTCAACGCTAGCCTTACCAGAACGCAAAATCTTAAATAAATCACCATCAGGTACGACACACAAACGCTGATCCCAAGGATTATAGCTCGGCGTAAAGTGCTTCATATCCACTTTGCCCTTAAGCTGCATTTCAATTGATTTTAAAAGCAGTTTACGCACTAACTGTGGTTGTTTCTGAGATAAGGCATAAATACCACGTTGCATACCGATATTGCGCGCACGGGTCAATTTATAAGCGACATCTTCTGGTAGAAGCTTACGCATTTTATCATAGACAAAATCGATTGAAGGAATAGACGCAATATAAGTTGGTGAGCGCTGTAACATCGTGACATGCCCTGCTCCTCCTTTTGCCATTGCTGGCACCAACGTAATCGCAGTCGCGCCACTACCAATAATCACCACCTTCTTGCCTGTATAGTCCAGATTTTCAGGCCAATGCTGTGGATGAATAAATTGACCTTTGAAAATATCCTTATTTGGAAAATCAGGTTCAAAGCCATGATCATAATTATAATAACCCGTACAACCAACGACAAAATTCGCAATCCATGTTTGCTTTTTCTGATTGGCATCTTCAATTTCGACAAACCATTTTTTCTTGGCTGTATCATAATTGGCTGCAAGCACGCGATGCTTAAAATGAATTTTTTTCTTTAAATCAAATTCATCAACCACTTCGCCTAGATATCCTTTAATTGCGGGGCCAGCCGCGAGTACATTTGCACTACGCCATGGTTTAAAATTAAAACCAAAAGTCGACATATCAGAGTCAGAGCGAATGCCAGGATAACGAAATAAATCCCAAGTTCCACCAATACTGTCACGACGTTCAATAATTTCAAATTGACGTTGTGGAGAATTCTTAGCAAGATGTGCCGCAATTCCAATCCCAGAAATACCTGCACCTACAATTAATACATCAACGATCTTTTCCATGTTGTTTTTATAACCTTGAGAACTATTCCATTTTATTAAAGCACAAATTTGACAATGTTCAATGTCAAGTTTGGGTCATTTGTCGCTTTTTCTTATCACTTGAGGACAATTTTTCAAAAGGCAAAAAAAAGATCGGTAAAAACCGATCTTTTTTTTGAATAAGTATCTTATTCTGCTGAAGTGTTTACTTCACGATCTACAAGCTCAACATAAGCCATTGGTGCAGCATCACCTGCACGGAAGCCCGCTTTAAGCACACGTAGATAACCGCCGTTACGTTCTTTGTAACGAGGGCCAAGTACGGTAAATAATTTACCTACAGTTGCAGCTGAACGAGTACGAGCAAACGCCAAACGACGGTTTGCTACTGTATCGTTTTTTGCTAGAGTGATTAAAGGCTCAGCAACACGACGTAATTCTTTTGCTTTAGGCACAGTTGTTTTAATC
The DNA here is from genome assembly GCF_003938865.1 of Acinetobacter sp. FDAARGOS_515. Lineage (NCBI taxonomy): Bacteria > Pseudomonadati > Pseudomonadota > Gammaproteobacteria > Moraxellales > Moraxellaceae > Acinetobacter > Acinetobacter sp. FDAARGOS_515. The sequence goes on along the minus strand of NZ_RKIX01000003.1, from coordinate 1,682,979 downwards.
AACTCGTGTTCAAACAAAGAATTCGCCAAGTTTTGGAACATCGCTTTACGATGGCTGCTTGTACGGCCTAATTTCACACCACTATTACGATGACGCATGGTGATAGTCCTACTTAATTAACGGCTACGATAGGCGAAACGATCGTCCATGCGTAAACTAGCAGGTGGCCAGTTTTCTAAACGCATGCCGAGTTGCAAGCCTTTCGAAGCTAAAACATCTTTAATCTCAGTCAACGATTTTTTACCTAAGTTAGGAGTTTTTAACAACTCAACTTCAGTACGTTGAACAAGATCACCAATGTAGTAAATATTTTCTGCTTTCAAACAGTTAGCAGAACGAACAGTAAGCTCTAGATCATCTACTGGACGAAGCAAGATTGGGTCAACTTCTTCACGAGGTTCTTGAGCCACTGGTGCCTGATCTTTCTGAAGATCAACAAAAATTGCAATTTGTTGTTGCAAGATTGTTGCCGCTTTACGGATCGCTTCTTCAGGATCAACAGTACCATTGGTTTCAAGATCAATGACCAGTTTATCAAGGTCAGTACGTTGTTCAACACGCGCATTTTCAACGGTGTAAGAAACACGTTTGATTGGGCTATAAGAAGCATCTAACTGTAGACGACCTACAGGACGTGTTTCACCTTCAGGGAAACGCGAGTCAGAAGTTTCATAACCACGACCTTGAGAAACTTTCAGGCGCATTTTAATTGAACCTGAGGCACTCAATGTGCCGATCAAATGCTCTGGGTTAACCACTTCAACATTATGCGGTAAACGAAGATCCGCAGCAGTAATATCGCCAGGACCTTGTTTTTCCAATGTCAAATATGCTTCATTTTGATCGAACAGCTTAATAGACAATCCTTTTAGGTTCAGCAAGAGCTCGACGATGTCCTGCTGCAAGCCTTCTAAAGTACTGTACTCGTGCTCGACGCCTTCTATTTCCACTTCAACCACAGCAGCGCCAGGCAAAGAAGACAATAGAATGCGACGTAAAGCATTACCTAGAGTATGACCAAAACCACGCTCTAAAGGTTCCAGAATCACTTTTGCCGAGGTCCCGCTCACCGCTTCGACCTTGATCGCTTGCGGAGTTAGAAACTCGTTTGCAGTACGCGTCATTTATTGCTACCTCAAGGATTATTTAGAATACAATTCTACAATCAAGCTTTCGTTGATTTCAGCAGGTAGATCAGAACGATCTGGTGCAGCTTTGAACGTACCTTCAAACTTAGAATGATCAACTTCCATCCAAGCAGGAATACCACGTTGAGCAGCTAATTCAATTGCGTTTTTGATACGTAATTGTTGTTTAGCACCTTCATGTACTGCAATCACATCACCCGCTTTTACTTGAATAGACGCAATGTTAACACGACGGCCATTTAAAGTAATAGAACGGTGAGATACGAGCTGACGAGCTTCTGCACGTGTAGAACCAAAACCCATGCGATAAACTACGTTATCAAGGCGGCTTTCAAGCAATTTCAACAAGTTTTCACCTGTTGCACCTTTTACACGAGCAGCTTCTTTATAGTAATTACTAAATTGACGCTCTAACACACCGTACATACGACGTACTTTTTGTTTTTCACGTAATTGTAGTGAATACTCAGATTGCTTACCGCGAGCTTGGCCATGTTGACCAGGCGCTTTAGCATGTTTTTTAGTTTTGACGTCAAACGGTTTAACGCCAGATTTTAATTGCAGGTCTGTCCCTTCGCGGCGAGAGAGTTTGCATTTTGGACCAATATAACGAGCCATGAATGTTTCTCCTTACACGCGACGTTTTTTAGGTGGACGGCAACCGTTGTGAGGGATTGGAGTCACATCGGTAATGCTGTTGATCTTATAACCCACTGCGCCTAATGCACGAACCGCAGACTCACGACCTGGACCAGGACCTTTTACAAGGACGTCTAGGTTTTTCAAACCGTAATCCAAAGCTGCTTTACCAGCAACTTCAGCAGCTACCTGAGCAGCAAACGGAGTTGATTTACGTGAACCACGGAAGCCTTGTCCACCTGAGGTGGCCCAAGCCAATGCATTACCTTGACGATCGGTAATCGTAACAATGGTGTTATTAAAAGACGCGTGAATGTGTGCAACACCTTCAGAGACGGTACGAGTGACCTTCTTGCGTGTGCGAGTATCTTTAGCCATCTTTTAGCTTCCAGAAATCTTACTTTTTAATCGGTTTGCGCGGACCTTTACGGGTACGTGCGTTAGTTTTGGTGCGTTGTCCACGGACAGGCAAGCTGCGACGATGACGAAGACCACGATAGCAGCCTAAATCCATTAAACGTTTAATGTTCATGGAAATTTCACGACGTAAATCACCTTCGGTCGGAACCTTGGCAACTTCTGCGCGAATCGCATCAAGCTGAGCATCATCCAACTCACGAATTTTTGTTGTTGGTGCAATACCTACAGCAGCTAAGATGTTCTTAGATGTGTGGCGACCAATACCAAAAATATACGTAAGTGAGATAACAGCATGCTTGTTATCCGGAATGTTTACACCGGCAATACGAGCCATTCACTTTTCTCCAAAAAGGCAGTAGATAAATCAACCGCCCCACAAAAAAACTTTGAGGGGCGGATATTAACCTAATTCGCCTACTGAAATCAACAGGTCTTGATCAGATTAACCTTGACGCTGCTTATGACGAGGTTCTGCGCTGCAAATCACGCGAATAACCCCATTACGACGGATAACTTTACAGCTACCACAAATTTTCTTTACAGAAGCTTGTACTTTCATGATGAAACCTCTAAGTGCGCTTATCCCTTAGGATGAGCAGTCGTTTTTCTCATTAACGTTTGATTGTCATATTGATGTGAAGTCAGGTGCGCTTGAAGTTGCGCCATAAAGTCCATCACCACTACAACAACAATTAACAACGATGTACCACCGAGGTGAAATGGAATTCCAAATGAACTTTGCAGAATCATTGGCATTAAACACACTACAGTAATATAAATCGCGCCGATAAAAGTCAAACGATTCAAAATATGATCTAAATAACGAGCCGTTTGCTCCCCTGGGCGTATACCAGGTACATATGCACCGCTACGTTTTAAGTTTTCTGAAACTTCTTTGGGACTGAACACCAGTGCTGTATAGAAATAACAGAAGAAAATAATTAACGCACCGAAAAGCATGAGATATAACGGCTGTCCAGGCGATAACACGAGTGCCAAATCTTGCAAAGCACGTTTCACAATTCCTGCATTTGGATCAGCACTTCCAAGCCATTGACCTAAACTCGCTGGAAATAATAACAGTGAGCTGGCAAAAATTGCTGGAATAACACCTGCCATATTAATTTTTAATGGCAAATGTGTTTGCTGTGCAGTAAACACACGACGACCTTGCTGTTTTTGTGCATAGTTGACTGGAATACGACGCTGTGCTTTCTCAATGAAAACAATTGCAGCAAGAACCGCAAGTGATAACAAAGCAAATACAGCCATTCCAATTAAACTGCCTTGACCATTTTGTACAGAAGTAAAGCCCTGAATCACCTGATTTGGCAATCCCGCAACAATCCCTGCAAAAATAATCATGGAAATACCATTACCAATACCACGTTCGGTAATTTGCTCTCCAAGCCACATCAAAAACATAGTTCCAGCGACCAATGAAGTCACTGCTGGAACATAAAATGCCAGACCTGAAGTCAAAGTAATCCCCTGACTGATCAAGCCTGCACACATCCCTACCCCCTGCACCAAAGCAAGGAATAAGGTGCCATAGCGTGTGTATTGATTGATTTTACGTTTGCCTTGCTCGCCTTCTTTTTTCAAAGCTTCTAACGATGGAACAACCGTTGACATCAACTGCACGATAATCGATGCAGAAATGTACGGCATAATTCCCAAAGCCAGAATTGACATACGTTCTAATGCACCGCCAGAGAACATGTTAAATAAACCCAAGAAGGTTCCTTCATTGGCTTTAAAAAAACGGGCTAGCGCTACATTATCAATACCCGGTAACGGAATATGCGCTCCTAGTCGAAAGACCAACAATGCACCAACCAAGAACATTAATCGGCGAATAATTTCACGATATTTCACATGAAATGGTTGTCCTTTCATCATGTTGACATGACCTGAAGAACTAGGAGACATAGCCACTCGGTATTACTCCTCGACTTTACCGCCAGCCGCTTCAATCGCAGCTTTAGCGCCTTTAGTCAAAGCAACACCTTGCACTGTAAACGCGCGAGTTACTTCACCAGAAAGAACAACACGTGCACGAGTCTGATCACGACGAACGACGTTCGCAGCTTTCAAAGTTTCAAGTGAAACAATATCACCTTCAACTTTTGCAAGTTCAGACAAGCGTACTTCCGCAGTTTTCAATGCGATTTGGCTAGTGAAACCGAATTTAGGCAAACGACGATAAATCGCTGTTTGACCACCTTCAAAGCCTGGACGAACGCCACCACTTTTACGTGATTTTTGGCCTTTAACACCACGGCCACCAGTTTTACCAACGCCAGAACCGATACCACGACCCAAGCGACGATGTTCACGCTTTGCACCTTCAGCAGGTGAAAGTTCATTTAAACGCAGAGTCATGGCTTATTCCTCTACACTAACCATATAGTAGACTTTGTTGATCATACCGCGGTTAGAAGGCGTATCTTGCACTTCTACAGTATGACCAATACGACGCAGACCTAAACCTTGAAGGCAAAGTTTGTGATTTTTCAAACGATGCGAAGCAGATTTAGTCTGGGTAACTTTAATCGTTTTCATGATTGATTACCCTTGAATTTGTTCTACTGAAAGACCACGTTTTGCAGCAACTTTCTCAGGAGAAGTCATATCACGCAAACCTTTAAAAGTCGCGTTTACAACGTTCGCCGCATTCGTAGAACCATAACATTTAGCAAGTACGTTATGTACACCAGCAGCTTCCAAAACAGCACGCATTGCGCCACCAGCAATTACGCCAGTACCTTCAGAAGCAGGTTGCATGTATACACGGCTTGCACCATGACGAGCATTCACAGGGTGTTGCAATGTAGTACCAGCAAGGTCTACAGTAATCATGTTGCGACGTGCAGCTTCAAGCGCTTTAGAAATAGCAGCTGGAACTTCACGTGCTTTACCACGACCAAAACCTACACGACCATTCCCATCGCCCACAACTGTTAACGCTGTGAAAGAGAAGATACGACCACCCTTAACAACTTTGGCTACACGGTCAACGGCAACCAGCTTTTCAACAAGACCTTCGTTTTGTTCAACTTTAGCCATGATTAGAACTCCAAGCCGTTTTCACGAGCAGCATCAGCCAAGGCTTTGATACGACCATGATATTTAAAACCAGAACGGTCAAATGCAACTTTCGTTACACCAGCAGCTTTCGCACGTTCTGCGATTAAAGCACCTACTTTAGTAGCTGCGTCTACGTTACCAGTTGAACCGCTACGTAAAGAGGCATCCAAAGTAGAAGCTTGCGCTAATACTTTGCCACCATCTGCGGAAATCACTTGAGCATAGATGTGACGCGGAGTGCGGTTTACACACAAACGAGTCGCACCCAATGCACGAATGTGCAAGCGTGTGCTTTTCGCACGACGCAAACGGGATTGTTTCTTTTCGTTCATAAGAACCTCGCGCCTTATTTCTTCTTAGCTTCTTTACGAAGAACAACTTCGTTCGAGTAACGAACACCTTTACCTTTATACGGCTCTGGTGGACGATAACCACGGATTTCAGAAGCAACTTGACCAAGTAACTGCTTGTCTGCTGACTTCAAAACAATTTCAGTCGCAGTTGGAGTTTCAGCAGTTACGCCTTCAGGAAGGTTGTAATCGATTGGGTGAGAAAAACCAAGGTTAAGGTTCACAACTGTACCTTTCACCGCAGCTTTATAACCAACACCAATAAGTTGCAACTTACGTTCGAAGCCTTCGCTTACGCCTTTTACAAGGTTGTTAAGCACAGCGCGAGCAGTACCAGCTTGCATCCAAGCGTCTTTCGACTCTTTTGCAGGAGCTAGTTGAAGTTTACCTTCTTCCTGTTTTAGCTCGACCAGCGCATGCAGGTTGAAAGACAATGTACCTTTAGTGCCTTTCACTTCGACCTGCCGGCCGTTCTGAGTAACTGTTACACCGTTAGGGACAGTTACTGGGGCTTTAGCCACACGAGACATGAGGAATCACCTATTAAGAAACAAAAGCAATAACTTCACCACCAACGCCTGCAGCACGTGCAGCGCGATCAGTCATGATGCCTTTGCTTGTAGAAACAATTGCAATACCTAAACCTTGCTTAACGCTTGGAAGTTTATCTTTACCGCGATATTGGCGTAGACCTGGACGGCTTACACGCTTCACAGTTTCGATAACTGGTTTGCCTTCAAAATATTTTAACGTAATAGTCAAAGTAGCTTTTGCTTCTTCTTGAGCAACTTCTACGTTTGAAATATAACCTTCTTGTTGAAGAACGTTGGCAATTGCAACTTTCAACTTAGAAGACGGCATAGAAACAGTTTGTTTCTTTGCCATTTGTGCGTTACGAACACGTGTTAGCATGTCGGCAACGGTATCTTGCATACTCATTTAGTTGCTCCTTACCAGCTTGCCTTAACAACGCCAGGTACATCACCCTGCATTACTGTATCACGTAATTTGTTACGGCTTAGACCGAACTTACGGAAGTAACCATGAGGACGACCTGTCAAACCACAACGGTTACGAAGACGTACTGGAGATGCGTTACGTGGCAATGCCTGTAACTTTAATGTCGCTTGGAAACGCTCTTCATCGCTTGCATTTACGTTGGCAATAATCGCTTTTAATTCAGCGCGTTTTGCAGCGTATTTAGCAACGGTTTGTTCGCGTTTCAACTCGCGATTAATCATACTTTTCTTAGCCATATCGACCTCTTATTTGAACGGGAAGCCGAATGCACGCATAAGCGCACGGCCTTCGTCATCGGTGCGAGCAGTAGTAGTGATAGTAATATCCATACCACGAATACGATCAATCTTATCAAAATCGATTTCAGGGAAAACGATTTGCTCTTTCAAGCCCATTGAGTAGTTACCACGACCGTCGAAAGATTTCGCTGAGAAACCACGGAAGTCACGGATACGAGGGATTGCGATTGAGATCAAACGGTCCAAGAATTCGTACATTTGTTCGCCACGTAAAGTCACTTTACAACCAATTGGCCAACCATCACGGATTTTGAAACCTGCGATTGATTTACGTGCAAGCGTAACTACTGGTTTTTGACCAGCAATTAAAGTCATGTCAGCAACAGCACCATCTAACAATTTCTTGTCAGTTGCAGCTGCGCCTACACCCATGTTTAGGGTGATTTTTGTAATGCGAGGAATCTCCATTACATTCTTAATGCTAAGTTCCTGTTGTAACTTAGCTTTAAGTTCTTCATTGTAACGTGTTTTAAGTCTGGCCATTGCCGTGTCAACCTATTACTTTGCTGTCGCCACTGATTCACCATTTGACTTATAAACGCGAGTTTTCACGCCATTTTCGTCAATTTGGTAACCAACACGATCAGCCTTTTGGGTTGTAGCATTTAAAATTGCCACGTTTGAGATATGAAGCGAAGCTTCTTGAGTAACGATGCCGCCTTCAGCGCCAGTTACACGGTTCGGCTTTTGATGCTTCTTCACTAAGTTAAGGCCTTCAACCTTAACGCGGTCTTCAGAAACAGACAGAACAGTACCCTGTTTGCCTTTTTCTTTACCTGCGATCACGATAACCGTATCGCCTTTTTTAATCTTAGCCATGATTGCCTCTTATAGAACTTCAGGAGCCAATGAAATGATTTTCATGAACTGTTCAGTACGAAGTTCACGAGTCACTGGTCCGAAAATACGAGTGGCAATCGGAGCTTTATTGTTGTTTAACAATACAGCTGCATTGTCATCAAAACGGATCACAGAACCGTCTGGACGACGAATACCAAACTTAGTACGTACCACAACAGCATTCATCACGTCGCCCTTTTTAACACGGCCACGTGGAATTGCTTCTTTAACAGTAACTTTAATAATGTCGCCAACAGAAGCATAACGACGATGTGAACCACCTAGTACTTTAATACATTGTACGCGGCGAGCACCACTATTGTCTGCTACGTCGAGCATACTTTCGGTTTGAATCATTGCCCTACTCCAAAACCGAGCAACACCGGTCGCAATTTCGAAAGGCTCAAAGAGTACTCGAAATTGACCGATGATGCAACAAGAACGTAATTACTCAGCAGCTACTTCAACCACTTCCACTAAAGTCCAAGCTTTAGTTTTAGAAATTGGGCGGCTTTCTTTGATGGTCACTAGGTCGCCTAATTTAGCAACATTGTTCTCATCATGAGCGTGTAGTTTAGTTGAACGGCGGATTGATTTGCCATACAACGGGTGTTGAACGCGGCGTTCAATAAGAACAACAATAGACTTGTCCATTTTGTCGCTTACGACTTTGCCGGTTAACGTGCGGACTGTTTTTTCACTCATTGTCCGTTCCCCTGTTTTTCGGTAAGGAGTGTCTTGATACGAGCGATAGTTTTACGAGCAATTTGCACTTCGTGCGATTTACCCAATTGACCAGTCGCTTTCGCCATACGAAGACGGAATTGGTTAAGCTGTTGCTCATCAAGCAACGCTTTCAACTCTTCTACCGATTTTTCACGTAGATCTTTAGTTTTCATTACATTACCGTCCGAGTCACGATAGTGGTTTTAAACGGAAGTTTAGCAGCAGCAAGCTTAAATGCTTCAGTTGCTAATTCATCGTTCACACCTTCAATTTCGTACAGGATCTTACCTGGCTTGATCTCGCAAACCCAGTATTCCACATTACCTTTACCGTTACCCATACGTACTTCTAATGGTTTTTCGGTAATTGGCTTGTCTGGGAATACGCGGATGAAGATTTTACCACCACGCTTAATACGACGGCTAATAGTACGACGCGCAGCTTCAATCTGACGCGCAGTCATACGACCACGTTCAGTCGCTTTAATCGCAATCGAACCAAATGATACTGTACTACCACGATGCGCTAGACCAGTGTTACGGCCTTTGTGCATCTTACGGAATTTGGTACGTTTAGGTTGCAACATGGATTATTCTCCCTTGTCAGCAGCACGGTCATTACGACGTCCACGACGCTGTTCTTGACCTTCACCACGACCACGACCGCGTTTAGCTGGACGCTCTTCAGCAGGAGCAGGGTTCATGACTTGTTTCATGCCACCTAAGATCTCACCACGGAAAATCCAGACTTTAACACCAATCGTACCGTAAGTTGTTTCTGCACGCATAGTTGCATAATCGATGTCCGCACGAAGTGTATGCAAAGGTACACGACCTTCACGATACCACTCAGTACGTGCAATCTCTGCACCACCTAAACGGCCTGAAACTTCAACTTTGATACCTTTAGCACCAGCACGCATAGTGTTTTGAACCGCACGCTTCATAGCACGACGGAACATCACACGCTTTTCCAATTGAGAAGCAATTGCTTCAGCAACTAAACGCGCATCTAAGTCTGGGCGATCGATTTCGTTGATGCTTACTTGCGCAGGAACACCCATAATATTGGTAAGTTCGCGCTGTAATTTTTCAATGTCTTCGCCTTTTTTACCGATTACGATACCAGGACGAGCAGTGCTAATGGTTACTTTAGCAGCACCTGTTGGACGTTCGATAAGAATATTGCTCACCATCGCGCTCTTAAGTTTTTTAGTTAAAAACTCACGAACTTGAAGATCTTTAAGCAAGTATTCAGCGTATTGTTTCGGATTCGCATACCAGTTAGCGTTATGACGTTTCACAACACCTAGGCGGATACCGATTGGATGAACCTTCTGACCCATATCAAACCCCTACCTTAACGGTGATGTGACAAGTACGCTTAGTAATACGATCTGCACGGCCTTTAGCACGTGGCATAATACGTTTCAGGCTAATGCCTTCATCAACGTAAATCGTAGAAACTTTAAGGTCGTCTACATCTAAACTGTTATTGTGTTCAGCATTTGCAATTGCAGATTCCAAAGCTTTTTTCACTAAAACAGCAGCTTTTTTGTTGCTGAAGTTTAGGATATTAAGCGCGTGAGCAACAGATTTGCCACGGATTAGGTCTGCAACCAAACGTGCCTTTTGTGCCGAGATAGCGGCACCGCGTAATTTAGCAGTTACTTCCATCATGACACCTATTAACGTTTAGATTTCTTGTCAACACCGTGACCACGATAGGTACGAGTTGGCGCGAATTCACCGAGTTTATGACCAACCATGTGTTCAGTAATGATTACTGGAACGTGGTTACGACCATTGTGAACAGAAATTGTTAAACCAACAAAATCTGGAAGAATCATTGAGCGACGAGACCAAGTTTTGATCGGCTTACGGTTGTTAGCAGCTACAGCAGCTTCAACCTTAGCGAACAAATGCGCGTCGACGAATGGACCTTTTTTTAATGAACGAGGCATTAGTCAGATTCCTTTACTTGACGCGACGGTCGCGGATAATCATCTTAGTCGTACGCTTATTGGTACGAGTCTTGTACCCTTTCGCTTTTTGACCCCATGGGCTTACAGGTTGGATACCTTTGTTACGCCCTTCACCACCACCGTGTGGATGGTCAACTGGGTTCATCGCCATACCGCGAACGGTAGGACGAACACCACGCCAGCGCGCTGCACCAGCTTTACCCAATGAACGTAGGTTGCTTTCTTGGTTAGAAACTTCACCAATAACAGCACGGCATTCAACGTGTACTTTACGCATCTCGCCTGAACGCAGACGAATGATTGCGTAAGAACCATCACGACCCAACAACTGAACTGATGTACCAGCAGAACGTGCAATTTGAGCACCTTTACCGATTTTAAGTTCAACGTTATGTAGTGTAGAACCGATAGGCATATTACGAAGTGGTAAGCAGTTACCTGGACGAATTGGAGCATCGTTACCAGATTGAACTTTATCACCCGCACGCAAACCTTTAGGCGCAATGATGTAACGACGTTCACCATCAGCATATTTCAACAAAGCAATATGCGCTGTACGGTTAGGATCGTACTCAATGCGTTCTACAGTTGCAGGAACGCCATCTTTGTTACGTTTAAAGTCAACGATACGGTAGTTTTGCTTGTGTCCACCACCAACGTGACGAGTCGTAATGTGACCGTTGTTATTACGACCACCAGTACGTTTTTTAGCTTCAACCAACGGTGCATAAGGCGCGCCTTTGTGAAGATGGCTATGCACCACTTTCTCTACAAAGCGACGTCCTGGAGACGTTGGCTTACATTTTTGAATCGGCATAATTTTCGTCCTTATTCCGCTGCGCTTTCAGCGGTATCGCCCAAGTCAGCCATTTCAACATCTTGGCCAGCTTTCAGGGTGACGTATGCTTTTTTAACATCAGAACGACGTCCTAATGTTTTACCAAAGCGCTTAGTCTTACCTTTAGTAATAGTTGTGTTAACTTTAACAACTTCTACACCAAATAGTTGTTCTACTGCTTTTTTAACTTCAAGCTTAGTTGCATTAATATCAACTTTAAACACTTGAACACCAGCAGTATCACCTAAAACTTGTGCCTTTTCTGAGAAGACCGGTCCTTTTAGGACTTGATAGATACGTTCGTTGTTCATCCGAGTTCTACCTCAATTTTCTTAGCAGCAGCTACAGACATGACAACTTTATCAAACGCGATCAAGCTAACAGGATCGATTGCAGCAGCATCTACCACATCAACGTGTGGAAGGTTACGTGCAGCAAGATATAAGTTCTCATCTACAGCATCAGTCACGATAAGTGCACGAGCTGCATTCAAGTCGTTAAGTTTTGCAAGCAATTCTTTAGTTTTAGGAGCAGCAACAGCAAACTCTTCAACCAATACAAGACGATCCTGACGAACAAGTTCAGCAAGGATACATTGCATTGCACCGCGGTACATTTTGCGGTTTACTTTTTGAGACCAGTCTTGTGGACGTGCAGCAAAAGTTTTACCACCGCCAACCCAGATTGGGCTACGAATAGAACCAGCACGAGCGCGGCCAGTACCTTTTTGACGGAATGGCTTTTTACCACCACCAGATACTTCAGCACGTGATTTTTGAGCACGCGTACCTTGACGGCCACCAGCCAAATAAGCTGTAACCACTTGGTGTACAAGCGCTTCATTAAATTCACGTCCGAAAGCAACTTCAGACAACTCAACAGCAGAGCCGGAAACAGTTTTTAAATTCACGTTATTTCCCCTCAGGCCTTGATCGTAGGACGAACGATAACGTCGCCACCAGTAGCACCAGGAATCGCACCTTTAACAACAAGAACTGAACGTTCTGCGTCAATGGATACAATTTCAAGACCTTGTACTGTTACGCGTTCATCACCTAAGTGACCGGCCATTTTTTTGCCTTTGAACACGCGTCCAGGAGTTTGGTTTTGACCTGTAGAACCTAAAACACGGTGAGAAACTGAGTTACCGTGAGTCGCGTCTTGGGTACGGAAGTTCCAACGCTTAACACCACCTTGGAAACCTTTACCTTTTGATTGACCAGTAACGTCAACAATTTGACCCACTGTGAACAAATCAACACCAATACTGCCGCCAACTTCACGACCTTCAAGCTCAGCTTCAGTCACGCGAAACTCTTTAACCAAACGACCAGCAGCCACACCCGCTTTCGCAAAGTGACCTTTCTGTGCATTGGTTACGCGAGATTCACGACGTTCACCAGTAGTAACTTGAACCGCTTGATAACCATCAGTTTCAAGCGTTTTAATTTGAGTGATACGGTTAGGATCAACCTCAATCACTGTAACAGGCACAGAGACGCCGGCATCTGTAAAGATACGGGTCATACCGCACTTGCGGCCGACTAAACCAATAGCCATGTGTGTAACCTCTAAAAAAGCAGCTTAATTAATGCCAGGCACTAATTAACCCGAAAGCCTTAACCCAATGCGATCTGAACATCAACACCCGCTGCAAGATCCAATTTCATCAATGCATCAACAGTTTTATCTGTTGGTTGAACGATATCGATCAAACGTTTGTAGGTGCGGATTTCGTACTGATCACGCGCATCTTTGTTTACGTGCGGTGAAGTAAGAACGTTGAAGCGTTCGATGCGAGTAGGCATCGGGATTGGACCACACACTTGTGCGCCAGTACGCTTAGCGGTTTCTACGATCTCTTGAGAAGATTGATCAATCAGACGATGATCAAAAGACTTAAGACGGATACGGATTCTCTGGTTAGACATACCAGTAAACTCCAAGCCAAAATATATAAAGAATCACCTTTGACGCACCTCACCCATTGGTAAGTGTCAAAGGCAGTGAAAATCACTAAGGTCACGATCGATGCCGCGACTGTCATGCATTTACTACGTTCTTTGCAGTAAATGACCTCACAATTTGAGGGTCGCTCATTATAACGACTGTTTAAGTCTTATGCAATTCTATTTGTTGCTGAATCGTTAAATATCCGAGTTTTATTTTAAATCATTTGCATTTTATTTTGATTACGATGCGTTCACTACATATTCAATCGCCTGATTGAGCAATTGGTTTCCTTCTATAAATTTTGATTGTTTTGATTGTTTGAGTTGATTGGCTGGCTGTACATATTCTCCATGAAAAATGGCTACTTCATCGTCATTTTCCAAAAATAACTCCAGTGTTTGTGGGGTGATTTCTGGGTGAAACTGAAAACCTAAAACATTTTGCCCAATCTGATACATCTGATTACGACAGACGTCATTTTCAGCTAAATGAATCGCACCTTTGGGAATCTCAAAAGTTTCACTGTGCCACTGCATCACATGTAAAGAAGACGGTAAAGGAAAACACTGCGTTGCCGATTGTGGTACTCGATGTACGGTCGTCCAACCTAACTCCTGAAATGGATTGCGGCTCACGGCAGCACCTAAAGCATTGGCAATCAGTTGTCCACCCAGACACAATCCAATCGCCGGTTTACCCGCGGCTAAATAACGACGAATCCAGCGTTTTTCAATTTTCAACCAAGGAAAATTGGCTTCATCATTAACACTCATGGTTCCGCCCATAATGATCAGTAAATCGACATCGTCAATACGAGGGAGCGCCTCTATTTCAAGCGGTAAATCAGGGGGGAGTGCGAAAAATTCAGTCGCGGTAATTTTTGACTGATGTGTTTTCAAAAAATCATAACAACTCCCGAACCCTTCACCAGCAATATGCTGAAAATAATGCACTTTTAAATGCGACTTCATGCACTTAGAACCTATATTGTTGTTGGTATTAGCTAAGTCATAGCAAAAATGAAGCCAACTTTTGTCAACACAGTTTTATGTAAAGAAATACTCACAAAACTCGACCAAAACTAGCAGAAAGGATTTATATTTTTTAATCTAGAGCTAAATCACCTAAATGATATGCACCATGACAGATAATAAAACCATTCAAACCCAGCTTATTCACGCCCCACGAAAGGCTCCTCAATACATTGTGAGCATTCAACCTCCCCTGTTTCGTGCATCGACGATTATATTTCCATCGACAGCGCACCTTTTTGATCGGCATTGGACAGATGCTTATGATTATAGTTATGGCACCCATGGCACACCGACCACTTATACCTTAGCTGATCAATTGGCACAGCTTGAAGGGGGGACATATTGCTTACTCGCACCGAGTGGACTATCTGCCATTAATCTGGTTAATTCAACCTTTTTAAATCAAGGCGATGAAGTTTGGGTTCCAGATAATGTGTATGGCCCAAACATGGAACATCTCAAAAATCTACAACAACGTTATGGCATCATCGTTAAAGTCTATAATCCGATTGATGCCGACTCATTTACGCCTTCTGCACACACTAAACTGATCTGGCTCGAAGCGGCAGGTTCAGTCACTCTAGAATTTCCCGATCTTAAAAATCTGGTTAAAAAAGCCAGACAAGCCAATGTGTTGATTGCATTGGACAATACATGGGGCGCAGGACTCGCCTTTAACGCTTTCGATTTTTCAGATGAACATTTATCCGTTGACATCACCATCCATGCGCTCACCAAGTATCCAAGCGGCGGTGGTGATATCTTAATGGGCAGTGTCATTACTCGGGATCAGAAACTTTATCATCAGCTCTTTAAGATGCATGCCACTCAGGGAATCTGTGTGTCGGGTGATGATACCGCACAGGTTATACGTAGCCTGCCGCATATACGCCTACGTTATCAACAACAAGCCAAAACCACACAAGACCTATTAGCGTGGCTCAAACAGCAGCCTGAGTTTGCACAAGTTTTACATCCCAGCGATGCGAATAGTCCTGGACACACCTTTTGGCAAGAAATCTGTATAGATCAACAAAGCGCAGGCTTGGTCAGTGTGATCTTTCAAGCCGACTATGACATCAGCGCCGTCCGCCGCTTTTGTGATGCCTTAACATTATTTAAATTAGGTTTTAGTTGGGGCGGCCCCGTAAGTCTGGTGATGCTTTATGATTTAAAACAGATGCGAGTATTGCCAAATACACATCTACAACAGGGTTTATTGGTTCGCTTTTGTATAGGACTAGAATCTGCCCAAGATTTAATACAAGATATCCAAAATGCACTCCAACAAATTGAAAAGTGATAAGAATAGGAATAAGTATGGGCACACCAATTGTGATTGCAAAAAAAACGACTGATATTCATCAGGATATTGTTTTACATTCCGAATTTGCGAACCGTCACGGTCTGATTGCAGGTGCAACAGGAACAGGTAAAACTGTGACACTCAAAGTCATGGCTGAAAATTTTTCTCGGATTGGTGTGCCTGTTTTTTTAGCAGATGCCAAAGGTGACGTCTCGAGTATTGCCAAAGCGGGAAGTGATAATCCAAAATTTGATGAACGGATTAAATCACTTGGTTTAGACACTATTGCGTTTGCTGCTTCTCCCACTATTTTTTGGGATTTATTTGGTGAACAAGGTCATCCAATTCGTACCACTGTCTCTGAAATCGGGCCATTGCTTTTGGCTCAAATGCTAAATTTAAATGATACACAGGAAGGTGTACTTTCTGCGGTGTTTCGTATTGCAGATGATCAAGGGTTATTGCTCATTGATTTTAAAGACTTAAAGGCCATGCTGAGTTATGTCAGTGACAATGCGGCTGAGCTAAAAGCTGAATATGGCAATTTATCACCTGCAAGTTTAGGCGCAATCCAGCGAAATTTATTGGCACTTGGTGATCAAGGTGGTGAACAGTTTTTTGGTGAGCCAAGTTTAAATATTCTGGATTTTATTCAGACCGATAGCAATGGTCATGGTTATATCAACCTGCTCACCGCAGATAAACTGATGAATACACCAAAACTCTATGCAACCTTTTTGCTGTGGATGCTTTCAGAGTTATTTGAACAATTACCAGAAGTTGGAGATCTGGATAAACCAAAACTGGTATTTTTCTTTGATGAAGCGCACTTACTTTTTGACAATGCCAGCCCTGCTCTCCAACAAAAAATTGAACAAGTGGTACGTTTGATTCGTTCCAAAGGTGTGGGCATTTATTTTATTAGCCAAAACCCACTCGACATACCAGAAACGGTTTTAGGGCAACTCGGAAATCGGGTTCAACATGCTTTACGCGCCTTTACACCAAAAGATCAAAAAGCAGTGAAAACAGCAGCAGATACCTTTCGTGCCAATCCTGAATTTAAAGTCGATCAAGCCATTACTGAGCTTGCCGTTGGTGAAGCATTGATTAGTTTTCTGGATGAACAAGGCACGCCACAGATCGTGGAACGTGGCTGGATCATGCCTCCCTACTCTGCATTTAGCCCTTTAAGCGCTGATGAACGTAAAGCATTAATGTCGCAAAGTATTGTCGCAGGAATCTATGAACACGCTGTAGATCGAGATAGCGCCTATGAAATGTTACAGCGCAAAGTGAACGAAAGTGCGGCGCAACAACAAGCCCAGCTCGAAGCCGCACAACAAGCCAAACAACAAGAAACAGATGCCAAGCAACAGGCAAAAGAACAAGAGCGTTTAGTACGTGAACAGCAAAAGGCAGATGAAAAAGCACAACGCGAGCGTGACAAACTCACTCAAGACGTACTTGGAACCTTCGCAAAAAGCGCAGCACGTAGTTTAGGCGGACCAACAGGACAAAGACTGGTTCGCGGCTTGCTCGGCTCCTTGTTTGGAAAACGCTAAATAACTTTCAAAAATACACTGATTTTACAAAACTCAGCTCTTGTAAAATCAGTGTTTAATTTTTTTGCGAAAAACCAATCAATTTGACCAATACGATCTATTTAATCCCTTAAAAAAGTTATGACTTTTAATTAAAGATGCATTGCAAATGTATTTTATAAGATGTATTTTAAATATATCTTATATAGCCAGATAAAAAGGTCTAGCCATGACTCCACAACAAATCGAACTTGTAAAATCAACTGTACCTGTCTTACGTGAACACGGCGTCGCACTGACCAGCTATTTTTATAAGCGTATGCTTGGCAATCATCCTGAACTCAAAAATGTGTTTAATCTGGACCACCAAACAACAGGACGTCAACCACGCGCCTTAGCCGCAGCAGTTTTGGCTTATGCAGAAAATATCGAAACCCCTGAAAAACTAGCCAAAGCAGTGGAACATATTGCAACCAAACACGTCAGTCTGGATATTCAGCCCGCGCAATACTCGATTGTGGGGGAAAACTTATTACATTCGATTAGTGAGGTGCTTGATGTTCCGTTTGAATCAGATTTAATCGAAGCGTGGAAACAAGCCTATTTGCAATTAGCTGATATCTTAATTGGGGCTGAGCAACAAAAATATGATCAGTTAGCTGCGCAAAATGGAGGATGGTCAGGTTGGCGTAATTTCAAAATTGTGTCGATCGAAGATCATGCTGAAGGTAAATTTTTTAACATTCGTGCAGCCGATCAGCAAACGATTCCAACGGCACAAGCAGGTGAATATATTTCGGTCAAAGTCCATGTTCCCGAGAAAGGAATTGATCAACCTCAACAATTTAGCTTTAGTTCAGCTCAGGATACAGCTCAATATGGTTTCTTAGTCAAATCACAAGCTGAACATAGTGAATACGATGTTGCCAATATTCTGTTAAGTCACTATCAAGTCGGAGATGAGCTCGCTGTTTCTGCTCCTCTCAAAGGTTAAACTGAATATAACCCGAATCGCGGATAAGCAATTGACTTGAAAAATAAGGGGACTAGAGCCATCAGTTGAGTTACCACACCAAACCTAAAGCTCTAGCCCTGATGTTCAATAGTACCGAATTATTCTGCATCATTGATGATTTCTTTCTTAAATTTGAAGCAACTTATTGGAAGTTTCTCAAACAAAGTCGTCGCTCTGTAAGAATTCGACCAGCCCAGCTGAGTCTCTCAGAAATACATTTTATCGCCATTTGGTATAAGTGTTCTCATTTCAACAATTTCAAAGCTTTCTTTTCATGGTTGAAGCAGGATAAAAATCATTTATTTAAACGCTTACCCTGTTACCAAAGGATGATTCACCTGATCAATATGCATCAATTAGCTCTACATGCTTTACATGTCGCTTTGATGAAAGGTGAATACAAACAATATTTATGGATTGATTCAACGACTCTGCCTGTCTGTAAAAATCAGCGTATTCAGCGTCATAAATCATTAGCCAAGATTGCATCTCGCGGTAAAAGTTCAATGGGATGGTTTTATGGCTGTAAGTTACATATCGTGATGAATCAATTCGGTGAGATCGTTAGCTCAGGCTTATCTAATGGGCATGTTGCTGACATAAAAATGGTTGAACAATTGGTTGAAGGCTTAGACGCAAAGCTTTATGCGGATCGTGGCTATATCAGTCAAAATTTAAAAAGCAGGTTAAAAGATCAAGGGGTTGATTTGATTACTTACCATAGAAAGAACATGCAGGCTATTCAACTCTGTTCATCAGATAAATATCATTTAAAACAACGCAATAAGATAGAAACGTTATTCAGCTTATTGAAAGGACAATACAATTTAGTGACGAGTAAAGCACGTAGTATTCATGGATTTCTTAGCGGAATTTATGCATCGTTATGTGCATATCAATTAACTCATCGGAATAAGCCAACAATTCAAGTTATGGAATCATTAGCTTAAGCAGGATTCGGGTTGAATATAAGATTAAACTAAATATAAAATTGTGATTTTCAGGTGTTTGGACTCGGGAGTTTCCTTCGGGAAACTTTCAGGCTAATATGATCTTTATAAATTTCTGGTATTTAGCTGAACATGCAACTCAATAAATTTACCGACTATGCCTTGCGTATACTCATGTACGTTTCACGCCCAAGTGAAATGCCGTATACCATCGCAGAAATCGCACGGGATTTGCATGTTTCTCAAAACCATTTGGTCAAAATTGTACATTTCATGGCAAAACAGGAATGGATCATTACCACGCGCGGCAAAGGCGGTGGACTTCGTTTAAATCCCAAAGCGCTCGATCTGACATTAGGTAAAATTGTACGGATCTTACAAGGTGATCATCAGATTGTAGAATGCAATACTCCGCCTTGTGTATTACGCGCGCACTGCGGCTTAAAAGGAATTTTAGATGATGCACTGGAAAGCTTTTATCAAACACTCGATCAATATAGCTTAGCCGATGTTTTGGCTGCTCCGCCTTCTGCCTCCAGTCATTCACCGATCGAGTTTATCTCGATCTCCTGATCGTTTTGATCCAAATGCTGTTAAAATTCGCGTGAAAGGCTCGCATCCTTTATAATGCGTTTTAAATATATTTTGATTGTAAAAGTTAAGCTCTATGCATCGCTATGCGAAATCCAAAGATACCAAAGCCAAACTCGCACCTAAACAAAAAATTAGTTATGAGAAAAAGGCTGATCCTGCAATTACTGAATACTCAGTAAAGGCACTCAATTGGCTACGCAAAGCTGAATTTTTAATGAGTGCGCCCAAACTGGCACTTTGTGTAGAAGATACAGGTTATGAAATTGCCTTTGCAGGACGTTCCAATGCAGGCAAGTCCAGTGCCATTAATACCTTAACCAATCAAAAACAACTGGCACGTGCGTCTAAAAAGCCAGGACGTACCCAGATGATTAACTTTTTTAGTCTAGGGAATCCTGATCAGCGTCTGGTGGATTTGCCAGGCTATGGTTATGCTGCTGTCCCTGAAGATATGAAACGGGTTTGGCAGAAAGAACTTGAAAATTATCTGATTCATCGTCAAAGCTTACAGGGTTTAGTGCTATTGATGGATATTCGTCATCCACTCCAGCATTTCGATACCATGATGCTGGAATGGGCGCATTCACGTAAATTGTTTGTGCATATTTTACTGACCAAAGCGGATAAAATGAATCGTGGTCCCGCTCATCAAGCCCTACTCGAAGTTAAACAAAATCTAAAAAAGATGAAGCTGAATTTTTCAATTCAACTATTTTCATCACTCAATAAACAAGGACTTGAAGAGCTTGCCAGTGTAATGGCAGGTCGCTTAAATTATACGCTAGAACAAGAACCTGAATTTGACCTCAGTCAAATTGCAGAGGCTACAATTGATGATGAAGATGAAGCAGATTTAGTATTAAAAGAAGAATAAACTACCGCTTTTCTGATCATTTCATCACGTAATGACAATTGAATGTCCCGTATTGCAAAGCAAAATACAGGGGCATTTTTTATACTCAAAAAAACCAGCAAAAGTTCGATAAGAACAAATAAAGGTAAGGACATGAGTATTTTTTCATTTTTTAAACACAAGTTACCAGGATCTTCGATTCACTATCGCATTCAACCACGAAAGGTAAAATTCGACTGGAAAGAAACTCCAGTGGACTGGATTCCCAATCAACCTTTTGCCAGTTATTTCATCAATGAAATTAACAATATCTTACCTGCGGGCGAGTTCTGGTTCTGTCGTCTTTATAATAAAGTCTTGCCGCAAATTACCGATGAAAAACTCAGACAAGATGTACAGGCTTTTATTCGGCAAGAAGCCATGCATGCCAATGCGCATACCTCTGCCAATAAAGAATATTTGTCTGCCCGTAATATCGATATCCAGCGTAATCTGGATATCATGAACTTTTTATTTAGCAAGTTATTGGCTGATAAACCTTTAGACTATGAAGTACCTAAAGCGTTACAACATCAGTGGGATTTATTTCGTTTAGGTGTGATTGCCACAGTAGAACACATGACGTGTGTATTGGGTAAATACGCGCTTTACAACAAAAAATGGGAAGAACTCGGCGCTGACCCTGAAATGGTCGATTTAGTCAAATGGCATGGTGCAGAAGAAATTGAACATCGAACAGTCGCATTTGATTTATATCGTCATTTGGGTGGTGGTTATATTGCCCGTTATTATTTAAGTGTCGCAGTGATTGCGGGGGTATTAGGTTTATGGGTCGATGGTGCCGCACATATCATGAAACAAGACCCACGTTTCGCAGATAAAAATCCGAGTCTGTGGCATCCTTGGATCTGGTTAGAATGGCTTAAACAAGGGCGCAAAGATAACCAAGTGCTTCCTAGCCCAATCTGGTTGGTTGCACAACAGATCGATTATTTAATGCCATGGTATGATCCTGTCAAAGAAGGGAGTACCGAAGATGCTGTCCAATATTTAGATCAATCTCCAGCAGCGAAACGGGCGTTATTAACTGCTGCTTGAATGAAGTTACTTGAGTAAAACAAGAGGTAAAAAGCAGAAGTTCTCTTCTGCTTTTTATCATTTTCGCGATGCAATGTCTTGCAATCGAGCATCTTAATCGCACTGCATTTTAAGATGTTTCAATGGAATCTGATTTGGCATAACGATCTACCACGACACTAATCATCATATCCCCCTGCACATTGACCACAGTTCGTACCGTATCTAAAATTCGGTCGATTGGCAGTAAAATCGCAATCGCTTCGGCAGGAAGCCCAACAGACTGTAGCACCATGATCATGGTGACCATTCCTGCACTAGGAATTCCGGGCGCACCCAATGATGCAATCATGGCAGTTAAACAAACAATCAATTGCTGAGTCAGGGTTAAATCCATTCCTACCAGATTAGCAATAAATAATGCGGCAGCAGCTTCATAGAGCGCGGTACCGTCCATATTTAACTGCGTTCCCAAAGGAATAACAAAACCTGCTGTTTGTGGGCGAACCTTGAGATTTTCTTGGGCACACTTCATGCTCAATGGCATCGTGGCTGAACTGGAACTGGTGGCAAAAGCAGTAATGAGGGCTAAGCGTGTACCTTTAAAAAAAGTGATTGGATTCATTTTCCCAAAAATCCACAGTAATAAAGGCAACACCACCGCACCATGAAAAATCGTCGTTCCTGTTACGACTAAGGCGAACTCAGCCAAACTGTTCAGGATTTTGACATCTTCAGTTGCAATCAGTTTAGCGAGTAAGGCTAAAATTCCTAACGGTGCCAATTTCATGACCCAACCCACCAACATCATCATGATGTCAAAAAACTGTAAGCTTAGAACCCGTACAGACTGAAAACGATCTCCGCCTTTAATTAAAGCCGCCCCGATGAACAAAGCGAACACCACGACTGCCAGAACATTGCCATCGCTAAAAGCTTTAAAGGGATTAATCAGCGTATTTTGAATAAAATTAGTAAAGAAGGTGGATGGCGATAATGTATCTGGAGATTGATGATTGCTCATGGCTTCACTAAAAATTCCGATATCTATGCCCTTGCCCACTCCAAATAAATGAGCACAGCCAATACCGAGAATTAAAGCCAATGTAGTCGTCGTTAAACAACATAATGCTGTTATTTTCCAGACTCGTCCAAACTGCCCGCTGGCTTGCAAATTTGAAACTCCCACCACAATTGAGGAAAAAATCAGTGGGATTAAAAGCATTTTCAACAGTCCGATAAATACGCTACTGATAATACCGAGTCCATAGAGACTCTGTTGAAAAAAAGCGGTGTCTGGGTATAGATTTAATAAAAACCCAAATGCGATACCGATGATTGCAGCAACTAAAATCTGTGTATTTAAGCTCATACCATTTGAAATAGAATGTCATTGTTTTGGATTACTATGACATGCAAGATGTCTAGAATCGAATAATTTTTTAGCATATCTGACAATTTAAAAATAAAAAGCCGCATCCATGCAGCTTTAGTGAAACATTTGATGTGGTTTTATTGGTTATTGGCTATTTCACGCAGGCGTATAAGCCCCTCTTGTGTGGTACTACAGACCAGTTGTCCATTTTGCCACATGCGTCCAAAATTTAATCCGCGTGAATTTGCAGTGACGGTCGCTTCCATGTCATACAGCATCCATTCATCCGCACGGACTGGACGATGAAAATAAATGGCATGATCGATACTGGCACATTGCAAACTCGGTGAAATATAGCTTAAACCATGCGGTTTTAAGGAAGTCGTCATTAAGCTAAAATCAGAATAAAATGCAACGATCGCTTGATGTAAAGACTGCTCATCCAACTCTTGAGGAATAGGATCATGGGTTCGGATATAGTGTGCGTTAATCGGTGCTTGTGGTTGAGGTTGAAATGGATTGACTGGATCAATCGGGCGAATTTCAACATGTCGATCACGCATAAAACTGGCACGCACATTTTCAGGCAGGAAATTAACTAATCCTTCTTTGAGTTCATTTTCTGATTTGAGGTCTTCTGGCGCTGGATAGTTAGGTTCTTCAGGTTGATAATTCAAACCTTCTTCAAGATAAGCAAACGATATCATTGCCGAAAAGATGGTACGACCATGCTGAATAGCACGAACTTGACGACTGGAAAAGCTTCGACCATCGCGTAAAGGATCGACTTCGTAAATAATCGGTGCATTGACATCACCGCCATAGAGAAAATAAGCATGTAGCGAATGTGCAGGACGATCTGTGGTATAGGACGCAGCACGTAACGCTTGTCCCAGAACTTGTCCACCAAATACGCGTTTTCCGACCAGATTACGGCTTTGTCCACGGTATAAATGATCTTCAAGCTTTTCAAGAGATAAAAGCTCGACAAGTTCCTGGGTTAATGCATTCATAAGATACCTTTAAAGTGTCGGCAATTTAAAAACAAGACAACTGTAAACTATAAAACATATATACGGTATTTTTCCACAAATTCAGAGTATAACCATCAAGATTAGTTGACTGTCATGTCACACTTTAGCATTGTTATTCGTATTAAAAATACGTTTTTTAACGATAAACACTAGCGCAATCCATGTGATTTATCAGAAAATAGCCCATTGTTTTTCACATCAATTCACTAAGGCAGTTTTCGTTCTTTAGGACGGAGTATTGTTGTTTGAGTAGGAGTTCTTATGGCCAAGAGTGGCTTGGGTCAGATGTATCGACGCCTGTCGAGTAAGTTACTTGACCTCGTGGTAACACCGCATGTTCTTGGGGAAGTCCCTTCTGAATCTACCGATCAGCAGACTTCAGAACATCCTGCACAGAAAAAAGTCGTCTGCTATGTATTACAAAATTACTCTCGCAGCAATGCTTTAGTTCTTGATGGTGAAACACGTCGCTTGCATTTAAAGCCTGCACTAGATCCACTGGTGATGGATGATCACAAAGAAAAAGCATCGGTTTTATTTTTACAGCATCACGATGAAAAGAATTTACTCAATCCACCACCGCATGCCTTTCCTCCGCGATTACTGCGTTTAATTGAGTTTTTAGACAAACATCCTGACTACGATATTGAACTGGTTCCTGTCACGGTGCTATGGGGGCGCTCTCCTGATAAAGAAGATTCATGGTTTAAGTTGTTATTTACCGATACATGGGCAACCCCAGGTAAAGTCAAACAATTGATGAATATCGGTCTGCATGGTCGTCAAACTTATGTTGAGTTTCATGAACCGCAGTCGTTACGCCAACTGGTCAACTATGCCAGTGCGCATTATCCGAATCTGTCTCCTGCCACGTATATCGTGAGCACTCTGAATGACTATTTAGATAGTCAGCGTGAAGTGGTTCTGGGGCCTGACTTGTCTGACCGCCGTAATGTGATGGAATCCCTGATCAAATCACGTGATGTGCAGGATGCGATTCGTCGGGAAAGTATTCGCGGCAAAGTCAGCATGCTTGAAGCTGAACGCCGTGCGATTGGCTATTTAAATGAAATTGTCTCAGATTATTCATATTCAGCCATCCGTTTTGCTGATATGGCCCTGACTCGATTGTGGACACAACTTTATGATGGTGTCGAAGTTCATAACTTTAGTACCGTACGTGAACTGGCCAAAGACTACGAAATTATCTACACACCATGTCACCGCAGTCATATCGATTATTTATTGTTGTCTTATGTGATTTATCGTCGTGGTTTAATGGTGCCGTATATCGCAGCGGGAGATAATCTAAATCTGCCATTTGTCGGTCAGCTTTTACGTGGCGGAGGTGCATTTTTTATTCGTCGTTCCTTCCGTGGCAATGCACTTTATACGTCTGTATTTAAAGAATACCTATATAGTATTTTGTCGCGTAATACCCCGCTTGAATATTTTATCGAAGGGGGCCGCTCGCGTACTGGGCGTTTACTTCCTCCTAAAACGGGCATGCTGGCCATGACCATACACAGTCATTTAAGGGGTCGTGCCAAGCCAATTGTTTTTGTTCCAACATATATTGGTTATGAACGCTTAATGGAAGGTTCAACCTATGTAGGAGAAATGCAAGGCAAGCCCAAAGAAGCAGAATCCATCTTCGGGATTATTCAAACTTTACGCAAAATTGAACGTATTTTTGGCAAGGTCCACGTTAACTTCGGTGAACCTGTATTTCTGGACGATTTGCTAAAAGCACATGGTGCAGATCAGATCAAAATTGAGAAAAACGATGATCCGATTCCACCACAAGTTTCAGAGGTCATTAACAGTTCAGCACATGCGATTGTTGAAAATATTAACCGCGCTGTAGTGATCAATCCTGTTTCGTTGCTTTCTTTAATTTTATTAGCAACCCCTAAACACACATTGGACGAAGAGTTGTGTATTAAACAACTCGATGCTTATCGTAATCTTGTTACCACACTTCCTTATGATGAGCGCACACAAGTTACACCGCTGTCTGGTAAAGAAATTATTGCTTACGGCTTAAAACTGAAATTGATTAAGCGTGTTCAGCATGTATTAGGCGACATTATTGCAATCGAAGATTATCAAGCGGTGTTGTTGACCTACTTCCGCAATAATATTTTACATGCTTTTGTGCTGCCATCCTTAATTGCAGCGCTAGTTGAACACAACGGTAGAATTAGCCAGAAAAATCTGATCAATGTCATTAAAACGCTATATCCATTTTTACAGGCGGAGTTATTCCTGAAATGGAAAGCCGAGCAACTTGAACAGCAAATTAGTCAATATGCCGATGCTATAGTCAATGCCAAACTAATTGAACGCGACAGTGAAGGCGACTTGATTAGTCCTGCACCAAATTCAGAAGATCATAATCAATTGGTGATCTTAGCAGCTCCAGTCAAACAAAGTCTGGAACGTTACTACATGACCTTGGCATTAATTGCACAACGCGGTTCTGGAAATATTTCGGTGAAACAAGTCGAGGACTTAAGTCATTTGCTAGGGCAACGCCTGTCGGTTCTCTATGAATTCAACTCACCTGAATTTTTTGATAAATCATTGTTCCAGAGCTTTATCAAAGTTCTGACCCAGCAAGGATATATCTGCACCAATGAACAAGGGGCAATCGCGTTTGAACGCAACTTTAGCAATATGGCTGAAGGTGCCAAATTGGTACTGGATGAAGCAACCTTACAAATGTTGCAACATATCACCACCTTTAATGATGATGAGCTTAAAGCTGCACTGGACGCAGTCGCTTCACAACAAGCAAAACGTCGTTCAAAACGTAAAAAAGCTTAAATGATCCTGTCATATAAAATTTGATCTCAACATGGCAACTTCGGTTGCCATGTTTGATTTACCAGATCTGACACTCAAAATATTGCGGCTCATCTTTACAGCGTAATTTTTTGATCAGTTTGACAAAGCGCGGATCATAAAAAAAGTTCTGGGAATATTGATTGCGTACTTTAGCAATGACCACATTATAAGCTTGTTTCTCAGTGGCAGAGACATCCATCCAATAATACGCGGGTAATCGATTTTCCCAGCGTATCACTTGTCCCACCAATACTCTTGCCTGTCCTGCAAACCAATGCCGCATATTCACACCAAAATCTGATGGGTATTCAGCAGCGCGAATCACAATATTTAAGCCTGTATAGACCACTGGAAAATTGATGACTCGGGTCGATTCACCAAACTCTTTTCTCAAATTATAAGCAAGTAAAGCATAAACAGGAACAGGTAAAATATCCACCTGATTACTTTTAAAGGCCTTGATTGCATTATCAAAACTCAAGGCAACAGGCTGTGCACGTACACTACGCACCAAAGCCGTTTGGGGCGGGACTTCAGCCAAAACACCAATCCGTTTATTTTTTAGGTCTGTCACTTTATAAAGCGTTGACGTTTTGAGCATCATATAGGTCATTCCCACAGGAATAAACCCGACCACCTCATACTCTCCTTGTTGCATGACAGAACGTAATGCAGGTTGGCTCAACAACTGAATAAAATGCTGCGCGGTTATATTATTTGTGATAAATCCCACACCAGCCGTACTTCCCATAAATGCATTATAGTTTCGAGTATTAAAGTTGGTTGCGACCAGACCTGAACATTTTTTCTGATTAAATTGTGCAATAGCCTCTGTTTCATGCTGATAAATTTTAAGTTGCAAATTGACCTGATCACGCTGTGCATAAAGCGCAATCTCTTTTAAACGCCGGGTAATATCCCCTTGCGCACCGACTGGATCATATACACACCATGTCTTTTCAACCGCTGCCACCTGTTGCACCACGATGAGCAAAAGCAAGCTTCCAAATGCCTGTTTAAACATCTTCCACCAATCTTGTATTTATCGGTTTAATTTAATTGTAGATGTTGCCGCATTCTTGAGTTTAATTAAATTATTGGCTTTGCCTATGTTGTTGCAGGCAGATTGTATAGTCATTAAAGCAAACTGGATGCTGTAATTGAAATCCCGTTTTGAGCATCCGTGTTGCATATAAGCGTTTTCCTGAAATTTCCTGACTGCTCAATTGTAGCTTTGGCAAATCGAGTTGTTGCTGGAACCACAAGATAATTTCATGTAAAGCTAAAGGGTGGTTATTGGTCACGATATAAGACGAATCAACATTTTTTAATGTCGATAAATACGCTAAAAATCTTGCCAAATCATCAATATGAATGCGGTTGCTATAATGAATCTTTGGGTAACTAATTGTGTTTTCTGCCATTTTTATTAAACGCACAACCGATTGACCATAGATCCCAGAAGGACGAATTATCACGGTCTGTTTCGGATATGCTGCCCGCCATTTTAATTCCATGTCACGCAAGATTTGTCCTTGCTCATCTACAGGTTGAATGGGCGATTCATCATCGACTTGCTCGCCCTGATGTTCACCATAAACCCGTGTTGATGACAGCACCATAATTCTTTGTACAGGATGCGATTTTAATGCATGAACGATTGGTTCAACTGAATCCAGATAGGTTTGACGATAGGCCTCTACACTACTTTCTGAAGGCGCCAAAGCCACATAGACCAAATCAATTGGTGCAAGATTGTCCAGATTAAGGTCATGCACATCTTGAATGAGGTGATTCGCGTACACATCTGTTTTCGGGCTACGGCTAATTGTGGTAATTTGATGTCGCTGTTGATTCGAGTTCTGTTCAAATAGAAATTGGGCAACGCGTTGAGATGTTTTACCATAACCAATAAATAAAATATGCATGCATGATCCTGATATAAAGGGTCCTGACTTGGAGAGATATGACTTCAGTCCAGCAGTTACAGGGTGTCGGTGGTGCTGCCGCTGCACTTTTGGAAAAACTTAATATTTTCACCACCGATGATCTTCTGTTTCACCTGCCGCGTGACTATGAAGATCGTAGCACGGTCATTCCCATGAACCAACTGGTGGTGGGACGTAGCTATTTGCTTGAAGGTGAAGTCAAAGCTCTGGACTTTCCACCCGGAAAACGTAAATCTCTGGCCGCTCTACTGCAAGATGACTCAGGTAAAGTTACCTTACGCTTTTATCATATTTATAAAAATCTGACTGATAAGTTAAAAGCAGGTCATCGTTTACGTGTTTTTGGGGAAGTTCGAGTCGGCGCGCGCGGCTTAGAGATGTATCATCCTGAAATACAACTGGTCACTGATCATAGCGCTTTACCTAAAACTCAGCTCACTGCGATTTATCCCAGTACAGAAGGTTTAACTCAACCCAAACTGCGTGAATATGTCAAACAGGCACTCAGACAATACAGCGATCATTTACCAGAATTATTGCCTGAACAATACACCAATGGTTATGCGCTGAAACAAGCTTTACAGTATATCCATGAACCCCCTGTCGATGCCAATATGCAGCAATTGGCACAAGGTTCACATCCCGCGCAACAACGACTGATTTTTGAAGAACTGGTCGCACATCAGGTCAGTTTACTCACCCGACGTGCCTATATTCGACAAATTGCTTCTCCCAGTTTTAGCCCAAGCAAGAGCCTTACCAAAGCCCTACTCGCCCAATTACCTTTTGAAATGACACAGGCCCAAAAACGAGTGTCCAAAGAAATTGTCACCGATCTCAAGCAAAACAAACCCATGCTACGCTTGGTACAAGGTGATGTCGGTGCAGGCAAAACCTTGGTTGCCGCTGTCGCTGCTTGTCATACATTAGAAGCAGGATGGCAAGTCGCGCTGATGGCACCGACTGAAATTTTGGCCGAGCAACATTATCTAAATTTTAAACGCTGGTTTGAGCCACTAGGGATACAAGTCGCGTGGCTGTCTGGAAAACAAAAAGGGAAGGCTCGTACACAGGCTGAACTAACTATTAAAACTGGCGAAGCACAATTGGTAGTGGGTACTCATGCGTTATTTCAGGATACCGTTGAATTCGCCAAATTAGGTTTGGTGATTATTGATGAACAACATCGATTTGGGGTCGATCAACGTTTGGCACTTCGTAATAAAGGGAATGATCAACTTACGCCACATCAGTTGGTAATGACAGCCACCCCGATTCCCCGTACATTGGCAATGAGTGCCTATGGCGATCTGGATACCTCCATCATTGATGAACTCCCGCCGGGACGTACCCCAATTCAAACCGTCACTATTCCACTCGATCGGCGCGAACACGTGCTGCAACGAATCGCCAGTAATTGCCGTGAGGGCAAACAGGCTTACTGGGTGTGTACACTGGTCGAACAGTTGGAAACCCTGGATGCTCAAGCCGCCGAAGCCACTTATCAGGAAATTAAAGAACGCTTTCCTGAACTGAATATCGGTCTAGTGCATGGCAAAATGAAAGCAGATGAAAAGCAAAATGTCATGCAAGCATTTAAAGACAATCAATTGCAACTACTCATTGCCACCACAGTCATTGAAGTCGGGGTAGATGTCCCAAATGCTTCTATTATGGTGATTGAAAATGCCGAGCGTTTTGGTCTTTCCCAGCTTCATCAATTACGTGGTCGCGTCGGACGCGGTGCAACCGCCAGTTTTTGTGCCTTACTCTATAAAACACCTTTATCGCAAAATGGACATGAACGATTATCCATTTTAAGAGAAAGTAACGATGGTTTTGTGATTGCGGAAAAAGATCTAGAAATTCGCGGCCCTGGAGAATTATTAGGAACCAAACAAACAGGTGATATGGGCTTTCGCGTAGCACGTCTGGAGCGTGATGATCATTTGCTGACACAAGCACATTATGTGGCAGAGCAGGTGCTAAAAAACTATCCAAAACAAGCCGATGCATTACTTAAACGTTGGCTACCAGAGGCACCTCGCTATGCCTATGTTTGATAATATTAAAGCCTCCATGCAACAGCTTGGGCAAAAACTTTTACCTTGCCGTTTATGTGAATCCAGTCCACGTTTAAAGCAATATGTTCTATGTAAAAGTTGCTGGCAGCAATTGCCTTGGCTGAAACAACCGATCCATCGGCATGAATTACAGATCATGGCGGCCTGTTACTATGATTATCCGATCGATCGTATTTTACAGCAGTTTAAATACGAACAAAAATTACATCACCAACCCTTACTCGATCAACTCCTTGCCCAGATGAAATATCCTAAAGTTCAGGCGATTGTCCCTATGCCAATCTCGGAGGCACGTTTGATCGAACGCGGTTATAATCAATCTTTGCTCTTGGCACAACAACTGGCAAAGAAACTCAATATTCCCGTCTGGCAACCAATTCATCGACTTGAACAACATTCTCAAAAAGGACTGAATCGAATAGAGCGGATTCAAGGCATAGAACAGCAGTTTGTTCTGTTAGAGAAACCCCAAATTCGCTACCGAAAAGTCTTGATCATTGATGATGTCGTCACGACTGGCAGCTCAATTTATGCATTACATCAAGCATTACAACAATTAGGATGCCAGCAGATTTACGCATGCTGCATTGCAGCAGCAAATCAAAACGCCAAAACTTAAAAATCGCTAAATCTTTAAATACTTTCGACACCATGGCATCACCACTTCACGCGTTAATGGTGCAAGTGCTGTAACTTGATCATCTAGCGTAACCCATTTCATTTCGGCAATCTCGGCTGCAATCTGCGGCGTCTGCTTTAATTGCGCCAAATAAACATAACTTACCAATTGATGATCGGGCTCATTGGCCGTTGCTGTTTCAAAACGTCCGACAAACTGATCAATCTGAATATCACAGCCGATTTCCTCTTTGATTTCTCTTGCAATCGCGTGTTCAGGCGGCTCATTTACTTCTAACTTACCGCCCACCTGCATAAACACGTGAGTATTTTTCTTACGCACCACCAAGAGCTCACCTGCCTCATTTAAAATAATCGCCGCGGCAACGGTAATTCTCTTAGCTGTGTTTTTTTTCACATCAACTTTTTCCACAGCGCTGTCTCAATGTTAAGGATGAACTTGCGTTTGTGCACCCCACTTCGGCGCGGCAGGTTGATAATGCTCAAAGGCATTTAAAATCACATCAATCTGATCTGATGCAATTAACTTCTCGACAAAACGCGACTGAGTAAAGCCTCGCTCTACTGTTCCTTGAATCATTTTGAGTAAATCATCATAAAAACCCTGAATATTTAAAAAAGCACAGGGTTTTTGATGAATTCCCAACTGTGACCACGTCCATTGTTCAAAAATTTCTTCCAGTGTGCCTGCTCCGCCTGGCAAAGCAATAAAACCATCCGAAAGTTCAGCCATTTTGGTTTTACGCTCGTGCATATTTTTTACGATATGCAATTCAGTTAGATTGGGATGGGCCAATTCACGATCAACCAAAGCGGTAGGAATGACTCCAATCACACGGCCGCCTGCCTGCAAGGCACTATCTGCAACCACACCCATCAGTCCTGAGCGACCACCGCCATACACCAGTGTTTTGCCCTGTCTGGCAATGGTTTCACCTGTCAACTGAGCGGCTTGTAAAAATAAAGGATCATTCCCAACGGCTGAACCACAAAAAATACAAATTGAATTCATAAAACTTTTAACCATGTTTTTAAGCTGTCATGCTTACAATATAAGCTTTAGCAAGATTTTTTCAGAAAAAACGACAACAATGAGTGTTTTTAAGTGAATCCTTGTCTAAAATACACCCATCAAATTTATCCATACTGCGCAAGGGAGAAAAGACATTATGCTTGAAGCCTTTTACGCCACAGAGCGCGGTAGCCTTGAAGATGCAACCATTAATGGTGGTTTTGATCTACATCAGGATCTGGTCTGGATCGATTTAATTGCACCCTCTCAAGAAGAGCAACAATGGGTCATTGATGCCTATGACCGAAATCTACCCACCCTCAAGTCACTTGAAGACATTTCATCCTCTGCCC
Organism: Acinetobacter sp. FDAARGOS_515; assembly: GCF_003938865.1. Lineage (NCBI taxonomy): Bacteria > Pseudomonadati > Pseudomonadota > Gammaproteobacteria > Moraxellales > Moraxellaceae > Acinetobacter > Acinetobacter sp. FDAARGOS_515. Next base: position 1,650,003 of record NZ_RKIX01000003.1, on the reverse strand, counting down.
GATTTTACCGCGATGATGATGGCATTTTGCATATCAGTACCTATTTTTTAACGAAAAATAAAAATTATCAGGTCGATGGCGATAATGAAGACACCAGTCATATCTTAGCAACGGTGCAAACGGTCGCATTTATTTTACATAAAGATCGGCTATTTACCATGCGTGGTGAAAAGCTGGTGGCATTTCGTGCATTTCGTGCCCGTGCACGACGTAACGACTATGACATGGATTATAAAGATCCGACTTGGATTTTACTCGGTTTACTCGAAGCTAAACTGGATGAGCTTGCGGATATCCTCGAAGATATCCACAAGGACTTGGAAAAATATTCTACAGAAGTGTTGAATAACCATCATCGTGAAAAGATTTTAGATTTGGATGACATGATTACTCGTTTGGCACAACAAGAAGACGTACTGGGTAAAGCGCAACTGTGTCTGATTGATTTACGTCGCGTCCTGACCTTTTTATCTCGTCCACGTGCTTTGGGCAGTCATATTTATGATGCGGACATTCGCGAGTTGAGTGAAGATGTTCGCTCACTGGTCGAACATGATGCCTTTTTATTCCAGAAAGTTCGTTTCTTGCTCGATACTACATCTGGATTCATTAATACCGAGCAGAACGATACCATTCGTCGCTTCTCGATTTTACCGAGTATGCTTGCACCACCGATGTTGATTGCCAGTATTTATGGGATGAATACAACGGAGTTACCCTTTGCCCATGGTGCTTTGAGTTTTTTAATTGTTGCAGCAATTTTGATGGTTTCATTTGTCGGGCCAATGATGTACTTCCGCTGGAAGAAATGGGTTTAAAATTATCGATATAAAAAAAGCACCGAGATTCGGTGCTTTTTTTATTGAAATTTAATTAGCTGTGCAGCAGGGTTAGATCATCCTGTAAATGACAAGACTGGATAATTTTGAGCATTTTTTCTGGTACATCCTGAAAATGTAACCCTTGTGCATTTGGTGTTTTTCTTAGCCATTGCACCAAAACTGCCAATGCCAAAGTACTACCATGCTGTAATTGGCTTAAATCCACCACCAAAGGAAAGTGTTGATGTTGTTGAATCAAACGGAGACCATCCTGATAAACCGTCTGTGCATTGTCAAAATCAATCTTTCCTGATAGCACCAAGTGCTGATCGACGATTTCAATCACAATAAACCTTCACTTATTTTTTGTTTACAGCCGCATCAGCATCTGGCTTAAAGTTGGCAATGGCTTTGTCCAGATTACCACCATTACGCTGTACCGTTGCAGCAAACTGGTTACGGAATTGCAAACCTAAATCGATACCAGACACATTGATATTACGAATTTTCCACTGACTGCTAGCATCGGTAAGCTGGAAGGAAACAGGAATCTTGTCGCCTTTGTTACTAAAATCAATCGTCACCACAGGGTTACGACTACCCGTTTCTTTATAAGGGCGTATGGTATAGCTTTGATTACTATATTTTGCGAACGCAGTGCCATAGTTTTCAATCAAAGTTTCACGGAAATTCTTTTCAAACTGCGCACGTTGCGCCGCGGTACTGTTTTGATTGGTCGCATAAGTTCCCATCACAATGCGGGTAAACGCTTGCGAATCAATATATGGATCAAGATTTTGACGTACAATTGCTTTTACAGCAGTCGGATTGTTTTGCAGCTTGGCATGATCTGCCTGTAAACGCGAAATAAAATTATCGGCAACACGTTTAATAAATGCTGGTGGCGCTTCTGCTGGCGCAGCAAATGCAGTACCTGCAAGAAGAGTAGATAGTACACTTGCAGTAAGGGTTTGTTTGAACAACGTCTTCACAAGAATCGCTCCTTAAAATTACTCAGTAAAAGAAGGTTCGGCACTATTGGATGCAGCCGCCTGTGGCTTTGACGCCGAGTCTTCTGCCGAGCCACCCGATGATGATTTATTGGCACCACCAGTAATAAACTTACTAATCAGATCTTCAAGATCCATTGTACCTTGAGTATTGGTAATATTTTCACCACGTTTTAAATAGTTAAATCCACCACCTGGTACAATTTTAAGATACTTTTCACCTAATAAACCGTTGGTTGCTATCATTATATAAGCATCTTCATCGATATTCGTGATGGATTTCATGTTGGCAATCAGTTTCTGTTCCATTTCTTTTTGTTGCGCAGCATTGGCTTGCGTATAATCAGAACTGTAACGTAACTCATCCAAAGCATTTTGTTGAACCGCTTTGAGCTGTTCTGCATTGAATGAAGTCAATTTTCCATCCAGATCAAAATCAACAGTCGCTAAACGAGTTACAGGATCAAGCGTAATCGATTCAACCCGTCCGACAGTTACGCCACTCATGGTGACTTTAGCACGTGATTTAAGACCATTCACATTATCAAAACGCGCCGTCATGTGATAACTGTCATTTAAATTGGTTCCAACCAGACCACTGACTTTCATCGCCAAAAAGAACAAGGCCACGCCAAAGATAATGACAAAAATCCCTACGGCCAGCTCACTAGTACGTGATTTCATTAAACACCTCCGAACATGACCGCAGTCAACACAAAGTCAAAACCTAAAACACACAGCGATGAATACACCACTGTACGAGTGGTTGATGTCGCAATACCTTCTGAAGTCGGTTCACAGGCATAGCCCTGATAAACCGCAATCCATGTACAAATCAGAGCAAATACAATACTTTTAATCACGGTTCCATTAAAAATGTCATGCATAAACTGAATCGAGCTTTGCATGCCACTCCAAAATGAACCATCATCCGCGCCCAAAAAATCGACGCCGACGACTTTACCACCAAAAATACCAATCGCAGCAAATATAATTGAGAGCATCGGTAAACTCACAATCCCAGCCCATAATCTAGGCGAAACCACACGTTTTAATGGATCAACCCCAATCATTTCCATACTGGAAAGTTGCTCTGTGGCTTTCATCAGACCAATTTCAGCAGTTAGCGCAGAGCCTGCACGTCCTGCAAATAATAACGCTGCTACAACAGGTGCAAGCTCACGCAACAAGGTCAGTGCAATTGCGGTGCCTAGCATGGCCTCACTACCAAAAGTCACCAGAATGTTATACATCTGCAAGCCAAGAACAGCCCCAATAAATAACCCAGATACAGCGATGATGAGTAAGGACATGACGCCAACACGGTACATTTGGTAGATAAATCGACCAAAACCACCCGCAGACGGCAAAGAAAAGATAATTTGTAGCAACATAACCGTTGCGTCACCAATTCCACGTACCCGCTCAATCACGAGTCGACCTAACCAGGCAATCGCATTCATGGATGTACCTCGTTACTTAAATATGCTTGATGGCTAAATTGATATTCAACGGGTCCTTCGGCAGAGCCTGTCAAAAATTGTTTTACAAAAGGTGAAGCTGAAGCCTGTAATTGTTCAGGTGTCCCCTCACCCTGAATTTTACCTTCAGCAATCACATAAATATAATCTGAAATTTCAAGTGTTTCAGCGACATCATGAGACACAATTATCGTGGTTAGATCTAATGCTTCGCGGAGTGAACGGATCAATCGCGTCAACACTCCTTTTACAATCGGATCCTGACCCGCAAAAGGCTCATCATACATAATCAAATCTGGATCAAGGGCAATGGCACGTGCTAGAGCCACACGACGATTCATACCGCCTGAAAGCTCTGTTGGCATCAGGTGTTCTGCACCGCGCAAACCGACGGATTCTAATTTAAGTCCGACCAATTCAGCGATTAAATGTTCTGGTAAATGGGTATGCGCACGAATGGGGAATGCCACATTTTCATAGACAGACATATCGGTAAAGAGTGCACCACTTTGAAACAGCATACCCATACGTGCCCGTGCGGCAAATAACTCTTGACGAGACATGCTGGCAATATCCTTACCATCAAGCAGAACCTCACCACGATCTGGAGTTAATTGTCCCCCAATTAATCGTAATAGTGTTGTTTTTCCTGTGCCTGATGGCCCCATGATGCCTGTAATTTGTCCACGTCGAATGGTTAAATCAACATTGTCATAGATGACGCGCTCCCCTCGATTAAAACTCAGATTTTTCACTTCAATCAGTGGCTGAGCTGTCGAAAGTATCGAATTATTCATAGCAGTATATGTTCCTGCATATTTTAAGCTCGCATAATATAGCACTGAACGTTTATGAAATTCTTGTTATTTAACAATGAAACGACCAATTACTTGATGAGCTGAATACTGTTATTTTGATGATCTTGCATTGCAAGTGCTTGTGGTGAAATGTCATGATGAACGTAGATACTATAAGAAAAATATAAAGCATTCCCAATTACTAGCGCTGCGCCAAGTTTGCGCAAATTGAAATGACGTAATCGGGACAAGAATTTTACATTAAGATCCTTTTTTTCTTTCATTTTTACAATAAAAACCTGACACGGTTCTCATATTATATATTTTTTGATAGTTTTATTACAAGAAAAAGCCGATGCATAAAAGCACCGGCTTTAAAATAACTTCAGAAATTAAATCTTAACGATCATTTTTACGTGAACGGTCACGACCAAAGTTTTCTTCGTTTACACCACGACGCGGACGGTCATCACCGAAACGTTTAGGACGGTCTTCACCACCAAAAGTACGTTTAGGACGATCTTCACCGCCAAAACTACGCTTTGGACGATCTTCACCAAATGAGCGTTGTGGACGGTCACCAAAACCACCTTCGCGACGTGCTGGACGATCACCAAAATCACGTTTTGGACGATCACCGAAACCACCCTCACGACGTGGTTTGTAATCTACGCGATTACCACGGTTGTCATCATTTGATTCGAAACGCGGTTTATCATTAAAACCACCTTCACGACGTGGACGGTCAGAATTGAATTCGCGGCGCGGACGATCTTCACCACCGAAGCTACGTTTTGGACGATCTTCAAAACCGCCTTCACGACGTGGACGGTCAGAATTGAACTCGCGACGCGGACGATCTTCACCACCGAAGCTACGTTTTGGACGATCTTCAAAACCACCTTCACGACGTGGACGGTCAGAATTGAACTCGCGACGCGGACGATCTTCACCGCCAAATGCAGGACGTTCACCACGTGGTTTATCATCGAAGCTACGACGCGGACGATCATCACGACCACCTTCACGGCGTTTAAAGTTGCTTTCGCCTTCAAAACGACGACCGCCACCAAAACCACCGCGACCGCCTTCACGACGACCACCACCGTTACCACCGCGACCACGACCACCGCCATCACGACCTGAACGCGCAGGAGGTGGAGATGGCTCTAAGCCTTCGATTTCAGAAACGCTCAAACGCGCTTCTAAATAATCTTCAAGGGCACGAATTTTACCGCGCTCACGATAAGTTGCTAAAGTAATCGCCTGACCTGTACGACCTGCACGACCTGTACGACCGATACGATGCACATAATCTTCGTGTTTCATTGGCAAGCCAAAGTTAATCACGTGAGAAATAGTCGGTACGTCTAAACCACGCGCAGCAACGTCAGTCGCAACCAAGATTTTAGCTTTACCTTCACGAATGCTACGCAAACGGCGGTTACGCACGGTTTGTGGCATCGCACCATGAAGTGCAACCACTGAATGACCTGCTTCAGCAAGTTCTTCAGCCAGCATGTCTGTGTCTTCTTGTGTGCTTGCAAACACCACAGCCTGATCTAGATTTTCATCACTTAACCAGTGAGTCAGCAATTTTTTCTTATGCTCAAAACCATCAGTCCAGTGTAAAGTCTGGGTAATGTCAGTATTGGTTGAATGACCTGTCTCAATCGCAATACGCATTGGATCCTGCATCATGCATTCAGCAAGACGGATGATACGATCAGCAAATGTTGCAGAGAACATCAACGTTTGTTTACGGTTTGCAGCTAATTCGCTAATCGCTTCCAAATCTTCAGAGAAACCAAGATCAAGCATACGATCCGCTTCATCGACAATCAAAGCATCTACTTTGTCTAATTTAATTTGACGACGATTGACCAAATCCAACAAACGGCCTGGAGTAGCAACCACTACTTGCGCGCCTTTTAATTGTTGAATTTGTTTTGCAAATGGCATACCACCCATAATCGCAGCGATACGAACACCTTTCATATGACGTACAAATGCAATCGCATCTTGACTGACTTGTTGAGCCAATTCACGTGTTGGTGAAATCACTAAAATATTCGGTTGAGTTACTGCTTTCATGCGTTCTTTAAACGGAACAAAAGTGTCCTGACCAGCAAGCGCATGTAATGTTGGTAATAAAAATGCTGCTGTTTTACCAGAACCAGTTTGGCTTGATACTAAAAGGTCTTTACCTTCAATAGCAGCTGGAATCGCTTGTTCTTGCACAGGGGTTGGTGAAGTGAAACCAAGGTCCTGTAGTGCTTGTTGTAAAGATTCGTGTAGAGAGAAATCGGCAAAAGTTTTGCTCATAGAGAGTTTCACCCTGATGGGTGCTCCATTTTAATAAATACAAATATGGACATCGACAAAAGGCGGCACGGCATCTTAGGCTGAATAGTTTATATTCAACAGCAATCCGAATAACGACGATGTAGACTATACGCACGCATGATTACGGCCGGAACCTGAAGAATCGCTGAGCGATTTGGGCGCAATGAATGGTCCTCTCTATGGACGGCGTGCGCATACAATGAATAGAACAGAATGTTCAGGTAATGAACGGAAATTTAAGTGCGTGGCGAGAGTATAACAGAAAGTTTTTAAAAGTCACCTTTTTTAATAGGTTTTTACATAAAATCAAACAAGTTAACTTACTCTCTGCAATAAACAATTGCATAAGAAATATAAGCTATTGATTCAAATTGTTTTTAATATTATTTACCACTTCTAATGGCTGTACATCTGTAAGCTTGATTTGACAGGGTAATTGAGAATAAATATGAAATCTCTGTATTATTTTATCGCGTTCTTTCTCTGCTGAGGCTTTTAAATAGGATCGATTCATTTGTCTTTCGACAATTTCCTGCACACAAATTTCAAAACTTAACGAAGGAAGCAATACAAAAGTTAAAGAATGTTCAAGTATTTGCTTTTTGAGCTCTAAATAATTTAAATGAATGTCTTCTGGATAAGTCATAAAACCAGAAGAGCAGACCACAATTACATTACTTCCTTTTTGATGAACCTTATGCATTATGGTTAAGTAACACTCAATATTTTTTTGTGCATAATATGCATAACCAAATTGGTCAATATATGTGGAAATATCGCCCACAGTTTGCATAAAGTATAAATCCAGATCAAAACAATCCCAGCCAAGTTGTGATGCTAACAACTGTGCAGTTGTTGTTTTTCCAGCTCCACCTGGACCAATCAAATAAATCATCATGACTTTATTTCTATTTCTCTTATTGTAAAAAAAAGCCCTCAAATTTTCATGAGAGCTTTTTTAATGCATCGATTCAGCTTACTTCGCCATTTCGCCCCATGCAGGTACAACCGTTTGCATCAATGGCTTTAACATTTTTAATGAAGATGCCAGAACCTGACCATTTTCCATTGAATCATTGCCACCACGGGCATCGACCACAACACCGCCTGCTTCTTTGACAATCAATTCACCCGCAGCAATATCCCACGGTTTTAGACCTACTTCAAAGAAGCCATCAAAACGACCCGCAGCAACATAAGCCAAATCTAACGCAGCAGAACCTGCACGACGAATATGCGCTCCCGCTTGAGTCACTGCTAGCAATGAAGCAAAATGTTGCTCGGCATAAGATACCACTTCGCCATTACGCATCGCACGATACGGATGACCCACTGCTAAGAAAGCATTTTCTAGATTGTCACGGACATTGACACGGATACGGCGCTGATTCATCACAGCACCGCGACCACGACTCGCTGAAAATAATTCATCGCGAACTGGATCGTAAATCACACCATGTTGGGTAATGCCTTTATGTTGCACAGCAATAGATATACAAAAATGTGGAAAACCGTTGATAAAGTTTTGTGTGCCATCTAATGGGTCAATTACCCAACACCAGTCGGCATCATGACCTTTACCTTCTTGTAGGCCAAACTCCTCGCCTAGAAAGCTGTGGTTCTTATAACTTTTACGTAAAGTATCAATGGTCAGTTGTTCTAAATAACGGTCAACACGTGTTACTGGACCTTCAATGCCTTTTTCTTCAACTTGTAGATCGAGCTTATGACGATTTTGATGTGCTTTTAAAAGCTCTTGACCAACTAATTGAGCTGCACGCGCAGCCATGACCACCATAGGTTCCATTGAACACCCACTACAAGTTTGAAGATTTTGACAAAGAATAATGCATAAAAGCGCGCAGATTCTATCAAATTAGCGCGCTTTTGGGTAAAAAATGTTAGGATTTTTTTAACTGAAGAATTTAAGCTGTCTGTACAAGCTTTAACCACACTTTTTCTATGGCTTTCTGGATACCTTCCGCATCTAGCCCACAACTCTGTAACATCTGTGCATGTGTGGCTTGAGCCAGAAAACTATCAGCTAAGCCTAAGTTCAGTATTGGTTTCAAGATTTGTGCTTTGGCCAAAAACTCATTTACGGCACTGCCTGCACCTGCCATAACCGCATGCTCTTCAACTGTCACAAATAAACTGGTTTTTTCTGCGAAATCACGAATGATTTGTTCGTCAAATGGTTTCACAAAGCGCATATTGATGACACGTACCCCAATATCATGCAATTTGCTGAGTTCAACAGCCGCTTCAATAGCTGCCGTCACACGACTACCAAAGGCAAGAATGCTAATTTGTTCATCATATTCGGCGTGGTATTCCGCTACAATTTCAGCTTTGCCTATTTCGAGCGCGGTCAATGTTTGCTGAATTTCCACACCAATTCCATTACCACGTGGGTAACGAACAGCAGCAGGCCCTACGTGTAAATACGCGGTATGTAGCATTTGGCGACATTCATTTTCGTCTTTAGGCGCCATGATCACCATGTTTGGCACGGTACGCATATAGGCATAATCATAGACACCTGCATGCGTTGGGCCATCTTCACCCACTAAACCCGCACGATCAATACCAAAAGTCACATCCAGATTCTGTAAAGCTACATCGTGAATCAGCTGATCATAACCGCGTTGCAAAAAGGTCGAGTAAATTGCCACAACTGGTTTTAAGCCTTCACACGCCATGCCCGCAGCCAAAGTGACTGCATGTTGCTCAGCGATCGCTACATCAAAGAAACGTTCAGGATATTGCTTGGCAAATTTCACCATGCCCGACCCTTCACACATCGCGGGGGTAATCGCTAAAAGTCGATCATCCTGCTCCGCTTGATCACATAACCATTGCCCAAAGACATCAGAATATTTTGGAGGTAATTTCTTTGCTGGTGCAGTCGCGACTGGTGCAATTTTGGTAATGGCATGATAGGTGATCGGGTCAGCTTCAGCGGGCTTAAATCCTTTGCCTTTTTTAGTATAGACATGAACCAGACGAGGTCCTTTACGTTTTTTCAGCGCATTGAAAACATTGACCAGTTGTTCAACATCATGCCCATCAAAAGGGCCAAAATAATCAAAACCAATAGCTTTAAATAAGTTATCTGCGGCATCAGTAGCAGACTGATGTAACCGTGAATTATATGTCCATTGTGGATGAGGCTGTACATAAGCCTCACCCTCGTCATTGATATTGACTGAATGACCATGTTCCCAAATGGCTGCCAAATGTTTGGCAAAGCCACCTGTGCTACAGGAGATGGACATGTCGTTGTCATTTAAAACCACAATTAGATCTGCATCATGTGCCACAGCATCATTCATGGCTTCAAAAGCCATACCAGCGGTCATGGCGCCATCACCCACAATACACACCACTTCGCATGGATTTTGCTGATAACGGCGCGCAAGTGACATACCCAATCCTGCCGAAATTGCAGTTGAAGAATGCCCAACACCAAAAGTATCAAATACAGATTCTTCACGCGCAGGGAATGCAGCCAGACCATGTTGAGCACGAATCGTGGTCAATTGTTCACGACGCCCCGTCAATACTTTGTGCGGATAAGCCTGATGACCCACATCCCAGATCAAACGATCATGCGGGGTATTAAAACTATAATGAAGCGCAACGGTCAGCTCGATCACACCTAAATTTGCGCCAAAGTGCCCGCCACTTTGTCCTGCCGCATATAAAATAAACTGACGCAACTCATCAGCCACTTGAGTCAATTGGCCTTGCTCGAGCTGACGTAATTGTTGTGGATGATCAACTTCATCTAACAATGGCGTAACAGGGCGTTGAGTTGGTATTTCGGTATACAACATATGTGGCAAAGCCTTTTTAAGCCTGGCAAATCCTAAGCTGGGTAAATGGGATTCGATATGATGAATGACATCATAATCTTATCGAATTTAAAGTCACCTTCAATCAGCCACATTTCTAACAAGGTCGCATGGAAATTTTCCCTGCGGCGTGGTTGGCTAGATTATCCAGAATAATCTTACTGTTTATCAACTATTATCGTGTGCATTATACAAAAAAGAAATTATTATGCATAAATTCAGCAGTTCAATTCTACCAATATATGACCAGTACGCTATACTTTAGCCGTTTTCCTGATGAGATATGTAATTAGTGGCTATCGAATTTGTCGCAACGTCAAAACTCCCGACCAAGTTTGGTGACTTCAATATTTCGGTGTTTCAAGATCCTGAAACGGGTGAAGAGCATGTCGCATTATCCAAAGGTTTAGAAAGTGCGCCGAATGAACCTGTGCTGGTGCGTATTCATTCTGAGTGTCTCACGGGCGATGCTTTTGCCTCACTCAAATGTGATTGCGGCCCGCAGTTGCAGGCGACACAACAGCTCATTAATGATACGGGTAAAGGCGTTATTTTATATTTGCGTCAGGAAGGCCGTGGTATTGGATTGACCAATAAAATCCGTGCTTATGCTTTACAGGATCAGGGACACGACACAGTCGATGCCAATCTTTTATTGAATCTTCCTGCGGATGCACGTCACTATGATATGTGTACCATTATGCTGGATCATTTGCAGGTCAAAGCAGTTAAATTAATCACCAATAATCCTCTCAAATTAAAAGCTTTGACTGATTTGGGGATCAATGTAGTTGAGCGTGTTCCACTCACGGTTGGACGTAATCCTTTTAATGAGCATTACTTGAAAACTAAACGTGAACGTATGGATCATTTATATAAAAAAGATGATTTCTAATTTCACGTTATTCTCGCATTTACATTTCAAGGGATTTTATTCATTGACTGAATAAAATCCTTTTTTTACTTATTCTCACGCTTTCTATATGCTTCATCTAAAGAAAATAAGATCATTTGAGGTCCTCATGCAGCATCCAACTTCGGCTGATATTCTACGAGTACGTGAATTTTTACTCGATCTACAGGCACGGATTTGTGCTGCCTTAGAACAACAAGAACAACGCGGCGGCGGTTCTGCACAATTTATGATTGATGACTGGCAACGTGCAGAAGGTGGCGGCGGACGCTCTCGTGTTTTGCAAGACGGAGAAGTGATCGAAAAAGGCGGCGTGATGTTTTCACATATTGATATTCGCCAACTCCCCTCTTCTGCGACACAGCGTCATCCCAATATCGCAGGTGCCAAAGCGCAAGCATTAGGCGTGTCATTGGTGATTCATCCTAAAAATCCCAACATTCCCACCTCTCATGCCAATGTGCGCTTATTTGTCGCTGAACCCGAAGGTCAGGAGCCCATCTGGTGGTTTGGCGGTGGTTTTGATTTAACGCCGTTTTATCCAGACAATCAAGATATCAAACATTGGCATCAAACTGCTTTTGATTTGTGTCAGCCTTTTGGCGAACATGTTTATGCTGAACATAAAAAATGGTGTGATGATTATTTTTATTTGAAACATCGCGATGAACAACGTGGCATTGGTGGTTTATTTTTTGATGACTTAAATCAGTGGGATTTTGACACTTGTTTTGACTACATCAAAGCCGTTGGCAATGGTTATCTCGATGCTATTCTTCCAATTTTTGAGAAACATCGCGAACAACCTTATACCGAAACACAGCGAGAATTTCAGTTATATCGACGTGGTCGCTATGTCGAATACAATCTGGTGTATGACCGTGGTACGTTATTTGGTCTACAAACAGGCGGACGAATTGAATCAATTCTAGTCAGTCTTCCTAATCTTGCCGCTTGGTCTTATCGTCCAGAATGGGATGAACACTCGATTGAGAAGCAACTCACTGATTATTATCTAAAACCTCATGATTGGTTAGCAGAACTGTAATATTCACTTGCAAATGAGAGTATTTATTATTAAATCGTCTCTTGAATGTTGGCCGTAATGCGTTATGCTGCTAGTACATGAAAGTTCATGTCATTACATGATTGAAAAAAGCCCCCACACAGTAAAGCAGCAACTGTTTGTCATCTTGATTTCATATTGTTTTGATCTAATTTGAAAAAAATGAAAGGGTCATATTATGTCTAACATTTTAGAAAAGCATCGTATGCTGGTTTTATATGCCTTGATTGCTACTGTAGTGATTTCTTCTGGTATTACCATCGAATATGAAAATGTTTATTCAGACAGTATTTCGATTTCTGTGACTGTGCTTGCTGGTATAGGTTTATTTTTGGCTGCTGTGATTTTCTTCATTGAAGAAATTGAATCCATTTGTAATCCATAATATTCCGATACGATCAAAACTTCGATATAAACCCCTACAAAATTTCACACATCTCGTTGTTGAAAATAACAATCTCCGAATACCCAAAACTTAAAGCATCCACAAACATAAAAGCCGCCTGATTCAGACGACTTTTATCTATTTTTAAATTTTAAATATTATTTAAATCAAGAATCTGCCAACTTAAACTCAATCCGGCGATTACGGAATTTACCTTGTTCAGTTTCGTTATCTGCCACTGGATGTTCAGAACCATAACCTACTGCTTTTAAGCTTGAACTACTTACGCCTTTTCCAGTTAAATAATCCACAACTGCTTGCGCACGTTTTTGTGAAAGCGCTTTATTGGTCTCAGCATTCCCCGTTGAGTCGGTATAACCTTCTACATTTAAGGAAAGATTCGGCACTTTTTGCAATAACGTCGCAGCCTGATCCAACACGGCTTTATTGGCATCTGGAATATCAGCAGAACCACTAGCAAAATTAATAATTTGCATATTTAATGCGTGAACGATCTGTTCAGGCGTTGAAGATTCATTGAGCCCAGACAACGCCTGCGTACTGGCATCAATACTATTATTCACAGACTGTTCAACATTTAAAGGAGCAGCTGAAACGACATTTAATTCAGGCGCCAATGCTTTAAGTTTTTCAATCAGACCTTTTAGAGCATTTGCATCTGGTGCATTCACCGTGAGTTGATCACCCACCCATGCAATACTTGCGTTCGGAACAGCTTTGACCAAGTTTAAAATACTTTCTAGTTTATCTTGTGCAGGTAACTGTGTGGCATAAGCTGAATCTGTGGCGATATTACATTGGGTGCCTGCACCAAAGACTTTAGCCAATGCCGCTTGCAGCATAGAACCCAGACCATTATCACCTACATTGGACTGACAACCTAAAACCTGATTTCCTGTTCCAGAAGTCAAACTTAGGGATGCAGGAGACGTAGCAGCCACTGTTGGCGCGACTTCAGAACTTGCTGTAGGCTCTGCAACACTGTTCGGTGCAGGTGTTTGTTTTTGGCAAGAACGCCAGAATAATAAAAGTAATAAGGCAAGAATAATTAAAGCTAGCCACGGCAGGAACTTTTTAAAGCCGCCTCCCGATGAATCTGCGGGTGGTGTTTTGAATGACTGGCTGGCCGATGCCGCATGAAATAAGCTGCCCAAACCCAAACCTGATAAAATAGGTGCTGACCATGCTGGGAGCTGACTGGTTATTTGAGATAGATAAGAACCGATGTAAGAAACAATATTTTCCTCACCCACCTCCTCTTTCAACGCTCTGGCACTGAGAGGAATCGCGTGATTGAAAAGAGATTCGATCGTTGCGGGCTGTAAACTATGATGTTTTGAAAATGCATCCAGAATTTCATTTAAAACGCCTTGATGATTTCCCAACAACTCCTGTAGCGGTGCCTGACTGCCATGTAATATGCTATTTAATCGGTCAGGAAATTTATGAAATAACGCCAGCATAATCGGGTAAAACTGTTTAAGTAATGAGGCCTTTTTATCGATATCGATTTCGAGTTGACTATGGTCGACCACCAACGGTGTCACTCTCTCCGCCAGAAGCTCTAGCGGGTTGAAGTTTGATGTCATTATTGTTCTCCATTTTTGTTGTGTCACAACTTAAATTATTAAGCGATATTATTTATAAGAAGAAATATCCAATAGCGTTTACATTTTGATCAGATCAAAAAAATTAGGCAATTACTCGCAACATAAACACATCATAAAGCTACAAATGCATGCACAAAGGCCTTCTAACAATCTTGCTGAAACCTCATTTATTTTGCGGTCATTTTTAGCGTATAGTGATGCCATTTTTTGATAGTGATGGAGCTTCGCAATGACAGGACAATTTGCGGTAATTGGCAATCCGATTGAGCAATCACGTTCTCCAGAGTTACATTATGCTTTTGCTGAAAAATTAGGGATTACATTGAATTATCAAAAGCGTCTGGCGCCTTTAGATGGTTTTGAAAAAAGTGTCACTGAGTTCTTTGTACAGGGCGGTTCAGGAATGAATGTGACTGTACCTTTTAAAGAGCAAGCCTATGCAATGTGTGACGTTCTTACAGAGCGCGCGCAGATTGCCAAAGCAGTCAATACTTTGTGGAAAAAAGACGGGCAGTTATTTGGCGACAATACTGATGGACAAGGTCTGGTCGATGCCATTTTGGCGTTGAATTGGTCACTCAAAAATACTCGTATTTTAATTTTGGGTGCGGGTGGAGCAACGCGAGGCGTGATTTATCCATTGGTTAAAGCAGGTGCAAAACAGATCACGATTGCCAACCGTACACTCACCCGAGCAGAACAATTAATCAATGATCTTGAATCTTCTGTTCCAGAGGCTCAACTGAATATGATGGAGCTTTCTAAACTCTCAGGTGAATATGATTTGGTTATCAATGCAACATCTGCCAGTCTCAGTGGTGAGGCATTAGTGTTACCGTCAGAGCTTAAATTTCATCATGCTTATGAAATGGCTTATGGCAAACCATCCACCTTTATTGATCAAGCCAAAGCTCGTGGTGTGCCAACGGCTGAAGGTTTTGGTATGCTCGTTGGTCAGGCTGTAGAAGCTTTTGCCATTTGGCATGGTGTTAAACCAGAAATCAAAGAATTCCTGTAAATACATGATTAAATCAACATATAAATAAGCTACATCCATCTTGGAACGTAGCTTGCTATTTCAAAAATATGGTTCTTATTCAGTCAACATCTGACGATAGAGCTGTTCGAATAATTGATAATCAATATATTCCAAATGCTGTTGAGTCAATCCCTGTAAAGATTGTTCAGTCAGTTTATGTTGATGCGCATCTACAAAGGCCTGTCCTAAGATTTTAGAGGTCTGAATCAACAGTGGGCGTGTTGATAAATCAACGCCCTCTTGTTTTTCAAAAAGGGCCTGATACTGAACTGCAAACAGTTGTTGCGGTTTTTTATAACTTTTCTTGAGTTGCTGCCACTGCTGCCGTTCTCCTGACTGCGTCATTGCCTGAGTTACAATCTCATCCACCGTAGCACCGAGCTCTTGATCAAATTGCTCATCCACCTCTAAATGATGCTTTTGCTGTAAGGCCTGAATTTGTTTGAGTGCCTGTCCTTGCGGGTTATAAATATCGTCATCGGAGAACCAATATGCATAAACTCGCGCAATATCTTTTAAATCTTGTGGAGAAAAATGTTTCACATATTCAGGCTCATTTGCACTCAAATGAGCAATAAAAATGGCGTTAAATGTTTTTTCATAAGAATGCGTTTGCTCATAAACCTGAGCCGCCAATTGCTGAAGCTGTTCATCCCATGACCATGAAGCATTTGTAGGGGAATCTGTTTCATTCTCTAATGACCGGGTTAGACCACCCACGACTTTTTCAAGAAAAGAACCCTTACTCACTTCACTCAGTGATTTTGCCTGTTTAAGCTGTTGACGAGAAATGGGGGTGCCTTTCCCATAATTACTGACCTGCATCTCCATATTAAAATGCATACGTCGATTGGTTTGAGGCAATAAAAGACTCAGGTCATAATCAGCACTGACCAAACGCCCTTGTGCATCTAAGCCCACATTCATCGTCAAAGGTGTGCGCGCTTTGACAGCGGGCAAAGTTTTATCAATTTCAGACTGATGTTTAAGCCAAAGTGCTTTAAATGCTTGATCATCAATGAATTGATTTTGATCATAAGCTGCAAAAGTGCTTTCTAATTTCTTTTGTTGAATCTGCTGATCGTTGTTACTGCTTTGAGCGGTGCCGAACAGATCGATTCCATAATATTCTTGACAATAATGGATATCACCGTAGAACATCGATTTTTGAGATCGTTGCAAATCCGTACATTGCGCTTCAGTTAAAAGCATTGAATCCTGACTTTGGCTAAGGTCATGATCTTCAGCATCAGGTAATAACACATCAGTATTTGCTTGAATTTCATCCTCCGTTTGATCGGACTGCTTAGCAAGATCGGACTCTGTAACCCCCAATTTTTCAGTCACCATCGCGTACAGTTTTCGACTGGCATCATGCGCCTCAAGTTCAGGAGACTGATTTGCAGAAGTTTCGGAAGCTTTTTTTGCCAATGCCGCTGCTTTGTTATCTGCCCATTGCTCAAATGAGTTTTCTTTAAAGCCTAATACTGACTGAGTTAAATATTGTGCATTGACTTTATTATAAAGATCAGTTTGCAACATCACTTCTTCTAAAGTACTGTTTATACGTATTTTTCTAACAATGCCTGCTGATCTATCCTGATCACTTAACGGCAATGTCTGGAACTGTTCAGGTTGAGCCAATACATAAGACACCGCACCTGAAGCTTTGAGATATTCCACCAACTTTTTCAAATCAACTTGTTTAAAAATATTTTGATATTTGGAGAAATCGATATAAGCAAGATTGCTCTGATTTTCGCGATTAACCAAATACGGCATAAACGCAAAATAGTTGGTATAAAATTTATAATCTTTAAAATCCAAAATCATCGGCAATTTCGCCTGTACCAATAATGTTGGCTTTTCATAACGTGCGGTTAAATTGAACGATCCCATTCGTTCACGATAATGTACCGACCCATCGTAACTAAACTGCACATCGTTGAGGATATTGATCCCAATATCCATCATTTTATCTAAATTACCCAAAGACCCCTGATTATTTGCACGTAGGCTTTGTTGCGCAATTGCACCATATAACTGTTGTTTTTGTTGTGCAGAGAGGCGAACTCCTTGTTCAAGCAAAGAACGATCAAGCTTTTGTTGTAGCTTTTGATCAAGTTTTTGCTCAGATGCAGCATTCTTTACGGTATTGTTTTGCGGCTTTGGCTGAATTTCGACTTTAAATTGACCAGAATAATCATAACTTGGCGTTTCATAGATTGCATTTAAACCAGAAATGATACGCTCACGATTGGTTTGATTCACCGAATTGGTTTTAATGACATGTTGAGTGCACCCCGAAAGACTTAAACCAAGTACACAATATGTTAAATATTTTAAACGCACTTTCACGCTTTACACCTTTAATATAGTTATAGTTACTAGCCTAATATGATTATTTTTAAATCAGAACCATACACTCGGACTTTATCAGAAAATCATCAAAAAGCCTTTGTCCAAATCTACAAAATTCGCTTTTCTGACATTTTTTTCATAACCGAGTATCAATGTATTTTTAAAGATGAGTAGGAATAATCCCTAGCATCGATACAGATAATCCAGAACTATTTCTAAATTTAGGATTAAAGACTATGCCAGCGTATAAAGCCCCGCTCCGTGACATTCGCTTTTTAATGAATGAAGTATTTGATTATGCTTCTCACTATAAAACGTTATCTAACGGTGAAAATGCCGATGCAGATACAGTAGATATGATTTTAGAAGGCGCAGCCGACTACTGTGAAAATGTACTTTCGCCGCTTAATCAAAGTGGTGATGAAGAAGGTTGTCATTTTGACAATGGTGAAGTGAAAACGCCAAAAGGCTTTAAAGAAGCTTACGACCAGTTCGTACAAGGTGGCTGGCAAGGTCTGTCTTATCCAGAAGAATTTGGTGGTCAAGGCTTACCAATGTCATTAAACCTGATCAAATCTGAAATGATGGGAACGGCAAACTGGTCATTTACCATGTATCCAGGTCTGAGCATGGGTTGTATGAATACCATCATACAATTTGGTACAGATGAACAAAAAGCGACTTACATGCCAAAGCTGGTTGAAGGAACTTGGTCTGGCACGATGTGTTTAACTGAACCACAATGTGGTACAGATTTGGGACAAGTTAAAGCTAAAGCAGAACCACAGGCAGACGGCACATACAAAATCTCTGGTACTAAAATCTTTATTTCTGCGGGTGAGCATGACTTAACGGATAATATCATTCATATCGTATTGGCTCGTCTTCCAGATGCACCTGCGGGTACACGTGGTATTTCATTGTTCATCGTGCCTAAATTCCTCCCTACTGCGGATGGCGGTGTAGGTGAGCGTAACGGTGTTGTTTGTGGATCAATTGAACACAAAATGGGAATTAAAGCTTCTGCAACAGCAGTGCTTAATTTTGACGGTGCAACAGGTTACCTGATTGGTGAAGTGAATAAAGGTCTGCATGCGATGTTTACCTTTATGAATACAGCCCGTATTGGAACGGCGGTTCAGGGTATTGCGCATGCTGAATTGTCTTTCCAAGGTGCGTTACCGTATGCCAAAGATCGTATGTCGATGCGTGCCCTTTCTGGTAAAAAAGATCCAGATAAAGTCGCTGATGCAATCATTCATCATGCCGATGTACGTCGTATGTTACTCACCCAAAAAGCCATCGCGGAAGGTGGTCGTTCAATGATTTATCATGCAGCACAACTTGCAGATAAAATGACCGACGCATTAATTACAGGTGACCAAGCTAAATTTGAAGACTATGACGACAAACTGGGCTTCTTTACCCCGATTCTAAAAGGTTTCTTGACTGAGCTTGGTTTGGAAGCTGCGAATCATGGTATGCAAGTATACGGTGGTCACGGTTATATTCGCGAATGGGGCATGGAGCAAATTGCTCGTGATGCACGTATCTCAACACTTTATGAAGGTACTACTGGTGTCCAAGCACTCGATTTGATTGGTCGTAAAGTACTGTTATCGTCTAAAGGTAAAGTCGTTCGTGACTATACTGCTGAAATTTTAAAATTCTGTGGCCGTCATGCACGTAACAAATACTTGCGTCGCTTTGCATGGGATCTCACCAAAATCTGTGCGCAATGGAATACTTTAACTGTCCGCATCATGCTCGCTGCACGTAAAGACCGTGACATCGTTTCATCTGCTTCAGTAGATTATTTAATGTTCTCAGGTTATGCCATGATGGCTTATTTCTGGGCACAACAAGCCGTGATTGCATCTGAGAAACTAGAAGCAGGTGACGGTAAAGAAACACCTGAATTCTATAAAGCCAAAATTAAAGTTGCAGATTTCTACTTTGATCGTTTGTTGCCACGTGCACAAGGTCATGCTGAATCAATGGTTACACCATCTCGTGCATTAACATCATTAGCACCAGAGCATTTTAGTTTTGACTACTAAGTCTCGTTAAAACTCCAGTGATCAAAAAGGATGCCTTTGAGGCATCCTTTTTTTTACTTTTACTTTCTATTTCCATCTAATCAGTAAGCTTAGTCAGGATACGGCTTTTCTGAGGTAAAACGAAATTCTCACCCAAATTTCTACGGTTTTCGCCATTATTTGTATTTTTAATTTTATCCAGATCGGTTTTTATACGTTCAGAGTCGATAATTTTAAAATAAAGGTTTCCTCCACCAAAAACACTGACACTAATTTCTTTCTGAGCACTATCGATTGTCCACGCATCTGGCTGAGATATTTTAGTGTTTTGTCTTTCATCGATCACGATCCGCCCTGTACTAATTCTTTGGCGGTAAGCCGTTCCATCCTGCAATAAGCTGATCACATAATCAATCTGTCCTTCAGGCTCTTTGCAAAGCGCAACTGGATCAGAACAAGGAATGTGTACATGATAACGTCCAGTATATTTCAATGCCTCTGGAGACAATGACGTAGACTTTTTCTGATTCGGCGGTGTTTCAACTGGCAATGTTGCCTGACCAGCGACATCCACCAATTTACTGCCCTGATCTTCGTCATCATGAGCGGAATCTTCTGCAACGGATGACGCTGCCATAGGATCGCTTGATGCAATATCAGGCTGAGCATGATGTTGATCACATGCTGATAATCCGAGACTGAATAACAACACCAATAGCAACCGTGTTTGCATCAACGTAAACCTTACCGAAGCGTTTTTTGAATAAGACATAGATGAGTATCTTTAGCGTTTTCCTCTATTTTCAGGGAAATAACGCCATATCATAAATTTAAGATCATGATTATGTTCTGGATCTCACACTGAGAGATTGATCTTATTTAAAAAATTCAAATTCTGCGTGAAATTGGTGCAAGTTTATCTATTTCAGCTTTTAGTCAGTGATTTTGCTTACATAAAATAACGATTTTTTAGCTTATATACCTTTAAAGCGTTGAGATCTTCCCCATTTTATAAATTACATACCCAAAACATAAATTGGAGATGTATTTATTTTTATCTGAGGAGATATTCTGAATGGCCAATACTGGTTTATATCGTTCTAACCGACAACATTTGATCGCCGGTGTCATGGGCGGTATTGCTGAACGTTTTGGTTGGAATGCAAATTTATTACGGCTTATTTTCGTCATCATTTCGGTCATGAGTGCTGCTTTCCCTGGCATATTGGTGTATCTGATTTTATGGTTGGTTATGCCCAAACAAACTGAACGTCTGCCATATCAGCAAAGCTATCAGCAGCCCATTCGAACAGTACATGAAGAACAACGGATGAGACGTTAAACCCAACATCATTTGACCTTGTTATTCTGGTCGCTACGATTGTGATCCCCCTAAAATGCAATCGTAGCTTTTTTTTGGCTAAAAATGCTCAATCAACCTGATGACGCTTGAATATGCACTAACTGCTGTTGTAATGCGGCAATCATATCGGCACGGCTAATAATTCCAATCAATTTTTGATCCTGAACCACAGGAATATAGTTAAACGATTTTTCCACAAAATAAGGCACCAAATCCTGAATAGGTTGTAACGGCATCACCGTTACCACTTTGCGATTCATAATTTGTTTGACCAGATGCTCCCATGAAGCTCTCGGATCTGCCGCGCGTTTAAACCATTCCACCACATCATATAAAGCCAATGTCCCCACAATATGATTATCCTTGTGAATAACAGGTAAGCTCATGAGATTATTGTATTTAAATTTATCTAGTGCTTTATGAATATCATCATTTTCATCGAGTGTAATAAGGTCTTTACTCATAATATCCTGACATCGATAGACATTGACTTGGCGTTGGTGGGCTAGCTCCTGCGCTTCCAAGATGATTTTTTCCAGATCGTATTGGCTAATATCGAGCAACTCTGTGTGTTCATGCAGTGCACGTTGAATATCTTGTGGCTGAATACTGACCTTTTGTGTCGGTGTCGGGTCTTTAGAACGTGAATTAAGATGTTTTGGATAAGGATAATGTCGGCCAATCAATCGATTAAAACACAAGGCAAATGCCAGCAATAATACTGAATTCAGTAACACTGGGTATATCACAAAGTTAAAACCTAAACGGTGAACAGCCTCTCCGCCTAACACCGCGGTGATTGCAACTGCGCCACTGGGAGGATGCAATGAGTCGCTAGTCATCATCAGAAAAATAGTGAGACCTACTGCCAAGCTAAATGCGCTCGTTAAATCTGGAATCCACGTGGAACACGCGACTCCCACAGTAGCAGCAATAGTATTCCCGATCAGCATATTCCACGGCTGCGCCAAAGGACTTGATGGGACAGCAAATAACAAAACAGAGGATGCCCCCATCGGCGCGATATACCATGGATTTATGCCACCCAAGACATACCAGCTAATGAGTGAAGAAATGGCTAAACCACATAATGCGCCGATGCTACAAAAAAGTCGTTCTTTTAAAGGAAGAATCTTGAAATTTGGTTTTAAGGCTGAAAGCCAATCTTGCTGTATATCTCTCACCGCTCACCTAGGTTTTGATCTTGCCTGAGTTACAAAAGTATAAGCGGATTTTTCTTAAAAATGTATTTGTATTATATCTTAAGAGAATCAGAAAATTTGCTCATCATTTTAATTGATGTATTCCTGTAGTTGTTCTACCCGATGTTGATATTCAAGCATTGGACAAAATCCATACATTGGAGAACCTATATAATCCCCTGCATTTTGACATTCCTGATCGACATATTGTTTCCAAAGCTGCTGTGACTTCATAATCTTGTTATATCGCTCAGGACTTCCAGTTGTTTTGATCTGATCTAGCAATTGTACAATCTGCTTTTCATAAAGACCTCTGGCGTATCCACTACAGACGTCTACCACTGCGTTATTAATACTCGGAAAATGCTGCTTCTGTATCGTTTCTTCCACGCATTGGCTATATAAATCTGACTCAACAGGATTCTGCGCATTTGCAGTTTCTACCAAGAAAATTAGGCTCAGTAAAAATAAGCTATTTTTGAGCTTGGTCATCTCTCCCTCCTTTTAACTTGCATGCTGTTTGAAAAAATTCCAAACCACTTGCGTCGCATCAAATCCTTCATCTGCCTGATCAGCAGTTGGCCAGACATGTTGCCCCTGATCAATATCATAAAGTACGACATCAGCTTTGCAGTTTAGATTTTTTTCAATCCTAAAATGTGCTGTTTGCTCTATAAAGCCTTTTGTTTGACATTGATTGACCGTCTTCCAGTAATTCATCGCATAAGCAACCGATTGAAACGGTTGTTGCTGTGCTTTAGCAACAAATCGAGTTGGGCTTATTCCTCCCTGAAAAGGCACCACCGAATCTTTTTCACCATGAATCATTAAAATAGGCACTGCATCTTTTGCTATTGCTTCATCTCCAAATAATGCACCTGACACGATCGCGACAGCAGCCAGTTGTCGCCCCATGTGGATGGCTAATTGATGCGTCAACATTCCTCCATTTGAAAAACCCACTACATAAATTCGATGCGGATCAAGCAGTGCATGCTGCGATGCATCTTTTAGAACCACCTGAATAAATTTAATATCATTTACCTGCTTCTGCACGGCTTGACCACAACAACCGTATGCATTCCATGTTCCCATTTTGCTATTTGCACCTATGCCTTGTGGCGTAATTAAAATAAAGTTTTGTTGTTGTGCAATGGCTTGCCAGCGTTTCAGCATTTGATTGGCATTGCCTCCTCCGCCATGTAATGCAATCACCACTGGGCGAGCAGATTGCCTTGCAGAAGATGGGATATATAATTGATAGCTGCGCTGCATAGCATCAACTTGAAGATATTGTGATGATAGCGAATTGTTCTCAGTTGTTCTTTGTTCAAATTTTTGCTTTATTTTTTGTGCAAGTGGCCGCTCTGCCAACCATGCCGCTTGAGCTGAAAGGGTATGCATGATCAGGGCAAAGACACCGAATATCGCGCACCATCGTTTAGATATTTTTCTGAAGTCGGCCATGTCGATTAACCTTTGTGTTTATTTTTAGCTCTAATCTACGCCTAAATTCAGCAGAAAAGATGAAGTTTAATCTCCGCTATTTTTTATTCGCAAGAACTCGACAGAACCTTTGCCACTCCCCTTTAAAATCCTTATACTTGAACGCAATTTTTCTTTGATTTTATTAGTGGATGCACCATGAGTCGCGCCATATCGCATATTGATACCTTTCAGGGCTTAATTCTTGCCCTACAAAACTATTGGGCCGAACAAGGCTGCGTCGTTCTACAACCCTACGACATGGAAATGGGTGCAGGTACATTCCATACCGCGACCTTCTTACGTGCACTTGGCCCTGAAACATGGAATGCCGCTTATGTGCAACCTTCGCGTCGTCCGAAAGATGGACGCTATGGTGAGAACCCAAACCGCTTACAACATTATTATCAATTTCAAGTGGTACTTAAGCCAAACCCAGACAATATCCAACAGCTTTACCTAGACTCCCTCAAGGCGATTGGGATTGACACTCTGACTCACGATATTCGTTTTGTCGAAGATAACTGGGAATCTCCAACACTCGGCGCATGGGGCTTAGGTTGGGAAGTCTGGCTCAATGGTATGGAAGTCACTCAGTTTACTTACTTCCAGCAAGTCGGCGGTGTTGAGTGTTACCCAGTCACAGGTGAAATTACCTATGGTTTAGAACGTCTGGCGATGTACCTACAAGGGGTTGATTCGGTTTATGACTTGGTCTGGACTAAAGGTCAATTTGGAACCGTGACCTATGGCGATGTGTTCCACCAAAATGAAGTGGAACAATCGACCTATAACTTTGAATATGCCCCTGTCGAGAAATTATTTGAATTATTTGATTTTTATGAATCAGAAGCAGTTCGTTTAATTGAGGCAAAACTGTCTTTACCTGCCTATGAACAAGTGGTTAAAGCATCGCATACCTTCAACTTATTGGATGCGCGTGGCGCAATTTCAGTCACCGAGCGTCAACGTTATATTTTGCGTGTAAGAACTTTAGCTCGCGCCATTGCGCAAAGTTATGTTCAGGCGCGTGCCGAACTTGGCTTTCCAATGGCAGAGCCACATTTACGTGATGAAGTTTTAGCCCAACTCAAAGCACAAGCAGAAAGTGATGCAGCCAAAGCGCAAAAAGCGGAGAACAAATAATGAGTCAACATACGGTCTTATTTGAACTTGGCTGTGAAGAGCTGCCACCAAAAAGTTTAAAAACATTACGTGATGCGCTACAAGCAGAAACCATCAAAGGTTTAACCGATGCGGGCTTAAACTTTGCAACAGTGGAAGCCTATGCTGCACCACGTCGCTTGGCTTTAAAAATTGTGGATGTTGATGGCGCTCAGGCGGATACACAAAAACGCTTTGATGGCCCTGCGCTTCAGGCTGCTTATGATAGCGAAGGCAAACCGACCAAAGCCCTTGAAGGCTTTATGCGTGGTCAAGGGATTGAGGCGGATCAAGTATCGACCTTTCAGGCTGGTAAAGTTGAGAAAGTCTGCTACTACAAAGACATCAAAGGCCAAAGCCTTGATGAATTATTACCAAATATTCTACAAACGGCGTTAGACAATTTACCGATTGCTAAACGCATGCGTTCTGCTGCAAGTCGTACCGAATTTGTCCGTCCAGTAAAATGGGTCGTATTACTTAAAGATGATCAAGTCATTCCAGCTACGATTCAGGATCATTCAGCCAGCAATGTGACCTATGGTCATCGTTTCCATGCGCCTGAAGCTATCACTTTGGCGCATGCTAATGATTATTTGACTGCACTTGAAAACGCCTATGTCGTGGCTGATTTTGCCAAACGTCAAGCCATGATTCAGCAGCAAGTGAAACAATTGGCAGATGAAGTTAATGCGAGCGCGATTGTCCCTGCTGACTTGCTGGACGAAGTCACAGCGTTGGTGGAATGGCCAGTTGCGTTACGTGCAAGTTTTGAAGAACGCTTCCTTGCTGTACCACAAGAAGCTTTGATCACTACCATGCAGGACAATCAAAAATATTTCTGCCTGGTCAATAGTGAAGGCAAACTACAACCTTACTTCATTACTATTTCCAATATTGAATCGAAAGATCCAACTCAAATCATTGAAGGCAATGAAAAAGTCGTACGTCCACGCTTAAGCGATGCAGAATTCTTTTTCTTGCAAGATCAAAAACAACCGCTTGCTAGTCGTAAAGACAAATTAGCCAACATGGTGTTTCAGGCAGAACTTGGAACACTCTGGGATAAATCACAGCGTATTGCCAAATTAGCTAGCCAAATTGCCACGTTGACGCAGGGTGATCGCGCTGCCGCAGAACAAGCTGGTCTTTTGGCAAAATGCGATTTGACCTCTGAGCTAGTTGGTGAATTTCCTGAATTACAAGGCACTGCGGGAACCTATTATGCACGTTTGGAAGGTTTACCAAGCGAAGTTGCAGATGCGATTGCCGAGCAGTATTTACCACGTTTTTCAGGTGATGTTTTACCGCAAACTCAAACGGGTACGGCACTTGCACTGGCAGATCGTTTAGATACCTTAGTCGGTATTTTTGGCATTGGTCAAGCACCGACAGGTTCAAAAGACCCGTTCAGCTTACGCCGTGCTGCGATTGGTGTATTGCGTCTATTGATTGAAAAAGAGTTGGATTTGCCATTGGTAGAACTGACCAAAATCGCTTCTGAAAACTATCATGGCAAGTTACGTGAGCCAGTCAAAGCACAACATGAAGCCTTGAACTTTATTGAAGCGCGTTACCGTGCCATGTATGAAGATCAAGGCGTTGCCATTGATGTGATTCAATCGGTTCAGGCATTATCACCAAAATCACCACTCGATTTTGATCATCGCGTTAAAGCGGTCAATCATTTTAAAACTTTGCCAGAAGCACAGGCATTGGCGGCTGCCAATAAACGTGTGGCCAATATTTTGGCGAAAGAAGGTCAGATTGTCGGTGATGTGGATGCCTCGCTGTTAGTTGAAGATGCTGAAAAAGCATTATTTGCTGCACTGCAAAGTGTGACACCTGTGGTACAACCGTTGCTTGAAGCACATAACTATACCGATGCCTTGTCTCAATTGGCGTCGTTACGTGAGCCGATTGATGCATTCTTTGACAACGTGATGGTGATGGCAGAAGATCCAAAGCTTAAAGCCAATCGCTTGCGTTTACTGGCGCAGTTGCGTGGTTTATTTAATGCGATTGCAGATGTGAGTATGTTGCAGGGTTAATAATTCTTGTTTTTTAATATAAACCTCGCTATAAATTAGCGGGGTTTTTTCATAGATTAAAAACTTATGGTTATATTTATTAAGTAATCTCGATTTATCAACGAAGCGTGTTGACATAAGACAACAATCTAATAAAATATTCAAAAGGTCTTTTCTTCATAATGAGTAAGCATCCTAATAAACATATTGAAGAAGCCATTCAATATGCTATGGAAAATGGTTGGTATGTAGTCGAGTCAGGGAAATCCGCTCACTCATTTTGTAGATTGAAATGTGTTTATGGACATTCAGAACATCAAATGAGTATTTGGAGTACACCTAAAAGTCCAGAGAACCATGCGAAGCAAATCAGACGTAAAGCTGATCAATGTAAAGGTAATGATGAGAGGATTAAAGAATGACTATTTACCATTTTACGGTCATAGTACGAGATGCTTTTGATAGTTTAGATAATCTTGAAGATCAATTCTTTGAGGCTGGCTGTGATGACGCGCTGTTATGCAGTTATAACGATACAATCTATTTAGAGTTTGATCGTGAAGCTACAAATGCACAGACGGCAATTACATCTGCTTTAGCAGACATTCGAAAGCTTGGCTTTAATGACCTGATTGTTGAAGAACATGGTTTCGCCACATTAGCTGAAATGGCTGAACGTGCAAACCTAACACGCCAAGCTCTATCACTATATGCCTTAGGTAAACGAGGTAAAGGCCAATTCCCAAGACCAATGTACGGAGTTACTACACCGAAGTCTGCATTATACTCTTGGCCTGAAGTAGCAACTTGGTTACATCAACAAGGTACATTGAATGATGCAACATTCGAAGTAGCAACAACAAGAATTTAAAATAATAATAAAGCAATGCACACTCTAGGAAAAGCTAGAGTTTAGACGCGTTCATTTAAAAGGCATTTACACAGAATTTTTTACAGCGTCATTTTTCATTTATAACTATTTATCTTTTCCAATTCATCCACCCAATACTACCCACAATCATTAATCCTCCAATCAATACATAAATCGACGGCCGTTCCCCCAAAAACAAGATAGCAATGCTCATAGCCACCAAAGGCGTACAATACAAATAATTTGAAGCCTGCATTAACGGTATTTGCTTAAGCACATAGCCCCAAAGCACATATGCCAAAGCACTCGGAAAAAGCCCCAATAACAACACCGCAAGATTTGCCTGCCAAGTTGCCTGTTGAATTTGCACAAGCACATCAGGACTATAAAACAATAAAGGCAAGGTACCGAACCAGACCACATAACACATCATACTGATCGAGTCATAAGGCAGATCAAATTTTTTATACAGTACAAAATAAATCGCCCAACACATTGCTGCGAATAAAATCAATAAGCTATGTGCATTTGGCAACACTAAACCCCGATCGCCACTGACCACTAAAATTGCACCAGTTAATCCCATCACAATACAGACACTTTGTTTCAGTGAAATTTTATCTTTAAACACCAATGCTGAAATGATCAAAGTAAACAAAGGGATCGACTGACTTAAAATACTTGAAGCCGTTGCGGTGACATACTGCTGTCCAGTATTGATCAAAACGTGATGCAAGCTCACAGAAAATAATCCCAATATGAAGAACAAGGGAAGATCACGTATTTTGGGAATCACAATTCCTTTCTGAAATGCAATCACAGCTAAAACAGCCGAAGCAATCACAAAGCGTAATAACGCAATATGTTCAGGTGAATAGGATAATAAAGCGCTATGCACCCCTACAGGCGAATAGCCCCAACAGATCACCACCAAAGCAATAGAGAAATAAAGTTTGAACTGCTGATGATTGAGCAATGAGATGTAAAAGTGATGCATTAAAGCTTACCAGACTTGGGCTTAGTTGCATCATAAAGCGATAGATGATTGAGTAAAATTAACTTATATTGAGCTTATCATTCATTTTTATTCAATCATAAACGATGGATATACAACAACTCAGAATATTTCAAAGCATCGTGGAATGTGGCAGCATGGCTCAAGCTGCGACTAAACTGCATTGTGTTCCCTCCAATATCACCACTCGTATTAAACAGCTTGAGCAAGAACTCAAAGCCCCTCTTTTTTTACGTGAAGGAAAAACCCTTAAACTCACTGCTTCTGGTGAGATTTTTCTGGAATATAGTCAAAAAATTTTGGCGTTATGCGATGAAGCTAAGCGTAGTATTCATCCTGATGCAGCTCCATCTGGGCCATTAAGAATTGGTGCAATTGAATCTTCAGCAACGACTCGCCTGCCGCGTTTATTGGCTCAGTATCATCAACTGTATCCCGATGTTTCCGTTCAAATTACGACAGGAACATGGAAACAACTTTTACAGGATGTCGCTCAACATAAACTGGATGGTGCCATTGTCGCGGGACAGATAAATTTCCCATTGCTCCATCAACTTGAAATTTATCAAGAAAATATGGTACTGATTGCGCCAACATCCATGGGCGAAATTCGTTGTCAGGAAGATTTGATCGATAAAGAAATTTTTATGTGGACTGAAGGTTGTCCTTATCGTGCAGCACTCGAAGCATGGCTTAAATTAAAACACTTGTCCTTACCCATGACAGGTATCGCAAGTTACGCTACCATTATTGGCTGCGTCAGTGCGGGTTCTGGTGTTTCTTTGGTTCCTAAAAGTTTGTATGAACAATATCAAGGTCTCAGCAGTATTCGCGGTTTTGATTTTGCGCATTTATCCTCAATTCAAAATCAATTTTTCTGGCATCAAAACGTTCAATATCATAAAGCCAGAGATGCATTTATTACGCTATTAAAAACAGAATTTTCAAATAAAAAAATAGCTTAATTTTTTTATTCACCACTCTCGCTGAATGAACAAATATGGTTATACTGATAGCCAATAACAACACATGTAAGCACTTGAATGATGAAACTTAAAACTCTTTTTTTAGCAACTGCTACTTGTTTAACCCTTACAGCCTGTTCAACGACTCCTCCTGTTCCAGAAACCACTGTAGGTGTGATTGAAGAAGTCAGCAATATTAAAGCCTTTCCTGATACCCAAAATAATAAGGCAAAATTGATCAAGCTGGGTGATCATTGCAACATTGAATTTACAGGTATTATGGATGCAGGTCGTGCGCGTGAGAACTGGGTATTTAAAGGCAATACCTTAATCTCTGCGGGAACGGTGATCGTGGCTAAAGATGGCACCAGTTCAGCCAAATCTTTTGACCTGTATGACAAACAAGTTCAAGCAAACTTCCTTTCACTACGTGACAATTTCAAAAAAGAAAACGTCGCAGCTTGTGAATAAGACTTACTGTTCTGCTCTTAATGCAAATTAGGGGCAAACTATTTCATTATATTTATCTCCTTCACTGTATATTGCTTGTAGCAAGCTGTATCAGTTTGATCTTTTTTATTCTTAAATTCAGTTCATGCGCTAAGATAACCCACATTCTAGAATCAAGAAAAAGGATGGCTAAAAATGCTTAAGCATGCCCTTTATGCTGCAACGCTCAGTTTGGTTACTTTTTTACCTATTGCAGCAAATGCAAATGAAAGCGTGACATCTACATCAGATCAACCCAAAACCATGCCTTATGGTGATAACCCCAATATCTTTCGGGTACTGACCTATAAAACTGGGCAAAGCATTAGTCGTTTAGGAAATTCGATTCAGCGCGGCGCAGATAAGTCTTCCGCTAAAATCAGTGAAAAATGGCAGGAAAGCAAAGCTTATGGCTCAGAACAGTCCCAAGTGGCACAGCAAAAGGCCAATGAAGCAAAGACCTACACTGAACAAAAATGGCAGCAGACCAAAGATGCTGTTGTGGGTACCAACGGCGGTACTGTTCCGATTGAACAAGGCAGCTTAAGTCAGTCCTCAGCAGAACCAGCGACTGCTAGAGTGGCAGTTGCTGCTCCTGCAAGTTCGGTCAGTCCATCTACGACCAATCCAGCAACATCGGCTGCGCCATTGCCCGAAAGTGCGAATCCTTAAATCTTTGGGAGGGCTAAGCTTCAGGCATTCACCTGACGAATCATTTGACCGGAAATAAATCCTTGCGCATTTTCAGCCAATTGCTCCACCATACGTTGTCTGGATTGCACACTGCCCCATGCAGAGTGTGGGGTAATAATTAAATTCGGAAGATTGGCATCCAGTAGCACATTACCCTCTCTAGGTGGCTCAACAGTCAGCACATCGGTGGCTGCACCCGCGATCTTTCCTTGCTTTAAGGCATCAACCAAATCAGCTTCATGTACAATGCCACCCCGCGCACAATTGATTAAAAAGGCTGAATTTTTCATCAGCTCGAATGCATTGGCATTAATCAAATTTTGAGTCTCGGGTGTTAATGGACAATGTAAGCTTAAAAAATCCACTCGTGGTAACAATTCATTCAGTTCTAAACCATTTTCATGTTTTGGTCGGTTGGGTAAATTGGCAATTAAAATCTGCATGCCAAAGGCTTGAGCCAAACGAGCAACTTCCTGTCCCAACTCGCCATAACCCAAGATTCCTAAGGTCTTTCCAGAAAGTTCAAGTATTGGATAATCCAAAAAGCAGAATTGCGAAGATTGCTGCCAACGCCCTTGTGTAACCGCACGATCATAACGAATCAGTGAAGTAGCCAATGCCAACATCAGCGTCAGAGTATGCTGTGCAACGGATGCCGTGCCATAGCCTTGACAATTACACACCACTATCCCTTGTGCTTTGGCCGCTTTCAGGTCGACGTTATTGGTGCCTGTGGCAGAAATGAGGATCAATTTTAACTTTGGAAGCTGTTGAATTGTCTCGGCATCTATAACAACTTTATTGCTAATGGCCACCTCAACATTACTCAGTCGCTCGATCACCTGTTCAGGTGCAGTACTTTCATATAACTGAAGCTCATTAAAACAAGCCCGTAAAGAGCTAAAATCCAGATCATTCATGTCCAGAGAACCATAATCCAAAAATGCAGCAGCTAAACTCATCATGTACTCTTGTGTAAATTGG
Organism: Acinetobacter sp. FDAARGOS_515; assembly: GCF_003938865.1. Taxonomy (NCBI): domain Bacteria; kingdom Pseudomonadati; phylum Pseudomonadota; class Gammaproteobacteria; order Moraxellales; family Moraxellaceae; genus Acinetobacter; species Acinetobacter sp. FDAARGOS_515. The sequence goes on along the minus strand of NZ_RKIX01000003.1, from coordinate 1,617,996 downwards.
CTATTTAAAATAAAAAACTTATCACGAAAATTCTATCTTGTTTTCGCCAGATACAAAACTTATGATCAAGCTGAAATGGCAAGGGATGCAGCGTATTTTTCCTCAGCTTGAAAATTTTAACTTTGAGTCAAATTCATTGATTTTTCTGTCTCCATAATTTCTCCTCAACTTTATTCACGCAGTTAACCACTTGTAATTTTTTGAACTAAGTCACACAAATCAAAAATTGTTACTTATGATAGCAATGTCGATCACTCAATCATCAGGCTGAGTGGATTCACAAAAGGAAAGAAAAATGAAAATGATGAAAACCGCGATTTTAACTGCAAGTATTTTAGCTTCGGCAAGCATCTTTGCTGGCAATGCTTCTGTCAATGTTGGTGCAAATGCTCAAGTCGAATCAGATGGCATTCTTAGTCGTATTGGCCATGGGGTAACACAGGGCGTTAGCAATACCGCACATGCGGTTCATTCAACAGCAGTTAAAGCAACTGATGCCACGATTGATGCGGGAAGCCATGTAGCGCACAAAACCCATGATGTTGCAGTGAGTGCCAAAGATAAAACCGTCAATTCCGCAGAGAAAGTAGGTGATAAAAGCCAACAAGCTTGGCAGGATACCAAACGTGGAACCAAGAAAGCCGTAAATAAAACGGAAAAATTCACTGCTGAGGAAAAAGCCAAAGCTGAATCTCGTTGGAATGCAAGCAAGAACACTGCAAATAGTGGCATAAGCGCAAATACAAATGCAGGGGTAAAAGTGGGTTCAGTCAACGCTAATGCGGGTGTTGCCACCAATGCGTCTACCCACAATTTAGGCGTTCAGGGGCAAGCTGGGATTGAAAGACAGCCAACGGCGCCACAAAATTCAGCGACAAACTAAATCGGTAAGCGCAAGATTATTGTAGGATGGAATAACACAAAACATGAAAAGGGGATGACCTAGGTGAATACTAGTCATCCCCTTTTCCTATCTGGATAATGGCTTTAAATATATTATTAAATCGTTTTAAACTTTTCTGCATCCTGAATAGAATTTTCAGTGAAAGTACATATTCCATGTTCATCGCTATTAAGACTTAACTGCTTATAACTCAACACAAAATAATCAGCATATTTTTTAATGAGGATCGGACTCATATCGGTTGTTAATGCATCGTCGTCCTTAAACAACTTCATGACTCGTCGATCATTCATCGCCACAATATAACGTTCGGCATTGATGACAATTTTAACAATCCCACTACTTTTCGCATGAATACCAATCAGGTATTTATTATTGAGTTGCACAGCATCTGCCAAATAGCTTTCAAGCTTATGGCTGATCAGATTAAATACCAAATGATGTCCAAAATTATCCTGTAATTGATCATTGGCTTCTTGCTGTGACATCGGCAAATTGACCTTGATGCCTAGTTTTTGTAAATCCTGTTCTGTGACCTGACGTCGACTTAACATGACACGAGTAATCAGTTGTTTTAAGTTAGCATCAAAATATTGATCATCCAGATGAAGCTCATTATTTCTCAAAATTCGCCCCAGTGCGGCACTGTGTCGCGACATCAAATTTGCAATGACGGTACGATAATAAAACTTGCTATTTTTCTTTACACTGCGCATTTGCTGGTAAAAATAGCCTTGATCGTATGAATGACGAATAAAATCATTGAGCAAACTAGAACTTGCCAACACTGAAAGTGCTTCATGTCCAGTAAAGGGAAGTTTTAAGGTCAGTAAATTTGGAATCACTTTTTTGATTTTTAAATAATGTTCACGATCTTCTTTATAGTAAGGATCATAGACCACGATATATTCAGCCTGAGCTGAGAGATCGGTCGCTTGAATCTGCATATCGCGATTTAAATTGACATCAAAAAACTCGGCATAACGACGGTCTTCAACTTGCTGTGGATCAATACTAAATTGGGGAACAAAAGCAATCACGCGATTCATTTTCAGCAATTTAGAATATTTAATCGCAGCATAGCCTCCCATCGAACCACCATATCCCACAATATGTTCAAACTGATTCAGTATGAGCTGTACACTTTCCATCATCTGTTGCATGGACGCTTGCGGAAACCATGATTTAAGTTTGGGCATAATACCCAAGACGTTGTAATCATATTTAATTAAGGATTTTTCGGCATTAATGGTCAAACCTTTGGCACGACTAATTAAATCTCCAAATGAAATCACCAGTTCGCTAGATGTTCCTTTTAGAAAAATAACCCGTATATGTTCGTCTTCAAAAATAATTTGCTTGTCCATTAGGCTACCAAAAATAATGACTGGCTCAGTTCCAAACGCCCTGCTCTACAGAACAACGCGGAACTTGTTATTTTATAAAGACTGAGATAAGAAAACAGGGCAAAAGCTACCACAATGTTGCAATCTTGTTGAAACTTCCTATATACATATACGTCAAAAAAGTTATCAGCAAAATTAAAAAAGTTATCCACAATTCATTCAAATTGCATATTATTTCAGCAATTTTATTTTGCACTCATGGCAGTTGATCATCACATCTTCAGCCTGAAATGTCTAAAAATGATCATCAATACTGTTGAAATATTAAGCCTCAACCGAATTCAATCAAACACTTTGCCTTTACGCCAATAGCCCATAAAATTCAGGCAGTTTTTATCAATACCACAATCCTGAATTAAAAAACGGCGTATCGCCAAAACAGCCGCCGACTCAGCGGCAACCCATGCATAAAAAGTTTGCTGTGCTTGCTGTTCATTTTTAGTCAGCCACAATATTTGCTCATCGACATTAATATCTTCTAATTCAACTTGTTGCTGCTGTGTTGGTTTAAATAATTGCTGAACCGTTTCAATCAAATGATGTCCAGGTTGCTGTCCCTGAACACGATGAAACCATTGCACTTTTATATTCGGATGTGGCGTGAATGCGATCCGATCTAATTCAGACGGCATTTCAATATACACATTGACCTGTGCCGGTGTATTTTGTTGAACAAGTTCTTCAATAATTCCCGAAACTGCCGGAAGTGCCGTTTCATCCGCCATCAGTAAAATTTGACGCGCGTGTTGTGGCGGTTGCCATTCAAATCCTGCTTGATCACCCTGCCAATGCGCATTGGGAGCAGCCATTTGTAAATAGTCACCAATCTTTGCCTGTTCTGCCCACGTAGATGCAGGCCCTGTCGCGCCATGCATGGCAAAATCGATATCCAATTGTTTTTGTTGCGGTCTTAAATGCCGAATGGTATAGGTACGCATCGGTGGACGAAGCTGTTCAGGCAACTGTCGATAGTGCTGATACCATTCAGCATGATTTTCAATCCATTGTGTTTGTTCAGGATTGCCTATTATGGGAAAAAATAATTTAACTCGCTGATCAGGTGCATAACTTGACACCTGATCCAGTTGATCTCCTTGAAAGGTAAATCGAGTCAGGGTTGGGGATAATTTTTGAATTTGAGCTAATTGCATATTCACAATCAAATAAGGCTGTGCCTGATTCATGATCACATCCTCATATAGGAAAAGTCATTTCAATATAGCATCAAAAGATAATGATTATCAATTTCATCATCATACTTGTATTCACATTTCCATCAAGAAGATATGATCTGAACCCGATCACCAAGCTTTAAAATTCCTCATATACAGCAGGGTTTTGATTGGCTAAACGACCATCTGCGCGAGTCAATTGGGTGATTCTCTGCATCTGCTCGTCACTCAGACTAAAGTTAAAAATTTCCTGATTGGCCAATTGGTTTTTATCGCTACTGGCCTTCGGAATCGGGATTACACCCAGTTGATGTTGCCATCTTAAAATCACTTGCTGCACCGAATAATTCAGCTCTTGAGCAATCTGCTGCAACACGTCATTTTTAATGACCTCACTGCCCCGCCCCAAAGGACTCCACGCCATCGTCAAAATCTGCTTGGATTGATCATATTGACGCTGCGCTGCCTGATTAAAATAGGGATGTAGCTCGACCTGATTAATCACAGGCAATATACCTGTTTCACGTTTTAAGGTATCAATATGCTCAGGCAAAAAATTACTGACACCAATGGATTTGATCAAGCCCTGCTTTTGTGCCTCAATCAGCGCTTGCCATGCCTCAACGTATAATCCCTGTTTGGGATTTGGCCAGTGAATCAGATAGAGATCCAGATAATCCAGTTGCATACGATATAAAGATTCTTCAATGGTTTCCATTGCCTGTTTATATGGATGACGACGGCCTGGTAACTTAGAGCTTATAAAAACTTCTTTGCGCTCTAATCCAGATTGCCGAAATGCTTCACCCACAGCGCCTTCATTTTCGTAGTTAAACGCCGAATCCAACAGACGATAACCATTGTTCAAAGCACGTAACATGACGTCAACCCCTGCTTTGCCTTTTAATGTATAAGTACCGAAGCCAAGTGCAGGAATCTGATGTCCATCATGAAGTTTTAAAGAAGGAATTTTAATCTGCTGAGTCATTTTTTCACTCTTTTAGGTATGCATTGTATTAAAGTTTTAACATGTAAAACCCTACAGCTCTGCTGTATCCGCATATAAAAATGTTATAAAACTCATCGAATTGTATGAAAAATGCTATTTTCTAAACGCGTCTTATAGATACAGGGTTCATAATAGCAAGAGATTATTTGCATTAAAAAAAGACGATTTTGGGTCAACGCTTATGAAACCGATTCATCATGCTGCACAGCAAGGATTTAGTCAGGCTGCCGAACTCTACCAACAGGTTCGACCTGATTATCCAAATGAAATTGTGAACTGGCTAAAGCAGGAGTTGCAATTAGATCAAAGCTCGTGTGTTGTGGATTTAGGTGCTGGCACAGGTAAATTCATCCCTTATCTTGAGCAAGTGACCTCAGATATTATTGCGGTTGAACCTGTTCAAGCTATGCGTGAACAGTTGAGCCTTGCACACCCTGACGTTAAAACACTCGACGCCCATAGCACTGAAATTCCATTGCCCCCTCAAAGCATCGATGCGGTGCTATGTGCGCAGTCATTTCATTGGTTTGCCAATATCGAAACACTCAATGAAATCTATCAACTTCTCAAAATTGATGGGCATTTAGGGTTGATCTGGAATCAACGTGATATTGAAGTCAACTGGGTCAAGGCACTGGCAGATATATTGCAACTGTTAGAACAAGATACCCCTCGTTATCACAGTGGCGACTGGAAAAAAGTATTCGAGCATCAATTTTTATTTCGACTCGAAAGTGTCAAAGTTTATTCTCAAGTTCAAAAAGGGACCGTTGAGCAAGTGGTGAGTCAACGCTTGCTGTCCACCAGTTTTATTGCTGCGATGACTGAAAAACAACAGCTCGAACTGAAACAACAATTTGAACAAGTCGTCTATGAATTCACGGGTAAACAACCACAGGATGAGATTGAATTCCCTTATATCACCTACGCTTACCACTTTAAAAAAATCTAATGCTAATCAAAACTCAATAAGGAAAACATCATGAGCATCCAAAATAATAAGCCCTTGCAGATATTGGCTTTGGTTTTAGGTAGTACATTGCTACTCAGTGCATGTAATAAAAATGATCAAAGCAAAACAGCACCATCAACTGAACAACAGACCTATGAACATCAAGCAAATGTAGATCAGTTAAAAACACCACCGATCAAAGAGTTTCCTACGACAGAACAAGATACTCATGACATTGCGTTGTTAGATGAGTTTGATGAAAAATTCACTGCCATGACGGATGATATGGACAATGAACTAGCAAAAATGCAACAGGATGGAAGCTTAACCCCTGAATTTGAACGTAACCGTAAACTCGATCATATTCAGTCGGCACTGACCATGCTAAAAGATTTAGATTTAAAAACAGCACAAGGACGGTATATTCAGGGATTGTTATATCAATACTGGGAAAATCAGGGCAAGTTAATCAATGAACAAACCAGTTCTGCCAATGCTCAGAATCAGAAAAAAGCCGCAATCAATGTGCAAGATCTGAGTGATTATTTACATGCTCAGGAACAATTAAAACACTGGAAAGACCAACAAAAGCCAGCATAAAAACCACATAGAAACGAAAGCAGCGACATTATTCAAAAGAGCTGTGTCGCTGCAAATCATTTTTTAAGGCCTGAGCAGGCGATTAAATTTTTTGACGCTCAATCCACTGAATCGAATGCACTCGAAATACTTCACAAGCTCCATCACCCACACCGCCGGGAGCAAGCGATGACGTCCACACCAGATTATTATCCTTGACTTCAACCAATTCACCTTTCAATCGAACCAAATCACCACGTTTGACTTGGGTAATCTGTTTAGCAATATCTGGGTTAGCAGGAATAATATGCATATTCGACACCAGTTTCATGGCCTGATCTGGCGGCACAGGGAGTGTTTGCATACTCCAATTTAGATAGCGATCGTACTGATTAATTTTAATTTGTGAGGCAATTTCAGGATGCGCAAATAAACCATAACTGACAGCAAAATCGATCGGAGAGAATTTTGCCTGTTCATCATTACGATATTGTTTAGAACCCAAAATACGAAAATCACCATTAAAAGGTTTTAACACTGAAATAGACTGACCTTTAACCGCTGGAGCCAATCCTCGCGCAATGTTGTAGTCACTGGAAGTCGAGGCAGTCACCTGCCCAATACTCAATGCCACAATCAATCCGATACCTATCTGCTTGAGCATATCAACTCCTCCACTAAAACATCACAATATTCATTTTGATCTTTTTATCATAGGCTTAAATTTAATAAAAATTTGCAAAATTGGGTAACAATAAAGACAAATTTAGTCTCTTTTTGTGGCGAAAAGACACGCCGAACTCTCATCTTCAGATGCAAATAGACCATAATAAATAGCATTAGATCGCAGAAAAATCATTGATTCACCTAATCGTCAAAATCAATTCTAAGTGTTTCGAAACGGACTCGACCTTCTTGCACCGCTTGTGCAATCGCTTGCTGACCTTTAGTGAGTCGTGCGCCTCCACTTTTAATATCCATCAGAATCACTTCGATATCTTCAGCTCGACCTTCACCATCACGGAAGTCGGTATAACCATCAAATACCACATAATCCACTGGATCACCTAGAAATTTGGCATCACTCGGCAGATAACGAAATTCTGGCATAATCGGGGCAAGCTGTTCCGCCATTTTGCCTTTTAAGACTGCACGACTGGTATTTACACTGCGCTTTTGTGCCTGCGCCAAAGCCTGCTGATGTTCAAGCTCAAGTTCGCTAATATATTGTTCATATTCTGCCCGAATACGTCCATTTCGAGTATTTGAAAGAATCAAGGTGGTGATGATGACACCAATACATGCTCCTATTAACATTGCCATCCAGATGGACATGAATTTACCTACTCTAAATTTGGTTCATAATTTAAGGTCTAAATATTTTAACGTTTAAACACTTTAAATAAGCTGAAGACTTTTGTCATGTGTAACCTTTCAATGCTAAAAAGATGCTAATCTAATCCAGTAAATCAAGAATATATCTCGGGCATGAAAACGATACTTATAGCAAATCAAAAAGGCGGATGTGGTAAAACCATTACAGCAATTACACTGGCTTCGGCACTGGCGCAAAAAGGATATAAAGTTGCGCTAGCCGATGCGGATAATCAAAAATCAGCGCTGCAATGGCTCAAACAGCGACCAAAGACCGCAGCAACGATTCAGAGTTTGGACTGGCGTCATGAAAAATCCATTGGAGATGCGCCTAAAAATATCGATTATCTGATTATTGATGCGCCAGGTGCCTTATCAGGTGAACAGGCTGAACAACTGATTAGTGAAGCGCATGCGATTGTCACGCCACTTCAACCTTCTTTTTTTGATATTGATAGTACCAAGCGTTTTTTAAAACATTTACAGGATATTAAACGAATTCGCAAAGGCAAGGTTGGAATTCATTTAGTAGCCAATCGTATGAAAGCCAATACCTCAAGTAGTAAAGATATTCAGCAGTTTTTTGAAAAAATCGAACAACAGCCTGTCGCTACAATTTCTGAACGTAGTGCTTATGGTCAATTGGCCATGCAGGGTTTGAGTATTTTTGATCGATCTCAAAAGAATTTTTTGTTGTTACAAGCACAATGGCAACCGCTGCTCGATACTTTAATTGAAGATCCGACTGAATGGTTTTAAGCACAGGCTGCAGGTTTATAAGCTACAGAAAATGTTGGCATTCATTTTAACAACGTAATGAAACTCAACATTTATTTTCGGATGGTTTTTTTTCAGTTAAGATAATTTGCCTAATATTTAATACATAGAGAGTTCAGTGCAACAATACGCGCCCACGTTACAACGAGCTTTATTGTTCGGATTACTCATTATCCTGCTTTTTTTGGGATTTAATATCCTAAAATACTTTATTGTTCCTGTGGTTTGGGCGGCCATTATTGCCTATATGACTTGGCCAATTTATCTGTGGGTACAGCGTTTGTGTGGAGTGCATCGCCCAAATCTGAATGCCTCGCTCATGATTTTACTGATTATTTTGGTGATTGGTGTACCGCTGACCTTTGGCATATTTATGCTGCAACACGAAGGTCGCAATCTTTTTTTTGAACTACAAAAACAAATTTTCTCAGGTCATTTAGATGTTCCAGATTTTATTCGTGAACTGCCGATTATTGGAAAGGAAGTTTCACGGATCCTCAATGACATCAATAATGACCCTAATAGTATTACCCAAAATGTAGCCGCGTGGATTCAGGGGCATATGGGCTATGGGCGTTTTGTTTTAAGTGAAATTAGCCGAAATCTGGTTAAATTGGGTTTTGCACTTTTATCACTCTATTTCTTTTACCGTGATGGGCCGATTATTTTAAGTCAGGTCAGTAAAGCCATGGAAATGGTCATCGGGCCACGGGTTCATCATTATCTGGACACCATTTCTGAAACCACTCGTGCAGTTGTTTACGGTGTTGGTTTAACCGCAGTGGCTCAGGCAATTTTAGCAGGACTCAGTTATTTTGTAGCAGGTGTGCCAAATCCAATGGTTTTGACCATTGTCACCTTTTTATTGGCTTTGATTCCTTTTGGAACGCCTGTGGCATATACCTCTGTCGCCCTTTGGTTGTTTTCCCAAGATCATATGATGGGTGCGATTGGTGTGATGCTATGGGGTGTTTGTATCGTCAGTACTTCCGATAATGTGATTCGCCCTTTGGTGATTTCAGGTGCAACCAAGATTCCATTCTTACTCATTATGTTTGGTGTCTTAGGTGGTTTGGCGAGTTTTGGTTTGGTCGGATTATTTATCGGCCCTGTGATTTTGGCGATTTTGCTTGCGATCTGGCGTGAATGGTTACATGAAAATATTGAACCTGAACCAATGCCGAAAACCACCATGATTTATGATGATCTGGACGATCCTAAAATTTAATTTTTGAATATTTTAGAGTCTACAAGCGAAGGGTTGAAAAGATTAATCATCAATCGAATTCACCCTTTTCTTTACTTAGACTTCTATATGTAAAATTAAATTGATCTTGATTCAATTGTTATTTATATCTAGTCTATGGTGTTGATAGGCATCATCGACTAGACATTTTTATTTGGGGCTTACAAAAGCATTTCGCATAAACCGTATTCTGTTAATTTTAATAATTCTTTAAAGTGGCGCTTAAAAAAATGGAATTAACACCTAAGCAATTAGAGTTAAAAAGAGAGAATCATTATGTATGGGCGGCTTACTTAAAGAATTGGTCCTTAAATAGTTCTAGTGTATGGTATACAACTAAAAAACTAAAAATCGCAAATGACAGTGTTAAAGCAATTGCTAAAGAAAAAGACTTCTATAGATACCAGTATATTACTGATCAACATTTACAGCTAATTTTATTTATATCAAAAAATTCACCAGAGGAACTACAAAAGCATCATAAACTCTATCTAGAGTCATTTTTACAATTACAAGAAATAGAGTCGCTATATATAAAATCAGGAAAAAGAGACAAGAAAGTTCTAGTTCATCTTGAAGCGTTTAAGAGCAATACAATAGAAAACCTGCATACGGCACATGAGAGAGATGTTGAAGTCGTCCTAAAAGGCTTACAGAGCCATGATTTAACAGTTTTAGACGACCTCCAAAATATCTGTAGATTCATGAGCTATTGGGGGCACCAAATTGCTAGAACAAAACCATTTAGAGATAAAATTATAGCCAGTCAAGAAAATGAACAGTTACAGAAAATCTATAAAGAATCTTGGTGGTTCATTAGTTATATGCTTGGCATGAATTTAGGGAAAAGTTTTTTTGAAACAAGAAAAATTGATAAACACTGTCTATTAATCAATGAAACAAATGAAGATTTTATAACCTCTGATCATCCAATTATTAACGTGCATGAAGCAATAAATGAAAATGCTATAGTTGCTCCATCCGAAGATGAAGCAGACTTTTTTTATGCTATTTCTCCTAAACTTGGATATATGATCAATAGATCCGATCGCTTTAAAAAAGGTATAAATTACGTATCTATAGATTTTGTTAAGGAAGTTAATAGAAAATTAGCTTTTGATGCGGATCAATACATTATTGGTACCACTGAGACCCAATTAAAAATATACAAGACATTTATTGGAAAAAGACTAAAATTCCTAAAAGAAATAAAAAATAATCAAGGTAATAAAACAAAGAATTAATGCTAATTTAACATAATACAACTCATACGAAGCCCTTAAAATTTTATTTTACATCAATATCTTAAGTTAATTCATTCCAGACTTCAGCATACTGAAACGGTTTTCTATTAATTCTTCACATTCCCAGCCGATTATTTTAAGCAATACGCCATCACTTTGAGTTAGGTACATTAAACGATTCCATCGATCCTTTTATAGCTTTCTATAACCTCACCTATCTGTCCTTATCAAAATTACCATCTCGCTTAAATTTTTTATTGATACTCCAACACTTATATCCAAACTGTTACAGCGTATGGACAGAAAACGAACGCAACTTACATGCCAGATGGGCATGATAGAAGTCACTGTAATTCAAACTTAAGTTAAATTTTTGACAGAAAATAAAGAGGCTAACAATGAAAATCGCTTTAATTGGTGCAACAGGTATGGCAGGTTCACGTATTTTGGAAGAACTGGTTTCACGTGGTCACTATGTCAAAGCCATTGCGCGAGATACGCACAAAGTAGCAGATACTGAACGCGTCATGGCAGTTGATGTCGATTTAAATGATCACGATGCCTTAGTAGATGCATTAAAAGGACAAGATGCGGTGATTAGTGCTGTTCGTTTTCAGGGCTTAGATGCTCATGCATTAATTGAAGCGGTACGTGACTCCAAAGTAAAACGTTATTTGATCGTTGGTGGTGCGGGAAGTTTACATGTGCCTCATCAAAATATTCGTGTTTTGGATACGCCTGATTTTCCTGATGCTTATAAACCAGAAGCCAAAGCAGCCGCAATATTTCTAGATAAACTCAAAGAAATCGATGATCTTGACTGGACCTTTATTTCGCCTTCTGCTGAATTTGGTCCGGGTAAACGTACAGGTGAATTTCGCTTAGGTAAAGATGAGCTTTTGATCGGCGAAGAAGGCAGTAAAATCTCGGCTGAAGATTTTGCGGTGGCACTCGCTGATGAGCTTGAACAAAACAATCATATCCAGCAACGTTTTACCGTGGGTTATTAAGGTCGTAAATCATTTTTGCAAAGGAAGCGAATCATTCGCTTCCTTTTTGTTGAATCAGGATTGACAGGCTTTTAAAAAAAGCCCAACCTCAATAAAAATATTAATGAAATCCTCCCAATTCATGAATGGCCTCACCCGTTTCTTCAAACATTATAATTTTAATGCGACACTGGTTTATTGCTTTCAAATTTTTATTGTTCTGACAGGAACAACGCTTGGCTTGCGTTGGCTTGGACATGATGAGTTGATCGTTCCAGTTACACTCGGTGCGATTGCGACAGCATTGACCGACTTTGATGATCGCTTAAGCATTCGACTTCGAAATTTGTTTTATGTGGCTGTATTGTTTTTTGCGGTCAGCAGTATTTTAGAGTTTTTAGCACCTTATAAATTTCTACTGATTGTATACTTATCACTTTCGAGTGGTTTTTTAATTTTATTAGGTTCACTTGGTCAGCGCTACGCTACCATTTCGTTTGGTACCATTTTAATTTCAATCTACAGTTTATTTGGTTTAGGTGAATATCAGCACTGGTATCAACAACCCGTCTATTTTGTGTACGGCGTGATTTGGTACGGCATTACCTCAATTGTCTTTTTTCTGATTAAACCTACACTGCCTGTTCAGGATAATCTTTCGCAAGTCTTTAGCCATTTGTCTGATGTGTTGATGACCAAAGCCCGACTCTTTGACCCTGATAACAAAGACAATGTTGAGCCATTATTATTTGAACTCTCAAACGAAAATGCGCAAGTGGTTCAATATCTCAATACCACAAAAGCCTCATTACTGACTCGACTGAAAGCCTCACGGGTTAATAAAAACAGCATCTACTGGCTGCATTTATATTTTGTCGCGCAAGATATTCACGAGAAAGTGAGTGCCAATTATTTACACTATGAACAGATCCCACACAATTTTAGCCGCAGTGATCTGATCTTTCGCTTTCAAAAGAATATTCGGCTTTTGGCGCTTTCCTGCCAGCAATTATCTGAATGTATTTTGCGAAATGAGGGATTTACGCCAATTCATGATCCCACACATGCTTTAGAAAATCTGGAACTTTCATTACAGGACTGGATACAGGATCATCCATATAATACTGAAGTCAAAAATCTAAAATTAATCGTTAAAAACTTAAAAGATTTGCACGACCAACTCAGTCATTTACAGGATGTGCAATTTACCTATGCCTATCGTTTTGAACAGCATGTCGATAATTTAAACTTATTGGATGATGATATTCACGGTATCAAAGATTTATGGCTTAAATTCAAGCAGCATCTTACTCCAAAATCTGCGCTATTTCGCCATGCAACACGCATCGCGTTTGTCTTTGCCACAGGTTCACTGGTATCACTTTTACCCTTTGCGCAAAATGGTTACTGGATTGTTCTGACCAGTTTATTTGTCTGTCAGGTGACTTATTTCGCGACCAAAAGTCGTTTAAAACTAAGAACTTTAGGTACTTTACTTGGAGTCATTTTAGGTCTGCCAATTCTTTATTTTGTGCCAAGTGTCGAAGGTCAACTGATCATCACCGTGATTTGTGGCGTATATTTTTTCTATCTACGTCAAAAAAAATATGCGCTTGCGACTTCAATGGCGACCTTAATGGTTTTACTGATTTTTAACCTTAAAGGCTTTGGTTATAGCATTATTGCCCCACGTATTTTGGATACCCTCATCGGCTGTGGTATCGCATGGTTTGCCGTGAGTTTTATCTGGCCAGACTGGAACTTTCGCAATATTTCCAACAATATTAAAAAAAGCAGCCAAGCGAGTATGAACTACTTAAATGCAGTGCTAAATCAATACCAGTTTGGCTGTACCAATAGTGTTGAGTATCGTACTGCAAGGCGTTTGGCACATAATGCTCAAACTGAACTTTCCAGTATGATTTCCAGCTTGAGTGCAGAACCGCAACCGAATCAGGCGTTGATTCATTCTGCATTTCGCTATCTGGTTTATAGCCATAGTCAGCTCAGTTATATTTCAGCGCTCGGTAGCCATCGAGAAAAAATCAATGATCGGGAAGTCATGGATTTATTGATCTGGTGTACTCATACCCTGCAACAGACTTTATTGGAACAAAAAACACTTCCTACTCAAGAAATTGAACACAAATTATTAGAAATTCGGCAACTTTCTGAACAGGATTCGACATCGGATGACCTCATGTTGATTTTAAAACAAATGAGTTTATTGCTCGAAACCTTACCTGAATTACTGATGCTGCAAAACAAACTATTATCAATGGAAATTAAATAGCCTCTGTTGTTGTTCAGCTTTCAACCGATCTAGGCTACACTCGGTCTTTGTTTATATTTTTTGAGCGAATGATGAACGTCAAAACTTTACGCATTGTTGGATTTTTAGAAGGTTGGTCTTTTTTATTGCTCCTGTTTATTGCCATGCCAATGAAATATATTTGGGATAATCCAATGTGGGTCAAATATGTCGGTATGGGGCATGGTTTACTGTTTATTTTATTTATCGTCGTTTTATTGGTGGTATGCCAACGGATGAAATGGTCGATTCATATGTTTATTTTAGGTTTGATCGCGTCGATTTTACCGTTTGGCCCTTTTGTATTTGATCATAAATTAAAACAATCAAACCAAAACTAAGTTGCTTAGAAAAAAATAATTTCGCGATAAAAAGAGTGAACCCGAAGATTCGCTCTTTGCTTAAAACTGCCCTTCCTGCCTACGTTGCTGCATCAATTTAAGCAAAACTTGCTTGGGTTGTAAAAACCAAATCGCAATCAAAACAAAAGAGGCGAGACTAAATGCCATAATATGAAAATGGACATAGAGTTCGCGCACCAGTTCAATAATTCCAAAGAAGCTTAACATCAGTAACATCGACACTGCTGCCGCAACTGTGCCTTTACTCATCTCAGATGACATCAAAGCAAAACGATACATCACCGAAAAACTAATGCCTTCACCAAAACTAATCAAGGTCATGCCGATTAATAAACATGGCACCAGATAGTATTGCCAGATTGCCCCGATCACTAAGATAACAGTGCCTAATAGCATTATAGGTAAGCCTTTGAGAATGGTGGCTCCCAAAGGATAACGATCCATAATCTTAATCAGCACAATATTGCCCAAAATCAGCCCGATAAAAACGGGGAACTGTGCCAAGCCATATTGCACACTACTAAACTTGAGTTCTTCCACCAACATCACAGGGGACAATGCAATCCATAACATTAACGGCAAACTCACCAAAGGCAATGCCAGAGTAAGACCTAAAAACTTTTTATCGGTAAAGACTTTTTTTAAATCATCAAACAGATAAATAAACGGTTGACGCGTCACACTCTGCTGCTGACTTGGCATTTTGGCTTTTAATCCAAACCAACTGATAAATGCCAACAAGGCAATTGCAACAAAACCCCAGTGCCATGACACAGAATCAATCAGAAAAGCACCTAGCACTGGCCCAAGTAAAGGTGCAAGTAGGGAAATATTGGCCATTAATGCCATTACTTTAATCGCATCACGTTCAGCAAAAGTTTCCTGAATAGCGGCATAACCGACCGCAGCTATCACAGTCAAACCAATACCTTGTAAAAAGCGCAAGATCAGAAATTGCGCCATATTTTGTGTCAATAAAATGAGTAAACAACAGACGCCAAAAAATAATACTCCAGTTAATAAAACCTTTTTACGACCTAAACGATCAGAAAGGGGGCCGAGCAACCAAGCTACACTTGCTCCACCCAATAAATAAAAGGACATTGATGAGGGTGCCCATGTCGAACTGACACCAAAATCCTGTGTAATGGCCAGCATCGCTGGCTGAATTAAATCATTGCCAATATAAACCGCAAGTTCAAACAGAACCAAAGCCAGCGGAAACATTAAGGTCTGACGATTTAATGTTGTCGTTTGCATATTTTGCATTGTGATCTACTTATTCAAGATGTCTGTTTGCAAGCTGAACATTATTTTCTAATCAATATGCGCCAGCCCAATGACAAACATTGAGTTTTAGAGAGTTGAATTTTTGATATGCTGAGTATTCAGCAATAAAACACTGTATTCACAAAGTGTCTGAATTTTGAGGAGAGAATAAAAACCTGAGATTGAGATCAAATTAGATGACCAAGATTTATAGAAAAATCTGCGATAAACATAACATTTTTTATTTTCAGCGTCGATATTAAAATGTTAAATCAAGCACAACATTATTATTTCTTTCAATTTTTTTTAAAATTTAACCACAGATTATGCATATTGTGACTGTGAGTAAATGCGAAATTATCCACAGTTTGAGTTAAGAAATAAACAGCACGCAAATTCCTATAAATAATTATTGATTTTTAAGCAATAATATTTTGCAGATTCATGCATTTTTTAGAACCAATAAACACTCTATATTGACTATCATGAATTTTAAAAATCAGGTTCTCCCGTGAGTCATATCTTAATCATCAACGGTGCTAAAGCATTTGCACATTCCAATGGACAATTGAATGATACCTTAACCGATTTTGCGCAACGTCATTTAACCCAGTTAGGTCATGACATCAAAGTAACGCGGACGGACTGTGACTATGATATTCAAGCTGAAATAGATAAATATGTGTGGGCAGATGTTGTAATTTATCAAATGCCAGGTTGGTGGATGGGTGCACCGTGGACCATGAAAAAATATATCGATGATGTATTTACCATTGGTCATGGTGTGCTTTATGCCAATGATGGACGCAGCCGTTCGGATACTGCTAAAAAATATGGTTCAGGCGGTTTGATTCAGGGTAAAAAATACATGTTGTCGTTAACATGGAATGCCCCTATGCAAGCATTTACGGATCCTGAACAATTCTTTGAAGGCGTGGGTGTAGATGGCGTGTATTTACCTTTTCATAAAGCCAATCAATTTTTAGGTATGCAGTCGCTGCCAACATTTATTGCCAATGATGTGATTAAAATGCCAGATGTACCAAGCTATCTCGACGCTTATAAAGCCCATTTAGATCAAGTTTTTACAACTAAAAATAAAGAAGGAAAATAACATGTTGACGATTATTGCCGAAATTCGCACCCATGCAGCTACGGAACATCGCCAAGCTGTTTTAGGTGCTTTTCAAAAAATCACACCAACAGTTTTGGCTGAAGATGGTTGTTATGGTTACGAGACTTTGATTGATCATTTACCTGCACTTGAAATGCAAACTCAATATCCAAACTTAATTGTGATGCTAGAAAAATGGCAAAGCACAGCGCATCTCGAAGCGCATATGCAAACTGCACATATGCAGCGACATTTTGAAGCGATCAAAGATCATGTGGTGGATGTCAAAGTTCGTATTTTGGAAAGTGGTTTTTAAAATTAAAAACGATCAGTAGAAGCTTACTTCTACTGATAATAATACTGCTTCAAATGACGACTATATTCTGTCAGATAACGTTCTAAGCCCTCACGATGATCAGATTTTTTCATCTCTTTAGCAGCCAACTGCTCAATTTTCGTTTGCAGTAACTGAAGAATAGCTGTTTGCTCTACTTCTGGAAGCTGGGCTTTTTCTTTCTGCTGCTTTTTAATTTCTAAATAATCTTCTGCCCAATGACGTAGTGGATCATGCTCAGAGACTTGTGTAAATAAGTCGGTAATCAATAATTCAGGCATGATTTCCTGAGTTGCTAACTCTGCTGACATCAAACCACGAATCGAATAAAATACTTTTTTATAAGTAAAATTATCTGCGGTTTGCATCACTTTCATCCCACCTTTTGCTAGTGATAAGTAGTGGTGATATAGCGCACTATAGTCAGTTCGTTCAAGCAATCCATTGCGGAAACTTTCCCATTCTGGAAAAGCATTAAAATACACAATATGCGCTCGTACCCATTCGAGCACCGTGGGATTACTTTTAGCGAGCAGACCAAACATTTTATCTAAATCATAAGAAACAAAGTCAAAATCTCCATCCATGATTTCTATCAGATCACGATGCTTTTTATAATCAAAATACTGATCTTTACTGGGTAAATGGAAGCCACGCACATCATAGTCACTGTCAGGACTTGCCATACCCCATAAACGGCTACCACTTTCAATATAAAATAATGGAATGTCTTGACGCTGTTGGAACAGTTTTTCAATTTCGTGATGGATGTTCATTATTATAAAATTCTCATAAAAAAAGCATATCTTGCGATATGCTTTTACCTAAAAATTCTTATTTATTCAAGCAATAATGCTCAAAGTTCTAAGAACATAACGCACTTTGAAAACCTCGAGTATTCTTGCCTCTGGCACATTGATAACTCTGCTGTTTATTTTGCAACTGCCACTTTTTATCATTTAACTTAAATAAATATTCAGTCTTAATCGCAGAAACCGAATCATCCATTAAACCCGTTTGGATGACCGTAATTCTGGAAACAGTAGGAGATTCAACACGATTAAACACTTGCTGAATCGAGGTGTTTTGATGTTCTTTACTAATTTCAGGTTGTGCTTTTAAAACCTGTTGCATTGGGCTTTCACCCCCACCCAATGACATCAATTTAGTGGTTGTGGCACAACCCGTCATCAGTCCCAAACATAATCCTGAAATCGCAATTAAACGTAACATCTTTTTCACACATCTAAAAAACAAAAGGCGTAGCTTTATGATGCTACGCCAATCTCAATTACACTGTAGAAACTATGTAGCTTCTACAGTTTGTCATTTTATAAATCAAACAATTTACCTGGATTCATAATACCGTTCGGATCAAATGCCAATTTCAAGGCTTTCATATAACCAATTTCTTCAGGTGAACGTGAATATTCCAAATACGGTTTTTTGGTCATTCCTACACCATGTTCAGCCGAAATTGAACCATCATATTTTTTCACTGTTTCAAACACATACTTATTCACCACCTGACATTTAGCGAAAAATTCATCTTTGCTTAAATTTTCAGGTTTTAAAATATTTAAGTGCAAGTTGCCATCACCGATATGACCAAACCAGCAAATTTCAAAGTCTGGATAATTATCCTGCACAATGGCATCAATTTCTTTAATAAATGCAGGCACATGCGTGATCAAAACTGAAATGTCGTTTTTGTAAGGAATAAACGGTGCAATCGACTCAGAAATATCTTCACGTAAACGCCACAAGCTTTCAACTTGATCCAGACTTTGGCTCATCACCCCATCAAGCACCCAACCTTGCTCCATGCAATGTTCAAAAATCTGCATGGCTTTGTCCATAATCGGCTCATACGGTGCTTCAAATTCAAGTAACACATAAAATGGACATTGTGTTTCAAAAGGACGTTGTACATGACCACGATCTAACACTTTTTGCATCGCCAGCTCACCAAAGAACTCAAATGCAGTCAGGTCAATTTCTTTCTGGAATGCATGCAATACAGGCATCACGGCATCAAAATCAGGCACACCCAAAACTAGAACTTGTAGATTTTGGGGTTGACGCTCAAGTTTAATTTCAGCTTCAGTGACTAAACCTAATGTTCCTTCTCCGCCAATAAATAAATGTTGTAGCGCATAGCCTGTGGCATTTTTAACCATGCCTTTATTTAAGCGTAGAATATCACCCTTGCCTGTCACCACAGTCAGACCCAGTACCCAGTTACGTGTCATACCGTATTTAATAACCTTGATGCCGCCTGCATTGGTGCCAATATTGCCACCAATTTGACTTGAACCTGCCGAAGCAAAATCAACAGGATAATACATGCCCTGTTCTTCAGCATAATTCTGCAATTGCTCAGTCACGACCCCTGCCTGCACACGTACCATACGATCTGCTGGGAAGAATTCCAGAATCTGGTTCATCTTGTCCATACTAATGACAATTTCACCGTTGGTCGCAACTGCACCTGCCGATAAACCTGTGCGACCACCTGATGGTGTAATGGCCACATGAAATTGATTGGCCAATTTTACGATGGCTTGAACCTGCTCAGTACTTGATGGAAAAACGATGACTGATGGGTTTGGATCAAAATGCTTGGTATGATCGCGTCCCCAATTTTCAAGACTATCCGCATCGGTTTTAATTCGGTTTTCACCGACGATCGCAGTTAATTGGGTAAGTAACTCAGGTGTTAAAGCGACTGGAGCATTCATCGTTTACAGGCCTAGCAAGAAATAAACAGGTGGGGTTAAGAAATTTGAAAATTGTACTGCAATCACATACACAAGTTTCAGCATGACTCACAAATTTCTAAAAGCGTTTGGTGTTTTACCAAATATTCATCTTATTTTACATGTAAGCAGGCGCTGGATAAAGCATCGCTTAAACATACGGTCACTACAAAATGTGTTGAATAGCTTATTTAGAAGTATTCCATTTTTTAACCTGCCAACCACAACTTGAATCAGATTGTCAATAAATTGAAATTTATTCAGCTCATGATTCCATATCGTTGCGTGATAACGCATAAACAACTGGCAGGACTTGTGATATAATTTCGCGACTAAATTTGGCCTTTGTAGCGGAGCCGTAATGAGCCAACATCTATCACTACCTAAAGATAAAATTCGTTTCTTGTTGTTAGAAGGTGTTCACCAAAACGCCATCGATACTCTCAATGCAGCGGGTTATACCAACATCGATTATCATAAAACTGCGCTGGAAGGCGACGCTCTGAAAGAAGCCGTCAAAGATGCGCACTTTATTGGGATTCGTTCGCGCACTCAACTCACTGAAGAAGTGTTTGAAGCTGCGAATAAATTGATTGCGGTTGGCTGCTTTTGTATCGGAACCAATCAGGTTGATTTAAAAGCCGCGATGTCACGTGGTATCCCAGTTTTCAACGCCCCGTATTCAAATACGCGCTCCGTTGCTGAACTGGTTCTTGCTGAAACAATTTTATTGTTGCGTCGTGTGCCAGAGAAATCAACAGATACCCATGCAGGTGGATGGAATAAATCTGCGGTTGGTTCTTTTGAAACACGTGGTAAGACTTTAGGTATTGTGGGTTACGGTTCGATTGGTTCTCAACTTTCTGTATTGGCAGAAAGCCTTGGTATGAAAGTGATCTATTTTGATGCCGTGACCAAACTCCCATTAGGTAATGCACGTCAAGTAGGTTCACTGGATGAATTACTTGCAACGGCTGATGTGGTGACTTTACACGTTCCAGATGTACCGTCTACACGCAACTTCTTCAAAAAAGAACAGTTTGCTAAAATGAAAGAAGGTTCAATCTTCTTGAATGCGGCACGTGGTACTTGTGTGGTGATTGAAGACTTGGCAGATGCATTGAAATCTGGTCATCTTGCAGGTGCAGCGGTCGATGTATTTCCGAAAGAGCCTAAAGCCAATGGTGAAGAATTTATTTCTCCATTACGTAACATTCCAAACGTGATCCTCACCCCACATGTGGGCGGTTCAACCATGGAAGCGCAGGCCAATATTGGTCTTGAAGTGGCTGAAAAGTTTGTCGCGTATTCTGATAAAGGTATGACGCTTTCTGCGGTGAATTTCCCAGAAATCGCATTGCCATTGACTGAAGGTAAACATCGTCTGTTGCATATTCACAAGAATATTCCAGGCGTATTGTCTAAAATCAATAATCTATTTGCAGATCAAGGTATTAACATTTCTGGTCAAAGTTTAATGACCAAAGGTGATATTGGCTATCTGGTCATGGATGTTGATGCATCTGCCTCTCAGGAAGCTCTGGATATGTTGAGCGAAGTCGAAGGTACGATTCGCGTTCGTATCTTGTTCTAATAAAATTCTTGCTAAAAAGCCACAGCAATGTCTGTGGCTTTTTTATCTCAACATGAATTATCATGCTTAAAAATATACCGTTTGTTCAAAATGTCTTTATCTAGTCCGAAGTCGCAGTTACAAGCTTTAATTTTTCTGCTTGTGGCGATGATTTGTGTGCAAAGTAGCGGTTCTCTCGCCAAAGTCTTATTTCAAAGTTACCCCGTTCTGACGGTTTCTGCGATGCGACTATGTTTTGGCGCGCTGATTTTAGCGGTGATTTTTCAGGCATGGAAAATTGAATGGCAAAAGGTTCGCTGGAAAGCAATTATCAGTTATGGTCTGGCGCTAGCGGGAATGAATGCCTTATTTTATTTATCACTACAACGCTTGCCTTTGGGCATCGCAGTGGCGTTTGAGTTTGTTGGGCCGCTAAGTATTGCTCTTTACTATGCTAGACAAAAATACGATTTGATCTGGGTGTGTTGTGCCATTGTAGGCTTACTCTTACTGTTTCCATTTCATCAGGCCAACCATCATCTGGATCTGATTGGAATAGCTTATGCTTTAGCGGCAGGTGCTTGTTGGGCGTTGTATATTATTGCAGGTCAGAAGCCTTCAGGTATTTCAGGCAATCACACGGTATTTCTAGGCATGACAATTGGTGCATTGCTATTAATTCCGATTGCATTTCTAACAGGCTCTATGGCGCACGTCTTTGAACTCCCCGATATTTTTTATTTTATTGCACTTGCAATCTTAGCCAGCGCCTTGCCTTTTTCACTGGAAATGCTGGCATTGAGACGACTCACTGCTCTAAGCTTTGGTACACTGATGAGCATGGAACCTGCGGTTGCTGCATTTTCTGGTTTCATCTTTTTGGGCGAAAAATTAATATGGAGTCAATGGCTCGCTTTAGCAACGATTATTACCGCTTCAGTGGGTTGCACAGTGACAACGCAACGCGCTAAACGTGCAGACCATGTAGCGCCATGAAAGACTCATCTCAGTTTCTTATAATAGATGTTATTGCATACAAGATTTATCGTTTCAGTTATTTATATCTTTTGAGCCCTCACCATGTCTAATACTCCATTGATTGCTGTCCTAGCCATGATGTTGTCAATGATGTGTTATCAAATTAGCGCATCTTTTGCCAAGCAATTGATTGCGGTATTAGATCCCTTAAGTGTAACCATTTTAAGGCTCTGCTTTGCTTCAGTTTTAGTCTTTTTCATGTTTCGATCTTGGAAAATCTTAAGCAAGCTTTCCACCCTAAAATGGCGTGACTTACTCGGTTATAGTGGCGCTTTAGGTCTCATGAATGTGTTGTTTTATATGTCTCTTGGCAAACTGCCTCAAGGAATTGCGGTTGGATTAGAGTTTATTGGCCCACTGGGACTCGCCTTAATTTCGATTCAGCAACGCCGCGATTATATCTGGGTTATCTGTGCCATCTTAGGGATTGCTCTGATGGTCCCGTGGCAACAAGCGGCTCAGGCTAATTTTTCCATGAGTGGCGCAGCGTTTGCACTTGGGGCAGGTTTATGCTGGGCATTTTATATCTACTTTGGACATAAAGTGGTACGCCAAAATATCGGGATGCATGCCTTAACCATTGCCATTAGCCTTTCAGCGATGGTGTTATTGCCCATTGGTTTAGTTCATCAACCTAAACAACTTCTGGATTCTGAGTTTTGGCCAAAGGCATTGTTGATTGCCATTCTCGCCACCGCTATTCCGTATGCACTAGATTTATTTGCCCTAAAAAGACTGACTAAACTCAGCTACGGCACATTATCAAGCCTTTCTCCTGCTTTGGCCGCACTCGCTGGTTTAATCTTATTGCACGAAAACATTACGTTATTACAATGGATTGCCCTCGGTTTTATTATGCTTGCCTCAATTGGAGTTACGCTACGCGCATCGCATCAAGACATTGATCACTCTACTACGTAACTCGTAACTCGTAACTCGTAACTCGTAACTCGACTTTAAAATACGCTAAAGAATGGAGCATTTAATATCAGACAAGTTCATGCTTCTTATATTTGGCGTATTCTTTTAAATATTGCTGACCCAGTTTTTCTTTTTGCTTGTCATCCAGAATTTTACCAGCCTGCTGGAAGAATTTATGTTCTTCTTCTTTTAGATGGTGATGTACCACGTCACTTAACTGTTTAGCAATCGCCAACCAACTTGGACTGCTCATATCAGTTTCTTCAAGCTGTTCAACAAGCTCATCCATTTCATGATGTTCTGATAAGGCATGACGGCTAATGTCCAAACCTGTATCATTAAACATTAATGGAATATAAAGATAGCGGTCTTCTGCAACTGAATGCGCCCATAGTTCATTTTTTAAGGCCTGAAACAATTGTTCGCGTTGTTCAGTGTGTCCATGCGTCTGTATTAATTGTTCAGAAAGAGCACGCTGATTGTCATGACTTTCCCGTAATGCTTCAAAAATATTCATCTATTTATCATCCCTATTCTGGCTATTATCATGTGGCTAAATAAGAAAAAGGCAGCCAATTGGCTACCTTTAGTTTACTTTTTCAATCCATGAAAAAAAGTTCATTGATGTCAAAATCTGTTTCAGAACGTTGTTTGATCGACTATCCTGTTACAAACATTTGATAACCAATGCGACAGATCAAGATCGAAACCAAAATCAAAAAGATAATTCGTACAAAGCCACTGCCATATTTCAGCGCAACACGTACACCGACTATAGAGCCAATCACATTGGCAACCGCCATCATAAGACCAATCTGAAAAATCACATGACCTGTCGGTGCCAAAAAGCTAAGAGCAGCAATATTGGTCATGAAATTTCCGATTTTTGATAATGCAGAAGCATGCAAAAAATCAACATTCAAAAAGCGGATAAAGAAGAAAATAAAAAAACTACCTGTCCCTGGACCAAAAATTCCGTCATAAAATCCAATCAGCAAACTCCCAATTGCAGCAAGCATGAGTACTCTAGGCGTGATACTTAATGCAACGTGAACTTGTCCAAAATTCTTTTTGACTAAGGTGTAAACCGCAATCACGATCAACATCACAAAGACAAATGGACGTAACACCGACTGAGGAATCAAGGACAAACAAGCTGCCCCCAGAAAAGAACTGATCAAGGCACATACGGCTATCACCGCCAGTAATTTCCACTGTAATTTGACCTTGCGCACAAAGGTATAAGCCGCAGAAGCTGTGCCGAAAACTGAAGAGAGCTTATTGGTTCCAATCACGGTGGCAGGTGACATTTGCGGAAAGGTACTCATCAGAGCAGGAATCTGAATCAAGCCACCCCCACCCACTGCCGCATCAATTGCACCTGCACAAAACGCAAAAAAGATTAAGCTAAGTATGACTTCGATTTCCATGGGGAACTATGCCTATAAATTTAAAAGACGCTTCGGCACCAATCTTTTTTTATCGGTAATTTCAGCCAGACCCAAACAATGATCTTGATCAAATACTAGAACTTCAGGCGCAGGTGGATGTTCGATATTACTTTCCTGACCATTACAAAAATATTTGTGACGGCCTTCAGGAATTTGAACTTTCGGTAAATATTCGACGGGTGCGTAGACCGGCAATAATAGCATATCGCGCTGTGTTTCATTCAGTTGTTCTAAATATTCAATGCTATATTCAGGGATGAGTTGAAAATGTCCCGTCTGGATTCGATGCAAATGGGTGAGATGACCACCGCAACCGAGCGCCTCACCAATATCCTCCCCCAACACCCGAATATAAGTCCCTTTAGAACAAGTCACATCCAAGGTTAAACTTTCCACATCGAAATCAATCAGTTTTAACTCATAAATGGTTACAGGACGGGCTGCACGTTCAATTTCAATACCCTGTCGCGCCAATTCATACAGAGGACGTCCATCACGTTTTAAGGCAGAGTACATCGGAGGGATTTGCTGAATATCTCCACGAAACTGATCCAGTACTTGTTCAATACTTTCACGGGTCAAAGCAGGGATATTTCTGGTCTGAAGAATCTCCCCTTCTACATCGCCTGTCGAAGTGGTTTGTCCAAGCTTAACTACAGTTTGATAACGTTTGGTTGAGTCTAATAAATAATGTGAAAACTTGGTTGCCTCTCCCAGACAAATAGGCAATAGACCCGTTGCCAAGGGATCAAGCGCTCCCGTATGACCTGCTTTTTGCGCCCGAAATAACCAGCGAACTTTTTGCAATGCGGCATTTGAACTTAGCCCTAAAGGCTTATTCAACAGAAAAACACCACTGAGGTGGCGACGAGGAATTTTTTCAGATTTAGCCGTCATGTATGTCCAGTGCAAGGCAGTCAATGCTGCCGCCATGTTATCAAATCCGCTTATCCATTTTTACAGTATTTTATGTTTAGTGTGATATTTTTATGCATGGATTCTTTAAATCTACTAAAACAAAAAATGAAATAGGGATGGATCTCTAGATGCAAGGATTTCGCAATCATAAAGTTTGGATCGCCATTGGTTTTATTGTTCTTTTGGTGATCGGTTTAGTATTTTGGCTTAAGCCCCAGTCTGCCAATGGTTCGATATCTAGTCATGATAATTCAAAGCAAAATACTCTCACACAGACGACTTTAGTTGCTCCATCCCCTGTATCAAATTTAGCTTCATCGAGATTGAATAGCCCAAGTCAGGCAGATACCCAAATTAACTGCCAGCTTAAGTTGGATCAACAAAATAGTTTAATCGTGAATGAACAAACTAAAGATTGTTTTGAATATTTTATTACTCAATATGGTGAAAAAAGCATTGCTCAAATTGATGAGGATTTTAGAAAGTATTTACAGCAAAATTATCAAGAACCCGCTTTATCACAAATTCTGGATCTCTGGAGTCGTTATTTAAAGTATCGACAGCAGCTTGGCGAAATTAGCCCACCGAATTTAAAACAAGATGATCCTGCTTATTATCGTGCCATTTTCAGCAATATTAAAAATCTACGCCAACAATTTTTTTCTGTGAATGAAATTTTAGGATTATTTGGCAGCGAGGATACTTATCATGAATACACTTTAAACCGTATGGCAATATTGGATGACAAGAATCTATCTGAAAGTGAAAAAGCTAAACGCTTAAAAGCCCTGTTCGATCAACTTCCTCAAGATTGGCAAGAAAATCTACAACAAACCACCAAATTAGAAGAATTGCGGCATTTGACTCAAGCCATTCAAGATCGTCATGGTTCAGCGAGTGAATTACGACAAATGCGTTTGAATCTAGTGGGGGCTGAAGCCACTCAACGCTTAGAAAGCCTTGATCAAAATCGCGATGTCTGGAAAAGTCGTGTGAATCAATATCTGAATAATCGCGATACTATTTTAAATAGCGGGATGTCTGATACCGCCAAACAACAGGCGATTGATCAATTACGCCAGCAAACATTTAGCAACCCGCAAGAACAGCTTCGATTACAAACATTTGAATCTGTTCATGACCAAGGTGGAACACTACCATTTGCTCAGTAACAGCATAATCAATCACAGGAGGATCATTTTTTTAGGGATTTGCTGGAGAGGATCACCAGCATAAAACGAAAACAAAAAGAGGATAAAGATCAAATGCGATCAAGAATATTCATAACAGGACTGATCAGTTGTCTTGCAATCCAGAGTAGTTTCGCTGCGGAAGGATTACAAAGTGCAGAAACAAAAAATGTCATTTCAGACTATGCCAAAACCAAATATCCATTAGTTTTTGTACACGGTATGTTTGGATTTAACCGTTTGGGTTCAGCAGAGTTTGGGCTCGATTACTGGTATCAGGTATTACCCGATTTAGCCAAAAATGGTGCAACTGCCTATGCTACGCAGGTATCCCCGCTTGAGTCGACTGAAGTACGTGGCGAACAATTGTTACAACAAGTCGAAGAAGTTGTGGCAATCACTGGCAAAAACAAGGTCAATCTGATTGGACATAGTCATGGTGGCCCAACTGCGCGTTATGTTGCTGGGGTTAGACCAGATTTGGTTTCATCTGTTACCAGTGTAGCAGGTGTCAATTTTGGCTCTCCTGTTGCCGATCTGATTCAGAATCTACCATTACTCAATACTGCATTGGCAGCAGCTGTAGATGCTTTGGTTTCACCGATTATTAGCTACGCGCAACTTCGTTCTAATTTACCCAGTGATTTTAAAGCATCGATTCATAGCTTATCGGCTCAGGGAGCAGCAGAGTTTAATGCCAAGTTTCCATTGGGTTTACCCACAAAAGCCTGTCAGGATGGACCTGCAAATGCCAATGGCATAGCGTTTTACTCATGGACAGGTGCAGCACAAACCACTAATCCTTTAGATCCTGATACTTTATTAACCTCTATGGGTTATGTGGCGTTTAGTGGTCAGAAGAACGATGGCCTAGTGAGCCAATGTAGTAGCCGACTTGGCAAAACCATTCGAGATGACTATTTCCATAATCATTTTGATGAGGTGAATCAGGTACTCGGCTTACGCAGCGTGTTCTCAGCAGACCCTGTGGCGCTTTATCGTCAGCATGCGAACCGACTTAAATTACAAGGTCTATAAAACGCATATAAAAAATGCGCCTTATCGGCGCATTTTTTTGCTTGAAAACGAGGTTAAAATTAACCTTGTTTACGTGCTGGCAATTTTTCACGAATACGTGCAGCTTTACCAGACAATTCACGAAGATAGTAAAGTTTCGCACGGCGAACATCACCACGACGTTTCACTTCAATTTTAGCAACAACTGGTGAGTGAGTTTGGAAAACACGCTCAACACCAACACCGCTAGAAATTTTACGAACAGTGAACGCAGAGTTTAGGCCACGGTTTTTCTTCGCAATCACAACACCTTCAAATGCTTGAAGACGCTCACGATCACCCTCTTTTACTTTAACTTGAACGATGACTGTGTCACCTGGAGCAAAAGCAGGAATGTCTGATTTTAACTGTGAATTTTCAATTGCTTGAACTAAAGGATGTTTACCACTCATTGTGGAATCTCCAATATGTGCGGGAGAGAAGAGGTCTCTTACACCGCTGGGGACAGAGGCTAAAGCGCATATCAACCCGTTTAACTTTCCCTTTATCATTCATACTGAACGTATAAAAATAAAGAGCCTATAAAAGATGTTTCATCTTCATGATTCATCTAAATCGTTGAGCCATTTTTTTTGCTGCTTGGTCAATATCACTTGTTCAACCAACTCAGGTCGACGTTCAAGTGTACGTTGATAACGCTGCAAAAACCGCCATTTTTCAATATTGGCGTGATGTCCTGATTTAAGTACCTCAGGCACATCCAACCCTTCAAAATGGTCAGGCTTGGTATATTGTGGGCAGTCAAGTAAACCATCCACAAAAGAATCTTGTATATGCGATTGCTCATCAGACATTACATCGGGCAATCGCCGAATAATACTATCCAAAAGCACCATTGCGGGCAGTTCACCACCCGACAAAACGTAATCTCCAATTGACCATTCCTGATCAACATAACGCTGGATTAAACGTTCATCAACACCTTCATAACGACCACAAAGTACAATCAAACCATCGTATTCAATGAATTGTTGCACTGCGGGTTCATTTAAGGTTTGACCTTGTGGCGACATATACACCACAGGGACGTGAACACATCCTGCTTGGCTCGCAAGCTGTTTGGCATGTTGAATTGCTTGTGCCAAAGGCTCAGCCATCATCACCATACCTGGGCCACCACCAAATGGACGCTCATCCACTCGTTTGTAGTTACCCTGTGCAAAATCACGTGGATTGATACAAGTTACCTGTACCATGTCACGCTTGGCTGCACGACCACTAATTCCATAGGCAGTAATCGCGTCGAACATTTCAGGAAACAGTGTAATGACTGCAAAAAACATCGCAGACTCCTCTATTTTCCTACTGCGTTCGCACTAAATCACTGATATGTAATTTAGTAATCTACGCCCCAATTGACGTAAATACGACCCGCTTCAAGATCAACACGCTGTACCACATCTTTATGCCACGGAATCATGCGCTCTTCAGCATCAATGCTGTCCGCAGTGGCACGAACCACCATGACATCATTGGCACCTGTTTCGAAAAGCTCATGAATCTGCCCGAGATTGACTTCTTGCTCATCATCATTCAGTCCCAAGACTGTAAGACCTTTGAGATCAGACCAGTAATACTCGTCCACATCTGCTTTTGGCAATTGTGATTTAGCAATCCAGATATTGGCACCAACCAGACTGTCAGCCGCAGTGCGATCACTCACACCTTTTAAGCTGACAACCAGACCTTTGCCATGCGGTTTCCAGCGCTTTACATCTATAGTTTGCCAACCTGCTTTGGTCTCGATGTACCAAGGCAGATAGTCAAACATATTGCTCATGGGTTCTGTATTTGAATACACCCAGAGCCACCCATTTAAACCATAGGCTGAACGTAACTGTCCAATCTGAATCCGATCTTCGGGAACATTCAGTGCTGCTGTCATGGATGATCTACTACTAATTAAGCAGCAGTTGCCGCTTTCTTCGCTTGAGCAGCTAAAGAAGCAACGCGCTCAGATGGTTGAGCACCTTGAGAAACCCAGTGAGCAAAACGGTCTGCATCTAAACGAAGTTTTTCAGCTTGACCTTGAGCAGTTGGGTTAAAGAAACCAATACGTTCGATAAAACGACCATCACGTGCATTGCGGCTATCAGTCACAACAATTTGATAGAATGGACGTTTTTTTGCACCACCGCGCGCTAAACGAATAACAACCATGATAAAAGCCTTATAATTCTTACGGATTATCCCTGCAACCGACCATCGGTTACGCTTCAAACCCCTTTCATAGAGGGCGATATTCTACGCGATATTTAATCTGAATGAAAGATGGTTTTTGAAGTTATCCGCAGGTTTAAATTTCGAGTTTAACGACCATCCCAATTAGAAGTATTAGAAAGCGAGCAAGAGCTTTGTCCCTTCGCCCAAGATTTCTGACCTTGATCATTGAGGCAAATCCAGCCATTTCCAGCCTGAATTGTTCCACTTTTAGGTTTAGCAATAAGTACCCATTCAGATGCAGTAGTAGTTACTGGATCAAATGTTAAATCGTAAATTGCTGCTGACCCTTGAGGATAAACCGTTGAACCGTATATAGTATTTGCATTTGTTCCTGCATAAGTACCTGTAGCAACTTTATAAGCAGACATTTGTTGCGCAATACTCAACAATTCTTTTTGAACATCAGCTCGATTCGTACGGACTCTATACTGAGTATAAGAGGGATAAGCTATCGCAGCTAATATTGCAATAATCACTACAACGATCATGACCTCTATTAGGGTAAATCCTTTGTTTACCATTGTTCACTTCCTTCATCCTTAGTCCCGCAAGTCTGGTAAGTTACCTTTGCTTTATTCTTATTCATACATCGAATGCCCGTACTAGTAATTAATAAATCGTAATTCGAGGGATTCGTAATCGTGTTACTCTCGGCTTTAATTGACCAAGACTGCCCCAAATTTGTTGTACTTTTATCTGTAAGTAATGTTTCTTTAGTTTCATCATTATTTGGATTAGTATCCCCTTTCTCATCCGTAGAAGTCCCCATAATTTTTAGTGTATATTTTGATGTACTACTATCAATTGGCATCTTTAACTCTTGCTTAGTTGAGTCAAAGTTCGGGTTTAGCGTCCCAGCATTATTCTTGTATAAATAACTTCCATCAAAACCCTTATAGCTAAAATTGCGCGCTTTATGTCTTGATAGTTGCTCAGCAATTCTTTGCATCTCTTGTTGAGCGCTCGCAACATCTGCTTTTCGGACGTACATTTGATAACTTGGGATTGCTATTGCTGCAAAAATTGCAACAATAGCAATCACCACCATAAGCTCTATCAAGCTAAAGCCATACTGAAAAGATTTATTCCTTAGTATAGTCATTATTGATATTTTTTTCATACTACTGAACCTTCGCATAACGCTCATACCAACGATTTGGAACAAAGCGCATGGTTCCATTAGCAGTTAAGAATTTAGGTTTACTTGCACAGGCAGTACCTACACATGGAGAGCAGCTATCCCCCGTACATACTTCGTCTGGATTTGGCACAATAATTGTGTTTCCACCTGAGTCAGATGGACCAATATTTAAAGAAACAATACCAGCACCTAATTCATAGGTATAGTCAGCATCTTCTTTACATACTCCTGTTGGCAAACAGAATCTTTTCGTAAAGCTTTTACCTTTGACACCTGCCCCACATTTAGAACCCGTTCCTGCTTCCGAAGCATCATACATTGTGACATATAAATTACCATCCATCGCGATTAAAGGAGTTAGTCCTTTAACAACACCCGCATTACGACTACCTACAGTGACAGTAGTGCCACTTGTAATTGGAATTCCTTTATCAAATTTATAATACCAACCACCCCAGCCTGATGCTTTATCTACTAACGCACCAGTATTGCCACTTTTGTTAGTCGTAGCAGTGATTAATCGCAATTGAGTATGACTAGGCGTAGTACCTGTTGCCCTTATTCTTGCTGTAATTAAAGGTTTATCAGTCGTAGCAACAGGATAATTACTGCCATCAGGGAAAATATCATAGTCATAAACCGCATAGATGGCATCATATTCCAGATTACTTGAACTAGTTTGACCAGTAGTTACAGGTGAGTCAGTTGTTGCCAAAAGTGGAGAGCTCTTATTACCAGAAATAAACGCCGCGACTACAATATTACCCCCTTCTGTTGTTCCCCCACTTTTATGGGCAGTAAATGTCGGTGGCAAATAAAATCTTGAACTTGTTCCATCAGTCTTATGGATATCCAAAACTTTATTAATCTGGGCTTTAAATGTACTTGCTCCATCATTTTTAAAGTCTACTCGAAAAGCTTGACCAGCTAAATCACCGAAATACAGATGATCAACCACCCCATCGTTATTACGATCTACCGTTTTAATTTCACTTACAGTACTATATTTTAAATCCGTATTGACTAAATCTGCACTTGAATCCGCCCCGGCATTCCACAATAAATCACCAGTATCAGCATCGAACATATAAACACCCGAGCCTATAGTTTTTTTGGTAAAAGTTGAATCTTCCTGTTTATAATTAAATTTTTCATAGCCAGCATAGCCTGTTCTTACACCATTAGCATCAAACAAACCATCACCATCTGTACCACCAGCGTCATAGCCTCCACCGACAAACATGACGAGTTTACGCTGCCCTTTCCAGTTTACATAATCAATTTTAGGTTTGGACCAACTTTGACCCATATTTTTGATAGCATCGAAACTAACACCTTCTGGATGAGCTTTTGAATAGACTTTGCCAGTTGTAGGATCAATATGGAATTTTATTTTCGGATGATCCATATCAGTCAGATCAAGTGCATAATAACTTCTCCCCCCCATACGCATACCACCATACACCCACTGCTTCCCTTTCAGATTTTCTTTTTCATTTGTCGAACTTCCTACCACATTTCGAACCGTTCCTTTAACAGTTAATGTTCCATCATCTTTAGAAACATATACCGTATGAGCCGTCCACTCCCCATCCATTCCATAGTAAAGTGCATTCTTACCATTTGTAAGATTTCCGCCAGCGTTTCTTAAAGTTTCTGGCTGTTTTTGTAGCATTTCTTTAGGTAAGAAAGTAAATTTTTCATTGCCAGTTTCTGCATCTACCACATGTATCATTCCCTGTGTCGTACCAAAAAGAATGTAATCCTCCCGAGATTCACTATCTATAAACACAGGAACTGTACTTCCACTTGCATCTTTATTTTTAGCAACCAATTTTCCTTCTTGCGTGAGTAAAATAGGTAGGGAATGTAAACTGCTACCTATTTGACGCACATCTGCTGTACGTGTGCTTAAATCAAGCCCATTCGTTACTTCTGCATCTGAAATGTTATACCCAAGCACAGCCATTAAAGGTTTAGCATATTTAGTATCTGTTCTAGTTTTATTATCCGTTGTGTATGTATATTTAATATTGACTAAATCAAAATCAGTTCCTTCTTGCTGACCAGAAGGTTGGGTACTATCATAACTATAGTCAGTTAAAAGATTACGACCTGCGATATTTTCCCCTTTAGAGTTTGTTGTTATCCCAAGTACTAAACGGCTTAAAGCCCCACCTTTCTGATAAATAGGTGTGTTACCAGCATAGACAAAACCAGATTTCGCCCATAGATCACTTAAATCACGAACGACCCCCTTAGATGAAACAACATTAGTACTTCCGCCAGATTGAGAGGCATACACACTATTATTTAGTACATAATATTTTTTAACATTCCCAAACCAGATTTGCTGTTTATTGTCATCAGCTATTTTTGGTTCAAACTGTGGAAAATATGAGTAGCCTTGCACAGTTTCAGGATTAAGTGCATCTTTAGGAATAGTTGATGATCCAGTACTAATACTTGGTATAGATCCACCGATTGCACCGATAAAAGCATTTAAGCTATCAACAACTTGCTGAGAGTCTTTGGCAGCAATAAAACCACCTAACCCATAGCTTCCACCACTCGATTTTAACAATCCCCAATTATAGGCATTTTGGGCATCTTGCTTCATAACAGCATAATTACCATCAAATACTGAACCAAAACCAACGACTGCTGTCAAAACTTGTCGTTTTGCTTCAGATACGCCTAAAGCGTTTTTAATGACATTGACATCATTTAAAGACTTTGAAAACGAACCTATTGCCTGCCAATCTGATTTATAACTATCATTATCGTATTTACCATTATTTGGAAGTCCTGTTGTTAAACTATAACTACCAGTTTTTAATGCATTAGCCATAAGTGTTGTAGTATTTGTTGCAGGAGGTGACTGTGGCTCACCATCCGTTAAGAAATAAATACCTTGCCCACTACATTCCGCAGCATCTGCGGACGGGTCTAAAGGAGAAACGTAATTCGAGCCTGAAACCAAACTCGAATCAGCAGCTTTAGACAAATTAATTCCACTATAATCCTCCCCACCCGTCGTTGTTCCCAACAGATATGCGGCTGCTTCTGCATAGGCAGCTGACGTCGGAGTCCCCCCTGTGCCTTTGAAATTACTGCTTTTGATCAGATTGATTACTTTAGTACGTTGAGCAGAACCAATCTCACCCCATTCCGCTGCAGGAATACGAATATACCCTCTTTTATTACTCTCACTACTAGATACATAAGGAAAAGTACCTATCCCAATTTTAACGTCTTTTTTAATACCTGTTTTAGTGGTTTCATTATATACAGGCATAGTTGCGAGAGTATATAAAGCGTCTTTTAGGCGACTAATACGGTCATAATACGGCGTAGCACCTTCAAACTTATAGTAATATGTATCATTACTAAACCAACCACCATCCTCTTCAGTAAAACCATCAAGAGATGGGGGTGAAATAGATGTACTACAATTTGATCCTGACGAATTACAACTGTACCAATTAATTTTGGTTTTCCATCCCCAATCCCAATATTGCTCCTCACTCTTCCGATAATAATATTTTTTTGTACCACCAACTTGACAATACTGCCTTGTATAACCTCCAGGAGCTGTTTCGGTTATATAATTTGAACTAGTTACTCCAGATGGCAAGTCACAAGCATCCGATTTCACTACATCTATACTCATACTCCCAGAAGTATCCAGCATCATCACAACAACACCAGAACCTACCGTGGAATTTGGTTTGGTATAAATTTCAATATCACTCGCATAGCTTGGTACAGTAGCAGAACAAATCAAGGCCGTTAATGTTGCAGCAATGGTACTTACTTTAATTTTTTCATATTTCTGATTACCTAAAGCTTGCAATACATCCTGACCCGTTTTATTTTTTAATAATGTTTTCATGATGATCTCCCCCAATTTAAGATGCATTTAGATAACGTAAAGTGTATTCCATTTGCTGAGTACTATATGGGACACTATTATCTGCCAAACAATCCGTAACCGTTTTATTTGCTGTCGTTAAAGTCGTATCTACAAAACTCGTATAATCTGTTAAACAACTACTAACTTTAGACTCCAGACTGCTGCTCAAGTTTGGTAACAATGAGGTTGCTGTAATAATAACTTTTTGGACATCTTGACGTTTAGATGTTTCTTTATCGTCACCAGAAAGCATATGTTCCCAGTCTTTATCATTAGGCGCCGCTCTTACACTTACCTGAGTCATGACTGCTGCACGTTTACTTAAAAAATCTAATGAACGACTAGTTTTACAAAAACCATTTTTCCCCATATCACTATTACTAATACTCGTGCCATTCCAATACACAATACTGCCATATCGACTACCCGCAAAATTATTGGCAACAGTTCCACGGATACAGAACACCAGTTCCTTATTCTTATTTTCTGGACGCATAACGTATGCCAACATACCATCCCCTATACGCATATTGGCAAACTTTAAAGCATCACTTGTTTGATTTTCCAATGTAAAAAAAACAGAATCGCTATTTTGCATAAGTAACGATTGTGCTTGAGAATTAGTTGCTATATTGAGTGAAATTAGTCCGCTACGAATCGCCCAAGTTCCTGCTACTGTAAGCAAGACGAGCATAACTAATACAACTATGAGTACAGCACCAGTTTGAGCTTTTTTAAATACTTTGATATTTTTCATTAGAAGCTCCTCTTATTTCGCTATACCAAAACCATTACGAAAAGCAATTGTCTGTGTTACAACATTTCTAACGTAGAGTTTATTTTTGTCATCATTGATTAATTTGCCGCTAGTCTGCAAAACTTGATAGGTTGTATCTTTATTGAAAAATTTGTTTTCACCGACTGTATTTGTCGAACGAATCAGCAAGCCAATCTTCACAGCAACAATTTGTGGCTTTTTCGTTGCCGTCAATTTTTTATAATCTTCGATTTTAATATCACCAAAACAATCCATATTTCCATCTATTTGCGTTGCATCATTAGCAGTACAATTTGCATTTCGACCATCTTGGGCAACGCGTAACATCACACTAAAATGATCTACCCTCGGAATAATAATCTGACCCTTCTGACCATTTCCTGCTCCTGATAAATCTATTTTTGATGGCGTATCATCACTATAAACAAAAGATTTACATGCGAGTGACAGAGGCTGATTGGGATCATTTCGGTTTGTGTCTGTTCGTAAAAAATAGCGTTCGACCACATAAACACCTTTACTTAAACCCTTTCCTTCACAATCAAACTGACTATCTAAAATATTTTTATATTGAATGATTAATTGATCACTTTTAACCCCATCTAAATTAGAAGGTCCCTGCTCACCAAGAGATACAGCAGAATCACTTAAAGTAATATCCGCCTCATTTGATTTAGGTGCGGCAAGTCTTTTTGACGTATAATTTCTGCCATTTAATACAATTCCACCATGTAAGACTGAGTCATCCATGTAAGGCTGATCAGCATTTAAATTTGCTAATCGGATATCACGTATGAGAGCTTCTAAACCGAATACAGAGTCACTTTGCATATTCGACAAAGCCTGCTGCATCGTTATACTACGTTGACTTGTTAAAAATAATTGTATTGCTGCTGCACTTATAATCAGACCTAATGCCAAAGCAACCATAAGCTCTAATAAGGTAAAGCCTTTTTGCGTGATATAATTTAAATTGGGTTTCATTAAAATGCCTCCATAACTAGGCACTGAGAACCCACTAAATAAGTTCCTGTGGAAGAATCAATACATTTACTTGCATCAGTATAAATATTATTTGTTGTCGTGTTTGTCCGTCCCCAAGCCACATAAATACAATTTAAATTACTTCCTACACAGTTATATATTTTTATCGTTTGTCCTAAACCATCCGCTTTGGTAAGAATTTCACCAACATCAAATTTCACCATTGCTTCTGGATTACAATTTGGTAAATAGCTTGTCGTTGCCCCCACACATGTTGCATCTTTCGTTTTTGCATTCAGGTACTCTTTATACTTGGCTAAAGCAGTTTTATTAATCCGAATTCGTTCTGCCAAATCGCGAGCAAGATTCATAGCCATAGAGCGGTCAGAAGCTTCCTGAGATGCATCTACTGCTCTAACTTGTAAAACAGAAAATCCCAATACACCAATAGCCACAAGCAAAAGTGCAACTAAAACCTCCATGAGACCCACACCATTTTGATAATTTTTATTCATTTTCAGCATGTCCCTTTTTCTATTTGTTGAATTGTGCCATTTAAAGAAAGACTAATCACACGGCTCTGTTTAATCTTTGAATTACAAAGTTTAAATTTTAAAGGCAAAATTTGAGTAATTTTTTTTGGATATTCCTCTGGTTTCGTATCACAAGGATTCTGTGCTGGAGCAACAACATTGCATGCAGGATTGTCTATTTGTTTAGTTTTATATTGAGGCATACCGACTGGTGTAAAAATCAAATCTGAAAAATAAAGCTCACCATCATCACTATTCAATGTGGTATCTGGGCTTTTAGGCATCCAATAATATAACGTAGGTGTATTCACACCATTTTGGAATTTAACCGTAATATTTTTACGTAATGCCGCAGCTTGCCCTCTAGCATCACTTAATGTTAACGCCAAGTCACGGGCATCACTATCTAATCTTTTCTCTGCGACCAAATTCCCAAAAGAAGGTGCAGCCATCATCGCTATCACTGCCAACACAGCAATAGTGACCATTAACTCAATCAGCGTAAATCCTAAACTTCTACGCATTGTTTACCCCTATTTATTGTGACCGCCTTCTTTATTATTTTAGATTATCCATTTTTTTTACAGAACCAATACAATCAAGATTAAGGGCATAAAAAAACGGATGAGTAACACTCATCCGTTTTCAAAAAAGCTTTTTGTTTAAAATTAAGCCTGTGTGACTTGTATTCTTAACTCTTTCGGCAAACTAAAGGTAATATTTTCCTCACGCCCATCTAACTCTTTAGGGGCGTCTGCACCCCAATCCTGTAAACGCTGGATCACTTGTTTAATTAAAATTTCAGGAGCAGACGCGCCTGCCGTAACGCCAATTTTATCCGTCTTTTTAAACCAAGCCTGTTCAAGCTGATCAGCATTATCGACCAAATATGCCGATTTTCCCATACGCTCTGCCAGTTCACGAAGTCGATTGGAGTTGGACGAATTTGGAGAACCGACCACAAGCACAACATCACACTGCGCAGCTAAATCACGCACTGCGTCCTGACGGTTTTGCGTAGCATAACAAATATCATCTTTACGTGGTCCCTGTATATAAGGGAAGCGTGAACGCAAAGCATCAATGACTTTAGCTGTATCATCAATCGACAACGTGGTTTGAGTCACAAACGCTAATTTTTCAGGATGTCTCACCGCTAGCTCAGCAACGTCCTGTTCATCTTCAACCAGATAGATATCACCACCACTTTTTTTGTCGTATTGTCCCATGGTGCCTTCGACTTCAGGATGACCTTCATGACCAATTAAAATCGCTTCTGTTCCTTCACGAGCATACTTGGTCACTTCAATATGAACTTTGGTCACCAATGGACAGGTCGCATCAAAAACTTTTAAACCGCGTTGTTCTGCTTCAAGCTGAACCGCTTTAGAAACGCCATGCGCGCTAAAAATCACAATCGAATCATCTGGAACCTGATCCAGCTCATCGACAAAAATTGCACCACGCTGACGTAAGTCATCCACCACAAATTTATTATGAACCACTTCGTGGCGCACATAAATCGGGGGGCTGAAACATTCCAGAGCGCGATTGACGATCGCAATCGCACGGTCTACACCAGCACAAAAACCTCGTGGATTTGCCAATACGATTTGCATATGATCCTCAACAGATGAATAAAATAGACAATATTTTAAATTTTTAAGAAAGATAAGCGCCTAAACTTTCCCTACAACTCTTTAGTTTAAGCCTTCGGTACACTACAATAGCGAAGATATTTTATCATATCAGGAAAAATATCATGTCGGGTTTATTGTTTGTCGTTTCTGCTGCTTCAGGAACGGGCAAAACATCTTTAGTCAAAGCCCTACTGGAACGTGTAACCAATTTACACGTCTCTGTTTCACATACCACCCGTGGACAGCGATCAGGCGAACTCGACGGTGTACATTATCATTTTACCACAAAAGATGCTTTTCTAAGCCATGTCGAACAGAACGGTTTTATTGAATATGCTGAGGTTTTTGGTAACTATTATGGGACTTCGCAAGCCACTGTAGAACAGCAACTTGCAAAAGGTCATGATGTTTTACTTGAAATTGACTGGCAGGGTGCACAACAAGTTCGTCGACTTTTTCCTGATTCCCGACAAATTTTTATTCTTCCCCCAAGCCAATTTGATTTACGTCAACGTTTATCTAACCGCGGCACAGATTCAGTTGAAGTCATTGAGCATCGTTTAGGCTGCGCCGTTGAAGACATGCAACAATATGTCAATTTTGATTATGTCATTATCAATGATGACTTTAATAAAGCTTTACATGATTTAGAGTCGATTATTACTGCGAACCGTTTGACACTTGCCCAACAGGTCTATCGTCATCAGTCGTTGATCGAACAACTCATCACGCCAAATAGCGAATAGACTTGAGTCTGCGCTCAATACATTTTATACTTTGCAGTCTAGTTGTATTCATCACCCGAGAACTTATATGGCACGCGTAACCGTTGAAGATTGTTTAGACCATGTAGACAACCGCTTTGAGCTTGTACTAGTGGCAAGCAAACGCGCGCGTCAGCTTGCTCGTCAGGGCATTGAACCTACTGTAGAATGGGATAATGACAAACCAACTGTCGTTGCATTACGTGAAATTGCAGCAGGTCACGTGACCAAAGATATTTTAAAACAACGCGATCAAGACTATCAAACGTCTAGCCTTGATTTAGCGTTGTCTGCAAACAGCTTAAATTTGGAAGGTTTTTCTTTCCAATAAGCGTTTCAATATAAAAAAGGGTGCATTATTGCACTCTTTTTTTATGCCCAAAAAAAATTAAAAGATTTGCCATTCAACCTTACAATTTATTTTTCAGATTCATCTATTTGTCATCATTTTTTCTTTATTCTTTTATTCAACCCATCCCTTTTGCTCAAAAATAAAACACTTGCATCCTAAAATTGGTGAAAAAAATGCATCTCGCCTCTCAAAAATGATGCATCTACATAAAAGATTTGATACAACTGTAAGATTCGATTGATTCTGCCGATCTCCCCAATTGAAATTTACCCGCGAATATTTGTGTGAACGAATTGACAAAATTTGCGATATGCATTTCATTAAGAGATAGATAGATTCTCATTATTCACTGTAAATAAAGGTGCTCTATGCCAGGCGAAGAGGTCAGCCAAGCCAAGCAACAGCTCAAACTTATTATCGATGCCTATTTAAAAGCTGAGGATGTCGAGCGTGTGCTTGCTGCCTGTGATTTTGCCGATCTGGCACACTCAGGAATCACCCGTAAAAGTGGTGAGCCTTATGTGCTGCATCCTATCGCGGTGTGTTGTATTTTGGCGCATATGCGTCTGGATGCAGAAACCTTAATGGCTGCGTTATTGCACGATGTCATTGAGGATACAGAATATACCAAAGATGATGTGGCAGAGCGTTTTGGACGGACTGTTTCAGATTTGGTGGATGGTGTAACCAAACTGACCCATTCCAGTGATAAGCAATTTAATAAAGCGGCTTCTTTCCGTAAAATTTTACAAGCGACCTTGCAAGACCCGCGTGTCATTATTATTAAATTAGCAGATCGCTACCATAATATGACCACGCTAGATGCCTTACGTCCAGATAAACGCGCTCGCATCGCGCAGGAAACGCTGGATATTTTCGTTCCGATGGCGCGTATTGTCGGCATGAATGAAATGGCGGATAACCTTGAACTATTGTGTTATCAAAATCTTGATCTGGATATGTACAATAATGTTCAGACCGCTTTACTCGAAAGCAAACCCAAACGCTGTGAATATCAGTCCCAATGGGAAAAGCATTTAGCAGATTTACTCCTTGCTTATCAAATCAATGGTCGAATTAAAAAGAAAAATAATAATATTGAATTACTGCGCCACTTTGTCAAAAATGAAATTGATTTGCACGAACTTACGCACAGCCATGCTTTTGAAATCATCTTACAGAGTATTGCAGACTGTGACCGTTTGGTTGAAGCACTCCGTGAAAACTTTGAAGTCTTGCATTATGAAGATCATATTCGTCGCCCATTGCCAGGCGGTAATCAATCTTTATTGATGAAACTAAAAGGTGAAAATACCACGCTTTCTTTAACGATTCAGACGGAATTGATGCGTAAAGCGGCGCGTTTCGGGGTGGTACTCGGTGAAAATGCACCGCAGGCCTGCCGTTCAGCCATTCAGGCGTCTATGCAGAATTTAAATACCCTGATTGATGATGCTTGTGCTAAAACCACATTCAATGATTTACTCGATTATCTGCATCAAGAAAAAATCTGGGTCTATACCCCACATGGACATTTGCATGAATTGCCTCAAGGTGCAACGGTGGTAGATTTTGCCTATGCCGCCAGTCTCTTTTTGGGCAACCATGCGGTAGGTGCTAAAGTCGATGGTGAAATTCGTCCGCTTTCTACGCCATTGACCAGTGGTCAGGTGGTTGATGTCATTACCGATGTGTTAGCCACACCTAATCCAGATTGGCTCAGTTTTATTAATACGCAAAAAGCGCGTCGAGCCCTGCAAAATATTTTGCGGGATCAGGATATTGAAGAACAGCGCCTGGTTGGACAACAAGCTTTAAATCGAGCATTAAAACTGTTTAATCGATCCATCAATGATTTATCTGAATCGGACTGGATGGATGTGTTGCAATGGCGTCATGTTGAAAATAAAGATACATTATTTGAACAAATTGCAGTGGGTGACCTTTTACCGCAACTGGTCGCCAATCATTTATATGTACAGCAGGACACAGCGCAAGCTGAAACGCATGAATCTGATCGATTAATTCAGGGAACTGAAGGGATTGATGTTAAATATGCACATTGCTGTAATCCAGTGTTAGGCGACCCAATTCAGGGTCATCTGTCCCGACGTGGTCTGATTGTGCATCGCGCTCGATGTCATAATTTATTGCATGAACAACATTTGCACCCAGAAAATATCATGCCTTTACAGTGGCAATCAGATGATCTGGAGGATGTCAGTTTTAATGCCTATTTATGCGTAGAGCTGGCAATGGATGACGAGCAAGTCTCCGAATTGATTTATTTATGCCGTAAATCGCACATTGGGGTTGAACAAGTATATCCAACCACTGACTGTACTTATGTTAATATTGTGGTTAATAACCGTAAACAAATTGCACAGATTATCCGTGATCTACGTATGCAATTTAACTTCCCTCGCATTTCTCGTCTGGCACTGCCACCCGCTATTATGGAAAGCTCTCAGGCAAGCTAATCATTTTTGAAAAAACAAGACTGAATAAATTCCTGATAATTCATGAATCGGTCTTTTGCCTAACAGCCGCATGGATTATGATGGTCAGAATATCAGATTTAGGAGAAATCAATGACCCGTCAAGTGATCCATACGGAAAATGCACCTGCTGCGATTGGAACTTATTCTCAAGCAATATTAGTGGGTAATACACTGTATTTATCAGGTCAAATTGGTTTAGACCCATATAGTATGGAACTTGTTGAAGGTATTGAGGCTCAAATTCGCCGCGTATTTGATAATTTAAAAGCGGTCTGTGAAGCGGCAGGCGGAACACTAGCAGATATCGCGAAACTTAATATTTTTATGACTGATTTATCTCATTTTCAGCTCGTCAATCAAATTATGGGTGAGTATTTTGCTCAGCCTTATCCTGCACGCGCTGCGTTGGGTGTCGCAAGTTTACCCAAAGGTGCTTTGGTTGAAATGGATGGAATTGTAATTATTCATCAATAACTTATGCGTTTTTTAATGATTTCAGCTTTCAACATTTTAATTCTATAGAGCACATCACGTTATTAAGAAGTCCGAGCTATGCTCGGATTTTCCATTTGTTTCTTAGCTTTTTATTCAAAATGACAATATTAAAAATCGTATTTTCAAATGAATTTCATTGACAAACGATAATAATTATCAATAATATCAGTTATCCCATTTATCAATGCGAATAAGTCTGATGTACGTGTGTTTATGTCGCGGTATTACCGATCAAGATATTAAAGATGCTGTTGCAAACGGTGCTGAAAGCTATCGAGAAATTCGTGATTTACTAGATTTAGGCACGTGCTGTGGTCGTTGCGCACCAGAAGCTCGTACGATTATTAGCGATGAATTGGCTGAAATTGCTGCGCGTATTTCAGTTGCAGCCTAGATGGCGATAAATTTATTTTGAACATAATTATAACAATATTATCATGATCCCCAGATCATACTCTCCTCCCCGCTTGTGACTCTAAGCGGGTTTTATTTTATCTATATTTTATATTTAGTTGTTTTTGATTGCGATTTTCATTTGCTGTTCCATAAATTACTCGCTTGAAGCTCAAATCTTGATTAAACTGATCTGAAAAAGATGGCCTTGAACCTTAGTCGGGGCAAAATTTGTTTTGGGAGTCCGCGCAATGAAAGGCAATCGTGAAGTCATCAATCAACTGAATCAAGTGCTTTATCATCATCTCACTGCGATTAATCAGTATTTTTTACACTCTCGGATGTGTAATGACTGGGGAATCGAAAAACTGGGTTCAAGTGAATATAAAGAATCAATTCGCCAAATGAAACATGCCGATAAAATTATTGAGCGTATTTTATTTTTAGAAGGTCTACCAAATCTGCAACATCTGGGCAAACTTTATATTGGTCAACATACCGCAGAAGTTTTAAAGTGTGATGTACGTAAAGTCAAAGAGAACATTGAAGTCGAAAAGAAAACCATTGAAGTCTGTGAATTGGCTCAGGATTACGTCTCTCGTGATTTAGTTCGTGAAATTCTGGAAAAAGAAGAAGAATATTGGGACTGGACAGAAACGCAAATTGACTTGATTGATGATGTTGGTATCGAAAACTATATCCAAAGTCAGGTTTAATTCTGATTTAATCATTTGTTTTCTCAAAAAATCCGAGTAAAGGCAGATCCAGCTGATCTGCCTTTACTTATTGGCGAGGTGAAGCTACATCCTGCTGTAATGTTTGTGCATTTTGACTTTTAATTTTTTCAATTTTTGCATTTATACGCAAAACATCCTGATAAAGCTGATTGAATTGTTTCACCTGTGCAACGTCATAAAATGAGATCTTGCCGTCTTGTTTCTGCCAGCGATGATTTTTTAATAACTCAAACATTTGCTCTGCTTTGCTATAAATCTGTTGTTCCAGATTAAAC
The DNA here is from genome assembly GCF_003938865.1 of Acinetobacter sp. FDAARGOS_515. Lineage (NCBI taxonomy): Bacteria > Pseudomonadati > Pseudomonadota > Gammaproteobacteria > Moraxellales > Moraxellaceae > Acinetobacter > Acinetobacter sp. FDAARGOS_515. The sequence goes on along the minus strand of NZ_RKIX01000003.1, from coordinate 1,573,295 downwards.
AACGCATATTCTTTTCGTTGATCTTGTTTTTGGTTAATTTTAACCAATAACGCCGCTTTCATCTCAGGATGAATGGATAAACTGCGCGCCTGATTTAAAAAATGCTGTTGAGATTCGCTATTATCCTGCAAATAATTCGTTTCTATCATTTTTACATCTGCCAGCATTTGTGTGGTTTCTACATAATTATGCTGACGATCCTGATCAAGTCGATCTACATCCAGAAACTGATCCCATTTGGCGGCTTTTAGCTCACGTAAATACAGATTTCTCGCTTCGGCATTTTGCATCCAGTAATTGAGCAAAAACTCTGACATGATTTTATAATCACCATATAGCCGTTTATCGTGGACATCCAGATGAATAGGCTGTTCCCAGTTTTGTGCTTGATCATAAAGCTGCTGCATTTTTTCAGCCATGACCACATCGAACATTTCTCGGTTATACACATCATCACGTTGGTATTGTGAATTTTTATAAAACCAAAAGACACAGCCAACCAGTAGGATTAATAGCACAAAGCCTATGGTTAAACGGCGTACTGACATATACACCTCCTTGATTTATTTGCTTGTTGTTATGTTTTATCGTGATGTCTGAATTGAATCTCAAATTTCATGCTCTTAAAGATCACTGAATTGCACAAAATGTAATGCTGTATTGCAATTTTTGTACTTTAAACGCGATCCACTCGCCTCTATTATAAAGTCATTAAATAAAATTGAGTATCCATCATGCGCGTAGATATCTGGTCAGATGTGGTGTGCCCCTTTTGTTATATTGGTAAGAAACGTCTTGAGCACGTTGCAGAGCAGGCAGGTATCGAGTTAGAGATTCATTGGCATAGTTTTGAGTTGGATCCGAATGCTCCCGCCAAACATGATATGTCAAATACAGAGCGTCTAGCGATTAAATATGGTCGTAGTTTTGAAGAAATGCAAGAAATGGAACGTAATATTGCCGAAATGGCAGCCGGTGAAGGAATCGATTTCCAATGGCAGCAAGCCAAATCTGGTAATAGTTTTAATGCACATCGTATCATCCATTTAGCACAAAGTAAGGGCTTAGGAAGTCAAGCGGAGGAAGCCTTTTTCCATGCATATATGACGGAAGGTCTTGCTATTGGTGAACGTGAAGTTGTAGAGGAAATTGCCTCCAGAATTGGCTTGGATCATGCCGAAGTCGAGTTTGTACTTGATAGCGATGAGTTGGCTGATTTTGTCCGTCATGATGAAAAAATTGCGCATGAACAGCTCAATATTAGTGGCGTACCTTTTTTCGTGTTCGATCAAAAGTTAGCACTGTCAGGTGCACAGCCACGTGAGGTTTTTCTACAGGCTTTGCAGCAAGCGCAGGATCAGCCTCAATCATCGATCACCGCTACGACGGCTGCAAGTTGTCATGATGACAGTTGCGAAATTCCGCAAAAATAAATCTCGGTGTTAAACTAGGTTCGTCGAGCCTTATTTTGCAATGCTGCGTTGCATAAATAGACTAGGTTCACTGATTGAGAACTTTTAAAATCAGATGCATCAACTGCGCTGTAATTTTAATTTCTCGTCATGTTCATCCAACCCAATCAATGGATGAACAGCATTGAGTTTATCCCCCTCATTCAGGGGGATTTTTTATAGCGTTTTTCATATAGCAAGATCAATCTCATAAATCCTACGCTTGGCCATGCACTGAATGCCAGGTACAAGCGGACGTACATTGGTAATTTCCCAAGCCCAATATCCTTCTTTCCAATAGTTTGCACAGGCTATTTCAATTTCATCTTTACGCCATGCATGTACCTCGACAATATCAATGATTGCCATCGCCGTCCCGATTTGTTCATCACCGTCTTTATGCAGAAACTGCGTATTTTGTACAATCACTAAATCACATAGCGGCAAATGTTCGGGTCGCCATGAACGAATTTCCAGTTTTTTCTGTCCTGAGACAATTCGCTCACAAGCGGGCGCTACGATAGAGAGTGCTTTTAATTTTTTCAAAGTATTCCTCTGGATTTATTTTTCAGTATTGTAAAAGTTTCACGGATGAATGAAATACAAAAAATTGCTTTAGACACTTTATGAACAAGTTCTTTCACCCAAAGTATGTGGCTTGCAACGAAACTGTCAAGGTTGTTACTAAACTTGATTTCTTATTAACAGCTCTGCCACAAATTCAGGCTGAATCTTGTGTTTAGATAAATTCAATGACTCGTTCGACTCAATTCAGGTCATGGATATCTCAACCTAAATAAGAGGAAATGAAAATGGCAACTGATCAAAATCCTAATGTATTAGATACAGCCAACACTTCGACAGCAAATGAGCAGGAATCAGCAAAAAAATCACGTTTCTCTCCAACTGTAAAAGGTGTGGTAATAGGTGCGGTAGCAGGCAGCATTCTTCCTGTTTTTGGAACCTTTAGTGGTGCGTTGATTGGAGGTATAGCTGGTAAGATTTATTCTCGTCGCTGCCAACATACTCATGCTTCAGCCTAAATAAAAAACGGATTTGAATCACTTTAATCACTTATTCTTATCTTAATATCTTGAAGACTCTCCCTTTGTGGAGAGTTTTTATTTGGTCTATATAATTTTTTTGGTTCAATTAAAATTTTGGCAATTGCGATTTGTTGATTCCAAATGGTGTAATCCATGATTAAAGCTTATCTAGCGCTTTGCCTTGCGATTATATTTGAGGTCATTGCAACATCTTTGTTGCCACATACCAAAGGCTTTACCCATGCACTTTATACCTTAATCATGGTGATTTGTTATGTCTGTGCATTCTATTTATTAACCCGAATCGCGGATAAGAAATTGACTTGAAAATAGAAGAACTAGAGCCATAAGTTGAGTTACCACACCAAACCTAAAGCTCTAGTTCCTAATGTTCAATAGTACCGAATTATTCTGCATCATTGATGATTTCTTTCTTAAATTTGAAGCAACTTATTGGAAGTTTCTCAAACAAAGTCGTCACTCTATAAGAATTCGGCCAGCCCAATTGAGTCTCTCAGAAATCAATTTTATTGCCATTTGGTATAAGAGTTCTCATATCAACAATTTCAAAGCATTCTTTTCATGGTTAAAACAGGATAAAAATCATTTATTTAAAAATTTACCCTGCTACCAACGAATGATTCACCTGATCAATATGCATCAATTGGCACTACATGCATTACATGCCGCCTTAATGAAAGACCAACGTAGCCAATATTTATGGGTTGATTCAACCACTCTACCAGTCTGTAAAAATCAACGGATTCAACGCCATAAATCATTAGCCAAAATTGCATCACGTGGTAAAAGCTCGATGGGCTGGTTTTATGGCTGTAAATTACATATCGCGATGAATCAATTGGGTGAAATAGCATGTTCTGCTTTATCTAATGGACATGTGGCTGACATAAAAATGGTTGAACATTTGGTTGAAGGCTTAGAAGCAAAGCTTTATGCGGATCGTGGCTATATCAGCCAAGATTTAAAAAGCAGGTTAAAGGATCAAGGTGTTGATTTGATTACTTACCATCGAAAGAACATGCCGACTGTTCAACTCTGTGTACAAGATGAATATCACTTAAAACAACGTAATAAGATAGAAACATTATTCAGCTTATTGAAAGGACAATACAATTTAGTGACGAGTAAAGCACGTAGTATTCGTGGATTTCTAAGTGGGATTTACGCATCGTTATGTGCATATCAACTAACCCATCGAAATAAGCCAACAATTCAAATTATGGAATCAGTGGCTTAAACAGGATTCGGGTTATTTATTAAGTATTGTCGTTAAGACCTTAGCTGTAGGCATCAGCTATGCTATTTGGGCAGGTACAGGAATTGTACTGGTAGCAGCCATCAATTTTATTGTACTCAAACAAAAATTGGACTTCCCCGCATTATTGGGTATGTTCTTGATTATTGCAGGGGTAATCATCATCAATTTATTTTCAAAATCCATTAATCATTAAGATATTTGTATAAACTTCAAATTATTTATATACAAAAAAATAACGTATCTTCTTAAAATTACTTAGTTTTGTTGCTAGGACTTGATTTTATAAGGCAAATCAACAAGAGTAATCACATAAATGAGACAATAAACAATGTACAGCCATTATGATGAAAGCTAATTATTTTAACTTGGGTTCTCGCGTTTTATATTTCTTAGTGTGTTTGGGGGGAATAACTTCGCTTTCCGCCAATACAGAAACAAAAGACGTGAGTTTCGATCAATCTTCCGAGCAAGATCAGTCCTTGGTTTTACCAAATGATCCCAATACGCCACGAACCTCTGTCGCCTATGCAGTCAAATTACACCAATTAAATCAATCACAAGATAAAAATCTATTAGATTTAATTCCTGCATGGATTGATTCAACACCGACCATTTTACCTCCTGAGTCAGATACGCCCAATGTTCCTCCTGTATCTGAAACGCAAGATCTAACGTGGTTTGATCGTAAGCAGCATGACATTAGTCGTTGGGCAGACCGTACCTCTGGTAAGATTGATCATTGGTTTGGTGATGTTGATCCCAAAAAACCAGCCGATGCCACCTTGAGGATCATGCTAGATAATTATTGGGATAAATATAATGGCTATGAGATTAAGCCACGTATCCGAGGAAAAATTAAACTTCCAACACTCGAACGGCGTTTTAGCGTCGTGTTTGGTGATGACTCACTCGATGATGAGTTTGATAATAATGTTGCCAATACCAATATCGATCCAAACGGCGATAAAAAACGCTTAGATTCTCGTCAAACCCGTGACAATAATGGTTCATTGGCACTACGATGGTCTGATTTCTCCAAAAAATTACCGTTTGAAACTGATGCCGATCTGGGGATTCGTTCTGGGGATGACATTTATGTCCGCTTAAAAGCCAAACGCGCGTGGCCGCTACGCAACGATTTTTCGTTTTACGCGGAACAAATTTATCGTTATGGCATCGATAGTAAAAACTATTTAAGAACCAATCTGGAACTGACACATGCGCGTCCCAATGAGGCTTTTCTCTCTAACCAATTCAGCCTAACTTATGCTGATGATCAGGATGATGATCTGTGGTGGGATAACCGTTTATTTAGACAGCATCAGTTCTTTGCCAATAATCGTTTTAATTACGGCTTGTATACAGGCGGATATTACAATAATAGCGACTTACGTTTAAATAGTTGGGGGCCGTTCATGTCTTGGCGTCAACAACTCTGGCGTGAATGGTTTTATGTACAAGGCGATCTCAATTATTTTAATGATCATCGTGAAGACCGCAGCCACTATGTGAGTACTTTTGTCCGGTTAGAGGCTTTATTTTAAATAAGAAACCATCTTTTTGCGCTTGCCATGTGGTATTTTGGCAAGCGCTTGACCAAGCGCATCGAAACTTAAATAAAAAATTAAGATTGGTTTTATATTCTGTTCCACATTCATTATTCTTATTATTTTTTTCATGAAGCGATGCCTTATCGTTCATTTTCAGCTTGCGATTATTTTAAGCCTATGTAGTATTTATGCGGTATGGGTATTAGGCCATTCCACTTTTAAACCCTATTCTTTTCAGTCTTATACAGTACATCTAAATCGGCAGCACTTATCAAAATTAACATGTACAGAAGCACTGATAAATTCAGAACAAGAAAGCATTCTTTCCAACGAACAACTGAGTCAGGAATTATTGGCTGTTTTTGATAACGATTCTTTATGGGCAAGGACTTTGCAGCAACAAACCCAGCCTGTTAAAAAATTTGGAAAACCGCATAAAACTAAAAGCAAAAAAAATAAAGTAGCTAATCCTGATCCCATTAGTGCCAGTATCAGTACCATCACCAGCTTGCTGCCTTTTTCTAACGATATTAATCTGGGTTCAAATTCAGACAGTGATGTGTATGTCCAGTTTTTGGCAAAGAAACAATGGGTGTTAAGGCATGATATCAGTATCGATACTCAACAGTTGTTTCGCTATGGTTCTACCAGTAAAAATTATTCTGAGACAACTTTGAATCTGAATCAAAAATTACAAGACAATACTCTTTTTTCCAATCAATTCAGCCTCAATAAAAGTCAGGATGAAGAATACTATTGGGCAAATCGAACTTTCCAACAATATCAATTTTTAAAAAATCACCGTTTAATTTATGGAATTTATAGTAGCGGTGTGTATGATCAAACAAAAAAAGACTGGGAATTACAGCTATGGGGGCCTTATTTATCATGGCGGAGACCCTTATGGCGTGACTGGATTTTTATCGATAACCAGATTTCTTATTATCATGATATGACCACAACCGATAAAGAACTTCAGCATATATTTAGTACGACGATTCAATTAGAAGCAAATTTTTAACTTTCCGACCAAATCAGCAAAATTGTGGATAAGTCTGATTTTACCCACATGCACCAACCCGGTATAAAAAACCCTGACCAAAGTCAGGGCTATTTTACAGATGATTTATTTTAACAATAAGCTATTGATCCGTTTTACATAAGCAGCAGGATCTTCTGGTAAACCCCCTTCAGCAATGACCGCCTGATCAAAAATCACATTGGCCAGATCATCAAACTGCGCTGAACGTTCCAGTTTTTTCACCAGTGGATGTTCAGGGTTAATTTCAAGAATCGGTTTTATCTCAGGTACTTCCTGTCCTGCCTGTTTTAACATGCGAATCAGTTGAGGAGATAACTCGCCTTCTGATGTCACCAAACATGCAGGAGAATCGACCAGACGTGTAGTTACACGCACTTCTTTGGTTTTATCCTTGAGTGATTCACCTAGTTTTTCCACTACTGGTTTAAACTGTTCGGCTGCTTGTTCGAGTGCTTTTTTCTCTTCTGCATCTTGTAAATCACCCAGATCGACAGCTCCTTTTGAGACATTTTGCAAAGGCGTACCATCAAACTCCTGTACAAAATTCATCGCCCATTCATCGACACGTTCAGACATCAGTAAAACTTCAATGCCTTTTTTCTTAAATAATTCCAGTTGTGGAGAGTTTTTAGCGGCATTGAGACTATCTGCGGTCACGTAATAAATCGCTTTTTGCCCTTCTTTCATACGTGCTTTATAATCAGCCAGCGAAGTACTCACCTCATCATGATTTGAGGTTGCATAACGCAGAAGTTTTAAAATACGTTCACGATTTCCAAAGTCTTCGCCTAAACCTTCTTTAAGAACTGCACCAAATTCGGTGTAAAAAGTTTTGAATTTTTCCTGATCTTTTTCATCTTCTGATTTTGCCAGACCATCAAGCAGGGTTAATACGCGACGGGCATTACCTTCACGAATGGTTTTAACATCGCGACTTTCCTGTAACAGCTCACGACTTACATTCAGCGGCAAATCAGCACTGTCCACCACCCCTTGTACAAAACGTAAATAATTTGGAATCAGATGATCCGCATCATCCATAATAAAGACACGTTTCACATACAGCTTAATGCCTGCCTTAGCTTCACGGGTAAAAATATCATGCGGTGCTTTAGCTGGAATATAAAGAAGCTGGGTATATTCTGTGCTACCTTCAACCCGATTATGCGCCCAAGCCAACGGTGCATCAAAATCATGACTCAGATTTTTATAGAACTCGATATATTGTTCTTCTGAAATTTCATTTTTATTTCGTGTCCAAAGCGCACTGGCTGAGTTAATGGTTTCCCATTCTTCAGTTTTGACCATTTTGCCATTGGCTGCTTGTTCTTCGCCTTCGGCCACCTCATCCTCTTGCCAGACTTCTTTTTGCATTTGAATTGGCAGACTGATGTGATCTGAATATTTATTGATAATTTGCTTAACTTTATAACTTTCTAAATATTCAAGTGCATCATCACGTAAATGTAAAATAATATCTGTGCCACGTGAATCCTTGTGGATTTGCTCAACTTCAAATTCACCAGTACCGCCACTCACCCAACGTACGCCTTGGTCCACAGGCAAACCCGCACGACGCGATTCAACGGTGATTTTATCTGCAACAATAAATCCAGAGTAAAAACCCACACCAAACTGACCGATTAACTGTGCATCAGATTTTTGATCACCAGTTAATTTAGACATGAAATCTTTGGTACCAGATTTGGCAATCGTTCCCAGATTATCAATCGCTTCCTGCTGATTGAGACCAATCCCATTGTCTGAAATAGTAATAGTTTTATGCTCTTTATCCAGAGTTACGCGTACATGTAAATCTGGATCATTTTCATAATATTCTGGATGATTAATCCCTTCAAAACGCAATTTATCGCAAGCATCTGATGCATTTGAAATCAGCTCGCGTAGAAAAATTTCTGGATTAGAATATAGTGAATGGGTCACTAAATGTAAAAGTTGGGCGACTTCTGCCTGAAAGCTATAATTCTGTGACGTTTTTTGTTCGCTCATCACTCACTCCTAAAATACCATTCATGTTAGCGAATTCTTTGATGTTGTATGTATTGGAGTGAGTCACGACTTTTTCAATAGCAAAAGCGAAGATTTTTATCTGGTTTAAAAAGGACCTTGCGTTAAAATACGATTTTGCACGATATCATCCAGATGCTTTTGACGCTCGGTATAACGCTGTGTGATACAACTTACATTTGCACGACAGCTATCCCGCTGTTTTAACCATTGATATTGCGCACCTTTCTCGGCATCACGTCCGCCCATTGGCAAGGCGTGAACAACAATATTATAAGTTGTTGCCATTTTTACATCGGCATCATTTAAACTGCGGTTTTGACAAATGGTTTTTTCTGTACTGGTTTTGGCTTTATCGCAGGAGAAACTTGCAGCATGCGCGTGACTTAAACCATTTATACAAAATAAACTACTGAGCAGAACTATTCGTAATTTTTTCATTGAAACGCTCTTGTTAGATTTATTATTTTAACTTTAACAATTATGTTCATTTGAATAAGTAAATTTTTGCCATTTTCTGTACAACATCAGTCACAACCATAAAAAAAGCCTCACAGTTTCCTGTCAGGCTTATCATGCCGATGATCATATTATTGTTGTTCTCTATATCATTATTATTAAGTGCATTATCAGTTAAAAACTCCCTTCCCCACGAGGGAGTTTTAAAAGGCTATATCTTCCTTAGAATCTATAGCTATAACCTAGTGTATAAATCACTGGGTCGATATCTAAATCAAATGTACCTAAGTTGTCGACTAAACGAACTTCTGGGCTCAAATCTGCATAACGTACATCGAAGTAAACACCCCAATTTTTTGCATCAGCAGGTTGGAAAGTGAAGCCAACTTGTCCCGCAAAACCGTAATCATTTTTGACTTTATCTGCTACACCTGACTCATCCCATGGAATGAAAGCAGTTGCACCCACACCAATATATGGTGTAAAGCGTGTCGCGTTTTTAAAGTTATATTTTGCTGTGATGGTTGGTGGTAAATGTTTTACTCTTGCAACCTTATTACCATCCAATAACACGTCATGGTTAATCGGTGTTGCAAGAAGTAATTCAGCAGAGAATGGTGAGTCACCAAAGAAATATTCAACAGATGGTGTAAAAGCAAACTCATCATCCGCTTCAACTTTGCCTAATGCAGTTTGAGTATCACTGGTTGGCGCAATATAACTTGCCCCGACTTTAACCTGCCAATCACCTGCAAAAACAGAAGAAGACAAACCTAATAATGCAATAACAGCAGCTTGTTTCAACATTTTTATTACCTCTTAATATCTTGATAACATCATAATATTATATATATATTAAACGCAATACAGATTATAAACACATTTTAAACATTATTTATAAAGCAATGATATTCTTATTTATTTATTTTAATCAGAGTATTTTAGTATGTTTTTAAAATGCCAAATTAAACACAAATAAATCCGATTAAATTAATATACTTTAAAACCAACCAAAATAATAAGATTTTGTGACTATTAAACTATATTCACAAGGGCTTTTTATTTCCACCTATGGGAGAAAAATAAAAAAATTCAACTAATGATCAAAGAAGTCTATTATTTTAAAATATTTAATCACAAGCTTATATTTATTTTTAATCTTCCATTTTGTTAATTTAATTAATTTAAATAAATTTGCAAGTTTATTTCGATCAATGTCTTGTCCAGCCCAAATTTTTCATTTTTTATATAAATAAAGTGAACATTGAATGTAGCTCCGATACAATACGCGCAAGAATTGGAGTAATCGATGTCACAGAATTCTTCTTTAAAGCGTGGACTCAATACACGCCACATCCGTTTTTTAGCTTTAGGCTCTGCCATTGGGACAGGTCTGTTCTATGGATCAGCTTCTGCTATTAAGCTAGCAGGTCCCGCAGTCTTGATGGCGTATGTCATCGCGGGCATTGCCATTTATATCGTGATGCGTGCGCTTGGCGAAATGGCCGTACACAACCCAGTTTCAGACTCCTTTAGTCGTTATGCTTCCGATTATGTGAGCCCTTTGGCTGGTTTCACCACAGGTTGGACCTATGTTTTTGAAATGGTGATTGTCGCCATAGCAGATGTCACCGCTTTTGGTATCTATATGGGATTTTGGTTTCCTGATGTGCCACGCTGGACATGGATTTTATCGCTCATCTTCTTTTTGGGTGCGATTAATCTGATTCATGTCAAATTTTACGGTGAGCTTGAATTCTGGCTATCGATTATTAAAGTGAGTGCCATTGTTGCCATGATCTGTGGCGGCTTTGGCATTATGTTTTATGGTTTGCATGTTCCCAATACCAGCTTTAATCCTGGTATTTCTAATCTATGGGAACATGGTGGCTTTATGCCAAATGGAGTAATGGGGGTCATCGCCTGTTTCTCAGTGGTCGTGTTCGCTTTTGGTGGAATTGAAATCATCGGCATTACCGCAGGTGAAACAGAAAATCCGAAAACGGCCATTCCACGTGCCATTAATGCTGTTCCGATCCGAATTATCCTATTCTATGTTTTGACTATTTTTGTCTTAATGTCGATTTTTCCATGGAATCAGATCGGGACTCAAGGCAGTCCATTTGTACAAATTTTTGAGAGTTTAGGCATTAAATCTGCTGCTGCCGTATTGAATGTCGTGGTAATTACAGCAGCTATTTCAGCGATTAATAGCGATGTATTTGGCGCAGGTCGTATGATGTACGGTATGGCACTCAAAGGACAAGCACCTGAAGTGTTCCGTAAAACGTCTAAATTCGGTGTGCCGTGGATGACCGTGGTGGTCATGGCTGGCGTATTGTTGATTGGCGTGGTTCTAAATTACCTAATTCCTGAAAATGTATTTGAAATTATTGCTTCGATCGCGACTTTTGCGACGGTCTATGTTTGGCTGATGATTTTATTATCGCATTTTGGCATGCGCAGAAAATTATCGAGTGATGAAATTAAAAAGCTTGATTTCCCGATGATTGGTTGGCCTGTAGCGCCTGCACTTGCCACCGCATTTATGATCTTTGTGATTGCGGTGATTGGCTACTTCCCTGATACGCGCCCTGCCCTGTATGTCGGCATTTTCTGGTTACTTCTATTAGCTGTTGCTTACAAGATTTGGGTCAAGCCGAAAATCTAATCAATGTTAACTGATATAAAAAACCACCTTTCATGGCAATGTAAAGGTGGTTTTTTATTGCGACCATTGAATTAAACTGGCTGTTGAGACCAAGCAAACTGACGAATATAGTCTGCCATTTTTTGCGGTTCACTCAACATTGCCCAATGATTGGCATCCAGTTCAACATATTCAAATTGCTCCACCCATTTTGGCGTTTCTTTTAAAATATAATCAGGGCTGACAAAAGCATCACGCATAAGTACCACAGCCTGAACTGGGCATTGTGCATAGCGCTGACGTGGTCGAGTCAAGCTTGGAATAAAATTCGCTCGATAAAGATTAATCCCATATTTTCCATCACTCGCAATATGGAAATTCAATGGTAAATCTTGCTTCCTTTCCAAACCATTTAAGATTTTTCCCCATTTTTCGGGAGTGAAATAATGCCAGACGGTAGGTGCAATGAAGGGCAGATGAAATGCGCCGATATACCATGATTTTGATAATTTCTTCAAAAAATTAGCTGGATGAGTTTTAACTTCATCACGTAGCAACCAAGCAGCATGGTCCAAACAAGGGCCTGAAATCGTGGTATAAGACAAAATACGATTTTTAAATTTAGGTTCAGTCACCGATTCCCAGCTTTGGATCGATCCCCAATCATGCGCAGCCAAATGAAATGGTCGATCTAACAACAATTGATTGACAACTGCTTCCAGATCCAGAGAAAGGCGTTCAAGCCGATAATCCCGAATATGCTTAGGAATACTGGATTGACCAGCACCACGAACATCATAGGTGATTATATAAAAATCATCGATCAGCTCATGAATAATCGACTCCCAGACTTCCTGATTATCAGGATAACCATGAACCAGTACCAAGGCTGGTTTTTGCTGATCGCCCCATGTCTTAGCACATAAGGTCTGCTGATCGGAAGTTTGGACAGTGTGAATCTGAGGATGCATGCCATTTCCTTTTTTGTTTTTGATTGACCATTTCTTTAATCGGATTAGGCATTGCTATCAATGCCAGAATGATGTTAGTTATTTAGTATGAAGATAGCATATAGAAAATCAATTGACCCTCATGAATATTTTAAAGCAACTTCAAACCATACCCGCTGTATCAAAGTTTATTATTAATCGCTACTCACCTTATCGCGGTGCGGGGATTAGCATTGATAAAATTGACCTGAAAAATTATTACATTCGGGTCAAGATGCCACTCACCCGAAAAAACCAAAATATTGTCGGGACTCATTTTGGGGGGAGCTTATACTCGATGGTGGATCCTTTTTATATGTTGATCCTCATGCATCATCTGGGCTCAAAATATATCGTTTGGGATAAGTCTGCCAATATCAATTTTTTATCACCTGGACGAAGTACCGTATATGCAGATATTCGCCTAGATGCGATGGAACTTGAGCATATCCGTGAACTCGCCGAAAATTATGCACCAGTGCTAAGAAACTATACCGTTAATATTTTTGATGAATCTGGTGTCAGAATCGCCGAGATTCAAAAAACACTTTATATTCGTCGTAAAAAGCCAAAACCATTTTAAAAGTATCATTGATCTTATTTTTATTTGAAATTTAAAGGGTTTTGATAAAATCAAAGATTCTATATTTGTCTAAATTCCTATCAAAAAAGACAGCTTGAAGCTGTCTTTTTGGTCATCGAGAAAACATTATTTTTTCTCTTGAATGGCTGCACCTGCGCCGCCACCAATGGCTCCACCAACCGCAGCACCACCATCACCACCAAATATCGCCTTGCCGACGACTGATCCAATACCCGCTCCAACGGCACTACTGGTTGTTGAGCTACTATTACCACCTTTGGCATTAGCACCTACGCCACCACCTAAAGCACCGCCAGCAGCAGCACCAACGCCACCACCCACATGGTTACCCACACCACCACCAACAGCACCACCTAAAGCAGCAGCGCCAATACGTTGATTCGATGGACTCATATCCTGACAACCAGCGAGAATTGCGGTCGACATGACAGCGATCGCCATTAAACTCATTGTTTTTTTCATGCTTAGCTCCTCGTTTAATACCTATCAGAATAAGCATTTTTGGAGAATTTTTTAATAAGATCATGTAACAAAATGCCCCATCCATGCAGTGATTTTGTAATCAAAAAACTCGGACTAATTCATCTATTTCTTTGCATAAAAAAAGACACCCGTAGGTGCCTTTCTTTTTCAATCAATCTTTAAAATTGATCAGAGTTTAATGCCTGACTGAAAGCTTGATCAACATCACTAAAGTCGTTGTGCAATTCATACTCAGCCGCTTCAGCTTCCTGACGACGACGTTCAAGATGATACGCTAGACCCGTACCTGCTGGGATCAAACGACCCACAACTACGTTTTCTTTCAAGCCACGTAAATCATCTTCTTTACCTGTTACAGCCGCTTCAGTTAACACACGAGTGGTTTCCTGGAACGATGCAGCAGAGATGAATGAGTCAGTCGAAAGCGATGCTTTGGTGATCCCCATCAATTGACGTTCAAACTTCGCAGGGAACTTGTTCTGAGCCAAGACTGCTTGGTTTTCTTGAACGACACGGATGTAATCCACTTGCTCACCTTTGATGAAGCTGGTATCACCACCATCAGTGATATCAACTTTACGCAACATTTGACGTACGATGACTTCAATGTGCTTATCGTTGATTTTTACACCTTGTAGACGATAAACGTCCTGAACTTCGTTCACGATGTAGTTGGTCAATGCCACTTCACCTTTCAAACGCAAGATGTCATGTGGATTTTGTGGACCATCAGAAATGGTTTCACCACGATTCACATGCTCGCCTTCGAACACGTTGATTTGACGCCATTTCGGAATCAATTCTTCGTAGATTTCAGAACCATCATCAGGCGTGATCACCAAACGGTTTTTACCTTTGGTCTCTTTACCAAAGCTCACGATACCTGATATTTCTGCCAAGATCGCATGCTCTTTTGGCTTACGTGCTTCGAACAAATCAGCTACACGCGGTAGACCACCAGTAATATCACGAGTACGTGAAGTTTCTTGTGGCACACGACCAATAACATCACCCACACCAATGGTTTCACCATCACGTACGGTTACGATGGTATTTTGTGGCAAGAAGTAGAACTGCTCGCCACCATCGGTTGTATCCAACACGATTGCAGGACGTAAATCTTTACCAGATGCAGGACGTGCTGTCACAGGCAAGATTTCAACCGTAGTCATACCCGTCGCATCATCAGTTTTCGACGTTGCAGTGACACCATCCGCAATTTGACTGAATCGCGCTTTACCTGCCACTTCTGTTACAAGTGGATGTGTATGCGGATCCCAAGTTGCGACAATACCGCCTGCTTCAACATACTCACCGTCTTTCAACAGAATGCTTGCACCATAAGGCAGTTTATAACGCTCACGCTCACGACCTAACTCATCGGCAATACCAATTTCGCCTGAACGCGAAACAGAAACCAAGTGACCTTTAGCATGTTGTACCGTTTTCACATTATGGAAACGTACAGTACCTTTGTTACGCACTTGTACACTGTTTGCAGCAGAAGTTCGGCTTGCAGCACCACCCACGTGGAAGGTACGCATGGTTAACTGTGTACCTGGTTCACCAATCGATTGAGCTGCCATAACACCAACAGACTCACCTGGGTTAACCTGATGACCACGAGCCAAATCACGACCATAACATTTCGCACAAACACCAAATGACGATTCACATGCGATGACTGAACGAACTTTCACTTCGTCGACACCCGCTTCTTCAAGCTGAGCTGCAATTTTCTCGTCAATCAAAGTGCCACGTGGCAATACCACTTCATTGTCCGATGCACGACGTACATCTTCTGCTGTTACACGACCCAATACGCGATCACGTAATGGCTCAATCACATCCCCACCCTGAATGAATGGCGTCATGACTAAACCGCCCGCAGTACCGCAGTCTGGCTCAGTAATCACCAAGTCTTGTGCTACGTCAACCAAACGACGAGTCAAGTAACCTGAGTTCGCAGTTTTCAATGCTGTATCGGCCAAACCTTTACGCGCACCGTGCGTTGAAATAAAGTACTGAAGAACCGTTAGACCTTCACGGAAGTTCGCTTTAATTGGCGTTTCAATGATCGAACCATCTGGTTTTGCCATCAAACCACGCATACCCGCCAACTGACGAATCTGAGCCGCACTACCACGTGCACCAGAGTCAGACATCATGTAGATGCTGTTGAACGATTTTTGTTTCTCGTCTTCACCCTGTTTGTTCTTCACATTGGTAAATGACAAATTATCCATCATCGCTTTAGCGACTTGATCGTTAGTACGCGCCCAAATATCGACCACTTTGTTATAACGCTCACCCGCAGTCACAAAGCCTTGTTCAAACTGTTGTTCAATTTCACGAACTTCAGTTTCTGCTTTGTCAATAATGACTTGCTTTTGTGGCGGAATGACCATGTCTTCCATACCCACCGATACACCTGAGCGAGTCGCTTGACGGAAGCCCAAATACATCAATTGGTCAGCAAAGATGACGGTGTCTTTTAGACCTAATTTACGGTAGCAAGAGTTGATCAGTTTTGAGATGTTTTTCTTGGTCATCTCAAGGTTGATCATGTCAAAGCTTAAGCCTTCTGGAACGATTTCCCAAAGTAAGCAACGACCGGGTGTGGTATCCACAATAATGGTTTGCTTTTCACGCTGACCATTTTCATCAATCACAGTCTGATGCACACGCACTTTTACACGTGCATGGATCGCAACTTTATTGGTGGCCAAAGCACGGTTTACTTCGTGCGTATCAGCAAAGACCATGCCTTCGCCTTTGGCATTGACTGCATCACGCGTGATGTAGTAAAGACCCAAGACCACGTCCTGAGACGGAACGATAATTGGCTCACCATTGGCTGGTGACAAGATGTTGTTGGTCGACATCATCAAAGCACGTGCTTCAAGCTGTGCTTCCAAGGTCAATGGAACGTGTACTGCCATTTGGTCACCGTCAAAGTCGGCGTTAAATGCAGTACAGACCAATGGATGCAAACGAATCGCTTTACCTTCGATCAAAATCGGTTCAAAGGCTTGTAGACCCAAACGGTGAAGTGTCGGTGCACGGTTCAACATCACTGGATGCTGACGAATCACATTCGCTAGAACGTCCCAAACTTCAGGAGTCTCGCGCTCAACCATTTTCTTGGCAGCTTTAATGGTGGTTGCCTGACCAGATGCCTGCAATTTTGCGAAAATAAATGGCTTGAATAGTTCAAGTGCCATCTTCTTCGGAAGACCACATTGATGCAAACGTAAAGTAGGACCAACGGTAATGACCGAACGACCAGAATAGTCAACACGTTTACCCAACAAGTTCTGACGGAAACGACCTTGTTTACCTTTGATCATATCTGCCAAAGATTTCAATGGACGTTTGTTTGAACCTGTGATCGCACGACCACGACGACCATTATCAAGTAATGCATCAACAGATTCTTGTAACATACGTTTTTCGTTACGTACGATGATATCTGGCGCTGCAAGGTCAAGAAGACGCTTCAAACGGTTGTTACGGTTAATTACACGACGGTAAAGATCGTTCAAATCAGACGTCGCAAAACGACCACCTTCAAGTGGTACAAGCGGACGCAAGTCTGGTGGAAGTACTGGTAGTACATTCATCACCATCCATTCTGGCTTGTTGTTTGACTCTTTGAACGCTTCCATCAACTTCAGACGCTTAGACGCTTTTTTCAGTTTCGTCTCTGAGGTTGTTTGTGGAATTTCTTCACGAAGACGTGCGATTTCAGCTTCAAGATCGATGTCTTTCAACAAATCCTGAACCGCTTCCGCACCCATTTTCGCGGTAAATTCATCACCGTGTTCTTCAAGTGCGTTATAATATTCTTCATCGCTGAGTAACTGGTATTTCTCAAATGGAGTCATACCAGGATCAGTCACGACATAAGATTCGAAATACAACACACGTTCGATATCACGAAGTGTCATATCTAGTAATAAACCAATACGGCTTGGTAATGATTTCAAGAACCAGATGTGCGCCACTGGCGAAGCAAGCTCGATGTGACCCATACGTTCACGACGAACTTTTGCAGTGGTGACTTCAACGCCACATTTTTCACAAATGACGCCTTTGTATTTCATACGCTTGTATTTACCACACAAGCATTCGTAATCTTTGACTGGACCAAAGATTTTGGCACAGAACAAACCATCACGTTCTGGTTTAAACGTACGGTAGTTGATTGTCTCAGGCTTTTTCACTTCACCGTGAGACCATGACTTAATCATTTCTGGTGACGCAAGACCAATACGGATACGGTCGAATTCAACGGGTGCATGACCGTCAGAATCCGTTTTCTTACGCATGATATCGAGCAAGTCTTTCAATTTTTTTCTCCGTGTGTCAGAGAGCTAGGCTCATCCGACTGGGTCACAAATATTGTTTTTACTGAAATTTGAAAATCTCCCCTAACCCCTCTTTGAAAAGAGGGGCCCCCTTTAACAAAGGGGAATCGAGGGGGATTTAGTCACCATTTTTCAGTTCAATGTTGATACCTAAAGAACGGATCTCTTTGGTCAATACGTTGAATGATTCAGGCATACCCGGATCCATATAATGGTTACCATCTACAATGTTCTTATAGATACGTGTACGACCTTCAACGTCATCCGACTTCACAGTGAGCATTTCCTGAAGGGTATATGCTGCGCCATAAGCTTCAAGTGCCCAGACTTCCATCTCACCGAAACGCTGACCACCGAATTGAGCTTTACCACCCAATGGTTGTTGCGTTACCAGAGAATATGAACCTGTTGAACGCGCATGCATCTTGTCATCCACCAAGTGGTTCAGTTTCAACATGTACATATAACCTACGGTTACAGGACGGTCAAACTGTTCACCTGTACGTCCATCAAACAAAATCTGTTGACCAGTACGTGGCAATTCAGCCAACTCAAGTAGCTCTTTAATTTGACTTTCTTCAGCACCATCAAATACAGGAGTTGCTAAAGGCACACCTTTACGCAAATTGCCAGCCAATACTAAGACTTCGTCATCAGTCAGACTGTTTAGATCTTCTTGCTCACCACCGACCTTGTTGTAGATCTTATCAAGGAAGATACGAAGTTCGGCAATGGTACGCTGTTGTTGCAACATCTTATCGATTTGCTCACCCAGACCTTTGGCTGCCAATCCCAGATGTGTCTCCAGAATCTGACCCACGTTCATACGTGACGGTACACCTAACGGGTTCAACACGATATCAACAGGTACACCATTGGCATCATGTGGCATGTCTTCTACAGGCAAGATGTTAGAAACAACACCTTTGTTCCCGTGACGACCCGCCATTTTATCACCTGGTTGAATACGACGTTTAACGGCAAGATAAACTTTAACGACCTTCAAGACACCCGTCGTTAACTCATCACCCGTCGCTAATTTGCGTTTTTTCTCAGCAAATTTCTCATCAATTTCAGCACTCTTCTCTTTCAAGAATACTTGAATTTGACTTAAACGCTCAGCGATGCCTTCATCACTTGGTTGAATTTCAAGTAAATCGACCAGTTCAAGACCAGACAATAAATCTTCAGTCAGTTTGTCACCACGTTTAGTCGTGCCACCACCGTTAGAATCCTGACCTTTTAATAAGCGCACAATACGTTCACGTGCTGCTTCTTCAAAGATTTTGTATTCTTCTTTCAAATCTTTACGGTACGAATCCAATTGCGCTTTTTCAATCGCAAGTGCACGATCATCTTTCTCAAGACCATCACGTGTGAAGACTTGTACATCGATGACAGTACCTTTCGTACCAGACGGAACACGTAAAGATGAATCTTTCACATCAGCCGCTTTTTCACCGAAGATCGCGCGAAGTAATTTTTCTTCTGGCGTAAGTTGAGTTTCACCTTTAGGCGTTACTTTACCTACCAGAATATCACCCGCTGTCACTTCCGCACCGATATACACAATACCAGACTCATCTAGCTTGGATAGAGCAGCTTCACCTACATTCGGAATATCGGCAGTAATTTCTTCTGCACCTAACTTGGTATCACGCGCAACACACGATAATTCCTGAATGTGAATTGAAGTTAAACGATCTTCCTGCAAAACTCGCTCAGATAACAAGATTGAGTCTTCGTAGTTATAACCATTCCACGTCATGAACGCGACGCGCATGTTTTGACCCAATGCCAACTCACCGCCATCGGTAGAAGGACCATCAGCCAATACATCACCACGACCAACTTTATCGCCCAGATTCACAAGAACTTTCTGGTTAATACAAGTATTTTGGTTAGAACGGGTGTATTTGATCAGGTTATAAATATCAACACCTGCTTCACCCGCGATCATTTCATTTTCATGAACACGAATGACCACACGTGATGCATCAACAAACTCAATCACACCACCACGTTTTGCAATTACACAGACGCCTGAGTCACGTGCAACGGTCGCTTCCATACCCGTACCCACAAGCGGTTTATCCGCAAGTAAAGTTGGCACTGCCTGACGTTGCATGTTCGAACCCATTAAGGCACGGTTCGCATCATCGTGTTCAAGGAATGGAATCAATGATGCTGCTACAGAAACAACTTGCTGCGCAGAAACATCCATATGCGTCACTTTTTCAGGAGGCATACGTACAAATTCGCCCTGATGACGGACTGAAACCATTTCTTCAACGAGGTTACCCTCTGCATCAACACCAGAGTCGGCCTGTGCAATCACAGTCCCCACTTCTTCAATCGCAGAAAGATATTCAACATCGTCAGTTACACGACCATCGACTACTTTACGATAAGGCGTTTCCAAGAAACCAAAATCGTTGGCTTTTGCATAGACAGATAGCGAGTTGATCAAACCAATGTTTGGACCTTCAGGCGTTTCAATCGGACACACACGACCATAGTGAGTTTGATGCACGTCACGTACCTCAAAGCCTGCACGTTCACGTGTCAAACCACCTGGCCCAAGCGCTGATACACGACGTTTGTGTGTAATTTCAGACAATGGATTGTTTTGATCCATAAACTGAGACAATTGACTTGAACCAAAGAATTCTTTGATCGCGGCAGCAACAGGTTTCGCATTGATCAAGTCTTGTGGAGACAAGTTATCGGTTTCAGCTTGGCTTAAACGCTCTTTAACAGCACGTTCAACACGCACCAGACCCACACGGAACTGGTTCTCTGTCATTTCACCAACTGAACGGACACGACGGTTACCCAAGTGATCGATATCGTCGACTTCACCTTTACCGTTACGAATCTCAACCAATGTACGTAATACATCAGTGATATCCTCATTAGAGAGAATACCTTCAACTTCACGTGATTTTTGATCTGTACCGACTTCGTAAGGACGACCCAAACGACGGTTAAACTTCATACGACCGACAGGTGACAAATCATAACGTTCAGAAGAGAAGAACAAGTTATTAAACAAGTTTTCAGCCGCTTCTTTCGTTGGTGGCTCACCTGGACGCATTACCTTGTAGATTTCAACCAGTGCTTCTTCACGACCTGATGTGGTATCAGCACGTAAAGTATCCGCAATAAACGGACCATGATCGATATCGTTGGTATACAGGATATTAAACTGCTTTACGCCGCCTTCAGCTAGCTTGACCATGACTTCATGGCTGAGCAAAGTGTTGGCAGGAATGATATCACCATCTTTTAGTGTAATATCTTCAGCAGTGATACGCTCATACAGATACTCATCAGGCACTGAAAGCTTGCTTAGACCAGACGCTTCCATTTGACGAACATGACGCGCATTAATACGTTTGCCTTGTTCTACAATGACTTTACCGTCATTATCAGTAATATCAAACTGCGCCATTTCACCGCGTAAACGTTCAGGCACAAGATCAATTTGGTAGCTGCCCATGTCCAGATACACAGGTACTTTTTCATAGAACAAATCAAGGATTTGCTCATTGTTATAACCCAGTGCACGTAGAATAACCGTAGCCAATAGCTTACGACGACGGTCAATACGCACGTAAACCAAATCTTTGGCATCAAATTCAAAGTCTAACCATGAACCACGGTAAGGAATAATACGTGCTGAATACAGCACTTTACCGCTTGAATGAGTTTTACCTTTATCATGATCGAAGAACACACCTGGTGAACGGTGTAACTGAGATACGATGACACGCTCAGTACCGTTAATCACAAATGTTCCGTTCTCAGTCATGAGTGGCATTTCACCCATATACACTTCTTGTTCGCGAACATCTTTAATTGATTTCGTTTCACGATCTTTAATGATCAAACGAATTTTTACGCGCATTGGTGCCGCATAAGTTGATCCGCGAAGAATACACTCGCGTACATCAAACTCTGGTTTACCAAGACTATACTCAACAAATTCTAAAGCAGCATTGCCAGAATAACTTTCTATAGGAAAAACTGAACGAAATGCGGCTTGGAGACCGATATCTTCGCGGTTTTTCGGTGTTTTGCCATCTTGTAAAAACGTTCTGTACGAATCGACCTGAATCGAAAGCAAGTACGGAGCGTCCATGACGCTAGGCAATTTACCAAAATTCTTACGGATCCGTTTCTTTTCGGTATATGAGTATGCCATCTGGAGTCCTCGGAAAGTAAACCAGGCTCGCCTGCAGAACGAGCTTGGATGGAATGACGCAGGCCGATATGGCCACCACTTTTACAAATGCTGCAATTTTTAAGTGGTATTAAAACGCTTAACAATATTTTTAAACCAGAAAAATATTGGTAAGCGTTTGAATTTATTTCATTTGTTCTTTAAATCGAGCGTTTTTATATCAAACAAACAAAAATCGAGCCGATTATTGTAACGCAAAAAGGCTGATGACCCAAGAGCCATCAGCCATTTTATGGGGCCGATTATCAAAAAATCGACCCCTTGATGCATTACTTAAGTGTAACTGTAGCACCAGCTTCTTCAAGTTTCTTCTTAAGCTCTTCGCCTTCTTCTTTAGAAACGCCTTCTTTAAGAACTTGTGGAGCACCTTCAACAAGATCTTTCGCTTCTTTAAGACCAAGACCAGTCGCTTCACGAACTGCTTTAATTACAGCAACTTTGTTCGCGCCGAAAGAAGTCAATTCAACATTGAATTCAGTTTGTTCTTCAGCAGCAGCAGCGCCAGCACCTGGAGCAGCAGCAACAGCTACAGCAGCAGCAGATACATTGAATTTCTCTTCAAAAGCAGAGATTAATTCAACAAGTTCAAGAACAGTTTTTTCAGCAACTGCGTTTAAGATTTCTTCGTTAGTTAAAGCCATGAGAATAACTCCAAATGGATATTGAATAAGGTAAAAGTGTGATTAAGCTGCTTCTGACTCGTTTTTCTCTTTGAGTGCTGTAAGTAAGCGACCCAATTTCGAAACAGGAGCTTGAAGAACAGAGGCAAGCATAGTAAGTGCTTTCTCTTGGTTTGGAAGGTTTGCAATAACGCTAACTTCAGCACCTTGATAAACTTTGCCGTCAAATGCAGCAGCTTTTAATTCAAATGCTTTGTTCGTTTTTGCAAATTCTTCAAACAAGCGTGCAGCTGCACCCATGTCGTCTTCAGAAGTTGAAAAACCAAGAATTGTTGGGCCTACAAGGTTGTCATTCAAGATATCAAATTGAGTACCTTCAAATGAACGTTTAGCCAAAGTATTACGCACGATACGTGTAGTAACACCTAACTTACGCGCTTCAACACGAAGTTGAGTAAGTTTTTCGACAGTTAAACCTTGATAATCAGCAACAACAGCAGAGAACGCTTTAGAAGCAACTTCGTTGACTTCTGCGACGATCTGTTTTTTGCCTTCGATAAGAAGAGCCATTGTAAAACCTCCTAAGGTGACTTATGCATCTGAGCTAGATGCACTCCCAATTCGTAAACCTTTCGGCTTACACGCGGAGGAGGAACAAATCACACCACCGCGTCTACTCAGGCAATCAATTAAGGCCAAAGTCTAAACTCCAACCACCTGAGGTCTTTGACGCTGGCAAATTAATATTTACCAATTCAAAGTCCGCTTGATGACATATTTGAATCCTCAAAGATTCATCAAATACGTTTATTCACCAAGACCTTTAAAAATCTTTTAACTAAAATTAGTTAGAAACGTTATTTACATCAACAGTCAAACCAGGGCCCATTGTTGAGCTCAAAGTGATCTTTTTGATATAAACACCTTTAGAAGTTGCAGGTTTTAACTTTTTCAAGTCAGCAACTAAAGTTTCAACGTTTTGACGGATCGCTTCAGCGGTAAAACCTACTTGACCGATCGCAGCATGGATAATACCTGCTTTGTCTACACGGTAACGCGCCTGACCTGCTTTCGCATTTTTAACTGCACCAGCAACATCTGGAGTAACCGTACCCACTTTAGGGTTTGGCATTAAGCCACGTGGACCAAGAATTGTACCCAACTTACCTACAACGCGCATTGCATCTGGAGCCGCGATCACAACATCAAAGTCAAGATTACCTTGTTGAATGCTTTCAGCAAGATCATCAAAACCTACGATATCAGCACCTTCAGCCTTAGCAGCTTCAGCAGCAGCACCCTGAGCAAATACTGCAACACGTACAGTTTTACCAGTACCCGCTGGAAGTGTAGTTGCACCACGAACAACCTGATCAGATTTACGTGGATCTACACCCAGATTAACTGCAACATCCAAAGACTCTTTGAATTTAGCAGCAGGTAGATCGTTAAGAACTTGTACCGCTTCTTCCAAAGTATAAACTTTGTTAGTATCGACAGCAGCAGCAATGGCTTTTTGACGTTTAGTTAACTTTGCCATGTCTTATAGCTCCACTTCCAAGCCCATAGAACGTGCAGAACCAGCGATGGTACGAACACGTGCGTCTAAATCAGCACCAGTTAAATCTGGTTCTTTCGTAGTCGCAATTTCTTCTAATTGAGCACGAGTCAACTTACCAACTTTAGTTTTGTTTGGTACAGAAGAACCCTTTTGAATACCAGCAGCTTTCTTAAGAAGAATAGATGCAGGTGGAGTTTTCATGATGAAAGTGAACGACTTATCGTTGTACACAGTGATCACGACAGGAATAGGCAAACCTACTTCAAGTTTTTGTGTCGCAGCATTGAATTCTTTACAGAACGCCATGATGTTAACACCACGTTGACCCAAAGCAGGACCAATTGGTGGAGATGGATTTGCTTTACCAGCTGGAACTTGCAGCTTGATATAGCCGTCAATCTTCTTAGCCATTATAGATTACCTCTGGGTACAAACGCCGCTAGGCTCCCCAACATTTACTTCACAACATACAGGATGCTGTAATAACAAATGCCCGATCAGATCGGGCGCTTTCCAACCAATTCAGGTTAATTCGCTTTTTCGACTTGACGAAATTCGAGTTCAACCTGAGTTGGACGGTTAAATACATTAATCGTCAACGTTAAACGTGACTTCTCGTACTGAACTTCCTCCACAACTCCTTTAAAGTCTGTGAACGGACCATCAGTCACCAATAATTCTTCGCCTGGCTCAAACATTGTCTTAGGACGAGGTGCTTCACCAGTATTGCGCACACGTGCAAGAATCGCATCAGCTTCTTTTTGTGAAATCGGAGCAGGCTTTTCTGCTGTTCCACCTATAAAGCCCAGAACTTTTGGACATTCTTTGACAATGTGCCAAGTTTCATCGTTCATTTCCATTTCGACCAACACATAGCCTGGAAAGAACTTACGTTCTGATTTACGCTTCTTACCATCCTTCATTTCCACCACTTCTTCGGTAGGAACAAGGACTTCACCAAAGCTATCGGCAACAGCGCTACGTGCAATACGATCATTCAAAGAACGCATTACCTGTTTTTCATAACCAGAATAGGCATGAATAATGTACCAACGTTTCATAGCTCTTTTATCCGATAATTAACTTAATTAACCAACCCAGTCCATAGTCAAAACACCACAATACAATTGCAGTAATAATAACCACTAACAAAACCTGCCAAGATGTGGTCACGGTTTCTTGTTTTGTTGGCCAAGTTACTCGACGCAGCTCAAGTCGCGCATCTTTAAGTAAACGAACAAAGCCTTTACCCTGATGGGTGGCGTATAATAAACCTAAAGCAACAACGATACAAGCGATAATTACACCAACGCGCACCCAAACACTATTTGCAGGCGGCCAATACGCAGGTAGATATTGATTCACCATGGCTGCACCAACTAAAAGTACCAGTGCAATCACCCACAGTACAATATCCAACGGCGAACCAGAAGTGACAACTTCGGCAGAATTATTTCTTTGAGGGATTGGCGCGTCGCTTAATGCGTCACGCGATTTATCATTCGACATTTTTTTACTCGTCGTTGAACTCGCGACTTATTATATGACACTTAAGTCAGCATCAAGCTTGTCATAACGTGGCAGGCCAGGAGGGACTCGAACCCCCAACATTCGGTTTTGGAGACCGACGCTCTACCAATTGAACTACTGACCTAGGACACACAAGCCGAGAGTCTAGACTCTCGGCTCAAAAATTGCAACCGTATAAAGTGATTATGCAGTTACTTTCGCAACAACACCAGCACCTACAGTACGACCACCTTCACGAATCGCAAAACGTAGACCTGGGTCCATTGCGATCGGGTGGATCAATTCTACTGACATTTCTACGTTGTCACCTGGCATAACCATTTCCACGCCTTCTTTCAACTGGATTGCACCAGTTACGTCAGTGGTACGGAAATAGAACTGTGGACGGTAACCATTTAGGAATGGAGTATGACGACCACCTTCTTCTTTAGAAAGTACGTATACTTCTGCGTCAAATTTAGTGTGTGGCTTGATCGCACCTGGCTTAGTCAATACTTGACCACGTTGTACATCTTCACGCTTAGTACCACGTAACAACACACCACAGTTCTCGCCTGCACGACCTTCGTCAAGCAGTTTACGGAACATTTCAACGCCAGTCACTGTCGTAGTTTGAGTATCACGGATACCCACGATTTCAACTGACTCACCAACTTTCACGATACCTGATTCTACACGGCCAGTTACTACTGTACCACGACCAGAAATTGAGAATACGTCTTCGATTGGCATCAAGAATGCTTTGTCGATTGCACGCTCTGGCTCTGGGATATAAGAGTCAAGTGCAGCAACTAGGTCAAGAACTGATTTCTCGCCGTATTCGCCAGCGTCGCCTTCCAACGCTTTAAGCGCAGAACCACGGATTACTGGAGTGTCATCACCTGGGAAGTCATAAGTAGAAAGAAGTTCACGAACTTCCATTTCTACTAGCTCAAGAAGCTCTTCGTCGTCTACTAGGTCGCATTTGTTTAAGAATACGATGATGTAAGGTACACCTACCTGACGAGAAAGAAGAATGTGTTCACGAGTTTGTGGCATTGGACCATCAGTCGCAGCACATACAAGGATCGCACCATCCATCTGAGCAGCACCAGTGATCATGTTTTTAACATAATCGGCGTGACCTGGGCAGTCTACGTGCGCGTAGTGACGAATTGGAGAATCGTATTCTACGTGTGAAGTATTAATGGTAATACCACGTGCTTTTTCTTCAGGAGCTGAGTCGATTTGTGAGTAATCTTTCGCTTCACCGCCGTAAGTTTTCGCACAGATTGTTGCGATTGCAGCAGTAAGAGTTGTTTTACCATGGTCAACGTGACCAATTGTGCCCACGTTTACGTGTGGTTTATTACGTTCAAACTTGGCTTTAGCCATGATGATCATCCTCATTTAAGTCGAAAGCAAGCTACAAGAGGCTACAAAAGGCACCGAAGCTACACAGCACATCGACATTAGTCTAAAAAAACAGACGCCCAATACTTTAAAAGCAGACTAATAAGCCTGCTTTTGAAATTTTTGTGAATTTTCATTCACCAAACTGTATCTGGAGCTCTTATCGAGATTTGAACTCGAGACCTCTCCCTTACCAAGGGAGTGCTCTACCACTGAGCTATAAGAGCGATAATCCTTCGATGGAGCGGGAGACGAGGATCGAACTCGCGACATGCAGCTTGGAAGGCTGCCACTCTACCAACTGAGTTACTCCCGCACAGCGTTGGTACATTTACCACTTCAATCGAAGTTAATGGTGGTGAGAGAAGGATTCGAACCTTCGAAGCTTACGCGACAGAGTTACAGTCTGTTCCCTTTGACCGCTCGGGAATCTCACCAATATCACACTTAACTTTCAGTGTTAGTTCTTTACTTCACTTACGCTACACTTTAATATGGTGCCGGCACACGGATTCGAACTGTGGACCTACTGATTACAAGTCAGTTGCTCTACCAACTGAGCTATGCCGGCGTCTCTTAGTGTTTCGTACGTTTCGTATCGGAACGGTGTGCAGTTTAGCAAAACTCAGAAACGATGCAAGCGGTTTTTTTAAAAAAACCGCTAAAAACTCATAAAATCAATCCGTTTGACGATAATTCAACCGCTTTGATCACTGCGCGAGCTTTTATTTGGGTTTCATTCCATTCTGACTCAGGATTTGAGTCCGCAACCAACCCCGCTCCTGCCTGTACATAGACTTTATTATGACGAATGACGCAGGTACGGATCGCAATCGACATGTCCATCTCACCATGCCAACCCAAATAACCCACTGCCCCACCAAAAATTCCGCGCTTTACTGGCTCTACTTCGTCAATAATTTCCATCGCACGAATTTTTGGCGCGCCAGATAAGGTTCCCGCAGGGAAAGTGGCTTTAAAGACATCCAAAGCATCGATGTCATCGCGCACTTCACCCTGTACATTCGAGACAATATGCATCACATGTGAATAACGCTCGATCACCATACGGTCAGTCACTTGAACTTTGCCTATTTTAGAGACACGCCCAACATCATTACGACCCAAGTCAATCAGCATCAAATGTTCAGCAATTTCTTTTTCATCGTTCAATAGTTCCTTCTCTAAAGCCAGATCTTCTTCTTTGGTTTTACCACGAGGCCGTGTGCCTGCCAGTGGGCGCACAGTCGCAATACCCTCTTCAAGTCTGGACAAGATTTCAGGTGAAGACCCGACAATATGAAAAGGTTGATCATCGGTCAACGTTCTGCCCTGCACCAAAAACAAGTAAGGCGATGGGTTTAAATGACGTAAAGCACGATATACCTGTAAAGCATCACCATCAAAATCTGAGACCATACGATGCCCCGGTACTACCTGCATCACATCCCCAGCTCGGATATATTCTTTGACAGTTTCAACAGAGGCCAAAAAGTTGTCTTTACCTGTTAAAGATTCAAAATGGGGTGCGGTGTGCGCTTTGGCTTGCAAACTGACAGGGGTTGCCAATAATCTTTCTAAAGAATCCAGTTGATTTTGCGCGGATTGATAAGCTTCTTCATCTTGTGTATCGGCATGAACGATTAAGAAAAGTGTATCTTTTAAATTATCAAAAATAATGACGGTTTTAGATAACATCATCCAAATATCAGGCAAACCGACTGGATCAGCTTCAGGCACATTATTTAAACGTGGCTCAATATAACGTACCGCATCGTAACCAAAATATCCCACCAGACCGCCTGTAAATTGCGGTAATGCTGGAATCAAAGCATGTGGAGGAACTTTAAACTGGCTTTGATAGTCACGAATATATTGAAAAGGATCAGCGCATTGCTGCGTTTCGATTTGACCTTGTGCATTTTTAATAGTGAGCTGTCCTGCATTGCAGGAAAAAACGGTTGATTCACCTAAACCAATAATGGAGTAACGCGCCCAGTTTTCGCCCCCCTCAACCGATTCAAATAAATACGCTTGGGTATGATCTTTGAGTCGTGCAAAAACAGAAAGTGGGGTTTCCGTATCCGCCAAACGCTGGCGATAAACGGGAATAGTGTTATAGCCCGCAGCTTTTAACTGTTCAAACTGTGCAAGTGTTGTCATGAATTTCTCTCAATGGTTTCTAGTTAAGCACGATAATGTTGATAAAAGACGCGATTATCGCCATCGGAAAACCTGAACCAAACTCATGCCACACTCCTTATTCACTCTTTGATAAAAGACTTGATTTAAACCAATAATTGATCCAAACGATCGACCACTTGTTGCGGATCACTATCGTAAATATTCTCTCCATGATTATAGCCATAGCTGACTACAATACAATCGATACCTGCACGTCGAGCCGCTTCGATATCATTTTTCGAATCCCCAACCATTAAGGTTTGTGGCTGCGTAGTATTGAAGACTTGCATACTATGCAATAACGGTAAAGGGTCTGGTTTACGTAATGCCAAACTGTCTCCACCCACGACCAGAGAAAAATAATGATCGATCTGTAATTTCTGTAATAGCTCTTTGGCTAAATGCTCGGGTTTATTGGTGACACATGCCATCTCAATATGATGATTTTTACACGTGTCTAAAAAAACCTGTACGCCATCAAATACACGGCTATAAACACATAACTCCTGTTCATAGACTTCCAAATATTTTTTTAAGAGTTGTTGATGTTTATCAGGCTCAATTTGACCAAATAAAAACTGCAAAACGGCATCGCAAAGTTTACCTGTACCCTGTCCCACCCATTGTCGAACCTGTACTTCCGTCACCGCCGCCCAACCGACCTGCTCTAAACTTAAATTCATAGAGTGATACATATCCGAGGCAGTATCGACTAGGGTTCCATCCAAATCAAATAAAATGAGTTTACGCTGTTCAAGTTGTAACAATGACATCACATATCCTGCTTTCAATTTTTTAAATATTCAATAAATAAAGGCATGCCGATGCATGCCCTCAATCTCAAAGGCAAGGCCTGCTTATTTGAAAAATAGCCAAGCCAATACTGCAAGAATAATAATCACAACCACCGTCATGAGCCCAACAGATGCATTTTTTTGCTGCTCTTTTTCCTGCTCAACTCGAGATACAGGCTGCTCAATTGGCGTTGGTGCAGGTTCGACTTGGGTCTTAACCTCTGCACCTTCTGGAATCGGTGCAGGTTTTGGCACACCAACCGACTGCGGCATACCTTCACGACTAACGGATGTTTCTGCGGCACGTTCAGTCAGGCTAGGCATCCCCGCATCATTCATTTGTTGCGCTGGGGTTTTGAGTACTTGTTGTTCTGATGTCTCTGCCACAGGTTCTACTTCAATTTCTGGCAAATCCTGATTTTGCTGTGCTGGTGCTAAAACCGAAAATTTGAGTCCTGCAAATTGAACAATATCACCTTCGTGCAGTTGTACTTCCTGCTCAATGCGCAAATCATTGACAAAGGTCCCATTTGAAGAGTTTAGATCTTGCACCCAAAGCTGATCATCTTTTAACAGAAGTGCTGCATGTTTACGTGAAACCTCAGCGGCTTGTAAAACCAGATCTGCATCCTGACCACGTCCAACCAGTAAATCGTGATCGACACTTATTTCCTGCCCCGTAAACTCACCCGTAATCGCCTGTAACTTCCAAGTCATAACTAAACTCTCTAATTTTGATTTGATCACATCATAACATGCTCAAAATACGATTTCGTGCCAATCCTGTTAAGAGGCCGGTCGTACTGTAGTGGTGGTCACGGTATTTTTAGTCCGTTCAACCTCTTTTGCAGGTAAGGCAATAGATTGTCGCTGCACAGCAGGCTCAACGGCAACTGGCGTGGTAATAACCTGATTTTGCCCCGAAGATGGAACTTGCTGATAATTTGGATTCTGCGCTTGTGCAAGCACTTGCGGAGTTGAAGGTTGATAAATATTTTCAACATTCTCAGGAAGCTTGGCGAAATTACCCTCCTTATCCATCGCTAACTGAAGGCTATAAAGTCGATTGTAGCGTTGCTGCGAAATACGACGTACATCATCCGCATCCCCGACAATGGTGGGATGAATAAATACCAGCAAATTACGCTTTTCATTACTGCGTGCATCCGAACGGAATAAACGCCCCACATAAGGAATACTACTTAAACCTGGAATGCCTTGACGCGAAAGCAAGGTGTTATCTGATATCAAACCACCCAATACCACGGTTTGCCCGTGTTCAGCCAACACCGACGTTTTGATCGCACGTTTACTGGTTATTAAATCAGTCGCTTCACCTTTATCCTGAACCGCAGACACTTCCTGTTCCACTTCCAGACGCACCGTGCCATTATCACCAATATGCGGTACAACTTTAAGCGTGATGCCTACATCTTTACGTTCAACAGTAGTATAAGGATTAATACCAGTACTGTTCGTTGTTACCGAACCCGTAACAAAAGGAACGTTTTGCCCCACCACAATATAAGCTTCTTCATTGTCCATGGTGACAATGGACGGAGTCGATAACAGATTGGACTTAGTATTGGTTTTAAGTGCCTGAATGAGCGCACCATAGGCTTTACGTGAATCAAAATTCCCTAGCCCAATCGTCGCCCCATTGCCTTTATTGGTGCCACCCGCAATGGCCGCAGCAGCACCCGCGGTACCACCACTGGCATAACCTGCCGCAATGGAAGCCAAACTTGCGCCTACATTGCCAAAGCTAATTAGCCCGACCCCACTACTTAAATCACCCAGTGCCCATTGAATACCCAATTGATCTGAATCATCGCCAGATACTTCAATAATCGCAGCTTCAATCAATACTTGTTCACGACGAATATCCAGTTGTTGAATAGAGGATTCAATTTCACGCATCAACTGTGGGTCCGCTTTGACCACCAACGCATTTTGTGAGCTGTCTGCAATAATGCTGACACCGTTATTGCTAAAACTGGTAATTGAGTTTTGATTTTGGTTGGAACTTGAGCCACTGTTTAAGTTAATCGATGGCGTTGAAATCGAGCTACTACCTGAGTTCGAACCATTATTCTGATTGTTAATTAGGCCATTAATAGCATTATTACTATTATTCGAGCTTGAGCTGGCAGCACTATTACGACCAGTACTGTTCGAGCCTGAAACCGATTGCCCTGTCACCAAACCCTGTAGAATTTCTGCCAGATTCTTGGCACTCGCATATTTGAGACGAAAAACCTTTAGACCACCCAAACGGTCAGCCGAAGGGACATCCAGTGTTTCAATCAAATTACGAATACGTTTACGACTGCCTGTATCTCCCTTGACCAAAATTCGATTGGTTCGAGTATCCGCAATAATCCGCACACGCGAACCATTGAGATCTTTTGATGAACCTGTTGAACTCATCGATTCCAGCAGACCTATGATTTCTTCTGCCTGACTATTTTGTAGGGCAACCGCTTCGACATCATTTTGCCCAGTACCATCCAGATTACGAATAATGGTTTCAAGCTGAGCAATATTGGCTGCGCGATCTGAAACAATAAGTGCATTGGTTCCTGGCACGGCAGCCAGATTGGCAAATTGCGGCATCAATGGGCGTAATGCAGGGATCAGATCATTCGGGTTGGTATTTTCCACCCAGATCACGCGAGTGACCACTTGATCGCCTCGTGCACTATTGCGCGCATCATAAGGCACACCTGAGTTTTTGACATTGCTATCTGGAACCAGTTTCACGGTATTACCAGAGGGAACAGCGACCACGCCATTGACGTTTAAAACCCCTAAAAATAGGTCATAAACTTCATTTTTATTTAAAGGCTTATTGGAAATAACCGTCACGTTACCGCGAACACGCGGATCGACCGCAAAGTTTTTCCCTGTAATATCCGCCACTTCATTAATAAATGCAGTTAAATCAGCATCGCGTAAGTTAATCTTCCATGTTTGTGCAAAGGCACTTGTACTAATAGCTGCCATCACTGGAGCGGCTGCCAGTAAAGCCCAAAGTGGACGATGATGATTTAATAAAGCCATAGCCTGCTCTTTTTCCTAACTCGTTATGATGATCAACATCACTTAAAAACTTTGTTGTATGGTCATCACTTGATCACCACGCTTTATTTCTATTTTGACCTGTCCTTCGCGCTTCACTTGTTCTAGCAGTTGTACGTCATTTTGTCCTTGACCCACTGCCTGTCCATTGACTGAAAGAATGCGATCCCCAGGTCTTAACCCTAACGTATTTCGTAGTGCTGAAGGGGTATGATCGGTCACCTCATAGCCTGATCCATTGGCAGCACTGACCCCCATATTTTGCAAATATTGATCCCGATTTTGCTGCATTTGTTGAATTGCTTGCCCAATCATGGCATTAGGCCCTTGCGTAGCTGCGGGAGCTGTCGGTGTCGTGGGCGTAGTTTGTGTGGGTGGTACAATGGGTTGATAAAGCCCATTTTCGAGTCCTTTGAAACGAACTTCCTGAACAGCTCCATTGCTTTGACGCAAAATCACATGATCCCAATACACTTCCGACAGCTGATAAGCACTATTATCAATTGTATCGCCCACACGATAACGCTCGGCTTTATCATTCACTTTAATCACAGCAGAAGAAAACCGATTTGGATAGCCAATCATCACGCCTTGCAATTCAAAACTCTGATTACTGTTCGTTGCCGTTGCAGTCGGCTCACTGAATAATGAAAAACTGGTGATATTTGGAATCTGTGCCTGCATAGAACCGAGTTCGACACGATCAAACTGCATGGCTTGTGGCGGCGCAACCACCCACCAAAATAGCGAAGCCAATTTCCAGCAGAGCCATAAAATCAGAAGAACGAGCACCAAGGCCGATAATTTATCGAATTTGTGCCACGGCATCTGTTGCATACGTTCAAACATTGCTTTCATTACAATCCACCTGAGAACAATGGTTGACGGGTACTAATAACAAAAGTATCCAAACCAGCTTTACCTTCATACGAAGGCACATTTAACAGTAATCGCTGCGTGAGTTGAGCATCGAGCATGAGATTTTGATCAAAAGCGAGGTTTGCCATTTTTTGATTACGTTGATCGCGGATATCAATTTGCAAACGTCCATCTGCATCTTGTAATTGTCCTTGTAATGATGGCATATCCATACGCTCTTGACGCTGCCCGTACGTATAAGTTAACGCACCGCCCCCCCAATGTAATTGTCCTTCGCTTTGAGTAAATCCATGATCTTTTTGATAATTAAATTTTACATCGCTGAGTTGAATGCTATTGGCTGGCCATTGCCAGTTTACAACCGACTTTAAAGTTTCTGGCGCAATCTGACCACTGAGTTGACGAACAATAATTTTTTTACCAAAACCATAACCCAAAACCCCATTCAACTGGGTATTACCGCTATGGACTTCAACATCGGCAGCGACCCGTAATAACATTAAATCGAGTGGACGCGTATTCCAGTGTAAAGAGCCACGTAAATTACCACGATGCCAATCCGCTTGCCCTTGCCAAATGTTGCCACTGACATTGCTGAGGGTTTGATTATTTTTAGAAAATTTTGAAATTAACCAATTCGCAGGAATTTGTAAAACCACAAAGACTAAAAATGCAATAACGGCAAATATCCACCATGTCACTTGCTTCGATTTTTTTTTCATTCAGCCATTACCACTTATGCAAACTGCCTTTCCCTGTTGAGATTTTTCTCTTTTAGACATTATGCATACTTTTTCAACATCGCCAATTCAACTCTATAAAAAAACCAAGCATTCTTGCTTGGTTTTTCTCACTTTAAACTGATTGAGTGACAAAAAGATGAAAACTAGATCAAGAAGTCTTCAAGTTTTGCACCTTTTTCAAGTTCAGCAACAAGCCAGCGAGGTTGTTTACCACGACCTGTCCAAGTT
Source organism: Acinetobacter sp. FDAARGOS_515 (assembly GCF_003938865.1). Lineage (NCBI taxonomy): Bacteria > Pseudomonadati > Pseudomonadota > Gammaproteobacteria > Moraxellales > Moraxellaceae > Acinetobacter > Acinetobacter sp. FDAARGOS_515. The sequence continues at coordinate 1,538,086 of NZ_RKIX01000003.1, read as the reverse complement.
TCTTCTGGATTATTTTTATTACGGTAGCGCGGCTCAACGGCTTTACGCGTAGTTTTTTTACGCTTTTGCTCACCATACTCAAGTAATTCTTCAACCGTAAAGCCCACTGCCTCAGCAACTGCTAAAATTTGATTATAAGCATCTTCAATTGCCTGATCTTTTTTAGATGCAATTAATGCCTCAGCTTCTTCTTGCAACCGTTTTAACTCATCAACCGAAAGTTCACTAATATCTGGTTTCATTAAAAACCTACTCCAATATACAAATACAAAATGCGATTCAGACAAAAAATTTAAAATTAATTATTTAAATTAAATTCAAACTAATCATAGTTTAGTTTAAGTACCTTAATCAAGTATTAACGCGAAATTTTAAACAACACACTACAAATACCATTATATTCTTCTGATACCTTAACAATTTCATTATAAGTATAAGCTTAATTAAAACACGCAAAAATATAAAAAGTAGGCTTAGTTTAATAAATAACGTAATTAAAACTCTATTGCCTCAGTTTAATTAGTTTTTCCTGTGATGAAAGAGCAGACATATTGTTCTGTCTAATCCCTGATATCCAGTAGGTGATTATCTATGCAACCACATTCGCTCAAATCTATTAAAACAATTGAGGTACTATGTCCATAAAAAAAGGATATCGCCTCTTATGGATATCCTTCATATTTCTAGATTTTTCAACAAAACATAAACAAGCAATATAATTTTTTTTGAAAAATCAAATCCGCTTGGCTCGACATTAATAATCGAAGTCTGATTACATCTTGATTTTTATCTCATTGAAAACTTAAAAACAGATTAAGTATTCAGCTGATGTCTTACTTGTTGCTCTAGCATGAGAATTTTCTGTTTTACATGCTCTGGAATGACTTGTTTAGTAAGCTGAACAGGATCAACCACCACCATGACCGCCTCTCCCGTTACGACTACTTTTTCCTGCGTTGTACTCCATAATAGATAACTCATTCTAAATGCACTATTACGAATCTCCTCAACTCGCGCACCTATTTTCAAGGTATCAGGATAAAATACTGGACTTAAATATTTGCACTGATTTGATGCAACCACGGTATATATCTTTTCATCAAAAATATTTAAAGCATCTAAATAACGAATTCGTGCACTTTCAATATATCGATAATATAAAACATTATTGACATGACCAAAGGCATCCATATCGCCCCATGCCACCGCTTGTTCGTGAATTACAGGGTATTGTGCAAGTTCATTCATCATCTAACTCATATTTTAAACTGTAGAAAATTAGCATCATTTTCAAAGACTAAATTTAATTGTTGAATCTGACTTTCATTCAATTGCGACTTGACTCGCAAATAACTCATCAGAACATCATTTGGATACAACGCTAATAATTTTTCAGCTTCGGTTGACCGCTGTGTTGCCATATAGACATGCCATTTTGCAAAGGTCAGTATAGGCATACTCAAATAACGCTGTTCAAATTGATCTATTTTGGCTTCAATATCCTGATAATCTGGATTTTGCTTTAACAACTGTTGCTGAAACCATAAATAAAATACATCGCGATCAAATTGTTCATTTAACAAATGTAGGGCCAACATTTCATGCGGCAAGCTCATATCTGGTAAACGCGCAAGTAATTTAAGCCATAACAGCTTGCTGCTATAAGGCCGTGTCTTAATTTCCTGCTCTAAGTCCAGATAACGTTGTTGGAGTGCTTGCAAATCGTCCAGAGAGGCCTGTTCAAACTGAGTTAAAAGTTGTTGTAACCACAGATCACGACTTTGCGGATCTAGATGTCCGTACTTGTGCGAGCGCAAATACACCCAAGGCTGCTGTAATGCCAACTGTCCCCACAATGCAGTAATACGATATTGATAGGCTTGTTCAACCTGTTTCAACCACGGAGATAATTGATGCTGTTGTAAAAACTCCAAATGGGTAAGAGCCTGTTCAGTTTCACCTTGCGCCAGAAGGAGTTCTATTCGTTGCAATTCAGCCAATTCAAATGCCATAGGCGAGGTATCATTGAGCGCATGCAAAGCTTGATCATATTGTGCATTTTGAAATAACAGCTTGGCCTCAACAATTCCCTTGAGTAAACCCGATTTTTCAAATACCTGATTGACAAAACTTTGCTGATCTTTTGCTGCTTCTAACAACCAAATGACCCCTAATTGTTCATACGGGTGCAAATGCGAAAAATTAAAAACCGTTTCCAGTTTACGCTGTTCACGATGTAAATATCGTCGAACGACCATCCAGATGAATTGCGCGAATAGACTCAATGCGCCCATCAACAGCAACAATATCCAGACATTGGTTTGTAGTTGCCAGTCACGCCAATAAATATAGACATAACCCGCCCCATAGCCATAACTCAACACACTGAGTAAGGCCAATACACACAAAGCGATTAAGGCATAAGTCTGGAGTAATACGCGCATAGTTGCTCCTTAGCCCAATAATTCAAGTGTGATGAGTTTTGGTACAGGAAGCGCAGGAAGTTGTTTCAGTTTTTCCAGTCGAAGTTTTAAATCTTGGCTAGATTGATCTGGAAGCTGTGCCAATTGCTGTATCGCCATGCTTAACACATGCTGATATTCAGTTAAATGTCCATCGTTAATCGCCTGACGAGCCAATAATAGACGTAGTTGTACTTCTTTTAAAATAATCCGTCGATTAATCAATTCTGCGGGAGCGAGATCGACACGTTGCAACTGAAACCAACCTTGCCAAAAATGCTGTTGCTGCTGTCTTTTCAGTTCTACATGGGTATTTTCTTGTGCCATTTGCAAATCTTGATCGATCAACTGAATCAGATCATCAAAGCTTTGTTGCTGCTGATTTTTGGAAATCACAAATTGCTGAATGGCTTGTTTATCTTTAGTAATACTTTCATGCAAGCTGCGTTCTAAGGCAGGAGCAAGGGTATAGCTGGCCAAGGACTGATTAAGCTGGTTGAGTTTATCAACTGCATAAATATATTGATGCTGTTGTAAAGCAAACTGCACGAGTTCTAATTGTTGTTTAACCAATATCACTGGATTTAAGGCGGTATGAATAGCGGCAGATGGCGCTGGTTCACTTGCAGTAGAAGACTGATCAGCAGGATTCGTAAATTGACGTTGTAACGCAACCAAATGATCATTCAGGTTGGCATTATTTTGTTCCATCTGAGTGATATTTTGCTGAAGAAGATCAAAACGCTGAGAAAGCAGATACGAGTCATAACTTAACTTCGCTAGCCACAGCAAAGCCAAAATCACGATCAACCCAATAAATTTCCTCATAAACGTCCTTCATTTTGCTTTAATTGCGCTAACACGGTTTCAGGTTTTAAGTCATCCACACGGCAAACCGAATAATACGCATTTTGCTGATGTTGATATGTCTTTAATATGTGAAATAAACGTTCGCCCAATACCATATAACAACACTGATGACAGTGTGATGGCAAGGCTTTGAGTAATTCTAACCAATTGAGCCAACTTGCTTCACTACTGATTAAGACCCATACTTTTTGCTGCTCTGCGGATATTCTGGATGTTAGCTGAGCAAGATGCTCCGTCGCCTCCGCAGGGCAACGTCTGCTGTATAACACAAAATTTAAGACTTCAACCCCTTGCGCCTGCAAATGTTGCATCATAAATTGACGACCACCCTCACCTCGCCAGAATGCGATTCGTTTTAGCTCGGTATTGGATCTAAACATCTCAAGCTGTAACATGCCCTCTGATGTTTCAATGGCAGGCACTTCAGCATAAATTTGAAATTGCGCAAGATAATCTGCGGTACGTTGTCCAACTGCAACCCATTGAATATGCTTAAGCTGCTCAATTTCAACGCCTGAAAGATGTAAATAACGCAAGCCAATTTCAGCCGCAGTCGGACTCACCACCACAATCACTTGCGTCTTGGCAAGCTGTTGATAAAGTCCAAATAACTCATCCGAATAAGGAGATTCAATCAACTCCAACAAAGGATAATCAATGACCTCATATCCTTCAGCCGTTAAAGACTGATTGAGTTTTTCAGCGCGAATTTTAGGACGAGTATTGATAAATAACATGGCAATATAATCCAAGTACTCTCAATTAATGCAATGCACTCAACAACTCTCCTGCACCCTGTTGCAAAAGTTGTTGCGCCAAACGGATACCTAACTGCTCGGCGTGTTCAGTATGATCCGATTGCTGTGCGCAAAGTAAAGTTTGTCCATCCACACTGCCTACACGACCTTCAATCGAAATTTGATTCCCATCTAAGGTCGCATACCCTGCGATTGGGACTTGGCAGCCCCCTTCTAAATACGCATTAAAAGCACGTTCTGTCCGAACACAATGCCAAGTTTTCTCATCTAATAAAGGTCGAATTAAGTCCAGAACAGTCTGATCATTTGTACGACATTCCAGCCCCAGTGCACCTTGCCCCACCGCTGGCAGACTAATTTCAGGCGCAAGTGAATGACGAATACGACTTTCTAACCCTAAACGTTTCAGTCCAGCACTGGCCAGAATAATCGCATCATATTGACCCTCATCCAGTTTGGACAAGCGTGTGCCGACATTGCCACGTAAATCAATAATGGTTAGGTCTGGACGTTGTTTTAAAATTTGACATTTACGACGCAAACTTGATGTACCGACTCGCGCACCTTGAGGTAAATCCTCAAAATGAACAAAGTGATTGGACACGAAAGCATCAAAAGGATCTTCGCGCTCACAAATCACAGGCAAGCACAAACCTTCAGGCAAATGCATTGGCACATCTTTCATGGAGTGAACCGCCAGATCAGCACGACCATCGAGTAATGCCGCTTCTAATTCTTTGACAAATAAACCTTTACCGCCAATCTTTGCTAACGGAGTATCCAAGATTTTATCGCCTTGCGTCACAAATTTGACCAGCTCTACCTCTAGGTCAGGATAAAGTTCCTGTAATCGAGCACGAATATGTTCTGCTTGCCATAAAGCAAGCGGGCTTTGTCGAGTCGCAATTTTCAAGGTCTGCATAAATCTTGGATCAGTTAAAAACAAACTCTAAACTTAACCCGATCTTTTAAAATTGCAAGTAAAATCTAAGTTAAACAAATCTACAAGCGCTTAAAGTTGCGGTCTTTTTAGAGTTTTTGCATACGTTCGCGTAATTGGGGCAAGTGGCGACGGCTGACAGAAAGACGCTCGCTCACCTCACGACAACGGACTTGATATTGACCCGAAGTGACCAGTTCAAGGCCTTCCAGATAATCAACCGAAACCAATGCATTACGATGAATACGAATAAAACGCTCGGAAAATTCCTGTTCAAGTTCTTTTAAGGTTTCATCGATGAGGACACTGCCATTTTTGTGGCGTACCGTGACATATTTTTGATCTGCCAGAAAATAATAAATATTTTCAATCGGAATCAGTTCTACCCCACGATAAGTTTTGGCTGTAATTTGATGTCGTTGTATTTTCACGTCGTCCATATCTTCTTTTTGTTTTATTGTGCTCAATTGAGCTTGAGTTAACTTGGTTAAGTGATCTAAAACCTGCTGCAAATCTTGCTGAGAAATGGGTTTGAGCAAATAACCTTTAGCCTGAGATTTAAAGGCCTCCAGTGCATGATCATCATAAGCCGTACAAAAGACAATTGCAGGCATAGGGTCAAAATGACTGATTTGCTCTGCACAAAACAAGCCATCCATTTCTGGCATTTGAATATCGAGCAAGACCACATCTGGTTCATATTGTTCGACCAGATCTAAAGCATCCTGCCCATGAGTAGCCGTCGCAACCACTTGATGCCCCAATTGCGTAACCAAGCGTGACAATCGTTCAACAGCAAGAGGTTCATCATCACAGATTAAGATCCTCATTCTTTCTCCTTGTCGCGTTAACTGGTTTAATTCATTTTTAATCGGTTAACCCTGACTTATTATTGTTTGTCTGATATCGGTAACTCACCACTGTGGTATACAACCCACGTGCGCTATAGGTTTGAAACTTGACCGTATTTCCATAATACGCCCGAAGACGCTGTTTCACATTGTCTATAGCAATACCGTGTCCTTCTCTGCTTTTTATTGTATCGTGACTGTATGGATTGGTAATGACTATACTGACTTGATTTTGCAATATTTCAACCAATACACCAATTTGACATGCTCCACCGATTTTCTCAACTCCATGAAAAATACTATTTTCAAGCAAAGGCTGCAAGGTCAACAATGGAATTTGTATGATTTTAAGTTGTTGAACACTATACGGAATTTTCCACTCTACATGAAATCGATCACCTAATCGAATTTGTTCGATAAATAAATATTGTCGACAAAGTTCAATTTCATCATTCAAACTAACCAATTTAAGTTGCTGCAAACTGGCACGAAACAGTTTAGACAAACTGATCAACATGTTTTCTGCTTTATCTGGATCCAGACTGATTAAGCTAACCACACTATTTAAACTATTGAACAGAAAATGTGGATGAATACGCGCTTGCATGGCTTGTATACGGGCATTCAGTTCACTGTATTGTTGATTTAACCATTGATCACGCACATACATATAACGTAGGCAAAATGCACCGAGCAAAATGCCATAACTTAAATGCATGCCCACACCTGCCAATAACAAGTCGCGATTAAACTGATGTAAGTTAAAATAACTCCCCCAGTGTTGCAGCAGATTGGCAATGCACGTGGTTAAGACCACAATGACTTGCAATAAAATAAAGCCAATCAGTAACGCAGTCACTTGATTAATACGATTAAAAAAATCCTGAAACCGATCCAGAATCGCTGAAAAAGACAACACCACCCAATTGATAAAAAAAACGTATTGTAATAATCGCAAGCCTTGTAAAGCCTGCCATGAACCCGCCTCAGCTAGCGCCAGCACCATGGCCAGTACATTACTGGCGACCATTAACTCCAATAAATGTTGCCATTGACCGATTTTGCTAAAAAAAAAGGAGCTGCCTGATAGGTGATTGTGTCGAGCTAAATCCATTGAATTCTGGGCATCGGCAAGCCTTGAGGAATTTGTTATACTCTTTTTTATTTTTCGCTTTTTTTTATCGAGCCGACATGACCACATCTTCAAATTCCCCTCATTCATCTGCCCAGAACCAGACCTCTGGTATGTGGGGCGGTCGCTTTAGTGAAGCGACAGATGCGTTTGTTGCTGAATTTACCGCATCTGTACAATTTGACCAACGTTTTTATAAGCAGGATATTGCAGGTTCAATTGCACATGCCACGATGTTGGCCAAAGTCGGGGTACTCACCGAGGCTGAACGTGACGACATTATTCAGGGCTTAACTGCGATTCAATCTGAAATTGAAGCAGGTCAGTTTGAGTGGCGTATCGACTTAGAAGATGTGCACATGAATATTGAGTCTCGTCTGACTCAACGCATTGGAATTACAGGTAAAAAGCTCCATACAGGTCGTAGCCGTAACGATCAGGTCGCAACAGATATTCGTTTATATCTGCGTGATGAAATTGACGATATTCTATCGATTTTGCAGCGCTTACAAAAAGGCTTACTTGGACTTGCAGCAAAAAATACTCAGACCATTATGCCCGGTTTCACTCATTTGCAAACTGCACAACCTGTGACTTTTGGTCATCATTTATTGGCTTGGTTTGAAATGCTCGTCCGTGATACAGAACGTTTACAGGATTGCCGTAAACGGGTTAATCGCATGCCATTAGGGTCTGCTGCACTGGCAGGAACCACCTACCCGATTGATCGTGCTTATACTGCTGAACTTTTAGGTTTTGAAGCTGTGTCTGAAAACTCACTTGATGCCGTTTCTGATCGTGATTTTGCGATTGAATTTAACGCTGCGGCAGCGTTAATTATGATGCATTTGTCGCGCATGTCAGAAGAATTGATTTTGTGGACGTCTGCTCAATTTAAATTTGTGAATATTCCAGATCGCTTCTGTACAGGTTCATCAATTATGCCGCAGAAGAAAAATCCTGATGTACCAGAGTTAATTCGTGGCAAATCAGGTCGTGTATTTGGCGATTTGATCAGCCTATTAACGCTGATGAAAGGTCAACCATTAGCATATAACAAAGACAATCAGGAAGACAAAGAACCGCTGTTTGATGCAATTGATACCGTCCGTGGTTCACTCATGGCATTTGCAGATATGGTTCCTGCACTGGTTCCCAATATCGAAATTATGCGTGAAGCTGCATTACGTGGTTTTTCAACTGCCACTGATCTTGCAGATTATCTGGTGAAAAAAGGCGTGGCGTTCCGTGATGCCCATGAAATTGTGGGTAAAGCAGTGGCCCTAGGCGTACAGGAAGATAAAGATTTATCTGAACTGAGCCTTGAACAACTTCAGCAATTCTCAGATTTAATTAGTGCCGATGTATTTGATAAAGCATTAACGCTAGAAGCCTCTGTGAATGCACGTGACCATATTGGGGGAACTTCTCCAAAACAGGTGACTGCTGCGATTGCACGTGCCGAAAAACGTCTTGAACAACTTTACGCTTAAGGAAATATCATGAGCCGTCAAGTATTTTGTATTAAATATCAAAAAGAAATGGAAGGTCTGGACTTCGCACCTTTTCCGGGAGCCAAAGGTCAGGAGCTATTTGAGCATGTTTCCAAGCAAGCTTGGCAAGAATGGTTGCAACACCAAACTACTTTGATTAATGAAAAACGCTTAAATGTGTTTGAGCCAGAAGCCAAAAAGTTTCTGGAAGAGCAACGTGAAAAGTTTTTCAACAATGATGAAAGCGTAGAAAAAGCCGAAGGTTGGAAGCCTGAAGAAAATTAAAGCATCGCTTTAATTTTCTGTAAGACAAGGACGAAGTCCGCGTAGGTAAGCATATGAGAAGTGAACCCTTACGCAAGACCAAGAGCTATGCTCGTAAGGAGAAATATTAAAGCATCGCTTTAATTTTCTGTAAGACAAGGACAAAGTCCGCGTAGGCAAGCATATGAGAAGTGAACCCTTGCGCAAGACGAAGAGCTATGCTCGTAGGGATATGGAAAAAATTAAAGTACCGCTTTAGTTTCCCTTAAGATAAGAATAATGAATTCCGCATACCTGTAAAAGTAGTCCCGTGACTACTTTTACGTTTCTTACACAGCGACATATAACATTACATAGCCTCACAAGACTCTGCATGATTCTTTCAATTTTTCTTAATATACTTATCCCATAGCAAGGCAATAAGCATCCCCCAATGCAGCCTTACGATGTTTTCTTCCCAGATTTCTCCCCCCAAGAAATCTGGGATTTTTTTATGCGTTTTGCTTAGATAATTTATCCATTTTATTTCTAGCGCAATTTGTCCTTGCCAGTGAATTAAGACAATCATCAGTATAAAGCAGATGAATCTTAAAAATATTTGATGTAAAGCATCACCGAAAGAATGTCGGATAGCATCTCGGCATACAGTTCAATAAAAAAAGACCTTGAATGATTTCAAGGTCTTTTTTAGGCAAAATCTTTAGAATATTTTATCCGCGATGAACTTTTTCTTCAATTTCTTCGATTCGGGTATGACGGACATCTAAACCTTTGGCAATATAAATCACTTGTTCTGCAATATTACGGGCATGATCACCAATACGCTCTAGTGAGCGTAATACCCACATCACATTAATCACACGGGAAATATGACGAGGATCTTCGATCATATACGTCATCAAGGTTCGTGTTGCAGACTGATATTCACGATCGATATCAGCATCTGCAAGTAATACCTGCAATGCCTGCTCTGCATCCAACCGTGCAAAAGCATCCAGCGCATCATGTATCATGACGCGAACCTGATTACCAATATGTCGGGTTTCCATATAACCGCGCGGTGATCCACCCTCTTCACACAGATTTTGGGCAATTCGGGCAATTTTAGCAGCTTCATCACCAATACGCTCCAAATCGGTATTGGCTTTACTCATGGCAATTACCATACGCAAGTCAATCGCAGCGGGATGACGACGTGCCAAGATCAAGGTAAGCCCTTCATCGATATCACGTTCATATTGATTCACCGTATTGTCTTTAAACTGCACATCAAGTGCCATATTGACATCGGTATCCAAGAGAGCATGGATTGCATTGGCTACCTGTTGTTCGACCAAGCCACCCATGGTCATAAATTTAGTGTTGACGTCTTGCAAGTCTTCATTGAATTGCGAAGAAATATGATGACTTAACACAGGATTACTTGGACTCAAGGGAGCCTCCCACACAAATTGGGTCAACGAACAAGATAGACTGTGATTAAAACATATCCATCATGAAAGTTTTATGACAAAAACTATTTTTTAGCCGTTTTATTGCGTTTTGTAGACCAGCCAGCGATTCAACTCGACCAAATCATTTTCATTTAATTGCCCCACGGATGCCTTTAATTTGAGTACATTCAGGATATAGTCGTATTGTGCATTCAAATAATCCTGTCTGGCATTAAAGGCATTACGCTGTGCTAAAAGTACATCTACCATGGTTTTCAAACCTTCGTTATAACTGGCTTTTGATGAACGGGAGACCAGCTCGGCAGAATCCATCGCTGCTTTTCGTGCTTGTAATTTGGCTTGATCGGTTTGTACTTGCATAAAGGCTTGTTTAACTTCAACCGCAGCATTACGTTTGGCTGAATCAAGCTGAAACTGGGCTTTACCCAGCTCCATTTGTGCTTTTTTTATTGAGGTTCGAGTTCGTCCACCATTAAAGAGATTCCAGTTCATTTCTACCCCAATCTGATCAAACTTGCCATCATTGGAAATCAGGGTTTCTGGGGTTTGTTTGGTATAACCATAACTGGCAACCGCATCAATCTGTGGATAAATGGCCGCTTTTTCCACACGGCGAGCATCATCGGCATATTGTTGTTGTAAGCGTGCCTGTTGAATCGATAAATTTTGGCTTTGCGCTAAGGTTAGCCAAGCATCCATTTGCGCTGGATACGGCTTTTGAAACTGAAAATCATCCGTTAACACAGCCAGTTTTTCATTTTGATAGGTGCCAATAAACTGGCTAAGTTTCTCTTGAGCCAACATTAATTGGACTTGTCCCCCAATCCGATTAGCACGGGCATTTTGATATTGTGCATCCGCCTCACTGACGTCACTACGTGCCACTAAACCCTCTGTGAGTTTGGCATTCATCATATTCAGTTGTTCAAGCAGAGCTTTTTCTTCCTGCAAATATGCAGCCGTTAAAGATTGTTGTCGTAAAACATCAAAATAAGCCTGTGCAACATTTAAGACATGTTCTTGTTTTTGTAATTTTAAAGTGACTTCACTGAGTAAAACCGATGTCTTGACCTGTTTATAACCTTCCCAAGCATCAACACGAAATAGAGGTTGACGTGCATTTAGGGCAATTTGCTTTTGGGTTGAAGTATTACTAATTAATGCATTGGAAAATTCTTCTGAACCCTCTATTCCTCCTAAGTCGCCAAAATCTCCACGTTTGGTGGTTTGATGATTACGAGTGATATTTCCTGTGAGCGTCACAGTGGGGAGCAAATTACCCGTGGCTAACCCCAGATTGAGCTTATCTGCTTCGAATTGATATACATTAGCCTGCCATGCGGGATCATTTTTCTTGGCACGATCATAAGCTTCCACTAAATCAAGTGCAAAGCTCGAAATGGAAACACCACATAAACTGGTCATGAGCAGTATTTTTTTTATGGCCATGAAACGTATATCAATCCTGAAAAAGTTGCCCACTAAGACTAAGAAAAACCAGTTAAAAATACAATCCGTAGGGTGTGGGGAATTGTAGTCAATCCATGTTAGTATTTAAGCATGCTTGACGGAGCGCGAGTAATCACTCGCTGAGATTGGGTAAATCTACACTTTGACTAGATTTGATCCCAAGTACCGTTGAACCTGATCAGGTTAAGACCTGCGTAGGAATCAAGCCATCTAAAAAACTTTTATATGCTATTGATCTGTTTCGATCAGTTAATTTCCGTTTTTTGGTTGCTTGATTCGTAATTGTTCTGCCAAAGGATTAAAGCGATGAACCAATTAACGAATCTTTCCCCTGCTAATGCACCCACAGAATATGCACAGGCAACAGCACAACATGAACAAGATGCCAAAGATCTCACCCGCATTTTACCTGCTTCACGTAAAGTGTATATTCAGGGTTCGCGTTCGGATATCCAAGTTCCTTTTCGTGAAATTGCCCTTACCGATACTCCAACAGGTCTAGGTGGTGAACATAATCCACCTGTTATGGTGTATGACACTTCTGGCGTGTATACCGACCCGAATATTCAGATTGATTTGAATCAAGGTTTGCCGTCTGTACGTCAAACATGGATTGAAGAACGTCAGGATACCGATGTACTCTCTGGTTTGACTTCAACATTTGGTCAAGAGCGTCTAAAGGATATTCGTACCGCTGAAATTCGCTTTGCCCATATTCAAAACCCACGCCGAGCCAAAACAGGCAGAAATGTCACCCAGATGCATTATGCTAAACAAGGCATTATTACCCCTGAAATGGAATATATCGCGATTCGTGAAAATCAGCGTCAACGTGAAGGTGTTGATATGCGCCAACACGCAGGACAAAACTTTGGTGCCAAAAACTTAACCGAAATTACGCCTGAGTTTGTCCGTCAGGAAGTGGCTGAAGGACGCGCGATTATTCCTGCCAATATTAACCATCCAGAATGTGAACCGATGATTATAGGACGTAATTTTCTGGTCAAGATCAATGCCAATATCGGTAACTCGGCACTCGGTTCATCCATTGATGAAGAAGTCGCAAAAATGACTTGGGCAACCCGTTGGGGTGCAGATACCATCATGGATTTATCGACAGGTAAAAATATTCATGAAACCCGTGAATGGATTATCCGCAATTCACCTGTACCAATCGGAACAGTGCCAATCTACCAAGCCTTAGAAAAAGTCAATGGTGTCGCAGAAGACCTGAATTGGGAAATTTTTAAGGATACCTTGATTGAACAAGCTGAACAGGGCGTGGATTATTTCACCATTCATGCTGGCGTTCTATTACGCTATGTTCCAATGACTGCAAATCGTTTGACAGGCATCGTCTCCCGTGGTGGTTCAATTATGGCACAGTGGTGTCTGGCACATCATCAGGAAAACTTCCTGTATACACATTTTGATGAAATCTGTGAAATCATGAAAGCCTATGACGTATCCTTTAGTCTAGGCGATGGCTTGCGTCCAGGTTGTATTCAGGACGCCAACGACGAAGCTCAATTTTCAGAATTAAAAACACTAGGTGAACTCACTCATCGCGCATGGGAACATGATGTGCAAGTCATGATTGAAGGCCCGGGACATGTGCCAATGCATATGGTCAAGGAAAATATGGATTTACAGCTTGAAGTCTGCAAAGAAGCGCCATTTTATACGCTTGGCCCTTTGACGACTGACATTGCACCGGGCTATGACCATATTACTTCTGCGATTGGTGCAGCCATGATTGGTTGGTATGGGACAGCGATGTTGTGCTATGTCACACCGAAAGAGCATCTCGGCTTGCCAAATAAGAAAGATGTTAAAGATGGCATTATTACTTATAAAATTGCAGCGCATGCAGCGGATTTAGCCAAAGGTCATCCGGGTGCGCAAGCGCGTGATAATGCTCTGTCTAAAGCACGTTTTGAGTTCCGTTGGGAAGATCAGTTTAATCTGGCACTTGACCCTGATACGGCGCGTAGCATGCACGATGAAACCATGCCAAAAGAAGCACATAAGTCAGCACATTTCTGCTCGATGTGCGGCCCTAAGTTTTGCTCTATGAAAATCACCCAGAATGTGCGTGATTATGCTCAAAACTTAAGCCATGCGGCATCCTTGACATCTGAAGATTCAGAAGTTGAAGCAGGTCTCAAAGCCATGAAAACCGCTTATCACGAAAATGGTCAAAAACTATACCAGAAAGTTTAAAGGGACCAAAAAAGCGTTTGTGTTTAATTTGATCTCGGTTAGGATGAAATACTTGTATTTCATCCTAATTTTGACCTATGGACATCGTTGAACAGGCTACTTTTTCTCAGCAAGATGTAAAGATTCATTCACGTGAATATGTGTTCCGTGGATTTGTACAGGTTGAAAAAGTCAGCCTGCAACACCGCATGTTTAATCAAAATGATTTTATTCCTCAAATTCAAAGAGAACTCATCCAGCGCAAGACAGCCGCAGGCGTTCTGCTTTATAATGATACACAACAACGATTTGCCTTGATTGAGCAATTTCGAGTCGGTGCAATCGATGATCCAGATTCTCCATGGCAACTTGAAATCATTGCTGGGGTTTTGGATGGTGATGAATCCCCTGAAAGCTGCATTCGCCGCGAAAGTCTGGAAGAGTCTGGTTGTCAGATTGATGAGCTCGAGCATGTATTTAGCTTTTATCCATCGGCTGGCGCATGTTCTGAAGTGTTTCATCTTTATGCTGCTGAGACTGACTTACCAGAGCATGGTGGTGTACATGGTCTTGCGGATGAGGGCGAAAATATTCAATTGCATATTTTTGACTATCACCAGTTGCAGCCGCTGTTTGCTCATGGTCGTCTCAAAAATGCGCCTGTGATTATGGCGTTACAATGGTTAAATCAAAAAATTAAAATGACAAAAAATACTAAGGGGTAATCCGTGAGTTTTCAGGTTGTGCCAACTTCAGCTCAAGAATATGTCCTGATTCAAATCACGGACACGCATTTGCTCGAACAACCTGAGCACGAGTTTGTTGGTATGAATCCTGAACAAAGTTTTCATGAAGTGATGACTCACATTCAACAACATTATCCGCAAGCTGATGCCATTATTCATACGGGTGATTTGGCACAAGCACCAAGACCTAAAACTTATCAACGTTATCTGCATTTTATGCAACAGTTGGGGATTCCTTTTTTTCATACCCCAGGAAATCATGACGATGAAAAATACTTTCCTTTTCATCAAGAAAATCCTCAACAGCCTGTTTTAATCGAATTAGGCGACTGGCGTATTATTTTATTGAATACTGCGGTCAGCAACCGGGTCGATGGTTTGGTTTCTACATCTCAACTTGAACAATTGACTGATTTGCTGGAACAACATCAAGCTCATCCCACTATTTTAGCTTGCCATCATCATCCCTTTGAGATGCATTCCAAATGGATCGATCAACACAAACTTAAAAATAGTCAGGCTGTATTTAATTTACTGGAACGCTTTAAGCAAGTGAAAGCGATTTTGTATGGTCATGTGCATCAGAATTCGAGCAATTTTTGGCAACATATTGAATGCTTATCTACTCCATCGACCAGTGTGCAATTTAAGCCGTGTAGCGAGCAATTTGCGCTTGATGCAGTTGCACCCGGTTATCGTGTCCTGAAACTTAAAACAAACGGAACATTTGAAACTGTGGTGCAACGTCTGGAGCACATCAACCACCTTATAAATACAGAAATATCAGGCTATTAACTTTCTATTTTTTCCGTTTTGGATTATGTTCTTCACTCTGTAGAAAAGCTTTGCAACGAAAAGCCGTCTCAGATGACTATCATCTTGCAAAAAAAATCTATATGATGACGACCCCGATCGAAAATACGCCGACGGGATGGAATAAAAAACACTTGCATACCACCATATTTTTTGCGTATAGATAGTACGTGTATGATGAGGAATGCCCTATATGGCGAATGACAACCAAAACCAGGTCTTGGACGAAAACACCGATGTTTTAGACGGTGATAAAACCGCAGCAAAACGTCCGCGTAAAGCAAAGCCAAAGGCTGCTGAAGGGGGCACCACTGCAAGTTTATTTGGTATTGAACCTTATCAACCAAAGAAAAACGAAGAATACATGTCGGATGGGCAACTTGAGCACTTCCGTAAAATTCTTCAGGCATGGAAAGCAGAATTGATGTCTGAAGTAGATCGTACCCTCAACACCATGCAGGACGAGTCTACAGCGCTACCAGACGTCAATGACCGCGCGACACAAGAAGAAGAGTTCGCAATTGAACTGCGTACCCGTGACCGTGAACGTAAACTGATTCGTAAGATCGAGCAATCGCTAGAAGACATCAAATCAGGCGATTATGGCTACTGTGAAACGTGTGGTATTGAAATTGGTCTGCGTCGTCTTGAAGCACGTCCAACCGCGACTCAATGTATCGACTGCAAAACACTTGCTGAAATCAAAGAGAAGCAAAATAACGGCTAACCATGACCGTGAATGACAACACAGCCGAGCCATGCTCGGCTTTTGTGCCACAGCGAAACAGCGTCGATACTCATGTTTCGCGTAGCCACTACATTGGTCGCTTTGCGCCCTCTCCAACAGGTCCTCTACATTTTGGTTCACTGATTACCGCCGTCGCCAGTTATTGTGATGCCAAATCACAACAGGGAAGCTGGCTGGTTCGGATCGAAGATACTGATATCCCGCGCATCTATCCAGACAGTGAAACACATATTCTAAACAGCATTGCTGCTTTTGGTTTTGAAGTAGATGGCGAGATTATTTTTCAGCGTCAACGTTTGCCAATCTACGAACAAGTCATTGAACAACTTAAACAGCAACATTTGGTTTATGCCTGCCAATGTACCCGAAAAATGCTGGGTTCGAATGCCATTTATCAGGGTACATGTCGCAATCTTAATCTGGATTTTAACGATCAGGCAATTCGGGTTAAGGTGAATGACGAATACATCTGTTTTAATGACCGTTTGCAAGGTCAACATTGCAGTCATCTCCAACACGATTTGGGCGATTTTGTGCTAAAACGCCGTGATGGCATTATTAATTATCAACTGGCTGTGGTCGTGGATGATTATTTGCAAGGTATTACGCATGTAGTACGCGGTGCAGATTTACTCGATAATACCGAACGGCAAATCTGGTTAGGTCAGCTA
This sequence comes from Acinetobacter sp. FDAARGOS_515, assembly GCF_003938865.1. Lineage (NCBI taxonomy): Bacteria > Pseudomonadati > Pseudomonadota > Gammaproteobacteria > Moraxellales > Moraxellaceae > Acinetobacter > Acinetobacter sp. FDAARGOS_515. Next base: position 1,521,212 of record NZ_RKIX01000003.1, on the reverse strand, counting down.
CTCGGTTATCCGCGTTTAACCTATATGCACCTACCACTGGCCATGAATGCCAATGGTCAAAAGCTTTCCAAACAAAATCTGGCACAGGCACTCGATCTAAAACAGGCATCCTTATTATTAGCACAAGCAATCGAAGCATTACACCAATCACCTGTTGAGTTAGATATCCCTTCAAATATGCTGAAACAAGCAGTGGCTCAATGGAATATTGACCAGATTCCGCATCAGACCGAACTGAACGACACCTTCCTTTAACCCATAAAAAAACCCAGATTTCATCTGGGTTGATTGGTCTTGCTGTTCAATCATTAGAAGTTGGATTCTTCTCGGTTTGGGTTAACTTGCTGGGTAGAAGAGTCAATTTTAAGCACCAAACTGATCATGGCGGCACACATCATCAGCGACGTTCCTCCATAACTAATAAAAGGCAGCGTTAAACCTTTGGTCGGCATTAAGCCCATATTCATGCCTGCATTCACCAGAATCTGAAGCAGGAAAATAATACTGATGCCGTATGCCAGATAACCTGCACGCAAAAAATTGTGTTTTAACGCGCGATGTCCAATCTTGATACAACAAGCCAACATGCCAAAAGACAAAACCATGACCAGCGAAATACCCACAAAACCAAATTCTTCGCCTAATACCGCCAGCATAAAGTCTGTATGGGCTTCAGGTAAATAAGAAAGTTTTTGAACACTGTGCCCCAGACCTGTTCCAAACCATTCACCACGTCCAAAAGCCATTAGGGCATTGGACAACTGATAACCCGTTCCTAAGGGATCTGCCCACGGATTGGTGAAAGAAAGCGCACGTGCCATTCGATATGGCTCAAATACAATGAGGAAACCAATTCCCATCAATACCGCACCGAGCATAATGGCAAACTGAGTAGGTGGCGCTCCTGCCAAAAAGAAGATCCCCACCATCATCAGGACTATGACCACGGTCGCGCCCAAATCAGGCTCTGCAATAATCAAACCAACAGTAATCGCCATAATTCCACTCAAGCGCACTAAGCCTTTCCAATGGGTACGGACTTCTTTGGCGCGGCGTACCACATAATCAGCGGTAAAAATTGCCATCATCACTTTCGCCACTTCCGTCGGCTGCAAAGTAAAACCTGCCAATCGAATCCAGCGCTTGGAGCCATTCACTTCTGTACCGATCACCAATACCGCCAGTAGCAGTACAATCGTAATCAACCACAAAGGAAAAGTGTTTCTAAACCAGAGATTGAGTGGAACCTTGTAGACCAAATAAGCAATGACTGCTGCACTGGCAATCGAGATTGCATGACGAACCACATAATGAAATGGATTTTCATGCATATATTCAGCATAAGGCATGGAAGCAGAAGCCACCATAACCGAGCCGATACACAACAAACATACCACACAGAAAATCAGCAAATTTTTAGCAGTCATTTCCGCAGGAAATTTGGGGATCCAGCGATCATAGAGCTGATTAAGTTTGGTTATGGTTGTCTGAGCAAAGCCAGCCATCGCATCTTCCTTATTTCTTGTTCTGATTAAACCAGTGTATTTACACAGGCAACAAACTGATGCCCACGGTCTGGATAGCCTGTAAACATATCAAAACTGGCACATGCAGGCGATAATAATACAACATCATGTTCAGTTGTTTTCGCTTGAGCCAATTCGACCGCTTGCTTCAAACTTTGTGCCTGAATCAATTCGGTACTGCCCTGTAAGGCAATTTGCAATATTGGCGCATCTTCACCGATCAGGATCGCCACTTTGACATATTTAGCAACCAAAGCTTTAAGTAAGCTGAAATCCTGACCTTTGCCCTGCCCACCTAAAATCACCACCACTTTTGCCTGTTGAGGTTCAATCGCGGCACCCAAACCATCAATCGCGGCAAGCGTCGCACCGACATTGGTTCCTTTGGAGTCATTATAATAACGTACACCATGCACGGTTTTGACATATTCACAACGATGCTCCAAGCCTTTAAATTGCTTTAAGGTCTCTAGCATCGAATCTCGTGGTAAGCCAATCGCCTCCCCTAGAGCCAAACAAGCCAGTGCATTGGCAACATTATGCGTCCCCTGAATATACAGTTCGGAGCTTTTGATCAAACGTTCACGACCTCGTGCTAACCACAACGTACCATTATCTTCACGTAAAATGCCGTATTGATTAAGATCAGGCGCATTTAAGCCAAAACTTTGCATCGGCGTTTGATCAGGCACTAAAGGTCGAGTCAGACTGTCATCTCGGTTATAAACAACTTTTTTAACACCCTGAAAAATACGATGTTTGGCTTTATGGTAACCGAACATATCACCATGACGGTCTAAATGATCTTCACTCATATTCAACACAACTGCCACAGCCGCATTCAGGTTAGATGTGGTTTCAAGCTGGAAACTGGATAATTCCAGTACAATTAATTCAGGTTGATCTTTAAGTAAATCAAGCGCAGGACGCCCCAGATTCCCCCCTACTGCAACCTTACGCCCTGCATCCTGCGCCATTTTCCCAATTAATGTTGTTACTGTACTTTTTGCATTTGAACCTGTAATCGCCACAATCGGCACATCTGTAGCACGACGTAATAATTGAATATCACTGACCACTGGAATGCCTTTTGCAATCACCTGTTGAATTTCGGGAAGTTGCGGTGCAAGCCCTGGACTTAGAATAATTTCTTCGGCTTGTAGGAGCAATTCCAGATCCAGTTGACCAAAACTGGTTTTGACTTCGGCAGGAATCTGATCATGACCGGGTGGTGTTTCACGTGAGTCAGTTACCGCAACCCGATAACCTTGTTCATGTAGAAAATTCACAGCAGACACCCCTGAAATACCAAGTCCTGCTACGACTTTTAATCCGCCCCGTTGTATTAGCATGTTTGCTCCGCATATCGATGCCAGAATTGAATGCAAAATGTTAGCATTTCTAAGTTTTGAATACTTTTTCAGTTTTCATTTTATTCATCGTTTTTTGTGTCAGCGCGTAAAAAAAGCCATCAAGTTGATGGCTTTTTGCACAATATCTTCATTCAATCGTTAATGCCATTTTACGGGTTTAACTTCATTATTCTTAATCATCGGCTTGTCATCACTTGAACAACCACAGCCGCCTGCACAACCTACTGACATTTTAGGTTTTAGCCACTTGGCCAGCACATGCCAACCGCGCTGTTCACAAAAGACCGACAACGCAGAAAATGTCGCACTGGATGTTTTCGGAAAGACCTTTTTAAATACCACCAAGGCACTCCAAATCACCAACACCGCAATAATCAAATATTCAATCATTTCAGCCTCCGTTGAGCGCAGAACATACGCCTTAAATAAAAAACCGTGATGCAATTTGATAGGTCAGGAATGACATCAGATAAGCCAAACCAAATAAATAACCCGTCATAATCGCCACAAATTTCCACGAACCTGTTTCACGACGCACCGTCGCCAAAGTTGCCAGACAGTGAGGCGCATAGATAAACCACACCAATAATGACAAGCCTGTTGCCAGTGACCAACCGGTATCTGGCGCACTAATTAACTGACTGAGACTTTGCGCAACCGCATCATCACCACCCGTCGCTGAAAGTGCGTAGACGGTTCCCAATGCGGCAACCACGACTTCACGTGCCGCCATCGCTGGAATCAACGCAATACAGATTTGCCAACTAAAACCAAGAGGCGCAAATAAAGGCTGAATCAAGTGCCCTAGCATGCCTGCGAAACTGTAATCAATCGCAGGTAAGGTCGCACCTTCTGGCGGTTGTGGAAATGTACATAAGAACCACAACAACACTGATAACGCGAAGATAATGCCACCGACACGCTTCAAGAAAATCTTGGCACGATCCAATAAACCGATTCCCACACTTTTCAGGTTTGGAAAACGATAACTAGGCAATTCCATCAACAAAGCATGCTGTGATTTATCTTTTTGAAAGAATTTCATCACAAATGAAACCAGTAGTGCGCTTAAAATTCCTGCCATGTATAGACCAAACAGCACCAATCCTTGCAGATTAAAAATACCCCAGACCGTTTGATTTGGAATAAATGCACCAATCAGCAAAGCATAGACAGGTAAGCGAGCCGAACAGGTCATCAGTGGTGCAACCATGATCGTGGTAAAACGATCCCGCGGGTCACTGATACTCCGCGTTGCCATAATGCCAGGAATCGCACAAGCAAAACTGGACAAGAGCGGAATAAACGCCCGACCACTCAAGCCAGCTTTAAACATCAGTTTATCGAGTAAAAAAGCCGCACGTGGTAAATAACCCGACTCTTCCAGAACCAAAATAAAAAAGAACAAAATCAAAATCTGGGGCAAAAACACAGCCACTGCGCCTGCGCCTGCAATAATTCCATCGACGACTAGACTGTGCAGCAACGGTTGAGTAATAAAACCACCGACCACTTCACCCAACCAACCAAAAAAGGCTTCAATGCCATCCATAAACGGTGCTGCCCAAGCAAATACCGCCTGAAACACCACAAACATTAAAATGGCAAGACTGAGTAAGCCAAGTACAGGATGCAAAAAGATTTTATCTAGAAAATCAGAACGTTTATCTTCCTGATCAACATAATGTACGACATCGTTCAGAATGGTTTCAATTTTCTGGTGATGGCTACCCTTAAGCCCACTTAATTCAGTATGCGGGACGCTAAATTTATTTTGATCGAGTGCAGTCTTGAGCATTTCAACGCCTGCATTTCGCACAGCTACTGTTTCAACAACTGGAACACCTAAACGCTCAGAGAGTTTTTGTGCGTTGACTTGAATTCCACGGCGACGCGCTTCATCCATCATGTTCAGTACAACCAGAACAGGACGACCCAGTTCCAAAACCTCAAGCACCAAGCCCAAATGCAGCTTCAAGTTGGTCGCATCGACCACACATAAAAATGCATCCTGTTGCTCTTCACCTTCAATTTTACCCAAACAAACATCACGGGTAATGGCTTCATCAGGGCTAGTGGCAGTCAAACTATAGGTACCCGGCAAATCCAATACCCGTACTGTTCTTTTTGAAGGTAATTCAAAAAAACCTATTTTGCGTTCAACTGTCACACCCGCATAGTTCGCCACTTTTTGACGAGTTCCAGTCAGTTGGTTAAACAGAGAAGTTTTACCGCAGTTTGGATTTCCAACAAGGGCGACACGAAGCACTTCACTCATGCTGGAACTCCATCGTTCTGGCTAATTTCAATCTTTTCAGCTTCAATTTTACGCAGCGCAAAGCGCGTAAAACCTAACTGGACAAGAATCGGATCTCCTCCAAATACACCTTTGGTGATGACTTCAACTTTCTCACCCGGAACAAAACCAAGTGTTTCCAAGCGACTTGCGACAAGGTCTTGCTGATCTGCATTGCCATCTACGGTACGATTGACCTTGGTGATGATGGCAGTTTGCTTAACTTTTAACTCTGATAAACGCACCGCATCTGATCCTGAACTCTTTTATATAGTATAACGTCAAATGAGAATAATTAACAAATAAGGAAGAATTACAATTCTCATCCCGAATAGAGGCTCGACAGCGCGTGACTTTTCACCTAAAGTGCTGATCATGCAAGAGATAAAAAGATGACCATCAGCAAAAAACCTCGTATTCCTGCGGCTGTAAATATCCCTGAACAATTTAGTTTTTTACAGGGTTTTCGTGATTATCTGGTCGCTCAGAGCGTCAGCCCCCATACGCGCAATGCGTATTTAAGTGATTTAATCCAGTGCGGTAGTTTATCTGCTGTTAATTTGACCGATTGGTCAAGTCATGATGTCTCGGAGGTCATGATTGAACTGACCAAACTCAGTAAAAGCCCGCGTTCCATTGCACGCTGTCTGTCCGCATTACGTCAATTTTATAAATTTTTACGTGAGCAAAAATTACGTACAGACAATCCGATGGCCAATCATAAAAGTCCTAAACTGGGACGCGCCTTACCTAAAGACTTATCCGAACAGGATGTCGAAGCGCTGATACAAGCACCAGACACCGAAACTGCGTTAGGACTTCGTGACCGCGCTATGCTAGAGGTTTTATATGCCTGTGGCTTACGTGTCACGGAACTCTTAAATCTACGACTGGATTTAATTAATTTAAAACAGGGTTATTTACGCATTACAGGCAAAGGCAATAAAGAACGCCTCGTTCCCATGGGACAATTTGCAACACAGTGGGTCGAGCACTATCTGGCGCAATCTCGCCCTCATTTATATAAAAGCAGCACGGACTATTTATTTCTCACTCAACATGGCGGCATTATGAGCCGACAAAATTTTTGGTATGCCATTAAGCGTTATGCCTTACAGGCCAATATTCAAGCTGATTTATCGCCACATACTTTGCGTCACGCCTTTGCCACGCATTTGCTTAATCATGGCGCTGACTTACGTGTAGTGCAAATGCTGTTGGGACACAGTGATTTATCGACAACTCAAATCTACACCCATGTCGCACAGGTTCGTATGCAACAACTCCATGCTCAGCATCATCCACGTGGTTAAAATAAAATGATTAATTAACCCTCAAAACAATGTGATCAACTCTACAAATTTAGCTATTATTTTTTACAGTTGATGTGCAATAAACCACATGGCTGTTTGTTTTTTTTGCTATTCTTAGCCCTTTCCGATTTAGAATTTTGATAAAAGGGTCGTCTATGTTGTTTACCCGATCTCGTCTTTTTTTAGCATGTACAGTGGCAACAGCTCTTGCCCTTTCAGCTTGCTCTAAAGAAAACTCAGCACAAAAACAAGATACTTTAACAGCCAGTGCGCCCGCAACAGGTGAAGCCTCAACGCTCAGTGAACGTAATGCCCAGCAACGTTTAATCACCACGCTACAACAACAATTTAAAAAAGCCAATATTCAGGCTAAAGTCATTGATATCAAACCGACCGAAGTTCCCAATTTATATTGGGTGAATCTGGAAGGCATGAGTTCTGTGTATGCCACCAGTGACGGCAAATATATTATTCAAGGGGAAGTCATCCGTTTAGGTGACAAAGAACTGACCAATGTCGGTGATGCACTGCAATCTTCAGAAAATAAAAAATTATTTGCAGCACTCAAAACTGAAGATTTAATTGTTTACCCAGCCACGAATGGTAAAGCCAAACATGTGATTTACGTGTTTACCGATTCAAGCTGCCCGTATTGCCACAAATTACATGAACATCTCAGTGAGATCACCAGCAAAGGGATTGAAGTTCGCTATATTGCATGGCCTCGTGGTGAACAATTTATGCCAACCATGCAAGCAATCTGGTGTAGTGAAGACCGTAAAGCTGCATTTGATCAATCTATTCAAGGCTTGCCGGTACAAGCTCCACAATGTAAAAACCCTGTGCATGAACAATATCAACTGGGTCTAAATATTGGGGTCAATGGAACGCCTGCAATTTACAACAGTGATGGTCAATATCTGGGTGGATATCTCACACCAGATGAGTTGGTAAAACGACTGGAAAAATAAATATTCACAGTAATCCCCATCACTTATAAAAATTTGACACTGGGCGAAGATAAAACACACTTCGCCCTAGAGTCTGGCGCTTTTTTTAGCTATGATCTAGCCTTGTTTATTTTTTAATGCATGTATGGAGTGTGACGTGAAACCAGTTCGTCTGGCAATACTCGGTCTTGGAACCGTGGGTGGTGGAGCCCTTAAACTATTACAAGAAAACGCCGCTGAAATTAAACGTCGCACCGGCCGTGAAATTCAAATTACCCATGTTGGCACTCGCCGTCCTCGTCCCGATCTTGAGCTCGAAGGCATTCAGCAAAGTGCAGATTTAATGGAAATCGTACGTCAACCCAACGTTGATGTAGTTGTTGAAGTTATGGGCGGTATCCATCCTGCATATGAAGTGATTATGGAAGCCATCAAGCATGGTAAACAGGTCGTGACTGCCAATAAAGCCTTGCTTGCAGAACATGGTAACGAACTCTTTAAAGCTGCTGAAGATAATGCAGTTCAGATCGCTTATGAAGCAGCCGTTGCAGGCGGTATCCCGATTATCAAAGTCATTCGTGAAGGTTTGGCTGCCAACCGTATTGAATGGCTTGCAGGCATTATTAACGGTACCGGTAACTTTATCCTGACTGAAATGCGCGATAAAGGTCGTGCCTTTACCGACGTGCTCGCAGAAGCTCAACAACTTGGTTATGCCGAAGCTGATCCAACTTTTGACGTTGAAGGGATTGATGCTGCACATAAGCTTACGATTCTGGCGTCTTGTGCATTTGGTATTCCGCTACAGTTTGACAAAGTCTATACCGAAGGGATTAGTAAAATTACCGCACAGGATGTCAAATACGCAGAAGATCTTGGCTTCCGGATTAAACACCTCGGTATTGCGCGCCGTGCAGAACATGGTATTGAACTACGTGTCCACCCAACCCTAATTCCAGAAGAACAACTGATTGCAAATGTCAATGGAGTCAAAAATGCAGTGCTCGTACAAGCTCATGCAGTTGGCCCAACATTATATTATGGCGCAGGCGCAGGCGCAGGCCCAACCGCTTCTGCTGTAGTTGCGGATATTGTGGATATTGTACGCGATATTTCTTATACCGAAGATGGTGCTGGAACGATTCCTCAACTGGCTTTTGAAGCTTTGACAGATTTACCTATCCTCAAACGCGAAGAAATGACCACTGGGTATTATCTACGTGTCGATGCCGAAGACCAGACAGGCGTACTTGCAGATATTACGACGATTCTCAGTCGTGCTGGCATCAGCATCGATGCCATCATGCAACAATCTCGTTTAAAAGACTTAATCCCGATCGTGATCTTAACTGACCCTGTCGTTGAGTCAAAAATGGATGACGCGATTGCCAAAATTCAGGCTTTGCCTGCAATTCATGGCGAAATCGTACGAATTCGTTTAGAATCGCTGGATAGTTAAACAGGTGGAGAGGGTCACTCCCCTCTCACCAGCTCTACCTCACATTTGGAACATCATCTCATGTCTAATGCCAATCGTTATACCGGTCTTGTTGATCGTTATCGTGACCGTTTGCCAGTTTCAGCAACGACCCGTGCTATTTCTTTAGGAGAGGGAAATACCCCACTGATTAAACTAGAGAACATTCCACGTCTGATTGGTAAAGATGTTGAAATCTATGTGAAATATGAAGGTTTAAACCCAACAGGTTCATTCAAAGACCGTGGTATGACTATGGCTGTCACCAAAGCGGTTGAAGAAGGCTCTAAAGCGATTATCTGTGCATCTACAGGTAACACTTCTGCGGCGGCAGCGGCGTATGCTGCACGTGCAGGCATCAAAGCGTTTGTCTTAATTCCAGAAGGCAAAATCGCAATGGGTAAAATGGCGCAAGCCATGATGTATGGTGCAATCACCATGCAAATCCGTGGTAACTTTGACGATGGTATGCGTCTGGTGAAAGAAGTGGCTGATCAGGCTCCTGTCACCATTGTTAACTCAATTAACCCTTATCGCTTACAAGGTCAAAAAACCATTGCCTATGAAATCGTAGAAGCATTGGGTCGTGCGCCTGATTATCACTGCTTACCAGTGGGTAACGCAGGTAATATCACGGCACACTGGATGGGTTATACCGAAGCAGTGGCGAATCAGCCTGCGGATCAATTTGAACAAGTCATCTATGATGCTGCAACAGATCAGTTCACAGGTCCTAAACCAGAAGGCTTACCAACCATGGTGGGTTATCAAGCTTCGGGCGCTGCTCCTTTCTTACGTGGCGCACCTGTAGAACAACCTGAAACGGTCGCAACAGCCATTCGTATTGGTAATCCACAAAGCTGGAATCATGCTAAAGCTGTGGTTCGTGATTCTAAAGGCTGGTTTGATGAACTTCAGGATAGCGAAATTCTTGAAGCACAACGCTTACTGTCTATGTATGAAGGTGTGTTTGTAGAACCTGCTTCTGCGGCATCGATTGGTGGTGCGATTCGTGATATCAAAGCGGGTAAAATTGCAGAAGGTTCTGTGATCGTTTGTACAGTGACAGGCAACGGCTTAAAAGACCCTGATACTGCAATCAAACAATGTGCAGATGCAGTCATGCTATCGATTGATGCCACTATGACTCAAGTGAAAGACTCTATTTTGTCCAATATGTAAGTTTAGATTTGACATGAAAAAACCAGTTGCTTGCAACTGGTTTTTTCATTATGGGCATATTGATCGTAAATTTAAAATGACATCAAATTTTTTTAAAATCTGCTAAAGACGTTTTGGTTGTTGAGATAACCAAGTCAATAAATTAGTTGCATCATTGGTACGTGCCTGCGAGCTTGATGCACCTAATAACACCACCACTGCTGGTCGCGAATTCACAGTGGTATGCATCACCACACAACGCCCTGCTTCATTAATATAACCTGTTTTAGACAGATTGATATTCCAGCCACCATTACGCACTAATGCGTTGGTATTATTGGACTTCAGTACGCGATAGCCCAGATTAAAGTCATAGGTCGGGGTCGTTGAAAACTGACGAATCAAACCGTATTGAGATGCTGCACTGGCTAAAATTCCCAGATCACGTGCAGAAGCCACATTATGCGGATCTAGACCTGTAGACTCGACATAATGCGTTGACGTCATACCCAACTGACGTGCTTTAGCATTCATCGCAGCCACAAAGGCACTACGTCCACCGGGATAAGTTCTCGCTAAAGCCGCTGCCGCAGGATTTTCAGACTTCATTAAAGCAAACAACAATACTTCAGCACGATTCATGGTATCGCCCGCACGTAGCGTTGAGCTAGAGTTTTTGCCACCTGCACCCGCAAAATCGATTTGCTGTAAGGTGATTTCTTCAGACATATCGAGACGTGCATCCGAAGTCACCACAGCCGTCATCAGTTTGGTCAAAGACGCTATAGGAAAGGCTGTATTGGTATTTTTGCTATACAGTACTTCACCTGTCTGAGCATCCATCACCAATGCTGCTCGGGCATTGACAGAAGGCTGAGAGCCATAGCCACTCGTGTCACGAATCACGACTTTCGGGGTGGATGAAATTGAAACATTCGTATTCGCGGCTGGTGCAGCGCCATGACTGCGCACCGTTGTACTAATACTGGTTGAACCTTGTGGACTTGCTTCGAACTCGCCATCATCATTTAAAAGCTGACTGGCTTGATCTGAAGACCAATTTAATGACGCAGATCCGTTCCCCGATGAAGGATTAACAATAATCTCCGCATAACTTGCCGAGCTTAGTGCAAACAAAACAGACATGCTCAAGACATGCATTAATGACTTTTTAGAATTTTTCACGATCAATTACTCAACTCAGGGTACACACAGATTTGCTTATTACCTACATTATGCCTTACATTTGAAGGCACGACATGCAAATAATGACGGCAGCAGTGTGTACAACTATTCTCTCAAACTTGTGTGAATAGGATTGCTAATTTTGTCATTACATTGCAAGTAAATTTTGCTTTATGTAACAAAAAAACATCTTTTTTAGTCCAAGGAGGCCAGCGTGATCACAGTTTTGGTGGTTGATGATCATGAATTAGTACGTACAGGGATCTGTCGTATGCTTGAAGATCAAACTGGTGTTGAGGTGATTGGACAGGCAGAATCTGGCGAAGAAGCGATTGCCATAGTGCGTCAACAACACCCTCAAGTGGTATTACTTGATGTGAATATGCCCGGCATTGGCGGGGTCGAAACTACACGTCGCTTGTTGCAAACCGCACCTGAAACCAAAGTTATCGCGGTGAGTGGACTGGCAGAAGAACCCTATCCCTCATTGCTCTTAAAGGCAGGTGCCAAAGGCTATATTACTAAAGGTGCTCCGATTACCGAGATGGTCAGAGCGATTAATAAAGTCATGCAAGGCGGTAAATATTTCAGTGCTGATATTGCTGAACAACTAGCCAGTTCTTATTTATCAGATACTCAGCAATCGCCTTTTGATGCACTTTCAGAACGTGAAATGCAAGTTGCGATGATGGTGGTCAATTGTATCAGCGCTCAGGAAATTGCTGATAAGCTTTTTGTGAGCGTTAAAACTGTGAATACTTACCGTTATCGTATTTTTGAAAAACTGGATCTTGATAGTGATGTCAAACTCACTCATCTTGCCATTCGTTACGGACTCATCAAACCTTAAGTATTCGAGTTAGATACAATCATGCTGGCGCAATCTTCTACGCCACTTTCTTATACGATTTACCGTTTAGGTTTGTGGTACACCCTTTACCGCCTGCTTATTGTCACAGGTTTAATCATTATTTTTCAGCTCATTTCTGAGCAGTTAAATGCTGACTACAATCAGCCTGTGTTGTATTTTTATACGCTTATCGCTTATTGCGCAGCCAGTCTGATTCAGTTTTTATTGTTTAAGTTTTATCCACGACAGATTGATCGTCAATTGATTATACTGTTTGTGGTTGATGTCATCGCATTGGGGTTGCTGACGTTTTCTCTGGGCGCACCAAATTTAAATATTAGTTTGCTGTATGTTATTACGGTGTTTTCTGCCGCGATTTTACTGCCCAGAAAAGTCTCTTTGGTGATCACGCTTCTTGCTGTTATTTCACTGATCTATCAACAGTTTTTTTCAAGTTTTTTTGATTATAATAATTTAAGCACCATTGGAAATAGTGCTTTACTGGCTTTTTTGTTTTTTGTCATGTATGGCATTGGTCAGGTTGCTGTAAAACATTTTAAAATTCTGGAAAATATTAGCTTTCGTCAATCCCAAGCACTTTATCAACTTCAAAATATTAATCGTTATATTTTAGAACAAATTGATGATGGCTATCTGGTATTAGATGAAAACTACCATGTGGTGCTCAGCAATCCAGCCGCCTGTACGCTGTTGGGCATTCCGCCATTATTTGCGCATGAACAACTTCCGTTGGCCAAAACCCAGCCCGATTTATTTGAACTCTTAAGATTTGATCCCTTAGAAGACGGCGAACAGTTTATTTTTGAATCACAACTGTCTACTTATAACGTGCATATTAAGGTACAACGTTTGATCGTTCCTCATCAGGCTTTAATTTTATTGCGCTTGCAGGATGTGCAGCAGCTCAATCAACAGGTTCAACAGCTTAAACTTGCCGCTTTAGGACAACTTTCCGCCAGTATTGCCCACGAAATTCGTAACCCATTGGCAGCGATTGTACAGGCCAATGAACTGTATATTGGCAGCGAATCTGAACAGCAGCATTTACTGCAAAAAATGATCAGTAAACAATCAAAACGTATCAATGATATTATTGAAGATACATTGCGTATGGCGCGCAATGACACCACGCATCCGATGCTGATTGAGTTAGATAGCTTTTTGTCTCATTTACTGACTGAAGATTTATCCGATGTTCAACATCAAATCCGCTTGGAGATGACCGAGAAGGTAATCGTTCAATTTGATCCAAAACAGTTAACCCAAGTTTTAATCAACCTGATTCGCAATGCATTACGCCATAATGATCCAGATGTTGATCAGATTGTATTATCCGTACGTATGGTTCAAGCTGAAGTATTCATTGATGTGATTGATTTTGGCAATGGCATCGAAAAACGTGATATATCGCAACTATTTAAGCCATTTTTTAGTACCGAAATCAAGGGAACTGGTTTAGGATTATATTTGTCCCATAGTCTGTGTGAAGCCAATCACGCCAAGCTCAGTTATGTGGAACAACAAAAAGGAGCATGTTTTAGAATCCAATGCTCAACAAAAGATAAATAATATTAGGTTTCATGGGGTTATGGTGAATAAACAACCGCTGGTTTTACTGGTTGATGATGAAGAAGATCTCTGTGCGTTAATGCAAATGACGCTGGCACGTATGGGGATAGCAACACATTGTGCTTATCGTATTGCGCAGGCGAAAGAACTTCTGCAAAACAATAATTATGATGCCTGTTTGACTGATTTGAATCTGCCTGATGGCAATGGGCTAGATCTGGTGCATTATGTTACACAGCACTGGAGTCACTTGCCGATCGCGGTGTTAACCGCCTATGGCAACATGGATATTGCAATTGCAGCACTTAAAGCAGGTGCTTTTGATTTTGTCAGTAAGCCTGTCAACCAAATCCATTTAGAACAATTATTACAAAAAGCTTTTAATCGACCACAAAAACAGATCATCAATGATGAAGATAGTCTGGAAAACAGACTGCTCATTGGCCGTTCTGCACCGATCCAGCAACTACGCACTACTCTTAAGAAAATTGCACGCTCACAAGCACCCGTCTTTGTCACAGGAGAATCTGGCACAGGCAAGGAAGTGATCGCCAATCTGGTACACCGTTTAAGTAATCGCAGCGAAGGCCCATTTATTGCCATTAACTGTGGCGCAATTCCCAGTGAACTTTTAGAGAGTGAGCTATTTGGTCACAAAAAAGGAAGTTTTAGCGGCGCAACTCAAGACAAGCAAGGCCTAATCTTATCGGCACATGGCGGTAGTTTATTTCTGGATGAAATCGCCGAATTACCTTTGAATATGCAAGTTAAACTGTTACGGGCTGTACAAGAGAAAAAAGTTCGTCCAGTGGGTTCTGAACACGAAATTGATGTGGATTTTCGCGTCATTAGTGCCAGTCATCAGGATCTTGAAACATTGGTACAACAAGGCAAATTCCGTCAGGATTTATTTTTTCGCATTCATGTGATGGATCTTGAGCTTCCTCCATTACGTGAACGTGGACAGGACATTTTACTCCTCGCCCATCATTTTATTCAAAAAGTATGCGCTGAATGGGAAATTCCAGTCAAGATTCTGTCTGAACGCGCTCAGGCTTTTTTATTAGAACAATATTTCCCCGGTAATGTTCGTGAATTACGTAATATGATGGAACGCGCCATTACTTTAAGTGATGACCATCAAATTGATTTACCTCACTTACAAACCGCGCCTTTTCGTTATAGCCAAGCAATGGCACCGATTCAACATCATTCTGATTATCTTTCTAGCGCAAATTCAAATCACTCAGTGCCTACGACATTGGCAGGCAACAAACTGCCACATGAAGGGCTAGAACAATATTTAGAAAACGTTGAAAAAGAGATTCTCTTAAATGCACTCAATTTGACGCATTGGAATCGTACTTTGGCGGCCAAAAAACTAGGCATGACTTTTCGATCTTTGCGCTATCGCCTGAAAAAATTTGGGTTAGATACTGAAGAGATTTAAATTATTTTTGTTGATGATTATTTTTGCTTGAGCAAAACCTCAGCGACATTATCCAGATAATTTTCATCACGCATTTCATTTGGTAAAGGATACAGAATATTCGGCTGTATGCCTTTACCATCAATCATTGAGCCATTTGGCGTGTAATAATGCGACACCGTCATCTGTAAAGCTGCACCATCTGGCAATGGGAACAGTTTTTGCACAACACCTTTACCATAGCTCTTTTCGCCAATCACCCAAGCACGTTTATGGTCTTTCATGGCAGCAGTAAATACTTCAGCCGCAGAAGCCGAACGATGATTAATGAGGATTCCTAATTTTACTTTTTGAAATTCACTGCTGGGTAGCGCCTGAAATTGTTGATTGCCTTCCGAACGACTTTTGGTCGAAACAATAACTCCCTGATTTAAAAATAAATCGGCAGTTTCAACGGCTGCTGAAAGCAAACCACCAGGATTATTACGCAAATCGATCAGTACTGCTTTCAGTTTGGATATATCGTATTCTTCTAATAATCGTTTAATTTCATTCGCAGTATCTTGCTGAAAAACTTTAACTTTTAAAACCAAAACCTGATTATGTAAGAGCACTGGCTGAATATCAGCTTCCATTTTTTTATTACGCACCAAGGTTTGAGGCGTATTCATCAATGAAGTTTGAATTTGTAAGGTCGAACCAATTGATCCATATAAAAGTGCATACACTTGTTCATGATTAAGATTTTGAATGATTTGGTCATCAATCTTAATCACTTTTTGACCATTTCTTAAACCTAATTTATAAGAATCTGAGCCTTCTTTTAGATCCCGAATCTGCCATTGTTTGGTGTGTTGTTCAAATACAAGCGCAAAATCAACCGATGCCAAATCGCCTTCGGTATATTGCATCAATTGTTTATAATCTTCCGCAGACAAATAGCGTGAATAACGATCCAGCCCACCTACTAAGCCTTTTATTGCTTGCTGAAATAAAACCTCATCAGGTTTGACATCGACATAGTTATCTTTGACGATGCCATAAATCTGAACAAATTGTTGAATAGAATCGACTGGAATCTCAACATAATGCTGTTCGGTATCTTCATCAAAGTCCAGTCCACTTGCTGCCTCGATCGGTGCTGCAAATGATGTTGAAATCGCGCTGCAACACATTAAAATGCCTGCAAAGATTGCACCCAATTTCATGTGTTGCGCCATTCAGTCACCTTTTATTCGTGGGTCAGGGTCAATAAGTTGCGTCCCTGCATATCAGCAGGTACAGGAATATGCATCAAATGCAATAATGTTGGTGCTACATCAGCTAAAATCCCGCCCTCAGCAATCACAGCCTGAGTTGGTCCAACATAAATAAATGGAACTGCTTCAGTCGTATGTTGAGTATGCACCTGACCACTATGGTAATCCTGCATTTGTTCTACATTACCATGATCTGCTGTAATCAACATATGACCGTGGTTTGCCATGACCGCTTCATAGACACGACCTAAACAGCGATCTACCGCTTCCACCGCTTTCACCGCGGCATCAAAAACGCCGGTATGCCCCACCATATCGCCATTGGCATAATTCACGACCAATAAATCATATTCACCTGAATTAATTGCATTCACTAATTCATCTGTGACTTCATACGCGCTCATTTCAGGTTTTAAATCATAAGTCGTGACATTTGGAGATGGGATCAAAATGCGTTTTTCACCCGGATATTCATCTTCACGTCCGCCACTAAAGAAAAACGTTACATGGGCATACTTTTCAGTTTCAGCAATACGCAATTGGGTTTTGCCTAAATCAGACAAGTATTCCCCAATTGAGTTTTTCAAATCTTCTGGCATATACGCTACAGGCGCATCAATCGTCGCTTGATAGCGGGTTAGCATCACAAATTTAGATAATGCGGGAACAACTTTACGCTCAAATCCTGCGAAATCTTTTTCAACAAAGGCTCGTGTTAACTCACGCGCACGGTCTGCGCGGAAGTTCATAAATACGATGCTATCACCATCTTCAACTTTGGCAAGCTCGCCAATCCGAGTGGCTTTGACAAACTCGTCACTCTCACCTGCGGCATAGGCTTGTTCTAAACCTTCAACAGCGCTATTCACGACGCGAACTGCTTCACCTTCAGTGAGTAAACGATACGCTTGCTCAACCCGATCCCAGCGATTGTCACGATCCATTGCAAAATAACGACCAATCAGGGTGGCTATACGACCTTGATCTGGATATTGCGCAAAGACCTGATCCAGTTTTTCTAAAGATGGCTGCGCACTTTTTGGCGGCGTATCACGTCCATCCAAAAAGGCATGTAAATAGACTTGAGCACCACGTTTTAGCGCCAGCTCACACATGGCAACAATATGATCCTGATGCGAATGCACACCGCCTTCAGACAACAAACCGATAATATGCACTGCACCATTTGCGGCTTTGGCTTTTTCAACCGCATCAACCAGCACTTCATGTTCAAAAAATGCGCCATCACGAATTTCTTTGGTAATACGGGTAAAGTCCTGATATAGAACACGACCTGCACCCAGATTCATATGTCCGACTTCAGAGTTACCCATTTGACCGTCAGGTAAACCGACATCTTCACCAGAACCAGAAATTAAACCATGCGGATGCTTTTGTTTCATCATCGTAAGATTAGGGGTTTTTGCTGCCAAGAAAGCATTGTCTTCGACCGCTTCACGATGACCCACACCATCCATAATTACAAGAACGTGAGGGATTTTGCCAGCAGTTGCATCCGTCATGATTGATACTCTTTTTTGTCTACAATTTCGTCGCACTATCTTACCGAATTTTAGTCCAAGACTCTATGCACAGATGATCACTTTACTCATTTAGCATGATTGATTCAGACGATCTGGTAGTCATTTGAACATTAACGCGCCCGATATAACAAATAACTGCCTGCCCCAAACATGAACAGAATTGGAATAAAAATAAACCATGCTGGAGATGGCGAATACACCAAACTGGCATAGCCTAAAAAGTCCTGTAAATAGAAAATACTTAAGCCTACAAACAAGGCAATCACCAAACGAAAACCCATTGATTGTTGGCGTAACGGTCCAAAAATAAAGGAACAGGCAATCAGCGTCAGGGCAATCAATGAAAAAGGCGAGCCGACTTTTTTCCAAAATGCGAGCTGATAGGTTTTAGGAATCTGGCTATATTCATGCATATAGCGCATAAAACCGACCAACTCGCTTGGCGCCAACTCTTCAGGATCGAGTGTCACCATATGTACAAACTTAGGCTGCAAGGCTAAAGATAAATCTTTCGTTGGAATCTTCTGAAAGCTGGCATCACCATTGGGCAAAATATTAAGCTGTTGATTATTTTTTAAAACCCACTCACCGTCACGAATAAACTGACCTGTTTTCGCTTTGATGACTGTATCTAAGCGATAGTCGTCATCAAAAGACGCGACCTGAATGCCATTTAGATTGCCCTTGGAATTGGCATAATCGATATAGTAAAAATGATTACCTTCTTTGGTCCAATAACCTCGCACTTCACCTAAAGCAGCGACAGTGCTTTGAGTTTTGACACCCTTTGCCTGTTCAGTGGTATATGGAATCACCCATTCACTAATACAAAATGACAAAATGACCAACAAAAATGCAGGACGCATCACCCAACCGACAATTCGCCAGAGACTGACGCCCGAACCGCGCATCACGATTAATTCACTGTTAGATGCCATAGAACCCAAGCCCAGCACAGCACCAATCAAAGCCGCAATCGGGATCAGCTTGATGACATTATGGGGGGAATCCCACATCACATATTTAAAGGCATCCCACGCACCATAACCTTCTTTGAGTGAACCTAATTCGCCAATATAAGAAAACAAGATAAATAAGAACACCAGCACCAGAAGCGTTCCTAACATCATCAATGTGGTCGTCTTGGTCACGTATCTGGACAATATCTTTTGAGCTAACATTATGATGATCTCACTTGTTTGATCTTACGTTTGATCTTCGGTGCAAGGCTTTGTTTTCTGGCAAAGAGCAAGGCAGCAACAAAATAAGTCATTAATATCGCAGGATAAACCCAGATGCCAAATTCACCACGGCTAATCCGAGTTTGAGCCGCAATCAGCAACACGATCATACTGGCAAAAATCATCAATGCAGGAAACAGTTTCAGATAACGTCCCTGCCGCGGAGTGACTTCAGATAAAGCCACCGCCAGTGCCAACGCAACAAACATTGAAAATGGTGCAAAAATACGCCATCCCAACTGACTGGCAATCACAGGATCATTTCGATTTTCCCAAAGTTTTGACATCTGTAAAGCCGAAACATCATTAGAATCATAAGTGGCTTCTTTATTATTTTCGATGCGAAAGCGCCAAGTCTGAAACTCGGCCTGTACATATTTGGCAGTGTCAGGATAAATCTCGTAACGCCGTCCTTGAGTCAGATCGACGACACTGGCCGTCTGATCAGCCATTTCGACACGCGTCGCTTCTTTAGCTACAACCAATTGATCAGGTTTGCCTACTTTTTCCGCTTTAATATAAACAAAGATATCTTTTAAGTTTTTTCGATCTTCTGATAATGAACCTGCATAAATCGTATAGGGTCCAGAAGAGATAAATTCCTTAGGACGTACCAAATCGAAACCTGTTCGCAACGCTTGAGTCGATGACAACTCATTAAACTGGCGTAATCCCCACGGTGATACCCACATCATGAGTATCATTTCAACGATCACAAAAACCAAGGTCATCGGCAGCAATAAACGCGCAAGTTTGTGTTTACTGACTCCACTACTATTGAGTACCGCCATTTCATGTTCGACATATAAGCGACCAAACACCAGCATCAAGCCAATAAAGAAACTGAGCGGCAGTAATAAGATTAGAAACTCAGGTAAACGATAACCAATGATACTGAACAGGACACTGACATCCAGACGTCCCTGTGCGGCAACACCAAAATATTTGATCAGTCTTGCGCCTAGCACGATCAGCGTCAAAATACTGACCACCACCAGACTGGTTGACACGACTTGCTTGACGAGATAACGCCGAATAATCAAAGTGAATACTTCCAAAATGGACAAACGCAATACAGCATAGTTTACCCGAATGTTAAAAATATAAAACCTATCCTACACTTGCCAATTGAAACTGATGTCAGGAAAGTGTTTCAATGGTAGGCATCAATGAACATATTTAAATAGGCATCCAGACCGCATATGAAATATACGATTAATTCCGCATTGCCACAAAACTCATCTGCTGAATCATTGCTGATTCTGGTCGATAACAATAAGCTTGAAAGCATTGAAAAAACATATCAAATCAATGAATTAAAAAAATTATTTGAACACGTACATTATAAAGCCAGTTTCAATGAAAGCTTGCCTCTTATCGGAAAATTAGCAACCATTCCTAATGTCACTTTATTGGGTTTAGGCGATGCTGCCGATGTTAAAGCCGCAAAAATAGCGAAACTGGCGCAGAGCATTATTAAAGCCACACAAACCAAATTCAAACAAATTCATATCGATCTTTCAGCACTTCCTGCTGATTTGCATTATCTCTTTGCTTTAAGCCTGTCACAAGCGGCTTATGGTTTTGATGAGTTTAAATCGAAAAAGAATGAGTTTGTTCTCGAAACCATCAACTTGATCAGCACCAATAGCAGTTTAAATTACGACCAGTTACAACTGATTGAAGCCTTACAATCTGGTCAAGCCCTTGCGCGTGATTTGGGTAATCGTCCTGGAAATATCTGTTTTCCAGAATATCTGGCAGATCAAGCCAAAGCCCTTGCCAATGAGTTTCCAGATTTACTCAAAGTCACGGTACTGGATGAACAGCAAATGGCGGATTTGGGCATGAATGCCTTTCTTGCAGTCAGCAAAGGTTCTGCGCGTCCGGGACGTGTGATCACTCTCGAATACAATTCCAAACTCGATCAGGCTCCCGTGGTCTTGGTTGGTAAAGGCGTGACCTTTGATACAGGCGGGATTTCGATCAAACCTGCACAAACCATGGATGAGATGAAATTTGACATGTGTGGTGCTGCGTCAGTATTAGGTACGATTCGAAGCTTATGCGAAGCACGTTTACCGATTCATGTGGTCGGCGCGATTGCTGCGGCAGAAAATATGCCGTCTGCACAAGCAACTCGTCCGGGCGATATTGTGACGACTATGAGTGGACAAACTGTAGAAATCTTAAATACCGATGCCGAAGGTCGTTTGGTGCTGTGCGATACGCTTACCTATATTCAGCGTTTTAACCCAGCACTGGTCATTGATATAGCAACGTTAACAGGTGCTTGTGTGGTGGCATTGGGCAAAGTGTTAAGTGGTTTATTCTCACCTGATGATGAATTGGCGAATGAACTCTTACAGGCAGGCGAACAGTCCTTTGACCGCGTTTGGCGTATGCCTGTGAGTGATGACTATCAGGAATTACTCGATTCACCATTTGCTGATATCGCCAATATTGGCGGGCCTTATGGGGGTGCAATTACCGCAGCCTGCTTCCTACAGCGTTTTACCCGAGACTACCGTTGGGCACATCTAGATGTCGCAGGCACGGCTTGGCTATCTGGTCCAAACAAAGGCGCAACGGGTCGCCCTGTACCACTTTTAGTCCAGTTCTTGGCAAATCGCGTTAAAGCGCATGGCTAATATCAGCTTTTATTTATTTGAAACCAGTCAGGAACGGCAAGTCGACAGTGCTTGCCGTTTATGCCGTAAGTTATTGAAAAAACATCCGAAGATTTGGTGGTATTGCTCAGATCAAACTTTACAGGATGAATTAGATGAGGCTTTGTGGTCATTTGATCCGCAAAGCTTTATTGCGCATGGGATTGATCAAGTTCATGCACCTGTTTGTATTTCCGCGCAATTACCCGATCAATCTGACTGGTTTGTGTTTAATTTTAACAATCAGGCACTTGAACAAATTGAGCAGTTTGGTCACATTATTGAGATTATTGAAAATAATGAAGCTGCCAAACAGCTTGGGCGAGAAAAATTTAAATTTTATCGTCGCTTAGGGATCGAACCCCGCACCTTTAAACTGTAAAAGTCCATTAAAATGTAAGGAGATGGCGAGTGGCACTCAATGTCGGTCAGGATTTTAAAAAACGTTGGTTAAACGCGCCAGAAACGGTTCGTCAAACTTATCAGGATGATCTTGCCCGAATTTGTGATTTATTACTGCCACAGACGGTCATTGAAACATGGACAACGCAAGATCAAAAATCACAGCAGATCTCTTTGGATAAAATTGATCAAGCCTATGCTGATTTAAAAGCAGAATTGATTGAACAAGCGCATATTCGTAAACAGCAAGCACTTGAACAATCGCTTGCAGAAAAACGAGAACAACAAGCCCAATATGCAGCGTCACTACAAGCGGATGAAGCTCATAAATTTCAACAACAAACTCATGAGTTAATGGCTTTACGCAGTCATATCCAGCAAGAGATTGAAACTCAGACTGCTCGTTATCATCAAAACCCAGAGCAGGTAGCGATAGATTATTCACACGCCCGCCACCAAATATCAGATGATCAAATTCAGTCTGAACTAGAAAGCTTACGTTTACGGCTGGAACTTGAAGCAGATAGCTTGATTGAGCAGGCAGTGACCGTATTTAGAGCCAAACTGCATACCGCAGCGCAAGAAGAAATCGAATACATTCTAAAAAACTCAAATTTTTAGAATCTATATTGAATTCAATTCTTTATTTTTTCCAGATTGTCATCAAACTGACACATCCTTGTCACATGATAGTCATATCGCGGTTGCGATTAACTTTATAATACTGTTAAACATTTGACCCATTTCTGGAAAAATTCATGAACATACTTAGCAATATCTCCGCACAGATTGCCCAGTTAACCACAGGCGAGACTTGGACTTTATCTGCTCAGGATTTATACATGAGTCGCGACGATTTCAGCTCTCTTTCCATTTTCTTGAAACAGGAATCGCAAAATGGTACATTTTCCGTCGCGATACCAGAAACCCTTAAATCGTGGCTAGGTTCAACGTCATTAACTGTCACCAAACACTAATAAAAATGCCCAGTTTAAAAACTGGGCACATTTAAATCTTCAACAATATTTTATTTTAAGAAACCATTTTCAGCCAAAAAAGCCATACTAATATCAGCAGATTGTTGACCTTGCTCTGCGGCTTTATCGCCTAGTAGAAGACGCTCAATATAACGCGCCAACACATCCACTTCTAAGTTTACTTTTGCCCCAGTTTTCCATGTGGAAATATTAGTGCGTTCAGCCGTATGCGGAATCAGATTCAAACTTAAAATATTGCCCCGTAAATGGTTAATCGTCAGGCTAATGCCATCCACGGTGATTGAACCTTTTTCTGCCAAATATTTGGCAATTTCAACAGGAGCTGTTACTTCATAATAAATCGAACGGGCATCTTCGCGCACCAATGTAATTTCACCCACCGCATCGACATGGCCGCTAACAATATGCCCACCAAAGCGTGTGGTCGGTAGCATCGCCTTTTCCACATTGACAGGCTGACCGACTCGCCATTGTCCAAGTGTCGTCCGATTAAGGCTTTCACGTGATACATCTGCGGCATACCAGTCACTACCCCACTCGATTACAGTTAGACAGATCCCATTGGTTGCAATCGAATCTCCCAAATGCACATCGGACATATCCAGATCAGTTTGAATGCGTAAGCGCACATCACCACCTACGTTTTGCAGGCTTTCAACTTTGCCTAAACTTTCAATAATGCCTGTAAACATGCTGCTGCTCCAAATATTGATTCTGCATAAATGTGTTGCTTACCAAAGTGCAAGCTGGGTATTTGGCCCAGACGTATCAACCCCACCCAATTCTGCAAAGTGATACAGTTGTCCTAAAAGCTGACGCAGCGGCGGTCCTGATTTGGCATGTGTATCGGTAATCACGATAAACTCAAGTACCCGAGCACGTTCAGACTGACGTTGCTTACTGACTCGATAACGTGGCACATCTTGTGTTAATAAGGTCACTTTGCCGCGTTTCAAATTGGCCGTGAGTAAATCTTTCGGATCGATATTCCCATCAGTCGAATAGCTGGTCAAAATATAACGTGCGTTAATCGTCGCCAGTAATTTTTCATAAGCATCTTTGGCATGTCTGGATGAGTTATAGGGACTTGGACGTTCTTTACGCCATGCCCGATCAATCCCGCTCTTGTAGCCCTTCGTATCGGGTGGCGGCAAATCCACTTGATCCCAAAGGGTTAAGGCATTCAAAACATGGTAATTACTACTGTAGGCGTGTTGATTGTAAGGTGGATCCAGATAAGCGACATCCACTTCAAAACCACTCATTTGATTGGCGAGATGCTGTGCATCGACACACCACATTTCAGCCGCAGGACGTTTAGCATCGCCAATTTCACAAAAACGGCTTGGGGTCAGCCAAAGCAAAGATTCAATCCGTTCTAATGCGGTCTGGGTTTTACCACCCCAGCCTTGATGAAAGCTTTTAAATACACCACTGGTATTACTGACAAAACTGGCAGAATAGAGTAAAGGTGCCAACAGTGCACTCATTTCTACATCATTAATCGCACCCTGCGCTTGCCATGTCGCAATCTGCTGACGAATCGCATCAATCCGCATGCCATTACGACGTTTAAAAAATAAACGGTCGCGACTCGGATCATACACATCATCATTACGTGGACACAGATTATGCGTTACCCAGCCTTTGACTTCAGGCAAGCGATTCAAATAATCAATGGCTTTTTGATAACCACCTAACTCTTTAAATGCAGGCGCATCGACACAGGCCAATATCGCATGATTTAAAGCATGGCTATAAGGTTCCCAATCATTGGCAATCACACGATAACCGTTTTGTCGTGCCAGACGCGATACGACACCACTGCCTGCAAAAAAATCGGCAAAAATCGGGGGATTCTTCTTTTTACTGTTCAGCGTTCCCGTAATTTCCAGTGCTTCTAAAATCAGATGCAATAATCTGCGTTTGTTGCCTAAATATGGCACCAACTGGTGAAATAGATATTCATCTGTGGTTCGTGCCGCATGACGGCGTTTATGATAAACCGAAGCCTCTGAATTCATACTGTCTCTTGAATCGGGATAAGTCTTAAGCGGATGTCCTGACCAATTTGCGTCACATCAAACAGCTTAAATCGAAGTTGCTCTGACATTTTGTGCAAATCAGCGCTAAACATGGCACGTGCCGATTGCCCCAATAATGTGGGAGCAATATAGCTGATCATTTCATCGACCAGTTTTTCCTGTAAAAATGCCGTCGCTAAAGTCGTTCCTGCCTCCACCATCACATCATACAAATGATATTCTTTGGACAAGGTCGCAAGAAGTTCGCGTAGGGATTGAACAGGCAATTGTAGCACACCTAAATCTGCAAGTTCCTGACGAAATGGCCCCATCACCATTAAGCTTTCAGGTGCATGTAGAATTTTAGCCGTTAAGGGTAAACGCCCCTGCCGATCCAAGATTAAACGTTTGGGTTGAGCAATGGCAGAGATATCCTCGACATCCGCAAGTACTCGTACATTGAGCTGGCAATCATCTGCAAGTACAGTTTGTATGCCCGTGATCACTACAGCTGAACGTGCCCGCCAATATTGTACATCCAGACGCGCATCTACACCTGTAATCCATTTGGATTCACCTGATGCCATTGCGGTTCGCCCATCTAAACTCGAAGCGACTTTCAGGCGGACATAGGGCAAACCTCCCGCCATGACTTTTAAAAAACCACGATTAAGTTCAATGGCATCCTGCTCAAGCACTCCCACCTGTGTGGTAATCCCTGCATTGTTTAATATTTTTTGACCTTTGCCAGCGACTAAGGGATTTGGATCGAGTGTTGCAATCACCACGCGGGTGACTTTGGCACGGACTAGCGCTTCAGCACACGGTGGCGTTCGACCAAAATGTGCACAAGGTTCTAGGGTCACATAAGCGGTTGCACCTTCAGCACGATCACCCGCTTCACGTAAGGCAAAGACTTCGGCATGTGAACCACCAACAGGTGCCGTCGCGCCACGACCAATGATCTGATCATCTTTGACAATGACGCAACCTACAGCAGGATTTGGACGGGTTCGATACAAGGCAGTTTTCGCCTCAGCCAATGCTTGCGCCATCCAATAATGATCTTGTTGATCTAAGTGACTTACTTTAGTCATGTTCGTGTTCACGTTGCTGCATTTGTTCAATTTGACGACGGAATGCTTCGACATCCTGAAAGTCCTGATAGACAGAAGCGAAACGGACATACGCGACATGATCCAGTGCAAACAATGCCTGCATCACAACCTCGCCAATCTTACGAGACTTAACATCACGCTCACCCAAACGTCTGATTTGCAATTGAATATCACTCAAAACCGTTTCAATTTGCTCTTGGGTAACAGGACGTTTTTGCAGAGCATGCATCAGTGAACGGCGTAATTTAGCCTCGTCAAAAGGCTCGTTTTTGCCGTTTGATTTAATCACACGAGGCATCACCACTTCATAACTTTCAAAAGTTGTAAAGCGTTCACCACAATGGAGACATTCACGTCTGCGACGAATTTGACAGCCTTCAGCAGCAAGACGTGAATCGATGACTTTACTGTCTGCGGCGTTGCAGAAAGGACAATGCATAGCAGCTCAAAATGAATTCATTCTTAGAGCTAGTGTAGCAAAGATTGGACAAAGACTAAATCATCTCTCTATAAACAAAAAAACAGCCACGAGGGCTGTTTTTAATTTAATTCTAATTACTCGATACGTTCGCCATGTTGGCTTAAATCCAGACCCATACGTTCATCATCAGCCGACACACGGATACCAATGATTAGATCGATCACTTTTAGAATAATAAAGGTCATTACACCACTATAAATGATGGTCGCAAGAACACCTTCAAGCTGTACCCATAACTGACCAGCAAAGGTTGGAGCAAGAGTAACACCCGCTGCTTTAATAATTTCATCGCTATAGAATACGCCAGTTAAAATTGCACCGACGATACCACCAACTGCATGTAAACCAAATGCATCCAAGGCATCATCCGCTTTTAACATGCGTTTCAATGCAGTAATCCCCCAGAAGCAGACTACACCACCGATCAGACCCATGATCAACGCACCACCTACACCGACAAAACCAGCCGCAGGAGTAATCACAACCAGACCAGCAACCGCACCAGATGCACCACCTAATACAGAGGCTTTACCACGAATGATTCGTTCTACCACAAGCCATGAGAAAGCAGCAGCGGCAGCAGCAACTTGAGTCACCAGGATTGCCATACTTGCACGTGCGCCTGCACCTAATGCACTACCACCATTAAAGCCGAACCAACCTACCCAGATCAAACTTGCACCGATCACAGTCAGTGTCAAATTGTGCGGAGCCATAGATTCTTTGCCTAAGCCAATACGCTTACCGAGCATATAAGCAGCCACCAAACCGGCCACACCTGAGTTAATATGAACCACCGTACCACCAGCAAAGTCTAAAGCGCCTGCTTTAAATAACCAGCCATCCGTTGCCCATACCCAGTGAGTAATTGGGGTATAAACCACCAGAACCCAAACTGCAATAAACAACATAAATGCTGAATACTTCATACGATCTGCGATTGAACCACTAATAATGGCAACCGTAATAATCGCAAAAGTCATCTGGAAAATTACAAACAGTGTTTCTGGAATCGTACCGCTTAAAGCATCGAAAGCCACACCATTTAACATGGCTTTGGACAAGTCACCAAAATAAGCCCCTGTTCCAGAGAAAGCCAGTGAATAACCTGCAATCACCCAGATTAAGCTCACAAGAATGGCAGCTGAAAGACTGAACATCATGGTGCTTAGTACGTTTTTCTTACGCACC
This sequence comes from Acinetobacter sp. FDAARGOS_515, assembly GCF_003938865.1. Lineage (NCBI taxonomy): Bacteria > Pseudomonadati > Pseudomonadota > Gammaproteobacteria > Moraxellales > Moraxellaceae > Acinetobacter > Acinetobacter sp. FDAARGOS_515. Next base: position 1,493,135 of record NZ_RKIX01000003.1, on the reverse strand, counting down.
ATACCGCCGTAGAACAATGCCAAGCCAGGAATGGTCATGAGTAAAACCAATGCTGTCGAGATCAGGATCCAAGAGGTATCGCCTGTATCAAGTTTTGGCGTCGCAGCAGCTGGAGCCACGGGTTCTGCTGGAGCAACGACAGTGGCGGTTGCAGCAGGAGCTTCTGTTGTCACAACAGTGGTCGTTTGTTCTGTTGGTGTAGGTGTTGATGCAGCTTCTTCAGCCCACGCAGCCGAACCACCTAAAAGCGCACTGGATAAACCAAGTGCCAAGAGCATTTTTTTCATTTGTATCCCCCAACCTAAAATTTTGTGAGTTATGCCGTATTCAGCAAACTTTGTGCCAACACTTAAACAGCGTCTGGACCAGTTTCGCCTGTACGAATACGGATCACTTGTTCCAGATTTGTCACAAAGATTTTTCCGTCACCAATTTTTCCTGTGCTAGCAACACGTGTAATTGATTCGATGACCGCATCGACCATTTCATCGCTAATCGCAATTTCAATTTTGACTTTAGGAAGAAAGTCAACGACATACTCTGCACCACGATACAGTTCAGTATGACCTTTTTGACGACCAAAACCTTTCACTTCAGTGACAGTAATCCCCTGAACACCAATTTCAGAAAGTGCTTCACGCACATCGTCCAATTTAAATGGTTTTACAATAGCAGTTACGAGCTTCATGTTTGTTTTCCTTCGGCTTATTTCACCAGTAAGGTTTTATGTTCAATTTTCATGCCAATATTTCTTAGGTTGAGGGAATCAGAAATGATCAGCGTGATTTTGTCTTTATAACCTATTTGCGCTACAAGATGTAGCATCTCCCTTTAATTTAAACATTTTTCTACTTTGTTTTGCAGTTTAGCTATAAAAATAGGTTGATTAATCGGAGAGCACTAGGGTCAATATAAAAGCAGTGGTAAACTGCACGCGGATCATATTATTTACGCGGATATCTCATGATTGAAACACTATTACAGGCGATACTTGAACAAGTCGACCAACCAAAAAAAGACCTTGAAAATAATTTAAGAGCTTTGCTCAATGAAGCTGTAGAGAAACTGGATTTAGTTTCAAAACAAGAAATTGACCGTCAACGTATTGCACTTCAACACGCCAATCAGCGCCTTAGCCAATTACAGGAACAAATGAATATTTTAGAGAGCATCATTCAAAACAAAAAATAAGCACCAACTCAGTGCATAAACATTTGAAAACGATTAAAAATAAAGCACCATAATGGAACAATATCAAAATGTCTTTTGCAAAGATTTTAACTCGCGGGGTATTAGGGTTACATGCTCCTTTAATTGAGGTCGAAGTTCATTTAAGTCAGGGGCTTCCCTCACTCACGATCGTTGGGCTAGCAGAAGCAGCGGTACGTGAAAGTAAGGATCGAGTACGCTCTGCGATTATTAACAGTGGTTTTCAGTTTCCAACCAAACGCCTGACCATTAATCTGGCACCAGCGGATCTGCCGAAAGATGGATCCCGTCTTGATCTCGCCATTGCTTTAGGGATTCTGATTGCCTCTGGACAATTGCCTGAAGCCTGTACAGATGGATTTGAATTTATTGGAGAATTGGCTTTGGATGGGCATTTAAGACCCGTCACCAGCGCTCTAAGCATAGCGATGGCGTGTCAACAAGCGCAACGTCAGCTTTTTATTCCTAAGGCGAATCTTGAACAGGTGGAACAGCTTTCTGAATTTCAACTTTATTCAGCCAACCACTTAAAACAGGTCTGTGAACATTTTCTGGGAGTACAGCCTATTCCTGCTCATATCACTCAAAATAACAATCATACTCAAGCTTATAAATATGATCTGATTGATGTAAAAGGACAATTACGGCCACGTCGTGCACTTGAAATTGCCGCAGCTGGAGGACACTCTTTATTATTTAAGGGGCCACCGGGTACTGGTAAAACTTTGTTAGCTTCGCGTCTACCTAGCATTTTGCCGCCGTTATCAACACAGGAAAATCTTGAAGTCGCCAGTATCTACTCGATTGCCAATAATCAGCATCATTTTGGTTTACGTCCTTTTCGAGCACCGCATCACACGGCTTCTGCGATTGCATTGGTAGGTGGAGGCTCACATCCTAAACCCGGAGAAATTACACTGGCTCATTTAGGCGTTTTATTTTTAGATGAGTTACCAGAATTTGATCGCAAAGTGCTTGAAGTATTACGACAACCACTTGAATCTAAAGAAATCGTGATTTCACGTGCATCTCGACAAATTACCTTTCCTGCTAATTTTCAGTTGATTGCAGCAATGAATCCATGTCCATGTGGCTATGCATTTAATCAGGATAGTCGCTGCCAGTGTTCGCCTGAATCAATTCAACGTTATCAAAATCGAATTTCAGGACCTTTGCTGGATCGAATCGATTTACATATTGATGTTCCTCCATTACAAGCCAATGAATTGCAAAATAATGTACCTGTAGAAGATTCTATGACTGTACGTAAACGTGTGATGAGTGCTTATGACTCTCAAATTCAGCGTCAACAAAAAGCAAATTTTGCACTTTCACCCCAAGAATTAGAACAATATGCGGTACTGGATGCGCATGCTGAAAAAATGATGGAAGTTGCGCAACAACGTATGAATTTATCGGCGCGCTCTTATCATCGTATTTTACGTGTTGCACGTACTATTGCAGATTTATCACACAGTCCTAATATTGAAATTACACATTTATCAGAAGCGTTGTCATATCGACAAAAGATTTGATTTACATAAAAAAATGCCTCAACAACGAGGCATTTTTTTGATTTAGATCAATTAAAAAGTTTTAGATAAGGTGAGTACTGCACCTAAATCATATGGTTTTTTACCTGCATCGGTCATACCCGATGTACTAATGTCAGTGCCTACACCAGCAAGTTCAGCCGTAACGCCTAAAATGCTGTATTGCACACCAAATTTATAATCTAGATAGCTATCATCTTCGCCCGGCCCACCTGCAACCACACTTAAAGAATCTTTATCTTTCAACTTGTTATATCCAATAGATGCAATACCAGTAAATCCTGTATCTGCAATTGGAGCACTATAACCTAAATTAAAATACCAGAAATCATCAGTACGCCCCCAGTAATCAGGTGAATAGTTAACGCCTACTGTAACGCTATCGCCTTTTAACAGAGCTTCTGGGAAAATTAACTTCGCATAAACTTCTGTGAAATTCAAACCCGATTTACCATTGTATGGATTGACGGCATTGGTTTTTGAACCAACATAACCATAATAGGTTACGCCCACGTCATAGGTCGCGCTATAGTTTGGATTAAATGCAATTTTGTTAGAATAACCTAAAGTTGCATCAGTCTCAGCAGATACCCCATGTATATTAAAGTCTACACTCGAACCCCATAGTGCCAGATAAGCACCTGATTCATGATTCAAGGTAAAGCCGCCCTGAATTGCTGGATTATTTGAACTTTGAGTCACACCACGGAAACGATAGTCTGTAGTTGCAGCCACACTACCCGCAACAGAAAAACCTGCGACAGATGGTTTATCTTCAGCCATTGCAGCCGTTGAACCTGCGACCAATACGCCTAATGCAACCGCTTTACATGCAAATTTTTTCATTCTGATCTCCCCCATGATCGGATCACTCCGACGGATATTGTGTTTTAAATTGCATCGATTTAGATTTAGCAAATGCTATGCCAACTTTTAGACAGCTCATCTCTTTTATTAAATTAACGCTGCAAAAAGAGCGAAAATTTTGAAGTTCAAGCTATCGACTTTAACCCCTCCAAAATTTGCTTTAAGCACTGCTACAATCGAGATGTAGTGTGAAAAATTAGACTGTAAAATTTCCATTCGTTTTAATACGACTGTCATCATTTTTGTATAAAGGCTTTAATAACGTTAAAACATGTCATTCATGATGAATCAAGTTCAGCCAACTATGTAACAAAAAATGTGAGATAGCGCAGTTTTGGGTCTTTTTCCAACTTTGCATAATAATTGTGCATTTTTTAAGTGCATCTTTGTTTTGTTTAAATAAACTAAAAAATTCCAAAAAATTGATCAAATAAAGTTAACTAAAAACCTGCTATTTCTAAATTGCATATATACATTAGTAAAATAATTTAATGAAAATGATATCTTTTCTATAGATTATCTATACAATTTGTTCATTTTCTGAGTCCTGCTTAGAAACCCATTTAGATTTATTTTTGAGGTATTCAATGCTAAAAGCACAAAAGCTTACTTTAGCAGTTTTGGTTAACGCTGCCCTTATTTCCTCAGCGTATGCAAGTGAACAAAGTGAAGCAAAAGGTTTTGTTGAAGGTGCTAGCGCATCGGTTCTATTACGCAACGGTTTTATTCAACGCGATAAAAAAGATGGCGTTCATGATACTAATTCATGGCTTCAATCGGTCATGCTAAATCTTGAGTCTGGCTTTACCCAAGGCCCGGTCGGTTTTGCAGCGGGTGTCGTGGGTGATTTTTCTTTTAAATTAGGCGATAACTATCATGCAGGTAACAGCATGATTGCGCTAAAAAATGATGGGCAAAAAGATGCCAATGGCCGTGTAGATCCATACGACCAATGGACACGCGGTGGTGGTTATGTCAAAGCCCGCGCATCAAACACAACCTTAACCTATGGTACACAGATTCTTGATTTACCTGTCCTTGCCAGTATGACGACACGTAACGTGCCTGAATATTTTGAAGGGACACTGATCACCAGCCACGAAATTAAAAACTTGGAAGTGGTTGCGGGTAAATTTACAAAAAACCAATTACCTGAACATATTGCATCTGACCAAAACCATTTGGATCGTGCTTATGTCTGGGGCGCAAAATACCAGTTTAATGATCAGTTAAAAGCTGCTTATTATGGTGCTGATCTGAAAGACAAACTTGAACGTCATTATGCCAATGTCAATTATAAGCAAACCCTTGCCAATAAAGATTCATTGACTTATGACTTCAGTGGCTACCACACCAAGTTTGAGCCAGGTACAACCTACTCTGCGACTGGTCCAGCCAATGAAGACAAGAAAAATAATATCTGGGCAGTATCTGCAACGTATAATACTGGCCCACATACAGCTATGTTGGCGTATCAACAAAATACAGGCAATGTTGGCTATGACTATGGTCAAAATGGCGATGGTGGTCAAAGTATTTATCTGCCAAACTCATACCTGTCTGACTTTATTGGTAATCATGAAAAGTCGGTACAACTGCAATACACTTATGACTTTGCGGATTTAGCTGTTCCAGGTCTGTCATGGACAACCGCTTACGTTTATGGCTGGGACATCCGTGTAAATAACTTGACTGATGATGCCAAAGAGCGCGAATTCTTCAATCAGGTGTCTTATAAAGTCCAAACGGGCCCTGCCAAAGATTTAAATATCCGTGTACGTAATTCAATTTATCGTGCCAGTGATGAATATCAAACCAATGCCTATATTGGTGATACCAACGAATGGCGTATCTTTGTTGATTTCCCGATTAAATTCTTCTAATCGGTTAAAACCAACCTGATACAAAAAACCCTACATTGAAATGTAGGGTTTTTCATTTGATTACTCAGAATAAAACTTATTTTTTAGCCGCTTCGATCGCTTTGATCACTTCTGCTTTAGCGACATCAGCACCTTCCCAACCACTGATTTTTACCCATTTACCAGGTTCTAAATCTTTGTAATGAGCAAAGAAATGTTCAACTTGGTTAATCAAAAGCTGTGGAAGATCCGTATATTCTTTGACATCTTTATACAATGGCGACAATTTTTCATGTGGAACAGCGATCAATTTTGCATCGATTCCGCCATCATCTTCCATGTTCAATTTACCCACTGGACGGCAACGAATCACAGAACCCGCTGCAACTGGATAAGGTGTCACGACTAAGACATCTAATGGATCACCATCTTCTGACAATGTATTTGGCACATAACCATAGTTCGCTGGGTAGAACATTGCTGTACCCATAAAACGATCTACAAATAATGCATCTGAATCTTTATCAATTTCATATTTGATTGGCGCAGCATTGGCTGGAATTTCAATGATAACGTAAATATCATTAGGTGCATCTTTGCCCGCAGGGATATTGTTGTAGCTCATAGCAACACTCTTTTAACGGTTAAACCAGATTTAAATCGCGACGATTATAACGGTTTTCTGAGTCAAACTGCGTCGTTTATACAATTTGGCAAAGGATTTTTTCATATTCCTGACCAATTTTAAAACCATCTCTAAACGCCTAGATATTTATGATTTTATAGCAAGCGAATAATCAAAAGTAACAGTGAAATAGGACATAACATCGACAATAACCAGATAATTGAGCGCAAGGTTGCCCAATTAATCAAATAGCAAATCCCGTAAAGGATGCGTAAAATCAGATAAGCAATTCCGAAGGTCATGATAATACTTTGCGGTAAAACCATATACTCCGCCATGAGTATCGCCGCAATAAATAACGGTAAACTTTCAAAACTATTTTGCTGTGCAGCATTGGCACGTGCAGCAATGCCGGTGCTTTTTGCAAGAAATTCACGCGGATTTTGATTATCTTTCGCCTTAAACCCCGCATTAAACTTGGCAATTATGGTAAATACATAAGGCAATAAACATGCTGCCAAAATTAGATAAATAATGCCGTTAATGCCCTGCATAATCTCATTCTCAAGATGTATTTATGGAAAATGCCTTATCATAGCATGGTGTTTTGTATGGAAATTCGCTTAAATAGTGTGTTTTTATAAATAAGATGATCAAGCGAGACCCTACATGAGCAATTCTGATCAGGATCACATGTTCAACATACTGGACAAACAGCGCAAAAACCAATTAAAGGTTGATCGCATCTTGAAGATTGTTCTGCCGCTGACTGCTTTTTTACTCAGTGTGATTTGTGCCAATCTTAACTGGCAATCGACCTTAGGGACGTTTGTGATTTTAACCCTTGCTTTTTTAGCAGTGGGGATCCAACGTCAAAACCTATGGATCTGGTTATTGGTTTTGGTGGTATATTGTGGACTAGATAATTATCTCAGTTTTGGTCAATTTAACTTAATTGCGCTGCGCTTACAGCTGGGTTCAATGCTGCTGTTTACATTGATTATTGGGATTGGGCGACCTTATATCGATCGCTGGTTCATGAAATCCTCAGTTTAATTTTACTCATAAAAAAACGCCTGAACATTCAGGCGTTTTTTTTAATGCTCAGATCAGGCACTTTTACGCAAATCTTTACGCAGGATTTTACCTACATTCGATTTTGGCAATTCATCCATAAACTCCACATAACGCGGACGTTTATAACCTGTTAGATTTTCTTTAGCAAAGCTCAAAACTTCTTCAGTCGTAAGTGAAGGATCTTTTTTCACCACAAATAGTTTTGGTACTTCACCAGATTTTTCATCAGGCACACCAATTGCGGCGACTTCCAAAACTTTTGGATGTTTTGCGACAACTTCTTCAATTTCGCTAGGATAAACGTTAAAGCCAGACACCAAAATCATATCTTTTTTACGGTCTACAATTTTAACATAACCACGGCTGTCCATGATACCAATATCACCCGTACGGAAGAAACCATCAACAGTCATGACTTTTGCGGTTTCATCTGGACGATTCCAATAGCCTTTCATGACTTGTGGACCACGAATCGAGATTTCACCTTGTTCACCCAAAGCAACTTCATTGCCATCATCATCTAAAATCGCAACTTCAGTTAATGGTAATGGAATACCAATCGTACCGCTGAATTCTTCTGATGCAGGTGGATTCGCTGTTGCCACTGGAGAAGTTTCAGACAAGCCATAACCTTCAATGATGTTAGTGCCTGTAATTTTTTTCCAAGCTTCAGCCGTTGACGGAAGTACCGCCATACCACCACCCATCGCCATTTTCAATTTGCTGTGATCCAACTGTTTGAATTCTTCATTATGAACCAATGCATTGAACAAAGTATTAACCGCAGGGAAGAATGAAGGCTGATATTTACGTAATTCTTTAATCACGGCTGGCAAATCACGTGGGTTAGGAATCAGAACATTGGCCTGTCCTTTGTACATGCCATACATGGCACACACCATAAATGCAAAAATGTGATAAAGCGGCAATGCACAAAAAATACGATCATTTTTATCGCCATCTTTGTCACCAAATTTACTTTGGAAGATACCGTCGCATTGCAGCATATTTGCAACAAGATTACGATGGGTCAGCTCAGCGCCTTTAGAGACACCCGTTGTTCCACCTGTATATTGGAGGACAGCCGTATCACTTAAAGTTAAACTTGGACGCTTATAACTGTTTGGACTGATTTTATTCAATGCTGTATTGAATTTGATATGTCCTGGAATATTCCAGTCAGGAATTTGTTTACGTACTTTGCGCAGTACAAAATTAACCAAAGTCCCTTTCAATGTACCCAGCATATCGCCAACTGAAGCGACGACCACATGCTTAACAGGTGTTTTACCAATAATACTTTGATAAACGCTCGCAAAGTTTTCCACAATGACCAGCACTTCTGTACCCGAATCATTCAACTGATGTTCAAGCTCACGTGCTGTATACAATGGATTGACATTAACCAACACCAAACCTGCACGGAATATACCTAAAGCCACCACAGGATATTGCAATACGTTTGGCATCATCACCGCGACACGCGAACCTTTTGCCAAACCCAAACTTTGTAAATAGGCAGCAAATTTACGGCTTGCTTCTTCCAATTCACTGAAAGTTAGGACTTTATCCATAAAGATAAAGGCATCACGTGAACCAAACTTTTGAAAATTACGTTCAAATACATCATTTAATGAAGTATTTTCTGGGGGTAATTCTACTGTTTCTGGAATCCCTGTTCTGTGGTACTCAGCAAACCATATTTTTTCCATAACGCCATTATCTCCAATCAGTAATCCTTAAATCACAACTGTTTATCAACGTGTAAGCTTTTTTTAGCTGATCTGCGCCTACACATTGCATTCATTTCCGCGAATATGGGCTATATATAGCCTAAATATCGCAGCAGATGCCAGAACTATCTCTGAATCAACAGTCTATTTGCTTTTTGATATCCTCGTGGTAAGAGTTGCCCCTTCGTCGCACGTTTACCAGCATACTTGAGGAGATCATCACCTTTTAATTTTAATTGTTGCTGTCCTGCAACCACCTGAATTATTTCATTTAAATTCATAGCTGTCATGGACAAAATCTGTTCTTTGCTATCAAGTTGTATCAACTTGTTACCCTTGCCTTTATTGAGTATTGGCAATTCTGACATTTCAACAATCAATAAACGTCCTGCGGAGCTAAGAATTGCAACATGGGTTGCATCCTGCACAGGAATGAGTGGTAAAGCATGTGCTTGTTCAGAGACGCTCAAGAACGCTTTACCTGCTTTGGCACTGGTATCCAGTTGTTTGACCTGACTCTTAAAGCCGTAACCTGCGCTACTCGCCGCAATCAACTCCTGTTCATCATCGCCAATATAAACCTGTATAAACGACACACCATTGGCTGGCGACAACTTGGAGCTTAAAGGTTCACCCGAGCCTCTAGCAGAAGGTAAATTCGCAATTGGTAATGCATAGCTTCTCCCCGTTTCATCCAGAATATAAGCGCGCTGATTTGATTTACCAACGGCATGACTTAAGTATTGATCACCTGCTCGATAGTTCAGATTTTCTGCATCCACGTCTGCGCCTTTGGCACAGCGAATCCAGCCCGCTTCAGATAAAACCACGGTCACGGTTTCAGCAGGCATGAGATCCTGCTCACGAATTTGTACCGCATCTTCACGTTGAACAATTGGAGAACGGCGATCATCACCAAACTTTTTCGCATCTTCTTTGAGTTCATTAATAATCAGATTTTTCAGCGACTCTGGATTATCCAATTGTTCACGAATCACAGCGGCTCTGGCTTCAAGTTCTTCTTGTTCACGGCGAATTTCCATTTCTTCAAGTTTAGCCAAATGTCTTAGCTTTAACTCTAAAATCGCTTCTGCCTGTATTTCATCAATGCCAAAGTGTGCCATTAACTCTTGTTTAGGCTGATCTTCTTCACGGATAATGCGAATGACGGTATCAATATCCAGATAAGCAATCAATAAACCTGCCAAGATATGTAAGCGTTTTTCAATTTTATTAAGATGATATTGTAAGCGGCGAGTGACGGTTGCCTTACGGATGTCAATCCATTCCAGCAAAATACGACGAATCGATTTGACTTGCGGACGACCATCTGCGCCAATCATATTTAAATTGACACGATAACTGGATTCAAGATCCGTGGTCGCAAACAAATGACTCATCACCGCTTCTGCATCGACCCGATTGGAACGCAATACAATCACTAAACGGGTTGGATTAGTATGATCCGACTCATCACGAATATCACTCACCAAAGGCAGTTTTTTGGCCTGCATTTGATCGGCAATCTGGGTAATCACTTTGGAACCTGACACTTGATAAGGCAAATCGGTAATGACGATTTCACCCTTTTCAATGTGGTAAATGGCTCTTACTCGATAACTGCCCCGACCTGTTGTCTGTATCTTGAGCAATTCATCGCGCGGGGTAATAATCTCAGCTTTAGTCGGTAAATCTGGTGCTGGAATATATTCAGCCAGTTTTTCATCCGATGTTTCAGGGTTACGAATCAGGGCAATGGTGCCTTTGACCACCTCTCGCAAATTATGCGGTGGAATATCCGTTGCCATGCCGACTGCAATGCCCGTCGTGCCATTTAATAAAATATTAGGAACACGCGCAGGCAAATTGACAGGCTCTTTCATGGAACCATCAAAGTTATCCTGCCAGTCACAGGTGCCTTGCCCAAGTTCACTTAATAATAATTCGCTAAACGCTGAAAGCTTAGCTTCGGTATAACGCATGGCAGCAAACGATTTTGGATCATCAGGGGAACCCCAGTTACCTTGCCCCTCAATCAAAGGATAACGATAACTAAACGGTTGTGCCATGAGTACCATCGCTTCATAGCAAGCAGAGTCACCATGCGGATGATATTTACCGAGTACATCACCGACTGTACGTGCAGATTTTTTCGGTTTACCACTATGTTTTAGCCCCAGCTCACTCATGGCAAAGACAATACGTCGCTGCACAGGTTTTAAACCATCACTAATATGTGGCAAGGCACGATCCATGATCACGTACATGGCGTAATTCAGATAGGCTTGTTCAGTAAATTCAGCAACGGAACGGTTTTCTGTCGCATGGTGCGCAAGGCTGGACATATTCGGAAATGATCCTAATCAATTTTTCTATTCATGGATATGCTAAGTGGCAGTGCTTGAGGATACAAGACCCTGTAATCATGCACTGCGTCAAATCATGTCTTATGGACTAAAACTATCCATTTTATGCAGTATGTTCAACCTCTTTTTATTGTTATAAGCCAATCGACTCTAATGTTTTTCCTTGAGTTTCTTCACCGAGAATAAGCACTACTGCTGCCACAGCCAACAAAACCACAGTAAACATCATAAAAACGTGATGAAAACCATTTTGTGCCACCATCATCTGTGTGACCACCAAAGGTGCTGCGATTCCACCTATACGCCCAATCGCGGATGCCCAACCAGAACCAAAAGCACGAATATTGGCGGGATATTGCTCTGGCGTATACGTATAAAGTACGCCCCACGCGCCGAGGTTGAAAAAGGACATTAAGCAACCCCAGAACATAATCATATTGACGCTCTGCGCCTGACCAAAAAAGTAGGCTGAAATCGCACAACCACCAATAAAGCCTGCAAGAGTTATCTTACGCCCCAAACGTTCTACCAACCATGCCGCTGCGATATAACCAGGAAGCTGCGCCAAAATCATAAATAAAACATATTCAAATGACTGAACGATGCTATAACCTTGTTTCACCAACAAACTTGGTAGCCACGTAAAAATCCCGTAATAAGAATAAACGATACCAAACCAGATCAACCATAACATCAAGGTGCGTCGTGCAAACGGTGACGACCATAATTGGATAAAAGAAACTTTGCGCTGCTGTGCAACAGGTTTTACTTCAATTTTTTCAACCACAGCAATCCCAGCTTGTTGCTCAAGCTGTTGCACCAGTTCATGGGCTTCATCAATGCGCCCACGGTTGATCAAATAAGGAATCGATTCGGGTACTTTTTTTATAATCACAAAGACATATAGTGCAGGTAAACCACCGAGCAAAAATGCCATATGCCAACCGAATTTTGGAATGACAAAATAAGAAATCAGTGCAGCCACCAGCCAACCTAATCCCCAAAAACTTTCCAACAAGACGATAAAACGACCACGTACCTGTGCAGGTACATATTCACTGACCAGTGTTACAGCAACAGGGAGTTGTCCACCCAAACCAAGCCCAACGATAAAACGGCAAATCAATAATGACGTCAGGTTGGGCGCAAAGGCACAGGCGGCGGTCGCAAGGCTATACAGCATCAACGTGCAGGCAAAAATGGTCTTGCGTCCAAAACGATCTGCCAATCCACCTGAAAATACGGCTCCGATCGCCATGCCAACAAATCCGATACTCACGATCCAACCGCTTTCCGCAGGGCTCAGCGCCCAATCTTTCACCAATGTCGTCATAATAAAAGCAATGATGCCCGTATCCATCGCATCAAACATCCATCCCAATCCCACCACGCAAAGCAAGGTATAGTGGAACTTGCCAATAGGTAAGTTTTGTACACGAGAGACTAAATCCATAGACTGAGCAACCTTGAATCTTGAGCTTAATTTTTATTGATCGGTAGAATAATAGGTTTTTTTCATCATTAGGTAGATCCTCTTTTTTCATGAAGAAATAAAAAAGAGACTGATAAAAAAATCTAATATAAACGTATTTTTACATCAAAGTTCAAATTATATTTTTAATTTTCAGCATTTAAGTTAAATGTTATGTTTCGGTTTAAGTCAGCGATCATTTCTAAGCTATTTTCAATTATTTTAGCGCTGCTTTGGTTAAATTTAACACCTTTAAATCTTTCAACAAGGGCTGACCGACATTGGCATGAATCGGATAATCCTCGACTTGCATCGTGAGCTGATAACCACGCCTTTGATAAAAAGCCAACAATTCTTTCCGTGCTGAAAGTACAGACATCTTAAAGCAATGAACTGAATATTTTTCGATTAAATAGTATTCCACAGCCTGAAGTAATTGTTTACCGATCTTTTGATTTAAACATTCACATATATAAGCTATTTTCTGACATATGATACGCGAAAACGTCATCTGCAACTGTCCGAGCCAAGAACCATCTAAAAAAATCCGTTTCTGCGATACATTGGATAGAAAATGCTATATGGCGAGTTTTGCAGATGACAATGGTTTTGCCTACTTTTGCCAAAACAAAAGTAGGCAAAACCGAAGGTTAAATTGTTGCCTAAAGATAAAAAAGCTTTGTTGAATCTTATATTTATTAATGTCGATCTGTAGAAGACGCAGAATCACTGTCATCATCCTGATAAATAAATTTCGGCATTTCCAGACCGAAATAAATCGCAATACAACGTAATGCAAAGCCAAAAACCAGTGTGAAAATCACCGTGAGCTCAAGTGACATGCCAATTTCAAGACAGACCCAATAACAGATCACCGCGACAAAAGAAATACTGGCATACAATTCACGGCGAAACACCAAAGGTACATCATTACACAAGATATCGCGCAAAATACCGCCAGACACTCCCGTCAATACCCCTGCAACTGCCGAGACAATAAAACCATGTCCCATTTGCAATGCAATCTGACAACCAATAATGGTAAATCCAATCAGCCCTAATGCATCGAGTAATAAAAAGATATTGCGTAAATGGCGCATCCATTTGGCGATTAAAATGGTGATAAACGCTGCCGCACAAGTCAACATCAGATACTCAGGATGCTTGACCCAAGTCAGCGGATAATGTCCCAACAGTACATCACGTACTGAACCACCGCCAAGTGCCGTCACACAGGCAATCAACATCACCCCAAACCAATCCATACTGCGCCGACCAGCAGATAACGCACCTGTCATCGCTTCAGCCGTGATTGCAATAATATAAATAATGGTGAGTAACATTGCCCTTCATCCACGTCGGGGAAAAGATGGCAGATATTCTACGGTAAACTTATAAGAATTGTGCACAACACTGTTTAAATTTTTTAGCTGAACCACAAATACACGGTTGTTTCATGGTGATGTGCTGATCTGTAGTCGGATCAAGGAAATACCATTGCTCTTTATATTGAACAAAATATGAAAGTTCATGATGAATCTGCTGTTGTGTCCCATCATGATAATGTGCCTTAAACTCAACGGATGCATGGGTTTTGTCTAACTTTGGCTGATGCTGTATCACTTCCAGTTTGAGCCATTGATTTTGACGGCTCCAATCGGCAATAGCGGCTCGATCCAGACTAGCCTGTTGACCGAGTGCTGTCGTTTCGATCAAATAATCAATCTGTTGCTGTGCAAAAGCACTGTAGCGTGAGCGCATAAGCTGTTCAGCCGACTGTGCCACTGCTTGTTTTAAGTGCAAAGGCTCACAACAGTTTGCATAATCACCCTGACCACAAGGGCATTGAATTGCTGAACTCATAGCGCTCTCGATTATAAAAAATTCAGTATGAAAAATAGCCCACTTAAGGGCTATTTCAATAATCACTACTTAACAATACCTAGCTGAAACATCAATCATTTTTCTGCGACGATGTTTCATCTACAATCACATGGACTTTCTCAATTTTATGTCCATCCATGGTGACCACTTCAAAAATATAGCCATCCGCATGAACCTTTTGACCATTTTCAGGCAAACGCCCCAAGTGAAATAGGATATAGCCAGATAGAGTCGAATATTCTTCGGTTTCATTGACCAGATCACGATTCAGCAATAATGAGACATGACGAATGTCGGTTGAGCCTTCCAGCATAAGCGAACCATCTTCCAGACTTTCAGCAATGGCTTCAAGTTCATCTTCATCTGGGAACTCACCTGCAATTGCTTCGAGTACATCGATTGGGGTCACAATACCTTCAATCGAACCATATTCGTTAAGCACAATCGCCATTTGTAGTGGCGCTTGACGTAATTGCTCCATCACCATCAATACCTGCGCATTTTCATGCACAATCACAGGTTCACGTAAATGGTGACTAAAATTAATGGCCCCTGTTTCGATATATTCGTTTAAGACTTTATGGGTAAGCGCAATGCCTTCGATATTATCCAGTTCACCTCTGGCCACAATCAAACGCGAATGAGTCATAGATAACAAGCGCTGTTTTAAGGCTTCGGGTTCTTCTTCCAGATCAATCCATTCCAGTTCAGGCCGCGGGGTCATCACAGATTTAGCAGGTCGCTCCGAAAGCCCTAACACGCCCTGTACCATCACACTGTGGTAAGCGCCATTCTCTTCATCAAACATCTCATCGGCAAAGGCTTGGGTCGCCAGTACATCTTCTTTTTCGTTTTGCGAATTGTCACTACTGCCTGCGCTATTTTTACCACCCAGCATTTTTAAAACCGCAGAGGCTGTCCGATAACGCAAGTCAGTCGTGGTGACTGCTTTTTCCTGATTATGACGCATGGCTTGATTCGCCATTTCGATCAACACGGCAAAACCAATGGCGGCGTATAAATAACCTTTTGGAATATGGAAACCAAAACCTTCCACTACTAGCGAGAAACCGATCATCATCAAAAATGCCAGACACAGAATAACCACGGTCGGGTGTTTATTGACAAATTCCATCAGTGGCTTGGAAGCCCACAGCATGATTCCGACCGCGATAATGACTGCAATCATCATCACGGAAAGATGTTTGACCATCCCTACCGCAGTAATCACACTATCCAGTGAGAATACCGCATCCAACACTACAATCTGTACGATCACCATCCAGAAAGTGGCATGTACTGGATTTTCTTCTTTCTGAAATTGTTTACCTTCCAAACGTTCATGCAATTCCATGGTGCCTTTAAATAATAAAAACACACCACCGAACAGTAGAATCAGGTCACGCCCAGAAAAAGGATGATCAAAAATATAAAATAAAGGACTGGTTAAGGTCACCACCCAAGCAATTGAGGCCAATAAAATCAGACGCATGCCAAGCGCCAGAATCAAACCGACAATACGTGCGGTATTACGCTGCTCAGGAGGTAATTTTTCAGCCAAAATGGCAATAAACACCAGATTATCGATACCCAGAACAATTTCCAGAATCACCAGTGTGGCAAGACCCACCCACGCAGAAGGATCAGACATCCATTCAAAAATCATAGACAAGTCTCCGACTGCGATGTGAGATTGTTCTTATTCTGAGGCAGCGCGATATTTTTCTCGCTAAAAATAAGGCTAAAATTTTGTTGTATAGACAAAGAAAAAACGAAGTGACGACAACCACTACCCATGGGCATAAATTTGTTGTTAAACAGGTTTTCAGTATAGGCAAGATTTTTTAAAAATTCATCTTTTTTTAAATCATCATTAGATGTCCGTCACCAACCCGATACAAAGCCTTGCAAAGTTTATGCACCACACGCATAAAGTTGTCATATTTCTTGCTTAATGTAGTGAAGTAGAAATGAACGTGATAAGGTAAAACGAAAACGAGATGAATAGCGTAGTAGAAATGACAGCAGATCTGAATGTAACTGTAAAAACAACTCAACCTTTAATTGCTTTATATTGTGGATCACGTAGCGGAAACAAACCGATTTATCGAGAAAAAGCCATTGAGCTGGCGCAGGGTATTGCTGAACAGGGCTTTGGCATTGTGTATGGCGGTGCCAGTATTGGGCTCATGGGACAAGTCGCCGATACAGTACTGGAACATCATGGTGAAGTGGTCGGTGTCATTCCAGAGTTTATGCTGGATTATGAAGTAGCACATGCGCAATTAACCGAATTGCATGTAGTACACACCATGCATGAACGTAAGTCCATGATGGCCGATCGTGCTAGCGCTTTTGTTGCACTCCCAGGTGGTTTAGGCACGTTTGAAGAAATTCTGGAAATTGCCACGTGGGGCCAATTGAACCAGCATCAAAAACCCATGATTTTATATAACGTGAATGGTTTCTATAATGCCTTGATCGCTCAACTTGACCATGCCGTTCAGGAAGGTTTTTTACCTCCTCAACATCGTGCCAAGCTGATCGTCTGTCACTGTATCGAAGAAATTTACACTACCATTAAAAACTTAAACCAACCAAGTCGTTTTGTAGTTTAAGGTTGCTCATTTGATCGAAATGATACATGCGGATTTTTAAAAATCCGCATGTTATTTAAAAGAACCCAATAAAAATAAAAACGTAATGCTTCAACAGCAGTCCAACAACCTTTTATCTGATTTTATGCTACTTTTAGGCAAAGCCCTCTGGATTTGTCTTCACGTCAATGAATGCTGCACCTACGTATCAAAAATTACAGCCTGAATTTCGATTATTGGTATTTCTGGTTTCCATCGGTTTTTTTATGCAGGCGCTGGATACCACCATCGTCAACACGGCTATTCCTTCAATGGCGCACCATCTCAATGAAGATCCGCTACGAATGCATGCTGTGGTGGTTGCCTATGTATTAACCGTTGCAGCGTGTATTCCTTTGAGTGGCTGGCTGGCAGATCGTTTTGGTGTAAGAAATACTTATTTTGCTGCAATTATTATCTTTACGATGGCATCGCTCGGCTGTGGGCTTTCGCAAACACTCAATCAATTAATTTTATTTCGAATCCTGCAAGGGGTTGGAGGTGCATTATTGCTGCCCGTCGGGCGACTGGCCATGCTGAAACTGATTCCACGTACCCAGTTTTTGGCGGCGATGAGTTTAATGAGTCTTGCTGGACTGATTGGCCCACTCATTGGTCCTACACTCGGCGGTTGGTTAGTGGAGGTTGCCACATGGCACTGGGTGTTCCTAATCAATATCCCAATGGGCATCTTAGGTATTCTGGTCACTTTCAAAGCCATGCCCAATGCCACTGAACCTACAGTCAAAGCATTTGATTTCAGTGGTTTTGTCTTGTTAGTGTTCGCAATGGTCGGCCTCTCTTTAGGCATTGAGCATTTGGCCAGCCGTGAATATTCCAAATGGTTCAGTATTGGTTTACTAAGTACAGGATTCATTGCGGCTTTAATTTACGCCCATCATGCACATACCCATCAAAATGCGCTGTTTCGTAGTGATTTATTTAAAAACAAAATTTATGCGATTGGTGTATTAGGCAATTTTTTTGCACGTTTTGGTGGCAATGCCGTACCTTTTATTCTGCCTTTGATGCTACAGGTGGCTTTTGGCTTTGAACCTTTTTATACGGGTTTACTCATGATCCCTTTGGTGCTTGGGTCTTTATTTTCAAAGCCTATTATTCGCCCCATTATTCAAAAATTTGGCTATCGTCATGTATTGCTTACCAATACTATTTTGGTCGGTGCTTGTATTGCCAGTTTCGCCCTGATGACAGCAGAGACGCCTATCTGGCTACGTGCCATTCATTTCTTTATTTTTGGCACTTTAAATTCCATCCAATTTGTATCGATGAATACCTTAACCCTGAAAGACTTATCTCAGCATGATGCCAGTAGTGGTAATAGTTTTTTATCGATGATCATGATGCTATCGATGAGTATCGGGGTCGCACTGGCAGGTACATTGATTAATTTTTTTACCCAATATTTTGGAACTCAGCATCTCACCACAGCATTCCATGCGTCTCTGATTTGTTTGGGATGTATCAATATTATTACTGCGCTGGTGTTCTCGCGTATTCCACCTAACACGTCCGTTTAAATAGATTGCATTTTCATCATGGTATATCTTTTGGGTTCAAGCTAAGATGTAAATTCAATGATTAATCTTATTGCTATGCCAAAAACGATCAGCTCTCGAACATCTGCATATATCCCCTATTTGGGTGGAGGACTGGCCGCTGTTGTCATGGCAGCCTTGCTATATGTCGGGGTGTTTTATCATCGTCAGGCATCTGCGCAGGATTATCCAGTACAAGGATTTGATTTATCGCATCATCAAGGTGATATTCAATGGTCGAAAATTTCTCCTGAGAAATTTCAGTTTGTGTATTTAAAGGCAACTGAAGGTGGTGACTTTAAGGATTCTAAATTTCAGGAAAATTGGCTTAAAGCGCGGGAACGTGGCTTTCATGTCGGTGCGTATCATTTTTATCGCCTCTGTCGTAATGGACAAATTCAGGCGCAAAATTTTATTGAAACTGTGCCGAAAAAACTCGATGCACTTCCTCCTGTAATTGATCTGGAATATGACAGTAACTGTATTAATACCTATACCAAAGAGCAGTTACTTGAAGAAATCAAAGTAATGCATGATCTTTTAAAAAAGCATTATGCTAAACAACCGATTTTTTATGTTTCAAAAAGCTTCTATCACATTGTATTGCTTGGAAGTTTTAAAGATACCCCTCTTTGGATTCGTGATTATCAGGAAAAACCGCAACTGAAAGATCAACGCGACTGGATGTTTTGGCAACATACCAATCAGGGGAAGATTCAAGGCATTACCAAACCAGTGGATTTAAATGTGTTCTCAGGCTCGCAGCGCCAATGGCAATATTTTATCGAGCAAAATAAACAAGCGCCAAAACCATGAGTATGCGTAAAATCATTCATATCGATATGGATGCGTTCTATGCCTCAGTCGAGTTACGTGAACGCCCAGAGCTAAAGCATTTGCCTGTGGTAATTTCATCACACCATCCACGAGCCGTAATTGCGGCTGCATCGTATCCTGCACGTGAATTTGGTTTACGTTCGGCTATGTCAATGGGACAGGCCCGTAAACTTTGTCCTGATGTCATCGTGATTGAGCCTAATTTTGAAAAATATCGCGCTGTTTCAGCACAAATTCATCAGATCTTTCAGCAATATACAGCAATCATTGAACCCTTATCTCTGGATGAAGCTTATCTCGATGTCACTGAAAATTTTAAAAATCTTCCCAGTGCTACCGATGTTGCGATTCAAATTCGTCAAGATATTTTGAAAGTCACAGGACTTACAGCTTCGGCGGGTGTCGCCCCAAATAAGTTTTTAGCCAAAATTGCCTCAGACTGGAATAAACCTGATGGCTTATGTGTGATTAAACCGAGTCAGGTGCAGGCTTTTATTCAGGACTTGCCCTTAAAAAAAATTCCGGGAGTTGGCCGGGTCACACAGGAAAAATTACAACAGCTTCAGCTTGAAACACTGGGCGATTTGCAACAAATTGAGGAAAATGTACTGATCCACCATTTTGGTAAATATGGAAAACAATTGTTTCTCTATGCACAAGGCATTGATCATCGGACAGTGCAGGCTGAACGGGAACGTCAGCAAATATCCAAAGAAACCACTTTTGATGGCGATTTATATCTGAATGAATGTCTGGCCTATTGGCCGCCACTGGCTGAAAAAGTCTGGAATAATCTACAACACAAACAACTGACTGCACGTGGTGTCAGTATTAAACTTAAACTCAAAAACTTTCAAATCTATCAGCACAGTAAAAGCTTTAAACGCCCGATTCAGTCATTTGCAGAACTTTTGGATATTTTACAGGTTCTGCTTTATGAAATGCATTTACCTGCCGAATTTCAATACCGTCTGATCGGTATGGGCGTCTATCAACTCGCCCCTCAAGCTGATGAAAATCAATTGTCACTTTGGTGATCTGCCGTTTTTTTATTCAAATGTGCAAAAAATCAACCTTTATCCCTTTCACTTCTGTTTTATTTTAGAGTAATCTAGCCTCGCAAATGCATTTACCCATGTATCTGCGGTTATGCTAAAACCTTACCTTTATTTTTAGCATGCTGTCCTGTAGTGAGCGCGACGAAAAAATCCGAATATTACAGGGCAACTGGTTTTAAAAAACATGGGATCCCTCTTGCATGCCCGCATCT
The DNA here is from genome assembly GCF_003938865.1 of Acinetobacter sp. FDAARGOS_515. Taxonomy (NCBI): domain Bacteria; kingdom Pseudomonadati; phylum Pseudomonadota; class Gammaproteobacteria; order Moraxellales; family Moraxellaceae; genus Acinetobacter; species Acinetobacter sp. FDAARGOS_515. The sequence goes on along the minus strand of NZ_RKIX01000003.1, from coordinate 1,472,186 downwards.
TATTCTCCTCCCTCGCAAGCGCAACGCGCTCGTAAAGCCGCATTTAGTAGTTTCATTGGTGCTGTGGTCGATTGGTACGATTTTCTTCTTTACGGTATTGTTGCTGCACTGGTTTTTAATCATCAATTTTTCCCCAATGTCAGTCCTGCAATTGGCACATTGGCTGCATTTGCGACTTTTGGTGTCGGTTTCTTATTTCGTCCACTCGGTGGAATCGTTTTTGGTCATTTTGGTGACCGTCTAGGTCGTAAAAAGATGCTGTTTCTCACAGTGTTTTTGATGGGTACTGCAACCGTTTTGATCGGTTTACTGCCTAACTTTGCAAGTATTGGCTGGTGGGCGCCTGTATTGCTGGTTTTACTTCGTGCTATTCAAGGATTTGCTGTTGGCGGTGAATGGGGTGGAGCTGCGCTCATGGCTGTTGAAAGCGCGCCCAAAGGCCGTAAGGCTTTATATAGCAGCGGTGTACAGATCGGTTATGGGGTTGGGCTCATGCTAGCTACAGGCAGTGTCTCATTGGTCATCTATCTATTTGGTCAGGATGCTTTTGCAGACTGGGCATGGCGTATTCCTTTTCTAGCGAGCATCATTTTGGTTTTATTTGCCTTATGGGTGCGGGGCGGTCAGGAAGAATCACAAGAATTTTTGGAAAATGTCGTCAAAGCGAAACAACAACCTGCAAAAATTCCATTGTTTGAAGCAGTTCGTCAAAACCCCAAAGGCTTTTTTTACATTATCGCTTTGCGTTTGGCTGAACTACTGACCATGTATCTGGTCACCACCTTTGCCTTAAACTATTCCACGAAAAATTTGGGCATGTCCTCCAGTTTATTTTTAAATATTGGTCTGATGGTCGGCGCGATTAGCTGTTTTACCATTCCTTTTTTTGCCCATATTTCTGATCGCTTTGGTCGTCGTCGTATGTGCGTGATGGGTGGATTAATCGGAGCAGCGTGTGCTTTTCCATTTTTCTTTGCCTTAGAAAGTGGCTCAACACTCTGGATTGTACTCTTTGCAATTTTGTTGGCCAACCTTTCTCACGATATGGTGGTCAGTGTACATCAGCCTATTTTTACAGAATTATTTGGTACAGCTTATCGCTATAGCGGTGCGGGTGTCGGTTATCAGGTGGCCAGTATTGTAGGTGGAGGTTTCACGCCTTTTATTGCCGCAGCACTGGTGACACTGGCACATGGACAATGGCACTATGTTGCTGTTTATTTAACGGTAGGTTGTTTACTCACGACTTTGGTTGCAGCCCGAATGAAAGCCCACGTACAATCAGATGTATCTTCTGAATATATACAGGCAAAATAAATGAGCGTTCAACGTTTACATGTCAGCAAACGTTTTTCTGAAATTGCAATTTCAGGCAATCTTGTGCATCTAGCGGGTCAGCTTGCGGAAGATTTGAGTTTGGCTATTCGAGGTCAAACCCAACAAACACTCGACTTGATCGATCGATTTCTGGCAGATGCAGGCACAGATAAAAGTCATATCCTATCTGTGATGATCTTTCTGAAAGACATCGAAAATGACTACGCAGGCATGAACGAGATCTGGGATGCATGGTGCGCAGATATCCAAGCGCTTCCACGTACCTGTGTCGAAGCAAAAATGTATCGCCCAGATGTTCTAGTTGAAATGACCGTGGTTGCCGTTAAACCTTAAGATTGCTGACGGTATCAAGCTTAAAATTGCGCTGTTGAACAGGCAATGTAGTCAGCGAATGAGGTTGTGAATAGCGTGTGAGCAGTTCACATTCAAATTGCTCACGCAGCTCATTTAATTCTGGCACAGTGTCATAACGAATGACCCGATAGCCTGCTAATTCCAATAATCGGTCCTGATAATAATCAGCATGAATGCGTCTGGCATGGCTTAAATCAGCAAAAGCCACTATCGCAAAGACCTGATAATTTTTATCCAATAACACAAAGTCAGCCACCATAGATTGATACTTACTCCGCGTTCTTAAAAACTTTGTCGTGAGTAAGGCATCAAATGAAACTCGCGCCAATACCGTGAACTCTGGAAATATTTGTTTTAAGCGTGAAAAAAATAGTTGTTCATGACTGCTCATCACAGCACGACGTTTTAAGGCACTGTCATAAATTTGTTCACGCTTGAGCCCTTTATAGGCCATCACTGAAATCAGCAATAATATGCCAATTGCTAAAAAGTAATACATGAGAATCAATCCTTTAATATTTTTTATAGTTCGGTTTCAAGACCGATTTGTTCTACTTCACCTGTTTGTTTTTCATCTTACAGGTTTCCATTTCCTCTAAATTAAAAGTTTATATTCTTTTAATCAAGTTAGACCAAAGCCTAGAACACCATTCCATGGTTCCTATCATCATAATAAATTAAACTCGAGATGCAAGTGTTGTATATCGGATATTCTCTATATCAAAGGATATGATATCTTAGATATCCTGATGTATTCATTTTATATTTTCTTAAATAACCAGACATCAATCTGATGAGTAAAGTTTTGTATATGTCCGCTTGGAGTATCATCTAAACCGAATGAAATGCTGCCTTATAAAATAATATGGATCATAAAAGTCTATCTCATATAACGTTAAAAACTCTATGAATAAAAAAAAAGCACTTCAGATCATGAAGTGCTTTTTTCAAAATGGATAAATTTAAGCGCGCGTCTTATTTTTTGACTTTGATCTAGATTTGGATGCATCAAAAGGTTTTTTTTGACCTGTTTCACGCGGAGGTAACCCTGTGTGCTGCGTCAAAATTTGACCTTTTTGTGGACGTTTCGCTGACTGATGTGATTGTGGCTGTGATTGAGCGTTACGTTTAACCGAATCACCCGCATTACTTGAGTTCTTCTTACGTGCAGATTTATATTCACCTTCTGCCGTGCCTTGCGGTTGGTAGGTCGGAATCAAATGCTGCTTGGAGTTACCAATCAAATCTGCACGTCCCATTTCCTTTAAAGCTTCACGCAGTAAAGGCCAGTTATTTGGATCATGATAACGCAAAAAAGCTTTATGCAAACGACGACGTTTCTCACCTTTGACAATATCTACATTTTCAGTATAACGCGCCACTTTGGACAGCGGGTTTTTTCCTGAATAATACATGGTTGTCGCGGTCGCCATTGGCGATGGATAAAAGGTTTGTACCTGATCGGCACGGAAACCATTTTTTTTGAGCCAAACGGCCAGATTCATCATGTCATAATCGGTCGTACCCGGATGCGCTGCGATAAAATAAGGAATCAAATATTGCTCTTTACCGACTTCCTTACTAAAGCGTTCAAACATTTGTTTAAAGCGATCATAGGTTCCAATCCCCGGTTTCATCATTTTTGAAAGCGGGCCTTGCTCAGTATGTTCAGGCGCAATTTTTAAATAACCACCGACATGATGCTGCACCAATTCTTTCACGTATTCTGGATTCAATACAGCCAAGTCATAACGTAAACCAGAACCAATCAAAATCTTTTTGACCCCTTTAATGGCACGCGCTTTACGATAAAGCTGTACCAATGGCGCATGATCAGTATGTAGATTTTGACAAACACCTGGATACACACAAGAAGGTTTACGGCAATTCTTCTCAATTTCTGGATCTTTACAGGCCAAGCGATACATGTTGGCGGTTGGACCACCTAAATCAGAAATAATGCCTGTAAATTGCGGCGCAGTATCTCGAATTTTTTCAATTTCACGCAAAATCGAGTCTTCTGAACGATTTTGAATAATCCGCCCTTCATGTTCTGTGATCGAACAGAAGGTACAACCGCCAAAACAGCCGCGCATAATATTGACTGAAAACTTGATCATATCAAAAGCAGGGAAACGCGCATCCCCATAAGCTGGATGTGGCAATCGCGCATACGGTAGATCAAACACATAATCCATTTCCTCTGTGGTTAGAGGAATTGGAGGTGGATTAATCCAAACATCACGTTCACCATGACGCTGTACCAGAGCCCGCGCATTTCCTGGATTGGTTTCAAGATGAAGAATCCGATTGGCATGTGCATAAAGGACTTGATCATTTGCGACTTCTTCAAATGACGGCAAACGAATGACCGCTAATTCACGCGGTGGTAATTTATGCTTAATGGCTTTGGATGGTGCAGGTTTTAATTGCACGATCTGTGTATTTTCATCCAGTTGATCGCCTTCTCTTACCACTGGATTAGCCACGAATTCCTTTTGGAAATTTTGATATTGCGCTAAAGAGTTGCCTTTTTCTTTTTCAACTTCACAACCATCAATATCCTCAGTCATCACATAAGGATTAATAATGGGATCAACCCGACCAATGCTATCTACATCATTACTGGCAATTTCGACAAATTGCGCTTTGGATACTTTATTGTGTTTATTGATAATAAAAGCCGTACCACGGACATCAGTAATCTCGTGAACTTTTTCACCTTTGGCCAAACGATGCATCACCTCGATAATGGCACGTTCACCATTTCCATACATCAATAAATCAGCCTTCGAATCCATCAGAATTGAACGACGGACTTTGTCTGACCAATAATCATAATGCGCAATACGACGCAAACTGCCTTCGATCCCCCCCAGTAAAACGGGTACATCAGGAAAAGCTTCACGGCAACGCTGGCAATAAACAGTTGCCGCACGATCTGGACGTTTATTCGCTTCATTGTTTGGAGAATAAGCATCATCCGAACGAATTTTACGATCTGCGGTATAACGATTAATCATCGAATCCATATTGCCTGCAGTCACCCCCCAAGCAATAGTAGGTTTTCCTAACACCCGAAAGCTCTCGACATTGGTCCAGTCAGGCTGTGCAATAATCCCAACACGATAACCTTGCGCTTCCAATACACGACCGATGATGCCAGAAACAAAAGATGGATGATCAATATAAGCATCACCACACACTAAAATAAAATCGCAAGCATCCCAACCCAGCTGATCCATTTCTTCGCGTGACATCGGCAAAAATGGCGCAGGTTCAAAACACGACGCCCAATATTTGTCGTAATCAAACAGCGCTTTTGGCGCGGTCTGCATAGTGTAGGCAGTAGACATAGCTTGCGATTCTCGGCTTGCTGAAAAGGAGGGGTGACATCAAAGATGAAAGCCGATCATTTTAACATGAATTTCATTCAGTTCAGAGAATTATAAAAATTGAATAAACAAGGAGATAACAATTAATTTGCTTATTTTTTAAACTAAAACCTAATTTACATAAGCTCGCGATCAGCAGCGATTCTATTTAACCCGAATCGCGGATAAGCAATTGACTTGAAAAATAAGGGGACTAGAGCCATCAGTTGAGTTACCACACCAAACCTAAAGCTCTAGCCCTGATGTTCAATAGTACCGAATTATTCTGCATCATTGATGATTTCTTTCTTAAATTTGAAGCAACTTATTGGAAGTTTCTCAAACAAAGTCGTCGCTCTGTAAGAATTCGACCAGCCCAGCTGAGTCTCTCAGAAATACATTTTATCGCTATTTGGTATAAGTGTTCTCATTTCAACAATTTCAAAGCTTTCTTTTCATGGTTGAAGCAGGATAAAAATCATTTATTTAAACGCTTACCCTGTTACCAAAGGATGATTCACCTGATCAATATGCATCAATTAGCTTTACATGCTTTACATGTCGCTTTGATGAAAGGTGAATACAAACAATATTTATGGATTGATTCAACGACTCTGCCTGTCTGTAAAAATCAGCGTATTCAGCGTCATAAATCATTAGCCAAGATTGCATCTCGCGGTAAAAGTTCAATGGGATGGTTTTATGGCTGTAAGTTACATATCGTGATGAATCAATTCGGTGAGATCGTTAGCTCAGGCTTATCTAATGGGCATGTTGCTGACATAAAAATGGTTGAACAATTGGTTGAAGGCTTAGACGCAAAGCTTTATGCAGATCGTGGCTATATCAGTCAAAATTTAAAAAGCAGGTTAAAAGATCAAGGTGTTGATTTGATTACTTACCATAGAAAGAACATGCAGGCTATTCAACTCTGTTCATCAGATAAATATCATTTAAAACAACGCAATAAGATAGAGACGTTATTCAGCTTATTGAAAGGACAATACAATTTAGTGACGAGTAAAGCACGTAGTATTCATGGATTTCTTAGTGGAATTTATACATCGTTATGTGCATATCAATTAACTCATCGGAATAAGCCAACAATTCAAGTTATGGAATCATTAGCTTAAGCAGGATTCGGGTTATTTACAGAGTTAAAGTTGCTAGATGATCTAAGACTAAACAACTCCTTTTCTATACGGGAAATCAGATGTTGTTTAACCAAATGATGAATACGCTGTTTTGGATAACAACGACTTAATTCGATATGTCCAACCTGAGTACTTCGATCAAAAATAATATTTTCAATACTCTGATGATCACTTGAAGATTGAATTAAATTATCTCGATAGCAACGATCAGCCCCCAAAGGATCACTTAATGAAAAGAAATTTAGACTTTTCAATACATTCTCGGGAATTTGGCGTGGATTATATCCCCATTGTTTGGGTAATAATCGTCCTTTACCCCCTGCTGCAATGGTAACCAGTAAATCCACGGGATATTGTAGACGTTTAAGTGCCTGAGCCACTTTGACCGCCTGAAAACCACCTTGACTATATCCAATTAAAACTATTTTTTGTTTTTTGCTCTGATTTAAGTTAATAATTTGTTTGGCAATTTTTTTAGCTGACGGTAAATGTCCATATAATTCTACATTCGGATAACCCAATTCAGCTAAATAATGCAACCAATGACGTTGCATGTGTTCACGTGCCATAAACCCATGAAATAAAAAAATCTTTAAATTTTGTTTAGACATTTTTTGAATCAACCAGACCAATAAAATATAACTTAATCTATTTACTGATGATTCACTATGCCCTAAATGACAGGCAGAACTTAGAAAAATGATAATCATCGATAAGGCCAAATTGATGGTAAATGGCTTTCCAGAATATTTTAGTTATTGCATCTATTCTATTTATAAAAAGAAAGCACCCTCATCTGTATAAAGATGAGGGTGCCTTAGATTTAAAAGCTGGCGATGACTTACTCTCACATGGCTAACGCCACACTACCATCAGCGCGAAGAGGTTTCACTTCTGAGTTCGGGAAGGGATCAGGTGGTTCACTCTTGCTATTGTCGCCAGCAAACTGTTGTGGTGCTTTGGGGTCTTATTCACATTACTTAATAATGTATGCCTTACTTACGAACCAAAGAGTTATTAACGGATTGGAAATTGAGTCGGTATTGTAACTAGTTTATTGACTAAATCAAGTTTTCGTATCGAATTTATCTTGAATACAACAACTGTTTGGGTGTTGTATAGTCAAGCCTCACGAGCAATTAGTATTGGTCAGCTTCACATATCACTATGCTTCCACATCCAACCTATCAACGTCCTAGTCTTGAACGGCTCTTTAGGTGACATATAGTCACAGGGAAATCTTATCTTGAGGTAGGCTTCCCGCTTAGATGCTTTCAGCGGTTATCCCTTCCGAACATAGCTACCCGGCGATGCGACTGGCGTCACAACCGGTACACCAGAGGTTCGTCCACTCTGGTCCTCTCGTACTAGGAGCAGATCCTCTCAAATTTCCAGCGCCCACGGTAGATAGGGACCGAACTGTCTCACGACGTTCTAAACCCAGCTCGCGTACCTCTTTAAATGGCGAACAGCCATACCCTTGGGACCTGCTTCAGCCCCAGGATGAGATGAGCCGACATCGAGGTGCCAAACACCGCCGTCGATATGAACTCTTGGGCGGTATCAGCCTGTTATCCCCAGAGTACCTTTTATCCGTTGAGCGATGGCCCTTCCATACAGAACCACCGGATCACTAAGACCTACTTTCGTACCTGCTCGACTTGTGGGTCTCGCAGTTAAGCGCGCTTTTGCCTTTATACTCTACGCGTGATTTCCGACCACGCTGAGCGCACCTTCGTACTCCTCCGTTACTCTTTAGGAGGAGACCGCCCCAGTCAAACTACCCACCAGACATGGTCCTCGCCCCGGATTACGGGGCAGAGTTAGAACCTCAACATTACCAGGGTGGTATTTCAAGGATGGCTCCAATGCAACTGGCGTCACATCTTCATAGCCTCCCACCTATCCTACACAAGTAAGGTCAAAGTTCAATGTCAAGCTGCAGTAAAGGTTCACGGGGTCTTTCCGTCTAGCCGCGGGTACACTGCATCTTCACAGCGATTTCGATTTCACTGAGCCTCTGCTGGAGACAGCGCCGCCATCATTATGCCATTCGTGCAGGTCGGAACTTACCCGACAAGGAATTTCGCTACCTTAGGACCGTTATAGTTACGGCCGCCGTTTACTGGGGCTTCGATCAAGAGCTTCGCTTACGCTAACCCCATCAATTAACCTTCCAGCACCGGGCAGGCATCACACCCTATACGTCCACTTTCGTGTTTGCAGAGTGCTATGTTTTTAATAAACAGTTGCAGCGGCCTGGTTTCTGCGGCTGCCAAGCGCTCAGGGAGCAAGTCCCATCACCCTCAGCAGCGTACCTTCTCCCGAAGTTACGGTACCATTTTGCCTAGTTCCTTCAGCAGAGTTCTCTCAAGCGCCTTGGTCTACTCGACCTGACCACCTGTGTCGGTTTCGGGTACGATTCCTGTGTAACTGAAGCTTAGAGACTTTTCTTGGAAGTATGGTATCAGCCACTTCACTGTACAAGTACAGCTTGATATCGACTCTCAGCATAGAGCACCCCGGATTTGCCTAAGATGCATGCCTACTGTCTTCCACCTGGACTACCAACGCCAGGCTGACTTAACCTTCTCCGTCCTCTCATCGCATTACACAGAAGTATGGGAATATTAACCCATTTCCCATCGACTACGCCTTTCGGCCTCGCCTTAGGGGTCGACTCACCCAGCCCCGATTAACGTTGGACTGGAACCCTTGGTCTTTCGGCGAACGGGTTTTTCACCCGTTTTGTCGTTACTCACGTCAGCATTCGCACTTCTGATACCTCCAGCATACTTCTCAATACACCTTCTTCGGCTTACAGAACGCTCCCCTACCACGTAACTCTAAAGTTACATCCGCAGCTTCGGCACATAGTTTTAGCCCCGTTACATCTTCCGCGCAGGCCGACTCGACTAGTGAGCTATTACGCTTTCTTTAAAGGGTGGCTGCTTCTAAGCCAACCTCCTAGCTGTCTATGCCTTCCCACATCGTTTCCCACTTAACTATGATTTTGGGGCCTTAGCTGGCGGTCTGGATTGTTTTCCTCTTGACTACGGACGTTAGCACCCGCAGTCTGTCTCCCGGATAGTACTCATAGGTATTCGGAGTTTGCATCGGTTTGGTAAGTCGGGATGACCCCCTAGCCGAAACAGTGCTCTACCCCCTATGGTATTCGTCCGAGGCGCTACCTAAATAGCTTTCGGGGAGAACCAGCTATCACCAGGCTTGATTAGCCTTTCACCCCTATCCACAAGTCATCCCCTGGCTTTTCAACGACAGTGGGTTCGGTCCTCCAGTTAGTGTTACCCAACCTTCAACCTGCTCATGGATAGATCGCCTGGTTTCGGGTCTACACCCAGCAACTATACGCCCTATTAAGACTCGATTTCTCTACGGCTCCCCTATGCGGTTAACCTTGCTACTGAATGTAAGTCGCTGACCCATTATACAAAAGGTACGCAGTCACCGAACAAGTCGGCTCCCACTGCTTGTATGCATGCGGTTTCAGGATCTATTTCACTCCCCTCACAGGGGTTCTTTTCGCCTTTCCCTCACGGTACTGGTTCACTATCGGTCAGTCAGGAGTATTTAGCCTTGGAGGATGGTCCCCCCATATTCAGACAAGGTTTCACGTGCCTCGCCCTACTCGTCATCATGATGTGTGCCCTTTCGTGTACGGGACTATCACCCTCTACGGTCGCACTTCCCAGAGCGTTCCGCTAAAACACACATCACTTAATGGGCTGATCCCCGTTCGCTCGCCGCTACTAAGGGAATCTCAATTGATTTCTTTTCCTAAGGGTACTGAGATGTTTCACTTCCCCTCGTTCGCTTCAATAACCTATGTATTCAGTTATTGATACCTACCTTATAGTAGGTGGGTTCCCCCATTCAGACATCTCCGGATCAATGGATATTTGCCGCCTCCCCGGAGCTTTTCGCAGGCTATCACGTCTTTCTTCGCCTCTGACTGCCAAGGCATCCACCACATGCACTTAATTACTTGACTATACAACCCCAAACAGTCGTTAATACCTACAAGTAGTATTACCAACATTACAGTTTGAAGTACTGTGCATTTAAGCACCGTACAGCTTCAATCTAAATTCATATACCAAAACGCTTGATTCAGTTAATTTGCTAGTTCTCAATTAACTCTAAGATCAGAATGACTTCTTCTCTCTTTGTTATTGAGTGAACAATTTATTTCAGACTCAATTCTCAATCTGTTAATGAATTAATGTAACCTCGTCAGCTACATTAAACTGTGATTAATCACAGAGCTTAATAAATCATTATATTTACTAAGCTCTATAATCATCTTTTCTTTCACTTTCGTGTTCGATCAGATACTGCGCGAAGCATAGCTTCTTGCTTAAATTTCAAGGAAAAGCTGCGCTTTTCTGTTCTTGAAATTTGGTGGAGACTAGGAGAGTCGAACTCCTGACCTCCTGCGTGCAAAGCAGGCGCTCTACCAACTAAGCTAAGTCCCCAGCTTAAAATCATTATGTATCTTTGAATCCATACTCGAGCAGAGCTCTCGTCTTGCGTTCGGGCAAAGCCTTGCTTTGCTAAACCTCACTCAAGTGGTGGGTCTGACAAGACTTGAACTTGTGACCCCACGCTTATCAAGCGTGTGCTCTAACCAACTGAGCTACAGACCCTGAGAAAGTTTTAAAGCACCGCTTTAAAAGTTTCGCAAGACAAACAGCTTCGCTGTGCGTAGTGTTTGATTCTCGCTCTTTTTTAAAAGCTTCTCTCTAAATCTTTTTCATTCAGATACCAGAAGAACAACTTGTTGTGGATTCTTACCAATCAATCAATCTTTTCGTTAAGGAGGTGATCCAGCCGCAGGTTCCCCTACGGCTACCTTGTTACGACTTCACCCCAGTCATCGGCCACACCGTGGTGAACGTCCTCTTTGCAGTTAGACTATCCACTTCTGGTGCAACAAACTCCCATGGTGTGACGGGCGGTGTGTACAAGGCCCGGGAACGTATTCACCGCGGCATTCTGATCCGCGATTACTAGCGATTCCGACTTCATGGAGTCGAGTTGCAGACTCCAATCCGGACTACGATCGGCTTTTTGAGATTAGCATCCTATCGCTAGGTAGCAACCCTTTGTACCGACCATTGTAGCACGTGTGTAGCCCTGGTCGTAAGGGCCATGATGACTTGACGTCGTCCCCGCCTTCCTCCAGTTTGTCACTGGCAGTATCCTTAAAGTTCCCACCCAAAGTGCTGGCAAATAAGGAAAAGGGTTGCGCTCGTTGCGGGACTTAACCCAACATCTCACGACACGAGCTGACGACAGCCATGCAGCACCTGTATGTAAGCTCCCGAAGGCACCAATCCATCTCTGGAAAGTTCTTACTATGTCAAGACCAGGTAAGGTTCTTCGCGTTGCATCGAATTAAACCACATGCTCCACCGCTTGTGCGGGCCCCCGTCAATTCATTTGAGTTTTAGTCTTGCGACCGTACTCCCCAGGCGGTCTACTTATCGCGTTAGCTGCGCCACTAATCCCTCAAAGAGACCAACGGCTAGTAGACATCGTTTACGGCATGGACTACCAGGGTATCTAATCCTGTTTGCTCCCCATGCTTTCGTACCTCAGCGTCAGTGTTAGGCCAGATGGCTGCCTTCGCCATCGGTATTCCTCCAGATCTCTACGCATTTCACCGCTACACCTGGAATTCTACCATCCTCTCCCACACTCTAGCTAACCAGTATCGAATGCAATTCCCAAGTTAAGCTCGGGGATTTCACATCCGACTCAATTAGCCGCCTACGCACGCTTTACGCCCAGTAAATCCGATTAACGCTCGCACCCTCTGTATTACCGCGGCTGCTGGCACAGAGTTAGCCGGTGCTTATTCTGCGAGTAACGTCCAGTACCTGGTAGTATTAATACCAGTACCCTCCTCCTCGCTTAAAGTGCTTTACAACCATAAGGCCTTCTTCACACACGCGGCATGGCTGGATCAGGGTTCCCCCCATTGTCCAATATTCCCCACTGCTGCCTCCCGTAGGAGTCTGGGCCGTGTCTCAGTCCCAGTGTGGCGGATCATCCTCTCAGACCCGCTACAGATCGTCGCCTTGGTAGGCCTTTACCCCACCAACTAGCTAATCCGACTTAGGCTCATCTATTAGCGCAAGGTCCGAAGATCCCCTGCTTTCTCCCGTAGGACGTATGCGGTATTAGCATCCCTTTCGAAATGTTGTCCCCCACTAATAGCCAGATTCCTAAGTATTACTCACCCGTCCGCCGCTAAGATCAGTAGCAAGCTACCTCTCTCCGCTCGACTTGCATGTGTTAAGCCTGCCGCCAGCGTTCAATCTGAGCCATGATCAAACTCTTCAGTTAAAATCATTTTGCGTCTTAGTTAAGACAAGACGCCAATTCTGGCTCATCAATTACTGACAAATTCTCTCAAATAAACTTCGAGTAATTTAAACCAATTAATCAATGATAATATTTCGATCAATCAATTAGTAAAAATCCACACAAGTTGTTCTTCTATATTCTTAATGATCTTCTTCATGCTTCGTCAGCATCAAGCTAGGTCGGCTATATTACTCTCAATCTCTTAAAAGTCAACAGGCAATTTAGATATTTCTAAAACTCAACCTACTCAACCAAAATATCAATCAAATCCTTCAAGACCCAACCAACACCCTGTTTTTCAACAAGTTTTTATCCGCATCACCGCCGATGAGTGCGCATTCTACAGCATTATCAGTTCTTCGCAAGCCTTATTCTGGTTTTTAATTTTCAAGTGCTTATCTTTTAAACCAAGTTATACATAAGCACATGATTTTAATTGTTTAATTTATTTTAGCTTTTTAAGTAAGCTAAAATCATTTTCGATAGTTCATTCTTAAGTTGCTGTTCTTCAATCAAAAAATCATTATTACTGACGTAGCGCATCATGGTAAATAAAGTGCTATTAATAATCACAAAGGATTTATGTTTTAGAGTTTCAAAGTCCCACTCTCGATCAAAACGATTAAATACATATAAACCAACTTCAAAAAAATGTTGTTCTAAAACCTGAGCGGCTTTTGAATGGTTATAGCCATGCCAGTGTTTAAGCACTTCAATAAAAAAGCCCTGATCGGCTTTCATCATATCAAAACCGAATTGAACACTCAGTGGAATAATCTCTTCAATCGTGAGCTGTTCTTGTGTCACCACAAGCTGTTTAAGCGCCTGCCCTAATGTTTCACTTTTGCGCAACAGTAATTCCTGAACAATTTGTTCTTTATTTTCAAAATATTGATAAATTGATCCGACACTAATTCCTGAACGCTCTGCAATTTTAGGTGTCGTGAGTTGCAACAGCCCATGTTCAGCAATACATAATTGGGCTGCATGTAAAACAGTATCAACCAAATAAATGGCGCGTTGTTGTTGTGGCTGTTTTCTCATGGAATGTTCTTTTCAAGATGCGAATTGAATACGAATAATTATTCGTATTAGAGTTTGATTAAACAATAATCAGGCACCAACTTCAAATGCAAAATACAACCCCCTCAAGATTGTCTTCTTTTGAACGCATGTCCGAGCAGAGCTGGTTGAGTCGTGTTTTATCACGCATCAATAAACGTCCGATTCAACCCAGCTTTGAGGAATACACCGCACTGGGGCAGGCCTTGCAGTCGGGCGATCAAGAGATGGATCAGCTCATACTCTGGATGATGAAAAATCCACGTTTACATCGTCAGCTCTTTGAAACAGCCTTGTTTCAGGGCATTGAGCAACTTCCAGAGTCGATCCCAGAACTTGAGCATTTCTTCACACATGTCACCCAAGCGCCTGTTTGGTTAGAACAGGATAAGATCGATGCTGCATTAGCTTTTACACATAAGCTAGGTATTAATAATGGTTTTATTCTTCGGGACTTATCGCTTATGGCGGGTTATTTATATCCTGGATTTAATCAACCTTTGATGCTAACTGGTGCCTTAAAAAAACAGGCAGGAACACGTTTAGCTGAAACCACCAAGTGGTGGGTTGATATTACTGAACCTAATAGTTTACAACGTTTTAATGCAGGTTTTACCTCAACCATTTATGTACGGTTTATTCATGCATTAGTCCGTCATCAGTTAGGTAAATCAGAACGTTGGGATGCCAGTACTTGGGGCTTACCGATTAATCAGTTTGATCTGGCCATGACCAATATTGCTTTTAGTGGCGTGGTATTACTCGGGATTCGTGCACTGGGCATTTTACCCAATCAACAAGAAGTCAAAAATTTTCTGCATTTTTGGAAATATATTGGTTGGCTAATGGGCATCGATGAAAAATGGCTGGTGGATCAGGAAAGTGAGGGTTGGCGATTGTTGTATTGGATGCAATTTGCCCATCCCCAATCTGATGATTCCAGTTTTGCACTTGGACAGAGTTTATCGAAAGAGCCTTTTGAACGGCGTTATCGTTATCTTCGCCCCTTACAACAAAAAATAGCTTATCGACAGCATCTGCAAGTGACTCAGTTTTTTATTGGTCGAAAGCGTATGCAAAAGTTAGGCTTAGAACATGGTTCAGCGGCTTGGTTTGCTTATTATCTGATGATTCGCAATTTGGTGTTATACACAGGGGCTAAATTTGTGCCCAAACTGGATCAAACTTTGCGAGCAAAAGGACGAAATATTCAAAAACTGGGACTAGCTTTATATCAAAGTGAATCGGAACAATTGGCCAGTATGCATCAATAAGACAAGAGGGAGTTTAAACTCCCTCTTGTCTTTTAACGAACGCTTTTAATGTGAAGATGATGGGTCATGTTGATGATCCATCGGCATATCTTTCATATCCATCGGCATAGCATCATTTTTTTCAGACTCAGACTGCATCTGATGCTGCATTTGCATCTGCTTTTGTTTGTGCATTGGCATATAGTCAGGCTCATTATTCATTGCTAAATAAAATACCCACATAAACAAAAAGGCTAAAATAATCGCGATGATCAGGAGTTTCCAACCCCAAATCGATTTTTCGGGTGACAGTTTTTCACGCATGGACATTCTCCATAAAATTGAAACGATGTTTATATCCAGAAAATCAGAATTTCATACTGACACGCGCCCAGTAGTTACGACCAATGTTATTAACCTGTTCATTGGCAGCATAACCGAACAAGGCAGCACCCGATTTATTCAAGTGTTCGCTATAGGCTTTATCGAGTAGGTTATCAATCCCGACTGAGAAGTCGAGTGCTTCACTGTACTTGTATGTTGCATTCATGGCTAGCGTCGAAAAGGCTTTGCTTTTCCCCATATCATAGCCCACGATGTTACCGTCGTTTAGGCTAATCCGATTCTGTTCAGCTACTGCACGCCATAACAGACCTAAGCTGTATTTTTCCTGTACATAACGTAGATTCAAACGCCCTTCCAACGGTGCAATTTGGGGCAAAGGTTTATTGTCCGTGGTATTTTCACCCCATGCATACATTGCAGAAAGATCAGCCTGAAGATGCTCATTAAATTGATAACCCACACCTGCTTCTGCACCTGCAATCGTCGCATCAACATTATTTGCCAATGGATACATTTGGCTTGCGTTTGGCGCATTATATCTGACCAGAATAAAATCATTGATCAACCCCGCATACGCTGAAGCCCATGTGTTCCAAGCACCATGTTGCTGCTCAAACCCGATATCCAATTGAGCAGTTTTCTCGGTCTTTAAGTTATTTAAATTATTAACCATTAAATAAGAAGACTGACCCATCATATTGGTTGAACCGTTTCCATGATCCGTCGCGGTGCTATACAGCTCCCAATAATCTGGACTACGTTCAACATAACCTATTCCTGCATAGGTTTTAAAACCATGCTCAGGCAAGGTGCTTTCGATACGAATAAAACCACTTGGATTAGTATCTGTTCGTTCCTGATCATTTTCAGCACTGTCCACTTTGACATGGTCAAAACGTGCACCAGCAACCAGTTTATTGTTTGGATTTAAACGATAGGTCCATTCGCTAAACGCACCATAAGATTCAAAGCGTAAATCTCCATCTAACGGTGGAATTGGATTTGCATCGCGCATGTACATATTGCCCGCATGCTTATTTTCCTGACGATCAACACCAGAAATCACACTAAAATTATCCCACTCTGTAGTGATCGCTGCTCGTGTATTAAGTGTACGGCGCGTGACTTCCATGGCCATAGGCATCATGGGTGGGGTACGCATTTTATAATTATCCATGATGTGATCGTTGTAGCTATAGTCCACTTGAGCTTCAACTTTTTTAATCACATCGGTTAGATTTTTTTGTTCTGCATGTAATCCTAAACTTTCACGCTGAAACTGTGTTCCGTCCATCGTACGTCCAGCATATGCCGCTTCGCCATCGCCTTTTCCACCTTTCAGTTCAATCCATGAATCTTGTGTCGGTTTCCAACCTATAGCTAAATCGGCATTCCAACGTTCCCAATTAGAATGAACCTTGTCACCATTGCCATCCTCATAATCATTGGCTACTGAACGATTGGCATTAATACGCGCATATTTAGTTTCATCACCGATCGCCGCTTCCACATTATGATCGAGTCGTCCATAAGATCCCATCAAGACACTGGCCTGTCCACGATAAGGTTGATTGGCCGTTAAATTTTCTGGTTCCCGATCAAAAATCACGGTTGCCGCAGAACCTGTATTGGCATATTGAACCGTTTGTGGCCCTTTGATCACAGTAATTCGATCATAACTTTCTGGATTAATATAGGAAGTGGGCGCATCCATACGCGCTGGACAAGCACCCAGATTTTCTGTGCCATCGGTCAAAATTTTGATGCGCGAACCAAACATGCCACGAAAGGTGACATCACCATTAGTTCCACCATTTTTAATCGCATTAAAGCCCATAATGCTTTGTAAATAATCGGCACCATCGGTTGCAGGTACAGGCTGGATCGGCTGTTTGGGATCCGCTTGAACAATCAAACCATTTGATAGGCGATTATCCTGAGCTGTGACCACGATGGGTGCCATTTTTTTGGTTTGAATATCATCTTCTGCAAACACGCCACTAGAACCAAGGGCGATCAAAACCGCAGCCGAAAGCGGCTGTAATAAAAATTGAGTTTGAGTCATGTCTGTTTATCTCAAAACATAAATACGGGGTGGCCTAAACTGCGCAAAAACAGCTTAAGCAGATGTAAGCTTTAAAACCTAGAAAGCTAAAGGTATTTAATTATGCGAAAACAGGCGGGGCTCGACCCTGAGGTAGTAAAAAAAGTCGCTGAAGCGCGAAGTAAATATGCCGAAACGTTTGTTGATATGCCAATAAGCGAATCTGAATCCGGACTAAAACTTCTTTAACTTCGAGTTCAGGAGGTAACACCAGATTGCCATAGACCGTACAATACTGACATTGATGATTCAGATCATGATGGTCATGACCCTGTGTAGGCCTGGATGTTGCAGACATATCATGATGCATATGCTGCATCGCTGAATGCGAGGAATGATCAGAAGAAGATGACGCAGTTAACCTTAACGCTTGGGTAATAGTTTCACAGACCGGAGCAATTTGATATTGCTTCGGTAATAGCGGTTGTAAAAATACCGCGACCTGTAAAAATACTGCGGTAAAACCCAGCAGCAACCCTGTGCGTAACAGCAAAACGTTCATCTCAACATTTTTTCGTCGGCAAGTATAACAAAGCCCAATCAAAATTGGACTTTTAGTACAACAGCTTTTGCCAAAATTAGCGTTTTACTGCCACTTTTTCACGTTGACGCACCACTTTTTCAACTTTTTCACGCGCTCGTTGACGTTTTAGTGGCGATAAATAATCCACAAATAACTTGCCATTTAAGTGATCCATTTCATGTTGGATACAAACAGCGAGAAGTTCGTCAGCCTCTAACTCAAATGCTTGACCATCAAGGTTAATTGCCTCTATTTTGACACGTGACGGACGCTCAACTTTATCGTATATTTGAGGCACTGAGAGACAGCCTTCTTCGTACGGCTGAGTTTCTTCGGTGAGTGGGGTAACTTTGGGGTTAATAAATACCATGGGTTGGTCTTTATTTTCAGACAAATCCATGACAATCAGTTGAATATGACGATCTACTTGTGTCGCAGCCAAACCAATACCTGGTGCTTCATACATAGTTTCAAACATATCAGCTGCAAGTTGACGAATTTCATCGGTCACTTCTTCAACTGGCTTAGCAATGGTGCGCAGGCGGGGATCTGGGAAACTTAAAATAGGTAATAAGGCCATATGGTTATCCTCACTTATGCCATTGATCGAAAAACCAATGAAGAAAAAGCTTCATCAAAAAAATGTGTGTATTGTGCTGATTATAACGCAACTACACACATAATTTTTAGGAATTATGATAATGAAAAAGGTTTTGCACGGCATTCGATCATTTAATGCCTTGGGGTTGAAAAAACATTGTATCGCTGTGGCGATTTGCGCTGGACTCGGGATGACGGGACTCAGTGCAACCTATGCAGCAAGTCCAAACGTGAATCCACCTTCACTCAGAGCCAGTGCACCAAATGTTTATGTCGTTAAAAAAGGCGATACATTGTGGGATATTTCAGGAAAATTTCTGGATAAACCTTGGCGCTGGCCTGAAATCTGGGCAAGCAATAAACACGTTAAAAATCCACACTGGATTTATCCGGGTGATCGTTTGTTGTTATGTACGCTAGATGGACGTCCACTGGTAGGCCGTGACGAAGGTGATGGTTGTGAAGGTATTATCCGTCGTTATTCGGGACGAACCACGCTACAGCCTCAAGTTCGTATTGAACAACTCAGCAATACGATTCCTGTGATTCCACTAGATAATATCAAACAATGGTTAGATCGTACCGCCATTGTCGCGAGTGACAGTATCGAAAATACGCCTTATATTTTAGGGACAGCAGATCAGCGTGTACTGGCAGGTAAAGGGCAAAATGTTTATGTACGTGGTCAGGGCCTAACTTCGGGTCAACGCTATGCGGTCTATCGTAAAGGCGAACCTTATGTATTGACGGATGCAAATGGCAAAAAACACACCGTGGGCTTGGAATTACTACAAGTCGCTTCAGGTATTGTGACTCAAGTCGACCATGATATTGCCACCATGGAATTGACCGATAGCTATAATGCCGAGGTTCGTCGTGGTGATCTGGTCATGTTTGAACAAGAAGCCATGTTACCAACTTTGTTCTATCCAACAGAAGCCAATCAGGTGACTCAAGGTGGACAGATCGTTCGGGTAATGGGTTCAATCGGTTCTGCTGCTAAAAATAGTGTAGTCACCATTGATCGTGGTCGTCTGGATGGTGTGCAATCAGGTCATGTTTTTGCAATTTATCAACAAGGTGAAACGGTTCAAGACCCTAAAACCAAAGAAAGAATCAAATTGCCAAATCAGAAAGTCGGAACCTTGATGGTATTTAGAACTTTTGACCAACTAAGCTATGCCTATGTGTTAGAAAGTTCTCTACCGATTAAAGTGGGTGCTGAGATTTTGCCTCCTCGTCTTGACGATTAAAAACTCATCTTATGCTAAACAATTTGAATCCTCATCACTACCACACCATTGCGGTGTGGTATCTGGTGCAACATTCTCTTTCTGCATTTCAAAAAATCAAACATCATTTTGGTGATTGTGAACAAGCCATGTTGCCCCAACATTTGGCACAGTGGTCACAGTTGGGCTTACATGCCAGTCATCTAAAACGTGTTCAAGAATATCAAAGCGATGCTGGTCAACAGGATTTTGCCAGACTGATTAATTTGATAAAACAGTACACCGATTTTATTGTTACACCCGATGATACGCTATATCCATCGCAACTGCTTCCTTATGAAGATCGCCCACCGATTATTTTTGGGCAGGGTAAAGTGGATGCCTTACTACAACCGCAAATTGCAATTGTAGGTAGCCGCAAACCTAGTCCACATGGTCGACAGGTGGCTTATGATTTTGCTTTTTATTTAAGTGAAAAAGGCTTCTTTGTTAGTAGCGGTCTGGCACATGGGATTGATGAAGCAGCACATCAGGGTGGTTTACAGCATCAGCGTAGTATCGCGGTCATGGGTACGGGTCTGGATACGACTTATCCGACAGCCAATCAAGATTTACGCCAACAAATAGCACAACAAGGCGCAGTCATTAGTGAATTTTTACCGCAAACCTTGCCCTTACAACGTCATTTTCCACGGCGTAACCGAATCGTGAGTGGCTTAAGTCTGGGAGTACTGGTGGTTGAAGCCAAACAGCAAAGCGGCTCATTGATCACCGCCAATGAAGCAGCCAAACAAGGCAAACTCATTTTTGCGATTCCAGGTCATATTTATAGCGAATTTCATCAAGGTTGCCATCAACTGATTCGGGAAGGTGCAATTTTGGTTGATCATCCTGAACAGATCATTGAAGATTTAGCGCTGCCAACTCAATGGCACATCAATCAGCAAGTGCAACCTGACTCAACTGAGCAAACTCATCATATCCCAGAGCATTTAATTGGCTTATATCAACAACTGGACTGGATCGGACAAAGTATCGATCAACTCGCTCAAAACTTTAGTGGATCAACTGCCGAATTAACTGGTCAATTGATGGAACTGGAACTCTCGGGACTATGTATGCAGCAGGCTGGTTTATATCAACGTTGCCGACCAAGCTATTAACGTTCACAATAGCGACTGTTTTTATCCAAGCAGGACATCATCATGCTGACCACCTCCGTTGTAGAAGCAGCACAAAGCTTGAAACAGGGCAATGTGCTTGCCTATCCTACTGAGGCCGTGTGGGGATTAGGTTGCGATCCTTTTAATGAGCAAGCCTTTCATAAAATTCTCAGCCTAAAACAACGCCCAATTGAAAAAGGGGTTATTTTACTGGCAGGTCATATCGATCAAGTCCGACCTTTACTTCAGAATCTTGATTCAGAACGACAACATCAGGTGATTCAAAGCTGGACCGATCGCAGCGTGATTGAACGTGCGACCACGTGGCTACTCCCCGTCAATGCAGCACAAATTCCCAAGTGGATTACTGGACAGCACAGCCAAGTCGCGGTAAGAGTTACGACACATGCCTTATGTGTGGCGCTGTGTCATGCATTTAATGGTTTTATTGTCTCCACCAGTGCCAATCCCGCAGGATTAGAACCTGCACGTTCTTTGCAGGATGCGAGTCAATATTTCGACTCAAAAGTTGATTATCTCAATGGTGATTTAGGCTTGAGTCAAGAACCAAGTCGCATTATCGATGCTTTGACAGGGCAGGTTATACGCGCTTAGAGCAACCCGAAGTACTGATCGTTAATTTGTCTAAGTTCAGTTTGCTTATTCAATGCTGAAACATTGATCTGTAGAAATAAAAAAAGCTCAACCACATAGATGGTTGAGCATAAAAAGGATGTTTTTCAATCACATCCAGAGGGTAAACTAAATCTGATCGCAATGACTGATTAGAATTTAAGTCATATTTTGCAATGAATGTATTATGGATGATTCTTTTGTCTTATACAAATATATTATTTATCTTATAAAAACCTATAAATAATGAGCATTATTATTCAATTATACTTAATAATTAAAATTATCATTCTATTTTCATTCATTTTTTTAAAATTTTGAATTTATTGTCATATTTTAAATTTATTTAAAAATCATATAGAAACAACAACCCAACGGCTCTTTAAGCAAATTATTTTAAAAGATTTAACGCTGATGAATAGATCTCTGAATGCGTGATCTATTCATCATTAGGGTTCTTGTTTTTAGAAACCTTAAGGAATAAATGATTTACCTAAAGAGGCAGGCAAATTCATTTGCAGCAATTTTTTATCTCGCGAAATGACCACCAACACTAAAATAGTTGCCAAATAAGGTAAGGATGCCAACAGTTCAACAGGTAGATCTAAACCCAAAGCCTGTGCATGGAACTGTAAAATCGTAACACCGCCAAATAAATATGCACCAATCATCAATCGTGCTGGCTTCCAGACTGCAAATACCACTAGGGCAATCGCAATCCAGCCACGACCTGCCACCATATTTTCCACCCACAGTGGCGTATAGACAGTCGATAAAAATGCACCGCCAATTCCCGCCATTGCACCGCCAAACAGAACTGCACCGTAACGAATCAATAAGACGGGATAACCCATGGCATGTGCCGACTCTGGCGATTCTCCAACAGCTTTAAGCAATAAACCCAGCTTAGTTTTTGCCAAAACCCACCAGATCACAAAAAACGTTAAAATCGACAAATACACGACATAGTTTTGATGAAACAAAATCGGGCCAATAAAAGGAATCTCGGAGAGCACTGGAATATCTAGCGCTTTTAAGCCTTCCAGACTGTTACTCACAAAATGTTGTCCCACAAATGCCGATAAACCTACACCAAAAATCGTCAGTGCGAGACCACAGGCTGCCTGATTGGCTGCTAGAGATAATGCCAAAATTGCAAAAATTAAGGCGGCTGCCATCCCTGCGATTGCACCTGCGATTAAACCCGCGGCAGGCCCTAATCCCGTGCTTGCACAAAAAGCAAAACCTGCAATCGCGCCAATCAGCATCATTCCCTCAACGCCTAGATTGATCACACCTGTACGTTCTACCACTAATTCTCCCATCCCTGCAAAGATCAGTGGTGTACCTGCGGCCAGCGTTCCGGCCAGAATTGGAACTAAATCAATCATGTCTGACTCCTAAGCTGTTTCAGTTGATGCAAGGGAAGCTGTATTTTTTTTCATGGTTTTAGACTTGCCAAAACGATAGCGATTTTCGATAAAAGCATCGGCTGCCAGTAAGAAAAACAACAACATGCCCTGAAATAATCCTGTAATTGCGGCAGGGAGTTGTAGATTGAGCTGGGCTGTTTCCCCGCCGATGTAAAGCAGAGCCATCAAGAAGCCTGACAGTACAATTCCAATCGGATTTAATCGACCTAAGTACGCGACAATGATTGCTGCATAGCCATAGCCTGGAGAAATATTAGGATTAAGCTGTCCGACAGGCCCCGCGACTTCACCCACTCCTGCAATACCGGCCATAAAACCTGAAATCATCAAGCTAAACCAAATCGCCTGTTTGGCAGAAAAACCTGCGTAACGTGCCGCATCAGGCGCTTGTCCACCCACTTCGAGCTTATACGCCAGAAAACTGCGTTTACTAAACAACCAAAATGCCAAGACTGCAAAAATGGTGACCACGATCAAGGCATTGATCCGTGTGCCTTCAAATAAAATTGGAAACAAGGTTCCATCATCGAACATTACCGATTGTGGAAAATTCATACCTGCTGGATCTTTCCACGGCCCATTAATTAGGTACAGTAAAATGAAGGTCGCGATATAATTCAGCATTAACGTGGTCAGCGTTTCCTGTGCATTAAAATGGGTTTTTAATAAAGCAGGAATGGCTCCCCACAACGCACCACCGATCGCCCCTGCAATCACCATACATGGCAATACCCAAAATCCTGAAACTCCCTGACAGGCAATGGCCAGTCCACCCCCAAAGATCGCCCCCATAATCAACTGACCTTCGGCACCAATATTGAAAATACGAGCTTTAAATCCAACAGATAAACCTAATGCAATTAAAATTAAGGGACTGGCTTTAATTATCAATTCACTCCAGCCATACCAACTGGATAATGGCTCGATAAAAAACACCTGAAACGCTTCAAGTGGATTTTTCCCTAGAGCCATAAACAGCAAGCCACCAATAGTGAAAGTCGCGACCAGCGCAATGATAGGTGAAAGCCACTTCATTAATGTCGATGGATGATCACGTGGTTCGAGTAAATGCATATATAATCCCCGTTCAAATGAAATGGTCTAAGCTGTTGCGCTTAAAACACTTGAGCTTTCAGCTTGCCGATTTAATCCTGACATCATCAAACCAATGGCTTCTGCATTGGTTTCGCTGACAGGTTGAGCTTGGCTCAGGCGACCTGCCGCCAGAACAGCAATTCGATCACTGATCTCAAATAATTCTTCCAGTTCTTCAGAAATCACGATGATGGCAACCCCTTGACGGGATAAATCAATCAAAGTCTGCCGGATAAAAGCTGCGGCTCCGACATCGACGCCCCAAGTCGGTTGTGCCACCACCATGACCTTTGGCTGTTGTAAAATTTCACGTCCTACAATGAATTTTTGTAGGTTACCTCCCGATAAGGAACGAGCAGCAGCTTCAGTGCCAGAAGCTTTTACTGCAAATTTTTGAATACAGTCCTGTGCAAACTGACGTGCTTTTTCATAACTGACCAGTCCATAACGAACAAAACCTTGTCGAAATGCGGTCAACAATGCATTTTGAGTTAAACTCATGGCAGGCACTGCGCCACGTCCCAGACGTTCTTCGGGGACAAAGCCAAAACCCAATGCACGGCGTTGTCCTGCATTTAAATTCCCAATCGCACGACCTTCTAACAGGACACAATCTTTGGCTGTGGTGATTTCACCAGACAAAGCGGTCAAAAGTTCAGCCTGACCGTTTCCAGAAATCCCTGCAATCCCTAAAATTTCACCTGTTTTTACACTGAGCTGAATATTCTCAAGGGATGTCCCAAAAATATCGGGTGCCTGTACATTGAGCTGTTTGACTTCAAATATGGGCAGACTTTCACCTGTATAAACTGGATGTTCGTAAGCAGGAAGATCACGACCTATCATCATTTTGGCCAAACTAGCGGTACTTTCTTGTTTTGGAATGGCCGTGCCTGTAACCTTTCCACCACGTAAAATAGTGGCACAGTCACAGAGCGTTTTTATCTCATTGAGTTTATGACTGATATATAAAATTGATACGCCTTCGCTGGCCAGACGGCGTAGGGTTTCAAATAAGGTCAACACTGCTTGAGGCGTCAGCACTGAAGTCGGTTCATCTAAAATGAGCAATGATGGGTTTTGTAATAGGCAACGAACAATTTCAACCCGTTGTCGTTCCCCGACCGATAAACTATAAACGGTTCTTTTTGGATCGATAGGCAATCCATATTTTTCAGACACCTCAATCACGCGTTTGGATAAGGCGTTTAGATCAAATTTTTCATCCAAGCCCAATGCAATATTTTCCACAACGGTCAGGGTTTCAAATAACGAGAAATGCTGATAGACCATCCCAATACCCAAACGTCGGGCTGCGGCAGGACTTTCGATACTCACCGAACGACCATTCCAGACAATTTCTCCTTCATCGGCTTTGACAGCACCATAAATAATCTTCATCAGGGTGCTTTTACCTGCGCCATTTTCTCCAAGCACTGCATGGATTTCACCTGGTGCGACCTGTAAGCTAATTTGATCATTGGCGACTAAGCTGCCATAGCGCTTGGTAATATTGATCAGTTCCAGACGATTTTGCTGCATAATAGGCGTTGACTTGTTGCTCGTCGTATTGAAGACAGGATCAACAGAGACTGTATCGGAAGGTAGTGCCATCATGTCATCTCTTTGGTTCAGGTGATTGAAATGAAGCAAGGGACATGCCATGCTAAAATCACATTGCTTTGGTAGATATAGATCATTTAAAAAATAAAATAATGATCAGCTTCAGGCTTACCTCAAGACCAGAACCCCTGATGGGCTTGTGCTGCTTCTTCACTTAAACACGGTCCAATCACTTGTATAGCTCGTTGTCCACTGGCAAAGACCTGTCGGCAAGGTAAAGACAAGGTTGGATTTTCTGGATGATTACCCGTGATTTCGAGTAATTGACCCTCACTCATGCCATAAACCACGCGACCAATGCCCGTCCAATAAATAGCACCTGAACACATCGCGCAGGGTTCTGCATTGGTATATAACGTGCAACCTCGAAGCTGTTCTAAGGGTAACAGTCGCGCAGCCTGTCCTGCGGCTACAGTTTCTGCATGGCGAGTCGGATCACCTGTGGGTGGTAATGAGTTATTGCCTGCCTGTGTCACGATTTCCCCTTGTGCATTCACGACAATCGCAGCAAAAGGATGTAAGCCTTGTTGTTTGGTTTGTTCTGCCAGTTCAAAGGTTTTTCTTAAAAAAAACAGGTCTTGAGCTGTGGCCTGATCATGTGTTGTCATTTCGCTGTCCCTTGGGATTCAATGGCACTTGAACATGAGGATGGAGCGTAAACAAGCTAAGGTCTTGTTGCTTACGCTCAACCTGCATCCTCAATACATTTTAGAAGTGGTAGTCCACACGAACCATTGGAGTACTGGCTGTTGCGCCTTTTCCGGCAAAACCATCGGTATCATTGCCGAATTTATTTTTCCAGTACTCATAACCTGCACCAGCACGCAACTTACTGCCTTTAAGACCTATCACTGAACTTAGGTCATACATCACCCGTGCATCGATATGGGTTTCAGCTTTGGTATCGCCACCCGATTCATTTTTCCCTTTAGAGTCAATCCAGAGTGCATAGCCTTCAAAAGATAATGGTGTTTTTGCAATTGGAATGCCCCAAGTGAATTGAGCTGCTGCATGTGTATCGTAAGTATAGCGACCAGAAGAATAGCCAAAACGTGGTGTATCTGAGGAAGGATCATTACTTTCAAATAATGCCAAGATGCTAAAATCTAGAAAGCCAGGCACATCAAATTGAATCGTTGGTCCAACCACCCACATCCGCTTTTTAGAACTATAACTATCATTCTTGGTATTCCAGTCCAACCCTGCTGTTAAACCTGCGCCACGAATGTAGCCTGGTACAGATAAGTTGGTTTTGGTGATTGCACCTAAATCCAGATAGCGACGAATGACTACATAAGCTTCCTGAGTGCCTTTATTGTTGGATTGCGTGCTATTTGGCTCATCATCAGACTGAAGCAAGTCGACATTAAAGAAATTTGAACCATATTTATCGCCACTGGCATGGGTCAGGTTAAAAATCTGTTTGGTAATATCAGTACGGCTGCCATCTGCATCATTTTTATACGGTTCAGCAAATTGAGTGCCGTAGCGCCAACCAATCGAAGTATCACTCCATGTTGCGGCTTGTGCAGATTGCATGACACCTACTCCCCCTAGAATAGTCGCCATAGCAGTCATTAACGTTTTAAGTGCATTACCTTGTTGTAATACTTTCATTACACATTTCCCCTTATCACCTTGTTAAGATCAAAGCGCACAATATTCGTTTCAAGATACTGATTGATTGCTTTGTTAAAATCACGTTTGCCCCAATGCAAAACGATCTGACTCAGAGATAAAGGCAAATTTCCTACCAAAGATTGGCATATTAAAAATGTACAATGTTGCTTATGTTAAAATAGATATAAACCTGCAATTCAGTCTTTTTTTTAATCGAATTTCATGAAAATACAGAGCATTAAAAGCACAGGGCAATAGCTGCACGATTTCCCTGTGCTTGAACGTAAGTGATTGAGAGAAAGAAACTGCAAAGAATTAATTGACCACATGACTATCGTTTCTCAGCACCGAAATCACCAAATCACGGAACCAACGAAATTCAGGAGAGCGGTGCTGGCGTTCATGCCAAAGTAGATAATAAGAAATTTTAGGAAACTGAATCGGTGCTGTCGAAATCGTCAACGGTAATAATGCACTATAATGGCGAGAAAATGAGCGCGGTGCAGAGAAAATCGCGTCAAGTTGTAGCAACATGTACGGAATCATCCCAAAATATGGAATAAATGCCACAATATTACGTTTCAGTCGTTCTTTAGATAAATGTAAATCGATGACACCACGTTGGCCAACCGTATAAGGTGTGGGTGCAATATGATCAGCATTTAAATAATCATCCATGGATAAAGCTTTGTTGGCGAGTGGGTGTGACTTACGCATCAGGCAAACGACTTCATCTTCAAACAGTGGCGCAAGCCGTAAATATTCTGGGGGTTGCGGCCAATTGCCAATCACCGCATCATACATGCCACTTTCCAGTGCATGGGCATAATCCACATTGTGTCCCATCGAATGCATAATCACCGTACAATGCGGAGCTTCCACATGAATCCTACGCAGAATTTCACCAATCGCGATCGGATTTAAATAATCGGATGCAGCCAGATTAAAGACTTGGCGCGATTGCGCAGGATCAAAATTGACTTGCTGAGTCGCGATCAGTTCGAGTTGGCTGAGTACCTGACTCACAGGCTCAAGTAGAGATAATCCACGCTCAGTTGGAGTCATGCCATTTCGACTACGCACCAAAAGTTGATCACCCGTAATTTCCCTGAGTTTTTTTAAAGCAGTACTAATGGCAGGTTGTGATTGATTCAGTCGTTTGGCTGCATTAGATACACTTTTTTCAGTCAAGAGCACATATAACACTTGCAATAAATGTGCATCCAACGCTTCCCATTTGTTTGTAGGATGAATCACCAAGCTGTCCTTATTTTACTAAAACGAAGTTTATAGGCAAAATTTATACCATCTCTGGCATGTAATAGAACAGCACTATTCACAATGATGAAAATAAAAACAGTTTTTTTATGAATTATTTCAATTGACAGCCAATAAACCTGCCATAGGAATAAAGTGACTTTGATGACGAATACGATTGATCCAGCGACGAATATGCAAAAATGGCACTAAGCTCAGTCCAGCATCCCATGCCAGCGCGACTTGTGGAAAGATCATCAAGTCGGCAATCGTGGGGTGTGAGCCCAATAAATAGCCCTGCCCAATAACAGTTTGCTCACATAAGTGATCATCTAATTCGCGTAATTGTTGTGTTGCCTGTTGGATCAGCTGTTCCTCATTAGATAAAAATTGATCGACCGACAAATTCGCCTGACGTAAGATTCCTAAACTGAATTTAAGTGTTTCATTAAAATCAGACCAAGCCTGTATTTGTGATGACAAATTTTCAGGCATCCATTGCAATTGATTTTTTGTTATTTCAAGCAGTTGTTTAAAAATAGGCATCAACCCAGAATGGTTTGACGTGGAATCGAACAAAACAGGACATTCAAATTTGCGCTCCAGTTGCTCGACATCTGCATAGATGGATTGATAAGGAAGCTGTAAAAACTCAAGTAGCAAACGAACACTGTAACAATCCGTAGATAATGGATCATCCGCGAGTTGAAAAGCCGCTTGTGATTGATTTAAGTTCATGCCACATGCTCCCTCTGGGTATTTTGATGTACACCATAACTCCAGTTTTTCGCGATCAACCATTTACGATAGGCGGTCGCCAGTGCATCGGCTTTAGTTGGAATTTCCAATTTTTCAAGTGGAAGTTTCAAAGGCAGATGATTTTCCAGAATCGGTTTATCCTGTGTAAAAATTTTCTGCTGAAACAACACCATATCGGTCATGCTACTGGTCTGATCATCCAGAATCATGAGTAAATGCGCTCGAATATGAGTTTCACTCAAGGGTTGAATAAACAGACACACCACATCGGCAGGAATAATTCCCTCAGCCGCAGTATTCACTTTATATAAAATCGCATTTAAGGGGGAAGCAACACGATAAACATATTCAGTTTCCTGTGGCTGAGGAGAACTCGGTGCAGCAAGCGGTTGAGTAAAAAAACATTCGGTTGCCCAAATTTCATCGACCTCTTCACGCCATTCAACTTGATAAGGTTTGACAGCGGTTTCTGGTTCAGCACCCAATATCCCTGTATG
Source organism: Acinetobacter sp. FDAARGOS_515 (assembly GCF_003938865.1). NCBI lineage: Bacteria > Pseudomonadati > Pseudomonadota > Gammaproteobacteria > Moraxellales > Moraxellaceae > Acinetobacter > Acinetobacter sp. FDAARGOS_515. The sequence goes on along the minus strand of NZ_RKIX01000003.1, from coordinate 1,442,374 downwards.
TACATAAGGAAAATGTGCCATATCCAGAAAATTTTCAATACCACGCAATGGCGAAGTCCGCACACCATAAGCGCCACAGGGTACACGGCGGGCGGCGGCAACATCATATTCTTGTAGCTGAAATAGTGGTTTTTTCTCAGTACCAATACACAACCAGACAAAGCCATAAGCCGCTTGTACTGCAATATCTGATGGAGCAATATCGAGTGCATCAAATCGAATCTGATACACTTTTTCAGCATGGATAATATCTTGCTGGATCGTCAAATTATGGCCATCCAGACGAGTTTTGATCTGTTGCTGCTGAACAAACTCCTGTTCAGACGCCAACACAATCCACTCGCCAACCAAGCTTGGTGCAAGTGATGGAAGATGCTGATTAGACATAACTCAATTGCTCCATCTCCAAATCCTGTCGCATCTGATTTAACAAAGGATGACGCTGGGTTGCATGTTCTTCTTGCAATAACATCGCATGTATGGTCACCACATTGGACTGAGTAGGTGTTAAATAAATGCGTAGTGCGGAATCTTTAGCATGACCTTGCCACACTAACCGATTGTGACTAACGCAGTCACTTATCCCCAGTTCAGATAGATAATCCTGTACCTGAGGCAATGTCGTCGACAGTGTGACCGAACCTGCATAAACGAACGGCACTTCCTCCAAAGGAAGATCAGCACAACAATCAGCATCACCGCCATACCAGATCATGCCTGACTTTTCAGTGACAGCATAAGACTTGGCACATAAACTTTTCGGCGCACGTTGATCAGGTTGAGCAGGTATTCGCTGACAATGCCCATCTTCAGCAGCAAACTGCCAACCATGATAGGCACACACGAGACTTTCGCCTTGTACTTGTCCCAGACTTAAACGCACACTGCGATGCGGACAACGATTTTCCCAAATTTGGACATGACCCTGAATAGAGCGCCATACGGCAACATCTTTATCTTCTACCAGAAATTGTTCCACTTCACCCGCTTCGATCAACACCGAAGGAACTAAAGGGATCCATTGTCCTGTGATCATGTCCATCTTCCTCAGAAAAATCATTGACTTAAATTTTACAATTTATTTTGGCAATACGCCCTGAACACCTTGTACATAGAAGTTCATCTTATCCAGTTGTGCTTCGGTATAAACACTGCCTGCTTTGACAAACTCTTTGCCAGCTTGTGTATACAGTGGACCTGCAAATGGATTCAGTTTACCTGCCTTAATGGCATCACGACGAGCCAAAACCATTTTTTTAGCGTCAGCCGAAACTGCTTTTCCAATATTTTCCACATTGACCGTGCCTTCTTTGACTCCATAATAAATCGGCGCATTGGTCCATTTGTTCGCAGCAACATCTTTCAGCACTTTTTCATAAATCGGATCCCAATGCAGTACCGCCGCAGCTAATTGCGCATCGCCACCAAATTTATCCATATCCGAATTCCAACCGAGACCCCAAACCCCTTTTTGCTTGGCCGCCTGTACCACTGCTGGCGAATCGGTATTTTGTAATAACACATCGCACCCTTGTGAAATCAAGGCTAAAGCAGCATCACGTTCTTTACCCGGATCAAACCAAGAACTGACCCAGACCACTTGGGTGGTAATTTTTGGATTGACACTACGCGCACCAATAGTAAACGCATTAATATTGCGCACTACTTCTGGGATTGGATACGAACCTACAAAACCAATTTTACCAGTCTTGCTCTTACTTCCCGCCAACACACCAAGCAAATACGCACCCTGATAAGTACGAATATTATAATTGCCCATATTTTTGCCAGATTTATAACCTGTGGCATGCATAAACACTGTATTTGGATAAGTACGTGAGACTTTCTCCATTGCATTCATATAACCAAATGACGTGCCAAAAATGACCTTATTGCCTTGTTGCGCGAGGTTACGAAAAACACGTTCAGCATCACCTGTTTCAGGCACATTGGCCACAAAAGTGGTTTTCACCGCCCCTTTAAGGTCTTGTTCGGTACGAATACGCGATTGATCATGTGCGTAAGTCCACCCATGATCCCCCGGTGGGCCTATGTAGACAAAAGCAGCTTTGAGCGGGTCAGCGGCATGTGCAGTCGTTACGACTGTGGCTGTCGTCGATAAAGCACCGAGTGTGAGTAAACCGCTACTGGCTGCACAAAATGCAGTCTTTTTGAATTTTGAAAATAATTTGGAAAATAAACCCTGTTGGCTTTGATCGTGAAGCTGATTTGGATTTTTGTTCATTTCAACAGACATCGCACTACCCCATTTTTGTTATGGTATAAAGACACCAGAAAATAAACTTACGCTGAACCAAAGATTTATTTTCCAGAACACATCAAGCTAAAATGCAACCTTTGCGCCAACATGAGCTGTGTTGTTTTTAATTGATCATTTTTAAATAAAGGTTATATAAAAACTAAAATAGAGCCAATGAATCGATCAAATCAAAATTTAAATAAAACAAAAATAATCAATAGGTTATTTAATTAACCCCTTGCAATGTGACTTTAGCTTATTGCTTGATAAACGTTTAAGAAACGCCATCGTTTGAATAGCGTAGAGATTCTGCACAAGTGTGGAACATCCCTGTCCACCCTGCTGCTTAAAAGTCATATATCTAGTTTGGAATGATCTTTTTCGTTTTTATTGATGTTTTCTTTTGCGCCAAAATGATGCCCAGCAAGATCATCATTCCACCAAATGTATGATAGATCGTCCAGTGTTCTGACAACCACAGACTGGCAATAATTGCTGTAAATACAGGCATCAGATTCATAAAAATACTGGTTCGATTGGGTCCAATTTGCTGAACAGCTACCATCCACAATAATGGTGCAATCAGTGATGGAAAAATGCCCGCATAAAAAACACTTGGTCCATTTTGAAGATTAATCGAATCAAGTCCCAACCAAACAATAAAGGGCAGGTGATAAATCAGGGCAAATCCGATTTGCACATATAGACTGATCAATAACGGAATCTGTAACTGCCATTTCTTTAAAAACACCCCATAAAAGGCATAGAAAAACACCGCAACAACCATGATGGCATCGCCCCAATGCCCACCACTTTGCAATAAGTTGGCAAGATGTCCCTGACTCATGACATACATGAGACCAAAAAAAGAAATCAAACTCCCGATCACAGCAAATTTATTGGGAATATCCTTTAAAATAAACATTGAGACAAAAATGGTAAACACTGGAATAAAGGCATTGATAATCCCCATATTGGTCGCAGTGGTATAATGTGCAGCACTATAAGCCAGTCCTTGATATAGCACCATCCCAAAGGCACTTAACACCGCCAGTTGCCCCAAATGCCGCCGTACCAGCATCCGTTGTTTCCAGACTTGAGGCAGGATAAAAGGTGTCAATACTAAAAATGCCACCAGCCAGCGATAAAAACTAATGCTCACTGGAGAAATATAATCGGCCACATAGCGAGTCACTGTAATGTTCAGCGACCAAATTAATACAGCCAGCATGGGCAGTAACAATGCCCACCAATGGACTTTTGCAACATCTTTCATGAATTTTTCAAATTAAATGAGAATAAATCTATTTTATCCTTGTCGAGATAAATTGAAATATCGCAAATCAGATATTTGTATCGCAGTTAAGACATCGCTTATTGATCAAAATCGGGTTATTGATCAAATAAGTCCCATGCTTTCATGGCATGTTCCACCACATGATTCAATTCATCAATTTCTGCGCCATCCCGTGCCTGCACCGTTAAACCTTGAATGACAGTACAATAAAAATTAGTCATCGTTGCAATAGGCGCATGTTTAGATAAATCACCCTCCAGAACACCTTGTTGTAAGCGTTCACATAGTTTTTGTTTGGTCGCTAAACGTTTTTCAAGTAGGTTATATTGTATATCTTGCGCTTGTTCCGAGCCATTCATGGCAGCAGTAATTAACATACAGCCTTTGGGCTTATTGGGTTGAGCCAAACGTTTGACGTTGTCATATAGATACAGCTCAAATGCAACCTTGGCGGTTTTAGCTTCTAAAAAAATGCGGAGGATCGGACAAGCTTCATGAGCCAGATAATAATCAATACATTGATAGAACAGCCCAGCTTTGTCACCAAAACTACTGTATAGACTCGGTGCCGTCAGTTCCAACGCTTGAGTAAGATCACTGATTGAGGTAGCTTCATAACCATGCTCCCAAAACAACAACATGGCTTTTTCCAAGGCCTGTTGCTCATTAAAGCACTTTGGTCGACCGCGTTTTTTCTTTGCTAACGCAATCGGCTCATCCAAAACCAGTGTTTTATCTAATTTTGTCATAAAGCTCACAGCTATTTTTATAACAATCATTATTAAATTAATTGACGCTGATATTTTTTTCAACTATTTTATTTTCATAGTGATCACTATGAAAATAAATTGACGCATTTCTATTCCTACAATAAGGTTGAAATTCAATGGATAGCTCAACACCCATTCCGCCCAGTCCTGCCCCACAAGGTAGCTGGCTGGCGATATTGGCAGTTTCGATTGCCGCATTTACTTTGGTCACCAGCGAATTTTTACCGATTGGTGTCCTCAATAGCGTGGCCAGCGATTTAAATATTTCAACAGGTACGGCTGGGCTGATTATTACCCTTCCAGGTGTAATGGCTGCTTTTGCTGCGCCTTTACTACCTGTGGCAATGAAACAACTCGATCGTCGTTATGTGCTGATTTTACTCACCTTTATAATGGTCATTGCAAATACGATTACTGCATTTTCTGACAATTTTACCCTGCTGTTACTCAGTCGATTAGTTCTAGGGATTTCAATTGGAGGTTTCTGGGCGACTGCAATTGCCCTGAGTGGCAAACTGGCACCCAAAAGTTTACCCATTGCCAAAGCCACAGCCGTCGTCATGGCAGGTGTGACACTAGCCACCGTGCTAGGTGTTCCAATTGGCACATGGTTAAGTGAGTTTTATGGTTGGCGCAGTGCCTTTGCGATCACGGCAGTCATTGGTTTTATCGTGCTCATGCTTCAAGTCGTATTTTTACCGCCATTACGACCTGATGCTGCCATTCATTTACGTGACTTGCCTGCTTTACTTCGTATTCCCAAAGCTCGTAGTGGCATGTTAATTGTACTGCTGATTGGGCTGGCACATTTTTGTGCTTATAGCTATTTGGCACCATTTTTTAAACATATTGCAGGCTTTGATGGCACGACCATTGGCATGTTGTTATTACTGTATGGCATCGCGGGTGTTTTCGGGAATGCTTTTGCAGGTTATAGCGGTAATTTAAATATTCGTTATACCTTAGCATTTGTGGGAATCTGTTTTGCTATTGTATTCTTTGGATTTCCTGTGTTTGCCATTCATGAAACAGGCGCATTTATCTTAACTGCTTTATGGGGTTTTGCATTTGGCGCATTTCCAACCTCAGCCAATATCTGGATGTTTGTACATGCACCCCAAGCTGTTGAAAAAGGAATGCCGTTATTTGTTGGCTTATTTCAGGTGATGATTGCCAGTGGATCATTACTTGGTGGTTTTGTAGTTGATCATTTTAATGAAAATATTTTAATTTATGGTGTACTCACTTTTATTCTTTTAGCTTTGCTGTCTATTTTCACGTTAGCTAAAGGTTTAAATAATCCGAAAATCAGCTGTGAAAATGAAGCATGAATGATGTAATTCCTCCAACACAGAATACCTTACAAAATCTGGCTCAACAATTGGAAATTCACGAATTCTTTTTCCATCCGCATGACAGTGTGTGCCCGCATTCTTCACTGTGGGGAGATTTCAACTTCAGTTTAAATGGTGTTCTTGAAATTCAGGTGGGTGAACGTACCTTCTTGGCACCGCCTAATTATGGTTTGTGGTTACCGCCACAAACCAGTCATTTTTGTGTTGCAGTCGATCAACCGACGCATTTTATTTGTATCAGAGTCCATCCTGATCTTTGTTCACAGTTTCATGCCAATCCTAAAACCCTCGAAATCCGACCTTTTTTTCATGCCTTAGTGAAAGAATTATTACATGATCAGTACTCTCCAGATTCGATAGAATATCAGCGGTTATTACAGGTCTTGTTCGATCAAATGCTGGCAGCGAATTGTTATGATCATTATTTACCCCAAACCACGCATCCAACTCTCGCGCCCATTTTGGATAAATTAGGGCAAGCCCAGTTGTTTAATTCTAGTTTGCAGCAGATTTTACAAAGCTTTCAAATTAGTGAACGTCATGCACTACGTTTGAGCCAGCAGGAATTACAATTATCTTTATCAGAATGGCGTAATCGCGCCAAAATTGTGTATGCGATTGGTCAAATTCAGCAAGGGACGGCAATTAAACGGATTGCACTGGATTTAGGTTATCAACATAGCTCCAGTTTTATTGAATTTTTTAAACGCTATACCGGTCAAACTCCCCTTCAAATGAAATAAACAGAGTGCATTGTGGATAACTTTACGGTTATACACAGAAATCCCGAGTAAAACACTTGCCTTTCTGCATAAATCTCCTTAAAACAAGATATCTCTTTTATGTATGCAACTTTAAGGACTTATATGAGCAATTCAGTCTACGACATTCCAGTCAACACGATCTCAGGGGAAGAAGCCACTTTAAATCAGTATCAAGGCAAAGTGCTATTGATTGTCAATGTAGCATCCAAGTGTGGTTTAACACCTCAATATGAAGGACTGGAAAAACTATACCAGTCACAAAAAGAGCATGGTTTAGAAATTCTGGGGTTTCCAGCCAATAATTTTTTGGAACAGGAGCCTGGTACAAATGATGAAATTCAACAGTTCTGCTCGTTGACTTATGATGTACATTTTCCCATATTTTCCAAAATTTCTGTCGTAGGTGAAGATAAGCATCCGCTTTATCAAACTTTAATCACTGCACAGCCTGAACGTATTGGTGAAGGACCGTGGTGGCAAGATTTAGTCGAATATGGTCTAACCCCAAATCCAAAGCCTGAAGTTCTCTGGAATTTTGAGAAGTTTTTAATCAATAAAAAAGGTGAAGTGGTGGCACGTTTTGCACCCGATATCACTGCGGATGACTCTCGTTTAGTCGATGCCATTCAGGCAGAGTTAGCAAAATAAGATTTTGCTGTAAAGATGACAAATCCTATGTTTTGTCATCTTTATTTTTAGAATAAATAAAGTTTATTTAAAAGCAAAACTCATCACAAAATAATGAAAAATAAAATCTTTAATCACATTAAAATATTATATTTCTCATTGATTTGTTATAGAAATAGATTAATTTATATTCAGATTATGACCTCTTAAAACAAAAACTGGAATGGCTAAAATGAAACGAATACTACGCTGTTTGCCACTCGCCCTGATCGGACTATTGGCGCATACAACCCATGCGGCAAGTCCTGCTCAGGTAACTTATCTGATTAAATTTAATACGCCTGTGACCGATCTTTTATTAAACTCGATCAATTTTAACCAACAATTTCAGGGGAAAATTAAATTCATTTATCAACATGCTTTTCAAGGCGTTGCTGTTCAAATTCCACAAAATGTAGAACAGGAATTCGTTCGTATTTTAAAATTAAATCCCACAGTCAGCCTGATCGAAAAAGATCAAGTGTTTAAAAGCAATGCCACGACTCAAACCAATGCGACTTGGGGATTAGATCGCAGTGATCAGCGTAACCTTCCCTTAAATTCGACCTACAATGCCGATGGTAATGCTCAGGGTGTACCCGTCTATGTGGTTGATACTGGGGTGCTGGCTTCTCATCAGGATTTTGCTGGTCGAGTGAAGGCGGGTTATACGGCAGTATCTGATGGTAATGGCACCACGGACTGTAATGGTCACGGTACACATGTTGCAGGAACGATTGCAGGTACAAAATATGGTATTGCCAAATCTGCTTCTATCATCCCTGTTCGAGTACTGGATTGTAATGGTTCTGGAACAACATCAACAGTCATTGCAGGATTAGATTGGGTTGCCTCTCAAAACCCAAGGAATGCGGTGGTTAATTTGTCACTTGGTGGTGGAACTTCAACTGCACTTGATGATGCAATTAATCGGGTTGTGAATAAAGATATTGTCGTAGTGGTCGCGGCTGGCAATAACAATGCCGATGCGTGTAACTATTCTCCATCACGAGTCCCTGCAGCGATTACAGTAGGCGCAACCACCAATCAGGATCAACGCGCCAATTATTCTAACTATGGAAAATGTCTGGATATCTTTGCGCCTGGCAGTAATATTACTTCGGATTGGTATTCTAATAATACAGCGACAGCAACGGCCAGCGGCACCTCGATGGCAAGTCCACATCTGGCGGGATTGGCCGCTATTTTACGAGCAATATATACAGGTGAAAACGTATCACAAATTACCAATCGTATTCTCAATAAAGCGACAACAAATAAGGTAACAGATAGCCAGACAGGCTCACCTAATCGCTTGGTTTACACGCGTTTATAACCTTTCTTATTTGGTGAATACAAACCTTGATAGATGAAGGTTTGTATTCAGGGTATTTTTGCTTTTGTTATAATTTTGCAAATCTCAATTCTCCCTCCATCTTTTCATCATATTCTAAGAAATTAAATACTGATTTTTTTGATTATGACATTTTTTTCTGGTCGATCTCTGCTGATCTCTGCTCTTATCGTAACCACTATGGTTTCATTACAAGGTTGTGATCAGCCTCCCACAAATAATGCGCAGGAAACGACAGCATCAGATCATGAGGCGACCGCCCAAATCACTGATCAAGCAGCTACAGACACCCCATCTTCCGATTTTAGAAGTGGTAATTTCTTTTATATCGCTCGTGATGTCGCTGATCTGCAACTACGCGCAGGTGATTACATTCAACAATTAAAACAAACTCAAACTGAACTACAGCAAGCCATTCAAGACAAAGATAGTCGTCAACTACAGCAAACCGCCATGACCTTGCAGCAGCAACTCCAAGGCTTTAATCAGGCATTAAACAGTTTAAATTTAAAAAGTCAGGAAATTGAAGATGTTCGTAAAAAAATACTGGAGAACAACCAACAGGTATTAAAAAGTCCGTTTTTAAATGGACAAGTCAACTGGGATCAGGTCAATTTTAAACAGATCGAACAGCAAATGAATAATGTTCAAAGCGAAATGTTAAAGTTGGCAAGCATGATGATTCCGCAATCAGATTCCGCTCAATCTGAAACATCTCAAGAAGCTTCTGATACTAACTCATGAAATGATAAAACCCACTCTTCAAAGAATGGGTTTTGATTCGATTCAGTGGTGAAACACTTTATTTTTTAAAATCAATCACAATACGGCCATCGATTTTACCCTGTTCCATCCGATCAAAAATATCATTGATATTTTCTAGCGGCTCCACACTGATGTGTGCTTTGACCTTACCACGTGCCGCGATATCCAGTGCTTCTTTCAAATCTAGTCGTGTACCGACAATCGAACCGCGCACGGTAATGCCATCTAACACCATATCAAAAATAGAGAGATCAAACTTGCCTGGTGGTAGACCATTCAAGACCATGGTGCCACCACGACGAATAATCGAAACCGCTTGTTCAAATGCCTTTGGTGAAACCGCCGTAACCAATACCCCATGACAGCCTTCACCAGTGGCTTTCAATACTTCTTCTTTTACATCTACCTTAAGTGCATTAATCCCAACATCAGCCCCTAATTCTTTGGCCAATGCCAGTTTACTGTCATCGACATCGATGGCAACCACATTAAATCCCATGGTCTTGGCATATTGCACCGCCACATGACCCAAGCCACCAATACCTGAAATCGCCACCCAATCCCCTGTTTTGGCTTCAGTCATTTTCAGGCCTTTGTAAACGGTCACGCCTGCACATAAGATTGGCGCGATTTCGAGTAAATCCACACCATCTGGAATCACACCGACATATTCACCATCCGCCAGACAATATTCAGCAAAACTTCCATTGACCGAATACCCTGAATTTTGCTGTTCCTTACATAAGGTTTCCCAACCTGCGTAACAATGGTCGCAATGTCCACAAGCCGAATATAACCATGGGATACCGACTTTATCACCCACTTTCAGGTGAGTAATTCCTTCACCAATCTCTACAACTTCACCCACGCCTTCATGACCTGGAATAAACGGTAGACTCGGTTTAATTGGCCAATCACCATGCATGGCATGTAAATCAGTATGGCAGACCCCAGTCGCAATCATCTTGACCAGAACCTTGCCTGCGCTGACTTTTGGAATGTCTACATCCTTGATTTGTAGCGGTTGATTAAACTCGGTGACCACCGCAGCTTTCATTGTGCTTCCCATTTTATTATCTCCGTCTTATGTCATATTAAGAATTTGTTCATTATTATAAGAACCATTCTCAACTATAAAGCAGAATAAAATGACTAAGGTTGGAGTTTGGTAGGTTATTCACTTTAGATTTATTTACAGTTACATCATCACTACGCGTTTTTGATCTCTAATTGATACGTATAACTTTTTCCAGGCTCAACTTGCTGAGGCAAGATCCGAAGTTCGGCCGACTCTATACAGACAAAATCTTGCCAAGCGTGATCAGGCATATCGTTTAAACGCGCCGCTTTCTCAATCCATGGGTTCCATATGACAGCGCTAGGTGCATTACTTTGAATGCTCAGCGGGCGATTATCCTGATCTGCCAATATAATAGTTCCATTGGTTAACGGATAAATACGATCAGTTTCAGTATCAAATTCGAGTTGTTGTTCTAGTTGTATTTTTTCTTGATGCTGTTGTAGCTGATCAATATAGCTCAGTCCTGCCAAACCAGTAATAGTGGCGGTTGCTGCGTTGACGGCAAAATAGCTGTGCCAAGCAAAGTTAAATTCAATGGTTTTTTGGTCAATATTAGTTAAATTAAATCTGAACTGAAGGGTTTCACCGCAATCAATGCTCATCTGTAACACAAAGGCTGCATCCCAATAACGCCGTGTTAGTATACTGTCACGTAATTCAAACAACAATTGATGGCCTGATGCAGTCAGGTTCATATCCATTAATTGCCAATCTAAATTTCTAGCAAAACCATGTGAAGGGTATGATTTTTCTTCTGGATGTCCACCAAACCAAGGAAAACACAACGGTATGCCACCGCGTATGGCTTTTGCGGGCTGATATGAATTGAGCTCGGAGAGCCAGAGTAATGCTTGTGTTTGAGTCTGATGCTTGAGATGGAACTCTAGAACTTGTGCACCCTGAAAAGCAATCAGGGCATCACAAAATGAATTGGAAATCCTGAGCGCCTTTAAACCGTGCTCTCCCAGCCGCTCAATCGTGATACCTGACACGTCTTTAAAATTGATCATTGAATATTTACCTTAAACTGATGACGCCTGCTGTGTTTGCCAGGTTTTAAATGCTGTTAACATTTCCAGTTTTTGTGATGCGCTGGCAGCATGCTGCTCAAGTCGGGTTGCATCTCCTCGATAAAGCTGTACAACACATTGATTGGCAAGGCTGGTAATACTGTCACGTCCTATTGTTTGATAATCGCTAACCTCTGTCTGGGTGAGAATGATATCCCAACAAGACACAACCGAACTTAGATCAATCGCAATACTCAAAAATAACTGTTCAGCCTGCCGATACAGTTCCCAAAAATGTGGTTCAATTTCAATTAATTCCACGCTGATCTGATAATCTCTTATTCCTTTTAAACCTTATAGCATAAAAAAAGCCACCTTTCGGTGGCCTTTTAAAAACGGGCAACTTACATTGCACGGTTTTTAATTTTACGGATGGTTTCAAGCTGACCCGCAATCTCAGAAAGAGATGCCAGTGCAGCCGCAGAGTCCAAATCGCTCTTTTGGTTGGCAAGCAATTGTTCAGCCTGTTTACGGGCTTCTAAAATTGCTGCTTCATCCAAGTTGTCGGCACGAATTGCAGTATCTGCAAGAATCGTTACGACATGCGGTTGAACTTCTAGCACACCACCTGATACATAAACAATTTCTTCTGTACCATTTTCCAACTGAACACGAATCGGGCCCGGCTGGAGCAAAGTCACTAGTGGCGCATGCCCAGGTAAAATACCCAGCTCACCACCCGCACCTTTTGCGATCAGCATGGTCACTGTTCCAGAGTAAATTGACTCTTTAACACTGACTACGTCACATTGCATCGTCGCCATGAGAATCTCCTAAATTAGGGTTGCTAATTAAAGTTTCTCAGCTTTAGCAATCACTTCGTCAATACCACCCACCATGTAGAACGCTTGTTCTGGGATGTGATCGTATTCACCAGCAAGAAGACCTTTAAAGCCACGAATCGTTTCTTTAAGTGGTACTAATTTACCAGGAGCACCTGTAAATACTTCAGCTACGTGGAACGGTTGAGAGAAGAAACGTTGGATTTTACGCGCACGGTAAACCACCAATTTATCTTCTTCTGCTAACTCATCCATACCCAAGATCGCGATGATGTCTTTAAGCTCTTTATAACGTTGCAATACGTTCTGTACAGAACGTGCAATTTCATAATGCTCAGCACCAACGACCAATGGATCTAGCTGACGCGAAGTTGAATCCAGTGGATCGATCGCTGGGTAAATACCACTTGACGCGATGTCACGGCTCAATACAACGGTTGCGTCCAAGTGAGCAAACGTGGTTGCTGGAGATGGATCCGTCAAGTCATCCGCAGGTACATAAACTGCCTGAATCGATGTGATCGAACCAGATTTAGTTGATGTAATACGTTCTTGAAGAACACCCATTTCTTCTGCAAGTGTAGGCTGATAACCTACCGCAGATGGCATACGACCTAACAATGCGGATACTTCAGTACCTGCAAGGGTATAACGGTAGATGTTGTCAACGAACAAAAGAACGTCACGACCTTTACCATTTTCGTCTTTTTCATCACGGAAATATTCCGCCATGGTCAAGCCAGTCAACGCTACACGTAGACGGTTACCAGGTGGCTCGTTCATCTGACCGTAGACCATGGCTACTTTGTCAAGAACGTTAGAATCTTTCATTTCGTGATAGAAGTCGTTACCTTCACGAGTACGCTCACCAACACCAGCAAACACAGATAAACCTGAGTGAGCTTTGGCGATGTTGTTGATCAACTCCATCATATTAACGGTTTTACCAACACCCGCACCACCGAACAAACCAACTTTACCACCTTTTGCAAACGGGCAAAGTAAGTCGATGACTTTAATCCCTGTTTCCAAAAGATCAGTAGACGCTGCTTGTTCAGCATAAGAAGGCGCTTGACGGTGAATCGGTAAACGCGCTTCAGTTGCAACTGGGCCTGCTTCATCAATCGGGCGACCAAGTACGTCCATGATACGACCCAAAGTCGCAGGACCTACTGGTACAGAGATTGGCGCATGGGTATTTGTTACATTCAAACCGCGTTTAAGACCTTCAGTTGATCCCATCGCAATTGTACGAACAACACCATCACCAAGTTGTTGCTGAACTTCCAAAGTCGTTTCAGTTCCGTCAACTTGGAGAGCGTCATAGATCTTAGGAACGCTGTTGCGCTCAAACTCGACGTCGATAACCGCGCCGATGATCTGAATGATATGACCGCTACTCATTGCTGTCTCCTCAATTCAAACTAATAATGTTAAACGGCAGCGGCACCACCAACGATCTCAGAAATCTCCTGAGTAATCGCGGCTTGACGCAGCTTGTTATAAATAAGTTGTAGGCTCTTGATCAGTTCGCCCGCATTATCAGTTGCTGCTTTCATTGCAACCATACGTGCAGACTGCTCACATGCGATATTTTCAATCACGCCCTGATACACCATCGACTCGATATAGCGAACCAATAAACCATTCAGCAGTTCTTCCGCTTCAGGTTCATAGATATAATCCCAACCGTAAGTACGGTTTAGACTTTCGCTTTCTTCAGCCGCAGCCAAAGGCACCAGTTGTTCTACTTTCTGGTTTTGAGTCATGGCATTGACAAAGCCGTTTGATACGAGATAAATACGATCTAACTCGCCTTTATCAAATGCATCCAACATCACCTGTACGGAGCCAGTTAACTGTTCCAGACTTGGAGTATCACCAATATTGGTGGTTGCACCAAGTACTTTTCCGCCGTAGTTTTTAAAAAACGAAACCGCTTTTTGACCAATCAAAGCAAATTGAACTTCAATTGACTGCTCTTGTTGTTGCTGAACGTGTTTAACCACTTTTTTGAACAGGTTAATGTTCAAACCACCAGCAAGACCACGATCTGAAGACACAATGATATAGCCAACGCGTTTTACAGGGCGTTCAACCATATAACGATGTTTGTATTCAGGATTCGCTTGTACCAAATGAGCAATTACACGGTGCATATTTTCGGCATACGGACGGCCCTGAGCCATGCGCTCTTGCGCACGACGCATTTTTGAAGCAGCGACCATCTGCATCGCACGCGTAATTTTCTGCGTGGATTTGATACTGGCTACTTTGGCGCGAATTTCTTTTAAATTTGCCATACGCTTAACCTAGTCGTCGAAGGCTTTTAACAGCCTTCGAAGGGTTGATTCCGTGAACCAAACTTAAGCTAAAAAATTAGTAAGTTTGAGTCGCTTTGAAGTTCTCGATACCGGCTTTGATTTCAGCTTCGATGTCTTTGTTATAATCACCAGTGTCATCAATTTTTTGCATCAATGCCGCGTGTTCTGAACGGAAGTACGCGATTAATGCAGCATCAAAGTCTACGATTTTCTTCACTTCAACGTCAGCCATATAGCCTTCGTTAGACGCGTAAACAGAAACAGCTTGGTCAGCAATTGAGTAAGGAGCATATTGTTTTTGCTTCATTAACTCAGTTACACGTTGACCATGTTCAAGTTGTTTACGCGTTGCTTCATCAAGATCAGAAGCAAACTGAGCAAACGCAGCCAATTCACGGTATTGCGCTAGCGCAGTACGGATACCACCAGACAATTTTTTGATGATCTTGGTTTGAGCTGAACCACCTACGCGAGATACCGAAATACCTGCGTTCACAGCAGGACGAATACCTGCGTTGAATAATGATGTCTCAAGGAAGATCTGACCGTCTGTAATCGAAATTACGTTGGTTGGTACGAATGCAGAGACGTCACCCGCTTGAGTTTCAATGATCGGTAACGCAGTTAAAGAACCAGTTTGACCAGTTACTGCACCGTTCGTGAATTTCTCAACATAGTCAGCAGAAACGCGCGAAGCGCGCTCAAGAAGACGTGAGTGAAGATAGAATACGTCACCTGGATACGCTTCACGACCTGGTGGACGACGAAGAAGCAATGAAATTTGACGGTAAGCAACAGCTTGCTTAGACAAATCATCATAAATGATCAGTGCATCTTCACCGCGGTCACGGAAATATTCACCCATGGTACAGCCAGAGTACGGAGCCAAATACTGCATTGCAGCAGGATCAGCAGCCGCAGCAGCGACAACAGTGGTATATGCCATAGCACCAGTTTCTTCTAGCTTGCGTACCACGTTAGCGATGGTCGATTGTTTTTGACCAATTGCAACGTAGACACATTTAATGCCAGAGTTTTTCTGAGCGATGATCGCATCGATCGCCATTGCTGTTTTACCCGTCTGACGGTCACCAATGATCAACTCACGCTGACCACGACCAACAGGAATCATGGTATCTACTGATTTATAACCAGTTTGAACAGGTTGGTCGACTGATTGACGCCAAATAACACCTGGTGCTACTTTTTCGACTTTATCAGTCAATTTAGCATCAATAGGGCCTTTACCGTCAATTGGGTTACCCAAAGCATCGACCACGCGGCCAAGAAGCTCAGGACCAACTGGAACTTCTAATACACGACCTGTACAACGAGCTTTTTGACCTTCTTGCAGGCTTAGGTAGTTACCTAAAACAACGGCACCCACTGAATCCTGTTCTAGGTTCAGTGCCATACCAAATAAGCCGCCGTCGAATTCGATCATTTCACCGTACATTGCATCAGCAAGGCCGTGAATGCGCACGATACCGTCGGATACCATCACAATGGTACCTTCGTTTTTAGCGGTCGCGCTGGTGTCCAGATCTCCGATACGCTGTTTAATGAGCGCACTGATCTCGGATGGATTCAGTTGTTGCATTGCGCTATTCCTCAATCTTTTTTAAGTTCAGTCTTTTTGCGGTTAAGCAAGAAGACGAGTCCGCATTTTTTCAAGCTTGTTAAGCGCAGAGTCATCTATCACTTGATCGCCTGCACGAATAACCACACCTGCAATAAGCGCAGGGTTAACTTCTACTGACACAACCACAGAACTATTAAAACGCTTTTCCAAAGCATGGGTTAATAACTGCTCTTGTACAGAAGTTAAAGGAAATGCCGATTCAATCACGACATCTACTGTGTTGCTATTCTGTGATTTAAGCTGTTCGTACTCTACTGCAATCTCAGGTAACAGAATCAAACGATCATTTTCAGCAAGCAATGTCAAAAAGTTCGACACTGCCTGAGTTTGTTCTTCACCTAAAACTTTAGAAAAAAGTCCGACTTGCTCCACAGGAGTAAGCTCAGGGCGATTTAAATAAGCGGAAAATGCTTCGTCTTGCACCGTAGCACTGAGCACTTGTAACGCATTCGACCAATTGTCAGTTGCACCTTGCTCAGAAGCGTAAGCAAATGCTGCTTTGGCGTACGGGCGTGCCAACGTCAAGAGTTCAGCCATACTTCCCTCGCTTAAAGTTTAGCAGCCAGCTGAGTCAGCATGGCATTATGAGCTTCTGCGTCAACTTGTTGGTTCAGAATTTTCTCTGCACCATCAACTGCCAAGGCAGCGACTTGTTGACGTAATTCTTCGCGAGCAGAATTGATGTCTTGGTCAACTGCTTCTTTCGCTTGTTGACGAATACGCTCACCTTCAGCCGCAGCTTGGGTACGTGCTTCTTCGACCAATTGTGCTGCACGACGGTTCGCTTGTTCGATCAATTGAGCCGCTTGTGCTTTTGCTGCATCGAGTTCCGCTTTCACTTGTGATTGTGCATCAGCAAGATCCGCTTTCGCTTTTTCAGCAGCGTTTAAGCCATCAGCGATTTTACGCTGACGCTCACTAATCGCATTGATTAGTGGTGGCCAAACAAACTTCATGCAGAATGCGACAAAAATCGCAAATGCAATCGCT
Organism: Acinetobacter sp. FDAARGOS_515; assembly: GCF_003938865.1. Lineage (NCBI taxonomy): Bacteria > Pseudomonadati > Pseudomonadota > Gammaproteobacteria > Moraxellales > Moraxellaceae > Acinetobacter > Acinetobacter sp. FDAARGOS_515. The sequence goes on along the minus strand of NZ_RKIX01000003.1, from coordinate 1,425,254 downwards.
TGGCCAATCAATGTGAGGTTAATATTCATTGCAATTCCTCAATATGTGGATTTAGGAATTAAGCTGATTAACCTACAAACGGATTAGCGAAGATGAAGAACAAGCCAATACCGACACCGATCATAGGCACAGCATCAAGAAGACCTGCGATTAAGAACATACGAGTTTGAAGTTGCGGAGCAAGTTCAGGTTGACGAGCAACAGCTTCTAAAAAGCGACCACCCAAAAGACCAAAACCAATCGCTGTACCTAAAGCACCGAAAGCGATCAAGATAGCAGATGCAATTGCAACTAGACCTAAAGTGAGTTCCATGAAAAATTCCTCAGAGGTTAGGTTATTACCAAATTAAATAAAAATTAAACCTAACCGTTAACCTAACAGTTAGGCAAATACCATTAATGTTTTTCGCTTGCCATGCTCAAGTACACGATGGTCAGCATCATAAAGATAAATGCTTGCAAGGTGATTACAAGAATGTGGAAGATCGCCCAAGGCACAGACAACGCCCATTGAATCCAGAAAGGAAGTAACGCGATCAGAATGAAGATTAACTCACCTGCATACATGTTACCAAACAGTCGGAGTGCCAATGAAATTGGTCGTGCAAGGAAAGTAACCAATTCCAGAATTAAGTTCACTGGAATTAGCAACGCTTTTGCAATTGGGTTACTTGGGTTAAATGGGTTTAAAGCCAACTCACCAACGAAACCGCCGATGCCTTTCTCACGAATGCTATAGAACAAAATCAACACAAAAACAGACAACGACATACCAAGGGTAATGTTCGGATCTGTTGTTGGAACGATTTTGAAATAAACATGATGAGGGTCCATACCAAATACGTGCGCACCCACTTGTTGAGCCAGATAAGGAATCCAGTCAACAGGAATTAGATCCATAGCATTCATGAGGAAAATCCACACGAAAATGGTTAATGCCAGTGGTGCAATAAGACGTGATTTACCATGGAAGGTATCGCGAACGCTGGAATCAACGAACTCGATAATCATTTCGATTGCAGATTGAAATTTTGATGGCACCCCTGCATTTGCAGCTTTAGCGGCACACCAAAAAATCAAACAAAAAATGACACCCAGTCCGATAGACCAACCCATTGAATCCAAGTGAATAGCAGAAAACCCCATCTGTTGAGCTTCACCCGCATTCTCAGCCAATTTCCAAGTCCCATCTGGCATTTTGCCATAGGTTAAATTGGTCAAGTGATGCTTGATGTACTCGGTCGAAGTAAGGGCATGTTCTTCAGCAGCCATAAATCACACCTGGTCAATGTCAATTACTAAATAAGGAAACGAATATCGCGCGCTGCCTGATATCTCGTAGTCCTCAAAAAATCTTCAATTTTGGATGTGTCTAGACTCGTTTCTGTAGACGTGAAACCCAAAATGGAGCGACCCACGACATGGTCTGAACGAGAATAAAACCACAAAACAATGCCGCTGGAGACAGCGGTTTAACATTGCTTAAAATCAAAATAAAACCCACGATCACGATTCCGAACTTCCCTAGCATGCCTCGATACATGTTCGATAGAACCTGTCTCGATGCTCTAGCCCCTGCCGTTCGAAATGACTGCCAGCTAAAATATAGGTTGGCAAGCCAGCAGACCAAGGCTCCTAAAGCGGCACTCATTGCGGCTACACCATCGTGGATAAGCCATGCCATAATCGCAGCTAAAGGAATCATTAATGCTTGTAAGAAGACCAGAGCTTTCGCTAATCGTCGGTCAATCAAGCGACTAGTTCGGCTCATTGTTTATCCACTTACAGCATGAATGCTTGACAAATTACGCTGATGATCGTTTTTAATCGCAGGCATTATAGAGTTACACCCCTGAACATGCAATCTTTTACCGACCTAAGTCGTGTTTTTTTAGATGATTTGTTTACACTCAAATCATCTGCATGTCAGGCATTTTGAGCTTATTTGCTTGCATTTAAGACACATTTTGTGGTTTGACTGGCGAGTTTCTTCCATGCATCAACAAAATCCTGATCTTCATTCATGCTTTCATCGACACGCTGGAATACGATCGGGTTCAAGATTCGGTATTGATTTTGATTGGCATTTCCTTCAGCCAAAAGACACATACTCGGTTTGGGGCGGTTATCACTTAAATATTTGAGCTGAGAGGCAGTCGCTGCAATATGTGGATCATCTGTCAATGCACCTGCAAATTTTAAATTCAGCGCGCGTTCCAGATATTGATAGGCATCATGATACGACCAATAAGGTTGTACTGTTTTACGCTCATAGCCCTGACTTGCAACCAGCATTTCTTGAGCAAAGCGTCGTGCATTTTCCCAGTATTTGACTTTACTTTCAGGATGTTGTTGTGAGCGCAGCGCAGCAATAAAAAAACCAATACGCACAGCATTATTGGGATCTAACCAGACATGAGTGTCAATGGTATTGTCTAACGGAACGTTACGGGTACTTCGACGCGGTAAAATCGTCACAATTTGCGAATCCAAAATTGAAATCGCTTTAGGATTATTTTGTAGCAGACTCGCCAATGGTGCTTCGTGGGCTTTGCCTAGCCATATTACCAAGGATGCATCTTGAATGGCTTTGCGATGTGCTGGGGTCAGTTGAATATCATGCCCAGATTGATTTGCCAGCAATAACTGAGGCTCTTCTATCCCTTGTGTAATTTCTTTGGCGATCAAATAAATCGGATGAGTTGCAATCACCAGCGGCGCTTGTGACCATGACAGCGTCGTTATAATAGAAAATAGGCAGAACACCGCAAAACGAAACATAACAAAATCGAACCTAGATAAACAACTCATGTTATAATATAACAAATTTTGAAAAACACCTACGCTTATTCGATAGCAGCCTGACTTCATGCTACTATTCAATAAAATAATGAGGTTTGTCTATGAGTGCTTGTTCACACGAACATCATAATGCCTTACATGGTGTACATGATCACCTAAATGTTGCCACACGTCTAGCTGAAGCGGAAAGCCTTTGCGCCTCGACAGGAGCTCGTCTGACGCCTTTACGTAAAGAAGTTCTGGCTTTAATTTTAAATGCCTCTGGCCCGATGGGGGCATACGACTTATTGGCAAAAATTAAAAGTGGATCTGATCGTCCAGCAGCGCCACCTACGGTTTATCGTACCCTTGATTTTTTATTGGAAAAAGGACTGATTCATCGTCTGACTTCGATCAATGCCTATATTCCTTGCTGCCATCCTCGTGAAGGGCATCAAGCTGCTTTTCTGATTTGTAATGAATGCCATGTGGTAAAGGAAGCTTCTTCTGAAGGCTTGCTGCAACAATTACATCAATTGGCAGGTTCAGATCATTTTAATGCTCAACATACCATTATCGAGATTTCTGGAAAATGCCAACAGTGCAGCAAGCTGTCACACTAATGCCTGAACTGATTCGACTAGATCGCGTATCAGTTCATTTGGATGATCGGGATATTCTAAAAAATGTCGACTTTTCATTACACAAAAATGAAATTGTCACACTGATTGGCCCTAATGGCGCAGGCAAATCGACGCTCATCAAAGTATTGCTCGGGATTACCCACCCCTCACATGGCAAAGTAGTGAGCAGTCAAAAAAATAAAATGGCCTATGTACCACAAAAGTTCAATCCATCACACAGTTTACCATTAAGAGTCAAAGACTTACTTGATTTGGAAAAATGTGACCGTGAATTACGCAATGAGATTGTTCGTGATACTGGTATTTCCAAATTACAGGATTCCAAAGTACAACAACTGTCTGGTGGTGAGAAACAGCGTGTACTTTTAGCACGTGCTTTATTGCGCCAGCCCGATATTTTGGTGCTGGATGAACCGATGCAGGGGCTGGATATCCAATCCGAAGCCGAACTTTATGAATATGTACGAAGCCTGCCTGAACGTTATGGTTGTGCTGTACTTATGGTTTCACATGATTTGCAATGGGTGATGCAAGGGACTCAACGGGTTGTGTGTTTAAATAAACACATCTGCTGTAGTGGTTTACCTGAGAGTGTTCAGCAACACCCAGAATATCTGGCCATTTTTGGTGGACAACGTGTCCCATATCAGCACCATCACGATCACTGTGCGCATGGTGATCATGTTGAGACATGTACACATATCGACCATCCTCATATTCACCCTGAACCGGAAGCTTAAGCAATGCTGGAATGGTTACAACTTTTGCTTCCTGCATGGACGATGGGAAGTTTACTGGTTTTTTTGACAGCACCCTTAGGCTGCTTAATGCTCTGGCGCAGAATGTCCTTTTTTGCAGATACGATGGCGCATGGAACATTACTTGGCGTCGCGGTTGCAGGAATTCTACAGCTCCCGCTTTGGCTGGGAGTTGCCATGCTGGCATTATTATTGGTTGGGATACTTTGGGTATTACATGACCCACGCTTACCAAATGATGCATTACTGGCACTGTGTTCAGCGACTTTACTCTGTTCAGGTTTATTACTGATCCAACAAATTCCTAGTTTACGACCTGAGTTATTGAGTTATTTATTTGGTGATTTGCTTGCAATTGGCTGGGAAGATTTACCTATCTTTGTCATCATTATTGGCTTGGCGCTCGCTGTACTTTATCGCTACTGGAAAGCACAAATCCAGATTGCAATTGACCCTGATATTGCGATGAGCGAAGGGATCAATGCAAAATGGCAACGTTTGATTTTTATGTTGCTGCTGGCGTTGTTTACCGTTTTGGCCCTACGTGCGGTAGGTTCATTATTAATGGGCGCTTTATTGGTCATCCCTGCTCTAACTGCCAGACTTCTAGCCAACTCCCCTAAACAAATGGTCATTTGGGCTTTTATTTGCGCCCAGATTGGTGTGACTGTGGGACTCTGGTCTAGTGCAGTGATTAATATTTCGACAGGCTTAAGTATTGTGCTGTGCATGGCATTATTATTTGCGATCATTTTTGTGATACAAAAATTGAAAGCGATACGCGGTCAAAGTATAAAACTTTAGACTCATTGATGAATCGAACTGAGCAGCAATGCAGCGACCGCAAACATGATGGCAAAGCTGCGGTTTAAGTATTTTTGCTGTTTTGGTGAGCGAAGTAAGCGCAGTACTTTAGCAGCGAGTCCTGTATAACCTGCCATCACAATTAAATCGATAGTGATCATTGTGAATGCCATAATTGCGTATTGTGGCCACTGTGGACGTTTCAAATCTAAAAATTGGGGTAAAACCGCTAATAAAAACACAATGGCTTTGGGATTACTCATATTCACCACAAAGCCATTTAACATTAGACTTCGGCGTGATTGATATATCGTTTCCTGCTTAATTTCAATATCTTGTATCGGTGCTGTCCATTGTTTATAAGCCAAATATAGTAAATAAATTACGCCAAACCATTTAACCACTAGAAATGCCCAAGAGGTCGTCGCAAAAAGTACGCCAACTCCCGCTGCAACGATCAAAATTTGTAAGGCAAGAGCAAGCTGTAAACCGATCGCATTCGAGTAACCATGTCGAAAACCGTAGTTTAGACCACTCGACATAGAGGCAATCGCGCCTGCACCCGGTGATATGCTAATCGCCCAGCATGCGAGCATGAATCCGAGCCAGATTTGAAAGGACATCGATGAAAACCGCTAAAAATAATGTGAATAGTATAGTTTTTTAGACTGGAACTCTAGTTGATCTGAAGGCATCCTCAAGCTAGTAAAACTATTTATCTGAATAAGTTAAAATATTTTAATTTTAAAAAAAGTCTCAAAGATGTAATTACTCTTTGAGATTTACAGTTAAAATTTTAATTTGATTTTGTTGCTTTTAAAACACCTATTGTCTCACACCCCAATGTTAAGGAAATACATTTTAGATTAATATTAAAAACCGCTTTAAAGGGAGAAACTTTTCCATCTGTATAAGTTTTAACATTTGCCAGATACGCATACTGTCCTTTCTTAGCATCATAAGTTACCTGATCACCCATAAGTAGATCTGTTTTCTCATCACCATCTTCACTGTCAGATAGTATTACGGGTATTTCAGTGAAATTATTATTTTTTATATTATATAAAAAAGCAGAGACTCTATTTCTTTTGAATGGAATTTTAACATAGTTAACAGTACTTAACTCTCTCATTCTAAAAGCTAAAATAGCTTTATCATGATATAGTAAGGCTAAGTCAACATTAGACTGCAAAGGCACTGCCGTCCTTAAAACATCATATACATCCTTACCATTTAAGACTTGGATACCATATTTTTCAACGTATAATTAATATTTTTTGTTTTATTAATATCACAAAAATCTCTCAACATAATCTTCAAATTAGGATTAATGGCAGAATATTTATTATATGCTCCCATATATTCTATAGGTGAGTTAACTTGAGTAGCATCTTGTAAATAATCATCCCAAAGGGCATTTTCTTTGGCATTACAAACATTAAAAGAAATACCCCATGCAACCATTACTTTTAAAAAAAATAATTTATTCATATATACATTAATTTATAAAAACAATATTAATAATTCCTATCTAACCATTTTTTAATTTCAGCTATAGTTTTATAATTGTAATAAACTCTATCTTCAACTTTCCCATCAAAACCTTCTGCATTAGCACCCAAAATATTTGTTATATTTTTCAAAATCATACTATTAGGTTCACTAATTTGATAAAGGTTTACTTGATACATCCTGCCTTCCATTTGAGGAGTACAACAATAAGATGCTGAATTAAGTGTAATTAACAATGGTGGTTTTTTTGTCTTTGTCTTATAAACACTAACTGCTAAAAGCTCAGGACTTTCTTTAGCAGCAAAATCAGAATACTCCCCCAGAAATACTTTATTATTTTGACTTCCAATATAACTTTTTAAGTATAAACCATTATCAGAGTCACAAATGTAATTATAAAATTTATAATCATTTTTTTAAAAACACTTAAGTTTATCACCTCTTTTATACTACATTGATCTTTTGCAAATAAATTCCGGGAATATGCAAAGGATAAAAAAACAAGTAGAATAAAAATAAGATATTTTCTCATTTAAAATCCTATATCAACCAGATGTTAATTTAAAAAACCCACATACCTTTTAGTACTTTCTTAGAAAAGAAATACGTTCTTTTGTCATTTCATTTTGACATGCTATCGCTTCAAAATGACTTTCTCTCCCATATTCATCTTCGTTAGCCACACAGAGTGCTTCTTTCTTCTTAATCCAGTTCCTTTGAGATACTTTTAACTTTCCTTTTGCCTCTTTAGAAAGTTTAGAAAGTTTATTTTGATAAACTGAGTTTAGCTCTTTATCATTTTTTTTGTAATCAATTAAATAACAATTCAATATATCATTAAAAACAGTACTATCAGGTTTACAAGTCAGAATTTCTTTATCTGCAAAAACACATGAAGAGATAAAAATAGTTGAAATGAAAATTTTCATTTTTTTATTTATAGCAATCACATTTAAGCCCTTTTTCAAAAATTTTAGCTTCTTCTCTACGACGTATTCCTACACCACTGTTGCCTTTTGGTCCAGTTTTATTCCAAAGTTTTGACATATCTCTCAAAATTTCAGGAATTTCTTCGGGCTTATTATTTTTTAAAGCATCTCTAATTTTTCGCATATGTATACGTGTTAAACCTTTTTTAGGCGGTTTGGGATCTGCCAAACCTGGTCCTCGATTAAAAACTAAAGAGAGTAATACACCTTGGCAATGAGGATGTAAATTTAATGTCTCTGGATAAATTGATAAGACTTGATTTGCATAACGTGTTTTTAGCAAAGTTGCTAACTGTAATGCGTTACTTTTAGTAATAGTGATATCTGATAATTTATTTATAAAACGCTGAGCCTCAGCTCCCTTTTTTCCTTGTGCAGTTATTAAGCGTTCTATTTGTTCTACCGTATAAAAACTTGCTAAATCTTGCTGGATTTGTGATTTAGATTGCTGTCCTAAATCATACCCTATAGCAATAGTAACACCACTCGAATCATCTCCTGGATGATAAGGTCTTGCCTCATATCTTTCAAATTCCAAAATCTTTTTCCACATTTCCATAGAAATAACATACGGACCAGGGGTGCTATTAAATGACACTATCTCTACTACACACTCGGGTGGGCAATCTTTTCCTTGAATATTTTTATTAATCTCTGGATCATTAGGTGCTGTAGTACCTTTGGTTACATCCACATCCAAACGTAGCTCAGCAGGTTTGTTTTTTATTCGTGTCGCCATATAAGACTGAGGTTTCAATGGCTTCCCATCAGGCTTATACACTGTAAATTCCAGTTTTTGCCCAACCATACTTTGTAGGGGCAGTCTCCCATTCGATATACTGTAAAGCTGCTTCTTACCACTCTCTACGACTAACATTTCTATATTGGTTTTTTCTACAACATAGTCCTTACCATCCCTATCTAAGATTTTAATATCTGATCGACTTAAAAATTTTGCATAAGGTTCATCTAACTTAATCGGAATTGGTTGTGAGTTTCCATTGCCAGAGTTTATTGAACTTTTTAAAACAAATTGATCATTAGATGCCAGTACTAAAACTTCGATATCTCGATTAGGTGAAGACTTCACCTCTACAATACCCTGATCATCAGTGAGTTTATCCGGCGAATTGCCTTTACCTTTCGGTATTGATTGAATAGGAAAATTTTCCATCACTTTCCCGTTACTATCCACTACCTTAAAAAAGGTACTCACAATCCCTTTCGTAGATGTAGGCTGTTTGATCTGTCTATATTCATCAATAGTTTTAGGTAGGTGGACTTTTATAGGATTTACTTCTGATGAAGATACCGAAGAGTTTATAGTTTTAAATACGGTATATTCTTTTTGATTAGGCGGTTTTGCGAGTATCTCCACTGTTCTGTTGGGCGAAGCCTGAAATACAAACAAGCCTCTTGGATCAGTCTTTTGAGTATTTGCCTTGGATGAACCTGCGTATCGAGATTGCACATTTAAATTGATGATACGGCTTCCAGACTTATCATAGAATTTAGTTGTAATGGTGATTAAGTTGCTCATTGCTTAGAATCCTCTTCCGTATACACCTCATCACTTTCTTCTTGAAGCGCCTCTTCTAATAGCTCATCAATATTCTCACTGTCAGGCACATCCTGCTTTAATCGTGGAATATCCGAATTAAAAATGAGTGCGGTAAAGTCCATTGCTTGTGGTGTATGGAATCGTAATGAACTCATGTTATTGTCATGATCAAGTTGATCCGTTTTTGTTCTTATTAAGCGATTACTCTCACGATCTACAATAAAAATCTCTTTTTGACCTTCTGATTTTATATTCCAATTATAGTTAACCTGATTACTAAACAATGTTTTGACCGTAGGTAAACTTATTTTAGGAATAACAACATTTGCCCCAGCAGTAAACAAATGCTGCCCTGCTTTGCTCTCAAACTTACCCCCTGTCGTTGAAAAAACACCGTTAGCATTAATCTTCAACTGAGAACCACCCGCTGTTAGTACAATCTCTTTAGGACTGGTAATTTCAATCTTATCTTCAGTGGAAATCAGTTTAATCACTTTCTTAGCAATCGCCTCAATCGCATCATCCTGCGCCTGCAACTCCAATTTCCCTTTCGCTGCATAAGCCCTAAAACCCTTTTGTGCGGCAAACAAACTGATCTTGTGCTGTGCATGCCCAATAATATTCTTCTATGCGCTCAGATTGATTGAACCACTGGCACTCTCGGCAATATCCTGAGAGGCCTGTAAGATAATATTTTCAGGTGTAGTTAATGCAATGCCATTCGGTGATGCCAACAACATCAACGCCTGTCTAAAAATCTTGCCTTGCTGTTTGCTGTTTGCTGTTTGCTGTTTGCTATTTGCTGTTTGCTGTTTGCTGTTTGCTGTTTGCTGTTTGCTGTTTGCTGACAAAAAACCCGAACTAAGCAAAGTTTGGGTTGATTTCAAGTATTTACGAGAATATAAATAAAATTATCATTTTAATTGTACTCGTTTTTCTTTATTACCTTCCATATAAGTTAAATTATAATTCTTATCGATTAATACATTTTTAGTTGCTGGGATAAATTTCTTTTCTTCTACACCAAAAGCATTAATGATTAAAATAGCAAGTTGTGGACCCTCATCCTCATTATCTTCAAATGGTGAAATAATGATTTGTTTACCACTTTCTGTTTCTGGAAGAACAATACCATCCCCATAACTTGGAGAAATAGATGGATAGAATTTTATCAAATTAGATGAGCTCACCAAATTTACTTTAGAACAACTATTTATATCTTTCTTTAAAAGACATTTAAAATGATCAACTGAATTGTAAGGTAAATATGTTACAACTAGACCATGAATATTTTTTCTTCTTTCGAAGTTTTTTCAGCTGTTAAAAATGATAATCTAGATAAATACTCATCTCTATAACATTGATTTCTAACTAGACCTGCACCTTCCCCAGCTATATGGCTTATTTTTTCTTCACAATTATTTTTTATTTTTTTCACCCATTTATCATAATCATTTTCTTCTCTATTTTTTTCATTATCAAGTTTAATAATTAATTTTTTATTTTCCTTTTCTATACATTGTATACTTTCATAAACATTATTTTTATTACAATTTACTGACGAACTATCCGCACATGCTGATATTGCCGAACCAAATGTTACCAATACCAATCCTGCGCCAATTACATATTTACTAGACATATTAAATTCCTTTTAAATTTTTAGGGAGAACTATTAAAAAAGGTTTTAGCATTTTATTTCTTAGTTCAGTCATAGTACCATGAGCATGTATAGCCGTTCCATTACCAAGTATCATACCTTTTTTACTGCTTCATCATGAAATTTATCTACCCATACCTTTCTATTTTTTGCATTTAAATAACATTTATTTTCATAGTTTATGATCTTCTCCAATGATGGAAAGTTTACCATCTGCTCTTTCTATAAGATAGCTATTAATAAAATCCCTAATCATCGTACTTACATGCAATATTGGCATTTTCTCAACACTACCATAAGAGTCTAAACTTTTAGGACCTGTAATTTAAGAAACTATCTATCAGCATTGACTACACTTTTGACACTATTTCCCCACACCCCAGACTAAGTTCTATTAAAAATAGTATTTATAATACCAAAAACTTGATCAAAAATATTTTTGAAAAATTTCACTTCAAAATTACTATTAATTTAAACCAACCACTTTTCAATCTTTTATTTTAAAATAATACATCCCAACTCAATTATAGTATATCAAATCAACACTAAATTACTCTTATTTCAAATTTCTTTTTAATAATTTTCTATTTTTATCCTTATAAGTTATTACTCCGAATTTATCAATTGAGTAATGATCACCTATTTTCCCTACATCCAGTGCAGGTTTTATTTTTATTAAATAAAATTCAGAACTAGAGTCCTCATCTGTTTCTATATACTTTTCAGCTATAGAATAAAATCCACCTTTAAGTTCAGGTAGGAATCTGAATGTATCTGCATTTAATGAATATATTTTAGGATTATCAAATACATTAAATAAATCAGGAGATATTTTCTTTAACTCAGATAAAGAATATTCGCGATTATTTGACCTTTCAATCTGCTCACATTTTTTAATTGCGTTTTTCTCGGCACATTTAGAGAAAGAATCCGAAGAAACTGGTAATTTTATTTTATTTATCAGATTATTAGAACTATGACCATCATGTTTCTTTACTTCACTCTCCAACTCAACTCTGGATTTAAAATCAAAACTTCCATTATGATATACATAGCAAGTTTTCACTGCGGTATAAGAGTTTCGATACTGATTAAAATTTCCACTTAGGCAAAATAAATTGTTATTTGATGAGAATTCTATAGGCTTAACACTTGACATCACACTCAATGAAGCTGGAAAAGTAAAAACCTTAAGGCTTTCTAAGTCGATAACAGCAAAATAAAAATAGCTTTTTTCTTTAAAACCCATTAAAAACTTATTTTTATCAAAATTTGATACTTTATTTTTTAAAATATTATTATAATCTTTTAATCTTTCTTTAGTACAAAAATCCACTTCATCAAAATCAATTGAACAGTCTTCGACATCAATTTTATTTATATTCTTTGCTACAGACGTATTACTTGAACATCCTAAAATTGATAAAATTACAAGTACAGTTGAACTAATAGATACATTTTTCATTATTACCATTTCCACTACAATTTATTTCGGCTCATCAATTCAGGACTTGGTTCTTAAAAATCCATTGATTTTTTTAAAAACTAAAATAGTACCACGTAAAACTTATAATTACACAAGACTAAAATTATCGTTTCATATAATTTATCTTATCAACCACACAAATTAAACCAGTATAATTAAACATAGAGTCAGCTGAATATAAACCTTTGTTTTGTACATTATTTGTGTGAGTTTATTATATTCAATTTTATATTTCACATCTAAATAATTCAACTGAATTTCTTTTATCTTCTTATACTCTTCACCCTCTTCTTTTAAATAAAAATCTCTAGTAGTTGGTAATAAAATAATATCATATGGATGTACTTTATTTTGTTCATCTATACTTTTTTATTTAGTATATAACCTGTTAAGATTGTGGTACTATCACTCGCATTTGCTTGTGTTGTGATAAAAATATAATGTTTGCCATTATGGCAAAAAAAAGCGTTTATTTTTAGGTTAATCATCATGCTCTCAATTTTTACTAATTTATCTCCCTCATTCCACTCTCTCCAATTTAACATCCTTTTAACAAGTATCATCATAGATAAAGAATTGATTGTTTATTTTTCAAATTAATAATTTTAGAGAGATTCTAAAAACTAAAACCCCTCTATCCTTGATCTATTAAGCACATCCTTCCATTAAAGTTAAATTATTATCACCAACTTTGATACCTACAATATATCCACTTTCAATATCATATCGTGTTCCCATTTTCTTAGTGTTATCATTCCAATCAATTAGAGAATAATCCTTTTTTGGATCACCATAAGGATTTCTCCTCTTATCTAAACCTTTTTTATTATATTTTTCATATATTTTTTGTTCTGAATCTCCTATCTTAATACCATTATAAGATGCTCTCGTATTATCCATAGATGAAATAATTGCAATTTTATTATTCATAATCTGGAATTCGACATCATCATTTCGAGTATCTTTTGCAATAAAACAATCACGTATACGACTGTCCTCAACCTCCTTCAGATTCTGGGCTTTGTCTCCAATTTTGAAATTTTCAAAACCATTTTTAGTGAAGCCACCAATAGTACTTCCATCATTTTCAAAAGTATTACATGCGGAAAATAAGAAACAACAACATATCAAATTTAAAAATTTTATATTTTTAAAACTACTACTGAAAAACATTATGCATCCTCTATATTAGGGTTAAAATCATGCAAGTGAACATGATTATGGTGCCCACTCCAATTTTTTGAATGTGGTAACAATATATTCCCTTTAATTTTAACAGGATTGGAACCAAACAATTTATATCCAAATTTATATAATGCATTCACAAAGCTTACATTTTTATCCCAATCAAAGTGCTTATGACTAGTATATGTTAGCTCACTCATATGTCTGTTATTAATTGCAATATATCTAAAGTCACCATTTTCGCCATTTAGATGAGAAACACTTTCTCCTGGTGAACCATCTCGGCAACTAAATCCTGAACCAGTATACTCAGCATATCCAAGGCTACATATAGCACCTAATACAGCTGATAAAGCCGTCCCTGAAAGATAATATCGTCCATCATCGCTATCTATTCTCCATAAATAACCAATATTTCCCATTTTATATTGCTTATGTTTTCTTTGATCCACTAAATATACTGAGCCTGTCCCTTTTTTACCTTTACTAGCCCATCTATTAGCTACATAAAAACTTGATTTCCCTAAATTATGAGTCTTACCATTCTGGTCATAATAAATAACCTGAATCGCGTATAAGAAATTACCTTGAAAAATATAAGAGGACTAGAGCCATCAGTTAAGTTACCGCCCCAAACTCGCGGCTTTAGTCCTTATGTTCGATAGTACCTAATTATTCTGTGTAATTGATGATTTATTTCTTAAATTTGAAGCAACTTATTGGCAATTCTTTAAGCAAAGCCATCGTTTCTCAAGAAACCGAACAGCACACTTGATTATTTAACAATACAATCAAACACTTAGCCTTATAAAAAATATTCATTTTTCGAGAAATTCTTTTTCTACTAGGCTAAAAAACACTCAATCCTCATAGCAATCTATATGATCTTTAGAAAACAATCCAATGGAATCAATCTTCTCAACTTGACTAGCAGTATAAATATAATAAAATTTAGAATCCTGTGAAATCAACTTGTATTCGTAATAAAAACCTCCTTCTTGATTATCCATTTTATTAATCGATTTTAATTTAAATAATTTTTTTAATCTTGCTCAACACTTATTCTATTCTCATCTATAACCTTTGGATTAGTTATATTCACAGCAATTACAAAACCTTTATTACTAACATCTAAATTCGTTTCATTATTATCAATAATAATTTTTTGAATTTTCACAACCTATTATACTACCAATATCTTTGTAGTTCTGAATAACAATATCATCTTTATATTTTCTTAAAATATCTTCTAAATTACCCCCTAAAGAAATTCAATTTATTATAATCCATTCTATCTTTACCTAAAGCATGAACTTCGTTTTTTGCACAACTAACTAACAATATTAGTGATAGAAATAAACCAGCCTTTTTCAAAATTAAATATCCTCTATATAAGCCGAAAGCCCTTGCAAATGCAAATGCAAATGCAAATGCAAATGCAAATGCAAATGCAAATGATTATTATGCCTCGTTTTTTACTTTTTAACTAAAAGCACCTTGGAAAAAATAATTACTTTTCAATCCCGCAGTTACATTAGTAAAATATTCACATATGATTAATTTAGAACGCCCCCATCCAAAGCTTATGAAATTATTTAAGTGAAACACTTCTCATTACTCTTTGCACTTATACACCTAGATAGAATTTCTAAGGATAAAAACACAAATAACTTAAATTTTATTGTCATACCAATTAACTACCATGTACTCTCCAATTTAAATATTAATTTTATGCACAACTAAAATTTAATAAAATTATTACTCCTCATAATCATTACAATCAATTTCCTTATTTTTTAAGTTTTCATCAGTTGTATAGCCAATTTTAAAATTTAAATTTAATAAATCTTCTTTTCTAAAAACCTTAGGAACAATATTCCAAACATTTTTTCCATCAGTGACAAAGACCAAATTAAATTCTGGGATTTTATTATTATTAGTATCAACTTGATACTCCACAGAAAATTCATTTTTTTTCTTACCAACAATGTTATATATGCGTGGTTCATTTAATTTTTGATCACAAGCCTGATATATATAAATCCTATTTTTTAAAATTCTAATTGTACTTTCACCGCAATAACACCCACCCACTTCTAACTCTTTTATAACACCATTTTTATATTCAAATGGTTTTATTAAGTTTTTCTCCAAACTATCAAAATTCAAGTATGATTTTCTTAAATCTTTAATTTTAGAATTATTAAACTCACTTAAACATTTATAATTTTCATTATTTGCTTCTTTTCCATTAAATTTACATCTTAAATTTCTATTTTTCAACCAAGAGCGTTGAGTATTCACAAGATAGTTAACTTCATTTTTATTACTACTGATATATTTTTTTATATCTAAATATGTACTATTTAGATCATATTCACTATTGTTATATACTGTTTTATCATCTAGTTGTTGTGACTTATAATCTGCAGCATTTGAGCAAAAACTCAAACTAAAGACTAATAGAAAATTTAAAAAATTAAGATTAATGCCTTGCATCGTATGCTCCTTTAATAAACAATTGATATTCACTATTACGTCTTTTAGTTAAACCGATATCTGGAACTTTTTTTCCATTTACAGTTATTTTATTTATATCTAACATTTCTTCAGGTCCATCTTTATAATTACTTTCATTAATAAGCTTACATAATTTTGGGGCTTTACTAGCAATATTCCCGATATTGAATGCTAAAGATACTAAAGCATCAAATTCATATTGATATAGAGGAACTTTAATAGCTTTTTTGACATAAGTTTCATGTTTCAAAACATCTTCTTCAAAATAAGTTTTAGCCTGAGATATTGAGATAAAATCTTTTAAAGCCTTTTTACCTAAAGCTTTACATGAAGATTGACCTACGAGATGCCCCCAACCAACTGTACAATACCCTTTAGAATCATCGTAATAGTATGTTCCTTGCCCATCAGGAGTTAAATATTTTCCTTCCCATTCTTGAACAAAGAGTCTTGCATTTGCACTTGTTGTTAAATTGTTTATAAGTATTCTATTTCCAATGGATTTCTCAGAAGTAGTTTGAGGCAACTGTAAATCAAAACTATTTCTATATCCCTCTAACAATATTGCTAAAGGATCAGCTATATCATCACGTCTCGAATAAACCCCGTGTTCTTTTATTGTAAGATTTGATGCATCATCTAATGAAAAACCATTGCCTGTAAAATATTCAAAATGTAGCATTGAAACATTATGCGCTGTTTTTCCAGCAATAGGTATAGCAGCTGGTCCATTCTTATTTTTCATTACACCTGTTTTGCCCAATATTTGGCCTTGCTTAACGGAATCCCCCACTTTTAATGTTATTGATTTTGGATCTAATTCACCATACCTAATTATAAACTCTCTAGCATCTTCAGTTTTATGCCTAATACTCAATTGATTAGTTTGTAGATAGAATTCTTGCGAAGCTATTACTTTACCTGGTGCTATAGCAACTACTTCAAAACCATTTTCTGCTTTACTGACAGGTTTACAATTACTATATAAATCTCTTCCCGCATGCTTTCTATTACTACTTCTATTTCTTCCAAATATTGCCATTGAAGCATTAGTATCATTGAGTTTAGCTCCCCAATAATAATTTGATAACTCTCCATCAATATCATTAATAGGCTTAACTTTAAATGGAAAAATAATGCTAGGTTTATGATTCGTTAAGTCTTGCTTCGGGCTTCCTGTCATTTGGCTTTGCACATCAACATTATTCAATTGCGGAAGACTCAAGCCAAGCAATTGATTTTTGATATAATTATAAGCATCTTCAGCACCAATATCAGGCATTAAATCAGGTAATTTAGCCAATGAACCAAACCAATGATCATCTTTTCCACCATCGTTATTTTTTGCGCTACTATCATGGAGGTTATGATTATTATTTGAACTTTTTCTCGACTGAGAACTTTGATGGCTAGTTGAATTTTGGCTTAGCTGAGAACTTTCCTTATTTAATGGTAATTTTAGAATCTGACCGTCCCATATCTTATTTGAATTCTTAATTTTATTTATTCTCTGAAGCTCTTCAACATTAGTATTATTTTCTTTTGAAATTTTTAGTAAAGTATCACCTTTTTTTACTTTATATGTCTTTCTAATATAATCACCAGAATTACCATTTTCTCTTAGCTGTGTTTTTATTAACAATGAAGGACTATATAACTTTACAATGGCATAGCTTTTCTCAAGGCGAACTTTGTTTATTAATTGCATTTGATTTAAAATATTTTGAAAATATATATCAAGTACTACCCCTTTACTCCTATTAATATCAACAATTGCACCCTTAGAATTTGTTAATCCTTCAGCTATTAAATTATTACCATTTTTTACTTGATATCGAGCATTTTTAATTGGATAGCCCAATAAGTCTAATAAAATAAAGGTTACCAAACATTTACTTTTCACTTTTATCTACCCCTAAAGTCAAATCCTCATCGCCCCATTCTTCTACGATAACGTCCCAAAACTCTTGCTCCTTTCCAATTAAAAACTTTATATTTAAAGGCTCTTCATTTAAAATCTTTCCTGTACGTCCATGCTCATCAAATTTCCCAGATATAAACGAATTTGTTTCTGGCATAAAAGCTTTATAACTAAGCTGACTAAAATCATTCTCCCAAAATAAATCATAAACATCCAACTTATTACTATACACAGCACTATTAGGAAGCTGTGGTACCTCATATGAAACTTTAGCGCCACTCACAAACAAATGCTGACCAGCCTTACTCTCAAACTTCCCACCTGTGGTTGAAAACACACCATCGGCATTAATTTTGAGTTGCGACCCACCCGCTGTTAGTACAATCTCTTTAGGACTGGTAATTTCAATCTTATCTTCAGTGGAAATCAGTTTAATCACCTTCTTGGCAATTGCTTCAATCGCATCGTCATGCGCCTGCAACTCCAATTTCCCTTTTGCGGCATAAGCCCTAAAGCCCTTTTGTGCAGCAAACAAACTAATCTTATCCTGCGCGTGTCCAATAATATTCTTCTGTGCACTCAAATTAATTGAACCACTGGCACTCTCAGCAATATCCTGAGAGGCCTGTAAGATAATATTTTCAGGCGTAGTTAATGCAATTCCATTCGGTGATGCCAACAACATCAATGCCTGTCTAAAAATCTTGCCTTGTTCTTGTTGCTTGGCATCGGAACTACTTTCCAGACCTTGGGTATAACCTTCCATAAAGCCTTGTAATGAGCTCAATGCTATAGAGGGGGTAATTTCTAGCTTGCTACCCTTGCTAAAAGTCCCACAACTACTCATCAATTCAAAGTCTTTAATATCGACATTGGCTAAAACTTTTCCAACTTCTTTAATACTTTCAAACGGGTTCTGCTGAATCCGATCTTTAATGCTGGCAAGCTTACCTTTAATAGTATCAGCACCATGTTCTTCTACGTTTTCAATGAATTCTTTTAAGTTTTCTACCGCATCTTTGGCATCACTAAAGAACGCATTGAACTCGTCTACTGCACCTTTCGCATCTCCACCAAGCGCACCAATATCCTCAATGAAACCACCGCAATCTTTAAGGGCATGGATAGGATCATTATTCATGCCTTCTTTAAATAGACTTAAAGTGTTGTCCAGTGCTTGACCTGTAGTTTTAAGCTCTAATGATTGAATAAATTTTGGTAAGCGATTAATCACATTCAACGCATCAGTCTGCTGCTTTGCAGCAATTTCACTGAGCATTTTCATATTGTCATAGCCCTGTGACAATAATGATTGTGCTTGAGCCGCTTCCAAATGATCAGCAATCGCCTGTTCCTGTGCATAAGTACTAATCAGCATTCCCTTACCTGCACGCACAGCACCATATTGATCGGTTCTCAGTTCAAAACCTTCACCACGCCCTTGACTGATTTCTTGTTGTTTAGGGTGACTTAAATTACCCAGATTTAATTGACTGGCACCATGACTACTATGTAACTGGGTACTAATCTGTCCAGTAGTATCATCAAAACGAAGCTGGTTAAAGCCTGAGCCTGCGACTTCTTGTGAACGAATACCACTCAAATTTCGGGTTGCGGGCAATTGTCCTTTTACATCAAATTTTGTGGGTGAACGTTGCGCTTCATGGATTCGACCCGTTACAAATGGTCGATCGACATCGCCATCAAAAAAGTCAATGACGACGAGTTCTCCTACACGGGGTAGAAATCTTGCTCCATATCCTTCGCCAGCCCACGGTGTCAGTACATCGACCCAAGCAGAGTCTGCGTCATTCTCATTGGCACCTGCGCCACCATCATGCACATGATCCTGATCTCGGGTAAACAGAAAACGAACTTTGATTCGCCCCCATTCATCGACATAAATTTCCTCATTTTCTGGTCCAACCACACGCGCACGTTGTGGATAAACTGATGGTCGATGCTGCAAAGGTTGATATTCAGGGACAACTTTAATCTGACGGCGTATTAGGGTTAGCTCATTGCCTTGGCGTTCATCCTTTTGCAATGAGGACAATGTCGTTCTGGACATTAAGCGTTCAAATTGTTGTTGAATATCTTTTGGTAAATTATTCTGGTTATAAAAGCGTTTTTCATAAATCAGAAATTGCCGATCACTTCCCGTGTGTTGGTCAATTTCTGGATGTCCTGTGAGTTCAAACCAGTAACCGACTTGGGCATCTCTTACCATCGTTTGGGCTTTAAAATATTTAGCATGTATTTCCTGATAGGCGCTTAAATTTTGATTCAGCCGCTCAATCTGCTCCGAACCTGAAGTCGTTGCCTGATCGGCTCCAGTCAGATCTGAAGTCCATGCGGCACTCACAGACCAAGCCTGTTCAAGGCTTAGGCTTTCATTGTTATACTGATCGCTGTACAGATGCGCGCTTAATACGGAACCACTACCTTCATCCTGAGTCAGACCATCCGCTTGCCAACGTTGTACATAAGCCGCTGTTGATTGTAATTGGCGATGTGCAATCAAACTGGTCATACTGTCAAAATATTCTGTGGCATGACTACGGTGAAAACGAATCACACGACGACTCATAGCGGTAAAATGTTGTTGATCATCGATCAAACGTAGTTTCTGTGGCTCAATATCGTGTAGCGTATGTACAACAATATTGTTTTGTTCATCAATTAGCCAATTAATTCCCTCACTACGCCATAAACGGGTTAGAAAGTCATGATCCGTCTCATTATTCTGCATAGTAAAGGGACGAATATCATAGTTTTGACCAAGCCCACTCAAATCAAGCGTCAAACTTGCAGCAAATAAGCTGCTTTTAGCTTGCCACTCTTTAAATAAAATTTCCGTAATTTCGGGTACACTTTTATTCATAAAGACACGGCTATTTCGTCGTTTATGCCAAAGTGCGGTCGGGTCTTGTACAGTAAGTGTATAAAGGGCCAATGCACCATCACTCTGACCTTGACTGGCTTGTGTAATGATCCCTGAAGTTCGTGAAAATTGCCCCAGATCATTGATCTGGTCGACTGCGACCTGACAGCCAATAAATTGTTTTAGTGCAATGTGTGCATTATTTGACAAACATGTGAGCTGAAGATTTAAGCCATCATTGAGCGCATGATGTCCGTCAATACGCTGTAAAAAAACCTGAGTATTGAGTAAGGCGTGACTAAATTGCACATGGATGGCGCGTTTTAAAGTGCCAAAACCCGCCTGTTCCAAAATACTATAAATATTATTTAACATCATCTTTCTTCATTTTTAGTTTTATTGATATCAATCGCGCGTAAGTTTAAAAAATACAGACCGTATCGTCTAGTTTTTTTTATTTTTATTCCATAAAAAAAGAGCCGAAGCTCTTTTTTGTGAATGTAGTGACTTTAATCACTAACCTTCATTAAAAAGGTACGCGCTTATAGGTACGATATTCAGGTTGCCAAAACTCTTTTTCGATATTGCTTTGAATTTGCTCATCGGTTAAGGGAACCGCAACACCATCCGCTATCGCTGCTTGTGCAACTTTTAATGCAATCACACGCGAGACATTTTGAATATCTGCAATCGGTGGAAGTAAATCGGCCTCGGCATTTTTCAATAATGGCGAACAATCTGCCAATGCATTACTAGAGGCCATTAGCATATTTTCTGTTACGCGCTTAGCACCCGAAGCAATCACACCCAAGCCAATTCCTGGAAAAATATAGGAATTATTACACTGTGCAATATGATACAACCGCCCTTGATAATTGACTGGAGTAAATGGACTCCCTGTCGCAATCAATGCCTGACCATTGGTCCATTGAATGATATCGGATGGTACGGCTTCAACCCGTGAAGTTGGATTGGACAATGGCATCACAATCGGACGTTCACAGTTTGCATTAAGTGCTTCGATTACTTCCTGAGTAAATAATCCCGGTTGACCTGAAACTCCAATCAAAACAGTAGGTTTGGCATTCTTTACCACATCCAGTAAAGAAATCACATCTTCAACCTTGGCCCAATCGGAGATGACATCCGCCTTTTGTGCAAGTTTGCGCTGAAAATCCAGTAAATTTGGCTGGTTCTCTGTAATGAGACCAAAACGATCGACCATAAAGACTCGAGCACGAGCCTCAGCATCGCTTAAACCCTCAGCCACCATTTGGGCAATAATTTGCTCCGCGATGCCGCATCCTGCCGAACCTGCCCCCAAAAAAGTGACAATCTGATCTTTGAGTTGTTTGCCCGCAGCACGACTTGCTGCAATTAAACTTCCCACTGATACCGCAGCTGTACCTTGAATATCATCATTAAAACAGCAGAATTTATCACGGTATTTCGTCAATAAAGGCATCGCATTTTTTTGTGCGAAATCTTCAAACTGAATCAAGGCATGTGGCCAACGACGACGAATTCCAGTTAAGACCTGATCGATAAAATCATAATATTCTTCGCCAGTAATTCGCGGTTCACGCCAACCCATGTATAAAGGATCATTGAGTAATTGTTGATTATTGGTTCCGACATCAATCGTGATCGGTAAAGTATAAGCGGGACTAATCCCCCCACATGCGGTGTACAGTGATAGCTTTCCGATTGGAATCCCCATCCCGCCAATACCCTGATCGCCCAATCCCAAAATACGTTCGCCATCGGTAATCACAATCACTTTAACGTTACGACGATTAATATTTTGCAAAATATCATCAATGTGTTCACGGTCTGGATAAGACACAAATACCCCACGATGACGACGATAAATATCAGAAAAACGCTGACAGGCCTCACCTACTGTTGGCGTATAAATAATCGGCATCATTTCTTCTAAATGATCTTCGATTAAACGATAAAACAGGGTTTCATTAGTATCCTGAATATTTCGTAAATAAATGTGCTTATTGATCGCATCATTAAAAGCTGTGAACTGTTGGTAAGAGCGCTGGCTTTGTTCTTCGATGGTTTCAATCACATGCGGCAGTAAACCATGTAAATTGAATTGGCCACGTTCTTGTTGGGAAAAAGCCGAGCCTTTATTGAGTAGCGGGAGTTCCAGAAGGGTAAAGCCAGCATAAGGAATATAAAGTGGATGTTTTTTTGCGGTGTTTTCAGCGGTCATTGCCTATCTCATTGTTCAGCTCAAGTGCCAAACGGTTATTCATTCAAATCATCGGTTCGATATAGCTTACGCGCTTTTTTAGCAAAATAGGTATTTCCAAAATTGATAGTCGAATAGATCACATTTTATGTTCAAATAGAATCTGGAAGGAGGTTTATAGCGCTTTTACATATCGTAGCGAATGAGATAAATACTTCTGGATATACTAAATATATTCTGAGCTTTTGATTCTATTGATTATAAATATGTTTATTGTAAAACCATCCTTTTTATCAATGTCTGGATTGGCGTTGATCCTTATATTAATAACCGGCTGTCAAAGTGTTTCAAAAACAACCGATAAAGTCGGTTCATGGTTAGGCGTCAAGCCATCTGTTCCCGAAGTCAATGCCAAAGGCATTGTTGATCTTAGTCAAACCACCCTGAATCAACTGGAACAATTCAATACAAACATGCCGAAAAATCAATGGGTTTATATGAAAAATAAAACACAGGATGTCTATATCCTACAAAATAAATCTGATGATCAATCTATTTTATCATTTCGTTTTAACTGTCAATTGAGCACTCAGAAACCAACCTTTTATTTATACAATGCCAAAGGTGAGCAAATCTTGAGCGCATACGATGATAAACTTGGACAAATTCAATTTCTTCTCGATAATAAAAACTATTTAAATCCTTTTAATCTGTATTCCAGTCAAAAACTTGAGACCTTTAAAAAAGAGCTCGTGACAGCCAAGACTATCAAAATTTATCATGCAGGACATTTATATCGCTTTGAAAATCAACATGCTGAACTACTCAATAAACCTGTTTCTTGTCAGGAATAATCCAAAATAAAAGATTGGATCACATCCCTCTCAGCATTCATTAAAATTAAATCGGTGGTGAAATCAAACAGCCTCACCTAAAGCGGACAAAATTTGCTATATTGAGCGTTTTTCTGCGAACATTCGTTTTAGATAGATATGAATACCGCCATACAAGCAGCTCTTGATCATGCCGTGCAATCTCTTCAACAAGCAGGGATTCTTCCTTCGGATTGGACTAACAACAGTGTGTTAACCCGAACCAAAGACCGAAGTCATGGTGACTTTGCTTCCAACATTGCCATGGTTGGAGCAAAAGCTGCGGGTATGAAACCACGCGATTTGGCTGAAAAAGTATTGGCTCATCTGCCAGAAGTCGCAGACATTACCAAGGCTGAAATCGCTGGGCCTGGTTTTATCAACTTTTTCTTAAATGCAGATCAGCGTTACGCTGTACTCGATCAAATTCAGGCACAAAAAGATCAATTTGGCCGTAGTCAGGCCAATGGCGCACAAAAAATTCAGGTGGAGTTTGTCTCTGCCAATCCAACTTCAAGTCTGCATGTCGGACATGGTCGCGGTGCCGCTTATGGTATGACTGTAGCGAACTTACTAGAAGCGACGGGTGCCAAAGTTGACCGTGAATATTATGTCAATGATGCAGGTCGTCAAATGGATATTTTGGCGACTTCGACTTATTTACGTTATTTGGAATTACTTGGACAAAACCTTGTTTTCCCTAAAAATGCCTATCAAGGCGATTACGTCAAGGAAATTGCACAAAGCATTATCGACAAAGACGGCGATGCATATGTGCGTGCGGTAGCTGATGTTTATCGCGATGTGCCAGAAGATGTGCAATATGCCGCTGAACTAGATGCTGAAGGCAATAAAGTGGTTCTCTCTGGTGATAAAGAAAAACATATTGATGGGCTGATTGCCCATTCACAGCAGCTACTCGGCGAAGGATATCGTGTTTTTCATCAGGCCGCGCTAAAAGCCATTTTAGATGACATTAAAGATGATCTTGCCGATTTTGGTGTGACTTTTGATCGCTGGTTCAGTGAAGCATCATTGACGGATAAAATTGAAGAAGCCTTACAAACCCTAGATCAACGTGGTTTTCTCTATGAAAAAGACGGCAATATCTGGTTTAAATCCACCGAATTTGGGGATGAAAAAGACCGTGTTGTGAAACGCCGCAATGGGCAAACCACATACTTTGCATCTGACATCGCCTATCATTTAGATAAATTACAACGTGGCTATACCCATATCGTGGATATCTGGGGGTCAGATCACCACGGTTATATTGCACGGGTAAAAGCAGCAATTGATGCAATGGGTTATGACTCTGCCAAACTTACCGTACTTTTAGTTCAGTTTGTCAGTCTATGGCGTGGCGGCGAAATGGTACAAATGTCATCACGTTCAGGTCAGTTTGTGACTTTACGTGAACTCCGTGAAGAAGTCGGTAATGATGCAGCCCGTTTTTACTATGTGATGCGTAAATCTGAGCAACATATTGACTTCGACTTGGATCTTGCAGTATCACAAAGCAAGGACAATGCGGTGTATTACATTCAATATGCGCATGCGCGAATCTGTCGTATGCTAGAAAAAGCAGCGACCAGTGCAGTGAATTTTGATGCTGTTCAGGCACGTCAATATGCGTCACGTCTGGAACTGGACGCTGAAACAGAAATTCTATCGAAACTGGCTGCCTATCCAGATATTATTGTACGTGCCGCAAATGCTTACGAACCGCATCAAATTGG
Organism: Acinetobacter sp. FDAARGOS_515; assembly: GCF_003938865.1. Lineage (NCBI taxonomy): Bacteria > Pseudomonadati > Pseudomonadota > Gammaproteobacteria > Moraxellales > Moraxellaceae > Acinetobacter > Acinetobacter sp. FDAARGOS_515. The sequence goes on along the minus strand of NZ_RKIX01000003.1, from coordinate 1,399,732 downwards.
TAATTATTTGAAAGAGTTAGCAGCATTATTCCACGGCTGGTACAATGAGCATAAAGTGTTAAATGATGATGCAGAACTCACTCAAGCGCGTCTTTTGTTGTCCGTCAATGTACAACAAGTGTTGCGTAATGGTTTGGAATTGCTTGGTGTATCTGCGCCAGAATCAATGTAAATCATCTATTGTTTGACTTGTAAGCTCAGACCAATTCCTGTTTTTGGTCTGACGACCTAATTTGAAGAGGATTTCACGTGTTTGGAAAAACGCAGCGCGGTGTATCTGAGCGACCAAATAAACCCAAAAAATCACTGATTCCAAAGTGGTTAGGGACATTGGTGGCTATTTTAGCTCTGATGTGCATCGCCGTGGTGTTGATGCTTTGGAAACCGTGGAAGCCTGTTTCAACTAAAAATGAAGTGACTTCGCCGCATTATCAGGAAGAAGAAACCAATCATGACTATCGTTTCTACGATCTGTTACCACAGCAACAAGTCACGCCGATTCCTGAACAAGCAGTGCCCGAGACCAAGCCACAGCAACCTGTGGTGATTGTAGAAGCGCCAAGTGAAGCCAGCGCGCCTGTTGCCAATGATCCTGCTGCCGCGGTTGCCGCTGAAGAAAATCCACAACAGCCACATCAAGCGTCCTTTATCTTACAAGTGCGTAGCTATCCTGACCCAGACAGCGCCGATGCACGTCGCGCAGAAATCATTTTAAATGGTTTGTCTGCCGATGTGGTCAAAAGTGTCGAAAATGGCAAAATATGGTATCGCGTGGTTTCTGGGCCGTATGATTCGCAAGATGCAGCTGTTGCTGCACAGCAAACCTTGCAACACAGCGGGATCGATTCCATCGTGGTAAAACGTTAAAGCATTGTTATGGTAAAAAAGAACGCTTTGTGCGTTCTTTTTTTAATTTTTTCAAATAATTACCAACCCCAGCATGTTCCCGTAATTGGTTTACCGCATTCACGATAATGTACCGCATACCAAACACTGCCACCCGATCGTGGCGTGCCATCTTTTTTGACTTCATCTCGATTCAATTCATCAAAAGTACTAATGGCATTGGCGGTCACAGAGCCTTTATCTGCATTTTTTTGCAGGTTTAAACTACCCAGACTTTTTGCGGTCTGATTCTGATAAATGACCGTGTCTGGTGCTGTTGTACCGATCAATAAAGCATAGTTGGCAATTGCTGCGGTATAACCTGTGGCACTACCCGACAAAGTTAAATCCTTTTTGATGCTGGTGCTTGCCAGCACATCTGCCCCGCCATATATTTTCGCATCAAGATGATAAAAACTTAAAGGTTGTACCATCCCTGTTTTAACCTGAGCTTCTAACCAGTCTTGCCATAAGAACTCCAGAAAGTCGGTGGCATTCTCAGGTTTGCTATAGCCAATATCTCGGACAAAATACATCAACGAACGGTACTGATTTTCTTCCATACCCGTTGGATTGGTTGCTGATTTAAGCCCCAAATTTTTTGGTAATTGCTGATATGTAATGCTTTGGTTTTGTCCATTACGCAACCATGCACGACCATTGGCGACCATTTTTGTCCAAAACTCATCTGCTGTTTTGAGAGAGCTATAATTATCAACCACACGCACCCAAACTTTCAGCGTTTCACCGCCATCGGGTAATTCACGTAACTGGGTCATGGTATGATGCCCATCAGTCAGATACAAACGACCATCGTAGCCAACCACGACCGTTTTCAAATCAGCAGTTTCTGTTGCTGGTTGTTCGGCACAACCAAAGCTATCGAGTTGTTTTAAATTTGCTCCTTTGAGTTGCTCCATGCTGCTAAAGTCATCGCGGCTTTTGGCACCAATTGCTTCACAGTAATCACTGAATTTTTTGCCTATGGTTTTATTGAGATAAGAAAGTTGATTGATTGGATCCGCTTGCCAAGTCTGACGATTCCAATCGCCTTGCCAACGGCCTAATTTATAATAAATCTGGTCATAGCCCACTGCGCCTTGAGTCGGAATCAGATCAGCAATCTGAACCTGAAGAATATCGCCAGCTTTGGCATTTAAAAAGCGTTGATCGCGCTGATCTTGCGGCTGAGTCGACGGCGTGTTCTGGCTTTGATCATCATTTGAATCATTGCACGCTGTTAATGCGAAAACCGCACAAATCCCCAGAGACAATATTGTCATATTTTTAGTCATCAATTTCATAAAACATCAATCATCTAAAGCTTGTTTGAAAAGATGCATATTGACGAGAAAATATTCAAAATAAATGACAAATTTCATTTTGATTGATGTTTTAAAATATAACAAGCATTGCCATGCTGCATCAGTTTGTCAGCAGGCAATATGGTTGGCTATCAAAACCGCCTTTATTCAATTCCTTTTTGCTTGGCACGTTGAAAAGCAGGACGAGATTGAATTCGAGTAAGAAAAGCCTGAATATTCGGATATTGGCCTGTGGTACGGGTTAAAATAGCTTCAAGTGGAAAACTCATCTGAATGTCAGCAAAGCTAAACTGACCAGCAAAATAATCATGTTGCGATAAATATTCCTCTAAAAAAGCAATATGATCTTTTAAACGTGGACGAATAAAGCCAGCTTTAATGCCATCGGTAATTTTATTGGCAATCGGACGAATGATAAAAGGTACATTTTTACCAACATTGTTCATGACCAACTGAAATACCAATAATGGCATCAGTGAACCTTCGGCATAATGCATCCAATATAAATATTGAAAAGCATCTTCATCATTTTGTGGCTTAAACTGATTTTGCAAATCGTATTTACTTTGTAGATATTCCAAAATCACCGCAGACTCTGCAATCGCGCGATCATCATCCTGTAAAATGGGTGCCTTACCCAAAGGGTGAATCTGTTTCAGTTCAGGTGGTGCGGCAAAGGTCGGCAAACGTTTGTAATATTGAATTTGATAGTCTTGTTGTAGCTCTTCTAAAGCCCATAAAATCCGAAAAGAACGCGATTGTTCCAGATGATGTAAAGTCAGCATATTGTTCTCTATTTCTCGCCAAAATTTTAAATTGATTAATCGCATTCAGCCCATGAGCATTGCATGGGCTGAATTGTAAAATCATGAGATTGCAACAGAATTAAGCTAAGGTGGTTTTGATTTCCACACTGCGTAATAAGGTCTTGGTTACTGGTGTTTTACTACAGACATTTAACACTTTTTCCTGCATTTCTTCAGATAATGGATTTTTAAAATTCACACGACGTTCGATCCATTCCTGTTGTTCCTTATTCATAAAAAAATCAACTTCGACGCTAAACTCACCAAAATCCATTTCTTTATGCTGTGCATACATACGCAAGGTAATCATAGTACATGACGCCAGACTTGCTGTTAGAAAGTCATAAGGTGCTGGCCCCGTATCATGACCACCAAAAGATTCAGGTTTATCGGTAATAAAATGGTGTTTACCGCTGGTGACTTCACCTTTCCACGGTGCTGGATCTGTTTTAACAACGCTACGTGCAATCACACTCATTTGGATGCTCTCATTTGATCAGGGAAAGTGGGGGCTTCAAGACGTGAGCCATCATAATCTGGAATTTCGCCGAAGCGTGCATCATGATTGACCCATTGCTCACGTGCTTCGCGTAGTCCTTCCGTGGTGCGACCGACAAGATTCCACCACAGTAAAATTGGAGTTTCAAAAGGTTCACCACCAATCAGTAATACACGATGTCCTTTTGGAATATCAATCTCAATATGTTCAACCCCTGGCTCTAATACCACCAGATTGTCCTGATTCAACTCATGTCCATTCACCCAAGCATGACCTTCTAATGCTAAAAAGCCATATTCAAATTTTGGATTGAGTGGAATACGAGTCTTCGCATCTGCCTGAGCGGTCATGTCGACACCCACCAGCGGCGTATGCACCGCCACAGGAGAGCTTTGTCCCATAAACTCACCGACCAATATGGTAAATTCAATCTGATCCTGTTGTGTTTTTGGTAATACAGGATAGTGGTCAAACTGTGGAGGCATATTGAGTTTGTCATCAGGCAAGGCAATCCAGAGCTGTGCCGCATGCATTTTAGTTTCAGTATCTGGCGCCACTTCAGTATGGGATATACCATATCCAGCAGTCATCAGATTAACCTGATACGGACGAATCAATTGCTTGGTGCCTAAACTATCGGTATGCATCATGGTGCCTTCAATCATCCAAGTAAAGGTTTGCAAACCTGTATGCGGATGAGGCCCAACATCCAATCCATCGCCTTGTGGAAAGGTTACGGGACCTGCATGATCCAGAAAACACCATGCACCGATCATGCGTTTTTGCCGACTCGGTAAAGCACGTTTAATCACGGTTCCTTTACCAATTTCTGCGCTGCGAATTTGAAAATCCTGAATAAATTGATTGATGTAACTTTCACAATCCTGTGAATCTGAGATTTCCGTATAATTGGTATTGGTCATTATCTTTGTCCTGATGTGTGCTTAAATCATATGAATGGCTAGCCAAACTGAGCGCTGCGCTTGCTGATCAAAATGCTATTCACCACTTGGATACGCTTAAAATTCAGAATAACGTGTCTCAGAGCATTGTTGTTTTATCATTGCGTAAACAGCGCGTTCTAAACCAACTGTTTGTTAGCTTTCATAAATGACTTATCTTACTGATTATGTTTATATTACCAAACTTAATTCAAGATTCTATGCACAACTTTAAGACAGTGTAGTGCTATTTTTAAGACAATCCTTGTCAAAGCCGTACTCAAAGATTATTTGGACTGCGGAATCTGACTTTTCATGTGTTTCATAAAATCTCGGAAATGCGGTGCAAACTCTGCAAATAAAGGATGATTACGCTGCTCTAACATCACTTCACTAAATAGTTTGAGCCCAAGCGCAAAGGATTGTGTGGTTTGCTCGTCAAAGAATGCTGCGCTTTTTAATTTTTCTACAATCTGAAAAATATCATCATGATTGCGTGTATAAAACTTAAGTTTTTCAGCATAAGTTGATACCTCACCTTTGGCATCTTTTAAATGTTGAACAGTGACAAAGTATTGATGTTGTTTCATAGATCAATTCCAATTCTATTTTAAAATTAAGTACTTTCCCGAATTTCAAGTTGCATAACCTCTACTTGAAATTGTTGAAAAACCGCTTGTAAGGACTGTAAAAAATTGCGTTTGTTTCGCCTGCGTTAAGGCCGCACACTGGATCTGGAGGAGCTGTTTTTTGCTACGATCAGGTAGGTTAAATTTTGTTTCTGCACGATGAAATTGATAGCTTGCAATTAAACCTACATCCACCAAATCGCTGACAACGCGATAAATTGTTGCCAAACTGAGTTGCTGGTGCTGGGCATGTAATTTTTGATAGATCTGTTTGATGTTTAAGTCATCAGATTGTTGTTCAAGTAAATTTAGGACTGAAACTCGTGAACGAGTAACTCTTAAACCCGCCTGTTTGAGTCGATATTGTGCGTCCAACATCTTAAAATCCTCCGTCATAAACGCCCGATTTCAACGGCTGCCTGATCGATCTTTTCCGCAATCTGATGAATCTGTTGTGGATTTAAATCTGCAACATTGATTTTTAATCGCAAGGCCGTTTTCAGATTTTCCATCGCACGGTGTATATCAATCAGTTGATCATTGCCATGAATCTCGCGTCGAAGACGTAGCTTTTCCAACAGTGCAGTCAACAAGTCCTGTTGTTGCTTTAAATATGCTTCGCCTTCTTCTGTTACTTGATATTGTTTACGCTCAGCATCGAGCAGTGCAATAAAATTCATGTCTTCAAGTGTCGTTAATGTCGGATAGATCGTACCTGCACTCGGGCTATAGTCTCCTCCGACTAAGTCACTAATTTCTTTAATGATTTCGTAACCATGTTTGGGGCTTTGCTGAATCAGATATAAAACTAAAAGTTTCATTCGACCTGCTTCAAATAGACGTCCGCGACGTCCTCTACCGTGAGTATGATGTTCACGCTCATGTGAAGCCCGCTCTGAATGTCTAGGATCTCGTTCAGATTGATTTCTCATATTATTTTTCTCATATTGGGTAATTTGCAATCATTAAGATATATCTTAATACATCTTTTAACAAGCCAAGATATAGCTTAAGTTTTTATAATATTGATATTGAATAGATTATTTATTTTCATGATCAAATTTTAAAAAAGTTAAGTAATAAAAAAGAGCGATTACTCGCTCTTGTTACTGATAATAGAGATCAAGTATGTTTGTAAAGTAAATAAATTGTTTCAAACACAATCGTTCTACATTTTATAAAATGCTGATAAAATTTTTAACAATTTGAAAAGATTAAGTTTTTACTTATTTCTGAATTTTGTATGATTAATTTCTTATGGTTTAATAAACGTAATATAAGGAACTATAAAATATAGATGAAAGCTCTAATTACAGTTGGGTGTGTTACTGATCATGGCGGAATGATTATTTTAGGTGACTTTTCTTTTTTAGTAGAAGGGAAAGCTGTCCATTTAGATGGTATGACTCACTATTGTCCTAGGTGTAAGGTTCAATCACGTGCAATTGCTTCAAATCAAGGTTTTATGATTGTTGGTGGAAAAAGTATTGTTGCTGTAGGTGATACCTCAACTTGCGGATCAAAATACTTAAAAATCTCTGATCTTGCTGTTATGAATAATGGGATTAGTAATTCAAAAATTGTATCTAATAATACTAATAGTTTTGTGTCAGAACCTAAGCAAAAGTATGGACAAAGATTCTTATTACAAGACCAAATAACAAATGAACCATTAGCCAATGTATGTTACGAGATTCATCAAAATGGTGAAATTATTCATGGAACAACTGATAAAGATGGCTATACAAAGTTAATTACATCAAATGAAATTGAAAACATAGAATTAAGAATAATTTCAAAGGAACATTCCCATGACGAATAATATTATAGCGACATTTCAAGACACACTAAAAAAATTAAATGATGACATGAAGGAAATGAAATCCTATGGTGCAACTGTCATAAAAATCGGAACAAAGCGTCAGTTAACATCAGGTGAAATTAGAATGTCTCAATTAGTATTTAAAAATTCTATTGACTATTCTAAAGTATGGATTCATGTAGGAGGTCTTATACATACAGCTACTGGTAATGCAATGACTCCTGCTGGTGAAATCTATATCTCGTCAAAAGACTATGTAGAGAATCAAGATTTCAGTTTATCTCGACCTAACATTAAGCATTGGTTTATTCATGAAATGGCTCATGTTTGGCAATATCAAAATGGTGCTAAAACTGGTTGGTTAGGGTTAAAACAAGGGTGTAATGGAGGATATACGACAGAGGTTCAGTCTGTAGACTCGGCTAATGAATTGAAAGCATATGACACTGATTTATTAGGGAGAGATGCGAATAAAAAATTTCAAGATTTTAATTTTGAGCAACAAGGAAGAATTATTGAATTTTACTTTGATAGCAATTTTCTAAAAAATGAGGAACCTCATCGAAAGCATTTACAAATAAGTTTAAAACTTCATAATCGAGTTATGGCAATTCTTATCGATTTCGTTAAAAATCCAAAGAATTCTTCTTTGTTACCACATCATTAACTATGAAACAAAAATTTCTCATCTTATTACTTTTTCCTCTGTCGATAACAACACAAGCATCACCAGAAAAAAAGTTATATGCTACGGTAAAAAATAATAATGTTTGTGTATTTACAAATGATGCTAAGACGCAACCTTATAACAATCAAATTTATTTATATATTGGTCATATTATTCAAGGCCAGAAATTCAGAAGCTCCTATAATAATATCTATAAAAATATAAAAATGCCAATTTATGAAAATGAATGTATTACAATAGATCAGTCCAATTTTAAGAGAAATATACCCTATGATATTGTTCTAGATATGAGTGAAACCTATTCGATACGTACTTGTATTACAGAAATATCGGGGAAAATTTCCTTAAAAAAAGTTGTAGATGGTTATACATGCCAGATAGAAAATAAAGATATTAAAAAAGAAAATAATCTATTCAATAAAATTCTAAATTGGTTTAATAAGTAATATTCCTAAAATTAACATCATACGCCTTATGCGAAATTAATTTAGAATATTTAATAAAAATCAGATATTTAAAAAATTTAATCTATCGAAAAACAGCAAAAAACCGACTTTTCCAAGTCGGCTTTTTTTTGATCTATTTTAGAACGCTCACTACCGCGAGAATCTTACACTCATTTTAAAGTTTTACGTTAAAACTCTTTCATGGCGTAAACTTGGCTAAAAGCTATCGCTTTTAGAAAGCCCAAATTTACTCCCATTCAATCGTCGCCGGTGGCTTAGATGACACGTCGTATACTACACGTGAAACATCTTTAATTTCGTTCATGATACGTGTCGAGATTTTATCAACTAAATCATAAGGAAGATGAGCGAAACGCGCGGTCATAAAGTCAACCGTTTCAACCGCACGAAGTGCAATCACCCATGCATAACGGCGACCATCACCCACCACACCCACAGATTTTACAGGTTGGAATACGGCAAATGCTTGTGCTGTTTTGTCGTACCAACCACTAGCACGAAGTTCCTGCATAAAGATATCATCTGCCAGACGTAAAATATCGGCGTATTCTTTTTTCACTTCACCCAAAATACGCACGCCCAAACCCGGACCCGGGAATGGATGACGATAAATCATGCTGTGTGGCAAGCCAAGCGTCGTACCTAGCTTACGCACTTCGTCTTTAAACAAGTCACGTAATGGCTCGACCAAATCAAACGCTAAATCTTCTGGTAAACCACCCACGTTATGGTGGGATTTGATCACATGTGCTTTGCCTTGTTTGCTGGCAGCAGATTCAATCACGTCAGGATAAATTGTACCTTGCGCCAAGAATTTCACGCCATCGAGTTTACGCGCTTCTTCTGCAAAGACTTCGATAAATTCACGACCAATAATTTTACGTTTTTTCTCTGGATCAACTTCACCCGCAAGTGCAGTTAAGAAACGTTCTTCGGCATCGGCACGAATGACACGGATTCCCATGTTATCTGCAAACATTTGCATCACTTGGTCGCCTTCGTTTAAACGAAGCAAACCATTGTCTACAAATACGCAAGTCAATTGATCACCAATCGCTTTATGTAAAAGTGCAGCCACAACAGAGGAATCTACACCACCAGATAAACCGAGTAATACTTTTTCATCTCCAATTTGCTGACGTAATTGTTCTACGCGCAAATCGATAATGTGCTCTGGCGTCCAAAGACCACCACAACCACAGATTTTATGCACAAAGTTAGACAGTAATTCTGCACCTTTGGCGGTATGCGTGACTTCCGGATGGAACTGAACTCCATAGAAACGGCGAGTTTCATCGGATGCTGCTGCGAATGGACAACTTGGCGTACTAGCCGTAGTCTGAAAACCTTCTGGTAAACGTCCTACTTTATCACCATGACTCATCCAGACATGGAGTTGATCTTCGCGATCCTGCAAATTGCCAATCAATTGATCACGTTGTTGAATGTCGACTTCGGCATAACCAAACTCATGCACCTTGCCCGGCTCAACTTTTCCGCCCAATTGCTCAGACATGGTTTGAAAACCATAACAAATCCCTAAGACAGGGACACCAAGCTCAAATACCACTTGTGGCGCACGTGGGCTACCTTCTTCATGCACGCTTTCAGGCCCACCCGACAAAATGATACCGTTCGGATTAAAAGCACGAATGTCTTGTTCAGACATATCAAAAGCATACATTTCAGAATATACACCTGCTTCACGTACACGACGTGCAATCAGCTGGCTGTATTGAGAGCCGAAATCCAAAATTAAGATACGGTCATCAGTAATGTGAGTATTGGTTGTCATGATTACGCAACTATGCAAGGCAACGAGAGAAGCGCAATATTCTAGCATTTTTCATGATGCCACGCACGTTCTTTCCATAGCCAAAAAACTTAATAAAAACAGTATTAAAAAAGGCACTAAATGAGTGCCTTCTATTTAGTGCTGAATTTTTTCGATTTTCACGACTTCAATGTCTGTAGGTTTATAGCGATGAGTATCTACCTCACCCACAACACGGACGTGATCACCGACTTTTAAGCCTGCTGCATGCCAAAGATCATCATCAATTTCCAGACTAATTGTGCCAGAACGATCTTTAAATTCGTAATGATCACTTTTAATATGTTTGGTAATTTGACCTGTCAATGTTACGCCCGTTTCATCTTTGATTTTTGCTATTTGCTGAACAGTCACCATATTTTTTGCAGCTTCCTGAATAATCACATGATCATCCTTGCCAGCAAATGCACTAGAAGATAAAACGACTGTCGCGGCGATAGAAGCAGTCAGGATAAACTTTTTCATTATTCTCTCTTGATGTTAAATGTATTCAGTTTTATCTAAGCAGAAAGTGAAAAAGATGTCGGCTAGAGTTTTGTAATATAAGGTAAAAGTTAATTTACCCTATAAGTCTGAATAATTTATTTTTCAATCGCTGCATCTAGACTGAATTTACCCGCACCATGTAACATCAAGAAAAATAAACCGCCCGCCATACTTAAGTTTTTCATAAAATTAATGGCTTGAGATTGATCTGTACCTTCATGAAAAATAAGCGCGGTCAAAATACTAAAAACACCAAGTCCCAAAGCTGCTAAACGAGCCTGAAAACCAAAAAGCAAAGCTAGTCCGCCACCAAATTCAACCAAAATTGTTAAAGGTAATAGTCCACCTGGCACCCCCATCGATTCCATATAACCCACAGTTGCCGAATAAGCGGTAATTTTTCCCCAACCTGCAACTATAAAAATATAGGCCATCAGGATTCGTGCGACCAATGAGATAACAGCATCTGCACCAGATTGAGTGACGATGTTTTTTACGACTACATTTGGATTAAACATAAATAAGCCCTTTAGATTGATTTCAAAGTATGTTGTTTTGATGAGATGATCTTAATCTGCTTTATTTTTGCAATAAATATTCATTTTTCAGACATATCGTTCTGAATAAAAGACAATAAAAGATGTAACTTTTTACTGAATCATACTGACTTTCACATAAGGCACTGCTAGGATTTGATCACAATTTTGCGCTGTAGCCTGTCATGGAACTTTTTGATTTTATTTTGCACGTTGATGATCACCTTCTTGAGTTTATTCGCAATTATGGCGTATGGATATATGCAATTTTGTTTCTGATTATTTTTGTGGAAACTGGTCTGGTGGTCATGCCTTTTTTACCGGGCGACAGTTTACTCTTTGCAGCAGGGGCATTGGCAGCATCTACGGGTGCAATGGATCCCTGGGTTCTGGGTATTCTTTTATTCATTGCAGCAGTATTGGGGGATACCCTAAATTATCATATTGGTCGTTTCATCGGCCCGCGTGTTTTTGAAATGAATTCACGTTTTATTAATAAAGCACATCTGAGCAAAACCCATGAGTTTTTTGAACGTCATGGCGGTAAAACCATCATTTTTGCTCGATTTATTCCTTTTGCCCGTACTTTTGCGCCTTTTGTGGCAGGTGCAGGCAGCATGAACTATAAGTTTTTTCTGACCTATAATGTGATTGGAGCGCTGTGTTGGGTGGCTTCTTTTATTACATTGGGCTATTTATTTGGCAATATGCCGATGGTTAAAGATAATTTTACCCACTTAATTTTTGGCATTATTATTTTGAGTGTGTTACCGGGAATTTTTGCCTTTATTCGTCAGAAACTCAGCAATAAGCGCCAAGTTTTAAACTCTAAAAAGTAAGTTTAAAAGAATCGAAAAATCACGGGTAACATACATAATAACAGCAACATTGCCGATCCTTTATATAAACGGTCGGCTTGCAATCCCTTAATATTACCTGCCAGTAAAGCTCGACCAAACACCATCCAGAACCATGACACTGGAAATAGAATCAAGCTAAATACGCCTAGTACTAAAATGGCATGTTCCAAAGAATCCCATGTCTCTGGCGGAAAAATTCCTGCGGCAAACAATAACGCTTTAGGGTTTTTTAAGGTCGAGAAAAATATCTGTTTAGGGCGAATCGTTTTGTGACTTTGGCTATGTTTTTGTAAATGTGAGCTTTTCCACAAGTTAAATGCCAACCAAATGACATACAAAGCACTAATCACATGCAAAAGCGGAGTCAGTGCAGGCCAGATCGGTTGCCCAAGATGAATTAACAATGCCCAAATCGCAATACCATACAGATAACCCAACCATTCTGCTGGAATAAAAGAAGCCGTTTTTGTAATACCCTGATGATGTGCAGCACTGGCAAACAACGCATTGGTTGGACCAGGAATAAGTAGCACGGCTAGCATCGCCAATACAAAAAACCAGCTTTCAATCATAAAGTATCCATCGCGATTAAGGTGGGCACACCTTATATGAAATTGAATTTAACTGACAAGTTTTATTGACGTTTAAGCCTGAGCATAGATGATGAAATATCGATGCAAAGAAAACTAACAATATGATTTAAAAAGACATATCACGAAACATTTTGACAAACACTTATTCAGTCCTGATTCAAAAAATGTGAAACAGGACTCGTTTTTAGGATTTTAACTAGCTTTTTTCTTGACCACAATAGGACAATTTTTAAATTGTGCTGCCTGAACAATCGCTTCTTGCTGACCTAATACGCGAGAAAGTTCCGTATTTTTGGTGTTTGAAGATTGTCCCATGTTGACTGAAACGCTTGGGCCGAAGCCCCAACCACCACGTCCCCAGCCACCGCCAAGTCCAACGCCTACACCCACACCTGTCCGTTTCGGTGTCTGCACACCATTTTCAATATAGAGTTGAATACGATTATATTCACTTTGTAATTGCTGACAATTCAACGACTGGTATTGCGTTGGAGAGACATAGGTCGGTTTAACTGTGGTCGCACAAGCACCCAGCAATAGTGTTAATACGCTTAGAGGAAGGAAATATAAGCCTTTCATCGCTTTTCTCAAATTAATTGGGTTCAATTTCTGAGAACAGTGTCTGATACGCTTGTGTCAGCTTGTGTTCTGGCGATAGATGAACCAAGGGTAAATTTTTCTGATGTGATTCTTTCATTAAAATTGAAGGCGGTAACATGCTGTTTAATACAGGTAAGCCTTCATCTTTTAATTGTTGTACCACTTCTCTTGGCAATTTTGCCTGTGCCTGAAATTGATTGACCACAATCCCTTCAATTTCCAGACCATTATTATGATCATCTTGGGTTTCGATCACATTTTCAATCAAAGTTTGTAACGCACGTTTGGAAAAAACATCGCAATCAAATGGAATCAACACCCGATCAGCGGCAATGAGCGCCGACAAAGTAAAGAAATTAAAAGCAGGTGGCGTATCGATATAAATCCGATCATATTGGCTGCTGAGTTGTTGCAAAGAATCGCGTAATTTATAAATTTTATGCTTGGATTCAAGCGCATGCTCTAATGCACCCAGTGTTGGACTGGCTGGAATCACGTCCAGCTTTGGAAAAGCAGTATGATGCACAAAACTTTCCAATCCCTTGGCACGTGATTTTAAAATTGAACCAATGGCATTCCCAATCAAACCTTTCTGCTGGTTGTTACCGAGTACATCATCAAAAAAGTTTTCGATGTTCGGCTCTAGGGCATTTTTATCTGCGGAGTAAGTCGCCTGTTCACCTAATAGGTATTGGCTTGAATTGGCCTGTGGATCCAAATCAATCACCAGTGTTCTTAAATTCTGCGCAGCACTAATTGCTGCCAGATTTACCGTGATACTTGATTTACCCACACCGCCTTTTTGATTGAAAACCACCCGTGTAAACATGCTTCCCTCATCACTATTTTTTCAAACTTGTTTAGAGTTTAACCTAGCCAATCGATATAAATGCAAAGAATGTCAAACAATTAACCAAAAACTGGCTTGATCATGACTAAACCCAGAATAGCAACAAATGCCACACAGCCAATGACCAGACCTGCTTTGCGCTGTACCACTAAAATAGACTGATCCTTTTTAAATGCTTTACTGAATGACGAAAGCATTACCACAAACAGAATAATTTTGGCATAAAACCATGGCTGCATTTGAAAATGATTCAGAGATAACAAAATAAGTCCCGTAATGACAATAAGCGTAAATCCTGAATGTTGCAGGGCAATCCAGAGTTTATTGGTCGCAGGAGACTCAGACTGATTAGGCGTAGTCATCCATAAAGGCATAGAACGAATCAGCACGGCTATCGCTGCAAGTGCCAAGGCAACCAGATGAATGACAAGGACGAATAAATGTATATCCATTTTTATCTATCAATTTGTTTAATTTTTAGGTGCATGTGCACATTCAGGACTATCGGGTACCTGGCCTTGCCATTCATCTGGCGTATAGGCATGAATCGCCAATGCATGAATTTTACCAGGATTCATCAAGTCTGTTGCGACTGCATAGACTTTTTGGTGACGTTGCACCAGTCGAAGTCCCTGAAAAATTGGACTTACGATAGCGACTTTAAAATGACTTTCTTTACCCGGAAAGTAACCACCGTGACCCGCAGACTCATTGGTTACTTCAAGCTGCGTGGGTTGCAATGTATTTAAACGTTCAATCAGTTGTTGTTCGAGCGTCATGATCAGTTACCTACTTACATAGAAAGATGGATGGAAGTATAACGTGCCTAAGTTTAAAACACTGAAAAACACATAAAAAGTGAGTCAAATAGAATAACTCAGACAATCAGAGCGCGAATATGATTTTATTTTATGCAATCAGCAGCATTATTTGCATAAAGTGGTTGACCCTTGATTTGCTTAATGTATTATAAGCGGCACGCGGGAATAGCTCAGTTGGTAGAGCACAACCTTGCCAAGGTTGGGGTCGCGAGTTCGAGTCTCGTTTCCCGCTCCAGATTGTTTTTAGTGAAAGTTTTTTATAAAACTGCTCAAATATTTGCGGGAATAGCTCAGTTGGTAGAGCACAACCTTGCCAAGGTTGGGGTCGCGAGTTCGAGTCTCGTTTCCCGCTCCATATTCTAAAAAGCCTCAATCGAAAGATAGGGGCTTTTTATTTTTGATTTATATAATTTTTTTCTTCTTAATAAAGCCGTGATCGTCTTTGTATTCTCGATATCACGAAGTCATATTAAAAAACTTTGTAACCAAGATGTGACCAAATTGTGCCCACGTTATAAAACTGAGCTCAATTGACCTTAAATGATTTGAAATTATGTACAAAAAACACTCTAGAAAATGAAGTACCTAAGGTCAATTTTTCTTTCTCAATCGTAATTTGTGACCAAAACACTACTCAACAACATGATTTTCATTCATATCTTTAAAAACCAATAAATCTCCCACCTCTACGTTAAGAGCAAAACAAATCTTATTAATAGTTTCAAAATCTATTCGAACAGATTCATCATTATAAAGTTTATGTAATGCTGATTTATTAATTCCAGTACTTCTCACTAGATCAGCAACCTTCATCTTTCGCTATATGGAAAAGTGACTTACGGAAAAAATCAAACAAGTATTAAAGCATACGGATCAATCAAATCATGACACCTTTACGTATGATACTCAATGACGCAGTTGAGCGATACGAATTTGAATCACCTTACAAAAATATCAATAATTTAAAAGAGAGCAAAGTCGAAGTTCATCCTTTCTCTTTAGAACAGGTGCAACTGATCTTAAAAACAGCACGGCATGATTTTAAACCCTATTATACTATTCGTTTTTTCACGGGTATGTGTACGAGTGAAATAGATGGTTTACGTTGGGAGAATGTCAATCTACAACGACGTGAGATCTATGTTCGGGAATCCATGCGCAAGAATAGCATTCACCTAAAATACAGAAGCATCTTTTACAGCAAAGACTTTCAAATTCAGGGTTAAAGAAACGATACATCCACTGTGGTTTTAAGAACTTTAGCATCACGAAAGTAACCCAAGAAGATGCAGTGAATCAATCACTGCCAATGCTTCGCTCAAAAACTCATTTTTGGTGAATCCTGTAATCTTGCTTTATTAGGCTCTTCAGGTACTGGCAAAATGCATCTTAGTGCTTCGATTATCCGAAATATATTACACAGCAGTTTTTGCTCAGTGAGGTATTTTATTAGTGCAGAGATTGCACAAAAGATGATGGATTCATGGTCAGATCATAGCTCTAGCGAAGATGAAATTATTCGGCAATTAACGAGTTTTGATTTATTGGTGATTGATGAATATGGACTACACGATCGCCATGAGAAACGTCTGGAAATGGAGCATAAAGTTTTATACAGTCGTTATGATCAGATGAAGTCAACCTTACTCATTTCTAACTTTTCTCTTGCTCAATTTGAGAGATTTAGGAACCAGACTTTGGTCTAGACTGCATGAAAATGGTTTGATGATTGTACCGTGCTATTAGGATGACTATCGGAAACGTTAAAAAGATCACTCATAAATAGAAAGTGTCCGCTATCATAACTGTTAAGCGGACTTTCTATTTTGGGCTTACAATGCTAACTTTTTATAAGTCGTATTATGTTAATTTTAGATATTCTTCACTTAACACTTAGCCACTATTAGCTAAGTGTAGTAGTTTCTGAACATAATCAACTGCGCTTTGATCAACATCCTCAGAAGTTGGATTACTTTCTGTACCGTAAAATGCATAGATTGGTTGGTAATCAGCCTCGACATATAAAGCGGTTAACTCAAAAGGATAAAGTGCTTGATTTAACGGTAACTGATATCGTCCTGTATCCGAGTAATCTTTTGATTTAATACCAGCAGAAACAGCAAGCATAATTTTTTTATTTTTCAGCTTATCACCTGTTGAACCATAAGCCCAACCATATGTAAAAACTTCATCTAACCACTGTTTAAACAATGGTGGACAGTTAAACCAATAAATAGGAAATTGGAATATCAAATTTTCATGCTCTTCAATAAGGGACTGTTCCTTAGCAACATCAATTACTCCATTTGAATAAGCCTTATAAATTTCATGAACTGTAAATTCATCAGGGTGTTTTCTTAGCTCTTCCGCCCACCGTTGATTTACAACAGATTCATTGATTTGAGGATGTGCGACTATTACTAACGTCTTCTTCATCGTTGAAGTACTCTATTTAGTTTTAAAATTGATGAAACAATTATATATTTTCGCTTTACTAAATATAAGTACGGTACTTAATGTTATATACTATACAGAATGATAGTACAGGAATTTAAAATGAGTGAATGTGTTCCATCAAATACTTCCCTAACACATACAGGGTTTGGATATACTCTTTCTCTGATTAATGGAAAGTATAAAATGATCATTATGTACTGGCTTTATGAATATAAAGCAGTAATGCGATTTAACGAGCTACAACGCTCTATAGGTAACATTTCATTCAGAACTCTTAGCAATACGCTTAAAGAAATGGAGAGAGATCACCTTATTATTCGTAAGGAATATCCTCAAATACCTCCAAAAGTAGAATATAGCCTTTCCGAACGAGGATTATCTTTAATCCCTTTATTGGATATGATGTGTGAATGGGGAGAACGCAATAAAAATCTTTAAAATTAACTTATTTAAGAGGTGGATCAGGAAATTTGAACAACACTTATAAGTGATATTTTGCTCCCCAAATGATGTTATAAACATCAATATATGGAGTATTTTATGGCACGTAGACCAAGAAGAAATCATTCAAATGATTTTAAAGCTAAGGTAGCACTTGCTGCGATTAAAGCAGAAAAAACACTTGCTGAATTGAGTGCTGAATTTGATGTTCATCAAAACCAAATTATCGACTGGAAAAATCAACTGATTTCAGCTTCCTCGCAAGCTTTCGATCAATCAAAAGCTCCAACAGAACCACCCATCGATCTAAAAAAACTACATGCAAAAATCGGTGAGCAGGCATTAGAAATTGATTTTTTAGAAGGTGTGTTGAAGAAACTGGGCCGCTTCAACCACAAAAGTTAATCGATGACTCACTTCAGATTTCAGTATCTAAGCAAGCTCAGCTGCTGAAAGTCTCCCGTGGTTGTTATTACTATCGCCCAAAACCTGTGAGTGCATCAGATCTGAAGCTAATGCGGTGTATGGATGAGTTACATATGCAATACCCTTTTGCAGGTAGCCGGATGATGCGTGATTTGTTGAATCGTCAAGGACATCATATAGGACGACGTCATACACGTACTTTAATGAAGAAAATGGGCATTAATGCGTTATATTGCAAACCAAATTTAAGCCAGGCTAATCAAGCTCACCGCAAATATCCATATCTGCTCAAAGGATTGGCTATTCAGCGCAGTAATCAAGTGTGGTCTACGGATATAACGTATATCCCTATGGCAAAAGGCTTTGTTTATTTATGTGCTGTGATTGATTGGCATAGCCGCAAGGTACTTGCGCATAGAGTATCGATTAGTATGGAGGTTACATTTTGCATAGAAACATTAAATGAAGCTATTGAAAAATATGGTCGACCTGAAATATTTAATACAGACCAAGGCAGTCAGTTTACCAGTGATGCATTTATTGATGTATTGAAATCAAATGGCATTCAAATCAGTATGGATGGTAAAGGTCGATGGGTTGATAATGTGATGGTTGAACGATTATGGCGGAGCGTTAAATATGAAGAGGTGTATCTCAAAGCCTACAGCAATGTTTTGGATGCGAAGAAGCAATTAAACGCATATTTTGAATTTTATAATTTGAAACGACCTCATTCGAGTCTGGACAAAATGACTCCAGATGAGTTTTACTATGACCAGCTACCACAACAAAATAAGGTAGCTTAACTAGAGCAGAGTATCACTTATAAATAAGCTTTTAGTTGTTCAAACATGTGGGACCACCTCTTTTAACATAATACGGCTTATACGAAGTCGCTATGTAACTCCAAAATAGAAATGTCCGGTTTCTCCAAAGTAAAAATGTCCGCTTTTAGAATATGCACTTTTGCAATTTCGTTAGCGGACGGTTTGATATGTTGGTGTCTATGTCGGATAAAGAACTTAAACGATTGTCGGTCTTGCAGGAAATCTGCGATCAACGCATAACTCAATCCCAGGCTGCTCAGCTACTTCATATTTCAGAACGTCAGATCAGACGCTTACTGCAGAAATACAAAGCTCAAGGTCCCGCTGCATTAGCCCATGCCGGTCGTGGCCAAATCAGCAATTCCAAACTTCCTGAAGAACTCAGACTCAAGTGCCTCAATATTGTTTCTGACCAACTCCATGGTTTCGGACCCACTTTAGCGCATGAAAAGCTCACCACCGTACATGGATTCGATCTTTCAGTAGAAACCCTGCGTTCCTGGATGATTGCAGCTGACTTATGGATTCCTCGATCCAAGCGCCTGAAACGCCCGTATCAGCCTCGTTACAACCGGGATTGCTTTGGTGAACTGATCCAAATTGATGGCTCATATCATGACTGGTTTGAAGGACGCGCTGCTAAATGCTGTCTGCTGGTGTTTATCGATGATGCTACAGGAAAATTGCAGCATTTACGCTTCTGTGAATCAGAATCAGCCTTTGATTATATGATTTCAACACGCTTGTATGTTGAGCAGCATGGTAAGCCGTTGGCATTTTACAGCGACAAACATTCAGTCTTCAGGGTGAATCAAAGCAGCAAGAAAGACACCAAGATTACCCAGTTTGGACGCGTACTCAGTACCCTGAATATCGATATCATCTTCGCCAATTCACCACAGGCCAAAGGCCGTGTGGAACGTGCCAACAGAACCCTTCAGGACCGTCTGATCAAGGAGATGCGTCTGGAAGGTATCAGCTCGATTGAGCAAGCTAATGTCTGGCTACCCTGCTTCATTGAGCAGTTCAATCAGAAGTTCGCCAAGATGGCTTTTAATCCTAAGGATCTACATCGGCCTATCACTGAAACAGCCGAAGAATTAGATGATATTTTTACTTGGCGTGAACCCCGCAGAGTCACGAATAGCCTGACGATTACTTATGATAAATGCGTATATCTCCTGGAAAACACCGAAGAAAATCAAAGGTTGATCGGTAAGTATCTTGAGTTCCTGGAATACCCGGATGGTACTGTAGCCCTCATGCATGATGGCCGAAAGATCAATTACAGCCTCTTCGATAAATTAAGTCAGCTGAATCAGCGAGAGATTGTTGAGAATAAACGGTTGGGTGCTGTTCTGAATCATATCCAACAACAGCATGAAGAACTGGAACAACAAAACAAACGCAATCGTTCTCAAAAGATGCCAAGCAGACGTGCACAGAAAATAGCAATCAAAGAACGAAATCTAAATCCTGTGCTTGACTTGGAATTGTCCATATAGGACATTTCTATTTGGTTATTAGGTAGGACATTTCTACTTGGGAATGACACGCTATATTAATTTTATTTAAAACAATTGTTTGTATTAATTTTAAAAGCCCAATCTCTCCAGATCGGGCTTTTTTATGGATTTTTCACGCTCCACGCCTATTCTTTGATCAAAGTTCCACAACGTTGCTTAGCTTGAGTAAATATTCAATTTTGTATTTGTTTAAGTTGTCGAGCAAAAGCTAAAAGCTCAATCTTTTTATCTTCATCTAGACTATAGAATATTTAATTCAATTCTGCTAAGTCATCTGTGGGTGCATAAAAAAAGATAATGGGAATTCCAATATCTTTGCTATCTGCGAAGCCAGCAGAACGTCAAGAGTATGCTTACCTCTTTCGTATTGATTCATTCGGGCACTACTAGCCGATGATTCATCGATACCCGCTAAAATACCAAGCTTTTCCTGAGATAGCCTTTTAACTTTACGTGCAAAACGTAATCGTGTTGCAAATATACTTGAAATATTCAATTCCATTAGGGTGTGTTGACATTTCACGATCAAATACTGATCTATAAAGATAGCCATCAAAATATGCAAGCTAGAGCAACTGAACTTCCATAATTTCTTTTGAGCTTATCATACCGAGTGGCTATTCCTCTAAATTGCTTTAATCTATAAAACATGTTTTCAACTAAATGCCTGATCTTATATAAATATCAGTCCATATGATCGTTATTTGATTGACTATTCGATTTTCTAGGTATATTCGCTTTAGTGTCTGTCTCTCTAATCTGTTCTCTTAATGGTTCTGAGTCATAGCCCTTATCTGCACATACCATGTCTGTTTCGGTTAAGTCTAATTTCGATATTAACTATGGTGTAATTTTAACATCATGCGTGGTTCCATCAGTAATCATAAAATCAATAGGGCGACCATGCGCATCAAAAATTAAGTGTATTTTTGAGGAGTTTCCTCCCACACTTTTAGAAATGGCTTGATTCGCGATACCCGCGAAATGTTGATGAACACGAACATGAGAGCCATCAATAAAAATCCACTCCATCTCTGAATGAGATGCCAATAACTTAAATAATATAAGAAACTTCCCACTGTTTGACCAACGATTAAAGCGTTTAAAAATTGAATTAGATTGGCCAAAAACAGAAGGAATATCTCGCCAAGGACAGCCTGTTCTCATTCTATATAGAATAGCTTCAATAAAATTACGTAAATTTGGGTTGTGATGAATAGATAAATTACGCAAAATAGCTTTCAACTTTTGCCAGTGTTGATCTGTCAGCATGGTACGAGGCATAGCGAATAGTAAAATTGGCTTTGGCGATTTAATTTTACTACTTCGCTTTTTTTTTATACTAAACGTATCAACACCCCCTAATTAACAATGAAAAAATATGCAGCCTATCCAACTCTGTGAATCAGATGAATATCACTTAAAACAGCGCAATAAAATAGAAAAAAACTATTAATAAAATTAAAACTATCAATTTTACAGATTATAAATCTAAATTCATAATTAACACATATTCCGAAGTTAATCTTAAAGCAGAGATAGAGCAACTTCCTCAAGGATGTTTCTCCTAACTAACATCCTTTTCAGCCCAACCACTCTCTTATCGGTTGGTTTTTTTTTATCTTCAGTTTTATTACCCAAATCTCTTTTTATAGTCATTTTCATTTATCAAAGATCAAGCAAAAAAAAAGCCCAACCTTGGGGAAAGCTGGGCATATAAAAAGTAAAACTTTTAAAACAATTCGTTTGAGAAACCAAAATCCGACTAAACCAGTCAACATTTCTTGATGCAATTATCTAAAAAAATTTGATCGATGTAAAGCGCATTTATATAAATTACTATGTTTTTTTCCTGATTTTTACCATTCTTTACAGAGCGGCATCACACTTCTTCATCTTGATGATTAATGTTTTAACAATTTTATCTTTTTAAACCAAACAAACATCATTCGATTTAATTTTTTAGTGTGATAAATTTCACATTAATATGCATAAACATAATAAATTTGGCATGATATTCAATTGAAAGAAAAATATTTAAAAGTTTTTATCAATTAAAATTAAATTAATAATTTAATTTTACAATCAAAAAAAACGCTTCTTTTTACGCTTACTTACATTTTTTGGGTAGCAATCAAGCTTCTAGCTAATTGTAAAAATAGTAATTTTTTCAGGTTGACAGGATTTATTTTAAATGATCACTTTTTATTCAGATACTTAGCTGGCCCGAGAGCCTTGACTCTGCCTGTTTTTAATATCATTGACTTCATAAATTGTTACAATACAATGACCGCAGCTTAATTTTCTTGTTAACGCTGGAAACTACTATGAAAAAACTCGGTTTAGCCACTGCTTTACTTTTAGCCATGACCGGTGCTCACGCATATCAAGTTGAAGTTCAAGGTCAATCAGAATTTGTAGATACGACTGCGAATGATAAAAACTTTACAGGTGACCTTAACGGTACATTCTATTTAAAGGATGTTGATGCATCTAAAGGCCCTTTAGCTGAAGCCGCATTTTTGAACCAGGCTTCTAGCGTTTCGCTTGGTTATAGCTATCAGCAATATGATGTGAAAGATGGTATTAATTACCACATTGGCACTTATGGTGCAAAAGGTGAAGCTTATCTTCCAACACCTTATGTTCCTGTTTATGCAAGTGCATCTTATAACCATACCGATGCTGATGGTAAAAATGAAATTTCTCGTGATGACCACGGTGACCGTTACTCACTTGAAGTTGGTGCAATGTTGCTTCCTAACTTCTTAATGGCTGTCGGTTATACCAGTGTGGCTGATCAATTCTCTTTAGATACTTTTGGTATCATGAACAATGGTATCTACTCGGCAGTCAATCAAACTGCTGCGATTCAAGACGATCAAGATGCTGTGACTGCACGTGCGAAGTATGTGGGTCCAATCGACGGTACGAATATGGCAGTCGGTTTTGAAGTTGCTGGTGCATTTGGTCAGGAAAATCAATATGGTTTAAAATCTGATCTTTACTTAACACCAAAACTCAGCGTTGGTGCAACATTTATTGGTAATGATGGCGAAGCAAACATTAAAGGTGATGATTTAGGTCGCTTTAGACAAGCTTGGGGAGCGAATGTAAATTACTTCATTACTCCAGCTGTTGCGGTGGGTGCATCTTACCTGAAAGCAGATGTTCAAGGTTCAGATATTGATACGCAAACGATCGGTTTGAACGCTAAAGTTCGTTTCTAATAGATTCTGACTTTACAAAAAAAGAGAGGACTCAAATTGAGTCCTCTCTTTTTGCGTTAGGTGGTTCGCACAACATTTAAGAAATATAAATGGCGTTCATATTGATCAATAATGTCCTGAATCAAATCTTCTTGTGTCCAGTCCATCACATCATAATTCTGCCCACCCTCTCGTAGAAACACCTCTGCCTGAAAATATTCTTCATTTTCGGTAGGTTGATCTTTCACCATGAAGCTTGGTGGCACTGTTTCACGTGAAACCACATTATAAATAAAGTTAATTTCATCGTGGTGATCCACTTTCAACACCAAACCATTTTCAGTGTTTTCTATTTTTGCTGTCAAATGTCGACGACGGAATTCTTTTTGAATACTTTCAAAGGCCCTATTCACTGTCGTCTGAATATATTCATCCACTTCCTGCTTGGAATGCGGATAATGCATAATCAAGCCTAAACGCTGTTGCCAACTACGCGGATTTTGAATCGCGCGGGGCGTAGTACGCGCCTCTTGGATTGACTGCATTTTGGTACTGTCAATCCTCAGTGCTTTAATTAAACCCCAACAAATCAATAACATGATCACCGTGAAAGGCAAAGCACTCATGATGGTTGCCGATTGCAAGGCGGTTAAACCACCTGCCAGCAATAAAATAATGGCCAAGGCTGCCATGACCACAATCCAGAACAGACGTTGCCATACAGGTGAATCATCGGATTGTGCAGTCAGATAATCAACCACCAGTGCACCAGAGTCTGCGGATGTCACAAAAAATAGAATCACCAGAATCGTGGCCAGCAAACTCATTACACCAGATAGAGGCAATGTGCCCAAAAACTCGAATAATGCAACCGATGAATCGCCTTGTATCGCGGTAAGTAAACCTATATTTCCATCATGTAAGACACTATAAAGCCCCGCATTGCCCATAAATCCCATCCAGATCAGGGTAAATCCAGTCGGAATAAATAAGACGCCAATGATAAACTCACGAATGGTGCGACCTTTGGACACTCTGGCAATAAACATTCCCACAAATGGTGACCATGAAATCCACCATGCCCAATACATAATCGTCCAGCCACCAATCCAGCCTGTAGGTTGATAAGCATAAAGATTAAAAGTCATATCAAACAGGTTAGAAACATATTGTCCTGCATTTTGGATAGTCGTTTGCAGCAGATAAATCGTTGAGCTGGCAAAAAATACGAACAGCAATAAAATGACAGCCAATGCCAAATTAAGTTCAGCAAGACGTTTAATCCCTTTATCGAGTCCTAATCCGACAGACAGACTCGCCATAGCACTGACCACAACAATCAGGATAATTTGTGAAGTCGCGGAGGTTTGCAAACCAAATAAATAGTTCAGACCCGAACCAATTTGAGTGACACCAAATCCGAGCGTGGTCGCCACCCCAAAAATAGTTCCAATCGTTGCAAAGGTATCTACCGCATCGCCTGCTGGCCCATAAATTTTCTTACCAATCAGGGGATAGAGTGAGGAACGAATTTTTAGAGGAAGATTATGTCGATAGGCAAAGTAGGCCAGTGACAAGGCTACAATGGCGTAGATCCCCCATGCATGTAAGCCCCAGTGGAAAAAGGTAACACGCATCGCTTGCTGTGCAGCAAGAATGGTTTCAGGCTCTCCTGTCGGGGGCGTGACATAATGCATAATCGGTTCTGCCACACCAAAAAACATAAGCCCAATCCCCATCCCCGCAGTAAATAACATGGCGAACCATGAACTATTACTGTATTCGGGTTGACTATGATCAGGACCGAGTTTGATTTTACCACTTGGAGAACATGCAATAATAATCAGCAAAATCAAAAAGAAAGCAACTGACAAGACATAAAACCAGCTAAACGACTCAGTAATCCAGTCTTTCAACTGCTGAGTCAATAATTCAAAGGAATTGGGTGCAATAATGACAATTGCGAGAAAGATCGCGATAATTGCGAGTGTACTGAAAAACACATTTGGATTGATATTACTCATCCAAGATGACGTTTTGGAAGGCATAGATCCCCCAGATTATTTTTTAATAAAAACGTGATCTCTCGATCACAGAAGACAACACAAAAAAGTGGCAAGAATATATAAGAGGATATTGATCTTAAAAAGTAAGAGCCGCTATCTCTCTCACCCTTTGTATTTTATGGAGATTTTTCATTGGAAACGTTGTAGAGCTGTAACAAAACTTTATTGATCGTTATAAATTCAATCTTTTGGACTGTGTCGCGTGTACTGCAATGCAACTAAACGAGTAACAATCACTGCCAAATACATAACCCCTCCAAACATCTGGATAATCGCAATGACTCGGGCTGCTGCACCTGAAGGCACAATATCGGAAAGACCTGTAGCGGATTGCAGACTAAAGCTTAAAAAAAGGATGTCTAACCAGCTTTTTATGCCTATATGTTCAGGCTTAATAAAACTGTTAGGATCGATCAACTGACAAATATTGTAGAGGAAAGCAAAGCCCCATGCCAATAAAGTAAACACCGCTCCAGCCGCAAACATTTCATCTTTGGTCAAATAACGATCGGCAAACATATAACGTAATAAACCATAAGCCGCATAAAAATAAGCCAGACTCTCAAAAATATGAGCTGTAATTTGTATGGCTGGTTCGCGATAACCTAGCAAAATCAGAATTGAAAAAAGTAATGCACCACTCACAAAGAATAAGCCCAGCGCAGTAAAAGCAGGTGATTGGCGTATCACTTTGGCAATAAGCAATAATGCCAATGCACCCAATACCCAGCTGATGGCACGATAAGAAATATGACTATCATGGCTAATAGATGAAAGAATTAAAATAAAAAACTGAACGATCAATAACCATGCTGAAGGTAATAAGCGAAAGCCTTTCCAAAAATCTCTGAATGCCTGCATGTCATATCCTATATTTTTTGTTCTTTTATCAAAAAATTTGTTTTAAAGTTTTTCTATCTTCTCTTGCCCTATCACCAAGAGTAAAGATCATCTATGTAAAAATGTTTCACAGAAAATGATCAAAACACTGTAACTTGTTACAGTCGACTATCGCATAATATTTTTAAATAATTCAATAAGGTTATAACAAATGAAACGCGCTTCAGTTTTTCTCAGTTTGAGTCTGGTTTTAGTATTGACCGCTTGTGGTAAAACCAATCCAATGCTGGAACAGCATCCTGACTATATTGGGAACTGGCAAAGTAATACCGACAGCTTAAAAATTGAAAAGAATGGTCAAGTAACCTTTAAACACAATGAACATCAGGATCAGAAAACCTCAGATCGTGAAGTCAGCCTGACAGAGCACTCCGATATCAAAGCCAGTATTACCCAATTTGATGAGCATAGTTTTGAAATTGGACAAGGTGATCTAGGTAAAAGTTTTACTGTTGAGCATGCGCCCTATCAAGAAAATGGCCAATGGAAAATGCAAGTGAATGGTCAGATCTATACTAAAAAATAAGTAACAACAAAAATAATGTCGCTCAATTGATCATTGATAAATTTGATCGCGTAAACGCAAAAGTCCTCGTTAGAGCGAGGACTTTTTGCTTGAAGAATTTTAAAGTTTAATGATCTGAAGCACCTGAGATACCAACACCTGTCATTGAGCGAACATATTGTGCATCAAATGCTTTACGTTCTGCTTTGGCACGTGCTGAATGATCTGTGATTGAGAAGAACCAGCAACAGAAGAATGACAGTGGCATTGCAAAGATTGCAGGACCATTAAATGGATTGATTGGTGTATCAGAGATCTTTAAGGTATCTACCCACACAGCTTTGGAGAGAATAATCAGAACAACCGCAGTTAATAAACCGACGACTCCACCAATAACCGCACCACGTGTTGTTAAACCTTTCCAGAACATCGACAAAACTAGAATTGGGAAGTTGGCACAACATGCAACTGAGAAAGCCAATCCCACCATGAATGCGACGTTTTGCTTTTCAAACAAAATCCCTAAAATCATCGCAAAGATCGCAAGACCCATGGTTGCAATTTTAGACATGCGTAATTCAGACTCAGGTGTTGTTTGACCTTTTCTAAAGACGTTGGCATACAAGTCATGTGAAATTGCAGATGCACCGGAAAGAGTTAAACCTGCTACAACCGCGAGAATCGTTGCGAAAGCCACCGCTGAAATAAAGCCCATGAACAAGTCGCCGCCCAATGCATCACTTAAATGCACTGCTGCCATGTTGTTACCACCAACGAGCTCTAATTTACCTGTCACCGCAGCTTTTGCCACATCAAGGAACTGTGGATTGTTTGAGACAAACAGGATTGCACCAAAACCAATAATAAAGGTCAGCAAATAGAAATAACCAATAAAACCTGTTGCCACAACCACTGATTTACGTGCTTCTTTCGCATCTTTTACAGTAAAGAAACGCATCAAAATATGTGGCAGACCTGCTGTACCAAACATTAAAGCCAAGCCTAGTGAAAGCGCATCAATCGGATTGGATGCCAAGCTACCTGGCCCCATGATTTTGCTCGCCTCTTCAAAGCTGATATGACGCACATTTGAATAGACATCAATCGCTTGGGTAAACATATTACTGAAGCTAAAACCAACCGCTTTCATGACCATGAAGGCCATAAAAGTTGCACCTGAAAGCAATAATACTGCTTTGATGATCTGTACCCATGTTGTTGCTAACATACCACCGAAAATTACATAGGCCATCATCAGTAAGCCCACAATAACCACAGCAATATTATAGTTCAAACCGAATAATAGTTTGATTAACTGTCCCGCACCGACCATTTGTGCAATTAGATAGAATGCAACCACGACCAATGAGCTAAATGCAGCCAAAGTACGTACTGGCTTTTCTTCCAGACGGAACGACACTACATCCGACAGGTTATATTTACCTAAATTACGTAAGCGTTCTGCAATCAGGAATAAAACGATTGGCCAACCCACCATGAAACCCAGTGAATAAAGTAAGCCGTCAAAACCAGAGCTAAACACCATCGCGGAAATACCAAGAAACGATGCTGCCGACATATAGTCACCCGCAATCGCCAAGCCATTTTGGAATCCTGAAATTCCGCCACCCGCAGTATAGAAATCTTTGGTATTGGTGGTTTGCTTGGCTGCCCATTTGGTAATGAACAGGGTTGCGCCCACAAAGATCACAAACATGATAATGGCATGCCAGTTCGTTGCTTGCTGCTGTGCTTGACCCAGATCAGGGCTTGCCATGGCAGCTGTGGACAACATCGCACTTGCTGCTATTGCGGCCTGTGTCTTGAATGAATTCCATTTCATCATTAGTGTAATCCTTTCTCGTGAGTAATCGCCTCAACTTCTTTTAATGCATCTTCATTCAGTTGATCGAGGGTATTATTGGCAATGTAGGAATACACTGCACACAATACAAAGGACAATACGATAATGCCTAAACCTAAAGGAATTCCCCAAGTTGTCACACCGCCACTAAATGAACTCATTAAAAATTCTTTGTTGTAACCGACCAGTAGCATGAAGCCGACATAAACAAACAGCATGATTGCTGTCAATGTCCAACTGAGTCTCGCTTTCTTGCTTACCATTTCTTTGAATTTTGGATTTTGTAGAATTCGCTCTACTTGAACGTCATCCATAAACTACTCCTTTGACAGCGACCATCGATGGGCGCTTTTTAATCCTTTTTCTTTACGCTACTAAATTAACAAGCTTGTATGAGGTTCGTAACTTAGACTTTGGTCGCTAAATTTTGTACAACATGACAAGCTTTGTGACGGCTTAAGGTATGATAGTCCAAGCGTTGAACAGTTTAGGTGCTATGAACAGCTGGCTTATTATTGGGGTATTGGCCCTTTATATTTTAGTCTTATTCCTGTGTGCTTTTTTTGGTGAAAAGCATGCCAGTCGTTTGAGTACACGTGGACGAATGTTGCTGTTCAGCTTAACCTTAGGCGTTTACTGTTCCTCATGGACATTTTACGGTGCGACAGGTGCTGCTGTTCGTGAAGGCATCATTTTCCTGCCGATTTATTTAGGGCCACTGCTATTTATTTGGTTCGGCTACGATATTTGGCGCCGTCTGGGACGAGTCCGCCGCCACCATGCAATTTCTTCCATTGCCGATTTTATTGCTGCACGTTATGGCAAAAGCGGCACTTTGGCTTCGCTTGTCACAATCCTTGCCGTGATTGCCATTATTCCCTATCTGGCCTTGCAGCTACGTGCTATTGCTCTCAGTGCTTCGGTGGTACTTGATCAGGGGCCGCATTTAAATACCACCACCAACAGTGTTCTGTTAATGACTGGCGTTCTGGCCATACTGGCTATGATGTTTGGGACGCGCCAGATTGCCAATACCGAACAACATGGTGGTTTAATGCTGGCGGTGGCATTTGAATCATTCGTTAAACTTTCTGCACTGATCTGTGTCGCATTGTTTTTTATTTTTGAAACGCCGAATAACCTGCGGCAAATCAGTCATGACGTGGCCAAAACTTTTCATGAAGTGCAATTATTTGGTGTTCCTGAAACTTTCTGGATTCAGACTTTACTTGCAGGTCTGGCGATTATTTGCTTGCCACGCCAGTTCCATGTCGCGGTGGTCGAGCTGCGTGATGAAAAACATATTCGTGGCGCTCGGCGTTGGTTTGCGGTGTATCTGATTTTAACCACACTTGCGATTATTCCAATCGCCAGTTGGGCGCTACATGCGGCACCTCAGTTTTTAACGATTCCAGATGTCGCGGTGCTGTCCTTACCCCTTAGTTATAATCAGGAGTGGCTCACCCTGCTGGCTTTTTTGGGTGGTTTTTCTGCTTCTACAGGGATGTTACTTGTGTCTTCGGTAGCACTGTCGATTATGCTAAGTAATGACTTGATCATGCCTGCATTGTGGCGCTTTAATCTGATTTCGCGCCACGATACCCGTTTGCCTCAAATGCTAAAATTTACCCGTCGCATCTGTATTTTAGCGGTGATGTTACTGGGTTTTTTATTTTTTCATTTCTTTAATGATATCGATCAACTTTCTGTTTTTGGCCTATTGGCCTTTAGTGCCGTTGCACAGTTTGCTCCAGCCTTGATTGGAGGATTGTACTGGCGTGGTGGTAGCCGTCAGGGGGTTTATGCAGGGTTAATTGTTGGCTTCTTGATGTGGATGTACACGCTGCTACTGCCTACCATTTTAAGAAGTTTACCTGATCAATATCAGGATTTTTCCTATCACTTTCTTCACTCAGGTCCTTTCGATATTAGCTGGTTACGCCCAGAAGCACTCTTGGGTTTTGAATCTTTCGCACCCTTGACGCATGGGGTGATTTGGGCGCTGGGTCTAAATATTATTTTATATGTCTGGATTTCTCGTATTTATCGTCCAAGTGTGGCAGAACAAATTCAGGCAGAAAGTTTCTTTTATTATGAAACCAAGCCTTTACCTGCACAACATACCTCGACAGATATGAGTTATCTGCATCATGACGCTGCGCGACTGCGGGTAGGTGATCTGATTACACTCGCCAAGCGTATTACGGGTGATCGTCCAACCCAACACGCATTTGCACAATTTAGTAGTCAAAACAATGTCCTCTTAAATGAACACAGTTTTGCCAATGGTATGTGGTGGCGTTTTACTGAACAATATCTGGCGGGAACCATTGGCGCTGCCTCTGCACGAACTTTGCTCACCACGGCCATGGTCAATAATGGTCTGGCTTTGGGACAAGTCGCCAATATTCTGGATCAGGCATCGCAATGGCAACGCTTTAACCAAAACTTGTTGATGACCATGATTGATCACATGACACAAGGCGTGAGTGTGGTCGATGAAAACATGTGTCTGGTCGCATGGAATAATCAATATTTAAAACTATTTGATTATCCTAAAGATTTGGTCTATGTCGGCTGTCCGATTGCCGATCTGATTCGTTATAACGCCGAACGCGGTGAATGCGGGCCGGGTTCCGTCGAAGAACATGTCCGCAAGCGTATTCACTGGATGCAAGTGGGAAGCGCTCATGAATTTGAACGTATTCGTAAAGATGGTCGTGTCATTCAGATGCGCGGCAACCCGATTGAAGGGGGTGGTTTTGTCACCACTTTTGCTGATATTACCGCGTTCCGTGAAAATGAGGCGGTGCTAGAAGCACGCGTCATGGATCGAACTCAACAGCTTGCGGATGCTTTAACTGAACAACAATTGGCACGTGAACAGGCAGACAAAGCCAATATGTCGAAAAGCCGATTTATTGCCGCTGCCAGTCATGATTTGCTCCAACCGATGCATGCGGCTCGTCTGTTTAGTACCGTACTTGAACAAAGTGTGCATAGTGAACAAGAACGTCAAACCCTGCAACAACTTGACCGCGCTCTTTATGGGGCCGAAAGTATGCTATCAGCCCTGCTAGATATTGCCCGACTAGAAGGCGGTTCATTACAGCCGAAACGACAGGCTTATCCTTTGCATGATTTACTGAGTGATTTATCGCTGCAATTTAAATCGATTGCTGCGCAGCGCAATATTCAGCTCAAAGTCCATGATGCCCAATTCTGGATTGATACCGATCCACAGTGGATTCGACGCATTATTCAAAATTTTGTGAGTAATGCCTTGCGCTATACCGCCTCTGGGCGTGTGGTGGTGGGTGTATTGCGTTCAGCTAGAAAACCTCAACATATCCGCATCGGGGTATGGGACACAGGTCCGGGTATTGCGGAAGAACAGCGAATTAAACTGTTTCAGGAATTTGAGCGTTGTGGTCATACCTCGCCATGGGGTGAACAAGGTTTAGGTCTGGGTCTAGCGATTGTACAACGGATGACCAGCCTGCTGGATTATCCTGTAGAAGTTTACTCTGAGCTTGGAAAAGGTTCCACTTTCATGATTGAAGTGCCTACCGTTCCAGCACCACAAAAGACGGTTGCCGCTCTGCAACAGAATACGGCTATTCTGGCAACAGGTTATCGGGTGCTGTGCTTGGATAATGACGAAACCATTTTGGATGGTATGGCCGCTTTATTGTCGAAGTGGGGCTATGATGTATTTAAGGCAACTGAACCAGAACAAGCCTTGACTATTATTCAGACTGAAAATATTCAAGTCTGGTTGATCGATCAACATTTAAATCGAGATCAACTTGGAATGGACTTTATTTTGGCACATCGCCCTACCTCTGTACCTGTGGCACTGATTACCGCCGATTCAGATCCTGAATTACCTCAGCGATTAAAGGAAATGAATATTGTACTGCTGAAAAAACCGCTAAAACCCGCAGGATTACGCGCCTGGTTATCAGGTCTAAAAATTAGTTCAGACACATAAACGTTAAGTCGAGCTTTTGCATTTCAGAATATTACAGTGAGCTTTCAAGATGAAAATTGGCGTTTTATTTTGACAAATAGGCAAAAGTGCTCAGAAAATGAGCCTTTTGCTATTCCCCAATTGACCAAAGTTTCCAATTCACAATCCACTATGGCAAAGTCTCACCAATTTGTAATAAAACATGCGAATAGTTAGTTACAATTACATAATATATTGTTTTTTATAAATATTTAACAATTAAAATCCAGTATAGAACTTTAGTCTAATACCCCTTGCTTTCTGAATACCGCATAACAAGAAGAGTAAAAAGTCGATTCCATGATGCGCGTGAGCTTCACTATTTTGGCTCATCCAAAAACAGCATGGAAATTCGCAGAATTATTTTCAAGGACAAAAATCATGAATATTTCAGAGGCAGTTCCTCACGGTCAACATCAATCACTTCAGTTCTATCGTGAATACAGCGCCAATGCCTTACTCCCAGACATCGACTGGCAAGCGTTATTTCCTCATAGCAAACTTAATCCAACCCATGTGCAAGCCCTAGAAAGTATATATCGCAGTGCAGTGCCTCTGGCATTGAATGTCTTCAATGAACTTCACTTTGATGTATTTGCACCTGCTGCCTATCATCCACAAGGTTTGGGTTTATTTGACAAACTTGCACAGCAAGAAAGTACACTGCTTGCAAGCCTTGAAGCGGAAACTGCGACTCTGGATCATGCGACACGCCACCAAATCTGGAGCATGTTACTCCGTGGTGGTGCAGTTTTAGTCTTTAAGGCGTGGTTAGGTCGTGTTAAAAATAACAATGATGAACTTGATACCACTCAATTTGATGAGCTTTCTGATTTACTGTTCATTAAAACTCCTCCACAGCAACTCGCACAACGTTTAGCTGTCGAAGCCAATGCTGATTTGGATCATATCTTTTTAATGTGTGGCGATGATATTTTCCTTGATCGTTTTAACAGTCTGGAAACAGCGGCTTTATTTGTTGATTTGGGCGTTTATGATGCGGCTTTTTTGAGTTTGCGTGATGATCGTGTTGCAGATTATCTCAAACAAAAAGGTTATGTGACTCAAGAACAAATTGATGATTTGCAATGTGCGCTCAATCCGCTGTATTGCGACAACGTGACCTTAAAACAAGATTGCCTCGCATAAAATCATGCAGTGATCTAAACCCGTTAGACTAAACGGGTTTAGATCATGTTATACATCTGCACCTGTTGTGTCATGGTCATCCTCGTACAGACACCTCTTAACGTAATGCACCAATATAATGATGCGGTACCTCTTCCTGCTGAAGTTCGGCTTGTAATTCTGGACTTGTGCTTCTCAATCCAGAAAGGTTACTTTCGATCTTTGAACTAGCTTTTAGACTTTGAGTGGTAGCACCATTTAAAATCTTGTCTAATTTTTCCGCCAAATTTTTAAGCTCACGATCATCCACCGATGCAGCCAAGTGCATGATTTCTTGAGCATAGTCATTATTTTTTGCCATATAGACGGCATCCACCACTCGTCCAGTTTCACGGCGCAACCTGACATAAAGCTGAGTCGCCAAGCTAAATAATTCATTATTGACCAATGGATCATCTGTATAGATTGTTTTCATGTTCTCACTCCTGATTGATTTAAACCACAATGCCCTGTGCGATTTTTCACAGGGCATCGATATGGCTCGCATTGCCTGTTTAAGGAATGTGTTCTCCGTGCTGAGCCAGATCCAATCCAAGTTGTTCCTGTTCTTCATTCACTCTAAGTCCTACAATCTTGTCGAGAATAAACAAAATAATGAATGAAATCAGTGCACTGTAAATAAAGGTTACGATTGCACCAAGTGCCTGTACGCCGACATGCGCTTCTACGCCTGATAAAGTTTTTTGCGCAAATACACCCGTGAGAATGGCTCCTACAATGCCTCCTACACCATGAATCCCGAAAACATCTAAAGAATCATCGGCTTTGAGTAATCGTTTTAGACCTGTGGCTCCCCAGTAACAGCACACACCTGCCAAGACACCGATCATCAGCGCACCGCTAACGCCGACAAAACCAGAAGCTGGTGTAATCGCCACCAGTCCTGCGACAGCGCCAGAACATGCCCCTAATAAAGTGACTTTTTGACGCGCTAAATATTCAACCAAGCACCATGTCAAAGCCCCTGCTGCGGTCGCAATTTGAGTCACTAACATCGCCATACCTGCACGGCCATCGGCTGCGCCTGCCGAACCTGCGTTAAACCCAAACCAGCCGACCCAAAGCAATGAAGCGCCAATAAAGGTGTACATCAAATTATTTGGAATAAAAGGTTCGCGACCATAACCACGACGCTTGCCTAACATATAAGCACAGACTAGCCCTGCGGCACCTGCATTAATATGCACCACCGTGCCACCTGCGAAATCCAGTGCACCTAGTTGAGCCAACCATCCACTTGGTTCCCAGACCCAATGGGCAACTGGCACGTAGACTAATAAAATCCAGAACACCATAAACAAGATCATGGCTGAAAAACGCATTCGTTCAGCAAACGCCCCTGTAATCAACGCAGGTGTAATGATGGCAAAGGTCAACTGGAACATGATCCAGACGCTTTCTGGAATACTGGGCGCAATATGACTCACCGAAAGCTTTTGTTGTACTAAATTGAAGTCAACTCCATTCAACATGACCCGATCCAGTCCACCAATAAACGGTGAATGAGGCGTAAACGCCAGACTATAACCAATGACCACCCATAAAATAGTAGAAATACTTACAATCGTTAGACTTTGCAAAGAGGTTGCCAATACATTCTTTTTACGCACCATTCCTGCATAAAACAAAGCAATACCTGGAATGGTCATCAATAAAACCAGTGCAGTTGAGGTGAGCATCCACGCTGTATTTCCTGCTCTAATTGTACTCATATCGGTCATATATGGTGCAGTTTCTGCCCAGCTCTGCTGGGTCGTACAAACCATGCTTAATAGTGCAATCGCTGCATATTTCAATTGATTATTCTTCACATGTATCCCCTAAAGCCATTTGTATCTGCCTTTTTTGTAATTACTATTTAAATGCTGACTAGACTGGATTTAGCAAAAAACGCGCCAATGATTTCTGTTTATTTCTTTTTTTAATTGAATTAGTTAATTTAATATCAATAAGTGTGATGAATTTAACGTTTTTCCAAAATATAGTTTGGATTCCAATTTTCCTAAACCATGATTCATGCATTTTCATGCGATAAAAAAAGGATCTCGCTAGAGATCCTGAATACATAAAATAAATGCTTTTTCACATGCTTTATTTTCTTTTTTCTTCAATATTTAAAGCATTAATGGCCAGAACTGCCTGAGTACGATTTTGCACGCCTAACTTTCTGAAAATTGCGGTGACATGGGCTTTGATGGTTGCTTCTGAAACATCCAGTTCATAGGCAATTTGTTTGTTCAACAACCCTTCAGCCACCATCATCAAGACACGGAACTGTTGTGGTGTGAGTGACTGAATACGCTCTGCCAGTTCAGTTTCATCAGCAGCGCGCGGGTCAAAACTCACATTATTCGGTAAGTTTGGCGGCAACCAGATTTCACCTTCCAAGACCTGACGAATCGCTTCCCCAATATGGCTCGGATGAGCTGACTTTGGAATATAACCCATTGCCCCATGTGCGATGGCACGTTGAATAATCGAGGCTTCTTCGTGTGCAGAAACCACAATAATCGGAATGGAAGGATACTGCGCCCGCACATGAACCAGCGCTGAAAAGCCAGACGCTCCTGGCAAGTTTAAGTCCAGCAACACCAAATCAGGTTCAGAACCACTTTCCAGACGCTCATAAAACTCATTGACGGCAGCAGTCTCATGAATCTGCGCCTGAGGAAAACTATATCGCACAGCTTGAATGAGAGCATGACGAAACAGCGGATGATCATCAACGATTAATATATTCATAAGCGAAATGAGAAATCTTTGGCACGGTCAGATTAATTCTAACCATACTCTGGCTATTAAGGATATGTCATATTATCCCAATTTTTGTCCAAATGTCGGATCAGTCGTTCATTTTGATCAATTTTTTCCATTTTTACGGTCAGGAAAAAGTTCAGCAATTTTTGATATAATCCCAGTTTGAAATATTATAAATATATGATTTTATATTATATTTATAATATTCAATTAGTTATGCTTATAAAAATCAAGATTATCGTCATGTGAGCGATATATCAAAAAAAAAGATAAGTTTTGGTCATTTCCTTATTTTACCTAAACCGCTCAATAGGAATTAATAAAGACAGTTTTATTAATGTGATTGAGTTTATTCATGTCTAGTTCTCATGCTTCGTTAAATCCTTTAAATATTGTTGCGGTTTCTGGTGGTTTAAATACCCCTTCTAAAACAGAAGCACTGGTTCAGGAAATTTTAAATGAACTGGGTGAAGCCACCCCGATCAATGTCCATTTTATTAAATTTAGTGAAATTGGACATTTATTAGGAGGTGCAATTTATCGCAATCAATTACCACAACGGGTTCAGGATGATTTAGCCAAAGTTGAAGCTGCGGACGCACTCATTGTGGGTACTCCCGTTTATCGCGCTTCATTTACGGGTTTATTTAAGCATTTTTTTGATTTTGTTGAACAAACTGCATTAGTGGATGTTCCTGTGCTTTTGGCAGCATCAGGCGGTAGTGATCGCCATGCATTGGTATTAGAACATCAGTTACGTCCCTTGTTTAGCTTCTTTCAGGCCCAAACTTTACCGATTGGTGTCTATGCGACAGATCGCGACTTTACCGCTGAGTACACCATTAAAAGTGAATTATTGCGCGATCGCATTACGTTAGCAGTCGCCCGTGCTTTACCTATTTTGGAATGGGCACCTGCCAAAGGTCAACGCGCTGAAGTGATCAAATCCAAAACTGAGCAAGCCAATCAAAATCTGGGCATTAATAAACAAATTGAACAGGATGAAGTGCTTCCCTCAGCAGCAGTTCCAAGTCTGGATGCGGCTGAATCACGCCTACATCATAAAATTAATAAAAATTTAAAAACCAATGT
The DNA here is from genome assembly GCF_003938865.1 of Acinetobacter sp. FDAARGOS_515. Lineage (NCBI taxonomy): Bacteria > Pseudomonadati > Pseudomonadota > Gammaproteobacteria > Moraxellales > Moraxellaceae > Acinetobacter > Acinetobacter sp. FDAARGOS_515. Next base: position 1,361,820 of record NZ_RKIX01000003.1, on the reverse strand, counting down.
CGCTTAAGACGACGAAACACTTTTAGAGGGTTTGACCATGTCAGAATTTTCTTCCCAGCCGATTCAATTTGCTTATTGGGTTCCCAATGTCAGTGGTGGACTTGTGGTCAGTAATATTGAACAGCGTACAGACTGGAGCTACGACTATAATGTGCGTTTGGCTCAGGTAGCCGAAGCCAATGGCTTCGATTACGCCCTGACTCAGATCCGCTTTACCGCAGGTTATGGGGCAGAAAATCAACATGAGTCGGTCAGTTTTAGTCATGCCCTCTTGGCCAAAACTGAAAAGCTTAAAGTGATTGCTGCGATCTTACCTGGCCCATGGAAACCCGTTTTGGCGGCCAAACAACTGGCAACCATTGATTATCTGACTAATGGACGAATTGCCATTAATGTGGTGAGTGGTTGGTTTAAGGGTGAGTTTGATGCGATTGGAGAAGAATGGCCTGAACATGACCAACGTTATGTGCGCTCTGAAGAATTTATCCGTAGCATCAAGGGTATCTGGACAACGGATAACTTTAGTTTTGATGGTAAATATTACCAATTTAAAGATTATACCCTCAAACCAAAGCCGATTCAGAAACCGAGCATCGAAGTCTTTCAGGGTGGTAGTTCACGTGCTGCCCGCGATATGGCGTCACGGGTTTCAGACTGGTACTTCACCAACGGCAATACTGTAGAGGAAATTCAAAAACAAGTGGATGATATTCGTGCCAAAGCCAAAACAAATAATCATCAGGTTAAAATTGGGGTTAATGCCTTTATCATCGCTCGCGATACGGAAGCAGAAGCACAAGCCGTATTACAGGAAATTATTGATCAAGCCAACATCGAAGCAGTCAATGCCTTTGATGACGCAACCCGTCAGGCAGGCGCAGCCAGTCCTGAAGGTGAAGGTAACTGGGCAAAATCCACTTTTGAAGATCTGGTGCAATATAACGATGGCTTCAAAACCAATCTGATTGGGACACCTGAGCAAATCGCCGAACGGATCGTGGCACTCAAAAATGTTGGTGTTGATTTGATTTTATCTGGCTTTTTACATTTTATTGAAGAAGTAGAATATTTTGGTGAAAAGGTTCTGCCTTTAGTTCGTGAATTAGAGTTACAACAACGAGTACAAACGACTGCGAAGTCGGCTTGAGTCAAATAAGCTTGAATAAAAACAATAAGAAATATGCTGTAGCCTAATAATAATCACTCGACCTCAGGACTCGGCTTGAGGTCTTTTATTTTCATTAAATCGATTGTTAGATGAAGTGTGCTATGCACTTTTTTTAAGAATAAAAACTCGGCTCAGGGACTTTTCCCGTCAACACCCACTCGCCCACTTCCTGATATTTGTAGTCGATCGGATCATGTAAGGTTTGAGTGCGTACATTGCGCCAGAAGCGATCCAAATTGAGTTGTGCAGTTGTGGCACGTGCGCCCATCACCTGAAAAATATTCTGAGTAATAAAAAGACTGCTTTGCGTCGCAGCAATTTTAGCTGTGGCAATCGCAACAGATACTTCGCCACGTTGCGGTGCCGTTAATTGTTCTCCCTGCTGCCATGCGTGTTGTAACAGTTTGACTGCTTTTTCTGTCAACAAACGAACACTTTCAAGCTGAACATAAAATTCGGCAAAATGCTTTTGAATATAGGGATCTTGGATTGCAGTTTCAGCACTTGATTTAAACCATGCTTTTTGTGACTGAACGGCTTGTCTGGCAGTTTCAAATGCCCCTTCGGCCACACCCAAAAATAAATGCACAAATATTAATTGAGCAATCAATGGTCTTAAACTGGCATAAGGCGTACTTAAAGGGCCAGGATTTAACAATAATTCATCTTTAAAAATTTTTACTTGTTCAAAATGCGTTGTACCACTATCGGTTTGACGTTGTCCCATATTGTTCCAGTCGCCTAGAAAACAAATACCCTCGCGTTGACTTGGAATCACTCCGATGCGTAATTGATCGTTTAAATAACCTGAACAGAGCAAAAAGTCAGAGTCCATTGAACCAGAACAAAAGCTTTTATCTCCATGAAACAAATATTCATCTTCACTCAGTTGCTCGATTTGTACACGCTGATCTAGCGGATTAAGTGCATTTCCCCAAAATAATTGTTGCTGCGCCGTTTGTTCAAACCATTTGGCATATTGTTCAGGTTGGGAAAATAATTGTACGGTCGCAATCAGTAAATGATGAAATCCATAAACATGTGCCAATGAACTATCAGCCTGTGCAATGATTCGAATCGTGTTAAAAATGGTTGGCCAGTCTGCTCCAATTCCTCCATATTGTTGAGGAATCGATAAGCTCAATAATCCACTGGCACGGAGTTGATCGCGCTCAGTTTTTGGATTACCACCTTGTTTATCACGCGCCGCTGCTGTCTTTTCAAATTCAGATGCCAGTGTTTGGGCAATTTCAATCGGATCGTTGTGCAGTGAAAAATCAACGGCATTCATGTTTTTCATCCTTGCTTTATTTTTTAAATCAGTTCGATAGCCTAACAAACTTGAGCCTGTTGCTTTATCACAATCTTGAAGATACTCAGCATCAAAATAAAAATACCGTCTTGGTGACGGTATTTTTAGCAATCAAGATCAACGATCTGGATAAACGGTGGCAATCAAATGCTCCACCACCGCGGGTTCTGCCAGTGTTGAAGTATCACCCAGACTGTCCAGTTCGTTCGCCGCAATTTTACGTAAAATACGTCGCATGATTTTTCCTGAACGGGTTTTCGGCAAAGCAGGCGCCCAGTGCAATGCATCAGGGGTGGCGATCGGTCCAAGTTGTTTACGTACCCATTGGACTAATTCTGTCCGTAATTCTTCAGACTCAGCGACTCCTGCCTGTAAAGTCACAAAGGTACAAATGCCTTGTCCTTTAATTTCATGTGGCATTCCCACAACGGCAGCTTCAGCAACATGCTCATGAGCGACTAAGGCACTTTCAATTTCAGCAGTTCCCAAACGATGTCCAGATACATTTAACACATCATCGACACGCCCAGTAATCCAGTAGTATCCATCTTTATCACGCCGCGCACCATCGCCCGTAAAATAACTGCCTTTAAATGTGGAAAAATAGGCTTCAATAAAACGATTCGGATCGCCCCAAATCGTTCGCATTTGCCCCGGCCATGAGTCCTTAATGATCAAATTTCCTTCGGCTTCGCCCTCAAGTTCGTTGCCTTCTCCATCTACTAGCGCAGGCTGTACTCCAAAATAAGGGCGTGTTGCAGAACCAGGTTTTAAAGCTGTAGCCCCTGGAAGCGGAGAAATCAAAATCCCTCCTGTTTCGGTTTGCCACCATGTGTCGACCACAGGGCAACGAGCCTCACCTACTACATTGTAATACCATGACCAAGCTTCAGGGTTAATCGGTTCACCGACCGTTCCTAAAAGTCGCAAACTGCTACGATCACTTTCGCGGACATAGGCATCACCTTCACGCATCATGGAACGAATAGCCGTTGGTGCAGTATATAAAATCGTGACATTATGCTTATCAACAATATGCCCAATGCGCGCCCATGTTGGATATTGCGGAACGCCCTCAAACATTAAGGTCGTCGTTCCGTTAGACAAAGGTCCATAAAGCAGATAACTATGTCCTGTAATCCAGCCTACATCCGCAGTACACCAGTAAATATCGTCCTGTTTTAAATCAAAAACCTCTCTAAAGGTCGAATTCACATAGACCAGATAGCCGCCTGTGGTATGCAACACGCCTTTGGGTTTTCCTGTTGAGCCAGAAGTATAAAGAATAAATAAAGGATCTTCGGCATTCATCGGTTCAGGCGGGCAAATCTCATCAACTTCTGTGATCACTTCGTGATACCAAAGATCACGCTCTTGTTGAAAGTGGATTGGATTACCTGTGCGATGCACCACAATCACATGCTCTACGCTCTGGGTTCCATCGAGTTTTAGTGCTTCATCGACACTTTCTTTTAAAGGAAGTTGTTTCCCACCACGCATTCCCGCATCGGCAGTAATGACCAGTTTGGCTTGACTGTCTTCAATTCGACTCGCCAATGAATCTGGAGAGAATCCACCAAAGACCACACAATGCACCGCACCAATACGCGCACAGGCCAGCATGGCAATCGCGGCTTCGGACACCATTGGCATATACAGCACCACACGGTCGCCTTTGGAAATACCATATTTTTTTAAAACATTGGCAAAACGACAAACTTCTTCGTATAACTCTTTAAACGAAATAATTTTATGCCGTGAAGGGTGATCACCTTCCCAAATAATCGCAGGTTTATGTGGATGTTCTTTGAGATGTCGATCGAGACAGTTTGCACTGACATTTAACTCACCATCAGCGAACCATTCGATCTTAAAATTGTCGGTGTCATAACTAGTATTTTTGACCTGGGTAAAGGGTTTGATCCAATCCAGTCGTTTCGCTTCGGCTGCCCAGAACTCCTCAGGTTGCTCAATCGATTTCTGGTAACGCTCAAAATAATCCGCCTCAAGCGTTCGCGCTGTTTTTTTAAACTCTTCAGGTACTGGATAGATGTCATTCATGCTGTTCCCTTCCTTGATGTTTGATCTCTCATCACGAGATTTTGTCAGTCATTTACTTATTGATTTTTATTCCGCCTTAAGCAGTATGAACACAGCATAAAAGTGCAAACAATAATGCTTTGGTCTTAGTTCAACATAGCCTAATTTTTTAGTTCAGACATTATCTTTTCGAATAAAATTATTGATTTTTTGTGTACTTAGCTATACTTTTTTTAATGAAGATTTCAAACTGTAGCTTCACTAAAGCTTAAGAACTGTAACATTTCATCCGAATATAACCATTCAAAAAAATGAGGACCATATGACACAGCCATCTTCCAATTCTCCTTTCTTTGCCAGAAATAGTATTGAAATAAAAGATAATCCTTTATCTCCCAATGGGCGTTTTAATCGTCTAAGTTATCTAGGTTGGTATGGTTTTTTAAATATTGTGACCGTAGTTGCCTATTTAGCATTAGGCGTTTTTGTGGGCGCGTTTAGTCTAAGCACCTTTTCCATTAATGATCGAGTCATGGATTTGTTTAGTGGCGCGATGGGCATCGGCATCTTGGTGTTATGGGCAATCGTTGCCTATTTTCATATCGTTTTTTTAGTTCGTCGTTTACATGATGCCAATCGTAGTGGTTGGCTGTGCTTATTGATTTTAATTCCGCTCGTACAATTTCTATTTATGCTTTATGTGCTTTTTGTTCCAGGAAGCAAAGGCTTGAATGATTATGGTGCACCGCGTCCGTCAGCCGTATGGGAAAAAATTCTGGCGTGGCTCATGATTATTGTCATGATTTTAAGTCTATTTTCTGTTGCCAGCCTGATTTCATTCATGTCTAGTACAGGCGAACTGCAAACCCCAACAGAGATCGTACAAAAAGGTACAAGCTATTTCTAATCTCTATTGCAACCTAGTTGAGGGATATAGGTGATCGTACTACACTATCGCCTTGTTTTTTAAAGCTGGTATTTGGGAAATCAATGTGGCCGAAGATAATAAACTGAGCGATGTCGCAACCGATACCGCTCAACTGATTCAACAAGCGGGTGAGAAAACCACAAAATCGGTCATTCAACATACTGAAAAATACCACGATGCCTATACCGCGATTGATAAAATCGTGGATAGCTTCTGGGAACGTGTGCCTTACTTATGCATTGCTTTGGCCGTTTTTTTGATTTTTTGGCTTTTAACCAAAGTCTTTAAATTTTTTATCGCCAAAACCCTCAGCAATCGCAGTTATACCCGCCAGAATCTGGTCTTGGTACTGAATCGTGTCGGTAGTGTTTTGATCATGTTTGTGGGTTTCCTCATTGCACTGGTGATTGCCATTCCCGGTTTTACCCCAAGTCAACTGGTCAGTGCGCTAGGGATTGGTTCGGTGGCGATTGGTTTTGCCTTTAAGGATATTTTCCAGAACTTATTATCAGGCGTTCTGATTTTATTGGGTGAACCATTTCGTATTGGCGACGATATTATTGTCAATGGTATGGAAGGAACCGTCGAAGATATTCAAATCCGTGCGACTTTTTTACGTTCGCCTGATGGTCGCCGTTTAGTGATTCCAAATGCAACGGTTTATACCAGCGCTATTACGGTGAATACTGCTTATCAACGTCGACGTTGCCAATTTGTGGTGGGTATTGGCTATGAAGATGATGAACAAAAAGCAAAATCGATTATTCTGGATATTCTGAATAATAACCGTAATGTCCTGAGTCAGCCTGCATTTAGTGTCAATGTCACCGCATTGGCCGATTTTTCAGTTAATCTTACCGTTCAATGGTGGGTAGACACGACAGAAACAGGGATTTCAGCTTCGATTAGTGAGATTCAGGCTGAAGTCAAACAGGCATTTAGTGCAAATGCCATCAACATTCCTTACCCGATTCAGGAACTTAAAGTCCATCAAAGTGCACCAGAATTACTCAATACAGCAACAACTGCAGAATCAAACAGACAATCTTCCCAATAAATAGGAAATAGCGGTTTCTGTTCTTAAAATACGGTTGCCTAAGTGATACGCTTGGCAGCCGTTTTTGGTCAGTAAATCTACCTCATAAGGAATAAATCCACCTTCTGGCCCAATAATGATGCTGCAAGGATGATCAATTGCATAGGGCATGGCAGTTTCTGCATAAGGATGTGCCAAATAAGCAGGTCGATCTTTATCGATCATTTGCGGCAAAATATCTTCAACAAATGGCTTAAAACGTGGGTATAACTCAATTTCGGGAACAACCACATCTCCTGCCTGCTCCAAGCCTAAAGTCACATAATGATCCAATTGTTTTAAAAAAGGCGTTTGCCAATAACTTTTATCCACACGATAACTGTGGATAAGTATCAACTTGTCCACACCCAATGTCACGCTGTCCATCACAATACGACGTAACACTTTGGGTCTGGGCAATGCCACAATTAAAGTCACGGGCAATTTGGCAGGCACTTTTTCTTGTTGAATCGGTTCAATCCAGATTTTATCGAAATCAATTTTTTTTATTTCAACGAGATAGCGTGTCTCATTGCGAATCCCAACTTTGAGCCGATCACCGACATTCAATTTTAAATGCTGAATAATATGCTGATATTGTCTGGACTGGTGAATGACCCACAATGTCTCTTTAACATCCTCGGGTTCCAATAACACAATATTCATGCATCCTTCACCTGTTGATCCAGATAGTGGTCGATTACAGCGATATGGTGTAGTAATGACCCCTGATTCCGCGCTAACACTCGTTGTGCCTGAGCTGCCATATGTTTTGCAGCCTCTTGATCATATAAATAATGTCGAAACGCTGCCACTGCCGCCTGTGCATCGGGTGCAATGTCAATCGCCTGTTCAGCAACACATTCATCCACGATATTTTGAAAATTAAAATAATGCGGGCCAATCACGGTCGGCACATAAAGCGCCATCGGTTCCAAAATATTATGTCCGCCCCCCGGTTGATTGAGCGAACCACCGACAAAACAGACCTGACTTAAGGCATACCATGACCATAATTCACCCATACTATCAGCTAGATAAACTTGAGTGTCGGGTTGAACGTTCTGACCCAAACTACGTCGTTGAGTGTTTAGATTGAGTTTCTGGCATAATTGAAAGACTTCATCAAAACGCTCAGGATGACGCGGTACCACGATACATAATAAGGCAGGATTATTTTGTAAATCCTCTCGCAGTGCCTCAAGTAATAATTGTTCTTCTGGCGCATGGGTACTGGCAAGTGTAATGATTTGACGTTCTTTCAATCTCCATTGCTGTTGTATTTGCTCGGCTTGCTCAAGAAAATGGGGGGGGGCTGAAATATCGAATTTGATATTACCTACTATTAGTGCTTTTTGTGCGGCTAAACCCAATTCAATATAGCGCTGTTGGGTGGGTTGATCCTGTGCCAATAAAATATCTATTTTACTCAGCATCGCTCGGGTTAAACCCGCTACTCGTGCATAGCCTTTAGCCGATTTTTCAGAAAGCCGAGCATTGAGTACCATCACTGCAATCTGATGTTGTCTGGCTTGATCGATTAAATTTGGCCATAATTCTGTTTCGACTAAGGCCAAAAAACGTGGCTGGTATTTTGCAAAAAACTGTTGCAGCAGATCAATTTGATCCACAGGCAAATATACCGCCTGAAATAGATCCAGATACGGTTCTTTTAAAAATAAAGATTTGGCGCGCGTCTGACCTGTTTTGGTGGTATTGGTCACCAGAACGGGATAACCCAATTTTAAATAATGTTCAATCAATGGGTGCGCGGCATTGGTTTCACCCACTGAAACTGCATGAAACCATAAGGCATGACGATTTTTAACAGGCTGAAATGGCCCAAAACGCTCCAGACATTCCTGTTGATAGAGTGCATCTGTTTCAGCGCGCTGTTTGATCTTCCAGCGATAAAAAGGCTTGATACACGCCAATAAAAAGTTATACCAAAATGGAGTCGCCAAATAGTTTGATCTCAATTGATTTTACAGGGCTTGAATATAACAGAGCGGCACACTTTTGTTAAAGTGTGCCGCTCTAAAGAAAATGGACTGTTTAAGCTTCGAGGGTATGCTCAGCTAAAGCCGGATAATCGGTATATCCCAATGCACCTTTAGCATAAATGGTTTCTGGATTTAACTCATTGAATGGCAGATTCTTCTCCAGACGTTCCAATAAGTCAGGATTGGCAATATAGGCTTTACCAAAAGAAACCGCATCTGCTTCACCTGATGCCAAAAGCTGTTTGGCTGATTCAGGCGTTAGGTTTTCATTGGCGATCCACGCCCCTGTAAATTGCTGACGCAATTGTGGGCTAATACTGTCTTCAGCTTGATATTCTCTTGAGAAAACAAAGGCAATCTGGCGCTGACTCAGTTGTTGCATCACATAGCCAAAGGTTTCCAGTGGATTGGCATCCCCCATGTCATGCGAATCTGCTCGCGGTGCAATATGCACGCCAACACGTCCTGCACCCCAAACCTCAATAAATGCATCGACTACTTGTAACAATAAGCGCGCTCGATTTTCAAGGCTACCGCCATACTCATCTTCACGTTGATTAGTGGTACTTTGCAAGAATTGGTCAATCAAATAACCATTTGCCGCATGCAACTCCACTCCATCAAAACCAGCAACTTTGGCTAACTCCGCGGCATGTTTATATTGCGCGACAATCTCCTGAATCTCTTCAATCGATAATGCACGTGGGGTTACATATGGACGTTTTGGTCGTAATAAACTGACGTGTCCAGCTGGTTGAATGGCACTTGGTGCAACGGGTGTATCGCCATCCAAAAGATCTGGATGAGAAATACGTCCCACATGCCAAAGCTGAACCACCATTTTTGAGCCTTGTGCATGGACTGCCTCTATAATTGGCTGCCATGCTTGTGCCTGTTGCTCTGACCACAGTCCTGGTGTTTCTGCATAACCGACTGCTTTAGGGGCAATCAATGTCGCCTCAGTCAAGATCAGACCTGCATTGGCGCGCTGGGCATAGTATTCCTGCATCAATTGATTAGGAACACGAGTTTCACCACTTCGTGCGCGGGTTAAAGGAGCCATGACCAGACGATTTTTAATTTCAAAATCGCCAATTTTCAAGGGAGAGTTCAATTCAGCCATAATCGCCTCGGCTCACACTGTTTGCTTGAGTTACAGTGCTTGTTTTAAATGATCGAGATATTGCTGAATCAATGCTTCATTACGCGAAAAATAAGACCATTGACCATATTTTTCGACCTTAATCAATCCTGCCTGTTGCAATACAGACAAATGATTGGACATGGTAGATTGGGAGACATTGCCTAAACGTTCAATGTGACCCGCACAAACACCACGTTCAAAATTGCCACACTCTTCTACCGACAAATAATGAGCTGGCTGCTTTAACCATTGCAAAATTTGCCGGCGAGTCGGATTGGCTAAGGCTTTAAAAATCGCATCTACATCCATAAACCTTGCTCATGGGTTAAATGACAAAGCATTGTTCAACACCTGATCTCATTATATCGAATAATTTAGATATTAATATCTATTTTTATAGATATATTGTCATCGCATGTAAATTTGCTTTGCCAATTGACTTGTAACTTAGAGACCTTGTTTTAAACTGGCTTCAATAAATTTGTCCAGATCACCATCCAGTACAGCGCCAGTATTGGAGTTCTCAACCCCAGTTCTTAAGTCTTTAATACGTGAATCATCCAGCACATAAGAGCGGATTTGACTGCCCCAACCGATGTCAGATTTGGAGTCTTCCAGTGCCTGAGCAGCTTCATTACGCTTACTCATTTCCAGCTCATACAATTTGGCACGTAACTGTTTCCATGCATGATCACGGTTCGCATGTTGCGAGCGCTGATTTTGACATGCCACCACAATCCCTGTTGGCGCATGGGTTAAACGCACCGCAGAATCGGTTTTGTTAATGTGCTGACCACCCGCACCTGAAGCGCGGTAAGTATCGGTACGCACATCGGATGGATTGATTTCAATTTCGATATTGTCATCAATTTCAGGTGATACAAACACCGCGCTAAATGAAGTATGACGACGATTACCACTATCAAAGGGTGATTTACGTACTAAGCGATGTACACCCGATTCGGTGCGTAACCAACCATAGGCATACTCACCCTCTACACGGATAGTCGCAGATTTAATGCCTGCCACATCGCCATCTGACTCTTCCATCAATTCAGCTTTAAAGCCATGACGTTCAATCCAGCGCATATACATCCGTAACAGCATCGATGCCCAGTCTTGCGCTTCTGTACCGCCAGACCCCGCCTGAATCTCGACATAACATGGATTTGGATCCATGGGGTTGCTAAACATCCGACGGAATTCTAGCTTGGCCAGTTCTTCTTCAGCGGTGGCAAGTTCAGCGTCCACATCCACCAGTAAGCTTTCATCATCAGCTTCAACCGCCAAATCCAGCATGGCTTTGGCATCTTCAAGTTGTTCAGCCAAACCATCCAGCACATTAATTATATTTTCAAGCTCGCCTTTTTCTTTGGCCATCGCTTGAGCGCGACTCTGGTCATTCCAGATCGCAGGATCTTCTAATTCACGCAGGACTTCTTCTAAACGTTCTTTTTTCAGATCGTAGTCAAAGATACCCCCGTAGTGTTTGACTACGATCAGTTAAATCTTTTAATTGGTTTAGATAAGGATTAATTTCCACGCGATTATGCTCACATCAAAAATAAATAGCGCATTATTTTAGCATAAAGTGTTTTTTAAGACATGATATGAAACATGATCACTGCGATGAAAACCTCAGACCGCACACTGAAAAAACTTAAAATAAGCTGAATAGCTTTCTGTATTCGGCTTCATTATTGCTATTTATTAAAGCATTTTACTCTCCATCATGATGTGCATCTGAAAATCTTGACTCACAAAAATGCCTCTTTATTGAGCAAAATATTACAATACTCACAAAACTACGTATCTTTTAATAAAACAAAACATTCAATTATTTTATTTAATTACAATAACTTATATTTAAAAATTTACATTGCAATTACATTATTACACTACAGTTACTAAGCCAAGATTGACGCACCATAATTTTCCAATACACTCTAAGTTGTAACAAAAGATTTACTTTTTTAAAAACTTTGGAGGGGAGATTTCCATGAAAAAATTAGCAATTGCATCTGCTTTATTATCCACATTGGCCTTTGTAGGCATTGGTACTGCACATGCCTATCAGGCTGAAGTCGGCGGTTCTTATACCTATAATGACTGGGATGACTATGATGCAACTCATCAGTTTGGTTTAGATGGAACTTACTATTTTAACCCTGTACAAACCCGTAATTCACCACTTGCAGAAGCCGCGTTTCTTGACCGTGCTAGTAACGTGAGTGCCAACGTTAAATATGCAGACAACGATGGCGTAAAAGATACTAACTACGGTATTGGCGCTGAATACTATGTTCCAAATAGTGACTTCTATGTGAGTGGTCGTATTGGTCGTGAAGAATTTGAAGTCGATAACAGCCCAATTGATAGTAAAACAACTCTTTACGGCGCTGAAATCGGTTACTTACCAACACCAGGTTTGTTACTTGCTTTGGGTGTAACAGGTTATGACCAGAAAGATGGCGATGATGGTGCTGACCCAACTATTCGTGCCAAATATGTGACTCAAGTCGGTCAACATGATGTAAACCTTGAAGCATACGGTGCATTTGGTGATCTAGATGAATATCGTGTTCGTGGTGATTACTATATCGATAAAACACTTAGCGTAGGTGCAGATTACTACAATAACGACTTAACAGATCGTGATGAGTGGGGTATTAACGCGAAGAAATTCCTCAATCAACAAGTCAGCGTTGAAGGTCGTATCGGATTTGGTGACAACTACAACACTTATGGTGTTCGTGCTGCTTACCGTTTCTAATTCAAAACAATCCTTAAAAAAAATCGCTCAAATTGAGCGATTTTTTTATTTTAAAATTTAATGAATATAACTTATTTATTTCAGTCAGCATTGTCCCCCATCTTTTATTTAATTTTTATTTTAGTAAACGTTTACACCTCCAAAATGTAAATAAAACTTTACATTTTTATAAATTACGAATACTCTTAATGTAAAGCAAACTTTACATAGGTATCCAATGAATAAATCTCGTGCTGTTCTGGAATTAGTTTTAGCCATTACATTTTATGTGGTGATCTTAATTATTTCATTAAAAGCACTTACTCATATTGAAAATCAATCGTTAAAAGTCTTGGTTTCTTTACTTCCCGTGCTTCCCGTTATACTGGTGATCTGGGTTATTATTCGTCAATTTATTCGTTTTGATGAATTACAGCGTAAAATTCAATTACAAGCACTCGCCATTAGTTTCCTCGGCACCGCATTCCTTACTTTTAGCTACGGCTTTTTGGAAAATATTGGATTTCCCAAACTGACCATGTTTATTGTCTGGCCTATGATGGGAACCTTTTGGTCAATGAGTACAATTATAGGTTCTTGGTATTACAATCGATGAGAAATAAGCTTCCTACACTACGCAAAAATCAAGGATTATCGCAAAATGATTTGGCTGTTTTGCTGGGTGTGTCTCGCCAAACGATTAATGCCATTGAAAAAGGCCGTTATGACCCGAGTCTGTCTCTGGCATTCAAATTATCAAGACAGTTTAAATTAACAATTGAGGAAATATTTCCTCAAGATGAAAACAGCTCAGATCACGCTATTGAATAAATAAGAACGCTTTCATTTCACATAAAAAGGGCAAAATAAAAGCAAGTTCGTTATTTAGCCTACTTTTATGTTGTTTTCTAAATTCAATTATTGTTCTAAATAAATAATCCGTAGCTGTAAGCTGACCGAACCATTAAATTGATTGCGCTCCAGTTCATACACCAGCCGTACACTTTCTTTCATTGGATTGAATTCAAATTTATCTTTTGCATTAAAGGCAATAGCATCCACTGTTGCACCATGATCCAAAGCCAGTTTAAGCTTCAAATGACTCTCTTTGAGCCAGCGATAATCAAGTACTCCAAACTCCCCTTCAAACTGAGGTAAGGGAAATTTATGTCCCCACGGTCCGAGCTGTTCGATCTGACTCAGTGTTTCCAGATCAAAAGCGTGATGCGGCAAATGACCATCTGTCCATAATGTGGCCTGAAATAATTCCTGATCCATATCCGCGAGCAAATCGGTGAAATGTTGTTTAAATGCCTCAAAATGATCTTTATGCAAAGTTAAACCCGCTGCCGCAGCATGACCACCAAAATGACTAATTAACTCTGGATGGCGCTCCGCCACACGTTCAATTGCATCACGGATATGAATACCATCAATAGAACGTGCCGACCCCTTAATATGCTGCCCATCTTCATCTGGCGCAAAGACAATACTGGGACGATGAAATTGTTCTTTTAAACGACCCGCCACAATCCCGATCACCCCCTGATGCCAACTTTGTTCGAATAAGACTAAGGCAGAAGGAATGCTCTCTGTCTCCAGTTGAAGCTGCTCCAGATAACTGAGAGCCTGTTGCTTCATACTGGTTTCAACTTGACGGCGTTCAACATTGAGCTGATTCAGTTGTACTGCAATCTGATAAGCCTTGGCATAATCATCTGCCAATAAACATTCAATGCCGATATTCATACTGTCCATGCGTCCAGCGGCATTGATGCGTGGGCCGAGGACAAAACCCAAATCCTGCGCTTTTAAACTGGCTGCATCACGTTTCGCGATTTCTAGCAAAGCCAATATGCCTAGACGACATTGTTGTTGCTGAATCCGCTTTAGACCTGCATCGACTAAAATTCGGTTGTTATAATCCAGACTCGCCACATCTGCATAGGTTCCGAGTGCCACCAAATCCAGATATTGACTTATTTTAGAACTGCTTTTATTCAGCTTGCTGCGGTAGGTCGCTAGATTTGCCAGTAAATAAAAAGCCACACCGACACCCGCCAATGCCTTACTTGGAAATTCACAGCCTAGTTGGTTGGGATTGACCACGGCTTCAGCCTGTGGCGTAGCTTTGGTGGTTAGATGGTGGTCGGTGATAATGACCTGCATGCCTAATTCATGACAACGCTCAACACCTGCATGACTGGAAATCCCATTGTCTACCGTAATCAATAAATCTGGCCGAAAAGTGTGATCTGCCAACTCTGCAATGGCAGGCGTTAAGCCATAGCCATATTTAAAGCGGTCAGGAACGAGATATTCAACTTTTGCGCCCATATCACGCAGTACCAAGATCATTAATGCCGTACTGGTGGCACCATCTGCATCATAATCCCCGACAATCACGATCTTTTGTTGCTGATCAATCGCCTGATCAATCAATTGAATCGCTTTGTCCAGATCTTTCAACTGCGGCGCAAGCAAATGTTTAAGTTTTAAATCAAGCTCATCATTTGAATTGACCCCACGACGTGCCAGAATTTCAGCAATAAAAGTCGGCACACCCTGAAACTGTTCAGGATGTGTCAATAAAGGGCGTTGTTTAATTTGAAATTGGGTCATTTACAATATTTGTCGACTTTTAACTTACAAATAATTGAGTTACATGAAGAGAATGGGGCGCTGAAACCAAATTAATATCAAACTTTAATGAGGGCTCAATTCTTGAACTTGCATTATGAATTCTAAAAGAAATTTGCCATCCTTCATTTAATGTGACTAGTAAGGTTGTATGTGAATTTTCTTTATATACAACTTCTATTAATCTATTTGGGAGTTTAAGTTTTGGAACTCTAGCTTTAGGCTTAATACTTTTGAATGGTAGATTCAACGTACCATGCAAGTTATAAGATTGAATTTCAACCTTATTACTTCCCTTAATAACTTTATAAAAATCTTTATTGCCTATCAAATACTCTACCAATCTTGCGGCAACAATCCCGGGATTTTCCTTGTCTAGACGAATTAACTCTTCTTTAAAAGCATCCAAAACTGGTATATATACAGAACTATGATAATCTCCTAACGTTTCCCATTTTTGGGTTGATTTACTAGTTTTCTTGATTTGAGCTAGATGATCAAAGATTGGTTTGATTTTACTAAAATAAGTATTAGTACAAGATAAACCTAACCATTTCTGACCAAAATCAATATCATTGGATAAACGAGAATGTTTTACTGCTCTATGATTATTCTTTGCGGATATACCAATTTCCCAATTTTGTGAAGAACGTAATGCCAAAACATCACGGACATCTCCTGACTCCCCAGCCTTATCAGCAACAATTTCTAATTGTAATACATCCTTTATATCAATTTGATTAGATAGACGTGGCTCTAGATCAATCAAATAATTAATAGCAAAACTTGCAATCAATCTAAATTTATCTTGTTCAGCTTCAAGGAAACTATTAAAACAATTCAATGCTGTGTTATATGGTTCATTCTCAATAATCTCTATTACTGAAACAAGAGATGTCAAACGAGCTTGAAATTCAAGTAATACCGCATATTCAAAAGCTTTGCCATTAATTGTTTGCTTTGCCACTTTCACCATTATGCAGACATCCTGTTTACAATCTCACTTAATTTTTCTTTTACAACAGCCCCATTAACTTCTTCAGAAAACGTCCTATTAGTTGATATCTTTATTGCATTTAAATCACTATAAATTTTTTCTGCTAAGGTTTTTCCCATTTTTACTGGAACAGCATTTCCAATCATTTTATAGGCAGCACTAACTTTTTTGTAATCAAAGAAAAAATTATCTGGAAATGTTTGAATTCTTGCACATTCACGAATACTTAATCTGCGATACAGATGCTCTTGTCCTTTTATAAATTCACGGATATTTTGCTCTACAAACTTCATCTTAGGCGCTTGTGGATGCAATGGAGCATGCCGACCACCAGCTTGAATTGTAAAAGAAACCTCATCCCATGATCTAACTCTATTTCTTGACATATAAATGGATGAAAATCCACCAGTCATATATTCATGATTTAGGACTTTACAATCAGCTCCATTCGTGAGGTTTCCATCTTTCGCTGGTAAGACATTTTCACTTAAATCACCAATTGCTTGTGCTAATGTAATTTTATCAATAGGTGTTATTGGTTTAGGAAACTCAAATCTCTTACCTAAATCTTCTCTATAACCTACAAAAAAAACTCGCTTTCTATCTTGGGGAACACCAAAATCTGCAACATTCAAAAGCTCAAAAGAAAGTTTATACCCAATCTCTTGGAACATTTGTTTGATATGTTCCAAAGCTTCTTTGTGTGCAGGTAATAACATTCCGGAAACATTCTCTGCTAGAAAGAATTTTGGTTTTTTGTCAGCAAGAATTCTCATAAATTCATAAAAAAGCTGTCCTCTTTTGTCCGTAATACCACGTTTTGACCCAGCTTCTGACCAACTCTGACAAGGTGGACCACCAATGATTCCATCACAATCAGGTACTTCATCTGATGAAATATCAACGATGCTTCTCTTATCTAAAATTGTATTCTTATGATTTAGCTCGTAGGTTGACCAAATTTCTTTATCATATTCATTCGCCCAAACTACATCAAAGCCAGCTTGCTCAAAACCCAAATCCAGACCACCAGCTCCTGCAAAAAACGATACGACTTTCATAAACTGATACTTTATACTGAACAACTTGAGTAATGATCTAACCATTATTGCCAAATTGCAATTTAAAACTGAAATCATTGCGACAGAGAACGTCGTTTAATACTAAAAACTTACATCAATAGCTTTAAAAAATAATCAGACAACCCAATTCTGAGCAATAAAAGTCGGCACACCCTGAAACTGTTCAGGATGTGTCAATAAAGGGCGTTGTCTAATTTGAAATCGGATCATCTAAGGCATTAAACGCTGTAACTTCCATGTACCATCCACTTTCGCATAACTGAGTCGGTCATGTAAACGGTTGGGTCGACCTTGCCAAAATTCATAATAATCAGGCTGTAGGCGATATCCCCCCCAAAACTCGGGTTTAGGCAATTCAGCTTTGTCACCCACCTGACCATGGAGCTGATTAAAACGCTGCACCAACACATCACGACTTTCAATGACACCACTTTGTGGCGTACTAATGTGTGCCGCAATCTGGCTATCACGTGGACGCTTATGATAGTAATCAATCGCTTCAAGTTCAGGGATTTTATTAACTTGACCACCAATCCGAATCTGTCGTTCCAGATCATGCCAATAAAACATCAGCTCGACATAAGGATTTTCAGCTAAATCCTGTCCTTTTTGACTGTCATAGTTGGTATAAAAATCATAACCAGCTTCTGTTGCACCACGCAGCAACAGCGTCCGTACATGTGGGCGACCTTGAACATTACAGGTTGCCACCGACATGGCATACGGCTCATGAACTTTTGCTTCTAGTGCGTAATTAAACCACTGTAAAAATTGCTCATGAGGATTTGGACTGACTTGATTTTCATACAGCTCACCTTTTTCATAACTGAGACGTAATTCACTCAGGTCTTTAATCAGGTCACTCATATGATTTCCCCTTTCATGCAGCAGTGGCGTGAAAACGCACAGCTTCAGCCAAATGATTGGCAAGCGCTGTCACTTCTTCTTGTTGATCACCTTCGACCATCACTCGAATGACTGGTTCTGTGCCTGATTTACGAATCAATAAACGACCACGACCTTTCAGTTGTGCTTCGGCTTTTTCAAACTCTGCCACCAAAGCAGGTACCGCATACGGATCGATCATTTGATCAAGACGAACATTGACCAAGACTTGTGGAAATAGTTTAAAGTCAGCGACCAATTCATGCAGCGCTTTTTCTTGTTCAACCATCACGGTCAGCACTTGCAATGCCGCAATAATTGCATCACCCGTAGTACTTTTATCTAAAGTTAAAACATGACCTGATGGTTCCCCACCAATCACCCAATTATTTTCCTCAAGCGCTTGCAGCACATAGCGGTCACCCACTTTGGCACGAACGAATGGCACTTGTGCTGCTTCCAGCGCCAATTCCAGCGCCATATTGCTCATGACTGTTCCCACAATACCCGCAGGCTTGTTGTTGGCCTGAGTCGCCAAAATATACAAAATATGATCGCCATCAACCTGATGACCAAATTGATCCACCATAATCACACGATCCGCATCGCCATCAAAAGCAATGCCAAGATCGGCTTGATGCTCTAGCACTGCTTTTTGTAACTGTTCTGGATGGGTCGAACCACAATGTTCATTGATATTTAGACCATTTGGTTCGTTGTATAAGGCCACGACTTTGGCGCCCAATTCACGAAACACCGCTGGTCCGACGCTATAAGCTGCACCATTGGCACAATCCACCACAATTTTTAAATTACGCAGGTCAAAATGATAGGGAAACGTCGATTTACAAAATTCGATATAACGTCCATTGGCATCTTTAACCCGAACGCTTTTCCCCAGATTGGCGGTATTTTCGATCTGGATGTCATGCTCTAATTCTTGATTGATTTGTTCCTGTAAATGATCAGGTAATTTTTTGCCTTCACTGGAAAAAAACTTAATACCATTATCATAATAAGGATTATGCGATGCTGAAATCACAATCCCCGCGTGTGCATGTAAAGCACGCGTTAAGTGAGCAATCGCAGGCGTTGGCAATGGCCCTAATAAGTGCACATACACCCCAGCCGCATTCAGACCTGCCTGTAAAGCGGCTTCCAGAATATATCCTGACAGTCGTGTATCTTTGCCTAATACTACCAATGGTTTGGCTTTAGGATTGGTGCGTACCAGAACCTTACCTGCGGCAAATCCTAGTTTGAGTGCAAACTCAGGGGTAATCGGCATTTCTCCAAATTTTCCACGAATGCCATCTGTTCCAAAATAACTCATGTTCTACTCACTTATTATGGACTGCTCGATCACAGCCTTTCTCTCATTGTGTTTACTTTACACCAAAACAAAAATGCCGTCAGTGAACTGACGGCATTTTCATGTGTAGCGATGGTGAAATTTAACCCACCCGATAATTCGGGGCTTCTTTGGTAATGGTCACGTCATGCACATGTGACTCTTGCATCCCCGCAGAGGTAATTTTCACAAACTTGGTATTCTGACGCATCTCTTCAATATTGGCAGAACCTGTGTAGCCCATCGATGAACGTAAACCACCCATCATTTGATGCACTATCGCACTCATTGGACCTTTATAAGGAACACGACCTTCGATACCTTCTGGTACCAATTTTTCAACACCCGCTTTGGCATCCTGAAAATAACGATCCGATGAACCAGTCGCGCCAGACATTGCACCTAATGAGCCCATCCCACGATACGCTTTATAGTAACGCCCTTGGAAAAATTCAACTTCACCCGGTGCTTCTTCGGTACCCGCCATGAGTGAACCGACCATAATCGTACTGGCACCCGCAGCAATGGCTTTTGCCAAGTCACCTGAATAGCGAATACCGCCATCAGCGATCAATGGAATTTGTTCTTTCAGTGCAGAAGCGACATTATCAATCGCTGAAATCTGTGGAACACCGATACCCGCAACGATACGTGTGGTACAAATCGAACCTGGTCCAATCCCGACCTTCACTGCATCCGCACCTGCATCGAGCAACGCTAAAGCCGCATCACCTGTTGCGATATTGCCACCAATGACCTGAACTTGTGGGTAGTTTTGCTTCACCCAACGCACACGCTCAATCACGCCCGCAGAATGACCATGCGCAGTATCCACCACGATCACATCGGCCCCTGCTTCAACTAGCGCTTCTACACGTGCTGGAGTTTCAGCACCTGTACCTACCGCAGCACCCACGCGTAAACGACCTAATTCATCTTTACATGCATTTGGATACAGTTCAGCTTTACGGAAGTCAGTCACCGTAATCAAGCCTTTCAAGGCATGGCTGTCATCCACCACCAATACTTTTTCAATACGATGTTTTTGCAATAAAGCTTGAATATTTTCTTTAGATTCGCCCTCTTTCACCGTCACTAAACGGTCTTGGGGGGTCATGATATTGCTAACCGGCTGATTTAAGTTCGTTTCAAAACGTGTGTCACGCCCTGTCACAATCCCAACCACTTTGCCATCTTTGACCACAGGTACGCCACTAATATTATTGGCCTGTGTAATGGCAATCAGTTCACCTACTGTCGTTTCAGGGGTCACCGTAATCGGGTCTTTCACCATGCCTGCTTCAAACTTTTTGACACGACGTACTTCTGCTGCTTGCGCGGCAATATCCATATTTTTATGCAAAATACCAATACCACCGTTTTGAGCCATAGCAATCGCCATACGTGACTCAGTCACAGTATCCATTGCAGCCGAAACAAGAGGAATATTAAGTTGAATACCGCGGGTCAAACGTGTCTTTAAGGAGACATCTTTTGGAAGAACTGTAGAGTAGGCAGGGAGTAATAAGACATCATCGAAGGTTAACGCTTCTTGAACGATGGTCAGCATAACAATCTCACTGGTAGTTTCCGTGCGCTATTATAAACAAATTTGCCATTAAATTTCATTTTTTATTATGGGAAATTTTATGACATCTTTGTTTTGAGTTTAAATTGAATAAACTCGCGCTAAATGAGTCCCGCCTGTTTCATTTCATTTTTAAAATAAGAATAATAAATAGGAGCAACGATCAAACCAGCCAGACCAAAGACCGCCTGAAAAAATAACATTGCAATCAAGAGTTCCCATGCATTGGCATTGATGCGTTGGCCTATAATTTTGGCATTTAAAAAGTATTCAAGCTTATGGATCGATACCAAATAGATAAAGGCAATCGTGGCAGCCGTAAACGAAATACTAATGGCAGAGAGTATGACCAATGTATTTGAAATCAAATTTCCCACAACAGGAATCAGTCCAAAAATAAAGGTTAAAATCACCAGTGTTTTGGCAAAAGGTAAATGCATGCCGAGTAAGGGTAAAACCGCTAAAATAAATATACCTGCCAAAAAAGTATTCACAATTGAAATTTTAATTTGAGCAAACACTACATTTTTAAAAGCCGTATAGAGTACGTTTAAACGTTGTAGGCATTGGTGCTTAAAGCTGGGTACATTTTCACTGTCTTCAATGGGACTTAAAGAAACCAAAGCCCCTAAAATCATCCCAATAATCATGGTTACAAAGGCATGTAAAGCATCTGTGCCTGCATGTTGTAAGGTCTCCACATGATTTTTCAGCCACTCAAAGGCGTACTGCTTCATATCATCCAGACTTTCAGGAATATAGCCTGAAAAATATTGACCAAACTCCTGTTGAAAGCGTTCAAGTAGAGTGTCCAGATTTCGGCTCATGGTGACCAGTCCACCGTCTTTCAGATCATGCACCACATACGCAATAGAACCAAAAACCAGAAACACCAAAATACTGATCACCACGATATTAAAAATGGCAACTGCAATAATTCGCCCATATTTGCCACTGGAAAACTTTTCAGCATACGGACTTAGTTTGGTGAGAAGCGCATAAACCAAGAAACCAGATAAAAAAGCCACCAATAGATGTAATGGAATCAGAATGAGTAATGCAACAGTCATAATGATATAGCTGGCGATCTGGCTTTGTCGCTCATTCAATAGTGTCATTCTGTTTTCCTTTATTATTGTAAAAAGTAAAATAACAATAAGATCGCTTAACCTTACTGCTATTTTAAAACAGAGTCACTATCAAAATCTGTTATGAATTGATCATTTAACAGGATATGCAAAATTGGTCTGATCCATAAGATCAATCCCACAGGGTAAGTCTTCTATCCAGTCCAAAAACGCATGAACCTGTGCCTTTCCAACAAATGCTGTTCCGTGTTGAGGCACGATCATTTCGACATCCATCTGACGAACCATATTGACCCATAGACGAATGACGCGATTGGAACACATATAACGCTGATGAAAGCCTTTCATGTTTGGAATATGTTCAGCAAAATTTTCTATCGGTTTTGCAGCATCATCCACCATCGAAGCCCCCATATCACCTGAAAATAGAATTTTCGAGATCGGATCATAAAACTGGAAGTTACCCACAGAATGTAAAAAATGTCCCGGCACCACCACAATATGACTATTCCCCAAAGGCAACACTTGACCCTCATCAGGCAATTCAATCAGCCGATCTAGCCAATGCCCTTTCATCCGTTCACTCATAAACGTTGAACTTAAATGCGGTAAAAATCGTGCCCAAAGTTTTGAAGCCACCACTTTGGCATTCGTATAGACCAGCCAACGAGGCATAGAGGTAATAATATCTGGATCCTGATGCGAGGCCATGACATAGTCCAGATTTTCCAGACGGGTATATTTATTCAGTTCCATGGTTAATGGCATATAGGTCAAATCGCCACCAGGATCCAAGACAGCGGCGCGTTGCTGATCAATAATCAAAAATTGATTTGCCTGTACCCCTTCACCTTTGACTAAGCTACTAAAGCGAATACACCGATGCCCATCACGATCAAATAACACTTGTGAAGTTGTATGTTCAAATGTCATACCCCAATTCCCCAATTAAGATAAATTTTAGTTTAATTCCATAATAAAACAATGGGATTCTAATTGCGATAAAATTATGACTTGTTTAGGACTGGAAATCGGGCATAAAAAAGCACCTGCGAACAGATGCTTGATCATTTATATTTGTTTTAAAAGAAATAATGCTGAACCAAGGTTGAAATACCGACGATCAGAAAAATCGCAGCACCAATTTTATGAATCAGCGAGATTGGCAAACGATCTGCCATTTTGTTGCCTATAAATACGGCTGGCGCATTGGCAATCATCATACCCACGGTCGTACCCAGCATTACCCAAAATACGCTATCGAAACGGGCGGCTAAAGCGACTGTCGCAATTTGTGTTTTATCTCCAATTTCAGCCAGAAAAAATAAGATAAAGGTGGCGCCAAACACACCAAAACGTTGCCATTTATTAATACTATCGGTTTCATCATCCAGTTTATCTGGAATTAACATCCAGAGTGCCATTCCAATAAAACCAATCGCCAGCACCCATACCATCACCGTTGGGTTTAAGACTGTAGTGAGCCATTGACCCAACACCGCAGATAGACCGTGGTTGATAGTCGTTGCCAACAAGATTGCAATCAGAATAGGAACAGGTTTGCGGAACCGGGCAGCGAGTAAAAGCGCGAGAAGCTGGGTTTTGTCGCCCATTTCAGCAAGGGCAACAACAGAAGTCGAAATCAGGAATTCTTGCATATCTGTTCTCTGGCTAGCATATATACCTATGACCTATCGCCCCTGCTAGCCAAAAGTGCAGAACGATAAATCAAAGGTCTTGCCAACTAAAGAACGCGCAAACGTTCAAGCTATGATGACCATGTTCGGTGGAACAATTATGTTGATCATCACCCAATTACTTTGCGTAACTGGAGGCTACTCCCCAATGAAGTAGCCTTATCATATCAAATTAAGAAAATAATTCATATTATTTTGAGTAGATTTTTAATACAGAACGAATCATCTTTTGAATACAAAATCAAAATTTTTGACTTGATTCGATCTATTTCTCCTCATCTCGCGATATAAATGGAGCAGGATTTGGACTAGGATGCTCTGGATGACGATCTTTTAAATTTTTCTCTAACTGCTCTGCATCAATTTTTTCCACAGCTTCACGTATCGCTTGATTGCCCTGACTGTCATCCTGACCAGTATCTGTTTGTTCACTTGATTGATTAGAATCTTGGTTTGATTTCATTTTTTTCTCCTGCTTAAATTCTTCATCTAATTCAGCACTATCGGTTAAACCTTCGAGTTGCTGTGATGAAAATTCATCATTTTCCAAAATATTGACATCCAAATCGTTGGCTTTAATCTTGTCGCTTTGCAAACGATCAGAATCTACTTCTAAATTTTTTTGATCATTCTGGTTTGTCATTACTTTACTCCTAGACTGTTTTAAAGGTGTTTTTTTAATTGCATCTCATTGCGTCACTTCTCATCATTTATGTTAGTGCATCCCTGTGTAATGTTTAGATCAATCCTGTATTAAACATACTAAAAAAATGTTTATTTACTGATCTCATGTAAACAAAAATCGAAAACCATATCGATCGTTCAAATGACCTAAACATAAAAAAACCTCGCCAAAGCGAGGTCTTTTTCAATACAGATTTTAAATCAACAGTGTGCGAATATCTTTAAGCAGTTGAGTAAGCTTATGGGTAAAACGTGCAGCATCTGCGCCATTGATCACACGGTGATCATAAGACAACGACAATGGCAGCATTAAGCGCGGATCGAAGTCTTTGCCATTCCATACAGGCTGCATGGTTGCAGGTGAAATACCCAAAATCGCGACTTGTGGCCAGTTCACCAACGGCGTAAATGCCGTTCCACCAATTGAACCTAAACTGGTAATGGTGAAGTTAGCGCCTTGTAAGTCTTTCGGCGATAATTTCTTATCGCGTGCTTTTTGACTGAGTTCACCTAATTCAACAGCTATTTGCTTAATCGATTTCTGATCTGGGTTACGCAGCACAGGTACCGTTAAACCATCAGGTGTCGCGACTGCAATCCCCATATGAATTTCATTACGGAGCAAAACTGATTTTTGATCATCAGCCAAGTGTCCAGCAAAATAAGGCTCTTCTTTGAGCAAGTGCGCAACTGCTTTCGCAATAAAAGCTAAAATCGTCAGACTCACGCCTTGCTTTTTAAAGCCATCTTTTAACTCACCACGCCATGCTTCAAGCTCGGTAATATCTGCCAAGTCAAACTGAGTCACTTGCGGAATAAAATTGTTGAGTGACAATTGCGGTACTGACACTTGTTGTAAACGCGTCATGGTTTTGATTTCACCGCCGCCAAAAGCAGTAAAATCTGGCAATGCTGGTAATCCAGAAGCAACAGGTGCCGCAGAAGTCGTTGCCGTTGACACAGGAGCCGTCATACGCTGTTTCACATGGGCATAGATGTCTTCTTTCATCAAACGCCCATGCTCACCAGATGCTTTGACCTGTGCCAAAATTACACCCAGCTCACGTGCAAGCTTACGCACCGCAGGTCCTGCATAGACTTTAGCATTTTCAGCTTCTTGTGCCTGACTCAGCTTGCTTGCCGAATCAACCGCAGCAACCTTTGGTTGTTCGGCAGGTTTTTTAACACTTTGGGTTTTGACTGAACTCGTTTGGGCAGCAGGTGCAGCAGCTTGCGCTTTGACTTGAGGTGCTGATTTTGCTTCACCTTCAATCGTTGCCAGCGCAATGCCCTGTTTAACCTCTTGTCCAACGCTGACATGAATCGCTTTGACCACACCCGCGATACTACTAGGCACTTCAACTGAAGCTTTATCAGATTCGACCACACACAAACTTTGTTGTGCGTCTACACGATCACCCACTTGTACTAAAATTTCAGATACCGTGGCTTTATCAACACCCAAATCAGGTACGTTAATTTCCTGTTCACCTGAGCTAACCGTTTCCTGTGTATCCGTTTCATCTTCAACAGTTGTTGAAGTGGTCTCGACAGGATGCGCTACGGTATTTTCATTTGCCGTAGCTGTTTGTTCAGTTGTCTCTTCACTTGCAGCGTGTGTTTTCACTTTAAGTAAAAGCACACCTTCTTTAACACTGTCACCCTCTTTCACTGCAACACTTTCAACGGTTCCAGAAACAGGGCTTGGCACTTCAACCGATGCTTTGTCGGATTCAAGCAAAATCAGACTGTCATGTTCTGAAATTTCATCGCCCACTTTGACTAAGAGTTCCGCAACTGTGGCCTTTTCTACGCCAATATCTGGCACTTGCACCTCAACCACAGTGGTTGCACCAGATGAAGTGGATGCCGTTGGTTGGGTTGCTGCTTGCTCTGGGGTTTCAGATGTCGTCGATTTAGGAGTTGCCTCTGCTTGAACAGGCGCCTGTTCTTTAGATGCAGCTTCATTACTTTGACTGGTGCCACTTTCTAATTCAATGAGGGCAGTGCCTTCAGTTACCTCGTCACCCTGATTGACCAAAATACTTTTGACCACACCAAAAGCTGTGCTTGGAACCTCAACAGATGCCTTATCTGATTCAAGTAAAATCAGACTGTCATTTTCAGAAATCTGGTCGCCAACCTTGACTAAAATCTCGGCAACCGTTGCTTTTTCTACGCCAATATCAGGTGTTTTCACTTGCATGTCTTAGTTCCCCTCACCTGATTGTTCTTGGTAAGCTGCAACAGGCTGAACTTCAGGATGCGCTTGCGGAGCCCAAGCGACAGGACGATCAGTTTCAAGTTCAAAGCTTGAAATGGCATCTTTCACCAAACGGTTTTCAACTTCACCTTCATCTGCCAGTTTTTTCAATGTGGCAACCACGATGTGTGCTGCATCAACGCCAAAGTAACTACGCAAATTACCCCGTGTATCTGAACGACCATAACCATCTGTACCCAAAGTCACATAAGGACGGTTATCTGGCAGATAAGCACGAATTTGTTCGCTATAGGCGCGCATATGATCGGTTGCTGATACCACAATACCATCTGTGCCACGCAACTGCTGAGACACCCAAGATTCTTTGGTGACTTCAGTCAGTGGATGCAAACGGTTGTATTCATCACACGCCATACCATCACGAGCTAATTCGTTAAAGCTGGTGACACTCCAAATATTGGAATGAATCTGATATTCTTCACGCAAGATCTTGGCTGCTTTAATCACTTCACGCAGAATCACACCCGAACCAAGGAGCTGCACAGTGGCCTTGTCATCTTTTTCAAACAAGTACATCCCACGCTTGATGCCTTCTTCAGCACCTACTGGCATTTCTGGATGTTCATAGTTTTCATTCATGACTGTGAGGTAATAAAACACTCGTTCCTGATTAACATACATACGCTGTAAACCATCATGCACCACCACAGCCAACTCATAACCAAAGCAAGGATCATAAGCTACACAGTTTGGAATGGTACTGGCCAGAATGTGAGAATGACCATCCTGATGCTGTAAACCTTCGCCGTTCAAAGTTGTACGACCAGCCGTTGCACCGAGCAAGAAACCTTGCGCCTGTGCATCACCTGCTGCCCATGCAATATCACCTATACGCTGGAAACCAAACATCGAGTAGTACATATACATTGGAATCATAGGCAAGTTATTGGTTGAATAACTGGTGCCCAACGCCGCCCATGCACTCATGGCACCCGCTTCGTTGATCCCTTCTTGCAACATATGACCGTCTTTCGCTTCACGATAGTTCATGAGCTGTTCATTGTCTTCTGGCGTATATTTCTGACCATGCGCAGCATAAATACCCAATTGACGGAACATGCCTTCCAGACCAAAAGTACGTGCTTCATCAGGTACAATTGGAACGACACGGTCTTTAATGGCTTTTTCTTTCAACAACGCCGCAATCAAACGCACCATCACCATGGTGGTCGATTGTTCTTTTCCATTACTACCACTAAGGACGCTATCGAAAATCGAAATATCTGGAATGGCTAACGCTTCACTTTCCTTACGACGTGCTGGCAGATAGCCCCCTAATGCTTCACGACGCGCCTTCATATATTTAAGCTCTGGCGAGTTTTCTGCTGGACGATATAGCGGTAATTCTTCAAGTTGCTCGTTGGTAAATGGCAGATTGAAGCGATCACGTACATACTTGAGTGAATCAACGTGCATTTTTTTGATCTGATGGGTCTTGTTGACGGCTTCGATCTCATCCGACAAGCCATAACCTTTTACGGTTTTCGCCAAGATCACGGTTGGTTGACCTGTACTCTTCATCGCTTCAGCATAGGCTGCATAGACTTTATATGGGTCATGACCACCACGATTCAGATTATCAATATCTTCATCGCTTAAGTTTTTCACCAACTCTTCAGCTTCAGGATACTTACCAAAGAAGTGTGCCCGTGTATACGCTCCACCCTTGACCTGATAACGCTGATAATCACCATCAACCGCTTCTTCCATCACGGCTTTTAATGCGCCTGATTTGTCATTGGCTAATAACGGATCCCAATGACGACCCCAGACCACTTTAATCACACGCCAGCCCGCGCCACGGAATAAGGACTCAAGCTCCTGAATGATTTTACCATTACCACGCACAGGGCCATCCAGACGCTGTAAGTTACAGTTCACTACCCAGATCAAGTTATCCAGTTTTTCACGACCTGCCAGTGAAATGGCACCTGTACTTTCAGGCTCATCCATTTCACCATCACCGAGATACGCCCAAACTTTACGATTTTCTTCTTTAATTAAGCCACGGTTCATCAGATATTTTTGAATATGGGCCTGATAAATCGACATGATCGGTCCCAGACCCATCGATACGGTTGGGAACTGCCAATAGTCAGGCATCAAATAGGGATGCGGATAGCTAGATAAACCATTGCCATTCACTTCACGGCGGAAGTTACTCAATTGTTCTTCAGTCAAACGACCTTCAAGAAAAGAACGGGCATAAATACCAGGTGCACAGTGACCTTGGTAATAAATCATGTCGCCGCCAAAACTATCACTATTGGCACGGAAAAAATGGTTAAAGCCTACATCATACAAGGTGGCTGAAGATGCAAAACTGGCCAAGTGACCACCCAGATCATCACCAGTTTTATTGGCGCGTAATACCATTGCCAATGCATTCCAGCGAATAAGCGCACGAATACGACGCTCCATATCCTGATCGCCTGGCATGGCAGGTTGTTCTTCTACTGAAATGGTATTTAAGTAAGGAGTATTTAGGCGCTGAATAGGCACATGCTTCGCAATTGCGCGTTGATAGAGCTTTTCGAGTAAAAAAGCAGCACGTTCTGTACCCATATGCTGCAAAACGGAATCGAAAGCATCTTGCCATTCTTGGGTTTCTTGTGCGTCGGAATCACCATAAAACGCCATAACTCACCTTTTCCTTAGTCTACGGTTAGTCCATATTTTTATCATATTTGGGGTGGCGCAAGTTAGCCATGCCAGTGAATACAGATTGACAGCATTATTTAGATAATAAATAGTTGTTGACTTTTAATTACTCAAAATAACAAAAAATCGCCAATATAGGCGATTTTTTATACACAATATTTTAAATCTAATGCTAACTTAAATAATAGAAATATTGCACGGAGTAAGCATGACCAATAAAGCTATTATGGAAGCAAGGCGAGGTAACTAGATGGATTTTTACGTTCTCCATCACGTACTACTTCAAAATGTAGATGAGGGCCTGTACAACGTCCAGTACAACCGACATTGGCAATATGCTCACCTGCTTGAACTTGATCACCTGCACGCACCATGATGCGTGATGCGTGAGCATAACGAGTCAAATAACCGTTCCCATGATTGACTTCAACGTATTGACCATAACCTGTGCCCCAACCTGCTTTGGTCACGATACCGGGACCCGTTGCATAAATAGGCGTACCACTTGGCGCAGCTAAATCAATACCAGAGTGTCCACGTGTTGTGCCCATCAACGTACGCATACCGTATTCAGATGAAATACGAGTCATCTCAGGTAATGGGTGTTTGATCAGCCATGAAGAATAGGGATTGTTACTTGAAGCTGAGAATCTAGCTGAGTTACCAGTTTTCCCATATTTTTTTTCAAGAGATTCGTTATTTAATTCAACTGTTTTCTCGCGTAGCGTCACCGATACTTTGGCTGATGCGGGTAAGTCAAGATCATCAGGATGAGTGTAAGAGCCTTGCGAAAGTGTACGAGACAATGCTTCTAAGCGGTCTGGTGCATCTTGGCTATTCAGTGTTTGATAATCTGCGAAAGCAACTGATGCAGCAGAAGCTGCCAGTGAAAAAGCAAGTAGTATACGTCTCGAATGCATAAAAACCTCTTGAACTGTTCTTAAAAAGTTTCTTGCGTGATCTCGTCCTTGATATCTATTGAAATGAACGTTTAAGATGACCGTAATCTGATGAGGAAAACTCTATCCCGATGACTGATCCTAAAAACGTGTTTCAACAAACAAGAAAACACATAAAAACAGGAAACCTAACGTTTCTTACAACGCAAGTCGCACAATGGCAAAGACTTACGAAACTTATTCAGCCCCTACTGCCGCAACCAGAAAAATGGCAGGTGGTCTGTTATCAGTATGGTGTTTTGACGATTACAGGCGAAAATCAGGCCATGATCAGTCAGCTCGGATATCTTCAAACACAATACATTTCTAAGCTCACTCAAATCGAAGGACTACAGGATTTACAGAAACTTCAGCTTCGTTTAAGAAATACATCTCAAAATCAGCATCAAAGTCATGTAACTGAAGTCACTTCTTTATCACCAGACACCCAAGAAATGTTACGAAGTGCTGCTGAATTAGTGAACGACCCTAAGCTTAGCCAAGCTTTGTTACGTTTGGCAAGCAATAAAAAGTAACAACCATTTCAAAATATAAAACTGTGCTTAATTAATATTGTGACACACTTAACACAATTCAAAGTTACAATATAACATACCCCACTAAGACAATGACTTAGCTCACACTTACATAAGGAATCGGGCAGTCTATTTCGTTATCAAATGTTACAATTTCGTAATTATCTGGATCACTTTGAACATTGCGTAATAATTGATTGTTGAGTGCATGACCTGATTTATAACCATCAAATTTGGCAATAATTTGATGTCCCATTAAATATAAATCACCGACTGCATCCAAAATTTTATGACGGACAAATTCATCAGAAAAACGCAAACCCTCTTCGTTCACGACACCCGTATCATCCACCCCAATCGCGTTATCCAGACTTGCACCTAACGCTAAATTATTGGCTTTTAGATAATCCAGATCTTTCATAAATCCGAATGTGCGCGCCTCACTAACTTCATAGACGAACGTTTCAGTGGAAAAGTCGATGGTGGCAGATTGATATTCTTTGGCAAAAGCAGGATGATCAAAATCAATGGTAAAATTTAGTTGGAAGCCTTCGTGCGGACTAAATTTGGCACGTTTATCATCAATTAATGCTTCAACAGGCTTTAAAATTTTAATAAATTTTTTCGGTGCATTTTGCTCGACGAGTTCGCCTTGCATCAGCAGATAAATAAATGGGCCTGCGCTCCCATCCATAATCGGAACTTCAGAAGCTGATACTTCAATGATTAGATTATCGATCCCCAAACCTGCGATTGCACTCATCACATGTTCAATCGTGCCCACCTTGATGTCATCCTGAACCAGATTAGAGCACATAAAAGCTTCCTGAATCAGTAAAGCATTGGCCTGAATATCCACAGGTGGATTTAAATCAATGCGACGAAACACGATTCCCCCATCAATAACATGCGGCAGAAAATTGATCATCACTTTTTGACCACTATGGAGACCAATTCCACTGGCTTTCACCACACGTTTGAGGGTACGTTGTTTCAACATGCTACTCTAACTTCAATTTAAAACCGCTATACGTTAGCACATTTAGCTATTGATAAAAAACAAAAAAGGCAGTGTAAATACACTGCCTCCTTTTAAATGTTTGATTTTATTACTTGCGCTGTTGATTTTTTAGATAGTCCTGAATACTCATCGGAGATGAGCGTGGCGCTGCACCCGCAGTAGTTGCTGCTGGCGCTTCAGTATTTTGACGTTTATTGATCGCAGGAACATCATCTTCATCTGTTGGATGCGAACTTGGTACTTGGACGTGTCCAACACCTGAACGTTTTCTTGGCTGTTGTTCTGCATCAGATGCATTACGGGTTAAACCTGTTGCAATCACAGTGACACGAAGTTCATCACGTGCATCAGGATCAAATACTGTACCGTAGAAAATTTCACCTTCGTCCAGATCCACAATTTGATTGACGACATCGGTAATAATTTCAGTTTCACGTAAGGTAATATCATCACCACCGGTAATATTAATTAACACGCCTTTGGCATTAATAATATTGACATTATCCAGTAGTGGGCTGCGAATCGCTTGCTCAGCCGCCTGACGTGCACGATCTTCACCACGACCCAAACCAGCACCCATCATGGCATAACCACGAGTACTCATGGCAGTTTTCAAATCCGCGAAGTCGAGGTTGATGTGACCACGATTCACAACTAAGTCGAAGATACTACGAACCGCATTTAATAACACATCATCTGCTTTTTTGTAGGCATCTTTCATTGAGATGTCGCCATACACACTCAGTAAACGCTGGTTGGGAATAATGATGAGTGAGTCAACATGAGACTCTAGTGCATCAATGCCTTTTTCAGCAGAACGCTGACGACGACGACCTTCAAAATTAAAAGGTGTAGTCACGACACCCACGGTTAGGATGCCCATTTCTTTAGCCACTTCAGCAACTACTGGCGCAGCACCTGTACCTGTACCACCGCCCATTCCAGCAGTCACAAACACCATGTCGGTGCCTTCAAGATGTTGGCGAATCACTTCACGGCTTTCTTCAGCCGCAATTTGACCCACTTCAGGATTGGCACCTGCACCCAAGCCACGGGTACTTTGTTCACCTAACTGAATTTTAAACGGCGCATTCATGCTATCCAGCGCTTGCTTATCTGTATTGGCACAGACAAACTTTACGCCCTTAATATCGGATTGCACCATGTGCTGTACGGCATTACCACCACCACCACCAACACCAAATACAGTGAAACGGGCTTGTCCGTTACTATCGCTTAGTTCATCTTCTATAAATTCAAATGATGCCATGACCTTTAAGGTTCCTAATTTCAATAAGTGGCAGTCACTTCAGCCCGTATACTGCCTTAATACTTCAAAAAACAATAGATTTTAGAATGCTGTGCAATACTTCCCTTGTCAAGTATGACAATTTTCTCTTACAACTTCCAAACAATATTCCCAATAAATATATACATCTTAAAAAATAGCTTTTAACTTGCTATTCAAAGTATTCCAGCCATTGACTACACGATCCACAAATGTGCGGTCATTGACCTCATCTGCTTCTTCAACTGCATCTTGCAATTCGCTTTGGCTAAAAAGCAAAAGTCCCGCTGCTGTTGCATACATTGAGCGGCGTAATGCGGCTTGATGTTGATCATCAGCATACACCTGTAAAGGTGGATTACCCAAATGTGCAGAAACACCAAGCATACGTCGTGCCAGACTCACCATGCCTTCGATTTGACAGGCATCACCAGTCAGAACGACACCATGATATAAACCACTCAGCGCGCCTGTACGTTCAAGCTCTTCACGTATCTGGGTAAAAATCTCTTCATACCGTGCAATAATGATTTCAGCAAGCTCTATGCGACTAATGGTTTGCGGCCCATCAATGGCCTGTACCTGAATCATATGATCAGGTTTGACCACACTCAAATCGACGCAGCCATGTAAAATCTTAATACGTTCTGCTTCTTCAGTCGTCGTTTGTAACACGGCAGCGATATCACGTGTGACATTTTCTCCACCGCGCTGTAATGTGCGTGCCAAAGCCAGACGACCATCAAGATAGACCGCAATATTGGTGGTTCCTGCTCCAATATCCAGCAAGCAGACGCCATATTCTTTTTCGTCTTTGAGTAAACTGGCTTCCGCAGTTGCCAGACTAGATACCACCATTTTTTCGACACCAATATTGGCGCCTTTCATGGCACGATCCAGATTTTGCATGGTACTAATCGGCATCATCATCAGTTGATAATGCCCCGTCATACTGTGCGCTGACATATTAATCGGGTTTTGTACCCATTCAGGTTCGTCATCCAGCTCAAAACCTAACGGCACAGCACTGGCCAGATAATAATCTGGTGTCACATGACTGGCTTTAGCCAATTCTAATGCGCGCACCACTTCATTGGTACTAATCGTATGGTCAGATTTGGCAATTGGGGTACGACCAGAGGCATAAAAACTTTGTAATTCTGTACTTGGAATCGATACCCACGCGGTATGTACGCGACATTCCGCCATATTTTCTGCTTCGGCAACGGCATTTTTAATTGCAGCAATCACTTTATCAAGGCTAACAATTTTTCCTTTATTCATACCTCGGTTCGGCGCGTTTGCCATCCCGATGACCTGAATATTATCCGGTGCGTGAACTCTACCAATTAAAACTGAAACTTTATGTGTCCCAATATCAATCGCAACAATCGAGGGAACAGCTTCACTCATTACTCACTACCACTTGTTCGTTGTTTAGTATGGGCAAAAATGCCTGTTATTTTAAAACCACATATTATGGCTTCGTGGTTATTCCACCTGCAACATTTGTGTCATCATTGGTTACAACAAACTGACCATTGACAATTTTGGGTGGTATAGCGTTCTTCCATTGTAGTGATAATCCATTTCGGTATCGCAAATCAATGGCAGAGATTTTAGGCCACACGGGTTTTAGGTCAGTTTGCGCAAGATGACTCAGGCGCTGCAACTTACTCATGGTTTGATCCTGATCCACAATGACCCTTAAACCTGAATCAAACTGCATAAACCAAGTCATTCGTTCAGTTAAATATAACTCTTTTAACCTTAGATTGACGGGATGAAATAACTGGTTAATTTCGTTATAACGACGCATCATGGCTTTAGATTGACTGAGCGGACCATGCAACATCGGCAAATTTGGATGATTTTGTGGATCTGCTTCGCTAAACACATCCCCGCCATCACTCAACAATCGTCCAGTGCCCCAACGCGCAATCGCATGACGTGGCAATACACGGACTCGAATACTATTGGGCCAAGCACGTGATACAACCACACGATCTACCCATGAAATCTCAAGCGCTTTATCTCGGACTTGCTCAAGATCCGAAGTAAAGTAATTATCTTTAACAATAGGCTGAATGTGTTGAATGAGTTGTTGTTGTTCTGTTGTCGAGTGAGTACCGACGATACTTAATTCAGCAATTCGCGCATCGGTAATAACTTTATACAAGCCAAAGATACCTAAACCGAGCACCACAAATGCGACCAGCAACAATAACCACCCACCCGCATTGACTAACTTTTGCTTAGGCGAAGGCGGTTTTTCGTGGATGGAAGTAATGGCCGCACGACGACGGCGCATGGATGCTGGAAGTTGAGCCATAAGTTAGTGAGCCGTACCTTGAAGCGTTTGTTCTAAAATCGCAACACATAACTCATCAAACCCAACCCCCACCGCTTTGGCGGCTTTAGGCACCAATGAGTGACTGGTCATTCCCGGCACAGTATTAATTTCTAATAACCAGAAATTCCCTTGTTCATCCTGCATAGCATCAACACGCCCCCAACCACTTGCACCTACCGCCTGAAAGGCACGTAAGGTGAGTTGTTGCAGTTGCTTTTCGTCTGATTCGCTAAGGCCTGATGGAATACCATATTGCACATCATTGCGTTGGTATTTGGCATCGTAATCGTAAAATGCCACATCTTTTGGAGGTTCCAGACGAATCACAGGTAACGCCTCACCATTTAACACCACAATGGTGTATTCACACCCCGTAATCCACTTTTCTGCCATCACAATCGCATCATGTTCAGTGGCTTTGGCAATCGCCTGCGCAAAGTCTTCTTTCTTCTCGACCTTGCTCATACCAATACTTGACCCTTCATGGACTGGCTTGATAATTACCGGTAATCCCAAGCTATCTACAATCTCATCAATATTGGAGTCTTTGCTGATAATGCGATACGGGGCTGTCGGTAAATCAGTCCCTTGCCAGATTTGCTTGGTTTTGATTTTATCCATGCCAATGGCTGAACCCTGAACGCCTGTGCCAGTATAGGGCACATCTAACCATTCCAGTGTTCCCTGAATTTGACCATCTTCACCGCCACGACCATGCAACACGATGAAAGCGCGATCATAATTCACTAACTCAGTGACACTACGATGTTTAGGGTCAAATGCTTCTGCTTGTACACCTGAACGTAACAAGGCTTCAAGTACCGCGTTGCCACTATCTAAAGAGACCTCACGTTCAGCCGATTTCCCACCGAACAACACGGCAACTTTGCCGAATTTTGAAGCATTTGACACGTTTATATCCTTAAACTTTTAAAGCACAATATTGAAAAGGGTGAACTGCATTATTTTAAATACAAATGATGCTGAGCCAGTTCGACTGAAATTGCTCCCACGTTACCTGCACCCTGTGTTAATAACAAGTCATTCGGTTGTAACACTTTTTGTATCACGTTTTGCAGGTTGCCTTCTACGGGATCAACCAAAATCGGTTCAACTTCACCGCGTAAACGAATACTCCGTGCCAGTGAGCGGCTATCTGCACCAACAATTGGTTTTTCGCCCGCAGGATAAACTTCGAGCAATAACAGTTGATCCACTTGCGATAACACATCAACAAAATCATCAAAACAGTCACGGGTACGACTAAAACGATGCGGCTGGAACATCATCACCAAACGGCGATCTGGATGACTTTGACGCGCGGCTTTAATGGTCGCTTCCACTTCTTTAGGATGATGTCCATAATCATCCACCAATTTGACATTACCTTCGCCCAACTCAAATTCACCCTGAACCTGAAAACGACGTCCCACGCCACTAAAGCCTTCTAGCGCACGACTAATGGCAGCATCCGATACACCTTCATCGGTTGCTACACCAATCGCCGCAAGCGCATTTAAGACATTGTGTAAACCCGGCTGATTAATTGTTAAACGTAATGGCTCACGGTCTTTACGAAGCACGGTAAAATGTGAGCGCATACCATCCTGTTCGACCTCAACCGCACGAATATCATTATCTTCACCAAAACCATAGGTCAAGACTGGACGACCAATACGCGGTAAAATTTCCTGAATATTAGCATCATCACCACACACGACAGCCAAACCATAAAACGGCAATTTATGCAAAAACTGCACAAAAGTATCTTTTAGCGTGTCGAAACTGCCACCATAAGTGTCCATATGATCGGCATCGATATTGGTGACAATCGCAGCCATTGGCTCTAGATATAAAAACGAAGCATCTGACTCATCTGCTTCAGCCACAATAAAACGACTTGCACCTAAAGCTGCATTCACCCCTGTACGATTCAGCAAACCGCCAATGACATAAGTCGGATCAAGATTTTCTTCAGCCAACATCGTCGTCAGTAAACTGGTGGTTGTGGTTTTACCATGTGTACCTGCAACCGCAATACCATGACGATAACGCATCAACTCGCCGAGCATTTCAGCGCGACGTACTACAGGAGTTCGGCTTTCTATGGCCGCTTTCACTTCTGGATTTTCAGGATCAATTGCGGTCGACACCACTAAGACATTGGCATTTTGAATATTATCCGCCGTATGTCCAATATAAACCTTAATACCCTTTTCTTCTAACTGCGCTGTGGTATTTGAGGCTTTAATATCCGAACCCGAAACTTTATAGCCCTGATTTTTGAGTACTTCGGCGATGCCACACATGCCCGCACCCCCAATGCCCACAAAATGAATGTGTTTGATGCGGCGCATTTCAGGGACTTTAATCAGTTTTTTAGCTTGATCAGCTGGTGTTGATGGTGACATAGCGAACTCGAAATTATAAAGCTTGAATAAGATCAGCGACGGTTTGAGTCGCTTGAGGTTGAGCGTGTTGACGCGCCTTGACTGCCATTTCAGACAATAACTGACGATTCATCAATCCACTCAAAAGAGTATGTAAATATTCTGGGGTCATGGCAGATTGTTGGCAAATCTTTGCCGCGCCAATATCTGCCAGAAATTTAGCATTGGCGGTCTGGTGATCATCCACAGCAATCGGCAGCGGTACAAAAACAGCCGCCACACCTGCGGTCGCGACCTCAGTCACGGTCAAAGCCCCTGCACGACAAATGATTAAATCTGCTTCGCTATAGGCTTTTGCCATATCTTCGATAAACGGCATGACCTTCGTAGTTAAATGTGCGGGTGCATTCGCATAACGTGCTGTGGTTTCATCGAGCTGTTTTTGACCACATTGATGAAACACATTCAGCGGCATATCTAATTTTTTTAAGGCTTCTGGCAACCGTTCATTTAAGGCTTGCGCACCCAATGACCCACCCACAATCAAAATATTTAAAGGCTGATTGTGTTGCGCTCGGGTGTCATAACGCCATTTTGGGCTGAGGATTTCTGCAATTTCTTTACGTACAGGATTTCCCGTGGTCACGACTTTTTCACTGGCAGTAAAAGTGTTTGGAAAGGCCTCACAGACTTTGCTGGCAATACGCGATAGTTGTGAATTGGTAAAACCAGCCACGGCATTTTGCTCATGAATCAAGATAGGAATCCCCAAAATACGCGCTGCCAAACCGCCTGGCCCGGCCACATAACCGCCAAAGCCTGCAACTGCATCGATTTTGAGTTGTTTCATATAGCGCATCGCGCTCAAGGTAGCTTTTAAAATTTTAAACGGAGCCAATAATTTGCGTACAGCACCATTACCGCGTACACCTTGGATATCAATTTGATAAAGCGGAATATTTTGATCTTTGAGTAATCGGTTTTCCATGCCTGCTGGTGTAGCGAGCCAAGAAACCTGACAACCTTGTTGTTGTAGTTCTTTGGCCACGGCCAATGCAGGAAATACATGACCGCCCGTACCGGCCGCCATCATCATGACATGTTTAGGTGTGTGCTGTGGTGAATCGGTCACGGTGTAATTCTTCAACTCAAAAGAAAATAGGGAAATCACATCTATTATTTTAGCGATCCATTTTAATCCTAAAGCAAGCAGAACGGAAAGCAAATTTCACGTGTTTGCAACATAAAGCGCTGCTTTTTTGCCTTGTTTTCATTTTGAGGATGTGGCAAATGAGAATAGATATAAATTGATGAATTTTTTAGGACAGCATGGATGATATTCGAAAGCTGATGTCGAATATCATCTTGATTTTGGTGAATTAACGACCTGCTTCTAGCACATCAAATAAAGTATCCGCAATCGATGTGCCATATTGCGCATCAATCTCACGGATACAGGTTGGACTGGTGACATTAATTTCAGTGACATAATTGCCAATCACATCTAGCCCGACAAATACCAAGCCCTTTTCACGTAGGAATGGCCCAACTTGGGCAGCAATCATTTTGTCATTTTCAGTGAGTGGGCGTGCTTCACCCAAACCGCCTGCTGCCAAGTTCCCGCGTACTTCACCATTTTGAGGAATACGTGCCAAGCAATATGGAATCGGTTCGCCATTGACCATCAAGATGCGTTTATCGCCATCGACGATTTCTGGAATATAACGCTGCGCCATGATGGGACGTGTGCCCATTTCGGTCAACATTTCCAGTGTCGAACCAATATTTACGCCATCTTGGTATAAACGAAAAATCCCCATACCGCCCATGCCATCCAGCGGTTTTACAATCACATCACCATGTGTTTTGATAAATTCACGAATCAGGCTTTGTTGAGACGTGACTAAAGTGGGAACTTGTAGCTCTGGGAACTGAGTTGCGAACAGCTTTTCATTACAGTCACGCAAGGATTGCGGTTTATTAATAATCCACGCGCCTTCACGTTCTGCTTGTTCTAAAATATAAGTGGTATACACAAAGTTCATGTCGAACGGTGGGTCTTTACGCATTAAGACCACATCGTAATCAGCCAATGATTCTTTGCGCTTCTCACCTAATTCGTAATAATGGTTATAATCTTCAAAGACTTGAAGTGGTGAGATCAGACCAAAGGCTTTGCCTTGATCGATATATAAATCGTGCTGTAATGCATAGCCCAATTCATGTCCGCGACGGCTGGCTGCCCATAACATTGCCATGGTGGAATCTTTTTTAAGATTTACCGTTTCAATTGGGTCCATTACGACAAGTACACGCATCACCAGCTCACTCTTTATTTTCAATTGGACTGATTATAAACGAGCTTTGAGCGTGACGTTTAGTATTTGAGTGAATAAGTAGAGCATGCTTAGTGCATACTGGAAATAAGACGAACACTTCATTCGACATAGGCATCAACAGATCACACTATGGGTAGCAGCAACTGCAAAATGCATCTTCTAAAACTGGGCATTTTATTTTGGAGAAATCTGATATGTCTATTTGGGACTTATATGCGGAGTTCGTCACCGATAGACTATAATATAAATAGAAGCGTTGTCATAAATTCAATATTGCTAAATTAGATATTACCAAACAATGACTTGACGAAAGCAAAATCAAAACAATTGTAGTTTAATAAACATACCCTTGCATTAGACTTCTTTTATTATTGTTTAAAGTCTGTTCCTGTTTAATTTTCTCCCATAGGGAGAAATAAAAGGCACTGATGAAAGACGGACTGATTCACTGAATTAAAAAAACTACTTGAGCAGTTTAAATGGGTTGAGTAGAAATCACACTTTAAAATAAAACATATTATTGAATTAAATTATTTTTTATAAAATATTGACCGTCTATAAAAAAAATAAAT
Organism: Acinetobacter sp. FDAARGOS_515; assembly: GCF_003938865.1. Lineage (NCBI taxonomy): Bacteria > Pseudomonadati > Pseudomonadota > Gammaproteobacteria > Moraxellales > Moraxellaceae > Acinetobacter > Acinetobacter sp. FDAARGOS_515. The sequence goes on along the minus strand of NZ_RKIX01000003.1, from coordinate 1,321,004 downwards.
ATATATATTTAAAAACTTGATTATTTCTGTTTTTAGTGTATAGTCAGCTTAACTAGAAAAAAAGTCTTGTTTCGGTAGATCTTCCTTAAGTATCGCAGTTTTAGTCATAATCCTTCGTTGTTTAGATTTTAAGTCTCATTCTTTATTATTTCGAAGTTATAATCGGTCAATAAAATGACTCAATTTTTTTTAAATTAGTAGGATATATTATGTCAAACTCAGCTATTGTTAAAGGTACTGTGAAGTGGTTTAACGAAACTAAAGGTTTTGGTTTCATTCAACAAGAATCAGGTCCAGACGTTTTTGCCCATTTCAGCGAAATCGCCAGTTCAGGTTTTAAAACCTTAGTTGAAGGTCAGCAAGTTGAATTCAGTATAGCTCAAGGTCAAAAAGGACCGACTGCTGTAAATATTGTGGCTATCTAAAATATTCATAGCTTCATAGTAAAGTAATAAAAAGTACTTATACGTATTTTTTATTACTTTAACTTCTATTTTCAAAATTAAAAATCTCTAAAATCTAAAAAAGGATATCAATTGTTAAAAATAAATAATTTAATTGCAAAATCTAAAAATGGCACTGAAATTATTGTTTCATTAATTCCCCTCAATAAAATGCAAAATACACGTCAAGGTTTTAAACAAATTGAAGTCGGTAAAAGAGTTTTGTTAGAATCTGGTATCGAAGTTGATTTAAATTTGGATGGTCGTACCTTTTACACCTCTCTAAATCAATTATTTAAATTAGACCAGAAAGTTTCTTACAGATAAAATTAATAAACATCAATCAATGAGTTTTTTCCATTTTCATTTCATCATTTTTCAATCATTATTTACCAAAATTCATGAACTAAACTCAATAAAAAAGGAAGCGCTTGCTTCCTTCCACCAGCATCCAAAAATTAGATGCCATACTTCACACGATAATCTTCCATATTTGCCAAAGCCTCTTTTTCGCCTTTGGCATCCAAAAAGTCCATCAAATCTTTCATGGTAATCAAAGCATGTACAGGGATTTCGAGTTCCTTTTGTACTTCTTGAATCGCAGACAAATCACCTTGCCCTCGTTCCTGACGGTCTAGCGCCACCAATACGCCTGCAATGGTTGCGCCTGCATTTTTTAAAATAGTCACCACTTCACGAATTGCAGTCCCCGCCGTGATCACATCATCAATAATCCAGACTTTTTGACCCGCCACCGCAGCACCGACCAACACACCACCTTCACCATGGTCTTTGGCTTCTTTACGATTAAAACCCCATGGTACGCTTTTAGCATGCACTTGAGACAATGCCACAGCCGTTGCCGCCACAAATGGAATCCCTTTGTACGCAGGGCCAAAAATCACATCGACATTTTGACATTGTACAAGTTTATCAGCATAGCCTTGAGCCAATAGCGACAATGCTTCACCATCGTTTAACAAACCTGCGTTAAAAAAATACGGACTGACACGTCCTGATTTTAGGGTAAACTCACCAAATTTAAGCACACCGCGTGATAACGCGAGTTCAATAAAGGCTTGCGGGTTAAAAGACGATGGCGTTGTCATAGGTACTCCAGATTCATCAATTGAGGTCAAACTTGCGCATGATACCAAAGGATCGCTATCCAAGTGATGTAAAAATTCTACGTGTGGTTTCAATTAACGTAAATGGCTTACGTTCATCTGTGACCAAAGGGCTACTCGAATGGCTCGAACAGTCTGAGGCAGACGTGGTGTGTATGCAAGAGAGTCGCATTACCCACGCACAGTGGACTGACAAATTTAAGCCAGAGGGTTGGTACACCCACCTGTTTCCTGCCGAACGTGCAGGCTATGCAGGCACCGCCATTTATAGCCGTATTCCATTTAAATCTGTGCAGGATGGATTAGGGTTTGAACTGGCTGACTCACAAGGGCGTTTTATTGCTGCTGAATTTGATTTAGGACTCGATCAGTCAGCCTATATCTGCTCACTCTATTTGCCATCAGGTTCTTCGGGTGATGAAGCTCAGGCACGTAAAGATGTGTTTTTAGAGCAATATGCCCATATTTTAAAACAATGGCGTACTGAGAATAAATCGATCATTGTCTGTGGTGACTATAACATCGTGCATAAACGCATCGATATTAAAAACTGGTCAGGCAATCAAAAATCCTCTGGCTGTTTACCCCATGAACGTGCATGGCTCGATCATATCTATGATGATTTAGGTTATGTCGATACGTTCCGTGAAGTCCGTCAAGAAGCAGAACTGTACTCTTGGTGGTCAAATCGCGGGCAAGCCCGTGCTAAAAACGTCGGGTGGCGTATTGATTATCATGCCTGCTCGCCTGACTGGAAAGAACGCACAGTCAATGCTTGGGTATATAAAGAACAATGGTTTAGCGACCATGCACCTGTAATTATTGACTATAAAATCGGCTAAAAATAAGTACACTTGTACACTCAATTAATGGTTATTACCTACAATTGTTGTGGAAATTGTATATTTTTCTTACAGCCGTTTAAGCGCATTATAGCTGCACGGCACAGGGACATGTCAGGATGACAAAAGGATAGGACGCCGTAGGAAGGAAAATATAACCTAGTTTGGTTATTCAGGGATGTGACAATGGACGTTGGACTGAGACCCGCATGATCAGGATGATTAAATGCGGGTTTTCTCTTTTTTGCATCCAATGCTTTATTTATATTTTTTCTTAATTCTTTGATCACCATCATAGCCAAAACATATGTCAATATGATGACATTGGCTCTATTTTACAAGTCTTTGGGTTTTCACATTTTCTAATATTGTTATCTTTAATATTGACCAGTTTCAACACAGACTAGAGCTTTGTTTTATTTTTGGGTAGGCTATGACGCATTGTCATTGATATAGCTCAAGTATATGTTCAAAATTTATGGAATCAAAAATTGCAACTCCATGAAAAAAGCCTTTGATGCACTGAATGAAAAAGGCTTAAGTTATGAATTTCATGATTATAAAAAGCAAGGCATTGATGCTGAAACACTTAAGGTCTGGCTGGAAAAAATTGGGGCAGACACCCTCTTGAATAAAAAAGGTACGACATGGCGCAAGTTATCTGCCGATGAACAACAATTTGCGCTCAGCAGTGAAGCGAATTTGATCGAGACGTTAATTGCCCATCCGAGCTTGATTAAACGTCCTGTTTTGCACACCTCTACAGGTTATCTGGTCGGTTTTGATGAAAGCGCTTATCAACAACTCGCCGCGTCTTAAAAACTGCAAAAAAAATAGCCGAATTTTAATTCGGCTATTTTAAATCATATAGCGAAGATTGGATCAGTTAGCACGAATCCAAGTCTGATTACGACCAAGCGCTGAAATGCCGATATAACCACGAATATTCAGTTTTTTACCACCTTCAGCCAACTCACCTTTGAGCTTATAGGTTTTACCGGTTTTAGGATCAAGAATTGATCCACCATCATAGCTTGTGCCGCCTGTATTTTTCAGGTTATGTACAATGGTGACACCTTTAAGTGATTTATTCTTGTATGGACCTTCACACTTGGTACAAGAATTTTCTTCACCTGGGGTTAATACATTTTGAATTGTCGCAGACAACGTGCCATTTTTTTGCTCAGTGAATTTCACAATCGCTTTTGGCTGTTTCGTTTGATCATCAATCGTCTTCCAAACCGTACCATTCAATGGATCAGCAGCATTTGCCAAAACTGTCGCACCAAGTAATCCAATTGCCAATGCAAATTTTTTCATTTTTGTTTAGTATCCCTAAGTCTTTATTGACCTCTTTAGTATTCAAAACTCACAACAATATTGCAATTTTTGTCTGTGACTAATTAGTGTAGCCTTGTAACTTGTTTAGTTAATTTCGCACGATTTTTAGAATTAGACCTCAACTATGAAAAAATGATGAAGATAAATACCATGTGGAAACAATATATTACCGAAGCTTTTTTAAAAACAGTCATTCGCACCCCAAGCCAGTTCAGTTTACCGCCCAGTACGACCAGAACAGCATTAGACCAACTCTGTCGAATTTTTCCAGTCAATAAAGAAGTACATATCCGTCCGATTCGTTTGGCAGGAATCAAAGCAGAGGAAATCAAACCGCAATCGTCTTCTACTCAACTTATTTTCCATATTCATGGTGGTGCGTTTTTTTTAGGTAGTTTAAACACTCATCGCGCTTTTATGACGGATATCGCCGCTCGTACTCAAATGCAGGTGATCCATGTGGATTATCCTCTTGCACCTGAAAGTGGCTTTCCCGATGCTTTAGACGCACTGTATGATATTTATCAGTTGTTATTGGATCAAGGTATCCAAGCCAAAGATATTATTCTGTCCGGCGACTCCTGTGGCGCCAATCTGGCTTTGGCACTTTGTTTACGCCTGAAAGAAAATCAGGATGAACAGCCTAGTGGTTTGATTTTAATGTCGCCATTTCTGGATTTGACCCTGAGCAGCGAGTCATTACGTTTTAATCGAAAACATGATGCCCTCCTTTCGATTGAAGCATTAGAAGCAGGTATTGATTATTATCTCGGTAATCGTATTGCGACCGACAATCCCCAAGTTTCTCCATTATTTGATGATTTATCAGGATTACCACCAACATTGGTACAAGTAGGTTCTAAGGAAATTTTACTGGATGATGCCAAGCGTTTTCGCGATCAGGCAAAACAAGCAGGGGTAGATGTAGAATTTAAGCTCTACACAGGGATGTGGCATAATTTCCAAATGTTTAGTGCTTGGTTTGATCAAGCCAAGCACGCCCTAGCGGATATTTCTGAATTCGCTCATCAATTAGACAAAGATTAATGCGTAAAACATTTCATTGAATAAGGTCGTTTTATTCAATGAAATGTACTTTTTAAGGTCTTATTATTTCTACCAAATGATCAAAATTAAAATAATATAAGTCGTCATAAAATACATGAACAATAAAATATCGGTATGAATTTTATCAACTTTTTTAGAAAAAGATCAATTTTCATACAGATCTAAGTATGTTATCTTAAAATACAAAATCGAAGATACACCCAAAACATCACAATAATTAAAATTTTAACGACTTTAACACGGCACTTCATTTTTCGATGATATTGCCAAAGGTATATGCAAATGAAACAACGACTGATCAAAGCTGTTTTTGAAGATAATGTCGTCATGAACTGGTCGACTGTGCAAAAATGTAGCCTGATTTTAATCTTGGCATGTGGCATGCACCTCACCTGGATTATCTGGAAAATTTATATTCTGTTGCAGCCCCAATACTGGTTCATGATCAACATGTCATTGTTCAACATCAGCTTTTGGGTTGATGTGATTGGATTGGCTCTGTTTGTACTTCTGCTTTTTCCCACCCTTTATTACCGTGATCGGAATTGGGTGAAACGGTTCATCCCATGGTTAAGTATTGGTCTGTTTACCTTAAGCTTGTGCCATGCGAGTTATTTAGTCGGAACACTCAGCCCTGCAACCATGATTGGTTATGTGAGTATTGTTGGGGTAGGTTTGGTTCTTTTTCAGCGCCGTCTAATTTATGTGGCAATGATTCCTGCAAGTATTATGTTGTTCGGCTGTACCTATTTATCGAGTCAGGGTTTGATCCCCTATGCGCCACTTTTCCATGTCGTGTCTTCTGGAGAGACTATATTTATCCAGCCTTTCTGGGTCAATACCATGTTATTTTTTAGTGCTCCAGTGTTTCTGACATGTTTGTTGTTATTTGAAATTTTACTCACCCAATGGCGTAATCGTGAAGAGTATATTGAACGTCTCAGCCAAATTGATCCGTTAACCTGTGTACTCAATCGGCGCAGTATCAATCTTTGCCTGCAAACATTGCATCAGAACTTACTCGACTCGAAATCCTGCTATGCTGTTATTCTGCTCGATCTTGATCATTTTAAACAGGTGAATGACCGTCACGGTCATCATATCGGCGACGAGGTATTGGTCAAAGTTGCCAATTGTCTATCGAGTCATTTACGGCATCAGGATTATATTGGACGCTTCGGCGGAGAGGAATTCATTTTATTGCTGCCCAATACGCCTTTAGCACAAGTACAAAGTGTTGCAGAACGTTGCCGAGTCGCGATTCAAAAATTATCGATTCGCCTGAAAGACCAAAGCGAAATTCGTATCAGTGCAAGCTTCGGCATCGCCATGTCTCAGTTCAACGCCAACCCAAAAGAGATTTTAAAACAAGCAGATCAGGCGTTATATGCAGTCAAAGCGACAGGGCGTAATCAGGTACAATGCTTTTTTGATTTACCCCAACAGATCAGCTAAACATTAGCCCTTGATAAATTGTTCGCCATGTTGGCGATATGGTTCCTGATTTTGTACAAATTGACGTTCTGCCTGAGCCTGCACAACCCATGCATTGACCGCAGAATTTGCCAATATATTCTGCATATATTGCTGGCTTGGCGCTGAAATTGGTAAACCATAACTGAGTAAACGCATGACCACAGGCGCATAAAAGGCATCTGCAATGCTAAACTCGCCACATAAAAAACCATTTATTTCAGGTCGCTCTGCCCATATTTCCTCTATACGCGCAACCTCAGCACGTAATGTAGGTAGATCTTTCCAGAGTTTAGTGCCAATAAAGCGTAGATCAGCTTCAATATTCATGCTGCAATATTGTCTTAACGTGGTAAAACTACTGTGCATCTCTGCACTGATGCTACGTGCGCGGGCACGTTGGGTTTTATCAATCGGCCACAAATGTTTTTCAGCAAAACTCTCTGCCAGATATTCACAAATCGCCAAAGAATCCCATACCACGATTTCCTGATCGATCAAGGTTGGCACTTTAGCGGTCGGACTCATGACGGACATGGTTTTTTTAAACTGCCCATCTGCGGCAAAATCATCAAATGCTACCAAATGTTCATCCATAGGCAAATCAAAATGTTTCATGACCAGCCAAGGACGCATCGACCAAGATGAATAGTTTTTATTGCCAATATAAAGTTCCATCAAGGTTGACTCCTTAAATTGTTTAAAGCCTGTAGATGATCGAGCAACTCCGTTTTACTAAAGGCACCCGTCAAACGTAAACGGCGTAATTCCTGTCGTTGCGGATTTAAAAACAGATAAGTTGGTGGCCCTAAAATCTGCCATTGATTCAGCAAAGCTTGATGAGAATGATCATACTGGCTTAAATCCAGTTTAATCAGATAATACGGTTGTAAAGCAGTTTGGACTTCTAGATCTTTTAATATGCGATGTTCAATCGGTTGGCAAGCCACACACCAGTCTGCATATACATCAATGATCACAATCCGATCATGCGGTGCATGATCCAATAATTGCTGAAACTCAGTTGCCGTATGTGCAACATGCCAAGTATTTTCGCCTTGTTGCTGATCAAGCTGATAACGTTGAAAATGCTGGTACTGATCGAATAGCACCACAGGAATGGCAAGTATTAATAACACAAGATACAGCCAACGTAACCGATCATGATGTTTGATCAGACGATAGCCTGCATAACCGATAAAACTTAGCCCTAAAAGCAAACTTAAAATTTGTACCACGATAGCTGGCAATAAAGGCCGTATAAAATACAAACTCAGGCCAAGCATGATAAAGGCAAAAATCACCTTGATCTGATGCATCCATTGCCCTGCTTTGGGTAGCACTTTTGCCCCTAAAATCGTCGCCAACAGCAAAGGAATACCCATCCCAAAGCCGAGACAGAATAACAGCAATGCCCCTTGCCACTGATCTTGCGTTTGTGAAATAAACAACAAAGTGCCTGCTAGCGGCGCGGTCATACACGGCCCGACCAATAGCGCAGAAACCATCCCCATGACCGCAGCACCGAGCAGCGTTCCACCACGCTGAACCGATTGAATTCGATCCAAATGATTCATGACACGTTGTGGAAGTTTGATCTCAAATAAACCAAATAGATTTAAAGCAAACAGCACAAACAGCAAACTAAAGGCAATTAAAGTCGCAGGCTGCTGTAACCAGCGTTGAAAATTTAGTCCTGCCGATGATGCAATTAAACCCAAGATCGCATATACCATTGCCATACTACAGACAAAAGTCAGTGCCACCATCCACGCGCGTAGACCTTTACTGTCTCTGACGATGAGTGAGGTTAAAATAGGTAACATCGGCAATGAACACGGCGTAAAAGCCAACAACATACCCAAACCTAAAAATAGCAAAATACCATAGCCTAATGAATGTTGTTCAAGCTTCGAGCTCCAGAATTGATCCTGAGCAACTTGAGTATCTCGATTTGGTTGAGCAAGATTGTTAGGAGCCGTATTAAGTTGTGAGGCTTGAGCAGGTTCAGCAACAGAATCAAGCTGTGAACTTGAGTTTGCTGATGGATTGATGTCCTTTGCTTGATCAAGACTGGATGCTTTGGCGACATCCAAAAAGGTTTTTTTGCTCTGCCCTGTATTTTGGATATTAACCAGACCATCCAAATCCGTCTGAAATTCAATGCTTTGTGGAGGATAACAAATTCGGTCTTTGGCACAGCCTTGCCACGTCACCTGATAAGTTTGCGAGGGCTGAGTTTTAATCTGAAATTGAACCTGTTGATAATAAACCTGACTCTGACCAAAGTTATCATCAAATTGCTCTACAGCTTTCGGCAAATCTAAGGGCAAACGATGGTTGCCCTGTTTGACCTCAAATTTATGCTGATATAAATAATAATGTGGCTGAATCGACCAATGCAGAACAGCAGTCTTTTGATCAAGTGATTCAACAGAAAAAGAAAACGCATCTTCAGGGCTCAACAATGCCTCATTTTTGGCATAAAGCTGTGTCGCAACAAAACAAAGTGACAGGATTAAAAAGTAAAAAAAGCCACTGCGACTTTGAAAATGCGTCATTATTTCCTCAACAACTTAGACTCAATCACTTAGAATAGGTAAGAGAAACCAAAACCACCCTTGTAGTTTTTATCATCTCCATTTAAACCAACACCGACACTGGCATCTAGCTGTGCACGGTCATTGATGGCATAAATCACCCCTGTTCCCAGACCATATTCATAGTCCTGACTTTCTGCTTTGCGATAGACAAATTCAGAATAGCCTGACCATTTTCCAGTAATCTTATAACCAATGGTTGGAATCGCAGTCACTGCCCAGTCGCTATTTTGCACTTCGTATTTCATGGTAATCGAGGTTTGTAGCAAATCGCTGTATTGATAAGCCACAGCAGAACTTAAACTATAAATATCATCATGTTCTGTAAATTCATCATTGCCTGTTGCAATCAGCGCTTGTGCCAAAATTGCCATTGAAAGACGATCATCATCCAGATCGATGGCTTTTTTCAAACCTATACTGATATCACCCAAGCCATTGTCATGGACTTTTTTACCATCGCGCTTGGTCTGATACCATGCTGGTCCTTGCCAACCTAACTGTAATTCTAAATCTTTGGTTAGACCTGTGCGTAATAACACATCTTCATTCAAAGTGACGGTTTTTTCTTTGACACCATCCACCGTAGTTTCGTTATAAGTCGCCGTCGGTAAACCTTGTTCCCACGCTAAGTGACCCACAGGGGTAATCCCTGTACCAAAACCTGAACCAGGACGATCAAAGGAAAAATCAGCAGCAAATGTAGGTACAGTTGCCCCCGCAGCCAAAATAAAAGTTAGTGTTTTAAACATGTTCATGGGTACACTCAAAATTCAGTTCATTTTTTAATTTATCTGATTTTTTACAAGATCAGATTTATTCTTTAGACATTTTTGCACCGCGACTGCGCAGTAGCTCAAGTGTCTGTTTCTCTTCTGGCAATGCTTCTGCCCAATTTATTTGATCAAACTCACAATCAAAAAATAAATCACTCACCGAAGATAAAATGGTAAGCCCTTCATCATCGCGAGTATTTGGATCAACTTTCGCATCGAGTAAGCGCTGCACCACAGGCACACAGGCAGAGCTTGCGGCATCCCAAAGTGGCCCATACAGTTCTTCCGAATCCCATAGGTGTAAATTGGCTTTGGCTTTAATTAACTCATCCAAAATATCCAAGTGCACTTTTAAGGCTTGTTGTTTTTCTTCTTCGCTTAATGGTTGATTAGCTTCATAGGCTTCACAGACCATTTCCCACCATTTGAATAGACCATCACTAAACACTGAAATCGGTGGGCCTTTTTCAGGGTCAATAAAATTTGGATCGAGACCTGATGCTAACAGGCGCTGTACCTGTTCAAGGTCTAACTCTTCAATGGCCTGAACGAAGGCTTGTTGTTGGGCTGTTAGCATGGAGGATCTCACCACTTGAAAGGGATTTGGCTACTATTATGCCGAAAATCGAACGCAAATTGATGTTATTTTGAGGTAAATTCATCTCATTTTTCAGATGAGTAGATCGCTACTCATAAAAAAAGCCCCGAAGGGCTTGTTTTAGTACTTATTCTTCATCGGCAAATTCGACACGACTACCACGCGATGGTTCTTGTTTTTCGAAGGTGTGTTCCAAACTACGTTTCAGTTTTTCAATCGCACCATGAATGGCCAAATCGATATTGCCCGCTTTATGGTTGACTGCAATGGGTTTTAATCCTGCTGGACGTACTTCGATCATACACCGAATATCATCTTCACCATTCTTTTTTTCCCCGTTTTCATCACTCAAATGAACCGAGAAGTGAGTGATGCGTTCAGCATGGCGCTGAAAGGCATTTGCAAGTTCTGCACGAACATATTCAATTAAACGTTCACTATTATGGATGTTTTTATCTGTGCGGATTTCAATATTCATGATTCCATCCTCTTTGTATCAGTATTTCTATATAACAATCTATGCAAAACTTAATTGGCATACTTTGAGCATGCTGTAATTCAGTGTTGTTGTACATCTCAGTTATGTAATTGGTTGTTATCTCCTTTTACGCTTTATAAGTATTTTGAGTGAATGAAGATCTTCTCTATCTTCAATATCTGTCTATACTCAGAAATATGCAAGCTGATTTTTTAACTTTTCATGACATTTTGATCAAAAAGGATGCATCATTGTGAGTTCTTCATATTTACGCGGCCAAGATCTGATCGATCAAATCCAAAGTGCACCATATTCACGCGATTTGATTGGTTATCACGGTCAGCCGCCGCAGGTCGAGTGGCCCAATCAAGCACGTGTTGCTGTGCAGTTTGTATTAAATTATGAAGAAGGCGGCGAAAATCACATCGAACATGGTGACTTGGGTTCAGAACAATTTTTATCGGATATTATTGGTGCAGCCAGTTTTCCCGCCAAACATATGTCAATGGATTCGATGTATGAGTATGGCTCACGTGCAGGCTTTTGGCGTATTCATAATGAGTTTCAACGTCGTGGCTTACCCATGACGATTTTTGGGGTAGGAATGGCATTAGCTCGTAATCCCTACATTGTGGATGCCATTAAATCTGCCAATTATGATGTAGTGTCTCATGGTCAGCGCTGGATTCATTATCAGGATATGGATATTGAAACAGAGCGCATGTATATGGATCAGGCGATTTCAGTACTTGAAGCCTTGTTTGGAGAAACTCCAATCGGTTGGTACACCGGGCGCGATAGCCCAAATACTCGTCAGCTTTTAGCCGAGTTTCCACAAATTAAATACGACTGCGACTACTATGGCGATGATTTACCCTTTTGGACAACGCTCACCAATATCGATGGTGAAACACGTCCTCATTTGATTATTCCTTACACCCTTGAATCCAATGATATGAAATTTTGCTCTCCGGGCGGTTTTAATAGTGGGGAACAGTTTTATCAATACTTAAAAGACGCCTTTGATGTACTTTATGCCGAAGGTGAAAGTGCACCAAAAATGCTCTCCATCGGTATGCATTGCCGTCTTTTAGGGCGCCCAAGTCGTTTTAAGGCTTTGCAACGCTTTTTAGATTACATACAATCACACGATAAAGTCTGGATTTGTCGTCGTAATGATGTTGCCCACCACTGGTATCAACATCACCCATATGCAGGCTAGTTTTTTAAATTTTTACTTGTTGAAAGTTAAAATAAATGAATAGATATCTACATTATTTGATTTTGTAGATATCTATTTCTCTGGCATTGTAATTGCTCGATTTGTTTTATCTTTTGCTTTAAATACTGGATGAATATGGTGCATTTTTCCGAATTTAACCATGCCGCAGCCCATCAAGTAACGCCCTTATTGAGTGCATGTGTACATATTCCTTCTTGGATCGACACTTTGAGCCAACAACGGCCATATGCCTCTGCGCAAAACCTTATGGATCTTGCTGCGCAACAAAGTCAAAACTGGACATGGACTGAAATTGAAACCGCGCTGGCAACCCATCCACGTATTGGTGAGAAAAAAGCCAAAGTTGAATTGACGGAACAGGAAGCAAATTTTTCAGATCGTGAACAGTCTGGGGTCAAACAAGATGAATACACCCAACGCGCACTTTTCGAAGGCAATGTTGCTTACGAACAAAAATTTGGCTTTATCTTTTTGATTAAAGCGGCAGGACTGAGCAGTGAGCAAATTCTCAGTGCATTACATCAGCGTTTACAGCATGATCTGGAAACCGAGAAAAAAATTGTTCATGAACAACTGGCTGCCATCGCATTATTACGCTTGAGCCAAGGAATACAAGCATGATTAGTACCCATATTTTAGATACACATTTAGGCAAACCCGCCCCTCAGGTCGAAGTCCGTCTGTATGATGCAAAAACCCGTAATTTATTAGGCAATGGATATACCAATGATGATGGTCGCCTAAAAGATTTCGGCTTGGAAGAATTACAAAGCGGCGCCTATTTACTCGAATACGATATTGCACATTATTTTGCCAAACACGATTTAAAAACCTTTTTTCCACAGGTCACTATTCAATTTTTTATTGAAAATGCAGATGAACACTATCATGTGCCTTTGTTGATTAGTCCATTTGCCTATTCAACCTATCGTGGCAGTTAACGCTATCTTGAGTTGGGAGAATCTTTTTAAAATTCTTTCAACTCAAGCTTGATCGGATTGATCAGATCGATGGTTATCTGCATAAAATGAAATCAATCCAATTTAAATCTTTCACACAGCGCTACTACTCTTAGACTTCGAGACTTCTTTGACCAATTCCTTTTCCCCCTATGGAATAAAAAAAGAGGGTTTAAACCACGATGAAAGAAGTCTATTTCCCCCAATTTATAACAAATAATTAAGTAATTTTTAACCTTTGATCAAATTTGACTTTATTTTTAGCAAAGAGCCTGTATGCTTTACTCGCTTTTTATCTGGGGAGATATTTGCGATGAAATTTCAATTTGGGGTACTTGCAGCCACACTTTTATCCGTTAGCAGCATGGTTCAAGCGAAACCAGTCTGGCAAGATTTTAGTATCACGGGTTTGTATGGTGAAAATTACGAAGTTGTGGATAAAGAAGAAACAACGGTCACTTTAGAATACGCCGCTAAAGTAAAATATGCGGATGTCTTCTTTTTCATGGATCGCATGCGTGGCGGTGATGATCATAAAGTCACGTATTTCGAGCTTTCACCACGTTTTAGTTTGAGTGAAATCTCAGGACAATCATTGTCTTATGGTCCGATTAAGGATGTCTTGATTTCAACCACTTGGGAAAGTAATAACGACGACTTTAGTAGTTTCGATAACTTCCTTTACGGTTTTGCAGTCGATTTAAATGTCCCATATTTTCAGTATTTCAATTTGAACTTTTATCGTGCAAATAACGAAAATACGGATGATGACTACCAAATGACCGCAGCCTATGCATTGCCATTTAAAGTTTCATCAGAAGAATTTTTAGTCGATGGTTTTCTGGACTGGTCAACCGCAGAAGGTGATCACGCTAGCGAACTGAACTGGACCACACAATATAAATGGAATCTGGGTAAACATATTTCACCAGATACCCGCTTATATCTTGGTGTTGAGCATTCGGTCTGGAACAACAAGTTTGGTATGAAAGGTCGTGATGAACACAATGTCAGCGCCCTGATTAAATATCATTTTTAAAAACTGGCTGATCGATATTCAGCGTTTATAAAGCAAGTCTTCGGACTTGCTTTTTTCATATCTGAAGTAAGCATTATCGCTGGTTTTCAACGTATAATTTTGATGATTTTATAGTAGGTTATCAATATGGATTTTCAGTTGCGCCCCGCCACCCAAGATGATTTAGAACAGATTCTTGCGATTTATAATCACGAAATTATGACAGGTGTTGCCAATTGGAACGATCAAGCTAAATCGCTTGAAACCTATACGCACTGGTTTGAACAATTACAGCAGGACCAGTACCCGATGTGGATTGCCTATGATCCTGTGCAACAGCGTGTCGCAGGGTATGCTTATTATGCAGCGTTTCGCACGATTAGCGGCTATAAACACACCATTGAACATTCGGTCTTTATTTCACCTGATTACAAACGCCGCGGACTTGGGAAAACCTTAATGCACAAGCTGATTGAACTGGCAACAGCACAAGGTTTTCACATCATGATTGGAGCCATTGACAGTGAAAATACAGCGTCTCTGGTGCTGCATCAACATTTAGGTTTTGTCCAAACGGGCTATCTGCCGCAGGTTGGACAAAAATTTGGACAATGGCGTGATCTGGTGTTGATGCAACTTCAGTTAGACGAAGCCTGAGTCATATAATATACATCTGACATAATTTGCTTACTTTGCAAGCTGATCACCGCATGATTATGTTGCTTTGCCAGCTCATAAAAATTTTTAAGCTGACCAAATAACATCAATAGTTCACGCTGTTCTTTATCGACATCTTTGCCCCATTGAAACGGGAAAAGCTTGTGTTGGTTTAACCACGCTGGATCATAACGATGTTTAAAATCATCCATCGAAATCTGTTCTAATGCTTTGGCAATTTCATCAACTTCAATCACAGGATTGTATCGCACATGAGCCACGCTCAAAGAAGGATGAGAAAAAGCATATTCGGCTTCTATCGCAAATTGAAGCGCGTGTTGTTGGTCTAAATCTTTGGATAAGAGCGCATGGAGTGCGTGCCATGTTTCACCCAAATTCAATTTTGAACGAATCGAGGTCGCATGATAAATCTCATCTAAGCTTTCAGCTTCAATCATTAAAATTTCGAGATCATTGGGTTCTATTGCAAGCAAGATCGCATTCATTATTATGTACTCATATCATCGTTATTTGTCTTTAGCTTAACGTGACTGAAATACGAAGTGCTTAACGATTTGTCATACGATAATTACCAAATGTAAAAAAGACAGCCGAGGCTGTCTTTAAAATGAATCTTCAAGAAACTTCTTTCATCAGCCCCTTTTACTTCTCCGTATCGAAGAGAAATCAACAGGGTTTAAACACGGATGAAAGAAGTCGAATCACAGTGCATTAATCCAGTGGATTACCTACGATATTATTAATAATACCACGCATGATATGTGGACCTTGTTCCTGACGCAGCTCTTCATACCAAGACAATGTCACCTGTTCATCTTTCATATGGGTTACATCACAACGCTTACGTGCACGCAAAACTAGCTCATTGGCACGTTCATTCCGTTTGTCCTGATAACGGCGTAATGCATCACTTACCCCCAATGTATTGATCTGGAGCGAACGCGCCAGATAAATCGCATCTTCCATCGCCTGACACCCCCCCTGACCAATATCAGGCGTGGTGCTATGCGCGGCATCACCGACAATGACCACACGCCCTTTATGGTACTGGGTAAAAGGTTCGATATCACAAATCTCAACGCGATTGGTTTTTTGCGGATCCAGACGTTCAATCAACTGTTGAACAGGTGCGCACCAGCCTGTGAAATAGCCCTTTAAAGTTTCTTGATATTGGGCTTTATTATTTTCAAGCCCCGCGTCTAATGGCACATCTAAAAAGAAATAAAAACGATTGTTTGCTACAGGCATTAACGAGGCACGTTTGCCTTCCCCTACAAATGTGGTCCATTGATCAGCAGGGGCCAATTCTTCCGAAATTTCAACCAAGCCATTCCAGTTGACATAACCTGCATAACGGCGTTCTACCTGATCACCCAGCACATAGGCACGGGTGATTGAATGCGTTCCATCAGCACCCACTAACAAGTCCGCGCTGGTATTTGAACCATCGGCAAACTGGATCTCGACCTGTTCGCCCTGATCCTCCAGTGCGACCATACGTTTGCCCAAATGAATGTCTTCACGACCAAATTCATCCATCAGCATATTTTGTAATTCGGCACGAGAAACGGGATAAGGACGCTGTCCCACTTCATCAATCAAAGGCTGCAAGCTAAACTGGGTCATCACTTCGCCAGTCAGACCATCGACATAAGCCAGTTGATCCATGACCCCACCGAGCTTGGCCACTTGCTCACCCAGCCCCAAATAGTTCAGGCATTTTACGCCATTTGACCACAATGAAATTGCCGCACCGACAGGAAGAATTTGCTCGGCTTGTTCATAAATCGTGACCTGATGCCCAAATTTTTTCAATGCGATTCCAGTCGTCAAACCGCCCATACCTGCACCGATAATAACAATATTCATTGTGTAATCCCCCTTATGTATCCTGCAACATTATCCGTGTTATAGCTAAAACCATGCCATGCGTAGGGAAATACAGCCTATTATTGGAATTGGCATATACCCTGCATAGCAAAGTGCAATGATGATGCACTTTTTCTCATTCTGAGGTAAAAATGCACCCGTATTCAATTAAACTTTTATCATCTCATTGCAAATAATGGTATATCACTTATGGCTACGCTTCTCGCTCCAGCATTTGAACTTCCAAATCAACTGCATTCCCTAACCAATCTGGCAGATAGCCGTATTGGCGCACAAATTGTTGAATGTTCAGATGAATTTTTTGCAGAAGCAAAACGCATGTTGCAATTTGAAGTGCCTATTTTTGTCGAAGATAAATTCGATGATCATGGCAAATGGATGGATGGATGGGAAACCCGCCGTAAACGTCATTCGGGTTATGACTGGTGTATCGTAAAACTGGGCGTTGCAGGTAAAATCAAGGCAGTAGATGTCGATACCACGTTTTTTACAGGAAACTATCCTGCTTCTGCTTCATTAGAGGGCTGCTATGCACCAAATGATGACACTCAAAATGCACTATGGCAGCCCATTTTAGCCAACAGTATTTTGGGGCCGAGTCAGCATCATATTTTTGATATTGAAAACCAAACCGTGTTTACCCATATCCGTATTAATATTTTTCCAGATGGCGGTGTAGCACGTTTACGCATCTATGGTGAAGTACAAATTCAAAGTACGAATAGCACAGAAACGCTTGATTTGTTAGCTTTGCAAAATGGCGGACGAGTGATTGCCTACAGTGACGCACACTTTGGTCATCCCCGTAACCTAATCAATCCCGGACGTGGCATCAATATGGGTGATGGCTGGGAAACCAAACGTCGTCGTGCGCCAGGCTTTGACTGGTGTATTTTGGCACTGGGACAAGCAGGAAAAATTGAGAAAATTGAAATTGATACCGCACACTTTAAGGGCAACTATCCTGCGCAAGTATCGATTCAAGCGGTTTATATCGAAGATGCAACCGACCCGCAACTGATTCCACAAAGTATGTTCTGGCCATTCCTGCTCAATGCTCAGGATATGCAAATGGATCATATTCATGACTATATCAATGACATTTTAGCGCATGAAAAAATCTCTCATATCCGTGTCAATATGATTCCAGATGGCGGAATTAGTCGTATTCGTCTTTGGGGAAAACGGGCTTAAGCCGAGAACAATATGTCAAAACCGGTGATTAAAATTTTGTCGCTGACCAATGAAAACTTCGCCCCTTTCGGCGAAGTGATTGGCTGTACAGGGCATGAATTTTTCCATATCAATGATGCCCATACAGAACGTTATCATGGTCTGGTCGAAACTGAAATTCAGGGTGAAGCCAAGGCTGGGATTAGTATTTTCCGCAATATTAAAACCACCACGCTGCCACTGAGCATTCAGATGTTAGAGCGCCATCCCCACGGCTCTCAAGCTTTTATTCCCATGCAGGGACAAGCATTTCTGATTGTTGTTGCGCCCAGTTTAAATGCACAGCAGCCCGATATTGATCAGATTCATGCTTTTATCAGCGATGGTTCTCAAGGTGTCAATTATCGTGCGGGAACTTGGCATCATCCATTGCTAACCCTTGAATCTCCGAGCGATTTTGCAGTGATTGATCGGATTGGCTCAGGACCCAATTGTGATGTTTATACTTTCCCTTATGCTGTGATGATTGAGGCTTAATCTTCTCGCATGAAATCCTTATCCACTGCTTTGTACTGGTTTACAGAGTAGTGGTTTTCTTTATAAGCAAAGAATTTTAGAATAAATATTTAAACGACACTTGCTCAAGAATGAAAATAAAATATTCTCTTTTTGCATGCTTAACCTGCGGCCTTTTGGTTTCACCGCTTAGTTTTGCCGAACTCAGTTTTGAATAGGAATTACAGCAAGGCTGCGCCAAAGTCAAAAGTGATGCACTTTTGGGTAAAAAATATTACGACCAAAAGCAATACGCCAAAGCTATTGAATATTTTGAACATCAGGCCGCATGGACACAATTTTGCCAATTAAATGCTGAAGATAACAACATCACATTTTCCGACCGTGATGTTGAACTCGCCAATAATAATGTTGGTCTAAGCTATGCCAAACTTGGTAAACCTTTATGGGCTAGAGCATGGTTTCTACGGACACCAGACTCCAAAGTTAGTCAATACAATTTAAAACAGCTCACCTTGCCAAAAGTCAGCAATACAATTGAAGGCGAATATGTTACATCGGCTGGCTTTGGACAATGGAGTAGCATCACTGTTTCAAAAACCGCCAAGACTTATCGCATTGCATTTGATGGTTATTATTTTGGTTTACGTGGTTTGATTTACGGCCCCAATATGGGTTCTTTTGAAACCCGTATGCCTTTGTCTGCTCATCAGGCTCAGTATCGTTATGAAGATTGTAAGATTGATCTCAAATTCGGTCAGGATCAATATGGTCGAAAAATAATTGTCGAGCAAAATGACAATAATTCTGGCTGCGGTTTTGGACACAATGTTTATGCAGGCGGCACTTATTATCAAGTTGAAAAATAAAAGCCATTTAAATTGTGACCTCGTTTTTAATCACTGAAATACGAGCTTGGCTCTTTAAAAAGATAAATGAGCCAGCAAAAATACGATGCTAGCAACAATATTCATCTGAAACTGAGCGACAGTGAGACGTATTTGTTGCATACTTTTTTCAAGTAGCTGACACAATCAAAATATGAAGCTGCGGTATTTATAACAATGACTCAAAATGAGAATAACGAGATGGATATACGCTTTATTCCAGTGCTGGATTTGGATGATCGTCAGCAAAGTTTGCAAGCTGATGGATTGAAGAATTCGTCTCAGCCTTTAGCAACTGATTGTTTGTTCTATGCCATTCAAGATATTTCTGATGCTCATCTGAGTAAAATTCTAAAAGAGACCGTTTTTAAAAATACCTCTTTGAACGGTGGCTATGTATTGCTTGATGCCGAACAGCGACCGATACTTTTACCGCGCTGTTGTTCAGATTTAAATGATATTCATGCTTGGGAGCAACTGGCTCAAGGTAATCTGAAACAGTTCTGGATTGGATATCCTCAAGTGTTATGTGAATATCAGGGAGATATGATCAAATTTAAACCAGATGCCAGTCAGGATCATACTGGCTTTGAAGTGCCTGTTACGTCATTAAAACAGGCAGTACAGGCTTTAAAAGATGAACTTCAGCAGATTCATCATCGTTTTCAACGACTCGCACATCTGGAAAAACTGAAAGTTGAAAAAGTGTTAAAACTGATGCCTCAACTGCTTTAACCAGCTTTAGAACCCTTGTATGCATGCACATATAGGGGTTCTAAACAGAAGTGGGGTTTAAACTCAATCTTAGATAGGAATATCCGCCAAATTACCTTTTTGCTCTAACCAATGTTTTCGGTCGCCAGAACGTTTTTTGGCAAGAAGTTTATCCAGTAAACCTGCGGTCAAATGGGTATCGTCCAGATCAAGCTGTACCAAGCGGCGCGTATTCGGGTCCATCGTGGTTTCACGTAATTGACCTGCATTCATTTCACCCAATCCTTTAAATCGGGTAATTTGCGGATTTTTGCTTTTAACTTTAGACAGAATCGACTCTAACTCAGCTTCATCCAGTGCGTAAAATACATCTTTGCCTGCATCAATACGAAACAGTGGTGGCATCGCCACAAATAAATGTCCTTCTTCAACCAATGCCGGGAAATGTTTAACAAACAAGGCGCATAGCAAAGTCGCAATATGTAAACCATCTGAATCAGCATCGGCCAGAATACAGATTTTGCCATAACGAAGTTCTGACAAATCATCACTGCCCGGATCAACGCCAATCGCAATCGCAATATCATGCACCTCTTGTGAAGCCAAAACCTCGTCGGAGGACACTTCCCAGGTATTCAAAATTTTACCACGAATCGGCATGATAGCCTGAAAGTTCTTGTCGCGTGCCTGTTTGGCACTCCCCCCCGCAGAATCACCCTCGACAATAAATAGTTCAGATTCTTCACGAGTTTGTCCAACACAATCAGCCAGTTTTCCAGGCAAAGCTGGCCCCGACACAATCTTTTTACGCTCAACTTTTTTGGCGGCTTTTAAACGTCGTCCCGCTTTAGAAATTGCCATTTCTGCCAGTTGCATGGCAATTTCAGAGTTTTGATTGAGCCACAAAGCAAACGCATCTTTGGCAATATTAAGCACAATCCCTGAGGCTTCGCGGCTGGAAAGTCGTTCTTTGGTTTGACCTGAAAATTGCGGTTCCTGAAACTTAAGCGACAGAATGAAATTGACACCATCCCAGACATCTTCGGCAGACAGCTTTAAATTACGCGGCAATAAATTGCGAAGTTCACAAAACTCACGCAGCGCTTCGGTGACACCAGAACGTAAACCATTAACATGCGTTCCGCCTTGTGCAGTTGGAATCAGGTTGACATAACTTTCCTGAATTTGCTCACCACCTTCCACATTCCAGCAGATTGCAAACTCACAACTGGCACGCTCGGCTTGACCCTGACTGACAAAAGCAGGCATCGGGACAATCTCACGGTCTTCCAATTCATCCATTAAATAGTCGACCAGACCATTTTCAAATTGCCATTCGATTTTTTCATCATTGATTTGATCGATGTAGCTAATTTTAAGTCCAGCTGCTAATACTGCTTTGGCTTTTAGATTATGCTTAAGTGCTTTTAAGGCAAATTTTGGGCTGTCAAAATATTTGGTTTCTGGCCAAAAGTGTACGGTAGTGCCTGTTGCTCGTTTTGCAACTTTACCTTCAAGTACCTCAAGCGGTGCGACAGCTTCGCCCTGCTCAAAAGCCATCTTATAAAGATTACCCTGACGCTGAACTTCAACCTCAACCCGACTGGACAAGGCATTCACCACCGAAATCCCGACCCCATGTAAACCGCCCGAAAACTGATAGTTATCGGTGCTGAATTTACCACCCGCATGCAATTTGGTCAGGATAATCTCAATGCCGCTTTGACCATATTCAGGGTGAATATCCACTGGCATCCCGCGACCATTGTCTTCAACCGACAATGAGCCGTCTTTATAAACCGTCACACAGATTTTATTGGCATGTCCCGCCAGCGCCTCATCCACGGCATTATCAATCACTTCCTGTGCAAGATGGTTTGGACGTGTCGTATCGGTGTACATGCCTGGACGACGACGTACAGGATCTAAACCCGATAAAACTTCAAGTGATTGAGCCGTATATTGTGACACCTTGTACGATTTCCTTATTTAAGCGAATAGGTTAAAAATTCAAGAATCAACGGTATTTTTTGTTCAAAATCATCCATTGCATGGTTACCATGCGCATCCGATAAAATCAAGGCGCGATGTGATGGCTGACTATAATAACGCTGTGCCTCACGATAATCCAAAGTTTCATCGCCCTGCTGAAGCAACACGAGTATTTTCTCGGCAGGATCAGCATAGGGTACAGCCATCTGCTCAAGCTGATCCAGATGCTGTTCGGTGAGTGTCCAACGATCACCCACCCAGTAAGGAATCTGATTGATACCAAATAAATCGCGAAACAGTTGCCATGGTCGCACAGCAGGATTGATCAATACAGCAGGCAAAGCATATTTGGCGACAAACTGAGTCGCATAAAACCCACCAAAGCTACTACCCACTAACACCACCTGATCCAACTCCTCTATCAACTGCTGAATCAAGTCTATCACGACCAACGGCGGTAAATTTAAATCAGGTAAATGTACCTGAATTTCAGGATGGTGAATTTGACAATAGTGTTTAAGCTGTTGCCCTTTGATTGAGAAAGGGCTACTTTGAAAGCCATGTAAATAGACCAGATTCATGCGCAGCAGCACCATTAATAATGTGATATTCATCACAACTATGTTTTAATTTGTACCTATGCCTAAATTGTTAGACAAAAAAATAAAAATAACTGGTCATTCATCAGTATTTTTAAATAGTTGTGAATGCAACACCTAATAAGATGAATATAATCGTTTTATCGCCTGAAGCAAATGAAAAATAAAGTAACAGGTGCGTGCATGAATCAAGGATTTGGATATGCCAAGTTTAACGCCTTTACACGAGACCTATTGTAAATGGGATCGTACGCCACCGAGTCAGGCCGATGTGCTTGAGGGTTTGGCACAACTGGTGAGTACCAGTTTATTGGGGGTTCACGATGTTGTTCAGATTATCCATCGTGAAGTATTACAAACTACCTTTGGGATGAGTGACCAGCAATCCCGTCGTTTTTTAAAAATTCCGCGCATTGAACGTTTGCAGCAATGGTCATATAACACCTTACAAAAATATGGTCGTTATTTTCTTGCCCCGAGTTTACGTCGTATTATTGAACAATTTCCAACCCTACACGACAAACCCTTAACTCCTACCTTGCACTTTTTGGTCAGTGCATTAAATGGGGTGCTAGGCGATTATCTGCTCAAACATCAAAATCCAATGGCATTGCCTATGGTGTTATATGACCATTATGGTGCATTGCAACAAGGCGACATTGCAGGTCGTGTGGTGATTTTTGTACATGGATTATGTATGAATCATACGGACTGGACCAATCGTAATTTTGGTGGAATTGGAGAACGTTTACTGGCACAGCGTGATCACAATATTATGCTGTATCTCAACTACAATACTGGACGTCGAATTTCAGCCAATGGCCGCAGCTTGGCCAATACACTTGAAGATTTGATCACCCGTAATCCTCGCATTACTAGTATCGATTTGATTGGGCATAGCATGGGCGGATTGGTATCACGTAGTTCGTTGTTTTATGGCAAACAAAATATGCACCAGTGGACACATATGGTGGGCAATCTGGTCTGTATCGGTTCGCCACATCATGGTGCGGTATTGGAACGTTTTGGATTCGCGCTACAAGATCGACTAGGCAGTTTTCCTTTCGTGAAATTGATTGGCCATTTGGTCAATATCCGCAGCAACGGTATTTTAGACTTACGCCATGGCAGTGTGCGTGATGATGACTGGGAACATTTGGAAGCCCGAATTGGGCTAATGGATGATAACCGTAAACCTGCTCCGCTACCTTCACATATCAATACGTTTTTTGTTGCAGGCACGGTTGAACATGAAAATCACAAAAAAAGTCTCAAAGCTTTGTCGATTATTGGCGATTATCTGGTCAGTGTAAAAAGTGCTTTAGGAGAGCATCCAAATCCACGTTTTCAACTCAAACTCCCAGATTCGCATAAAGCCGTTTTTCATGGGTTAAATCATTTTGAAATTCAGTATCATTCCAGTGTTTCTGAACAAATTACTCGCTGGTTTTATCCTGAACATGATGACTATGCATGTTTGGGTGTGCAAACCCATATGATTAATATGCAAAATTATGATCCTACTGATCTCACTGGGATTGTGGAGACTTGATTTATTTTGTCCGCGGTCAAGTCATCATGCCCTGAAATAAATAAAGCCAGCAATTGCTGGCTTTATTTTTGGTTCTTACATTATTTCTTGTAAGCTTTTTTCGCAACGGGATATGTTCTGAAAAGTTGCCATAGACAGATCAGCAATAACACACTAAAGAAAACCAACGACCAGACAGGTAACGTTTGCCCCAAGAAAGTCCAGTCAATTGCGGCACATTCACCAGAACCAGTCAGCACTTCGCTCAATACTGTTTTGAGAGGCAGCGCATCAATTAAATAATTCAGTCCGGGACCACAACTTGGCACTTGATCGGGTGGCAAAGTCTGTAGCCAGACATGACGTGCCGCTACACCGACAGACCAACCAATCGACAAGGTTGCCAGTAAAGCATACATACGCTTCATAAGATTTGAAGCAGGATTATGCAAAAAAGCAATCAAGGCGAAAATCCCCATCGCCATCAGCCCAACACGCTGAAACACACATAATGGACAAGGGTCCAGACCTTTTACATGTTCCAGATAAAGTGCAAATGACATGCCGACAATACTGGCCAGTACCAATAATCCATTGATAAAGCGATAATTACGCCATTGCATGGATATACCTCTTGTTTTTATCGAAATTGGGCAAGATAGCCATCAAAACTCATCACGCTTTCTTGTTCCAGTTGATGTTGTTGTTGCAAGGATTGTTGAGCCAACTGCTCAAAATAAGCGGTTTTTTCAACACTTAATTCATATTGATCGTACATCTTGGCATAGTCATGTGCCAATACACTGCCAAAACTCCAGGTACCCCCATGTGCCAACGTATCCGCGACTACTTGAGCTGAAAGTGTCTGCTCAATCTGTTGCGCACGTTGTTGCATCACTTTCAAAGCATCACTGTACAAATTGCTCTGATCGAGTTCATCCAGTAGCTCTGCACATTTTTGTATCTGCTCAAGATGCTGTATGACCCAGCTTTGCACCGACTGCTCACCTGTTAGGCTCATGATTTTGGCGACGGTGGAACGTCCTTCATTCACAACCGTATTTTGATTGCGTTCGATGAGATCCTGTTCATCATCATGAATTTCAGGGCTTTCTGATAATAAGCAATATAAAGCCAACGCTTCTAAAAAACCTGCTGTCGTTTCATCAATACCAATCGGACTATAAGGATTGACATCTACTGCGCGTAATTCCACATAGCCGACCCCACGGTTTTGCAAAGCCTGCGAAGGCGTTTCGCCATTTTGGGGAACTTGTTTGGGGCGAACCAGACTGTAGTATTCATTTTCAATTTGTAGGACATGGTCATTAATCTGAATCGGCTCACCCTGTTCATCATTTAAACCAAGCTGGGTAAAGGGTGGATACGGCGTTTTCACTGCCTTTTGCAAACCTTCGAGATAGGCTTGAATATCGTTATAATGAATACCCAGTTGTTTCTGTGCCGAGTTCTGATACCCCAAACGCCCCATCCGTAATGCGGTGGCATCAGGTAAATACATGGTGCCTTTAACTAAAGGCTGTAGATGATGCTCACGCCCTGTTAGAAAACAACGACATACCGATGGACTGGCACCGACCAGAAAAATCACCAAAGGCGTTAAACGAATAAAATTACGAATTAGACCAAAATAGCGATGGCTACGATAATCCTGCGCATTGAGTTGTTGTAATGCAGGATCGGTTTCGTGTTGCTGTAGTGCGGCAAACAACGTCTCAGGAAACGATAAATTATAATGAACCCCTGAAATGGTTTGCATCCGACGACCATAACGGACTCCCAGACCACGGCGATACAGCGTCTTAAAACGCCCAATATTGGATGTACCATAATAGGCTAAAGGAATATTTTCTTCCTGATCATCCAGCATACAGGGCATCGACAGCGGCCACAGTTTTTCCCCTGGATTTAAATGACGATGCACCACTGCATGAATATCTTTTAAATCTTCTAAAACCGCAGGAATGCTTTCTTTCGGCGGGGTGATAAACTCCATCAAAGCTTCAGAATAATCTGTCGTAATCCGCGGATGAGTTAAAGCAGAACCTAATGCTTGAGGATGCGGATTTTGCGATAAAAAGCCATTGCTCTGCATACGCAGACTTTCGCGTTCAATTCCCCGCAACATCCCTTGTAAGAGTGAAGAATCTACCCACGTCGGCACGACAGTTGGAGAAGCTGATTTGGGTTGACTCATGTACACCTGCTCGCTGATTTAAAGAACGATGAAAAAAATCATGACTTTAGTATAACGTGAAATCTGCCAGACCGCGCAGGACTTGATAGGATTTGCACAAACTGGCCGTTTCACTTTGACAATTTTTTATCACAAACTTGGTCTATAAGACATGCTTGATTTGTGATTTTATTGAAGAATAAATTAAAAGAGTGAAAATAAATGAATCCACAAGATGTCCTGAATTTTTGGTTTACTCCCGAACAAGAACCTTTATGGTTTAAAAAAAGTGATGATTTTGACGCCAAAATTCATCGCCAATTTGCCGAAGTTCACCATCAAGCCACACAGGCAGAGCTATGGTCATGGCGTCAGGATGCCGAAGGCCGTCTTGCGGAAATTATTGTATTGGATCAATTTTCCAGAAATCTATATCGGGATCAAGCACAGGCTTTTGCCCATGACGCAATGGCGTTGGCACTGGCGCAGGAAGCCATTAGTCTGCAAATGGATGCAGAACTGAGCCCACCACAGCGTTCTTTTCTCTACATGCCGTTTATGCATAGCGAATCCAAACTGATTCATGAGTTTGCGCTTAAACTCTTCCAACGCTTAGGCAATCCAGTCAATCTGGATTTTGAGAAAAAACATAAAGCGATTATTGATCGTTTTGGACGCTATCCACATCGTAATGACGTGCTAGGTCGTGAATCAACAGCTGAAGAACGTGAATTTTTAACTCAACCCAACAGCAGTTTTTAAGTAATCTTTGTTTTACTCCGTGTATGTCTGATAAAAGGAGTTCGCGATGAAATATCTCTCACTCGGTGCCGCGCTTGCAAGTGTCTTGATCCTTGCGGGATGTGCCACAACACCACAAAAACCCAGAACCTTTGATCAATTAGGGCAATTTGCCACTTATCCGTTAAATAATCAGATTTACCGCATCAGCTTTAAAGCTGATCCCAATATGAGTTATGGTACGGCTGAAGAAATCACGCTGGTTAAAGCCGCACAGACCACGATTCAGAACGGCTTTCGCTATTTTAAAGTGATGGATGATCCAAGTAATCAAACCCAAAAGCCGCCTCGTCAAGCGGTGGTGTATTCATCACCGAATTATTATCCGTATGGTTATTATCGACGTTATCCTGGTTTTTGGCCGGATCCCTTCTATGATTCACCACGTGTGGTCAATATCGATCCTGTCGAAGTATCGTATAGTATAGAATGTTATAAAGATCAAAAAACTGCATCCAAAGATGCCTTTGATGCAAGCTTGATCTTACAGTCATTAGGGAAAAAATATGGCTTAAGTCCGTCTGGTGCAGTGTTATTGCCTCAACCAGTCAACGCTCAACCCGCGGGCAGCAGCAACAACAAAAATTAAGACAGGATGCTTGCATGCAGGTTGAAGATACATCTCATTCTCCAAGTTTAAGTCGCAGTAAACGCTATGCCACGATTGCACTACTCAGCGCAGTGGTGGCATGGATTATCCTCATGGTTCTGGCAAAATTCTGGCCTGAATATGCATGGATCATTCATATTTTGATGCTTTCTGCCGAAGCTGGCGTGGTTGGGGGACTGGCGGATTGGTACGCCATTACCGTGCTATTTCGTAATCCTTTTGGCAAGATCCCCATTCCCAAATTTTTACTGGATCACACTGAAATTATTCCGCGTAATAAGACCCGTATTGCCGAATCCATGGGGCGTTTTGTACAGGAAAATTTCCTGTCACCACAGGTGGTCGAGCGCAGTTTAAACAATACTGATCTCAGTCTGGCGATTGGACAATGGCTGGCCAATCCTAAAAATAGCAATCAGATTGTACAATTGATTCAGCAAACCGTTCCCAAACTATTTGAGTTTGTCAGTCAGGAACAAATTGCACGTTTTATCCAGACCAACAGTGTGCAATGGGTCAAAAACACCCAAATCAATTCTCTTGCCAGTGAAATGTTACGTGCAGTACTGGAAAATGATTTTCATCAGGATGTATTGCAACGTGGACTGGATCTGGCGCATGAATGGATTGTGACTCATCCTGATCAGGCACGAGAATTAACCCGTACCTTGTTTAAGGAACTTGGCGTGTGGAAACTGGCCAAAGGTGCAAGCTGGATCGGGATAGATGTGCAACAACGCACCATTGATTCACTGATTGAGAAAGTCGAGTCGATGCTCGCCGACCCAGAACATCCGTGGAGACAAGGCATCGAGCAAGGTGCACAAAGCATGATGTTACAACTGGCAGATTCAAACAGTGAAGCCAGTCGTCGTTTAAATGAAGGTAAAAATGCCCTACTCGATAGTCCGCAAGTGCTGAACTTTATCAGTGGCGCAGTGGTGATCTTTTGTAATGCGATTAAGCAGGATTTACTTAAAGAAGATTCAGGCATTGCCCAAAATTTACGTATTGCGATTGAACAAATCGGCCAGAGTCTGATACAAAATCGTGCAGTGCGTGAAGTGCTCAACGAAAAAATGACGGGACTCGCGATTAGCTTTAGCGATCAGTATAGCGATAAAATTATTCGCTATATCAGTGAGCGAATTCATGAATGGGATTCACGTGAAATGATTGCCAAAATCGAAAATGAAGTTGGCGGCGACTTGCACATGATCCGCGTCAATGGCGTGGTGGTGGGTGCTTTTATTGGTCTGGTATTAGGCATCATCCGTGCACTGGTCGATTATATGCTATAAGATTATTTTTCCAGATGAGAACCGATTGAGCCATGCAACTGTCATCCAAATTGCCTGATCAAGGTGTGACTATTTTCAGTACCATGTCTGCATTGGCTCAACGTCTCAATGCGCTCAATCTCTCACAGGGTTTTCCAGATTTTGCGGCACCGCCTGATTTGATTGAAGCGTTATGTGAAGCCACTCGAAATGGACATAACCAATATGCCGCAGGCGATGGCTATTTACCGTTACGCCACCAAGTCGCACTACAATTTCAACAGCGTGATCATGTTGCACTTGATCCATTTATTGAGATCACCATCACCCCTGGCGCGACTATTGGTTTATTTGCAGCGATTCAAGCCACCATTCATCCGGGCGATGAAGTCATTATTTTTGACCCAAGTTACGATAGTTATGATCCTGCGGTACGGGTTGCAGGCGGTATGCCTGTACATATTGCGTTAGATGCCCCTGAGTTTAAGGTCGATTGGGACAAAGTTGCGGCGCAGATTAGCTCACGCACCCGTATGATTATCGTCAATACCCCACATAATCCAACAGGGACGATCTGGTCATATCAGGACTGGCAAGAGTTAATTGCACTGGTGGAAAAACATGATTTGCTGGTTTTGTCAGATGAGGTCTATGAACACCTGATTTTTGATGGTGCTCGGCACTGGAGTGCATTACATTTTCCTGAGTTACGTGAACGTAGCTTCGTGGTGGGTTCTTTTGGTAAAACCTTTCATGTGACCGGCTGGAAAACAGGCTATTGCGCTGCCAGTCCAACACTGATGCAGTTATTTCGGCAGATTTATCAATATGCCAACTTTTGTGGCAATACCCCTGCACAAATCGCATTAACCCAATACATGCAGCAGCATCCCGAACACATTGCTGGACTGGCCGATTTTTATCAACATAAACGAGATGCGTTTAATCTGGGTCTACAACAATCACGGTTTGGCTTTACTCCTTGTCAGGGAACCTATTTTCAGACCGTCGACTACACTGAGATTCGCCCTGACCTGAATGATGTCGAGATGTGTTACTTTTTAGCCGAGGAAAAAGGGATTGTGGCCATTCCATTGTCTGTGTTTTATCAACATCCGCCTAAAGATTTGCGTTTAATCCGTTTTTGTTTTGCCAAAACAGAACAAACCCTACAACGTGCCGTGCAGTTACTGAATGCTTGTTAACTCAGGTCAAGTCTTCGCGTAAAATAACAATCTTTTTTAAAGCAGCATGTTATTTTGTTAGTCAAGGATATCCATCACAATAACACTGACAAATTCATGGAGAATGAATGCCGCCTCACCGCCCACTGATTCAGCAACAAAAGCTCTGGAAGACCTTTCTGGTGTTTTTACTGCCGTTGATTGCCACCAATATCCTGCAAAATCTTTCAGGTACGATTAATACCGTGTTTGTTGGGCAAATGATGGGGGTCAATGCGATTGCTGCGGTTGCTGTATTTTTTCCCATTCTATTTTGTTTGATGGCATTTGTGATTGGATTATCGGCAGGTTCTACCGTTTTGGTTGGACAGGCATGGGGCGCGCAAAATTTTGAAAAAGTGCGCAGTGTAGTCGGTTCAACCCTATTTATGACCCTGATTGGCGGCAGTATTATTGCCGCCTTGGGTGTATTTTTTGCGCCTCATATTTTATTGGCTTTAGGTACAGATCCAAGTGTTTTACACCTTTCTTTGCCCTATGCCCGCTGCATGCTCGCAGGTAGCCCTTTATTATTTGTGTATATTATTTACACCTCTATTTTACGTGGTGTCGGCGATAGTATTACACCCTTGGTGGCGTTATCTTTAACCAGTTTAATTGGTTTAGTGATTACGCCTGTGCTGATTGCAGGCTATTTTGGTTTTCCCAAACTCGGCATTATTGCCCCTGCCATTGCGACCATTACAGGTAACGCCTTGGTTATTTTGTTTTTAATCATTTATTTAAATAAAAAAAATCACCCACTCAAACCCGACTTGGCTTTGCTCAAACATATCCGTTATGACGCGGAACTCACCCGACTCATTTTACGTTTGGGGATTCCAACAGGTATTCAAATGGTAACGACCTCTGTAGCTGGACTGGTCGTGGTGGGACTAGTCAATCGTTTTGGCGCACATGCAACGGCGGCCTATGGTGCAGTCAATCAGGTCTTGAACTATATTCAATTTCCCGCTTTATCGATTGCGATTGCGGCTTCAATTTTTGGTGCTCAAGCGATTGGAATGGGTAAATCAGATCTACTGGCGCGCGTCACTCGTACAGCTTTGTGGATGAATATCATCATTACTGGAACCTTGGTGATATTGGCGTATTTATTTTCAAAATATCTAATGGCGTTATTTATTACAGATGACAGTGTGGTACAACTGGGACAGCAGCTCTTATTTATTGTGTTATGGTCCATTTTATTTTTTGGCGCCAGTGCTATTTTCGCCTCGATTATGCGCTCAAGCGGTACCGTGACTATGCCTATGTTGATTAATATTGCCGCAATTTTATGTATTGAAGTGCCTTGCGCCTATTGGTTTAGTAGTCTCTGGGGATTAAAAGGCATCTGGTATGCTTATGCTCTGGCTTTTGTCAGTCTGTGCATTTTACAAGCTGGCTATTATCAATTTTTCTGGAAGAAAAAAGCCATTAAAGCGCTCATTTAGTGGCATAAAAAAAGCCCACTTTTTTTGGTGGGCTTTTGAACATTTTTGTATTACATTTTATTGGTCAATTTGGTACCAAATTCGCTAACACGCTGATATCCTGTCGGTAGGAAACGCTGCATCAGATCCAGTACTTTTGCATCATTACCAATTAATAAACGGCGTTTATCTTTACGCACTGCCGCTAAAATTTGACGTGCCGCTTCTTCTGGCGGACAACGCAATAATTTATTAAACGCCTTAATTGATTTTTCAGGATGCATACCCAGCGTTTTTAGGCTTTCATTCATTTTTGCTGAATTGGCAATGTTGGTACGAATACCACCCGGATGTACACAAAGTGCGCTCACCCCACAGTTTTGCATATCCAGTTCTTGACGCAAAGATTCAGTAAAACCGCGTACCGCAAATTTGGTGGCATTGTATGCCGACTGAGTAGGCTGCGCAATGAGACCAAACAGACTGGAAATATTCACAATATGTCCATCTTTGCTTTGTTTGATAAAAGGTAAAAATTCTTTGGTGCCATACACCACACCCCAGAAATTAATATTCACAATCCATTCAAGTTCTTCATAGCTCGCACCCTCTACAGTCGAGCCCAATGCCACGCCAGCATTGTTAAAAATCATATTGACTGAACCATGATTTTGAACGGTTTGTTCAGCCCATGCCTTTACAGCATGACGATCCGATACATCCAGTTTTTGTGTAGTGACACGAATATTATAAGGTTTAAGCAGTTCTACTGTAGCTGCAAGTCCTTGTTCATTGATATCACTCAGTGACAAATGGCAACCTTCTTTTGCCAATAAAACAGCAAGTTGCTGGCCTATACCTGAACCTGCTCCCGTAACCGCAGCGACTTTATTTTTAAAATTTTTCATTGCCTGACCTTTTCCCTTAAATAGGTGTACACAGACCCATGCTGATGTACCTGATTCAATCACTATATTTTTGACAATACGTATTGTCAATACAATCTATCCGATCTAGAGTAAATACTCAAACAAATGACTGCCGCGGTTATTTTGTTTAAAACTTGCTAAACTCTGCATAACCAACGAGGATGCCTGTGATCAATGACCACCCCCGAGACTGATTCAAATACGAGACCAAAGCCGACAAAGGTCAATAAAGAACGTCAATTTAAAGGACTGTCTTTAACCGAACGTAAGCATGCGCGTCGTGAAAAACTCATTGAAGCAGGCATTGAAACTTATGGCACACAGGGGTTTTTTTCGGTCACAGTCAAAGACGTCTGTAATGAAGCCAAGCTAACAGAACGTTATTTTTATGAATCCTTCAAAAAAAGTGAGGAATTATTTCAAACTATTTTCTTAAAACTGATTGAAACCTTACAACACAATGTCATGCAGAGTGTCATGCAAGCGGCTCCCGATCCAGCCAAAATGATCGATGCAGGTCTGGGCGCATTGTTACGTACCTTGAAAGATGATCCTCGTTTGGCCCGCATTATTTATATTGATGCCATGCTGGTACAAGAGCTGCATAATCAGGCCACGATTCAGGAAACCATGCTGCGTTTTGACCGTATGATTCAAGCTTTTGTCATGTTGATGATGCCGAATTTACAACGTTCAGAACAGGAAGTTTCGTTAATTGCAACGGGATTAAACGGTTATGTTACCCAGATTGCAATTCGCTGGGTGATGGGTGGTTTTAAACAGTCTCAGGAAGATGTTCTATTTGCTTGCCGCACGGTATTTTTATCCCTTGTACAAACATTTTCCCAGAAACAAAAATAAATTTACTGTTCATTAAAGCCATTAAAAATTGAGTCTTTGTCATGAATTGGTCATCAGCCACGCAATTTTTTGTCACAATTCATGTTAAAAAAACCCGTTCTGATGAATTTTGCAATGATACTGTCATAATTAATCTTTGTAATAAGCCTGTCATAAATAAAACGGTCCGCCGTTCAATAAACTAAATAGGGTAATTGCGTTGTGAAAGATGACTATATTTTAATCGTCGATGACGAACTTCCCATCCGTGAAATGATTCATACTTCACTGGATATGGCGGGCTTTCAATGTTTACAGGCTGAAGATGCCAAACAAGCACACCAAATGATTGTTGATCAGCGCCCTGCCCTGATTTTACTGGACTGGATGTTACCGGGTGGCGTAAGTGGTGTTGATTTGTGCCGCCGTTTAAAACGCGATGAAACCTTGTCTGAAATTCCTGTGATTATGCTCACTGCACGCGGTGAAGAAGACCATAAAGTACAAGGTCTGGATGCCGGCGCAGATGACTATATGACCAAACCTTTTTCGACACGTGAATTGGTCTCCCGAATCAAAGCTGTATTACGCCGTGCCAATGCATTAAATGGTGAAAAAGCTATTGACGCCAATGGATTGATTTTAGATCCTGTCAGTCAGCGTGTCAGCTTTGGAACTCATATTTTAGAGATGGGGCCAACCGAATACCGCTTACTGGCTTTCTTCATGACCCATCCTGAACGTGCCTATACTCGTGCGCAATTGCTGGATCAGGTCTGGGGCGGTAATGTTTATATTGAAGATCGTACCATTGATGTACATATTCGTCGTTTACGGAAAGTCTTAGAACCTTTTGGCGCAGATCGATTTGTACAAACCGTGCGTGGTACAGGTTATCGTTTTTCAACACGTGCAGATTTAGCACTAGGTTAAAATACCCTTTATGTACGAACCCTATCCCGTCCCCGATCTTGCCCGTGAACATAAACGTTTTCGCTACAGTAGTTTATGGACATTTGCCAAACAGGATTTAAGACTGCTGGCTTTTTTGCTGATCATTGCAGCGTTTGTGGGATTTGGTCTCGACCTTTTAGGTATTTGTATTCTGATCGCCTTTTTGATCTTTTTTGTGCTGCAACTACGTTCACTGTACATCGTCAACGAATGGATTTCCAATCGTCCTTACGACACGCCACCTAACCTGAATGGGATTTGGGGTGCCTTATTATTTAACGTATATCGTGCCCAACGGCAGGAACGCGTAGTTCAAGCAGAAATGGTGGGACTCATCGATCGCGCTCAGTCTTCATTGGTTGCTTTAAATGAAGCTGTGGTTTTGATTGATGATTTACAACAAATCGAATGGTGTAACCCTGCGGCGCAGCATTTGCTGGGCATCAGTCTGTTGGATCGCGGCACCAATGTGTTAGGGATTTTAAGACAGCCCAGTTTCATTGAATACTTTAATCATATTGATCAGGCACCTGATGGTATCAAGCTTAAATCCTCGATACTGGACGATCATTACGTACAAATTAAATTGACGCCTTTTGGGGGCGATAGTGTATTGCTGGTCGCTTACGATATTACGCGTATGCATAATCTGGAGCAAATGCGTAAAGATTTTGTCGATAATATTTCACATGAGCTACGCACACCACTGACAGTCTTGAGTGGCTACATTGAAACCTTTACCGATCAGGAAGATTTAAATCCGCGCTGGAAACGTGCCTTTGATCAGATGCAATCACAGACCAAACGGATGAATGCTTTGGTCAATGATTTGCTCTTGCTTTCAAATCTGGAAAATAACAAAAAAATTGCTAAAAACCAGATTATTGAGATGCCAAGTCTGATGAATCAACTGTTTGACGATGCACAGGCGTATAATGCCGATTATGGACATACGCTCAATCTGGATATCGATAGTCACTGTGATTTGATTGGTTCAGATATGGAAATTGCCAGTGCCTTTAGTAATCTGATTACCAATGCGATTAAATATACCCCCAAAGGCGGCATCATTACCATTGGTTGGCATGATGATGGTGAACATGGTTATTTTACCGTTCAGGACAATGGTATCGGTATCGATCCCAAACATTTACCACGTTTAACCGAACGGTTTTATCGGGTGGATAGTGCACGAAGCCGTGCCACAGGCGGAACGGGACTCGGACTTGCGATTGTTAAACATGTCTTGATGCAACATGGTGCTTATCTGGATGTAGTATCCAAAGAAAATAATGGTTCTTTATTTAAAGCTGTTTTCCCTAAAGAACGCTTGTATCAAATGGTTTAAATTTGACCCAAAAACAAGATTACAATGAACTTAACGCATCGACACCAAAAGCATTCAAACAAATAAGAATGTACCTGAAACCGACTACATAATAACTGCCCATTGTTTTTTATATTAAAACTCCAATCTAATAAAACGAATCGTAAAGTCCATATGAATACGATTAAAACGGTGAATCTGGATATTGCACAGCAATTATTGGATACCGGCATATCTAAAGCAAAAGAGCTTCAATCTCCATCTAATATCGCAATTGCGGATGCTTATGGCTATCTTCTCGCACATGTCCGTATGGATCAGGCTCAACTCCCGAGCATCGAGCATAGTATTAATAAAGCTTATACCAGTGCTTTATTTCAAAAGCCAACCCAAGAATTAAAAGAACCGAGTGAACCCAAAGGTGAACTTTATGGCTTAAACCAAACTTTGAATCAAAGAGTGATTGTTTTTGCAGGGGGTGTTCCACTCTTTTTGGATGAACACGTAGTGGGTGCTGTCGGTGTCAGTGGCGGTACAGCCGAGCAAGATCAAAGCATTGCTCAGGCGATTGCAGATCATTTTAACCAAACCCAAGAAAAATCCATTTAAAGGCGATAAACACATGAGTAAAAAGATATTAATCACAGGCGCAGGTTCAGGTTTTGGCAAATCAGTTGCTTTTAAATTAGCAAAACTTGGTTATGAGGTGATCGCAACAGTTGAAGCCGTTGCACAGATTCAGACCTTAAAAGACGAAGCTCATCAACAAGAGTTAAATATACAGTTTGAAAAACTGGATATCACCAATGATATTGACCGTGAGTTTATTTCTAATTTTGAAATTGACATTTTACTCAATAATGCAGGAATTTCAGAAGGTGGTGCTGTGGTTGATATTCCTGAATACCGATTGCGTGAGCAGTTCGAGGTGAATGTATTTGGGACAATTTTACTGACCCAAAAATTTGCCAAACAATTTGTTGAACGTAAATCAGGAAAAATTATTTTTATTTCCTCAGTCGCTGGCTTGACCACTGATCCATTTACAGGTGCATATTCTGCGTCTAAACATGCCATTGAAGCTTTTGCAGAAGCGCTAAATAAAGAATTGCATGAATACAATGTCAAAATTGCCACAGTAAATCCTGGCCCAATCTTAACCGGATTCAATGACCGTATGTTCGAGACATGGAAGCATTGGTACCCAGAAGATCAAGCCAATACTGTATTTGACTATAGCCAACTTGCCTTTCCGCATAAACAATACGATCCAGAGCAAGTCTCTGACATTATTGTCAAGGTAGTAACAGAAGAGCAAAAAACCTATCGTAATTTAGCACCTAAAGAGATTGAAGCAGATGCAAAAAAACAAATGGCTGAAAAATGGGATCGACTGATCCACACAGATGCAAAACGTGATCCTTTGGTTGAAGACGCCTATACGCTAGAGCCAGAAACACCCAATGGAAAGTAGTCTGATCTGAGAGATCATCATCAAAAAGCCGATGAAAGTATCATCGGCTTTTGAGCTAAAACAACCATGCTATTATTGAGTTTTATGATGAAGTTGCATTAAATGCCTCGTGATAACTCACGCTTCCTTTCGGAATATCATTCACAAAACTGATCGCCTGAAAATACATCGGAGGCACATCTGGTAAAATAAGCTCAGGATAAGTTTTAAAGCCAAAACGGTGATAATACTCAGGATCACCTAATAACACACATCCTTTGGCACCCAATTGTTTGAGTTGTTCAAGTGCAGCATTCATCAGTTGTGAACCAATACCTTGTCCTTGCTGTTCAGGCCAGACCGAGATCGGCCCTAAACCATACCAATCGGTTTCACCCGATGAAATACGCACAGGTGAAACCGCAACATGACCAACAATCGTTCCATGCTCAAGAGCGACCAAAGAAATAGTAAGTTGACCATCTTTACGCAACTGATTCACAATAAATTGTTCAGTATGGCTCGAATGTTGTTCATTTAAAAACGCAGCCTCAGTTAACGCTTCAATCGTCTGGATGTCTTGCTGTTGTTCATGTCGAATTTGAATACTCATTCAAACTTTCCTGATTTTATTGCTCTGCTGCAAATGCCAGTAAATTCTTTTAATTTAATTTTTGCAGCTTCATTTAGTTGATAGTCGTGATTTATAAAAATATAACAATTTCAATCATTAAAAAATGAACCTCTCAATGCATTAAAAGCTCTACATCTAGAGCTTTTAATGTTCATTCTAACTTAGAGCGAATGTCCCAGTTTTTCACCCATCACCACGACGGAATTGGCTTTAAACTGATTTTCCCATGCCATTTTATCTTTTTCAAATAATACAACGGCGGTGGAACCTAAATAAAAACGTCCCAATTCAGCGCCTTTTTCAAGTTTCATTTGATGTTGTTGCAATTCTAAGCGCCCAGTTGGTTTAACTTTACCCGTTGCCACCGTTTCAATTCCCGCCACAATCATAGCACCGACTAAAACCACGGCCATGCGACCCAGTTGAGTATCAAATAAACACACCATGCGTTCATTACGGGCAAATAATCCTGGTATATTTTCAGCCGTGACTTGATTGACAGAAAATAATTCACCTGGCACATACAATGTTTCGGTTAATGTCCCCGAAAATGGCATATGCACACGATGGTAATCTCGTGGCGATAAATAGACCGTGGCAAATTGACCATTTTTAAATGGCTCTGCCAATTGCGGATCACCAATTAATTTTTCGACAGAGAAACTTTGACCTTTCGCCTGAAAAATATCGCCATCATTAATTGTTCCAAGCTGAGAAATTGCTCCATCTGCTGGTGATACGATACTCGTCGCGGAATCATCAACCACACGTACTCCATCTTTTAAGGCACGCGTAAAAAACTCGTTAAAAGATTTGTACTTTAGGGCATCGCCCTGCTGAGCAATCGAAAGATCAATGCCATATTTCGCTTTAAAAGCCTGAATTACTGCGGTTCTAATGACCACATTTTCACTAGCGGCCACTTTACCCACTACTCGGCTAAGCTGATGCTGAGGAACAAGCGATTGAGCTTTAATAAATAAGTCTTTTTTTAATCGTGATGTAAAACTCAAAGCGGATTCTCTCCAGTAATAATTGGACTATCGAGGCGATTGCCCCATTCACTCCACGCCCCATCATAAGCACGAATTGGCCACTGTAGTAAACGACCAATAATATAAGCCAGACCCGAACGATGATGCGATTGACAATACACCACCACAGGTTGATCAAACTGAAAACCAAGTTGTTGCAATCGGGCTTGGGTACGTTCAAGTGGGTGCAATTTTAGATGATTTTGCCGATCAAGTGCAGTGCTCCATTCAAAATGAAGTGCGGCAGGAATGTGACCACCGCGACGTGCGGCTAGACGTAAGCCCGTATATTCATCTGTGGTTCGACAGTCCCATAATTGGATATTATTGGAATCCACCTGCTGTTTTAATTCATTATATTCAATTTTATATTGAGTCACTTTGGACAAATCAACCTGCACCAGATTTTCAACAGGCGCTATCGGTTCGATCTCTGAAGTGGTTGGAAACCCAGCACCCAACCATGCATGAATCCCGCCGTTTAATAAACTGGTTCGGGTGAAACCGAGACAATGTAAATTCCAGATCAGACGTCCTGCCCATGCCCCCCCTTCATCGTCATAGACCACGACATGGTGGTCAGGCGAGAGATTAAGATACTCCACCAATTGCTGAAGCTGCTCGATCGATGGCAAAACACCTGTGGCTTCTTCATGCTGTGCCACCAATTGCTTAGGCTTCAGTTGAATCGCGTGGGGAATATGCAATTGTTCATAGACTGAGCTACGACTCAAATCTACAATGCGTAGATGTTCATTTCCCAGATAAGGAACTAAATCTTCCGCCTCAATCAATAGGCCAAAGTTAAATTCAGGTGCCGTCATTGCAAATCATCGCGTTGCATTAATAGGTAGCTCGATCTTAACATAAGCATTTTCACGGTTTTGCTGATTTTTTACCAATGTTTAGCAGAAAATCAGCTAAATAAAATCATTCAACTTCTTCAGTAATTTCAAAAACCTGACGTAGATAAGCCAAAAATGTATCATTATCAGTCATGGTTTTACCTGGACTATCTGAGATTTTGGCCACAGATTGACCATTACATTCGACCAGTTTCAGCACAATATTCAGTGGTGTTTGTCCCATATCATTGGTGAGATTAGTGCCGATCCCGAAACTGACTTTAAAACGATCCTTAAAATATTGATGCAATTGCCATGCCTTTTCCAGATTCAGTCCATCACTAAAAGTTAGCATTTTGGTCTGGGTATCAATTTTGAGATGACGATAATGCGCATAGGCTTTATCGCCCCATTCATAAGGATCACCACTATCATGACGCAAGCCATCAAACAGCTTGGCAAAATACAAATCGAAATCACGCAGGAACGCATCCATTCCTACCACATCAGTCAAGGCAATCCCCAAATCGCCACGATATTCCTGTACCCACATTTCCAGTGCTGCTTTTTGAAAATCACGCAACCGCACATCTAAAGCCTGAAAAGCCTGTAAGAACTCATGTGCCATGGTGCCAATTGGGGTAATTCCCAACTCTTTGGCGAGCAAGACATTACTGGTTCCACGGAAAATATCAGGTGTGGCTTGATGAAACTCTTTAACCACATGTTTTTGCCATTCAAAACTATAACGGCGACGAGTACCAAAGTCTGAGACCAGAAATGGTGGATCATGTGGATGTTGCTGCAACGAATATTGTTTTAAAAGCGCAAGTTTGGCTTGTAAACGGCGCTCACCCTCAGCCAAAACGGCATCACTACGGATACGGCGAAAATACAATTCGTTGACGATTGCCAAGACAAAAATTTCAAACATCATCGCTTGAACCATCGGACCTTCGACCCAAATGTCCAGACGACCTTCTTCGTCGATGCCTGTTTTGATAAAGCGGCGTTTTAACTGAAACAGTTCCAGATAATCCACAAAGTCACTTTTGATGAAACGAAAACTGCGCAAATATTGCAGTTCATCGTCTTTAAATTTTAAAGTGCATAAATGGTCTAATTGTTCGTCCAGTTCAGGCAAAATATCTGTTAATGGATACACCGTATCTTCTAAATTTCGGCAGCGAAAATGATAAACACTATGGGTTTGCGGAAACTTATGTAATACCACCTGTAACATGGTGAATTTATATAAATCTGTATCTAGTAATGAGTGAATAATTGGTGACATAAAGGTGTCAGTAATTTGGATAAACTTATTGCATTAAAGCATATTTTAGTCGTTAAAATCGCAAGGATTTGTATAAAGCATTGCCACTTTGGTGGAACATGAATTTTATTAAGCAAAAATTATTTCTGTTAAAATCATCACGGTTTAAATCAATGATGATGTTTATGCGTGCATTAATACAACGAGTTTTACAGGCTAAGGTGGTCATCGATGGACAAACCACGGGTGAAATTCAACAAGGTCTATTGGTTTTTTTAGGGCTAGGCCGCGAAGATACCTTGCAAAAGGGCCAAAAACTGATTGATAAAATTTTAAAATATCGGATTTTTGATGATGAAAATAGCAAGATGGGCTGGAATTTATCTCAAGCTCAAGGGGGACTGTTGCTGGTTTCCCAGTTTACCCTGATGGCGCAAACCCAAAAAGGCTTACGACCCGATTTTGGTCCTGCCATGCCGCCGAGCGAAGCAAAAGAGCTGTATGAGCAACTCGTTATCTACGCGCAAAGTCAGTTTGCAAATGTGCAAACAGGTATTTTTGCCGCAGATATGAAAGTGCATTTAGTTAATGATGGACCCGTGACCTTTCAGTTGGAAGTCGAATAAAAAAAAACCTCACCCTAAGGGATGAGGATTTTCTACAAGCGCGATTTACTTGCCTGTTTTTTGCTTAATAAACAAACGTGCTTGCTTTAACTTTTCTTTAACTGGTTTTGGAAGCTTGGGTGGAATCAGTTTTGCTGCCTGATTAAACCAAACCAATAGACCAAAATCACCTTCCATTTTGATACTACCGTTTTGCATACCGGTCATAAACGCTGTCGGATCGCCTTTCATCAAGGTTTTTACTGCTTGTTCGCTATCTGCAAATTGCAAAATAAAATCGGCCTGCTCTGGATGACCTGCCACTGTTTCAATTTGACCATGATTGACAATAATCTGACGCGCAAAGCCTAAATCCGTTCCAATCTGGATCCGAAATGCACGGTCATGTGTCATTTCAATAAACTTGGGACTAGTCCGTGCCAATTGCTTCATCCGCAAAGCCAAACCTACAACCAGCAAATCCAATGGATCTGTGCTGACATCAACCAATGGTAACTTTACAACAGGTAGAGCAGAAAGTTTCATGACAATTCAAGCCTATTCGTATTCTTATGGAACTAAACGCGATCATCCTAGCATAAATGTAAGCCCTAAAATAAAAGCTTTGTATTACAAAACATAATAAAACGTAAAAAGCGCAGGTTAACCCACGCTTCTTCATTTCACCTATCAGCCGATGTTAGCGACTAGAGCATTGTTGCTGATCATCCTCATACACTGGTGTATGTTCAATATACTGACGATTTGCCAATGCTTT
Source organism: Acinetobacter sp. FDAARGOS_515 (assembly GCF_003938865.1). Classification (NCBI taxonomy): domain Bacteria; kingdom Pseudomonadati; phylum Pseudomonadota; class Gammaproteobacteria; order Moraxellales; family Moraxellaceae; genus Acinetobacter; species Acinetobacter sp. FDAARGOS_515. The sequence continues at coordinate 1,278,839 of NZ_RKIX01000003.1, read as the reverse complement.
TTGCGCCAAACGGTCTTCTCTTAACAACACCAAGGTAACAGCAACCATCGCTAGACTTAAGGCAGTTAAATAACTATAGGTGACAGGCATCTCAAAAAGTGTTTGTACGCCATAACGGACGACTTCCAAAAGTCCCCAAAAAAACATGCCTGCCAACATAAAACCAAGCCAGCGACGGTAAGGTGAGAAGAAAACAACAGCTAGTGCAAGTGCAATCAAACCAAACCCTGAGAGTGTGGCGAAATTCGCTGTTACCATACTAAACCTCCGTCTAAGATCATTCTCTGGGTCATAAGACCTTGAGTTCATCCCCGAAACCGTAATCAAATCAACACAGATCTGTGTTGACGAAAATATCTGTTTAATCGTGTTAGATGCATTATGGAGAGTTTTTACAAGAAAAAAAGTCCTGATTTTTTCTTATACGACACATATTGTCGCAACATTATTTTGTCATTACATTCTGCATGTTTCAAAAACCTACGAAGTGCCTGATCCTCTCACCGCTCGCGTGTCATTACAAAAAACTATCGCTAAAATTTGATGCTTTTTAAAAATTTTTATACAGAGTTATTTCAAAATTTAACAACCGACAAACGGTGCAAAAGCACTTGATTCCAGTTAATTTATTGATTAAAAACCGCGGCATTTAAATGCCGCGGTTTTTTTGAACATCTAAGCAGATTAAGCACGATTTAAATCTTTATCATGCATACCAAGCAAATACAGTACGCCATCCAAACCTACACTGGAAATGGCTTGATTCGCATTTTGACGCACCAACGGTTTAGCACGGAAAGCCACACCTAATCCCGCAATCGACAGCATGGGTAAATCATTGGCGCCATCGCCCACAGCCATGGCTTGTTCGAGTGAAATCCCCATTTTATCCGCCAGTTGGGTCAACAATTCTGCTTTACGTGCTCCATCGACGATCGCGCCTTTGACTTCACCAGTTACAAAGCCATCTTGTACGTCCAGAATATTGGCATGTACTTCATCAATACCCAGTCTTTGCTGTAAATATTCAGCAAAATATTGAAAGCCACCCGATAAAATCGCGGTTTTATAGCCAAGCGCTTTGAGCGTTGAAATCAAACGTTCTGCACCTTCGGTAATGGTCAGCCGTTCCGCAATTTTCGGTAAAACCGAGGCATCCAGACCTTTCAGCAAAGCCACACGCGCACGAAAACTTTGTTGGAAATCAAGTTCCCCTTGCATGGCACGTTCGGTAATCTCAGCGACTTGTTCACCTACACCTGCCTCAAGTGCCAATTCATCAATGACTTCTTGTTCAATCAGGGTCGAGTCCATATCAAAACAAACCAGACGGCGATTACGACGATAGGCATTGTCTTCTTGAACTGCAACATCGATATTGAGTTCACCTGATAAGCTTAAACAGGCAGCACGCATCGCTTGCGCATCCAGCATTTGTCCGCTTAAACCAAACTGCACACAGGCGCGGCGTGGCGCACTATCTTCCAAATCTCGCGCTAAACGCCCTGACAGGCGCGTCACGGTTTCAATATTAAAACCTTGATTAGAGACAATTTTGGTAACCGCCTGTAGATGTGAAGCGGTTAATTCTGGTGCCAGCGCTGTCACGATGTAACGGGTTCGTCCACCTTCACTCACCCATTGATCGTATTCTGCACTTGAAATCGGTTTAAAGCGCACAGTCAAACCGATATCATGTGCTAAAATCAGGATTTCCTTCATGGCAAGTGCGGTTGCGGTTTCATCATCCGATGCCACCACGATGCCGAGGGTCAATTGGTTATGAATCACCGCTTGCCCTACATCCAGTATTTGCAATGAATGTACAGATAAAACCTGCATTAATCGGGTAAACTGATTCGGTTGATCAGGTCCTAAAAAAGAGATAAGAATGATTTCTCGCATGAATTGACTCGGGTCTGAGCTGCAACTATTGTTAGAATGATAATCGAATTTGAATCTATTTGCCTTGGAAGTTTACGTTGAACGCACCTAGACAGGGGCTATTTGCTAGCCTATTAATCGTAAGTTTTGCTTTGCATACCTTTTTACTGGTGATTGCAACGACGCATCAGCTCAATGAAAACCGTGCCAGTCAGGGTCAACTCATGACCAGTCAACTGGTTACTGACAGTTTAACCGAACTGGAACCTGCCAACACGGTTTCTCTGGCACTTCTGGCAAATCGCTATGCAACCAATCCAAGTGTTGCTTCGATTCGAATTTTAGATGCCAATAAACAGGTATTGGCCACGAGCGGTATGTCACAAACTCGTCAAGATGAAGTGTTTGTGCGTGATGCGCTACAAAATGAAAAGAAAGTCGGCAGTATTGAAATCACCCTGATTCAACCGAGTATTGGTGAAATTTTAAGAACCCAATGGCTAGCAATCTTGGTGTCATTTCTGATTCATGGCTTATTGTGGCTGGCTTACCGTGCCATTGCCCGTCCAAGCCGCAGTGAATATCTGGCACGTATCAATAACGAATCACGCCTGAAACATGAGATTCAACAACTCACCCAAGCCCTTGAGCTTGAAAAACAAAATACTGTGACCTTGGTTGCACAAGCTAAACAACAAGCCAAACCAAAAGTCACCGCTGTAAGTGAAACATTGGAGCAAGATGCTCAAGTCGATCATACTCTGGCACTAAATATTCAGTTTTATGACCCTAAACAATTGTTAAATAGTGTCAATCAATCGGTTTCTTTGCCTTATTTTAAACTGTGCCAGATTTTTTTGAATAAAAGCATTGAACTGTGCGCTAAACATTATCAACTCAACCCATCAAGTATCAATGTCATCCATGAGTTTAATGCCAATGGTGCAGATTTAAGTATTTCAGATCAGGACGCACATGCGGTTGAATGTTTACTGATGATTGGCTCAGTGTTCCAGCTATTGTCAGATGTTCTATATAAACGCTATCGTGAAGACAAGCGTTTTGCCTTGCAAACCCGTTCCGCGACTTCAACCGCAGTAACTGCCATGCAACTCGATGCTGTACAGGCAGCGCAACGTCTCACCAGCCATTTACATGCTAAAGAGTCAGCTTTACATTTAAATAATGAACAGCTTAAGGCGATTAGTGAATGTTATCAGTTAGTCGCAATGCCAAATCCATCCAGTGTTTTGACCCGTCACGCCTTCATGCAAAATGGCATGAATACTGAATGCGCAGAAGTTGCCCAACAGATTCGTACAGAAATTTTGATGGGTAAAAAAGCCAAAGCATCGATTGAAAATCAGACAGACCCACAATCGGAAGCCTAAGAACAATTTTTTTGCAAGACTCGCCAATTTGGGGAGTTTTTTATTTTTAAACGCTAAGTCTTTGAAATTATATTTTTATCTGAATATCTGAAAAGTCTTTGATTAAACAATCAGCAAAACCAGCCTATTTCATAATTAGAATACTTTTCAAATGAATTCACTTATGTGTATAAAGAGAACCCTAGAACTAAATGATAGAAGCATAGGCAATTCTGACCAAAACACGGTAGACTATGCAACACATTGTGAACGTAACTGTCTTTTGGACAGCATCAAAAGGTGAAGGCTCATGCCGTTGAGTAATGTTGAGGAACTGGTCGCGGATATCCGTGCGGGTAAAATGGTCATCTTGATGGATGATGAAGATCGCGAGAATGAAGGTGATTTGGTCATTGCCGCGACCCACGTGCGCCCAGAAGATATCAACTTTATGATTACCCATGCGCGCGGTCTGGTGTGTTTAACCTTAAGTCGTGAGCGTTGCCAACAACTGAATTTACCGCTGATGGTCGATCATAACGGTGCACAACACGCAACCAATTTTACCTTGTCAATTGAAGCCGCTGAAGGCATTACCACGGGGATTTCTGCGGCTGAACGTGCGCATACCATTCATGCCGCCGTTGCTGCGCATGCCAAACCTGCTGATATTGTTCAACCCGGTCATATTTTTCCGCTCATGGCACAACCTGGTGGAGTTCTTCACCGCGCAGGTCATACGGAAGCAGGCTGCGACTTGACTCGTCTTGCGGGGTTGGAACCTGCGTCTGTGATTTGTGAAATTATAAATGAAGATGGCACGATGGCACGTCGTCCAGATTTAGAGATGTTTGCTGAAAAACATGGTTTAAAGATTGGAACCATTGCCGACCTCATTCACTACCGCATGACCAATGAACAAACGGTTGAACGTTTGGGTCAACAAACCATTGAAACTGAGTATGGTTCATTTGAACTATATCGTTACCGTGAAATTGGCAATCCTGATATTCATTTGGCCTTGGTCAAAGGTGAACCTAAAGATGGCGTGACCACAGTTCGCGTCCATGGTTTTAATCCCGTCCGTGATTTACTTAAACTGAATAAGCAAGATGGCGAACCTGCATGGAATCTGGATCGTGCACTCAGCACCATCGCTGCGGCTGAACGTGGAGTATTGGTCTGGATTGGGCAGGATCATTTACAGGATTTAGGCCCAGCGCTTGAGAGCATGAATAAGCCAAAACCCGTAAAATCCAATGCTGCTCTATCCCACCAATATCAAACCATTGGCGTTGGCGCACAGATTTTACGTGATTTGGGGGTAGAGAAAATGAAGCTCCTTAGCTCACCTTTACGCTTTAATGCACTGTCAGGCTTTAATTTAGAAGTGGTAGAATATATTTCTGCTGATCAAATGATAGAAAATTAATCGAGGTTATTATGGCAATTCGCCGAATTGAAGGTTTATTACATCTCGCGAGCGAAGGCCGTTACGCGATTTTAGTGGGTCGTTTTAACAGCTTTGTGGTTGAGCATTTGCTTGAAGGTGCAATTGACACCTTAAAACGTCATGGCGTGAGTGAAGACAATATCACTGTGGCTTATGCACCGGGTGCATGGGAACTCCCAATTGTTGCAAAAAAACTGGCCGCATCTGACAAATTTGATGCCATCATTGCACTAGGCGCAGTGATTCGTGGCAGCACACCGCATTTTGATTTTGTCGCTGGTGAATGTGCCAAAGGCTTGGGCGTGGTTGCACTTGAAAGCACACTTCCTGTCATCAATGGCGTACTGACCACTGATAGCATTGAACAGGCGATTGAACGCTCTGGTACAAAAGCAGGCAATAAAGGTTCAGAAGCTGCATTGACTGCAATTGAAATGGTTAATTTGTTAAAGGCAATCTAAGGCATGTCTCAAACACTTCAAGCCGTATATGCGGCAAAACGTAAAGCACGTCGTTTTGCGGTACAAGGTATTTATGAATGGCAAATGAGCCACAATCCTGTACATGAAATTGAAGCGCGTACTCGTGCTGAAAATGCCATGCATAAGGTTGATCTTGGTTATTACCATGAGCTGTTGACTCAAGTCATTGCAGATCGTGACAATCTGGATACCTTGCTAATTCCTGTACTGGATCGCGAGCTTAAAGCACTGGATGGTGTCGAGTTGGCAACTTTGCGTTTAGGTGCCTATGAACTGCGCGATCATCTGGAAATTCCTTACCGCGTGGTGCTGGATGAAGCCATCGAACTTGCCAAACACTTTGGTGGTGCAGACAGCCATAAGTACATCAATGGTGTATTGGATCGTTTAGCTTCCACACTGCGTGAAGCTGAAAAACAGCAAGCTCAATAAGCTACTATTAAGTCATGGCTGAGTTTTCGATTATCGAGCAATACTTTACTCGTCCCTTTACGCAACAGGACGATATTGGCATCGGTGATGACTCAGCTATTTTGACCCCTCCTACCAATCAACAATTGGTGATTTGTACCGACACACTGGTTGCAGGTCGACATTTTCCACTTGAAACCTCTGCCCATGCCGTTGGCTGGAAAAGTGTGGCGGTGAATTTGTCTGACATTGCGGCTATGGGGGCAAAACCTCATAGTATTTTATTAGCATTGAGTCTACCCAACATCGACCATGACTGGCTACAAGGCTTTAGTCAGGGACTTTTCGATTGTTGCGATCGATTTGATGTCGCACTGATTGGTGGTGATACCACGCAAAGTCCACACCTCACCATTACCGTCACAGCACTCGGTTATATTGAATCAGGTCAGGCGATTTGTCGCTCAGGTGCTCAGGCAGGCGATTATATTGTGGTCAGTGGGCAGGTGGGCGATGCTGCCTACGGTTTGCAACATTTAGGTGAAGCCTTACAATCCAGATTAGATTATCCAACCCCACGCTGTGAACTCGGTCAAACCCTTAAAGGATTAGTCTCTAGCATGATCGATGTTTCAGATGGCTTGGCACAGGATTTAGGTCATATTCTCAAAGCGTCCAATGTGGGCGCTAAAATCTTTTTGGATCAATTGCCACTTGACTCTGCCCTTCAAGCATTGCCAAATCAACAAAAATGGCAATATGCACTGGCGGGTGGCGATGACTATGAACTTTGTTTTACAATAAGTCCGCAAAACTACGAAAAACTTTTGCAACAACAATTAAATGTCAACATTACAATGATTGGCCTGATTACACAGACCGCAGACTTAATATTTGAACACGATGGTCAAAATCATCCTGTTCAGTTTCATGGATATCAACACTTTGCCTAAACCCTCCATTCCTTTTCAAACGATGCGTTGGTCAGATCGCTTTATCACCTTTTGTGGTGTTGGCTTTGGTTCAGGGCTTCTGCCTAAAGCGCCAGGAACCTTTGGTTCTGCGTTTGCTTTGTTGTTTATTCCGATTTGGATATGGCTCGGTTTTTATCCGTCTGTTTTTGTGATCATTCTCATGAGTCTGGTTGGGATTTATATTTGTGGAAAAACCGCAGATTTGATGGGGGTACATGATGATGGGCGCATCGTTTGGGACGAATTTGCAGGTCAATCCATTACTGTTCTGCCTTTAATCTTTTTTAATCTAATGAATATACAATGGGCACTCATCAGCTTCTTGTTGTTTCGCCTGTTTGATGTCTGGAAACCGTGGCCGATTCGCGTCATTGATCGACGTGTAGAGGGTGGTTTTGGTATCATGTTGGACGATATTATCGCAGGGCTTTGGGCTGCGCTCTGTATCGTCATTTATTTATTGTTTGGTCTAAGCCGTTAAGTAGGTTATTCATGTCAACGACCGTTATTATTCTTGCAGCAGGTAAAGGAACGCGGATGCGCTCCCAACTTCCAAAAGTATTACAACCCCTTGCTGGACAACCTTTATTGGGTCATGTCATTAATACTGCAAAAAAACTCAATGCCAGTAATATTATTACGATTTATGGTCACGGCGGTGACCGAGTACAACAACAATTTGCCCAAGAACAGATTCAATGGGTGGAACAGGCCGAACAATTGGGTACAGGTCATGCTGTACAAATGACCTTATCTGTTTTGCCAAAAGACGGTATATCCCTGATTTTATATGGTGATGTGCCTTTAGTCCGTGAGCAAACACTGCAACAATTGCTTGAAGTGTCTATACCTTCTGGCATTGGCATGATCACCTTAAATGTCGAAAACCCAACAGGTTATGGCCGTATTGTACGCAAAAACAATCTGATTCAGGCGATTGTAGAACATAAAGATGCCAGCGAAGAACAGCGCTCGATTCAGGAAATTAACACAGGGATTTACTGTGTCAGCAATCAAAAACTGCATGAATGGCTGCCTAAACTTTCCAATCAGAATGCGCAAGGCGAATATTATCTAACCGATATTGTGGCAATGGCGGTGGCAGATGGTCTTGAAATTGCATCCATTCAACCCCAACTTGCCTATGAAGTTGAGGGCGTAAACGATCGCCTGCAACTCGCGGCACTGGAACGTGAGTTTCAACAGCAACAAGCAACTGAGCTGATGCAACAGGGCGTCACTTTTGCTGACCCTGCGCGCTTTGATTTACGTGGCTCAGTCAAAGTTGGTCAAGATGTTCGTATTGATATCAATGTGATCATTGAAGGTCAATGTGAACTCGGTGATGGTGTTGAAATTGGTGCAGGATGTATTCTCAAAAACACCACAATCGCCGCAGGCACCAAAGTTCAGCCGTATAGTGTCTTTGAAAATGCGATGGTGGGTGAAAATACCCAAATTGGTCCTTTCGCGCGTTTACGTCCGGGTGCAGTATTGGCCAACGAAGTGCATATTGGTAACTTCGTGGAAGTCAAAAATACCCGTATTGGGCTAGGCTCTAAAGCCAATCACTTTACTTATCTGGGTGATGCCGAAGTTGGTGAAGGTTCCAATATTGGTGCAGGTACTATTACCTGTAATTATGATGGTGTGTATAAACATAAAACCGTGATCGGCGATGCTGCATTTATTGGCTCAAATAGCTCACTGGTCGCGCCTGTGAAAATTGGCAACGGTGCTACGATTGGTGCAGGCTCTGTGATTACCCGTAATGTCGCAGACAATACGCTGGCTTTTGAACGTGCCGAACAAATTGAAAAATCAAACTATCAACGTCCCCAAAAGTTGAAGAAATAAGAGGATTAACCTATGTGTGGTATTGTCGGCGGCGTTGCTGAACGTAGTATTACCGATATTTTAATTGAAGGTCTAAAACGCCTTGAATACCGTGGTTATGACTCTGCGGGCGTTGCTTTAGTGAATAACCAGCAGATTTTACGCGAGCGTCGAGTGGGTAAAGTTGCCAATCTGGCTGAAGCGGTGAGTGAACATCATTTGACGGGTTCTCTGGGGATTGCCCATACCCGTTGGGCCACACATGGCAAACCAACTGAAAATAATGCGCATCCCCACGTATCTGGGAATGTGGCTGTAGTTCATAATGGCATTATTGAAAATTATCAGGAATTGAAAGATCAGCTTCAGGCAGAAGGCTATATCTTTAGTTCACAAACTGATACTGAAGTGGTTGCTCATCTGGTCAATGATGCGCTAAAACATACTGACAGCCTGCTCGATGCAGTACGTCAAGTGGTGCCAAAACTTAAAGGCGCCTATGCACTTGGGATTGTACATACCCAACACCCAGATGAATTAATCACAGTACGTGAAGGTTCACCACTGGTGATTGGTGTCGGGATTGGTGAAAATTTTATCAGCTCAGACCAATTGGCACTTTTGCCAGTCACCAACCGTTTTGTCTATCTGGAAGAAGGTGATATTGCTCGTCTGACCCGTGACAGCATTGATATTTATGCACAGGGTGAACGTATTGAGCGTCCGATTAAAGAATTGGATGCTGCGGTGAGTAATGCGTCTAAAGGTGAATATAAACACTATATGCTCAAAGAAATCTATGAGCAGCCAGATGCGATTCAGCAAACCATTTCTCAAGCATTAAATAGTAATGCACTGCGTGAAGACTTCCTGAAAAATGCAGAGCTGGATTTTTCTAAAATCCGAAGTGTGCAGATTATTGCCTGTGGAACCAGTTATCACTCAGGCATGATTGCAAAATACTGGTTTGAACAGTTGATTGGCGTTCCTTGTCAAATCGAGATTGCCAGTGAATTCCGTTATCGCTCACCTGTGATTGTCGCCAATACCTTATATGTATGTATTTCTCAATCAGGTGAAACCGCGGATACCTTGGCAGCCCTGCGTGAAACCCAGAAACGTGCCAAAGCCAATGTCTTAGATATTGTGACTTTAAGTATTTGTAATGTTGCAACATCTTCAATGGTACGTGAAACAGATCATCACTTATTGACATTGGCTGGCCCTGAAATTGGTGTGGCTTCAACCAAAGCATTTACCACCCAACTTGCCGCTTTAATGCTCTTGATCTTAAAAGTAGGTCAAGTCAAACAACAGATTTCTAGTGAACAGATTGCTGAAATTGCTGCTCAACTTTGGCATTGTCCAAAAGTCATGTTGAATACCTTGCAACAAGATGCTCAGATTTTACGTCTTTCAGAACTTTTTGTTGAAAAACAGCATTGTTTGTTCTTGGGCCGCGGGACACATTATCCGATTGCACTGGAAGGAGCACTAAAGCTCAAGGAAATTTCTTATATCCATGCCGAAGGTTATGCTGCGGGTGAACTGAAACACGGTCCGTTGGCCTTGGTCGATAATGAAATGCCTGTGGTAATTCTCGCACCAAACGATGACATGCTGGATAAACTCAAATCTAATATGGAAGAAGTTCAGGCTCGTGGTGGTGAACTGTTTGTCTTCGCGGATGAAAACAGTGGCATTGTGGAAAAAGATCGTCAGCACGTGGTCTATGTTCCAAAGGTAAATGCTTGGCTCGCCCCGATCATTTACAGTATTCCGGTGCAGTTGCTTTCTTATCATGTCGCAGTTCTAAGGGGTACGGATGTTGATCAACCTCGAAATTTAGCAAAATCAGTCACTGTTGAATAATATACATAAAAATCAAATATTTATATTTATTGGAATATTTTATAAGTATTGAGTAATAAAGTGCAATACTGCATTGCTCAAAAAATCCACACCAACTATGCTTTAAGGAGCATGAGGTGTGGATTTTTTTATGGCTAACTTTAAGAACACACAAAATTATGAACTCAAAATTCAAAAATGGATTAAAGAAGGACGAGGACAGGGTTTTGGAAATAACTATAAGCCTTGGCTCACAATTAGAGATGTGAGTTCAGAAGGTCGATCTCATCGAGTTTTTGGTCATAAAAGCCAAAGAACGTATCATCTACTTTCAGATTTAGAATTAGCTGCATTTTTATTATTAGAATGGAACCCTTCCACTACTGATATCAGAGAGTAATATCCTTTAGATCTTAATCAAACAATTGGAATCGCTGAAGAGGCCCGAATACCTCATCCTAAAAATAAAAGAAACTAAACTAGAATTTTCTCTTAAAGTCTTAGTCAGGAGATTCAGCATAAAAAAATCAGTGGATTTGTGTTAATAAAGATGCTGACTATAACAAAATCCAACTCACTTTTAGTTGAAATACTGACACAATCAAAGTGTGAGTTTAATTCCTTTTTATATTTCTAAGATCTCAGGAGCCTTACTTTGAATATTCAACAAAAAGATGATGGTAAGCATGGCGCATTTGAAATGTATGATCATGACAAGCTTGCAGGCGAAATGGTCTATACATGGGCAGGTGAAAAACTATTTATTATTGATCATACCGATGTCGCAGATGACTATCGTGGGCAAGGTGTAGGCCATAAGCTTTTAGATGCCGTAGTCGATTTTGCCCGAAACAATCAGATTAAAATTATTCCTTTATGTCCGTATGCAAAATCAGTCTTTGATAAAGATCCATCGATTCGCGATGTACTTAGAGACGCTTAACTTTTTTATAGTGAAGGCATCCTTTGATTGATGCCTTCAGCTAACCTGTTCATGAATTCGGCTTCAATCAATAGTTCAATGCGGTGAGATAGACGCACTACCTCAGTAATCTCAATCTAAGTGCTGAAATCATTTGAGTTTTTGATCTTCTTGTCGCGCCCAATAAGTCGCTAGCGCAGCACCCGAAATATTATGCCATAAGCTAAAAATAGCACTCGGTACAGCGGTAATTGGAGAAGCTGCAAAATGTACAGCAGCCAAGGCCACGCCTAAACCCGAATTTTGCATACCGACCTCGATGGAAATGGCTTTGCTGTCATAATGTGAAAGTTTTAGCCAGCGACTTGCCCAATAACCGATCAAGAAACCCAAGCCGTTATGGAGCATTACGACAGCGAGTATTAATAGTCCAGATTGTAAGATTGAGGCCTTACTCGCCCCAATAATTGCCGCCACAATCAGTACAATCGCAACGACTGAAACCAAAGGCATGACTCGAATATAAGCATCTACTTGTCGAGCAAAATAATGACGGATGATAATGCCTAAAATAATCGGCACAATCACCACCTGTAAGATCGAAATAAACATCGAACTAACATTGATATGAATCCATTGACTGGCTAACAGATAAAAGATCGACGGCGTTAAAATCGGTGCCAATAAAGTCGATACTGAGGTACAAGCCACCGAAAGCGCAGTATTGCCTTTGGCCATATAAGTAATGACATTGGAAGCCGTTCCACCCGGACAACAACCGACTAAAATTACACCAATGGCAATTTCTGGCGGAAGTTGAAAGAGCTGACATAAGATAAAGGCAAGACTTGGCATCACGACAAAATGAGCCACCACACCAATTAATACGGCTCTTGGATATTGAACTACAGCGCGAAAATCAGCGATGCTAATCGTCATGCCCATACCCAGCATAATAATGCCAAGTATCCACGGAATATAAGCCGTGAGCCAGACAAAATAGCTAGGTTGCCACAACGCGATCGCTGAAAATACAAGGACCCAAAGTGCAAAAGTCTTTTGCATCAACTGTGTCAGTCGCAATAATAATGGCATAGCAATATCCTGATCTTTTATCGAATATACGTCGAAATGATTAATTGCCCAATAACTGCGATGAGGTCATTCGTTTAACGCCGCAACTTAGCATTTGCTGCCACGCCTGCTGCAATGAACCATTTAAATCAATGGCTTTACAGACATCAACCACCACATAACTTTCAAATCCTACTTGTTTGGCATCCATAGCTGTCCATGCCACACAAAAATCGGTTGCAATACCTGTGATATAAACCGTATCAATGCCACGCTCTTTTAAATATCCAGCAAGTCCTGTAGAAGTCACTCGATCTGCTTCCATAAATGCCGAATAACTATCAATATCTGCATGGAATCCTTTACGGATAATCAACTGTGCCGACGGAATATCCAGATCAGGATGTAATTCGGCATCATGTGTTCCTTGTACACAATGCGATGGCCAAAGTACCTGCGTCCCATAAGACAATTCAATATGATCAAACGGCTGTTTACCTGTATGGTTCTCAGCAAAAGAAATATGATCAGCAGGATGCCAGTCCTGAGTCAAAATGACATTGTCAAAAACTTGAGCCAAACGATTAATACAGGGAATAATCTGATCGGCATTTGCCACTGCCAAATGTCCACCGGGGGTAAAACCATTTTGGACATCAACCACAATCAAAGCACTATTTTTTCCCTGTTTCATTGCTTTACTCCTTCTATCAAACAGCATCATGAATGCTGGGGTTGTCAGCATCTTATAAGAACTCTGTGACTAAAATAAAGCGTTCATTGCATCACGTATTCGACTTTTATGATTGGCAAAACCGCATAATGATCTCGCATATATGGCTTAAATGTGTGTCTAGTAGATAAAGTTTTGACTGCTTTGACTAAAGCATATTGTTCTTATGCGTCTGATCAGTCATAATTTGCATAATAGTCATTCAACAGAAATCACTTTTTTGTTGAGACGCTAAATCAAAAGACTGCAAAACCATCCATCTTTCGTTCTTTATCTCAATGGATGGCACAATAGGATATTTTTTTAAAATGACTCAGCAAGCACAGACCATTCAAGGCTCAATTGTCGCACTCGTCACCCCAATGTTTGAAGATGGTAGCGTAGATTGGAAGAGCCTCGAAAAGCTGGTTGAGTGGCATATTCATCAGGGAACCAATGGTATTGTTGCTGTAGGTACTACGGGCGAACCATCGACATTAAGCATGGAAGAACACACGCAAGTGATCAAAGAAATCATTCGTGTGGCCAATAAACGCATTCCCATTATTGCGGGAACAGGTGCAAACTCAACCCGTGAAGCGATTGAACTGACTCAAGCAGCCAAAGAGCTTGGTGCAGATGCTGCTTTACTTGTCACTCCATATTATAACAAACCGACTCAGGAAGGTTTATTCCAGCATTTTAAAGCAATTGCTGAAGCCGTTGAGCTACCACAGATTCTTTACAATGTCCCAGGTCGTACAGGCGTCGACATGCTCAACGAAACTGTGGTGCGTCTTGCTGATATTGCCAATATCGTGGGTGTCAAAGATGCAACAGGTGATATTGCGCGTGGAAGCGAATTAATCAAAGCCTTAGACGGTAAAATTGCAGTCTATTCAGGCGACGACGAAACGGCATGGCAACTCATGTTGGCTGGTGCAAAAGGCAATATTTCTGTGACTGCCAATGTTGCGCCAAAAATTATGAGCGAACTCTGTGCCTCCGCAGTCAATCATGGTGACGCAGCAGAAGCTGAAGCGATTAACAATAAAGTTGCAAATGTACACAATAATCTATTTTGCGAATCGAACCCAATTCCTGTGAAATGGGCGGTACATGAAATGGGGCTCATTGGTACAGGTATTCGTCTGCCTTTGACTCCTCTTGCACAGCAATATCGCGAACCACTCCGTAATGCCCTGAAAGCAGCGGGAATTATTCAATAAGAGCAGATTATGATGCAGTTACGACTTGGACTAACTTTTGCTATTGCCGCTATGGGTTTAGTAGGCTGTAGTAGTTTTAATAATCATTCTTTAGATTATAAGAATACCACTACACTCGCTCCACTCCAGTTCCCGACAGATGCAACTGTGCGCCCACTTACGCCACTGTATCCTGCGCCGACTGTGGATCAGCTTGCAATTGAAAATGCCCCTAAGCTTGAAAATAAGCAGGGAACACGATTTGCACTACCTCGCCCAGAATCCCTTCAAGCAAATACTGCCGCTGAAAGCAGTGCAGAAGGTACTACGGCAATGGGGCGTCCGCAGCTTGTTGTCGATGGCAATAAAAACCCACTATTACAAATTAGTGGGCCAACCGCAGACATCTGGCAATATACCGTAGCGACACTCAGTAGCCTGAACTACAAAGTTTTGGGTGAAAATAAAGCAGGTTATGAAGCAACGATCAAAGTCGGCGAACAAAGTTATGTGTTGAAATTGACAGGCGTGGGCAATACTCACAATCTGGCATTATTTAATCCAGACAATAGCTTTGCCGATCCTGCCAAAGCCACTGAAGTGCTCAATCAGATTTATCAAAATTGGCCAGCCTAGGCATTCTCTAGGCAATTTTTTCTTGAAAAAGGTTCCCCCATGTTAAAACAAACCTTGCTCTATACTGGTAAAGCCAAATCTGTTTATGAAACAGATGATGCAGACCATTTGATTTTAGTCTTTCGTGATGATGCTTCAGCATTTAATGGCGAAAAAATCGAACAACTGGATCGTAAAGGCAAGGTCAACAACCGTTTTAACGCCTTTATCATGGAAAAACTGGCTGAAGCTGGCATCGAAACACATTTTGAGAAATTGCTGACACCAAACGAAGTGTTAGTGAAAAAACTCAATATGATTCCTGTGGAATGTGTGATCCGTAACTTTGCTGCTGGTTCACTTTGCCGTCGTCTCGGTGTTGAAGAAGGCAAGCAATTGACTCCGCCGACCTTTGAGTTGTTTTATAAAGATGATGGTTTAGGCGACCCAATGGTGAATGAATCTCAGGCAATTGCACTGGGCTGGGCGACCGCTGAACAACTTGAAAAAATGAAAGAATTGACCTACAAAGTCAATGATGTATTAAAAGCATTATTTGATGCAGGCGATATGATTCTGGTCGATTTCAAACTTGAATTCGGCGTGTTCCATGACCGTATTGTGCTTGGTGATGAGTTCTCTCCAGATGGTTGCCGTTTGTGGGATAAAGATACCAAGAAAAAACTGGATAAAGACCGCTTCCGTCAAGGTTTAGGCGGTGTGGTTGAAGCGTATGAAGAAGTTGCTGCGCGTTTAGGTATCGATTTAGACAATATCTAAATCCATTTGTTTGATCAAAAACGAGTCAGTCATCTGGCTCGTTTTTTATTTTGTCAAATTAATATCTTGAGCCATACCTTCGATCTCATCTGGATGAGCGAAGTTCATACTGTTCCAAATCCGACCCGCCTTCTGCATGACTGATACTACAGAAAATTTTATTGTTCATCGGTCTTAACTATTTGGTTGCATGCTTACATCTGTCTGTATTGTATTCAAAATATGCGCCAATTTACTGATAAAAAACCAACAGCGATAGCAAAGCATTAAGCCTCACATATTTAGGCTGATTATAAAAAAATACATAAAAGCTGAATGAATGCTCTGGATTCACATCCATTTATTTTTTAAAAAAGAAATATATAGCCTGACGATAACCACAAAAGCCATCATTACCGCATTGAATTGTGAGGAGAATAAAATGAGTGCAGAAGAAAAAGAACAGGAAAAAGAGACTGACAATACCCTCACTTGGCGTGAAAAAATGGCGATTGAGGAGCATGAAAAACTTTCGCCTCGACTGGTTTATGAAATTATTCGTAAAAATGGAGTAGAAGAGCTTGAACGCCCGACCAAAGCCCTGATTTTCTCAGGTATCACAGCAGGCATCGTCATCAGTTTTTCATTTGTTTTTAAATCTCTTCTCAATGCCTATTTGCCCGATGCCAAGTGGGCTTTTTTGATTGAAAATATGGGCTATACCGTGGGTTTTGTTCTGGTGATTTTAGGACATATGCAACTTTTTACCGAAAATACCATTGCAACAGTCGTTCCTTTATTTAAAAACTTTAGTCTTAAAAAATTAAAAGCTGTATTTCGTCTATGGGGAATCGTGTTTATTTCTAATCTCATCGGCACTGCACTGGCGGCATTTTTTTTACTTAATCCACATCTGTTTGATGCAGATTTAATGCAATCCTTTGATCAATTGGCCCACCATGTCGCCAGTTTTACTATCTCTGAAAATATTATTAAGGGAATTCCCGCAGGTATTTTGATCGCGTCACTGGTCTGGATTTTACCTTCAGCCAATAATAAATTTCTGCTGATTTTCTTTATTACCTATCTTATGGCATTAGGCGGTTTTACGCATGTGATTGTGGGTTCAGCAGAAATGGCCTATTGGGTATTTAAAGGACATGCAACGTTTTCAGAGTATATTTTTCAATTTTTATTACCAACCACACTGGGCAATATTATTGGCGGTACTGGGGTATTTACTCTATTAATTTATGGACAGGTCAATGAAGAACTAGAATAAACAGCAGCTTATTGCTGCTGTTGTTCCTGCTGCCAGCGACGCTGTTGCAAGCGTTCGCCCTCAACTTCACGCTTGTTCCGTGCCGATTCATAGAGTTTGACCCCTTTTAATTCGGGCGGCAAATATTCCTGCAAGACAAAATGCTCAGGGTAATTATGCGGATAAAGATAATCTACGCCATAGCCCTGCTGTTTCATCAGTTTAGTTGGCGCATTTCTTAGGTGTAAGGGCACAGGTAAGTTCGCAGTTTTTTCTGCAAGTTCTAAAGCACGATTAATGGCTAAATAGGTGCTGTTACTTTTCGGACTGGTCGCCAAATACACCGCACATTGACCCAATATAATACGTGCTTCTGGCATTCCTACCGCCTGCACTGAACGGAAGCATTCACCTGCCAACAGCAAGGCATTTGGGTTCGAATTACCAATATCTTCTGAGGCTGCAATCAGCATACGTCGTGCAATAAACACGGGATCTTCACCGCCTTTTAACATTCGAGCCATCCAATACAACGTCGCATCAGGATCACTACCACGAATGGATTTAATAAATGCCGAGATGATATCGTAATGTTGCTCGCCCGATTTGTCATAGCGCGCGATATTTTGCTGTGCAACTTTAACCGTCACCGCATTGGTCACAATATTTTCAACATCTGCTTCAAAGGTACTGGCAATCAGGTCAATTAAGTTGAGTGCTTTACGTGCATCTCCCGCAGCAAATTGAAACAATGCATCGTATTCTTCAATCTGGATATGCCGTTCTTTTAAAAAAGAATCAGTTTGAATGGCTTTATTCAGCAAAGTTTGAATCGCATCTTGATCCAATGAATTCAGCGTATACACCTGACAACGCGACAGTAAGGCACTATTTACTTCAAACGATGGGTTTTCTGTGGTTGCCCCGATGAGCGTAATTTTGCCCTTTTCAACAGCATTCAGTAAGGCATCCTGCTGCGATTTATTGAAACGGTGAATTTCATCGATAAATACCACTGGCGTAAGTAAATCACCACTTTCCGCGATGATCTCACGTAGCTCTTTCACCCCCGTATTCAGTGCAGATAAACTCACAAAAGGACGATCCACCGCTTGCGCCAGTAACAGTGCAATCGTGGTTTTACCCACGCCTGGCGGCCCCCAAAAGATAATCGAAGGCAAATGTCCCTGATCGATCATTTGACGCAAAGGCGCATGTTGGCCTAGCAAATGATTCTGTCCAATAATTTCGGATAAATCACGTGGACGTAAACGTTCAGGAAGTGGAATATGCGTATCTGACATCATCAATAGCTGTGTAATCTTTTACTGTAGTCTATTGTGTCTGGATCAAATCTACAATTTGATTCTGCAATCAAAGCGACATTCTATTGCGCACTATTGCTCTGAAGCAATTGTTGCATCACACGATAGCTGACCTTAATCCGTTCTTCATTGGGAAAGTTGGTATTGGCCAACATCACCATGCCAATTTTCTGCTGGGGAATAAACGCAACATAAGCGCCAAAACCATTGGTTGCACCCGTTTTATTAAAAAAAGTCGCAGGATCAGCAAGCTTCGGCTGTTTGATCGGGATCACTGCATGACTTTCAAATGCCATTTGCTTGGAATTTCCCTCTAGCAAAGTATCTAGCTTTATTGGATAAGAATATTGCTCCCAACCTAAGCCTTGCGTCATTGCCCCTACTTTAAAATAACCCACATGGGTATTTTCAATCGCTTTACGTAATGGTTGTTTGAGTTGTTGTGGGTTGATTTGTGCATCCAGAAATTTCAACAGATCTGCACTACTACTTTTTACGCCATACGCTTCTGCATCGAACATCCCCGCAGACACCCGCATGGCTTGCTGTCCTTTATATCCCCAAGCATATTGAGTCATCTGCTGTTCAGGGACATCAATAAAACTCTCGTTGAGACCCAATGCAGGAAATAGCATTTTCTCCAACAGTTCAGTATAGGGTTTTTCCATCGCCAAAGCAGTCACATACCCCATTAGCCCAATACTCGGGTTGGAATACTGCCGTTGTGTGCCGATCGTGTTTTTCGGTTGCCATGTCTGGAAATATTTTAACATGTCCTGTTGCTCGGTCACTTGATCTGGAAACTGAAGCGGAAAACCGCCTGCGGTATAAGTTCCCAGATTGAGTAAAGTCGCGTTATTGACTGCTGTATTTTTTAACGCTGGAAAATATTGGGCAGGATGATCGTCAAGAGAAAGTTTGCCTGTTGCCTGAGCATAGCCGGCTAAAGTGGCATTAAAGATCTTACTGACCGAGCCCAATTCAAATAAAGTATGGGAACTGACCGCTTGCTGTGTTTGTTTGGATGCCACACCATAATTGACAAAATAATGTTGTCCATTCAGGCTCACGCCAACTGCAAGTCCAGGAATATTGTACTGCGCTAACAATGGCTTAAACTGTTGATCAATCACTGCTTTCACTTGCTGCTCAGACAAGTCTTTGGCATCTAGCGGTGCACTACAGGCCAAAAGACCCATCAGACATAATGATTTTTTAGACCATAATGGCTTATGGCTATAGCGGGATCGCTGTAGTAACGACAACATGGTTCTTTCTCTATTCACTTTAAAAACTTCAATGATTACTCAAAAATCTAATGAGCTTTGAGTTTCAATAGTCTGGCATTTGCACCATCTTCAATTACCCAGATTGAACCATCTTGCGCCTGTAAAAGTCCACGAATTCGTTGCTTCATGTCTAAACGTTGAACTTCCTGTATAGGTTGCGATTTCAAATCCACCACCGTAATGGATTCTGAAGATAATCCTCCGATCAAGGCTTTACCTTTCCATGCAGGAAATTGATCATCCTGATAGATAATCATACTTGATGGAGAAATCACAGGCGTCCAACTGATCTCTGGTGCCTTAAATTCAGGTCGGGTGGCATGGTCAGGTATTGGCAAACCTGAATAATGATCGCCATTGGAAACCACGGGATATCCATAATTCGCACCTTTGACAATCCGATTGAGTTCATCGCCCCCTTTTGGCCCCATTTCCACCACCCAGAGCTGACCATGTTCATCAAATGCCATCCCCAAAGGATTACGATGACCTAATGACCAGATTTGTGCTGCGACACCACCCTGAGCTGCAAATGGATTTCCCGCCGCAGGACGTCCATCGTCATTTAAACGCACGATTTTACCCAAATTGGACTGCATGTCTTGTGCAGGATCAAATTTTTGGCGTTCACCAGAACTAATCCAGAGTTTACCCTCTCGATCGAAAGCCAAACGATGCGCATAATGTCCCTGACCAGAGACTTTGGGGACTTGCTGCCAAATTTTTTCTATCTCCATCAACTTTGGCTGATTCGGACTGTTTAAATCCAGTTTGGCACGAATAACCACAGCGCCTTGCCCACCTTGACCTGCTTCGGCATAACTCAGATAAATCCAGTGATTTTGGCTAAATTGAGGATGCAAAATCACATCCCCCAAACCACCCTGACCGCCATAACGGACTTTGGGAACCCCTGAAACTTGCAGCATTTGTTTGGAGGTCGGATCAAAAATTTTCAGTACCCCCTGACGTTCAGTGACCAAGAGCCGTCCATCAGGAAGCTGAGCCAATGCCCACGGCTCATCAAAGTTAGCAATCTGTTGCGTTTTAAAACTCTGCTGAATCGCTATCGGCTGATTTGCTGTTTGCGTCTGCTTTGAGCTTGATTGTTGTTCCTGTGAATGAGTATTGTTGGAGCTACAAGCGGTTAATAAAATGAAACTACTACAAACGAGCGACGTGGCAAATGGCATCGTCATCTTGGCAATCCTCGGTTTATTCTCTGTTCTATTGCTATGTTAAAGAGCAGATCAGAAATATATATTTGAAAAATGTATTTTTGTTTTAGTATATATTTCAAATAATTACATGATGTTTCAAAGTCAGCCTAAGTGATCATGCTGTTTCAGCGTTTCAATAATTTTACAATCATCAATATTGCTATTCGACTGGCAACGTGCACGTAACTGTTCAAGCTGTATTTTGAATTTTTCAAATTGTTGAATTTTATGGTTAATATGCCCAAGATGTTGTTCAATGGCTTGATCCACGACTTTACATTGCTGCTGAGGATCTTTGCGTAATTCATTAAGGTCTTCAATCTCATGTAAAGACATGCCCAATTCACGACAATGCCGAATAAAAATCAGTTGATCCAATGCCTCGTCATCATAATAACGATAATTGTTTTCTGCTCGTTTTGCGGGCTGAAGTAAACCGCGTTTTTCATAAAAACGAATGGTATCGACCGCAACCTGAGACTTTTTTGCCAATTCACCAATCAAATATTTCATCATAAGACTTGACCCTAGAGCGACTCCAGACTTTCTAATCAGCTTATCCAAAGTCGAGGAAATTGCAAATGGCATGCTGTAACTGTGATCACGAAGATATCCCTAAAGTTAAAAGCAATAAGTTTAAAATCGCATTATGGATTGCCCTGATTTTAAATTTGGGCATGTTTCTGATTGAAATATTTGGGGGTATGCAGGCCGGTTCGACTTCTCTTTGGGCAGATGCACTGGATTTTTTCGGAGATTCGATTAATTACCTGATTTCATTGCTGGCGCTAGGGTTAAGTCTGTATTGGCGCGCGACGGTTGCGTTATTTAAAGGCCTCACCATGAGCGTATTTGCGCTGATTATTTTAGGAAAAGTGCTCTGGTCATATCTGCATGGTGTTCCACCTGAAGCAATCACCATGGGCATTATTGGCGTGATGGCATTGGTCGCCAATATCATCAGTGCAGTGGTGTTATTTGCGTTCCGTGAGGGTGATGCCAACATGCAATCGGTCTGGTTATGTAGCCGTAATGATGCCATTGGGAATATTGCGGTGATGATTGCGGCATTGGGTGTATTTGGAACACAAAGCGTTTTGCCTGATTTGATTGTGGCCTTATTGATGGCAGGCCTAGGATTGAGTGCAGGCTGGAGCATTATCAAAAAGTCACAGCGAGAACGCCGTGAGCAACAGCAAAATCAGTTATCGCACTCGCATTAAACCTCTTTTAACTTTTAACCAATTTGTTAGCGAATCCAGCGGACGATATAATCTTCAATATCGTCCTCTGATACATCGACTTCAGACAGACACCGACCCGCGGCCGATTTACGAGCCTTAATGACACTTTGGCGCGAACCTGTATTTAAATAATGCCATGATGGTAAATTTTTACCTTCATTTAAACGTCGATAAGCACAACTTGAAGGCAGCCAACCTATGCTTTGTAATTTTTCAGGAGTTAGTTGAATACAATCTGGAACGAACTGATGCCGATTGGCATAGTCTGAACACCGTGCCGTTTGGCAATCCAGCAACTTACACGCTACTTTGGTGTAGGCGATTTCTTCGGTGTCTTCATCCTCAAGTTTAATCAGGCAGCATAATCCGCATCCATCACACAAAGCTTCCCACTCTGTTTGATTGAGTTGTTCTAGCGAATAATGTTTCCAGAAAAATGGACGGATTTCAGTGTTCATAAATCAGGTCACTTAACAGCGAATACACATTATAACACTGTTTCTAATGTTCATCCTTTATGTGGTTTATGTAACTCAATTAATTGAATATTAAAGACAATATACAGATTGCACACATAAACAACACATAGCTTTTGCAGCTAAGGTTCTATATTTAAGGAACGATAAATATAAGGAGATTAGAACTATGTTTCGTTGGGCGATTATCTTTGCTGTGATTGCATTGATTGCAAGCTTATTAGGTTTCGGTGGAGTTGCAGGTTTGTCTAAAGACTTTGCAGTCATCCTCTTGGTGGTTGCAGTGATTTTGGCCATTATTGGCTTTATTTCACGAGGTCGGGCTTAACTATAAGCTCACCAATCACTTGGTTTTAAGCTCTATTTTAAAAAGAATCCGAGATTCTTCTGAAATAAATAACGAACCTCATTAGATGCTCATCTAATGGGGTTTTGTTTTGTCCGATCTGTGTCGCTAGCAGTTGATCGAATGAACATAGAATGTGCAACCCTACATAAATTCTCACATTTATAAATGAATTGATTACATTGAATATGCATATCACTGCATTTTTTATGATTTAATCATTTTTAATTTCAGTTTGATAACAGGATTTAGCACATGACATCGACCATCAAAACACGTGAAATTCACTACACCGCAAAAGACGGCTCAAATTTGATTGGTTATTTTGCCGCACCTGTAAGTGAAACACCTGTGGCGGGGGTCATTGTTGCACCAGAATGGTGGGGACGAACCGAATATACCTTACAACGCGCGCGTGAACTGGCAGAACATGGCTATGCCGCTTTGGCTATTGATATGTATGGTGATAAAAAAGTCACAGATCAAGCTTCACAGGCCAATGAGTGGATGACACAAACTTTTCAGGATGCAGACACCATTGTGACACGTGCATCAGCGGGTTTAGAAACTTTGGCTCAGCAAGCTGAAGTCAATCCAGAGCAACTCGCTGCTATTGGGTTTTGTTATGGCGGTAAAGTGGTACTGGATCTGGCGCGTTCGGGCGCAGATTTAAAAGCAGTAGCGTCATTTCATGGTACATTAAGTCCTAAGGCACCTGCTGAACAAGGTAAAATTCAAGCTGAGATTTTAGTGTTACATGGTGAACAAGACAGCATGGTGACCCTAGATGATGTCGCTAAATTTAAAGCTGAAATGGATCATGCCGATGTCAATTATGAAGTGATTATTTTAGAAAATGCCAAGCATGGTTTTAGTAATCCTTTAGCCGATGAGCGCGCCAAAGCTAACGGCGTTGATTTAGGTTACAATCCACAAGCCGAGCAGCAAAGCCTAAATGCAATGTATGGCTTACTTGAAAGAACCTTATAAAATTTGCAGCCTATAAAACGATGAAAATGAAAGAGAGGATGGAATCATGACTGAGAAACATTGCCCTTATTGTGAATTTGATGAATATGATGTGATTCATCAAAATGATTTTGGTGCGATTTTGCCCGAAGCTCATCCTCTTTCTAAAGGACATTCGGTCATTATTCCATTACGTCATGTCAGCTCTTTTTTTGACGTCACTGATAAGGAAAGAAAAAGCCTGATTTCCTTAATTGAATTGGCTCGAAATGAGCTTCATCTACGTCATCAACCTGATGGATTTCATATCGCCTTTAATGATGGTGAAGTTTTTGGTGAAAGTGCTGAACACCTTCATATCCATATTATTCCTCGCTATCAAGGTCAGGAGCTTAAATTGGATAAACGCTGGGGCATTGTTCAGGATTAATCCTGTATTTTATTAAAAAAATGATCTTCGGATCATTTTTTTATGCCTATAAAATAGGGTACATGACTTGCTCAGATTAATTTGGTTATACTGCGATACCTGTCTTTGCTGTCCGTGTTATGTCTGATTTTTCTTTTGCCGATGCCCTACTCAACTGGTTCGATCATCATGGTCGTCATGACCTGCCATGGCAAATAGCAGATGATCCTTACAAAGTTTGGGTGTCTGAAATTATGTTACAGCAAACACAAGTCAAAACTGTACTGCAATATTTTGAGCGTTTTATTACGCGCTTTCCTACGGTGGATGATTTAGGAACTGCTTCATGGGAGGATGTTGCCCCGTATTGGGCAGGACTAGGCTATTATGCACGTGCGCGTAATTTGCATAAAGCGGCAATCCAAGTCCATCAGAATGGGCACTTCCCACAAAATCTTGAACAATGGATGGCATTGCCCGGAATCGGTCGTTCGACCGCAGGTGCACTCATGTCATTGGGACTGCGTCAATACGGCGTGATTTTAGATGGTAATGTTAAACGCGTCTTATCGCGTTTTTTTGCCATAGAAGATGATCTCTCCAAGCCTATTCATGAACGTGCATTATGGCAAATAGCCGAGCAGCTTTGCCCAATAGAACGCAATCATGATTACACACAGGCGATTATGGATCTGGGTGCAACCATCTGTACGCCCAAAAAACCATTATGTCTATATTGCCCCATGCAGCAACACTGTAAAGCGTATCAGCAAGGTTTAGAAAATGAGCTGCCATTTAAAAAACCGAAAAAAGCAGTTCCTGTTAAAACTGCGGATGTTGTTCTGATTCAATCAAATGGACAATGGCTTTGGCAGCAGCGCGATTCACACGGTTTATGGGGTGGGTTATGGTGCTTACCCATTATTGAAGATAAAAAAATATTATTAGAGTGGCGCTCACAATTTGACCTAACCCCTATTTCCAGTCAAATGCAAATCTCGCATAGTTTCACGCATTTCACATGGTTGCTGAATATACAAATGTTCCACGTGGAACCAGAACAACAAGAACATCTGACGACGGAGTTAAATGGCTGTTGGTTAAGCCCTGAACAAGCAACAGCCAAAGGAATTCCGACCGCTATGAAAAAATTGATCTTGGCTATCGATTCATGACATAGTGCAGATCGTGATCATAACAATAATGGAGAGCTTGTGCCTCGCTATCTCCCCTATTTCATTCTTGGCTTTATTATCAGCTTGTTTGCTGCCTGTACCACGGTTCCGAAAAAATCGCAGCCTTTACCCGCCAATCGCGTTGCTCAATTACAAATGCAAAGACTGGATACACGCTTACCGATTCCAGTTAAAGGAATAAAGCGCAATGAATTGACCGATACATGGGGAGCAGCCCGTGGTCAGGGTCGCCGCCATGAAGGAATTGACATTATGGCTCCACGTGGAACAAAAGTGTACAGCTCCACTGATGGATTAGTGGCAGATTTGCGTGATAATAATTTGGGCGGCAAGGTCATCTGGATTTTAGGACCCTCAGGCTCATGGCATTATTATGCGCATCTGGATGGGCATAAACGTGGTCTTGCCGTCGGAGATTATGTCAAAAAAGGTGATCTGATTGGCTATGTCGGCAATACAGGCAATGCCCGATATACTGCCACCCATTTGCATTATGGACTTTATTTATCAGGGAAAGGACGCGGTGCAGTCAACCCTTACTCATATTTACGTTAGGAAAATACATGATGTCTGAAGCTTTAATCAATCGATTGGTTGAATTTGCCGAATCTGGTAATCAACAAAAAATCTGTTTGAATGAAAAATGCTATCAGGGCTGGATTATGGAAATTTCTGAAGATGCCCTACTCATGAGCACAGGCTATGCAGATAAATCTGGTCAAGATTTCTGGCTTAAATTTGAAGATTTAACACGGGCAGAACTTTATTATTGGGATACATCATCAGATCAGTGGATACTATTTACTTTATAACCATCATTTAAATCTTGGCTCAAAATGAGGAACAGCGCATGTCGGTGCAACGTTGTGGTTGGTGTTCAAGTGATCCGCTTTATATGGATTATCATGATCAAGAATGGGGAAAACCTGAGTATAAAGAAGCCCGACTGTTTGAAATGCTCTGTCTGGAAGGACAGCAAGCGGGGCTTTCATGGATCACCGTACTTAAAAAACGTGAAAGCTATCGACAGCATTTTTTTCAATACCCAATCGCAGACATCGCCCAACTTACAGATCAACAACTTGAACATAAACTCAGTGATACAGGTTTAATTCGCCATATCGGTAAACTCAAAGCAATTCGTGACAATGCGATTGCTTGGCAGAATCTCAAAGACCAAGGGCATGATATGTCACAATGGCTTTGGGAAACGGTACAGCAGCAGCCCATCATCAATGATGTCGCAGATTATCGTCAGGCACCCGCTCAAACCGAACACAGTTTGCAATTGTCAAAGCGTTTAAAGAAACACGGCTTTAAATTTGTAGGTCCCACCACCTGTTATGCATTTATGCAAGCCGTTGGCATGGTCAATGACCATGAAAATTATTGTTCTTTTCGATCCTAAAGTTATATACAAGGACATACAGCATGAGCAACAACGTCATTCACGCTTACGCAGCAATGCAAGCAGGCGAGCCACTGGTTCCCTATCAATTCGATGCAGGTGAATTACAACCACATCAAGTAGAAATCAAAGTTGAATATTGTGGTCTTTGTCATTCCGATATTTCAGTCATCAATAATGAATGGCAATCATCTCAATATCCTGTCATCGCAGGACATGAAGTCATTGGAACTATTACTCAACTGGGCAGTGAAGCCAAAGGCTTAAAAGTCGGGCAACGAGTTGGCTTGGGTTGGACGGCGGAAAGCTGTCAATCTTGTGATCAATGTATAAGTGGTCAGCAAGTGTTGTGTACTGGCGAACATACCGCGACTATTGTCGGCCATGCAGGCGGGTTTGCCGATAAAGTTCGTGCTGGTTGGCAATGGGTCATTCCTCTACCTGATGATCTAGATCCGACTAGCGCAGGACCATTGCTCTGTGGCGGCATCACCGTATTTGATCCGATTTTGAAACATCAGATTCAGGCTATTCACCATGTTGCTGTGATTGGAATCGGTGGCTTAGGTCATATGGCAATTAAACTGCTTAAAGCATGGGGCTGCGAAATTACCGCATTTACTTCTCATCCAGATAAGACGGATGAACTTAAAGCAATGGGTGCAGATCATGTGGTGAATAGCCGTGATGATGCCGCACTGAAAGCACAACGTGGTAAGTTTGATTTATTACTTAGTACCGTGAATGTGACACTGAACTGGAATGCCTATTTAAATACATTGGCGCCAAATGGCACGGTTCATTTTCTAGGTTTGGTGTTAGAACCCGTCGCGGTGCCTGTCGGCGCGTTAATTAGTGGAGCAAAGTCAGTTACAGGCTCACCAACCGGTTCTCCTGCTGCACTGCGCCAGTTATTAAAATTTGCTGCACGTAAAAATATTGCCCCGCAGATTGAGCTTTATCCTATGTCCAAACTCAATGATGCAATAGAACGTTTGCATTCAGGTCACGCGCGTTATCGTATCGTGTTAAAAGCAGATTTTTAAATCAGTTATTTTGCAGGCAAGTTCTGATACGACTTGCCTGAAGTTTTAATCAATATCAATCCACTGCCTGTTTCACCCACTCCGCCAGAAACAAAATCGCTTCTTGTAACTGCGGCGTCAGCGCATGTCCAGCATTCAGCCGTACAAAGTGCTGATAACGCTCATCCTCTCCAAATACCACGCCCGGTACAATATTAATCTGATGCTGTTGGGCTGCCAGATACAAAGCCAAACTATCAATCTTTTGAGGAAGTTCCAACCACAAGGCATAGCCCCCCTGTGGTTGACTTAGACCGATATTCAACGGTGCAAATGCCTTTAAAATATATCGACGATATTGTTCAACCTGTTGCATCAACTGAGGTTGTAAACGGCTTAAATGGTTACGATATTCCCGACTATAAATAAAGTCTGCCAAACCCAGTTGTAGCGGCGTATTGACACTGATATTGGCTGAATAGAATTCAGGATACATCGCTTTTAATTGCCCACCAATACAAAACCAACCCACACGATACGCTGTAGACAATGACTTTGACACCGAACCAACCCAGACCACATAGCCGTGTTGATCCCAATATTTAATCGGTAAGGGTCGCTGCCCCTGATAACTACACTCGGCATAAATATCGTCTTCTAAGATAATACAGTGATATTGTGCAGCCAATTGCGCAATTTTCTGTTTATCAACATCACTCAAAACGTATCCCAAAGGATTCTGAAAATTAGCCGTTAGCAGACATAATTTTGGCCGATGCTCTGCCATCGCCTGCTCTAAACGGACTAAATCAATCCCTGTTGCATCGGCAGGTGTTTCAATAATACGGCGCTTTAAGCCTGCGATCAGTTGTAATTGTCCATTAAAGGTGGGGGTGGGAATAAGAATACTGTCGCCTTGTAAACTGAGTTGCTGAATTAACAGGGCGAGTGCTGGCATACAACCATTAGTGATAAAAATATCTTGAGGGGCAATGTACATTCCATCTTCCCGCCAATGCGCGGCCAAAGCCTCACGCAAATGCAGATGCCCCTGTCGATTACAATATAAAAAGTCTTCAGGTTTACAGTGTTTAAGTGCTCGCTGAATAGAACGGCGTAAAGGCTCGATGGGAACCAGTTGAGGACTCAACTGTATCGCACCAAAGGGAGCTAAATGAGGCTGAATAGAAGCCTCCTGAATCTGATTTTGCAATAATAAATTAGTGACGGCACGAGGTCTGGATTCAAAACTCGGACTGGTCGGTAAGCGACTACTCAGCTTTGGCGCTTTAACGAAATAGCCAGATTTCGGCTTAACTTCAATTAATCCCTGTGCTTCCAGCAATTCATAACAACGTTGTGCGGTACTTATACTAACCTGATGCTGATCTGCAAAATCACGTAATGAACTCAATTTTTGCTGCGGCAAAAGCTGTTGCTGATAAATCTTGTTCGCGATCTGCTGTGCTAAACGCTGATAATGAAACTGCATATCTGTACTGCTTTTTTATCAAAATCTGTATCTGTCATGGTCTATACAATCCAATTATGCTCTAAAAAGCAACCACCATGAGATAAGTTCATGAAAAAATTATGCTTTATGCTGAGTATAGGTCTACTACTGAGCGCATGTCAGCCTTTAAGTGCTGAAAAACAGCAACAGGATTTTATTTGTCGCAGTATGATTCAAGGCTATCTGAAAATACAGCAGTATACTGAATACAAATTATGGTCGGTGGATATGCAGCGCCCAAAACTGTTTCGTTATATTTATCGACCAGTGACCGACAATGGCATGATGATCGGCGCACTAAAAAATCAGGCATTAAACTTTGACTGTATTCAGGACCAGATGACATTTCGTTTACGATTGAAACCCAAGCAAAGCTTAATGGAATTTCAGCTCCCTCAAGCAAAACTATGATGCCACAGCCGTTGAAAATTGCTGGCTCAACTCATCTGCCAAAAACTCAATAAATAAACGTACCCGTTTTGGCAGATGTTTTTGTTGATAATACACCGCATGAATATGCTGGTACTGTAATTCAATCTGATCTTCAAACAAAGCAACTAAACGCCCTGCCTCTAAATCCTGCCAGATTTCATATTCTGATAATCGCGCAATACCATGACCCGCCAAGGTCAGTTGTCTGACTGTTTCACCACTAGACGCCTTGATTTTCGGAGAAACTATCACATAGTCATCGCCTATTTTTAAGGGCCATGTATTTAAGTAAACGGGTTTGCTAAATCCCACCAATTGATGTTGTAAGAGTGATTGTGGTGTCTGGGGAATACCCGCCTGCTCCAAATAATCGGGGCTTGCCACAATATATAACCGTGATTTACATACCAATTTGGCATGTAGACTCGAATCATGTAATGCGCCAAAACGAATCGCAACATCGGTTTTATGCTGCAATAAATCGATGACCTGCTCATTGCTATTTAGCTCGATCTCAATTTTGGGATAGCGTTGCATAAATTTTTGCATCAGCGGAGCAAGCACATGTAAAACAAAGGGTGTTGCTGAATCAATCCGAATCAGACCAGAAGTATCACTGTCAGATTTCAGTAATGCATCTTCCGCTTCGGCCAATTCTGCCAAAATTGAACGCGCTTTATCTAAAAATAAACGACCTTCTTGTGTCAGTTTCAACTTACGAGTGGTTCGCTCAAGTAATGTGACCTGTAGTTTCTTTTCTAATCGATTGAGCGCACGACTCAAACCTGATGGGGTTTGCTGAAGCTGCTCTGCCGCTGCCACAATTGAGCCTGTATCAACAATACTTATAAATGCGATCAATTCTTCGATGGTAGATTTCATAGGCTGTTATTCGTGATTCCTAGTCAATAATATTTTGCTTACTCCAGTATTTTTTCGCAACAATGTTCAGCACAAAATACATGCCCAATCTTGATCAGTCTTGATGCAGATCATTTCTTCATTGATAAGGCGCTTAAGCATGCAGATTGCATATTTACCCCCCCTTATGACGACAATCTTAGGAAGATCCTCATGAACCGCAATTTACCCTTGTTGGCTTTAGCAATTGGTGCATTTGCGATCGGCACCACTGAATTCTCTCCGATGGGATTATTGCCCAATATTGCTCATGATTTGGGTGTCAGTATTCCTCGCGCTGGTCTTTTGATTACAGGTTATGCTATGGGGGTGATGCTTGGTGCGCCGATCATGACTTTATACTTTGGACACTTTTCACGACGTAAAGCACTCATTTTACTGATGTCATTATTTACACTGGGCAATTTACTCGCTGCAATTGCACCAAACTATTGGAGTCTAATGATTGCCCGACTCATCACCAGCCTTAATCATGGCGCTTTTTTTGGTATTGGTTCCGTAGTCGCAGCTAGTGTCGTGCCCGTACATAAACAGGCCAGTGCAGTAGCTGCCATGTTTATGGGGCTTACCCTTGCCAATATTGGTGGTGTACCTTTGGCGACATGGCTCGGTCAAAATATTGGCTGGCGACTGTCTTTTTTGGCAATCTCCACCCTCGGTTTAGTCACCATGTGGTCGTTATATCAAGCGTTGCCCAAGGCTGCTCCAGCCCAACGTCCAGATGTTAAAGCAGAGTTAAAGGTACTAATACAACCTTCCGTCCTCATGGCATTGTTGACGACTGTGCTCGGAGCTAGTGCCATGTTCACTTTATATACCTATATCGCCCCAGCACTCACTTATTTTAATCAGGCCTCACCGACTTTCATTACGCTAATGCTAGTGTTAATCGGGGTTGGTTTTTCGATTGGAAATCACTTGGGTGGTAAGTTGGCAGATCTTGCACTCAATAAAACCCTGATAGGATTTTTTAGTCTGCTCGTTATCGTCATGCTCTGTTTTCCCTGGTTGGCGCAGACACAACTGGGAGCAGCTTTCGGTCTGACGCTATGGGGAGTTGCAGCTTTTGGGCTAGTTCCACCCGTCCAAATGCGGGTCATGAAAATGGCTCATGCGGCACCTGGACTGGCTTCATCAATTAATGTGGGCGCAATTAATCTGGGCAATGCCATTGGCGCTGCGGTCGGTGGTTTAGTGCTCAGTTTAGATCTGGGTTATGTCGCTGTTTGTTTTGCTGGTGCAGGATTGGCAGGGCTCGGCTTAGTCTTGATTTTGCTACAGATACAACGCAATAAATCAACGATTCGAACCAAGCAGCAATGTTCAGCTTAATAGAGAAAGTGCCCCTTATGGGCACTTTACTTATTTTAAAATATCAGGCAATTTTGCCGAAAAGTTTGTGGGCTTTTGTAGTTCCATTTTCATTTTCATCAACATTTGATAAGGCTGTTGCTGCACAAACATATTCACGAAACTCAAGGGGATCGATCCACCTGGGTCAGCATAGCCACTGGTGCTGACCTTCACCCTATTGGCTCCAAGTTTTTGGAAAGTCCAGTCGCCTTCATATTTATTTAAACGAATTCGGTCTTTTTGCGCAGGATAATAACCCGTCATCGCATTGTTTTTAATACTAATGATACCTGCGCTGGTTTTGGACATTTTGCCTTTCACCACCAAATCCCGATCTTTTAATGGAAATGGAAAATCAAGCACCATATACAGTATGAACTCCCCCTTTTTGTCATCACGTGATAACACTTTGGTTTCACTGACATAAGGTACCCATTTCGATGCATATTCTACATTGAGAATCAGTCCAACAGCCTGCTCAATGGAAACATCAAATGTCGTTTCTGCTTTGTACTGAATGACAGGATTATTTGCAGTCTGATAGGTCCAGACCTTAATATTATTCTTGTCTAAGCTTAGTTTAGCTTCAGTTGCAGGTCCTGCATGCACTATGAGACTACTCAGGCTCAAAGTGCATGCCAACATCCATGATTTATTATTCATTTTATTCTCAAATCGATTTTATTTTTTAGCGGTGATGACGGTTGCAATTACACCTGAATGTCATTAAATCCCAGTACATCTTTCATATCGTATTTATGTGCTTCACGACCCACGACCCATGCCGCAGCACGTACTGCACCCGCTGCAAAATTCATACGACTGGTAGCTTTATGGGTAATTTCAACCCGTTCCCCTTCACCAATAAACATAGCTGTATGTTCACCGACAATATCTCCACCACGAATAGTTTGAAAACCAATGCTTTGACGTTCCCGTGGTCCTGTATGACCCTCACGACAGTAAACAGCATCCTGTTTCAGGTCACGCCCTAAAGTCTCTGCAATCGCCTCGCCCATCATTAATGCTGTACCCGATGGTGCATCGACTTTATGACGATGATGCGCTTCAATAATTTCAATATCAACGCTATCCCCAAAGACTTTAGCTGCAAGTTCCAGGAGTTTAATGGATACATTGACACCAACCGAATAATTAGCGGCATAGACCACAGGCGTTTGAGTAGCAGTATCATTCAATAATTGCTTTTGTGCATCAGAAAAGCCTGTGGTGCCAATCACCATCGCCACACCAGCTTCAGCACATAGCTTCAAATGCTGTTCAGTGGCTGATGGTGCGGTAAAGTCAATCACCACGTCACAGTCTGTTAATACATCTGCCAAACTGCCAGCGACCTTGACGCCTATATGACCCATCCCTGCCAGCTCACCTGCATCGCTGCCCACTAAACTACTTTCTGGACGTTCGACCGCCGCAGCCAACTGATAGCCTGCCTGTTGTACGGCTTGAATCAGGGTGCGCCCCATACGACCACCTGCGCCCAATACACCAATGCGTGGAGATGCTGACATAATCTGTTCCTAAATCATTAAAAGCGTTGACAATGCGATCTACTATATCAAACTCTTATCGCTCGCTAAAATTTAAGCA
The DNA here is from genome assembly GCF_003938865.1 of Acinetobacter sp. FDAARGOS_515. Classification (NCBI taxonomy): domain Bacteria; kingdom Pseudomonadati; phylum Pseudomonadota; class Gammaproteobacteria; order Moraxellales; family Moraxellaceae; genus Acinetobacter; species Acinetobacter sp. FDAARGOS_515. Next base: position 1,245,290 of record NZ_RKIX01000003.1, on the reverse strand, counting down.
TAAAAAAATCTGCCAAATGGGCAGATTTTTTTGCAATCGACTTGAATTAATCAAATAAACGATCGAAGAAGGATTTTTTCTTGGATGACGCACTATGTTCATCACCATCTAGTGTCGCTTGTAGTTCTTTCAGCAATTCACGTTGACGGCTGGTAAGATTCACTGGAGTTTCCACCACGATACGACAGAGTAGGTCCCCAACCATACTACTACGTACTGGACGCACACCTTTGCCACGTAAACGGAACAATTTACCTGTTTGAGTGCCTTCTGGAATTTTTAAGCTAACACGACCTTCAAGCGTTGGAATTTCAATCTCTTTACCCAAAGCAGCATCAGCAATACTAACAGGCACATCCATATAAAGATCTGCACCATCACGTTGGAACACGTCATGCTCACGCACTACCACTTCCACGTATAGATCACCCGCCTGACCATCACGTACAGCTTCACCTTTACCCGTTAAGCGAACGCGGTCGCCATTGTCTACCCCTGCTGGAATTGTCACTTCGAGAGTTTGCTGACGATCTTTTACCCCTGATCCATGACAGCTGTTACATGGATTTTTGATAATTTTACCTTGTCCACGACAAGTACTACAGGTTTGTTGAACTGAGAAAAAGCCCTGCTGCATACGCACTTGACCTGTACCATGACAAGTCTTACAGGTTTCAACATCGTTTGGATTTTTAGAACCTTTACCATCACAGACATCACACGGCGCTGGTGCAGTAAAAGTAATGGTTTTTTTGACACCACGAACGGCTTCTTCGAGTGTCAATTCCATCACGTAGCGTAGGTCGGAACCACGGCGTTGACGTTGTTGCTGACGACCACCGCCACCAAATGCACCACCAAAGATATCACCAAACTGACTGAAAATATCTTCTGCACTAAAACCACCAAAGCCGCCACTACCGCCGCCATAGCCACCTTCAAAGGCATTATGACCCATTCGATCATACATACTACGCTTTTCGCCATCAGACAGTACTTCATAAGCTTCTGAAGCTTCTTTAAACTTTTCTTCAGCTTCGGCGTTATCAGGGTTACGATCTGGATGATACTTCATCGCCAACTTACGATAGGCTTTTTTGATCTCATCATCACTCGCGGTTTTCGAAACGCCTAAAACCTCATAATAATCTCGTTTAGCCATATCTGGCGACGCTCCTCACGGAATTTAAAATATACTTAACCTGCGACTAAGTTGGGGGTTTTAGTCGGATTTACAAGGGGGGAAACTGAAAAAACTTAGAATTTTCTAAAAAACAGCTTTGTTTCTGGCATATTTTGCAAGGCCTTTAATCCAAGCGTTCAACAAATATAACCAAGCAATGGCTGAAAATACCACACCTGCAATCGCACATGCCGTTACCCAGAGTGCACTATTCCAAACGAAGAAAATCAAAGGGATAAACCATAAAGCCGCAAATACAGCCAGCATCAGAAACATCACCACGCTACGCATAATCCACAGCGCATGTGTATGAATCCAGACCTCAGCACCGTCAATCATGGCAATTTTACGTGCAAGGAAATAAGCAATCACGGCAAAAAGAATCGTAAACAACCCCAGAAACATGCACACATAAGATGCTGCAATGTAACGGCGATGCTGTACTAGATTGTTCTGCCCCATGTACTTTTAACCTCAACTCACAGTCTTCACCTTATCTTTTTATGCGGTGAAATTCTGCTGTCATTTTTTGTCTTAACAATAAGATGCTACTATATTGAAATTTTCAATATTTCGCATCTTTTATTCGAAAAAAATTATGACAAATTTGTTGCTCTTTTCACTTTAAACCACGCTGCATACAATGCAGGCAAGAAAAACAGGGTTAAAAAGGTCGCAACAATCAATCCACCCATAATTGCAACTGCCATCGGGCCAAAGAAAATACTCCTAGATAAGGGAATCATAGCCAAAACAGCAGCCAGTGCGGTCAATAAAATCGGACGGAAACGGCGAACTGTCGCATCAATGATTGAAGTCCACGGATCGTGCCCTGCTGCAATATCCTGTTCAATCTGGTCAATTAAAATCAGTGAATTACGCATGATCATTCCTGATAACGCAATGGTACCGAGCATCGCAACAAAGCCGAAAGGCTTATTGAGTAACAATAAAAATAGCGTCACGCCAATGAGTCCCAGTGGCGCGGTTAAAAACACGATGATAGAACGTGAGATACTTTTCAATTGAATCATCAATAAAGTCATCACTACCGCTAAAAATAACGGCATGCCTGCATTGACTGAACTTTGCCCTTTGGCAGATTCTTCGACCGTTCCGCCAACTTCAACCAGATAGCCATTGGGTAACTGCGCACGTAATTGATCCATCTTTTCTGACAGTTGATCGACCACGGTCGCAGGTTGTAAATGACTACGGATATCGGCGCGGACAGTAATGGTTGGCAAACGATTACGATGCCAAATCAGACCATCTTCAAACTTGTATTGGATTTTGGCAATTTGAGCGAGGGGTATGCTATTGCCGTGACTGGTCGGAATGGCAAGACTAGATAATGAAGCGACATCAATTCGTTCTTTTTGATCACCACGTAAACGGATTTCAATTAATTCACGTTTTTCACGATATTGATTAATCACCGCACCAGTAATCGAACTATTTAAAAAGTTGGCCAAATCCTGACTGCTTACGCCCATTTGACGTGCTCGATCCTGATCGATATTCAGCTCAATGATCTTGCTTGACTCCCCCCAATCCAGATGCACATTGGTGGTATTTGGATCTTTCCCTACGATTTTCGCTACTTTCTGCGCCCATTCACGGACTAAATTAATATCCTCTCCAGACACTCGATATTGCAATGGATAGCCGACTGGGGGCCCATTTTCCAACAATGACACCCGTGTTCTGACCTGAGGTAATAGTTTCTTGATTTGTGTATCCAGAGATTTACGAATTTCATCGCGATCATCCAGAGAAGATGCTAACACCACAAACTGAGCAAAACTGGCTTGTGGTAGTTGTTGATCGAGCGGCAGATAAAAACGCGGCGAGCCTGTCCCAACATAGGCCACATAATTATCAATCCCCTTTTTCTGGGCAAGAAACTGCTCAACCTTTTTTACCGCCTGTTCTGTGGCAGTGAGTGATGCGCCCTCTTCCAGTTTTAAATCGACTAAAATTTCAGCACGATTTGAGGGTGGAAAGAACTGCTGCGGCACCAGTTTAAATAATAGGACGGAGCCAATGAAAATTAAAACCGTCGTAATAATCACCGTTTTACGATAGCTCACGCAAGTTTCGACCATTTTACGAAAGCGTAAATAAAAGGCACTTTGATAGGGATCATGGCTTTCACCTGCATGATGTTGAACAGGCTGAGGCGCAGGTTGATGGCGTAACTTTGCCCAAAGTCGCTGATACCACGGCGCAGTTTGTTGCATCTTGCTAAAATCTGGCAGTAACTTTTCCCCCAGATAAGGTACAAAAAGTACCGCCGCAAACCACGACACAATCAAAGCAATGGTCACCACCTGAAAAATCGAACGGGTATATTCACCAGTACTGGAGTTGGCTGTGGCAATGGGTAAAAAACCTGCCGCAGTAATCAAAGTACCCGTCAGCATCGGAAAGGCGGTGGTTTTCCATGCAAAGCCTGCGGCTTTGATACGGCTATAGCCCTGCTCCATTTTGATTGCCATCATTTCGACTGCAATAATGGCATCATCTACCAATAACCCTAGTGCGAGAATCAAGGCCCCCAGTGAAATTTTATGCAGTCCGACATCAAACATATTCATACCAGCAAAGGTCATGGCCAACACCAGTGGAATGGACAACGCCACCACCAATCCTGTACGGAAACCTAGCGAGAAAAAACTGACCAACAATACGATAATCACAGCTTCGGTCAAAACTTTAATAAATTCATGAATACTGCGCTGCACGGCGACAGGTTGATCCGATACTTTTTTGAGTTGCATGCCAAGCGGCAAGGTCTTTTGTAAATGATCAAATTCACTTTGTAGATTTTTGCCGAGCGCAATAATATCTCCCCCCTTACGCATCGATACGGCAATGCCAATACCGTTTTCTCCCATAAAACGCATGCGCGGTTGGGCGGGTTCGCTAAAACCACGATAGACCTCTGCGACGTCTCCCAATTGTATGGTTCGATTGCCGATCAATAACGGCATATGCTTGAGATCATCAACGTTTTGTAATGCGCCTGTGACTCGAATCTGAATGCGGTCTGTGCCTGTTTCAAAGAAACCTGCATTATTAATACTGTTTTGTTTTTGTAATGCCTCTTGAATCGCAGTCACAGGAATTCCAAGCTGTGCTGCTTTGGTATTGGACAGTTCAATCCAGATTTTTTGATCCTGCAAGCCCACCAACTCGACCTTGCCCACATCCTTGACGCGTTGCAATTGTAATTGCAAACGATCGGCATATTCTTTCAACACGGCATAGTCGTAGTCTTTGCCTGTCAGTACATAGATATTGCCAAAGGTGTCACCAAATTCATCATTAAAAAATGGCCCTTGTACACCAGCGGGGAGTTGCTGTTTGATGTCTCCTACTTTTTTACGCACGTTATACCAAACATCTGGAATCTGATCGGACTTGAGCGAATCTTTGGCAACAAAAGTTACCATCGATTCACCCGGTCTGGAATAGGCCATGATTTTTTCATATTGGCCTGTGGTCATCAGTTCTTTTTCAATGCGATCGGTCACTTGTAAAGACACTTCCTGTGCCGTCGCACCTGGCCAATAGGTTTGAACCACCATCACTTTAAAGGTAAAAGGTGGATCTTCACTTTGTGATAATTTAGAGTAAGAAATAATCCCCACAATGGCCAAGAGCAACATCAGATATAAAATGATGCCTTTATTGTTCAGCGCCCATTCGGATAAGTTAAACTTCATGGCTTCGCTCCTGAGGCAATTTGCACAGGACGATTGTCACGATCGATTGGATGAATTTTTTGTTGTTCATGTAATAGATGTACACCACCTACCACCACGTAATCATTGGCGTTTAAACCCGACAATACAGGTACACTATCGCGTCCATAAGCACCTAAAGTCACCGCAACCTTATGAATGGTCTGATTCGGATTAACCACCCAAACGTAGGCTTGTTGATGATTTGCAGAAACACTGGATAAAGGCACACTGAGGACATCGTGCTGGGTATTGTTAAAAAATACACGGGCACTTTGTCCAAGTTGAATGGAAGGTTGAGCTTCACGTAATGCGACTTTGACACTAAAGGTACGCGATTGATCTGCCGCAGGCGATATTTCACGGACATAAGCGGCATACTTTTGTTCAGGCTGTGACCACAAAGTGATCCATGCAGGTTGCCCTACTTTTAGTTCAGTCATCGCCTGTTCAGGAGCGCCAATGACCACTTCACGATCGCCATCAATCGCCAGTTGATAAGCCGCTTGTCCCGCCGCAACCACTTGCCCGATTTCAATTTCACGCTGGGTAATTACGCCGTTTTTATTGGCAATCAGTTGGTTATATCCTGTCTGATTGGCTGCAACTTCATAATTGGAACGAGCCTGTTGTAAACTGGCCTGCGCTGCATCATTTTGATTTTTGATGCTATCAAATTGGGAGCGACTCACGGCATTTAAAGGCAAAAGCTGTTGAAAGCGTTTTAATTCTTCACTGGCGATTTTTGCCGAAGATTGAGCACTTTCAAGTTGGGCCTTAGCGGCATTCATTTGTAACTGGGCATCTTTTACGTCCAGCCTGGCCAAGACTTGCCCAACTTTGACCCGATCACCTACATCCACATAACGCTGAGTAATCTGTCCGTCCACCCGAAAAGCCAAAGCCGTTTGCTGACGCGCCTGTACTTCGCCTGCATAGCTTTTCTGTTCATTCATGCTCGCTGAGGGTTGTGTCACCATGACATAAGGAATTTGTTCTGCTTCAGGCGCTTGCTGATTACACCCACCCAATGTAATTAGACATACTACCCATATACTTAAACTTGTCAGTTTTATCGCGGTCATAACCCTTCGCTCTTATTCAAATTTGTTTTTTAAGGCACAATATAAGCAGTATCTTAATTTGTTTGTTTTTTAATTAATATACCCAACGGTACATTAATTATATAAAATGAGATAAGTTTTTATTTTTTAAATTTATTTAAGAGATTTTTTGTGCAAAATACGATTGGTCGACCAAAAGATCTGGAAAAAAGAGCCCATATTTTAGAGGCAGCAAAGGCACTTTTTTTAAAACAGGGCTATCACGGCTCCAGTATGAACCAGATTGCCAAAGATGCTGGTGTGACCAAGCTCACGGTCTATAATCATTTTCAGGATAAAGAAAGTCTATTTACCTGTGCCATTCAGGAAACCTGCGCAGAATGCATTTCCGAACAACACTTTTGTTTAACCGCACAGAGTGATTTTTTACAAGTATTTTCAGACGTTTGTGAGTGCACGCTGAAGATGATTTATTTACCAGAAGCGATCAAACTTGAACATGTGTTACTTGAGCTTGCTGCCGAAAAAAGTCCGTTGGCTCAACATTTTTTTGAGGCTTCCCATCAACCGCTTTTTGATGCGTTATGTGAATTTTTCACTCAGGCAGCCAGTTTAAAATTGATTCGTCAGGATAATCCCCTTAAACAAACAGAACTGACATTGGCACTGTTATTGGGTATTCGACATCATCAGGTTTTACTCGGTATTACTGACGTGCCTTCTAACGAAGAAATTGGCGATATTGTGAATGATGCCATCGGAATTTTTATGTTGAAATATCAGGTATAGACCTTTGGCGTATTGTGACCGATGCCATTTTTTGCATCTGCGTTGGTTCTTGTATAAGTGTTAATTTTTTAAACAATAATTCATATATTTTTACGCTCTAGACTTGGAATGTCATTGAATCGGGGTATAGTCAAAAGAACCAAAGCAGGAGAGCTAACGCCATGATTCAACAAATTGATGCTCCTTTACGTGAGGACGTGCGTCTACTGGGTAATTTACTGGGAGAAACCCTGAAACAGCACGCAGGACAAGATTTGTTTAATCAGGTTGAGCAAATTCGCGCCCTCGCCAAAGGTGCACGTGATGGTCATGCAGAAGCCGAAAAAAAGCTGGAACAACTTTTCTGGGGGCTTAAGGATGAAGAAATCCTGCCATTAACCCGTGCCTTTTCGCAATTTCTTAATTTTGCCAATATTGCAGAACAATATAATGTAGTGCGTAGCCGTCGTCGCAGTGAGTTTGATGAAAATGCACCCTCACCAAATCCACTGGTACACTTATTTACCAAATTTAAAGAGCGGCAGATTTCAGCACAACAACTATTTGACCAAATCTGTCAGCTTAAAATTGAACTGGTATTGACCGCGCATCCAACCGAAGTTAGTCGCCGTACCCTCATTCAAAAATATGACGATATCAATGAAGATCTGGCACGACTGGATCAGCAAAAATTAACGCCGCGTGAACGTCAGGCAGTGTTAAATAATCTTAAAGAATTGATCTGTTCAGCTTGGCAAACCGATGAAATTCGTCATAACCGTCCAACCCCTGTAGACGAAGCCAAATGGGGTTTTACCACCATCGAACAAACCTTATGGAATGCGGTTCCCAAGTTTGTACGTGAACTGAATGAACTGGTTCAAGCACATTGCGAAAACTCATTACCACTAGAAATTGCACCGATTCGTTTTGCCTCTTGGATGGGCGGTGACCGTGATGGCAATCCAAACGTGACTCACAGCGTTACACAAGAAGTCTTGTGGTTATCACGCTGGCAAGCCGCAGATTTATATCTACGTGATATCGAAGATTTACGTTGGGAGCTGTCTATTCAGGCTTGTTCGGATGAGCTGAAACAGGCTTTAGGCTATGAACATCCTGAACCGTACCGCGAATATTTACGTGACACCCGCCAACGCCTTAAAGCGACACGACACTGGTTGGCACAAAAGTTACAAGGTTTTGAAGCCGATGATAGCCAGATTATCCAGACCAAAAGTGAATTGCTTGAGCCATTATTGCTGTGCCATCGCTCGCTGATCGAATCGAATTTACCAGAAATTGCCAATGGTAAATTACTGGACTTTATCTATCGGGTAAATTGTTTTGGTATTGAACTACTCAAACTGGATATTCGTCAGGAATCAGGGCGACATCGTCAAGCCATCTCAGCGATTACGGAATATTTGGGATTAGGTAATTTTGAATCGTGGACAGAACAGGCTCGGCAAAACTTTTTAATTCAGGAATTACAAAGTAAGCGTCCGTTACTTCCACGACATTTGGACGAACCACAAGATAGCCTGATTCAACATCCTGATGTCAAAGAAGTGTTTGCGACCATGCAGACCTTAGCCGCTCAACCCCCTGAAAGTTTGGGTGCTTATATTATTTCGATGGCGGAATATGCCAGTGATGTACTCGCAGTATTACTGCTACAAAAAGAAGCGGGCATTTTGCATCCTCTGCGTGTGGTGCCATTATTTGAAACCCTGAAAGATCTGGACGGCGCAGCAGCGACCATGAATACACTGTTCAATATGCCGTGGTACAAACAGCATATTCATGGCAAGCACGAAGTCATGATTGGCTATTCAGATTCGGCCAAAGATGCAGGTTTTATGTCGGCGAACTGGGCGCAATATCGCGCACAGGAAGAATTGACTGCCGTTGCGAAACAACACGGAATTCAACTTACCCTGTTTCACGGTCGTGGCGGTTCGATCAGTCGTGGGGGCGCACCGACACAGCAAGCGCTCTTTTCACAGCCACCTGGTTCTATTTCTGGGGCTATTCGTGTGACTGAACAAGGCGAAATGATTCGTTTTAAATTTGGTCTGGAAGAAGTTGCCTTACAAAATCTGGAAATTTATACCGCGGCAACGCTTGAAGCGACCTTATTACCACCTCCTATTCCTAAACAGGAATGGCGCGAACTGATGCATCAAATGACCGATATTTCGGTGCAGGTCTATCGTGAAACTGTGCGTGAAAATCCTTATTTTGTGCAATATCTGCGTACCGTTACACCAGAGCTTGAATTACAAATGTTGCCATTAGGCTCGCGTCCTGCTAAGCGTAAAGTCAGTGGTGGAATTGAGTCGCTTCGTGCAATTCCATGGGTATTCGCATGGACACAAATTCGTCTGATGTTACCTGCATGGTTGGGGACTGGCGCCGCGATTAATCAGATTATTGATGCAGGCCAAAAACAGACATTGGACGAAATGTTACATGAGTGGCCGTATTTCCAAACCCTTATCGATATGCTGGAAATGGTATTGTCCAAATCGGATGGCAGTATTGCCCTGTATTATGAGTCGCATTTGACTCAGGATGAAAATTTAAAAGCACTAGGTACTGAACTACGCCAACGTCTGAAAGATGCAGTCCAGACCTTACTTGCCATGAAAGGTGAATCCAAGTTACTCAGCAATAATGAAGTGCTGGATCAAGCCATGCGTGTGCGCAAAACCTACTTGCTTCCGCTACATCTGCTACAGGCAGAACTCATGAAACGGCGTAGAAGTTATTTAAATGTTGAACAGGCTGAACATACTCCTGTTGATCACGCGTTAATGGTCAGTATTGCGGGCATTGCAGCAGGGCTGCGTAATACAGGCTAAAGTCATTTTTTAAATAGTATGTAGGCCATTTTTCTTTAATAAGAGATTGCCTACATGCATTTAGCCCCTGCATGTTTACAATTTTTTCGCTCACATTTAAATATGTGGTCAGATCTGATCCTCTATTTTTCTTATAAATTCATGTCCTCAATCTTCTGATATATCTTTGAGTTAAATTTTCCATAAATTTACCATTTGGTAAAAATAAAAGATAAATCAAATGCCTTACTTTACCAGTTGCTCAGAAATCAATTAAACCATCATCAAAGAAAGAGTATGATGTGCGCCAGCTAAAACAATTAGAGTTTATTTTATGTCCACTTGGTTTCCAAAATGGCGTCCGTATCAAGGGCAGATTGATCATCGTCCTGTGGCGACCGATGAGTACCTTCCACCTGCTCAAAGTGCAGTTTTAGGTATTCAACATGCATTTGCCATGTTCGGTTCGACCGTATTGGCTCCGTTACTTATGGGCTTTAACCCAAATCTTGCGATCCTGATGTCAGGCATCTGTACCATCTTATTTTTCTGTATGACAGGCGGTCGTGTTCCGAGTTATCTGGGTTCGAGCTTTGCATTCATTGGTGTTGTAGCGGCTGCGACAGGCCATATCACAGGTTCAGGTGCAAATCCGAATATTAGCGTTGCACTCGGTGGTATTGTCGCCTGTGGTGTGATTTATGCGATTATTGGTTTTATGGTCATGCTGACAGGAACGCGCTGGATTGAAAAATTGATGCCACCTGTCGTTACGGGTGCTGTGGTCATGATTATTGGTTTAAATTTGGCACCTGTGACTGTAAAAGCAGTGGCTGGTCATCCATTTGATATGTGGATGGCGCTGATTACAGTTTTGTGTATGGGCATTATCGCGGTATTTACACGCGGGCTATTACAGCGACTGTTGCTTTTAATTGGTCTACTGATCGCTTATCTGATTTATGCGATTGCCACCAATGGTCTTGGGTGGGGTCAAGCGATTGACTTTTCACAAATTTCGGCTGCACCGTGGTTTGGTTTACCCAGCTTAACTGCACCTACCTTTCAAACCAATGCCATGCTGATTATTGCACCTGTTGCCCTCATTTTAGTGGCTGAAAATCTGGGACATATCAAAGCAGTCGGTGCCATGACAGGTGAAGACTTAACTCCTTATCTGGGTAAGGCTTTTGTCGCTGATGGGATCGCCACGACATTGTCAGGTAGTGTAGGCGCGCCAGGCATGACCACCTATGGTGAAAATATTGGGGTCATGGCAGTCACTCGTGTTTATTCCACTATTGTCTTTGTGATTGCAGGGATCTTTGCAATTTTCCTCGGATTATCGCCTAAATTTGGTGCGGTGATTAGTACCATTCCAAGCGCCGTGCTGACAGGTGCTTCAATTGTGGTCTTTGGTTTAATTACCATTGCAGGGGCAAAAATCTGGCTTGAAAACAAAGTTGATTTTTCCAACAACAAAAATCTGATTGTTGCTGCGGTCACGATTATTTTGGGTGCAGGTAACTTTGAACTCATGTTTGGCAACTTCAATTTAGGCGGAATCGGCACCGCAACGTTTGCGGCGATTTTACTCAATTGGTTATTTGGTCTAAAAGATAAAAGCTAAAATATTCATTTTTGAATCTTCAAGCAGCCATAAGGCTGCTTTTTTTATGAAATTAAATCTTGAATCAAGCATTTTTGGTTATCATGACTTTGTCATGCTTAATACTCACTGAATGGCTTATGCGCTTTGATTTTTTTGATCTTCAACTTTTTTTACATGTGGTGGATACAGGCAGTCTGACTAAAGGGGCTGAACGTTCAGCTATTTCTTTACAGGCAGCCAGTGAACGCATTAAAAAACTCGAACGACATTTTCACAGCGCCTTGTTTATTCGTCATGCGACAGGCGTTGAATTGACGATTTCAGGTCAAACCCTATTACAACATGCACAATATCTGATCTATGGACTCGACGCATTAGAACAAGAGATGCAGACTTTCCAGCGTAAAACCACACAGCAAGTGACTTTATGGTGTAATTCATCTGCACAAAGCGAATATTTACCCATGTTATTGCCCAAATATCTGATCGAACATGCACAACTTCAGATTGAATTGCATGAAGCAGAGAGTAATGACATTATTGCTGCATTACAAAAAGGTCAGGCAGAACTAGGACTGATTTCCAGTTTTTTTGCCCCAAATGATGCATTGGAAACACACGTTTTTGCTGAAGATCCATTGGTCTTTATTTGCGCACCAGATCATCCCTTAGCCACACATCGACAATTGAATTTTGCAGCAATTTTAAAGGAAGATTTTATTGGGCTTTTGGCACATCATTCATTACAACAATCGATCGAAACGCAAGCCAAACATCTTCATCACCAACTGCACTATCGTTTACGCTTACCTAGCTTTAGTGCGATGGCTCAAGTGGTCGCCAATGGTGTCGGTGTCGCGATTATGCCGCTTCGTGCTGCTTCACATTTACAAAAACTTTATGCTTTTTCTACAATTGCGCTCACAGGTGCATGGGCAAATCGCAAATTACTGTTAGCTGCTCGTCATTTTTCTAATCTTTCTCCAAGCTATCAAGATTTTGCCCAGTTCTTACTCGAAAATAAACCTCAGCCCATGAACGCTTAATGTACAACCATGTAAGCACCCAATAAAATCAGTCCAATAAAGAAAAAACGGCGAAAACGTTGCTCAGGTATGCGATAACGTAATTTTTGCCCAAGCCACATCCCGAAAACTGCTGGAATCACTGCGATCCATGCCAAACGATAATCAATCGGCATAGTTCCTGTGGAGTGCAGTTGTAAATAAATGGCCAGACAAATCGTCGATAAGGTGAAAACCAAACCTAATGACTGTACCAAATCATCTCGTTTCAAACGCAAAGACTGCAAATAAGGCACCGCTGGAATAATAATCACACCTGTTGAAACAATTAAAGCGCCACCCAAATAACCAACAATGGGCGATAACCATTTTTCATAAGGTGCGAGATTGGGGAGTTGTTTCACCCATAAACCATATAGACCATATACGATCAGCATTCCACCCAATAAAACCTCACTGGTTTTACCTGTCGCTTGACTTAAAGTCGGTAAAAAACTAAATACAGTGCCGATAATAATCCCAAGTAATAACAACCAAAAACGTTGAATCAGGCTCCAGACCCGACCTTCGGCAAACAATTGCCAAAAATTCGTAATCATGGAGGGAATAATCAGTAAAGAAGCCGCCTGAAATGGTGCAATCACAAGGGTCAGCAATCCCATTGCGACAGTAGGCAGTCCCAAACCCAAGGCACCTTTGACCATGCCTGCTAACATAAATACGATGATGACTAAAGCCAACATTTCCATCAGCAACGGACTCTGTAATTTGAACAAGATTATGCTAATGGAGTCAGGTAAAAGTTCCTATTCATGTTTTTGGTAGACAGCCTCAAGCAAAAGTTGAGGCTAAATAATGAACGCCAAAATACGAAACCATTGCTTTTTTTGCAATGGTTGATAAATTTGAAAATTAAAATTATGAATTAAAACTACCGTCAACAGCGCAACACGTACTCAATTCAGGTCAATATTCACTTTCAATTTAGACTCAAATACCCACATCATTTGGTTTAGCTTTTAATGCTTTATATGAATTACTTGGCGCCAAATTTAAGTTTATATTTTTAGGTGGAATTGGCGACTGGAACCATTTTTTATAAAGTTGATCCATTTGACCAGATTTCCACATCTGATTGACCACGCCATCAGCCATACTTTTAAGTTGAGGATCAGTTTTGGCAAACATGATGCCATAAGGCTCAGAGGACAAAGTAGGACCGACAATTTCATAATCTTTAGGATTCGCAGACTTGGCAATTAAACCTGCAAGACCAATATCATCGTTTACAAAGGCTGCTGCACGACCTGAAGATAGCATTGAAAATGCGTCAGCATGATCTTTACCACCTAATGAAATAATCTTGATATTCGCTTTTTTAGCACTCATTTTTAAATATTTTTCAGGATTTCCCCCTTGTACAGTCACGACAGCTTTGCCATTTAATTGCTTTAAGGTTTGAATATTCGATGTTTTTTTAACTGCCATACGAACATCAGCCACATAATAACTGGTAGAAAACGCCACTTGTTGCTGACGTTGTTTATTATTGGTGGTCGTTCCGCATTCAATATCAATATTACCCGCTAAAACCTCTGGAATACGACTCGTAGAATTGACAGCTTTGTATTCAATTTTTAATTGTGGTGTTTTAAGTTGTTTTTTAATTTCTGTGACAACATTTTGACAAATATCAAGTGCATAGCCTACGGGCTTGCCATTTGCAATATAAGAAATAGGATCTGCTGACTCACGATAACCGATGGTAATCGAACCTTTTTGCTTGATTCTGTCTAGCACTTCGCCCGCAAAAACATGTGGAGCCAGAGTTAATAATACAATTGGCGTAAATATAAACTTAAGATGTGTGAACATAACATTTCCCTGATCAAAAAACCGTTTCAATTGCCGCATAAATTTATTGCTTAGAGAGATAATTAAAAAAAATGCCTCCCCTAAAGCAAAAAAATACAGTGTTATTTTAAAATCATGCAAAAATAACAAATACAAAACATTAAAAGCAATTAATATGCCACAAACAAATTTTAAATAACCTATATTTATCTATTTAAATTAATACAAGCTTCAACTTAATAAATATCAGAATTAAATAAAATATTATTTTTATATAAAACTTTGTTTAATAAACAATTTTTAAATATCAATTCAACACCAATACACTTTGAAATATATTTTAAAACAACATGAATAATAGTAAATAAAATATATTACTTTTTTTAAATATGACTTATAAAACACAAATGAATACTATTTTAGTATGACTACAATACGACAAACCTATTACACAAATATTCAATATTAAAAATCGTTCTTAAACATAAATATCAAAATTAAAATCCGAACTTCACCACAACCCAATATTCAAATATTTTTATTTAAAATTAAAATGACACAGGATTTGCTTTATTTTTTATCAAGCTTATTGAATGACACCATAGAACAGTGTTGTGATTGGATCGAAAACTTATAAGTGATTACAATACTCAGGATCAGTACCTGATAATTTGAAATATAGAATTAAATCAGACATTTTCCAGTGACAGGTCATGTTTGGATGCTTGTTACACATGATCGATAATTTTTGCGAATACAACATACGGATCACAGATAGGTGATGACAAGTAACCATATCGATTATTTGTCATCAGTAAATCGGCTTCATGAGGAAAATGCATCAAAGCAATCAAGCTCTGATCAGCATTAGTGCATTTTAAGTTTCGGTGATGCAGTTTTAGAGAGCAAATCCGTCATCATCATCAAAGTGGTTTTAAATACGCCATGTAATGCAACTTGATGGAAACGATAAAGTGATACATACATCATCCGCGCCATAAAGCCTTCAACATTGATGTTATTAAAAATACTGCCGACACTACTATGTTCACTCAAGGAAATCAGTGAGCCTTTGTCCTTGAACTGAAACTGCCCCAATGGTTTTTGATTCAGTCGATTTTCCAGTGCTTTAGCCAGAAATATCGCTTCCTGATTGGCGACTTGCGCACGTGGTGGCACAGGTCGTTCTTGACCCTCAGGGATGTAGCAAGCGCAGTCGCCCATCGCAAAAATATTTTCGTCACGTGTGGTCTGTAAGCTTGGACGGACCACTAACTGATTAATGCGATTGGTTTCCAGTCCAGCTATATCTTTCAGAAAATCTGGGGCTTTAATCCCTGCTGACCAGACTTTCAATGTCGCACTAACCTGTAAATCTCCTTCACACCAAACTTTATCGGCATCAATATGCGTAACCCGACAATTTGTCAGAACTTTTACGCCAATATCTTCAAGTTCTTTCTGGGCACGTTCAGAGACACGTTCATTCAGTGCAGGGAGAATACGCGGCGCAGCTTCAATTAAACTAATATTGACATCTTTGGGATCAATACTATTCAAACCATATTTAGAAAATTCATTGGCTGCATGATGTAACTCAGCCGCCAATTCAACACCTGTTGCCCCTGCGCCAATAATTGCAATATTTAAATCATTCTGATGGCGATGCATCAAATGATTGGCTTGGGCTTCCAGATACATACTTAAAAATTCGCGCTGAAAACGATCAGCCTGCGGGCGTGAATCCAAAAAGATACAATGTTCCTTAGCGCCTGAGGTGCCAAAATCATTGGAGGTGGAACCAATCGCCATCACTAAAGTGTCATAACCTATGCGTCGTTCAGGTGCAATGTCCTTGCCTTCTTCATCGCGTAGAACATCCAATACAATTTCTTGAGTTTGACGATCGATATCTTTTAAGCGGCCTAGAAAAAATTCAAAATGATGTTGATTGGCATGGGCAAAATAGTTCAACTCATCTTCATAAGAGTTTAATGTTCCTGCTGCGACCTCATGTAATAAAGGTTTCCAGATATGCGTCAAAGCAGCATCTACTAAAACAATCTCCGCTTTGCGACGTTTTCCCAGTGTGTTACCTAAACGTGTGGCAAGTTCCAGACCTCCAGCGCCGCCGCCCACAATAACAACACGATGCAATTTTAAATCACGATTTGATGTGGTCATCATAAGAGAACTCCAATTTTCTTATGAATACCAACTGTTGCAATTTGTATTCATAAGAAAAATATCATTCATTATGTACACAAATATTTAGCATAAAAAACATACCTTTTTCCAACGTCAGGTACGATTTTTGTTGAACAATTTACCAAGAAAAAACAAAAAAGCTGCCATGATCATCAAAATACAGGCAGCTTTTGAAATGATTGCGTAAATTTTGAGAGAATTCTCTTCTTGCAAAACACCTACATCAATTAGTGTTCAAGACTTTCCGTTTTATATTTTTCTTCAAGTACATTGTTAAAGATACTTTCAATCATCCAGACACGATACAGGCTATTAAACACATAACGTTGTCCTTCTATACGTAACTCAAGGACAGGAAAATCAGGTTGATGTTTCTCGTGACAGAAAGCATCATTATCGACCAAGAAAGTTGTCACATCTTCTTGAGTCAAGGACTCAATACCTAACTGCTGCTGTAATGCCTGAAAATGCGGCTTATACGAAAGATCCTTCCCTTTGGTCCAGACCGCCTGAAGAATGTCATACATGGCATCGACACGCTGCTCCTCAGGGGTGCTGTAATATAATTTTGCCATCTCTAGCGTGGCTGGTTGGGTCGGACGGCAAAATGGGGTAAATGCCACATCGGTACGCTTGGATAAGCGTGTCGCGAGGCTCCAGTCAAATAAATCCCGCCCCTGATAGCTGAGCGGATAAACCGTGAGTTGAATATTATAATAATTAGCCAGTTCTTCCCGAATATAAGCCAATAGCAACCAGCTAATCGGATCTTCAAGCGCTATAAACAAATCCAGTTCCGGATGCATGGCTTGAATATCAGCCAACTCTTCAGCATCACTGAGCAAATGTTCACGCCATTCAATGTGATTGATCAAAAAAATTGGATTGTCAGTCAATAATTTTTGCTGTTTTAAACGGCGAGTCAAACGCAGTAAATCATCGACTGCTTGATATTTTCGTCCACCGAACTCAAAGAAACTGGCTGCCACAGGAACATCTTCAAATATCCGCTCTGGAAAATTCTGCGGAGTTTGTTGTTGGCGGGCCATGGTGTACAGGGTTCGCAACTTGCCATATTGCTGTTGCCACAACATATGAAACACATCTTCAAGCAAATACAGGAAATTTTTACCCTGTAAAGGCGTATTTTTTAATATCAGTTCAGCTTGACTCAATGCTTCGGAGGTAGGCGGTTCGGGAGTTTCATCAAAACTAAACCGATGTTGTTTGGCTAAAATCTTGGCATCGTTAAAACAATAATTTTGCCATTCCAATGCAGTCATGCCGTTGGGAGGTTCTGCACCCTGATGCGAAATAATGACTTTAAGCGGTTTTATTTCATCAGTTAAGATGTCATCTAGTTGGGTCAGTTGCTGCACCGCAAGATAGCTATAGACATCATCCAGTCTTAAATAAATACTCAAGCCCTGCTCGGTTGATAACACTGCTTGACGCGAGGGTTTTTGGTAAAACCAGCTCGATCGAATAGGATCAAACCAACGGCGTAACAGTGACATGAATCAAGCCTCTAATAAATTTTTATCGGACAATGGGTTAAACAGGATGTAAAAGCATAATGCATTATACTTTAACATTGAAATGACCGTTTTCCATAAAAAAACACCCACAAAAGTGAGTGTTTTATAAACGCAGTGGGTATGTTTAAACTTCGCGTACCGCACCTCGGGCTGCACTGGTAGTATGCATCGCATAGGCTTTTAGTGCTTTAGAGACTTTACGTTTACGTTCTTCAGCTGGATGCCAGCCTTTTTCTTCCTGCACCGTACGGCGATGCGCCATTGTTGCATCATCCACATTTAAGTGAATGGTACGGTTTGGAATATCAATTTCAATGGTATCACCATCATGCACCAAACCAATTGCACCGCCTTCTGCGGCTTCTGGAGATACGTGGCCAATGGAAAGACCAGACGATCCTCCCGAGAAACGACCATCGGTAATCAAAGCACAGTCTTTACCCAAACCTTTAGATTTAAGATAACTGGTTGGATATAGCATTTCCTGCATACCCGGACCACCACGTGGGCCTTCGTAGCGAATGACCACTACGTCACCTGCTTTAATATCACCACCTAAAATTGCTTCTACGGCTGAATCCTGACTTTCAAAAACACGGGCTGTACCTGTAAATTTGAGAATGGATTCATCGACACCCGCTGTTTTGACGATACAACCATCCAAAGCGATGTTACCGTAAAGAACAGCCAAGCCACCGTCTTGAGAAAAAGCATGTTCAGCATTACGGATCACGCCTTTTTCACGGTCGCCATCCAGTGTTGAATAATAACGATTTTGTGAAAATGCCACTTGCGTCGGTACACCGCCCGGCGAAGAACGATAGAACTCATACACTTCAGGGGCTTCGGTACGAATGATGTCCCATTTATCCAGTGCATCTTTTAAGGTTTTTTCATGCACACTATTCACAGAGGTGTCTAGTAAACCGGCACGATCCAGCTCACCTAAAATTGCCATAATTCCGCCCGCGCGATGTACATCTTCCATATGTACATCTTGTTTCGCTGGCGCAACTTTTGATAACACAGGCACTTTACGCGACAGGTTATCGATATCATCCATGGTGAAATCGACTTCGGCTTCGTGTGCCGCCGCCAATAAATGCAGCACTGTATTGGTCGAACCACCCATAGCAATATCTAGCGTCATCGCGTTTTCAAAGGCTTTTTTGGTAGCAATGGAACGTGGCAAAATGCTGTAATCATCTTGTTCATAATGACGTTTTGCCAATTCAACGATCAATTGTCCCGCACGTTCAAATAGTTTTTTACGGTTTGCATGGGTCGCGACAATCGAACCATTACCCGGCAAAGACAAACCTAATGCTTCGGTTAAACAGTTCATTGAGTTCGCAGTAAACATCCCTGAACATGAACCACAGGTTGGACAAGCCGAACGTTCAAAAGCCTGTACTTCTTCATCTGTATAGCTGTCATCCGCAGCGACGACCATTGCATCGACCAGATCAATCGCTTTTTCATTGCCACGAATTTTGACTTTACCTGCTTCCATCGGGCCACCAGAAACAAAAACCACTGGAATATTCAGGCGCATTGAAGCCATTAACATGCCTGGGGTAATTTTGTCACAGTTTGAAATACACACCATGGCATCGGCGCAGTGTGCATTGACCATATATTCGACAGAATCTGCAATCAAATCACGCGAAGGCAATGAATACAGCATGCCATCATGCCCCATCGCGATACCATCATCGACCGCAATAGTATTAAATTCTTTTGCAACACCACCTGCTGCCTGAATCTGTTCAGCCACCAGTTGACCTAGATCTTTAAGATGTACGTGTCCCGGAACAAATTGAGTGAACGAGTTGACCACCGCGATAATCGGTTTACCAAAGTCTTCATCTTTCATTCCTGTTGCGCGCCATAAGCCACGCGCACCAGCCATATTTCTTCCGTGCGTAGATGTTTTTGAACGATAATCAGGCATTTGCGTTTCCAACAAGTTGTGCTTGAGACAAATCTAAATGGGTCTCTGGCTAAATTAGGCTATTTCAGCAGATTCTTACATCATACTACAGCTTAGTGTTTAAGCGATGAGCAAAAATGACTTTCATTTTAAGGCACATTCGATGCACGCTGCTCATCACAAAACCATAAAATGGGGATAATAGGAGATTCAATATAAACTGATCTGTTTAAAATTGAATACAAAACTTTCATGAATAATTTTTTAATTTTGCATTACCTTTTGTTATTAATAAAAATAATGATGCTCAAACGCACCCAATATGCCATTTAAACCATTGTAATTACGCAAATAATCACTGGATTTTAGGCTTAAACGCGGTTTTGCCTTATAATAGCGATAAGTTTTTATGGAAGTGAATGTGTGAAAGTTATTTTTGCAGGAACACCTGAATTTGCCGCTACGGCTTTGGCTGCCTTAGTTCAAACAGAACATGAGATTGTTGCTGTTTACACTCAGCCAGATCGCAAAGCAGGTCGTGGTCAAAAACTCACACCTTCTCCAGTCAAGCAACTCGCGCTTGAACACCATTTAGCTGTTTATCAACCTTTACATTTTAAAGCATCGACAGGAGAAGGTCTGACAGCTCAGCAACAATTGGCTGAGTTGGGTGCAGATGTCATGGTCGTTGCAGCTTATGGTCTGATTTTGCCGCAAGCAGTTTTGGATACACCAAAGTATGGTTGCCTGAATATTCATGGTTCATTATTACCCCGTTGGAGAGGTGCAGCACCTATTCAACGTGCCATTGCCGAAGGTGATACTCAGACAGGTGTCACGATTATGCAAATGGCAGCAGGTCTAGATACAGGCGATATGCTCTACAAAACCTTTTATGATATTCAAGACACGGATACATCTGCCAGTTTATATGAAAAATTGGCCACTCAAGGCGCAGAAGCCATTTGCAAAGTGCTAGAGTCAGAACAGAGCCTACAAAGTTATTTGCATACCCGTCAGGTTCAGGATGAGAGTCAAACGGTCTATGCGCACAAACTCACAAAACCTGAAGCACAAATTGACTGGTCGCTCGATGCAGTTCAGATAGACCGCAATATCCGAGCCTTTAATCCGTGGCCTGTCGCTTATATTGTGCTTGATGAGAGCAATAACTTACGTGTCTGGAATTCCAGTATTTCTTCTTTCAGCAATGAAAATGCTAAAATCGGTGAGATTATTGCCATAGATAAAAATGGCGTACATGTCGCCTGTGCTACAGGTGCAGTCTGCTTGAGTTCATTACAATGGCCAGGTGGTAAGGCTTTAAATCCTGTACAAATTCTACAAACGCAAAAACTTAATATTGGGCAAGTATTGGCATGAAACAATTTCCGCGTCCAAGTACCGAACTTAATTTACGTGCACAAGTCGTGATAACACTTTTACAGGTGCAACAAGGTCAATCTTTAGCGAGCTTATTACATCAGCAACTGAGTGAAATTCCAGAACGTGATCGTGCTTTGTTTCATGAACTGGTATTGGGAACCCTACGCCAATGGTATGCACTCAAAGCAATCACCTTACCTTTATTGACCAAACCTCTGAATAATGAAACAGTTGAAACCTGTTTGTACGTTGGGCTATATCAAGTATTGTGTACGCGCATTCCTGCACATGCTGCCATTTCAGAAACAGTTACTGCCAGTAAACAACTCGGTTTTCATGCTTTAAGCGGTATTGTGAATGCCATTTTACGTCGTGCTACGCGGGAAACCGAAGATTTTCAACAACATTTACAACAAGCGCATGGGCTTCCAAGCTGGTTGTATAAACGTTTGAAAAAAGACTGGCCGCTACAAGTCGATGATTTATGTCAGCAGCTCAAACAAACCGCACCGCTCACATTAAGAATTAACCAGCGCCATATTGGGCGCGATGCTTATCTGGCTAAACTTCAGGCTGAACAAATTCAGGCACGTGCTTGCAACTGGTCAGAGGTGGGTATTGTCTTAGAGCAATCCGTTCAAATCACAGCATTGCCGGGTTTTGAACAGGGCTGGTTTTCGGTACAGGATGAACATGCACAGCTTTGTGCCACCCTGTTACCCGATTTAAATGAGCAAGTCGTTTTGGATGCTTGCGCCGCGCCAGGTGGTAAAACGGCACATATACTAGAAAAATTTAAACCACAGTCTTTGATTGCCTTAGATCAAGATTCAAAGCGCTTACTTCGGGTCACTGAAAATTTACAGCGCTTACAACTGGATCAAAGTCATGTTGAGATCATCGCTGCGGATGCAACCACTTGGCAAGCCAATCAGGCATTAGATTGTATTGTTCTGGATGCACCTTGTTCTGCTACAGGCGTGATCCGTCGTCATCCTGACATTCGTTTATTGCGTCAATCTAGTGATATAGCCCAAACCATCGAACTGCAAAAACAGATTTTGCAGAATTTATGGCAACAACTTAAAGTAGGCGGCACGTTGCTGTATATCACCTGTTCGATTTTAAAAGCTGAAAATGAACAGCAAATGGTTACTTTTTTTGCTGAACATGCCAATGCTGAAGAAATAAAAATCGAGGCAACTTGGGGAATTGAACAAATTCATGGTCGCCAGTTACTTCCAGCCACTGGACAGGGCGATGGCTTTTATTATTGTAAAATCAAAAAAGTCGCTTAATGCGACTTTTTTTATCACCATCCATGATGCCATTAAACAAACTTAAATAGCACCAAACTGAGCGCCAAAGCAGCCATACCAGAAACTAAACCGTACACTGTTTCATGTCCTTTGGAATAACGTTTAGCTGTAGGCAATAATTCATCCAGAGATAAATACACCATCACCCCTGCGATCAGACCAAATACAATGCCATAAACCATCGGTCCCAAAAAAGGTGCCAATACAAAATACCCTAGCGCCGCTCCAAAAGGCTCTGCCAAACCAGACAATAAACTCGCCACTATCGCAACCGATTTCTTTTGTGTGGCAATATAAATGGGTACGGCAATCGCAATACCTTCAGGAATATTATGAATCGCAATGGCAACCGCCAGAGGCGCACCCAACGTTGGGCTATCTAGCGTGGCAAAAAAGGTCGCCAAACCTTCAGGAAAATTATGTGCGGTAATCGCCAATAAAGTGAGTAAAGCCGTACGACGAATCTGTGCCTGATCCAGTTGTAGATTTGCGCTCTTTTCAACCATGGTGTGCGGATTCGGTACAAATCGATCCAGTAATAAAACTAAAACCACACCCGCTAAAAATGCAAAAGTGGCATAAGCATATGCGACTTTATCTTGAAAAATTTCAGAAAAAGCATGCCATGATTTATTGAGAATCTCGGTCAGTGAGACATAGACCATCGCCCCACCAGAAAATGCCAGACCAAAAGATAAAAGACGAAAGCTTGGTTGCTTAAAAAACAGGACAATCGCACCACCGAGCAATGTTGCTAAACCCGCTAAAAAAGTGACTGCAAAAGCAATCCATACATCTGGGCCAAACAATGACGACATGGTGATTGCTCCTAAAAAGAAAGCCACCATCATAAATGATAATGACTTTCATTTTCAATAAATCAATCTATTCCAATACTTAAAAATCAAAGCGTATGCTGATCTTTAACTTCATCTAGCACTTCGTCTAGTTCTTCAGGATGTTTGCTTAAATGCATAATCGAAAGAACCAGACCGCCCCATACAAACACCATAGAAATGATCATCATTATGATTGCAGAAGTATTCATATATGCCTCCTAGCGATCTTTCATTTTGCTTAATACAATAGCCACAACAGCACAGAAAATAACGCTGCCCCAGCCAAATACACCCTGTAAACTCATACTATAAGTATCATAGCCATTTTTGATCAAATTAAAAACCGTCATGCTGAGGGTTGTTAATAGAATCAAAGAAGTAATCACGGTGAGGGTAAAATCCCAACCTTTACCTAATTGAATGGTCGAAATTGCATTGACATGATCTCTTAATTGCACTAAAGCAGAGCGTTTAAACCATGCAACTGCAACAATCGAAATCAACGCCCCCCCAATAATGCCGATGTTATTGATAAAGTGATCTACAATATCCACCAGTTTAATGGCATTTACACTTGAGAATAAAAAGATCGAAACCAGAGCGCTGCCACCACCAATAATCGTGACCGCTTTTTTACGTCCCCATTTGAGTTTGTCTTGCATGGCTGCAATAGGAACTTCCAAAATACTGACCATAGAAGAAATCCCCGCCACAAAAAGTGATGAGAAGAATAAAAGACCGAACAAATCCGCCCCAGCACCTAAACTTGAAATAATTTTTGGAAAGGCAATAAATGCCAGTCCAATGCCGCCACTGACCACGTCCTTAACTTCTGTACCCGCAGCATGCGCCATAAATCCTAATGCAGCAAAAATCCCGATACCAGCCAAAATTTCAGTCGAAGCATTGGCAAAGCCAACAATTAAACCCGAACCTGTAAGGTTAGTTTTAGGTTTTAAATAAGACGCGTAGGTCACCATGATCCCAAAGCCAACCGACAAAGAGAAAAAAGTATGACCATAAGCAGCTAACCAGACTTTATAGTCCATCATCGCCGCCCAATTTGGGGTAAAAAATGCATTCAGTCCTTGTACTGCACCCGGCAAACGCAAAGCCTGAATCACCAAAACTGTGAATAAAACGAACAGTAAAGGCATAAAAATCTTATTGGAGAGTTCTACGCCTTTTTTCACTCCACCATAAAGAATGATTAAGGTTGCCGCCCAGATCCCGACAATTGGCCAAAAAAGATGTCCAACAAATCGAAAATCAAAAGTTTTTGCATCGGTCGTTTGTAAATATGTTTTAAAGAAGAAACCCTCTGGATCACTGCCCCACATTTGCCCGATGGAAAAATAAACATAACTGCCAGCCCAAGTCAGTACACTGGCATAATACAATCCGATAATGATACATACACAGACCTGCCACCAACCCAATGTTTCACCACCGCGAAATAGTTTACGATAAGCTTTAGGCGGTGAATTTCGGGCTTTATGTCCGACTGCATAATCTAAAAATAAAAGAGGCAATCCTGCGGTAATAAGTGCCAATAAATACGGAATTAAAAATGCTCCACCACCATTCTCATAGGCCACATAAGGGAAACGCCAAATATTTCCCAAACCTACTGCGGAGCCAACGGCAGCTATAATAAAACCTGATCGTGAAGACCAGTTTTCACGAGTATCAGTCATAAATGATCATCCTTCGTCTTGATCTTGCTTGGATTAGTTATTGAACATTGCAAGATCAATACCATTTCATAAAATTTGTTTTGCTCTGGACTTTATCTCGCCTTGTGAGCCCTGCTAATGTCCATACAGACAAAAAATTATTCCGTCTTCCTTAAAGATAGTCATATATTTTTTGTCTTTCTAATGGTTGAACAATACCTTCTTTTTTCCTTATTTTCTCTTATTTTGCTGTAAAAAAAGCATTATTGGGCTGTTTTAACCCTTATTTGTTTATTTTTTCTAAAAATTAGGTGGTTAAATGATCCTATTGAAGATTTAATCTAATTAAACAGTGCATTGTAAAAAAGCAAGAAAAGATAAATTAAGCTTTGTGTTTTCATCGCAATTGATCTGCCAATAAGTTCCACGTGGAACTTATACCAACATCCCCCCTATTTATGTTATTGAGTCAAGTGAACATCATTTATAGCAGCTAGGTCAGAAACTTTTATGTACCGAAGCCACTTTCCAAAAGTAAAAATCCAGAAAAAGGTTTTAAATTCAAGTTTTCAGTCAACGTGTGTACTGTTTCTTTAACAG
This sequence comes from Acinetobacter sp. FDAARGOS_515, assembly GCF_003938865.1. Lineage (NCBI taxonomy): Bacteria > Pseudomonadati > Pseudomonadota > Gammaproteobacteria > Moraxellales > Moraxellaceae > Acinetobacter > Acinetobacter sp. FDAARGOS_515. The sequence goes on along the minus strand of NZ_RKIX01000003.1, from coordinate 1,219,690 downwards.
GACTTTATGTTGTAACGAGTGCCTGTGTGATAACAAACACTCGCATTTCGAATAACAGCTCGATTAGGGCTGCTTAATCACCAATAAGCGCTCTTCTTGCATATCGCGAATAGCTGAATGGATGCCTTCTCGCCCCAAACCAGAATCTTTGACACCACCATAAGGCATATTATCAACGCGGAACGTCGGAATATCATTGATAATTACCCCACCGACCTGTAAATGTTGCCATGCATACATCATGTTATTCAGGTTTTGGGTGTATATACCTGCCTGTAAACCAAAACGGCTGCGATTAATTTTGGCAATCCCTTGTTCAAAATTCTTATATTTCTCCAAGATCGCGACAGGACCAAAGGCTTCATCTCTATAAATTTCAAGTTTCTCATCGACATTTTCAAGTAATGTGGCTTCAAACATCACGCCATCTAACAAGCCACCTGCAAGAATTTTTGCGCCTTTTTTCTCAGCTTTATCGAGCCATTTTTTTAATCGAACTGCTTCTTTTTCTTTAATCATTGGCCCCACGATAGTGGTTGTCAGATCTGGATCTCCAGCTGTGAGTTTTTTAACTTTAGCCACTAATTTTTTCTTTAGCTCCGTATAGAGATCAGCATGTACCAAAATGCGTTGTACACTAATACATACTTGTCCAGATTGACCATATGCTCCAGCAATCAGTCTGTCTATCAATGCCTCTGTGATCTCTGTATCTGGTTCAATCATTACGGCTGCGTTGCCACCTAACTCTAGTGTGACCTTTTTACGCCCTGCACGGGCTTTCATATCCCAACCGACCTGATCTGATCCTGTGAAACTGAGCATTTTAAAACGATCATCCGTCACCAAAATATCAGCATCACTCCGCTCACACGGTAAAATTGACCAAGCACCTTTGGGTAAATCTGTTTCAGCCAAAATCTCGGCAATTTTGATAGCGCTGATTGGGGTCAAGCTTGCAGGTTTTAAAACAAACGGACATCCTGCTGCAATCGCAGGCGCAATTTTATGCGCGGTTAAGTTCAGTGGAAAATTAAATGGGCTGATCAGGGAAATCGCACCAATCGGTACATGACGCACCATCCCCTGATAAGCTGCTGCAACTGGGGTCACAGCTAAGGGAATCACTCGACCAGTTTCCATTTGAGTGGTTGCATCCGCAGCTAATTGAAAGGTATTAATTAAACGTTCCACTTCGGCCGCTGCTGCATTGCGGGGCTTGCCCCCTTCTGCAATCAAGATTTCAGTTAATACTTGTTTTTCTTCAGTGAAGCGTTTTACGCAGTGCAACAAAATTTTTTGTTTTTGATACGGCTTCAGAGCTGCCATCTCTGCTTCTGCTTTTACCGCGGCTACGGTCGCCTTTTCGATGATTTTGGCATCTGCCAGTGCAACCCGCGTATACAGATCATGATGAAACTTATGTTGAACCTCAAGCCATTGGCCTGTTTTTACGGGCTTACCTGCCACATAAAGTGGGTATTCAGCAGGTGTAGACATTTGTGTCGGCATAATTAATTCTCTCTTATTTAAATTTAGTCACTGTATTTCAAGATTTATTCTTATATCATGCGCTGAATCTGCCAAATAATCGGCTGTGATTCGGTAACAAATACCAATACAAAATATAGTTTTAGATATTTCAAGGATAGTTTTTCACAATGAAAATGCTTCAAAGTGCAATATGTGTCATGGGTTTAACATTGAGTGGTCTGGCACAGGCCGATTTTATTGGGGTTACGGGTGATATTAATTATTGGTCAGTAGATGGTGACGTAACTGAACACACCTCGGGTTCTTTATATTATGATGCTAATAGTGATCAACTTATTTTAGATCCTTACCTCAACAACACCACTAAATATAACATTGATCGTAACGGTGCTTTTCAGGCTTCTTTGGCGATTGAGCATCCTGTACCCATGATTCCCAACGTAAAACTCAAATATACAAAATTGGATCTGGATGCGCAGGCAAATACGCTTTTTTTGGATCAAGCCAATGTTGACTTAGATCAAACGGATTTGATCTTATATTACGAAATTTTAGATAATGTCATCAGTGCTGATGTGGGTTTGGGTTTGCTTAAGTTAGATGGTCAAGTCAAACAATATCAGTTCAAATCGACGAATGATATTCTATATAAAACCAGTAAAGTCGATGGTTATAATCCGCTAGTGTATGCTCAAGTCGGTGGCAAACTTCCATTTACAGGTTTTCAAGCCAAAGCCGAAATGTTGTATAGCGATTATGATGAAGTCAAAATTAGCGATTTTCAGGCAGAACTTCAATACAATATGATCCAGAATTTATTGGTTGATGTCGGTGCAAAAGTGGGCTACCGCATTTTAAATATTGACCTTGATGATGACAACGATAGTTTAAAAATGGAATTTAAAGGCCCATATGTTGGTCTGGAAGCACATTTTTAATCTTTTTTTTATTTAAAATGCTCTTAAACTATAAGAGCATTTTCTAACACTCTAGTTCCTATGAAAGTTTTCTACTGTCACAACTGTCACCATCAGGTTTTTTTTAACAATACGCATTGTGAAAACTGCCATGCGCTCTTGGGTTATGAAGTCGAAAACAAAACCATGGGGACATTCGAGCAGATCGACGAAGGTATTTGGAAAAGCCTGAATCCTAAAAACACATACAGCTTATATAAACCTTGTTATAACTATCAGCATCATCAAGTGTGTAACTGGATGATTCCAGTAGAAAGCGATCAAATTTATTGTGAGTCCTGTCGCCTAACTCATACCATTCCAGATTTATCTATACCCCAAAACACACTATATTGGCGCAGGCTTGAGCAGGCTAAACGTCGTTTCTTATATTTAACTCAACAGTTGAATATTTTTCCACGTCCCAAAAATAATGATGAAGATCGCTATGGCCTACGCTTTAACTTCCTCATGCCAAGCCCCGATCAACCTGTGATGACAGGACATCAATTGGGAACCATTACCCTCAATGCCAGTGAAGCCGATGTGGTTCATCGTGAAAAAACCCGTCTGGATATGCAGGAAAATTATCGAACGGTACTCGGTCATTTTCGTCATGAAAGTGGACATTACTACTTTGATATCATGACTCATCTTTATCCCGAGTGGTTAGATGAATTTCGACTCTATTTTGGTGATGAACGTGCCGATTATGCACAATCATTAGAAGAGTATTATCAAAAGGGTTCAGACGAACATTGGCAAGATTCATACATTAGCCGTTATGCAGGTGCGCATCCTTGGGAGGACTGGGCTGAAACATGGGCACATTATTTACACATAATGGATACCCTAGACACTGCGTACCACACAGGGATGACCATAGAAGCGAATCACCAGATTGATCCAGACATGCATTTTAAAGAATCACCAATCGGATCGCTAGATTTTGAACATACCCTGACCAACTGGTTTGCCTTGAGTTATGTCCTGAATGGTTTAAATAGAAGTATGGGCTTACAGGATGCTTATCCATTTACGCTATCCAATGCTGTATTGGATAAATTGAGATTTATTCATCGTACACTCATGAAAACCGCGTTAAAACCAGAAATTCGCCAAACGAATCATGAAGAATCGATGTAGGTCACTGCTTATAAAACATATCGATTTTATTACTCAAGTCTCTATCAATTTAGCTTAGATTTTATCTCTATGAAACCAGCATGTTTGTTTGCCGATAACAGTAAAAATTATAGAATCTAAACATCTGGTTAACTTGATGATAAGACTTTGAAAAACTGATCGAATATCAGTTTTTATCTGCGGCTTACTTTGCATTTTTAATCAATACTATTTTTATGAATCAATTTTCATGTAAATAAATCCTACATAGTTATCTGATCTCAACAGATCAAGTATCAAACTACAACAGGAGAATCGCTCAGAATTGGCTAGGCTAAATTCTATATTCCAATAAATAGGATCTAATCTCATGGCAGGCAAAGCATTATTTATTACGTCTAATACGGGTATTGAACATGATGAACTCATAAAGCCTTTCGAGTTTTTACAATCAAAAGGAATAGAAGCTATTCATGCGGCGATTGAACAAAGTGAAGTACAAACGGTAAAACATGATAAAACACTGGGTCCAACTTATACCCCACTAACAAGTTTAGATAAAATAGATCCCGCTGATTACGATATTCTGGTAATACCAGGCGGTACAGTCAACGCTGATCAATTACGTATCGATGAAAATGCAAAACAAATTATTCAATACTTTACAGATCATGCAAAACCCATTGCAGCCATTTGTCATGCGCCTTGGGTACTGATTAATGCAGAACGCATTAAAGATAAAAACTTAACGTCCTATAAAAGCATCCGCTTAGACCTTGAAAATGCAGGAGCGAACTGGGTGGATGAAACTGTACATCGATGTAACACGGGGGGCTGGGTATTGATTAGCTCACGTAATCCCGATGATATTCCCTACTTTAACGAAGCTATCGTTCAGGAATTAACAACCAGTTAGTTTCTTTGATTTTCTATATATTGCATCTATTCTCTTTATAAAAAAAACACCCCCTCTGCATAAGCGGAGGGGGTGTCTTAGATTTAAAAGCTGGCGATGACTTACTCTCACATGGCTAACGCCACACTACCATCAGCGCGAAGAGGTTTCACTTCTGAGTTCGGGAAGGGATCAGGTGGTTCACTCTTGCTATTGTCGCCAGCAAACTGTTGTGGTGCTTTGGGGTCTTATTCACATTACTTAATAATGTATGCCTTACTTACGAACCAAAGAGTTATTAACGGATTGGAAATTGAGTCGGTATTGTAACTAGTTTATTGACTAAATCAAGTTTTCGTATCGAATTTATCTTGAATACAACAACTGTTTGGGTGTTGTATAGTCAAGCCTCACGAGCAATTAGTATTGGTCAGCTTCACATATCACTATGCTTCCACATCCAACCTATCAACGTCCTAGTCTTGAACGGCTCTTTAGGTGACATATAGTCACAGGGAAATCTTATCTTGAGGTAGGCTTCCCGCTTAGATGCTTTCAGCGGTTATCCCTTCCGAACATAGCTACCCGGCGATGCGACTGGCGTCACAACCGGTACACCAGAGGTTCGTCCACTCTGGTCCTCTCGTACTAGGAGCAGATCCTCTCAAATTTCCAGCGCCCACGGTAGATAGGGACCGAACTGTCTCACGACGTTCTAAACCCAGCTCGCGTACCTCTTTAAATGGCGAACAGCCATACCCTTGGGACCTGCTTCAGCCCCAGGATGAGATGAGCCGACATCGAGGTGCCAAACACCGCCGTCGATATGAACTCTTGGGCGGTATCAGCCTGTTATCCCCAGAGTACCTTTTATCCGTTGAGCGATGGCCCTTCCATACAGAACCACCGGATCACTAAGACCTACTTTCGTACCTGCTCGACTTGTGGGTCTCGCAGTTAAGCGCGCTTTTGCCTTTATACTCTACGCGTGATTTCCGACCACGCTGAGCGCACCTTCGTACTCCTCCGTTACTCTTTAGGAGGAGACCGCCCCAGTCAAACTACCCACCAGACATGGTCCTCGCCCCGGATTACGGGGCAGAGTTAGAACCTCAACATTACCAGGGTGGTATTTCAAGGATGGCTCCAATGCAACTGGCGTCACATCTTCATAGCCTCCCACCTATCCTACACAAGTAAGGTCAAAGTTCAATGTCAAGCTGCAGTAAAGGTTCACGGGGTCTTTCCGTCTAGCCGCGGGTACACTGCATCTTCACAGCGATTTCGATTTCACTGAGCCTCTGCTGGAGACAGCGCCGCCATCATTATGCCATTCGTGCAGGTCGGAACTTACCCGACAAGGAATTTCGCTACCTTAGGACCGTTATAGTTACGGCCGCCGTTTACTGGGGCTTCGATCAAGAGCTTCGCTTACGCTAACCCCATCAATTAACCTTCCAGCACCGGGCAGGCATCACACCCTATACGTCCACTTTCGTGTTTGCAGAGTGCTATGTTTTTAATAAACAGTTGCAGCGGCCTGGTTTCTGCGGCTGCCAAGCGCTCAGGGAGCAAGTCCCATCACCCTCAGCAGCGTACCTTCTCCCGAAGTTACGGTACCATTTTGCCTAGTTCCTTCAGCAGAGTTCTCTCAAGCGCCTTGGTCTACTCGACCTGACCACCTGTGTCGGTTTCGGGTACGATTCCTGTGTAACTGTAGCTTAGAGACTTTTCTTGGAAGTATGGTATCAGCCACTTCACTGTACAAGTACAGCTTGATATCGACTCTCAGCATAGAGCACCCCGGATTTGCCTAAGATGCATGCCTACTGTCTTCCACCTGGACTACCAACGCCAGGCTGACTTAACCTTCTCCGTCCTCTCATCGCATTACACAGAAGTATGGGAATATTAACCCATTTCCCATCGACTACGCCTTTCGGCCTCGCCTTAGGGGTCGACTCACCCAGCCCCGATTAACGTTGGACTGGAACCCTTGGTCTTTCGGCGAACGGGTTTTTCACCCGTTTTGTCGTTACTCACGTCAGCATTCGCACTTCTGATACCTCCAGCATACTTCTCAATACACCTTCATCGGCTTACAGAACGCTCCCCTACCACGTAACTTAAAGTTACATCCGCAGCTTCGGCACATAGTTTTAGCCCCGTTACATCTTCCGCGCAGGCCGACTCGACTAGTGAGCTATTACGCTTTCTTTAAAGGGTGGCTGCTTCTAAGCCAACCTCCTAGCTGTCTATGCCTTCCCACATCGTTTCCCACTTAACTATGATTTTGGGGCCTTAGCTGGCGGTCTGGATTGTTTTCCTCTTGACTACGGACGTTAGCACCCGCAGTCTGTCTCCCGGATAGTACTCATAGGTATTCGGAGTTTGCATCGGTTTGGTAAGTCGGGATGACCCCCTAGCCGAAACAGTGCTCTACCCCCTATGGTATTCGTCCGAGGCGCTACCTAAATAGCTTTCGGGGAGAACCAGCTATCACCAGGCTTGATTAGCCTTTCACCCCTATCCACAAGTCATCCCCTGGCTTTTCAACGACAGTGGGTTCGGTCCTCCAGTTAGTGTTACCCAACCTTCAACCTGCTCATGGATAGATCGCCTGGTTTCGGGTCTACACCCAGCAACTATACGCCCTATTAAGACTCGATTTCTCTACGGCTCCCCTATGCGGTTAACCTTGCTACTGAATGTAAGTCGCTGACCCATTATACAAAAGGTACGCAGTCACCGAACAAGTCGGCTCCCACTGCTTGTATGCATGCGGTTTCAGGATCTATTTCACTCCCCTCACAGGGGTTCTTTTCGCCTTTCCCTCACGGTACTGGTTCACTATCGGTCAGTCAGGAGTATTTAGCCTTGGAGGATGGTCCCCCCATATTCAGACAAGGTTTCACGTGCCTCGCCCTACTCGTCATCATGATGTGTGCCCTTTCGTGTACGGGACTATCACCCTCTACGGTCGCACTTCCCAGAGCGTTCCGCTAAAACACACATCACTTAATGGGCTGATCCCCGTTCGCTCGCCGCTACTAAGGGAATCTCAATTGATTTCTTTTCCTAAGGGTACTGAGATGTTTCACTTCCCCTCGTTCGCTTCAATAACCTATGTATTCAGCTATTGATACCTACCTTATAGTAGGTGGGTTCCCCCATTCAGATATCTCCGGATCAATGGATATTTGCCGCCTCCCCGGAGCTTTTCGCAGGCTATCACGTCTTTCTTCGCCTCTGACTGCCAAGGCATCCACCACATGCACTTAATTACTTGACTATACAACCCCAAACAGTCGTTAATACCTACAAGTAGTATTACCAACATTACAGTTTGAAGTACTGTGCACTTAAGCACTGTACAGCTTCAATCTAAATTCATATACCAAAACGCTTGATTCAGTTAATTTGCTAGTTCTCAATTAACTCTGAGATCAGAATTACTTCTTCTCTCTTTGTTATTGAGTGAACAATTTATTTCAGACTCAATTCTCAATCTGTTAATGAATTAATGTAACCTCGTCAGCTACATTAAACTGTGATTAATCACAGAGCTTAATAAATCATTATATTTACTAAGCTCTATAATTTAATCTAGCCCGTACTCTTTTAAGTACGTGGTGGAGACTAGGAGAGTCGAACTCCTGACCTCCTGCGTGCAAAGCAGGCGCTCTACCAACTAAGCTAAGTCCCCAGCTTATATCATTACGTATCTTTAACTCTGTACTCATTAATCTATTCGTCAGAATGGTGGGTCTGACAAGACTTGAACTTGTGACCCCACGCTTATCAAGCGTGTGCTCTAACCAACTGAGCTACAGACCCTGAGAAATATAAAAGAGATTTCATCTCTTTTTTATTTCGCAAGACAGCGTAGCGATAGACGCTCTTGTCTCACTTCATAAAAAGAGAAAATGCTTCTTTTATATCTTTCATTCAGATACCAGAAGAACAACTTGTTGTGAATTCTTACCAATCAACCAATCTTTTCGTTAAGGAGGTGATCCAGCCGCAGGTTCCCCTACGGCTACCTTGTTACGACTTCACCCCAGTCATCGGCCACACCGTGGTGAACGTCCTCTTTGCAGTTAGACTATCCACTTCTGGTGCAACAAACTCCCATGGTGTGACGGGCGGTGTGTACAAGGCCCGGGAACGTATTCACCGCGGCATTCTGATCCGCGATTACTAGCGATTCCGACTTCATGGAGTCGAGTTGCAGACTCCAATCCGGACTACGATCGGCTTTTTGAGATTAGCATCCTATCGCTAGGTAGCAACCCTTTGTACCGACCATTGTAGCACGTGTGTAGCCCTGGTCGTAAGGGCCATGATGACTTGACGTCGTCCCCGCCTTCCTCCAGTTTGTCACTGGCAGTATCCTTAAAGTTCCCACCCAAAGTGCTGGCAAATAAGGAAAAGGGTTGCGCTCGTTGCGGGACTTAACCCAACATCTCACGACACGAGCTGACGACAGCCATGCAGCACCTGTATGTAAGTTCCCGAAGGCACCAATCCATCTCTGGAAAGTTCTTACTATGTCAAGACCAGGTAAGGTTCTTCGCGTTGCATCGAATTAAACCACATGCTCCACCGCTTGTGCGGGCCCCCGTCAATTCATTTGAGTTTTAGTCTTGCGACCGTACTCCCCAGGCGGTCTACTTATCGCGTTAGCTGCGCCACTAATCCCTCAAAGAGACCAACGGCTAGTAGACATCGTTTACGGCATGGACTACCAGGGTATCTAATCCTGTTTGCTCCCCATGCTTTCGTACCTCAGCGTCAGTGTTAGGCCAGATGGCTGCCTTCGCCATCGGTATTCCTCCAGATCTCTACGCATTTCACCGCTACACCTGGAATTCTACCATCCTCTCCCACACTCTAGCTAACCAGTATCGAATGCAATTCCCAAGTTAAGCTCGGGGATTTCACATCCGACTCAATTAGCCGCCTACGCACGCTTTACGCCCAGTAAATCCGATTAACGCTCGCACCCTCTGTATTACCGCGGCTGCTGGCACAGAGTTAGCCGGTGCTTATTCTGCGAGTAACGTCCAGTAGCTGGTAGTATTAATACCAGTACCCTCCTCCTCGCTTAAAGTGCTTTACAACCATAAGGCCTTCTTCACACACGCGGCATGGCTGGATCAGGGTTCCCCCCATTGTCCAATATTCCCCACTGCTGCCTCCCGTAGGAGTCTGGGCCGTGTCTCAGTCCCAGTGTGGCGGATCATCCTCTCAGACCCGCTACAGATCGTCGCCTTGGTAGGCCTTTACCCCACCAACTAGCTAATCCGACTTAGGCTCATCTATTAGCGCAAGGTCATTATTGATCCCCTGCTTTCTCCCGTAGGACGTATGCGGTATTAGCATCCCTTTCGAAATGTTGTCCCCCACTAATAGCCAGATTCCTAAGTATTACTCACCCGTCCGCCGCTAAGATAAGGTGCAAGCACCTCATCTCCGCTCGACTTGCATGTGTTAAGCCTGCCGCCAGCGTTCAATCTGAGCCATGATCAAACTCTTCAGTTAAAATCATTTCGCGTCTTAGTTAAGACAAGACGCCAATTCTGGCTCATCAATTACTGACAAATTCTCTCAAATAAACTTCGAGTAATTTAAACCAATTAATCAATGATAATATTTCGATCAATTAATTAGTAAAAATCCACACAAGTTGTTCTTCTATTCTCTTAATGATCTATTCCTTACCTCGTCAGTAAGAAATTCAACTCAATACAAATCCTTCAACCTTAACCCTAAAAGCCAAGATCTTCATCGTGTATCGCGTCGGGATGCTGCGTATTCTATACAGTTTTTAAAGCAACGCAAGCCCTGAAAGCATTTATTTTCAATAGATGCACTTTTTTTCAGCAATTTAGCCTTGAGCGTTCAACAAATAAACATAAATTGATTATTCTTCAAACTTGGCATTAAAAAAAGTACATGCAAGCATGTACTTTTAGCATAAATGGAATCTTAGACGACTTCAGTGAATATGATAATTACCGCGTACATCAATCACTTCTCGAATCATTTGCTGTCTTCCCATATAACTTTCCCCAAAGAAAAATAGTTTTGCTCGATAAGGTAATCTGGACATGACCATGCTTGATAATTGGTAATTTTCAACAACATCTAATTTATCTAGATAATAATGCGCTAATAAATACTGTTCTTCTTCAATAGCACTAGGATCTGTGTCAAATAAAAAAGTGATAAGCCAGTTGAGGTGTTGTTGATCAAATCCCATGGATAGCTCTCCTCTCGTTGTTTTTATCTACTAAGATGTAGTTTCTATTAGGTAAATATCATTTTTACTGATGAATGCAGGTTTATCTATAATGGTTCGCGAGGATGCTCTCCTTAAACTTCAACATGTCATGAATTTTTTGTTTAATCTATTTATACCGTAGTTTTTTCTGTTGTACAGGATTTATTTGCCTTTTCCCAAAAGAATGCGATTGTGATCATTTTACTGTTTGTTTGACTTATTTTTATGTATTTATGCGGATAAACAAAGTGATACTCACCATAGTTGTACAGCTCATATTCATAATTTAACAAAGCATGAATTGGAATATAAAGAAAAAGCAGACACGAGGTCTGCTTTAGAAATATCACAAAATTTTGTATGTATTAGTCAATGAAAGTGACTCGAGCAATGGCTTTTTTGCCTGCTTGTATAATGTAGGTCTGGTTCTCTTTGACAGAGAAATTGGCATCGACCACGTTCCAGTCTACTTTCACGGCGCCACGAGCAACCGCATCTTTGGCTTGAGCTGCATTTTTGGTGAGTCCTGCCAAGCGAAGAATAGAGGCAATAAAAATTTCTCCTCCAAATTCTCCACGAGATATCGTCACTTCTGGCGTATCTTCTGGAATTTCACCTTCAGTAATGATATTACCCGCACCTTTATGCGCATTGGCGGCGGCTTCCGCGCCATGAAAACGCTCCACCAACTCAATCGCCAGAATCTTTTTCAGCTCTTGCGGATTACGACCGTCAGCCATTTCTTTGAGCAGAGCTTGAACCTCATCCATGGATTTAAAGCTGAGTAATTCGAAATATCGCTCAATCAGGGTGTCAGGCATCGATAGGACTTTTTGATACATCGCACCGGGTGCATCAAATACGCCAATATAATTGCCTAATGATTTAGACATTTTATTGACGCCATCCAAACCTTCAAGAATTGGTACCGTAATACACACTTGTGATTCTTGTCCGTAACGGCTTTGTAAGGTACGACCCATCAGCAAGTTGAAGGTTTGGTCTGTTCCGCCAAGCTCCACATCTGCTTCAAGTGCAATTGAATCGTAGCCTTGAACCAGTGGATATAAAAATTCGTGAATCGCAATCGGCTGATGGCTGTTATAGCGCTTGGTGAAATCATCACGTTCCAACATCCGTGAAACCGTTTGCTGACTGGCCAATTGAATCAAATCTGCCGCAGATCTTTGATTAAACCATTCGGAGTTAAAACGCACTTTGGTTTTATTGGGATCAAGAATTTTAAAAACCTGTTCCTGATAGGTCTTGGCATTGGCTTCGACCTGTTCACGGGTTAACGGCGGACGTGTCGCACTTTTACCCGTTGGATCGCCAATCATGGCGGTATAGTCACCAATCAAGAACGTCACTTCATGCCCAAGATCCTGAAAGGTTTTAAGCTTATTGATCAAAACAGTATGACCAAAATGTAAATCTGGCGCAGTTGGATCAAAACCTGCCTTAATTTTTAAAGGACGATTTTCCTTGAGTTTCTTCAGCAGATCCTCTACAGAGATAATTTCATGAGTGCCTCGTTGAATGAGGGCAAGCTGTTCTTCAGCAGGCAAGAAATTTGACATCACAAAACCTAAACACATCAGTTATTCAATTTGTGCGATATACTAACACTTTTTCAGCAGATTGCAGGCGAAGTTAATCATGACATCGATCTATATTGGGGTAATGACCGGTACCAGCATGGATGGGGTCGATTTGGTTGCTGCTTCATTTGATCCTTTACATCTTCATGCCACTTTAACCATTCCCTTTGAACCTGAGTTGCGTGATGAGCTGATGGCGCTGACCTTGCCGGACGATAATGAAATTGATCGCATGGGTAAAGCTGATGTCACACTAGCGAAGTTGATTGGTCATGGGATTAATGAGCTGATTGAAAAAAACCATTTAGATCGCAGTCAAATCAAAGCTATCGGTTCACATGGCCAAACCATTCGCCATCGCCCTGAACATGGCTTTACCTTGCAAATTGGTGATCCGAATATCATTACAGAAATTACAAAAATTCCTGTAATTTCAGATTTCAGACGTCGTGATATGGCCGCTGGCGGGCAAGGTGCGCCCTTGGTTCCCGCATTTCATCAGGCTATTTTTCAACATTCCAGTATTCATCGGGTGATTTTAAACTTAGGCGGCATTGCCAATGTCAGTCTGCTTCCCGCAGGTCGTCCAGAGGATGTTTATGGTTTTGATACAGGACCTGCCAATATTTTAATGGATGCGTGGTGCGAACGTTATACAGGTCATCCTTATGACGAAAATGGCAATTGGGCAGCCTATGGCCATCCCATTCGAGGGTTATTAGAACGCTTGCAAGCGCATGAATTTTTTTCCAAAGAACCGCCAAAAAGTACGGGCCGTGAAGACTTTAATATCGACTGGCTGGATGATCAACTTGCTGACTGGCGTAATGATGAACTGGAATATGACGAGTTAGAAGATACTCCTGAAAATGTACAGGCAACCTTGCTTAAACTCACCACGCGCGCGATTAAAAAAGCTATTTATCGCTCTGATTTAGATACAGGTGAAGTCTATGTTTGCGGTGGCGGTGCTTATAATTCACATTTATTAGAACAACTACGCTGGCGTTTGCGCAAACATAATTGGTCGGTGCAAAGTACCAGTGTACTTGGATTATCGCCAACATGGGTTGAAGCTACGGCGTTTGCATGGCTGGCCATGCGTTTTATGACGCAGCAAAGCGGTAACTTGCCATCAGTCACTGGTGCAGAAGGATTTCGGGTATTAGGAACCATGACCTGTGTTTAGAAAGGCATGATCCTTTGAGCCCTTTCTAACTAAAAAATCCCCTATTGGGGATTTTTTTATGCATCAAATTTTAGATCGAAAATGAAGAACCACAACCACAAGTCGTAGTTGCATTTGGATTTTGCACCACAAAACGTGAACCTTCCAAACCTTCAAGATAGTCTACTACTGAACCAACCAGATATTGATAGCTTAAAGAATCGACCAACATGGTGACATCACCATTTTCAAACTTGGCATCATCTTCATTGGCACTTTCAGCAAAATTAAAACCGTAAGAAAAACCAGAACAACCACCACCCGTCACGTAAACACGTAACATTAAATCCTGATTCCCTTCGCTGTCACGGAGTTGGCGCACTTTTTTGGCAGCATTATCTGAGATAACAAGAGCTTGGGCATTCATGATGGGGTCCTCAACCTAAATCTGATGTCTTATAAAGAACAAGACCATATACAGTATAACATACACAATATATGGTCAGTTCTGGAAGTTTAAACTTTATTCAGACTATTTGTATCAGGATTATTTATAATTTTCATCCTGTAATGCGCATTCAAAGTTTTTCGGATTTTCCTTACAACGGAATTGCCACAATAGTTTCATCATGCGTTTATCGTAAATACCTTTTTTGGTCAGGTTTATACGCGATTCACGCATCAACTTTTGATAGCCAGGTTTGTCTGCCTCAGGAACATCCATCCAGTACTTTTGAGGAATATCCGCCTTCATTTTACCTAAAATAGTAAAAGAACGCGGCAACTGGGTTTTAACCCAATCACGTGATTTTTGACCAAATCCCGCAGGGAATTTATCAGGACGAATAATCAGGTTACCTGTGACCTGTAAAATAGGATAATTCACAATTGCACCCTTTGTACCTAAACCTTTATGTAGCTCAAGTGCTTTAAAGGCGGCGGCAGGTGCACCAATGATATCGACCTGATGGTTATTAAATTTTGCACCAAAATTAGTGACATCCGCACTCACCGCTTGCGCACCAATTTGTTGAACCATAATTTTTTGTGCTTCATCGTAATCTAAAACGGCAATTTTTTTACCTGCGGCTTTGGCAACCGTATTGATATTGCGGTCATTGACCAGCAAATACGCATCACCAATTGGAATGACACCCACCACTTCATATTGACCTTGAGTCATATATTTGGCAAATGTAGGACTTGAAAGACCTTGCATGATCTTCACTGCAAGTTTTAAATCAGGAATGGCACCAATGGCGTCTAAAGAACCCGTAAATGCATTGAACTGTCGACCGCGTAAGCCTGTGATACTGACGCCATCACATTTACCTGCTTTAAAATCATCCGCAATCACACTTTCATTTTGACTGACTTTAAGCTCGATATCCGCGCCCCAGTTTTTGGCGGCCAATTGATAGTCTTTCATTACACTATAGACATCGCCATTTTTTCCAACCAAGTCAAAAACACAAATGGTTTGTTTTGCTTGTACCCCCATAGATGCCGCCAATAATCCAGCTGTCACTGCGAGAGTTTTTGACCATTTCATATATTTACCTTCCATTATAAGCGTTGTTGTTTTTGTTTGCTGATCATACAGATGCACTCCAGCACCTGGTTATGTTTCAATCCCGTTCAACCGATAAATTCACATGTCGAGTAAATCACATATCTAAAACCCTTTAGGTTTCAGTTTAAGTCTTCGTAATCACTGATCCATGTGAAGTTATTGTTTAATTTTAGATTATCAACTTTATACACCGTATCAATGGCTGAACTGACAGTATTTTAGAAATAAAAAAACTCGGAAATTATTCCGAGTTTTTTAGCAAAATCAATATTATTCGCCAGCCATCGAACATTCAAAATTGGCTTTATCTACTGAACAACGCGCTTTTTTCAGTACAGACATCATACCAGCATCGTACACACCACGTTTAGTCAAATCGATACGACCATCACGCAGTAGTTTTTGATATTTTAATTTGTCTTCTGGTGTCAAGTTCATCTTGTATTTCGCAGGAATTTGCGCTTCAAGACGGTTGATCATTGCAAAGCTCTTTGGTAATTGTTTCACAAACCAATCACGTGATTTTTGACCAAAATCAGCAGGGAATTTTTCTGGACGAATTACCAAATCAGCAGTGACGTGCAAAACTGGGAAATTCATCATTGCACCATTGGTACCCAAACCTTTATTTAACTCAAGTGGCTTGTAGGCATAGGCTGGCGCACCCACCATATCAACCTGACCATTGTTAAATTTTGCAGCAAAGTTAGAAATATCAGATAAAACAGCTTGTGCACCTACACGTTGAACCATGATTTTTTGCGCATCGTCATACCCCAATACCGCAAACTTTTTACCCGCTGCTTTTTCTACCGAGTTAATGCTCTTGTCACGTACAAAAATAAAGGCTGAACCTAATGGTGCAATCCCTGCAACTTCGTATTTTTTACCACCAAGATTCGAAGTTAATTTTGCAGCGTTACGTGCATCTAACACATAAGTAATCGCGCGTTGCGCAATCTGGTTATTAGGTACACCACCCAAAGAGTCGATTGAACCAGCAAATTTATTGTATTGACGAGCACGCATTGCAGTCATGGTTACTGCATCACATTTACCTGCTTTAAAATCATTGTCTGCAACAGCTTCGTCCTGACGCGGAACCAACGTAATGTCAGCACCCCAGCCTTTGGCTGCCAATGCCCATTCTTCCATCATTTTATACGACTCGCCTGATTTCCCTAGCAAATCGAATACACATACTGTTGCAGCTTGAGCTGTTACCGAAACACCAGCTAAAGTGGTAGCGGCCAGAGCGAATGCAATTTTTTTCATATTGTTGTTCCTTTGTACATAATTTCCAGTTAGGAGTATCCTTACACGGCAAATATTAATCGGGTTATTTAAAAAAAAATAGAGTATTTACTCCATTTTTTGTGGAAAAATGAATATTTATTGTACAAAATCGTGAATGATTTCTTATTTTTAGTAAAATTCAATTAAAGATATATAAATAAAATATTAAAAGATAAAGAGTTTTCTTAAAATTTATTTTTTTAATCGAAAAAGAAAACTCTTTAGGTCATTTTAAGATTTTTTGTTTATTCTCCGCCTAATGAACATTCAAAATTGGTACGCTCTACTGTACAGCGCGCCCGCTTTAATACTGTCATCATATTGGGATCATAAATTCCCTGTTTTGCCAAATCGATACGCCCATCTCGCAATAGTTTCTGATATTTGACTTTTTCCTCATTACTTAAATTAATTTTGTATTTCTCTGGGATACCTGCCTCTAAACGGCGTACCATCGCAAAATTTTTCGGTAATTGATTTAGAAACCAATGGCGTGATTGTTGACCAAAATTAGTCGGAAATTTATTTTGTCGAATAATCAGATCGGCCGTAATATTTGCGACAGGAAAGTTAATCATCGCCCCATTATTGCCTAAGCCTTTTTGAATTTCGAGAGGTTTATAGGCATAGGCAGGTGCGGGGACAATATCAACTTGTCCGCTGTTAAATCGCGCAACAAAATTGGAAATATCTGAAGCGACAGGAACAGCGCCCACACGCTGACTCATAATTTTTTGGGCTTCATCATAATGCAAGATTGCAATTTTTTTGCCTTTGACACGTTCAAGATTATTAATATTGCGATCACGTACAAATAAATACGCCTGACCAATCTGAACAATTCCCGCTACCTCATATTTATCTCCATCAATCGTAGTGGTTAAACGATGATTATTGCGTTTGTCCAAGACGAAGCTAATGGCTTTTTGTGCGATTGAGTTATTTGGAACTGCGCCTAATGCATCAACTGAGCCTGCAAATTTATTGTAAGGACGTGCACGCATGGAAGTTATATAAACAGCATCGCACTTGCCTTCGCGAAAATCTTTTTCTGCTTGGGCTTCATCCTGACGCGGTATGAGATTAATATCTGCATTCCATGCTTTGGCCGCCAGCGCCCATTCTTCTAACATTTTGTACGAGTCACCTGCTTTTCCCAACAAATCAAAAGCACAGACATTAATTTGAGCATGAGCGGTTGTCATCCATCCAGACAACACGGTCGCCCCCAGTATCGAAAGTCCTTTATTCATCATCGCATTCCTTATCCGACTTTTTTTGCTTAGTTTTTGTTCTCTATTGATTACTATACTCATTATCTTAAGCCTGACTCAATCAAAAATAGAGCTTTAGCTCTAAAAAAGCGTAAATCCTGCCAGTTTTCTGACGAAATGCATCATTTTTTCGACACAATTCAAGTTTCTATAAAATAGATAACACTGACTAAAACTTTGTCTTATTTTGCATATCCCTTTAAAATGGTCGCCTTTCTTTATGATGTAGCGTGTTCATTTCCATGATTCAGCTTGACCAGTTTTCAATTCGCCGCGGCGGACGTGTTTTATTTCAAAAAGCATCGATGCAACTGCATCCAGGCTGGAAAATTGGTTTGACTGGCGTCAATGGTGCAGGCAAATCTACTTTATTTTCTGCATTATTAGGGGGAATGGAAGCAGATAGTGGCAGCTTAAGCCGTCCAAATGTATGGACTGTGGCTCATATGGCACAAGAAATTAAAGCCTTAGACATGAAGGCGATTGATTTTGTGTTATCAGGAGATGAAGAGTACTGGACAATTCAGCATCAGCTTGAACATCCAGAACAACTCAGCAATGATGAATTGGCGCATCTGTATAGCCGATTTGATGAAATTAATGGCTATTCTGCCTCAGCCAAAGCTTCACAATTAATGGCAGGTCTGGGTTTTTTTGAACACCAATCTCAACTGGACGTATCCAGTTTCTCAGGGGGTTGGCGGATGCGCCTGAATCTGGCCCGAACCTTGATGAGTCGTTCAGATTTACTGTTGTTGGATGAACCGACTAACCATTTGGATTTAGATGCGATTTTATGGCTGGAAGACTGGCTTAATAGCTATGAAGGTACTTTGGTTCTGATTTCGCATGATCGTGATTTTTTAGATGCAATTACCGATCATATTTTACATATTGAAAATCAGGAACTAACGCTTTATACAGGCAATTATTCGACCTTTGAAACCACCCGTGCCGAACGTTTAGCGCAACAACAACAAGCGTTTGAAAAACAGCAAGAAACTCGCGCACATTTGCAAAAATATATTGATCGATTCAAAGCACAAGCCACCAAAGCACGTCAGGCGCAAAGTCGAATCAAGCAACTGGAAAGAATGCAGGAGCTAGCGCCTGCGCATGTGGATACGCCGTTTACCTTTAGTTTTCGTGAACCAAGTAAAATGAGTTCACCACTTTTGGCTTTAGAACACGCTGATATTGGCTATGCAAGCAAACTGATTGTGACCAATGTTAATTTACAAATCACCCCGACCAGTCGAATCGGTTTATTGGGAATGAATGGTGCAGGAAAATCCACCTTAATTAAATCTTTAGTGGGGGATCTTCCATTGATTCAGGGGCAACGCTACGCCTCAGAATTACTCAATATTGGTTACTTTGCCCAACATCAGATGGATGCCCTAGATGGCAATGCCAGTCCGATGTTGCAACTATCACGCATTGCCGATAAAAAAATCAGTGATGCGACTTTACGTGCCTTTTTAGGCAGCTTTGGCTTCAGTGGCGAACGCATGGACACACCGAGCGAAAGCTTTTCGGGTGGCGAACGGGCGCGTTTGGCATTAGCACTGATTGTCTGGCAGCGTCCGAATGTGCTGATTTTGGATGAACCGACCAACCATTTAGATCTAGATATGCGCCATGCCTTAACCATGGCCTTGCAAGATTTTGAAGGCGCGGTGGTGCTGGTTTCACATGAACGTCAGTTAATTGCCAGCGTCTGTGATGAGTTGATTCTAGTTCACAATGGTCATAGTCAAAGTTTTGATGGTGACCTCAATGATTATGCCAACTGGCTACGTCAAGCACGTAACGACATGATCAAAAAAGGCCAGCAACCTGCTGCCCCGGTGATTTCAGAAGTGACTGCTCCACCTGCAACTTCGAAACTGGATAAAGAAGCCTTACGTAAAGAAGCTGCTCAGCGCCGTGAACAAACGCGACCGATTCGTAAAAATATTGAAAAATGCGAAACTCAGATCGAAAAATTTCAATCACGTTTAGTTGCCATTGAAACATTGCTTGCAGATAGTTCACTCTATGAGGCTAATTGTAAGGATGATCTGCTTAAACTCATGAATGAACAAACTGATCTGAAACAAAAACTAGAACAAGCGGAAGAGCAACTTTTGGAACTCATGATGCAATTGGAAGAACTGGAAAGTTCTTTTGATTAAAATATGCCCTGAGCATTTAAATATTGGGCTGTAGCTTTACAGCCCGACACATTCATTTGCCTAATCTTACAAGTCGATTATTTTTTTCAATCTTTTAAAAAATATAGCGCTCTCTTTTTATTAAATTTTTACTTTATATAAAACTTAAGACATTGATTTTAAATAAAAATATAAATTAACAGACCTCACCAGCAAAGCTTGATCTTTTGATGAAATCGCTATAAAGGCTTACATAAGCACTGCACACCTGTTTAAAAAAACCCTTAGGCTGAATGTTAAGGCACAGCACTAATGCTGTTTTAAGTTTGATTTAATGACTTGCCTGCTTGATACAAAGATCAAGTCAATAACATGAAACATCATGAAAAATATGAGGGACAATACTCATGGCAACTATCAATGTACAAGATATTCAACAACATGCCGAAGTCGTCGGTTCAGATCATCAACATGTCGGTACAGTCGATCATTTAGATGGTCAGGACAAGATCAAATTGGCTAAAAATGATCAATCAGCCAATGGTCAGCATCATTATATTCCAACTCAATGGGTACAACAGATTCAGGGTAATCAGGTAGTACTCAATAAAACAGCAGATCAAGTGTTCCAACAGTGGCAATAACAGGTTCAGGGAAGTCGGGTTGAATAAGGACATTCAAAAAAAACAGGCGCACAAAGCGCCTGTTTTTTTGAATTTTTACAGATTAAGCATCAATATCCGCATTCAATGCATTTTCTTCAATAAAGGCACGACGTGGTTCGACATCATCGCCCATTAAGCAGCTAAACATACGATCTGCTTCAATCGCATCATCGATGGTCACTTGTAACATGTTACGATTTTCAGGATCCATCGTGGTTTCCCAAAGTTGCTCTGCATTCATCTCACCCAGCCCTTTATAGCGCTGAATCATCATGCCGCGACGAGAATCTTGCAAAATTTGCTGCCAGACCTGATGGAAATTAGTGACATTGATCTTGCGCTCACCTTTTTGCAGATACGCGCCCTCTTCCAATAACTTAAACCAGCTCTTGGAGTTTTTCAGTAAACGGGCATATTCAGCCGAATTCAGCAAGCCTGCATCTAACAAGTAATGGTGCGGCAAGTTATGCACATAAACCGTCACACGAGGCCAGCAGTGAATCGATTTTTCACCTGTCGGTATTTCACGCTCAAAGCTTTCTAAACTAATCTCTGGACGTAAACTTGGCTGCAACTTTTCAATGGTTGCGCGTAATTGTTCAGCCCATTGTTCCACATAAGGACGATCCTGACTTTGATCTGCCTTAAACGGTTCAACTTCAAGCAAAGCATCGAGCAAACTTGCAGGATAACGCTGAGTCAGACGCTGTAAGCTTTTTTGCGAGACTTGATAATCTTCAATGACTTTGGCCAAAGCTTCGCCATTGATTGCAGGGGCATCGGCACTAATATGCAATTCAAGATCATCAATCGCATTGGAGATCAGGAAGCTTTCTAAGGCCTCATTATCCTTGATATAGAGCTCTTGTTTGCCTTTTTTCAGCTTATACAACGGCGGTTGTGCAATATAAATATGACCGCGCTCGACCAGTTCTGGCATTTGACGGAAGAAGAAGGTCAATAATAAGGTTCGAATATGAGAACCATCGACATCCGCATCGGTCATAATGATAATTTTGTGATAACGCAATTTATCAGGATTATATTCTTCACGCCCAATACCACAGCCCAATGCGGTAATCAGTGTACCGACTTCCTGACTAGAAATCATCTTGTCAAAACGCGCACGTTCCACGTTCAGAATTTTACCCTTCAGCGGTAAAATCGCCTGCATTTTACGGTTACGACCTTGCTTGGCACTACCACCCGCAGAGTCACCCTCGACCAGATACAATTCTGACAAAGCAGGATCTTTTTCCTGACAATCGGCCAATTTACCCGGTAAACCTGCAATATCCAGCGCACTCTTGCGACGCGTCATTTCGCGGGCTTTACGCGCGGCATCACGGGCACGTGCGGCATCAATAATCTTGCCTGCAATCGATTTGGCTGCCTGAGGATTTTCCAGCAAATAGGCTGAAAATTCTTTATTCATCGCCTGTTCAACCGCAGGTTTGACTTCACTCGACACCAATTTTTCTTTGGTTTGTGAAGAAAACTTCGGATCTGGGACTTTGACTGAAATAATCGCGGTTAAACCTTCACGCGCATCATCACCCGTAACGGCAACTTTTTCTTTTTTCAGTAAGCTTTCATTTTCCATGTAGCTGTTTAAGCCACGAGTCAGTGCTGCACGGAAACCAGCCAAGTGCGTTCCACCATCTTTTTGCGGAATATTATTGGTAAAGCAGCGTACATTTTCCTGATAGCTATCATTCCACTGCAATGCCACTTCAACACCAATGCCGTTATCAGCATCCACGGTAAAGTGAAAGATGTCATTCAGATGAGTTTTGCCTTCGTTAATGTATTTTACAAACTCAGACAAACCACCTTCATAATTGTAAATGTGTTCCAGATTAATCCGTTCATCACGTAAAATAATCTTCACACCCGCATTTAAGAATGAAAGTTCACGCAAACGACGCGCCAAAATCTCCACATGAAAAATGGTTTGACTAAAAGTCAATTCACTTGGCCAGAAACGTACCGTAGTCCCTGTGCTATCCGTTTCACCGACCACACGCAATTTGTATTGTGGATCACCATGATGATATTCCTGCTCATGGATTTGACCCGCACGATGAATCGTCAGTTGCAATTTGCTGGAGAGTGCGTTGACCACAGACACCCCCACACCATGCAGACCACCTGAAACCTTATAACTGTTGTCATCAAACTTACCACCCGCATGCAAAATGGTCAGAATGACTTCCGCAGCAGAAACACCCTCTTCTGGATGAATATCAGTTGGGATACCACGACCATTATCTGAAACACTGACCGATTCATCTTCATGAATCGTGACAATAATCTCATCACAATGCCCTGCCAAGGCTTCATCGATTGCATTATCGACCACCTCAAAAACCATGTGGTGCAAGCCTGTCCCATCATCTGTATCACCAATATACATGCCTGGACGCTTACGCACTGCATCCAAACCACGTAATACCTTGATACTAGAGGAATCATATGCCTTTTCGTTTGATTGTTCTGTTGGAGAGGCAGATTGAGACTCTGAACTCATGGTTTCTCCCTAGCAAATTTATGGATCAATCCCCAGTGGGGAAAAAATCAAATGGGGACAGCCCGAACCTGACCATGTTCCACGTTGAACAATTGATAAGATACAGCCAGATCCTGTAGGTGATGTTGTACCGCTTGTTGATCTAAAGTGGTCATAAAAACCTGACTACCTAACTGGCTTAATCGTTCAATTAATCGCCGCTGTGCGGCATGGTCTAATTCTGCTGTCAAATCATCTAATAATACCACAGTTTCCTTATTACTCGCATGTAACATTGCAATCTGTGATAGTTTTAAAGCCATCATCAGGAGCTTTTTTTGCCCGCGTGACAGCACATCATCCGCATCGCCCAACGGCGTTTTTAAACGCAAATCGGCACGATGAGGACCATATTCGGTATATCGCCGTTCAACATCTTTGGCATGATATTGAATCAGATCATTGAACAGTCCATGCTCTTGGTGAAAACCCGCCTGATAATCCAATTCAATACGCAGTTCAGGTAATAATTGCTGTAGATCCTGTTGCAAAAAAACCTGCCATTGCTCGATCATCAATGAGCGCTGGTTATGCAACATCTCTCCATAAGCTGCCAGAAGTTTGTTCCAGGGTTCCAACTCTGTCAGTGAAATCTGGCGAGAATGTTTCAGCAAGCTGTTGCGTTGTTTCAGCGCTCTGGAATACTGCTGCCAAGTGGCATAAAACTCAGGTTCCACGTGAAACATGAGCCAATCCAACATTTGTCGGCGTGGTTTGGCACCATGATCCAAAATATCGGTACTTTGTGGGTCGATATGTTGTAAGGGCAACAGTTTGGCCAATTGTCCCTGCGTCGCCACAGGATCACCATTCACCTTGATCAGTTGCTCACCTGTGGCAAGTTTACGCATTCCCACTTTTTCAACGGCAGATTGAGCAAATACAATCGCGTCTTGTGCGCCATGCTGAATATAATGCTTGGGCGTATAAGTTCGAAAAGAACGTCCAGTCGAAAGCAGATGGATGGCTTCAAGCACTGAGGTTTTACCCGAACCATTGGCGCCGTAAAAAACGTTAAACGGTTGCAACCCAGACAGTGCAACCGTTTTTAAATTGCGCACACGCTCGATATTTAAACGTGTTATATGCATAATCGAATCAGTTCTTTAGACACGCATTGGCATCACAACATAAGTTTGATCGGTATGTGTCGGATCCTGAACCAACACGGATTGATTGGCTTCAGTCATGGTCATACTGACGTCATCACCATCCAACACATTCAATACATCCAGTAAATACTGTGCATTGAATGACATTTCCATCGAGGTATTTTGATATTGAATGGCTAAATCTTCAATCGCCTCATCCTGTTCAGGGTTATTGGCACGTAGTTGTAATACATCAGGATTGAAGTTTAAGAACACGCCACGTAATTTTTCATTACTCAGAATCGCGACCCGTTGCAAAGACTGCTTAAACACATCATGCGCAATTTGAGCCAGTTTATCGCCACCACGTGGAATCACACGACGATAATCTGGGAATTTACCATCAATCAACTTGGTGGTAAAACGAACGGTAATATCACCCTGTTCTTTATCACGACTTGGGGTGGTAATCGTCACATTGAGCAATTCTCGTCCAATCAATAGCCGTAATTGCTCATCTTCGATACTCAGTAAACGCTGTAATTCGCCCACGGCTTTACGCGGTACAATAGCTTGCACCAGTTGAGCAGCATTGGATGAAGCTAAAACTTCACACAAAGCTAAACGATGACCATCGGTCGTCACTGCACGAAGTTGATTTTCATCAATTTCCAGTAAAGTTCCAGTCAGATAAAAACGCACATCCTGCACCGCCATCGCAAAGGCTGTTTTTTCAAACAAACGTTTAAGTTCACGCTGCGTGACCTGAACCTGTGTGCCCTGACTATTTTCAGTATTCAACAAAGGATAATCTTCTGCGGGTAAGGTCCCTAGCACAAAACGACTATTGCCTGATTTTAAAATACAACGCTGGTCTTCTGTAATTTGCAGATCAATCAATGCCGCTGTAGGCAATGATTTGCAGATATCCATCAATTTACGTGCAGGCACGGTCGTTTCGCCAGATTGCAAACAAGCACCCTCAGCCAACGCCGTACTGGCTACCAGCTCTACTTCCAGATCAGAACCAGTAATGGTCAAAGCCTGATCAGTCGCCTGAATTTTAACGTTTGAAAGAATATTTAAGGTATGACGACGCTCCACCGCACCTACAACATGAGACAGCACATTGACTAAACTTTCTTTAGCGATTTTCAAACGCACAATTCATTCCTCTAACAACTGAAAGCCATTATTTCATTTTTTAGCAGTGTACTATGCGGGAGTTGATACGACTTTGCAACTGCCCTGATGCTTAACTTTGCAGTAAGCGCAACAAGTTTTTATAGTCTTCATTAAAGATCGGATCTTCATCTTTTAAACTTTGTACTTTTTCACAGGCATGCATGACCGTACTATGGTCACGCCCACCAAAAGCCATGCCAATTTCAGGAAAACTATCACCTGTAAGCTCACGTGCCAAGCCCATCGCCAATTGTCTTGGTCGCGCATAAATACGAGTACGTTTTGGCCCGATCAACTCTTTGAGTGGAATACGGAAATATTCACTGACCACGCGCTGAATATTTTCGACACTAATGGTTCGCGCACGAATGGCTAGCACATCTTTTAATGATTCTCGAACCACATCTAAATCAATTTGCGATCCCTTAAAACGGGCAATCGCCACCACTTTGTTTAAAGCGCCTTCAAGTTCACGCACATTGGCCACCACTTGCTGGGCAATGAATAAAGCGCAATTACGCGGCAAATCAACGCCACTGTTTTCAGCTTTTTTCAGTAAAATTTCGATACGGGTTTCGATATCTGGTGGTTCTACACCCACAGAAAGTCCCCACGAAAAACGCGAGACCAAACGTGGATCAAGTTCCGTTAATTCTTTTGGATAGCGATCTGAAGTGAGAATAATTTGCTTGGATTCATCCAACAAGGCATTAAACGTATAAAAGAACTCAACCAGACTGGCTTCTTTACCCGCCAACAAATGAATATCATCAACTAACAATAAATCTAATGAACGACAATTTTTCTTAAATTCTTCGACTTTGCCTTTTTGTAAAGAAGAGACAAAATCCTGAACAAAACTTTCGGCAGTCATATACATAACGCGCGCATTGGGCTTGGCTTGTAATAACGCATTGCCAACCGCTTGCATTAAGTGCGTTTTACCTAAACCTGTCGGCCCATATAAAAATAAGGGATTATGCTGCGAAGCTCCCAGTTGGGTTAAAACCTTACGACAGGTTTCAGCCGCCATTTGGTTAGAACGACCTTCAACAAAAAGTGAAAAAGTAAATAAAGGATTGAGTAAACGTTTTTTTGAATTTAAATTTTTAGCTGTGGCTGTCGATGCTACATCAGCAACTTCTTTTTTTACTCGAGTCGGTGCTGCCACCGTATTTAAGGCAGCTGTAGTGGTTGCTGGCTGTTCCGTTGGGGATAAAATCGCGCCAGGACGTGAATCCACTAAAATATCCACCTGACGAACACGACCTTCTGATAACTGCTCCGCCAGAATTGAGATCAATTCCAGATGATGTTCCTGAATATAACGTGTCCAATATGGATTTGGCGCATATAAACGTAAGGTATCCTCCGCTTCCTCAGCAACCAGAGGGCGGATCCACATCGCAAAGACATTATCAGAGAGCTCTTGTCGCAAGCGATTTAAGCAGTCTGTCCACAGCATGTGATTCCCCTATCTCTTTTTAAATTCAAAAAATAAACCACCCTTCCAACAGAAAGGGTCGCCATTCTAACCAAGTTATCCACATCTGTCATGAACGGAACCATCATGTTTGTTCAAAAAGAATCCTTTCGCGCTTTAAATTTAAATTCAAAGCGCTTGTGGATAAGTTTCACCATAAGCTGGGGATAGTTTTATAAGATGAGTTATCCACAATTTATAAGTTTTATAAAAACACAGTTATTCACAACTCAACAAACTGATTTTAAAATTTAAATTATCACTTTCCACAGAAAAAACGTGCCCTAATAAGAATAAATTTAAATTTTAAAATTTGAATTTATTTAATAGCGGCTCACTCGCTGTGGATAATTTAGCGATTTATGAATTTAAATTCAAATGCGCAATGCAAGCACCAAATTCATCTTAAGCTTGTTGATAAACATCAGAATAAGCTGTGGGTATGTAAAAAACAAGAATAAATTTAATAGATTAGATTGTGTATAAAATTTGTAGGCTTATTTCTAGGGAAAGGCAGAATAAATCTAAGGGTTTTCAAAAAATACTGAATAAAATGTAAACTTTTTGATTTTTCATTGACAGTAGGGTCGTTGCACCATAAAATCGCGAACCTTTACAGAAAGATCATATTTTGGGAGTTTCGATATGAAACGTACTTTTCAGCCCTCTGAACTAAAACGTAAACGTGTTCATGGTTTCCGCGCTCGTATGGCAACTAAAGCTGGTCGTCAAGTGTTGGCTCGCCGTCGTGCTAAAGGTCGTCATAGCCTAACTGTTTAATTTATTTAAATCGTTATTACTACACGATCGGGTGTTATGGCACTTTATAGCTTTGGTACAAATGTACGCTTACATTGTGCTGCTGATTTTAAAAGTGTGTTTGATGGTGCGCTTTTTAAAGTGCATCAACCTCATTTTTTATTTTTGGCAAAACCTTCTGAACAGCCTAAAAGCCGTTTAGGATTGGTTGTTGCCAAAAAAAAAGTGCGCCGTGCGCATGAAAGAAATCGAATAAAACGACTTGCACGTGAAAGCTTTCGTTTGCATCAACAACAATTAGCACTGATTGATATTGTGGTTATGCCTAAACTTGGCATTGAAACCGTATCTAATGCTGATCTGACTCAGCAACTTCAATTGGCTTGGCGTAAGTTAAATCGTCTTGCACACAAGCATCAAAACACCATCTCTCCCTCAATTGAAAAATAGAGATGACCAATGGTATCTATCCTGCATTGGTTGATTCGATTTTATCAAATTGCCTTGAGTCCTTTGCTCGGACCGCGTTGTCGCTATATACCCACCTGTTCGCAATATGCGCTGGAAGCTGTTCATCGCTATGGTGCAATCAAAGGTAGTTGGTTGGCGGTGAATCGTGTCTGTCGATGTCATCCCTGGGGAGGGAGTGGGTATGATCCTGTACCTGCTAAAGCAATTCGTTTTATTTCATTTCAGCAAATAGATTCTCAAAAGCCTCACGTTGCTGTACCCTTTCGTGAGCGTTTATTAAACCAAAATCACTTTAACCACTTGGGATAATTGATATGCAACAATGGGCCAGGTTTGCGATTCTCGGAGCCATGTTTGTCACCGCATATTTGCTTATCTTGGCTTGGCAAAAAGATTATGGTCATAGCACTACTTCTACTCAACCCGCGCCTGCCGCTGTGGTTGAATCTCATGAAGTGTCTGCCGACCTGCCAAATAGCCAAGCTACTGCGACATCAACAGATGTGCCACAAGCAAATATTGCGACGCAACAAGTTACAGATGCGACAGCACCTGTGAATCAACAGCTTATTTCAGTACAAACTGACCTCTATCACCTTTGGATTAATCCTAAAGGTGGCGATATTGTGCGTATTGAATTACTCAATCATGATAAAGACAAAAACAGTGACCAGCCTTTTGTCATGCTGGAAAGCGATGCGAAGCGGACCTATGTGGCACAATCTGGTTTAATTGGATTGAATGGCCCAGACAGTAGTCGCCAAGGTCGTCCACAGTATGAAGTTGAAAAAACAGCTTATACATTAGCGGATGCCAAGGATAGCCAAAACAAAGACGGTAAAGCTGAAAAAGTTCTGACGGTCCCGATGGTTTACAAAACGGCTGATGGTGTTGAAATTATCAAGCGTTTTACCTTTAAACAGGGCGATTATCCAGTTCAGGTGAGCTATCAGGTAGTGAACCGTAGTGCGCAAAACTGGCAAGGTCAAATGTTTGGGCAGATCAAGCGCGATAACTCAGAAGATCCGGGTAAATCTGATCAAGGTATCTTTACCTTGGGGACTTTCCTTGGGGGCGCATGGGGAACGCCTGATGAGCATTACAACAAGCTGAAATTTGCTAATTTCTCTGATGAAAAACTAAATGTGGATGCCAAAGGCGGCTGGGTCGCGATGGTACAACATTATTTCGTCAGTGCATGGATTCCAGGTCATTTTGGTGATCAGGCTTATACGGCCAAGTTAGAGTCGCGTAAATCTGCCGATAATATGAATATCATTGGCTTCACTTCTCCGACCATCAATGTGCCTGCTGGCAAAACCATGACGGTCGATGCGACGTTCTATTCTGGGCCAAAAATCCAGTCTGAATTGAAAGATCTCGCGGTTGGTTTGAATCAAACCGTTGACTATGGTTGGTTGTGGCCAATTGCTAAACTGTTGTTCCTCGGTTTGCAATTTTTCCATAGCATCGTAGGAAACTGGGGCTGGTCAATTATTCTTTTGACGATTGTGGTGAAATTGATTCTGTGGCCTTTATCTTCAAAAAGCTACCGTTCAATGGCCAAGATGCGTGTGATTGCACCTGAAATGCAACGTATGAAAGAAGAGTTTGGCGAAGACCGTATGCGTTTCTCTCAGGAAATGATGGCGCTTTACAAACGTGAACAGGTCAATCCGCTTTCAGGTTGTTTACCACTATTGCTGCAAATGCCAATTTTCCTAGCCTTGTATTGGGTCTTGATGGAAAGTGTGGAGTTGCGTCATGCACCGTGGATGCTTTGGATTCAGGATTTATCTGCAATGGATCCATGGTTTATCTTGCCGTTGTTGATGGGCGCAACCATGTTTATCCAGCAAATGCTAAACCCGCAACCTGCCGATCCAATGCAGGCCAAAGTGTTCCGCATTATGCCAATCATTTTCACGGTATTTATGTTGTTCTTCCCGTCAGGTCTGGTGTTGTACTGGATCGTGAACAACAGTATTACGATTCTTCAGCAATGGTTTATTAATAAAAACGTTGCGAAAAATCGTCCAGCTGCACCAGAAGTAAGTTCTTAACTGACTTTCTGACTCATAAGAGCTGATAAAATCCGCTCAGGATGCTAATCTTGAGCGGATTTTTTATTTCTGTTTTTTTGCAATAGTTAGGTTATTGTTATGCTTGCACAAACCACCATCACTGCAATTGCTACCCCTCCTGGACGTGGTGGTGTGGGGGTGATTCGTCTTTCTGGCCCTAAAGCTTTTACGATCGCAGAGGCGTTGACGAAAAAAATACTTCCTGAACCGCGTATGGCGGGTTTTCGTCAGTTTTACGATGCGGCTGATGAGGTGATGGATGAAGGTTTGGTTTTGTGTTTTCCAAATCCACATTCATTTACGGGCGAAGATGTGGTGGAGTTACAAGGACATGGCGGCCCTGTCATTCAAAATGCGTTATTGGCACGTTTATTTGAATTAGGCGCCAAAGCCGCGAAAGCCGGTGAGTTTTCCATGCGTGCCTTTGAAAATGGCAAACTGGATCTGGTACAGGCGGAAGCGATTGCAGATTTGATTGATGCTACCTCGCAAGCGGCTGCACGTTCCGCTGTACGTTCACTACAAGGTGCTTTTTCCACTAAAATTAATACCGTTTTAGAAAAACTGATTCATTTACGCCTACATGTTGAAGCGGCGATTGATTTTCCAGAAGAAGAAATTGATTTTCTGGCGGATGGAAAAATTTTAGCTTTGTTGGATGAGGTAAAACAATCAGTACAGGCGGTACAACAATCTGCACGACAAGGTCAGTTGTTGCGAGAAGGCTTACAAGTCGTGATTGCGGGTAAGCCTAATGCTGGAAAATCAAGCTTACTCAATGCTTTAGCGGGAAATGAACGTGCAATTGTGACGGATATTGCAGGAACCACCCGTGATGTACTACATGAAAAAATTAGCTTAAATGGCTTACCCATTACGTTAACTGATACTGCGGGATTACGTGAAACAGGTGATATTGTCGAAAAAGAAGGCATCCGCCGCGCGATTAAAGAAATTGAACAAGCTGATCTGTTGCTGTTGGTTTATGACTTAAGTCAAGGTGACGATCCTTTACAACTTGCTCAGGAGTATTTTAAAGATCATCTTGATCCGAAACGTTTAATCCTCATTGGGAATAAGTCTGATTTGCTTGAACAAAGCGCAGTGAATGACCAATATCAAGGGTTTCGTCATGTTAGGATTTCGGCCAAACAGGAAACTGGCGTAGACAGCCTCATAGAGACGATTACAGCGCATGCAGGCTTTCAGCCTGAGGAAGACACCTTTATTGCCAGAACACGTCATTTAGACGCAATGAAGCGCACTCAGCACTATCTGGATGAGGCGCGCGAACAGCTTGTAGTATTCCATGCTGGTGAGTTGGTCGCTGAATCTTTACGTTTGGCGCAAAATGCACTGGGTGAAATTACAGGGGATTTTAGTGCGGATGATCTGCTCGGCAAGATTTTTGGTTCATTTTGTATTGGAAAGTAATCAAACAAAAATAAAAAAACACTCATGATCTTTCGGTCATGAGTGCGTGGAGAGTTTCGGAATCTATTCAGCTTAAACCTATTTCGATCAGTTTGCGTATAAGTTATGTGAAAAAGATTTTAATCTAAAGCTAAAGCAGCTTGTAGCATCATCAGAATCATCAAATCAAAAAAGGTTTCACGTGAAACATCTGATTCAAGGTCTAAGATTCAAAGAAAATATAACAGAGCTGAGCTGCGTTTCTTTTACAATACAGCTTTGTTTAGGTTGAGTATGATGCAATGTATAAAATTTTACTGGCAGCTTTAATAAGTGCATGGACTTTTTCAAGTCAAGCCAGTGTGGAAAGTGTGCAGATTCAACTTAAACAAAAGTATCCCAAGTTAAATATTGAAAATATCCAGAAAACCGAAATGCAGGGTTTATATAGTGCGACACTGGATAATCAGATTATTTATATTGGTGAAAATGCAGAACATATTTTGATTGGTTCGATGATTCGCTTAAAAGATCAGCATAATTTAACGAAGGATCTGGTGGTCAAAAACAAAAGCATTGACTGGAAAAGTTTACCTTTACAGGATGCTATTAAAACCGTGAAAGGCAATGGTAAACGCCAGATAGCAGTTTTCTCAGATCCCAATTGTCCTTATTGCAAACAACTCGAAAATCAGCTCGATCAACTGAAAAATGTCACGATCTATACTTTTATCTATCCTATTCGCAGTCAATCGGTACAGCCTTCTAAACAAGCCTGGTGCGAAGCAAACCGTACTTATGCATGGAATAATCTGATTCGAAAAGGCATTGTTCCACAAACACTGACGGCTTGTGCAAATCCAATTGATCGCAATTTAAAGTTGGGTCAAATCCTAGGGATACAAGGAACTCCAACATTGATTTTTTCAAATGGCTTTAAAGCAGCTGGCGTGGTTTCGGCTGAACAAATTGAATCGTTGTGGAAAGAATTTAAATTGGATTAAGCTACAAATTTAGTTTTCAACTGTTAAGGCTGATAGCGATATCAGCCTTAAATCAAATTTAAAAGATGAGTAGTTTATGTAGAAAAATTATCACTTTTATTTAGATCTTATAGCAAATTTAGGTGGTTTTTTTGCTAATCAGATTATAAATAAACAGAATAATAATGGCGCCTACAACCGAGGCGATAAAACCCGCACTAGAGTTTTCGGGATAAAGTCCTAAAGCACGTCCGCCATAGGTTGCTAAAAGTGAACCTGCAATCCCAAGTAGTGTGGTAACAATAAAACCCGCTTTATCTTCACCAGGATGAATCGCGCGGGCGATTAAACCTGCAATAAAACCGACGACAATGGCAACAATAAATGACCACATAAGACGTTCTCCTTGTTTTGCTTATTCTGGTTTTAAAAGTGCTTGTTTTATTATAGTGAACGGTTTTAAATCAGGCTGATAGTCAAGGATTGCTAAATCATGTTGCGTTTTTGTGTGATCGATATCGTGTAAAACATCCATAAAAAATGACGCAAAAGCGCCATTTTTTGATTACAGACCAATTTCACCAATAAAGGGTAAATGACGATATTTTTGATCGTAATCCAAGCCATAACCCACAATAAAGCGGTCTTCAACTTCAAAACCCAAAAACTTAACTTCAAGTTCAATTTCACGGCGTGAAGGTTTACTCACCAGCGTACAGAGTTCAATAGAATTGGGTTCGCGCGTTTGCAAAATTTCAAGTACTTTGCTTAAAGTATTGCCAGAATCAATAATATCTTCGACCACGAGCACATCTTTGCCGCGAATCTCACCATCCAGATCTTTTAAAATTTTAACGTCACGACTAGACGTGGTACTGCTGCCATAGCTGGAAACGGTCATAAAATCCAGTTCATGTGGTTTTTCGATGGCTCGGCATAAATCTGCCATAAAAATAAAAGAGCCGCGGAGTAAACCAATCAACACCAGATCTTTTTGGCTATTGGTATAGTGAGCATTGATTTGTTCACCGAGTTGTTTGACTTTGGCTTGAATGTCTTCAGTTGAGATCATCACGCTCATTGCAACGGTCATGGGGTAGATACCTAAAACGCAAAAGTTAAAAATAAAAAAGGTGTTGACCTGCAACACCCTGAAATCTTCAATTCATCCGTAAATTTTAAAACAAAAAAGCAGATGATGCATCCCTTCTCAAATGATTAACTGTAACTATGGCTTCTTTTTGACACGTTGATCACGTTTGAGCAGTAAGCCACATGCTACTGCGAAGATCGTCCATTTTAGCCACGGTCTGTGTTTCACTTTTGATTTATTCAGTTTTTTGGTAGGCACATTGTCCATAAATATACGTCGCCTCGATATTACGATCATCGCCCATAGTAAACAGCGCAAACAAAGCATCATCAAGCGATTTTGCACGCGATTGACGTAGGCTTTGCAAGGCCGTGGCCTTTAAATTCAGTACCACAAAATCTGCTTCTTTACCGACATTAAAGTTACCCAGTTGATCCTGTAAATCCAGTGCTTTTGCACCGCCTATTGTGGCATGGTAAAGCGCTTCATAAGCAGAGAGTTTATCGCCTTGTAGCTGTTGAACTTTATAGGCTTCATTGACGGTTTGTAACAGACTAAATGATGTTCCTGCCCCAATATCAGTGCCTAAGCCCACTTTAACGCCTTGTTCCCAAGTCTTTTTCAATGGAAATAAACCACTACCTAAAAATAAGTTTGAGGTTGGGCAAAAGGCAATGGCTGAATCTGTTTGATGCATACATTGCCATTCATCTTGTTCTAAATGCACACAGTGCGCAAATACCGAGCGCTGGCCTGTCAAACCATAATGGTGATATACATCGAGGTAGCTTTTTTGTTCAGGATAAAGTGATTTTACCCATGCAATTTCATCTTTATTTTCACTTAAATGGGTATGTACATAGACATCAGGATATTCCTGTTTGAGTTGACCTGCTTTTTCTAATTGTTCTGGCGTCGAGGTCGGTGCAAAACGTGGGGTAATCGCATAGAGCGCCCTGCCCTTAGCATGCCATTTTTCGATAAGTGCTTTCGAATCGTCATAAGCGCTTTGTGGCGTGTCACAAAGACCATCTGGTGCATGACGATCCATCAGCACTTTACCTGCAATCAAACGCATCTGGATGCGTTCTGCGGCTTCAAATAAAGCATCAACAGATTCACGATGGACCGTACAAAATACCAATGCAGTGGTCGTACCATTTTTTAACAGTTCTTGCACAAAAAACTGGGCAATGTTTTGTGCATAGGCAGGGTCTTTAAATTGAAGTTCAGTTGGAAAGGTATAAGTATTTAGCCAACTCAGAAGTTGCTCACCATACGCACCCACCATTTCAGTTTGGGGGTAATGAATGTGAGTATCGATAAATCCTGGGACGATCAGTTGTTCTGGATAATGTTGAATTTCAATATTTTCAGGAAGATGAGGCTGTGCATCTTGCCACGTGCCAAACCATTTGATTTTACCGTTTTCGCTAATCAGAACGCCGTCTTCAAGATAACGAACTTGTTCAGGAATCTGTTGAGCCTGTTGAACCAAAGACTGGATATCTAAAAATCGACCACGAACAATGGTGGTTTGAGCGGAAGATGACATCTAAAAAACCTTTAACTTGTAATTTTTTCGATTGATTGTAACGTATTTACCTAGAATTGCAGTGTTTATATGAAAAGCAAAACAAGGATTATCGTGAATTAAAGATAAGAAATTTAAGGACTCGAAGATGAGTCCTTAAATCTCAGTTTTTTTCTTAAAATAATGCAAAGAACTTGCCAAATGGTATAAATTTAACGCATTAGAATAATGGATATGACAACATTGCACCATATTTCAGGGGCTTATGATGATCAAATTCAATCATGGATTTTACATCATGCTGCGCTTGTTCAGCGTTTAAAAGTATTACGCACCATCAATGAACACTGTTATCTGAGTGCAGGTGTGATTCGGCAATTGATCTGGTCTGAGTTACATCATCAGAAATATGAGATTGAACAGGTAGAAATCGATGTGATTTTTTATGATCCTGATGCAGATTCACAACAACAGCAGCGCATTCAACAGGCATTACACAGACAATTTCCTTTAAACGACTGGGATGTGGTCAATCAGGCGACCGTACATCATTGGTATTTAAACGAAAATGCTGAGAAGATAAAAGCCTATACCTCTTTATTCGATGCAATTTCTGCATGGCCTGAAACCGCGACTGCGATTGCAGTACGCCTCACTGAAAATGATCTGCTTGAAATCATTGCACCCTTTGGGTTATCAGATTTATTCGAGCTAAAACTACGTTGGAATCCGCGTTTGGTGAGCTATGAGACTTTTTTGAATCGCGTCATTGAAAAACAATGGCTACAACGTTGGCCCAAGCTTAAATTGATTGAATCTCGCAAATAAAAAGCCCTTTTATCTTGCTAAAAGGGCTAGATCGATCAGAATCGAGATTAAGATTGAGCCTGTTTTTTATTGTGGCGAATCGATAACCATGCGGTAATCCCAAGCACCAATACAATAAAGCTCAAGGAAATCCAGATTGGCATATGGAACACATCAAGCATCAACATTTTAAAGCCGATAAATAGCAAGATGATGCCTAAACCATAGGGTAGATAATGCATTTTAGATGCTGTACCTGCCAATAAAAAGAACATGGCACGCAAGCCCAAAATCGCCATCAGATTTGCAGTAAGGACAATAAACGGATCGGTGGTGACCGCAAAAATGGCAGGAATAGAATCGACCGCAAAGATCACATCGGAGAACTCTACCAAGATCAGTACAATAAACAATGGAGTTGCCCAAAGAACGCCTTGCTCTTTGACAAAGAAACGATCGCCTTTAAAACTTGGCGTGATACGCATATGTTTACGTAACCATTTGAGTAATGCCATATCTTCAATATTGGGCTGCTCATCTCCTTGACCTTTTAAGAACTTAAAGCCGGTATAGACCAAAAACGCACCGAAGATATATAAAATCCAAGAGAACTCTTGAACAAACCATGCGCCAATAAAAATAAAGATCGTTCTTAAAACAATCGCGCCTAATACGCCGTAAAGCAAGATTTTACGTTGTAACGAAGGCGGAATGGCAAAAGCAGCAAAAATCATCAACCAGACAAAAACATTATCAATCGCTAATGATTTTTCCAGTAAATAACCTGCCAGATATTCCATGGTTTTTTGATTGGCAATAGCCAGCCCTGCTGTTTGTTGCAGGTATAGCCACAGTCCACCTGCAAATAGCATGGCGACTGTCACCCACGCCACGCTCCAGGCTAGTGCCTGTTTAATGGGCACGGACTGGTCTTTTTTCTGTTTAAAGCCGAGAAAGTCGATTAATAGCATCGCAAATACGATGCCAAAAAAGACCAGATACAGCCAAATATTACCGATAGAGTCCATAAATCTCTCCACATCTGGCAATTGGCCATAAAAAAACCTTGACCTGTCGCCAGATGAATAAAAAAACATCTGTATCAACATGATCAAGGTCTTGCCTACATCAAACTATATTTGATGCTCAGATACCGACTTTTTGCAAAGTGTATTGACGATATCTGACACGTTGTAAATTAACTTTTGATATTACATTAGTTTACAACGCTTGGAGGAGGCTACTCCCCTTGTCTACTTAAATTGAGTTTTGGAATCGAATCCAAATGTGTCTCTAGCATCGCATAATTATGCCGTTTAAGCAAATCGGATTTTTTCAATCTGTCTAGGTCTAAAAAAGTCATTAGAAGATTTCATAATCATCCTTGCCCTACCGCTACACATCAAGGCAAGGGCTTGATCACGATCAAAATTTTATTTAAAAAATCACTTTTTAAACATCATGTTGCTAGATCATTCCTCAAAATATGGTGTTCAATATCCTTTATCTTATAAATCTATTCAGATCTTTGGGTTAAAACGATAAATTGACATACACCATATCACGGTAAGTACCTGCTGGAACCTGTATGGACGGACGATCTTCTAGTCTGACCGAAATGATGTATTTATTATCTTTATGGGTGTTGGCGGTCAGTGGCACATTCCATAAATTATCCACGGGCCCTGCTACGGTTAAACGGGTTCTTAATTTGTAGGGACCATTGGTCACAAAACTTGAACCATCTGTGCTACGCAGATTCATACTGTTAAAACGAATGGTGTAAGCACTATCACAATTGACGTGAAATGATGTCGCAGCTTGGCTTTGATAGTAACTTCCCAAACGCATACGTGGTTCGGTAATTTGTCCCATAGAACACTGGCCTGCATAGAGAGTGCCTAAAGCACAGTATGCAATGATGCCAAGTAATATTTTCATTGCCTTTCTCCTTATTTACAAGTCAACTCAATGACTTGACTGGATGTGGTGGTATTGGTTTTTTCTGGAATTTGTAATTGGCTATGACAAGCCTTGTCTCCTTGAGTACTGAGTTGATAGGTTTTAGGTAAAAGACCGTAGAGATAAACGTTACCTTGTTGGTCGACTGGATAGACTTGATCTGTATTTTGATCCAGATAAACAGGTGTCGCTCTGGCTAATAAATTTCCATTTTTATCGCGTAATTTTACGATCACTTGTTGGGTATGAGTCACTGGAAAATCAATGTAATAACCGCGTTGATTCAGTGCGACCATTTTTTTGGATGAGTAATCAATTTTATCTTCAATCGGAAGTTGATCCTGATCAAAAGATAAATCGTAAGAAATATAAGGCAAAATATCATGGATAAAGAAATAGCCATTTTTATTGGTTCGACCAACAGGCGATAAAGAACGCATCACATCGACATCTTTATAATCACCAACTTTGACCAATGCGAAGGCACTATCGACAGATTTTGTTAGATTCACCTGATGATTCAGCCAAACCAGTGCGCCACGATAGGACACTCGTGAATCATAAGAGTCAGAATTTTGAGTATGTTGTAAAGTCAAATCACCAACATCAGTTTTAAATAAACCAAATCCGTTATAAGTCATTTCACCATCACGACGTTCAGCACCTACAGAATAATCAAAGCCTGTCTGTTCTGGAGAACTTTTCGCAAAGGTTAAACGTGTATCTCCATCTGTAGTTTGATCCAGATAAATATTTTTATTGTCATCCCAATTGAAAATAAGGGAGAAAAAAGCGCCAGAATCATTAAAATCCCCAAAATCTTTAAAATAGGACGCCGTAAAAGATAAACGTCTGGAAAAGCTTTTGGATATTCCGACTGTTAATAATTTTGAATTATTTCGAGGAACTTCATCATCTGGATAATAACGCCGTTCGACATAGTTTAAATTAACACTATTGACATAAGGCACTTTAAAGAAGGATAGATACGCCAACGAATCGATACGAGGGTTTCGAAAATCTTGAGTATATCCAAGTGATT
This sequence comes from Acinetobacter sp. FDAARGOS_515, assembly GCF_003938865.1. NCBI lineage: Bacteria > Pseudomonadati > Pseudomonadota > Gammaproteobacteria > Moraxellales > Moraxellaceae > Acinetobacter > Acinetobacter sp. FDAARGOS_515. The sequence goes on along the minus strand of NZ_RKIX01000003.1, from coordinate 1,180,725 downwards.
GATAGTCTTCAGAAGAGTAACGCGTGCTCAGTCCCATCGAAAAGCTATCAAAACTATTGCTTACAGAAGCACCAACCGAATAACCATCATTCCCATAAGCAGAACTTCCTGCTGCATTTACATCTAATAAGGCATAACGCCCTAATGATTGTGTCCACATCAATCCTAAATTTTTTACATCATCACTATATGATCCATTAAAACCGAGGGTGGTATCGGTGCTAAAGCCACGACGAAAATAGACATTGGTAAAGAAATCACGATAGTCATTGCTGTCATAATCGTAATTAAAACGTAATTTACCTAAAGAGACGTTATATTCATTGAGTCCAACTTTGAGTAAACGATTGTTAATCAAAACAGGAAAGTTTTGCACGGAGCGGTTGCCTAAAATATCTTCAACCACAATTTGGGCATTGCCTGATTGTTGGATGTTTGCACCCGTTTGTAAGGTATAGTCTCCTGGAGTCACATTTTGTCGATAGATACTTACGCCATTGATATATAAATCAATAGTTGAAGGAACAATTGCACTCCCTCGTAAAATAGGTGTGTTCCAGTAAATAAAATCAGAACGTTCGCTAAAATTAGTCCCGAAACTAATCCCACCGAAGCGAAATGAATCAATCAGTGAATTATATATACTGGTATTATCCCCCAATGTCAGTCTGGTGAAATGCTGAGGAAAATCAATACTCAAAGAACTATTTAGACGAATCACTCCTGTACTGTCATCGTCTGCATCATTTTTTCTGTATATCAATGAGTTATTGAGTAACCAATAATCCTTGAAAATCCCTAGTTCGTAAAAATTATTAAATTCATAGCCTTGATCAAATTTGTCATAAAAGAAGTCATAATTGAGAAATGCTCCTAAAGATGCTTTGTCAGGTTGTAGCATGGTATTTTGATTGGAATACCCCAGAAAATATTCAGCCGGAAAATCAATCTTGAGTGACTGACTTGCGTTATCAAAGCTGGAGTGGATTTGATCACTACTTACTAGACAATATTGTTCTTGAGAGGCGTGTTTTTTTAATAAAAATACTTTTAAATTAAGTGAATTAAGAATCTGACATTCAACATAATATTGATTATCCTGTTGTAAAACTAAGGCCTCCGTATTCCGATCGAGTCCATTAATCCAGAGATTGGATAAGATGACATTGTCTGCCGCATGAACATGTGTAAATGCACATATCAAGCAGATATGTGCAGAAAGTATCGATATTTTCATACAGATCACTCCTTAAGACTATATTCATAAGGCTGATCTTGTTTGTCGGTCAGAACGAGAAGTTTATATTGATTATTATGCAGATTAATTTTCTCAAAATTAAAATCTTGAGCTGTATTCGGAAGTAAATATTTCATTTGGCTTAAGTTAGCGACTTCTTTTTTTGAAGCATCTACCAACGTTAATTTTAAAATCTGAACATGTGAAGGAGAATTGTTCTTAATATTGACGACTAAATTGTTATTAATCGTTTTCGGTATGACATTGATATTGACTGGATTGAGCTTACCCACAAATAAAGGGACAGAAATATTAAATAAAAACGTTACTGAATCCGTGTCAACAGGCGGAGCTACTTCTTGAAAAATAATACGCCAGGTTTTTTCATCATTGGTGGTGATTCCTGCTAAAGGTTGGTTAAATCCAACACGAATGACCTGTTTTGAATTAGGCGCAATAATAAAGTTTTTGGGGTTAATAATGATATTGGGATCTGGCTCGTAGACATCCTCTCCTTTGTCATTTTGTGACCATTTCACGGCGGTTGCTTCAAAGGTTTTAGTGTCCTCCATATCTTTTGAGTCCATGGTGACTGTTGCGCTACGTTGTTTGGTTTTATCGGTAATATAGAGTTGAATTGGACTAATTGATAAACCTGCCCATACTATATGGGTATACCCACATAAACCAAGTATTAAGATTAAAACTTTTCTTTTCATAACCCACCCGTATATTATTTATAAGTAATTAACTTTTGTATTCAATGGTATTTTTTATAATGTGATTGGATTTGAATTAATGAAGTTGGCTCCATTACTAGAATAGAACCAACTTTTTGAAATATTAAATAAAATGGATTAGAAATAAACTGAAATATTATATTTATCAGTATAAGTTCCAGCGGGTTTGCTAATACCTAAAGAACCAGAGGTTTGTACTGTAATGCTATAATCATTAAGTGAAGAAGTACCAGCAGTCATTGGTTCATTATATTTGATTGAACCTAAATTGACATTATTGGAGCCACGTTTAGTAGTAACAGTTGTTGGAATAGAATAAGTTCCATATTTTAATGCAGAGTTATTAGTTCCTGAAGTACGATTATCGGTATCAACCAATAGGTTATATGCTGCATTTGCACCTACACTAAAACCACCAGTACCAGTGCCTGTAGTGCTATTTAGGGTGATTTTTGTAGTGACATTTTTGAGTTCGCATACTTTTGGAATTGTGATTTCAATAGGAATAGACTTACTTCCGCAGAGTTCTGTACAACCTTCAGGGTGCTGCGAACCGCCTCCGCCACCCCATAAGCTCGCCGTTTCTACCTCTGCATGAGCAATACCAACCACTCCACCAAAAGCCACCACTGACAATATTGTTTTTACAAGCTTGTTCATAACGTATCTCCCATCTTTTATTATTAAGATGCTGTTTGTTATTTATAAATTTACAATTATGAGATCTGGATTTTGAAAAAATCTTCTATTCATAACTGCTCTTTAAGCATAGTTTAATCACACTAATAAACAATAATGTGATTTATTTCACATAAAATAAAATACTTTGATTTTTTATTTGGTTTAAATTGTTGTTATTTATTGTTTTTTAATTTTTATTCAAGCCAATCAGCATCTGAAATAAATTTGATTAATTTATTCATAAAAAATAGTTGATTTTTCATTTAAATAAAAATTATTTAAAATGAATAACTTAATAAAACTAAAAAATCAAAAAATTTTATATTTTGATATAAATTGTTACGTGTTATGAATTTTATTTGTGAATTTGTATTTATTATTGTTATTTATACTCAAAAAATATTTTTTTTAATCTCTATATCTATAAAAGAATGGATATTTCCATTATATTGTGTTTTTTACATTTACAATTGAATTTATACTTGGTTTTTAATTGATAAATGTTATATGAACAATCACATTTAAAAGAATGTTTTTATAGCCTTTTAATTTCTAAATTATTGGGATTCAGACTAATATTTAATAGAATATGAATTGAAAAGTATTGATTTAGCTTATCAAATTTAATCTATTTGTACCTCAATAGCATGGATAAAATTAAGGCATTAAGGACGGAAAAAATTAAAAAGAGTCCAAAAAGGACTCTTTATAACGCTACGATTTGAGCAAAATTTATTTTAAGGCATTTAAAAGCTTTTGATGTAATCCGCCAAACCCGCCATTTGACATAATCACCACAGCATCGCCCTCACCTGCTTCATTCACAATACGATTGATAATTTCGTCCAATGAACGACTGACTTGAGCATGATTGGTCGCAGCGTCGACCACAGGTTGTAAATCCCAATCCAGACCTTCGGGTTGATACCAGATCACTTCATCGGCCAATCGTGCTGAATGTGCCAGCCCCTCTTTATGGCTGCCCATACGCATGGTGTTGGAACGTGGCTCAATAATGGCCCAAAGTTTACGTTCACCCAAGCGTTTACGTGCGCCGTCTAGCGTGGTTTCAATTGCGGTTGGATGATGGGCAAAGTCATCATACACTTCAATGCCGTGAACGGTTCCAAGCAGTTCCATACGGCGTTTGACTCCACCAAAATTGGATAAAGCCTGACAAGCCTGTTCAATACTCACACCGACATGTTGTGCCGCTGCAATCGTTGCTAAGGCATTGGCGACGCTATGTTGCCCCGTCATATTCCATTGTACTTCAGCTTTGACCACACCGTGTTCTATTACTTTAAAATGACTGCCATCCGCGCTAAGTTGTTCTGCACTGAGTGCAACATCAGGATTCGGATTTAAACTGGTACGCACCACTGGCGTCCAGCAACCCATATCCAACACTTCATCAATATGAGTTTCAGTGATTGGCGCAATAATGCACCCCTCACTGGGAATGGTACGCACCAAATGATGGAATTGTTTTTGAATCGCTGCCAAATCATCAAAGATATCGGCATGATCAAATTCAAGATTATTTAAAATCGCGGTTTTAGGATGATAGTGAACGAATTTTGAACGCTTATCAAAAAAAGCCGAGTCATATTCATCCGCTTCAACACAGAAATACTGACCGCCTCCCAAACGTGCACTTTCACTAAAACCAAGCGGTACGCCGCCGATCAAAAAGCCTGGATTTAAACCTGCCTGATCGAGTACCCAAGCCAGCATGGTGGTGGTGGTAGTTTTACCATGTGTGCCTGCAACGCCCAATACATGTTTCCCTTGCAAAACATGATCAGCCAAAAATTGTGGGCCAGAGATGTAAGGTAAACCTGCATTGAGCATATATTCAACCGCATCAATACCACGTTTCATGGCGTTGCCTACAATCACCAGATCGGGATGCGGCTGTAAATGGCTGCGATCATAGCCTTGCAACAATTCAATGCCTGCATGTTCTAATTGGGTCGACATGGGTGGATAGACATTGGCATCGGAACCTGTGACTTTATGTCCTAAATCTCGTGCCAGAAGTGCCAAAGAACCCATAAAAGTGCCACAAATACCCAAAATATGCAGATGCATAACTCGCCTACTCCACTGCCCTGAGTTGGCCTTTTATTTCTATACGCCAACGTCAAATATCAATTTAAATTGACAGCAACGATAACAAGGCTGCATGGGAAAAGATAGTCATAAATCATGTGATTCGGGTGTTTTGCTGTTGCTTTTAGGTGAAATGACAGGGATTAAATTTTGACGAAAGAATTATTTTTTGAAATTTCGCTTTTATAATAAATTTGACTGTTCACAGACCGTTTGTGGTCTATTCTGATCAAGGATATTCATTTGAATCCAACATTGATTGCACTTGGCTGTTTAATTATCTCAAATTGCTTTATGACGATGGCGTGGTATGGTCATTTAAAGTTTTTACATCATGCGCCTTTATGGCAAGCCATCTTGTTTGGTTGGTTGATCGCGCTGATGGAATATAGCTTTATGATTCCTGCCACACGTTATCTGGATCAACAAGGTTGGACGCTAGGTGAAATGAAAATTACGCAGGAAGTGGTAACGCTGATCATATTTGTCCCTTTCATGCTGTTTTTATTCAAGCAACCGTTCAAATTGGACTATTTATGGGCCATGTTATGTTTGATGGGATGCGTCTATTTTGTGTTTCGTGGACAGTAAACTGATCTAGATCAAATGAAAAAAGCCCGACATCCTGTCGAGCTTTTTCATATTTTGCGCCTAGGTATAACTCCTGTCATCCCTCACGATCCTGATGCAAGAACTTATCATTTTTGTTTTCTGTTCTAGAACTTCCTGTTCCTCATGAATTCATCATAGGACAAAATAAAAAATAGACCTAGACGCTATTTTCTGAGAATTTTGTCAGTAAATGCTTACAACAGCTTCTTGCTCAGCTTTAAATCATATTTCCTGTGATTTAATTTGGCTCAAAAACTGGGTAAAAGCATCAAACTTGATCAATTCAGATCAAATTGTCTCAGAGTTTTGGAGCTGTTGAAAAAAACCGCTATAATGCCGCGCATTCTCTTATCTTTCTTGGTGCAAACCGAGATCTCTATTTTTATCTTTGATACTTTGGAAATGCCAATGAACGCGGTCGCAGCGAAAGATGCTCAACCCTTAGTCGGAATTATTATGGGTTCTCAATCGGATTGGGCAACGCTAGAACATACTGCCAATATGCTCAAACAACTCGGTGTGCCTTTCGAAGCTGAAGTGGTTTCGGCACATCGTACCCCCGATCGTTTATTTGAATATGCAGAAACGGCGCGTGAACGCGGCATTCAGGTGATTATAGCAGGTGCTGGCGGCGCGGCGCATTTACCAGGGATGTGTGCAGCTAAAACTGATCTGCCTGTACTTGGAGTTCCTGTAAAATCTTCGATTTTAAATGGTGTTGATTCTTTACTTTCAATTGTACAAATGCCAGCCGGTATCGCGGTGGGAACTTTGGCGATTGGCCCTGCGGGTGCAACCAATGCTGCGATTATGGCGGCACAGATTTTAGGTCTACATGATCCTGAAATTGCTAAAAATGTGGCTGATTTCCGTACTGCGCAGACCGATAAAGTCGCAAGCAACAATATTCCAGGTCAGGTATAACGAGGCAATCATGGATAAAACCATCGGAATATTTGGTGGTGGCCAACTGGGTCGCATGATGGCTCAAGCTGCATTACCATTAAATATTCAATGTACTTTTTTTGAAGCCCAGCAAGATTGTCCAGCCGCAGCGCTTGGACATGTTTTTTCAAGTCAGGCAGAACATGGTTTAAGTGCTTTTATTCAAAGTGCCGATGTATTTAGTCTTGAGTTTGAAAATACGCCGCTTGAAGATGTGGATGCTCTAAGTCAAACCAAATCAATTTATCCGCCACGTCAGGCACTCGCGATTGCGCAAAATCGACTCTCGGAAAAGACTCTATTTAATCAGCTTGATATTCCAGTTGCACCGTTTAAAGCGGTCGATAGTCTAGACTCACTAAAACAAGCTGTGTCCGAGCTAGGCTTGCCGATTGTATTAAAAACCGCGACAGGTGGTTATGATGGCAAGGGACAATTTGTCTTGCGTCAAGCCGATCAGATCGAGCAAGCTTGGGCTGAACTGGGGCCTGCACAATCCTTGATTGCGGAAAGTTTTGTGACTTTCTCGCGTGAAGTGTCCATTATTGCCGTGCGTGGCCAAAATGGTGAAGTCAAGACTTGGCCGTTGGCTGAAAATCATCATCATCATGGGATTTTATCGCATTCAATTGTGCCTGCACCGAACAGCATTGATTTGCAACCTGTTGCACAGGATTACATCACGCGTTTACTCAATCATCTGAATTATGTTGGTGTACTCACTCTTGAATTGTTTGTGACTGAGCAAGGCCTATTTGCCAATGAAATGGCACCACGTGTACATAATTCAGGACATTGGTCGATTGAAGGTGCGGTGTGCTCACAGTTCGAAAATCATATTCGGGCGGTGGCGGGTTTGCCATTAGGTTCAACAGATGTGATACGTCCAACCGTGATGGTCAATATCATTGGGCAACATCCAAAATCTGAAGATGTTTTAGCTTTAAATGGCGCGCATTTACATCTGTACAATAAAACAGAGCGTGAAGGCCGTAAACTCGGTCATATCACCTTAATGCCTGTGAATAGCGAGGATTTGGTCGGTTTATGCCGCCAATTAGCGCAGATTTTACCTGAGCCATTGGCCTTAAAAGCCGATATGACGCTGTAATTTTTAAATTTTAGCTCCAAAAAAACGATCAAAATACTGGTCGTTTTTTTGTGATTTATTTTGCTAGACCGCCTTTCAATCTGACCTTTTATCTTATTCATCTCGTCAAGTCGCATAAATTTGGTTATTTTTTAACAAGCTTTGATTAGATAAAACCTATCTTTACTTCAACAATAAATGGCTAAAAATTTGAATTCAAATGGTAATAAAATCTAGGCTTTTTATTTTGAATTTAAATTATCTTTGATGACTATTTAAGGTCTCTTTATTTTTATCCACAAGGAAGAAATACAAAGGACTAATAAAATACGTCGATGATGAAGAATATTTTTGAATTTAAAAGTAGGCTTTTTATATTCTGTATTTTAAATTCAAAAACCAAGCGTAAGGTTATCCACAGATGCTGTGGTGAGTGGTGTTTGAATTTAAAGTAAGTGATCGGTGCGTATCCTAAAGTTTGAATTCAAAACTAGTGATCGTTATAAACTGTATAGGATGCTGTCTAAGTCACTATAAATACTAAAAAATCATGAATCTTTAGTTTTAATTCAATATTTTGACATAGCAGTATGCTAAACATGTTTTGAATTTAAATGGAAAAACGATTTTTGAATTTAAAAATAAAGTGATGGAAAAGTTTGAATTTAAAAGCATCGCTCGATGATGAGTTTAAAATAAGAAAAATGAATTCAAAGTTACCAAACTTATCTGTCATCGTGCCATCTAAATGCTAAGGTAAAATCAAACTTTGAATTCAAAAATGGTGCTGATAACAATGCGACGTTTGCCTTTCTTTCTTTCTTCCTGTTTTTTTCTAGCGACTCAAGCCCAAGCTGAACTCATTATGAATGGTGCAAGCATTTCTACAACTACAACAACACCCGCAGCGAGCAGTTTTTCACCCCAAAATGATTTTCAGGGTTGTATCGCCAATTTGCGTTCACAAGCGGTTGCTTCAGGTGTCAGTGCAGCCACTTATGATCGCTATACGCAAAATTTAAGTCCAGATTATTCGGTAATTGACAAATTAAATTATCAGCCTGAGTTCTCAACGCCAATTTGGGACTATCTTTCGGGCTTAGTAGATGATGAACGGGTACAGGCAGGTCAACAAAAAATGGCGCAATATCGCGATGTGCTGAATCGTGCTTCGCAGGCCTATGGTGTTCCGCCAGAAACCATTGTTGCGGTTTGGGGTGTGGAAAGTAACTATGGTGATATTTCTGGAAAATATCCGTTATTACAGGCTTTGGGAACATTAAGCTGTGAAGGGCGCCGCCAAAGCTATTTTCGGGGGGAGTTCTTTGCCACGCTACGCATTTTACAGCGCGGTGACTTAAGGGAGGATCAATTGAAAGGCTCATGGGCAGGAGCATTTGGTCATACTCAATTTATGCCGTCCACTTATGAGCGCTTAGCGGTTGATTTTGATGGTGATGGTCGCCGTGATTTGGTCTCTAGTGTGCCAGATGCATTGGCATCTACTGCGAATTTCTTGAAACAAGCAGGTTGGCAAACAGGAATGCCATGGGGCTTTGAAGTCAAAATTCCCGACAGTATGTCAATCAGTGGAGAAGGGCGGCGTAATAAAAAGCCATTGGGTAGTTGGGAACAGCGAGGCGTGACGCGTGTAGATGGTTCGGCACTGGTTCAGGGTAATCTTTCATTGTCTACTCCCGCAGGTCTCATGACACCCGCAGGTGCAAATGGCCCCGCATTTTTAGTGTTTAAAAATTTTGATGCGATTTATAGTTACAATGCAGCCGAAAGCTATGGCTTGGCGATTGCTCATTTATCAGATCGTCTAAAAGGAGCAGGACCATTTGTCAGCTCATGGCCGACGGATGATCCTGGTACATCGCGCGCTGAACGCCGTGAAATTCAGCGTTATTTGGTCAGCCGTGGTTATGATATTGGTGAAGTTGATGGTTTGATTGGAGATAAATCTCGTCAGGCGATTCGTCAGGAACAAACTCGTTTAGGTCTAAATCCAACAGGTCGGGCAGGGCAGCAGATTTTAAAAGCGATTCGTACCCAGCAAGCGGTAAAAATGATGCAGTAGTTTTTTAAAATCTGACTGATGAAAACATAAAAGGTCTACATGTGTAGACCTTTTATGCTTGGAAAAGCTTTATTCGATTGGGGATTGATCCAGTTTGACTGCTTCAAGGATGTCCATAATCACAGTAGTGACATCCTGACTCAGTTCACGATCATTAAAAATTTCATAGGCGGTGATGGTGACATCGGTATCACTTGGCAAGAGTTTTTGTTCTTCTTCGATCAGATGTTCAATCGGTAATAAAGTTTGTTTTACTTCCAGATGTAAAATATCCTTAAATTCGATATTTTCATCTTCGAGTTCAATTTCCTGCTCATTGAAATAGGGCAATAAAATTGAATGGAGATAAGGCTGAATCTCAATGATATCAAGAATTTCAATATCACGTGTTTGCTCAATCGTACTGATTAGATCATTCACTTCAATCAAGATATGATAGTAACTCACGTCGATCTCCATTGCCTGTTCATTAGATTCATCTAGCACCATAACATGAATCTGAATACGATTTCGACTCTAGGTACTCTCTGGTTTTAACAAATTACAAAAATTATCGTCGGATTATTTTTATATTATAGATTATTTATACCCCCATCTACGCACAGCAATATCAACCAGATAAGCAATGAAGCAGCCTGCCGCACAGAATACAATTCGAAATAATGCACCTTCAATGGTTTGATGAGCGACATCATAAATCGTCACGATCAAAAAGCTGGCTAATGCAATTCCACAATATTCAGTATGTCTGACAATAATGCAAATCAGAGTCGTAAGAAAAATTCCAAGAATTAAAAACCAATATTCCAAATTAATATAGGCGACATAATGTGAGGCAGAAAAAATTAAAAACCAAATTAAAATTCCAACTATTGAGCCAATAATATTGCCCGTAATTTGATTAAAATTAACTTTAATATTTTGATCTGCTTGGAGGGTAAAGAAGCTCGTTAACGTTGCCCATAAGAAGAAATTTGAAGTTTTGTCTTTATCAAAAATGATTGAAATTATGCTGATAATAACGGTGCAGGTCAGAATTTTAATAATGTATTGAATTTGAGCTGAACTACTTTTATTCATTTGAGAATTTAAAATGGTCTATTCTTTTTAAAATAATACATCACTTTATTTAAAATGAATAAAAAACCGCGCTTTCACGCGGTTTTTCTTAAAGAGACAAATTACTTTTTGTCATCTTTTACTTCTGTGAACTCAGCATCTACCACGCCATCGTCCGCTTTTTGTTGTTGACCTGCATCACCACCTTGGAAGGCATTTGGATCAAAACCTTCTGCACCGCCAGCACCTTGTGCTTGCTCATAAGCACGTTGCGTGATTGGCATCAAGATGTTTTGTAACGCTTCGGTTTTCGCTTTGATATCATCCACATCGTTTTCTTTAGTGGCTGCTTCAAGCTCAGAAACCGCAGTTGCAATGGCAGTTTTCTCATCTTCAGTGACTTTATCACCCAGATCTTTGACTGCTTTATTTGAGCTAGATACTAAAGCATCCGCTTCATTACGTGCTTTTGCTAACTCTTCAAACTTACGGTCTTCTTCAGCATTGGCTTCAGCATCTTTGATCATGGCATCAATTTCAGCATCAGACAAACCTGAGTTGGCTTTAATCTGGATCGATTGCTCTTTACCCGTGCTCTTATCTTTCGCAGAGACTTTCAAGATACCATCCGCATTGATGTCGAACGATACTTCAATTTGCGGTACACCACGTGGCGCAGGTGGGATATCGCCTAACTGGAAATTACCCAACAATTTATTTTGTTGAGCCATTTTACGTTCACCTTGGTAAACCGAAATGTCCACCGCAGGTTGGTTATCTGCTGCTGTAGAGAACACTTGTGATTTCTTCGCAGGAATCGTGGTGTTTTTCTCAATGATTGGTGTTAATACACCGCCCATTGTTTCGATACCTAAAGTTAATGGCGTTACGTCTAATAAAAGTACGTCAGTTTTGTCACCAGACAATACTGCACCTTGAATCGCCGCACCAATCGCAACTGCTTCATCAGGGTTCACGTCTTTACGTGGCTCTTTGCCGAAGAATTCTTGTACTTTTTGTTGTACAAGTGGCATACGAGACTGACCACCGACCAAGATTACGTCAGAAATTTCAGAAGTTGATAGACCTGCATCTTTCAATGCAATTTTACAAGGCTCAATAGTACGAGCAACCAAATCTGCAACCAAACCTTCAAGTTTTGCACGGGTAACATTGATCACTAAGTGTTTAGGACCAGTTGCATCAGCCGTGATATATGGAAGGTTGATTTCAGTGGCATTCGATGAAGAAAGCTCAATTTTTGCTTTTTCAGCCGCTTCTTTCAAACGTTGTAATGCAAGTGGATCATTTTTCAAGTTCACACTTTGTTCTTTCTTGAATTCTTCAACCAAGTATTCAATTAAGGCATTATCAAAGTCTTCACCACCCAAGAATGTATCACCATTGGTTGATAACACTTCAATTTGCTGATCGCCATCCAGATCTGCGATTTCAATGATTGATACGTCGAATGTACCACCACCCAAGTCGTAAACCGCAACTTTACGGTCGCCTTCTTTTTTGTCCATACCGAACGCAAGTGCCGCAGCCGTTGGTTCGTTGATGATACGTTTAACATCAAGACCTGCAATTTTACCTGCATCTTTAGTTGCTTGACGTTGCGCATCGTTGAAGTATGCAGGAACAGTAATCACGGCTTCAGTAACCGTTTCGCCCAAGTAGTCTTCGGCTGTTTTTTTCATCTTTTTCAAGATTTCAGCAGATACTTGTTGTGGAGCAAGTTTCTTGTCGTTGACTTCAACCCAAGCATCACCATTGTCTGCTTTGATGATTTTGTAAGGGACAAGACCAATATCTTTTTGTACCGCAGCATCATCATAACGACGACCAATCAAACGTTTGATCGCGAATAATGTATTTTTTGGGTTAGTCACAGCTTGACGTTTTGCAGACTGACCCACCAAGATTTCACCATCTTTATACGCGATAATCGATGGAGTGGTACGTGCACCTTCTGCATTTTCGATGACTTTAACTTTATCGCCTTCAAGTACTGCAACACATGAGTTGGTTGTACCTAAGTCAATACCAATAATCTTTGCCATTTGGTGTATTCCTCAAATTTTTTTGCAATGTTTTTGCTTGTTATTCGATATGAGAGTTAATTGTTTTTTTTCAAGGATTTTTATGAAAAAAAATCAAAAAACGCTCAACTTTTATTCATTATTGACCAACCATGACCATTGCTGGGCGTAATAAACGACCAGAAAGGGTATAGCCTTTTTGTAAAACAGTGCCGATCTCACCTGACTTGGCATTTGGATCAATACCCACAGCCTGATGAAGATCTGCATTAAAACCATGCTCAGTATCGACAGCGACAATATCAAACTTCTCTAAAGTGTTTAATAATGATTTTAAAGTGAGCTGCACACCTTCTAATAAAGGGGATGGCTCATTGCCTGCTGCCTGAATCGCGCGTTCCAGATTGTCCACTGAATCAAGCAAGCTTTTAGCAAATTTTTCCAGCGCAAATTTTTTGGCTGTATCTGCTTCGCGTTCAGCACGCTCCTTAACTTTTTCAGCTTCATACATCGCATTGGCTGCACGTGCTTTTTCAAGTTTTAGGCTTTCTTCGAGTTTAGTGATTTGAGCTTGTAAATCTTCAACGCTAAGCTCGTTTGCTTGCTCTACACTTTCAGCTTGAGTTTGTTCAGTTTGTTGCTCATTTTGAATGTCTTGAGCTTGCTCGTTTTGCTCATTAGCCATTGATGATCTCCGTTTAAATGGGTTTTTAAACATGTACAGTCCTTTTGGCATCGGTGTTTAAAACAGCATTATGCTGAACTGCCATGAGTTTTGATTCTTGATGAATGAAGTAAGGTCATCCTTTAAAAATTCAAGCATGCTGTTATATTTAAATCTCTTTAATTTTCTTTATTTAAGTAAAAATCGAGGTGTTCGATTAAAAAAGCAATAAATTGCTGAATGATTCTGGGTAAATGTTGACGAGACACATACACCAACGAGAGCGTCAAATCTGGTGCAGAAAAATCAGCCAACACCTGAATTAATCGCCCGCGAATCAAATCATTTTGCACCAATCGTGTAGGTAACATCGCAATTCCTTGCGCATTGATACACATATCATACAAAGCATTTACGTCATTGCTTTTAAAGGTGCTATTTAACGGATAATTCTGGGGCTGCTGTTCGACATTAAACAACGTCCAGTACTGACTGGCATGTTGATGGGTAATACAGTCATACTGTAAAAGCTGGCTAGGATGTGACAGCTGAGAATGCTGAGCCAAATAATCGGGATGTGCGCAAAAAATTGATTTGATCTCGTGTACGGGGCGCGCAATTAAACCATCAGCCACCTTTTGAGTGATGCGAAGCGCCAAATCCATCTGATGATCAATTAAATCAACAGTATTTTCAGTGAGAATTACTTCAAATTGAATATGGGGGTGTTGTCGTTTAAACGCACGTAGACACGCATTCAACCCCATTTGATATAAAAATAAACCGCAGGTGAGACGGATTGTACCTGTTTGTTGTTCATGCGCAGCCAATTCAAACAGTAACGCCTGCTGCTGTAAAATATTTTCACAATACAGTAAAGCTTTTTCACCCGCAGGGGTCAGCGAGATTTTACGGGTGTTCCGCTGAAATAGGCGTACGGAAAATGTTTGTTCCAAATGATCCAGATAACGTGACACCATGGCTCGAGAATAATTAAGTTGCTCGGCGGCACGGCTCAGGCTGCCTTGTTCTGCAATACGAACAAAGACTTGCATGGCTTTTATAGTATCCATCATGACATCTGATTGTTGCATTATTTGTAATAGTTTATCTTGAATTAGCGGCTTTATCTGATACAAATTGCAATTTAAAGTGCTATTTATTTATCTGGATTTAGTCATGCGCAGTTTAAAAGCACCTATTTTGGCCGCAGTCACCTCAGCTTTATTTTCTCAAATGGTACTGGCTCAACCATTGACCCTCAAAAATTTTTTAGCTCAACCACAACATTTTGGTGTGACTTCGACTTTGATTGAAGGGGAGAAAGAAGTGATCTTGGTGAATGCACAATTTTCCAAATCAGAAGCACTGCGAGTGGCTGCGGATATTCTGGATAGTGGTAAGACTCTAAAAACCATTTTTATCAGTTATGGTGATCCAGACTTTTATTTCGGTCTGGATGTATTTAAGCAATATTTTCCAAATGCCAAAATCATCGCAACGCCAGAAACAGTAAAGCACATTCAAGATACTCAGGTCTTAAAAGTGCAGTATTGGTCTCCTAAAATGGGCGTCAATGCACCTGAGAGCATCATCATTCCACAAGCATTCACTGGCAAAACACTCCAACTGGAAAATGAACAGATCGAGATAAAGGGAAATCATGAATTGACTTATTTATGGATTCCGTCAATCAAAGCCGTGGTAGGGGGGATTCCAGTGTCATCGGGCATTCATTTATGGATGGCGGATACGCCTAGAACCAAAGATCGTGCTGAAGTCATTGGTACACTGCAAGCGATCAAGGCTCTTCAGCCGCAAATAGTCGTACCTGCACATATGCTCGAAAATGCGCCAGAAAATTTAGCTGCCGTGAATTTTTCATTGGACTATTTAAACAATTATGAGAAAGCAGTAAAAACCACAAAAACTGCACAACAACTTTCTCAAACAATGCAACAACAATATCCTGATCTCAAAGAAACAGATACTCTGGATTTGGGTGCAAAGGTAGTTAAAGGTGAAATGAAATGGCCTTAATTTGAGACATAATTTCAAAACGCTGTAAAATTTCATCTCTGCAAAATGGGCTCATTCAAAAAGAATGGGCCTGTATGTACGATAAGTACTGCAAAAAGCCCTCAATTACGATGTAACAATTTATTATGGTTTTAGGTGATTTATATAACGTAAACATCCAGATTTATGATCATTAGACTTCCTTCATAAATCAAAAAACGTACAATTTATTTGATCTTAAATTAATCAGCAAAATTATTTAATTCAAGGGATAATCCTTGGATGAAATTCAAAGATATTCAAAAATTATCAGACGTTAAGTTTCGTAGGCTTACCGGTGTTAGTTGGGCTACATTTAACCTCATGCTGGCCGAGATAAATAAGCAGTTACCCCGTCATATTGGTAAAGGACGACCGCATAAATTACCGTTGGAAGATCGTTTGCTCTTATGTATAGAATATTGGAGAGAATATCGAACATTTTTCCATCTTGGTATGAGTTACGGTGTATCTGAAACGAGTGCAATTCGTATCACACGTGTTATTGAAGATACCTTAATCCGTTCTGGAAAATTTAACTTGCCAAAACAACTTCCTAATCGAGATGAAGTGGATTGGGAAGTTGTTGTGATTGATGCAACTGAAATATTAGTTCAACGTCCAAAAAAAACAGAAGAAATGGTATAGCGGTAAAAAAAAGCGACATACCTTTAAATTTCAGCTATCTATGCACTATACAACAGGTGAAATACTGAGTGTATGTGGAAGTCATGGAAGCATGCATGATTTTAAAATATTTAAAAAAAGCATGAGGAAATTAAAATTTAAGCCCTTTTTTATCGTTGATAAGGGGTATTTAGGGATAAAGAAATTGGGTTTTGGATGCCTCATGCCATCTAAAGCAAAGAAAACTGAAAAACTAGATTCTGAATTAAAAAAGTTAAATAAAGAGATTGGTCGTAGACGAATTCAAGTAGAGCATGTATTTGGAAGGATGAAATGTTTTAAGATTTTATCTTGTGTATATAGAAATCGTCGTAAACGATTAAACCTGCGGTTTAATTTACTTGCTGGCATATACAATTTAGATTGGGTGAAAGATAAACTATTAAATTGATTGAAAAATGATTTATGAAGGAAGTCTATTCTCCTGCAATTTAAAATTAAAAAATAAAAGTTGGATAACAAGTTAGCGCGGCTTTTATGATTTAAAGCTCTGTTTTTAGCAAAATGGCTTTTAGTTAAAAAAAATTGCAGAACATGTACGTCTAACTCTATAAACACCAACCAATGATGTGAGTTTGACCAAAAGAAATTGTGAATCATAGGCAGCGCAAAGTTGGACTTTGCAAATTTTCGTCATAATGAAAGGAAAGAAACATGAAGAAACTTGGTCTATTATCATTGGTATTCGCAGGTGTAGCATTCACAGCAGTAGGCTGTGCTTCGGAAGCTGGCTTAAATGCTTCAGGTTCTACACAAGCGTCTGCAAGCCCAGAAGCAACGGGTGTGCAGGGTGGTGTAGCAGTGCAAGCGGATACTTCAACACAGGCTCAACCTGTACAGGCATCTCCTGAACAACCACAAGTTGCCCCTGAGTCTGCACCGGTTCAATAATATTTTTTGTCTGCGATGCGGTGAATGAAAGTGATCATTGGATGCCACCATAACACTCAGTTTTAGATGAGCTGCTACTCATTTGAAACGTTCAAAGCCGACATTCAGCGAAGATATGACGTACAGATACTTAGGTCGATTGCCTTCAGGCAAGGCTTTAGTCATCAATTATAGTAGCTCCATAGCAAACAGGATGTTTGTTGCAAATGGTCGTACAGTAAATAAGGCAGGATGCTTGAGTACGAACCAAATCAAAGCCTAAATCTCCGTAGATTTAGGCTTTGATTTATTTGAACGACGTTATTTAACGAGTACAGATGTTAAGGGCGATCCGCATATCTCCAACCCCCATTAGCATGATCCCAGCGACCATGATCTCTGTCCCAGTGACCTTTTCTGTTATATCCATCATCATTTCGATCATAGTCATATCGATCACCATGCCGATGATTGTGATCTTCAGGTAAAACTACACATCCAACTGCAAGCAATGCAGTGACAAGTGAGATCAAAATTACTTTCATTTTACTGCTCCTTATTTTTGATCTAACCAATGACAAAACTATCCAATGCCATTTCAGGTTTGAGTCAATGACTTTTATTGTGGTTGCGATTAGCGTAGGAAAAATTAAGGAAATGTAACTTGATTAGGTGTCTTGTATGCGCATATAGTCAAGACACGCTTGAATATGTAGAAAAAATGAATAACAGCAATTTGAAGGGAGAAATCAGTGAATCTATCGCAGCAAAAGCTTCAGGCATTATTAGAAAAAGGGCAGGGACCAGCAGCGCGCGCATTAGACAAACTCCCTGCTTTTGTTCAGGAGTCCATTGTTAAATTACTGGGCTATCCCTATCAGTATCCCCAACTTGATAGTTTCACTAAATGCTTGATGGCGGTGCAGTACAAACAGGGGTATTCGGGTTTTATCGATGAAAATGTTGACCGTTCCCGCCAAATGTTTGAACTGCAAATGCAGGCGATTCGACGCAAACCAACACCATTAGAGTTTGTAGAAGATATTCGTTTACCTTTACAAAGTGGTACGATCTTTGCCAGACATTATCATCCGCATCCAAATAAAAAACTGCCTATGGTGGTGTTTTATCATGGTGGTGGCTTTGTGGTTGGTAATGTCGATACACATGATGAAGCTTGTCGCCTGATTGCTAAATCAGCCAATGTGCAAATATTAAGTATTGAATATCCGCTCGCTCCAGAATTTTCTCCTAAGCATTTAATTCAGTCCTGTGAAGATGCGTTGGCTTGGGTTTATCAAAACCGCCGCTATTTTAAAATTCTAAAAAATCGTATTGCTGTGGCAGGCGATAGCGCAGGCGGCAATATCAGCACCGTGGTGGCTCAACGAACCATTGGTAAGTCTTATGCACCACAAGCTCAATTCTTGATTTATCCAGCGGTAGACTTTAAAAGCCGTCATCCCTCTTTTTATGCCTATAAAGATGGTTTGGTATTGACCGGTCGTGATATCGATTACGTCACAGATTACTACGCAACCCAATATCATATTGAATTAACAGATCCAGTGATTTCACCCACCTATGGAAATTTGAAAAAAATAGCACCCGCATATGTAGTGACGGCTGGTCATGATGTGCTACACGATGAGGGTGAGATTTATAGTCATAAATTGCGTCAGAATGGTGTTAAGGTTCAATATGATGAATATCTGGATCAAACCCACGGTTTTATTAACCTGACACCTGTTTCGCGTAAAGCCAAAGCCAATCTGGTACAAATGAGTAAATCATTTAGAAAGTTTTGGGATAAACACGCCTAATTGAAATCAAGACGATAAATCAAAGATAAAAAGGTGTTTCACGTGGAACATCTTTTTGATAATACAAATAACAATATTATAAAAATAGACCATGAACATACTATGCTAGTCTGGCTAGCAATTTGGTCGCTATAGAGATAGAAAAGGAAAAACCATGTTAAAGAAAGTCGCTTTAATGGCAACGGGGTGTTTAATGAGTATTAGTGTATTTGCAAATACACTCGTTGAAATGAAAACCTCTATGGGCAATATTGAGATTGAGCTTTTTAATGATCAAGCTCCAATTTCTAGCAAAAATTTTGAAACTTATGTAAAAAGCAACTTTTATACAGGGACGATTTTTCATCGCGTTATTCCTGGCTTCATGGTTCAAGGTGGTGGCATGGATGTCAACCTCAAAGAAAAAGCGACTCGACCAGCAATCAAAAATGAAGCAAGTAACGGACTTAAAAATACACGTGGTACTTTAGCAATGGCGCGTACCAGTAACCCAAATTCTGCAACTAGCCAATTCTTCATTAATGTTGCAGATAATAACTTCCTGAATGCTTCTCCAGTAGATGCAGGGTATGCAGTGTTTGGTAAAGTCACAAAGGGCATGGATGTGGTCGATAAAATTGTTAAAGTTCCAACAACGACTATAGGTTCTTATCAAAATGTGCCTAAACAACCGATTAAAATCCTGAGTGTGCAAATCAAGCCACAAAAAAGTGCTAAATAACAAACAATAAAGCAGAAATGTGAAATTAATATTTCTGCTTTATAAATAAATAGTTACATTGGTTTTGATTATAAAATAAACTAGATCGATGCACAAAAATAGAACACTCAATAAAACAATGAGTTAAAGGGGCTTGCTTGTGTAGGGAATTGCCCTATAATGCACTCATCCCGACGCGATACACGATGAAGATCTTGGCTTTTAGGGTTAAGGTTGAGTGGTTTGTATTGAGTTGAATTTCTTACTGACGAGGTAAGGAATAGATCATTAAGAGAATAGAAGAACAACTTGTGTGGATTTTTACTGATTGATTGATCGAAAAATTATCATTGATTGATTGGTTTAAATTACTCGAAGTTTATTTGAGAGAATTTGTCAGTAATTGATGAGCCAGAATTGGCACCTTGTCTTTAATAAGGTGCGAAATGATTTTAACTGAAGAGTTTGATCATGGCTCAGATTGAACGCTGGCGGCAGGCTTAACACATGCAAGTCGAGCGGAGAGAGGTAGCTTGCTACTGATCTTAGCGGCGGACGGGTGAGTAATACTTAGGAATCTGGCTATTAGTGGGGGACAACATTTCGAAAGGGATGCTAATACCGCATACGTCCTACGGGAGAAAGCAGGGGATCTTCGGACCTTGCGCTAATAGATGAGCCTAAGTCGGATTAGCTAGTTGGTGGGGTAAAGGCCTACCAAGGCGACGATCTGTAGCGGGTCTGAGAGGATGATCCGCCACACTGGGACTGAGACACGGCCCAGACTCCTACGGGAGGCAGCAGTGGGGAATATTGGACAATGGGGGGAACCCTGATCCAGCCATGCCGCGTGTGTGAAGAAGGCCTTATGGTTGTAAAGCACTTTAAGCGAGGAGGAGGGTACTGGTATTAATACTACCAGCTACTGGACGTTACTCGCAGAATAAGCACCGGCTAACTCTGTGCCAGCAGCCGCGGTAATACAGAGGGTGCGAGCGTTAATCGGATTTACTGGGCGTAAAGCGTGCGTAGGCGGCTAATTGAGTCGGATGTGAAATCCCCGAGCTTAACTTGGGAATTGCATTCGATACTGGTTAGCTAGAGTGTGGGAGAGGATGGTAGAATTCCAGGTGTAGCGGTGAAATGCGTAGAGATCTGGAGGAATACCGATGGCGAAGGCAGCCATCTGGCCTAACACTGACGCTGAGGTACGAAAGCATGGGGAGCAAACAGGATTAGATACCCTGGTAGTCCATGCCGTAAACGATGTCTACTAGCCGTTGGTCTCTTTGAGGGATTAGTGGCGCAGCTAACGCGATAAGTAGACCGCCTGGGGAGTACGGTCGCAAGACTAAAACTCAAATGAATTGACGGGGGCCCGCACAAGCGGTGGAGCATGTGGTTTAATTCGATGCAACGCGAAGAACCTTACCTGGTCTTGACATAGTAAGAACTTTCCAGAGATGGATTGGTGCCTTCGGGAGCTTACATACAGGTGCTGCATGGCTGTCGTCAGCTCGTGTCGTGAGATGTTGGGTTAAGTCCCGCAACGAGCGCAACCCTTTTCCTTATTTGCCAGCACTTTGGGTGGGAACTTTAAGGATACTGCCAGTGACAAACTGGAGGAAGGCGGGGACGACGTCAAGTCATCATGGCCCTTACGACCAGGGCTACACACGTGCTACAATGGTCGGTACAAAGGGTTGCTACCTAGCGATAGGATGCTAATCTCAAAAAGCCGATCGTAGTCCGGATTGGAGTCTGCAACTCGACTCCATGAAGTCGGAATCGCTAGTAATCGCGGATCAGAATGCCGCGGTGAATACGTTCCCGGGCCTTGTACACACCGCCCGTCACACCATGGGAGTTTGTTGCACCAGAAGTGGATAGTCTAACTGCAAAGAGGACGTTCACCACGGTGTGGCCGATGACTGGGGTGAAGTCGTAACAAGGTAGCCGTAGGGGAACCTGCGGCTGGATCACCTCCTTAACGAAAAGATTGGTTGATTGGTAAGAATCCACAACAAGTTGTTCTTCTGGTATCTGAATGAAAGATAGAAAAGGAACGAGTTTTCTCTTTTAATTTCAGAGATAAGTCATGCACTACGCGCTGCGCTTGTCTTGCGAAATAAAAAAAGAGATTATTAATCTCTTTTTTTATTTCTCAGGGTCTGTAGCTCAGTTGGTTAGAGCACACGCTTGATAAGCGTGGGGTCACAAGTTCAAGTCTTGTCAGACCCACCATTCTGACGAATAGATTAATGAGTACAGAGTTAAAGATACTTAAATGATATAAGCTGGGGACTTAGCTTAGTTGGTAGAGCGCCTGCTTTGCACGCAGGAGGTCAGGAGTTCGACTCTCCTAGTCTCCACCAAATTTCAAGAACAGAAAAGCGCAGCTTTTCCTTGAAATTTAAGCAAACAGCTATGCTGTGCGCAGGCACACATAGGATGGAGCTTGAAGCTAAGATAATTATAGAGCTTAGTAAATATAATGATTTATTAAGCTCTGTGATTAATCACAGTTTAATGTAGCTGACGAGGTTACATTAATTCATTAACAGATTGAGAATTGAGTCTGAAATAAATTGTTCACTCAATAACAAAGAGAGAAGAAGTAATTCTGATCTCAGAGTTAATTGAGAACTAGCAAATTAACTGAATCAAGCGTTTTGGTATATGAATTTAGATTGAAGCTGTACAGTGCTTAAGTGCACAGTACTTCAAACTGTAATGTTGGTAATACTACTTGTAGGTATTAACGACTGTTTGGGGTTGTATAGTCAAGTAATTAAGTGCATGTGGTGGATGCCTTGGCAGTCAGAGGCGAAGAAAGACGTGATAGCCTGCGAAAAGCTCCGGGGAGGCGGCAAATATCCATTGATCCGGAGATATCTGAATGGGGGAACCCACCTACTATAAGGTAGGTATCAATAGCTGAATACATAGGTTATTGAAGCGAACGAGGGGAAGTGAAACATCTCAGTACCCTTAGGAAAAGAAATCAATTGAGATTCCCTTAGTAGCGGCGAGCGAACGGGGATCAGCCCATTAAGTGATGTGTGTTTTAGCGGAACGCTCTGGGAAGTGCGACCGTAGAGGGTGATAGTCCCGTACACGAAAGGGCACACATCATGATGACGAGTAGGGCGAGGCACGTGAAACCTTGTCTGAATATGGGGGGACCATCCTCCAAGGCTAAATACTCCTGACTGACCGATAGTGAACCAGTACCGTGAGGGAAAGGCGAAAAGAACCCCTGTGAGGGGAGTGAAATAGATCCTGAAACCGCATGCATACAAGCAGTGGGAGCCGACTTGTTCGGTGACTGCGTACCTTTTGTATAATGGGTCAGCGACTTACATTCAGTAGCAAGGTTAACCGCATAGGGGAGCCGTAGAGAAATCGAGTCTTAATAGGGCGTATAGTTGCTGGGTGTAGACCCGAAACCAGGCGATCTATCCATGAGCAGGTTGAAGGTTGGGTAACACTAACTGGAGGACCGAACCCACTGTCGTTGAAAAGCCAGGGGATGACTTGTGGATAGGGGTGAAAGGCTAATCAAGCCTGGTGATAGCTGGTTCTCCCCGAAAGCTATTTAGGTAGCGCCTCGGACGAATACCATAGGGGGTAGAGCACTGTTTCGGCTAGGGGGTCATCCCGACTTACCAAACCGATGCAAACTCCGAATACCTATGAGTACTATCCGGGAGACAGACTGCGGGTGCTAACGTCCGTAGTCAAGAGGAAAACAATCCAGACCGCCAGCTAAGGCCCCAAAATCATAGTTAAGTGGGAAACGATGTGGGAAGGCATAGACAGCTAGGAGGTTGGCTTAGAAGCAGCCACCCTTTAAAGAAAGCGTAATAGCTCACTAGTCGAGTCGGCCTGCGCGGAAGATGTAACGGGGCTAAAACTATGTGCCGAAGCTGCGGATGTAACTTTAAGTTACGTGGTAGGGGAGCGTTCTGTAAGCCGATGAAGGTGTATTGAGAAGTATGCTGGAGGTATCAGAAGTGCGAATGCTGACGTGAGTAACGACAAAACGGGTGAAAAACCCGTTCGCCGAAAGACCAAGGGTTCCAGTCCAACGTTAATCGGGGCTGGGTGAGTCGACCCCTAAGGCGAGGCCGAAAGGCGTAGTCGATGGGAAATGGGTTAATATTCCCATACTTCTGTGTAATGCGATGAGAGGACGGAGAAGGTTAAGTCAGCCTGGCGTTGGTAGTCCAGGTGGAAGACAGTAGGCATGCATCTTAGGCAAATCCGGGGTGCTCTATGCTGAGAGTCGATATCAAGCTGTACTTGTACAGTGAAGTGGCTGATACCATACTTCCAAGAAAAGTCTCTAAGCTACAGTTACACAGGAATCGTACCCGAAACCGACACAGGTGGTCAGGTCGAGTAGACCAAGGCGCTTGAGAGAACTCTGCTGAAGGAACTAGGCAAAATGGTACCGTAACTTCGGGAGAAGGTACGCTGCTGAGGGTGATGGGACTTGCTCCCTGAGCGCTTGGCAGCCGCAGAAACCAGGCCGCTGCAACTGTTTATTAAAAACATAGCACTCTGCAAACACGAAAGTGGACGTATAGGGTGTGATGCCTGCCCGGTGCTGGAAGGTTAATTGATGGGGTTAGCGTAAGCGAAGCTCTTGATCGAAGCCCCAGTAAACGGCGGCCGTAACTATAACGGTCCTAAGGTAGCGAAATTCCTTGTCGGGTAAGTTCCGACCTGCACGAATGGCATAATGATGGCGGCGCTGTCTCCAGCAGAGGCTCAGTGAAATCGAAATCGCTGTGAAGATGCAGTGTACCCGCGGCTAGACGGAAAGACCCCGTGAACCTTTACTGCAGCTTGACATTGAACTTTGACCTTACTTGTGTAGGATAGGTGGGAGGCTATGAAGATGTGACGCCAGTTGCATTGGAGCCATCCTTGAAATACCACCCTGGTAATGTTGAGGTTCTAACTCTGCCCCGTAATCCGGGGCGAGGACCATGTCTGGTGGGTAGTTTGACTGGGGCGGTCTCCTCCTAAAGAGTAACGGAGGAGTACGAAGGTGCGCTCAGCGTGGTCGGAAATCACGCGTAGAGTATAAAGGCAAAAGCGCGCTTAACTGCGAGACCCACAAGTCGAGCAGGTACGAAAGTAGGTCTTAGTGATCCGGTGGTTCTGTATGGAAGGGCCATCGCTCAACGGATAAAAGGTACTCTGGGGATAACAGGCTGATACCGCCCAAGAGTTCATATCGACGGCGGTGTTTGGCACCTCGATGTCGGCTCATCTCATCCTGGGGCTGAAGCAGGTCCCAAGGGTATGGCTGTTCGCCATTTAAAGAGGTACGCGAGCTGGGTTTAGAACGTCGTGAGACAGTTCGGTCCCTATCTACCGTGGGCGCTGGAAATTTGAGAGGATCTGCTCCTAGTACGAGAGGACCAGAGTGGACGAACCTCTGGTGTACCGGTTGTGACGCCAGTCGCATCGCCGGGTAGCTATGTTCGGAAGGGATAACCGCTGAAAGCATCTAAGCGGGAAGCCTACCTCAAGATAAGATTTCCCTGTGACTATATGTCACCTAAAGAGCCGTTCAAGACTAGGACGTTGATAGGTTGGATGTGGAAGCATAGTGATATGTGAAGCTGACCAATACTAATTGCTCGTGAGGCTTGACTATACAACACCCAAACAGTTGTTGTATTCAAGATAAATTCGATACGAAAACTTGATTTAGTCAATAAACTAGTTACAATACCGACTCAATTTCCAATCCGTTAATAACTCTTTGGTTCGTAAGTAAGGCATACATTATTAAGTAATGTGAATAAGACCCCAAAGCACCACAACAGTTTGCTGGCGACAATAGCAAGAGTGAACCACCTGATCCCTTCCCGAACTCAGAAGTGAAACCTCTTCGCGCTGATGGTAGTGTGGCGTTAGCCATGTGAGAGTAAGTCATCGCCAGCTTTTAAATCTAAGACACCCCCTCCGCTTATGCAGAGGGGGTGTTTTTTTTATAAAGAGAATAGATGCAATATATAGAAAATCAAAGAAACTAACTGGTTGTTAATTCCTGAACGATAGCTTCGTTAAAGTATGGAATATCATCGGGATATAGAAAATAATACAAGTTACATAGATTAGATTCTTTTAAATCTAGCTTGCCCTAATTAATGAAAATATTATTTAAAAAGTTAAATACAGAACCGAAGAATTAAGGTGAATTTTCAATAAATCTGTTGATAACTAAATTCTGATTTAGTGCAGTTATTTAAGTCCTGAATTCTATTATTTAGGTAATCTTGAACTATATTTTAATTTTAAATCATTTTTCCATATATCGAGTAAATGGAATTTATTAATATGATGTTTGTAAGCATTTATGGGTTTCTTTTTGCATATAGGTTTTTTCCATACACTAAATTCTATACGCCCATTTTGTCTAATATCCGCATAAACAATCCAATTCTCATACTCATCTATCCATGAAATTGTATTTTTTTCTTTATGTTCAGTGAAACCTAAATGATTTAAGCGTTCCATAGCCCATGTAAGTTGTTGTGAATTTCTAGTTTCATGCCACAGAGACTCATCAATAAGATGCCCCTCATCATAAGGTGAGATTTTATATAACATTTCAACTTGCTTTCTCTGTTTTAGTTTTTCATCTTTATCTATCCATTCTTGCTTTTCGATTTCTGCAAATTGCTCATGCCAATAATTTAGTGCCAACTTGTAAGCTGTCCCTGTGACAACACATTGATGTGTGCGCCCATAACCAACTAAATGTCGGCGTAAACCTTCTGGAAAAGTAAAGCCTGATTCACCATACCATGAAGAGCTTTCTTGTTTGCATAAAGGGCAATAAGCTCTTGGACTATATGAATCTTTGTACTTTTCAATGGGTTGAGTAAGATCTAGAATTTCTTGAATTGCTTCATTAAGCCATTGATACCTTTCTTGTTTAGTCGGTAAATAATAACTGGTTAGTATTTTATGATAGGGTTCTGCGATCAGACTTAAAAGGCTATAACGTGTTAAATAAAGCTCATCTTTTAATTTTTGAATTGTTTTTTCTATTTCAGATTGATCTTGTTTCATAATTTTATACCTTACTGTTCAATTGCCAAGCTTAAAATCTGATGGATCCAATTTAAATTCATCGTAAATTTCTAACTTTTTCAT
The DNA here is from genome assembly GCF_003938865.1 of Acinetobacter sp. FDAARGOS_515. NCBI lineage: Bacteria > Pseudomonadati > Pseudomonadota > Gammaproteobacteria > Moraxellales > Moraxellaceae > Acinetobacter > Acinetobacter sp. FDAARGOS_515. Next base: position 1,154,134 of record NZ_RKIX01000003.1, on the reverse strand, counting down.
AATAATTGGTAAAATCTGATGTATTGTGCGCATTCCGATTAATAGTTCATTCATATAAATATCAGGATGGATGCGTCTTTCATTGACTCCTAGACTTTCTGCTTCAGCTTCATAACTAATCTCTTCTTGAGAATCATAAATAAGATTTAATAGTTCTGCTCTAAGCGGAATATTTGCACGAAAGGCATTGTCTTTAACAATATTGAGCCATTTCTTATAGTTTTCTAAAGTTTCATATCTAAAGTCATTAAAATTAGGAGCTATTTCTGCTGAAATATCAATTTTACATGCGGCTAATTCCATTAAACAAAGTTCGATATTGACTGCATCTGTCTCAAATAAATCTAAACTTTCATCATCAATAATTTCTGCGATATAAGCAGCATAAAAACCGTAAACATCATTTAGAGCTAAAAATATATTCCAAATTAAATGAGAAATAGGATGGTTTTCTATATTTTCCATGAATATTTCATATGCTTCCTCATCTGAATTTTCATAGTCAATATCTAGTTCTACTGGGAAAGAGAAAGGATGAGTAAGTCCTATCTGTTTCAGTGTATGAAATGTATGCCAACTTAAAAGTTGTAATTCATCTTGTAAAGGCGCTGTATCATAACCAGTTTCAGCAGCACCATAGGCCAGATTCGCTAAGACATGGATAAGATGATCCCATTTTTTTGCATTATCTAAGGAGCCAGCCATAAGAATAAATTCTGGGTGTAAATCATCAATATTTAATAAAATTTTAAACTTCTCCTGCATTTCAAAAGAAATGTATTCTCCTTTTTTCCATTTGCTTATTTGGGTGGGTGATACTCCCAAATGATGAGCAAGCTCTTTTTGTGTACATGAGAGATGTTTGATTGCTAATTGAATCAGTGCTTGGCTGTCCATAAGCTGTCCTTATTTTAAAATTTACTAAAAATAATAGTATATTTACTAAATTTTAAAATCAACAAAATTGTTTAGGGGAAATTAGAGAAAATAGATTCGCTTTATATAGAGCCTAATAACGTTAAAGAAATAGCAAAATTATATGAAAAAGTTTATCTTAATTAAAAAAGATAGGTCTCTGTCATGAAACTCAACTCTTTCTCCCAACTCCCTGAAGATGATGAAGAGCTACATCTTCCTGAGCTTGTATACTGGGCATCTCTCGGTGATGTGGAACAAATCGAACAATTATTGGCAAAAGGAACTGATCCCAATCAGACTGATGATGACGGCTATAGTGCACTACAGGCAGCCGCTGAGAATGACAGTTTAGCCGTAGTGAAGTTACTCGTGGGCAAAGGTGCAAATGTCGCATATAAAAGCGAATATACTGCGCTACAGCTTGCTGAAATGGCAAAAAATACCGATGTGGTTGAATATCTAAGAAGTCTGTAAATCTTATATAAGTAATAGATAAAAAGAAGCCCCATCATCCTGACAGGGCTTCTTTATATTCCGTTTATAGTGCCACAAATATCCTATCTATGACCGCATCCTATGCATCTAATTATTTTCAATGAGACTTCCTGTCTCTGTATGTTTTTTAGAATAGATTAAATCTATTGATACACCAATTCGTCAATAACGACGATATATGTAAGTTTTAGCTTACACAGAATTTTTTTGGTATTTTTTGAGTTTCTTTACCAAATCGGTTAATGCTTTTTCTTCAAATTCATTGGCTTCAAAGGTTTCATCTTTATTACGTTTGAAGATATCTCGAATTTCAATCACAGCATTCGGATCGATCATATTTAAACTTGAGGTGACTTGGCGAATTTGTCCAACTGAATTTGAACCATAGGTCACCCCGTAGCTAATAAATGAGGCTGGTTTTCCACTCCATTCTTTACCCAAATAATCCAATGCATTTTTAAGCGCAGGGCTATAACCGTGATTGTATTCAGGGCTAATAAAAATAAAGGCATCTGCCTGCGCAATTTTATCTGCCCACTCTTGTTGTTTGGGTTGGTCGTAAATACCCGTAGCAGGTGGATGGCTGCCTGCGAAAAGTGGTAAATCCCATTGTTTTAAATCAATAATTTCAACTTGGAGATCTGTATTTGGTTGACTCGAAAGACTGTGGTTTACCCAATTTGCAACTTTGATCGCAGTACGTCCCTCACGGATACTTCCAACAATAATATAAATGTGCATGTGATGATCCTGTATTTTATTGATATGCTATTTTGGTTTAGACCATCTTATACTGTTTTTTAAGCGTAAAAAAAGCTCTCGGATGAGAGCTTTTGTATTACATTAATTTCACGCCTTGCTGACCAGCAGGGGTGACTTTAAAGATTTCAACTTCAAAGCTAATATTTTTTCCTGCAAGCGGATGATTAAAATCCACTTCAGTAATATCATCATTGACTGATGCCACGACACCAAACAAGGTGGCTTTAGCCTTATCTTCAAATTCAATCATATGACCAACAATCGGACGTTGTTCAAATTTAACCGTATCAAATTTTTGAACATTTTCAGGGTTCCACGGACTAAAAGCATCTTCTGGTGGCAAATGCACGGTACGACGGTCGCCTGCGCGTAAACCAAATAAAGCTTTTTCAAAACCCGGTAATAAATTACCATCACCAATGGTTAAGCTGACTGGTTGTTCGCGACTACGCGTGTTATCAATCTCGACGCCATTTTCCAGCGCTACAGAAAAATGTAACTCGACCTGAGCGCCTTCTTGAATACGAATTTCTTCATTTGGTTGAATAATTTCAGTCATGTTTCACTTCTGCACGTTGGATACGTTTCTTTTCAAGAAAAAAAGTATCAATTAACAAGAGGATGGTTCCTAGCGTAATGGCACTGTCGGCAATATTGAATGCAGGAAAATGGTGGTCTTTATAGTAGACATGAATAAAATCGACCACATAACCCAAGGTCATACGATCAATTAAATTGCCTAAAGCACCGCCTAGAATCAGAGCAATGGCCGCAGGCAAGATAATGTTGTGTTTAGGCATACGCATCAGCCAAAACACAAAAATAATCGAGACAATACCTGCTAGCCCTGTAAATAAATAGTGCTGCCAACCGCCTGCATCCGAGAGAAAACTGAATGCTGCACCATAGTTATGCAGCAGCGTCCAGTTTAAAAATGGTAATACAGGCACAGGATCAGCATAAGTCAGATGTGTACTGGCGATCCACTTTGTCCATTGATCTATGATGATGGCAAGGACAGAAAGTCCGAGCCAGATCAGGTTGTGCGGATAAAACTGGAATAAGCCTTGTTTTGCTTGAGCCTTAGGCATATTTTCTCACTTCGCCACGACCTGCGACGTTTACGATACAACGACCACATAAACCCGGATGATCAGTATGGGTATTCACATCGGGCAATACATGCCAGCAACGCACACATTTTTCACCTTCTGCTGCCGAAATTTGCACGCGTAAGCCATCCATCTCGGTTGCTTCACCTTGTTCAGCAAATGGATAAACATTGACTTGAGACGTAATCAGAACAAAACGTAATTCGTCACCTAATTGGTTCAATACTGTTTGCAGTTCATCTTTGGCCCAAATCTCAACTTTGGCAGACAAATTACTACCGACCAGTTTGGCATTACGTGCCGCTTCAATCTGCTTGTTGACGGCAGATTTAACTTGAATCAAGGTTTGCCAATCGGCTTCAGAAATCAGATTTGCTGTGGATGCCACAGGCAAATCATACCATTCAGCCATAAACACATATTGTTCGGTTTGCTCTGGAATCAATGGCCATGCTTCTTGTGCAGTAAAGCTCAAGATCGGTGCCATCCAGCGAACAAAGGCTTGAACTAAGTGATACAGCGCAGTTTGTGCAGAATGACGCGCCTGTGAATCCGCTTTGGTGGTGTACTGACGATCTTTAATGATATCGAGATAAAAACCACCCAAGTCATTGATACAGAAATTGGTCAAAGCGCTACATACGATATGGAAGTTCATATCTTCATAGGCTTGTTGAATCGTTTTTTGAACCTCAACAGCACGTTGCAGGATGTATTGATCCAATGCAATCAGTTGATCAACTGGCAGGGCATCGGTTGATGGTTTAAAGCCATTGAGGTTGGCCAACAAGAAACGCAAGGTATTACGGATACGACGATAACCGTCTGATGCACGACTGAAAATTTCTTTACCCGCAGTCATTTCATAACGATAGTCGCTCGAAGCAATCCAGAAACGAAGACCATCGGCACCCATGTCTTTGATGATGTCTTGTGGCGTGATGATATTGCCCAAAGACTTCGACATTTTGCGACCTTTTTCATCGACCACGAAACCGTGTGTGAGTAGACCTTTATATGGCGCGCGTTCGTTGATGGCAATCGAAGTCAATAAAGATGACTGGAACCAGCCACGATGTTGATCTGACCCTTCTAAATACAAATCGGCAGGATCGGTGAGTTCTTCGCGCTGACGTAGTACCGCATAGTGGGTCGTACCCGAATCGAACCAGACATCGAGCGTATCACGTACCGCATTGTACTGTTCGGCATCTGCACCGATAAAGTCTTTGGCTTCACGATTGAACCAAGCATCAATGCCTTCTTTCTCAATCAACTCCGCTACTTCTTCGATCAGTTCAGCCGTACGTGGATGCAGTTCATGCGTATCTTTATGCACAAAGAACGGAATTGGAACACCCCAAGTTCGTTGACGTGAGATACACCAGTCTGGACGACCTTCGATCATCGACTCAATTCGGTTTTTACCCCAGTCAGGCACGAAGCTGATGTCATTTTCAATCGCATTTAAGGCACATTCACGTAAACCCTTGGCATCCATGCTGATAAACCATTGCGGTGTGGCACGGAAGATAATTGGGGTTTTGTGACGCCAACAATGTGGATAGCTGTGTACGATCGGTTGATGCGCCCATAAACGGCCTACAGCGCCTAATGCTTCAATAATTTGCGGATTGGCTTTATAGATATGTTCGCCTGAAAAAATGGGCGCAGTCGGTAAATACACGCCATTGCCACCGACAGGATTATCCACTTTTAGGTTATAGATCAGACCCACTTTATAGTCGTCTGCACCATGACCCGGCGCGGTATGTACAGCACCCGTACCACTGGTCGCAATGACGTGTTCACCTAAAATCACAGGCACTTGACGATCAGCCAACAGGGGATGCTGTAAGCTCAGATGCTCAAGCACGGCACCTTTGAAATCTGCCAAAACAACAGGATTTTCTAGTTTATAACGGGCAATCGCAGATTCAACCAAGTCTTTGGCTAAGATAAAGTTCTGAGTACCGCGGTCACTCTGTACCTGTACCAATTGATAGTCAATTTCGGCATGTAATGCAACCGCTTGGTTGGCAGGTAATGTCCATGGCGTCGTCGTCCAGATCACGATATCGGTTGGTGCAGTCACCTCTACATTCAAGCGTTGACCAAGATCATTTAGATCAACCACACCAAAACCGACATCAATTGCATCGGACTTTTTATCTTCATATTCAACTTCGGCTTCTGCCAGTGCCGAACCACAATCGATACACCAATTGACAGGTTTTAAGCCGGGCTCGATATGACCTGCTTTTTGAATTTCACCTAGAGCACGGACGATATCCGCTTCTTGTTTAAAATTCATAGTCAGGTACGGATCTTGCCAATCCCCAAACACACCCATACGGATAAAGTCTTTGCGCTGTAAATCGACCTGACTCATGGCGTATTCACGGCAAGCTTTACGGAAAGTTGAAGCATCGACCTTTACACCAACCTTACCGACTTTTTCTTCGACTTTGAGTTCGATGGGTAAACCGTGACAGTCCCAACCCGGTACATAAGGCGAATCAAAACCATCCATCACACGGCTTTTAACAATAATGTCCTTTAAGACTTTATTGACCGCATGACCCAAGTGGATCTGACCATTAGCGTAAGGAGGGCCATCATGTAAAACATATTTTTTCTTGCCAATACGCGCTGCACGAATCTTCTGATAAATGTTGTCGGCATACCACTCTTCTAACCATTTGACTTCGCGCACAGCCAGATTGGCTTTCATGGCAAATTCGGTGCCCGGCAGGTTGAGTGTGGCTTTATAATCCACGGCATTTTCAGGAGTTTGCTTATCGCTCATGCAAGTTGTCTTCCAGTTCGATCAGCGTTAAAGCTGACGTGTTTTAGCATCAAAAAAATTCAAGATTAAAAAGGGAATTGTGGGTGTTGCTCTCGAAATTCAAGTAAATCTTCCACATCTTGGTCAATTCCAGCTTTCAGCGCGTCCAGCGATGGATAGTTTCGTTCACCATGTAAAAAGTTTAGAAACGTCACTCGCATTAACAGGCCATACAGATTAGCAGAAACTTGCGGGAAATGTACTTCCAATCGCCATTCGGGATGTTCCTGTTGAATCGCAGGGCGTGTTCCGACATGACCTGCACCAAATAAACTGTCGAGATGATAGCCCTCAATGCCTTTTTGTGTAGGATCATCACTTTGCACTTTATCGCGTAGAGACCTGGTTTCACAGACCACATCTACCCCATAAATACCGCTTAAACACGGTTTATGCCGATTTAAACGCACATTAATGGTCGGGAAGTTAATAGTGCGACCAATCTGATCGCCATATTGCACTCGACCTATAATGCTGTAAGGACGACCCAACAGCTGTGCTGCCAGAGCTAAATTACCTTCGGCCAAAACCTGACGAATACGAGTAGAACTCACCCGTTCTCCATGGTATTCAATGGTGTCTAAATTGGTGACTTGAAAGCCATAATCACGTAAAAACGCGCTATTGCCCTGACGGTTTTTACCAAAATGAAAATCATCGCCCAAAATCAGTTGCTGTGCATTGAGTTTAAAATGTAGTAAATCTGCAAATTGTTGTGCGCTTAGACCGCGAAATTGTTCATCAAATTTGGCAATAGCAATATAGTCCACGCCTAATTCAGTCAAATATTCGACTTTTTCTCGAAGCGAACTAATCCGTGGTGGCGCGTCAAAGCCTTTAAAATATTCAAGGGGTTGGGGCTCAAAGACCATCACCAGCGTTTTTAAGCCGTTTGATTGTGCAATTTTTTTGAGTTGCGCGATCATCGCCTGATGCCCCAAATGGACACCGTCAAAGTTGCCAATCGTCACCGCAGTCGCAGGCAACTTAAAATTTGGCGATAAGGCATTCAGGCGGAGCAGTTTCATGGATGTCAATGAAGCTAATTTTTGAAAGTCCTCTATATTGCCATAAACTGAGGGCTTGGTGCTATTGTTGCGTTTTTATGCAGGCAAAAAGCACGATCTTTTTTCTTATTATAGATAATACTTATAATTAAATTAAAAATAAATCAATTTTTCTTATTTTAAACTTTGATTATGATGCTTCTATCAGACGATGAGATAAATTGAATGAATATTCTATTTGATCAAATGCAATTGAAGCAAAAATTGATTCGGGAATTTACCCCAAATTGGTTTGCGGTGGTCATGGGTACTGGTGTGGTCGCCTTGATTTTGGCGCATTTTCCTTTCGCGTCCAGTTTATTTTATCGTCTTGGCATGATGTTATGGATATTCAATAGCGCATTGTTCATTGTTTTTAGTGTGCTGTATCTGGCGCGCTGGTTTTTTTACCCTGAAGAAGCCAAGCAGATTTTGAGTCATCCGACGATGAGTTTGTTTCTGGGTACGATTCCCATGGCATTGGCCACGGTTCTCAATGGTTTTTTGAGCTATGGCGTGCCTCTTTTCGGTGAATTGGCTGTGCTGATTGCGCTTAAACTTTGGTATCTGGATGTGCTATTGGCGATTTTGGTGGGATGGATTGTGCCATTTTGTATGTTTAGTCGTCAGCAACATACACTACCGAGCATGACCGCAATGTGGTTGCTTCCTATTGTCGCCGCAGAAGTTGCCGCAAGCTCTGGGGGCTTAATTTTGAATGTTGCGCCAGATTTACCCAATGCTGTTGCAATCTTGTGGGGCAGTTACATTCTCTGGGGCACGTCTGTATTACCTGCTTTTTTAGTTTTGGCCATTTTGATATTGCGATTGGCTTTACATCAAATCCCCCCAAAAGAATTGGCGATTTCAAGCTGGTTATCGATTGGCCCGATTGGAACGGGAGCACTGGCAATGCTGTTACTTGGACAGGCTGCTCCACAGGTTTTGCAACAGCATAATTTACAACTGCTTGGGCCTTTTTTGCAGCATAGCGGTCTATTCATTGCTCTGGTGTTTGTGGGAGTCGGTATTTGGTGGTTAGGCATTGCGATTTTTGCAAGTTTGCATCATTTGCGACAGGGCATTCCATTTAATTTGGGCTGGTGGGGATTGACCTTTCCTTTAGGAGTGTTCATCTTGGCACTGCAACAATTGGCGTTACAATTACAATGGAGTAGTTTGACGGTGATTGTCCACGGTTTGATGATGTTGTTATTGGGTTTATGGGTGTTGGTCACTTTAAAAACCATTCGTGGGGCATATTCAGGACAATTATTTTTTTCTCCTTGCTTACAGATTTGGAAACAGCAGCAGGAAAATCATTAATTCTTTTTAGATAAAGTTGTATATGCAAAACTGATCGGCTTAAATGCGCTGTAATGAAACGAAGAGAATACAACATGAAAGTTGCGCTGATCATGGCAATTCCTGATGAATCCAAAGGATTATTTGAACACGCAGGCATCACTATTCACTATAGCGGTATTGGTAAAATCAATGCCGCCTTTAGTGCATTTGACGTGATTCAAAAGACGGGCTGTGATGTGCTGTTGAATTTAGGGAGTGCAGGCAGTGCTAAGTTTGATGCACATACATTGGTTGAAGTCAGTCAGGTGGTGCAACGTGATATGGACGTTTCTCCTTTGGGCTTTGCGATTGGAACTACGCCTTTGGATCAGGACTTTCCTGCTGCAATTGAGCTTGAACCCTTTTTTTCAGAATTGCCAAAAGGCATTTGTGGTACAGGTGATTCTTTTGAAACGGGTGCACCCAAGCTCACCTGTGATCTGGTGGATATGGAAGCGTATGCGATCGCCAAGGTGTGTAAAAAATTAGGTGTTCGCTGTATTTCAGTCAAATACATTAGCGATGGTGCCAATGATACGGCGCATTTGGATTGGGAAGCCAATTTACTTTTGGGTGCACAAAAATTGTTGGCCTTATATCAGCGCCATTTCTAAAATAGTGAATTAGGTTTGAAGAAAAAGGCATAAATCTTGCTGGGTGATTGATAAATTAATTTGACCAAATGGTTTAAAATGAACTATCAGCTTTATCCTGCTTTCAATGCCAGTCAGGAATACGTGGTTTTTTCTTCGGGTCTGGGTGGACACGGTCAGTTTTGGCAGCCACAGATAGCTGCTTTTCAGCAAGCTTATAATGTTTTGATTTATGATCATGAAGGCTGTCATGCTGATAGTGCCTTATTGTCAGAAACTTATTCTTTTCAGGATTTAGCCGAGCAGATTAAAAATCTATTGCTGCAACTGAATATTCACCAGTTCCATTTCGTGGGTCATGCGATAGGTGGATTTATTGGGCTGGAATTAACTCAGTTGCTTGCTACCTCTGGATTAAACCTGCAAAGCTTAACCGTGATTAATGGTTGGGCAGCGCTAGATCCTCACACGTTAAAATGTTTCCAAACCCGATTGGCTTTACTCGAACATGCGGGTGTTGCGGCGTATATTGCTGCACAGGCTTTATTTTTATATCCGCCAAGCTGGATTTCTCAGTATCATCTTGAAATTGAGCAACAAGAACAAAAACAGCAAAAAGATTTTCCACCCATTCAAAATGTTATACGACGTATTTCAGCATTAACGCATTTTCAGATTACACCACAGCATTTGACTGAGCTTGCGCAAAGGCCCGTTCTTTTGATTGCAAATCAAGATGATATGTTGGTGCCATACCATCAAAGTTTAAAACTCTGGAAATTAGTAGCTCAAGCCGAACTCTATTTGATGGCAGAGGGAGGGCATGCATCAACGGTAACGCAAACGGCTTTAGTCAATCAGCGGATTTTAAGATTTTTACAGCAGATTTGATCGATCTTTATCACTGTTCAGATCGTAGTGAAATGCGCTGTGACGAGTCTCATCAATTTTAACCTTCTAAAGCTGATTAGCACCGATAAAGATCAAGTTGAAGGACGTGGCAATACGCCGTAAAGCATCATATGTACCGTATGCTCAATCGCACGTTGCTGCATACTGCGATTACGCAGGGTTTTGCCTGTGACCATTTCCATTTGAATACTAAAGTCAGCATAATTTTGAGTGACCGCCCAAATATTTAAAATCAATAATTCTGGATCAATGTCGGCAGAAATCTTGCCTTGTTCCTGCCATATTTGAATCACTTTGGCCTTGCGTTTAAATAGTTTTTTTAATGGCCCTTTTAAAATTTCCAAAATATGCGGTGCACCCTGAATAATCTCTAAAGCAAAAAGCTTAGAGGCTTTAGGTTGAGTCCGCGATACTTCTATTTTTTGAATCAAATAATGCGCCAGTGCTTCTGTCGGTTCGAGTTCGACTTCCAGTGTTTGTAAAGGAGCCAGCCATTTTTGTAAAACCGTGGTCAGCACTTCCACATAAAGCGCTTCTTTATTTTCATAATAATAGAAAATATTGGACTTATGCATATTTGCCAGTTGAGCAATTTCATCCAGACTTGCCCCGCTAAAACCGTAAGTTGAAAAGACATCCAGTGCAGCACTGAGCAACTGATTTCGTTTTTGCGTACTCTTTTTTTGTTCCATTGGCATAACTAGTCTAGACGGTTCAGAAGGATTGTAAGGTAAACCGTGCGATTTGTGCACAGCCTAAATTTATTTTTCTGCCCGAGAAGAAAAAATAAGTACTTCATCTTGCGGGAGTTGTTTGAAATTCCAGCATCTTTTTGTTCAAAAAGCAAACAAATTATATAAATTTTAGTCGAATGTCATGATCACGGTTTTGCTGTTTTTTTGCACGTTATTGACTCGCGTTTCACTTAAATAGTGCATTGTTGTGCGCCATAATTTTACTAAACGGTAAAAACAATTTGACCATATGTTTTATTCAAATGCTTATAAATTATGAATAAAACAAAGTTGGCATGGCATATGCATTAGAAAATAACAAGAAATGGCCATTCTTAGAAATTGAATTGATGAGTTTTAGCGATTGCTCAAGTCATCCGTGCATTCCATCTTCCCAAGAGGATTGACCAAATGAAAATAGGTGTTTTTTGTCCCATCGGAAACAATGGCTGGCTGCTTTCAGAAAATGCGCCACAATATATGCCCACTTTTGAACTCAACAAGCAAATTGTACAACGCGCTGAACATTATTGTTTCGATTTTGCCCTGTCCATGATCAAGTTACGTGGATTTGGTGGAAAAACTGAATTTTGGGATCATAACCTCGAAACTTTTACGTTAATGGCAGGACTGGCTGCGGTTACCAGCAAAATCAAAATTTATGCAACCGCTGCAACATTGGTCATGCCGCCAGCGATTGTGGCTCGGATGGCCTCGACCATTGACTCAATCTCCAATGGACGCTTTGGTCTGAATGTCGTGACAGGTTGGCAAGCCCCTGAATATAGCCAAATGGGAATGTGGCCAGGCGATGAATATTTTGGCAAGCGTTATGAATATTTGTCTGAGTACGTTCAAATTTTGAGAGAACTTTGGGCGACAGGGCAGTCAGATTTTAAGGGTGAACATTTTCAGATGGATGATTGCCGGGTGAGTCCGCAACCACAAAGTGAGATGAAAATTATCTGCGCAGGACAATCCGATACAGGGCTCGAATTTTCCGCCCAACATGCCGATTATAACTTCGTGTTTGGTAAAGGATTGAATACACCAACGGCATACGCAGAGATTAATGATCGTTTAAAACATTTTACCGACCAAACAGGTCGTGATGTTCAGACCTATGTGTTGTTTATGGTGATTGCGGCAGAAAACGATGCAAAAGCAATGGCGAAATGGCAAAGCTATAACGACGGTGCCGACGTAGAGGCGATCAATTGGCTGATGAATCAAGGTGGCAAAGATACTAAATCAGGCACAGATACCAATATTCGTCAAATGGCATCCAGTGTTTCGCCCGTCAATATCAACATGGGAACGCTAGTCGGTTCGTATGAGAAGGTCGCCGCCATGCTAGATGAAATTGCGGAGATTCAAGGGACAGAAGGCATCTTGCTGACTTTTGATGACTTTGTACAAGGCGTTGAAGACTTTGGCGAACGGATCCAACCGCTGATGAAATCGCGTCAGGAGGTGGTTGCTGAGTATCAACCCACTCAAACTTTGGAGAAAAGCGCATGAATACCGTGATTGCAGATTTTACCGAACGCGCAGGTACAGGTCGTGTGTTAAAAGCGGAACCTGAAGCGATCCAACTTGCGCCAGAACAGACCGCTCTCATCGTAATTGATATGCAAAATGCCTATACCTCGATCGGAGGTTATCTGGATCTGGCAGGTTTTGATGTCTCCAAAACCAAACCTGTGGTTGCCAATATTCAAAAAGCGATTACAGCAGCCCATGCTGCGGGCATTCAGGTGATTTACTTTAAAAATGGTTGGGATCATCAATATGTCGAAGCGGGCGGTGCAGGTTCGCCTAATTTTCATAAATCCAATGCGCTGAAAACCATGCGTAAACAGCCTGAGCTACAGGGTAAATTACTGGCAAAAGGCGGTTGGGATTTTGAACTCATTGATGAATTACAACCTACAACACAAGATATTGTGATTGAAAAACCACGATATAGTGGTTTCTTCAATACTGCACTGGATAGCATGTTACGCGCTCGCGGGATTCGCAATTTGGTGTTTGTCGGGATTGCCACCAATGTCTGTGTGGAATCGACTCTGCGCGATGGTTTCTTCCTTGAATATTTCGGGGTGGCCTTAGACGATGCCTGCTATCAGGCCGGCCCGCCTGAAATGCATACAGCCAGTATGTACAACATCAAAACTTTTTTTGGCTGGGTGTCAGATACGCAAAGTTTTGTCGACACATTTCAACATAACCCACAGTTTGCCAAGACCGCTTAAGGGAGTATCGTCATGCCTAAACAGATTATTTTACCAGCAGGAACACCACCGCCTTTAGCACCGTATGTGCCTGCAACCAAAGCCGATAATATCGTGTATGTCTCAGGGATTTTAGCTTTTGATGAAAATAACAATGTGCTGCATGTCGGTGATGCCGCCGCACAAACCCGCCATGTATTAGAGACGATTAAGGGAATCTTAGCCAATGCGGGCGGAAGCTTACAAGACGTCACCTTTAACCATATTTTTTTACGAGACTGGGCAGATTACGCCGCGATGAATCAGGTTTATGCGGAATATTTTCCAGATGAACGTCCCGCCCGTTACTGCATTCAGGTGGGATTGGTCAAACCCGATGCACTGGTTGAAATCGCCTCAGTGGCGCACGTTTAACTACACCAAAACCAATTTCTTATGCTGTTAAATAGCATACGTGAATCCTCATGACGTTGATGTTTTGAGGGGGAGATCAGCAATGACTGTATTAACACACACCACAAATCAGCTTAAAAGCGTGCTTGAAAAAATTACACCGTCTCATCGTTCTACGCATTTGCAGGTCGATCAACAGGCCTTTCGACAGGGGATGTCGAATCTGGGCGCTGCGGTTAATGTGATTACCACCGATGGTGTCGCTGGGAAATCAGGTTTTACGGCTTCTGCCGTGTGCAGTGTCACCGATACCCCACCGACATTATTGGTGTGTTTAAACCGTTCTGCTTCTGTATTTGAAACTTTTCAGAAAAATCAGGTGCTTTGTGTCAATACGCTGGCGGCGCATCAGACCACCCTATCTAATCTTTTTGGCGGCAAAACGCCAATGCCTGAACGCTTTGCTCAGGGAGAATGGCAAACATTGGTCACACAGGCGCCTGTTTTAGAAGATGCCTTGGTGTCGTTTGATTGTGAAGTGGTGCAGAGCCTATCCGTCGGTAGCCACGATGTTTTTTTCTGCGAGGTCAAGGCGATCCAGTATGGTCAGGGGCAAAACCCCCTAATGTATTTTAACCGCAACTATTGTGAACCCCATTATGTAGCTTAAATCTCATGTGAAATGAGGAGAAATAGCGATGTCGAGTCAAGAACCGTGGTTTGTCAAATTTAAACCTTATCAAGGCAATCTGGATCAAAATCCTGTTCAGATTGATGAATATCTTCCCGCAGGAAAAAGTGTTGTACTGGGTTTACAACATGCTTTTGCCATGTTTGGGGCAACCGTGCTGGCACCGTTATTGATGGGTTTTGATCCCAATCTGACGATTTTTATTACTGGTTTTGGCACCATTTTATTCTTTTTAATTACAGGTGGGCGTTTACCCAGCTATTTAGGTTCAAGTTTTGCGTTTATTGCAGCAGTTGCCGCGGCAACGGGCTACAATGATATTGGAGCAAACCCAAATCTGGCTTTGGCTTTGGGAGGAACAGTTGTCTGCGGAATAATTTATGCGCTGATTGGTTTGGTGGTGATGCGTACAGGTACGGCATGGATTGAAAAATTGATGCCACCGATTGTCACAGGTGCCATCGTCATGATCATCGGATTAAATCTTGCTCCAGTGACGATTAAAGGCGTTTCAAGCAATGGTTTTGATACATGGATGGCGGTTCTCACAATTCTATGTATCAGCGCAGTAGCAGTATTCACCAAAGGCATGCTCCGTCGTTTGCTATTACTGGTCGGGTTATGTGTGGCTTATTTTGCCTATTTTATCTTCGCCAATGTATTGGGATGGGGCAAAGCCATTGATTTTACCCCCATTGCACAAGCGGCTTGGTTTGGCTTACCGACCTTCCATACGCCCGTTTTTCAAGCCAATGCGATTTTGCTGATCGCCCCTGTTGCCTTGATTTTAGTAGCAGAAAATCTGGGCCATTTTAAGGCGGTTTCTGCCATGACTGGACGCAATCTTTCGCCGTATATGGGGCGTGGATTTTTTGCTGATGGCGTGTGTACTACCATGTCTGCCTCAATTGGCGGGACAGGGATGACCACCTATGCTGAAAATATTGGCGTGATGGCGGTGACCAAAGTTTATTCGACGACCGTATTCGTTGTTGCGGGAATATTTGCCATTTTACTGGGTCTTTCACCTAAATTTGGTGCCGTGATTCATACCATTCCAGTTGCTTTACTGGGCGGTGCTTCGATCGTGGTCTTTGGTTTGATTACCGTGGCGGGAGCTAAAATCTGGATTGATAATCGGGTTGATTTTAGTCAAAACAGTACCCTGATTATTGCCGCAGTGAGTTTGATCATGGGGGCAGGAAATTTCAGTTTACATATCGGTCCGTTTGATCTAGGCGGAATTGGAACTGCGACGCTGGCTGCGATTGTGCTGAATTTATTGCTGAATCGAAATCAAAAGACTTTAAACCAGACAGACACTACAGCACATGATGATCAAAATATTCAACCGCTTAGCCCGCGGTCTTAAGGAGTAAATCTGCTGATGCGAATCGGATTTATAGGTCTAGGCGCGATGGGATGGCATATGGCGGGGCATTTAACTCAGCTCGATGCCACGGTCATGGTATGGAATCGAACTCAACGTAAAGCAGAGGCACATGCAGCCCAATTTGCAACAGTTGCAGTTGATCTGGATGTGTTAGTACAGGCCGACTTTATTTTTTCCTGCCTTCCAACAAGTGCAGAGGTGGAAGCGATGATTGCTGCACATCCACCTCAATCTGGCAGTATCTGGATAGATTGTACCAGTGGTGTTCCTTGCTCGGCACAACAGTTGAGCCATTCGTTAAAACAGCGGAATATCGAGTTTTTGGATGCGCCAGTTTCAGGACAAACCATTGGTGCAGAACAGGGAACGTTGACTGTAATGGTTGGGGGTGATGCCACTGCTTTTGAACGAGCCAAAGCTGTGATTCAGGCCTTTGCGGGAAAGATAGAATATGTCGGAGAAAGTGGAGCTGGCTTTGCGGTCAAGGCGATTAATAATAGTCTAATGGCTGCTAATCTTTGGGCATTAAGTGAGGGTTTGTCGGTACTCAAGGCGCGTGGGGTCAATTTAGAAGCTGCTTTGGCATGTATTAATCACTCCAGTGGTAAAAGTACCATGTCTGAGACGGTGATGCCGCAAAAAATCATGAATCGGCGCTTTAATAAAACGTTTGCGCTACATTTATTGCAAAAAGATATCGGGATCGCACTTGATCTGATCGCAAAGACCGCGCAGCAGGGACGTTTATTACATGCTGTACAACAGTTGTATGCTCAAACCGATCGACAAACAGCAGAGCACGTCGATTTTTCAGCGGCTATTCAAGTGCTTGAGCAATCTCATCAAGTATTGTTGAATTAAATAGGTAAATTCTTGAATGAATAAAAGCCGCAGATTGCGGCTTTATTTATGTGGCCAAAACAGCCTCTAATACACGTTGTTCTAATTCTGCAAATTCAGCCCCTTTTTTGCGTGGTCGAGGTAGATTGACCTCAAAACTATGCGCAATATGACCTTTATCCAGCAAAATAATTTTGTCCGCGAGTTGGACTGCTTCACTGACATCATGTGTGACCAAAATGGCGGTAAAACCTTGTTCTTTCCACAAGCGCTCAATCAGATTTTGCATTTCCAGACGGGTCAAAGCATCCAGTGCGCCTAAAGGTTCATCTAAAAGCAGGATACGTGGTGAATGCGATAAAGCCCGAGCCAGCGCTGTACGTTGGCGTTGACCTCCCGATAGCTGTGATGGCCATTGATCTGCTTTGTCTTTGAGTCCGACTTTTTCCAAGAGTTGTTCAGCAATATCACGTTTATCTTTGGCTAATCCTAGCTGTACATTCTGTAAAATACTTTTCCAGGGCAAAAGACGTGGATCCTGAAACATCACCCGAATATCATCACTGGTAATGCCTTCACGAAAATTTCGTGCAGATTTAAACTTAATCTCGCCATAACTGGGTTGTTCCAAATCTGCAATTAAGCGCAGCAGCGTACTTTTGCCACAGCCACTTCGACCTACAATCGCAACAAACTCACCCGGTCGAATATGCAGATCAAGATCTTCTAGAACCTTCACCTGCCCATAAAATTTATGCAGCTGTTCAATACTGATTTCGGCACCTATCGGTGCATCTTCAACCTGAACAGACGTTTCAAGAGGTCGGTTCGCTGGTTTATCTGGATATAACGGTAAATTTAAATTGGTCATGATCAAAGCCCTCGAAATTTATGGTTGATAGCCTGCATGCCAGCGCAAGAAATAGCGCTCAAGCCCCTGTGCCAAAACATCGGCAAGTTTGCCCAATAAGGCGTAAAGTAAAATCCCGACCAGCACCACATCGGTCTGTAAAAATTCACGTGCATTCATAGTCATATAACCAATACCAGACTGTGCCGAAATCGTTTCTGCCACAATCAACAGTACCCACACCAGACCCAGTGCAAAGCGTAATCCGACCAGAATGGACGGCATCGCACCCGGTAAAATGATGTCTTTATACAGTTGCCAGCGGGTCAAACCATAGCTTTTTCCCATTTCGATCAATTGTGGATCAACTGAACGAATACCATGATAGGTATTGATATACATTGGGAAAAAAACACCGACTGCGACCAGAAATAATTTGGCAGATTCATCGATGCCAAACCACAGGATCACTAAAGGAATTAGCGCCAATGCAGGAATATTACGAATCATCTGTAAGGTCGTGTCGAGTAGCGTCGAGGCGGTTTTGGATGAGCCATTGAGTAATCCTAACAGCAGTCCTAATCCGCCCCCAATTAACAGACCGAGCAGTGCTCGACCTGCACTGACTTTGACATGATGCCAAAGTTCACCACTGACCAGCAGATGCCAGAATGCACTAATCACCGCCGTTGGCGCAGGTAAGACGCGGCTTTGCAGGATTCCTGTGCTGGACGCGAGTTGCCAGATCAGGATCAATGCGATTGGAAACAGCCACGGTAAGCTGCGTTTAAAAATCGCTATTGTTCCACGTGAAACAATAGAGGAGGCTGTATTGAAACTCATACAGGCTCCTTGACCACTTTTTCTTTCTTGGTCTGATCAGGTGCATAGTTATTGGCAATAATTTCACCGAAAGGTCCTGTAAGGTTCGGTTGCGCCAGTTTTTCACGGGTTTTGAGTGGAAGTAGTGGAAACACCAGTTCAGCAAAACGAATCGATTCTTCCAGATGAGGGTAACCAGAGAAGATAAAGGTGTCGATCCCTAAGTCGGCATATTCCTGAATGCGCGCAGCAACCGTTTCTGGATCACCCACCAGCGCGGTACCTGCTCCACCACGAACCAGTCCAATGCCTGCCCATAAGTTTGGCGAAACTTCAAGTTTGTCACGTTGACCACCGTGTAGAGCCGCCATGCGTTGCTGACCAACCGAATCCATTTGTGCAAATTTCTTTTGTGCTGCGGCAATGGTGTCATCATCCAGATATTGAATCAGTTCGTTGGCTGCTGCCCAAGCCTGTTCATTGGTTTCACGCACAATCACATGCAAACGGATCCCATAGTTCAGAGTGCGTCCTTTGGCAGCAGCTTTTGCTTTCATACCTTCAACTTTCTCTTTAACCGCCGCAGGAGGTTCACCCCAAGTCAAATAGGTATCGACTTGTTCAGCCGCCAGTTCTGAAGCAGCATCGGATGAACCACCAAACCATAAGGGTGGATAAGGTTTTTGAATCGGTGGATAGAGCAGTTTGGCTTCATCGACGCTCAAACGATCACCATGAAAGGTAAATGCTTCGCCTGTATGTGAGCGCGTCAGGATTTCACGCCAGATTTTAACGTATTCACTGGCGGTCTGATAACGGGTTGAATGGTCTTCATACAAGCCATCACCTTTAAGTTCTTGTTCATCGCCGCCTGTCACCAAATTGAGCAATACGCGACCGCCAGATAAACGATCAAAGGTGGCGGCCATACGGGCTGCCAGTGCAGGGGTGGTAATCCCCGGACGTAGCGCCACCAGAAATTTCAAATGCTTGGTTGCATCAATCAGGCTGGCCGCAGTAATCCAAGGATCTTCACATGAACGTCCCGTTGGAATCAAAACACCGCTATAACCCAGATTATCCACCGCCACCGCAATTTGTTTCATATACGCATGATCCACCTGACGCGCACCTTTGCTGGTTCCTAAATAGCGACTGTCACCGTGAGTGGGAATAAACCAGAAAATATTCATATTAACCTTCCTTTAAATGCGTTTTCATCAAATTGCGTGAGTGTTAAGAAACTCAGTATTCATTAACTTAAAAATTAAGAAGCCTTGGGTGATTTGGCTGTCCAGATGGTTTGACTCACCTGAATACTTTTAGGAATCAGTTGAACTTGCAGAAATAGATCGGCAATATTCTGTTGGGCTTGGGTGACTTCAGGCGTCACAGGTTGTACAGGTGATGGCTTAAGTCGCTTGTCTAGTACTGCTTTGGCGACTTGGGTATCCAGTCCAGTGCTTTGTGCATAAATACTTAAACCTTCATCTTGATGTTTCACAAACCATTGATCTGCTTGGTTTAAGCCAGTTAATACTTTTTGCGCAGCATCAGGATGCTGTTGGATAAATTTTGGATTACCAATATAGAAAGAATAGGTAGTTGGGAAAGCTGTGCCATCGATCAGCGATTTAGCATGACCTTTAAGCTCAGTGGTACTTAAGTACGGTTCCCAGATTGACCAAGCATCGATGGCACCTTTGTCAAAGGCGGCACGGGCATCGGCAGGGGGGAGCCAGACGGGTTGAATGTCCTGCCAGCTTAAACCTGCTTTTTGTAGCACCTTGGCAAGCAATTCATGCGCACTTGAACCCTTTTGTACCGCGATAAGTTTTCCTTTAAGGTCTTGAATCGATTTGATTGTGCTATTGGCTGGAATCAGCAAGGCTTGAGAATTGGCAGGGACCACTTCATAACCGACATAGCTCAGATCTTTATCAGCGGCTTGCGCAAAGATGGGCGGTGTATTGCCGACTGCACCAAAATCTACGGCACCTACAGCCAACGCTTCAAGCATTTGTGGGCCAGCTGGAAATTCACGCCATTCAATTTTGGCATTTGGAAATTCCTGCTCAAATATTTTTTGCTGTTTAGCAATCAAAAAATTCAGTGAAGATTTTTGAAAACCGATGGTTAAGGTTTTCACTGGCGCGGTCTGGGTTGTGCCTGCCTCTTTTTGTGCTTGCGCATGAGATTCGGTTTTCTGGCAAGCACTGAGCCCCAATCCAAGACTTATAGCGCCAATCGCACTCCACTGTTTTAAGCTAATCATCAGTTATTATCCTATTGGTTTTATTTATTTAATTTCGCCAGTTAAGATGGCATCTTGAATTTTTAATGGCTGTGGAATTAACTTTTGTTGATAAAAAGCATCGGCCACTTGTTGCTGTTCATTAATCACTTGTGGCGACAATGGCGTCACGCCAAAGCCCATGCGGGAAATTGAGGTTTTTAGAATATTGAAATCCAGTGCAGTCGGTTTTTCTAGGAGTTTGGCAGCATCATCCTGATGAGTCTTAACCCATTCCGTACTTTGATTCAGTTCATTGACCAATGTTTTCAACACATCTGGGTGGTTCTGGGCAAATTTACGATCTGCCAGATAAAATTGATGGTTGCTGACCAGATTTTGTCCAGTGGCAAGGACACGTGCACCAATTTGTTGTTCTGCCGCAGCAAAGAATGGATCCCAGATCACCCATGCATCGACGGCACCTTTTTCAAAGGCAGCACGGGCATCGGCAGGCGGTAAGTACACCACTTGGATGTCATTCAGGCTTAGTTGGTTCTTTTCTAGGACTCTAAGTAATAGATAATGCACATTGGAGCCTTTATTGAAGGCGATGCGTTTACCTTTTAAGTCCTGAACGGATTGAATTGTAGAATTTTTAGGCACAATCAGCGCTTCAGCATTGGGTGCAGCAGGCTGATTGGCGACATAGACCAAATTCGAATTGGCTGCTTGAGCAAAAATAGGAGGCGCTTCACCTGCCTCGCCAAACACCACACTTCCGACATTTAAACCTTCCAGAAGCTGTGGACCCGCAGGAAATTCCACCCACTTGACCGTAATCCCCTGATCTTTTAACGCTTTATCTAGTACGCCACGCTCTTTGACTATCGGCAATAAACCATATTTTTGAAAACCGATATTTAAGGTGGTGAGATCCTGAGCTTCTTTTTTGGCACAGCCACTGAGCATCATGATTCCTGCGATACTCGCCGTCATCACTGAAAATTTGAACCACGAAGAAGAAAGGATGCGTGTCATGAGGTGTATTGCCCTAAATCTAAAAGTAAGCTTTGAGGGCACACCTTAAAACCATTTCTATTGCATAAAAAATAAGTTTTTTGACATTAGTTATGAAAAAAATGGATAAATAAAAAAGTGCTAAGGATATGCAAAAAGGAATATTTAAAAGAAATAGCAAAGATCAAAACATATCTATTAAATATTTGATCTTAAATATTTTATTGAATAAGAATAAGTTTATGAAAATAATTAATAATCTTGTTAAAGCGCAACAGAAGTTTTATGACTAAGCTTAGTTAGAATAAAGATATACACCGTTATGCTAAAGCCAGCCCATTATGCTCAATGGACTGGCCGCTCAAAAAAAGAACATCAGGATTTACATCAACATTTTTTTAAATACCAATGAATTTCGTTGATAGTTATACAACTCTTGCCGTGCATTGGGGAGATCGTCGACACTGGCAGTCTGAAAACCTTGTTCCAAGAACCAGTGCGCGGTGCGCGTGGTGAGTACAAATAATTGTAAGATGCCGTTTTGTCGGGCTTTTTCTTCTAAGAAATGTAGGATTTGACTGCCACGGTTCGACTTGCGATAAGCAGGATCCACTGCGACACAGGCGATTTCAGCAGAACGGATTTCATTTTTTGCTGTTGGAATTGGATAGAGCGCAGCACAGGCTAGAATCATGCCATCGCGTTCGATCACGGCAAATTGTCCAATTTCACTTTCTAATCGTTCGCGGGAGCGATAGACCAAAATACCATCTTGTTCCAGTGGACGTAGTAGATTGATCAGTCCACCAACATCCTGAATGGTTGCCATACGGACTTCTTCATAATGTGCATCGGTAATCATGGTGCCGATACCATCACGAGTAAATAACTCCTCAATTAAAGCACCATCGTAGGCATAAGAGATCAAATGCACCCGATGTACACCTGACAGTGAGGCGCGCTGCGCTCCCTGTAAATGCAAGGCCATTTCATCATCATCTTGCTGAAATTGCTCAATATAATGGTCTAACTGATGTGAATTGAGTTCCCGTAATACTTTGCCCTGATCATCCAGTAAGCCTTGTTTATTACCCAAAAAAATCAGTTTGTCGGCTTGTAGGGCGATTGCAGTTTTGGTGGCAACTTCTTCTGCCAACAGGTTAAAGACTTCGCCTGTGGTGGAATAGCCTGTTGGCCCTAGAACCACAATATTATGATTATCCAAATGGCGCTGAATGGCATCGGTGTCGATACTGCGAACTTCTCCCGTGAGTTGAAAATCCACGCCATCACGAATTCCATAAGGTTTAGCGGTGACAAAGTTGCCAGAAACAGCATCAATACGCGCACCAAACATGGGTGAGTTAGCCAGTCCCATTGATAACAGGGCTTCAATTTCCAGTCGGATAGAACCCACCGCATTCATGACACAACTTAATGATTCACGCGTGGTCACACGACGATGCAGGTGGATCGGGGTTTGAATCTGTTTTTCTTGCAGGTTTTGATTAATTTGTGGACGTGCGCCATGAACTAAGATCAGTCGGATACCCAACGAATGCAATAACGCAATATCATGAATAATATGTTGAAAATTAGGGTGTTGAACGGCTTCACCGCCGAACATTAAAACGAAAGTTTTATTTCGATGTGCATTGATATACGGTGCTGAGTGACGAAACCAACGCACATAATCTTGCGTGGTGCTAGAAGTAGACTCAGTCTCGTGTAATTGCATAATCGACTCAAAAATAGAGAAACATAGACTGATTTTAAACAAAATTCGTTAAAGGGGAATGCCTGATGCAAAAAAACACCCTAATCATCATCAGGGTGTTTTAAAAAAGCTTAGACGTGATCAAAGCATTTTTAGAATTTTATGATCATGTTGAGAGACGAGAACATAGTGTCCATTCAACTGATACCATTGCTGACCACGTTTGGGTTGTGCCAAGTGTTTGTGGCTACGGTAATCAACCTGATAGCGCGATGACTGGTACTGACGTGGTAGGGTATGACCAATCCGCCAGTCACGGCTCGGATCCAGCTTTTTATCCATCTCATGTTTGGGTTGATGAAGTTCTGCCTGATTTTGATGGACATAATGTTTTGAATGCGGATCTTGTGGAGCGGCCATGGCGCTGGTTGCCAGTAATCCACTCATGCCCAAAACCATTGTACTGATCCATTTATTCATCTGCATAATGTACCTCTATCATGTTTCAACTTATCTTTGATGGTTTTAACTTAACGTCAAATTTGAGAGAAAACGTGAAGAGTGCATAGCAAATTGTGAAAGATCGGGATGGATTAAGAAGAGCATGTGAACATAGGGTTAAAAAAAGCCCAGATTTGGAATCTGGGCTAGAAAAAAGTAATATTTTTAATAAAAGTAAATCGTTTAAAAACCTACAATCCGAATAATATCATTGGTATCTGAGTTGACTAAGATATAGTCATTGTTGATTTTATACCATTGCTGATTTCGGTCAGGTTTCGGCAGATTATGATCCCGATATTCAACTTTATAGCCATTGCTGCGATAGTGTTGAGGCATGACATAACCAGCTTGCCAGCGATGCTGTTTTAAGCGTTGTACGCCACGTTCTTCACGCATACGGCGTTGTTCTGAGCGCATCTGTTCATTGTCATCATTATGATTGCGATCATAACCACGCTCTTTACGTGCCTGAGGAAAATCATGGCTATTATCGCGATCAAAATACGGTCCAGCCACTGCAACCGTACTCATTAGTGCAGTCAAAGATAATGCCAGAACTGTCAAAATCTTTTTCATCATGCTTCCTCGGTGACGTACTTCTTTTTCATGGTTTTAATGTACAAAAAAAATGCAGAGAAACTGTGAAGATTGCGCAATAATTCAATTAAAAATATGAAGATAAGACTGATCTTTTTGCCTAGGCATTTTGCACTGTTTTAATTTGTTTTGTCCAGTCGGATAAGTCTTAAGTCTGAGGGATTTGAAGCTTAATACATCTATAAATAGCAGATATAGCAATAACAGAGCTTGAGTAATGTATTTCAAAGCGAATTTTCCATACGTTTCACATCCTTAGCGAAGTGAAACGGGTTTAATGCCATTGTTCAGAAAAACGCTGCAAGGAATCTAGCATGACGATGATGTCTGTTGCCTGTTGAGCATCATCTAGTGCAATCACAAGGGTTTCTGAAAGTTGTAAATGACGAATCGATTGAATAATTTGTTTCTTATGAATGGAATCCCGCATGACTGTTCTCCTTAAGGATCAATGAAAATATGAAGGCAGTTTAAATGGGGTTGTATAATTTGTAAAAACGAATAATTTTCTTATTTTAATTTAAAAATACGATTATTGTGTTAGAAAAAAGCATCCCGAAGAATGCTGATCTTTTTCTTTAAGAGTAGGTTCAGTCTTGCGCATCGATACTTTGACCATCCAGATGCAAACTATCATCACCCATCAGATATAAATAGGCCGGCATAATCGATTCTGGAGTAGGTAAGCTTAATGGATCTTCATCAGGATAGGCTTTTGCACGCATGGCGGTGCGGGTTGCACCCGGATTAATACAATTAAAACGAATATTGGGATGGATATGCTCTGCGGCAAAAATTTTACTGACCGCTTCGATGGCGACTTTGGAAACAGAATACGCCCCCCAAAGCGCTCGTGCTTCACGTCCGACACCAGAACTGGTAAATACCACCGAAGCATGTTCTGACTTTTGTAAAAGGGGTAATAAAGCCTGAGTCAGCATAAAGGGCGCACGTACATTGACGGCCATGACATCATCCCAGATTTGGGGTGAATAATCGGCTAGAGGAACACGTTCACCTAACATTCCTGCATTATGCAAGATTCCATCCAAACGACCAAATTGCGATTCAAGGGTATTCACCAACAATTCATAATCACGCACCGATGCGCTGGAAAGTTGTAGCGGTAAAATCGCAGGTTGCGGTGCGCCTAGACTTTCGATTTCATCATAAATCACTTCAAGTTTATTCAGGGTTCGACCATGTAATACCACAGTTGCGCCATGTAGCGCATAGCTCATGGCAGCAGCACGACCAATGCCATCACCCGCACCAGTAATTAAAATAATACGGTCTTTTAATAAATCGGTACGAGGCTGATATTCTGAATATTTCATGGTGAACCTCCCTAAAATTTGATTCAAATTATAATGATACTGCTCACATGCTAACGGGTTTTTGTGAACTTAACTGTAGTAATTGGCGTAACATGCAGTGTAATTCAGTAACATCCTGCACGATGGCATCGGCTTGCCAAGCGTCCAGATCATCCTGATATTCCAGCGGCAAATACCCATAGGCGGCCAAAATCGTATACATCTTGGCAGCGCGACCTGCATCGATATCACGTGGATGATCGCCCACATAAACGATGTGTTCGCTAGGCAAATTTAACTGTCTGGCAGCCAGATACATCGGCTCAGGGTCGGGCTTGGTCTTGCTGACATCTTCAGGACACACCAGTACACTGCATCGTTCAGTTAAATTCAGTTCAGCCAGTAACAACTCACTTAAGCCACGCGGTTTATTGGTGACAATGCCCCATGGAATTTGATGTGCCTCTAGTTCTTCAAGTAATGGATACATGCCTGAAAATAAATCGGTATCCACCACAATTTGCTGGGCATACATATCCAAAAAACGCTGACGATGCTGTAAAAATACAGGGTCATCTAGTTCTAACTCTGGATAGACCAATTTCACCATCGCACGTGCGCCTTCAGATACCTGAGTACGAATCAGATCAGCCTCAACGACTGGGCGTTGTTCTTCACGGCACATGGCCTGAATAATCCGAATAAAATCAGCAGCGGTATCGATTAAGGTACCATCCAGATCAAACAGAACGGCTTTCATGTCTGCACTCATACTGCGACAGCCTTGACGGTATGTACCATATAGTTGACATCCACATTCGGTGCAAGCCAATAATGTTTGGTCAATGGATTGTAATGTAAGCCCGTCATTTCTTTTAAGGTCAGACCTGCTTCACGGATATCCTGTGCCATTTCTGAGGGACGGATAAATTTGTGATAGTCATGCGTGCCTTTTGGCAATAAGCGTAAAACGTATTCGGCCCCAAGAATGGCAAACAAATACGATTTTGGATTACGGTTAATGGTTGAAAAAAACACATGACCGCCGGGTTTGACCAAAGTCTGACAAGCCTTAACGATAGAGGCTGGATCAGGCACGTGCTCCATCATTTCCATACACGTTACCACATCGTATTGTCCTGCTTGCTCCAGAGCCAATTGTTCAACAGGAATTTGACGATATTCGATATTCTTAACATTGTCCTGCTGTGCGTGTAAACGCGCGACGTTCAGCGGCGCTTCACCCATATCAATCCCCAACACATTTGCGCCGCGACGTGCCATGCTTTCGGCTAAAATACCGCCGCCACAACCGACATCCAACACTTTCTTGCCTGCAATGCCGCCTGCGTGTTCATCTATCCAGTTTAAACGCAATGGATTAATCTGATGTAGCGGACGAAATTCGGAATGCTGATCCCACCATTTGGCTGCGAGTGCTTCAAATTTTGCGATTTCTTGTGGATCAACATTCAGTTGCGACATGGTGTCACCTCTTTTATAAGTGTTTTCATCAATCGTTAAGTTTGGTTTACTAGTGTTAGTGTAACCAGAAATCGGAAAAAAGCGACCAGCTTGCTAAAAGATATGCTAAAAATCTTCACACAAGCAAAACGAATTTAGCATATTTGTTTTATATTTAGAGCATAAACTCAACACAATGATTTAGAGGAAAAAACAGCGAATGAAAAAGTTTGTATTTGGTGGTCTGTGTGCCGCGATGATGGCAATTTCTGGCACAGCTATGGCGGCTGATTTTGTAGCAGGAAAGGATTATACGGTTGTTGCCAATCCTGGCAAGGTAGCGGTACCCGGGAAAATCGAAGTGCGTGAGTTTTTTTGGTACGGTTGCCCGCACTGCTTCAAGCTTGAACCTTATATGCAAACTTGGTTAAAACAGATTCCAAAAGATGTAAACTTTTTGCGTACACCTGCTGCTATGAATAAGGTTTGGGAACAAGGCGCGCGTGCGTATTATGTTTCTGAAGCGCTTGGCGTGCGTAAAAAGACCCATTTGCCATTGTTCCATGCGATTCATGACCAAGGGCAGCAAATTTTTGATCAGGCATCTTTAGCGAAGTTCTACGCAGGTTATGGCGTTCCAGAGCAGAAATTTAATAGCATGTTTAACTCATTCCCAATTACCGCAAAAATTGCAGAATCCAATAAATTGGCACAGCAATATCAGCTCACAGGCGTTCCTGCGGTGGTGGTGAATGGTAAATACGTGGTTCAGGGTGAAGATGGTAAAGTGACTCAAGTTATTAACTATCTAATTGAAAAAGAACGTAAAGGCAAATAAGCCTTAATGTCATAAAAGCCCCTTTATTGTTTAGATAAAGGGGCTTTATTTTTATTTATCTTTTTATTTGTTGAGTTCATCGAGCTTAATTTCTAGTTCAAAGGCATCCAGATTGATGGATTGCGTTGGTAGAGAAAGTGCCTGATTGACATACAGATTAATCAATTTTTGCCGTGAACCAATCGAACGTTGATAATAACTTGAATTGAGCAGTAACGCCGCGCCATAGGTCAATGACCAGATATAAGACAGATAATCGCGAATCGACATATCGTAATTGACTGATTTTAAATAGGCTTCAGTAATGTCTTTAATCGCCAAAATGCGTTCCTGACGAATGTCATACAGTTCTTTAAATAAATGATTAAGTTTGGACTCGCTCATGGTTAGATTTTCTTCGAGCTGATGCAGCAAAATAGTTCGCGCTGGCGCAAGCAAGTGATGCAGCATATAAATTGGGGCATATTCCTTAAAATTATTATTGTGCTTTTGCGAGATTTCTAAGAGTTTTTTCTCATTTTCAATGACCAGTTCCAGTAACAGCTCATTTTTACTTTTAAAATGTTTATACAGCGTCCCTTTGGCAATATCCAGTTCAGCGACGAGTTCATCCAGCGTGATTTCCTGATTGTTTTCCAACAATAGTTTTTCTGCAACGCTTAAGATACGTTCCTTGCGAATTAAAAATTGTTGATGGCGATCTGGATTCATAACCCTTCCTATTACAGCAGTACATACACGCATGTACTGACATTAAGCCAAATTGGTAAATTCGCCAAGCTGATTGCAGGAATTTACTGATATTTTTGCTATCAAATGGTGTTTGGCATTGGCCTTATTCCCAGTTGGCAATACCACGGAAAATCAAACGAACTTGTGTAGAAGCATTTTCGATAAAAGCCTGTTGCTGCTGGTGTAGCGCTTCGCCTTCGTATTGTCGCGGTAGACTGAGCCACGTCATGGCCCATGTAAATGACATATTAATCAAAATCGTAGAAAGCACTTTAAGATCCTGATTGTCCTGAATATGCTCAAAGGTCGGCAATTTACGCAGGTCTGTGGTCAAGGCTTCGGTCAAATCTTCAATTTCACGGGCAATCGCATAGCGAACAGTAGCAGATCCACCCCAACGTTCAGCAATCATAAATTGCCATTCCAGTGGACTGTGATTGACTGCCTGCACAAATAATTCGATGCTGCTTAAAGGGTTGGCTTTGGCTTGATGTAAATAACTTTGTCCGAGTTGATGAATCAGATTTTTAATATGCAGCGCCACTTGATCAACCAATTCCTGACCTAGCGCATCCATGTCCTGAAAATGTCGATAAAACGCGGTAGGAACTAAACCGACCTCACGCGCGACTTCACGCAAACTAATACTGCTAAATGAACGTCCAGCAGTACTCAGTTGCAATGCTGCATCAAGTAATGCTTGGCGACTTTGTTGTTTACGTTCATCCCGTATCGACATGCAACTGACCTATGTTAAACCAGCCATGAGTCTACCAAAAACTGTCCTGCTTTCAAAAAAATAAATCAATCAATAAAAAATCAGTGAACACCTGTTGACTGAATTAAAAAAAAAGAATAATGTGTACACATGTTCACTGAAAGAACATTTGTTCACTCATATAAATAGCCAGATACAAACGAGGAACGTATGAACATTGCAGCCAATTATCAGCCTCAATGGATTCGCGAAGATTTTGTCGACTTCATATTGGAAAAAGTTAATCCAATGTGGACCTGGAAAAAAGTCAAAGCTCAGGTGACTTCAGTGACCGCGATCACGCCTGAACTTTATCAAATTTGTTTACAACCCAATAGCAACTTTGCTGCACATCATTTTAAGGCAGGTCAGAGCGTTCTGGTAACCGTGGTAGTGGCAGGCGTGCGTTATCAGCGTAGTTATTCTGTGATCAAGATCGATGCTCAGGGCAATCTGTATTTGGGTGTTAAAGTTCAGGGTGTCGTTTCACGCGCTATGAGCCAATTACACGCGGGTGATGTGATTGAGATTTCTCAAACTCAGGGTGAGTTTTGTTTGCATCAGGATCAAAGTGCTGCGCTACTGATTGCATCAGGGAGTGGCATTACCGCGATTTATTCCTTATTACAGCAAGCGATTAAACAACAATTACCGCAAATTGATGTGATTTACTTTAGTCGTGATGCGGCGTTTCATCAAGAATTACAAGGTTTAGCTGATCATCATCCATCGATTCATTATCACCACATTGATACCACTCAGCAAAAACAGCATTTAACTGTAGATTTGTTAAATAAGCTAATTGGCGATTTAGAGCAAAAGCACACGTATCTATGTGGTGCATCGAGCATGATGCAAGCAGCCAAAACGATTTTTGCAGAGTTAAATCTGAGTGATCGTCTGCATATGGAATATTTCCAGCCTGTAGTCGATGAAACGCTTGAAGCGCAACCCGTCACTTTTTTGCGCTCGCAGCAAGCATTTGAAGCCAATACCAATTTACTGGAAAGTGCTGAACAAGCGGGTTTACGTCCAGCACATGGTTGCCGTATGGGAATCTGTAATACCTGTACTTGTACCAAAGTCAGTGGTTCCACCAAAAATATTCTGACGGGTGAAATTGATCATGGCAATAACACCCAAATTAAACTGTGCGTCAGTCAGGCGATTAGTCCTGTCACGATCAATCTTTAACAATCGTCAGTCCATTTGAATAGATTCGGAGAAAAATAATGAATATGTCCGTAAAATTTCCATTAAACAGTAAATCTAACTACTTAACCCCAGAACAGGTTGAAGAATTTGGTCGCCGTGTCGAAGAGATTCGCCGTGAAGTCATGGATAATCTGGGCGAAGCCGATGCCAAATACATCTACAAAATTCGTAACTTTGTCCGTTATAGCGAAATCGCATCACGTGGGATGTTAATGTTTGGCGGCTGGATTCCACCCGTATGGTTAGTCGGTACAGGTTTACTCGGTATTTCCAAAATTGTAGAGAACATGGAGCTGGGTCATAATGTCATGCATGGTCAGTTTGACTGGCTGAATGACCCAAGCTTAAACGGTGCCAATTATGACTGGGATACCATTGCCACAGGGGATGACTGGAAACATACCCATAACTATGTCCATCACACCTATACCAATATTGTCGGTAAAGATCATGATGTCGGTTATGGCTTATTACGCGTCAGTGAACAACAAAAATGGGAACCCCGCTTCTTATTGAATGTTCCAATGGCAATGCAACTAATGGTGTTTTTTGAATGGTATGTTGGGGCGCAGAATTTACATTTAGAAGATGCCATTGTATACAAAACCAAATCATGGAAAGAGGTTTGGAAAGATTCGGCTAAATTGCGCAAAAAAGTAGTGCGTCAGGTCGGTAAAGATTATGTGTTTTTTCCATTGATTGCTGGACCAAATGCCATTCCTGTCTTTTTGGGTAATGCTGCGGCCAATATCATTCGTAGTTTATGGTCGTCTGCGGTGATTTTTAACGGTCATTTCACCGAAGACGCTGAAACTTTTGAAGAAGATAACACCGCAACTGAAACTCGCGCGCAGTGGTATTTACGTCAGATTCGTGGTTCGAGCAATTTTACGGGGACAGACTGGTTACATATTTTAAGTGGCAATTTGAGCCATCAAATTGAGCATCATTTATTTCCAGATATGCCTGCCAACCGTTATTCGGAAGTTGCCCCAAAGATTAAAGCTTTGTGTGAAGAATATGGCGTGAATTATAACGAAGCCAACTTTATGAAACAGTTTTGGAGCGTTTGGGTGCGTTTAGCTAAATGTTCATTACCCAATGGCTATAGCGATCAAGTATCCAATAAGATTCAAAAAGTGAAAAATCTATTTTCATTTGCAAAATAAGTGCTTTTGTAAAAAGACAAGATTGGGCCAAATTCGGCCCAATTTTATTGGGGGCTTTTGCTATACTATGTTGCAATCTTATTAGCGGCAAAGAAAGGATAGATGATGCGTCTTGACCAACGAGCACTTGATCAATTACGTGATGTAAAAATTACGCGAAATTACACCCGTTATGCTGAAGGTTCGGTTTTGGTCGAATTCGGTCATACCAAGGTATTATGTACCGCAAGCGTTGATCACTCGGTACCACGCTTTTTGAAAGGACAAGGCCAAGGTTGGGTGACAGCGGAATATGGCATGTTGCCGCGTTCTACGCATACTCGTAGTGACCGTGAAGCGGCTCGTGGCAAACAAAGCGGCCGTACCCAAGAGATTCAACGTTTGATTGGTCGTAGTTTACGTGCGATGGTCGATTTGAAAAAATTGGGTGAAAATACCATTACCATCGACTGTGATGTCATTCAGGCCGATGGGGGTACACGTACCGCTGCCATTACAGGTGCAGCAGTGGCCTTGATTGATGCCATGAATGTGTTATTAGAAAAGAAGAAAATCAAACAAGATCCTCTTAAAGGTCTGGTTGCTGCGATTTCAGTCGGGATTTATCAAGACCAAGTGTTGCTGGATCTTTGTTATGAAGAAGATTCAAATTGCCAAACTGATATGAATGTAGTGATGACCCAAGCGGGCGAATTTATCGAAATTCAAGGTACGGCTGAAGAAAAACCATTTACTCGTACTCAAGCCAATGACATGTTGGAAGTGGCTGAAAAGGGCATTCAAACCCTGATTCAAAAACAACAGGAAGCATTGGGCTGGTAATCTTTTCTTGAGTGGAAATATTTTAAGTGAAAACGCATCTTCGGATGCGTTTTTTTATGCCTTCATCTAATCGACATCAAATCATCATATTGTTGTAATTTTCAAGCTTTTTACTAGTCTCCATTCTTCAATGGAAAGACCCATGTCTAAATTCTTTTGTTTTTTTCTCATGATTAGCAGTGTCATGCTCAGTGCTTGCAAGGACGATGACTCATCGACCCAGCCGACACAACCGCCTAAAAATAATTGCACGATGCACTGTGCGCCATAATAAAAATCATAAATAAGGATTAAATAATGAACCGTCGTGATTTTGTACTGAATACTGCCAAGACTTTATTTGGGACAGCTGCTTTATCTAGCTTCCCTTTAAGTATCCAGAAAGCACTCGCCATTGATGCCAAAGTAGAAACAGGTAGCATTCAGGATGTTAAACATGTGGTGATTTTGACACAGGAAAACCGATCTTTTGATAACTACTTCGGTACATTAAAGGGCGTCCGTGGTTTTGGTGATCGCTTTAGCATTCCATTGAGTCAAAAGCGCAAAGTCTGGGAACAGTATGATGCCAAGCAAAATAAAATTTTGCCTTATCATTTAGATAGTCGTTTAGGCAATGCTCAGCGTGTTTCAGGTACACCACATTCATGGTCAGATGGTCAGGATGCTTGGAATCATGGGCGTATGGGGGACTGGGTGAAATTTAAAAAACCGCAATCCATGGGATATTATAAAAAACAGGAGGTTGAATTTCAGTTTGCCTTAGCCAATGCCTTTACGCTGTGTGATGCTTATCATTGTGCCATGCATGCTGGAACCAATCCTAATCGCATGTTTATCTGGACTGGCACCAATGGTCCAGCGGCGGGTGTTGCTGCGGTAGTAAATGAATTTGATGGTCTGGGTGCATCTTCAAGCGGTTATGAATGGACGACTTATCCTGAGCGTTTACAACAAGCAGGGGTCAGTTGGAAAGTTTATCAAAATATGCCCGATAATTTTACGGATAATCCATTGGCGGGTTTTAAGCAATATCGTCGTGCCAATGAGTTGTCAGGTCAACCTGTCAGTCATGATGATCTGATTAGTCCTGCCTATGATGAGAAAATTGATAGCACTCAACCGTTATACAAAGGGATTGCCAATACCATGCCAGATGGTGGTTTTTTAGGGACATTCAAGCAAGATCTTGCCACAGGGAAATTACCGCAGGTCAGTTGGCTTGTAGCACCAGCCACTTATAGTGAGCATCCAGGCCCTTCTAGTCCAGTACAAGGCGCGTGGTATATACAGGAAGTGCTCAATGCACTTACCGCAAACCCTGAGATTTGGTCACAAACCGTGTTACTGATCAATTTTGATGAAAATGATGGTTTCTTTGACCACGTACCATCACCGAGTGCGCCATCTAAAGATGATTCCGGCAAGATATATGGTAAAACCACATTGCCTGCTGAATCTCTATCACCAGAATATTTTAGCCATCCTGCGGTGGCGACAGCCAAATCTCAACCTAAGCCCGATGGTCGAGTCTACGGGCCGGGGATTCGTGTGCCGATGTATGTGATTTCACCGTGGAGTCGGGGTGGTTGGGTCAATTCACAGGTATTTGACCACACCTCGATTATTCAATTTCTTGAACAGCGTTTTGGTGTGAAAGAGCCGAATATCAGTGCTTATCGTCGTGCAATTTGTGGTGATTTAACCACTGCGTTTGATTTTAAAACCCCAAATAGCACACAGCTTCCCGAACTTGAAGGTAAAAAAGCCAAAACTGAAGCAGATGCAATTCGCTTGGCACAGTCGCTATTGCCACAAGTTGCTGTTCCGAGCCAACAAGTCTTTCCACAGCAAGAGATGGGGATTCGTCCATCCAGAGCATTACCGTATATCTTGCATACCAGCGCCAAGGTCAATCCATCGGGACAAAGCGTACAGCTTTTATTTGCCAATACAGGTAAACAAGCAGCAGTTTTTCATGTCTATGATCGTTTAAATCTGGATGCGATTCCTCGCCGTTATATGGTCGAAGCAGGCAAGCAATTACAGGATGAATGGAGTACGCAACAAGGTCTCTATGATTTATGGGTCTTAGGTCCAAATGGTTTTCATCGTGCATTTACAGGCAATCTGAATCAAAGTTTACAGCAGCAAGCTTTACCTGAGATTCGGGTGTGTGTGGAAGACTGTGAAGCCAAGTTGTTTTTAAAAGTTCGTCATGATGGACAATCGAGTAGTAAACTCAAGGTAAAAGCCAATGCTTATTTACCCAATCAGCAATGGTCAATTGAAACCACGAACTCAGAAAAAGAACTGGCTTGGGATATGACTGAATTTGGAGGATGGTACGATTTTACAGTCTATATAGAGTCTGACGCGAGCTATAGTCGCAGATTTGCAGGGCGTATTGAAACCCAGAAAGATTCAATTTCTGATCCCTATATGGGCTATATTGAAAACTAATTGAATTGGAAATGAATGAAGAAAAAGGATGCGATCAGGCATCCTTTTTACACAAACGTCAACTATTTCACAAACGATAACTTTTACATTCAGCTTAAAAACAAAGCCTGCTCAAGTTTGTCATGATTAAATTTTAAAGTAGCGAATAATTTTTATCGTTCTATGAAATTGGGGAAATCTATATGCTACAAGGTTTTATTGTACTGTTTGCCATTATTACATTTACCATTATGGCCTGTGATCCACGCCCAAATGAAACATCACGCAATCCATCCGCATGGCAGGCTCAAGCCAAAACCTCAGGAGTTTTGACCCAGCCTAAGCATGCGACCAAGATCGAAAATAAAACCACAAAAACAAATATTGAAACCGAGCAGACTTAAGCATTAAACCGCATCGAAAGATCAACAGCGGTAACATCTTTGGTGAGTACACCCATCGAAATATAATCTACACCAGTGCTTGCGACTTCACGTAGGTTGTCTAAGGTAATATTACCAGAAGCTTCTAACTTACAACGACCTGCCACGTATTTAACCGCATCGATCATTTGTTGTTGGCTAAAATTATCTAACATGACAATATCTGCGCCAGCTTCAAGTGCCTGATTGAGTTCATCCCAAGTTTCAACTTCAACTTCAACGGGTTTATTCGGTGCGATGCTATGCGCCTGAGCAATCGCTTGGGCAATCCCGCCTGCGGCCATGATATGGTTTTCTTTAATGAGAAACGCATCAAATAAACCTAAACGATGGTTTTGACCGCCACCAATGGCAACCGCATATTTTTGGGCAATACGTAGACCGGGTAAGGTTTTACGCGTGTCTAATAACTTGGTCTGAGTGCCTTCGAGTTGTTTTACATAAAAAGCAGCTTTTGTAGCAACCGCAGATAAAGTCTGAATAAAGTTTAGCGCAGGGCGTTCAACGGTTAATAGGCTACGTGCTGAGCCCGCCAATTTTAAAAAAGCCTCACCTGCGTTAACCGATTCACCGTCTTCTTTTAACCATACAATTTGCACAGTTGGGTCATATTGTGAAATCAGCGCATCGACCCACGGACGACCTGCCAACACCATATTTTCACGGCTAATAATCGTTGCAGTCGCCTGTTCATTTTCTGGTGTCAATAGCGCAGTAATATCGCCATCCCCAATGTCTTCAGCCAGTGCTTGTTGTACATTGATTTGAATCGATTGTTCTAGCAAAGATTGAGGAATGCTCATACTTGATACCCAGTATTAACCCAGAAAATTGAGCGATATATTAGCACTGTCCCTCTCAAAATTCACAAACGATTGTCATAAATATGCCATCAACACCGTTTTAATTTTTGAGGAGTCGATTAAACTAGAAGCATTCAAAACTACATGGGATCATCCTAACCATGCCATTAAGCACAACATATCGAGTTGAACATGGGCAGTTGATTGGTGCCAGACAGATTGCGTCTCCAAACTATAATCAGCGTCCTGAATCTGCTGAAATTCAACTGATTGTGGTGCATAACATCAGTTTGCCACCGTCTCAGTTTGGTGGCGGATATATTGAACAGTTTTTTCAAAATCAATTGGATGGGTCACTTCACCCTTATTTTCAAACGATTGAAGGTATGCAGGTTTCCGCACATTTGTTGATTTTAAGAACAGGTGAGGTGATTCAGTTTGTCAATTTTCATGATCGGGCGTGGCATGCGGGGCGTTCCAGCTATTTGGCGCAGATTGAATGCAACGATTATTCAATTGGTATTGAACTTGAAGGCAGTGATGATCTAGCTTTTGAAGAGATACAATATCAAGCATTAGCGGAAATTACTGCCGTTTTGCAGCAAACTTATCCCAAAATTCAGCAGCATATTGCAGGACATTCAGACATTGCACGTGGTCGTAAGACTGATCCCGGCTCATTTTTTCAGTGGCCTTATTTCCGGCGACTGTTGAATGCAAAAAAAATGTAGGCTAGACATCATTTCACAACGAAATAAATTTTTACTTTCATTACAATATCGGCTTTGTATTTAGCCGTGGGTGGATGCGATGGCATTATGGCGATCAACCTTTATTGTCAGTGCTATGACGATGTTGTCTCGTGTACTGGGACTGGTTCGGGATATGGTCTTGCTCAATGTATTTGGAGCAGGGAAGGATTTCGATACTTTTGTGGTTGCCTTTCGTATTCCCAATTTTTTTCGGCGACTGTTTGCTGAAGGGGCATTTTCTCAGGCCTTTATTCCAGTCTTAACTGAATATAAAACTGGACGGGCGCATGCTGAAGTTCAGATTTTGATTAGTCGAGTCTTTGGTTGCTTGCTTCTAGTCATGAGTTTATTGACCTTAGTGGCGATGATTATCGCGCCTGTCATCATTTATGCTTATGCGCCCGGTTTTCATCATGATCCTGAAAAATTTGATCAGGCGGTGAGTCTATTCCGTCTGACCATTCCATATCTGATGTTTATGTCGTTGACCGCTTTTGCCAGTAGTATTTTAAACAGTTATGGCTCGTTTGCCTCACCTGCATTTTCTCCCGTGTTACTCAATCTCGCCATGATCGCAGGAGCATGGTGGTTGACGCCGTATATGCAACAACCGATTATGGCTTTGGGCTGGGCTGTATTGGGCGCGGGTATTTTACAGCTTGCGGTGCAGATTCCTGAACTATGGCGTAAAAAACTGCTCATTCCACCCAAAATTGACTTTAAACATGAAGGGGTGGAACGCATCATGAAATTGATGTTGCCTGCCTTGTTTGGTGTATCGGTCACTCAGATCAATTTATTACTCAATACCATCTGGGCATCCTTTATGCAGGATGGTTCAGTGTCATGGCTGTATAGTGCGGAACGGATGACCGAATTACCGCTCGGTCTCATTGGTGTGGCGATTGGTACGGTGATTTTACCTTCACTTTCAACACGACATGCAGAACAGGATCAGGCTAAGTTTCGCGGCATGCTAGATTGGGCGGCGCGTGTCATTGTCTTGGTAGGATTACCTGCCAGTATTGCGCTCTTCATGTTATCCACTCCGATTATTCAGGCATTGTTCCAGCGTGGTGAGTTTGATTTGCGGGATACCCAGATGACCGCTCTGGCATTGCAGTGTATGAGCGGTGGTGTGATTGCGTTTATGTTGATTAAAGTCTTTGCCCCAGGTTTTTATGCGCAGCAGGATACCAAGACACCCGTGCGTGTTGGGTTGATGGCAGTGGCTGCCAATGCGATTATAAACGTGGTGTTGATTGGCTTTTTTAAATTAATCAATTGGCATGCCGAGCATATGGCGTTGGCATTGGCTTCATCTGGTTCAGCATTGGTGAATGCAGGATTACTCTATTTTTATCTGCATAAACGCAATATTTTTCGATTTGGTGGGCATTGGAAAAAACTGGCAGTTCAATATGCGATTGCCAATATTGCGATGATTGCTGCATTATGGCTTGGTTTGCACTGGTACGATGGTCAGTCTTCACAGTGGATACGGATTATTGAAGTGGCTGCTTTATGTGTATTGGGCGTGATTGCTTATGGTGTTGCACTGTTAGCCACAGGATTTCGACCACACGACTTACGCCATGAGTAATGAGTTTGCTAAATTGAACTTGATGTTTTTGCTGTCATGAAATCTTTAATAGAGAATAAAAAAACACAGCCTAAATCTGGCTGTGTTTTTAAGTAAAAAAGGATTGTATGCTTTTTGAGATCGCTTAGAGCATAAATTAGGGTAAAACTTGTAGCAGTTCAATATCAAAAATTAAAACGCTGTTGGGGCCAATCGCATCGCCCGAACCGACATCACCATAGGCTAGATTCGCTGGAATAAAGAAGCGCGTTTTTCCGCCTTCTTTCATGGTTTGTACGCCTTCTGTCCAGCCTTGAATGACTTGACTGAGCTGAAATTCAACAGGATGATTACGTGCGATCGAGCTATCAAATACGGTACCGTCCAGTAAGCGACCTTCATAATTCACTTTAACTTTTGAATTTGCTTTTGGCGATTTGCCAGTACCCGCTTGAAGTACTTGATATTGTAAACCTGATTTAGTGGTGATGATGCCTGATTTTTTAGCATTTTCGGCTAAAAAAGCCTGGCCTTGTTTTTGATTGTCTTGTGCTAATTTTTGAAATTCGATCAGTTGCTTGGATTCAACCTGTTTTTTATATTGACTCAAGGCTTTAGCCATATCCTCATCGCTTAAAGAAGAGGCTTTGCCTGTAGAACCTTCTTTTAAACCTTGAATAAACGTTTCTAAATTTAAATCTTTTAGCGTATCTGCATTGGTACGTCCCATGACATAGCCATAGCTATAACCCAATTGATCTTTTTGTGGGCTTTTTGATGTGACAGGAGCCGCAAAACTGGTCACCGTCATGCCAAGTAATAAGAGTGCTAAACTGTTTTTTTTCATTGTGCTTCCTAAAATAAAAGAGGAGAGTATTCAGGGTCTGTTGACACTTCAGCCATGCCTTGCGTTATTCGCTAAAACAACTCAAACGAGGCGTGAAACGCAGGCAATGGCATCTCCCTTGTCAAGTTTCATAACGAATTTTGAGGCAGTTTTAGCTATAACCCTGCGGGACAGGGACATTTTTTGCCGTTACTGCGTTATGCCTTATTCATTTAGAATGACTAAATTTCATAAGTCATGCCTTGTACCGTCTAAAAAATGTCCTCTGTCGCACGCATCTGTGAAATGTCAACAGACCCTGCTCTCCTTCCTTACGAATTATTTAACTTCTAACAGTTCTACATCAAAAATTAAAGTGCTATTTGGTGGAATCATACCCGGCACACCTTGTTCACCATAGGCCAGTTGCGCAGGAATATAGAAAGTTGCCTTTCCACCTTCTTTTAGGAGTTGTAAACCTTCTGTCCAGCCAGGAATGACTTTATTCAGTGGAAACTCGACAGGTTCACCACGATCATAAGAGCTGTCAAACACTTTACCATCGGTCAATTGACCTTTGTAATGGACTTTGACGACAGAGGTCGCTGTCGGTTGTTTACCCGTACCTTCTTTAATAATTTTATATTGCAAACCTGAAGCCGTAGTTTTAACGCCGTCTTTGTGAGCATTTTCAGTTAAGAAGTTCGCATTAGAAGATTCGGTTTTTTTCGCATCTTCCAATTGTTTTTGTTGCATTTGCTGTTGAAACTCTACATAGGCAGCTTGAAGTTCCTGTTCAGTATAAGCCGCAGGTTTCTTGTCATGACCATCACGAATCCCACTAACAAAAGCATTAACATCAAGTTCTGGTGGCGTTTGATGGGCAACTTCATAGCCCAGTGCATAGCTGATTTTTTTAACAGGCGAGGCATTCTTGTCTGCCTTTGAACCAACCTCTGCCACTGGATGTTGAGATGCATAGTAAACGGGAATAAGTGCAGCACCGCCTAAAATTACAGCGACAGCAATGGGTAAGGCTTTACTCATGAGTGTTCCAAATGTTGTTTATTTAACCAAATATCAATCGCATGCAATCTTAGCATGGCTACCTTAAGCATATCCTGTTTAATAAAAAAAATAACAGGATTTTTATCTAATTTCACACCAATCCTGAATTCTGCATAAAAAAATCGAACCCGTAGATTCGATTTTTTAACGATACAGAGCTTAAGAATGATTAATCATCTTTGGCCGCTTTATAGGCATAAGCATAGTTATAGCCATAACTACCGCTAGCCGAACGCTGAATATCATTAAGAATAAAGCCATTCACTTTGGTTCCAGCCTGCTCGAAACGATTGAGCGTTAATTCAAGCTCTTTCATTTGCGTCTTGGCATGACGCGCCACAATCAGATTTACGCCAGTATATTGTGAAATAATAATACCATCTGTGACCGCAAGTACTGGCGGTGTATCCAGAATAATATGATCATAGTGCTGAGAAAGTTCTTGCAATAAAGTTTGGAACTTTTGAGAACTGAGTAGCTCAGAGGGATTCGACGGACTCTTACCACGACTGATAAAGCTTAAATTTGGCACTTCAGTTGAATGCATTATTTGCGTCAAAGAAGCTTGATCGGTTAATAATTCGGTAAGACCAGGTTGAGTCTCCAGATTAAAATATTTATGCAAATAACCACGACGTAAATCGGCATCAATCAGTAAGACTTTTTTGTCACTTTGAGCAAAAATCGTTGCCAAGTTGGTCGAGATAAAGGACTTACCAACTTCTGGCGCAGGACCACTGATCATAATGATATTATTTTTGGCTCCTGAAAGCGCGAAATGAATCGCAGTACGAATACTACGTAAGCTTTCAATGGCAACATCATCACTATGTTTAACTGCAAGAATAGGAATATTCTTTTTCTTTTTCAAAACAGCCAAACGGTTTTCTTGTACTGGAGAACGAGGCACAGTAGCGTATACAGGAAGTTCCAGTTCGTTCTCGATTTGGGCAGAATCTTTAATACCTGTCCGTAACATATTACGGGTTAAAGCAATCAGTACCCCAATAAAACCACCGACAAAAATAGACAGAATCAGAACGATCAGCTTTTTCGGTTTAATCGGTTTAATCGGCTCAACCGCATTATCGATAATACGTACATTACCAATTTCACCCGCCTCAGAAATTTTAAGTTGCTGATAACTATTAAGTAAATTCGTATAAAGTTCAGTATTGACCTTGACGTCACGATATAACTGTAAATATAAGCGTTGTAGTTCTGGTAAACGTTTCAGGGTTCCATTCAGTTCACCCAGTTTTTTATTAACGGTCGCCACCTGCGCATTAATTTCGGCCATTAATGGATGGTCAGGTGTGTATTTTGCGGCCAGCTCAGCTTGTTTCTGTTGTAATTCAATTCGCATGGTTTCAAGTTGAATATTTTGCTTAAGCAATAATTCTGATTCTTGAGTGACATCAACGGTATTATGTTGTTCACGGAATTGGTTGAATTTCTTTTCAGAATCTTCCAATTGTTTGCGTAATTCAGGTAACTGTTTATCCAGGAAACTCAAAGTTTGTTTAGATTCTAAGGACTTTCTTTCAATATTTTGCGCATGATAAACCGCTAAAATATTATTCAGAACTTGAGTAATTTCTTCCTGATCTTGTCCTTGATAGGTGAGGCCGAGGACACCCGTCATCTTGCCTCTTTCTGCCACACTATATTGATCAGTTAAATTTTTAACGGCAGTTGGCAACGCAAATTTGGTGATTTTAAATTCTTGCTTAAATGCTGTGGCGCTATTAATTCGAATTTGCCATTGACCTTTTTTGGTGGTTAAAACATTGTCCTGATTTAAACGGCCTTCAGCAACAACATCATCCTTATAACTTAAGCTAAATTGATTTTGTTTAAATTGAAGCGTTAATGGTTTATCCAGAAAATAGTGTGGAACGTCAAATTTTTCAACAAAAAAAGACTGTCCATTTTCTTTAAATAAAACCCCCGATTGGGAATATTCCAGTTTGCGTTTTGATTCTGAAATCAGACGATTGAATACGGTATCGTTGGTATCTTTAATTTGGATATTCAGATTTAAGTTTTGAATCACTTGGCCAAGAACCAGTCGGGAATTCAAGATTTCCCGTTCAGCATCGGCTGGTGATTTTTGTCCACCCACGGCACCCGCGACACTACTGAGCTCGCCTAGTAACGCAGCTGACGCAGCACTTTTACTGTCTTCGACCTGTACCAAAGCGTCTACGGAGTAAGTTTCAGGTGTTACACGAATATAAAGTAAAGCGCAAATCAAGCTTAAAATAATGCATAGCGTGATAATTTTCCACTGTGCGATTAAAGTAAAAAATAGCTCTTTTAAATCAATGGTGTCTTCAGTTGTTGTTGAATTTTGGCTCATGGGTATGCAACTACTTAAAATTAAATATGTGATTTCCAGTCAGACACGTAAGCCTGAATATTACGGCAGGTTTCATCAAAAAACGCCTGATCGTGTTGATAGGGATCAGGCACATTTTTATGTTGCCAATGTCCAAGTCGAAACACTTTACCTTTGGCAAAAGGCCAAGTCTGTTCTAGATGCTTTTGTTGATTTAAGCTCATCACTAAAATTAAATCAGCTTTTTTGATTAAATCACTATTTAGTTTCCGTGCAATATGGGGACGCATATCAATATGAAGTGCATCCATGCACTGAATGGCTTTGGCATCTGCCGCTTCACCAACCAAGCCAGAAATTCCTGCTGACTCAATATTAAGCGCTGGGTAAGATTGTTTTAAAAAATACTCTGCCATAGGGCTACGGCAAAT
This sequence comes from Acinetobacter sp. FDAARGOS_515, assembly GCF_003938865.1. Lineage (NCBI taxonomy): Bacteria > Pseudomonadati > Pseudomonadota > Gammaproteobacteria > Moraxellales > Moraxellaceae > Acinetobacter > Acinetobacter sp. FDAARGOS_515. The sequence continues at coordinate 1,111,072 of NZ_RKIX01000003.1, read as the reverse complement.
ATTTCCAACACACACCACTAAAATATTCTGTATTTGCATTCTTTAGTTCACCTAGTTTTTGCCTAATTGATCAAGGCTATAGAGTGCACTAGAGAATGGAACGATTTGGTTCATAATACGCTGCCAGCGTGTTAGACCAGTCGCATCGATATAGACGATATCATTTTTTTGCATTTGAAACTGATTGGCTAAAGCCAAGTTACCAATGCTGCTTAGGTTTAAGTGGTAAATGGTCGACGTATGTTGTTGTAAATCGGTACGCATTACATAAATACGAGCTGCGCTGGCTGAGTATGGGTTAATCCCTTCACTTTCACCTAATACGTCGCTTAAGGTCATGCCCTGATCACGTAAAGGCAGAGCCTGACTTTTACTAGACTCACCCATCACATAAAGTTTCTGGTTCTGCTTGGTGTTGACATAAATCGTGTCATTCGGTTGGATCAGTAAGTTATGTAGAGAATATCCCTGTTTTTCCAGACTGACTGCGTTTAAATCAAAAGTTTTACCATTTCGAATCAGTTGGATCGAGGTATTATCACCTGTTTCAGTATTGACACCACCCGCCATACCCAGTGCGGTATAAATACTAATTGGTTGATCATTTAAGGTATATTGGCCACTTTTCATCACTTGGCCATTCACAAAGTAACGTTTCCCTTCATAGGAAAGCACGCGAACCACAACATCGGGTGTTTTTAAATAATGCGCGAATTGAGCTCGGAGATTTTTATTCAGTTCAGATACTGTGTTGCCCGCGGCATGAATTTTACCCACAAGTGGCAAATAGAGATTACCATCACTGTCAATCGGGTAGCCGATCCCTTTGATATTATTCCCGTCTTGAAGTGGTGGGGTAATCTCTGGATAGGCCCAAAGCTGAATGGAAAGCACATCACCCGCACTTAAGCGATATGAAGCATGGCGTGACTGAAATAATGAAGTTAAATCGGAAGAGGTTGTATTCTCCGAAAGACGCAAGGAAGGAAGATTTGCCTGCGTCAGCTGAACGACAGAAACATCGGCCCCTTGGTCGGTTCGATAATGACCTTGTTCTGGTAGATCATAGGTCTGAAGTCCAGAAGTAACAGCACATCCAGAAAGGCTTAAAATACAGACAGATAGTAAAAATGAGGTGCTTTTCAACTTCACAGCAAAACCCTTTGTTTGTAATTCATTGTAACTTTGAATCGAATTCTGTCAGAATTGTAGACCATAATGAAAATAAGATGTAGGTTTTTAAATGTTAAATTGTATAATTCAAACAACTGTCACGTAAGATCTGCTATATTTTGTAGCATGTAAAGGTATACTTTCGTAACACGCTCCCATACAAAACGATTTATCAATATCAGGTTTCTTATGTTTCAGCTTGAACAACTCAGCATTGCAATTGTTGGACTAGGTTATGTCGGATTGCCGCTAGCCGTTGAATTTGGCAAGCAAAAACCAACCATTGGTTTTGATATTAATCAGCACCGTATTACGGAACTACTTTCTGGTCATGACCATACCTTGGAAACATCGGCAGAAGAACTAGAACAAGCGCTTAATTTGAGTTATACCAGCGATTACAATACATTAAAAGCATCTAATTTTTTTATTGTTACTGTACCCACCCCGATTGATGATTTTAAACAACCTGATTTAACCCCGTTGATTAAGTCTTCTGAAACTATTGGTCAAGTCCTAAAAAAAGGCGATGTTGTGGTCTATGAATCCACCGTTTATCCTGGTGCGACCGAAGAAGTATGTATTCCAGTTTTAGAAAAAGTGTCGGGGTTAAAGTTTAATCAAGATTTTTTTGTAGGTTATAGTCCTGAGCGAATCAATCCTGGTGATAAACAGCGTCGGGTCACCAATATTTTAAAAATAACATCAGGTTCAACCCCCGAAGTTGCAGATTATATTGATCAAGTCTACCAATTGGTTATCGAAGCAGGCACGTATAAAGCGCCTAATATTAAAGTCGCTGAAGCAGCCAAAGTCATTGAAAATACCCAGCGTGATGTGAATATTGCATTGATTAATGAACTTGCCTTGATTTTTAATAAGCTAGGTATTGATACCGAAGAAGTGCTGAAAGCCGCGGGGACGAAATGGAACTTTTTACCCTTTCGTCCAGGCTTAGTGGGAGGACATTGTATCGGTGTCGATCCTTACTACCTGACTCATAAAGCACAATCGATTGGTTTGCATCCTGAAATTATCCTTGCGGCTCGTCGTTTGAATGATCGCATGGGTGAATACGTCGCGACACAGCTCATTAAGGAAATGGTGAAGCAGCGTATACAAGTGGTTGGGTCAAAAATTTTAATTATGGGCTTAAGTTTTAAAGAGAATTGTCCTGATATTCGTAATACCAAAATTGTCGATATGGTTAAAGCGCTCAAAGAGTATGATCTGGATCTGGATATTTATGATCCGTGGGTCGATGATGCAGAAGTGCAACATGAATATGGTCTAGCGCCTATTAAACAATTGCAGCAAGGTCAGTATGATGCCATCGTGCTTGCAGTTGCCCATGAGCAATTTAAAAGTATGACAGTTGATCAATTTACACAATTAGGTAAAGCACAACATGTTTTATATGATTTAAAATATGTTTTAGATAAGAATAATACTAACTTACGCCTTTAATATGAATTTTTTGAAATTAAAAGATAAAGTTTTTATTAATTCAATATGGATAATGTTTGAAAAAATATTAGCTTTATTTGGTTTGATTTTTATTACATCGTTTTTGGCAAAATATATTGGGCCAGAAAATTTTGGAAAACTAAGTTTCGCAACAACTTTGTTTGCAATGGTTCAAACTATATCAATATGGGGGACGGATGTTGTTTGCTCTAAAAGAATTAGTCAAAAACATGATTCCGGGCTGAGCCTTTTACTTTCAATTTCAGTTCTTAGAGGTATTATATTCTTCCTAACTAGTATTCCACTTTTACTATATATGTGGTTTGAAGTGGATTCATTAAGTTTTATTTTTGCAATAGCGGTTGGAGCTGCCACTTATATTACTATTCAGGATATATACATATTATATAATGATGTTACTTTAAAAGCGATCTACAATGTTTTTGCGAATATTATTGGTTTGTTAGTGAGTTTGGGGCTTAGATTTGTAATAGCGTACTATGAGTTGGACCCCGTGTATTTGGTTTTACCCATAATTCTTATTGCTTTAATACCTTTCTTTATAAGAAGAGCAATTTTTATTAAAAAAACATCATTTAAGATTAAAAAATTAAGTTATAGGCACAAAATTAATTATTCTAAATATGTTTTTATTTCTGGTTTTAGTTTGGTTTTATCAGCAGTTGCTATCACTATTTATGTAAATATTTCACAGTTCTTGCTTGGAATAATGGTTTCGAAAACGAGTCTAGGTGTTTTTGCTGTGGCGGTTACATTGGGTGGGGCTTGGAGTTTTGTTAATTTAGCTTTTTTGACATCTTTTACGCCTAGGTTGTATCAATCAAAAAATGAAATTGAGGCATCGGAAAATACAACAATAATTATTAAAATTATGTTGTTATTTAGTCTTCTATACATTGTCTTTTTTTATTTTTTTGGTAAATTTTTTATAAATAAACTATATGGAAGTGCATATATTAGTGCATTTGAAATTTCATTAATTCTTATTATGGCTACAATATTTTCTAATTTTGGTCAAGTTTATGCAAGATATATGTTTTTATTTAATGGCTTTAAATATTTAATGTATAAAACTTTCTTCTTGATGGTGTTTGGTGTGATTTTGGCCTATATTTTAATCAGTAAGTATCAAATTTTTGGAGCTGCTTATACAATTTTAATTGTGGAATTTTTATCATTGACATTGTTTAATTATTTTTTTAGAAACTTTGATGTGTTAAAGGCACAGGCTACTTTATTTGGTTTTGTAAGGAAAGAAAAATGATTGCAGAATTAAAGAAAAAATTAAAACTTTTGAGATATTATTTTTTTAGAAGAAATAATTTGGATCTTATTCCATATGTGGAAAATGAATTTGATACTATTGATATTAAAAATAACAATCAGTTAGGTTTTGTTCCTAAGACAATCTGGATGTATTGGGATGATGGTCTACCAACATCTTATTTAAAAAATATAATAAATAAAATAAAAGAGCTAAATCTAGATTATGATTTAATAGTTATTAATAGAAATACGCTTAAAGATTTTTTGCCTAATTTGATTTTTGATGCTGTTGATTTACCTTTGGCTAATAAAGCAGATGTTATTCGTTTAGAGTTATTATATAAATATGGCGGCATATGGATTGATGCTAGCACTATTTTTTATTCTGATCTTACATGGTTACACGATTTAATCGATCAAAATCAAATGACTTGTTATGATTGCATTGGTTTTTATAGAGATGTTTCTACTGTTGATAAAGAAAATCCTATTATTGAAAATTGGTTCTTATGTGCACCTAAAGAAAATAAGTTTATAAAACTTTGGTTAGATGAGTTGCGATCTTTAAAAGATATTGGAGTAGATGAGTATTTCAAAAAAATATGTTTACGTTCGGATTACGATATAATTAAACAAAAAATAACTACACCATCATACTTATTAGCATACTTAGCAGAACAGATAGCTATGCGGAAAGAAAAATTTAATTTTTATCTGCATAAATGTGAGAACGATGCTTTTTTTTATCAAGAACAATTTAATTGGTCAGATGATAAAATGACAACTTTTTTAACTCAAATTCCAAAGCCAGAAAGTGTCCCACCTGTGATTAAGCTTACAAATTATGACCGAGTGTATCTAGGAGATTTAATTAAATGGGGAAAAGTAAATAAAGATAGTATAATAGGGCAGTTTTTGGAGAATAAGAATTGAAAAAAGTTCTTTCTATTATTATTCCTGTATATGGTGTAGAGCGATATATTGAAGAATGTATGCGAAGTATAGCGTGCCAAATTTTACAAGAAGTTGAGGTAATTATTGTAAATGATGGTACTCAGGATAGATCGATAGAAATAGCAAAAGAAGTAGTGAGTGAGCTTTCTTCTGAACTTCAAAATTGTTTTATTTTTCTTAATCAGGAAAATCAGGGGCAGAGTGTTGCAAGAAACTATGGGATATTAAATTCTACAGGAGAGTTTATAGGTTTTATTGATCCAGATGATATAATTTATAAAGATTATTTTACTATAATTCTTAAGGAAATAGAGAGGGCTGAGTCAATAGATGTAATTCATATAAATGCGTATGAAATATCAAGTAATTCAAGTCGGCTTAGAGAACTGAAAATTTGCAATAATGATGATTTTTACGATCTTACTGATAATAAGTTGGTTGAAATTATAGAGATGGATTTTTGGCAACCTTGGTTTAGAATATTCAATGTGAAATTAAAAAATGATTTAATTTTTACACCTAATATTTTACTTGAAGATAAATTTCTCTTTGCATATTTATATAAAGAAAAAATTAAAAAAATACGAAATATTAATAATAATTTGGTTGGGTATCGTGTTCATAGCTTTAGTTCACTAGGAAATAAAGATAATTTAAAGAAAATTATGTCTAGTGCAAAAGAAGGCGCAGAAAAATATGCACATTTAAATTGTTTGTCAATGAGGTTGGTTTTTTTGAGTTATTTAAACTTATATATAAGTTTAAACTCAAATAGTCGGATTTTGGGAATGAAACAGAATAGTAATGATATTCGAAAGCTTTCTATGATTGCATTGAAGAGCAATGATTTATCCTTTTGGAAAAGGGTGAAATTTAGGTTTCCTACTATATATGCATTTTTTAGATATATGGTTAGAAAATTAATAAGGGTATGAAATGTTATTTTCTTTAATTATTCCAATATATAATGTTGAGAAATATATAATAGAATGTTTGAGTTCTATTAGTATTCAATTATCTAATCAAGATGTAGAAATTTTATTGATTGATGATGGTTCACCAGATAATTCAGTAACCTTAATTAATGATTATCTTGAAATTTTGCCAGAAAATATAAAACATAAATTCAGATTGATTCGTCAACAAAATAAGGGTTTAAGTGGAGCTAGAAATACTGGTATTGATGCTGCTTTAGGAAGGTATATTGGTTTTTTAGATTCTGATGATAAGTTATATGAACGGTATTTTGATTGTTTATTAGATGTCATTATTTCGCAAGATGTTGATATAATTGAGTTTGAGGCTACTCGTTTCGATGATAATTCAAATATTTTTTATATATGGAAGCCTGCTGTAGAATCGGGGTTTTACCTAATTAATGATTTAATTTTAAATAAGGTTGCAACTCAATCTGCTTGGTATGCTTGGAAAAGGATATATAAAAGAGAGCTCTTTAAGGATATTAAGTACCCGATTGGAAAGAATTTTGAAGATATTTACACAACCCCCTATTTGTATCTAGCCGCAAATACTATGTTTTTTATTAATGAAATTTTAATTAATTATAGATATAATGCTAATAGTATTACAAATGTGATATCTGATAAAAATTTAAAGGATATGAAAGATGCTATATTAGGGCTGTCAATGACCATTGATGATCATCCTTACTATATGGGTTCTTTGGTTTCATCTGCAAGAATGTATGTGCAAATGCTCATTACAAGCAAAGGATTTTTCTACGCAAGGGTTGAGTGGAAACAATTGCGAATCCAGTTAAAATTCTCTGAAAGAAGATATATAGTGAAGCAGTATGTGAAATCTAGAAAACATCTTGCCTTTTATTATGGTGGTATAATTGTGGCTTGGCTTGTAATCCTTAAAGCTAAAATTTAAATTTGGATTTTTAGAATTTTAAATATGAAAAAACATAATGTACTTAATCTTAGTCTATCATTTATAAACCCTGTTTTAGGTGGATTATTTTCTTTAAAGGATTTATTGATTGGTCGAGATGCATCCTTAACTTTTTCTTTTTGTATCGCTTTGATTAGTGTTTATCTACCAGTAATGTGGGACACATCAGTCAACTTTTTTTCTGCCTATTATGGAACTTATAGTGGTGGTTTGAATGATTGGTTAAATCCTTATGTGTCAATTCCATCTTATTTTATGTTTCATTATGGAATTGATTTTTATTTTTTTATTTTTTTGTATGTTTTTTTTATTAGCTATGTTTGGACGAAAGTTGTTTTTTACTCGACTCTAGAATTGGATGTAAAATATAAGTTTTTTATAATATTTTCTGTTTTATTTTTTTCTTTCACTTATTATGATTTTTTACTGCTAACTAGGTCAATGCTAGCAACATCTGTTTTTTTCTATTACATTTTTTTTGTTAAGAATAAATCATTATTGAAAGGATTTATTTTTTTTGCACTTTCTATATATATACATTTTTTTATTTTTTTGTTTTTAATTTTATTCTTGTTATCTAAGTTTGATATAAATGTTAAAATTATCAAGGTATTACTGCTTTTTTCATTAGTTGTAGGTTTTTTTCTCCCCCAAATTATACATTTATTTTCTGGCTTAATTACAGGTATTCCATTAGTTGGTAATAGCATTTACTATTATATTTTTAGTGATACTTATGGTGTGCAGAGTTTTAGCTTAGGCGAGTTGATAAAGAGACTGTTTGTATTGTTTTTTGTATTCATAACTAGCTTTTTTGCTTCTAGTTACGCTAAAGAAAATTCTCGGTTATTGGTTTATCTTGGTTGTTTTTGCTTAATTTTTTCTGGTTTTTTTACATTTTTTGAGCGAACTTTTTTAGCGTTTAGTTTCTTATGCCCTTGTATATTTGCTTTTCAAGTTCCTAAAAATGTTAAATATTTAATCTCATTTATGATTTTTGTTCGTGGTTCTATGAGCTACATTCCTTTATTATTTTTTGCTTATTTTGTTTCAGTAAATGGTATTGATAATGTTATTCCTGATAAAGGTTTGAGAAACAAAATTGCAGCAAAACCACTATATTATTCTACACCTTTGCTTTTAGATATTCACAATAATGGGTACTCTGATTTTGTTTTATTGAATCATTCGGTTGCTAAGGTAGCTCCTATTACTGAATTAAATGACTAGTTGAGTCTTAAGCATTATGAAGATTGCAATATTAGTACTTGCCCATAAACCAATTTACTATTACGAGCAGCTTGCCTTAGAAAACAGCGACTTACTTTTTTTTATTCACTTTGATAAAAAATGCAATTATCCAGAAACTCACCTTAAAAATATGATTTATATAGATAAGGAATATCGAGTTGATGTTAAATGGGGTGGGTTTTCTCAAGTTCAAGCTATGCTGAATATTTTTCAGTATGCTCTAAGTTATAGTGAAGAAATTGAGTATTTCCATCTTATAAGCGGTGAAGAAGTTTTATTATTGTCAAATAATCAAGTATTTGAAAAACTTTCTTGGGATACTTCTGAAATTTTCATAGAACTAATTAATTCAAAGCCGCATCGATATCGTGTTAGATTTCCTGCTATACATGTTGAGACAAAATGGCAAAGGAAACCTTTAGGCAAAGTCGTTACTTTAATGTTAAAAATTCTGGATAAAATTTTTCCTACATCTAAACAAATTTGGTTTGGTAGTAACTGGTTTTCAATCAAACGGAATGAATTATTGACGCTAATAAATCATATTTCTCAGGAGGATTTAACTTTTTTTCGTAAAAGACTAAACCCAGATGAACATTTTTTTCAATATTTGATTATTAAAGCTAAATTACAGAAACAAGTTAGTGAATTGGGGAATAAAAGATCTATCATATTTGATAAAAACTATAATAATGGGAATAATCCTATTTATTTGAATTTAGATCAACTTGTTAATATTTCTAATGAACATCAATATTTATTTGCGCGTAAAGTTCATATTAAAGAGCAGTTGGAGTTTTTTGAAAAGGTAAATGCAAGTGTCTGATTTAAATTATTTCTCTGTGCTTATTTCACTTTATTATAAAGAAGATCCTTTGTTTTTAGATCAATGCTTTGAAAGTATTTGGAATGATCAAACGATTAAACCCTCAGAAATTATTCTTGTTTTGGATGGTCCGCTTGGAAACCTACTACAACAGAGAGTAGTATTTTGGGAAAATATGATTGGTAAAAAATTAAAAGTGATTCTCTTACCTCAAAATATGGGGTTGGCAAGAGCATTAAATGAAGGTTTAAAACATTGTTCAAATGATTGGGTATTTCGTATGGATACAGATGATATTTGTATGCCTAATCGTTTTGAAAAGCAGCTTGCTTTTATTAAGCAAAACCCTGAGGTTGTGTTATTTGGTGGTCAGGTGATTGAATTTAATAAAAAAATATCAGATTCTGATGTGCTTAAAGCTGTTCCAATTGATTTTGATGAAATCAAAAAATTTGCACAAAAGCGTTGTCCATTTAATCACATGGCTGTTGTTTATAAAAAGTCTGTCATTGAAAAATTAGGTGGCTATCAACACCATTTGTATATGGAAGACTATAACCTATGGCTACGTGTCATTGGTGCAGGTTATAAAGTTGGAAATTTAACTGATATTATTGTCTATGCACGAGTGGGTAATGGTATGCATGCCCGTCGTAAAGGTTACCAATACATTAAAAGTGAAAAACAGTTACGAGATTTAAAAAAACAACTAAAACTACAATCCCCCATTCATGCTAATATGTTGTTCCTAGTGAGATCTTTATTTAGATTATTACCTGCAAGTATGCTCGGTAAAATTTATAATTTGTTCCTTCGTAAAAGGACTAAATAATAGAGTTATAGTGTAATGAAAAGACTGATTGATATTTTTATCTCATTGATAGCATTAGTAATTTTGTCGCCGATATTCTTCATGGTCATGTACAAAGTTCGGAAAAATCTTGGTTCCCCAATCTTCTTTTATCAAGAGCGACCAGGTAAAGATGGTAAACTTTTCAAGATGATTAAGTTTCGGTCTATGAAAGATGCTTTTGACAAAGAAGGCAATGCCTTGCCTGATGAAAAGCGTATAACTCCTTTTGGGCAAAAATTACGTTCAACTTCGCTGGATGAAATGCCACAACTCATCAATGTTCTTAAGGGTGATATGAGTGTTGTTGGTCCGCGTCCTATGTTGAAAGAATTCGTTGAATTGTATTCACCTGAACAAGCCAGACGTTTAGAAGTTCGCCCTGGTATGACAGGCCTTGCCCAAGTAAGTGGTCGCAATGAACTGGATTATGAAGAGCGTTTTAAATGTGATGTATGGTATGTCGATCATCATAATGTTTGGGTTGACTTTAAAATCATGTTTAAAACCGTTGAAGTCATGACCAAGCGTGAGGGGATTAATGCACCAGGGCATGTCGGACCTTCATTATTTAAAGGCAACGATTCCCAAGAGCAAGAAGAATTTAAATCTTAAATTTGTATTTAAACAGTAAGTAATATTTTCAAATGATCAAAAAAGCAATTTTACCAGTAGCAGGCTTGGGTACTCGTTTTCTTCCTGCTAGCAAATCAATTCCAAAAGAAATGGTCACTGTAGTGGATCGCCCTGCTATTGAATATGTGGTGCGTGAAGCAGTTGCTGCTGGCATAGATCAGATTATTCTAGTCACACATTCTTCTAAAGCTTCGATTGAAAATTATTTTGATCGTAACTTTGAGCTCGAAGCCACTTTAGAGCAAAAAAAGAAATTTGATCTGCTCAAAGAGATTACAGATATTGTTCCTGCACATGTGAGTGTGGTGAGTGTGCGTCAGCCGCAACCTTTAGGTCTGGGTCATGCAGTACTTTGTGCAAAAGGTATCGTTGGAACTGATGATTTCGCTGTGTTATTGCCAGATGTGCTGGTGAAAGCCAAATCTGAGCAAAATGATTTAGCACGTATGATTCAGCGTTTTGATGAAAGTCATGTCGCGCAAATTATGGTAGAAGCAGTGCCCGATGATTTGGTGGATCAATATGGGATTGTGGATGTTGCAACAATTCCCGAAGAAGGCCAAAGCCAAATCATGCAGGGTATTGTAGAAAAACCTGCGGTGGGTGCTGCACCATCAAATCTTTCAGTGGTCGGTCGTTATGTTTTACCTGCCAAGATTATGCAATTGTTAGAGCAAACACCTAAAGGTGCGGGGAATGAAATCCAGTTGACTGATGCGATTGCCATGTTACAAGAGTCAGAACAAGTTGAAGCCTATCGGATGCAGGGACAGACTTTTGACTGTGGTAGTAAATTGGGCTATTTAAAAGCGATTTTACATTATGGGATTGAACATCTTCAACTAGGTCATGATTTTAAAAATTTAATTCGTGAGCTTAATCTCTAAATAAAAGTTAGGTATAAAGAATGAAAATTGCAATATTAGGGACTACGTTACAGGCTGGTGTATTGGCAGCGTTGTTAGCTGAATATGGCAATCAAGTGTATTGGTGCTATCAACATTCGCATCTATCCACAACATCCATAAATATTCAATATCAGGATGAAGAGGTGAATCGTCGTTTAGCAAAACAGCGTGAAAATAAGAGTTTGTTTCAAAGTGCATTTGCTGACATTCCACTTGATATAGAGGCTTATCTGTTTTGCTATAGTCCCGAAGAATCAGCCCTTGCCCTGAATACGCTGAAGCAACTTGCGTTAAGACCGATTATTCACCCGCGTTTGATGGTGAATGGCTCAACTTTTGGTTTGCATGGAACGGATAAGCTGAAAGCAATTTTACCGAATGATGACTGGGTGTATTTTCCTGACGTCATTCAGGAAGGTAATGCGATTAATAGTGTTCTGAATGCCAAACACGTCATTATTGGAGCAGAGGCAGAAGCTGCCAAATTGATGATGGAAGAACTCCTTCGCCCATTTTTTCGCTATCAAAATCAATATTTGTTTATGCCTATTTTGGATGCTGAATTTACTAAATTGAGTATTTCAGGCATGTTGGCGACGCGAATTAGCTATATGAATGATTTGGCTCTCGTGGCTGAAAAGCTAGGCATTGATATTGCCAATGTAAGGCAAGGAATGGGCGCGGATACCCGTATTGGTTCAGCCTATTTATCCGCGGGTGCAGGTTTTGGGGGGGAGAATTTCTCGCATGATATTTTGACGCTATCAAGTGAAGTTTCTAAGAGTGGCGCGAAAAGTCGATTGCTACAACAGGTCTGGGAAATTAACGAGCAACAAAAAGAAATTCTATTTCGTAAGCTCTGGAATTATTACCATTCAGATTTAAAAGGCAAAACCATTGCCATCTGGGGTGCAGCATTTAAAGAAAATACATCAAGTATTCATAATTCTCCGATTCATGCAATGTTAGCCGCATTGTGGGCACAAGGTGCTAAGGTGCAACTGCATGATCCACAGGCTTTACAAGAAATTTATAAAATGTATGGTGAGCGAGATGACTTGATTTTGAGTCTGGACGCTTATGACGTAGTGCAAAATGCAGATGCACTTTGTGTGATTACCGCATGGAAACAATATTACAGTCCTGATTATAAAAAACTACAGCAAACAATGCATCATCCGCTTATTCTGGATGGACGTAATCTTTATGATCCTGATTTTGTAAAAGCTCAAGGTTTCGCCTATGAAGGTGTTGGTCGGCTATGAATGAAAATATTGAAAAATTTCCAAAGCAAAATAAACAATCAGCAGTAATACAACTTCAATCTCTTGCTGAGAAGATGCAAGACATGCATCTGAATCAATTATTTGAACAACAAAATGATCGATTTGAGCAGTTTTCATTGGGTTGCGATGATTTGACTTTCGATTATAGTAAGCATCGAGTCAATCAGGACATAATACAGTCTTTAGTGGCATGGGCTGAAGCTAAAGATTTGAAGGAATGGATTAAGCAATTATTTTCACAAGAGCTGATTAATTATACTGAGCAACGCGCTGCCATGCACTGGGCATTGCGATTACCTAAAAATACGGTGCAGTTTTCTGAACTGTCAATGCAAGTCAATGAACAACTGGATCGGATGTTTCGATTGGTTGAAAAAATCCATGCTGGACAATATCGTGGCGTAACAGGCGAAGTGATTCAAGATGTGGTGAATATTGGCGTCGGTGGTTCTGATTTAGGTCCATTGATGGTGACACATGCTTTGTCTGATTTTAAAGTGCCAACAGCAAAACCATTGGACGTACATTTCGTATCGACGATGGATGGTAGCCAGCTCTCTGACTTATTACATCAGTTACGCCCAGAAACGACGCTATTTATTATTTCATCTAAGTCTTTTGGAACGATTGATACGCTATCTAATGCTGAAACGGCGCGTTTATGGCTGGAAAAGGCACTAGGTGATCGTCATTGTGTATTAAAAAGCCATTTTATTGGGGTGTCGACCAAACCTGAAAAAATGACTGAGTGGGGCATTCATTCTGACAATCAGCTATTACTATGGGATTGGGTCGGTGGTCGATATTCCTTATGGTCATGCATTGGTTTACCGATTGCACTAAAAATTGGGGTCAAGGCTTTTGAAGAACTGTTAGCAGGGGCTAATCTGATCGATCAACATTTCCGTCAAGCTGCTTTTCATGAAAATGTACCGGTGATAATGGCTTTGTTAGGTGCATGGAATACCAATTATCTCAACATGCAAACCCATGCTGTCTTACCTTATGATGGTCGTTTAAAATACTTTGCGTCTTATCTGCAACAGTTGGAAATGGAATCCAATGGTAAGTCGGTTCAACGTAACAATGAAAAAGTTGAGTCCAGCACCTGTCCGATCGTTTGGGGCGAAGTGGGGCCAAATGCACAGCATGCTTTTTATCAACTCCTGCATCAAGGGACGCATGCGGTGAGTTGTGATTTTATTGCACCAATCCAGCGTTACAATGCCAATCACTTTACCTACGTAGAAAATGCAGAAGCATTGATTGAACAACATCATTTGGCTTTATCCAACTGTTTGGCACAGTCTCGACTTTTAGCTTTTGGTAATCAAGCTTTAGATCAAGATGAAGTGGAAACCTTGCCTGTTTATAAACAATATGCAGGTAATCAGCCGAGCTCAACTTTTTTAATGAATGAGTTGAATCCAAAAACTTTAGGCATGTTAATTGCGCTATACGAGCACAAAGTTTTTGTACAATCCGTATTATGGAATATTAATCCCTTTGATCAATGGGGCGTGGAAAAAGGCAAGCAAATCGCCAATCAAATTCTACCGATTTTAAATGGTCAGCAACATGAGACAGCACATCTGGATGCCTCAACACAAGGTTTGATTAAATTGCTGCTTGGAAATAACAAGGATTAACACAGATTATGGCGAATATTTTAGTAACAGGTGGTGCGGGTTATATTGGCTCACATACCTGTGTGGAATTGTTAAATGCTGGACACCAAGTTCTGGTATTCGATAACTTATCTAATAGCTCTGTAGAGTCTCTGAATCGAGTTCAGGAGTTGACTGGAAAAGCCCTCACTTTTGTTGAAGGTGACATTCGCAATGCTGAACAACTTGATCAAGTGTTTGCGCTGCATAAAATTGATGCCGTAATTCATTTTGCGGGTTTAAAGGCAGTCGGTGAAAGTCAGCAACAGCCCCTAATTTATTTTGATAATAATATTGCGGGAAGTATTAACCTTGTAAATGCCATGCAACGTGCAGAAGTCTTTAAACTGGTATTTAGCTCGTCTGCAACGGTTTATGATGAAGCCAATATCTCACCGCTAAATGAAGATATGCCAACGGGAATGCCATCGAACAATTATGGCTATACCAAACTGATTGTTGAACAGTTACTACAAAAATTATCGATTGCCGATGAGCGATGGTCTATTGCTTTATTACGCTATTTTAATCCAGTCGGTGCGCATCAAAGTGGACGTATTGGTGAAGACCCTCAAGGTGTTCCAAATAACTTAATGCCTTATGTGACTCAGGTGGCGGTCGGTCGTCGTGAAAAATTAGCCATTTTTGGCAATGACTACGATACCGTAGATGGAACAGGCGTGCGTGATTATATTCATGTGGTGGATTTGGCCAATGCGCATTTATGTGCCTTGAATAATCGTTTGCAAAATATTGGCTGCCGTGCATGGAATATTGGAACAGGCAATGGTTCATCGGTATTACAAGTCAAAAATACCTTCGAGCAGGTCAATGGTGTGCCTGTTGCGTTTGAGTTTGCGCCACGACGTGCAGGAGATGTCGCCACGTCTTATGCCAATAACCAACGTGCAATGAATGAATTAGGCTGGACTGCAAACTACACGCTAGAAGATATGCTCAAAGACAGTTGGCATTGGCAAAAACAAAATCCGAATGGTTATCGCCAAGATTAATGGGATAATCTGTCATGAACATAAATAAAGTAGTTATTACGCTACTTTATTTATGCGGGTTTTAGCTTGAAAAAGCTAGATGAATTTCTTAGAAACCAAAAGTTTTAAGATCTAATGGAAATTCAATACCCACAGATGCGCCAGTATCATTGCCATGAACATCTGAATCACTGACCCAAGCATTTATTTTTAATGGAATATCTGGTTTTATATAATGCGACCATGTGACATCTAAAGCTTTAATTTCATCTTTTTCAGGAAATGCTTGATTGATGTCTAAATTAGATTGGTTCACTTTAGCAAATAATACACGTCCACTGATTCGATTCATAACATCAACACGAATATCACCACCGACGGACACCATTTGACCATCACCCCCCATTGCATGAGCGAGAGGATAGCCATGCTGATAATAGCCATCGGTATAAATATAATGATTATATGAAATGCCTTTGACATCACCGTTGGTACGCGTATCTGCCCATTCTAAATAAAGTTGATACGGCATATTCTTATAAATAGATGAATAATCCATGCCCGCTAAATACATTTTTTTAGATGGCAATTTGCCCGCTTCATCTTCACCGACATATTGGCCATAAATACCAATAGGGATATTAACTAATTGTTGTAGATTTAAACGGCCGTCAAATCCGGCAATCTGATTTGAACGATCATCATCTCCATCATAAACGTTATCATTGCCTTTGATAGCATTCCACAAAGAGTCCCAACTTTCAGAGCGTCCTTTTCCACCCCATTGTAGGGTTCGAGAGGCTCCTAATTCCAGATAAGGTAAGGGCTGAGCTGTAACACGTAAACCTAATAATTTTGCATCAGGAATTGCTTTATAGTCATCTAACTGACCTGCAAATACCTGATACTGCCATGGACCAATCCAGGAGAGCCATTTTGTTTCAAAAGCATTTTGTTCAGCACGTTGCATGGTGACACCATACACGGGACGACTCGCATCTCCTCGAATCAGACTGCCGTCATGCCCTGGTCCCCACCATGTTGGAATCTGACCAGCGACTACCCACTGATTCCAGAGCTTTCCAGCAAGATAAGAACCTTCGACATTCACATCATGACCATTATCAATCAGTGGATCTTTTTCGGCATTAACACGGATTTTAGCATCCCAGTTTTCACCGCCCGCATTAAACTCGAGTGCAGCTTGGTATTGTGATTTTTGCTTATCACCAAATGCCTGAGGAATATTTTTCTGATCAGTTTCTGCAAATAAGCCTACTTTAACGGGATGATTATCTGCTTTTAAAGCAGCTCGAACTGAGTTAATCACTTTTTCCTGTGTGGTATTGGAAATATTGGCTTGAGAAAGCGCCCGCTCAATTTCATCACCACTTAAAGGCCAGGTTGAAGTGCTAATTTGAATAACGCCTTGCTGATTCAACCAGTTCAAATCTGTTCTTAAATTTTGATCGTTTAGTACAAGCCCTTGTGCGAATATGGAAGATGAGCTTGTGGCCAATATTGCCATTAAAAGTGATTTTCTCGAAAACATTTGTCTGTCTTTCTCAAGTTTATTTCTCTGCCACACCTTAAGTTTTTTATCAAAAGTTTGCAATCTTTAAACGTAACATTTACGTAGCATACATATTAACGGCTAAAAAATGGTTTAGAAACGTAAGAGTTTTCTATAAGCCAGAAGAAGCGTTTCTATGCAAATGAATCGCTCAAGCGCTGATAAAATGTGGGGTTATAGGAGCTCATCTCGAATATATGCTAAAATAAAGCTTTGTTGTATTTCTCCCAGATCTGCCTATGTCGTTTTTACGCCAGCAATTGCTGTTTATTGGCGTTGCTTTTTTATCTGCATGTATTGGTGTCTACATTGGCTGGGGCGATGCATTTACACTTAAAAAGTTTTATTTATATATTGGCTATAACAAAGTTCTATTCGCCGTTTTATTTAATTACGCCATTATTCAGCTTTTCTTTATCGCCACTGGCCGTCAATATACGGCGTTGATTTTAAGTCAAATTTTTGTGATGTTTCTGAATTTTATTAATCAGAAAAAACAACAATATTTATTCAGCAATCTCAGTCCTGAAGATGTGTTTTTATTACCAGAGGCGATGAAAGCTTCTCCATGGTCATTACAACTGATTTTTTTCATTTTAATTGCACTGTTCCTCGTGGTATTGGTGATTGCAATCAGAAAAGAAGAAAAAACAACGATACATAGTTATGTTCCGAACACGATTATTTTCTTTTTTATCAGTAGCAGTTTGATATATCTCAATTTCATTATGAATCCGACAGGGGCTTGTCAGCGTGAAGATCGTCCCGCCATTTGTAATCAACTCGCAGATTTTCCCAATACACGAAATGACTGGGTTGGAGATTATCGTAAAATTCAAAACTATGGTTTTAGTACATTTTATATTTCTAAAATACTCGATCAGGTAACAGATCGATTATTGCCCCGTGCACAAGTGTCCGAGCAGGCGATACAGGATATTTTGCATCAAAATCCAGAGGTTAAGGGTACTTTGGCTGATGATGCAATAAAACCCAATATCGTGATTATTATGCAAGAATCCTTTTGGGATCCGCGACATCTGGATCAGACTTTAGGGCGTAATTTATTGCCTTTTTTTCAGAAAAATCAAATCTCGCAATTGATTTCTCCTTCATTTGGCGGTGGGACAGCCAATGTTGAATTTGAGGTATTGACCAGCTTAAACACGGCATTTTTTCCCAATGAATTATTGTATGTGTCTAAAGTGAAACGTCCGATTTATGCGTTACCTTTTTATCTAGATGGTTTGGGGTATCAAACCATTGCCATGCACAATAATTATGGCTACTACTATAATCGTAATAAGATCTATCCTGCTTTAGGCTTTCAACAATTTATTTCTCTAGAGAATATGGTTTCGCAGGAAAAACGACCTCAGATATTTAACACAGGCGGGTGGGCGACTGATGTGCTGATTTACGAAAATATTAAGAAAGCGTTACAGCAAGGGAATCAGCCCAAGTTTATCTATGCGATTACGGTTGAAAATCATCCAATGTATAATGATGATCGTTATGGTAAACAACAATTTAAGTTCAGCAAAACGCTTTCAGAGCTCAACCAACGAAAACTTAGTACGTATACGGCTGGCGTTGCACGAGCAGATCAGAAATTATCAGAATTGACGGCGTATTTGAAAACCTTAAAACAACCCACAATTTTGCTGGTTTTTGGCGATCATTTGCCAAATTTGCAGGGCGTTTATGATGAATATGATTATTTTAAAAATGATCCAGAACGCACGGCATTAAAGAACTATCAAACGCCTTTGGCGATCTGGAGTAATTTTCCAATTCAGAAAAAAGTGTTACAGCAGGAGTCTGTTCCAAGCAGTTTCGTGGCCCCCAAATTGCTACAGGTCGCAGGATTGCCGCTTTCTCCATATTATCATTTTATGCGGCGCTTATCGGGTTGTTATGCGGTGATCCACCCTAAATTTTTGATGCCTGCTTCTGAGTGTAAGCATGATGCCAAGCAACTTTTAGAGCAGTATAAAAATATCAATCAGGATACTTTATCGGGTGAAAACTATCTTTATGGTTTAAGTCTAACGCCAGACAAAACGGCTGAGATTGAGTAATCTCAGCCGCATTTTAATTTGATTATTTAAGCCTGAATGAGTGCTGTTAACTCATCGACATAATCTTGCATTGGGCGAGCCTGTTCACCGCGACTCTCGATATTCAAACGCAGTAAAGGTTCGGTATTGGAAGCACGCACATTAAAACGCCAAATGCCAAAATCCAGACTGACGCCATCGGTACGGTCGATTTGTGGATGTTGCGCTGCATAATGATCAAATAGCTTCTGAATGGTGATTTGCGTATCTGCCACTTTGAAGTTAATTTCACCACTACATGGAAACTTCAAAATCATATTCTCAACCAAGGTTGAAAGCGATTGACCTGTTTCAGACAGTAGTGCAATAGTCAGTAACCATGGAATCATGCCACTATCACAATAAGCAAAGTCACGGAAATAATGGTGTGCACTCATTTCACCGCCATACACGGCATTGTGTTCGCGCATCACATCTTTAATAAAAGCATGTCCAGATTTGGACTGTACCGCTTCACCCTGATATTTTTCCACAATATCTAAAGTGTTCCAGACCAAGCGTGGATCGTGTACGATTTTTTCACCCGATTGTTTGATCAAAAAGGCTTGAGCTAACAGACCGACGATATAATAGCCTTCAATAAATTGACCTTTTTCATCGAATAGAAAACAACGATCGAAATCGCCATCCCAGGCAATTCCCATATCTGCATGATGTTCAATTACGGCATCGCGAGTGCTATCACGGTTTTCAAACAAAAGTGGGTTAGGAATGCCATTTGGAAAAGTGCCATCTGCTTGATGATGAATTTTAATAAATTCAACAGGTACATTCAGACTTTTAAACTTTTCTTCAATCGCATCAATCACGTGCCCCGCCGCACCGTTGCCTGCATTGACCACCAGTTTTAATGGTTTGATTTTTGCTGGATCAATATAGCCCATCAGATGATCGACAAACTCAGGCAGAATATTGTAGTGACTTGTGGTTCCTGTAACCGCGACCTCTGTAAATTGACCAGATTCTGCCAAAGCTTGAATCTCTTTTAAACCTGTATCAGCACTAATCGGGCGCGCATTTTCACGTACCAGTTTCATGCCATTATAGTCCATCGGGTTATGGCTCGCCGTAACCTCAATACCGCCTTGTACATCCAGATGGAAGGCAGCAAAGTAAACTTCTTCGGTACCCGTCATTCCTAAATCCAGTACATTCACGCCTGCATCATTTAAACCGCGAATAGTGGCTTGTTTTAAGCCTTCACTGCTTAAACGAATGTCGCAACCAATCACAATCGTTTTAGGTTGATAGATTTGCCCATATGCGCGGCCAATCTTATAAGCAATATCTTCATTCAGTTCAGTTCCGAGTTTGCCTCGGATATCATAGGCTTTAAAGCAAGTTAGTGTCGTCATTTCTAGAATAGTTAGCGTTAAAAATTTGTGAAATGATTATACAGAAGTTTGGTTAAAATCCGAGTTGCAAATCAGAATGCTTACATGATTCAACAGTATTGAATTGAACCTCTTTTCAATTAGACTTTTTTTATCAACCCATTTTATTTCTTCCTAAGGGAGAAAAATAAAGAGGATTTAAACAATGATGAAAAAAGTTGATTTAAAACAGGGATATCAGGACATATTTTTAAAAATTTCATAGCAGGATTTACGAAACCATTGATGGCTGGTTTTATGATGACAACACATATGCCAGTGTTGTTTGATGCTATACGTTGGAAAATCGACAGGCGCATCCAGAATTTGTAAATTATCACGTGATAACAGTACTTTACTTAAATAATAAGGTACCGTCGCAATCGCATCGGTTTCCTGTACCATCAAGCCGACGCCAAGATAGCTCGGTAGGCGAATCAAAATATCACGCTTCACACCACTGTTTTGTAACGCATTTTCAATCTGGTAATGTCCCACACCTGTATCAATATCGATATGCAGTTCGCGCATATAATCTTCAAGGGTAAAGTTCTGCGCGTTAATACGTGGATGATCTTTACGTGAAATCACCACATAGCGCTGTGAAAATAGTTTTTGTTGATAAAAGCCATCTTCAAGTTGTGGTAAAAACCCAATTGCCATATCAATCTCACCATTGGCCATCTGGTAACTGGTTTCCAGACTGATCGGACGGACATTGATGCGAATTTGCGGCGCACTTTGTGCCAAAAAATTGGAAATTTTGGGTAAAAGTACCAGATGTGATACATCGGTCATGGCAAGTGTAAGTATCATGTCAGATTTTGACGGTTCAAAATGCAGACTAAAATTATTAATGCTCTCGACTTTATTGATCACTTCACTGACCAGTGGAAAAATCTGTTTGGCCAGTTCGGTTGGAATCATTTCATTTCCGACCCGTAAAAATAGCGGGTCATCAAAATGTTGGCGAATTTTAACCAAGCCATTACTAATCGTGGGCTGACTTACGCCAATCGCATCTGCTGCCATCGAAACACTTTTGGATTTATAAATATGATAAAAAATATTCAGTAAACGGCTGTCTAAATCGAACACCTATTTTTTCCTTTTCCCAAACAGATGAATTGACATCTTCTGTCAAGAATCTACCGATCTTAATGATTCGTCAATCCTTGTATAGATGGACTGATCTAAAAGCAGAACTGACGCTAATGAAAGTCTGGTTTATACGAAATTTGACTCAAAATTAAAACAGCGTTTTATGCCAAACACTATTTTTTGAAATCCGAGAATGATCAAGGTGGATTCTTGAGCTGAAACTTTAGTCGTATAGGTCAATCATACGATGCCCGCTAAACACCAGATTTTATCATGTTTTATTATTGGTAATACCAATAATGTTTTTAAGTTGCTCTTGAAATGCTGATTTAGACTATTTATGATGCATTTGTTTATAAATCCCTCCAATGGTTTGTTTTTTAATTTAAATTGGTAATACCAATTTTAACATAAATACTGAATCGTGATGATTCATCAAACAAATATCTGGCAGCATTTCAAGGAGATGACAATGCTCAATGTTTGGCAGCAAGTTTATGATCCACTGGCGAATATCTGGCTTTCTAGTCTGATTGCCTTGATTCCAATTATCTTTTTCTTTTTAGCGTTGGCTGTATTTCATTTAAAGGGCAGTATCGCGGCGACTTTAACCGTGATGATTGCATTGGCTATTGCGTTGTTCTTTTATCAAATGCCTGCGGCAATGGCCTTTGCTTCGCTCATTTACGGTTTTTTTTACGGCTTATGGCCGATTGCATGGATTATTCTGGGCGCGGTATTCCTATATAAAATTTCGGTGAAAACAGGTCAGTTTGACATTATTCGTTCCAGTATTTTGTCCATTACTGAAGATCAACGTCTACAAATGCTGTTGGTAGGCTTTGCTTTTGGTACGTTTCTGGAAGGGGCTGCGGGTTTTGGTGCACCCGTGGCGATTACTGCTGCTTTACTGATGGGGCTGGGTTTTAAACCTTTATATGCTGCGGGTCTATGTCTGATTGTGAATACGGCGCCTGTTGCCTTTGGTGCGATGGGGATTCCGATTATTGTGGCTGGGCAGGTCTCCGGGGTGGATACCATGGAAATCAGCCAGATGGTGGGTCGTCAGTTACCATTTTTGGTCATCATCGTATTGTTCTGGATCATGGCAATTATGGATGGCTGGCGTGGTGTCAAAGAAACTTGGCCTGCGGTGTTGGTCGGTGGTGGTTCTTTTGCCATTGCTCAATACCTGACTTCAAACTTTATTGGGCCAGAATTGCCTGATATTACAGCGGCAATTGCCTCATTGGTCAGCTTAACTTTATTGTTTAAAGTCTGGCAGCCAAAACATATTTTCCGTTTTGCCGAAGCAGAAAAGCTAGATCAACAAACGGCATCTACTACTCAATATTCGTTTGCACAAATTGCCAAAGCATGGTCGCCGTTTGCGATTTTGACGGCGATGGTGACGTTGTGGAGTATTAAACCGTTTAAAGATTTATTTGTTAAAGGCGGTGCACTCGAACACTGGATTTTTAAAATCGAAGTGCCGGGTTTGCATCGTCTGGTGGAAAAAATGCCCCCGATTGTGGCTGAACATACGCCTTATGATGCGATTTATAAATTTGACTGGTTTTCAGCCACGGGGACTGCGATTTTTATTGCAGCAGTGATGAGCGTCATTTTCTTAAAAATGAGTGCCAAACAGGCAGTTTGCACCTTTGCTGAAACCTTAAATGAACTAAAAGTTCCGATTTATTCGATTGGGATGGTCTTGGCCTTTGCGTTTATCGCCAACTATTCGGGTCTATCCGCAACTTTAGCCTTGGCATTGTCACATACCGGTCATGCCTTTACCTTCTTCTCACCATTTTTGGGTTGGTTGGGCGTGTTTCTGACGGGATCAGATACCTCATCCAATGCATTATTTTCTGCGTTACAGGCGACTACGGCACAACAAATTGGCATTCCAGAAGTGTTATTGGTCGCAGCCAATACCAGTGGTGGGGTCACTGGGAAAATGATTTCACCGCAATCGATTGCCATTGCCTGTGCCGCAGTGGGTTTAGTGGGTAAAGAATCAGACTTGTTCCGTTTTACGGTAAAACATAGCATCATATTTACCATCTTTGTGGGGATTATTGTGACGGTACAGGCGTATATCGTGCCGTGGATGATTCCCTAATTCGGTTTTGATTGAGGCTAAATTGAAGGAAAAATAATGCGAGTTTCTGATCAGGTGGTACAAAAGTTACAGGCGCTGATTGAGCAGCAGAATCTCAAGCAAGGAGATCGTTTGCCTGCCGAGCGTCAACTGGCGACCAGTTTGGGGATCTCGCGTCCATCACTACGTGAAGCGATTCAGCAATTGATTAGTCTGGGAATTTTATCCAGTCGCCGTGGCGATGGCACGTATATTCAACAATTCCCTGAAACATGGTCGCAGCAGTTGATTGTTGAACCGATTAGCCATTTGATGCAGGACGATCCACATTATCGTTTTGATGTACAGGAATCGCGTTTAGTCCTTGAAGGCGGAACAGCTTGGTATGCTGCTTTGCGTTCAACCGACGCTGATCGCGCCAAGATCCATCAGTATTTTGATGAAATAGCACGGCATCAGGCACATGGGGATTCCGCAGCAGCGGCAGTTGCTGATGCCAATTTTCATCTGGCGATTGCCGAAGCATCGCATAATGTGGTGCTGATTCAAATGATGCGCAGTTTATTTGATTTATTGCAATACAACGTCTTTTTAGGGCGTAAAAAAGTCTATGAACATCCGATTAGTGCCGATCTACTCAGTGATCAGCATTTTCAGGTGATGGATGCCATTGACCGTAAAGACGCTCAGGCAGCACGAGATGCAGTGTGTGGCCATATTGAATTTGTCATCGATCATGTACGTTCTCTGGATGAAGACGAAGCTCGCCAGAAACGTGCTACACGTTTACATAGGATTGATCCAACATGATTATTTCTTCTTCAAATGATTATCGTGAAGCGGCGCGTCGTCGTTTGCCACCTTTTTTATTTCATTACATCGATGGCGGGGCATACGCAGAATACACATTGAAACGTAATGTTGAAGATTTATCGCAAATTGCATTAAGACAACGTGTGTTGAACGATATGTCCAGTTTGAGTCTGGAAACCAAACTTTTTAATGAAACCCTGTCGATGCCTGTGGCATTGTCTCCTGTGGGTTTAACAGGCATGTATGCACGTCGGGGTGAAGTACAGGCCGCAGTCGCCGCAGATAAAAAGGGGATTCCATTTACCTTATCGACTGTTTCTGTGTGTCCGATTGAAGAAGTTACGCCTGCCATTAAGCGTCCGATGTGGTTTCAGCTCTATGTGTTACGTGACCGTGGTTTTATGCGCAATGCACTGGAACGTGCCAAAGCAGCGGGTTGTTCGACCTTGGTATTCACGGTAGATATGCCAGTACCGGGCGCACGCTATCGCGATGCACATTCAGGCATGAGTGGCCCCAATGCAGCGATGCGCCGTTATTTGCAAGCGGTAACGCATCCACAATGGGCATGGGATGTCGGTTTGTTAGGACGTCCACATGATCTGGGCAATATTTCCAAATATTTAGGTAAGCCGACTGGGCTAGAAGATTATATCGGTTGGTTGGGTTCTAATTTCGATCCATCCATTTCTTGGAAAGATCTGGAATGGATTCGTGAATTTTGGGATGGCCCGATGGTCATCAAAGGCATCTTAGACCCAGAAGATGCCAAAGATGCGGTACGTTTTGGCGCCGATGGGATTGTGGTGTCCAATCATGGTGGGCGTCAGCTCGATGGGGTGATGTCCTCAGCTCGTGCATTACCTGCCATTGCCGATGCAGTTAAAGGTGATTTGACCATTCTGGCCGATTCGGGTATTCGCAATGGTCTGGATGTGGTGCGCATGTTAGCTTTGGGCGCAGATAGTGTGATGTTGGGTCGAGCCTTTATTTATGCACTTGCTGCGGCAGGTGGACAGGGCGTGAGTCATCTGCTGGATCTCATTGATAAAGAAATGCGTGTTGCCATGACCTTAACAGGCGCAAAAAGTATTGCTGATATTAATGCGGATTGTTTGGTACGCGTCAATAAATTGATTCAAGCTTAAGTTGCTGCAAGGAGATGTTCATGCTGTCCCATGTTGATCCGAATGTATTATCACAACTACAAAAGTTAGTCGGCAAAGCCTATGTGCTCACTGATGATCAACACACTCGGCAATACCGTCAGGGTCGACGTTTTGGTGAAGGCAAAGTGTTGGCCGTGGTCTGTCCAGGAACTTTGCTAGAGCAATGGCAGGTATTGCAAGTCAGTATTGCAGCAAATTGTATTGTGATTATGCAAGCGGCCAATACGGGGCTGACCGGCGGCTCGACACCTTATGGCGAAGACTATGACCGTCCTGTGATTATCATGAGTACACGTCGTTTAAAAGGCATTCAGGTGATTCATGAAGGTAAACAGGTGGTGTGTTTACCGGGTGCGACGCTGGATAATCTTGAACAGATTTTAAAGCCTTATCAGCGTGAACCACATTCGGTGATTGGTTCATCCTGTATTGGCGCATCGGTGTTAGGTGGCGTGTGTAATAATTCGGGCGGGGCATTGGTACGACGTGGGCCAGCCTATACTGAACTGGCACTGTATGCGCAGGTGGATGATCAGGGACAGTTAGGTCTGATCAATCATTTAGGTATTGATCTGGGGCAAACTCCAGAGGAAATTTTAAGTCGATTAGAGCAGCAGCAATATCAGGTCAGCGATATACAGGATGATGCAACGCGTCAGGCATCCGATCAGCGTTATGCGCATGATGTGACGCAGGTGGACGCAGATAGTCCAGCACGATTTAACGCCGATCCTTCACGTTTGTTTGAGGCGTCGGGTTCAGCGGGAAAAGTTTGTGTATTTGCAGTACGTTTGGATACGTATGAAAAAGTGGCAAGCGATGTGTTCTATATTGGCAGTAACGATGCCAATGACCTGACGGCAATTCGTCGTTATCTACTAACGTCGTTACCCAGTTTACCGATTGCAGGGGAATATATTCATCGTGATGCATATCGGATTGGGGAGAAGTATGGCAAAGACACGTTCTTGTTTATTGAAAAATTTGGTACCGCCAATGTCCCGAAAGCCTTTGCCTTAAAAGATAAAGTCGATGGTTTTCTGGAAAAATTTAAAATTAAAGGACTCACAGATCATTTATTACAAGCGTTGACTCTCTTTTTGCCGAATCATTTACCTAAACGCATGACAGAATTTCGCGATCAATATGAGCATCATTTGATTTTAAGGGTGGAAAGCAATAGTAAAGATCAGACTGAGCAATTTCTAAAAGAATTTTTTGCTGTACATGCGACTGGGGCTTATTTTTTATGTGATGAGGAAGAAGGTCGAAAAGCCTTTTTACATCGCTTTGCCATCGCGGGGGCTGCGATACGTTATCGCGATACCCATCGTAGCGAAGTAGAAGATATTGTGGCACTGGATATTGCCCTGCGCCGTAACGATCGAGACTGGGTCGAGCAACTTCCTGCTGATATGGAACAGAAAATTTTACATAAACTGTATTATGGGCATTTTTTCTGCCATGTGTTTCATCAGGATTATATCGTCAAAAAAGGCGTTGATCCTTTAGCAATGGAACATCAAATGTGGACATTACTCGATGCACGTCGAGCAGAATATCCAGCAGAACATAATGTTGGACATTTATATATCGCCAAACCAGCGTTAGCCAATTTTTATCAAAAGCTCGATCCGACCAATAGCTTTAATGTCGGAATTGGACATACGTCTAAGCTTAAATATTGGGGTAAAAGCAAGATTTCATCCTAGTGGGTTACATAGTTGCAACTTTATCCTTGCTAGAATTCGTCATAATTTAAAAGTCTAAATCATACAACTCACGCTAACTTTAAGCACCTGATAACAACTATTTTAAGGAGCAGAAGATTGATGCACATCAAGACCATATTGGCTGCATTGGCAGTTGCAACATTAATGACTGGTTGTATCGTGACGCCTGATGATCATATCAATCAATCAGGCCGTCAAGCAGACCCCGGTTTTAGCCGTCCACCTGCACATGATCATGGTGGATTGCGACCTGGGGAAACCACCCATGATCATCCCGATCCTGGTTATAACTATCCGTCAGGCTCAAACAATGGTGGTTTACGTCTGGGAGAAAATAACCAGTCAAATCAGATTGATCCAGGTTTTAACCGACCAACTAACCCTGATCCAGGGTATGGTCGTTAATTTAAACGTAAAGTAACAAAGCCCGAGATGTTTATCTCAGGCTTTGTTTAATGCTTCGTCATGGATCAATGCTTAAGCTGGTGTAGGCGCTTTTGCCAATACTTCCGCAACAGCTTTTGCGACCACATAGACATTGTTCATGTTAAGACCAGCAACACAGATCCGACCACTACGTACCAGATAAATGGCATAGTCTTCACGTAAGGTGTCGACTTGTTCGCCAGTAAGACCTGTATAGCTAAACATGCCTTTTTGTTCGACCAGATAGTTAAAGTCGCGATCTGGCAAGGCTTTGGTTAATTCGTCACGCAAGATTTGACGCATTTTAATAATACGTTCACGCATGTGCTGAACTTCGCCCTGCCATTGTTGATTTAACTCAGCATCGTTAAGAACCTGATCCACCAACCAAGCCCCTGTGGTAGGTGGGCTAGAGTAAATACGGCGTACAGTGGCTTTTAACTGGCCAAAAGTGGCTTGAGCGGCTTCAACATCATCACAAACAAAAGTCAGACCACCGACACGTTCGCCATAAAGTGAGAAAATTTTTGAGAATGAATTGCTGACGATAAAATTCAGACCAGCCTGATCCATCGCACGAATCGCATACGCATCCTGCTGCATACCATCGCCAAAGCCTTGATAGGCAATATCTAAAAATGGAATCAGATTGCCCGCTTTCAGTACTTCAATCACTTGATCCCACTGTGCAGGATTTAAATCTGCGCCCGTTGGGTTATGGCAGCATGGGTGCAATAACACAATACTTTGTTCAGACAGTTGTTTCAGGGCAGAGAGCATTCCCTCAAAATTCACACCACCCGTTTGGGCATCAAAATATGGATAAAAATGGGTTTTGAAGCCTGCTCCATTAAAAATGGCTACATGGTTATCCCAAGTCGGCTGACTGACCCAGACTTCAGAATTTGGAAAATAATTTTTAAGAAAATCCGCGCCAACCTTAAGCGCACCTGAACCACCTAAAGTCTGAATGGTGACAGCGCGACCACTTTTTACAGCAGGGCTGTTTGTTCCAAACAATAACGCTTGAATCGCTTCACGATAAGGTTTGAAGCCTTCCATTGGCAAATATAGCTTGGTTTTGCTTTGCAGGGGTTCAATACGTTTTTGCGCTTCAATAATGGTATCAAGCTGAGGCACAATACTGTCTTCATTATAATAAAGACCAATACTTAAATTGACTTTGCCTTGACGCGGGTCGGCATTGAATTGTTCCATAAGCGATAAAATCGGATCGCCTGCATATGGGGGGATATGTTGAAACATCAAAAAAATCCTTTCATTTCGCAGTTTGAACCAAAACTGCGCGGAGTTGGTGCGAGTGCATGAGATTTAAGCAAACATCAAACCTGACTAATGTAGCAGCAAGACCTGTATCGTGCCATGCTCTTCTAGTCTTACAACTGAAAAATTCTTAATCTTGGTTTGCAAAGATTAGTGAAGTGAATGTTAAAACTTTTTTATACTTCGATGCGTTTTTTTAGGATAGAAATGCATTAAAAAAGTGCAATTTTCTAAATTTTAGCCAAAAAAAACCACACAGGGGAGTGTGGCAAAAGTTTTAAGCTCTGAGGACTTCAATTTAAAACTTGAGACTTAAAGGAAGCTTAATTTGCTGAAACAGTATGTAAATTCTCTTTTGACGAGAATATATCTGAATAAAATTCTTTATTGAGATAAATCTAGATACAAGGTTTCCTTAATTTCTTCCATCACCACATAGCTATGCGATGAAGCCGATGCAGGTAGTTTTTTTAAAATATTGCCCAATAATTTTCGGTAAGCACTCATCTCTTTCAATCTGGCTTTGACTAGATAATCAAACTCTCCTGAAATTAAATGACATTCCAGCACTTCAGGTACTTCAATCAGATCACGGGCAACTTGATCAAATACATCGCCTGATTTGGCAGAAAGCTTAATTTCCAGAAATACCAGTAAATTTCGATCGACATGTGCAGGATTGAGCCGTGCATAGTAACCTATGATGATGCCCTCACGTTCTAGCCGCTTGACCCGTTCTGAACAGGGCGTGGTTGATAAGTTGACTCTAGACGCCAATTCACTGATCGCAATACGTCCTTCACGTTGCAGGATATCCAGAATCTGCCGATCAGTTCGATCCAGTGGTCGCATTATTTTTTTCCTTTTTTTAGAATTTCTACACGACAAAACTGCCAATTTTCCTAGATTATAGTGCCTAAAACAGTGAAATAAACTATTGAAGCAAAAATATACTAGTTAAATTCACTGGACTGCGTGAGGGAAGAAAAATGCGCGTGATCGTTTTAGGGAGTGGTGTGATTGGTGTCGCAAGTGCGTACTATCTTGCGCAACAGGGAGCACAAGTCACGGTACTGGATCGTCAAGCTGGGCCTGCCGAAGAAACCAGTTTTGGTAATGCAGGACAAGTTTCCCCAGGTTATTCGACCCCTTGGGCAGCACCAGGGATTCCGTTTAAAGCAGTGAAATGGATGTTTCAGCATCATGCACCGCTTGCGATTAATATTGATGGCAGCATGTGGCAACTACAATGGATGGCACAAATGCTGAAAAACTGCAATCTAGAAAGCTATACCAAAAATAAAGAACGGATGATGCGCGTGGCCGAATATAGCCGCGATTGTTTAAAAGAACTACGTGAAACCACGGGGATCAGTTATGAAAACCGTGCCAAAGGCACCTTGCAGGTGTTTCGTAACGAATCCCAACTCGAGGCGGTTCATCGGGATATCAAAGTCCTCAAAGAGTGCGGTGTCAGTTATGAATTGCTTGATCAAAATGATTTAGCCAAGGTTGAACCCGCACTGGCATATGCCAAAGACAAGCTGGTCGGTGGTTTACATTTACCCAATGATGAAACAGGTGATTGTTATTTATTTACCAATGCATTAGCAGAAAAAGCCAAAGCGTTAGGTGTCGAATTTCAATTTAACCAAAATGTTGAAGCATTGTTGGTCGAAGGTGATGAAATCAAAGGTGTTCGTGTCAATGGACAAGTCTTGACTGCGGATCGTTACGTGTTGGCATTTGGGAGTTATTCGCGTGATTTCCTTAAACCCCTGCATTTAAATTTACCCGTTTATCCTGTCAAAGGTTATTCATTGACCATTCCGATCGTTCAGCCTGAATTTGCACCGCAATCTACTGTGCTTGATGAAACCTATAAAATTGCCATTACTCGATTTGATCAGCGGATTCGTGTCGGTGGAATGGCGGAACTCAGTGGTTTTAATCTGGGATTAAATCAGGATCGTCGTGCCACACTGGAAATGGTGACGAACGATTTGTTCCCAGGCGGAGATATGGCGCAAGCCTCATTCTGGACTGGTTTACGTCCAATGACGCCAGACAGTACCCCAATCATCGGTGCGACGCGTTTTAGTAATTTGTTCTTAAATACGGGACACGGTACTTTGGGTTGGACCATGGCTTGTGGTTCAGGCAAGTTGATCAGTGACCTTGTGCTTAATCATCAGCCTGAAATTAGTACCGAAGGCTTATCGATCCTGCGTTATTCACACGCAGCTTAAGATCAAATACTCAAGTTCAGGGAAGAACCATGCCACGTCCAATCCGTGCCATCATTCATCAAAATGCTTTGGCACATAATCTTCAGATTGCCCGAAAGCATGCCTCACAGCATGAGGTCTTTGCCGTGGTCAAAGCCAATGCGTATGGGCATGGCATTGAACGGGTCTATCCTGCCCTCAAAACCGCCGATGGTTTTGCCTTACTAGATATCGATGAAGCCAAACGCCTGCGTGCACTGGGCTGGACAGGACCGATTTTATTGCTCGAAGGCATTTTTTCGTCTCAGGATTTGTTTGATTGTACAGCTTACCAACTCAGTTTTAGTCTCCATAGTGAAATACAGGCGAAATGGGTGCGACAGCATCCTGAGCCTGCTCAGTTTGATATTTTTCTGAAAATGAACAGCGGTATGAATCGTCTAGGTTTTCAGCCACAGCATTACCGCGAAGTGTGGCAGACAATTAAATCTTGCGCTGCCGTGAACAGCCTGACGCATATGATGCATTTTGCTGATGCCGATGACGAACGTCTAGGGCAATCGGGAATTGAGGCACAGCTCAAAATCTTTGAAGACACAGTGCAGGATTTACCGGGTGAACGTTCGATCTGTAACAGCGCTGCGATCCTGCGGCATGGTTCGCAACTGACTTCTAAAACAGTCCGTGCGGGCATTTTACTTTACGGCAGTTCGCCTGATTTTCCCCAACACTCGATTCAGGACTGGAATCTACAACCCAGTATGAGTCTGCGCAGTGAAATCATTGCCATTCAAGATTTACAGCCCATGCAAACAGTAGGTTATGGCTCAACCTTTCAGGCAGAGCAAGCCATGAAAATTGGTATTGTGGCCTGTGGTTATGCCGATGGCTATCAGCGTATTTCTGCTACGGGTACGCCTGTGTTGGTCAATGGCATCCGCACTCGCACGATTGGTCGGGTCAGTATGGATATGTTGGCGGTCGATCTTACACAGATTAAAAATGTCGAGATCGGTAGTGAAGTGGTGCTTTGGGGCAAATCTCGTTCGGGTACGATTTTGCCAATTGATGAAGTCGCAGCGACCTCAGACACCGTGGGTTATGAATTGATGTGTGGTGTAACCGCACGTGTTCCATTTTTTATTGAAGCATAAGGATAGAGTGATGTCAGTCTCTAATATTGAAAGAATTAACAGCAATCAGGTGATGAGTTCGGCCACCATTTTTAATCAAGTGGTGTATTTGTCGGGACAAGTACCCAAAAACACGGAGCTTGATATTGAAGGTCAGACCCGTGAAATCTTGACGACCATCGATCAACTGTTAGCACAGGCGAAAAGTGATAAGTCGCGTCTGCTTTCAGCGCAGCTTTTTATTAAAAACCTAGATGACTTTGCTCAAGTCAATGCGATCTGGATTGAGTGGTTAGATGGATTGGCAACGCCTGCCCGCGCTACGATTCAGGCAGATTTAGTCAATCCCGCGTGGTTGATTGAAATCGCCGTGATTGCAGCACAGCAATAAAGCGATTGATCTATTTTCATTCATCTAATGTTTAATTTTAAAACCAGAATTGCCACGGAAAAGGATTCCTTCTGGTTTTTATTTTGATGCTACTCGGCATCAATTCTGCGGTTTCTGCCTTGTTATTTTGGTTAGCAGTCACACAGAATTGATCAAAAAAAGGGACATTTAAAAAGGATATTTAATCATGACAACAGTACGTCATTCTGAAGACGAACATTCGTCGCATGATCTTCAACGTAAACTTTCCAATCGACACTTGCAATTAATTGCGATTGGCGGTGCGATTGGCACTGGGCTATTTATGGGTTCTGGTAAAACCATTTCATTGGCAGGACCTTCAATTTTATTTATTTACATGATCATTGGGGTCATGTTCTTCTTCCTGATGCGCGCGTTGGGCGAGCTATTGTTGGCGAATCTGCATTACAAATCGTTTGTTGATATGGCACATGATCTGATAGGGCCTGGCGCTGGTTACTATTTGGGCTGGACATATTGGCTCGGCTGGGTATTGGTGGGTATAGCCGATCTGGCGGCGATTATTAATTATCTGGGTTTTTGGCTCCCCGATGGCATGAGTTTTACCCCGATGGGACAAGCACTGATCAGTGCGGGCTGTGCATTGTTTGTATTGGCGCTGAATTTGCTGACGGTTCGTTTATTTGGTGAAGTCGAATTCTGGTTTGCTTTGATCAAGATTTTGGCGATTCTTGGATTGATTGCAATCGGTGGTTTTATGGTATTTAGCCATTTTCAGGCACCGACGGGTACCGTTGCTTCTTTAAGTAACCTCTGGTCTTCGGGTGGCATGTTTCCTAAAGGTACCGAGGGCTTTTTAGCAGGTTTTCAGATTGCGGTGTTTGCTTTTGTCGGAGTGGAGCTGATTGGCACCACAGCAGCCGAAACCAAAGACCCAAAAAAGAATTTACCCAAAGCGATTAATGCAATCCCGATTCGGATTATCCTGTTTTATGTGTTGGCATTATTGGTGGTAATGTCAGTCACACCGTGGAATATGATCAGTGCCAATAAAAGCCCATTTGTTGAATTATTTTTACATGCAGGGATTCCAACTTCAGCGATTATTATGAATCTGGTGGTGCTTTCTTCAGTCACATCGTCGATGAATAGTGGGGTATTTTCGACCAGTCGAATGTTATTTGGTTTATCCCGCGGTGGTCAGGCACCGCAAGCATTGGCGCGGTTATCCAAACGCGCTGTTCCTGCTAATGGTTTGGTGTTTTCCTGTCTGTTTATTATGGCGGGTGCGGCATTACAGTATTGTGTACCCAATACCATTGAAGCCTTTACCTTAGCCAGCTCTCTCTGCGTGATTTTATTTATTAGCGTTTGGGGGCTGATCATGGTGTGCTATCTGCGTTATCGTAAACTCAGACCTGAATTACATGCCCAGTCGACTTTTAAAATGCCAGGTGGAATCTGGATGAGCTATGTGGTGTTGGCATTCTTGCTGTTCACCTTGGTGATTTTGGCACTGGAACCCGATACCTTAAAAGCCTTATATGTCAGCCCACTGTGGTTGTTGATTTTGGCGGTGACGTATCAGTTGCTGTATAAACCACGTATCAAGCGACTCAAACAGCTAAAAAGTTCTTAATTAAATCGCGCTTTTTTGAAGGCATATCTATTTAAATAAATATGCCTTTTTTATTTTAAGTAATTTGATAAATTATTTTAATCCCAACCAAAATCATAGGTTTTATAATATCTAATTTTAAAACAGAAATGGATGAGAATGATTATTTTTTAAAATTAAGATATTGTTTTTATTGGTTATTTAATTTTAATTAATTTATTTTTGAGGTTTTTGTATAGGGTTAAATGGATTATAATAAAAGGATAAAGGTATTTGGGGATATTGAAATGTCAAATGTTTTGATTCAAAAATATAATGTTCCAGGACCTCGTTATACCAGTTATCCGACTGTTCCTTATTGGCAGGAAGATACATTCTCACTAGAGGCTTGGCAGCAAACTTTGTGCCAATCTTTTATTGAATCAAATGCAAGTGAAGGCATCAGCCTGTACATTCATTTACCTTTTTGCGAAAGCTTATGTACTTTTTGCGGTTGCCATAAAAAAGTCACCAAACGCCATGAAGTTGAAGCGCCGTATATTGCGGCGGTACTCAAAGAATGGTCATTGTACTGTGAGTTATTGGGTGAAAAACCGATTATTCGGGAAATCCACTTGGGTGGTGGAACGCCGACTTTTTTTTCAGTCGAACATCTACAACAACTCATTCATGGTATTTTGGATCAGGCTGAGATTGCTGAACATCACGAATTTAGTTTTGAGGGGCATCCGAACAACACCAGCAAAGCACATTTACAGGCGTTGTATGATCTCGGGTTCCGTCGCGTCAGTTTTGGGGTTCAGGATTATAGTCTGAAGGTTCAAAAAGCGATTCATCGCATTCAACCGTTTGAAAATGTCGCCAATGTGACGCAATGGGCGAGAGAAATTGGTTATGACTCGATTTCCCATGATTTGGTCTTTGGCTTGCCTTTTCAGGAATTGGACGATGTGCTGTATACCATAGACCAAACCAATCGATTATTGCCCGACCGTTTGGCTTTTTATAGTTATGCGCATGTGCCGTGGATTAAAGGCAATGGTCAGCGTGGTTTTAAAGATCATGATGTGCCCAAAGATGAAGTGAAACGAAAACTTTATGAAGCGGGCAAACAAAAATTGCTGGATCATGGTTATGTCGAAATTGGGATGGATCATTTTGCCTTAAAAACTGATCCGATGTATCAGTCCTTTTTACAAGGTCAGTTACATCGTAACTTTATGGGGTATACGGCCTCGAAAACCCAAGTCATGATTGGTTTGGGTGTATCTGCGATTAGTGATAGCTGGTACAGCTTTGCTCAAAATGAAAAGGTATTGGAAGACTATTATGCTCGACTGGAAAATAATGAAATTCCAGTGTTTCGTGGACATGTTTTGACGTCAGAAGACCTGATGATTCGCCAGCATATTTTAAATCTGATGTGTCAGTTTGAAACCTCATGGCAAGATTCAAAACAAAGCTTTGCCGAATTACCGCAGGTGTTGCAACAGCTTGAAGAAATGCAACAAGATCAGTTGTTAGACATTGGTGAAAAAAATATCAAAGTAACGGAGCAAGGCAAGGCGTTTGTTCGTAATATCTGTATGGCATTTGACTTGCGAATGAAACGTAAAATACCGAATAACCAGATTTTTTCGATGACGATTTAGCTTCGCTTCAATTGACGTGAACAGCTTAGGGTTTTAAATAACCTGAAAGCTGTTGGAAGTCTGCTTCAATTGCAGCTAGGGCTTTTTGCTCCATATATCTAAACTGCTTTAAAATATCAAAGCCAAAAGCGGTGACGATCGCCCCACCACCTGATTCACCGCCTTTATGAGTTTCGACTAGTGCAGAAGTAAAAAGTTGATTCATAGTTTCCACCAGTTGCCATGCGCGACGATAACTCATATTCATTTTTTTGGCTGCTTGAGAAATGGAACCCGTCGCTTGAATGGCTTCAAGTAAGTCCGCTTTTCCAGGACCAAAAGCAATCTCTTGATCAACCATCAACCTAAGACGTAATTTGAGTTGAGCCATTGTTAAGCCATAATGATCATAAAAAGGAAATCAGTAAAATTTTATAATGAAATACAGAAAATTTCTAATTTAAAAACAAAAATAAAATTATATTTATATTGTTTAATGAATGATTTATCTTGAGTTAAATCACTAGAATAAGTTATTGGTTTTAGATTTGTATTGATTGTTAAATGATTTTCTTGTATTAAATATAATAAACTATTTTAGCTATTAGTTGCTTTGAAAATTTATCTTAGATGATGTTGTTATAGGTGAAATTTAAGAATCTTAACTATAATGAGTTTAATTTTGATTAATCATATTAAAATGGTTGGTTTTAATGGGTGGAAATTCTAAATAAATAGTCAATTTTAGGTGTCTTCTTTTTTGTTCTATCTCATTATTTCTATAGTGTTTTTTTTACATTGTTTTTGATGACAAAAAAGCAATCGCAAAATGATAAGAAAATAAATAGGCCGATTTGTATATTTTAAAGTATGAAAGTCTAGTTTTATTTTATTGGTCAAATAATTGAATTTTATTTGTATTTATTCTGAAGATTACATTGTTTCGGATTTTATAAATATGAATGAGTTTATTTGTATTGGGCCAACTCTTGCGAGATACTTTAAATGGCTAATGTAAAGATTGTATCAAAAAAAACTCATGAAATTCTTTTGGAGGGTCAAAAAGATAGTTTAACGCTTTCAGAACCATCTGTGGTTCTATTGCAGGTTGATATTAAAGATGTGAACCGAATTGAAAAAGATGGTCGAAATGTCAAAGTCACATTAAAATCAGGTGAAGTCATTATTATCTCTGACTTCTTCGATTCAAATGGTTCAGGCGATTCAAGTAAAAATACATTAGTATTCGAAAATAAAGACCATACTCTATCTTGGATAAATTATATTGATAATCATGGTGCTGTAGTTGAGGGTGTAAATTATAGCTATGTAGATGATATTGAAATTTTTCTATATCACGATAATTCAGTATCACCATGGTTATGGGCAGCCCTTCCTGCTGCTGGAGCTACAGTAGCAATTGCATCAAATAGTGATACTAAACATCATTCCTCTGACGACAGTGTTCCTACTAAACCTAAATTGGAACAACCATCGATTGACGTAAGTCGTAATGAGGATGGGAGTGTCTTAATAACAGGTAAAACTGGACCGAATGTTAGTGTCATTATCACTGATCCTAATGGTTCAACTCACATTGTTACTGCTGATAAAGACGGTAATTATACCTGCACAGTACCTAAAGCACCTAATTTAGACGGTAATTACACAGTTGTTGCAAATGATGGCACCTCTACTTCAGAACCAAATAATAAAAATTTAGAATCAGGTGCACCTGATGCACCTACTGCTAAAATTAATGATGCAGGTACTGAAGTTACAGGTAAAGCAGAGCGTGGTTCAACTGTTGAAATCAAGGATAAAGATGGCAATGTCATAGGCACTGGTAAGGCTGGAGCAGATGGCAACTATAAAATAACTGTATCACCTCCTCAAACGAATGGTGAGGATCTAACAGTTAGTGCTAAAGATGAGGCAGGTAATGTTTCACCTAACACAGATATTAAGGCGCCAGATACGACCCCGCCAGAAGCACCGACTGCAAAAGTAAACGATGCGGGTAGTGAAGTTACAGGTAAAACAGAACCGAATGCAGAAGTTACCATCCAAGATAAAGATGGCAAAGTTATCGGGACTGGTAAGGCTGATGCAGAAGGTAACTATAAAATTACAGTATTACCTAGTCAGACTAATGGTGATGATGTCTATGTAACAGCTAAGGATGAATCGGGTAATGTTTCTGGTCGCACACCAGCTCCAACCCCAGATACAACTGCACCAGAAGCACCGACTGCAAAAGTAAACGATGCGGGTAGTGAAGTTACAGGTAAAACAGAACCGAATGCAGAAGTTACCATCCAAGATAAAGATGGCAAAGTTATCGGGACTGGTAAGGCTGATGCAGAAGGTAACTATAAAATTACAGTATTACCTAGTCAGACTAATGGTGATGATGTCTATGTAACAGCTAAGGATGAATCGGGTAATGTTTCTGGTCGCACACCAGCTCCAACTCTAGATACGACTGCACCAGATGCACCGACCGCAGTGCTTAACGAAGACGGTAGCCAAATCACGGGTACAGGTGAACCAGGTTCAACCATTGAAGTCAAAGACCAAGACGGCAACGTGATTGGCACGGCAGAAGTGGGTGAAGATGGCAACTACGTGGTGGAGTTAAGCCCAGCGCAAAACAGTGGTGAAGACTTAACCGTTAACGCGACCGACAAAGCCGGTAACGTCTCTCCAGACGTCAGCGTCAGCACCCCGGATACGACTGCACCAGATGCACCGACCGCAGTGCTTAACGAAGACGGTAGCCAAATCACCGGTACAGGTGAACCAGGTTCAAGCATTGAAGTCAAAGACCAAGACGGCAACGTGATTGGCACGGCAGAAGTGGGTGAAGATGGCAACTACGTGGTGGAGTTAAGCCCAGCTCAAAACAGTGGTGAAGACTTAACCGTTAACACAACCGACAAAGCGGGTAACGTCTCTCCAGACGTGATCATCAGCACGCCGGATACGACTGCACCAGATGCACCGACCGCAGTGCTTAACGAAGACGGTAGCCAAATCACCGGTACAGGTGAACCAGGTTCAAGCATTGAAGTCAAAGACCAAGACGGCAACGTGATTGGCACGGCAGAAGTGGGTGAAGATGGCAACTACGTGGTGGAGTTAAGCCCAGCGCAAAACAGTGGTGAAGACTTAACCGTTAACGCGACCGACAAAGCGGGTAACGTCTCTCCAGACGTGATCATCAGCACGCCGGATACGACTGCACCAGATGCACCGACCGCAGTGCTTAACGAAGACGGTAGCCAAATCACCGGTACAGGTGAACCAGGTTCAAGCATTGAAGTCAAAGACCAAGACGGCAACGTGATTGGCACGGCAGAAGTGGGTGAAGATGGCAACTACGTGGTGGAGTTAAGCCCAGCGCAAAACAGTGGTGAAGACTTAACCGTTAACGCAACCGACAAAGCGGGTAACGTCTCTCCAGACGTCAGCGTCAGCACGCCGGATACGACTGCACCAGATGCACCGACCGCAGTGCTTAACGAAGACGGTAGCCAAATCACCGGTACAGGTGAACCAGGTTCAAGCATTGAAGTCAAAGACCAAGACGGCAACGTGATTGGCACGGCAGAAGTGGGTGAAGATGGCAACTACGTGGTGGAGTTAAGCCCAGCGCAAAACAGTGGTGAAGACTTAACCGTTAACGCAACCGACAAAGCGGGTAACGTCTCTCCAGATGTCAGCGTAAGCACGCCGGATACGACTGCACCAGATGCACCGACCGCAGTGCTTAACGAAGACGGTAGCCAAATCACCGGTACAGGTGAACCAGGTTCAAGCATTGAAGTCAAAGACCAAGACGGCAACGTGATTGGCACGGCAGAAGTGGGTGAAGATGGCAACTACGTGGTGGAGTTAAGCCCAGCGCAAAACAGTGGTGAAGACTTAACCGTTAACGCAACCGACAAAGCGGGTAACGTCT
The DNA here is from genome assembly GCF_003938865.1 of Acinetobacter sp. FDAARGOS_515. Lineage (NCBI taxonomy): Bacteria > Pseudomonadati > Pseudomonadota > Gammaproteobacteria > Moraxellales > Moraxellaceae > Acinetobacter > Acinetobacter sp. FDAARGOS_515. Next base: position 1,071,212 of record NZ_RKIX01000003.1, on the reverse strand, counting down.
CTCCAGACGTGATCATCAGCACGCCGGATACGACTGCACCAGATGCACCGACCGCAGTGCTTAACGAAGACGGTAGCCAAATCACCGGTACAGGTGAACCAGGTTCAAGCATTGAAGTCAAAGACCAAGACGGCAACGTGATTGGCACGGCAGAAGTGGGTGAAGATGGCAACTACGTGGTGGAGTTAAGCCCAGCGCAAAACAGTGGTGAAGACTTAACCGTTAACGCGACCGACAAAGCCGGTAACGTCTCTCCAGACGTCAGCGTCAGCACGCCGGATACGACTGCACCAGATGCACCGACCGCAGTGCTTAACGAAGACGGTAGCCAAATCACCGGTACAGGTGAACCAGGTTCAAGCATTGAAGTCAAAGACCAAGACGGCAACGTGATTGGCACGGCAGAAGTGGGTGAAGATGGCAACTACGTGGTGGAGTTAAGCCCAGCGCAAAACAGTGGTGAAGACTTAACCGTTAACGCAACCGACAAAGCGGGTAACGTCTCTCCAGACGTGATCATCAGCACGCCGGATACGACTGCACCAGATGCACCGACCGCAGTGCTTAACGAAGACGGTAGCCAAATCACCGGTACAGGTGAACCAGGTTCAAGCATTGAAGTCAAAGACCAAGACGGCAACGTGATTGGCACGGCAGAAGTGGGTGAAGATGGCAACTACGTGGTGGAGTTAAGCCCAGCTCAAAACAGTGGTGAAGACTTAACCGTTAACGCAACCGACAAAGCGGGTAACGTCTCTCCAGACGTCAGCGTCAGCACGCCGGATACGACTGCACCAGATGCACCGACCGCAGTGCTTAACGAAGACGGTAGCCAAATCACCGGTACAGGTGAACCAGGTTCAAGCATTGAAGTCAAAGACCAAGACGGCAACGTGATTGGCACGGCAGAAGTGGGTGAAGATGGCAACTACGTGGTGGAGTTAAGCCCAGCTCAAAACAGTGGTGAAGACTTAACCGTTAACACAACCGACAAAGCGGGTAACGTCTCTCCAGATGTCAGCGTCAGCACGCCGGATACGACTGCACCAGATGCACCGACCGCAGTGCTTAACGAAGACGGTAGCCAAATCACCGGTACAGGTGAACCAGGTTCAAGCATTGAAGTCAAAGACCAAGACGGCAACGTGATTGGCACGGCAGAAGTGGGTGAAGATGGCAACTACGTGGTGGAGTTAAGCCCAGCTCAAAACAGTGGTGAAGACTTAACCGTTAACGCGACCGACAAAGCGGGTAACGTCTCTCCAGATGTCAGCGTCAGCACGCCGGATACGACTGCACCAGATGCACCGACCGCAGTGCTTAACGAAGACGGTAGCCAAATCACCGGTACAGGTGAACCAGGTTCAAGCATTGAAGTCAAAGACCAAGACGGCAACGTGATTGGCACGGCAGAAGTGAGTGTCGGTAAAAATCTGATCGTGGTTGCTCCCATCCATCAGCTTTGGATTGAAGCGAATTTAAAAGAAACACAACTTGCTAAACTCGCACCTGGAGATCGGGTGGAATTTAGTCTGGACGCGATTCCTCATCAAAAGTTCTGTGGAAAAATTGATAGTATTTCACGTAGTAGTGGTGCAGAACTGGCATTGTTACCGCCTGATAATGCCACAGGAAATTTTACAAAAATTGTGCGACGTTTCCCTGTCAAAATCAGCTTTGATCCGCAACAAAAAGGTCTCGATAAAATTGCGATTGGTATGTCAGCGATTGTTAATCTGGAAGCCAATACAGCAAATCAAAGTTGTAACAACGCATAAGATTTTAAATGAGACGATAGCCTTTTTTCATATTGCCTAGTGAGCGCATGCCACCGACCAGTGTTTCGATTAACTTTTCAACCACGAGACGCTGGCCTTTGCGTGAAGCATACACCAGTTGTACCATCCCTTCATTGGACTCCCACTCGGGCAAAATATGAATTAATTTTCCCTGTTTAATGTCTTCTTCGACGGTCAAATAGGGTAAATCTGCGATTCCCAAACCATCACAGGCAGCGTAGTATACTCCCGCCAGATCATTGCAACGCATACGTGGATTAAAACGAATATCAACGTGTCGATTATTTTCATGATGCCTTAAAACCCAGACATAATCCTGTTTCTGATTGCCTAAACCGATACACGGAAAGTCTGTGAGTTGTTGATAGTTTTCGATGAGTTTGCCTTGTAAGACTTCAGGGGCTGCCACCAGACAATGCGTGGTCTTAATCACATCTCGAACAATCAGACTCGAATCTTCAGTCATCTCAAAATTGGTACGAATCGCAATATCAATATCATCATACAAAACATCGACTCGGCGGCTGGTCAGCTCTAATTCGATTTCAACTTTGGGATAAGCTTTTAGAAAATGATTGATCAATTCTCGAATCTGAAAACGCATCATCAATAACGGACAGCTAATTTTGACCAGACCTTGCGGTTCGGTACGTTGTTGTAATAATACATTTTTGGCGCATTCTACCTGTGCAATCACTTTGGCACATTCTTCATAAAACTCTTGTCCTAACGCAGTGACTTTAAAATGTCGCGTCGTTCGCTGGATTAAATTCACATTGAATTTATCCTCAAGCTCTAAAATGCGGCGACTGAGCTTGGATTTGGTTATATTTTCAGCTTCACTGGCAGCACTAAATCCACCATGTTTGACCACCAAATAAAAATAATAATAATCATCAAATGAATGCATGTTTCGGCCTCAATCAAACAGGTCGTCTTTGTTTTATTACATACTAAAATAAAATAAGAGTGATTGGCTCACTCTCATTTTTATTCCGATCGTTGGGTTGCAACTTATTTATGATCAGAATGTGCTAAGGCAAAACTGGTCATCAGATTACGATAATCAGGAATATGGTTTGAAAATAACTGACCTAGACCGTCAATGTCATTGCGCCAATCGCGGTGTAATTCGCCTGCTGCACCGAACCATGTCATTAATTGTGCGCCAGCCTGAGACATACGATCCCACGCTGCATCGCGAGTAAGATGATTAAATGTACCAGATGCATCGGTAATCACGAAGACTTCAAAGCCTTCTGCCAGTGCAGACAGGGTTGGAAATGCAACACATACTTCGGTGACTACGCCTGCAATAATCAATTGCTTTTTACCCGTGGCTTTCACGGCTTTGACAAAATCTTCATTGTCCCATGCATTGATTTGTCCTGGACGGGCAATATATGGCGCATCTGGGAACAATTCTTTTAATTCAGGAATGAGCGGGCCATTAGGTCCATCTTCAAAACTGGTCGTTAAAATGGTAGGTAGATTAAAATATTGAGCGATGTCAGCCACAGCCAACACATTATTTTTAAATTTATCTGGATCAATATCACGCACCAACGAAAGTAGACCTGTTTGGTGATCAACCAGTAATACCGCAGCATCATTTTTATCTAAACGCACATAAGGTTTGCTCATGATTTATCTCCTCTCTTGAGCGGGGTTGCCAGCCTTTAAAAAAATAGGCTAGCCAAGTTTTCCATGTTAGATGAGCGAAGATGGGCATTTAAGAAAATTTATTGAGATAAACAATCATAAAAATAGGATATTTTTATGTAATTTCGGTAAATATTTTCAAATATCTAGTTTTTAAGCCTTAAATTGTCTTAAATATGAGACACTGAGTTTTATGCAGACGGTATCACTTCCATCAGGATCGGCGTAAAATTTGTACAAATGCTAGCCCTGATAGAGGAGTGATGGCAATGAAGAATATTCAAGGTATTTATCAAAACAAACACATGCACTGGGTCGGTGATGGCTTTCCAGTCAACAATCTATTTTCTTATGATCGTTTTGGACAAGCCATTAGTCCATTTTTGTTATTGGACTATGCCGCACCATATGAGTTTAAACCGACGCATTCACAACGAGGTGTCGGCTCACATCCGCACCGTGGTTTTGAAACAGTGACGATTGCCTACAAAGGTGAAGTGACGCATAAAGATTCGGCAGGTGGTGGTGGAACGATTAAAACAGGTGATGTGCAATGGATGACGGCAGGTGGTGGTATTCTGCACGAAGAATTTCATTCACCTGAGTTTGCAGAGCACGGTGGTTTGTTTGAAATGGCACAGCTTTGGGTGAATTTACCTGCGCATTCAAAAATGACGCCTGCCAAATATCAGGCGATTGAATCGGATCAAATTCCATTAATTCCATTGGATGATGCAGGAAGTTATATCCGCGTCGTGGCTGGTGAGTACCAAACCGCACAAGGGGCTGCCACCACCTTTAGTCCTGTGAATGTCTGGGATGGCTTTATCACAGCGGGTAAAACCCATAAATTTAGCGTTCCTGTAGGACACAATTCACTGTTGGTGGTGATGAGTGGTGATGTCTCGATCAATGCAACACATGAAGTGGGTGAGCGTTCAGTGGTCATTTTTGATCAGGCTGATGTCGATTTTGAATTGACAACCAACAGCGATGCCAAATTTCTAGTGTTGACTGGCGAGCCTTTGAATGAGCCAATTGAAGGTTATGGGCCATTTGTCATGAACAGTAAAAAAGAAATTATTGAAGCCATTCATGACTTCAATAACGGAAAATTTGGTCGGATTAGTACAGAGGCTCAACTCAACCACTAAACCGTGATTATTTTCAAATAAGAAAGCCCTTTATCAACCTTGATAAAGGGCTTTTTCGCTGTAATGTGATGATTATCATTTTAAGGTTTTTATAAAAACTTTTTGTGATTTAGTTTGCATTTTTATGGGTTTATCCTATCGCAATTGAAGATGACTGTAAAATCTTTATTGATCGAATGGTTAATTTATCTTGTTTTTTTTAATCAGTTTTTTGAAAAATATAGGTTTAAAAATACAATAATTTCAATTATTTGTTTGATAATTATAGTGTGATGTGAGTCACATTTTTATTTGCTTATTTTTTATTCAAACCGCTAAAAATTTTAAGAAAAACTGGTAGATTTTAATACGGTGTTTTTCATGACGATCAGTCATAATCAAAAAAATTCTCAACTGATGGATCATAATTTTGGATATCGCAATTATCGGTAGCGGAATGGCTGGTCTTGCTACCGCAAGAATTTTAAAAGATGCAGGACATACGGTGACGATATTTGAAGCCCTCTCAGGTCGAGGAATGGATAGCCATAGTATTGAATTCGAGGGCGGAGTGATCGATGCTCCTTTGCGTGTGATGAATCCCTATTTATGGAAGAATACTTTAAGTCTGGCAACGCATTTGGGCATGAAAATGTTTCCAGTACGTACCTATATGGCGTGTAGCTGGTTATTTGAAGACCGTACAGAAACCTGGTTAACCACGAACCGCAGCCGCATTGGAAACTTCCCGATTATCAATAATAAAAAAGGGATTCAACAATATGGTTGGCGTCTAGTGAAAGGAATGTTACAGCTAAAAACTGCGATTAATCAGTTTTTTAAATCCAAACAACAGGATATTACCTTAGCCGAATTTATTAATCAGAATCATATTGAAGAAGTGTTTTGGCATGGTGCGGTGATGCCAGTGCTATATACCATTTGTACCTGTAATCCTAAAACCATTGGTGAATGGCCTGCAAAACCTTTATTGACTTTTTTGCGTCAACTGACCGATGGTGATGCTTTATTGCGTATGCAAGGTGGAACCCCCGCCTTTGTTGATCGTTTGATTGATGGGGTGGATATTCGTAGTGGTTCGGCGATTACTCAGGTCGAGCAACAGGGCGAAAAAGTAAAAGTGGTCAATACTCAAGGCGAACAAGGGCTATATGATCGCGTGATTGTGGCGACGCCAACTTCCAAAGTTGAAGAATTTTTAAATGCTGAACAATTTGCAGATGATATTGCGATCTTAAAACAATTTCGTTTTGAAGATGGCGATCTGGTGATCCATACTGATACATCGGTGATGCCGCCACGTCGCAAAGACTGGTCAGTCCTAAGCTATATGATGGATCGTAAATTTACCCGTCAACAATTTACCGTCTGGATGAATGCGGTTGAACCGACACTGGTGGGTAAAAATCCTGTGTTCCAAACTTGGCGACCTGTTACCGAAATTGATCCAAAGAAAATCATTTCTACTGTGAAATTGACCCGTGCTGTCGTGGACTCCAAAACAGTCGCGTTAAACAAGAAATTGCAACAACGCCACAAAATGCCAAATCGTAAGGTCTTTTTCTGTGGTTCATGGTCTTGCGATGGCTTACCTATTTTAGAATCTGCGGTGACTTCGGCCATGCATATTGCTGAAATTTTTAACGCGCCATTGCCGTTTGTAGGGTTAACACCTAAAGTGGAGGTTGCTCCCCAACTCGGCTACTAAATCGATGAAATTACTTCATGCGTTAACGGCTAAACTTCCTCATAAATATGCAATTGATGCTGCACGATTGGGGGATGAACGGACACTTGCATGGAGTAATCTTGGATATTGGGACAATACAACAGATTATAAAACCGCATGTTGCCAGTTAGCAGATCAACTGGCAAACGCAGTTCAGTTAACGGCACAAGACCGTTTACTGGATTTGGGCTGTGGTCAAGGTGCGAGTTTGCAACATTGGATCGAACATTATCAGGTGCAACAGCTCAGCGCGCTCGAGTTACAGCCAGCACTTATTCGGCGGATTCATCAACATTTACCGCAGTTAGCGCACATTCAGCAAGGTTCATTTTTAGATTTAAATCAGCTTTATTTGCCAGAAGCTTTTGATGTCATCTTGTGTATAGATGCGGCTTATCATAGTGACTTACAACGCTTTTTAAATGCAGTCAAACCCGTGCTAAAAACACAGGGACGTTTGGGTTTTCATTATTTGGTTTTGTCTGAGAAATGGCGGCAACTTTCCCGATTTCAGCAACAAAAATATTCTTATTTGCTTAAAGCTGCGGATGTAAATCTGAGCCACATCGCCACGCTTAGCATGACTCGGCTTCAACTTGAACAACACGGGTTTTATCAAGTTAAAAGCGTCGATATCACCGAGTCGGTATTAGGTGGTTTTGCACGGTTTATGGCTTCAAATTCCAATACAAAAAAGGATTTGGCGCAATTTAAAATACAGGCAACCGCAAAATTGTGTGATTACTTGAACAGAGAAGGTATGATTCGTTATATGCAAATCAGTGCAATAAAAAAATAAAAAGAAAATTTTAGGATCAATAGAAGGGGAAATGGTGCCGGCACACGGATTCGAACTGTGGACCTACTGATTACAAGTCAGTTGCTCTACCAACTGAGCTATGCCGGCAACGTGGCGTGAATTTTACCGAAGCCCACGAAAAAAACAAGTCTCAAATGCGTATTTGTTTGAAGATTGAACATCTCACTTGTAAAAATAATCTTGAAGATAGGTTTGGAGAAAAATGTATATTTATGCAACCATGATTTGCTCCAGATTGGATTTGAGCTTGTTGATGCGTTAAAGTTTCGCTATCTAATATGATTCCTCTTCCGAAATCTGGCTGGAGTAAGCCCTCATGGCATTACACGATTTATTAAGCAAATTTGATCTTCCTGTCTCTGAAAATCCTGAAACCAAGGATTATGTATTTAATCACACCATGATTCGGGTGAAAAATCTGCAAGAGTCGATTCAGTGGTATGCTAAAGTTTTGGGTTTCGTGCCTGTGTATGAGCAGGTATTTGATGAAGCTGCATTTACCATTGTTTATCTGGTACGTCGTCATTTAAATGAAATTCCTGTAGACGATATTGAACGTAAACAGTGGGTATTAAGTCAATCAGGGGTACTGGAATTGACCTTAAATCATGGTACTGAAAATGATCCAGAGTTCCATTATCACAATGGCAACAGTGAACCACGTGGTTTTGGGCACTTATGTGTTTCTGTTCCTGACGTGGTTAAGGAATGTGAGCGTTTTGAGCAATTGGGTGTGAATTTTCAAAAACGTCTCAGTGAAGGTCGTATGAATTATGTCGCCTTTATCAAAGATCCAGATGATTACTGGATTGAGATTTTACAGCCGACACCTCTGAGCCATACTTAATCATCTGGCGATGGCTAGAGAATCAGTTGTTCAAATCCTGTCGTATATAAAGATTTTATTGATAAAAACCGATTCATTGAACATATCTTAGAGGTGGAAAAGCGTCCTTTCCTCTCAAGCTTAGAGCTAACAATGGGAGATCAATGATTTGATCTCCCATTTTTCTTTAGAACTTGCCAAGCTTATAAGTTTGATTAGATTGTTGAGGTTAGATCGACTACAAGATAAAAAATACTGTAAGCTTTCTTGTCTTGAGATCAATCGTCTAAATATTTATTTTATAATCTAAAAATCAATAAATTAAAGCATGATTTATTATCATCTGGCTAAAATTAGGTATTGATTTGGTTTTAAGCTAATATAATCAATTAGATCGAAAATAATACAGTTGATTTATAGAACCAGACGTAGTCTTGGGGAGTCTTACTTAAACATGCCAAAGTTAGGTTTCAGGTCTATTCGTCAGCGTTTATTTATGTTTATGACGATGATTATTTTATCGTTATTGTGTATTTGTTTTCCTCTAATGATCAATAGTTATCAAGCATTACAAGTATCTAAACAGGATCTAATCGGGGTTCAATCTTTAAGATTGTTGACCCATACCGCCAATGAAATTTCAAGAGAACGCGCATACGCCAATAAACTGATGTCGAGTCCTTATGCCAGTCAAACCTCGCATCGGCAGGCATTGGCTCGATATCGCAAAGGTGTAGATCAGGATATTCGTGAAAATGTGATTTTGCTGAGAACGCTTGGTCAGTATCAGGTTGCAGATCGGTTACAGCAAAACATGATGCGAGATCTAAAAATAGCACGTGATCTGGTCGATGATTATGCGCTACTTCCTGACATTTCACGTACATCGGTTCAATATGACCATGCTGTTCAGGCCATGTTTGCAGCTTGGGATAGTTATCGTGAAATTCTGCGAGCGTTTGTGGTTCAAAGAAATAGTGTAGACAGTCAGCTCTCTGACTATGTCACCATGATTTTATTGTTATCAGATTTACGTGATCAGGCAGGACGAGTTGCGTCTAATGTGATTGCATCGGTGAGTTTTCGCGAAGCAATTCCCGATAATAATCGCGCTCGTTCTCTGCAAACCCAATATCAGGCATTATATCTTTGGAACCTGATTGATACCTTGCAGCCACAATATGCCAAAACCCCTGAATATGAAAAACTGCATGAGCAAGTAAAACATGAGTTTTTGGATGAAGGTGTTGCATTAGTTGGGCAGCTTTTAGATGAAAGCCATCGCCACGAAGCTTATTCAATGACTGGAACTCAACTTACAGAGCGTATTGTGAGTAAATTCACGCCAGTGGTCGATTTACAAAAATATCTTTTGGATATCAGTGTCGAGGTTGCAAAGACACGTAAAGAAAAAGCGGAACAACAATTTATTCTCACTTTATTATTGTCGCTGTTATCTCTTGTTGTTGTGTTATTTACAATGAATTATGCGCAAAAACGGATTATTCATCCTTTGATTGAGGCGAAAGATCAAATTCTTGAACTTTCAGATGGTGTTGCTGATGGGAATGATCGCCATGAAAATAAAAAAAATGAATTTGCTTTATTGTTTAGTGCAATTAAAAAACTACAACGTATGTTGCAGCAGCGTGATGCACTTGAATTTCAGTTACGCAACATTGCCAATACAGATACGTTAACAGGCGTTTCTAATCGACTGGCATTAGATGATTATTTAGTTATTTTGTCACAGCATCCACAGAATTTGTCACGGCTATGTTTGATGATTGTTGATATTGATAATTTTAAGAGAGTCAATGATGAGTACGGTCATATGATCGGAGATCAGGTGATTAAACTAGTGGCTGAGATCCTAAAAACATCCGTACGTAATTCGGATTTAATTGTCCGTTATGGAGGGGACGAGTTTCTGGTTTTGGTTGAAGATATTTCACTGGAGCATGCTTTAAATCTTGCAGAAAAAATGAGATTTAAACTGAGTCAACACGCGATTGAAACGTCTGATCTTAAAACGCCGCTTTATGTTTCAAGCAGTATAGGTGTAGCAGTGGGGGCATTGAGCTGGCTAGATCTGTTTCAAAAAGCAGATCAGGCATTGTTGAGAGCTAAAGCCAAAGGGAAGAATGTCGTGGAGGGATGAATTGCAAATCTATGAGTTCAAATTTTCATAGAGCTTAAATAATTAAATAGCAATATCATGGCTTTAAAATTTATATATAAAGTGATGCATAAAAAATACTTAGAACAAATTTATATAGAAATTCAAAACCGCCATTTTTTATGGAAAAAAATTTCTAGAATTTCTAAAGAATATAGTGTAGATGACATCATACAAGAAGCTTGGGTTTTTGCTTGCAATGAGTGGAAACAGGGAGATTTTTTCGAAATCGATAATGAAGATCACTGGAAATATTTATATGGAGCGATGTACAAGCATTTTGTTGAATGGTCTGAAAAACATAGCCGCTATGGTATACAAATTGATCAAGCATATACCAATCATAATTTCGATGAATGTACGCATCCATTATTAAGAGAATTATGTGCAGATGAAAGCAATGAACCTTTAGCGTATTTGGAGAAACAAGAGAGTGAAAATCAGCAGTTGAATATATTTTCAGAAAAAATCAGATTACTTGGATTCTCAAAATTGGCAGCTTTGTTAAGCTTGTCCCACAGTTTTAACTCATCAAGAATGCATACATCGTTACTTATGAATATGTCTTATTCTTGGTTTTACCCATGTGAAAAAGCATTCCAAACTTTATATTTAAATCAACTATCGATTTTTGATGAAATGAATCCTCAAATTGAAAGTGAACAACTCCAAACATGGCGAAAATTTAGAGTTGTTCTAGGAAAGAGGCAAAATATGAAGATAGATCTACAACTGCCCTTAGATTTTTAACATCGGCTTTAAGAAACGTCCTGTATGTGAAATCTCAACTTCAGCCACTTGTTCAGGTGTACCTTCGGCAATAATCTGACCGCCACCAGAACCACCTTCTGGGCCTAAGTCGATCACCCAGTCTGCGGTTTTAATCACGTCTAGATTATGCTCAATCACCACAATAGTATTACCTTTATTACGCAGCTCATGCAAAATATCCAGAAGCTTGGCAATATCATGGAAATGTAGCCCTGTGGTCGGTTCATCCAGCACATACAGAGTTTTACCCGTATCACGCTTGGCCAGTTCACGTGCCAATTTTACCCGCTGTGCCTCGCCCCCTGAAAGTGTGGTTGCTGCCTGACCTAAACGAATATAACCTAAGCCCACTTGAGTCAGTGTTTCCAAACGGCGGTGAATCACAGGAATGGCATTAAAAAATTCTGCGCCATCTTCGACCGTCATCTCTAAAACATCAGAAATATTTTTACCTTTATAGGTGACTTCCAGCGTTTCACGATTATAGCGTTTACCATGACAGGCATCACAAGGCACATACATGTCAGGTAAAAAGTGCATGGCGACTTTAATCATGCCATCGCCTTCACACACTTCACAGCGACCGCCTTTCACGTTAAATGAAAAACGTCCTGCGGCATAACCACGTGCTTTGGCTTCAGGCGTTTGCGCAAATAATTCACGAATTGGAGTAAATAAACCCGTATAGGTTGCAGGATTCGAGCGTGGCGTACGTCCGATCGGGCTTTGATCGATATCCACGACTTTATCCAGATGTTGCAACCCATCAATCGAATCAAATTTTTCTGCGGTGAGTGTGGTTGCACCATTCAATTGTGTTGCAGCTAATGGCAACAAAGTACGGTTAATTAAGGTAGATTTACCTGAGCCTGAAACCCCTGTGACACAGGTCATAATGCCTAAGGGAATGGTCAGATCGACATTTTTCAGGTTATGACCTGCTGCGCCAGAAAGCTTGATTTTCTGATCAGGTGTAGGGGATTGCAGACGTTGTTTCGGGACTTCAATTTTTAAAGCGCCCGATAAATATTGACCTGTCAGAGAGTCAGCATGATTTGCCAATTCTTCATAGGTTCCTTCGGCGATGATTTCACCACCATGTATACCTGCACCTGGGCCAATATCAATAATATGATCGGCAGCGCGAATGGCATCTTCATCATGCTCCACCACCAAAACCGTATTGCCCAAATCACGCAAGCGAATCAGGGTTTGCAACAAACGGTCATTGTCACGTTGATGTAGACCAATCGAGGGTTCATCCAGTACGTACATCACGCCCATTAAACCAGCGCCAATTTGTGAGGCGAGACGAATACGCTGCGCTTCACCACCTGAAAGCGTTTCGGCTGAACGTGCTAGACTCAAATAATTGAGTCCGACACTGACCAAAAAGTGTAAGCGCTCACGAATTTCTTTAAAGATTTTATCGGCAATTTCACCTTTGGCACCGTCAAGATTTAAGTCCTGATAATAGCTTTCTGCATCACCAATCGACATGCTGGTAATGTCAGCAATGGTTTTATCCTTGACTTTGACATGGCGTGAAATTTCATTCAGACGTGAACCGCCACAGGCATCACAGGCGGCATTGGATAAATATTGTGCCAAGTCGTCACGAACATAATTACTTTCGGTTTCACGATAACGACGTTCTAGATGAGTAATCACGCCCTCAAAAGGAATCACTCGATTATGTTTGCGACCTCGTTCATCGATATAACTCAGGTCAATTTTTTCTTTGCCTGTGCCATATAAAAATTTCTTTTGCGTGTCTTTATCCAGTGTATTCCACGGCTCATCCAGCGAATAACCAAAATGTTCAGCCACTTTCTGCAGCATCGAATAATAGTACGGGCGTTGACGATCCCAGCCACGAATCGCACCTTGGCTCAAAGATAAATCAGGCGTAGGAATCAGTTTTTCTGGACTAAAATGACTACGTGTTCCCAAACCATCACAGACAGGACAAGCACCGAAAGGGTTATTAAACGAGAACATCCGCGGTTCGAGTTCTGCCACCGCACGGTCACATTCAGGGCAGGAGTGTTTGGCAGAAAATACACGATCAGGCTGTTCGTCTTTCATCCACGATAAAATTGCCAGATCACCACCTAAACGCAGCGCCGTTTCAAAGGATTCCGCAATCCGATTGCCTAGATCGTCTCGCACTTTAAAACGATCCACGACCACTTCAATGGTATGTTTTTTCTTTTTATCTAGTTCTGGTGGGCTATCTATATCGATAATTTCCCCATCAACACGTGCGCGCACGAACCCCTGACCTTGCAGTTGTTCAAACAGTTGTGAATATTCACCTTTACGTTCGCGAACTACGGGCGCCAGTAGCATTAACGCTGTGCCTTCTTCCAGTGCCTTAACCGCATCGACCATTTCAGACACGGTTTGCGCCACCATCGGTAAATCATGTTCAGGACAATAAGGCGTACCGACACGGGCATAGAGCAAACGCAAGTAGTCGTAAATCTCGGTAATCGTCCCGACCGTTGAACGGGGGTTGTGACTGGTGGATTTCTGTTCAATCGCAATCGCAGGACTTAAACCCTCAATGGCATCCACATCAGGTTTTTCCATTTGCGATAAAAACTGACGCGCGTATGCGGATAGCGATTCGACGTAGCGACGCTGACCTTCAGCGTATAAGGTATCAAAGGCTAAAGAGGATTTACCTGAGCCTGAGAGTCCCGTAATCACCACAAACTTATCGCGTGGAATATCGAGAGACACGTTTTTTAAGTTATGGGTACGCGCACCTCGAATACGGATATGACTTTGGCTCATAAAATGATCCTAAACGAATTTTAAAAAGGTATATATGATAGCGCATGAAAAATGTTCAAGCATGAAATTTACCATTTTATGCGTCAATTTGTGTCGGCAGAAAACAAACAGAATAAACTTTTATACACATGAAGATAAATCCGTTATATTTAGAGTTCTAAAAATGAACTTGATCAAAAAATAGGATCATCATCATGTTGGCTAAAATACTGATCACACTTATCGCATTGTTACATGTGTATATCTTGATACTCGAAATGTTTTTATGGGATCGGCCTTATGGACTCAAGGCATTTGGGAATACGCTAGAAAAAGCACAACTCACCAAAGTTCTGGCACAAAATCAGGGTTTATATAATGGTTTTCTTGCCGCAGGTTTGTTTTGGTCATTGTTTGCTCCTGCAAGTTATGCAGTGCCTTTGGCCACTTTCTTTTTGAGTTGTGTTTTGGTGGCAGGGATCTATGGCGGACTTACAGCAAGTCGCAAAATTATTTATATTCAGGCAATACCTGCATTGCTTGGCTTACTGGCTGTGTACTTATTATAAAAATCTTATGAAAACTGGACCAAGCGAATAAAAAAAAGCACAACTTAAGCTGTGCTTTGGAGTCAATTGGGAGACAGTTTTTGTAATTGTTATTCTTTAGCAAGCCATTGCAAAATCACGTTCAAAAATAGATTCGACTTGTTCAAAGGCAATGCGTTTGGGTTGATTATGCTGTGAAAAAGAATAATGAATCACCTGTGCTTCTAATTGTGATAGTAATTGTTCATAGTCTTGCTCAAAGTGTTCTAAATCCATCAAATCAACACGTTTGGGATGGTTACAATTATATTTGGCAATAAAATCCAGCATCAATTTTTGTATTTTTCGGTTGGTAAAATAAATCAAATAGGTCGCTGCTGAACCACAATGTAAACAGCCTTTATTGATATAAATTTCTTCGTTTGCATACCAGCATTGGCGCAAGGTAATCATGGCATTCATCGCTTCACTACCTTGAGTTTCTATCAGCATTATGTTCTCCCACACGGTCGTGCCATAAATATTCAAGTTAAGTAAATAATAATCATTATCAAATAAGAATGCTTGAACTTGACCAAAATTGCAAGCCAAATTTGTAAAATTGCATCGTAGATTTTGAGTTGAATACGGCTAGACTTCTATTTTTTTACGAGAAAAAGGAGTAAGTTCAATAGCATTGTTCCAGTGTTCTTTGTCTCATGATCGGGTTGTTTTTTAAATGCGCCTTAGGTGCGGCTGTGGTATTGCTGATTTCTTTATTGTCCAAAAGCCGATCGTTTTATATTGCGGGTTTGGTCCCGTTATTTCCCACTTTTGCATTGATTGCACATGTGATTGTATTTGGACAACAAGGCGCTGAAGCGTTGCGCAAAACAGCGTTATTTGGATTGTGGTCACTAATTCCATATGCCATTTATCTTGGAACGGTGTATTACCTTGCAGATCGGGTCTCGATTGGGATGTGTCTCAGCTTTGCAACATTGGCATGGGTATTGGCTGCGGCAATTTTGTTATATGGCTGGACGTCTTTTTATTCTGCTTAAGGCTTGAGGTTGAAAATACAATGTTTATTGTCAGCTTAAATTATATCAAACCCCTCAATGAAGTTGATGCGTTGATCCAGCCACATATTGACTGGTTGAACCGATATTTTGCGGAAGGTCTTTTTATTAGTGCGGGGCGCAAACAGCCACGTACTGGTGGTGTAATCTTGGTCAAAACCATGCCTCGTGAACAACTTGAGCATATTCTACAACAAGATCCTTTTCAGCAAGTTGCAGACTATCAGATTACAGAAGTTACTTTTTCCAAGACGGGGCTGGAGTTTGAGCAACTTCTAAATTGCTGATCGAAGCGATATACCTCCATCAGCATGTAGTGGAATATTCTCAAACGATGTTAAAAGAGAGGCGTCATTGTGTGAGCCCCATCCATTGTCGTTGCTGATAAGCACTATCCCAAAACAACCATTCTAGTTTTGCACCCATGGTATAGGCTGCATGCATTTTGGCTTTGGTGTCATCGTCACAACGCGCTGCGACTTTATCGACAGTGGCAATCACATTGCGGACAGCAGTGTGAAACTCTTCTCCCGAATAAGTATCAATCCAAGCCTGATATGGATTATTCACCACTGATTTTTCTACGATATCTTTACCCACTTCCGCATAAATCCAGAAACATGGTAACAACGCGGCTAACACCACTGAATAACTTTCAGACCATGCTGTCGCGGTTAAAAATGAAGTATAGTGATGACAGGCAAGCGTCAGCGGAGTGTTTTCAAATTGTTGCTTGCTAATGTCAAAATGCTGCATAAAGTCATTGTGTAAACTGCGTTCTACGATAATTGCGATTTTGGCCGCCTCAGCGAACTGAATCACATCATCTGCATCAAACGCTTTTGCTGCGGCAACTGCCAAAGCACGGCCATAGGCCAGTAAATAATGTGCATCCTGAATCACATAATGACCAAAAGCATCGGCAGATAAAGTCCCTGCGGCAAGCTCCTGATTAAACGGAAGATTCAGTGTTTTTTGATAAAGTTCAATATTATTGTGCCAAAGCTCTTGGGTAAAACTCATCTGTTTTGCTCTAAATTCCAAAGATCATCCGCCCAGACTATAACAAAATTTTGTTATGCGTAGCCGTAGCGATACTTTATTAATTTTGCCTTAAGATTTTACTAAAAAATGATAAAAGTCATCTGCAAGCACGCTGAAAACGCGCATAATATGCAGCGAAATCCTAATTTTAATATTTTTGATTCAGGGCACGCATGAAGCATTTCCGTTTTTCGATTTTTTTTACCGTGATTTGTTTGGCTTTGTCAGCTTATTGGGGCTATACCCATGGGCCAGAGGCCGGCATTTCGACGATGTTTAAAGCCCTAACCATTACTGCAATCCTAGCGGTGATGGAAGTGTCTTTATCTTTTGATAATGCCGTGGTCAATGCTTCAGTGTTACGCAACTGGGATCATTTCTGGAAAATGATATTTTTAACCATTGGTATTTTGGTTGCCGTATTTGGTATGCGTCTGATTTTTCCAATCGTCATTGTGGCGGTCACTGCCGATATGGGGATGTTGGAAGTAGTACAAATGGCATTGAACGATCCTGCGACTTATTCACAGCGTTTGATGGAACATCATCCTGAAATCGCAGCCTTTGGTGGTACGTTCTTGTTGATGGTCTTTTTAAACTTCTTCTTTGATGATGGCAAAGATACTCACTGGTTTAGATGGTTAGAATCCAAGCTCTCGCATTTGGCCAGTGTTCCTGCAATGTCGGTATTTATTGCGCTTATTGCCTTGCTGATCATGTCTGCACAAGTGACAGATGAAAAACGTCTGGTGGTGACCATGGCGGGGATCTGGGGCTTAGTGATTTATATTGGGGTACAAGTACTCAGCCACTTACTAGGCGGTGAACCTGAAGTGGATGAAGAAGGCAATGCAGTCAAACATGATGAAAATGGTGCAGTGACGGGAGTGGTAAAAGCTGGTTTCGGTGGATTTTTATATCTTGAAGTTTTAGATGCTTCATTTAGTTTCGATGGTGTGATTGGCGCATTTGCGATTACCAGTGATGTCGTAATCATTATGCTTGGCTTGGCCATTGGAGCGATCTTTGTGCGTTCCATGACGATCTATTTGGTGGAAAAAGGCACACTTGATGCCTATATCTTCCTTGAGCATGGTGCGCATTATGCGATTGGGGCACTGGCTTTTATCATGCTTGCCAGTGGTACGGGTGTCCATATTCCAGAAGTGGTGACGGGTTTAATTGGGGTGGCATTTATTGTTTGGGCGGTGATTGCATCGATCCAATATCGCAAGCACCAACCATCGAGTTAAGCAAATTTTCAGTCTAATCAACTAAATTAGCAGGGTGTTTTTACACCCTGCTTGGTTTTATGTTCACAAGAAATTGAAGGAATGTAGCGAAGTTTTGATGTGAATACCCTATAATTTGTACAGGTTAAATTCAGCGTAATAAGATGATGAATGCTATAGAACGTCGCTCAACTTTTGCATTAAGCAGTATTTTTGCCCTGCGAATGTTGGGATTGTTCATGATTATTCCCGTGTTTTCTATCGCAGGTCAGTCTTACCAATATGCAACACCTGCGTTGATTGGCTTGGCTGTGGGTATTTATGGTCTAAGTCAGGCGATTTTACAGATTCCATTTAGCCTTTGGGCAGACCGTTTTAGCCGTAAACCTCTCATTATTTTAGGGCTGGTACTTTTTGCACTGGGTGGTGCCATTGCCGCAATGTCTCATACTATTTACGGTGTGATTATTGGACGTGCGATTGCAGGCGCAGGGGCTGTGTCAGCCGTGGTTATGGCACTTCTGGCCGATGTTACCCGTGAAGAACAGCGGACTAAAGCTATGGCAGTGATGGGCATGAGTATTGGTTTGTCTTTTGTTATCGCGTTTAGCTTAGGGCCGTGGTTGACCAGTCAGGTGGGCATCTCTGGTTTATTCTGGGTCACCACGGTCATGGGGATTGCAGCTATTTTTATGTTGATGCTGGTGCCGAAAGTCACTCGACATCATCGTAATTTTCGCCAAGGTTATCTGGCTCAGCTCAAACAAGTCATCCAGATGAGCGATTTAAATCGATTACATGTTTCGGTTTTTTCATTGCATTTGCTGCTGACAGCCATGTTTATTTACGTGCCATCGCAGTTAATCGAGTTTGGCAATATTCCTTTAGCTAAACACGGTATGGTGTATTTACCGCTTTTGGTGATCAGCCTGTTTTTTGCGTTTCCTAGTATTATTGTTGCGGAAAAATATCGCAAAATGCGCGGGATTTTTCTAACAGCAATTTTGGGCATTATTGCAGGTTTACTGATCTTAATTTTTGGCTATGAGTCCAAATATATTCTGTTATTAGGCTTGGGTTTATTTTTTATTGCCTTCAATGTCATGGAAGCACTGTTACCCTCATGGTTATCCAAATCTGCGCCGCTTCAGTCTAAGGCCACCGCGATGGGGATTAATGCCAGTAGCCAGTTTTTAGGGGCTTTTTTTGGGGGGGTGCTGGGTGGTCAGCTTTTAATGTTACATAATACTTCGCTTGGTTGGAGTATTTTGGCTGGCATTGCTATGATCTGGTTGCTGATTAGTTTTGGTCTGGCGCAGCCGCGTTATTTATCTTCAATCGTATTGCCCTTACCTGAATTAAAACAAACAGATGAATGGACTTCAAAACTATTGGCGATTCGTGGTATTGAAGAAGTGGTGGTGATGGCTGAGCAAAAAGTAGCGTATATTAAAGTTGATAAGCAGGTGATCGATGGTACTGGGCGACAACATTTAACGCACTTGATAGGCTCAGAGGTAGCCATTTAAGCATAACTCTTATAAAGTAAAACACAGAAATACATAGGAAGAAATTAGCTAATGCGTGGTGTGAATAAAGTTATTTTAGTTGGTACTTTAGGACGTGATCCAGAAACCAAAACTTTTCCAAATGGAGGTTCACTGACTCAGTTTTCAATTGCGACCAGTGAATCTTGGACAGATAAAAATACAGGTGAGCGTAAAGAGCAAACCGAATGGCATCGTATTGTCTTGCATAATCGTTTAGGGGAAATTGCACAGCAATATTTGCGTAAAGGATCAAAAGTTTATATTGAAGGTTCTTTGCGTACTCGCCAGTGGACGGATCAAAACGGACAGGAACGCTATACCACTGAAATTCGTGGTGAGCAAATGCAGATGTTGGATTCTCGTCAGCAAGGGGATCAGGCAATGGGCGGCGGTAATGATTTTAATCAGCCACGTTTTAATAATGCTCCACAACAGTCTGGCTATGGTCAAAGTAATGGCTCTAATCAGGGTAACTATGCCAATAATTCTTCTGGCGGTTATGGCAATGCGGGCAACAATAATCCAGGCGGTTTTGCGCCAAAAGCACCTGCTGCACCAGCGCCTTCTGATTTGGATGATGATTTGCCGTTCTAGTACACCCTAGAGACTATGTTTTGTAAAGTTTATTAAATTATTCTTTATTAGCAGTTAGTTACAAATAAAATTTACAGATACCAGAAATGGTTCTGTAAATTTTTTTATTTATATCTTATGATATTTAATACTTAGATATTTTGTTAAATTTAATTATGATGTCTGTTAAAAGATTTGTAATGAGTAGTGGAGAGAGATTTGCTGTTCTTTTGAATAGTGATGGTGTTCCTATGACTTATCCAAATTTATATACGATCATTCATTTAAGAAATCGTGGTCAATCAATCAATACAATTTCTGCTTTTTTGGAAGATATTAAGTTGCTCTTTCAGTTGTTGGATAAGTTAGGAATTGACTTGGAACAAAGGATAAAAAGTAAAGATTTTTTAAAACTAAACGAAATAGAAGCTATAGTAAATTTAACCAGTTTCAATCGCAGTCGATTAGGTGGGGCAGATTCAAAAAAAAAGATCATAAGTTTTCCAAAAAGTAATAATAAAGAGCGATCTAGAGCAAAATTGGTTGTTACTCAGGACTATGTATCTAAACAATTAATATATAGGCGGTTAACTAATTTTGCTGAATATATTGGATGGTTTGAGACGCATCTTCATTCATCAGCAATAACAAGTACAAAACGTTTGTTAAAATCTCGTAGACCTCGTAAGTCCATGGATATTCAGTCTGAATACAAATCTTTTGATAGTGATCAATTAAATAAAATTTTCAAGGCGGTTGATCCTGATAATCAGAATCGTATCTGGACATCAGATTATCTAACTTATAGAAATGAGCTAATTATCTATTTATTTTTATATCTTGGATGTCGTAAAGGTGAATTATTAAATTTAAAGATTACAGATATAACCCTTTCTCAAGGTGTTACATCATATCTTACTATTAGGCGTAATCCTCATGATGGTAGTGATTCTAGGCTATATCAACCTTTGGTTAAAACTAGAAGTCGATCAATTGCAGTCAATAAAAATCTGAAGAAAAAATTAGAAACTTATATTTTAAATTATAGGTCAACAGTACCTAATGCAGAGCTAACAGACTTTTTGATTTTATCAAATAAAGGCCAGCCTTTATCAATCAATGCCTTAGATAAAATATTTTATGAAATTTCTAAAGTTGTTCTATTCAATGTACATGCTCATGCATTTAGACATACTTGGAATGATAAATTTTCTGAGAAGTCACAAATCCTAGTGGAAAAAGGCAAAACCACAGAATCACAAGTTGAAAATGATCGTGCATATCTGATGGGGTGGATACCTAACTCACAAAGCGCAAGAAGATATTCAAGGCGTTCAGAGAATAAGCGTGCCGTAGAGTTTGGTTTAATTATCCAAGAAAAATTTGAGGATGAAAATGAATAAATCAATCCAAATTGATAGTTTCGATGAATTACAAAATACCTTTACCTCATTTAAAGGTTATAAAGTTGATATTTATGATGATATATGGGTGTTAGATATTAATCAGCAAGTAAATATGTCGAATCTCTCGAAATTTTCGGAGGAAGTTAGGTCTGATGTTTTAAATACCTTTGTACACTTTGCTAAATATAGCTCAAGCACACATGCTACAGAAATGATCCGCTATGCACTTAAGTATCCCGATCTGACAGGAGAGTCAGAAATTACTTTAAAAGGAATTTTAGAATATAAAAACTATTATAATGATAAAAAATACGAGTATAAGTTAGCAAAATTTAGAGTCTTTTTAAAAAAACTCTATGATTTGGGTTATTCCTCAGTAGATGGTGAAATTTACGATTTAATAGATTCATGGAGATTAAGTGGCAATGACAAAGGAGTAGCAGTCCTTTCCCTTGATCCAGATGAAGGCCCATTTAGCTCATTTGAATTTCAAGCAATTATCACTAGAACCAACGAATATTTAGCAGAAAATAAGATTTCTTATTACGAGGCTGCTCTAATTCGTGTTTTTTGTGCGACTGGTAGACGACCAATTCAAATTTCAGGATTAAAGGTGAAAGACCTATATGTGTCGGATAAATATAATTTTAATGATAAAAATGCAGTTCATATCCTTAACATTCCGAGAGCTAAAGTTAGAGGTGCTAGTGGATTCCGATTTGCTTTTAATGAAGTGGGAATTCGGGAAAGTATTGCGAAAATCTTATTTGAACATATTCAAATTTTAAAACAGAAATTAGCAAAGCAAATAAAGCGAGAAGTATCTGAACAGGAGCTTTCAGAGTTGCCAATTTTCTATGATATTAAGGTGTTAGCCAATCTAGATTGGAGCAATGAAAAAGAAATTTCTCAAATTTTGCCAACAGAAATTATTCATTTACCTACTATCAAATTAACTCAAATATTGAGAGATGCTGTTCAAAAACTTGGTGTCCGTTCAAGAGAAACCGGTAAACCAATACATATCACTGCATATCGGTTTCGCTATACGCTTGGAACAAATGCGGCTAGGCAAAAAGCAGGTGTGAATGTCATTGCAAAGCTGTTAGATCATCATGATACGCAAAATGCACACTGTTATGTACAGAGTGTTCCTGAAATTGCACAACAAATCTCATCCATCATGGATGAAAGCTTACGCAAATATGCAGATGCTTTTCAGGGGAAAGTTGTAAAGGATGAGATTGAGGCTCAATCACAAGTTAAAGAGGCGAATAGAATTTCTTGTGTAGAACAGGATTGTGATGTCGGCTCATGTGGTACACATCAATACTGTAACGATCACGCACCAATCGCATGTTATCTGTGTAGCAAGTTTATGCCTTGGGCAAATGCACCGCATCATCTGGTTCTAGAGCAATTAATTAAAGAACGGGATGATCTAATTACGATGGGGTGTAGCCTTGAGGTCGCTGCTGTGAATGACCGAACAATTATTGCCGTTCAGCAAGTAATTGATGCTTGTAAGGAGTTTAATCATGGATAATTTAATATATTTTCCATCTGACAAAATCCAATCTCCTTACTCTGAAATAAAGCGGTTTATTGATTTTGTTAAACAGTTATCAGAATTAAATGAAGATATTAGATTTGATGAGAATTATTGGAAAGGTGAAGTCAACTTTGTCAAAACGGGTATTTCATCCAAAGATAGATTATCTGAAAATCTTTTGCATCATTCAATTCTAGAATTTGCCAAAGCGTATATTAAGTATCAGAAAATTAAGAGTAAGTTAAAAACCCAAGATACAATTCTTTCAATTCGGGCAATAGAACAAATATGCTTAGACCGATATGGTGAAGTTGATTTAACTAAATTGGCTATTGCCGATTTTGACTTGGCTGCTGAAAATGCAAAAGTAAATTATAAAGCGAGTTCTGCTTACCATGTAGGTAGACAATTAAAGATTCTATTGGATTTTCTTCGCCAATTAAAAATAGTTGTTTTACCAGAATGGAAAAATCCAATTAAAAAGCCTTCTGAAAAATCAATTGTGTTAGATGCAGAGTCAGAGGAACATCGAGCTTCTAAACTTCCTGATGAGGATGCTATTTTTGCATTAGCTGATATTTTCTCACGGAAAGATTCAGAATTGTCTGATAGAGATATTTTTGTCACCAGTGCTGTGAGTTTGCTTCTAGCTGCGCCAGAACGAGCATCAGAGCTATTTTTCTTAAAGCATAATTGTATCCATGAGGAAGAAGTCCAAACGCTTTCTAAGAGCAGTTTAGGGCTTACAGCAGATGGTTCTAATATTGAGACAGTATTGGGTATTAGGTGGTATGCACAGAAAAATTATGGGCATGACATTAAATACATTCCCAGTGTCATGATCCCAACGGTAAAACGGGCTATTGAACGTTTGATTAGGATGTCAGAAAAGCCTAGACATTTAGCATATTTGCTTGAAACAAGCGATAAATTTCCAAGACATGAGCTTTGTCCTGATGTGCGGGATCATCAATTATTAAAACGTAGTGAAGTATTGATGGCAATGGGCTTTGATGCGTCACTATTGGATGCTCGTCAAGCAAATAACAGTGGAAGACAATTTTTAATAACTCGTGATATTCCTATTAGTGATTACGAAGTCAGTCTGAATGATTTAAATATTATTCTGCGAAGGAGGCTACCCCAAGGCTTTCCTTATGTACCTTTTAAAACTGGTAATGGAGTTAAGGTTAAGTGGTCAGAAGCTTTATTTTGTAGTTTCGCAAACCAATTTCATAGTGATAAATTAACCATTTTTTCAGAATTATGGATGCCACATATTGATACTTTAAATGAGGATTTATCTCCCACGAAAAAAAAGAAGAAAGGACGTGATGAGTTAGTAAATGTTCAATCCATTTTCCAACGGTGGGGATATGGTGACTACAGTGTGTCTACCCATCAATTTAGGCATCTTCTCAATACGATAGCAAATACCAATGGAATGGATAGCATGTTACTCGCTAAATGGTCAGGGCGGGCTGATATGAAGCAAAATCGAGTATATGACCATACTTCGGTTGAAGATCGTAATTATGGCTTAATTGAGATGCAGAAAAATGAGGTTGGTACAGTAAATACTGATAGTACATTTACATTCCAAATAGCTACACCTCGAACTATGCAAGAGCTAAATACCAAAACAACATTGTCCATGCACACTACCGAGTTTGGACTTTGTACACATTCTTATATTGATGAACCCTGCCTAAAGTATAGAAACTGTCTTAATTGTACAGAGCATGTCTGTATTAAGGGGGATGATGAAAAGAAAAAACGGCTTCAAGATCGACTTAGAAAAGAAAAAATCTTATGGGCAAAGGATAAGGAGGCTGTTAGTAAAAATGTTACTGGTTCAACGGTCTGGTTGCACATTAGAGAGCTTACAATTAAACGTTGTGAACAGATGATTGCTCTACTGGATGATCCAAACATTCCCGATGGAACACCTTTGAGTTTGCCCCCTTCTGAAGATGTTACACATCTCGATTTAGCGTATCAAAAAGCAGGTCTTAAACGTATCCCCGTTATTGAGAATACTCAACGGAAAAAGATAGAGGACGAACCACATTTGCTCAGTCCTGCATTGCAAATGGATTTATGGATTTGATATGGCACAGCATTTAACCGATAAAGACATCGAGAATATTGTTGAGCTTCTTGATTATTGGCCTTTAGATCAGAAATTGACTTGGGAGCGGCTATGTCAGGCCATTGAGCTACAGCTCGAACTTGTGCCTGCACCAACTCGTCAAACTTTACAGAAATATGTGCGGGTAAAGAATGCCTATGATCAATGCAAAAAACCCAAAGCTACGCAGGTTAAAAATAATTCAACACAGAAATTGCCTGCTAGTTTAAAAATTGCTCAAACTAAAATTGAGGCTTTGGAAGCTAAGAATGCCAGATTGGAAAAAGAGAACGCTATGCTATTGGAACAGTTTGTAGTGTGGCAATACAACGCCCACAAGTATGGACTAAGTATTACTAAGTTAAATGAACCGCTGAGCAAGAAAAGTTCAGATTCATGATAATTAATTTCTACTCTGAAAATAGAGCTGATAGCTTATTATGAGAAAAATAAAGTAATAAGTTATTATACAGATGGAATATATTCAATAGTTTCATTTTCTTCAAAGATGAAAATTGACTTAAAGAAATCTATCGCATTTTTGAGATATAAATCCTTATTAATATAGTCACCACTGTATCTTCCTGATTTGGCATTAATAGTCCATTTATTGTCATTCTGATAGTGGATTTCTCCAGCTATACGAGCAGATTGAAAACCTGTCAGACAAGGATGACCTTGATTATTAATTTCTTCTCCAATTAATAATGCCCCATCTTCTGATATGGCCCATAGCATATGTTTTAATGAACCATTTTTAAGTTTTATACAATGTATATTGAAATTTAAATTTGAGAAAGAGTAAAATTTATCCTTTGTAATATTGTTAACAATGTCCATATTTTTAATCTCAGAATCTTTAATATATTTGGGGGCTCTTAGGCCACCAAAGCGATTGTTTAGATCCTGAATATAGTTTAACTCACTCTCTTTTAAAAACCTTATAAAAGATGAGTAAAAAGTTTCTGAAGCTTCTACTGATTGGATATGTTGGTAAGAAAAATCAGAATTTGCATATTGTTTAAATAATTCTAAGATAGGATCTGAAGCAAATTTATTAAATACATAGATTCCTGCTATAACATTTCCTTGGGGAATTTGTGTAGCATCAAAAAGGATTGAAAAAGCCTTTGCTCCACGAAACACAAAACTTGCGACCCAATGAAATTTTGCATAATTTGTTGTTAAAAATTTAATTTTTTCTTGTTTTAACGTTTGTATCTCATCTTTAGTTATTTTTTCTTCTGGGTCATCAGGATCTTTTACTATAATTTTACTTGCAATAACAGTATCTTTAATACTTGAAATATCTAATAACTCAATATTATAACTAATAATATTATTGTTATTTACTTCAATGCCGCTTGTTTTCACCAAAGCTAAATAAATCTCTTTTATAAGTTTACAAGTATTGTATACATAGGTTACAGGTAATCTTACTTTTTTTCTTGCTGGAATGATCAAGCTGTCTGGAAATAAAATTTCGTTAGGTGGAAGCCATTTTCCATCTTCATCTTTTAACTGTAAAGCAAGACCCCATTGTTGTTCTTTGTTTAAAGATTCATTTATTAAAACTAACTCTAATGATTTATCAGTGATTTTATAAAAAGTGGCTCTTACAAATGGCCCTAAACGATCATCATGTAAATACAAGGCAATGGATTGCTCACTTTTCTCTCTATTAAACTTATAACCGAGTACAGTGACAGCATGCCCTGCTAATTGAGATAAACTACCATCATTTTCAATTTTATTGACATCTACCCCAAGAATTAAAGGTATTTTACTATCTATATGGGTTTTTATATGAGATAAAAAATCTTGGTAAGAAATATTCTTAAGTGAGTAAGAGTGATGTTTCAGTTTTTCAACATCTAAAGCTCTTAAGATTTGTTTATTTGATAATTCACTTTTAGGGAAGTAATTATTTGAGTTAGCTATATGATTTATTGCATTTGTTGTAATTTCACTGCAAGCGGGAATTTCATTAATAGCACGCCAACTCATCGCATGCAATGCAGTCCAGATTGAAGTTGTCGCGCAGGCCGAAACCACTTTATCCTGCTCTTGGAAAGCTACTGATTCAACTTGTAATTTAATGCCAAAAAGATTGACCTCATACAGTCTTGTAATGCATTTCTTATCAGAGTTGTAAATATTAAAGTCAGGATATAATTTTAAGCAGGTTCTGCCAATAAAAGTCTGATTTAGTGGTTTTATAACCATAAATCCTAAGTATGAATTTTGTAGTTTATCTAATTTTTTTCTTTCAAATTTTGATAAACAGGAATTAATATAGTTGTGATTAATTTCTTCGGAAAAGAAGTGTAGTCTTGCAGATAAGTAACCATTATTATTGAAGCTTTTTATATAATATCGTGAATAATCTTCTAAATAATCTTTATCTAGATATTCTTTTTCTAAAAGAATACTTTTAGCCTTTATATTGCTTAAATATCTATATATATACTTTATTTGTACCTTACTAATGATATCAGGAAAAGATGAATCAAATGTCTCCTTAATTAAATTCCCTAAAGTAAGCTCACTAAATTGACATATCAAAAAAGAATTCATAAATAAAACAAAGATTTAAAGGCTGTAAGTTCTAGATAAAAAAGTTTGAGTTGGAGCTTGAGCTCGAGCTTTAGCTTGAAACTCTTTTTCAGCCTTTTCTAAATGCTCTTTAAGCTTAGTTATATGTTGCTCATTAATAACAACATTGCGAGCAGCATTTGTAAAATCTTTGTTTTTCATAGTTTTTATAACCATAAAAATTCGGTGAGTTCTTCTATTGTATCACTAATTAATCTTATAATAAATATATCTTCGAACTTTTATGTACATGAAAAGATTAAAACATTAAATTCTTGATAATTAAGAGCGTCAGCATGCGCATCAGATCCTTAAAAATAGTGTTTATAAAAACCTTATATCAAACTAATTGACTGAACAGTTACTTAAATCTATCATTCCTTTGCTGACCTAAATTGTCAGTCGGTTTTGACAGGCCGTGGCGTATAGCGTACCTGATTCATACTTTTTCAAGTGTGGATTTATGTGCGAAACCCTCGTGTTCCCCCTTTGCGGTAGAACGGGAGGGGGACGCTTCGTGCGTGCTGGTTCTATATGCCCAGTCTGTCAACCCCCTCTTTGTTCTACCACCATCATTTGACAGTGATTTGGTAGAACCTTTATTCGCATATAGGAATTTATCATGTCTCATTCATCTTTTCTCATCTGTGTTTCGACATATGTTCAACCTCGTTATATCGGTGAACGGGGAATAAAGAGCTAATTCTTAATTAGCTGTATTAAAAAATTTTTAAATAGAACAATTCATAAGGTGGATGGCTAAGTCACGCCTATAAAATACACTTTTTTATCCCCTTGTGATTGTGAAGTATTACATTGAACATGTGTGGGAATAACTATGACTGAATTAACGAAACCAAAAATCATTCCAATCAAAAACTACCCAAAAAAATCCAAATTATTTTTAAAATGTGTGATCTTGCCAATTGTGATTTTTCTCATTGTCGCCAAAATTTTTTCCTTTGGCGCTTTTGCCTATATCTTCTTTGGCTTTGACCTATTCTGGTTTGTGATCATTTACTACCTATATCAATACGGAAATACCTACTTTGATGGGATGACCGAACAACTGAAACGTCAGGGTGAAACCTTTAATTATCAAAATCGTGGAGTCTGGATTAACAGTCAGGATAAGACAATCATCCTGTTTGATCAGCCCGATCAACGCCTAGTCAAATATTCTTTCGACTATATTACCTCTGTAGGCCATTATAACTTGGCCGAAGATCGCTTCAGTGCCACAACTACAGTGATTAGTAACCCGATGATGGGAACACATATTAACCAACGTGAGCATAGAACACCAATGAAGCGAGAGTTTCAAGTTAACATTGGGACAAGAGATAAATTCAAACCTAACAATAGCCTAAAAGTGCTATTCCCTTGGCGCAGTCCTCAAATGGCAAGTGAAATCCGCCAGTTACTCTCGGCTGATCATTATCAATAACAAATATTAGAAAGGTAGTAAAAGCGAGATGATTTCAAAAAAATTATGCCATCTGTCCAAATGGCGGGATGTTGCGGTTCCGGTGAATGATAATAGCTATATTATCAAGATCAATCGAACTTCACGCTATGACTATAATCTGCATGGCGAGGATTATTATACAAAACAGAAATAACCATCTTAAAATAGTGCAGCTCGTTGACACCTATCCTCCTGTTTCTGGAAATAGGAATCGGAGGATATTATGAGAAAAGGGAAATATCTGTGAATATTAAACCGATTAGAAATGAGGATGATCTTACTAACGCTTTTATCCGTTTAGAAAGCATCTTTCAGGCAGATAAAGGAACACCTGAAGCCGAAGAAATGGAAATTTTAGTTGATCTTATTGAAGCTTATGAAGACAAATATTACTCAATCAAATATAGACTATAAAGTGGTATTAGCAAAAGTATTACTTAATACTGCTGATCAGCTCGGTTTAAAGCAATCACAGGTTGCAGCTGTGATTGGAGTGCATCGTAGCTCGATCAGCCGCTTAAAAGCCAATCTTGTACTTGACCCTGCATCTAAGCAAGGAGAACTGGCCTTATTGCTCATGCGTGTTTATCATGTGGTAGATGCGTTGAGTGGTGGTGATCCACAGTGGAAAACTACTTCATGAATTCCTATAACAAGGCGATCAGAGGCGTACCTATTGAGCAGATTCAGAGCATCGGTGGTTTACTCTCTTTACTAAATTTAGTTGAGGTGAATCACTTAAGAAATAATGGGTTATAGTTGATAAAAATTAAATTTTTAAGTAATTATTTAAAAATAGTTAGCAAATATTTTAATTGCTAACTATTTTTGAAGACTAATTAAGATTGAATTTGAATTGGTAAATCAATTTGTGGTTCTATTTCAGATAGAATGTGTGAATACTCATTCAGAATATCAGTAAATATATCCTGATTTTTAGGCGCTTCAATAGTAACCAGAAATGCATATTTTATTGGTCTTGCTCTAGAGCCGGCATCTGCTCCATTTTCTCTTGCAGAATAATGTAATTCAAAAGCAGGTTCTTCCATACTGCTTCCTCGTTTATTCACTTGATTATGAAGTACAGTTTCCCATTTTCCTGCATCGGATCTTAATTCTGCTTCTGTTGCAAATGTAGTCTGCTTGAAAAATGGCTGAGATCCTTTCCCTATTTTAGGATTCCATTTAATTGTGATGCCTGCTTTTGTATACATTGCAGAGTCTTGGGGGTCAGTATCACAAGCTATACAGCATGTAGCTTTAATAGAAATCATTCCATTTATACCATCAGATGGGATTGGTAACGGAACGTTTAAGTATTTGCCGGGATTTAACTCTCCTTGGTATAGGATTTTAACAACACCATCTGGTGAAACAATAAAATCATTTAAGTTTTCTGGAATTTTTCCCCAACCAATATGATTTTTAGATTCATCATTTTTAATTGAGTTATGTATTAACAAAGCTTTAATTGCCATAAGAGAAACTTGTTCTCCTAGCACAGCTCGTATTCCGACAGCACTTCTTAATAGATAGGGGGCGGAAAAACTGGTTCCACAAGTTGGAACAATTTGTGAAGAATTTAGTTCATGAGGAATATGAAAATACTGATCAGGTGAACCACCAAAAGCTAAAAGGTCTGGCTTTATGCGCCCTGGGGATCTGCCAGGCCCGATAGCACTATAGCTTGCTTTTTTCCAATGAGAATCAATATGGGTAGATGCCCCAACAGATAAAGCATTGATACAATCAGATGGGACTTGAATTCGACAGAGACCTGCCTCTAAATCACTCTCGCCATTATTACCAGCAGCGATAGTTAAAAATGTTTCACCATCTGCTAGGTAACTATCAATTAATGATGTCCAAGGATGAATTTCATCATCATCAATAGGTAGGTTAGGCCCTAAACTTAGATTCAAAAACTCATACTGACGAGATAACAGAATATCTTCGATATGATTTAAGGTTCGATACAGTTCTAAAGGATTCTCATATATTATTTTACTATCTACTACTCGGTGATGATCTACGTAGGAATATGGCTTCGTATTAATTAAACCGGGCTTTAATGGGCCAAATAGAAATGCAGATGTGACTCCCAACCCGTGACTCAGCCCATCTTCATGATCTTTTGCAGTATTATCTGCAAGTTTATAGTTTTTAACCCATGGTTCTAATATATGGGTCTCTGGTAATCCACCATCTAATATTGCTACTTTAATAGATGAATCTAAAGGCTTTTGTTTAGCAATAGAAATATTTGCAGAAATAGGTAGAGCCTTAAAGATTGGGGTAAAAGATCGGAGTGTTGGAATTGGGCGAATAACACGAACAAAAGAAAACTTAGCTAATTCATGAACTAAATTTTCATCGCCAACACAAGGAACAAACCATAGATTAGAAATTCCGATAGCTAAATCTGCGCGAATTTCTAACCCTAATTTTTGGGCAAATTTAATAAATTCACGCTTAATGAACTCAGTGTCGCCTGATGGGAGTAAATGTAAGCCAATTTCAAAATATCCTTGAACTTGCTCAGGATTATTTTTAATTTTTGAATCTGGTTGAACAAACTCAATGTCCCATATTTTTTCTAAGTCTGTTATTAGAGCATCTTCATCTGTTAATTCTTCTAATGAATTTTTAAATTCACTCAGTTGAGATCTTTTTACCGCAATAAATAATTTAGTTGTTGGGGTTTCTTCGGGCGCTGCGACTTTATTCCATTTGTCAGGTAGGATTTTTGTTGATTTACTTCCTAGGTTTACACCACCAAAAGATCTAAGAAACTTGGATGGGAATGCTGTTTTTGCTATGAATGATGGGTGTAAAGTTATTGCGCTAACTGTTAAGTCTTTTGGACATAACTCGTTATTTAGATTATTTGAGCTCTCAATTAGCTTATTTAGCTGAGGAATTAACCTTGTTTTAATTTCATCGGCTGAATAAAGTGGTACTTTATCCATTTTCCTTTTTGGGCCGGGAACTTGCTTGGTAAGTAATTCAGCATTACCAATTAAATAGTTAATTTTTTTAGTTGACATGCGTTATACCCCCTCTTTGGTACCATTTAGATATTTTCTTAAAGTATCTCTACTTATTTCCATAAACTCTGCTGCTCGTGTTTTTGGAAATTTATACTCATTTACTAATTGCAAAGCTAGACTTATTCTATCCTGTTTAGTCATATTAGATATATCAGGAATTAACTCTTTGATGATAGTTTTTTCAAATAGGCTTTGATCCATTAATTTTAGTTTTCTAAGGTAACTAATTTCTCTCTTCATTAAACTAAATGAAAGCCCTTGCATTTTTAACTTAATTAAGTCAAGCCACGGTAAAAAATAATCAAAATCATCTGCTAAATAGTCTTTTAGTGCAATTTCAATATTTTTACTTGTAGGCAATTTAAAAGTCAAATCCATATCGAATCGTCTCCATAAAGCAGGGTCGATTAATTCAAAATGATTTGTAGCTGCTAATAATAAACTTTGTTCGGGCCAGCTTTCTAACTCCTGTAATAAAATAGTTACTAGTCGTTTTAGTTCACCAACGTCGGAATTATCTCCACGTTTTTTTGCAATAGCATCTATTTCATCTAGGAAGATGATGCAGGAATGGCTTTTGGCAAAATCTAATACTTTACGAAGATTATTCCCTGTTTTCCCCATATAGCTACTCATGACAGCAGTTAAATCTAAAATATAAAGAGGGAGGTTTAACTGCTTTGCTAGCCATTTTGCAGCTAAGGACTTTCCTACCCCGGGAGGGCCTTGAAAGATTGCTGTGGTAACTGGCTTGAGCCCTCTTGAAGTTAGTGCATTTAAATTTGTAATAGACCTTTCTTTGATAATTAACTCTAGAGCCATTCTTATATCTGAAGATAAATAAATATTTTCTAAAGTACTACTTGGATTCCAAACCTTAATTAAAGAGGCCAATTCTTCATCGAGATTATTATGATCTTGGTTTTTATTTACTTCGGGTTCAGAAAGATTTTTTTTACGTAATACTGATGGGCTAAATGACGATTGAGTCTTTAGGAGATTCTCTAAAGCTATTGCCGTTTCAATATCATCTTTTTTTATTTTGCGAATATGCTTGGCAAGAAATAGACGTAAATCCACTTCACTACCTGATAGTGCCAATCTGGAAATTGTGACTAAATCTCTATTCATTTTGGTAAAATCGCCATTTTTGATGTAACTAATTGAAATATATTGGTAAATAAATTGACTAAAATATTTACATTTGTTGATTATAGTCAAATATATGGCTTTAGTCATCATCTTACTTAATCTATTTTAATGATATTGCTAAAAAAATGATGAATTTAATTTGTACTCTTTTGAGGTAAAACTTATTTAAATCAGATGCTTATTTTGATTTTTTTGGGGATTGTATTTTCTTAATCTAACAAAATGGTTGCGTCATGAAATGTCGCTTAGATGAAAATTAATTGATTTTTAGCGATATAGCCATGTTGAAGTTTTTTAACTTTGAGAGCTAAGCTTAAAATTTTACAAAATTGTTAACACTATTCTTTAAGTTTTTGTAATATATGTGTTTATTTTTTATTTATTCATTTTATTCTAAAATTTTTATTAAATAAAACAGAGGTTTAAAATTTTCAATCCATCATTGGAATAAAAATCTGTTAGTTCTTCAACTTTTAGAAGACTTAATTGTTTCTGAATTTCTTCTATGCGTTTCTTTGAGAAGGAAGTCTTCTCTGACCTATAGACTTTTTCCCAGAATTTTTTTAGATGTGAAAATACATAAATAGCGTGCAGTATTCCTTTACTATTTCGAGGTTCATGTTTCCAAGGAGAATATATTTTTTTATTTGTCGAAAGATAGAAATCATATTTTTTTTCTAATAAAGATAGTAGTAAATGCATAGTTTCATGAATCAAATTTTCTACAGTCCTTTCAAGCCAATTTTCTAGATTAATATCAGGTAAATTTATGAAAACTGTATAAGGTAAATTCGGGTCGCTAAAACTAATATCATTATAATCATTTTCTGTTTTTAATAAATGAATCGACTTAATTAATGACTTTGTATAAAAACCCATATGATCATTATCATATTGGGTAATATATTCAAAAGTATCTTTAATTTGTAGCATTGAATTTTTAAGATCATATGTTTGATCAAGATTAATGCCAATATCTGACCAAATATTAGACATGTAATCTGGTAACTTTTGTAATATGCATAAATTTTCATTTAAGTTATTTAAGTCATTTATATAGTCAAAAGTATTGTAGTTTCTATAGTGAATATCACTATCTAATAAATCTAAAATATTTTCTTTAGACGGATATAAAAAATTATGCATGAAAATTATCTCGAATAAAAAGTAAAAATAATAGTGAGTCGCTCTCCTGAATATATCTCACTTACAGCATGATGAGAATTTTCTGATATTTCAAAGCTTTGTAGTAAATTTCCTGTAGGAACTATTATATTATGTATCGATGATGCATCATTGTTAGTGAAGATCATACATAATCCACCGTTCTCAACATTCCAGTTCGAGTTGAAATGCATAAGTAGTCTGTGACTTTCTTTTATTGAGTCTTCATTTAGAAAATCATTATGTATTTTTATGACATGACCTTTCGTTAATTTATGAGCTACTACATCAATGTTATCAAGTAAATCAACTGCATAAATCTTTTCCATCCTTGCCTTTAAGTCTGAAAGATATTCAGTTGATATTATAAATTTTAGGAAGTGCGGTAATTCAGTATCTTTTAAACTAAACTCATATTGTGTATAAAAACTGGCTTCTACTAAGTTCCATTGGGCATCATTTAATAGCCAATTTTGTATGCTTTCTTTTAAACATTCATCTATAGAATAATTAGAAAAAAAATGTTTATAAGGATATATCTCTAGAGGTATATCTTTTGAAATATTAATCATTTAATTCCCATTAAACTTAATAGTTTATAAATATAGTGTTTATGATCTTGACAGTAAATAGATGGATTGTCGAATTCATTTTCTTTACTCCACCTTGATAAAGGCATCCCGCCACCACAAATGAAATTTATTTCACAGTTGATACAATCTTTACATGTAGGCTTTTGAATTTTAGAACTTTCTTTATACTCATTAGATCTTAGAACATTTAATAAGGCATTCGGCACATTAATATTAGGATTATTCTCAAAGTAATCAGCACCATTAAAAGTTGCCCTTAATGTGTCATTTTTACGGATGTCTCCATTAGTCTCAATTACTAAAATTCCATAAGAGTTTTCTCCTTTTCCCTCTTTGTCAGGATTTCCTCCAAGAATTATTTTTATTAAATCGTCAAAGAAGCGAATTGGAACTGGATTAGGGTCATTCAGATAATGCTCTAATAGTTCTCCCAACCATCTACCATATTCTAAACTTTCAAAATTTTCTTTGCCTTTTGGTAAGTACGTATGGTTGCCATCCTGTAAAAGTACATCAATACTTTTACTACCTATACTTTTTAAGTATTCATAATTTTCGACAGGTGATGTAGTCGGCTGAATCACAGATAATGTTCCTGAAAATAAAAAATCATTTTCAGGATGGGCAATTAACTTATCTATGCCTTTTATAACTTTTTGAAATGAACTTTGCCCATCATGTGTGAATCGAGCAATATCATTTGATTTCTTTACACCATCTAAACTTACAGAAATGCTAGTTTTATAATGACTACAGATTTCGATTATTTCATCGCTTAATAGTATCCCATTTGTTTGGATAGCTATTGGATACTTATCATAATTAGGCAAAACTCTGCGTAATTTTGAAAGTAGTTCTTTTAATTTTACAGAACCTAATAGTAATGGCTCACCACCATGTAGTACAACCGCGAAACCATTATTTTGAAATGAGGTGACTTGATCTATACTTTTGCAAATAGAATCAATTGTTTCGTTACTAATTCTTTTAGGTTGGTTAACCCAATTTTGATCTTGACCTTGATATACATAACAATAACTGCAATCAAGGTTACATCTGCTAGCAACCTTGATTAACAGAGTATCTAAATTATTGAACATTATTAGCGATTATGTCGGTTATGAACTCGGTCATAGTTACCGCCAACGCATGACATTTGTTCTTTTTCCATTTTTACCTCTTTAATTAGTCGTTGTAACACGACACTATTTAAAGCTGGTTGCTTGATGCTATTAACATTTACTGTTGACTGTGTAGTTGGCTGCATGATAGTGCACTCGTTTAATTATTGATCTAATTATAAAATAGAATTTTAAAAAAACAAATAAAATAAATGGGTTATAGATTTTAATGAGTGTTATAATTTATCCAACTTGTTGAAATTAAATGAAAAATATTTTAAAAAATAGATTGTGTCAAATTTATACAGAAGCTTTATAGAAATACACTTAAGGCATATCTGACTGAAAAATATATATTTTATTTGGTTGTTTTTAATATTACTATGAAATGATATATAGAAAAATGTAAAAAAGAGTATTGTTATCAATGTGAGGAAGTTCCAATGGATAATTCGGAAGTTAAAATTTTAAGTTGAAATTTGATATAAAAAATAAGGATCTTCTTGTTTGGAATAATGAAATCATAATGTCTCGTACTGAGGAAGATTATTTTAAGAAAATGTTTATCATTCTGGAAAAATTAAATCTTTGTACTGATTCTATTTTAGAAATAGGATTTGGTCTTGGAATTTCTGGTAGTTTAATTCAAAAGCATCTTATACCTACGAAACATCATATAGTCGAAATAGAAGCTAATATCTTCAAAGATTTACTTGCATTTACTCAAAAGAATAGTGGAGTAGTAGCAACTTTAGGGGATTGGAGATTAATTGATCTACCTGAAAAAGAATATGATTTTATATTCAATGATGCTTATGACTATGGAGGTATTTCTGAATATGCTAATTTTTCTTATGATGATCATTATCTTATTTTTAGTAAAATTTTAAAAGATGATGGTGTTATATGTCATCCACATTTTGGTGATGGACCAGTAAGAGATGTTAAAGGTTTTAAAACTACAATTGTTGAAAGATTAAAGGTAAACCCTATTGTTATGTGGGATCAATCTATATGTGAAGATGCTGCTATAGTCTTAAGAAGGAAAGATTAGCCGCTATTGAATCAAATGGATGTAATATTTGTAAATTGATTCCAATATTGTGAATTACAGAATCATTATTAGAAAGTACATCCTTTATAAATGTTAAATTTTTGAAGATTTAGCTATTAAATTTAACAAAATACTTTACATGGTTTTATTAAATTATTGAAAATAAATGTTTATTTTTAAGTTATGGTGTATATCCGTTCTGAATCATATAACTAAATATTGTGCTTAATTATAGTAAGAACCTGATTGAGATCAGGTTCTTATTTTTTGTCTTAAAAAACTGCGTTAAAAGTCACTATTAATTTAGGGTTTTAGTCATATATTTTTGACTGAATCAAATTTGGCATAAATAGTATTGCATTGATTTTAAATAATTTATTGGCTTAATTTTGAATCTTTCGATCCGTTATATAAAGAATATTCTTCGACTGCGGCGGCTAAGTGCTGCACACCCTCAGGTATTTTATCCAAAGCAATGGAACCAAAACCCAAACGTAAAAAATGCTTATTTTGTTGCGAAGATAAAAAGAAAGACTCACCTGCCTCTATGAAAACACCATGATTCGCGGCGTATCTTGCTAAGACGGTACTGTCAATCTCGATCGGTATTTTAATCCAGCAAGCAGAACCACCATTGGAGGCACTGACCTGCCATGTGGGCAAATATCGCTTTAAGGCTACGAGTAAAACCTCTGCACGTTGTCGATGTAGCTGAAACTGTCGTCTCAGCATGCTGTGGTAATAACCCTGATCGATAAAAAAAGCAAATACCCGCTGATTAAATACATTAGGATGGCGCACCATTAAACGTCGTAAATGACGTAATTCTTCAATCAACTCGGGCGCCGCTACGATATAGCCCAAACGTAATCCGGGTGCTAAAGGTTTGGATAAGCTTCCGACATAGATCACCCGGCCATGTCGATCCAGACTTTTAAGCGCAGGAATGGTCGTATTTTCTACTAAAATTTGAGCATCATATTCATCTTCAATAATGATGCTATCGAACTGCTCTGCTTTTTGCAGTAAATTTCGACGGCGTTGTGGTGATAGAGTGA
The DNA here is from genome assembly GCF_003938865.1 of Acinetobacter sp. FDAARGOS_515. Taxonomy (NCBI): domain Bacteria; kingdom Pseudomonadati; phylum Pseudomonadota; class Gammaproteobacteria; order Moraxellales; family Moraxellaceae; genus Acinetobacter; species Acinetobacter sp. FDAARGOS_515. The sequence continues at coordinate 1,033,139 of NZ_RKIX01000003.1, read as the reverse complement.
CTCCAGTCGGACATTGACGTCCCGGAGTGAGATAAAAATAATCACATTGCGGGGTATAATCTGAAACTATCATACCTTCATCATCGATGGGGAGTGCCACAATATTTTGGCTATGCAGCATAAAAATATTACGTGCATCTGGATAGCCCGGCTCTTCTATACCAATCACATGTTCTGAACGGATTAAAAGCGCGGCCAACATATACAAGGCATGTTGACTACCTACCGTGAGTAGAATTTCGTTTTCACGCGCTATGATGCCTCGAGTGGGCAAAATGTGCTGGCGGATGGCATTGATCAGATAGGCATCATCTCCTTGCTGAGTTAAGTCCTGTGCCCAGATTGAAGCATCTCGTGCAGATAAAGCCTTGATTGAACATTCACGCCATGCCGATGCAGGAAAGCTTTCTGGATCAGACTGCCCATAAATAAACGGAAAAGGATAACTATTCCAATCACTCGGTTTGGTCAAATGGCGTTGTTGTGAAGGTTGAATGGCAAAACGATGCGACCATTGAGTCAGTTGGGAGGTGGTCTTCATGGTCTTTGGATCACTGCTATCCACATAAAAATGGGGATGGATAAAATGTCCACTACGCTGTCGTGATTCCAGAATTCGCTCAGATACCAGTTGTTGATAGGCTATGGTTACAGTATTACGCCCCACACAAATCTGTTCAGCCAGTTCACGGCTTGACGGAACTGCCATTCCTGAACGTAAATGCCCCTGCACTAAGGCAGAAAACATCATGCGGCAGATCCGTCCCTGTAAATTAAGACCACTGTGTGCCGTTTCTTCAAACAATAAAGTCCAGATATTTGCTGAAAGAGGAGAGTTCATTTTATTTTCTCAGTGCATTTTTTGAACCATTTTGAATCCCGATTGACTAAAGCAGTGCAAAAGTGTCTGCAAGCATACGGTTTGAGTTCAATCTGGACTTATTTACCTGAAAGCAAAAGCCATTCCAAAGCAGAAAAATTTAAAATAAATATTATAAATGAATAGGTTAAATGCAAATAAAACTGGCTCTATCAAAACCGACTTTCTGGTACTACGTCAGCATGATGACTTTTTGTACAGTCAAATCATCAATCAAATATTCGTTTTGGAGTTGACCCCCATGCAGCAAGTCGCACTTTTAGATTTACTCAACACCTTTTCTCAGGCTTGGAATGCCCATGATGTTGAACAACTGATGGCATGTATGCATCCAGACTGTTGTTTTGAAACTGTTGCAGGGGATGAGGTTTATGGCACTCGTATTCAGGGAATAGATGCTGTGCGTCAGGTATTTGGTCAAACCTTTGAAACTTTTCCAGATGCCCAGTGGCGCAATGCCAAACACTGGATTAGTGCAGATGGTGAGTCGGGTATTTCTGAAACGACATTTACTGCCACTACAGCAGAGAATGGGCGAATTGAGGCCAATATGGTCGATGTTTTTCAGTTTAAAGATGGAAAAATTCTGCTCAAAAATGCATTTCGCAAAAACCGCCCTGTACAAACTGCCGTTTAAGGAGATGGTTTATGAATCAGTCCATTCAACATTTAACTGCCTTGCGGGATTTTGCTGAGCAAACTCCTGCATCAAAACAGGCAGGCTTTAAACTTTATAATGCGCAATTTGATCCATTAACTGATCGGGTTTTACAAGGTAATGAACAATACGCACCTACCTATTGGGTCGCAACAGCGGGAACGCCCCCCGAAGATGATGGACCGTTACAGGGCGATGTGGATGCCGATATTGTGATTATTGGCGGTGGCTTTACTGGGCTTTCTACAGCGCTGACGTTGGCTGAACAGTTTGGTGCGGCGCCGTTAGTACTAGAAGCCAATCGTAGTGCATGGGGCTGTACCAGTCGCAATGGTGGACAAGGTCAAAATGCTTCGGGACGTTTGTATCGTTCACAATGGATTGAAAAATGGGGACTGGATACCGCGAAACGATTAGATGCCGAGATTCGTGAAGGTTTTGATTATTTTAAGGACTTGGTTAGTGGTATCGAGTGTGATGCACAGGATGGTGGACATTTATATATTGCCCATCGTGCTAAAAAAATGGCCTTTTTAGAAAATGAAGCCAAAGTCATGAAAGACATCTTTGGCTATAACACTCGTATGCTTTGTCGTAAACAATTACATGAAGAATTTGTGGCTGACCAAGAAGCGGCGGGTGCTTTGCATGAACCTGATGGTGTTGGTGTACATCCACTCAAATTGGCATTTGGTTATTTAAAACGCGCCCGTGCTGCGGGTGCTAAAGTCCATACATCGACTCCTGTTTTAAGCTGGGAAACTCGACAAGGTATTCATTATCTAAACACGCCTTATGGTGTGGTCAAAGCAAAACGCGTGGCTGTGGCGACAGGGGGATATACTCCCAATGGTTTACATCCGAGTTTATCAGGCAAAATCATGCCGATTTTATCCAATTCAATCGTGACCCGCCCTTTGTCTATGGCGGAACGTGCCGAAGCAGGATTGCGCAGTACGACCTTTATCACCGATACGCGCACCTTACGCCATTACTATCGTTTATTACCTGATGGTTCTATGCAATGTGGCAGTCGTAGCTCACTGACAGGTGCCGATGCCAATAATCCAGTGCATCTGGAGCGCTTAAAAGAAGGGCTGTATCGCAAGTTCCCAACTTTGCGTGGTATACCAATTGCATATTCATGGTGGGGATGGGTTGATGTCAGTCATGACATGATGCCAAGAGTCGTACAACCGAATCCCGATGAAAGTATTTACTATGCCATTGGTTATGGTGGCAATGGCGTATCTTTCTCCGCAATGGCGGGCCGTCGTCTGGCTGAACGGGTTATGGGGGTACAGCGTCCACAGTTTGATTTACCCATCTATCAGTCACCTTTGCCTTCGCATTTGTTTAGACCGTTCCGTAGATTGGGACAAGCCTTGTTATATCGCTGGTATTACTTAAGAGATGAAGTGATTTAAGCATCATTGAAATTTTTGATCTGTATATCACAGCAATAATTATATTGAGAGGAATCCATCATGTATGACTCAAATTCAAATCAAGATTTAAAAAATGCGCTTAAACCTCGTCATGTGCAAATGATGGCTCTAGGGGGCGTGATTGGCATGGGACTGTTTGTTGGCAGCTCAGTGGTGATTCAGTCGGCTGGGCCAGCAGCAATTCTATCCTTTTTAATCACTGGCGTGCTGATTATTTTAGTCATGCGTATGCTTGGTGAACTGGCAACTGCCTCACCTGTAACAGGCTCATTTTATGCCTATGCACGTTATGCATTTCGCGATTCGCCTTTTCTCTCAAGACTGGCAGGTTTTATGACAGGCTGGATGTACTGGTATTTTTGGGTCATCGTGATCGCATTAGAAGCGATTGTTGGCGCAAAGCTGATGGCTTACTGGTTACCCGATATCCCGCAATGGATTGTCAGTTTAATTCTGTTGGTGATGCTGACTGCTACTAATTTATTTTCGGTTAAATCTTTTGGTGAGTTTGAGTTCTGGTTTTCTTCTATTAAGGTTGCCGCGATTACTACCTTTATTTTCTTATGTTCGATCTATTTATTTGGATTCTGGCCGAATCATCAAGCGTCTGGCTTTGGGGAGCTGATGAATCATGGCGGATTTATGCCCAATGGATGGGGGCCTGTGTTATCGGGTGCTGTTGCAGCTACGGCTTTTTATTTTGGGGCAGAGATTGTCACCATTGCTGCGGCAGAAACTGAAAATCCTGAAAAGTCAGTTGCCAAAGCGACTCAGTCTGTCATCAGCCGTGTCTTGATTTTCTATGTGTGCTCCATTTTTCTTGTGGTGTGTATTGTGCCGTGGAATAGTCCTGATATTGCAACGCCTTATGTTAGTGCTTTAAAAGTTTTAAATATTCCTTTTGTCGCTGACATTATGAATGCTGTGATTTTAATTGCGGTGTTAAGTTGTCTTAATTCAGGTGTCTATGCAGCAAGTCGTATGCTATTTGCTCTGACTAAACATGGTGATGCACCACGGAGTTTAACCAAGTTATCTAAAAAAGGCGTTCCTGTCCGTGCCATTCTGTTGAGTACACTTTTTGGTTATCTCTCCATCTTAGTCTCTTATTTTTCTCCAGATAATGTATTTCCTTTTCTGGTGGAATCCTATGGTACGGTTGCACTCTTTGTTTATATCATTATTGCGTTTTCACAGATTCGTTTACGCCGCTATTTAGAACATGTTGCACCTGAACGTTTGAAAGTACGCATGTGGTGCTTTCCTTATCTCAGCTATTTTGCTATTGCGGGAATGCTTTGTATTTTCATTGCCATGGCCTTTATTCCAAGTTTACAAAAAGCCTTTTGGTTCGGGATAGCCAGTGCAGTGATGCTGTTTTGTATCTTTCTGATTCGTGACTATGTCGAGTTGATCAAATTACGCAAACAACATCCCAAATTTGAAGCATTAATTCCTGCTAAACATAACGAAATCTAATTTAACCCTCCATATGCTGTTAGTAGTAACGACCTGTAGTGATACAGGTCGTTACTTGTCTAATCAAATTTGTTTAGGAAATGTTCATGTTACTTAAAGATAAGTTCGCGGCATTTGCTGTCGTGTTCATCTGGGGTATCAACTTTTATTTTATGAAAGTTGGCATCAGTGAAATCAGTCCCATGCTGCTAGGTTGCTTGCGTTATGTATTGGTTCTGCTGCCTGCACTCTTCTTTGTGGCAATTCCAAAAGTCGGTTGGAAATGGCTGTTACTCTATGGCTTTATCAGCAATTTCTCGCAGTTTGCTTTTATGTTTAGTGCGATTGCCACAGGCATGCCAACAGGTCTAGTGGCTTTAGTTGTTCAGTCTCAAGCCTTTTTTACCGTGATGATTGCTGTATGGGTCTTAAAGGAAAATGCTTCATGGAATCAGTGGCTGGCCATTGTGATTGCATCATTTGGGCTAGCATTAATTGCACTGGGTCAACAACACAGTCATGTTCCTTTGTTAGGGTTACTCTTGGTTCTGGGTTCAGCTTTGTCATGGGCCTGCGGTAACATCGTGGTGAAACAAATTGGGCAAGTCAATCCAATCGGCTTAGTCGTATGGGGGAATATTTTAACGCCTGTCTGGTTTTTATTGTTAGCGCTACATGATCAAGGCTGGCAAGGTATTTTGGCTGATTACTCAACCCTCACTTGGAAAGGCTTTACTTCAGCGGCTTTTCTGGCTTATTTTGCTACGATTATTGGCTACGGATTATGGATTTATTTACTGACTCGTTACCCCGCTGCCAAAATCAGTCCATTGTCACTCTGGGTGCCTGTGATTAGCATGCTTTTTGCCGCAGTATTTTTAGATGAGCAACTCAATGCTTGGCAATGGCTGGGTTCAGGGGTGATTATGTGTGGCTTGATCGTTCATTTATTTGGGCAGAAATTTAGATTATTGTTACAAACTCAAAGTGTAATCAGATTTTAAAATAATTAAGAAGCTCATACATTGCATCCAATTGGGTGAACAGCCAAAGTACATGCAGACTTTTTTGCTATTTACCCCTTATTGACGGGAATGGTCGTATGTCTCAATGATTGATGAATGTCGAGTTGATGAAAGCATATTATCAACCGAGTGTGATGACAGTAGAAAATCGGCTCGCCTATTATGAGGTATTAGATCAATGGATGGCTTATGGCAAGCGTGAGCCATTTGATAGCTTAATAGCTGCTGTTGTATTGGAGAGCTTAAACCTTATTAATTAGTGTTTTCATTAAGAAATGGACTGCTTTCATTATCCTGTATATGAGATAGCCTTATGTTGAAGCTGTCTCAAATGCTTCTAGGCTCATTTTATCAAGATATGAATGACATCTGATATCATTGCAAAGCATCTCAATATAATCAAATACATCTGCACGCTCCATTACATGTGTTTTATAGATCCTACTTTTAATCCATTCCTTCTTTGAGCTGTTAAAAAAGGATTCAGCAACAAAGTTGTCCCATAAGCAGTATAATGCGCGAGGCCTCTTCGGCTCATACTGAGAACCCAGTTATGCTTCTGGCGGGTCTCCGCTGCTGTATTGTGAACCTGAGAAGCATCTGATAATCCTGCCCACAATAAAAATCTACAATTATATCGGGCACCCAATCTTAGAGTTAATGCAAGTGGGAAATTCAGCATTAGTTTTTATGATCATAACCTTTACTTTGATGTTGCTTTAAGATCGTAAAAAAAGGAGTGGTAATCTCAATTTCACTAGGAAGTTCTAATTGATATAAACGTTGAACTTCATTTTGCTGAATGCCCAAATGCCCTAAAAGAGTTTTAATCACCAATCCAAGATAATGCTGATCGACTGTTTCAGTCAGCATAGTTTCTAAAGAGTAATACACTGACCCTAAAAACATATCGCGAGTAACACGATAGTCTTCAATTTTGATATGCCCGAGTTCATCTGCTTTTTTCAGATCACGTGTTAAGAATTTTGCAACATTTCGATCACGCACAACGTATCTGGGGCCGACACTGGTAATCAGCCTGCCCCACACTGGATAGTGCATGGCAGAACGCAAATATAATCGGGTCGCGATATGAGCTAGCATTTTGCTTTCGACCGACCAAAGTCAAAGTTGCATTATGAACTATACTCATCTTACTCAAGATGAAAGATATCAGATATTTGCTCTGTCACATGAAGATTTTTCTGTACGTTATATTGCTTGGTGGTTGAATCGATCTTCATCAACCGTCTCTAGAGAAATCAAACGGCATAAAGCAAGAAATGGATACTTCGTAAAACATGCAAATAAGCTTGCTCAAGCAAGGCATTGTTCAAATCCTAAAAGAATCCCCGGTGATATTTGGCCACTTGTTATTTGTTATCTCAATCTTCAATGGAGCCCTGAACAAATCGCTTCTCATGTGACAGTTAACCTACATTCTATTTATAGATTTATACGACAGGATAAAAACAAAGGGGGAGCGCTCTTTCACAACCTGCGGTTCACAAATCAAAGAAAGCGTAAATATGGCACTCCTGAAATCCGTGGTCAGCTAAGTCATCGTAAAAGCATCTATGATAGACCTATTGAGATTGAACAGCGAACTCGCTAGCGATCCATACGTTCAACAAAGGCAGGAAATTCGGAAATATCCAAACGAGCCATATTATTTACTTTACGTGGTTTAAGGGCTTGTCCTAAGTGTGGGGTAGGATCATTCTCAATAATGCCTTTACGAATCGCAAAACGGAGAATACGACCCGCTAAAGGAATAGAGCGTTTAGCCATTTCTTGCGCACCACGTGCTTCAATTTTTTTGGCACAAGCAAGTACATCTTTTCCTCTGATTTCATCAATCGGCATGTCACCTAGATCAGGAAAAAGATCTTTTTCAAATACTGATAAATCACGTAGGTAAGTTGTTTCTTTAATGACGGCTTTTCGATCCTCCATCCACTCCATGGCAAGGGATTTGAAAAGAATACTTTCATCCATTTGCTGTAGGCGTTGATTTTTCACAGCATTCGGATCGATATTATTGTAAAGCTGAATACGTGCTTCATCACGAGTACGGCGAGCTTGGGCAAGGGAAATTTCTGGATAGCTTCCAATGGTTAAAGTGCTTTCACGACCATTGAACCGATATTTTAAACGCCAGAATCTTCCACCTGATGGGGTGACCTCTAAATAGAGTCCTTTTTCATCCGAATAACGTTTTTTCTTATCAAGTGGTTTGATTTTTCTAACTTGAGCATCTGTCAGCATTTTTAGCTTTTTCTTTGTAATTTGGGGGATGATTTATAGTATAACTAAATCATCCCCCATTTGTCCCCCATGATCTTGCAGGTGTGCAAGGATGGTTAAGGATTTAAAAGAATATTAAAAAAGGCTTAAACTGTTGCAGTTTAAGCCTTTAAGGTATATTTTGGATTTTTAGAAACAGAATTTTGGCGGTGAGAGAGGGATTCGAACCCTCGATACGCGTAAACGTATACACACTTTCCAGGCGTGCTCCTTCAGCCACTCGGACACCTCACCAAGGCGAGCGATAATAGCTAAAAAAAGACATGCTGCCAAGCTTAAAACAATTGATTTGCAGAAAAAAAAATAACTTAATGTTAATATGGCGCAAAAATACTGTTCAAATATTGAAGATTGAGTATGCAAAGTCCTGCAAAAAAAGCCGCATTGCCCGCGATTACGCTAGCAGCGTTAGGCGTGGTATTTGGTGATATTGGAACCAGTCCACTCTATGCATTTGCACAAACCTTTACCAGTGCGCATGTTACGATTTCCGAAGCCACAGTATTTGGTATTCTCTCCCTGATTTTTTGGTGTATCACCTTATCCATTAGTTTTAAATACGTCACCATTGTGATGCGTGCAGACAATAATGGCGAAGGCGGTATTATGTCGCTTTTGGCATTATTACTGCGCATAAAAGAACTCACTCCAAATCAGAAAATGTGTCTCATTGCTTTGGGATTTGTCGGGGCTTCTCTATTTTTTGGAGATGGTATCATTACCCCCGCAATTTCAGTACTCTCTGCGATTGAAGGTTTGAGCATTGCCACGCCTGCATTTGATAAATGGCTGATGCCGATTGGTCTAGGAATTTTGACTGCACTCTTTGTGGTACAGCGACATGGTACGGCGACCATGGGGAAATTCTTTGGTCCAATCACACTCGTCTGGTTTATTTCTATTGGCTTATTGGGGCTATGGAGCATTATTCAGACACCGCATATTCTATTGTTCGTAAATCCTTTATGGGCCATTGAGTTTGCGATTCATCAACCTTTTATTGCCTTTATTGCGATGGGTTCTGTGGTTTTAACCATGACTGGTGGAGAAGCACTATATGCCGATATGGGGCATTTTGGTCGTCTGCCTATTCGGTTGGCATGGTTTATTATCGTTTGCCCGTGTTTATTACTTAATTATGCAGGTCAAGGTGCATTGCTACTGCGTGATCCAGCAGCGGTTTCAAATCCATTCTATTTATTGGTACCCGAATGGGCTTTATACCCGATGATTGGTTTGGCTACAGCTGCTGCGGTAATTGCGTCGCAGGCGGTGATTACTGGCGTATTTTCAATGGTCAATCAGGCTATTCAATTGCGTTATTTACCGCGTTTAAGTGTGATTCACACCTCTGATGTCGAGCAGGGGCAAATCTATGTGCCTTTTATTAATTGGGTACTTTACATTTCAGTTTTTATTTTAATTATATTATTTGAAAGCAGCAGTAATCTGGCCAGTGCTTATGGTGTGGCGGTTACCATGACCATGCTGTGTGTCACGATTTTGATTTCTGTATTGGCCTATGGTGCATGGAAATGGCCGTGGTGGAAAGTCGCGATGTTTGCGATTCCATTTTTAGCCTTGGACGGTATTTTCGTGGCATCTACTTCGCTCAAGATTTTGGCAGGCGGTTGGGTGCCAATTGTCATTGGTATTGTGGTATTTACGATTTTGATGACCTGGAAACGTGGTCGTGAAATTGTCTATCATCGTCTGGAAACAGATGCATTGCCAATGAGCCTGTTTATCCAGAGTATTGGTTCGAGTAATGAAACGCATTTTGTGCCAGGCGAAGCGATATTCCTGACAGGTAATCCGAATATTGTGCCACATGCGATGCTACATAATATCAAGCACAATAAAGTGTTGCATGAACGGAATGTCATGGTGACCGTATATACGCGGGATATTCCCTATGTGGCGCAGCAGGATCGAATTAAATTTGAAAAATTGAATGATCATTTTTATCGTATCTTTATGTATTACGGTTTCAAAGATCAGCCCAATATTCCTCAGGCACTCGAACAGGCTTATGATGAATGGGGCTTTGATTTCGATATGATGCAGATCAGCTTCTTCATTTCACGTGATCGATTGATTCATACCGTTGGAGATGGCATGTCGCCGTGGCGTGAAAAACTGTTTATTTCGATGCAACGAAATACCAGTCCTGTCAGCGATTTTTATCAGATTCCACCTAACCGTGTGGTAGAACTCGGTAGTCAGATTGAAATCTAAATCCAAATTGATGAATAAAAAACCAGAGTCACAATGACTCTGGTTTTTTATTAGGCAGCGAGCAGTTATTGAGTCACTGGCGCTGAGATTTGCTCAGGAGCTGCATTGCTATTTTGATCCTGCACATCTGCTGGCGCTGCTTGCATTGCAGGTGCTTCTGGTTGAGCAGATTCAGGCATCGCTTGCGCTGGTGCATTTGGATCGATCGATGGGGCTGGTGTAGCAGCAGGGTCTGCCATTTCACTTTGATGCGGTGTGACAGCCTGAACGTCTTGTGAGTTCATGGACTGAGTTTGCACTGGATTAGATTGAGCAGAAATAAGCTGAACTTTGCCACTATTGACTAACTCTTCAAGCGAACCAGGTTGCCCATTTACCGTTGTCGTCACTTTGGCTTTGGATAAACTGTCTAGAGTTTCACCCGCCTGAACAGGTTGTTCTGCGAAAGCAGTCATACTCAATGAGGCTGTTACAAAAGCTACAGCAATGAATTGAGTGCGCATAAGAGACTCCTAAATTTAATCATTTTTCATGTTCATCGTGAGCCTACCTTCGCATAGCCATTCTTGTTGTTTCAATTAAATATACGAAACATGACCAATCACATGGTCAAAGATAAAAATAAAACGACAAACTGTTACGCGCATAGGTGATTTATTGATCAAATTGTGCTGTTGCTTTAATCAAATGAGATCTGACTGAATATACAGTGAAAACTTGAATTGTTAAGCTTTTACTTAGACTCTTGATTTGATGTAGAAGATTGTGGCACGAAGAAAGACCCGAGCAAGTTCAGATTTCTCTTGGATCAAACAACATATTGGTAAATTTTTTTTGGGCTCAGTTGCGGCAGGCAGTTTTGTGATTGCTTTTGGTGAGGGTAAAGTTTCACAATGGATAAGTCCGATTTCAAATAATAGCGCGTGTCTCAGTCAGTTTTATCGCGATATTCCTCCAGTTTTAGCAAAAGACAGTCTACAAAAAAATAGTTATGCCCTGTGTTTTCATGACTTTAATGTCATGTATTCAGGTGTTTCAAAAACACCGCTTTGGGTAGCAGAAAAACTGACTCCACAACGTTTAAGTAATCGAATTAAGCGCGAAGATAATTTTCATGAAGAAACCCGAATTCCAGAGATGCATCGAGCTTTATTAAGCGACTATCGTGGTTCGGGTTATGACCGTGGACACATGGCACCGAATGGCGATATGGGCAATACCACAGCACAATACGATAGTTTTTCACTGGCTAATATGGTGCCGCAAGCGCCTAAAAATAATCAACAAGTTTGGCGTGAACTTGAAGAAGCCACCCGTGCATTGGTGACGAAGCAGAAACAGGACGTTTATGTGGTGACAGGACCAGTCTTTGAAGGAAAAAAATTAAAAACGATTGGGCGTGGAGTGATCGTTCCAAGCGCCGTATATAAGATCATTTATTTACCAAAAACAGGGGCAATTGGTGCATATTATGCACCGAACGATAATTCATTACAGGTTAGGGTGGTCAGCGTATGCTATCTCGAAGAAAAGCTCGGAATGAATGTGTTTCCACAATTGACCGAAGAACAAAAACGTAATGTCTATCAACTTCCCCTCAGTGCCAATGCTGTCAAAGCACAAAAAGCATTGAGCTATTTACATTGGGATGGTGAAAGCCAGTGTGCGGAGGATGTCGAGCAGCAAACCCTGACCGCCGTGCAGAAACAATTTACGCAGCAAAAACAGCAAGCGACACCTATTGAAGCCCAAGGGATTGATGAAGACACCAAGCAAGCGATGATCAAACAATTGGTCGATGCACTGTTGCATTATTTTTTACAAATTTTGAGATAAATCAATCGTGCAGAAATTACAAAATAGGTTAATTTCAAATGATAGAAAACATCAAAGAGCCTTATATAAATGTTTAAACCGTTTGAGAATGGAAATGAATCATCCAGTATTGAGGACCTAACACTCGAAAATCAGGTCGATTGTGTGAGTTTATATGGCAATTTGCAGATCACCAAAGACCAACATGGCTTGCAACTGGCAAAACAATTACAGGCATTGGTGAATGCAATGGTGACTGAACTTGAGAAACAGCCGCTTCCCGAGAAAATTCAGACCAAAACTGAACAAGAGATTGATAATCCGTTTTTATAACGAAGAAAAAAACAGCCTTTAAAAGACTGTTTTTTTGTGGCATCTAAATCCTAGCCTTTTTCTTTGATCACCACTTTATAGATGAACGCGCCCACAATCGCACCTAAAATGGGAGCAACCCAGAATAACCATAATTGGCTTAAAGCAGCGGTTTCGGCAAAAAGAGCAACTCCTGTACTACGTGCAGGATTTACAGAGGTATTGGTGACTGGAATACTGATCAAGTGAATGACAGTCAAAGTTAAACCAATGGCGATAGGTGCAAAACCCGCAGGCGCATTTCGATGTGTCGATAGTAAAATAATGATCAGGAAGAAAGCGGTAAGGACGACTTCAATTAAGAATGCAGACCCTAAGGAGAAATGATTCGGTGATAACTCAGCATAACCATTAGTGGCGAAACCACCTGTACCTGAAAAGCCTGCTTGTCCCTGTACGATGATATACAGCACAAACGCCGAAACAGTCGCACCAATGACCTGTGAAACAATATAAGGAATGACCTCCTTGCCATCTAAGCGACCGCCAACCCACATGCCAACACTTACCGCTGGATTAAAATGCGCACCAGAAATATGCCCAAAGGCATAAGCACCTGTTAATACAGTTAATCCGAAGGCAAATGAAACACCTAGAAAGCCAATACCCAGTTCAGGGAATGCCGCAGCCAATACTGCACTGCCACAACCACCGAAAACCAGCCAGAATGTACCTAAGAACTCTGCTAAATATTTATGCATTTTGTTTTCTCTTACTTTTGTTTTTGAACTTATAAATCGCTTACTGTGGTTAATATTTGTGCGATTATGGTTTTATTTTTATCTCTATCTGAGAATTTAAGCAAGAAGATAAATTTTTTATTTCATGTCTTATTTTAATTTAATGATGAACGTACTGCTGTCGCCATTGTTGTGGTGTCAGTCCACTCCATTGTTTAAACGCACGTTGAAAAGCACTTTGTTCTGAATAACAGAGCAATAATGCGATTTCCTGTAAACTAAGATGTGGATCTTTTAAATATTCAAGCGCCAGCATATAGCGGATTTGTTGGGTTCGTTGCTGAAAAGTCATATTTTGTTGTTGTAAATGACGTTGTAATTGACGTACCGATAAGCCCAATTGCGCTGCGATTTGATCAATTTGATATTCGTTCTTTTGTAAGCCTTTCAAAATGGCTTGTTGTAAACGCTGATCCAGTTGATTGGAATGAGGTAATTCTTGTAATAGTTCTTGTGCTTGGCGCATCAATAATTGTTGTAGGGTATGGTCTGCATTACCAATCACTTTATTAGCTTCACTTATCGGAATGAGGATTTGTGTCTTGGCTTGAGAAAAGCGTACTCGGCAATGAAAATAGCGTTCGTAAACTTGCACATCTTTAGGGGGAGGATTGATGAAATGTATTTCGTGTAACTGAATTTGTTCTTTACACATAAACTGCTGTAAAAATTCAACCATTAAAGCAATCGCGATTTCATCGGTCAGTTGAGTCGGATGCAGTTCGGTTTCTTCCCAGCGAATCGAAAAATAAGGCGATATGAACTCAACTTTTAAGGGACTGCCATCATAAACCAGTCGATGAAAATCCTGATAACGATGAAGTGCTTCGCCAAGACTTTCACAGGATAATGCCAGATAGGCCAAAATACCCAAGTGCTTGGGTTGTACATATTTTGCGATACGTAGCCCCAGACCCGTTTGTGGTTGTAACTGTTGAATTTGTTCCAGCAAATCACGCCAGATCACATAATCGAAACGTTCCAGATTTTGAATTTCAAGCAGCTTCGGCGGAACAACAAGAGGTTGTGATTCACAATATAATTTTAATAAATGTCCCAGCCCTCCATAGACTGATCCCGCATAATTTTTTATTAAAGCCATCCTTTAGTGCTCTTTTGTCGTGTTTTGTCAATGAATGATAAAAATGAGTCAATACATAGCATAGAAAAATTCTTATATTCAAGTCAAAAGGGAGGATTATTTAAAATGATAAAAGGTTTTGTAGCCGGTTTAGTCTTAGCCAATGGCTTTGAATGGGTGGCACACAAGTATTTATTACATGGTGTACATCGAAAAGGTCAGCCACGTTTTAGCCCCACACCAAAGCAAATGGAGTCACATTGGGCGCATCATCGCGAAGTGCGCAAAACAGAGTTTCATGACGAATGCTATGTGGAAGGATTGCATCACTGGCGTACTCGTAATGAACTTGGTGCCTTAGCTGTAGTCGCTATTGTTTCAAGTGCGGCTGCCTATCCATTTTCAAAAGGTATGGCGTTGGCATTTTGCTATAGTGCAGGCAATTATTTTTATGTACACCGTCGTTCCCATCTTGAACCTGACTGGGCAAAACGCCGTGTTCCGTGGCATTATGATCATCATATGAACTCAAATCAGGATGCAAATTGGGGCGTGACTCGGCCATGGTTTGATTATATTTTGGGAACACGAGTTGTTTCATCTGCGGATTTAAAAGAGGCCAATCCTTTAGGTTTAGGATTACCTGAAAAATGGTCTGAAAAGTTGACCACCGCCATTGAACGCTTTTTTCCAGCCCAATACATTGAACAAAAGCCAAAATTGCTAGAGGCTTCGACCGCAGAAGAGATGCAAACGCAAACTTCCGTCGCTTAAAAATAAAGGGCAGTTAAGTCAAACTGAACTGCCCTTATATTATTTTAAGAGATGCGTTAGAAGTTAGAGGCGCATTTCAATGCCTTGCTCCGCTAAAAATGTTTTGGCTTCAGGAATGGTATATTGTCCAAAGTGGAAAATACTGGCCGCCAGAACGGCATCTGCGCCACCTTGTAAAATACCATCTGCCATGTGCTGTAAATTTCCAACACCACCAGAAGCAATGGTGGGAATCGAAACTCGATCATTAATGGCACGCATCAGGGCAATGTCATAACCTGCTTTAGTCCCATCTGCATCCATACTGGTCACCAGCAGTTCACCTGCGCCATATTCTGCCATTTTGACCGACCATTCAAGCGCATCAATACCCGTTGGCTTGCGACCGCCATGGGTGAAAATTTCCCATTTATTTTCGCCTGTTTTTTTGGCATCAATCGCGACTACGATGCATTGCGCCCCAAAACGTTGAGAGGCTTCCTGTACAAACTCAGGATTGAACACCGCCGCAGAGTTGATACTGACTTTATCTGCACCTGCATTGAGCAATGAACGAATATCTTCGACTTTACGCACGCCGCCACCAACGGTTAATGGCACAAATACACTTTCTGCCATACGCTCTACAGTACGATAAGTGGTGTCGCGCCCATGATGCGTTGCGGTAATATCCAGAAACGTGATTTCATCGGCGCCTTGCTCATTGTAGCGGCGCGCCACTTCAACAGGGTCACCTGCATCACGAATATCTAAAAATTGAACACCTTTGACGACACGGCCATTATCGACATCAAGGCAGGGAATAATACGTTTTGCAAGCATGGTGACATCCAGCGATATTGGTCAAAATCAATAAAGTTCACGAGACAGAGCAGAATCTTGGTAAACTGTAGCGCTATTCTATCAAACTTATAATTGTTGCACGCAGGTTTTCTATGTCGGTTTATACGCCGTTGAGTTTAGAACAAGTTCAAGCATTTGCTTCGCCTTATGGATTAGAGGTGATGGACTTGATTCCCATTCAGGGAGGAATTGAAAACACCAATTATTTTTTAGTGACGCAGGATCATCAACAATACGTGTTGACGGTGTTTGAAGAACTGGATTTGCAAGGCGCAAATGAATTGCCGCCAGTATTACAATATCTAGGTCAGCAAGATATTCCTGTTGCTGTGCCTTTAAGTTATGCAGAACAATTTATTCATATTATTGCCGATAAACCCGCTCAAATTGCTCCAAGAATTGCGGGAAAGCATCCCATTCCACCAACACTTAAGCAAATATTTGCGATTGGTCAAGCACAGGCACAGTTACATTTAGCCTTACAGAATGTTCAATTTGAACGTCAAAGTTATCGCAACCACGCTTATTGGACAAGTGTTGCCGATCAGCTTAAAGCCTATATGAGTCAAGATGATTTAGAATTATTAGATCGTGTTTATCGCTTATTTAATCAACAGCGTGAGCGACATTGTGATTTGCCAAAGGGCTGGATTCATTCCGACTTATTTCGAGATAACACTCTGTTTGAGGGAGATCAATTACAGGGGATTTTAGATTTTTCTGAAATGAATCAAGATGATCTATTATTTGATATTGCCATTGCGATCAATGATTTTTGTACCGAACATCCGACGGTACAGCTTAATTCGGATCAATTAAATGCATTTATCGAAGGCTATCAAACGGTTCGTACACTAACGTCAGATGAACATGCATGTTTGAGGGTTTATTTGGCGATGGCTGCTTGTCGATTTTGGTTATTACGATTGCAAGTTGCGCAGCGTAATGCGCAGGAAGTGCGAGAGAGTGAAGATATTTTGCAAAAAAATCCTTTAGAAATGCGACAATTATTGCAAAATCGTTTAGCCGCTTTAACAGATTAAGGGAAAACCATGATGCGTGATCAAGGACGATTAATTGAATGGTTCGATGAAAAAGGGTACGGTTTTATTCAACCTAATGATGCGGATAAAGACCGTGTTTTTTTACATATCAAGGATTTTGCTCGTTCTGGACCACGGCCAATCGTCGGCTGTGCACTGGAATATCTGGTGATTTTGGATGAGCGAGGACGTTATCGTGCCAAGCAGGTGATTTATTTAAAAGCGGCACAAACTCGCGCTTTAGCTGCAAATAAAAAACGTCCAGTTTCTACCGCTCATACATCTTCACTTAAGCCGATGCAAATTGCAGCACTGGTTTATATTGTCATTGTTGCCATTCTCAGCTTTATACACCTATTACCTGCTTATAGTTTTATCTTTATTGCACTGATGAATGTCTTGAGTTATTGGTTGTATGCGCAAGATAAAGAAGCCGCGCAACTGGGAAATCGGCGTGTGCCTGAACAAACCCTGCATATTATTTCTTTTTTAGGCGGTTGGCCTGCGGCGGGGTTAGCGCAACAAAAATTGCGACATAAAACACAAAAACAACCCTTTAGGAAAATTTATTTTTGTACCATAGTGTTAAATATACTTTTATTACTCTGGCTGATTTCTCCGTTAAATGTAGTACTACGTTAGAGGATCAATACAATAAATCCAAAGGTGTCTCTATGAACAATTCTTTAGAACAACTGCAATCCAATAAAACCTTAACGCTGGTTCTTTATATTTTATACATCGCCGCTATTTTTAGTGCAGGGCTGTTAGCAATCGTGGCCCTCATCATTAATTACGTAAAACGTCGTGATGTTGAAGGGACATGGCTTGCTAGTCACTTTACTTGGCAAATTCGCACATTTTGGTGGTATTTGTTCTGGAACATCATTGCTTTTGTACCGTTCTTCTTTTTATTTTTTACTGGTGATAACGACAATTTATTTGCAGGTGTCGCCTTATCTGCGAGTACTTTCTGCGTAGTTGTGATTGCCGCTGCTTGGATCTGGATTGTCTATCGTGCAATACGCGGCCTAATTGCCTTAAATGATAATAAAGCCATGTATCAATAGTTTAGAATTTGTCATGGTCTAGAGAAGCGAATTGCTTCTCTTTTTTTGCTTAATAATAGTGCAATTTGAACAATACTTGCTCACTTTGCTGCGCTATTTTGAAAACAGTGTTAATAATAACTAAACATTTTTGATTTATAAAATTTACCTTTTAATTTTTATATATTTACTTTTTTAATATTTAAACATTACATTTTTATTTATTTAAATTTACTTTTTTAATTTAAATATTTTACTTTTTTAATAAATTAAATTTACATTTTTAATATTTTAAAATTACAAAAAATCTCTGTTTTTTTTTGTCGCTAAATTTTGTATTTGTTCTAACCATAGAAGCGACCTTTACGACGACGTAGACCCAAAACATGGATTGCACGAACCAAGACCGCATAGGAAACTGAATAGCCAAACTCCTGTTCAAATAAGGGAATTAAATCACTAATATTTTGAAATTTTGTATTTTTTACAAATGTTTGGAATGCATCCCAATCTTTAATATGCGCGGGTGCACCACGTTTTTTGGTGGGTTTTGGGGTCAAACTTCCTGTCTCTTCTTCAAGCTTAATCCATGCATCCAGTGTGACTCTGGAGATGTTGAATTCTTTACAGACAGCAAGCTTGTAGTCGGTTTTTTTGTAGGCTGCAATCGCGGCTTTACGCGTTTCAATCGAGTAGCGTGGCATTTTATTCTCAGATTGGTTCAAAATAATTTTTTTATTATATGGCATAGTTGTTGCAAAAGAATAATCACTGAACATTATTTTATTGCGAGTTACAATAAAATGGAAAATGAGCAATTTCCAACCAAAAAGTTGAGCTTGTGGCAAGTGGTCATTGTCGGCATCGCTTATATGACACCTATGACGGTGTTTGATACTTTTGGCATCGTTTCTGAAACCACTGACGGGCGAGTGCCCTTGGCTTATTTATTGGCGCTGGTGGCCATGTTATTGACTGCGATTAGCTATGCAAGATTTAGTCGTTGTTCAGAACGACCTGGTTCGGCCTATAGCTATACCGCTGAAAGTTGTGGGACAACCGCAGGTTTCTTTGTGGGATGGTGTGCCTTACTGGATTATCTTCTCTTGCCGTTAATTAATGCTTTATTGGCAGGGATTTATTTACATGCCTTGATTCCTGCGATGCCATATTGGTTCTGGGTGATGCTGGCAGCAGCTTTGGTCACATTGGTGAATTGTTTTCGCATCCAGATTTTGGCGAACTTGAGCTTATTGTTTGTTTTTGCGCCGATTGTGCTAATGCTGGTATTTATTTATCTGGTCATTAAAGGAATTGGGACGACCGAAGGCTATGAACATGTGCTTACGCTTACCCCACTTTGGAATGGAGATCCTCAACTGCTTCCATTGATCGCAGGCGCATCAATTTTATGTTTTTCTTTTCTTGGTTTCGATGCAGTCACGACATTGTCGCAGGAAACCGAGCAACCAAAAAAAGTGATTCCTCAAGCAGTGATTTTAACCACGCTGGCAGGTGGTGTTATTTTCATCAGCGCTTCATGGTTTATTCAGTTGTATTTTCCAGATAACACACGTTTTAAGCATCCAAGTGAGGCTTTGCCAGAGATTGTATTGTATGTGGGCGGAGCATTATTTCAGGCGATCTTTTTATGCGGGCAGATTATGAATACGGTGGCTTCAGGTTTGGCAACCCACGCCAGTGCCGCGCGATTGATTCATATTATGGGTAAAGACGGTATTTTCTACAAAAAGATTTTTGGCAGTTTTAATGCCAGATTAGGTACACCACTGTATTCCGTTTTGGTTATTGGCGCAATTTCCATGACTGCCATGTTGCTGGATTTGGCAACGGTGGTCAGTCTGATTAGCTTCGGTGCGCTCATTGCGTTTACTGCGGTTAATTTCTCGGTCTTTATGCATTTTTACATCAAGAAAGGTGAGAACAAAGGCTGGAACAATATTTTTAAAAATCTTGTGCTTCCGATCTTCTCTGTCGCTGCCATTGTCTGTTTGTGGTTTAACCTTGATGCTGCCGCACTGCATTTTGGTTGTGTTTGGCTCAGTCTGGGAATTGCCATTTTTATCTATAAAAAATTGAGAAAGCAAAGTGTTGTGATGAGCAATGCTTAATGAATTTTGGAATGAAAGTGAGTTGAACAAATGAAAAATCTGTTAATGAAACCTGTGCTGTTGAATGATGTGGAATTTAAAGTTAGTCAAGCTATGACAAGTGAGAAAGAGTGGAACTGGATTGCTCCACAACATGGGCATATCGAGCATGCTGCCAATTATTATGAAAGTTCTCTGGCAGATTGGCATCAATTTGAAACTTTACAAACTGATCTTGAGTGTGATGTCTTGGTCATTGGTGGAGGCCTACTCGGTGCATCTACGGCACTACATCTGGCTGAACAAGGCGTTGACACCGTTTTGGTTGAGAAAAATCGGATAGGGAGTGGTGCTTCAGGGCGTAACGGCGGGCAACTTACCCCCGGTCTTGCACGTTGGGAGGCAGAAGAAATGATTGAGCAACTCAGTCATGCTGATGCCAAAAAATTATGGCAGTTTACCTCAACTGAAGCTATGCAGTTGATTGATTCGATTTTGGCGCGTTATCAAATTGATGCGGCACGTAAACATGGGCATATTACCGCAGCAGTACATGAAGGACATTTGGTTGCATTGACACAAGGAGCAGATGCCCGAAAATATCTGGGTGAAAACCATACGCAGGTGGTGGGTAAACATGAACTCTATGAATATGTGAAGTCCGATCGTTATTTTGGGGGATTAGTTGATCGCTTAGGCGGACATATTCATCCTTTAGCGCTCAATCGTGGACTAATTTATGGATTTTGTCAGCAAGGTGGGCAAGTGTATGAACATACCGAAGTGGTCTCGATACAAGAACGGGAAGATGGAGTTTATGTTCAGACTACGACAGGATGCATTAAAGCACGAAAAAGTGTGGTATTGGCCGTGCATCATGCTTCTTTTAAATTACTGGAACAAAAAAATCAAACCACCATTCCATTTTATACCTATGTCTGTACCACTGCACCGCTTAATATTGAATTAAAAAAACTATTGCCACAGGATCATCCTGTATATGACACTCAATTTCAAATTGATTATTACCGTGGAGTTTCTAATAATCGACTCCTTTTTGGTGGACAAGGCACAGGAACTTGCTGGAATGCTGAGAAAACAGCACAATATTTGAAAGGTCGCATACTGCATGTGTTTCCACAATTAGAACAGGTCGAACTCGATTTTGTCTGGAGTGGCACAACTGATTTGACCGTCAACGGTGCAACAGATAGCCGCAAATCAGGGGATAAATTTCCTGTCTATGCCGTACATGGCTGGAGCGGTCATGGTGTAGCGCAAACTGTCCGCATTGGCAAAGCCATTGCAGATGATTTTTGTGGACGGTCAGATGACTTTGAGATGCTGACTCAGATTCAGCATCAAGATATTCTTTGGGGCAGAGCTTTGGCACCTCTAGTTATTCCAATGGCAAAAGGATTTTATGGCGTTGGTGCTGCGATGAATCCAGGCAAAATGGTATCGTTTTAGTCTCAAAACAGGCTTAACTCAGGCAATATGTACTAAAATGTATTGCCTGATCTATGAATATCATCAGGCTATCAAGTGCTGCCAGATGTAAGCTTGTTGTGTTCAGTTATATGCAGAATGAATTGAAAATAATCACTCGCTATCTTTATGAATGTACTGAAACGTTTTGAATGGATAAAGAATTATCGCTTTGCCTGTCAACTTGCGATGCAGCGATATTCACGCCTGAAACTAGATTTTATTCTGATGTTTTTACTGGTAGTCTTCGTTGCGATATTTGGGACCTTGTTTCCCTATCTCATGAAGTTACTGGTCGATCAGGTTGAACAAAATCATCATATTGAAATTGCTCATTTGTTTAGTATAGAAAAACTCTATTTACTGGTGCTGGCTTATGCCGCAGCATGGCTCATGTCGCAATTGCTATCATGGTGTCAAAATTTATTTAGCATGATCATGTCGGTAAACTTTGAGACGGCACTGATGTATTCTGGCGTCGAAAACTTTTTAGCCCTGCAAAAACAACATCAAGATCAAACGGAAATAGGCGCCTTCCTGACCGACTTGCAACGTGGCGCATCGGCGATGAGCGAAATGACTTTTGCTTTTTTTATGTTATTAGGGCCGATTGTATTTCAACTTTTATTTATTTTTGCGGTGTTATTTAAAACGATTAATATCGTGTTTAGTGCATGTTTTGTGGGGACTGCCCTCCTGATTTTTATTGTTTCTATATTAATTAGTAAAAAAAGTAGTGGTTATTTTAATGAAATTTATCAGGGACGTAATTTAATCAATACAGCTATTTTAGAGAAAGTATCTCAAAGCTATGAAATTAAAATTAAACACTCACAAGTTTATGAACAGAATCGTTTAAAACAAAGTTTATCGAGCTATGCAGCTATCGTCAAAAATACCAATCTTCGTATTGGTGGGTTAATGATGATGCAAGTTCTTTTAATTTTTATATTTTTACTCGGATTTATGTTTTACACCGCCTATATTTCCCAGCATCAGCAAATTAGTTCAGGCGATTTTGTCCTGATTAGTACCTATATTATTCAGTTGACTTTGCCTTTTTTAATGGTCTCGCAAAGCCTGATGCGGGTGAATGGCAATATTGTAGCGCTGAAAACTTATCGACAATATTTTGATTTATCGCGCGACCATTATCAGCCTTGGACATCAACGGGGTCTAGCACTTCTGTTTTATATCAATTTGAGGATGCCACACTGAACTTGGGTAAACATGAGATACAGCATTTTAATTTACAGCTAATGGCTGATACTCATTATGCGATTGTCGGTCAGACAGGTCGCGGAAAAACTTCACTTATCAATTATTTAATTGGGATTTCAAAGATTAAATCTGGGCGACTTTATTATCAGGATTTGGATATTTCAAAGCATTTTTCTGAAGAAATTTTTAATCAAGTCAGTTTTGTCGGGCAGCATGCTGTTATTTTTTCTGGCAGTTTAAAAGACAATCTAGTTTATAATAGCCCTTATGATTATACAGGTGCTGAGTTGATAAAATGGCTGGAAAAATTTAAATTAAACTCAATTCTTGAAAAGAACAAAATAACATTAAATGATGATATGGGAGATGTATATAAAAATTTTTCAGGAGGTGAAAAACAGCGAATAAGTATTTTACGTGGAGTTTTAAGGCAACCGCAATTATTGATTTTAGATGAGCCAACCTCAGCATTAGATATCACTACCGCACTGGAAATAATAGAGTTACTAAAAAAACAGGTGAAATCCCTGATTATAGTTTCACATTCGCAGCAATGTATTGATTTAATGGATGACGTGATTGATTTAGATCAGCAGTTTAACTAGATCATTGAAAACAAGGTATGATGATCAAGTGTGATCCATGAGAAATTTGATTAAGATACTAAAAAAATGTCAGATCAAGTAAACCATTCAGATTATTTTGTAATTTAGACTTCATTATTTCTGCTATATTTTTATAAAATCAATATATAACAATTAGTTGAATATTATTTTTAATCATTGACTGCTAAAAAATAAATCCGATAGGAAAGTTTTTTTAATTATTTATTAAGCAATTCTACCTAGCATCAACAGGAAAACAATAAGCCTGAATAAAAAAATCAGTTTTAGGTCATTGTTTGAATTTTATATGTTTCTGATGAACTGCATATAAATACAAGAGTTTTATCCTGAGTTTTTATTAAGTAAGTATTTGGGATAAATAACGCGATGGCGAACATCTGGACATCCTATGAATGCAATTATTCATACCCTCTCTGTGATTCGTGGTGATCAACGACCAGAGTTTATTCGAACTGAAGTTCTTTCAGACATTTTAGACCATACAGCAGAGCAATATCCGACCCATATTGCCCTGATTGATCATGAGCGAAAGATCAGTTATGCCGAGTTACAACAGCAAGTCGATCAAATTGCACAGCAGCTGATCCAGCGTGGTGTCAAAGCAGGTGATCGCGTGGGACTATGGTTACCACGTGGAGCAGATTTACTGATTGCTCAAGCGGGGATCAGTAAAGCAGGTGCTGCATGGCTTCCCTTTGATATGGATGTTCCTGTCGATCGTATTCAGGTCTGTCTGGATGATGCCAAAGCCGTGGGGATTGTCACCAGTCAGGAATGGGCGGGTTTACTGGCACAACTGCAACAAACTGTATGGACTGCGGATGAACTGAATCAGCCAACACAACATCCGATAATTCAGCAACGTGCTGCACTGGATGATGCGGCTTATATCATTTATACCTCTGGTTCAACTGGCAAACCGAAAGGGATTGTAATCGAGCAGCGCAATATTTGTCACTTTCTGCGTTCAGAAAATTCAGTCTTAGGCGTACGTCACCAAGATAAAGTCTATCAGGGCTTTTCTGTCGCTTTTGATATGTCGTTTGAAGAAGTCTGGATTTCTTATTTGGTCGGTGCCACAATCTGGATTGCACCCAAAGATCTGGTGACTGATCCTGAGCGTCTTTGTAAAACCCTTCAACAAGAAAATATTACTGTTTTACATGCCGTGCCAACCTTATTGGCGCTATTTCCAGAAGATGTACCAAATTTAAGAATCATCAATCTGGGCGGTGAAATGTGTCCCGAAGCTTTGGTGGCGCGTTGGGATTTACCACATCATCAGATTTTTAATACCTATGGTCCGACAGAAACAACTGTAACGTCCAGTTTGGCACGTGTCTATGCTAATGAACCTGTGACTATTGGCGTTCCCTTGCCGAATTACGGCATGCTGGTTCTAAATGATCAGCTTGAGCTTTTAGCGCAGGGTGAGGTCGGGGAGCTTTGTGTGTTTGGTCCAAGCGTGGGACGAGAATATTTAGGACGTCCAGAACTTACCGCTGAAAAATTCATTGATAATCAATGGGCGCAAAACGAGCACGAACTTAAACTGTATCGTACAGGCGATTTGGCACGACTTGATGAAAATGGTCAAATCCAGTGTTTGGGTCGTGCTGATGATCAGGTCAAGATTCGTGGTTTCCGTGTTGAACTAGGTGAAATTGAAGCCGCTTTGTGTGATTTAAATGGAATCGGTACAGCGGCTGTGGTGTTGCGCCGTGATGACGAAATGGATCAACTGGTCGCTTTTATCGTGCTTGATCAAGAGGCTAAAAGCCAGATTCAGGTGAAAGATATTCGGACATATTTAAAGTCCAGATTGCCAGCGTACATGGTTCCCAACCGTTTTGAAATTGTTGAACAAGTTCCACGTTTATTGTCTGGAAAAATTGACCGAAATGCATTGCGTAAAATTGAGTTGACGACTTCTATAGATAAAGAAGTTTCAGACGAACCGCAAAATGAAGCAGAAAGTATTTTATTTGCTATTTTACAGAAATTATTTCCAAATCAGGCGATTCGCCTCAGTGCCGATTTCTTCGATGATTTGGGTGGACATTCACTTTTGGCTGCTGTATTGACGTCTGAGCTACGTGAATATCCTGAATATGCGCAAATCACGATCCAAAATATTTACCAAAATCGTAAAGTTGGTGCGATTAGCCAGTTTATGTTGGCTCAGACCAAGCAACAGCAAATGCGTGAAGTGAATAGCTATGAGGTAAATAGCCTGCATCGTGTGCTTTGTGGCGTGGCGCAGCTTGTGGTCATCCCTGTATTGATTGCGCTGACCATTTTACAATGGCTTGCTCCATTTTTTAGTTATCACTATTTTACGGGTAGCCCGAGCGATAGTATTCCGCATGCAATTGCGATTTCACTGGGCGTATATGTACTGAGTATGATTGCCAGTTTTGCGCTTTCAATTGTAGGTAATCGCTTATTGTTAAGGGGGGTTAAAGCGGGTGAATATCCACTCTGGAGTAGAACTTATTTTAGATGGTGGCTGGCAGATCGGTTGACCAACATTGCGCCTGTTTATTTATTGGCGGGGTCAAGTCTAAATCGTCTGTATTTGCGTGCTTTGGGCGCTAAAATTGGTCAGAACGTGCATATCGGTTCAGTCTTTATCCGCATGCCAGCCTTGCTGCAAATCGATGATGGTGTCAGTGTTGGTTCACATGTCAATCTGGAAAATGCCAAAGTCGAGCAAGGTCATCTGGTTTTAGGTCGCATACATTTAAAACAGGAAAGTTATGTCGGGTCTTATAGTGTTTTGGAAGAAAATACCTGTCTTGAAGATTATGCCCATTTAAAAGCTTTATCGGCATTGCCAAATGGTCAAACTATTCCTGCACATGAAATCTGGGATGGCGCACCTGCAAAATATCATAACCGTATTGATGTAGCGCAATTATTGCCGCGTGAAAAAGTAAGTACTCTACGTAAAATGTGGGAAGCTGCTTACTATGCAGTGAGTGCGATACTGATTTCCTGTTTGTTTTTTATCCCGATCTTTCCTAATTTTATTTTGGTCGATTGGCTCGATGTCAAATATTTTAGTGACTGGGCAAGCAGCAATAGTGCGATTACTGCCTTACATTATTTCTTGCTTGCCATTCCTGCCAGCGTATTGATGATTATCGCTACAGCATTATTCGCGGCATTGGTGCGTAAAATCCTGTTACCAAGTCTCAAAGCTGGAACCTATTCGTTGCATAGCTCGACTTATTATCGTAAATGGTTTGCTACTCAAATTTTGGAAACCAGTTTGCAAACTTTGCATGGATTGTTTGCGACGGTTTATGCGCCTGCATGGTTTCGTTTGCTGGGTGCCAAAGTGGGGAAAGACAGTGAAGTTTCAACCGCCACAGGTGTGATCCCTGAGTTACTCACATTGGGCGATGAAAGTTTTATTGCCGATGCGGTGATGCTAGGTGATGAAGAAATTACTCGTGGCTGGATGATTTTACAGCCGACAACAATCGGTCGTCGTAGCTTTGTCGGAAATAGCGCTTATATTGCTGATGGTACAGATTTGCCTGATGGGGTATTGATTGGTGTTCAATCAAAAATTCCTGAAAAAGATCAATTACAAAGTGGTGAAACATGGTTTGGTTCACCTGCGTTGCGCCTGCCTGCACGTGAAACGGTTGCGGATTTTCCTGAACATTTGACCTTTAAACCTAGTATTGCACGACGGATGATGCGTGGTTTTATTGAAGGTTTGCGTATTGTGCTACCTTCTGCGTTTGCAATTGGTGTTGGTTATATGATCGTTTTATCTGTAATCAATACGGTGGTTACAAAAGGCTGGCTCTATGGCTTACTGGCTTTAACCTTATCAGGTATTGCTTATGGTATTGTCAGTTTTCTTCTCATCGTGGTCTTAAAATGGGCGTTGATTGGTCGTTATAAAACCCGTTCAGCACCCATGTGGACGATGTTTGTCTGGGTCAGTGAAGGTATTACCAGTTTATATGAATCGATTGCCATTCAGAACTGTCTCAACTATGTACGTGGTACGCCGTTTTTGCCAATGTTATTGCGCTTACTGGGGGTCAAAGTCGGTAAAAATGTATATCTGGATACTGCCGATATCACCGAGTTCGATTGCGTGAGTATTGGAGATAACAGTGAACTGAATAGTTTTAGTGGCCCTCAAACACATTTATTTGAAGATCGAATCATGAAAATTGGAGAGGTGAAAATTGGCAGCCATGTCACCGTCCATTGTCGGAGTATCGTGCTCTATAATGCTGAAGTTGCCGATCAAACGCTACTTGGACCGCTGACACTGGTCATGAAAGGTGAAAAAATTCCAACTCAATCCGCTTGGATCGGTTCGCCTGCACAACCATGGGTGGCTGGCTAATACGGGTCTGAATTGCAGCATAAAAATGGGCGAATGAATCGCCCATTTTTATGTCTACTCTTTTTTACAGCGCTTGTTCATCCAATAAAAGCTGCGCTTCACGTAGGCTTAATGTCCCTTCATAAATGGCACGGCCGGTGATCGCCCCCAAAATACCAGACTGGCCTTTGAGTAAACGGACATCTTCAAGATTGGTCACACCACCAGAAGCAATCACAGGAAGCCCTGAATATTGAGCCAAATTCACAGTTTGCTCGACATTGACCCCTTGCATCATGCCGTCACGGGCAATATCGGTATACACGATGCTAGAGACACCCGCATCGGCAAAACGTTTAGCCAAATCTGTGGCTTTGACATCGGTCACATTGGCCCAGCCGTCTGTTGCTACAAAACCATCTTTGGCATCAATCCCGACGATAATATGACCGCCAAATTGTTTGCATGCTTCTTCTACAAACGCAGGATCTTGAACGGCTTTGGTTCCAATAATGACAAAAGATACGCCAGCATCCAGATAATGCTCGATGGTCTCAAGCGAGCGAATACCACCACCAATCTGAATTGGTAGTTCAGGTTGCGCTCTAGCAATCGCTTCGACCACAGGTTTATGAATCGGCGTACCCGCAAAAGCACCGTTTAAATCAACCAAATGCAAACGACGCGCGCCTTCATTGACCCAATGTTGAGCAGTTGCGACAGGATCATCTGAAAAAACCGTATCATCTTCCATACGGCCTTGTTTTAAACGGACACACTTACCATCTTTCAGGTCAATTGCAGGGATGATCAGCATGCTTTCGCTCCTTGCTTCATCTGGGAAAATAAAAATTGCCTCATCTTAGCAAACTCTATCGCAATTGCTAAGTCAACAGAATGAAGATTTCGTTTTAATCTGGATGATTTTGTTTGGAGAGTCGCTGTTGTGCTATTGCAGATAAGTTTGATAGGTCGGAATGAGCAGAACGCTTAAAAGCCCAATCATCAGACTCACTGGAACAAGAATAATATAAATCCAGCCAAAGAATCGTTCCCACTTACAGGTATAGCGTGTTGGGCCAAAATCGTTGAGACGCGTATTGCCTTTGGCACAGAGTAAATAGGCCATAAACACAATATTGATGAGCGGAACCATATAAAGTAAAGATAACCAGCCACTTTGATTACAATCATGTAAGCGGCGAATCATAAAAATAAAATGATAATAAACAAAAATCGCAGTCAGCGTGCCTATAGAACAAATCATAAACAGGATGGTTTGATTTGAATAGCTACTTTGTTTTTCGCTCATTTGAATCAGACCAAAACCAATGGTACTACATGCGATTAGAAAAAAAAGACTTCCCAGTAAACTCCAAGCTGCAAATGATAAGCGACCAAAACGACCTTCGGGGCGTAATGGCGAATCATTGGCGAGACAAGTACCCTGAACTGAAGAGCGCATCTTATTTTCCCTGAAACGTTCAACTATTTTGAATAAGGCAGTTTTGAGATCAAGTCTAAAGTATAAAAGAAAAATGAAAGATAAATTGTAATATTTATATTTTTTGTGATGGATTTAAAAGATCAAGTCAATTTTGACTTGATCTAGTGTGAGTGTGCAGACGTTGCTTTAAATTTTCCATTCCACAAAGTTTTTTAACAGCTGTAAGCCTGCTGTATGACTTTTTTCAGGATGGAATTGGGTCGCAAACAAGTTGTCTTGATGAATGGCGGTACAAAATGGCAGCCCATAATCACAGGTTGCGGCAACTAATTCACTTTGCTGTGGTTCAACATAATAACTATGCACAAAATAAAAACGTGCATCCTGTTCGATCTTATTCCACATAGGATGAGATGGATCGGCTTGATGAACCTGATTCCAACCCATATGCGGCACTTTTAAACCTTCGATTTCAGGAAAATGTTTGACCTGACCTGCAAAGATTCCAAGCGCATCAGTTCCGCCATTTTCTTCAGAACGTTGCATAAGCGCTTGCATACCGACACAAATGGCTAAAACAGGTTTATTAAAAGCAGCTTGACGCACGACTTCATCAATTCCAGCCTCATGCATGCCTTGCATACAATCCCGCATGGCGCCAACCCCAGGAAAAACAATTTTATCTGCTTGCGCAATCAGTTTTGGGTCATTGGTCACATCGACCGTTGCTCCCACATGTTCAAGTGCTTTGGCTGCCGAATGAAGATTTCCCATGCCATAATCAAGTAAAGCAACACGAGTCATTACAGACTCCCTTTGGTCGAAGCAATGGTTCCTGATGCACGTGGATCAACTTCACAGGCCATACGAAGTGCGCGGGCAAATGCTTTAAACACACTTTCGATCTGATGGTGGCTGTTTTTGCCTTTCAGATTATCAATATGTAAAGTCATCAGCGCATGGTTAACGAAGCCCTGAAAAAATTCAGAAAATAAGTCGACATCAAAACTTCCAATGCGTGCGCGGGTAAATGGAATATCCATAAATAAACCTGGACGACCAGATAAATCCACTACGACACGAGAAAGTGATTCATCTAATGGCGCATAGAAATGACCATAACGGCGCAAACCTTTTTTATCAGCTAATGCCTGTGCAAATGCTTGACCCAGCGTAATTCCGCAATCTTCAACAGTATGGTGATCATCAATTTCAAGATCGCCATCACAGTGAATATCAATATCAAATAAACCATGACGCTTGATTTGATCAATCATATGGTCTAAAAATGGAACTCCAGTGTTCAGTGTACCCTGACCAGAACCATCAAGATTCAAACGAACCCGGATTTTGGTCTCATTGGTATTTCTTACCACTTCACTGATACGCTCTGTCATGGACACGTTCCTCAAAAAACGTTAAAAATGATGAATATAAAGCTCAATTCGCTGTGACAAAAGTGACAGCACACAGATTGCTCAGGAGGGTTAATCCATGCCTATAACCGTACATGCTTATACTTCACTTGAAAACGAAGAAATGCGCAGCCAGCTTGAGCGACTGTATGACACAAGTCCTGAATTTGGCGATGGGCAAGATGCGGTCGAGCAGCTAGAACAAAATCTGGCGCAGTATACCACAGTCTATACCGCTGAATTTAACACCAAGATTATAGGTGCAATCTGGTGTACAGGACAAGGTGAAAGCAAGATTCTGGAATATATTGTTGTACATCCTGCCAATCGGGGGCGAGGCGTTGCGGAACGTCTGGTGAGTGAAGTTTGCCGTATGGAAGAGGAAAAAGGAGTTAAATTTTTTGAACCAGGTTGTGGGGCGATTCATCGTTGTCTGGCGCATATCGGTAAATTATCGGTTCAGGGATAATTTTTGCGAAAATACTGCTTTAAATTTAAACGTTCAGGCAAAAAATGCAGGCTGTATCTTGACTGAGGCGGTCGAACATTGTTTAATACGCCCACATCGGCGCGATAGCTCAGTCGGTAGAGCAACGGATTGAAAATCCGTGTGTCGGCAGTTCGATCCTGCCTCACGCCACCATATTTAAAAAACCAAATTTGTGTTTTCGATCCCTGATCCCATCAGGGATTTTTTTTGGGCAAAAAAAAGACATTTGATGAAAAAGATGCTGATTTTGATTGACTAATTGCCTGAGATACGGCTTAATACACGCCATCGGCGCGATAGCTCAGTCGGTAGAGCAACGGATTGAAAATCCGTGTGTCGGCAGTTCGATCCTGCCTCACGCCACCATATTCAAAAAAGCCCTAGACATTGTTTAGGGCTTTTTTATTGTCTGACAATTTTAGTGATGTGCTTTAATTTTTATTTTATAGTCAAGTATAAGCATCTAAAATCAAGGAGCGGAGGATGAAAGATTTATTCTCAGCCCAAAGTCAGCTTTATCAACAGGCACGGCCAACTTATCCACAGGCGTTGGTTCAAGAGCTGCTTAAACATGTGCCTGCATGCGACTTTGCATGGGATTGCGGTGCGGGATCAGGTCAGTTCACCCAACTTTTAGCGCCTTATTTTGAGCAAATTGTGGCAACAGATTTAAGTGCCAATCAATTGCAACACGCCCCTTATTTTGAAAATGTTAGTTATCAGGTACAGACGGCAGAACAGGCTCGTTTTCCAGCGCAATGTTTTGATTTCATCAGCGTCGCCCAAGCGATTCACTGGTTTGATTTTGATGCCTTTTATGCGCAAGTCAAACGAACTTTAAAACCCGAGGGTATATTTGCTGTATTGGGTTATGGTTTGATTCAGGTCGATCATACGCAACTCAACGACGCGATTCAGTATTTATATCGGGTCATCCTCAAAGATTACTGGGATGCTGAACGTCATTATGTGGATGAGCAGTATCAGACCATTCCGTTTCCATTTAAGGAAATTGCCATGCCTGATTTCAAAATTCAGTTAGCGTGGTCTTCTGAACAATTGATTGATTATTTGTACACGTGGTCGGCAATCAAACATTATATCCAGCAAAATGATGCAGATCCTTTAAATCGAATACGAGCCTTGTGTTCATCCGATCAAAATTTTCAAATTGAGTTTCCTATTTTGTTAAGAGTAGGAAAGCTCGGATAATCAATAGTAAAACAATGATGTATAGCCGCTTCTGACATGACGATACTGCGATAACAGTCAAATCTAAGACATAAAAAAAGCCAGATCATTGAGATCTGGCGCTGAAAACTCATCATTCTTATGATTTTCGAGATTTTTAAAATTTAAATTTTACATTTTTTACTTTTTTGATAAGTCTCGATATTTTCAATATTAGTTTGAGCCTTATTTTTCAGGGCTTGCTGTAGTTTTAGATTGTTTTCATCTGAAGTGTCTTCTGAACCAGCCAAATTGTTTGCCATATCTTTGGCTTTAGCTGCATGTTCAGATTTTCCACCAAAAGCACTGAGCGCTCCACCTGCAACACCCGCCCATTTACTGATGGTTTTGTTTGGCGTATCCGTTTGAATGTTGGTGATGTTTCTTTCAGCGGCTGCAAGCTCTCGTTTGGCATTGGCTTTTTCAACACTTAGATCAGTACAGCTTAATGCTTTCAGTTCTGTCGTGGTAAATGGTTTGGTATTTACTTCAGCCTGAACAAAATTGGATGCAGTAAGAGCAAGCATCGCACAACCTAATAGTTTTATCTTCATTGTTTGAATCCCCCTGATGAATCATCATTCAGATTCAATTTTAATCAGACTATTGCTAGATTAATTGTCATATCATCGATATTTATTTGGCATTTAAACCTTGAGGACTCTCATTGCACTAAAGCGAATCTTATTTAGTCTTGAATTAGACGTTTGCCCATACACACCACATCTACTTCTTCATAACCGAGTTCTTCGTAGAAAGTTTGGACATCAAGATTATCCTGACGAACCAATAATTGAAGTTTAGGGCAACCGCGTGCAATGAGACGTTTTTCCAACTGTTGAACCAATGCAGTCGCAATACCTAAACGCTGATGTTGCGGATGTACTGCCAAATAATTCATCCAGCCACGATGTCCGTCATAACCCCCCATTAATACAGCAATTAGTTGTTCATCTTTTATGGCCACTAAAAATAGATCATCCTGCTGAACCAGTTTACGAAAAATATCCAGCTCGGGATTGTTCCATGGGCGAGTCAGCCCACAAATTTCCCAAAGATGAATCACGTCATCTAGATCGGACTGAATAAACTGGCGAATCATAAACATGGAATTTTCTACTTGTTATTGTCTTGCTTAAAGATAATCGAAAATTGTCCATTTGATAAGTCTGCTTCTCATACAGCCATAAAAAAGCACCCAAGGGCAGTCGGGTGCTTTTTTAAAAGGTGAAAGCTGTAAGTGTGGATGCTAAAAGTTAAGCAGATTTGGCTTGAGCTTCTGTCACCAGCATATGACCAGTTTCTTCAAAATTTGCATGCCATGACAACGCTTCGCGTAGTAGATGCGGTGTATGACCACCTTTGGCACAGGCACGATCGAAGTAATCGTTTAAAGCGCCCTGATAAAGTGGATGGACACAATTGTCAATAATCACACGCGCACGCTCACGAGGTGCAAGTCCACGTAAGTCTGCTAGCCCTTGCTCAGTGACTAAAATATCGACATCGTGCTCACTATGATCCACATGCGATACCATCGGTACGATTGAAGAAATGTCACCACCTTTGGCAATCGACTTGGTTACAAAAATAGCCAAATGCGCATTACGGGCAAAGTCACCTGAACCGCCAATACCGTTCATCATTTTGGTACCGCAAACATGAGTTGAGTTCACGTTGCCGTAAATGTCAAATTCAAGTGCAGTATTGATCCCGATAATCCCCAAACGGCGTACCAATTCTGGGTGATTCGAGATTTCCTGAGGACGTAATACCAGTTTATCTTTATAGGCTTCAATATTACCAAAGACTTTTTCACCACATTTTGCAGAAAGGGTGATTGAACTACCTGATGCAAATTTCATTTTTCCTGCATCAATTAGTTCAAAGGTACAGTCTTGTAATACTTCTGAATACATGACCAAATCTTCAAAGTTTGAATCTTTTAGACCTGTCAGTACCGCATTGGCAATTGAGCCAATCCCTGCTTGTAATGGACCCAGATTTGTAGGTAAACGACCTTCTGCAACTTCTTTTTCAAAGAAGGCAATCAGGTGATTGGCAATCCCTTGCGTTTCATCATCAGGTAAAGTGACGGTTGATGGTGAATCTGCGGTGTCATTAAATACGATCCCGACAATTTTCGCTGGATCAATTTGAATGGCAGTAGTACCAATACGTTCATCGACTTTGGTCAATGGAATAGGCTGACGCGTAGGACGATAAGTTGGAATATAAATATCGTGTAGACCTTCAAAAGCTTCGCTTAAAGAGGTATTGATTTCAACAATGACTTTTTCCGCAAAAATCGCAAAGCTGGCAGAGTTACCGACTGATGTTGTTGGAATAATGCCACCATCTTCAGTAATTGCAATCGCTTCAATCACCGCTACATCAGGACGTTTTAATTGTAAGTTACGCATTTGTTCAACAGTTTCAGACAAATGCTGATCGATAAACATCACTTCGCCATTATTGATGGCACGACGTAATGTGTTATCCACTTGGAAAGGCAAACGACGCGCTAAAACACCAGCTTCGGTCAACTGTTTGTCTAGATCGTTACCTAAACTTGCACCCGTGATTAAGGTAATTTTTAAAGGATTGGCTTTAGCACGATGAACCAGTGCTTGCGGAACCGCTTTGGCTTCACCAGCGCGAGTAAAACCACTCATACCGACTGTCATACCGTCTTGGATAAACTCAGCGGCTTGATCTGCGCTGATGACTTTGTCATGAAGGGAGGCTAATCGGATACGATCTAAAGACATGGCTTACTCTCAATCTTGTGGATTACATAGGAGGGGATTGTACCTACTCTACAAGCGATATGGAGGCATGTTAGGCTAAGGTCTAATTTTTATAATAAATGTGGGTATAAATATTAATGATGCTTTTAACTGATTGATTATACTAAGATAAAAATTGATCGATTAATGATCTGTATCATTTTTTTGTTGTTTTTTTAGACAAAAGTATTAGAAACGTTCGGTGAGGCTTTGCTTAATTTTATTAAGTGGATTGACCGATGCTGTGTCATCTTGCAAATGTTTAGGTAGAGGCAGTGAAATGATGGCTTCAAGTCCTCCTTCTGGGCGATTATGAATCAGTAATTCACCCTGATGAATATCCACAATTCGTTTCACGATTGACAGTCCCAACCCGCTTCCTTGTACGGTTCGTGCTGCATTTCCCCGAACAAAAGGCTGCATCAAGTCATCAATCTGATCTTCTGGAATACCTTCGCCATGATCTGCGACACTGATTAAAATATGTTCATTTTCAACATGGGCACTCAGTTCGATCGGTTCTGCACCATAACGTTTGGCATTATTAATCAAATTGGCAATCAGTCTTTTTAAAGAAAGACTGCGCGCAGGAATAATCGGGACATCCTGTGCCTCAAAACGAATATCCAGTGGTTTAAATTGCACCACCAATTCTTGTAATAAGATATTAATATTGGTTTCGCGCAGTTCTTCATCTGAGCCATCACGCATATAAGAAATGAACTGATTTAAAATCGCATCCATGTCATCGACATCATAGATTAAACCTTCCCGGAAAAATTCATCGGGCAGCATTTCGGCAGTTAAACGGATACGGGTCAGGGGAGTACGCAAATCATGTGATATACCTGCCAACATAATACGGCGATCCCGTTCAGTTTGTTCAAGCGTATAAATCATATGATTAAACGCCTGATTCACTTCACGGATTTCCTGCGGGCCATGATTGGTTTCCAGATAAGGCGCTTTACCTGTTTTACTATATTCATTGGCGGCATTTTGTAAACGACGTAATGGGCGGTTTAACTGACGCACAAGGGTTAAAATAATGATGCAGGCAATAATGGGAACCCCCAATAACCAACCAAAAATAAGCTCAGGGCTATAATTGGCATAGGTTTTCAGCGGTTCACGGACCCAGTTGCCCTTCATTTCTGGTGTTTGAATCCAGATACGTGGGCTGGGTTTGAACTGAAAATAGACGGTTACGTCTTTAACATTTAGCTCTTTGGCCAGTTTATCTTCGACATTATTGGTGAAGAAATCTGCAATGACTTTATCGCGGACGTTGGGATATTCTTTGGGATTGGTGATGTATTCAATCCCGATCCGATTTTTGAGCCAAGTATCGATATCGACTTCATTATTGCGATGAAATATTCGAATATCAGGATTATTGACCAGTTCCAGTTCAACCGCGAGATAACGGGCATGTTGCTGAATTTCAGGTAAATAAAGCGTTCGCCAGAAAAACCACAGTGACATGACCAGACTGAAGATCACCACAAAAACCACCAGCACTGCCGTACGCATTGCAGCAGAGCGTGGTTTTATTTTGTCGAGAAAGCGCTCCCAGCGCGTGCGTTTACGCTCTGAGTAGGCAACAAAATCGGTATAGTCCTGTGGATTAACGGGATCGAGCTTCAATGCATTATCCTACAGCGCCAACTTATTCCGCACCATCTGGTACAAAGACATAACCAATGCCCCAAACAGTTTGAATATAACGTGCACGAGCTGGATTTTCTTCAATTAAACGACGTAAACGCGAAACCTGCACATCGATTGAACGTTCCATCGCTCCCCATTCACGACCACGCGCCAGATTCATGAGTTTATCGCGCGTTAAAGGTTCACGTGGATGCTGTACCAAGGCTTTGAGGACGGCAAATTCACCTGTCGTTAAAGTGACGACTTGACCTTCACGGGTCAGAGTGCGGGTTGATAAATCCAGAGACCACGGGCCAAAACTGACCACTTCCATTTGCTGGCTAGGTGCACCTGGAACTTCACGCACTTGACGGCGCAGTACCGCACGAATACGAGCTAGTAATTCGTTTGGATTAAAGGGTTTTGGTAGATAATCATCGGCACCTGCTTCCAGACCTGCGATACGGTCTGAGTCGCTGCCCCGGGCAGTCAGCATAATAATGGGCGTATCAATATTGGACTGGCGTAAACGGCGACAGATACTTAAGCCATCTTCGACAGGTAACATGAAATCTAACACAATCAATGAAAATAATTCTCGTTGTAACAAGCGATCCATTTGAGTGGCATCGTGTGCGGTTTTGACCACAAAACCTTTATCTTCCAAGAACCGTTGTAAAAGGGTGCGTAAACGCACATCATCATCGACCACCAAAATGCGTTCGACACGGTCGGTTTCGTTTTGTACAGCTTCATTATTTTCAGCAGGTACAACTAAACTCATGATGTACTCCCTTAATTTAAGTCAATATTTATAGCTTATTGGATCATTGCAGTATAATGCGGATAGTCTGTTTAAGACTATGTATCAATTTGCTCAAAATTACAATTTTCCGTGTGATTTGAAACCAAAAAACAACATGTTAAAGCGATTTTGCGGTACTTGACGTTTGCAGCTTTAGGTTAAGGTGATTTTAGCATGCGAGATGTGTCATTTTTTTGATTAAATCCTTGTTTGTCCAATTAAATTTAATCATTTTTAGTTTATTTGTTGTGGGGGAAAGCATCGATGCTGTGCATGATGCAAATATATAAATGCGCGTTTGCAAAAAACATAACTCTTCATTTTCATTGCAATGGGATTGGCAGAAGCGTTGAGCATTTGATTTGAGTAAATAAGTTTAGCAAAAATGTGACTGTCTAGGCTAAAGCTTGAACCAGATCAAATAAAAATGTCTAAAAATTGAAAAAAACACAGGTTTGATTCAAAATTTCGTTTTTAATACGCAAAACAATTGTGGATTTTATAGTCTCGGTCTTTATAATCATTGCTTTTAAACTTTAGCCTTGTGGAATCAAATACGATGACTGACTTAGTTCAGCAGTTGGCAAGCGAACTTGCCGTACGTCCAAACCAAGTAGAAGCTGCCATTCGTTTAATTGATGAAGGTGCGAGCGTTCCATTTATTGCACGTTACCGTAAAGAAGTAACGCAGGGTTTAGATGATACACAACTGCGCCAGTTAGATACCCGCTTGGCTTATTTGCGTGATTTGTATGAGCGCCGTGAAAAAGTCATTGAATCATTAAAAGAACAAGACAAACTTTCAGAAGATTTGTTGGCACGGGTCAATGCGGCTGAAACCAAAAATGCGCTGGAAGAAATTTACGCGCCGTATCGTCCAAAACGTACCAGTAAATCGTTTAAGGCCAAAGAAGCGGGTCTGGGCCCTGTCGCAGAAAAAATCCGAAATGAAAATGTTGAACCTGTAGAGGCTTTATCAGGATTTAGCCATGAAGACTATCCAGATGTTGAAAGTCAACTAGATGCGGTACAGCATATTATCATTGATGAATGGGCACAAAATATTGCTTTAACCACAGCGCTCAAAGCACTCTTTGCAAAAACTGCGATTTTGAAAAGTGCGGTGGCGTCTGATGAGAAAAAAGAAGTCGGTAAAAAATTCCGTGACTATTTTGAGTTTTCTGAAAACCTAAATAAAGTCCCATCACATCGTTTATTGGCGATGCTCCGTGGTCGTCAGGAAAATGTACTGGGCTTAAAAGTCGATGGTGAAGATGAAGCACCATTGGCGCAAATTGAAACTGAATATAGTCTTGAACAAATTCAGCCCCAAGCACGTCAGGATTTTTTAAAGCAAACCGCTAAATTATTTTGGTTGGGTAAAATTCGTCCACAAATTGAACATTCGTTGCTGACTGAAAAACGTCTTGCTGCTGAAGCAGAAGCAATGGAGGTTTTTGCTGAAAACTTGCGTCATTTACTCTTGTCTGCGCCAGCAGGTGGTCGTACCACTTTAGGTGTTGATCCTGGGATTCGTACTGGCGTGAAACTGGCAGTAGTAAGTGATGCGGGCGATGTCTTGGCACATAGCACCATTTATCCATTTGCACCTAAAGAAGATAAAGAAGGTTCGATCACTGAATTGGCGCGTTTGTGCCGTGAATACAATGTCGATTTGATTGCAATTGGCAATGGCACGGCGAGCCGTGAAACAGAAGCGGTGGTTGCAGAAATGATGACCGCAAACCCTGACCTCAAACTGACTCGGGTTAGCGTCAGCGAAGCGGGTGCTTCGGTGTATTCAGCCAGTGAATTGGCGGCGGCTGAACTTCCAGAGTTAGATGTCTCCATTCGTGGTGCGGTCTCGATTGCCCGTCGTTTGCAGGATCCTTTGGCTGAACTGGTCAAGATCGATCCAAAATCGATTGGTGTGGGGCAATATCAGCATGACGTGAACCAGACTGGTTTAGCGAAAACCTTGGACGCGGTGGTTGAAGACTGTGTAAACGCCGTTGGTGTTGATGTCAATACTGCATCATCTGCAATTTTGGGTTATATCGCAGGTTTAAACAAAGCCATTGCCCAGCAGATTGTTGAATATCGTAAAGAAAATGGTCGTTTTGAAAATCGTCAAGCTTTGAAAAAGGTGCCACGTTTAGGCGAACGTACTTTCGAACAGGCAGCAGGATTCTTGCGCATTCAGAATGGTTCAGAGCCATTAGATGCCTCTGCGGTACATCCAGAAAGTTATGGTTTGGTGGAAAGAATAGTCGAAGCCAAAGCAACCACGGTGAAAGATATTATTGGTAATAGTGAAATTATTCGCCAAGTTAAAGCGGATGAATTTGTCGATGACCAGTTTGGTTTACCTACTGTTCAGGATGTATTGGCCGAGCTTGAAAAACCAGGTCGTGATCCGCGTCCAGAATTCCGCACGGCTAAATTCCGTGAAGACATTACTGAAGTGGCGCAATTAACTGAAGGTACGCAGCTTGAAGGTGTGGTGACCAATGTCACTAACTTTGGAGCTTTTGTCGATGTGGGTGTACATCAGGATGGTTTGGTTCATATTTCTGAATTGGCCAATGAATTTGTTTCTGATCCACATAAAGTGGTCAAACCGGGTCAAATTGTACAAGTGCGGGTACTCACCGTCGATGCCGAACGCAATCGTGTCAATTTAAGTATGCGTCCTGAAGGTTCACAGCCCCCTGTAAAAGCACAGCGCCCACCACGTCGTGATCAACAAGAGCAACGCGAAGAACGTAAACCACAAGCTAAACGTCCGCAAGCGGCGCGTCAAAATGATCAGGCGAAAAAACCACAACGTCCTAAACAGGATAAACCACAAGACAATAAAATTGGTGGATTCGGTGCATTGTTATTGCAGGCAGGGATTAAAGGATCGAAGTAATTTCTGAGTTTGTATATTGCTTTGCTTGATGTGATATACATCCAAATTGAATCATAAAAAACCTCTCTCAAATGAGAGGTTTTTTATTCTTGTTCAGAAGATATTAATAGTTGATTCAGTTCATATTCTTTCTCATGGAGTCGCGTTAGTTGTTCATTGGAAAGGTTATGATTTGTTTTTAATAAAGCGATATCTTTGATAATTTGGGTGATTAAAACTTCAAGTTGGGGTGGCTGTAAAAGTTTTTGCGCTAGCTTTAATCCTTCTGTTTGAATGGCATAATTTAAACTTATTTTTTTGACAAGGTTTAGAGCAAAAGGCGGGCAAAAAAGACTATCTAAAAACAGTAGCAATAGGGTTTTAGGACGAAGAGACAGTGTTTTGCGTTGCAAAAAAATCATTAAAATATTGATGAGATTAATGGCATAAATAACAATAATAATGAGCGCAATAAGAGTATGTGATGCTTTGCCAATAATTGATAAAGGCAGTGCGATAAGCGTCAAAATAGCGCCAATTGTATTTAAAAATTGAATCAATTTAAGCTGTTGAGCTAGGTTGTAAATTATCTCAATATCGGCTGGAACAATAGGTGCTGTCTTGTTCTGCGTTTGCCATTTGACTTTGAACAGTAAGGTTGATGGAAAGAATAGTGATGGAATAAATAAAAACTTTTTTCCAAATGAATAATTGAGAGAAACAGTTTGAACATGAAAAGAGGATCGTAATCCTTTACTTAAAAAGAATTCATTAAAATAACAAAGTTGAGCCGAGTCATATACATATAACCCGACTAAAGTGAATACAAACAGATAGTCAGTATCTAAAAACATTTAGGATTTATTGCGTTTAAACAAAGATGCAATCCAGCTGCCTACTGCAACCACACCAACCGCTACAAATTTCCACGCGGCTGCAAAAAA
The DNA here is from genome assembly GCF_003938865.1 of Acinetobacter sp. FDAARGOS_515. Lineage (NCBI taxonomy): Bacteria > Pseudomonadati > Pseudomonadota > Gammaproteobacteria > Moraxellales > Moraxellaceae > Acinetobacter > Acinetobacter sp. FDAARGOS_515. The sequence continues at coordinate 991,941 of NZ_RKIX01000003.1, read as the reverse complement.
AGCTGCAATTGCTGCCCACAAGCCTTTTTTAGTTGCAACGACAGCTGCTCCACCTGCAATCAGTGCTGCTAGACCATATTCTGCAACTTTATCTCCTGCTTTATATTCTGAATATTTTTCTCCAGCATTAAAGTCAAAACCAGTCAGAGTTTGCTTAAATTCTTGAATATTTTTGGTTAAATGTTCTTCATCGGAAATTAATGTCGCACTCATGACTCCAGTGCGTCCGAGTAGACGAATGGTATAGTTAATCGTGTCGTTGTTATTTTCATCGCGTACTTTAAGTGCCCATTCCAGTTGTTTGGTTTGTTCGTCATAATGAGGAGGGACAGACCAGCCCACTGTATAAAGTTTGGTCAGGCCTAAGCGTTGACGTTCTTCATTGGCAGGGGCATCGGATTCTTTGAGTTGCTTAAGTAACGCATCGGCATCGATTTTTTCATCATCTTTAACATAGCCTGATGGATCAAAATCAAAGGTTGCCCACCATGAATTATCTGCCGCGACTAAGATATTGGTGTTTCCTGTTGCTAAATTGTCTGTCAGCTCCAGAAATTTGTCTGAATTTGTCGTGTCCAAGAAACCTTCATCTTTTAAGGTCTTAATTGAAGCTACTTGCGCGATATTTTCTTTTTCAGGACCAATATGCCAATCAAGTTTTGACATCGGATTTTCTTGTTGAGCCGATGAAGAGGTATTTTGTGTTTCTGTTGGTTCTGCTGCAAAATTAGGGGTTGCAATAAAATTCATACTCAAAAGAATGGCATAGCAAAGCGGTTTTAATGCCGAATTTTTTTTGGCTGTAGACATAATGTACTCACATTTTTTTAAATTTTTGATGAATTAATAATCTATTCAAATAAATTATGTGTGAATTTTAAACTAATTTTATCATTTGTTAAAATATATTTTATTTTGTTTTTATTTTGTAGAGTTGCCGCCATGACATGATCACAGCGGCATGATTTGAAACTTACCAATGCTCTCCAGGGAAAATTCGAGCATAGGTCTTTTGCATCCAGTTCAGTTTTTCCTGTTTTTTGCCCACTGCTGCATCTGAACTTGGGAACAGGTTAAATCCAATCGACATCAATAAGTTATTGACTTCAGGCACCAAAGAGTAAGTGACTGAGGCCAAACGACCTAAATTCGTCGCAATACGTTTAGGACGTTTTACAACGGCATAAGCGATGAGATCTGCGGCCTGATCTGGTGAAAGAGTAGGAACATAATTATAAATTTTGGTTGGAGCAATCATTGGTGTACGAACCAAAGGCATGTAAATCGAAGTAATCGAAATTTTATGCGAATGCACTTCGGCCGATAGACAACGACTAAATGCATCCAGCGCAGCTTTAGATGCCACATAAGCCGAAAAACGAGTTGCGTTGGCCAATACACCAATCGAACTAATATTAATAATCTGACCACCTTTACGGTTAATCATATGAGGTAAAACATTTAAAACCAAACGTACTGCACCGAAATAATTGAGTTGCATAGTACGTTCAAAATCATGGAAGCGGTCGATAGATTCATGCACAGCACGACGTATAGAGCGCCCAGCATTGTTGATTAGAATATCGATATGCTCGACTTTCTGTATGATTTCTTTGGCAACACGATCAATGGCTTCCATGTCACTCAAATCACATGGAAAGATTGATGCTTTACCGCCTGCTTGAACAATCTCGGTCTGTACTTGTTGTAGTGTATCCTTAGTACGTGCGACTAATAGTACATGAGCACCTGCGGATGCCATTTTCTTTGCGACTGTTAAACCGATACCACTAGATGCACCAGTGATCAGAATAACTTTATTTTTGACATTCTCTTGGAAAAGAGTTTCAAGTTTTTTATTCACGCGTTTTTCCCTGAGCTTTGAGCTTAAATCCAAAAGCTTTACTTGTTTTTTTACCGCCTTAGACGTTTTGGTGAATGAATCTATTCAACCAAAGTCTAGGTAATTATTATTGGATTTAATTTTAAAAAAGTCTATAGTTAAGTCCATGAATTTACAAATGTTTTTAGAGTAATTGCTCTAATCTTAAACTGTGCTTGGTTCACTTTTAACATAAAAAAATGCCCTTATATAATAAAAAAGTCCGCATTAAAGCGGACTTAGTGAGTACTTTTTACTATTTATTTAGACGCTTGCCAAAGCTTGATCCAGATCTGCAATTAAATCTTCAATATGTTCAATCCCAACAGATAAGCGAACCATGTCTTCACTTACCCCTGCGGCTTTAAGCTCTTCAGTATTTAACTGGCGGTGAGTGGTGGTCGCAGGGTGGCAGGCCAGACTTTTTGCATCGCCAATATTGACCAGACGGGTAAACAGTTGCAATGCATCAATAAAACGTGTGCCGCCTTCACGACCATCTTGAACCCCAAAGGAAAGTATCGCAGAGGGTTTACCTTTCACGTATTTTTGTGCCAGTGCATGCTGAGGATGATTTTTTAAACCCGCATAATTGACCCATTTGACTTTGGGATGTTGTTGTAAATATTCGGCAACTTTAAGCGCATTTTCAGTATGACGTTCCATGCGTAAAGATAAGGTTTCAAGTCCTTGTAAAATCAAAAACACGCTTAGTGGACTAATCGCAGCACCTGTATTACGCAGTGGGACCACGCGGGCACGAGCAATATAGGCGGCTGGGCCTAAGGCTTCGACATAATTTACGCCATGATAGCTTGGATCGGGAGTATTCAACACTTTAAAACGTTCAGGATATTGTCCCCATGGAAACTTGCCGCTGTCTACAATCACACCACCAATGCTATTGCCATGACCACCAATATATTTGGTGAGTGAATGCACAATAATATCTGCGCCAAAATCAAATGATTTCTGAAGTACAGGCGTGGCGACGGTATTATCCACGACCACAGGTACACCATATTCATGTGCAATCTTGGCAATCGCTTCCAGATCAATAATATTACCCAGTGGATTGCCAATCGATTCGACAAAGACCAGTTTGGTTTTATCATCAATTAATGCACGTAAACTTTCAGGTTGTTGGTAATCAAAAAAACGAACTTCAATGCCTTGTTTGGGTAGGGTGTGCGCAAATAAATTATAGGTTCCACCATACAAGGTCGATACGGACGCAATATTATCACCCGCTTCCGTAATGGTTTGAATAGCATAAGTAATCGCGGCCATACCCGAAGCCAAAGCCAATGCGCCAATACCCCCTTCAAGCGCCGCAATTCGCTGTTCCAGTACGGCGGTGGTCGGGTTCATAATCCGCGTGTAAATATTCCCCTGAACTTTTAGATCAAATAAATCTGCCCCATGTTGCGTGTTATCAAATGCATAAGAGGTGGTTTGGTAAATTGGAACAGCCACTGCTTTGGTGGTCGGTTCTGGGGAATAGCCTGCATGAATAGCAAGCGTTTCATCTTTATAGGTCTGTGTCATTTTATTTTCCAGTGATGCATAAAAATCAAGCAAGGTTGTGTTTTAACATATTCTTTATGATTAATTTATCTATTTTTTAGGAACAGTCATCTTTTTATTTCATAACAACTGGCTGTGTATGCGCTTCATTCATCCATACACATGCCCTGAACAAAACCTGTAAATGTCGGGGTTTTTATTTTAAGTTTCCGATTACATTGTGCCTAAATAAAAGTACAAAAACCTACTGGCGAGGACAAAACGGCAGGAACACTATAAAAAAAATTGGTTTAATTCATGATAAAAAAAGCTGGAGAAGTCAACTAATGAGTAAGCAAAAAGTATCTGATATTATTATCGAAGTGCTTGAACAAGCGGGTGTACAGCGTTGTTATGGCATTGTGGGCGATACCTTGAATCATGTGACCGATTCGATGTCAAAAAGCAGTATTGAATGGATTCATGTTCGTCATGAAGAAGTGGGTGGATTTGCTGCGGGTACGGATGCTTTATTGAGTGGACATTTGACGGCTTGTGCGGGGTCTTGCGGGCCGGGTAGTTTGCATTTTATTAATGGTTTGTATGAGTCGCATCGCAATCGCGCCCCGGTCATTTTGATTGCCAGTCAAATTTCGACCGAAATGGCGGGATATATTGATTTCCCTCAATATGTTGATTTTAAATCGGTATACGAAAAAAACTCGGTATTTTGTGAAGAGATTACCCAAGCTTCACAAGCTCGGCATATTATGAGTATGGCTTGTCAGGCTGCGATCAATAAACGTGGTGTTGCAGTAGTAATTGTCCCCGCCAATATCAGTGAAGCTTCGGCTGAAGCAGGTTTGCCTTTTGTGCCGCGCCATGCTGAACCTGATATTTTGCCAAATAAAGTTGAACTGCATCAAATGGTTGAGCTTATTTCACAGCATCAAAAAATCGGGATTTATGCAGGTGCAGGCTGTGAAGGCGCTCATGATCAGCTAGTCGCGTTTGCTGAAAAATTAAAAGCGCCGATTGCACACACTTCACGTGCCAAAGACTTTATCGAATATGATAATCCTTACAATATGGGCATGACTGGGATTTTTGGTAATAAAGCGGGTTATCACACCTTAATGGATTGTGATTTATTGATCCTGCTGGGTGCCGATTTTGCTTGGGCACAATATTATCCAAGCCATGCCAAGATTTTACAAATCGATATTGATCCAACGCATTTAGGACGACGCCATCCGATAACGCTAGGTGCAGTCGGTAAAATTTCATCTACTTTGAATGCTTTGTTACCGTTGTTGCAAACGCGACAGGATCGAGCTTTTCTGGATCATTGTCTGGAACTTAAACATCAAAGTGATGAAATTCGACATAAAGAAGAGCGGGTGGGTAAAGAGGGCCTGATCCATCCACAATATTTGGTGTCTTTGCTCAATCGTTATGCTGATGATGATGCGATTTTCTTTGGTGATGGGGGTTCCCCAATGGTATGGGTATTACGTCATGTGGATGTTAATGGCAAACGCCGTACCTTTACCAGTTTATTACACGGTACCATGGCCAATGCCATGCCTCAGGCGCTGGGTGCACAAAAAGCGTTTCCACAACGTCAGATCATCGCACTCTGTGGCGATGGCGGTTTAGCCATGTTATTGGGTGATTTACTCACCACTATTCAGGAAAAATTGCCGATCAAAATCGTGGTGTTTAACAATAGCTCACTAAATTTTGTCGAGCTCGAACAAAAAGTGGAAGGTTTGCTCGATCATTATACCGATCTGCTCAATCCAGACTTTGGCAAGCTGGCGAGTGTCATCGGCCTGCATGGACAAACCGTGACCCGCGGGGATGGCTTGGAGCAGGCAGTCGAAAATTTCTTAAAACATGATGGCCCTGCCTTACTGGATGTACATACCAATCCAATGGAATTGGTCATGCCACCCGATCCAAATTTGAATCAGGTCTCTTCAACCTCTCTCTATGCCATTAAAGCGTTGATGTCGGGTCGTGTCGATGATGTCAAAAATTTATTGGTTAATAATTTTGTCAAATAAAGGCTGAGTAGAAACAGTCTCGCGATTCATTAAAAATGCATGATTTTTGAGTCATGCATTTTTATATCAGGAAACAACTTCGTCGACATTTCTCAGTCATAAAGTCGGATTAAACTCAATCACGCCTTATTTTTTTGCCGTATTCAGCATATAATAACTGCTATTTTTCGCTCACTGCGATGTATTGGTTTTTCTATTGAGGAGTCCTAAGTGGCCCAATATATTTATACGATGAACCGAGTATCCAAGATGGTGCCGCCGAAACGCGAAATCCTCAAGGATATCTCATTATCATTTTTTCCGGGTGCTAAAATTGGTGTGCTCGGCTTAAACGGTGCAGGTAAATCGACTTTGCTCCGTATTATGGCGGGCGTGGACAAAGATTTCTCAGGTGAAGCTCGTGCACAGCCGGGTATTAAAATTGGCTATCTTGAGCAAGAACCACCGCTTGATCCAAAAAAAGACGTGCGTGGCAACGTGGAAGATGGCGTACGTGAAGCGCTAGACGCTTTAGAGCGTTTAGATCAGGTTTTTGCAGAATATGCAGATCCAGATGCCGACTTTGACAAACTGGCCAAAGAACAAGAAAAACTGGAAGCGATTATCCAGACTTGGGATGCACACAATCTCAATAACCAACTGGAAATTGCAGCGAATGCCTTGAATCTACCAGCATGGGATGCCGACGTTTCTTTGCTTTCTGGTGGTGAGCGCCGTCGTGTTGCTTTGTGTCGTTTATTGTTATCTAAACCAGACATGTTACTGCTTGATGAACCGACGAACCATTTGGATGCCGAATCTGTCTCTTGGTTAGAACGTTTCTTGAAAGATTTCCCTGGCACCATCGTGGCGATTACGCATGACCGTTATTTCCTAGATAACGTGGCCGAGTGGATTCTGGAGCTTGACCGTGGACATGGTATTCCTTATCAAGGCAACTATTCTTCTTGGCTGGAACAAAAGAATGCCCGTTTAGAGCAGGAACAAAAACAAGAAGAATCGTTTGCTAAAGCATTGAAAAAAGAACTGGAATGGGTTCGTTCAAATGCCAAGGGTCAGCAAAAGAAAAACAAAGCACGTATGGAACGCTTTGAAGAGTTGAACTCGAAAGAATTCCAGCAACGTAATGAAACCTCTGAAATCTACATTCCACCTGGCCCACGGTTGGGTAACAAAGTGGTGGAAGTGGAAGGGATCAGTAAGTCATTTGATGGTCGTTTATTGTACGAAAATCTAACCTTTACTGTGCCACCGACTGCGATTGTGGGGATTGTGGGGCCAAACGGTGCGGGTAAAACCACACTATTTCGTATGATGACAGGTGAACAGCAACCTGATACAGGTACGGTAACACTGGGTGACTCGGTGAAAGTGGCCTATGTGGGTCAGATTCGTGACACTTTGGATAATGACAAAACTGTTTGGGAAGAAGTTTCTGGCGGTTTGGATATCTTAAAAATCGGTGATTACGAAATAGCCTCACGTGCTTATATCGGTCGCTTTAACTTTAAAGGCCAAGATCAGCAAAAACGTGTGGGTGAATTGTCGGGTGGTGAGCGTAACCGTTTACAACTGGCCAAAATCCTACAGATGGGTGCCAACGTGATCTTGCTGGATGAGCCATCGAACGATTTGGATATCGAAACCTTGCGTGCGCTGGAAGATGCCATTTTGGTATTCCCAGGTACGGTGATGGTGGTCTCGCATGACCGTTGGTTCCTAGATCGTATTGCGACTCATATTTTGTCATTTGAAAACGAACAGCCAGAATTCTACACAGGTAACTATGCAGAGTACGAGGCTTACCGTCAGTCGCGTTTAGGCGACGATGCGGTACAAAAGCGTAGTAAATATCGAAAAATTACAGGTTAATTGCCTATCAATAAAAAACCAGCTTTCGGGCTGGTTTTTTTTGCTTAAAGTTTTTTTTGAAAAAAACTAAGAAAAGGCAAGTTGGCTATAAGCATCGTACAAGCAGCGTTTGGCATCAGGATGACCATCTTTGGCGGCACGTTTCAGCCATGTTTCAGCTTTACGATAATCGCGATCCAGACCCAGTTGACCATTTAAATAACCAAGCCCCATTTTATACTCAGCTTCTGGATGGCCACGTAAAGCAGATCGTAAAAAACACCAGATGGCATTGCGTTCATTGAGATAAGCAAAGCTGGTTGCATGAGCTGAAATATGATCGTGGACACGACGATAAATCTGATGACGCATGTACTGCTGATATTGGTCGTTTAGTGCCAATTGTTCAAAATAGAGACCCTGTTGATATTCTTGCTCTGCATCAGTATCTAAAAGTAAAAATACATCATTTTTAGAGTCTTGAGCTTGAAACAGCAGTGTCCATACTGTTTTTAGATAATCAAACTTCATAATACGCTCCTTGTTGCTCATCAATTAAGCTAACACTTTCAATATAATCCAGTTTTTTAATGAATGCATAAATTTCGTGGAACAATCAATGAGTTTGTTGGTCAAGTTTTAAAAAGTATTACACTTCACATAAATAGCGTTCAAAGTGACGTGGTTTTGTTATAAAACATCAAGTATTTTGGTGAAATGTAATTCTATTACACCGACTGCTATTGTTATATTAGGGCGCATTTCGAGTTTATGGTGCTTATGAAGCGTTCGTTATTGATGGCAATTTTGCTGAGTTTGTTCATGTTTCAGAGTTTATGGAACATGGCAGCGGCTTTTTGCGCGCATGAAACAGCTTCAGGTTCTGAATATAATGCGATTCCATATCATTTTGGGCATCATCTTGATGCCAGTGTCGGGCAGGTATCTGACCATCATCAGCTAAAAACAGATACTGCAAATTTCAAAACTACCACACACCCTGCTGCGATCTGGATGGATCATCATGACCATTTACCTAGCTGTCTGCATATCATAGTGGCTGAAACTGAACAAAATGCATTAGAACCCTCCAGAACGGGTCACCTAACTCGCTCAGTCTACGATTGGGCGAACTCCTATCAGTCACCGCATCTTATTGGATTAAATCCTCCTCCTGTTGTAACCCCGCTATAGGTGGGGTAGCCAAAAAATAACCCACCTTTTCAATGATCAAAACATGATTAAAGCGAAAGGGTTATTTTATGTATGTACATATCATTCAACAGGCAAGACGCGCGATATCACCCAAAAAAGTAATGTCGATTGTCGTATTCGTAGCATTATTGCCCTATTCAGCCATCACTATGGCTGACACAGAGATAGCTCAGCACCAAAACATTTCTGCACTCGAACAGTCTTCCATGAGTTTTGTTCAGGTACTCGAAAAAGTACGGCAATATCAATCGAAACTAGGTGTATGGAAAGTGCAACAGAGTATCGCCGATGCACATATTCAGCAAAGTCATCTTTGGGAGAATCCCACTTTTTCTATTCAGCAAACGGGTTTTAAGTCGGATCAGGATCGCGAGCTGGAATTTGGCATTTCACAAAAATTGGATGTATTTGGTGAACGTAAAGCGGCGACTCAACTGGCGCAGGTTCAGCGTCAGCAAGTTGATTTAAATCAAAACTTGTATGAAGCACAACTTGAACTGGCGGTGAAGTATTTATGGTCACAAGTTGCTGTGTTCGAAATGGAAAATCAAATTGCACAACAGCAACTGGCCAATAGTCAGGATATTTTAGACGCTACACGACGACGTTATCGGGCGGGGAGTATTGCCCAACTTGATCAGGATCGTACCCTGATGGCACATATTGAAAATCAGCGTGCTGCTCAAGAAGTCGAACTCAATCTGAACATTGCCAGAAAACGTTTGGCTAATTTATGGGGAGAATCGACCTATTCTGATCATTTAGGTTTCAACCGTGCAAACGCATGGCCTAGTCAAAGCAAAGCAGATGTCGCAGCGCATTTACAGCAGAATTTACTGCAACGTTCGATTCAGCTCCAGTTACAGCAGCAACGTTCCAATGTGGACTATCTCAAGGCGAAACGCCGTCCAAATCCAACGCTCAATGTCGGCATGGTGACGAATAAAAGTGCGGAGACAAATAACAGTGAACAACAGTTTCGAGTTGGACTGGACATTCCGCTGAATATTTTTGATCGTCAGCAATATTCATTACAAATTGCACAGACACAGCAAGATTTTCTAGCGCAGCAACAGCGATTTTATACCCAGCAAAACCTGAATAGCATTGAAACTTTACAGAGTGAATTGGCTGGATTAAAGCAGCAATATGACTTGATGAATGATCAGCAAATTCCTTTGTCCGAAGATGTGCAACGCAAAATGTTGATCGGTTTTAAAGTGGGGAAATATGCAATTACCGATGTACAACAAGCCACTGCACAGTTGCAGGAACAGCGCTTAAAAAAGGTTCAACTTCTTAAAAGTGCATGGCAAAAAGCCATAGAAACCGAAAGCTTGGCACTTGGTATTACTCCTGAGCAAGTCATGTCCAGCGATGCACTGAATCAAATCAATCAAACACTTTGGCAAAACACACGTAATTTTAATGCCATCTCAGGAGCTGAATAATGTCGACTAAAAATATTCAAAAACAATGGCTCTGGGCAGGGTTGGTCATCGTCATTTGCGTTTTATTGAGTGCATGGATTGTATTTAAGGATTCATCGAGCAAAACAGATTCACACGATGAAGGCGAACACGGCAAAGCAGAATCCACACATGCCGATGAAGCAGGAGAAGCGGAGCATACTGAAGAAACTAAAGAGCTGAATCTAACCTCGCAGCAGATGCTAGAGTTTGGCGTCAAACTGGCACAGGTTGAGCAGGGTCAGGTTTCTCGATCGCTGGAATATCCTGCCAAATTAGTTGCCAATACTGATCAGCAAGCGCATGTCGCTTCAACTTTTACGGGACGCGTAGAAAGTGTCAATGCCATGTTGGGACAGCAGGTGAAAAAAGGACAGATTTTAGCGACTGTATTTATTCCAGAATTGGTCGATCAACAAGCAAATTTGAGTATTGCTCAGGAAGCATTGACCTTGGCACAGCAGGATTACCAACGTGAAAAGCAGTTATTTGATCAAGGGATTTCGGCACGTCAAGATTATCAAAAAGCGTATAACACCTATCGTCAGGCACAAATTCAGGTACAGGCCGCGCGCAGTCGCCTTTCAGCTTTGGGTGCAAATGCAGGAAGTCAGGGACGTTATGCTTTAAAAGCGCCTTTAAGTGGTGTGATCAGTCAAAAAGATATCGTGGTAGGGGAATACATTACTTCAGATAAACAATTGTTTGTGATCGATCAACTTGATCAACTGTGGCTGGAATTTATCATGCCAAGTGAAAAGAGTATCAGTATACAACCTCATCAACAGATTCATTTTAAGTCATTACAAACTCAGAATCGCTTTAAGGCGCAGGTTCAGACTTTAAGTGCTGAAGCAGATAGCCAGACGGGACGTTTGCAAGTCCGTGCCAAAGTACTCACACCTGCACAGGAATTACGTCCAAATTTGATGGTGAATGTTTTATTAGAGGCGCAGGACAGTCAGCCTGTACTTCGAGTGACTCGCAACGCTCTTCAGCAGATCGATGGTAAATCGGTGGTGTTTGTTGCCAAAAATGAAAAAAATAGTGTTCATTTTCAGCCCGTAGCGGTTGAGGTCGGTAATTATTCAAGTGATGGTCAATGGATCGAGATCAAATCTGGTCTAAGCAATCAACAGCAATATGTCAGTCAAGGCGGTTTCCTTTTGAAATCAGAAATGGAAAAAGGAGAGGCTGAACATGGACACTAAACCAGAAATTGATTTGCCATCTGCACAAAGTTTATTTGACCGTATCATTCAGTTTTCTATTCGCAATGCCATTTGGGTGATGTTATTTACCCTGACATGGATCGCGGTAGGACTCTATAGCTATCAAAAATTATCTATTGATGCTGTTCCTGATATTACCAATGTACAGGTACAAATTAACTCTCAAGCCAATGGTTTTACTGCGGCTGAAGTCGAGCAACGCATTACCTACCCGATTGAAAATGCGATGTCAGGGATGCCAAATCTGGAGCAAACCCGTTCTATTTCACGTTATGGTTTATCTCAGGTGACCATTATTTTTAAAGATGGTACAGACATTTATTGGGCGAGACAGCTGATTAATCAGCGCTTACAAGAAGCTCAAAGTGCTTTACCTGACAATATTGATCCGCAAATGTCACCGATTTCAACTGGATTAGGCGAGATCTATCAATGGGTCATTAAAGCTGAGCCGAATGCTAAAAAAGCAGATGGCAGTGCTTACACAGCAATGGATTTACGTGAAATCCAAGATTGGATTGTACGTCCACAATTACAGCGGGTAGCGGGTGTGGCAGAGGTCAATAGTATCGGTGGCTACAATAAAACTTATATTGTTTCACCAGATTTAAAACGTTTGCAGCAATTACAGATTCCTGTCACAGATCTACAAACGGCTTTAACTGAAAATAATGAAAATCGTGGTGCAGGATTTTTGGAACAAAATGGTCAGCAGTTAACTGTTCGCGTACCTGGCACATTAGATACGATTCAGGACATCGAAAATGTAATGCTGAGTCAAAAAAATGGTTTGCCGATTCGGGTTGCAGATGTTGCAACTGTCTCGATTGGACATGATCTCAGAACTGGAGGTGCGACCTATAACGGTGAAGAGACAGTACTCGGTATTGCCATGATGATGATGGGCGAGAACAGTAAAACCGTTGCTCAAGCGCTTGATCGTAAGATGCAGGAAGTAAAGCGTTCTTTACCCACAGGCGTTGTGGTCGAAACAGTGTATAACCGCAGTTCACTGGTCGATAAAGCCATCAAAACGGTGGCCAAGAACCTGATTGAAGGTGCAATTCTGGTCATCGTCATCCTGTTTATCTTTCTGGGTAATTTTAGAGCAGCTCTAATTACGGCTTGTATTATTCCTCTATCGATGTTGTTTACCATTACAGGCATGGCGGAGCAGAAGATCAGTGCCAATTTGATGAGTTTAGGCGCGCTGGATTTTGGCATTATTGTCGATGGTGCAGTGGTGATTGTGGAGAACTGCATTCGACGTTTGGCTGAAGCTCAACACGCCAAAGGTCGTCTACTCACCCGCCAAGAACGTTTTACAGAAGTTTTTCTGGCGGCTCAACAAGCACGACGACCACTGATTTTTGGTCAATTGATCATCATGGTGGTGTATTTACCTATTTTTGCACTTTCTGGTGTGGAAGCCAAAATGTTTCACCCAATGGCAATGGCAGTAGTCTTAGCATTGGTGGGTGCGATGATTTTATCCGTCACTTTTGTGCCTGCCGCTGTGGCGTTATGGGTTACTGGTGAAGTCAAAGAAAAAGAAAGCCGCTGGATGTTGGCGCTAAAAAACAAGTATGCCGATGTGTTGAATTGGGCGTATCAGTTTAAATATGTTGTTGCGACTTTGGCCGTGGGTATTTTAATCATCAGCGCTGCTATTTTTACTCGGGTAGGAAGTGAGTTTGCCCCTCAATTGAGTGAGGGAGATTTTGCCTTACAACTCATGCGAGCGCCGAGCACGGGGATTGAAGAATCTTTAAAAATACAGGAACAGGTTGAGAAACAATTACTTCAGGATTTTCCTGAGGTGAAAGCGATATTTGCCAGAACAGGAACGGCTGAAGTTGCAACCGATGTCATGCCACCTAATATTTCTGATGCGATTGTATTACTTAAACCGCGTGAACAATGGCCTAATCCGAAAGAAAGCATTGATGGGTTGCGTGGTCGGATGCAGGCATATGTTGAACATATTCCAGGTAATAACAGTGAGTTCTCACAGCCGATTGAACTGCGTTTTAATGAATTGATTTCAGGCATACGCAGTGATATTGGGGTTAAAGTTTTTGGCGATAATTTACAAGTCTTAAATCAGGAAGCTGAAAAAATTGCGCAAAAACTGAGAAGAATTGAGGGTGCAACTGAGGTTAAGGTCGAGCAAACCGATGGCTTACCGTTGTTGAATGTCGACATTGATCATGCTTTAGCTGCTCAGTATGGTCTGTCTGTCAGGTCTATTCAGGATCTTGTCGCGGCAAGTATTGGTGGGCAGGCAGTTGGGCAGATTTTACAGGGTGATCGACGTTTTGATTTTGTCATTCGTTTAAATGATGAAATGCGTACCCCTCAGCAATTGGCGCAATTACCGATTCAACTTCCCAATGGCGGCTTGATTCAATTACAGGATATTGCCAAAGTCGAAAATATTTTGGGGTTGGCGCAGGTGAGCCGTGAAAATGGGAAACGTCGCGTGGTGGTGACGGCCAATGTACGTGATCGTGATTTAGGCTCTTTTGTCAAAGAAATGCAGACAGAACTGGCGCAGCAAAAACTGCCAAGTGGATACTGGTTAGGTTTTGGTGGACAGTTTGAAAATCTAGCTTCTGCCAAAGCACGAATGCAAATCGTGGTGCCTTTGGCTTTAATCATGATCTTTGTGTTGCTTATGGCTGTATTTAGTAACTTTAAAGATAGCTTACTGGTATTTAGCGGAGTTCCTTTTGCTTTATCCGGTGGATTAGTTGCTTTATGGCTGAGGGATATACCGCTTTCCATGTCTGCTGGGGTTGGGTTCATCGCTTTATCTGGTGTTGCGGTATTGAATGGTCTGGTCATGCTCACATTTATTAAAGAGCTAAGAACAACCTTAGATCTCCATGCGGCAACTTGGAAAGGCGCTGTACTACGACTACGCCCTGTATTAATGACGGCATTTGTTGCTTCACTTGGTTTTATTCCGATGGCCTTGGCGACAGGAACCGGAGCAGAAGTACAACGACCTTTGGCAACGGTCGTAATTGGTGGGATTATTTCATCTACGATATTAACTTTGGTTTTATTACCAGTCATTTATCGATGGATGAATGAAAGCAAAGCAAAAAATGCTGAGCATTCATAATGTCATCGTTTTGATATATCTTTTTTGATGACAGCGTCAATTCAAAAAAGTGTTTGAAAGAGGTAAAAGTAAAATGTATCTATCGCTACTTTTACCTCTCCATAAAGATAAATAATAAGGAGTCCGCAAAATGGGTGGACAACATGGTCATGATCATAGTCATGCTGTAGTGACTGAAGGTAATGCTAAGAAATTAATGATTGCTTTAGCACTGACTTCAACATTTTTAATTGTTGAGGTCGTAGCTGGTTTAATCACACAAAGTTTGGCATTACTCTCTGACGCTGCGCATATGTTTACCGATGCAGCTGCTCTGGCAATTGCTTTGGTTGCAATTCAGATCGCGAAGCGCCCAGCCGATAATAAACGTACTTTTGGTTATCAGCGCTTTGAAATTCTGGCTGCATTATTTAATGCGCTCATGCTGTTCGTGGTGGCGATTTATATTTTATATGAAGCTTATATCCGCTTCTCTAAGCCGCCTGAAATTCAAAGTGTGGGTATGCTCATTGTGGCGACCATTGGTTTGGTGATTAACCTCATCTCAATGAAAATCCTCATGTCGAGTGCCAATAACAGCTTAAATGTCAAAGGTGCTTATTTAGAGGTTTTGAGTGATGCGCTAGGCTCGGTTGGCGTTATTATTGGTGCAGTTGTGATCTACTTTACCAACTGGTACTGGGTCGATACGATTATTGCGGTATTGATTGGTTTTTGGGTATTACCAAGAACATGGGTTTTACTTAAACAAAGTATCAATATTTTGCTCGAAGGTGTACCCGAAGAAGTCGATATCGAAAAGTTACGTGCCGACTTACTGTCTTTAAATGGTGTTGAAAGTATTCACCAACTCAAGGTATGGGCAATTACATCCAAAAATGTACATCTTACGGTACATCTATTTGCACCACACGCAGATCGGAATCAACTCTATCGAAATGCTTATGAAATGCTGTCACATCAGCATGGCATTTCTGAAATTACCCTGCAAATTGAAGAAGATGAATGTGTTGTACATGAGCACGAACACGATACAACACATGATCATGAGACCCAAAGCCATTCACATTGAAATGGCTTTTAATTTCGATCAGTCAAGAATCAGTTAGATTTGCCATTCGTGATGGCATTCACGACATTTCCAATTCTTTTGCGATTGCATGAATGCCTGCATCGTCAATTTAAAGTTAGGAAGGTCACGCCAGAACATCAGACCTGCACCTGCCGCGATCACAAAAACCACCACAGTTGCAATTTGTAGTTTTGGTCCTGCACCACTACCAAAAATCCACATGCCAATACTCATCAGGACCAGAAATAAGAGAATAAAAATAGCAGGCAGCAAGATCACCAAACTTTTCGGAATCACTGGACGAGCAGATGTTCCACCTTGCCCGACAGGCATAATTTTAACACTTTGACATTTTGGGCAACGGTACTGCATAAATGCTCCAGAATTTTATTTTCTCTATTTTAACCAAGCGTAGCTCAAATAAAAACAATAAAAAAGCCGCTGTCTGTGCAGCGGCTTTTTAGAAATTTGGCGTCCCTACGGGGATTCGAACCCCGGTTACCGCCGTGAAAGGGCGATGTCCTAGGCCTCTAGACGATAGGGACTTATGAGGCAACACATTCTAAGATTTGGTGGAGCCAAGCGGGATCGAACCGCTGACCTCTACAATGCCATTGTAGCGCTCTACCAACTGAGCTATGACCCCAGTCTGTGTGAGCGCCATATTAGGGCTATTGTGTGAATGCGTCAATAAAAAAATCAATTATGCTTCATCAACTGCATCATTTTTCGGCAATTTTAGCGATTCATTGAGTTTTTCCCAGACTTTCAGCTCTTTTTTACTCGGTACACCCACAATTTCGAGCGCACGGCGCAAACGAGCAAAGGTTAAATCAGGGCCAATCGTGACCATCGACTGCATCACAGGTGTAGAACTGGTTGAACCTGCAATCGCAATAAAGAACGCAGGCATAAAGTCACGCAGTTTAATCTCCATTTGATTGGCTAAATCCATCAAAATCTGACTCACTGTCTCATTGTTCCAAGTGAATTGGCTTTCCAGTCGCCAAATGGCAAACTGTAGGCTTTGGCGAACTTGTTCTTGTGACAGTTTTTTGCTTTCAAACATCTCTGCGGTAATATTGGGCATATGATTGAAATAAAAACCAGCCCAATTGACGGCTTCAGACAACAAATGAATTCGTGGTTGAATGGCAGCAGCAATATCTTCCAATGTGTTGCGATCATTTTTCCATGCCAGTAGACGATCAAGCAGTTGTCCTGGTGTCAGGGATTTAATCCATTGACCATTGAGCCAGTTGAGTTTTTCTACATCAAAAATTGGCCCGCCCAAAGAGACACGTTGAATATCAAAATGCTCGATCATTTCGTCTAAAGTAAACACTTCGCGCTCGTCTGGCATCGACCAGCCCATACGACCTAAATAATTCAGCAAGGCTTCTGGCAATACACCAATATCTCGATAATAGTTAATAGAGGTTGGATTTTTACGTTTGGATAATTTTGATTTGTCAGGATTACGCAACAATGGCATATGACACAGCACTGGCATTTCCCAGCCGAAATATTGGTAAAGCAATTGATGTTTCGGTGCAGATGGTAGCCATTCTTCACCACGTAACACGTGGGTAATTTCCATCAAATGATCATCGACCACATTCGCAAGGTGATAAGTAGGTAAGCCATCCGTTTTCAACAGGACTTGCATGTCCACTTGTGCCCAGGGAATTTCCACTTCACCCCGTAATAAGTCATTAAAACGACAAATCCCTTCTTCAGGCACTTTCATTCGAATGACGTGCGGTTCTCCCGCAGCCAAGCGCTGTTCAACCTCTTGTTTTGAAAGTTTTAAACCACGTCCATCATATTTCGGTGTTTCACCACGCGCCATTTGTTCAGCACGCATTTGATCCAGCTCTTCAGCGGTTGCAAAGCAATAAAATGCATGGCCTTTTTCAATCAGATCCAACGCATATTGCTTATAAATCCCCATCCGTTCTGATTGACGATAGGGTGCATGTGGACCGCCAATATCTGGACCTTCCGCCCAATTAAGACCTAACCAGCGTAGCGAATCCAAAATCATTTTTTCTGATTCAGGCGTAGAGCGAAGCTGATCGGTATCTTCAATACGAAGAATAAATTCACCACCATGTTGTTTGGCAAAACATAGATTAAACAAGGCAATGTAAGCGGTTCCAACATGCGGGAAACCAGTAGGAGATGGAGCAATACGCGTACGGACTTTCATCATTTAAAAATAAAATCAAAAAAGGAATTGGACCTAGTATAACGGAAAAAGCCTAGCGTCTTGACCATTATTTGAGTCAAAAATCGCGAGGCTTTTTGTGAAATTTAATCAGCTATAACAAAAATTAAGAATTATGCGGCTGAAAAAAAGACTGAACAAAACGAGAAAAACGCTGATGTTGAGTCGCAAAAAAGTTTTGGCTTGGTGCAACACGAATTGTGTTCAACATTTTAATTTCATCATCTGTCGTTGGTAATGACGAGAGATTACGTTTTTGTTGATCCAGTGCCTTTTCAATCAATGAATTTTTTTCATTCGGTTTGATTTGAGTGTCTTTAATGACGGCAGCAGTACTGAACTGGGAAAAAAGTCCCAAACTTAAGCTTAAACCAAGTACTTTAATTAACTGCATTTTCATGCAAACATCCCCCAGCATGCATCTATTTTTATTGCTGAACTGCAAGTCTACAACAAATGTAGACTAAAATAATTACGATTCGGCTATAAATATATAATAAAAATGCGACTTATGTCACAATTTTTACAAAAGTATAAAAATATCAATCAAGATATCCCTTTAAGGATACTTAATGCTACAACTATCTTGTAACAAAGAAATATGAATAAAGTATGAAAAATTTTAAGCAAAGTCATTTTGCCTAAAATAAAGTGTATCAAATTATATATTTTTTAGTTTAGCATATAATGCGATATATTTCTGAAAATATTGTATAAGTACTTGATTGTAAAAAATTTACATTAAAATATAGTAGATAAAAACAAATTTAAGAGATGACAATGAATAAGATTTTATCCACAGTATTACTGGCATGGTTGGGGACAAGTGCAAGCGTAGTATATGCAGCAACTTCTTTTTTAAATGTGTCTTATGATCCAACACGCGAGTTTTATCAGGAATACAATAAAAGTTTTGGTGAATATTGGAAAAAACGTACAGGACAAGATGTCGACTTTAAACAATCACATGGCGGATCAGGCAAACAGGCGCGTGCGGTGATTGATGGTTTACAAGCCGATGTGGTGACGTTAGCACTGGCCAATGATATTGATGAAATTGCCAATGTGGGTTTGATCAAGAAAAATTGGCAGAAAGAGTTTCCTCATAATTCAGCGCCGTATACTTCGACCATCGTTTTTCTGGTTCGCAAGGGCAATCCTAAACAAATTAAAGACTGGAATGATCTGACCAAACCGGGTGTAGAAATTATTACACCAAATCCCAAAACAGGTGGAGCACCACGCTGGATTTATTTGGCTGCATGGGGCTATGCCTTGAAGCAGCCGGGTGGCAATGATGCCAAGGCACGTGAGCTCGTCAAAAAGCTTTATCATAATGTGAAGGTGTTAGACTCAGGTGCGCGAGGCTCCCTGACAACCTTTGCAGAACGTGGCATTGGCGATGTGTTACTGTCTTGGGAAAATGAAGCCTTACTGGCAACTCAGCAGGGTTCAGGTAAGGAGCAGTATGAGATTATTTATCCTTCTATTTCTATTTTGGCAGAGCCTTCTGTCGCGATTGTGGATAAAACTGTCGATAAAGATGGGAATCGGAACTTAGCCAAAGGTTATTTGAACTATTTATATTCGCCACTGGGGCAGGATCTGGCAGCGAAATACAATTTTAGACCACGTGATGCCAAAGCCGCAGCCAAATATGCGGGCAAGTTCCCAAAAATTAAATTGTTTACCATTGGGGATGTATTTGGCGGTTGGGCCAAAGCGCAGAAAACCCATTTCGTAAATGGCGCGATTTATGACCAAATTTCGGCAGAAAAACCTTAAGATTGGATATATAAAAGACTTTTTTATCATTATTAAAACTCGCTTTTATTTTTCTTCCATAGAGAAAAATAAAAGCGACGTATGAATGAATTCTAAGCAACCGATCTGAGCATTCAGGCTGAGATCGGCTTTTGTGTGAAAAAAATAATTTAAAACACATTTTAAAGCGTGTGGGGGGAGTAAAAACGAACATGTAGGCTTGATTTGTCTGCAATATTCTCCAAAAAACGGTTTTGCCCATGAAAAATAAGAATTCCCAACAAAAAGTCGTTTGGAGCTTTGCCAAAACAAGGTAATAATGTGCAGTTAAATTTTTAGCTTTTTATGATCTTGTCCTTATGTCACATATTTCCGTTTTACTTCATGAAACTGTCGATGCCTTACTGGCTGAACGTGATACGGGAATTTATGTAGATGGCACTTTTGGTCGCGGTGGTCATACGCGGGCATTGCTGGAAAAACTAGATGCCAATGCACGTGTTTATGCGTTTGATAAAGATCCACAAGCCTTGTCTGTTGCACATGAGTTAGCACAGCGTGATTCCCGCTTTCAAATTATTCATGCCAGTTTTGCTGATCTGCAAACTGAGTTGAATCGTATTGGGATTACTCAGGTGGATGGGATCATGGCCGATCTGGGCGTATCTTCACCGCAGTTGGATCAGGCAGAGCGCGGTTTTAGTTTTATGCAAGATGGCCCGCTCGATATGCGTATGGATAATTCGCAGGGACAAACCGCCGCAGAATGGTTGCTGGACATTAAAGAAGAAGACTTGGCCAATATTATTTATCAATATGGTGAAGAGCGCTATAGTCGTCGTTTGGCCAAAGTCATTAAACAGGCAGGGTACATCGAAACCACAGGTCAATTGGCTGAATTGGTCAAAACGGCTCATCCTAAATGGGAAAAACATAAGCATCCCGCGACTCGAACTTTTCAGGCGATTCGAATTGCCATAAATAAAGAGCTGGAAGATATTGAAATCTTTTTGCCTCAAGCGGTAGAGTTGTTAAAACCACAGGGTCGTTTAGCCGTGATCAGTTTTCATTCCTTAGAAGATCGTTTGATTAAACAGTTTATTCAAAAAGAATCAACGCTTGCGGAAGATACGGGCTGGGGTTTACCCCAAAAGCAGGTGGATACACGACGTTTAAAGAAAATTGCACGACTACGTGCCAGTGAAGAAGAAGTAAAATCCAATCCGCGTTCGCGTAGTGCGTGGCTGAGGGTTGCCGAACGATTAGTATGAAAAGGCAAATCATGGAAACAGAAGAACAGTTCCCGTCCGCGCGTAAAACGACTTTTAGAAAGGTTGTGACCTACGCGGTTTTGATCAGTCTGGTGTTTATTAGTGCCATGATGGTGGTGTTTCAGGTGTTTGAATACCGACATGATTATCGTGATTTAAGTACTTATATGCGTGAGAAAGATGATCTAAATGCAGAATGGGGACGTTTACTGATTGAGCAGCAAACTTTTGGCGCGACCGCACAAATTGGAACCCGTGCAGTTACCCAATTGCGGATGTTTTCTCCTCCTGCTGCACAAACTGTTGTAATTTCATTACCCATGACTCCAGAGCAAAAAAAGTAAGGCATGCTGTATGGTAGATAAGCGCATTAAGCAAACACGAAAAAAACAGCAGTCCATTACTGAAAAGCCCACCCTTGCTTTTGATATGTGGCGTTTTTATTTACTTTGGTTCACGGTATTCCTGTGTTTTGTGGTTTTGGTGACGCGGGCATTCTATGTTCAGGTAGTAAATAAAGACTTTTTACAAAATAAAGCCAATGCCAATATTTTGCGTACTGAACAGTTAAAAGCGATGCGTGGCGTGATTAGCGATCGGCATGGTGTACCTTTGGCGATTAGTACCCCGATTATGAATGTGGTGATTGATCCGCGTGATTATTTTGAAGCTAAAAAACAATATGAAGAAATTTCGGAAAAAATTAAAAAAGAACCCGAAAACGCACGTCGTTTAAGACGAGAACTGCCTGATAAGAATCTAAATCTGGACGAATTAGCAGATATTGTGGGTATGGATCGAGCCAGTTTAAAGAAAATGATGAATGACCGTCCTCGTTCACGTTATCTGGTGTTGAAAAAAGAAGTTCCGCCACAGCAGACAGATATCATTTCAAAGCGTAATTTTGAGGGTGTTTATACTGAAAAAAACTATAAGCGCTACTATCCACAGCCTCAGCCTAATGCACAGATTATTGGCCTGACCAATAATGATGGTAAAGGGATTGAAGGGCTGGAAATGCAGCTCAATAAACAACTCTCAGGAATTGACGGTGAACAGAAAATCATTCGTGATAAACACGGCAATCGTCTCAAAATTTCAGAAGTGATTAAAGAAGTTCAGCCGGGAGAAAACGTTACCTTAAGTATCGACTCACGCTTACAGTATATTATGTATCGTGAACTCACCGCTGCGGGTGTAGCAAACAATGCGCGCTCTGCATCTGCAATTGCAGTGGATGTGAAAACGGGTGAAATTTTGGCGATGAGCAGTTGGCCATCGTATAACCCAAATGACAAAAAGGGTCTGTCCAATAAAGATGCCATGCGTAACCGTGGTGCGATTGATATGTTCGAACCAGGTTCTACCATGAAGCCGTTTACTGTTTCAGCGGCGCTAGAAACAGGACAATACACCCCAAATACGATCGTCAATACTTCGCCGGGTTCGATGAAACTGGGTTGGCATACCATTCGGGATACGCATAACTACGGTGCATTAACCGTGAGTGGCGTAATTATTAAATCTTCGAACGTGGGTTCTGCCAAAATTGCCTTATCTTTACCAAAAGATACCTTACCGACCTTCTTTCGTCGTGTTGGATTTGGACAACGTTCAGCAGTCAAATTCCCGGGCGAAAGTAGTGGTCTATTATTACCTGCTAACCGTCTAAATCCGTCACAATTGGGGACGATGGCCTATGGTTATGGTTTAAATGCCACCATTTTGCAGGTAGCACAAGGTTATGCCATGCTTGCCAATCACGGCCTGAAAATGCCTTTGAGCTTGCATAAGTTAGACGAAGTCCCTAAAGGCGAGCAGGTATTGTCGCCTAAAATAGCCGATGAAGTTTTATTGATGCTTGAGCAGGTCACCATGCCGGGTGGCACGGCACGTCAAGCCAATATTCCAGGGTATCGTGTCGGTGGTAAAACAGGAACGGCGCATAAACTACGCGCAGATGGTAAGGGCTATTCTAATAATGAATATCGTGCACTATTCGCAGGGGTTGCGCCAGTCAGTGATCCACGTTTGGCGATTATTGTTGTGGTGGAAAATCCACAAGGTCGTTATTACGGTGGTTTGGTGGCTGCGCCTGTCTTCGCTAAGATTATGCAGGAATCCTTGCGGCTGATGAATGTTCCGCTAGATAAACCACTCGATACCCCAACCATTCAGTAATCAGGTGAATTATGTCGATTTCTTTTCAAGATATTTATACCAAAGCACTGGATATTGAATGGCTAAAACAACCATTTTCTGGATTTAATCTAGATAGCCGCAAAGTTCAGACGGGGCAAATTTTTATTGCACTGACGAGTTATTCCCAACCTGAGAAAACCCTGAGCTTTGCGCAAAAAGCACTTGAATCTGGTGCTTTGGGAATTATTAGTGAGCAGTCTCTGGGGCTTGCCAATGAATGGGTATGTCCAGATGTGCGTTTGCAAATGGGTCGATGGCAGCGTGATTATCTGCAAGAAACCGATCCAGTAAAACCTGCGCGTATCCTTGCTGTGACGGGTACCAATGGTAAAACTACCATTTCACGTTTGATGGCAGAGTTAATCAGCCTGCAACAACAGCGTTGTGCGGTGTTTGGTACGACGGGGAATGGTATTTTGCCGCATTTAAATCCATCGACACATACCACGCTGGATGCTTTGCAACTGCAAACGTTGTTGCATGATTATGCCAAACAGGGCGCGGCTTTCGCTTCTCTGGAAGCCAGTTCGCATGGCCTTGAACAAGGACGTTTAAATGGTTGTGACATTGAAATAGCCGTGTATTCAAACTTAAGTCGTGATCATCTGGATTATCATAGAACGCTTCAAGCCTACGCTGAAGCGAAATCTAGATTATTTGCATTTGAACAACTCAAAGTAGCGGTGATTAATTTAGATGATGATTACGCAGATTTAATGCTCAAGGTGGCAAAAAACAATCCCTCTCAACCTAAAATTTATACGTATTCCCTGCAAAATCAAAGCGCAGATTATCTGGTGCAGGCGGTCAATTATCAGTTGCATGGTGCAGAGATTCAATTGCGCAGTCCGCGTGGTATTTTCCAGATTCAAAGTCCGTTTTTGGGACAGTTTAACGTGGAAAATTTGATTGCGAGTTTGATTGCGGTTGAAGCTGCGGGATTCGATCTGGCTGAATTGATTGAAACCGTGCCTAAGCTTCAGGGTGCGCCAGGACGGATGCAAGTGATTCGCGATGGTGAGCGTTTATTTGTGGTGGATTATGCACATACCCCTGATGCATTAACCCAAGTGTTAACTACCTTAAAGCGACATACTCGGCATCAGCTTTGGGCGGTCTTTGGTTGCGGTGGTGATCGTGATCGGGGCAAACGACCATTGATGACGCAAGCAGCATTGGAAGGTGCGGATCCTGTGGTATTAACTTCTGATAATCCTCGAACCGAAGATCCGAATCAAATCTTTGCAGATATGCGTGAAGCCGTAGATTTTAGCTTACATCATGTCTTTGAAATTCGAGATCGCCGTGAAGCGATTAAATTTGCCGTGAATGAAGCCAAAAATGGCGATATTGTGGTCATTGCGGGCAAGGGACATGAAAATTATCAAGAAATTGATGGGGTGCGACACTGGTTTGATGATGTCGTAGAGGTTCAGGCTGCAATCGATGCGCAGGCGCATTCAGTGCATAGCGCATATCCAGCACAATAGGTTTAAGTTTTATGCATACATCGACGACCAGTACGGTAGAGTTGACTCCATGGACGGCTGAACAGTTGCAACAGGCAACGCATGGTTATTGGTATCAAGATAAGCTGCCTACACAATCCATCAAACGGATTTTAACTGATTCGCGTCATGCCGAATCGGGCGATGCCTTTTTAGCATTGAAAGGTGAGCGCTTTGATGCACATGATTTTGTTGCACAAGTGGCTCAACATGGTTGTCAGGTGGCGATTGTTGAGCGTCCTATAGATGTTGATATTGCTCAGCTTGTGGTGCCAGATACACGTCTGGCGCTGGGTCATTTAGGTGCTTATCGTCGCGCCCAATATCCAGATTTAAAAGTCATTGCATTGACTGGAAGTAGCGGCAAAACCACGACTAAAGAAATGTTGGGCAGTATTTTCGGACTACTTGCACCGACTTTAGTCACTCGCGGTAATCTCAATAATGATTTGGGTGTACCGATGATGTTGCTTGAGCTCAAACCTGAACATCAATATGCTGTGATGGAGCTGGGTGCAAGCCATCAGGGTGAAATTGATTATACCTCTGGTCTGGTGCAGCCACAGGTGGCGGGGATTCTGAATATCGGGACTGCACATTTGGGCGAATTTGGTGGACGTGAAGGCATTTGCCGTGCGAAATCGGAAATTTATGCGCATATTGCGCCAGAGGGTAGCTCGATTATCCCTGCAAATGATGATTTTACCGCGAAAATTCGTCAGGCTGTACAAACTGCACAGCAACTTTCTTTTGGAGAAGGTGGTGATGTTTTTGCAACTGATATTAAACTTAATGCACAATCCAGTCAGTTTACACTGCATACACCGCAAGGTGTCGCACAGATTCATCTGCCTTTTGCAGGCCTGCATAATGTAGAGAATGCGACTGCGGCGGCGGCATTTGCACTTGCCATTGGGGTTCAACTGGATGATATTGTGAAGGGGCTAGAACAGGCCAAAGGTGCAAAAGGTCGTCTGAACTTTATTCAGCATCAGCAATATCTCTTTATTGATGATACCTATAATGCAAATCCCACCTCTATGCGTGCTGCGGCTGAAGTACTCAGTCAGCAGATTGGCTTTAAAGTCATGGTCATGGGCGATATTGGTGAGTTAGGTGATGCAAGTGTGCAAGAGCATCATGATTTGGGACGTGATCTGGTCGATTACCCTTTGGATCTAATTGTCGCCGTGGGTGAGTTTGCTCAAGCGGCTTTACAAGGGGCTTCAAACAGTGTTCATGCCTCAAAATTAAAAGCATTTGCAACGCAAGCAGACGCGCTGATTTTTTTAACGAATTTAATTCAACAACATCAACCCGAGTCAATGAGTTTCCTGTTTAAGGGCTCTCGTTATACCCACATGGAAACGTTGATGGCAGATTTGATGGAGAAACTCTAAATGCTGTTATGGCTATTTGAACATCTTGCGGGCTATAACAGTTCGTTTCAGGTGGTTCGATATTTAACCCTGCGTTCTTTACTCAGTATATTGACTGCACTGGCGATTGGCTGGTTACTTGGCCCTGTGATGATCCGTAAATTACAGGCACTCAAATATGGTCAGGCGGTGAGTTCTTACGCACCTGAAAACCATGCCAAAAAAATGGGTACACCAACCATGGGAGGCGTACTGATCCTCTTATCGATTGGGATCAGTACTTTGCTTTGGGCGGATTTATCCAATCCTTATGTCTGGATTGTGCTTGGAGTCATGGTGGTCTTTGGTGCCGTGGGCTGGGCGGATGACTGGATTAAAATCCGTTATAAGGACAATGCCGGTTTGCCTGCACGTAAAAAGTTTTTCTGGACATCGCTGGCTTCACTTGGAGCAGGGATTGCATTGTATGTGATCGCGATTCATCAGCCGAATCCGATTCATACTGCGAACATGCTGGATTTGTTGATTCCATTTTTCAAAAATCTATCCATTCCATTATCCGCAGTACCTTTAGGCATTGCGTTTATTATTTTCACCTACCTTGTGATTAACGGTGCATCTAATGCAGTTAATCTAACCGACGGTCTGGATGGTTTGGCGATTATGCCGATTGTGATGGTTGCCGCAGGTTTGGGGGTGTTTGCTTATCTGGCGGGTGATATCCGTTTTGCCAACTATTTGCATATTCCTTATGTCAAATATACCTCTGAACTGGTGGTAATTTGTTCCGCAATGGTCGGCGCGGGCTTAGCCTTTTTATGGTACAACGCACATCCTGCTCAAATCTTTATGGGTGATGTCGGTGCATTGGCACTGGGCGCAATGCTAGGTACGATTGCAGTCATGGTACGTCAGGAAATCGTGTTTGCGATTATGGGTGGCGTATTTGTGATGGAAGCGATTTCAGTCTTCCTGCAAATTGGGTCATTACGCATGCGTAATAAACGCGTGTTTTTGATGGCGCCGTTGCATCACCATTATGAAAAACAGGGTTGGAAAGAAACACAGGTGGTGATTCGCTTCTGGATTATTACCATTATGCTGGTGGTTTTAGGTCTAATGACTTTAAAATTACGTTAAGCTGAAAAACTCAAAAAGCCAGCAAAGCTGGCTTTTTTTATATGAGAGAAAATCATGAGTGTGTTGATGTGTCCAGTGTGTCGTCAGGCTTTAAATTTGATCGGGCGCACATGGCGATGTGAGCAAGGGCATAGTTATGATCTGGCCAAACAAGGCTATGTAAATTTACATGTGGTTCAACACAAACACAGTAAAACACCCGGAGATACACCTGAGTCTGTATTGGCACGTCGTCTTTTTCTATCCGAAGGTTTTTATCAGCCTTTACGTGATGCAGTCGTGGTTCAATTGCAGCAACTGCAATTGCATACATTATTGGATATTGGCTGCGGCGAAGGCTATTACACGTCTGCGATGCAGCAACAAGTTCAGCAATGCATCGGACTAGATATCGCAAAAACGGCAGTTCAACGTGCGGCCAAGCTTAACGCTCAAGTGACTTGGGTGGTGGGGACAGGCGCAACCTTACCTGTACTTGATCAAAGTATTGATATTTGTACCAGCTTATTTAGCCCGATTCCGAAAGATGAAATTTTAAGAGCCTTAAAACCAAAAGGTTATTTATTGGTGGTGACGCCTGCGCCTGAGCATTTATATGCGTTGCGTGAAGCGCTATTTGATGAAGTAAAACCCCATCAGCCCAATAAGTTTGTTGAGCAATTACAGTCCGATTTTGAGTTGATCTTGCAACAACATGTCGAGAGCCAGTTTGATTTGGATCAGGATCAGTTGAAAAATCTGATTGCAATGACACCCTATGCCTATAAAGCCAAGCCTGAAAAAAGACAGCAATTGGAACAGCAAACCCAGTTTGAACTTACAGCGCATTTTCAAATGTATCTTTTCCAAAAGAAATAAAGCCATCTTGAAAGATGGCTTTAAGGCAAGTCTAAAGGATGAATAAATTTAGGTCACCTGATTGATTAAACCCTCAAGTGCATCACGTTTGGCAGGCTCAGCACGTTTAGGTTGATTTGGCTGATTTTGATTGAGCGATGGTGGTGTCTGTTCTGACGGAATCAGAATTTCTTCACCTGGTAAATCAGCAAAGTCATTATCCGATGTTCGAGCAGGCGCTGCTGGGGCAGGCACATAGAGTGGACGCGCAAGCGGTGGTGAAGTGCGATCTGTACGGCTCTTACTGCTATTTTCCTGAAGATTTGGCTGTTCACGGGATATTGGCGCTTTAGCATTTTTATCCAATTGAACCCACGAAGAGGCAGTTCCCTGTAAGGATTTATCCATAAAGTTAATCCAGATTGGAAGTGCTGCGATACCCCCATATTCGCGTCGTCCCAATGTGGTTGGGCGGTCAAAGCCTACCCAAGCTACAGAAACTAACTTGCCATTGAAACCTGCAAACCATGCGTCTTTAGCATCGTTGGTTGTACCCGTTTTACCACCTAAATCATCACGGCCAATTTTGAGTGCTGCACGACCTGTACCGTGTTGAATTACATCACGTAAAATATTGGCCATATCATAGGCCGAGCTGGATTTTAAAATCCGTTGCGCCTGACGATAATCACCAGAATGACTTGTTGCTTGGGTTTGCGACGCTGTGTTTGTTGCTTCGGTCTGCATACTTTGATTAGTGACTTCAATCACTTCATCATCAGGCGTTTGCGCTTTTTGCTCATCCGTAAGAGTGTTTTCAGTCTCATTAATACACGAAATACACGCGTATTCAGGTTTGGCCTCAAAAATCACTTTACCGTAAGCATCTTCGATACGGCTAATAAAATAAGGTTGTACACGATAGCCGCCATTGGCAAAAGTGGCATAACCCGTCGCCATTTGTACAGGAAGTACCTGTGGCGTTCCAAGTGCAATCGTAAAGTTACGTGGAATCTGATTTTCCTGTAAACCGAAGTCCATGAGTAATTGGCGCGCACGCTCAACGCCAACACTTTGTAGTAAGCGTACAGAGACCGTATTTCGTGATAAATATAAGGCACGACGTAACGGGATCATGCCTAAATAACGGCCATCGGAGTTTCGAGGTGACCAGCGACCAATCGTAATCGGACTATCATTGACCATTGTATAGGGTGTCATGCCACGTTCTAAAGCCAGCGCATATATAAATGGCTTGATAGTTGAACCTGGCTGACGCCAACCTTGTAACGCACGATTGAACTTGGATTGATAGAAGTTATAGCCACCGACAATCGCTTCAATCGCACCATCATTTGGGTTTAAAGCAATCAGTTGTCCTTGCGCACGCGGAATTTGTACTAACGCCCAAGAGGTTTTTTCTGCATTTGGGCGTAAACGGACAATATCTTTAACTTTAACGATCTGTGAAGCACGGCTTGGTGCTCCTCCTACGCTATTGGCATTTTGATAAGGACGTGCCCAAGACATGCCTGACCAAGGAACAGTGACCGTTGATCCATCCTGCATTAAGGCTTCAAAACTTGAACTATTGACTTTGGTGACTTGTGCAGGATAGGTATTGGCATAAGCTACAAATGAATTTAAAGGTTTATCGTGTGCTTCAGCGCCACGCCAACCATGACGACGATCATAGGCCTCCAGACCATCCTGAACTGCCTGTTCGGCATAAGCCTGGCGTTTGCTATCAATGGTTGTATAAACTTTATATCCAGAATCGATGGCTTGTTCACCAAATTTTTCGACCAATTCAGATCGTACCATTTCGCCGACATAGGGAAAACGGTTGGTCAAACCACGGTCAGGCATATTGAGTTTAATCGGTTCAGCAACCGCAGTTTGGTACTGGGTCTGAGTGATATAACCCAGTTGTAGCATACGACCCAAAATCCAGTTACGACGTTCTAGAGCTCGTTCAGGATTCGCAACAGGATTGAAACGTGATGGTGCTTTAGGTAAACCTGCTAGCATGGCCATTTCTGCGATACTGAGCTGATCTAAAGTTTTGTTGTAGTAAATTTTGGCTGCGGCGGCAATGCCGTAGGCATTTTTACCTAAAAAGATTTTATTGACATACAACGTTAAAATTTCTTCTTTGCTCAGGTTTTGTTCGATTTTACGTGCCAGAAAAATTTCGGTAAGTTTGCGTTTTAAAGTGCGTTCTGGGCTTAAATAATAATTTTTGGCCACCTGCATGGTAATCGTAGAACCACCTGTCTGCACATCAGAACCTGTAATGGTTTCACTGACTGCACGACCTAAACCTTTAAAGCTGATGCCACTATGCTCAAAAAAAGAAGAATCTTCTGCTGCAAGAAAGGCATGGATAAAAGTAGGTGGAATTTGATTATATTCTACGGGCACAGAAAGTTTGCCGCCATATTCTGAGATTAGCTCATTATCAGCCGTATAAACTTGTAATGGTTTTAGTAAAGGCGCTTTTTTTAAAGAGCTCATTTCAGGTAGGGATGGCGCAATATAGAGATACATGCCATAAAAACCCATTGGAACTGAGACTAAAATAATGATAAGTACCAAAAAAAATGGATGAACATGACCTGAACTGGATAGCTTTTTCATAACAAGTAAGTTTTAATAAGAGCTAATAGCAAACGAATTGATGGTCAGTATATCCTTTAGACATGCGGATTGTTAGATGCCTTATTGTATCCGTATAAAATTAGAGACCGAGATCAGCTTGTTGTTTTGTTTGGGGATAAAAAAATAATAGGATAATGCTATCGTGCGCATGTTATATCGTAAACCAAATAAGGGGTTAGTAGGGGTCGATATTAGTTCGACTTCTGTTAAGTTATTAGAACTCTCTGTAAAAAACGGTCGCTACTGGGTAGAAAGCTATGCCTTGATACCCTTACAAGAAAATAGCGTGGTTGAGAAGAACATTCTCAATCCGGAAGCAGTCGGGGATGCGTTGGAGCGAGTGATTAACTTGGCCAACCCGCAATCGACCAATGCCGCTATTGCGATTCCGACTTCCATGGTGATTCATAAGATCATCGAAATGGATGCGGACATGACGGATGATGAGCGTGAAGTTCAAATCCGTATGGATGCAGAGCAATATATCCCTTTTCCACTGGACGAAGTTAGTCTGGATTTTGAAGTGCTGCCTGATCGTTTGGCAAATCCTGCACGAGTCAATGTTTTATTGGTTGCAACCCGTACCGAAAACGTTGAAACACGTGTAGAAGTGCTTGAGCTTGCAGGTTTAACACCGAAAGTTGCTGATGTCGAAAGCTACGCAATGGAACGGGCTTTTGGAGTATTTGCTGATACTTTGCCGATGGGTGTTAATACCGTCGGTATTCTAGATATCGGACATACCATGACCACACTTTCGGTCATGCAAAATGGTAAGATTATTTATACCCGTGAACAGGTTTTTGGTGGAAAGCAACTGACGCAGGACGTTCAGACACGTTACGGTTTATCTTTTGAAGAAGCAGGTCGTGCTAAAAAAGAACGCTCATTACCTGATGATTTTGATACTGAAGTGCTGGAACCTTTCCTAGAAGCGTTGGTTCAGCAGGCTGCACGATCTTTACAATTTTTCTTTTCTTCCTCACAGTTTAATGAAATTGACCATATCTTATTGGCTGGTGGTAATGCCAACATCTCTGGCTTGCCAAAACTTCTACAACAAAAATTAGGTTATCGCGTTACCACTGCTAATCCGTTTTTACAAATGGGTTTTTCTCCTCAGGTAGATATCAAAAAAATTGAAAATGATGCCTCTTCTTTAATGGTGGCATGTGGTCTGGCATTGAGGAGTTTTGATTAATGGCAAATATTAACTTACTCCCTTGGCGTGATGAGCTAAGAGAACAGCGCAAGAAACAATTTATTGCATTTAGTGCTGCGGTTGCAGTACTTGGGGTAGTGGCTGTGGTCTTGGCTTGGTTGTTTTATGATCATAAGCTTAATGATCAAGAACAAGCCAATCAATTGGTTGTCAGCACTAACCAGAATCTGGATACGCAGTTGAAATCACTGAATGGCTTACAAGAGCGTCGAAATGCGATTGTAGAGCGTATGAAGCTGATTCAAGGTTTGGAAGGTCAACGTCCAGTAACGGTTCGCTTGATTGATGAATTGGTGCGGGTAACACCAAGTAATATGTATCTGACCAAATTCAGTCGTACAGGCGATAAATTTACCATTGAAGGCAAAGCGGAAAGTCCAAATACTGTTGCAGAGTTGTTGCGTAACTTAGAGGCTTCGCCGTGGTATCGTAATGCCTTTATGAACTCCTTCTTGGCGGCAGATGATAAAAAAGATCAGAATCAAAGCTCTGTGGTGCCGCGCGTCGAAGAAAGTTATGGTACTTTCGTTGTGACCACAGATTTGGGTGAAATTGGGGCATCAGTTACAGAAGATAATAACGATCAATCAGGTTCAAATACGGGGGCAGCACAATGAGTCGTGATGAATTCAATGAACTAGATCCTGAAGTTGCTGCACCAAAGAAAAAGAAATTGACCTTAGATAAATTTCTTCAGCAGTTTAATACGCTGGATATGAATAACTACGGGGGATGGCCACTCTCAGTTAAGATTACTTGCTGGATTTTTATTTTCTTCGCCGTCTGTGCTTTGGGCTATTTTTTAGCCATTAAGCCTAAACTGGATGCGATCTCAACAGCTCAGGCACAAGAGCAGAATTTGCTCAACGAGTTTCGTGAAAAGGATTCAAAATTACGTAACTTGCAGCAATATCAGGTTCAGTTGCAGGAAATGGAATCGAATTTTAATCAGCAATTGGCACAACTCCCAAAAGAAACAGAAATTCCAAGTCTTGTTGAAGATATCAATATGACAGGAGTAAATTCTGGACTTAAATTTAAAAATATTCGTCTGGAAAATGAAGTTAAACAAGAATTCTTTATTGAGCAGCCGATCTCGATTGATGCGACTGGGGATTATCATGCCTTTGGTGCATTTGTGAGTGCTATTGCAGCACTACCACGTATTGTGACTTTGCATGATTTTGTTATTGAAGGAAAGCAGGTTAAAGAAAAAGCAGATATTCCTGAAATTAGTTATTCCTTGAAAGCAAAAACCTATCGATATATAGGTGCGGATGATCAGGCGAGTGGTGCTTCTGCTCCAGTTGCAGCGGGGGCAAAATAATGAAAAAACATAGTATTTTCATGGCAATCGTATGTTGTGGTTTGGTTGGTTGTGATTCACGTATTGATGCTGTAAATGAACAAATGGCAGCCATTCGTAATCAGCCACCTTTGCCGATTGAACCTGCACCTGTTTTTACGCCTGTGCCGAGTTTTACCTATTCAGCCATGCAGTTGAAAAGCCCATTTTTACCTAGCTCTTTGGCAGCTGAACTCAAAATTATGGCAGGTAAACGGGTTTATCCGAACTTTAATCGTCAGCCGCAACCACTTGAAAGCTACGCACTCGAATCTTTAAATATGAAAGGCAGTATGCGTAGCCAAAATGGAAAGATTCTTGCATTAATTCAGACGCCTGATGGACAAGTTGAGCGGGTTCAGGTTGGAAGCTATATGGGAATGAATCAAGGGCGAATTGTCGGAATCAGTCCGACACAAATTGATTTGGTTGAAATTGTACCAGATGGTCGAGATGGTTATGTTGAGCGTCCGCGTACCTTGGTTCTGATTGGGCCTGAGCCTTAAGTATGAAAGGAATAACAATGAAAAAGGGTTTAAAAAAATTTCTGATTGGGGATGGTGAGTCAATGAATCATACAGTTCGACAGTTTTCAATGGGTGCGGTTGCATTTGCAATCATGCAAGTGGCTAGTGCGCAGGTCAGTATTACCAATATTGTGCCCATGAATATCGCAGGACAGGGGACAGAAATCCGTGTGATGTTCAATGGTTTGCCACCGCAGCCACAAGCATATCAAATGGAACAGCCATCCAGACTGATTTTGGATTTTGATAAGGCTCAGTTGGGTCTTAAACAAAATACTATTGCTGTCGCGACCAATGAAGCCAGCAGTGTCGATGTCATGTCTGATGCACAGCGTTCGCGTCTAACGGTCAATTTAAAAGATGCGGGTGCATTTACCACTCGTGTTGAAGGCAATACTTTTATTTTAAAGATTAATAGTGCCCAACAAGTAATGACCCCTGCCGCTGTTGCTATGCCAGCGGCAACGAATATTCAGCAAGGGGTTTCTAATATTGGTTTTCAGCGCGGCTCGCAGGGCGAAGGTCAAGTGGTTATCGATTTGCTTGGCAGTAATACGCCTGTCGATGTACAACAACAAGGCAGTAAAATTGTTGTGCGTATGCTAGGAAATAAAATTCCGACCAATTTGGCACGACGTTTAAATGTCAATGATTTTGCTACGCCAGTTGCGAGTGTGGATGCCTATAATGAAGGCGGCAATGGGGTAATCGTGGTGCAATCTGCTGGTAGCTATGAATATATGGCATATCAGGCAGAAAATAAGCTGACTTTAAGCCTTAAACGTCCAGTGGAGCGTAATCAGTTAGGTGCACGTTCTACGCCAAATTATAGTGGTAAAAAAATCTCTCTAGATTTCCAAGATATTGAAGTGCGTCGTGTACTTCAGTTATTGGCAGATTTTACTGATATCAATATGGTGACGGCAGATTCAGTACAGGGCAATATTACTCTACGCTTAAAGGATGTACCGTGGGATCAGGCCTTAGATATTATTTTAAAAACTAAAAATCTGGATAAACGCCGTAATGGTAATGTGATCTGGATTGCGCCTGTTACTGAATTAACCAAAGCTGAGGAAGAAGAAGCCAAAGCGATTGCGCAAAGTGTCAAGCTTGCACCATTACAAACTGAATATATTCAACTCAGTTATGCGAAAGCCGCCGATATTGAAAAATTGATGACTCAAGGTAAAAACAGCTCAAGCTCAGGTTCATCATCAGGTGGTTCAGAGCCGCTAGGTGATAGTGTTGGTAGTTTGCTGAGTCCAAGAGGTACTGTGTCGATTGATCCGCGGACCAATACTTTAATCATTAATGATACTGCACAGAAAATTGATCAGATTCGTAAAATGATTGATTTATTGGATGTGCGTGTTAAGCAGGTGATGGTGGAGGCGCGGATTGTGCGAGCAAGCACTTCATTTACCAAAGAAATGGGGGTGAAGTGGGGTGTGCTTTCACAGGGGATTACCAAAAATAATGATTTGTTGGTCGGTGGTAGTGAAACCACTTTATGGAATCTGCGTGAACCAGATGACGATGGTAAATACACCATCGAA
This sequence comes from Acinetobacter sp. FDAARGOS_515, assembly GCF_003938865.1. Classification (NCBI taxonomy): domain Bacteria; kingdom Pseudomonadati; phylum Pseudomonadota; class Gammaproteobacteria; order Moraxellales; family Moraxellaceae; genus Acinetobacter; species Acinetobacter sp. FDAARGOS_515. Next base: position 956,870 of record NZ_RKIX01000003.1, on the reverse strand, counting down.
CGCCCAGATAACCTGAATGTAGACTTAGGTGTCACTTCTGCGGGTGCGAGTAAAATTGCCTTTGGCTTAATTAGTTTGTCTGACTTTATGCTGGATTTGGAATTATCTGCATTACAAGCAGATGGTTATGGTGAAGTGATTTCAACGCCAAAAGTCATGACTGCCGATAAACAAACCGCCAAAGTTGCAACGGGGCAGGAAGTACCTTATCAGTCCACCACAAACTCTGCGGCAGGTTCCACTGCAACCACTTCATTTAAAGAAGCTTTACTCAGTCTTGAAGTCACACCAAGTATTACACCTGATGGTAAAATCCAGATGCTGTTGAATATTTCCAAAGACTCAGTTGCTGACCAAGCACCAAATGGTGAATTGATCTTGAATAAAAACACGATTAATACCAATGTGTTGGTCGATAATGGTGAAACGGTGATTCTGGGCGGGGTGTTTGAACAAACAACAGCTAATCAACAGACGAAAGTGCCTTTCTTGGGAGACTTACCTTGGGTGGGACGTTTATTTAGAAAAGATGTCAAATCAGATAATAAACAAGAGTTGTTGATCTTTGTGACACCGAGAATTGTTAATGACACTCAGGTGAGAAATCAGTAATATAAGTTTAATTCAAGTTATACAATAGGTGACTCCTTGCTAGGCAAAGAGTTTAGAGCTCTACCAAATATCTATTTGGTGGGGCCAATGGGAGCAGGAAAAACAACAGTAGGACGGCACTTGGCTGAGCTTTTGGGGCGCGAGTTTCTGGATAGTGATCATGAAATTGAGCGTAAAACTGGTGCCAGTATTCCGTGGATATTTGAAAAAGAAGGTGAGATTGGTTTTCGCTCGCGGGAAAAAATAGTCATTAATGAGTTAACCCAACGTAGACAATTGGTTGTGGCTACAGGTGGTGGTGCGGTGACTCAAGCCGAAAACCGCGCTTATTTGAAAAACCGAGGTATTGTGATCTATCTTTATACGCCTGTAGAATTACAATTACAGCGTACCTATCGGGATAAAAATCGACCATTATTGCAGGTTGAAAACCCAGAGCAAAAACTCAAAGATCTACTTCAAATTCGTGATCCTCTGTATCGTGAAGTTGCACATTATGTGATAGAAACACATCAAGGTGCTGCACGAGAATTGGCACAGCATATTTTACGTGTGATTTTGGCAGCAGAATCTCACTAGGCTATTTATTTTATTATTGGCATTAAAGTTTCATGCAAACACTTCATGTAGAACTCGGTGATCGTCGTTATCCTATTTTTATTGGTAGTCAGTTAGACCCAAAAACATTGTTGGCACCCTATATCAAAGGTCAGCAAGTGATGATCGTGACCAATACCACATTGGAACAACTGTATTTGTCCCATTATGTCCATGATTTAGAGTCTTTGGGTAAAAAAGTGGCGACCTGTGTGCTGCCTGATGGTGAAAAATATAAAAATCTTGAAAATTTAAACCTTATTTTCGATGCATTGTTAGAAGCGGGTTTCAATCGTGATTGTACTGTCTTGGCATTGGGAGGCGGCGTGATTGGCGATATGGCAGGTTTTGCATCAGCCTGTTTCCAGCGAGGTGTTTATTTTATTCAGGTGCCAACTACTTTGCTTTCTCAAGTAGATTCTAGCGTCGGTGGAAAGACAGGGATTAATCATCCCTTAGGCAAAAATATGCTTGGCGCATTTAAACAGCCTGAGGTCGTCATGGCGGATATGGCACAGTTGCGTACTTTGCCAGCACGTGAGTTGTCTGCTGGGCTGGCCGAGGTGATTAAATATGCATTGCTGGGTGACCTTGAGTTTTTAGCTTGGTTAGAACAGCATATGGATGGCTTGCTTGCAGGTGATGAAAGTCTATTGGCTCAAGCGGTTTATCGTTCTTGTGCGCATAAGGCTAAAATTGTGGCGAACGATGAAAAAGAGCAGGGTGAGCGCGCGCTTTTAAATCTGGGACATACGTTTGGTCACGCGATTGAATCTTATTTGGGTTATGGTAAATGGCTACATGGTGAAGCTGTAGCAACGGGAATGGTCATGGCGGCTGATTTGTCACAGCGCATGGGTTGGATTTCCGCTGAAGATTTACAGCGTACAAAAAATATCATTCAACGTGCAAAATTGCCGATATCATGTCCGAAAATTCCATTGGATGAGTTTTTGTCTTATATGGCACACGACAAAAAAGTTCTGAATGGACATTTGAGATTGGTACTGTTACAACAACTGGGTCAGGCTGTCATTACCAAAGAATTTGATGTTGAGAAAATGAAACAGGTTATTTTGGACAATCAGTCAGAGTGAGATTGGGTGTAGCATGACGGTATCACGTACACTGTGGCAAAATATTCAGCACTATAGTTGGTTAGTGCTTGGTCTTTTGTGTTTATTGCTGGCCTTGATCTTCTGGGCAATCACCAGTTCAGATAAAGTGGTACAAGTCGAAAAACAAGATATTGTTGAAACACAGTCTCAGATTCAGCCACAGAAAGTGACCGCGACGACCAATTTGGGGACTTTGTCTGATGAAGTCAGACCCTTAGATTTAACTATGCGTGTAATTACCGCAGGAAATCATGAGGCAGAGTTTCGTGGTACTAAGTTTATGCAGGAAAATCAGCGGAACTGGACCATTGAGTTATTTCGTTCGTCTAATGAAAATATTATTAAAAACTATTTAAAGAGTCAGTCTGACCGTAAAAATTTCATTTACTTTCGTTTAAGTGGTGAAAATCAGGAAGAACAATACGTTCTAGCCTATGGGGTATTTAATCGTGAAGCGGATGCAACGCATCAATTATCGCAATTAAATTTGAAATTCCCTGCTTCAGTACACCCGAAGGCAGTGTCTTTGGCTAATTATTTACCGTTGATTAATGATTTGGGTTCTGAAGAAATTAAGGGCAGCGCAGGGCAACTTTATAGCGTTAATCTAAGAAACGCACCGATACCTGTCGCCCCTGTATCACCAACTCCCTCCGTTGAATCTGCACCTGCTGCTCCAACGACCTCAACAACAGTCACTCAGCGTGATCAAGACGGAAATGTGGTCGGTGTGCAGCGCCAATCAAATAATGTTTCCTCTCCAAATCCAAGTAGTACTGCACCTAATACGCCTAATGTGGAAAATCGTCCTTCGCGGAACAATGAACGCGAAATAAGTGATCCATTTAATTAATACATGCACAAAAATAGTGCGTGTATTGATCTCAAATATTATTTTGCACAATGTTGGTTCAAAATTTAAGTTTATTTTAAGGCGTTACAAAAATATAAAATTAATTATCTTTTATAATTAAATCACTTAGTTATTTCTAATTGGTGTTGGCATTATTTTTGCATTATCGATGCGCTAATTGATCACTTTGTCCCTATTTTGGAGCTTAATCTTTTAATTAGTATGCGAAATCGTCGTTTTAAACTGCTATAAAACAGTGCGAAATAACTCAACACGTTTTTGCCAAGAAAGTTGCTGTCTGCTTGCCACAAAGGGCGTATAGTCAGATAGTAATGCAAAAATGGATTGTAAAACATTTAGCTTTACGTGAGTAATAGACAACGTCGCGAAGTAAATTGATCGTTTTATGCTCGAAAGAGCCATGTTGAAAGAAGGGTACGCTATGCACTTGCCATCGCCTCATACTGTAGCTCCCGCTCAAGGTTTATATCAACCAGATGAGTTTAAAGATAACTGCGGTTTTGGTTTGATTGCCCAGATGAAGGGCCAACCAAGTCACCACCTTGTTCAAACCGCAATTCACAGTTTAAGTTGCATGACGCATCGTGGTGGTATTGCCGCTGATGGTAAAACAGGGGATGGGTGCGGTCTATTACTGGCTATGCCAAAAGCTTTTTTCCGTGATGAAGCGAAAAAGCTCAGTGATATCACATTGAGTGAGATTTTTGCTGCGGGTACCGTTTTTCTTAATGTAGATCCTGCATTGGCGCAGCACGCAAAAAATACCCTGAACAAGGAAATTGAAGCAGAAGGCTTAAAAGTTTTGGCTTGGCGTGTTGTGCCAACCAATAACGATGTATTGGGTGAAATTGCACTCCAGTCTTTACCTGTCTTTGAACAAATTATTGTAAACTGTCCAATGGGCGTGACTGAGGTTGAATTTAACCGTAAGTTATTTTTGGCACGTCGCCGCGCAGAACAAAAATTACAAAACGATAGCTCATTCTACGTAACGACTTTGTCTTCAAATGTGATCAGCTATAAAGGTTTGATGATGCCAGCAGCAATTGCTGACTTCTATACAGATCTAGCGGATGAACGTCTGACTTCACATATCGTGGTGTTCCATCAACGTTTCTCAACCAATACATTACCTCGTTGGCCGTTAGCGCAGCCGTTTCGTTATTTGGCGCACAATGGTGAAATCAACACCATTACCGCTAACCGTAACTGGGCATTAGCGCGTACACCGAAATTTGAAAACCCATTATTACCAGGTTTAACTGAGCTTAATCCAATTGTAAACCGTACTGGATCAGACTCTTCAAGCTTAGACAATATGCTTGAAATTCTGGTTGGCGGTGGCATGGATTTATTCCGTGGCTTACGTATGCTGGTTCCACCTGCATGGCAAAACGTTGAAACTCTAGATGCAGACTTACGTGCCTTTTATGAGTTTAACTCTAAACACATGGAAGCATGGGATGGACCAGCGGGTCTGGTGATCCAAGATGGTCGTCATGCGATTTGTATGCTGGATCGGAATGGTTTACGTCCTGCGCGCTGGGTGATTACCAAAAATGATTATATTACCCTTGCTTCTGAAATTGGGGTGTGGGATTACCAACCTGAAGATGTTGTCTCTAAAGGTCGTGTCGGGCCAGGTCAAATTCTGGTGGTCGATACCTTTACAGGTAAATTACTCGACACCAATGATGTCAGCACACATCTGAAAAAAATGCGTCCATATCGTGAGTGGTTGCGTGAACACGCGTTGCGCTTACAGGCAGACCCTGAGCTTGAAGAAAAACTATCTGAGCAGGGATTGGCTGGCGATGAGTTAAAGACGGCTCAGAAAATGTTTATGGTGACGTTTGAAGAACGTGACCAGATGCTACGTCCGATTGCTGAAAGTGGTCAGGAAGCTGTCGGCTCAATGGGTGATGATACGCCAATGGCGGTTTTATCGCGTCAAGTTCGCCATGTTTCTGATTATTTCCGTCAACAATTTGCACAGGTGACCAATCCGCCGATCGATCCATTACGTGAATCGATTGTGATGTCACTTGAAACCTGTTTAGGTCGTGAACAGAATGTCTTCGAGCAAGGGCCAGAACATGCAGATCGCTTGATTATCTCAAGCCCTGTACTTTCAAATTCGAAAATGCATCAATTACGCAATTTAAACCGCACAGGTTATGAGATTGCAGAAATTGATCTGAATTATCGTGAAGAAGAAGGCTTACAAGCTGCGGTCAATCGTATTTGTGAGGAATCTGCACAGGCAGTTCGTGATGGTCAAACGTTATTGATCCTTTCTGATAAAAATTTGCGTCAAGGATATCTACCTGCAAATGCGGCTTTGGCAACAGGCGCAGTACACCATTATTTGATTCAGACGGGTTTGCGTACCGACGCCAACATTATTGTTGAAACGGGTGTTGCACGTGATGCGCATCAATTTGCCGTGTTGCTTGGTTTTGGTGCAACGGCAGTTTATCCATACCTTGCTTATGATGTGATCAATGATTTAATCGCAAAAGGTGAGTTACTTGGTGATCCCGTACATGCCCAAGCCAACTTCCGCAAAGGTATTGATAAAGGTCTATTGAAAGTTCTCTCTAAAATGGGGATTTCAACAGTCGCGTCTTATCGTGGTGGACAGCTTTTTGAAGCAGTGGGTTTATCATCAGAAGTGGTGGATAAATGCTTCCTCGGTGTACCAAGCCGTATTCAGGGTGCAACTTTTGTTGATCTTGAAAATGATCAGAAAAAACTCGCAGATTTGGCGTGGAAAACACGTAAGCCAATTGATCAGGGTGGTTTGCTGAAGTTTGTATTCGGTAAGGAATACCATGCTTTTAACCCAGATGTGATCAATGCATTACACAAGGCGGTACGTTCTGGTAATTACGCTGACTTTAAAGAATATGCGGAACTGGTCAATAGCCGCCCAATCGCGACCATTCGTGATTTATTCAAGCTCAAAACCACCAATTCAATTCCTGTTGAGCAGGTTGAATCGGTTGAGGCAATTTTGCCACGATTTGACTCAGCGGGGATGTCATTAGGAGCATTGTCACCAGAAGCGCATGAAGCGATTGCGATTGCCATGAACACCATTGGCGGTCGTTCGAATTCAGGTGAGGGTGGTGAAGATCCTGCGCGTTACGGCACGATTCGTAACTCGAAAATTAAACAGATCGCATCGGGTCGTTTTGGGGTAACTCCTGCTTATCTGACTTCTGCGGAAGTCTTACAGATCAAAGTCGCTCAAGGCGCAAAACCGGGTGAAGGTGGTCAGCTTCCGGGTGGTAAAGTCAATAGCTTAATTGCACGTTTGCGTTATTCAGTTCCGGGCGTTACCTTGATTTCTCCGCCGCCACACCATGATATTTATTCGATTGAAGATTTATCACAATTGATTTTTGACTTGAAGCAAGTCAATCCTCAGGCGATGGTTTCAGTCAAGCTAGTCTCTGAACCGGGTGTAGGTACGATTGCCGCAGGTGTTGCCAAAGCGTATGCCGACTTCATTACCATTTCTGGTTATGACGGTGGTACAGCGGCTTCTCCACTTTCATCCATTCATCATGCGGGTTCACCGTGGGAGCTTGGTCTGTCTGAAGCGCATCAAGCACTACGTGTAAATGACCTACGTGGTAAAGTTCGTGTACAAACAGATGGTGGTTTAAAAACTGGTCTGGATGTCGTAAAAGCCGCTATTTTGGGTGCTGAAAGCTTTGGTTTTGGTTCTACGCCAATGATCGCATTAGGCTGTAAATACTTGCGTATTTGCCACTTGAACAACTGTGCGACGGGTGTTGCAACACAACAAGACAAACTCCGTCAGGATCACTATATTGGTGAACCTGAAATGCTTATCAATTTCTTCCATTTCATTGCTGAAGAAACCCGTGAGTGGTTGGCTGCATTAGGTGTTGCTTCCCTGAAAGACTTGATTGGTCGTGTGGATTTACTTGAAGTATTGCCGGGTGAAACTGATAAACACGCACATCTTGATTTGACACCATTGTTGCAGTCACATCCTGCGGCAAATGGTAAGGCGCAGTATTGTGAAGTTCAGGGCAATGAGCCATTTGATAAAGGCTTGCTGGCTGAGCGTATGGTGGAAGAAATGCTTCCTGCCATTGAAGCGGGTACAGGTGGTGAGTTTAATTTTGAAGTCGGCAACTGTGATCGTTCAATTGGCGCACGTGTTTCTGGTGAGATTGCGCGTCGTTATGGCAATCTGGACATGGAATCACATCCAGTCATCATGAACTTAAAAGGTACAGCAGGTCAGTCACTGGGTGTGTGGAATGCAGGTGGTTTGCATATCAAACTTGAAGGTGATGCCAACGATTACGTTGGTAAAGGGATGGCAGGTGGTCGAGTGTCGATCTTCCCACCAAAAGGTTCACCATTCCAGACCCAACATACTGCGATTATTGGTAATACCTGTATGTACGGTGCAACAGGCGGTAAGTTATTTGCAGCAGGTACGGCGGGTGAGCGTTTTGCCGTGCGTAACTCTGGCGCGTTTGCCGTGATTGAAGGTGCAGGCGATCACTGTTGTGAATATATGACAGGCGGGATTGTGACTGTGCTCGGTAAAGTCGGTCATAACTTCGGTGCGGGTATGACAGGTGGTTTTGCTTATGTACTCGATCTGGATAATGACTTTGTTGATTATTACAACCATGAGTTGATTGACCTGACTCGTATCTCGACGGAGTCGATGGAAGAGCATCAACAATTCCTGCTTCGTATTCTGGATGAACACATTAAAGAAACAGGTAGTGCTTGGGCGTATAAGATCCGCAATGAGTTTGATTTTTACAGTCGGAAGTTCTGGCTTGTAAAACCAAAAGCTGCTAATTTGCTCACGCTTTTGAAAGCAACTCAAGCTGATCCTCAATAATTCCACTACTGCATATACATAGGCAGGTGCAGGTAACAGCGAACTCTGCACCTACCCACGGAGAGAGACATGGCAGAACGCCTCAATAATGACTTTCAGTTTCTGGATGTAGCACGCCAAGATCCAGAGAAAAAAGATATTACTGTCCGCAAAGCAGAATTTGTGGAAATTTATAAGCCTTTTACTGCTGATGTTGCAGCGAATCAGACACATCGTTGTCTGGCTTGTGGTAACCCGTATTGTGAATGGAAATGCCCAGTGCATAACTACATTCCAAACTGGTTAAAACTGATTGCTGAGGGTCAGATTTTCCAAGCGGCAGAACTTTGCCATCAAACCAATACCTTGCCAGAAGTCTGTGGTCGTGTTTGTCCACAAGACCGTTTATGTGAAGGGGCATGTACCCTGAATGACGGTTTTGGTGCAGTGACGATTGGTAATGCTGAAAAATATATCAATGATACTGCTTTTGCACTGGGCTGGCGTCCAGATATGTCGCATGTCAAATGGACAGATAAAAAAGTGGCGATTATTGGTGCTGGCCCTGCGGGTCTAGGTTGTGCTGATATTCTAGCGCGTAGTGGCGTAAAACCGGTGATTTTTGACAAACGTCCTGAAATTGGAGGTTTGCTCACATTCGGTATTCCAGAATTTAAAATGGAAAAAGACGTCATGAAACGCCGCCGTGAAATCTTCACGGGTATGGGGATGGAATTCCGTTTAAATACTGAAATTGGTACAGATGTTACGATTGAACAACTGCTACAAGAATATGACGCAGTGTTTATGGGAATGGGAACCTATACCTATATGAAAGGTGGTTTCCCCGGTGAGGATCTGGACGGTGTCTACGATGCACTGGATTTCCTGATTGCAAATGTCAATCGTTGTCAGGGTTGGGAAAAAGATGCTGGCGAATTCATCAGTGTCGAAGGTAAAAAAGTGATTGTACTGGGCGGTGGTGATACCGCGATGGACTGTAACCGTACCTCGATTCGTCAGGGTGCTGAACAGGTGACCTGTGCCTATCGTCGTGATGAAGCCAACATGCCGGGTTCACGTCGTGAAGTGAATAATGCGCGTGAAGAAGGGGTGAACTTCCTATTTAACCGTCAACCGATCGAAGTTGTTGGTGAAAATGGCAAAGTGACTGGTGTTAAAGTTGTGACCACTCAATTGGGCGAGCCTGATAGTCGTGGTCGACGTAGTCCTGAGCCAATTCCGGGTTCTGAAGAAGTTTTGGCAGCCGATGCAGTTTTACTGGCATTCGGTTTTCGCCCAAGTCCAGCAGACTGGTTCACTGGTGCGAACATCGGCTTGGATGGTTCAGGTCGTGTGATTGCGCCTGAACAACAACAGTATAAATTCCAGACCTCTAACCCGAAAATTTTTGCGGGTGGTGATATGGTACGTGGTTCTGACCTAGTGGTGACAGCCATCTGGGAAGGTCGCCAAGCAGCAGAAGGTATTTTGGATTATCTTGATGTTTAAAATCTAGAGATTCAAAAGCGATGTGAAGCCCGCAGTGATGCGGGCTTTTTATACTGCGCCAAAAGGTAAAAGCTGAAGAAAATGATCGAGTAAAATAGACGAGCTACGTTTATTCCAAATACAGTGTGTTTCAGAAAGAATGTCATTATTTTCAATTTCAATAAATCGCACATAATCCTTTTTAACGACTGCATCGATTTGGGCACGAGCGCAATCCCTAAATCCAATTCTACGAACTCCACGATGGTGAGCCAGTTCCGAACCTCATGCATAGCCTATGCTTCCAGTAAAGCCGCTTTGATTGGGCTGACTCGGGTTGCAGCTTTGGAATTGGGTGCTTATGGTATTACTGTAAATGCGATTGGGCCTGGTCCTATTGAAACAGAGCTGTTTAAGCAAGCCAATTCAAAGGGTGCTCCAGAAACGGAACAGATTTTAAAGAATGTGCCAGTACAACGTTTCGGACAGCCTGAAGATATTGCTCATGCTTGTGATTTTTTTCTCAGTGAAAAATCAGGATTTATTACGGGACAAATTTTATATGTCTGTGGGGGCATGACCGTAGGCCTAAATCCGATTTAAATTGTTTAAATATAGTTCATTTAAAACGCAACGATAAAGTGCTTTCAAATAGAATCAAACGGATTTATTGGTCAAAATGAGCACTTTGGCAAATGGCTGAGTTTTTATGCAATATACAAATGTATAGAAATTTCTAATACTGATTTCTCCGTTGTATTGTTGAGGAATTCCCATGAGCTTAGCTCAAGTGACGAAACAAAAATCATATCTAAATCGTCCGAAAGCGCTTGGTATTACCGTACGTCGTCTACAATTTCACCCTGAAAAAATTAAACGACATTACTTTGCCAATTCACCTGTCATGTCACATATGCTCACGGCCTTGTCTTCGACCTTTCCGATTGGTGAACAATTTTTTGTACATAGCGTACGTAATGTTCGGGATAAAGTAACTGATCCAACATTGCAGGCGCAGATTGCGGCTTTTATTGGGCAAGAAGCCATGCACTCCAAAGCGCATAGTGAATTTAATGATGCATGGCGACGTGATCACTATAATCTGGATCGTTTTCAGGCATGGTTAGCGCGAAAAAATATTCATGTCCGCAGCTTACATCCTAAAATTCAGTTGGCCATTACCTGTGCCTTTGAACATTTTACCGCATTATTAGGCGGCTATATTTTGCGTCATCCTGAAGTGCTGAGTACGCTCGATGAAGATGCGATCAAACTTTGGGTCTGGCATGCGATTGAAGAAATCGAACATCGCGCAGTCGCTTTTGAGGTGTATCAGGCAGTGTACGGCGATGACCGTGTTCGTCGTTTGTTGATGCGTAGCGTCACGACAGGCTTTGCGAGCCTAACGCTGTATTCAACTACGCGTTTATTTTGGCAAGATAAATGGCGTAGTTTACCTAAAATTGGAGGCAATCTATTTGGCTTGTATTTGTTAGCTAAGATGCTCATTCAATTATTACCTGAATATTTGTCCTATTACAAAGCGGACTTTCATCCAGCGGAACAGGACTATAGTCAGATTGTGAAATACTGGAAAGAGAAAATGGCAACTGAATATCACATGCAAAGCTTTCAGGAAGAAGTCGTGCCAAAGCTCTATAGTTAAATTAATTGACTACAACGGTAAGTTTCACAAAAACGGATGCAATGTCCGTTTTTTGATGATGTAAAGAAAAGAAACAAACATCACTTTCAATCCTCGCTAAAATGCATTTATGTAAAAAAATTCCAAGAAATACTAAGAGGATATCATCATGAATCTTTTAAAAAAGACTGCGGTTGCAACTTTACTTGCGAGTACTTTAGCTTTTTCTGGCTGTGGTTATAACACTTTACAGGCCAAAGATGAGGCGGTGACTGCTTCATGGTCAGAAGTGCAAAACCAATATCAACGCCGTTCAGACTTGGTGCCTAATCTGGTCAATGTGGTCAAAGGTTATGCAACGCATGAAGAAAAAGTATTAACTGAGGTCACTCAGGCACGCTCGAATGTCGCAGGACTAAAGGTTGATCAAAGCGTACTTGAAAATCCAGAACTATTTAAAAAATATCAGGAAGCGCAAAGCCAATTAACGGGTTCATTATCACGCTTGATCGCAGTCTCTGAAAATTATCCTGACCTGAAAGCCAATGAGCAATTCCGTGATTTACAAGTACAACTTGAAGGAACGGAAAACCGGATTGCGGTGGCGCGTAACCGTTACATTACAACAGTTCAGGACTACAACACCTATGTACGTCAGTTCCCACAAGTCATGACCGCCAAAGTGATTGGTATGCATGAAAAACCAAACTTTAGCGCAGAAGCTGGCGCAGAAAAAGCACCAACGGTTTCATTTAACTAAACCTGATTAGATAAAAAGGTGCTGTGATGATCAAAACTGTCATGTTGGAGATGCAAAATCGCTGGAAAAAAGCGGTTCTGATGTTGCTGTGTTGTTTCGGTCTTTTGCTTTCGACCACGGTCTGGAGCGAAGTCGCCACTGCACAGGATTCGGATGATGCTGATACCATCATTGCAGGCAAGATCATTCAACAGCAGCAAAACCCGCAGCAACAAAAGTCAGCAACATCAACATCGCAAAGCTCGACTACGGTTCAACAGCCTGAAATTGCCAATGATATGGAGGATGGTGAATCGATTCGAGGTTTGCCAAGTATGAATGAGCCTGTGATTGATCAGGCAAACTTGCTCACGGCAGAACAAAAACAGGCGATTTCACAGCAAATATTAAAGCTTTATCAGGAAAATAAAGCGCAAATTGGCATTGTGATCGTGCCGACCACAGGGCAGGAAGATATTTTTGACTTTGCCATGCGCGTTGGTGAGAGCTGGCAATTAGGTTCAGCCAAACGAGATAATGGTTTACTCATGGCGATTGCAGTGAATGATCGCCGTATTCAAATCTTGACTGGATATGGTCTGGAAGGCGTGATTCCTGATATTGTGGCAAGTCGGATTATTCGCAATCAAATCACACCTTACTTTAAACAAGGACAATACGCACAAGGCATACAAGCAGGCTTAAACGAAATTGAGCGTGTATTGAACCTTGACCCTGAAATTGCTCAACAGGCTGCGGCTGACTTAAAAGAACGTCAGGCGCAGGCCATGCATGAACAAGAAGCACGTTCACATATGCTGGTCTATTCTCTGATCATTATCGTCGTTGGGGTATTTGCATCATTTATAGTAGGAAATCGCGTGAGTGCGGCAACTGCTGGTGTGGCGGGTATCGTGGCTGGACTGGTCAGTGGTGTTGGTTTAGTGACCAGTATATTGGCGGGTTTTGGTATTTTCTTTTTATTGATTACTTCCCTTGCACAATTGATCTTACAAATCTTTGCTTCTGGCGGAGGTGGTCGTGGAGGCGGAGGTTACGGCGGTGGAGGCTTTGGTGGTGGAGGCGGCTATAGTGGCGGCGGTGGTAGCTTTGGTGGCGGGGGAGCATCGGGATCATGGTAACGAAAACAGATACAACACAAATCATCACTCAGCCGAAATTGGATGAAAAAGCACAACCGAGTTTAAAGCGTTGGTTTAAACATGCATTTTATTTTTCAGCCAGTAAACGCTTGTTTTCAAAACAGGATCAACTCGAGATCACAAATGCCGTTAAACAGGCAGAACATGGTCATATTGGTGAGATACAGGTGGTGATTGAAGGGCATATTCCTTGTTCTCAGGCGTATTATCAAGATACTCGCCGCCGTGCTGAACAGCTTTTTGCCGAGCTTGGCGTATGGGATACGAAATACAATAGCGGAATATTGTTATATCTCAATTTGTGTGAACGGCAGGTCGAAATCGTAATTGATCGGGGTATTTGTGCTTTGACGCATGAAGCTGAATGGCAAATGATTTGTCAGCATATGGTGACTGAACTTAAAGCAAAAAGTTACCGACAAGCGGTGGTTACAGGCGTATCCGAAATCGGGGAAATTTTAGATCAATTTTATGATAAACAAATCACAGATAAAGATGATGAGCTCGATAATTCACCGATTATTTTAAATTGAACCTCTTGATCTTTTTGCTATATACTTGGTGTATATCGCAAAGGAGGCAGATACCATGATTACCTCTATTTTTATGAATAATCGCACTCAAGCTGTGCGTTTGCCGAGTGTTTACCGTTTCTCTGAATCTACGCAGAAAGTTTTTGTTCGTATGATCGGGGTGGAGCGAGTGATTAGTCCAGTTGAGCAGGCTTGGGATAGTTTTTTTGACAATCCAGAATTGCAGCTTTCTGATGATTTCGAGCGTGGTGAACAGCTTGTTGTAGAAAGAGAAATATTCTAGATGTTGAAATATATGCTCGATACCAACATTGTGATTTATACCATGAAGCAAAGACCTGTCACGGTTAAAGCGAAGTTTAATGCAGTTGCTACTCAGCTTTGCATCAGTAGTATCAGCGTGGCAGAACTGGTTTTTGGTGCAGAAAATAGTCAAAATCCTGCACAGAATATGAAGGTGATTGAAGACTTTCTATCTCGGTTACAAATTCTGGATTATGGAATCGAGTCTGCGATCCAATATGGAAGTATCAAGGCACATTTAAGAAAAATTGGAACGCCGATTGGTGAAAATGATTTACACATAGCAGCGCATGCAAGAAGCAAAGGCTTAATATTAGTGACGAATAACACCAAAGAATTTGAAAGAGTGCCTGCTTTGCAATTAGAGAATTGGGTATAAACTTACTTTAAAAATTACCGACAAGCGGTGGTTACAGGCGTATTGGAAATTGGGGAAATTTTAGATCAATTTTATGATAAACAGATCACAGATCATGATGATGAGCTAGATAATTCACCAATTATTTTGAATTAACGAGAGATATCTGAAATGCTGTAAAGTGACACTATTTGTCACTTTTTTCTTATTTGGATACTTAAAAAAACATAAGTAAAAAAAACTTTTTATAAACTACTGTTTTTTCTTTTGAAATGATTATAATCAGAGTTGGCATATTTTATGCTCATATAAATTAGCTTACAAAGCTTTATAAAAAATACACAATTCGTGGAGAATGTTATGAACGCACAAAAAGGTTTTACCTTAATTGATACTCCATAAGTGTCCATATAAAATGAACAATCCATAAGTAAGTCAATATGGACATAAAAATAATAAATTTGATATGAATAATCAATATTATCTTTTTCTACTTTTTTCGATCTCTGTTTTTACTCATGCTCAAGAACTAGACTTAATTCAATATTCAGATATTTCATCAATTCCTCAAATTGTTTTGCATCCAAAAATCCAAACAGAACTTCAAACATTGTGAGAGCATGATTATCTAAAATTTCAATCTAATTTCGATAATTACTCAGCGCCCTATTTACTAAAAACAGATGAGGCTCTGTATTATGAAGGTCGGTCTGGAAGCAGTTTAGATGCTTCATCAGCGATTGTGTTTAAAGATGGGCGATTGTTTGCTGCAATTTATTTTGCCAAAACCAAGACGTTAAAATACTTTAGCAATGATGCAAGTTGCTCAAAACAGTTACATCCTGCGATTCAAGTCTTTGCTCAGCAGCGTGAAATTCAAAGTATTGAGTATGTGACAGCAAGAGTGGAAAGCGCTTTAAAATATCATCTTGGTTTAGCTGCTCAATGTGAGGCTTATATAGAAAAACTAAAGAAAGGAAACTCAAGCTTTTTGAACATCTAAACCAAGATTAAAAATCTATAATTGCTCAATGGAAAGGTACGTGAGTCGTATAAAATAAACGGGGAATATTTTTCCTTCAATAAGCTCAGGAAACTGTTGGCTGAGACTTCGGCGTGAGCTTAGTCGGACGCTTGTCGAAGCCATTGTGTGACAATATACTCCTATGGACTAACTTATACTGAACTTGCACAAATTATGTTATGTAACGTATGTAAAAAGTTGAAATTGTTAAAAAATAGGATAACTAAAAATGCAACCGACTGAATTAAAATAATTACCAGACTGGTTATTAGAACAGTTACCCCAAATAACTGAACCAGCAATTTTATCACTGCGAGATACGAAACTTGTCGTCACTTACCCTGATCGTATGGAAGCAATTCACGAAAGCTTAAAAGACGTACAACACCAGATCCATCATGTCAAACCTACAGATTTACAGATTCTACCAGAGGTTTATCAATATTTTGGTGAGGATAAAGAGAATGGTTGCCTATTTTTTAAAACCTCTGAGCATCTTTCTAGTAGTTTGTTTTCCTACACCGATCAAAATAAATTTGAGCATTTACAATCTGCTTTACAGACTGCCTTTGAAAATGAGCAAGCATATCTCGCAAATCCAACGGACTTTTTAACTGCCTATCATTTTATTGATACACACCCAGCTTTTTGGACGGTTATTGGCGATGTACCATCATGGCACTGGAATACATGGGGGCATTGCCAAAATGTTTATCACGGTGCATATAATGATGAAGATGATGGGAAATTAGTGATTTATTTAGAGACTGGCTCACATCTCAATAAAGTAGAAGATAGTGGTAAATTATACCAAGAGCATTATCATGATTATCGTTTAGATGTTTGGGCAGATACGTTTGAACAGGCGTTTATCAAGTTGGCGGCAATGGTGTATAAGTTTTTTGACCATCAAGGTGTTGAGCGTCCAGATGTGCCACATATAAAACCAGCATGGGTTCTGGAGCTTGATGAATGAATTGCAGAATTTAAAAAAATGGAAAGATGAGGAGAGCTGTGAGTATTCACTATTAGGGGGACGTCCACGAGTTGTTAAAGTATGTCGTTTAAAACATCTGCCAGCTTTTGACCATTCTTACGATCAATTAAACGTGCTGACATACCAAATTCATTTGGACCACTGTAATCAGCTAAAAGTGTATCTCCAATAAACAAAATGTCTTTGGCATGACATTGTAATTTATCAATTAAATATTGATAAATTTGTGACTCTGGTTTAATTGCTCCAACCCCATAACTCCAAGCATAAGCATCAAGAGAAGGTAAAAATGAAGAAACAACTTTTCCATATGGCATAGCTAAATTTGAGCATAATGCTAATCTGAATCCCAATTTTTTTAATTCTTCCAAAGTTGATAAGGTATCTTCATACAGTCTAATAGAGCGTAACTCTTCATCTAAATCATGCTCAAGTTCTTGCAGAAATTGGTCTGGAATATTTACTGCTAATCGCTTTGCAAGCTCTGCCAAATTTAAATTGTGGGACATAATAAATTTGGCATCATCAGGTTTTGGTTGTCGCCCATTTTCTTTTAGCCATTTCATTAATTTTCTATATGGGGAACGTCTTTCCCCTATCTTCACAAGTGTGCCAAATACGTCAAAAACAATGACTGAAGGCTCAATATGGCCTGCTTTTATAAATGATTCCATATTTTGACAACCAATTAAATTGAATTTTACTTTTTGTTGAGATTACCATAAGAGGGATTGCTATAAAAAATTAAGGGAGATATTTGATATCTCCCTTTGATTATTTTATTCACTGAAATTTGCAAACATAATTTTAGGGAAATTTTTCATAAAGTGGCGTCTAACATGATTGAAGTCACTCAGATCATGTTGATTTTTTTCAAAATAATTCACCCAGGCTAAAGTCGCATCTTGGTCATTTAAGTTGGGGTTAACATTCAGAAACAAAGCTAAATCAAATGTACGGTCAATATTAAACTCTTTGATTAGTGCAACAGCAGTTGAACGAACTTCCTCTGAAACAGAGAATTTTGGAGAAAAGTAGTTATTCATAGCTGAACTTCCTTAAAAAACTATATAATGAAATTTAGAACGGCTAATTTGTTTTTTAATAAAACAATATAACCTGCTGTAGGTTAAATTAGCATGTAGAGAGTTATTTATCAAGTTGAATTAACCTGCTGTAGGTTAATTTTTTTAATTTAAAGGTTGTTATGATTAGATGTAGGTTGTCAAATTTGATGGGTGAGCGAAAAATTTTAAAGCTAAGTGAGGTAGCTCAAGCGACTGGTATCAATCGTAATACGCTAACAAGCCTTTACTATGATCGTGCAGTACGAATTGAACTTTCAGTCGCTGATACCTTATGTAAATATTTTAATTGTAATATGCAAGATTTATTTGAATACAGCGAAGGCTCGTAAAGCAGGGAACTAAGTGGTTCATAATTTATTTTTAAATTTAAAAATAATCTAGAATCAGCAAAGTTTTATGTTAGTGATAGCTTAAATTTTGATTGATATATTTTTTTGCTAAAAATCTAGCATAAACTCTAACTGGACAAAAAATTAAAAGACATAAAATTAATGTTGACATTAATGGGATCAAAGGCTCCATTAAATTATGTTTCTGAAACATAATACCCGCAAAATTTGGTAAACGTCCCATAATGAAATAGAATCCACCGATTACTAAGGTAGAGATTACCCAACAAATTGCGATAGAATGTTTTTGATAGCGAAAAAATGTCTGTTTACGGAATGATGAGATACATTGATTACAATAAGGAAATCTCTGATAGTCTTCATAAGAAAGCATCCCATCACCATTTTTACATGGTAATGAGTGATTAATTGTTAAATTGCCACCACATACATTGCCTGTATTTGAATGACCGACAGAAACAGAATTATTTGTCATAAGAATCCTAGCTATTTATTTAAGAGTTATATCTCTTCCTGCAACATTCCCAGTATTTGAGTCACCGACCGTAACAATATTACCCTTAGGTGGTTCTGGAGTATTTTGAGTTAATAACCCCGCCAAGATATGTCTTTGTACAGTTTCTGGTGCTTGCCGAAATAATTCAATCAGCATTTTTTCTTGTGTTGTCACACTTAAAGACTCTCTTTTTCCTGTTAAAACGTAATTAATATCAAAGCCTAATTCCGTAAGTTTAGCAAGATACTCTGCATCTGGAGAGCGTTTGCCATTTTCATAATTAGACTGTGTAGGAATTGCTACACCAACAAATTCAGCTACATCTTTTGCTTTTAAATTCAACCTATTACGTTCTTCTGTTAAAAAAATCTTATTCACTTGAATAAATCCTGTTGATTTAAGTTAATCGAACGATTAATATTAATTTGTTAGCGATACTTACATAGTGTAACACGCTCGAGATAATCATGAACTAACACGCAAGGGTAAACGATATGAAAGGAAAGCCATTCTTGGTTCGGCTACCGAATCCTGAAATTCGTGAGGCTTATCAACGATATTGTTCAGATCATTTAAGAAGTCTTGATGCACAGTCTTCAGTACTGATTATGAGAGAACTTAAAATCCAAGGCTATTTGAATGATTTGTCAAGTATAAATCAAAAAATGCTACAAAAGAGATAGATGCAGTGGACTAAATTTTAAAATTAATTATTTTCATTTGGCAAAAAGTATAAAAGCCCATGCGGGAACATGAGCTCTTATGAATGTCTTCATTGCTGATCAGACATTTGTATTTTGATGAATAGGGGCATTTTTGTCAATCCTATCTCAAGATCACTTTTTGCCTGTTTTTTAATAAACAGGAGGCTCAAAATGAGCACTAAACTTAAAAATGGTCAGTCACGTTACCAGTCTAAAGCCAAAGTTGTGACCATTAAAAAATTTCAGTTATCGACGTTGAGAAAGGCAACTGATCGTTTAAATGATGCAGCATTCGAAAAACATGGTGATGTGTATCTTGAATTCCCTGTAATTATTCAGGGAGATGGCAGCCCTTCTGAAGTTTTTAATCTGTATTTGCTGAAAAAACTTGAGCAAACAATACAGTATGATTTTAAAACATTTGCATCTATTGCGAATCAGTTGGTTGATTTTCAGCGTTTTTTAGAAGATGAGCAACTGGACTGTTTGAAGTTCCACAAACTAAAACAGTCAAATGCGATTTTTAAATATCGTGCTCGTTTGATTGAGCAAGCGAATGTGGGCTTAATTGAGGCAAGCTCTGCACGTGGTCGAATTAATGCAGTGGTGAACTTTTACCGATTTCTCGTTACAGAAGATTTGATCGATCACCAACGTTATGGACTTCCTTTCCAAGATGTTTACAAATACATTGCGGTGGATAATGAGTTTGGCGCACGTCGAAAAATGGCAATTAAGTCACATGATCTTGCAATTCATGTTCCTGCTAAAGCCCAAAACTCTGAAGCGATTGTCGATGGTGGTGAGTTAAGTCCACTGACCGTTGAAGAACAAACAATCATACTAAAAGCATTGCGGAAGTCATCACGTGAATATCAGTTGATGTTTTATCTTGCATTGTTTACAGGCGCCCGTTTACAAACGATTTGTACTTTACGAATCAAAAACTTAATTGGTTGTGAGCCTGATGGTCATGGCTTTATTCGTCTGCCAGTTGGGGCGGGTACAGGCATTGATACCAAATTTCAAAAACCAATGACGCTGCTAATCCCGAATTGGTTAGTACAAGACCTGAAAGTTTATATCAATAGTGAGCAAGCGCGTCTGCGTAGACAAAAGTCAAACTATGGCGACTCGGATGAAAACTATGTGTTTCTCACAAAGCTTGGTACACCTTTTTACACAAGCAAAGCCGAACAGCAAGAACTGACCGAGGAAATCAAAGCTTCTGACTCGTTTAGCTCAAAACTTAAACTTTATGAAGGTGAAGCAGTACGCAGCTATTTAAAGGTCGTGCTATTACCCGAAATTCGATTGATTGATCCACAATTTAAAAGTTTTAAATTCCACGACTTACGTGCCAGTTTTGGTATGAATTTGCTCGAAAGTCAGTTACAGCATTTGCCAGATGGGCATTCTGCTATGACCGCTGTTGAGTATGTGCAAGCTCGTATGGGACATCGTAACATCAGCACGACTTTACAGTATTTGAATTATAAATCACGATTGCAATGGCGCAGTAAAATTCAGCATGAGTATGAATCAAGCTTAATGAAATACGTGATGTCTTCTGTCAATTTAGCGGGAGAATTGTCATGAATTTTAGACGCTCTCCGATTTTTGTGCATATCTCAGATATCAACAAACAAATTAATGAGCATGAGCGACTTGTTCTCGTCTGCAAAGATAAGACAGCTTCTTTTGCTTTTAAGACATTTGACATTGGAACTCTGTTTTATCGTAAAAGAGTATCTAGCGAGGTTTTGTCAGAACAACAGTTATCTGCATCTTTTGATGAAAAAAGACGTTATTTTTTGCAGTGTTTAACGGACTATTTGTTGCAAATGAGCGGATCAGATTTGTCAAAAGGCCTCTTTTACTACACTAGTAAAATGTTTCTAGATTATGTGGATTTGCAAAAGAAAAATTTTGATTTATCAAATCAAGACACTGTGATTGATGCGTATCGTCGTTACAGCAAATATTTAGTTGATCGCACTTTGCTTGCAGATACTGATGAAGAAAACCTGGCTGCACATACAGCAAAGCAATATCAGCGTAATGCAGCGAAGTTAATCGCATATGTATTTGACTGTCATGAAATTGATATTGTTAGTCAAGCGATGCAAGTACAGTCTCAGCGTTATGATGTGCCTGTTTTACCGATCGCAGAACAAGATCATCAAAAAACTTATGCAACTTTGTTAAATGTCTTTCTTGAAATTTATCGTATTGTTGTACAAGAAAATGAATTTCCTGCGCATTTTCAATCCGTGGATGAGGAAAACTTCTATTTTTACTCGAACTTTCATCATCAAACTGAGAAACAACATATTCAGTTTGATGTACAGAGTTATTTAGCCAAATATCCAGTTATTCCAGCCCTTCCCAAAATGCTGGCTGATTTTGAGTTAGAAGAAGATAGTGAGCATCGAAAACGTGTACGTGAAAATCGTAATCAAGCGATCCGTAAACTTGAAGAACGCAACAAAGATAAGCGGCATTTAGAGCGTGAAAGACTTGCATCCTATGGCCTGACCATCGGCATGCTGTTATTTATTGCTCAAACAGGGGCTAATTTAGATACAGCTCAACAGTTACAACTTGATACGATGGAAATCCTACCGAGTACACAAGGCCGACGCTTTTCAGGAACGAAAAATCGTGCAGGAGGCAAGACAGTACGGCCAGAGTTTGGAGTTAAATTTGAGCCGATTTTTAGAAAAATTTTAGAACTTCGCACTTGGTATATTCAAGATGAGCCATGTGATTTTGTCTTTCCATTGCGCAACGAAATTCAGCAATTGGGACCTGTAAGCAACGGCAGATTACAATTAATAAAAAAATTTTTACAGCGTATTTTTCCGAAAATGGCCTGGATCAAACCACAGCAGTGGCGCAAGCATGTTAGCAGTCAATATGTTGAATTGAGCGATGGCGATTTATTGCTTGAAGTCGAAAAAATGGGACACTCACTCGATACTGCGAAGAAAAACTACAGTCGAACTTCATTTAAAGATGCAAGCCAGCAAATTTCTCAATTCTTTTATGAGTTGCGGGACGTTGCAGTTTCACAAACTCGAACTGTCGAACGTATTGCTGTGCAAATGTTAGATGAAACTGTTGATGTTCAGACCTTACCTGTTGGTGCATGTGTGACAGCAACGCCACAGCCTGAAAAAGCAATGGGTTTTACTGTACAAGCCCCAACTCCAAACTGTCAGCAATTTGAGCACTGTTTATTTTGCCAGCATTATGCAGTCCATGCCGATGATGAAGATGTGCGCAAACTTTTATCACTGAAAAGTTTGCTTGGCTACGTTAAGCAAAAAGCTACGGATTTGATTAAATGGGAGTCACAATTCGGTGTGGTTTTACATCGAATTGACGAAGTACTTAACGATTTATCAGATACTTATGAAAATTTACGTGATCGTATTTTTTCAATTCAAGAAGAAGTAGAAAGCGGTGATTTACATGCGTATTGGCTGAATCATTTTGAATTGCTAATTGATTTGGGGTGGATATCATGAGTTCATTTAATTCATATCTATATTCATTGGGTATTGCTGAGCAGTTTTTACCTGATGAATATCAGTTACAAAATCATCAGCTGACTGTTCCAAGTACTTTTGTATTATCGCGAATGAAAAACGGTACAACATTATCGGTTTATGCCGATAATGTTTGGGATCTTTCTCCATATTTACCAAAGTGTCATTGTCGCCTGAATTTTGATAGTTGGCTTGAAAATGTCCGAGAAAATGATTTTCTTTACTGCCAAATTCGGGCAGAAATGAAAAAAATCAGTTTTGCTTTGCTTTATATAAAATCTGGCAAGTCAATTATTAAAAGTATTGAGCAGCGGCATACGGTTTTGCGCCAGTTTGCTGCTATTGCCTACCGCAATGGCTGCACATTGCAGCAATTGTTTAGCAATGTTGCTTATATGTCAAAAGTTCGAGATGCTTATGCTGGTGTGAGCTATCAAAAAGCAATCCATATCAAAGCATTTTTAGTTGATTGTTTTGCCTTACAACAGCAATACCCATTGCTCATTCCTGCGTTTAGTACATATAAGCCAATAGAGCATTTAGCAAGACTCGCTGCACAAATACGCTTGCAGTCAGGCAAAGTAGGTCCGCAAACTAAGTTGATCCCCTCACGTATTTATATAAATCTAATCAATAGTTTAGCGGAGAAGCTCAATGAGTTTAATCAGTATGCGCCTGCTTTACATCAGTGGTTTCAGCGCATTCAACAAGAGCCATCTTTTGCGCGTATGCCCCGCGAGTTTAAAGTTTATAAAAATGCAGTGAGTTTTGCCGATGCTCGTGATTTATTTGGTTTAACGGCACTGTTTGAAAATAATCAGATTAGCAAACATGCGAATTTGACTCGCTACATGACGTTGATACAAGGAATGGCCAAACTTTGGATTCATCTATTCACAGGTATGCGTGATAATGAAGTGAATCAGCTGTCTTCTGATTGCTATCAAACTATTCAAAGTAATGAGCATCTTGTGCATGTCATTATGGGCTATACATCAAAGTTACACGGGGGTGGCAACAAGTCTACTTATTGGATTACGTTTGAAGATATTCAAATAGGCGTACACGCAGCACAAAGTATTGGTGAAATCTATGCGTTATTTAATCCGCACTACGATTTTTCTAACCCTCGTGAATATCCCTTATTTCCAACACGATATTCACAAAAACATCGGCATAAAAATAATCGAAATATTGAAAGTGAAACGGATTTTATTTCTAATTTTTCAGGTGCTCCGACTAGAACACAGTCCAATTTTAACGAGTACTTGAACCATATTTCGGCATTACTTGGTGATGAGTTGCGCATCTGTGAAAGTGACTTGGCTGAACTGGAAGCCTTTGATGGTTTTCGCAATTGGCGTGAAGAAAAGGACTGTCAACTGGGTGAATACTGGAATATCTGTACGCATCAATTTAGGCGCTCATTAGCTGTGTATGGTGCACGTTCAGGGATTATTGGATTAGGAGCTTTATCCGTTCAATATAAGCATTTAACCGAAGCAATGACTTTATTTTATCGAGATAATGCTGTATTCGCGCCGAATATTCTAGCCAGTGATAGCCAAAAGGAATTTATTCAAGAGCTGGAATATCAACGTCTCGTTCATTCTTATACACAATTTGAAGATGGTGTAATTAATAGTGCTAGTCGTTTACTCGGTGGTGCAGGAACCTATTTGCAGCTGCAAAAAGACCGCGAGCAATTACTCACAGTATTTCCGAATCGTGATGAAACCATCAAGCGCATGAAGAAAGGTGAAATTGCTTATAAACCGAGTTTGTTTGGAGCATGTACTAACCCTGACTCCTGCGAAAAAATTTCATTTACTGCAATTACGAGTTGTCTGGTTTGTGCTCATGCGGTGTTTGATAATGGCAGCGCAGAGAAGATGCAAAAAGCAGTACAACGATTACAACGAGCACGAGATACACAAGCACCAAGCAGTTTGCTGTACGGTCAAATGGAAAGCGAGATTATGACTTTAAACAAGACCATTCAAAAAATTCAAACGATCAATATGGAGGTTTAAAATATGAGCGCACTCAATGAATATTATGCTGCTTTGGAGCGATTAAAAGCCAATAAACCAACCGTCCTACCGAAAGGTTCTGCAATTAATAATGATACCATCGCACTTGAAGCAGGGCGTAAACGGGGGGCGATTAAGAAGAGCCGCCATGCTGCATTGATTGAAGCAATTGAGCAAGTCGCGAAGGAAGCAGGGCAAAATATTCTTTCCCCTATACAACAGGTTGAAAAAGCAAAAAATAAAACCAAAGCTGTAAAAAGTGCTTATGAGCAGTTTGAGGAAGATTATGAAAAACTGCTGGAAAAGTGTAATTCATTATTATTAGAAAATTTTGAGTTAAAACAAAAACGCATCAAATTTGATGCGTTTTAGAAATTTCATTAAAGAAATTTGTAATTAAAGAGTTGCACCAGCTTCACAAGATTTTGGTGCTACAGCTGAATCTAAGCTTGTTTTACAAGTCCAAGTACCATTTGCAGCAGTATATAAAAATTCAACTTTTTTACCTGATAATTTATCGTTGATGCCAGTACCATCTGTTGTGCTGTAGTATTCTGCTGTCAGTTTACAGTCAGTAGAACCATTTGCCGTAGAAGTGATTGATTTAACATATTTACCACTTAGTGTAAAACCGTTAGCTTTAGCTAAAGTACCTGCAGGAACTGGCACTGTCTGCTCAACGCCATTTGCATCGGTTACTTTTTTAGTAGTAGCATCTGCTGTACTACATGCTGTAGCCAAACCAGCAGTTCCAGCATTATCTACCAGTGGGGTTTTAAGCCCACCTAAAAGATTTAATGCTTCGGTGGCTTGAGAGCGAGCAGTATAATTTTGATATTGAGGAATCGCAATTGCAGCCAAAATACCAATAATAGCGACCACAATCATCAGCTCGATCAATGTAAAACCTTTCTGTGCGTTCATAACATTCTCCACAAATATTTTGTTAATTTATTTATAAGCTTTTTAAGCTAATTTATAGGTTGCACAAAGTGTGCCAAAGCATATTATCCAATTATTATGTATGAAATCAATACATTGTTTAATGGATTAAAAATGTAAAAAAGCGGAAAGTAAATTTGTGCAACTAACTGACAAAAAATGTCAGTTTTGTTGGTTTTGTGAGATGTCGTGTCGTAAATGGTTTGTCGCTGTAAGCGCAAAATTATTAACAGCTAAGCGAGTAGATAACTATATTAGTTTAGTCGTGATTGCTTGTGTGAGGATGAAAGCAATCTTAAATTGAAAGTGCTGTTCTATGCGGAATGTTTCATATATGGGGGGGAGTAATAGGGTGAAACGGCTAAAAGACTATAAAGTAACTGAACAAATACCTCGTCTAGCTGTAAAAGTTTTTCCCATGCAATTTGGTGATGACGAAGTAACTAGACGTATTGTTCTGCATCATGCAAGACGTCTAATTCTTCAGCATAAAGAAGAAATACAGAAGTTGGCTTATAAATGAGTCTGGATTTTTTTATTCCGTTTTTAGCTTATCAAAATTTTAAAATATCTCCCGACCAGTCTGCTTTTATAACATTAATCCTATCGCACTCAACAAAAGCCATTTTCTGATATGGACAAAAATCAAAATTTTGTCTATCAAAATGCATGTCCATATGGACAAGATTAATTAATAAGTAAAATAATATAATTCAATGGTTTGATGCATGTCAATATAAAGTAACTTATGGAATGTAATCAATTGATGATCGTAGTGGCGATCATTGGTATCTTGGCAGCAATTGCGATTCCTGCTTATCAGAATTACGTTGCTCGCTCACAAGCAACAGAAGCGATTAACCTGTTAGCTGGATTAAAAACTAGAGTTGTTGATATTGCTGGTACAGCTGGTATTCAAACTGCTTGTAGTACAGATGCTGCCGTTGCTGAAGTAAAAGACAAAGATGGGAATGTTACTACTCCAGCTAAACCAGCAGGTGCTTTATCTGCTGAAAATGGTTTTACATTATCTGGTAAGTATGTGAAAAATATTGCTGGTGTTTATACTGCACCAGCAGATTGTAAGTTAACGGCTACTTTTAACTCTGCTGGTAATGGGTTAAATGATAAAATTGCTGACAAAACAGTATCATTTACTTATAACTCAAATTCTGGAACTTGGAACTGTACTTCTAATCTTGTTGATTCAGTTCGTCCAAATACCTGTTCTAAAGAGTAAGTTGAAAGTTAATCCATTTGTAAAAATAGGTTACTGATTTTAAATACAAATACCCAGTGAATGCCATTGGGTATTTTGTTTATTAATGAATAAACAAAAGGGTCAAGTGGTTAAAATTGTCGATCTAAGACCATGGAAATAAGAGAAGGCTTTTCCTCTCATCTTTTATCGGAAAAATCCGTGTTCATTCTTTCACCCAGTTTTACCCTATTGACTAATCTGTTGTTTAGTTAATAATAGTTATACTTTTATATAACTATTGAGGTGCGTATGCTGCATACCAATCTGCGAAAAGTAGGTGGATCCGTCATGTTAGCGATACCACCTGCTTTATTAAAAAAACTAAAACTCGATGCAGGAAAAATGGTTTCCCTTGATGTGAAAGATGGAAAATTACTGGTTGAGCCTAAAAATAAACCGTCTTATCAACTTTCCGATTTGCTTGCCGAACAACAAGTCTTGGATTTGGCACAGGATGCTTGGGATGATATGAAACCTGTTGGGCGAGAAGAAATTTAATGAATAAAGGTGATATTTATTTAATTTCGTTGGATCCTACATTGGGGCATGAGCAACAAGGAAAACGTCCTGTATTGGTAATCTCGCCTGAACCATTCAATCGAATCACGAAAATGCCAATTGTGTTACCAATTACATCAGGCGGGCGTTTTGCCCGTACATCTGGTTTTGCTGTTGAAATCACTGGTAGCAAAACCACGGGTATCGTGCGTTGTGATCAGCCGAGAGCTTTAGATTTTGAGGCGAGCCATGCAAAACATTTGGAACAAATTGACTCTGAGGTATTAGATGAAGTGATGGCACGTTTTAATGCGATCTTTGCAGAATAAACATAATCAGGCTAAAAGATATTGATGTGGAATAAATGCACGATAGGCTTCTGACAAACTCTCAGATATAATTTCCTATCCTTTTTTTGTAATTCACTTATGCGCGCTTTTTTTCTACTTTTAGCGTCTATCTTGATCAGCCTTGCATGGCTATCTCCCGATCATGCTTTTCCGTGGCTGACTTTTTCCAGTGAGATGTTGAGTTTCGTAGCTGTGCTAAGTTTACTGGCAGGACTGTGTGATCAAGATTTTAAAGTGCCAAAAGTACAATGGTTAGCTTTACCAATCACGATTATTCCGTTGCTTCAATGGATGTGTGGACTAGTTCTGGATTTTAGCAGTGCTCTGTTGTTTAGTTTCTACTTACTGGCTTTCTGGTGGGTTACTGTCGCTGGCTATAATCTGGCATTACAAACTGATCGAGCAAAATTATTTACTCACATTTGCTATGTTTTATTCATCACTAGCGTCATATCCAGTGTGATTGCGATATTGCAATGGCTCAATCTGGATCAATATATGTATGGGGTAATGGAGCTTCGAGCAGGTAATCGACCATTTGCCAACTTTGCTCAGCCGAATAATATGTCGACCTTTTTGGTCATGGGGCTCATGGCATGTTTGTATTTATTTGAACAACAAAAACTCAAAAAATCGCTTTTAATTTTGGCATCCGTCCTGATTCTTTTTGCAATCGCACTCAGTCAGTCACGTACTGCGTGGGTGGTGTGTCTATTCTTTATGGCTTATTGGACATATCAAGCTTATAAACATCCAGTTCGTTTGCGTATCCCTTATATGCTGCTTTGTGTTGTTACCTTTGCAGTCATGATTGCAATTCTACCTATCATCAATAATTTTATTAGTGCGTTAGGTGCAACACAACTCGTAGAAACAGCATCTGTTGCTGAACGAGCAACTTCAGGCTATTTACGCTTTGAGATCTGGACACAAATGTTACTCGCCATCCAGCAGCATCCTTTAAGTGGTTATGGCTGGGGGCAAACCAGTTTGGCGCAGCTCACCGTTTTTAATTTACATCCATCTCATGAATGGGTGACCAGTGGTCATAATATTTTGCTGGATATTATCGTTTGGAATGGTTTGCCTATCGGGCTGCTGATCATTGGCTTTATGACATGCTGGATATTATGGTTAAATTATAAAGCCAAAAGTTTAGAGTCGATTATTGCACTGCTTATGGTTGGAGCAATCTTAATTCATGCTTTGCTCGAATTTCCGTTACGTTATGCCTATTTTCTATTTCCTTTGGGTTTCTTACTTGGCTTTGTGCAATCACAGTCCCCTGAGCTTAAAACATCGATTTTGTCCAAATATGTGATAAGAGCTGTTGTTATTATGGGTGGCATCTTGATACTGCTGATCTGGCGTGATTATACGGTGTATAAACTTAATAATGGCTTGGCTTTTCGTGGAGAGCAACCCACCCAAACTGTATTAGGTAGTACTAATATTTATGTGCTGACCCAATTTAAAGATCGATTGCTTTGGCTACAAATGAATCCGACGACACAATTGAGCGATGATGAGCTGATTCAACTGGGTAAAATGGTGAAAAATCGAGCATCACCGTATAATTTACATAAATATGCACAACTTCTACTGGCAAATGGCAAAGCACACGAAGCTGCGCAATATTTGTATTATTTAAATATGTTGCATCATGAGAGCTATACGCTTCAGGACTTAAGTGCCGAAAATGCTGCTTCCGCGATTTATGGTGAAGATGAGAAAAAGCGCTAAAAATAAGCTCCAATCCACTTAAATATCGTAAGTGGACTGGAGTCTGATTAATTTAGCTGCAAGAAGAATCATCAGACTTCATGACCAACCTTATTTTAATTTTTTGGAATGAAAATCTAAGGCTGATAGCTAATTCTCATGATTTGTGCTGGTAAGACCAGAGCATCTATGGCTAAAGTAAAGGGTACGAGGGGAAGTCGTGTTAATTTTTCTGGAGTAGGTAGTGTAACTTTCTCTCTTTTGTCTTGATAATATTGAATCTTAACTTTATATGGTTTGGATAAGGGTTTTAAAGAGTCTAAATTTTCTACCACAGGATAGAGATTTCCTTCGAGTTTAATCTGAAAAATATATGGCTGATTTTGTTCTGTTGCTTCCGCACAATCACAGGGTAAAATTCCGTACTGTTTGAATAAAAGCATTTCTCTTTGGTTTAAACTGCCTGTTGAGGGTGTATAAGCAAATTTTAAATATCCTGTGAAGTGATGACTGTTTTTGTCAGGTGAAACAAAATTTAAATCTTGGCGAAGCTGAATATCATCTGGGTTGAGTTGGCTAATTAAATTGAAAAAATCTGAGCCACCTTGATTAAGCACATAACTATATTGTTTTCCTGCAATTACAATCGCGTCTTTGGGTTCATTTGCTAAAAATGTGGTTGGCTGACCAAAAGCCACCACTTCATCTTCAACCAACGTTTTCCATCGGTCTCCGTACTCATATTTTGTAAAAAGATCGTGTGTGTTTCCACCGATGGTCTGATTCGACGTACAGCCTGAAAGTAAAAACAAAGATGAAACTACAGTGAATAAGGAGATTATTTTTAAATTTTTCATCAGCATTTTGAATGGGTTAAATTGGTCTTTAAAATAGCATAGCATCCATAAGAAAGTTTATTGAATTGATTATTTGGACGTTAATCAATGGTTTTTATCTTAGTCTTATTTCAAAGCTAGATGTAATTTGAATATTTAAACTTTATGACCATTTATCCAAGTCCTACTGAATAAAAATCTGTTTTGTTGTAGCCTATTAGTATCGCTTATATTTTATTCATCATGTTTTATTGTGATGTGGCATCTCGGGAGCATGTTATGAATCTGGTTAAATATCTGGCGGTCATAAGTTTCATGATGATGAACGTGCCAACTGTGCAAGCTGAAGATGTTGCACTATTGCCCAGTATTCATGCGATGGCGGAATCTGAATTGCGAGAAGAAGCTGGTATTGTTCCATTTCAGGAAGATAAAGCAGTACGTCAGGCGCTTAGACATCATCTTGATAAAATTCAAAATGATATACAAAATCCCAAAGTTAATCAGAACCCTTATATCGCAATTGATTATCAGCCTACAACTTCACCTAATATGAGTCAACTTTCTCCATTTTTGCAGCAGTATCTTTTATCGATTACCTCAGGATTACAATCATCTGACCCGACCAGTGGCATATTTAATATGCTTGCACCTTTAAATATCAACCGAAATAATGTCGATGCATTTCGTGATGGTACGATCAAAGTGAATGTAGAGGATATATTAAGACTCCAGCAACAAATTAGAGAGGGATTAAATCCTCCGCAAAACCCTTGGTTTCCGCGTTAAAAATTCTATTCCATTCGTAAAAATAAAAATCCCCGCATTTAGCGGGGATTTTTTATCTCAGTGTTGATTAAACACGTTCGATAATGGTCGCGATACCTTGACCTAAACCGATACACATGGTCGCAAGACCAATTTGCGTATCTTGCTGTTCCATCACGTTCAACAATGTGGTGGTAATACGCGCACCTGAACAGCCCAATGGGTGACCCAATGCAATCGCACCACCATTCAAGTTAATGATGTCTTGTTTGTCATACACGCCTAAGCCTTTCATGACTGATAAGCCTTGAGCAGCGAATGCTTCGTTTAACTCGATGGTTTGGATGTCTGCCATGGTTAAACCAGCACGTTTAAGTGCTTTTTGCGTTGCTGGCACTGGACCATAACCCATGATCGCAGCATCACAACCTGCAATCGCCATTGAACGAATCACGGCACGTGGTTTTAAACCAAATGCTTGAGCGCGTTCAGCAGACATCAATAACATTGCAGAAGCACCATCAGACAGAGCAGAAGACGTTGCTGCTGTCACTGAACCACCTTTAGGATCAAACACTGGTTTCAATGCTTGGAATGCTTCAAGGTTAGCATCAGGACGAATCACTTCGTCGATGTCACACAGGATTTTGAAACCATTAGCATCATGACCTTCAACACCTACGATTTCGTTTTTGAAACGACCTTCTTGTGTTGCAGCCCAAGCACGGCGGTGAGATTCAACACCGAATTTGTCCTGTTCTTCACGGCTAATGCCATTCATACGACCTAACATTTCAGCTGTTAAGCCCATCATGTTAGAGGCTTTGGCATAGTGTTTAGAGGCTTCTGGGTTAAGGTCGATGCCGTGCATCATCCCAACGTGGCCCATGTGTTCAACACCACCGATGATGAATACATCACCTTGGTTGGTTGCAATCTGTGCAGCAGCCGTGTGGATGGCCTGCATTGAAGAACCGCAAAGACGGTTAACGGTTTGACCGCCCGCAGTCTTTGGAATGTCAGCCAATAAACCAATGTTACGAGCAATGTTCATTCCTTGCTCTAAAGTCTGGTTGACACAGCCCCAGATGACATCTTCAACTTCATTGGTATCAAACTGGTTACGAGCAACCAGTGCACGTACTAATTCAGCAGATAAACTGTCGGCACGTACATTGCGGAACATACCGTTACGTGATTTGCCCATGGCAGAACGAACGCCATCAACAATCACAACGTCACGTGGATTTAAAGTAGCCATTCACGTCGCTCCTTAACCGTAGAATTTTTTGTTGTTAGCAGCCATGTCACGCAACATTTGTGGCGCTTCATAAGCCTTACCTAAGTGTGCATATTTGTCGCAAAGCGCAACGTATTCAGCAACACCAGTCTGATCGATATAACGGCATGGACCGCCACGGAATGGAGGGAAACCTACACCCATGATCATCGCCATATCTGCTTCAGAAGCAGTGGCAACGATATTGTCTTCTAAGCAACGAACGGTTTCGTTACAGAAAGTCAGCATCATACGGTCAATGATTTCTTGGTTATCAAACTCGCGTTTTTCACCAGTAATGAAAGGTGCAATGATTTCGTAAGCTGTTGGATCAACAGTTTTCGCTTTCTTGCCTTTCTTATCTAACACGTATTTGTAGAAACCAACGTCATTCTTTTGACCCAAACGTTTTGCTTCGTACATCGCTTCGATCGAACCTTTGTAGTCTGGCTTCATACGGTCTGGGAAACCTTCAGCCATGACTTCTGCGCCATGAACACCTGTATCGATACCAACAACGTCGATCAAGTATGCAGGACCCATTGGCCAGCCAAATTTTTCCATGACTTTATCGATTTGCTGGAAGTCAGCACCATCTTTAAGCAATAGATCAAATGCACCAAAGTAAGGGAACAACACACGGTTCACTAAGAAACCTGGGCAGTCATTTACAACGATTGGTGTTTTACCCATTTTCTGAGCCAGTACCACAGTAGTAGCAACTGCTTCTTCAGAGGTTTGTTCACCACGAATCACTTCAACCAATGGCATCATGTGAACTGGGTTAAAGAAGTGCATACCCACAAAGTTTTCAGGACGTTTAAGCGCTTTGGCTAAACGTGTGATTGAAATGGTTGAGGTATTTGACGCAATAATGGTGTTATCACGGACTTTAGACTCTGTGTCCGCCAAAACTGCTTCTTTGACTTTTGGATTTTCAGTTACCGCTTCGATCACGATATCGACTTCTTTAAACTCGTCATAGCTTAAAGTTGGACGGATACGCGCTAAAGTTTCCCCCATTTTTGCAGGAGTAAGCTTTTTGCGTTCTACTTGTTTGGTGAGTAAGCCATTGGCTTCTTTCATACCGAGTGCAAGTTGGGCATTACCAATATCTTTCATGATAATTGGGGTGCCTTTGCTTGCCGCTTGATAGGCAATACCGCCGCCCATGATCCCTGCGCCAAGAACCGCAGCCTGATTGACTGGGTGTGCACCTTTCTCATGTTGTTTAGAAGCTTTTTTCACGATCTGATCATTTAAGAATAGACCGATTAGTGCTTCAGCTTGTGGGGTGATCGCCGCTTTGGCAAAACCTTGCGCTTCTGCTTTTAGTGCATCATCACGACCTAAGCTTGCGCCTGCTTGTAAGGAATCAAGCATCAGTTTAGGGGCAGGGTATTGTGCAGGATTCGCTTTCGCCAAAACTGCGCCCTTCGCCGTATTAAAGGCCATCATTTGTTCAAGTGGATTTAACTTGATTGGATCAAGTTTTTCCTGACGTTTTGCTTTCCAGTCTAAACGACCCGCAATTGCTTGTTTCACCAAATCAATTGCCGCTTCTTGTAGCTTGTCAGCCGCAACCACAGCATCTACCGCGCCATCTTTAAGCGCAGCAGCAGGCTTTTTCGGAGCAGCCATCGCCATCCATTCAACCGCATTGTCGATACCAATCACGCGGCTTAAACGTACTGTACCGCCAAAGCCAGGGAAAATACCGAGCTTGATTTCTGGTAAACCGACTTGCGCTTGTTCTGACATCACGCGATAGTCACAGACCAGACACATTTCAAAACCACCGCCCAATGCCATACCATTAATGGCAGCGACTTTAGGGATGTTTAAATCTTCAAAACTGCTAAAAATTTCATGTACAGGCAATGACCATTCAACAATGGCTTGTTCACCTTGCGCAAAATTTTGTCCAAACTCAGTAATATCTGCACCAACGATAAATGTTGATTTTGCAGAAGTGACGATTAAGCCTTTGATTTCAGCATTGGCTTTAACCGCAGCAATTGCCGCCTGAAAATCTTCAATGGTTGCACGGTTAAATTTGTTGACTGACTCACCTTGTAAGTCAAAGCGGAATTCTGCAATTCCGTCCGAAAGCATTTGGACGGTAATGGCATTGCCAGCGTGGATCATGCCTGATCTCCTTTATTTTGGAGGACTTCTACGTTGATGTGATGAAGCGTGTATGCATTTTCTGCACACAATTATGCTCCGCTAATCTTACGATAACTATATCCAAAAACAGCATAACAAGTTGTATCAAGCCGTGACGCAAGGGTCATCTATTTTTGTTACCTGTTATTGCGCGTTTTTGTAAATAACGTTCCATAAGCATAGCCTGAGATAATGAACTTCCTGTTTCAATTCAAGTTTTTTTAATCAAACCTGTATTTTTATAATGGATTCAGTGTCAAAAAAGTAGCCCTATTTTTGTAACCATTCTGTCAAAAAAGTCAATCAAGTGAATTATTTAATTGCCAGTTTCTGGGATAAGCTAGACTAAATTGACAAAAAATAGCTTTTTTGTCATTGCTTTTGTTAAAATCTCTCGCCGTTAGCCACTGATCAGTGGCCGATCTTGTGAGTATGATTGCTCTGAGTTTTCTATCCTTTGAAAGAGTAGCGATATGATTAAATGGATCATATTAGCGATTTTTGTGATTTCAGCTTTATATATCCAAAATCGCGGAAAAGTACGACATTCGTTTTATCGTCAATTTTTTGATCATTCTACGATATTGGCACCGATTAATTTTTTGATGTACATCTTTTCAAAAGTGCCGAATCAACCTTATATCGATACGCAGCATTTTAAAGATTTGAAAGTGTTGGATGAAAACTGGGAAATGATCCGTGATGAGGCAAAAGCCTTATATGCACAGGGTGGAATCAAGGCATCAAGTACTTATAATGACTTGGGGTTCAATTCATTTTTTAAGACAGGCTGGAAACGCTTTTATTTAAAATGGTATGACTCTGCGCATCCCTCAGCAGCTGAGTTATGTCCGAAAACAACGGCTTTATTAAAAACTTTACCCACGATTAAAGCGGCCATGTTTACTGAACTTGCGCCACATAGTCGTCTGGTACGTCATCGTGACCCGTATGCAGGTTCATTACGCTATCATTTGGGTTTGATCACGCCGAATGATGATCGTTGCTTTATTGATGTTGATGGACAAATTTATTCATGGCGTGACGGTGAAAGTGTGGTGTTTGATGAAACCTATATTCACTATGCCGAAAACGGAACCGATGAAAACCGTATTATTTTCTTTGCCGATGTTGAACGTCCGCTGAAAACTCGTTTAATGGAAAAGTTTAATCACTGGTTTGGTAAAAATGTCATGACGGCGGCCAGCTCGCCGAATGAAACAGGCGACCAAACGGGAGGCTTAAATAAAGCTTTTGGTTATGTCTATCAAATTCGTTTAAAAGCCAAAGCTTTAAAAGCAAAAAACCGAAAACTATACTATTTCCTGAAATGGTTTTTGATGCTTGGCATTTTCTTCCTGATTTTTATTCGTCCTTATATGCCGCAGATCATTGAGTTCTTTCAAAAGATACTGTGAGATAAGCGTCCTTAAGGGCGTTTTTTATTGATCTATTTATTAGACTTCTTTCATAATTGTTTAAATCCTCTTTATTTTTCTCCCATACGGAGAAATAATAGAAGCTTATGAAAGAAGTCTCTTGATACATCACAAATTTTTGATCGTAGAGGATCAATCATTTGCAACGCTTTGCCCTTACACGAGGTTCATGAGAAGATAAGCCCAGATTTATATATCGCATAAAATTTTAAAGATTGATTTGTTATTTATTGGGGAGTTTCACATGCAAACCTTTCGTTCAAAAAAAGACTGGTGGATTTTGGGTTTTATCATTGCCGCAACAGGAATTTTATTGCAAATGCTTTGGAGCATGCAGCTTCGCGGAACTCTGCAAGAATATCCTGAACATGGCATTGTATATGCCTTGGTGATACTCATTATGTGGTGGCCTGTGGTAAATACTCGTTATATCGTGACTCAGGATCATGTGATTATTCATAGTATGTTTTTAAAATGGATCATTTCACGAAGTGAAATCCGGAGCATGACGCCAACCAATAATCCAGTATCTGCACCAGCTTTATCACTGGATCGAATCAAGATTGATTATCAAAAAGATGGGAAAACCAAATCTGTATTGATTTCACCAAAAAATAAACAGAAATTTATCGAAGCCTTAACGTTGGATCGTTCTCATCATTAAACCGTGAGTCTCTTTTTCTTGGTGAAAATGTTGCTCTAACAGCAAACAATCATATAAATGCTTGAAAAGAGAATGTTTGAGCACAACATACACTGATGTAGCCATAGGAAAGCCAAGACATAGTGAATTCAACCGCGCGCCCACATATTGAAAAAATTCTTGCTCACATGACCCAATTACCCGGCGTTTATAAAATGCTGGGTAAAGAGGGTGAACTCTTGTATGTAGGCAAAGCCAAGAATTTAAAAAATCGGGTGTCGAGTTATTTTGTCAAAACTATTGAGCATCCGAAAACTCAGGCCTTGGTGGCGCGTATCTATAATATTGAAACACTGGTCACCCGTTCAGAAACTGAAGCCTTACTACTCGAACAAAACCTGATCAAGCTGCATCGCCCGCCGTACAATATTATGCTGCGCGATGATAAATCCTATGTTTACATTTTTGTCTCGGCAGATAAACCTTATCCACGGATTGCCAGTGGACGAGGTAAAGGCAAGCATCAAGTCGGCAAATTTTTTGGACCGTATCCGAGTGCCTATAATGCTCGGGATACTTTATTGGTGCTGCAAAAGCTGTTTAATGTGCGTCAGTGTGAAAATAGCTTTTTTTCACAACGTAAACGCCCCTGCCTGCAATATCAAATCAAACGCTGTACTGCGCCTTGTGTCGGTTTGATTTCTCCACAGGAGTATAAGGAAGATGTGGATAACTCCATTCGTTTTCTACAGGGTGATACCCGCGAGCTCAATCAGGAATTGATTGCGAAAATGGAGCAAGCGGCAGAACAGCTTGAATTTGAAAAAGCAGTCTTTTATCGTGATCGTCTGGCATTGTTACGTGAAGTTCAGGCACAGCAAGCGGTATTTAAAATGAAAGGCGAGGCCGATATTCTGGCGATTGCCCATCAAGCAGGTGTGACGTGTGTGCAAATCATGCATGTCCGTAATGGTCGAATGTTAGGGGGTAAAAGTTATTTTCCAGATATGCTCAGTGATGATCTGGGGCAAATGCTGAGTGACTTTATGGCTAACTTTTATTTTCAGGTCGCCGATGAAGTTCCGAGTGAGTTAATCATTAATGTCGCATTGCCAGATAGTAAAGAGTTGGAACAGGCGCTCCATACCGAATTTGAGAAGAAAGTACAGATTAAACATAAGGTACGTGAAACCCGTGCCGAGTGGTTAGAATTGGCGCAGATGAATGTGCAGCATGCCATTAAAGGGCAACTCAGTAATCATCTGGAACTGAATGAGCGTTTTCACCAATTGGAACAAGTGGTGGGACGACCGATTGACCGGATTGAATGCTTTGACATCAGCCATACCATGGGTGAAGCACCCATTGCATCTTGCGTGGTGTTTGATCAGGGTGGAGCGCGTAAGCGTGATTATCGTCAGTTTTCGATTCAGGATATCACGGGTGGCGACGATTACGCAGCCATGCGCCAAGCCTTAACACGCCGATATAAAAAGCATTTATTGCCAGATTTACTCTTGATTGATGGGGGTAAAGGACAACTGCATATGGCGATGGAAGTGATGCAGGATTTACAACTGGATGCCTTTATGGTGGGCGTATCTAAAGGAGAAGGGCGTAAACCCGGACTAGAAACTTTACATTTTACTGATGGCACCAAAATTCAATTAGCTGAAGATCATAAAGCATTGCATTTGATTCAACAGGTGCGGGACGAAGCACATCGTTTTGCGATTACCAAACACCGCGCTAAACGTGATAAACGCCGTGCAGGTTCAGTATTAGAAGCAATTCCCGGGCTTGGACCCAAACGTCGTCGTGATTTATTGACACACTTTGGTGGAATTCAGGGCGTACTCAAAGCCTCGGAAAAAGAGCTGACTTTGGTTCCAGGGCTTGGTCCAGCAATGGCACGAACCATTTATAAAATTTTGCATGAATAATAGCCGATTATTTTTAGCAATAACGATCCTGTTTAAGAGTGACCAAAATGCTCAATGACTTGTGCGTCAATGATCATTTACATCTATAAAAAAGCATCACACTATGTGAAAGATCAATAAACTGGAAAAATAACATGTCACTTACACGGTTATTTCGTGAAATTGAACAACAGGAATGGATTGATTTACCAGAGGGTTGGTTACAGGGGCGCACGATTTTTGGAGGTCTGGCCGCAGGCGTTTTGATGCATAAAGCATTGTGCACCATTGGGGATGAAAGCAAGCGTTTATTGAGCTGTAGTATTACTTTTGTCGGGCCAGTACAAGCGGGGAAAGCACGTATAACCGCCGAAATTTTGCGTCAGGGCAAGTCGGTCACTACACTTGAAGTACGCCTATGGCAGGAAAATGCAGTGCAAAGTATTTTGATCGCGAGTTTTGGTACAGATCGTGAGTCGAGTATTCATGTGCGTCAGGAGCCTGTGATCCCTGCTTATCCACTCGCGGATCAGTTAGCACCTTTACCTTTTGCTAAAATGATGCCTGAGTGTTATCAACATTTTGACCTGCGGTGGGCCGAAGGGAAATTTCCAATGATGGGAAGTCCAAGTCCAGATTTTGGCGGATGGGCAAGGTTTTCACCTGAAGAGCAAGCCAATCGTAAAATGACACTGGCAGATTTTGTCACATTGACTGATATCTGGCCACCCGGTGTTTTGAGTATGTTTAAGACACTTGCACCAGCAAGTTCACTGACTTGGCACATCACGTTTATTCATTCTTTAAAAGAGCAATTACACGACTGGTTTAAATATAAAGTAGTAACTGAATATGCTGAGCATGGATATGCGACAGAACAGGCTTATGTCTGGAATGAACAAGATCAATTACTGGCGATTTGCCGTCAGACGGTTACTGTATTTGCCTAGTCGACACTGTTGGGTATTTCGTATAAAGTTGGGCGTAGAAAATATTTTGCCTTATCTGAAATGTTGCATCGCCTTTTGGCGGCAATGAGGGGACTAAACTGGCGATGTCTATGACAACAGGACGCATCCTGAATATCCCGAACATTTTAACACTTGCACGTATCGCATTGATTCCAGTTTTTTTATTGATTGCTTATTGGCCCCCTGCAATTGGGATCAAT
This sequence comes from Acinetobacter sp. FDAARGOS_515, assembly GCF_003938865.1. Classification (NCBI taxonomy): domain Bacteria; kingdom Pseudomonadati; phylum Pseudomonadota; class Gammaproteobacteria; order Moraxellales; family Moraxellaceae; genus Acinetobacter; species Acinetobacter sp. FDAARGOS_515. Next base: position 917,309 of record NZ_RKIX01000003.1, on the reverse strand, counting down.
GAACATGAGGGGAGCTTTTTTAGGCATCTTATTTTGACTGCAATCTTTGTGCTCGCTGCAATTACCGACTGGTTTGATGGTTATCTGGCTCGTGCACTCAATCAAAGCTCTGCTTTTGGACGTTTTTTAGATCCCGTTGCAGATAAATTGATGGTGGCAGCAGCCCTGATTGTACTGGTGCAATGGCAACCCACGATCGCAATGGCCTTTGCTGCGATTGTGATTATTTCTCGTGAAATTACCGTGTCTGCTTTACGTGAGTGGATGGCTGAATTAGGGGCAAGAACCAACGTTGCGGTGTCAACCGTAGGTAAATATAAAACCGCCTTTCAAATGATTGCGATTAGTGTATTTTTACTCAATTGGCAGCCGCTTGAATTACTGGCTTATGCATTGTTATATACAGCGGTGATTTTAACCTTATGGTCGATGTTTATTTATTTAAAGGCAGCTTGGCCGTATCTGAAACAGCCTTAAGCATTTAAAGCCTTTCTGATGAAAGGCTTTTTTAACGAAACATCCAATGTCGTGCAAGAATCGGGTCGTCAGGGTCGATGCTTTGATTTACAGTAAAACTGAATACAGGAGTGTTGATGATGAAAAACGTATCCTCTAGCCAGTTTACTGTGATGGCAAGCATGATTGAATATGCCTACCAGCATTTTGATGACCAACCCAGTCTGGAACAAATGGCTGCAAGGGTGGGTTTAAGCCCGAGCTATGCACAGCGCCAGTTTCAGGAATGGGTTGGCATTAGCCCAAAAAAATTTGTGCAATACTTGAGTCTGCAACGCGCCAAAGCCTTATTACAACAGCGCCATAGTATTTTGGAAACTGCACTGGAAACTGGGCTGTCAGGTACTGGACGTTTGCATGATTTATTTGTACACATTGAAGGGATGACACCCGGAGAATATAAACAACAAGGACAATCTCTACGGATTATTTATTCGATAGAAGCGACGCCGTTTGGTGAGATTTTCATTGCAAGTACAAATAAAGCCATTTGTTCAATTCAGTTTTTATCAGATGCATTGACTGATTTGACCGCACTTGATGAATTGCAGCAGCGCTTTGCGTTGGCTGAGTTTCAACAGCAATCCACTGAACTTCATCAGCAGGTTAGTGCATGGTTCCAGCATGATTTTAAGTCTAATTTGCAGCAAAAAATTCCACTACGTTTGCAGGGGACGCCTTTTCAGCTCAAAGTCTGGGAAGCACTGTTAAAGATTCCAGAAGGCCAGTTGAGCAGTTATCAACAGATTGCCGAGCAAATTGGTCATCCCAAAGCGGTTCGTGCAGTGGCCAGTGCCGTCGCGCAAAATCCAATCGCGTATTTAATCCCATGCCATCGTGTGATTCGATCTACAGGTGTGATTGGTGAATATCATTGGACTCAGGCACGTAAACTGGCAATGTTGTCATGGGAAATGGCAAAACAGGAGCAAGCGGTATGACGCTGGACTTATTTGCTCCTGATCCACAGACCAATGTGCTGCCTTATGAGGGCGAGGTACAGGATTATGGTCTGTTCCTCAACCCTGAACAGGCTGAATTTTATTTTCATTATTTGCTTGAACATTTGCCATGGCGGCATGATGAAGCCAAACTTTATGGAAAACATTTTATTACCCCGCGTAAAGTCGCATGGTATGGCGATGCACATTATCGCTATGCTTATTCAGGGGTGATACGTGATTCCTTGCCGTGGGATGAGCAGTTATTTGTACTCAAGCAGAGTATTGAGCAATTGCTTGGCGAGCAGTTTAATTCCTGTCTGGCTAATTTATACGAAGAAGGGACACAAGGAATGGCGTGGCATAGTGACGGTGATATGTCTTTGGCCGAGCAAACCACGATCGCCTCATTGAGTTTAGGCGCCACTCGAAAATTTTGTTTTCGGCATATCAGTACCAAAGAAAAAATTGAAATGCTGCTGCAATCGGGTCAGCTCATTGTCATGCGGGGTGTCACTCAACAGCACTGGCAGCATGCGATTATGAAGTCACAAAAAATTTTGCAACCCCGTATCAATTTAACTTTTAGACAGTTTTTGCTTTAAATCATTGTACGAGACGTTTTAACTATGGGTTTCTTCATCTTCTAGTGTTTTGGCAATTTTGTCGATATTTAAACTTTTCGCCATCGCATCAAAAATGTCTTTATACGCCCCCGTCTGTAAATATAACTGTTCGTGTTCACCATGTTCCACAATTTCGCCATCCTGCATCACATAAATATAATCGGCATCGATAATTTGCGACAAACTATGGGAAATCATAATCACAGTACGACCTTGTTTAATTTCATCCAGACTTTGTTTAATTTGCTCGGTGGCAATCGCATCTAAACTCGCCGTGGGTTCATCCAGAAAAATAATCGGTGGGTCTTTTAGAAACATCCGTGCCAGTGCGATACGTTGTTGTTGTCCACCTGAAAGCATCAGTGCATCCGTATCATAACCTTGTGCCAAATGACTGATTTGTTCATGAATAGAGGCTTTTTTTGCCGCAACAATCACTTCATCCAGACTGGCATTCATTTTGCCATAGCGGATATTGTCCAGAATGGAACCCTGAAAAATATGATTTTTTTGCAGTACTAGGCCAATATGATCACGTAAATAGTGCGTATCGATCTGATTGAGATTGACTCCATCCAGTAGAATTTCGCCTGATTCAGGTTGATAAAATTTATCGAGTAAACTAATCAACGTAGATTTTCCCGCCCCTGATAGTCCGACTAAGGCCGTAATTTTATTTGGCTGAATCAGCATATTGATGTTTTTTAATGCCTGATGCCCATTTTCATAACTAAAATTGACCTGCTTAAGTTCAAATTGTCCGTGAATGATCGGTTTGAGATGACCACTATCTTCAATTTCGTCATCGGCATTTAAAATTTGAAAGAAACTTTCTGAATAAATCATGGCATCATTCACTTCATCATAAATGCGATGTAGTGAACGAATCGGGGCAGAAACATTATTGAACAATAAAATATGGTACATGATCATTCCAATACTCATTTGTCCTGCCAGAACAAAATAAGAAGTCAGGATAATAATCAACACAATGCCAATCTGTTCAAGAAAAGTTTTGACGCCATCAAAAATAAAACTGGTCTGACGGGTATGCATTTGATTGTCAGTCAGATCGCGCTGTAGCTTAAGTTGTTTTTCGGCTTCTATTTCTTCACGATTAAACGATTTAATCACGGTAATTGACTGGATAATGCCTAAAATACCCTGACTCTTTTTTTCACGACCATCACGTAAACGACGTCGCCATCCCCCCAGTTTTTGTGCCTGTTTAAAGGTCAACCAGAAATAAATCGGGACAATCATTAATGCGACTAGGCCAATCCAGAAATTGGCGTAGAACATCAGTCCTAAAGCAATAATCGCACTGGTAAATAGCGGTAAAATATCAATAAAGAAAATTTGTACCAGACGCGTCAGCGAGCCAATACCCCGATCGATACGGGTTTGTAATTTACCCGCCTGATTTTTTTCCTGATTAAAAAAAGTCAGGCGATACGTCAGAAACTTCTCAATAATGCCTTGAGCCAAATCCTGTGAAACATAAATACGTAGTTTTTCACCGTAATATTTTTGTCCAAATTGAACTAAGGCATTGAGGATTTCTTTCCCCAGTAAGATCGCTGAAATCGTGGCTAAAATCATCCAGCCTTCATTGAGTCCTTTTCCTGCTTCGACCAGTGCATTAATCCGATCAACTGCATATTGCAGAGTGAGCGCATTGACCTGAGCCGTGAGTGCGCCAATCAACGTTAAAATGAGCGTGGCGATGACCAATAGCCGATATGGTCGTACAAAAGGGCGTAGTTGTTGAAATAGATGCCAGAAATTCATGTGGTGTTTATTGTTGTATGGCTTAGAGTCAATCTACATTAGCTTCAGTCTAAAAAGCAAAAATAAGATGTTCAAGAGGGTGTTATGTAACAAGAAAAAAGCTCATGAGATCAACATGAGCTTTTTACTCTGAGGAGGAGTGTCTTCGGATGAAAACAACTTAATTTCATGGAAAATTAAGCTTTAATGAAGAACAATTTCATTATATGAGAATTTGATTGAAATTTCAAACATCGCTGCTATGAAAAATAAATGAAATTTTCATATCGTGTTAAATCAAGCTATTGACTGGGTTTCGTTCATTTTGTGAAAGCGTCAGAAACTTATGTTCAATTTGAGCAGCATTACTTTTTAAAATTTCAATCAATTTCTCGATATGAATAAATTCAAAACGATTTTTTGAGGCCACAATGGTGAGTGCCAAAGGCGACTCTTTATTGGTGGACAGTTTAATCGGCACAGATAAACCTGAAACATTAGGATCAAGTTCGCCGTGAGATAAATAAAACCCTTGTTTTTTTATTTTTTTCATACGAGCCAGAAAACTGTCTTCATCCTGCGCAAACCCAACCTCAGCCAGTTGTGTTGCAAAACGTTGATAATAATCCTGAATTTGGCGTTTTGGGAGCTGGGCAATAATCACTTTAGGTGACGAACCCATGTATACTGGTCGTGGACAACCGCGCCCATAGGACAGCAGGTCTGTATTGCGAAACACTTCATGATGCAAATCAATACAATAATCACGATTGAGATGGGTTAACAAACAACATAATTCGGTGCGTTCTGCGATATCCTTCATAAACGGACTGCTGATTTGCACCAGTGGGTCAGTGGTGCGCGAGATATAGTCCAAGACTGCAATTTTTGAACCGAGGGTGTAATCACCTGATGTACCGCTGATGCGCTGTAGAATATCGGCAGAAACCAGTTCTTTTAAATAACGATAGCTGGTCGGTTTGGACAGACCTAGCTCATCGCAAATATGATCGACATTAATCACAGGCCGTGATACCGAAAATAAATCCAGAACCGTTAAAATTTTGCCAAAGCTTGAAAGCGCCATGATTACCTACTTTGCTAAAGAACCATCAGAAACACGTGCGGAATTATCTGTTATAACAAATTGCGACACACCTTGCAGTCTAAATTAGTCGACGCTAATTAATTGATCTCATCAAAAAACAACGCTGAACCAAGCTTAAAATACAATTAATTATCATAATAAGATATTTTGTTGACTATTTTTTGTTTTTTTGCCAAAATTATCCAAATAAAATATCCAATGAAGAAGTTTTCATCAAGTCAAATGCACGCTGTGAAATTTTTTCATCCATCTGTGGTTCATCCTTAACCAATGTTTTGACTGCCTTTTACAACAACAGATAAAAGCCGTAGTTCTAAACGCTTGTTAAGCGATAATCTGATTATAAAATGATCTTTCTGAACTGAGTGTAAACCAACATTTACAGCAGATTGCGGCTGTTGTGCGATTGAAAAAAAGCATGACATCGATGGATTATGCGTATAGATCAAGCACTCACTAGGGAATACTGGTTTTGAGATCAATTCATGTTATTTAAACAGATACTGGCGTTTAGACCATCGCGCATGGATTTGATTTTTGCGGTCAAAACCTTTATCGCGATGATGCTTGCTTTGTATACCGCATTTGTACTGGATTTAACTTATCCCATGTGGGCAGCAGGTACGGTGATTATCATTGCCCAGCCTTATGCAGGTATGGTCTCATCCAAAGCCTTGTATCGTCTTACTGGAACGATTCTGGGCGGTATTCTGGCGATTTTCTTTACCCCGCGTCTAATTGATATGCCCATTCTGTTTACCTGTATTTTGTCGATATGGGTAGGCGTATGTTTATATATTTCCTTGCTGGATCGTACCCCGCGAAGTTATGTATTTATGTTGGCGGGTTATACCACGGTCATGATTGCCTGTAGCTCAATTTATAATATTGATAGCCATAGTGTGTTTGATATGGCCTTAAGTCGGGTACTGGAAATTTCTATTGCGGTGATCTGTAGTGCGGTTGTTTCTGCAACCATTTTCCCTGCACACTTGGGCGCACAACTTCAGCAACGTGTTCAAAAAACGCTGGATGATACGCGTGATGTCTTTGCCAGTATTTTAACCGATCAGCAGCACAGCCAGAGTTATACTCAACTTTTGGGGCATATTGCCCGCGATACGACCGATATTCACGGCCTCGCGGTACATCTGGCCTATGAAAGTGGCGAATTGCATGGTATGACCAAGCCGATACAGGAATTACTGCATCAGGAAACCATGGTGGTTGCTAATCTGGTGTCAATGTCAGAACGTATTTTTCAATTGGATCAAATTGATCAACATTATCGTTTAGGCTTAGAGCAACTGCATCAGCATGTTGTCAGTTTCTTACGTGCGCAGACCGATATCCACGAATCTGAATTGAATCAATTACCGCCAGAGTTTGAATCCGATTTTGAACATTTATTGGTACTTAGTCAGCCACAACAAGAAATTATGCTGGATGCCTTAAAAATGGATATCCGTCATTTTATTCAAAATGTGATGGCGGTGAAGTTACTTTGGCAACTGATCAATAAAGGTGAAAAGCGTATTCCAGATACGATTGCCACCATTACCACACAATATCCGAGTCTACATCGCGATCATGGTATTGCAGTGCGTAGTTCGATTGCTGCTGCCGTTGCAACAGCGACGTCATTTTTACTCTGGATTTATACGGGGTGGCATGCGGGATATATGATGGCGCAATTAACTGCGGTCAGTGCCTGTATTTTGTCTACAATGGATAATCCGATTCCAGCATTAAAGACGTTTATTCGTGGCTCGGTTTACGCTGCAATCCTGACCATCATCTATGCGTTTACCATCATGCCGCAAGTTCACGCATTTTGGCAGTTAGCTGTGGTCTTGGCTCCGTTGGTGATTTATCTGGCCAGCATGTTCCCTACACCGATGTTGATGATGTTGGCATTGCCGATGCTGATTAACTTTATTATGAGTTTGAATTTGCAAAACCGCTATGCGATGGATGCGGTTATCTTGATGGATACCGCAATGGCGGGCGTAGTTGGACCCATTATTTCTATTTTGGCGATTTATTTTATTCGTGCTATGTCGCCTGAAACCAGTGCTCGTCGTATTTTGAGTTTACATTATCGCGCCTTAAAGGAAGCGTTGTATATTCCCTATGGTTCAGCGTTTCGCATTCATTTACGCAGTATGCTGGATCGGATCGGGGTGTTAAATACCAAGCTGGTTCAGTCTGATGAGTTAAAGCATGCTATGAATCTGGCACTGATTGAAACCAGTGCGGTGGTTAATCTCAGTCGGATTGCCGAGTTAAGCCAAAATAGTAAAACCTTGCCCGAGCTAAAACAGGCATTAAAGCATTTACAACAGTTGTTGGAAGCTAGTTTTCGTGATCAGGAAAAGCATATTGCGTTGAATACGGTCCTAAAAGATAAAGTATTGGCGCAAATGGACTATATTGAAACACTGGTGCTCAATGAACCAGATATTGAAGTGAAACATCGGATTCAAATGAGTATGAATAATATTCGTAGTAGCATTTTCCATGTACAAAAAAATGGCGAAGACCATCAAGCGTTAGATGGAGCTGTGCATGGGTGAGTTCAATCTATATGGCGTTTATGTGCCGACATTGCTGATTCAGGCGATTTTGGCCTATTTATTCTTCAAGCTCGTGACTTTGGTGAGCAATCGATGGATTGCTGCGGGATGGATTGGATTTCCAGGCATTTTTAATTTAAGTCTATATGTGTTGATGTTGATGCTCGTACACTGGATATTTTTGGCGATTCAGACCTAAGATCTCAACCGGATCTAAAATCAATGTACGTTCTATGACGTGATTCACATCAGTTTTAACGAAAGTTTAAGGCGAAATTTAAGGTAAGCAACATGAATTCTTTTGATGCACGGAAAATTGTCCGTCCGTTGGTCACACTGGTGATCGCAATACTCGCGATTTTTGTGATCGTTCATTTGTGGAATTACTATAACTCCGCACCGTGGACACGTGATGGGCGAGTTCGTGGTGATGTGATTCAGGTTTCGTCTGATGTGTCGGGTTTGGTGACCGAGGTGTTGGTGCAAGATAACCAGACCGTCAAAAAAGGACAGCCCTTATTTCGAATTGATATCGCACGTCAGCAACTCGATGTCGAACAGGCACGTTCTGATCTGGCCAAAGCCAAAGCGGGGCTGGCTCAAGCAGAAGCCAATGCGATTGCAGCCAAAGCCAATCTGGAAAAATCTCGTGCCAATACGCAGTTAGCTGAAAAAAATGCAGAACGTTATTCAAACCTGATGGATGGTGCGATTTCCAAGCAGGAACAAGATCAAATGTATGCGACACGTGATCAATCCAAAGCTGAAGATGCGCAAATGACCGCCTCGATTGAACAGGCACAGGCGACCATTAAACAGCAACATGCGCTAATCGAAGTGTCTCAAAGTGCGCTCAATCTGGCATTGCTGAATTTAAAACGTTCAGAGGTGGTTGCGCCTGCGGATGGTACATTGTCCAACTTCAGCTTGCGTGTTGGTAATTATGTCAAAATTGGTGATGCAGTTGCGGCACTGGTTGATCGTGAGCAGCTTTATGTGGTGGGTTACTTTGAAGAAACCAAACTCAATCACATTCACGTGGGAGATAAAGCCACGATTCAATTGATGGGTGATTCACAAAAAATCCGTGGGCATGTACAAGGGATTGCCAGCGGGATTGAAGACCGCGAACGTTCAAGTAGTTCAACGTTACTCGCCAATGTGAATCCGACCTTTACTTGGGTACGTTTAGCGCAGCGTGTACCGGTTAAGATTGTATTAGATGAAACACCAAAAAATGCGTTGGCATTTGTAGCGGGTCGTACAGCAACAGTGCGGATCGAAAATTAAAGTCTACATAAAAATATCGTTGACTTGAAAAAAGGCTGATGTTGATCAGCCATTTTTTTAGGGTTGAATCCCTTGAGGATGATGATACCAACTCTGAATCAAAAGAGCTGCGGCTAAGCTATCTGCCGAAAGACGCTTACCACGTCCCTGATCATGATAAGACTCTAATTCATCACGTGCTTCACGTGTGGTTAAACGTTCATCCACCATCCAGGTTTCAATATTGGTTTGATGACGTAAGCGCCGTGCAAATTTACGCGCTCGGGTCGAAAGTTCGGATTCAGAATCATCCATATTTAATGGTAAGCCGACCAGAAATAGGTTCGGCTGCCATTCTTTGACAATTTTGAGCAATTGATTCCAGTCAGGAATTCCATCTTTCATGGGAAATAAGGCTAATGGATTGGCACTTTCGATCGTAGATTGACCGACAGCCATTCCCATCTTTTGCGTACCAAAGTCAAAGGCCATAATCATTTGCATGCTTGGCATTTCAGGCATGACCAATCTCGGAAGAAAGCCATGTGCGGTCAACGCCTAGCTTTTTATAGGCAGCGTCCCAACGTGCGTCATAAGGCAAATTAAAGATCAAATCCATATCGGAATCACACACGAGCCAGTCTCCCCGTGAAATTTCATCTTCGAGCTGGTTTTTGCTCCAACTGGCATAGCCCAGTGCGATCTGGTAACGACCAACACCTTCGTTATGTGCAATCGCATCTAAAATATCTTTACTGGTCGTAATACACAGGTTTTCACCGACCGCGATTGAGGAATGCCACGTTGGCTGTCCAGTATGTAACACAAATCCAGCTTCTGGGCGTAATGGCCCGCCCTGTAGCACTTCATGAGGTTGCACATGGTCAGCATCAATATCCAGATCATTGAGTAATTCTTTGACTTGAATCCCAGACGGACGATTGATAATTAAACCCTGTGCGCCTTCTTCATCGTGACGTGCTAAATAAATTACGGTATTCGCAAAAAAATCATCGGCCATTTCTGGAGGAGCAATCAGACAACGGTGTGTCAAATATTGTTTGGTCACCTAAGCGGTTCTCCTTAAAACGTGGTCGCTTTTGTATTGATATAGGATGTTCTTATCAACATACAAGAGTAAATGGATTTCGCCAATCATTTTTCAGTGATTTATTGCAGAAAAATAATTGGCGATCAAGACAGGAAACTGGCTTTGAAAGGATTTAACTGTGTTGAAATTTGAGCTGGCGTAATTGTTTGGCATGTTGCAGGGTCGTCTCATTAATTTCAACCCCGCCTGACATTCGGGCAAGCTCAAGCACCCGTTGAGGTTCATCAAGCTCAATAATGGTACTGCTGGCCGGATCAGTCTGCTGTTTTTTGACCAGTAAATGTTGATCAGACTGTGCCGCAACCTGAGGTTGATGGGTAATACACAGCAGTTGCACGTGCTGCGCTAAATCTGCCAGTAAGCGACCCACGACTTCGGCTGTACCGCCACTGATCCCGACATCAATTTCATCAAACACCAGCGTTTCTGCTTCGGTTTTTTCAGCGTTCATCACCTGCATGACCAGCGCGATACGCGATAATTCACCACCCGAAGCAACGCGCGCCAAAGGCTGTGGTGGCATCCCCTTATTTGCAGTAAATAAAAGCTGAATAAAGCTTAGACCTTCAGCATTCGGTTGTTCTAAAGGTTCAAACTTAAACTCAAAATGCGCTTCAGGCAGCGCCAGTGGTTTAACTTGTTCCGTCAGTTGTTTGGCCAATGGAGTGGCGGCATCGCGACGAATTTGATCCAGATGTTGTGCTTTTTCCAAAAAGATCTGATGAGCTATTTCGACTTGTTCGGCTAGGGTTTCTGGATCTTCAAGCTGATGTAACTTTTCTAGCTCAAGTTGCCAGTGTTCATATTCTTGTTTGAGCTCTTCAGGTTGAAGACGATATTTACGAGCCAGACGATGAAACACTTCCAAAGTTGTATTTAATTCTTCCATTCGTTCGGGATCAAAACTTTGACGATCCATAAATTGACGTAGATTGGCGGTTGCATCGTCCAACTCACTTTGTGCATTGACGATCGAATTATAAATCTCAGAAAGCTGCTCGCTACGACCCGAATGCGTTTCAATGCGTCTTAAAATAGACGCCAGTTCCTGATTAATACTTGGTTCAGCTTCATCTAGCGCATTTAAACTATACGCACAGTCCTGCATGATATGTTCATGATGACTCAGTCGATCGAACTCCTGTTCAATTTCTTGATAATCCGTTTGAACAATCTCTTCAATTTCTTCTAATTGTAGTTGCAGTGTTTGAATGCGCTGCTGACGAGTTGCCTGAGCATCTAGTGCTGATTGATGTTGGCGAATTGTGGCTTGCCAATTTTGATAAGCCTCTTTGACCTCTTGTGCAGGCTGATAAAAATTACGATAACGATCTAGCCAGTGCTTAGGATAGGGTGGTTCAAGCAACTGTTGCTGGCTATGTTGGCTATACAACTGTACCAGCAAACGGCCAATTTCTTTGAGTTCCGATAGGCTGCTTGGACGACCATTAATCCATGCTTTACTGCGACCTGTGGCAAAAATGACACGGCGCAAGTGAATTTCACCCGTATCCTCATCCATCTCATGTTCTTTAAGCCACTGTGATTCTGGACTTTGTGGTTGATAGCTAAAGCTTGCCGTAATATCGGCTTTTTCCGCGCCATAACGCACATAGTTGGTATCTGTACGTTCACCTAAGCAGGCAGACAGTGCGTCGAGTAGCAAGGATTTACCTGCACCAGTTTCACCTGTTAAGACATTAAATCCCTGTTCAATATCAAGTACAAGATGATCAGCAAGTGCAAAGTTAATCAGTGTTAAATGAGTCAGCATACACGCGTCCAGAGCGTCAGTCTTTTTTGTTTAAGATAGAGAAGTTTTATCGTTGCCACAAGCTATGAACTGAATAAAAGCCATCAGTAAATCTTATGCTTGATGCAGTGTAGCAAGATTTAGGCTGAATAGAAATGCCGTGTAATTTCAGTTCATATATGACGAAATTGTCATGAGAATGTCTTGTTTTCAAAGTAAAATAATCAAAACAAATTTAGATGTCAGCTTTATTAGATCTCTTGCATAAATTCTTTATTTTTCTCTATATATGATGCAAAAATAGAAAGGGTTTAAACAAGTATGAAAGAAGTCTATTGAATGATGAACAGAACACAATAAGCAACTGACTTCATGTATGGATATAGAATAAATAAAAAAATGAGACAGGTATAAAATTTGCTTGGATAGCAGACTCTAGATAAAAGAGATTGATTAGTTATTTGCCCAGAATTAAACTACGTCAGTCATCACCCCTAATACAAATACGGCGAAATTGGAGAGTTACGCATGAGTTCAGCTCAGTTTGATCATGTAACGGTAGTAAAAAAATCAAATGTTTATTTTGGCGGTTTGTGCATTAGCCATACGGTTCAATTTGAAGATGGAACAAAAAAGACACTTGGCGTAATTTTACCAAGTGAACAGGCCTTAACTTTTGAAACGCATGTGCCTGAACGTATGGAAATTATTTCGGGTGAATGCCGTGTTAAAATTGCCGACAGTACAGAAAGCGAATTATTTCGTGCAGGGCAGTCATTTTATGTCCCAGGCAATAGTTTATTTAAAATTGAGACAGATGATGTGCTCGATTACGTTTGCCATTTAGAAGGTTAACCTGTTTGCCTGAAAATCGGTTAAACTAGCCGCATAGATGAGTAAATCAAGAAATCCTGTGAAGTTGGCTTTACGGGATTTTTATTTTGAGTTAAATAAAGTTGAGATAGAGGTCAGGCATGGCAAAACCAGAATATTATTATGGCGTACATTCGGTTGAATCATTGCTTGAACTTGAACCTGAACGCGTCTTGACGTTATTTACCTTAAAAGGACGGGATGACCAACGCTTACAGAAGATTCTGGAGCTGGCTGAACCTTTTGGGATTAGTGTGCAAAAAGCCAGTCGTGACAGTTTAGAAAAATTGGCAGGCATGCCTTTTCATCAAGGCGTGGTGGCAGCCGTCCGTCCACATCCCACCTTAAATGAAAAAGATCTGGATCAACTCTTGCAAGCCACGCCAGATGCATTACTTTTAGCATTAGATCAAGTCACAGATCCACATAATCTGGGTGCCTGTATTCGTACTGCCGCGGCAATGGGCGTACAAGCGGTCGTGGTTCCGCGTGATCGCTCCGCTGGTTTAACGCCAACTGCTCGAAAAGTTGCGGCAGGTGGTGCAGAAAAGGTCAAATTTATTCAGGTGACCAATCTGGCGAGAACATTAGCGCACGTCAAAGAACAGTTCTTTTTGCGCGTCATTGGGACTATGCTGGATGAAAAAGCGCTGCCGATCCAGAAGTGTGATTTAACAGGAGGAGTGGTGATTGTGATGGGTGCTGAAGATACAGGACTGCGTCCAATAACTCAGTCACAATGTGATCAAACCGTTTATATTCCAATGAGCGGCAACCTGCAAAGTTTAAATGTGAGTGTAGCAACAGGTATGGCACTCTATGAAGCAAGTCGCCAACGTCATCCTGCATAAAATCATTTTAAGCTGATCTGATGTTTTAAAGAAGAACGCTATGTCTCCGCGAGCCCAAGGCTATGTTTTTATTGCCATTACAATGTGCATCTGGGGCGGTTTTACTATTTTCTCCCGTTTAAATGCACACTGGCATATCAGTGCATGGGATATTACCGCACTGCGTTTTGCCATTGCATTTGTAATTTTAATGCCGATTTTAATTTATAAAAAAGATTTGGCTTTTTTATGCACAAAGCAGTCGGTGATTTTGGCTTTAATTGGTGGAGTGGGTTATTGCCTTACGGCGTATAGCGCCTTTCTTTACGCCCCTGCGGCGCATGCAGCAATCTTTTTAAATGGTTGCATTCCTTTGTGTACTGCGCTTGCAGCTTATTTACTATTCAAACAACCTTTTGATCGGCACACATGGTGGAGTGTCGGGATTATGTTAGCTGCAATTGCACTGATGAGCTATTTGATGTCGCGGGATCAACAGTCTCATTTTGGTCTAGGCGATATTTTATTTGTGATGAGTGCAATCTGGTGGGGTATTTTTACTGTTTTATTGAAACAGTGGAAGCTTTCTGCATGGCATTCGATGGCGAGCGTCGCGATTTGGTCAGCCATTATTTATTTACCAATCTACCTACTATTTCTTCCTAAACATTATCATGAGGTTGAGCCATTACATTTAGCGATTCAAGGTTTATTCCACGGAGTCTTTGTGGTGATTGTTGCCACCATTACCTATGTCGCGGCGATTGAGCGTTTAGGTGCATTTAAAACAGGCAGCATCGTCACACTTGCACCTTTTATTGCCGCAGTGATTGCTGTGCCATTATTGGGTGAACCTTTAAGTCTTGCGATTGTATGTGGTCTTATTGGGATGGGAATCGGTGCTTTACAACCGTGGCGTTGGCGTTTTAAAGATACATTGACGGTACAACTGCAACGCCAAAAGGATCAGGAACGTTCTAAATAGTTCTGATGTAGCTTTGCAAGCTGTTGATATAGATGATCTAGATGCCCATCATTGATCACGATATCATCTGCGATCTTGCGCTTTTGCTCACGTGGCATTTGTGCAGCAATAATTTTTTTAATTTGTTCTGAATCTTGACCATCACGTTGACTGGCTCGCTCGATCTGAATAGCTTCACTGGCATCGATCAGCAAAGTACGATCAGTGAGTTGATGTTGATCTGTTTCAAACAATAATGGTGAAACCAAGATCACATAAGGGCTGGTCGCATTCTGTAATTGCTGAATAATAGATTGGCGAATAGCAGGGTGAGTCATCTGTTCTAATTGATGGCGTGCAGAAGGATTCTGAAAAATATGCTCTCTTAACGCTCGGCGATTTAGACTACCATCAGGACTGAGTACCCAATCACCAAAGCTGTCATGAATTTTCTTTAGTACGGGTTGCCCAATTTCAACCACTTCTCTGGCCACGATATCGGCATCCACCACAGTAATCCCTTGAGTTTCAAACCATTGACTTGCAGCGGACTTGCCACTACCAATGCCACCTGTTAAACCAAGTATGAAACTCATCATTAGCCTCCCAGATAAACTTTCATAATTTGCTCACCCCATAAAAAGGCGATCCATCCAGCAATGGCGATATAAGGGCCAAAGGCAAATGGCTGATTTTCTTTACGAATTTTGAGTAAAATAATCCCTATAATCGCACCGACCAGTGAAGAAAGTAGCACAATCAGTGGAAGCATCAAAGGTCCCATCCATGCGCCGAGAGCAGCAAGTAACTTAAAATCGCCATAGCCCATCCCTTCTTTACCTGTGATGATTTTAAATAAATAATAGACAATCCACAGGCATAAAAAACCAATCAGATAGCCCCAAATCGAGGCGGTTGGTGAGACATAAAGACTATAGCTATTAACCCCTAGACCTAATGCTGCTAGCGGCAGAGTAAAACGATCGGGCAACAGTTGAGTATCAAAATCAATAAACGTGAGGGCAATAAGCACCCAAGTTAAAACCAGACCAAACAGCATTTGAAGGCTAGGCCCAAAGACAGCTACGATCATCAGTGAACATAGCATCGTGAGCAGTTCAACCAAAGGATAACGGATGCTAATCGGATTTTGACAATGGTTACATCTACCTTTTAAAAATAGCCAACTGAGCAATGGAATATTTTGATACCAACGAATACGGCTATGGCATTTGGGGCAGGTTGAAGGTGGTGAACTTAATGTCAGTTTATCTTGATCAATGATCGCTTGATCAGGATGTAACAACATTTGACACTCAGTGTGCCATTCCTGTTCCATCATTTTAGGCGTGCGATAAATTACGACATTGAGAAAACTACCGACACACAAACTAAAAAGCCCAACTGCAAGATAAAGCGCAGTTGGGGTTTGGATAAAATAATTAAGAATTTCGGACATTAAACCACTGAACCCATCTGGAAAATTGGAAGATACATGGCAATGACTA
The DNA here is from genome assembly GCF_003938865.1 of Acinetobacter sp. FDAARGOS_515. Lineage (NCBI taxonomy): Bacteria > Pseudomonadati > Pseudomonadota > Gammaproteobacteria > Moraxellales > Moraxellaceae > Acinetobacter > Acinetobacter sp. FDAARGOS_515. The sequence continues at coordinate 901,464 of NZ_RKIX01000003.1, read as the reverse complement.
AGCCACCGACTAGCACGCCAAGAATTGCCATGATCAAAGGTTCCATCATTGAAGTGAGTCCGTCTACAGCATTGTCGACTTCATTTTCATAATGCGTGGCAACTTTGTCGAGCATGGCATCCAATGCGCCAGACTCTTCACCAATAGCCACCATTTGTATCGCCATAGATGGAAAACGGTTAGATACACGCATGGCAAATTGCAGTTGTTGTCCTGTAGCGACATCTTCACGAATTTTCATGACCGCTTCTTCATAGACCACATTATTGGTGGCACCAGCAGTAGACTCTAAAGCATCAATCAATGGAACACCCGCAGCAAAAGTCGTTGCTAGAGTACGGCTATAACGCGCAATAATGGCTTTATAAACCAGATCACCAAAAATCGGGAGTTTTAGGGCCAGTTTATCTAGACTATCGCGGAACTTTTTACTACGTTTTTTGGCTTCCAGAAATCCAGCAATCAGTACCCCGATCACAATAATTAGAATGAACCAGTAGGATTGCATCCATTTTGACATATTCACCACCATCTGGGTAAAAGCAGGAAGTTCTGCGCCAAATGAGCTAAATAAATCCTGAAAGACGGGGACGACTTTTACCATCAAAATAATTGTGACAATGAGTGCAACAACAATGACAGTAATCGGGTATTTCATGGCTTTTTTGATTTTCTGTTTTAAAAGCTCACTTTTTTCCTTATAGATCGCGACACGATCAAGCATGGTCTCGAGTGCGCCCGATTGTTCGCCTGACTCCACCAGTGAGCAAAAAAGATTATCAAAGTATTGTGGATATTTGCGTAGTGCACCTGCAAAAGTATTACCACCTTCTACTTCATTTTTTAAGCCTAGGACGACATCGCGCATCGAAGGGTTTTCTAAACCTTCTGCTACAATTTCAAAACCTTGTACCAACGGTACACCTGCTTTCATCATGGTCGCGAGTTGTCGGGTGAAAATGGTAATATCTAGTGTAGTGACTTTTTTCTTAAATAGCCCCTCCAGAATATTCTTACGTTTCTCCCGAATCGTCTTGATGGTAACGCCTTGTTTGCGTAAGGTAACTTTTGCCAACGCCATATTTCGCGCTGGTAGTTCACCTTTGATTTTGACCCCTTTACGGTCAACCCCTTCATAAGCAAAAGTTGGCATCATTTGCGCTTTTTTGACTGCCATTGTGCTGTCCTTATTTTTAGAATCTGCTTTTATTCACTGGTGACGCGGTTGACTTCCTGTAAAGAAGTGACCCCTTGCATCACCTTTTTAAGACCTGAACGACGAAGATTATTAAACCCCAGTTTTTCCGATGCCGCTGCAATTTCAAGTGCATTGCCATCTTCCATAATAATTTTCGAAATTTCAGGTGTGACTTTCATGACTTCGTAAATCCCGACACGACCTTTATAACCTTCACGACATTCAGAACAACCGACAGGTTGATAAATCTGAAAGTCAGGATGTACTAAATCTTGTTCGGTAAATCCCATTTCTAGCAAACTGTTTCTAGGAATGTCCACCGCTTGTTTACATTGACCACATAAGCGTCGTGCCAGACGTTGTGCAATCACTAGATTAACTGATGTTGCAATATTAAATGAGGGTACACCCATATTACGTAAACGCGTTAATGTTTCTGGCGCACTGTTAGTATGCAGCGTAGACATGACCATGTGGCCCGTTTGTGCGGCCTTGATTGCGATTTCTGCTGTTTCCAGATCACGAATCTCACCCACCATGATAATGTCAGGATCCTGACGTAAAAAAGATTTTAGCGCAGCGGCAAAGGTCAAGCCTACTTTAGGATTTACATTCACCTGATTAATCCCTTCAAGGTTAATTTCCACAGGGTCTTCAGCAGTTGAAATATTAGAATTTTCAGTGTTTAGAATATTCAGGCCTGTATAAAGTGAAACAGTTTTACCAGAACCTGTTGGCCCAGTAATCAGCAGCATTCCCTGTGGTTTGTCCAGCGCATCCATAAATAGCGCTTTTTGTTCTTCTTCATAACCCAGCGCATCGATACCCAACATAGCACTAGACGGATCTAAAATACGCAGTACCAGCTTTTCACCAAACAAAGTAGGTAAAGAGTTCACACGAAAATCAATGGCTTTAGTCTTAGAAAGTTTAAGTTTGATACGACCATCTTGTGGAACACGCTTTTCTGAAATATCCATTTGTGACATCACTTTCAAGCGCGATGCAATTCGGGTGGCTAACTGGAGGGGAGGATTGGCGATCTGACGTAATACTCCATCTACACGATAACGCACGCGATACATTTTTTCATACGGTTCAAAATGCAAATCCGATGCATCCATACGAATCGCATCAATCAATAATTTATTAATATATTTTACAATTGGCGCTTCATCAGCCTGCGGGGGCTCATCATCTGTTTCGTCTGAATTGACTTCTTCTACATGGACATCAATATCGAAGTCTTCACCATCGAATGCAAAATTATCGCTTTCGGCAAATTCCTTTTCCAATAAACGTGTTAATTTGTCATGTTCAACAATAATCGGCTCAATATTGAGCTTACTGTTAAAACGAATCGCATCGAGTGCTTCAATATTAGTTGGATTACTGGTTGCGAGGTAAAGTACATGACCTCGATGCATGAGGGGAACAACATGATGCTTTTGAATCAGTTTTTCATCTACTAGGTCGCGTGGTAATAATGCAGCATCGTAAACAGCCAAATCAAAAAGTGGTTCCCCAAATTCAATAGAAATGGTTTCAGCAAGAGTTAAGGCTGAAATCCCCAAATGCTCAATCATGTAGGCAACGATATCCTGCTTCGATTTTTTTGCCGTATCGATCGCAGTTTGCATGGTTGCTGCGCTTACACGCCCGTCTTCGACTATTCGCCGAATGAACCCCGAAAATTTTGGAGATGCTTGTAATACTGACATCCGTCTGCCTTATTGCAATATGTTTATAATTGATATGGTAAAAATTATACTTTTGTTGTGGAAAATTACTACCTATTAAAATGCATTTTCTAGCGTATTCACGGTCTAAAATTTGAACTGGTCGATTTTTTAGTCCATTTTTTTACAGCCTCCATGCATTTGGCGTTTTAGAATGCATTTATTTTTAACTGCTTTTGTATCTATTGCCAAAAGAAAACATTCTAAGTTTGTCTAAAATACGTGTAGAATATGCAGCATTTTCGATAAAAGGGTAGCAGTATGTCGGGTTCGACAATTATTCCTTGGGTGGTTGGCAATTGGAAAATGAACCCAATACAATCTGATGCCACACAACTCATTCAACAACTTATCAATTTATTGGCACAATCTCCAATAGAGGCAAATGCCTGCCATATTGGAGTTGCACCTACATCGATCGCATTGGATCGTACCTTTCAAGCTTTAAATGCAGCGCCACGCGCCATTTATACTGTCGCACAGGATATTTCCCGTTTTGCAGGAACGGGAGCTTATACGGGTGAAGTCAGTGCTGAACTTTTAGTTGATAGCCAAATTCAATACGTCTTGATTGGTCACTCTGAACGTCGTGACTTGTTGGGTGATTCAGTTGAAATTTTAAAAGCCAAACTCCACAATGCACTTCAGGCAGGTATGACTGTCATTTACTGTGTGGGTGAAAGCCTTGAACAGCGTGAACAAGGCTTGGCAGAACAAGTTGTTTTACAGCAAATTTGTGATATCGCCAGTGTTGTAAATGCTGAACAATGGTTAAAACAAATCGTGATTGCTTACGAGCCAATTTGGGCAATCGGTACGGGTAAAACTGCTTCACCGCAAGATGCACAGACGATGCATGCCAAAATTCGTGAAGGTTTATCTCAGATTACCGCACATGGCGCACAGATTGCCTTGTTATATGGTGGTAGTGTTAAACCTGAGAATGCGGTAGAGTTGGCAGCTTGCCCAGATATTAATGGTGCATTGGTTGGCGGTGCATCGCTTAATGCCCAATCGTTTTATCAAATTGCTCAGGCATTTGCCCAATCAAAACAATAGGAGTTCAGCATGCATACGTTTGTGCTGGTGGTACACATTATTCTCGCCATTCTGATTATTGCACTGGTGCTGGTTCAGCATGGTAAAGGTGCAGATGCAGGTGCCTCATTTGGCGGTGGTGGTGCGGCAACAGTATTTGGTGCTTCAGGCTCGGGTAACTTTCTGACGCGTTTAACGGCTATCTGTACAGCTTTGTTTTTTATTACCAGTTTGACTCTTGCGGTTTTTGCCAAGAAACAAACCACAGAAGCCTATAGCTTACAATCTGTACAAACTGCACCAGTTCAGCAATCAACTTCGCCTGAAACTTCACCAACTGCACCTAAAACGAGTCAATAATTCAAATTAACGCTTTCTTTTTACGATTGAAGCGAATAGAATGCCTCCCACAAGCTGCGGTGGTGGTGGAATTGGTAGACACGCTACCTTGAGGTGGTAGTGCCTTCGGGCGTGGGGGTTCAAGTCCCCCCTTCCGCACCAACTTGATCCAGAAAGAAAGTTGGTGTCGCAGTGATGTTGATGCGGGATGGAGCAGTCTGGTAGCTCGTCGGGCTCATAACCCGAAGGTCGTTGGTTCAAATCCAGCTCCCGCTACCACTTTTTTTAAAGTGTATTGAAATTTGTTGAATCTAGCTTCACTACATCTTTAAATGACTAAGGGCAACAACTTAGTCGGCAATTATTGAAATTGACTTTTTCTAATAATTGTATATAATGTTTGCACGTTGATGCGGGATGGAGCAGTCTGGTAGCTCGTCGGGCTCATAACCCGAAGGTCGTTGGTTCAAATCCAGCTCCCGCTACCAAGTTTCTAAGAGGGCTCACAAATAGGTGGGCCTTTTTGCACAGTGAGCTATAGTTTTCTGTGTAAAATATAGGGGCGATTTAACGCCCTTTTTTATTGGCTATCGTGTAGCGGTGACACAAGACATAAGATGTCGTAAAGGTGAAATAGTCATGCTTCACTATAGATTAGTCTGAATTGGCTATGTGCCAATTGAACCGCGCGAGAATGACGAGAGTAAATGAAGCTATCAAATAAAACTCAAGCACTGCATGATTTAATTGCACCCGCAGTGCAAGCCTGCAATGTTGATCTATGGGGAATTGAATTTATTCCTCAAGGGAAGCGTTCCTTACTGCGTATCTATATCGATAAAGCGATCGATGATAATGCTGAACCAGTCATCAATGAAGAGGGTGAACTGGAACAGGGTCGTGGAATTGGTGTACAAGACTGTGTGCTGGTCACCCAACAAGTCGGCGCAATGTTAGATGTTCATGATCCAATTTCTGGTGAATATGCACTTGAAGTATCATCTCCAGGTTGGGATCGTCCGTTTTTTCAGCTTGAACAAATGCCTGCATATCTTGGGCAGCAAGTTGCATTACGACTGATTACTGCGGTTGAAAATCGTCGTAAGTTCCAGGCAAAATTGCTCAGCGTTGATCTTGAAAATGAAGTCATTCAAGTGGAAGTTGAAGGCAACCATGTGCTTGAAATTGATAGTCATAATATTGATAAAGCAAATTTGATCTATCAGGACTAAATTCATTTAAATTTATAAGAATCTGTAGGTGACTTATGAGCCGTGAAATTCTTACCGTTGTTGAAACGGTTAGTAATGAAAAAGGTGTTAGTCGTGAAGCGATCTTCGAAGCATTAGAACAGGCACTGGTTGCTGCAACGAAGAAGAAATTTTACGAAGGCACACACTCTGAAGAAGCACAGTTACGTGTTGAAATTGACCGTAAGACTGGCGATTATCGTACTTTCCGTCAATGGGAAGTGGTTGCTGATGAAGATCATGAAATGCCAGCCTGTCAGGATGCGATTTCTGATGTGGATCCTGCACAATGGTCCATTGGCGATATCCGTGAACTTGAGGTTGAATCGATCGAGTTTGGTCGTATCGCAGCGCAGATTGCCAAGCAAGTCATTGTCCAGAAAATTCGTGAAGCTGAACGTGCTTTGGTGGCAGATGCCTATGAAGCCAAAGTTGGTGAATTGATCTATGGTGAAGTGAAAAAGCAAACCAAAGACGGTTTTATCATTGATTTGGGTGATAATGCAGAAGCGTATTTGGCACGTGAAGAAATGATTCCTAAAGAATTACTTCGTCCTAAGCAGCGTATGAATGCGATTTTATATAATGTCAACCGTGAAGGTCGTGGCGCGCAATTGTTATTGTCGCGTGCGAAACCTGAAATGCTGATTGCTTTGATGAAAAAGGAAATTCCAGAAATTTCTGAAGAAATCATCGAAATTAAAGCAGCAGCGCGTCAGCCAGGTGTGCGTGCTAAAATTGCTGTAAAAACTAATGATCACCGTATTGATCCAGTCGGTGCTTGTATTGGTATGCGTGGTACGCGTATTCAGGCAGTACAGTCGGAGCTCAATGGTGAGCGCATCGATGTTGTGGTGTGGTCGGATGATCCAGCACAGTATATTGCTAGTGCTTTAGAGCCTGCTGATGTATCAGGGATTGTACTGGATGAAGATGCACGTAGTGCTGATATCATTTTTGCAACCAATGATCAATTGGCGCGTGCGATTGGTTCTCAAGGACAAAACGTACGTTTGGCATCTGAATTGACGGGTTATAAACTCGACATGATGCTAGAAGATGAATACCGTGCACGTCAGCAAAATGAAGCACAGCAATATCTGGATATGTTTGTAGAACGTCTGGATATTGAAGAAGATTTGGCAATGGCATTGGTTGAAATGGGCTTTACTTCACTTGAAGAAATTGCCTATGTACCAGCTGAAACTTTTGACGAAATTGAACTTGATGCAGATTTGGTTGAGTTATTACAAAGTCGTGCAAAAGAAGCTGCATTAACAGATGCATTAAAACAGCAAGAAAATATTCAGGAACCAAGTGCAGAACTTCTGGAAATTGAAGGAATGACTCAGGAGCTTGCTTATGCCCTTGCAGCGCGTGGTGTGATTACAGTCGATGATTTGGCCGATCAGGCAACCGACGATATCTCTGATATTGACGGGCTTGGTGATGAAAAAGCGGGTCAGCTCATTATGAAAGCACGCGAATCATGGTTTAACTAAGGAGTAGCGTATGACAGACAAAACGATTCAAGACTTGGCTCAAACAGTTGGTCGTCCTGTCGACAAGCTTCTAGAACAGGTTCGTGAAGCAGGTCTACCACAGCGTAACGCAAATGACACTATTACCACTGAGCAACAAGATACGCTTGTGAACCATTTGAAAAAGGTACACGGTCAGGATGCCAGTGGCGCAGGAAAAATCACGTTGAAACGTAAAACAACCAGTACAGCGAAAGTCGCGAGTACTTCAGGTAAGGCAAAAACGATTAATGTAGAAGTTCGTAAGAAACATACGTTTACCAAGCCAAACCCTGAACAGATTGCAGCAGAAGCGAAAGCGCGTGTTGATGCGGAAGCGAAAGTGCGTACTGATGAAAAAGTAAGCCAGCAAACTGCGCAGCAGCCTCAAGTAAAAGCTGAAAACAAAGCACAAGCCACATTGGATGCAATGCGCGCTGCTCAGAAAAAAGAAACAGTAAAAGCGGAAACTTCGACCACAGAAGTTGTGGTGAAGCGTCGTTCAACCAATAAGCCGATTAAGCCGATTGTTGTAAAACCAACAGAAACGCCTGAACAGAAAAAAGCGCGTGAAGCTGAGTCTGCGAAGTTGAAAGCAACGGAAGAAGCAGTTCGTCGTAAAGCAGCTGAAGAAGCGCAACAGCGTACACTTGAGCAAATGCGTCAAATGGCATCGAAATATTCAAATGATGATGCAACGACGACCATTCGTGTGATTGATGATTCACCTTTGGCTGCTGGACTTGTCGGTCAAGCATACGAAGATTCTTTCAATAAAGAAGACCGTGAAATCAAACGTGGTGGTGCTACTGCAAATCCACGTGCGGGTAAAAAAGGCGGTCGTGGTGGTGATGCACAAGCGGAACAAAGCTTTAGCAAAAGCCATCATAAGCGCGGCTTAAAAACCAGTCAGGCGAATAAACACGGTTTTGAAAAACCTGTTAAAAAGCAAATTTATGATGTTGAGATTGGTGAAAAAATCGTTGTTGCTGATTTAGCACAAAAGATGGCGATTAAAGTTCGCGAAGTGATTAAGACCCTCATGAAAATGGGTGAGCTTGTGACTCAAAACCAAGCGATTGATCAAGATACTGCGGTACTCGTGGTCGAGGAAATGGGACATAACCCTGTTTTGGTTTCTGATACACAAGCCGAAGATAACTTACTTGTCGCTGCTGAAGAAGCACGTGGTGAGCAAACCACTCGTCCTCCAGTCGTCACAATCATGGGTCACGTTGACCACGGTAAGACGTCATTACTGGATCGTATCCGTCGCTCTAAAGTAGCAGCAGGCGAAGCAGGTGGTATTACTCAGCATATTGGTGCATATCACGTTGAGACCGATAAAGGAATTATTACTTTCCTTGATACACCGGGACACGCAGCATTTACTGCGATGCGTTCACGTGGTGCTAAAGCAACGGATATCGTGGTATTGGTGGTTGCGGCGGATGATGGTGTGATGCCACAAACAGCAGAAGCCATTGACCATGCACGTGCAGCGGGTACACCGATTATTGTTGCTATCAACAAGATGGATAAAGAATCGGCTGACCCAGATCGCGTATTGAATGAATTAACAACTAAGCAGATCGTACCTGAACAATGGGGCGGTGATGTTCCAATCGCGATGGTTTCGGCACACTCGGGTCAAGGCATCGATGAATTACTTGACTTAATCTTGATTCAAGCTGAATTGATGGAATTGAAAGCATCAAGCGAAGGCGCGGCTCAAGGTGTCGTGATCGAAGCACGTGTTGACAAAGGTCGCGGTGCAGTGACTTCGATTCTGGTACAAAACGGTACATTGAATATTGGTGATCTTGTTCTTGCAGGTTCATCTTATGGTCGTGTACGTGCCATGTCGGATGAAAATGGTCAACCAATTAAATCGGCAGGGCCATCGATTCCAGTCGAAATTTTAGGTTTACCTGATGCGCCAATGGCAGGTGATGAAGTTCTTGTTGTCAATGACGAGAAAAAAGCACGTGAAGTGGCGGATGCTCGTGCAGACCGTGAGCGTCAAAAACGGATTGATCGTCAAAGTGCGATGCGTCTTGAAAATATCATGGCCTCTATGGGCAAAAAAGATGTACCAGCAGTGAACGTTATCTTAAAAGCAGATGTTCGCGGTACGTTAGAAGCCTTGACGGTTGCTTTGGATGAGCTTTCAACTGAAGAAGTGAAAGTACGTGTGATTAGTTCAGGTGTCGGTGCAATCACTGAATCTGATGTTACACTGGCTGAATCATCAGAAGCAGTATTGCTCGGATTTAACGTCCGTGCTGATACGACTGCGCGTCAGAAGAGCGATCAGGATGGTATCGACATTCGTTACTACAGCATCATTTATGAATTGATTGATGATGTGAAGAATGCGATGAGCGGTAAGCTTGCGCCTGAACATCGTGAAACGATTCTGGGTGTGGCTCAGGTTCGTGAAGTGTTCCGTTCTAGTAAGTTCGGTGCAGCTGCGGGCTGTATGGTGATGGAAGGTGTCATTCACCGTAATAAACCAATCCGTGTCCTTCGTGATGACGTAGTGGTCTTCCAGGGTGAGCTTGAATCGTTACGTCGCTATAAAGATGTAGTAGATGAAGTTCGCGCAGGCATGGAATGTGGTCTTGCGGTTAAAGGTTATAATGACATCAAACCACTCGATAAGATCGAAGTGTATGATGTTCAAATGGTGAAACGGAGTCTTTAATGGCGGGTGGACAACGCTTGAAACGCATGGCGGATTCGGTACAACGTGAGTTGTCAGAGTTAATCCGTCAAGAGTTGAAAGATCCGCGTCTGGGTGGTCTGGTGACCATCTCAGGCGTTAAGGTGAGTCCAGATTTGGGATATGCAGATGTTTATGTCACTGTGATGGGACGTGAACTGGCAGATGACCAAAATGAAATCGCTCATCAGGAAACGCTAGATATTTTAAATAAAGCGTCTGGATTTTTGCGTCAGGAACTCAGTCGTCGTATTAAAACGCGTATTACACCGCGTTTGCGTTTTCATTATGACAAGACCAATGCCTATGGCAACTATATGTTTGGTCTGATTGAGAAAGCAGTACAGGATTTGCCTGAGCATAAAAAAGAAGATGATTCAGAGCAGTAAATCTGAATACATAAAAAATGCCACCTTCGGGTGGCATTTTTTATGATATTAAATTTTACTCTTTCGGTGGCTCTGAATGAGAGTCCAGCGTACTATTTCTTCTACGATTTAAAAAGGAATAACGATCCCACGGTAAAGGGCGATTGAGGGCTTCAGGGACTTCACCACTCATGGAACGTAAACGTAAATGCAATGCGGCTTGTGCCATCAAATTTGCCGAAACTGGTGCAGTGATAAACGCCAGCAAGGTAATTAACAATTCTGAAAAACCAAACCGCCCATGAAATGCTGAATAAATAATAGAGGCCAACAAGAAGCTACCTAAACCCAGTGTACTGGATTTCGTCGGCGCATGTAGGCGCATAAATAAGTCTGGAAGTCGAATCATGCCGATCCCACCGACTAACATGAAGAATGCACCGACCAACAGAAAGAATGAAACTAGAATTTCCATAATCAATTGCATGAGCATCTCCTTAATCGATCACATGACCCGTAGTGAAATAACGTGCCAACGCTGCGGTGGATACAAAACCGAGCATGGCGATCAAAAGCGCCCCTTCAAATAAATTGGTACTGGTCCAGTAAATCCCCAAAACTACGACCAAACAGGTCGCATTGAGAAATAGAGTATCTAAGGCCAGCAATCGATCTACAATTGATGGACCGATTACAAGCCGAATCAGACAAAGAAACATTGAAATGGTAATGGCAACCATACAAATGCCCAAAGCGTAAGGTAAGATAATCATGCTTCTCCTCCTTTATCAGCTTTTACATCAAAAATTGCCATCAATGGCGCTTCATAGCGTGATTTGATGTCCTGAATATCCATTTCTTCATTGTCAGTACTAAGTGAATGAACCAAAATATCACCACGTTCCTGATCGATGCCCGCAGACACTGTACCGGGTGTGGTGGTAATAATCATCGCCAAGATACTATTGACTTGTTCATGTTGGGTTTCCAAAGGTACACGATACCATTTAGGATGTAACCGATCTGTAGGCCCGAGGACCAATTTGGCGACACGAATATTGGAAACAACAATATCCCAAAGCACCACAAAAAACAGATGAATCGCTTGTCTCCAGTGAATGTGCGGGGTACGGGTAATAAAGGGCTGTACCAAACGAGGAATCAGAATTGCCAGAATAACGGCAATCAGAATGTTATCAGCTGAAACGCTATGTGCCAGCATGATCCAGCTCAAACCCACAATGACTGAAACCAACGGATGAGGAAACCAGCGTTCCAGTAAAGCACTCTTTTTTTTCATTTTTTAAGGCTCCATCGGTTTGAGTTCGCTTTCATTGGGCACGATGTCTTGATCCTGTTGTTCCTGCTCAATTTGACGTTTTTTGTACTCTGAAATGTGTTCACCCTCAAGCGTATCATCCGAAATGACATCAGGGATATAATGCGCATATGGATCAATCGTTTCACCGCCGTATTTAGTTTCAGGCACATAGCTTGGATCATAAGGTTGCACACTAATCACCTGCCCAAAACGATCTTTGCTCAAAATAGAATTTGTATAAAGGGCATGATCCTGAATTTGTGCGGCTGTACTTAAGCTATAAGAATAGATCCAAGGTGCACAAATAACATAAATTATTAAGCCTGTTAGGAGTGCATAAATAGTCAAATCGTTACGGGCAGGGGCATGATCAGGTAATTTTTGATAGGCAATAAAAGCAGGTTCTTTCTCATTTTCCTCTGGTGCAGTTGAGCGCCAGAATAAAACAAAACCAACGCGGGTTAAGGCTATAATACTCAGCAAACTGACAATCAGAATAATCGCAATCATCCATGCCTGATAAGATTGATCATGGGTCGCTTGTAAAATAAAAACTTTACCGAGAAAACCACTAAAGGGAGGTAAACCTGCCATCATCATGGCAATAATAAAATAAACCATCGCTACAGTTTTGCCCTGTTTCATTCTTGGCGCAACTTTGAGATGATCCTTGAAACTGCCACGTTGTGAGGTGATCCAGCCACAGAGTAGATAAAACGCAGCGGCTATCAGGGTGCTATGGACTAAATAATATAATGCGGCGGCCCATGCTTGGGTATTGAACATGGAAATTGCAATGATGATTGTCCCGATGGATGACAGCACCATAAAACCGACGAAGCGGCGTAAACGGTCTGCCCCAATTGCTCCAATCACACCATATAACGAAGTGACTAAGCCAATGATCAACAGCCAATGTTTTAAAATATTCTGCGCCAATACATCATCAAAGACAGTGCCATTTACCCTTAAGATCGCGTAAATACCGACTTTGGTCATGATAGTAAAAATAGCAGCAACAGGTGTTGTGGCAACAGCATAGGTTTTGGGTAACCATAAACCCACAGGCAAGATTGCAGCTTTGATGCCGAAGACGACAAATAACAACATCCCGCCTGCAATCGCGAGTTTGTGTTGGTCAGGCTCAAGTGTCGGCAATAGGCGTGATACATCAGCCATGTTGAGACTACCCACACTGCCATAAATCATACCCAGACCGATCAAAAAAATCGCTGAAGCCAGTAAATTGATGGTGACGTAATGAATGCCGAGTTGGAAACGTGCTTTACCTTGTGTATGTAGTAGCAACACATAGGAAGCCATCAATAACACTTCAAAGAATACAAATAGGTTAAATAAATCACCAGTTAAAAAGGCACCGCAAATTCCCATGAGTAGAAAATGAAACATGGCATGGAAATAACGACCGCGGGTATCCCATTCCTTACTCGCAAACCAGAGTACAGGAACAGCCAGTACATAGGTTAAGAGCAGCATAAAAGCAGAAAGTTGATCGAGTACTAATACAATGCCAAATGGCGCAGACCATTCACCCAGTTGATAAACCGTAATTTGACCGGTTTGGGCAATAAAAAAATAACTGATTGCGGTGGCAAGACCCAATAAAACAGAAATGAGACTGATGGCTCTGCGCCACGGTTGCCGACGATCAGTTTCTAAAGCACCATAACCGGGATTGCCTAAAATGATAAGAATAAAAGCAGTAAACGCAGGAATCAGAATACTAAAAATAGGTGCGTGCATGTTCCAGAAATTGATAAAGTCAATCATCAAGGTTCATCCTCACGCGGGTCATAGTTTAGGGCTGGATCTTCTTTGGAATCCACATGATCTGTACCTGATTCATAACGACTACGAATTGCAAGCTGTACGATAAATGCTGTTGTGGCGAAACCAATGACAATCGCTGTTAAGACTAAAGCTTGTGGCAAAGGATCGGTCGTTTTAACCGTTTCGGTCAAAATCGCAGGTGCATTCATCTGAATACGTCCCATTGCAAATAAAAACAGATTGACTGCATAGCCAATCATGGCAAGCCCGAGTACCACAGGAAAAGTTCTGGCACGTAAAATTAAATAGATCCCCGACGCGACAAGTAGGCCAATCGCGGAAGCAAGTAGGAATTCCAGACTAATCATGACGTATCTCCTTCACGTGGAACAGGGCCAGACATGGATGAATGACGTGAATCACCAAGTACCGAAATTAACAGCATGGTTGCACCCACCACCGTGACATACACCCCGACATCAAACAGTGCCGCTGAAGCAAGGTGTGCTTTTCCTATCACTGGAATATCGACATAGATGTGTGCACTGGTTAAGAAAGGACGTGACCAATACCATGCAGCCATGCCTGACAGACCAGCAATGAGCAAACCAATTCCGATCCAAAGTTCATACAAACGTCCAGACTTGGCTTTTAGCATCTGTTCAGCTTGATCTTGACCTTGTGCAATATATTGAATAATCAGTGCCATCGAGGTTACTAGACCAGCGATAAAGCCACCACCCGGATAATTATGTCCGCGCAAGAAAATATACAGACTGACTACTAAGGCAATTGGCAACACCCATGAGGCTGTGGTTCGTAACATTAAGGGTGATGGATTAAAACGATAGGTGAGACCTTGCGTCACACTGGTACCATGAATCCGCATACCATCCATGAGACACAGCGCACCAATAGCCGCAATTCCCAAAACGGTAATTTCCCCAAAGGTATCAAAACCACGAAAATCGACCAGAATCACATTCACTACATTGGAGCCGCCGCCTAAAGGTAGCGATTGCTGCATAAAGAACCATGACAAAGAGTTGTGATCACGAGTCAATATTAACCACGCAATCCAGCCAATACCTAAACCACCGATAATGGCAATCATCGCATCACGCCAACGTCTGGAGCGTCTGGATTCATAGGGGGTGAGTTGTGGCAGTAAAGATAAACTCATCAGCAATAAAACAGTGGTCACAACATCGACGGTAATTTGCGTCAACGCCAAATCAGGTGCAGAGAATCCAATAAAGATCATGGTCACGACTAGGCCAATCGCACCGCTAATCAACACGGCTTTAATTCGCTCATGATGAAACCAGAGCATCATCCAGCAGGCTGAGAATAAAATCAGCCATAACACAATGGCGATCATCGGCGCATGAGTCAGTTCACGTGATCCTGTGCTCAAACCTTGATTAAATAAAGGAATTGAGACTATAGCGATGCTGAACAGCACGATTAAGAATAGATAAAGTTGTAAAGAACCTGTTTCAGTACTGCGTTTAATTCTACGGCTGCCTAACAACAAATATTTTAAAAATTTATCAAATAAAATTCTGCCCTGAAAATTCCCCAAATAAGGGTCAAGATCGATATGGCGAATACGTCCATCTTTCGCGAGAGCGAAATAGAAAACTGTGCCACCGATCAAAGCAATCAGACTCATGATGAGAGGTAAATTGAAACCATGCCAAATCGCCAGATGTACGCCTGCAAACTGAGGCATGGCTAGACTGGCACGAGTTGCACCATTGACTATATTTTCAACCAGTAAGGCAGGAATAATGCCCACTAAAATACAAAGTATGGCGAGTAAAGTTGCAGGAAGACGCATTCCCCAAGCGGGTTCGTGCGCATCCTTGTTGGGAACTTTCTCACCGACGGGACCATCGAAAAATACGCCATGCACCATGCGTAATGAATAACTAACTGCAAAAATGCCTGCCAGTGTGGCCAAAATCGTCGAGAAAATTAACGCGCTACCATTCAGGCTTGAAACTAATTCTGTGAAGAACATTTCTTTGGAAATAAAGCCATTGGTCAGCGGAACACCCGCCATCGATGCCGCCGTAATCATGGTCAGGGTGGCAGTAAAAGGCAGTAGTTGCCAAATGCCACTGAGTTTGCGTAAATCTCGGGTTCCTGTTTCATGATCAACAATGCCTGCAATCATAAACAGCGCCGCTTTAAATGTGGCATGATTGATAATATGGAAAATGGCTGCGGCAACAGCAAGGGGAGAGCCAATCCCCAATAAGCATACAATTAAACCAAGATGGCTAATGGTCGAATAGGCCAATAAGCCTTTGAGGTCTTCTTTGAAAATGGCAAAAAAAGCCGCCATACAGAGGGTAAATAAGCCCACAAAAGTGACAATATTATGATAAATCGCGGCACCTATAAAAATCGGTGCAAGACGAGCGAGTAAAAAAATCCCTGCTTTGACCATGGTGGCGGAATGCAAATAAGCCGATACAGGCGTTGGCGCTGCCATGGCATTGGGAAGCCAAAAATGAAAAGGAAACTGTGCACTTTTGGTAAATGCACCCAGTAAAATTAAAAGTAGTGCAGGAACAAATAAGGCATGAGACTGGATCATCTCTTTCATATTGACCAGTTGATCAATCTGATATGTTCCAGTAATTTGCCCAATCAAAATAAAACCACCTAGCATGGCTAGACCGCCCATGCCTGTAATGGTCAGTGCCATTCGAGAACCACGTTGTGCGGCCTCGTAATGGCTCCAATAGCCCACCAGTAAAAAAGATGAAATACTGGTTAATTCCCAAAACACCAAGAGCAAGATTAAATTATTGGAGAGTGAAATTCCGAGCATGGCTGTCATGAAAACCATGAGCAGCATATAGAGTTTGGCAAGTGAGTTACGAGGGCTTAAATAATAATAAGCATAAATATAAATGAGGGTGCCAATGCCTGTAATCAGTAGGCTAAACAAGAGTCCAAGTGCGTCCAGACGAAAGCTTAAATTCAGTCCAAGCTGTGGTAACCAGTCCCAGCTTTGTAAAATGGCCGCACCAGCAAAAATCTGTTTTGCCTCAGTCAGCAATAACCCAAAACAGGTCAAGCTGACTGCAATTGCCCCTAAAGCCGTTGCTTCCCGCGAAAAACGCTGTAGCAATGCAACAAGGGTGGTGCCTAATATTAACGGTAACAAGATAATAATCGGTAGCACACTCGTATCCATGTGGTGATTTAGGTCGGAACCTAAGCGTGAATCTTATTTTTCAGGATGTAAAGGAAATCAAGGAGAATTCCAAAAGTTTGACACCTGAAAACCATAAATGTAGGTAAAAAGAAAAAACAAGTTGTATTGCGCGACTTGCAAGAAACAAAAAATACGTGTGAAAAAGTATACAGCGCTAACCCTGCATCTGTTAACTGTTTTTACACTAAAATAACAAAATATCAATCACTTAAAGATGTGATCAGAACACGCGCTCTCAAGTGTATTGATAGTTATTTTCAATCATAACATGAAAAATGATTTGATGTCTAAATTATGAAACCCTTTATTTTTCGGACAATCTTGATTCATTTAAATGCTTGGTATCTGATTGCAAATATTGCAGAATCTCTTGTTTTTGTGCATCAGTTAAATGCGCTAATAATTCAAGCAGCTGATCTACATCGGGTTCATTGGCAAGTGTCGGACTTAGATCATTCAAATCAGGTTCTGAAGAATGATTAAATAAATTTTGGTAAACATGGTCATAGAGATCATGGGTATTTTCGAGCACTAAGGGTGAAATTTGCTTATTGGACAAACGCAGACATTGATAATCAAATGCATGTTCAAGCAATTCTTCACGATTTCCAGTCACGATCAGTTGTAAACGTGGAAAAGCCTGATGTAAACGCGGCAGGATCTCACGACATAAAGTTTGATCGAGTTGGGTATCGATCTGATCAATCAGTACAATTCCTTCACCTTCAAGACAGGGATAAAGACTTAAAGGATTCAGCAAGCATAAGCGACGTACAATATCTCCTACCAATGCAATCCATGTTTTCATGGAGTTGGAAAGTTGTTGATAGCTTAGATTTTGTCCTTGATAGCTGAGCATCAGCTGAAGTTTCGGCTGATATTGTAGATAAATATCGGTAATATCAGGGAAAACAGTATTTAGACTGCTTTTTAATGCCTGCAAATTGGGAGAGTTGAGTTGCGCATGTGTCTGAAAAATTTCCTGTTCCAGATGTTGCAAACTCTGCGCATTAAATTTATCTAAAATATGCTGTAGCAACTGTGCACTTTGAGCATTTTCGATATCACTGATTTCGCGGAACCACTCAAAGAAACGGGCAAAGGTGGTAAATGGAATTGCCGCGACATCATAGGCGGAAGAAGCCTGAAATACCGCAGGAATATTTTTACTGAGTAAATTGATTTCATTAATAAATCGGTCAGATGGATAGTAGGCAATACAAGGTAGACCTTGTAAAGGATCCTGTTTAATGGCTTTTTGATATAGAGCCGTTAATTCTTCCAGTTGTTGTGTTTCTGCCTGACTGATGCCAATTCCCTGACTATTCAGGGTTTTATAAAGTTTCCATGTACAGATTGAGGCATCACTTTCCTGAGATTGACTGCCTTCTGGAAGTTGTCCGATTTCGGTTGGAATTTTAACACTCAGCTCTATTCTGGATTGGATTCTTGAATTTAAAATATCCTGATCTAGCATGACCACACCCGCCGTACGACTATCTTTTAATCGTGCTGGAAACCAGCTCAAGGCTTGGTAAATGTGTTTAAGGAGCGTGGTTTTACCTGTCGCCTGTTCACCTAAAATGAGGGTGATGGGTTTATGTGGATAAAGAAATTGAACCTGTAAATTACTAAACAAGCCTGTATGTTTAAGACGAATAGATTCAAGTTTCATATGCCCACCAGAGTTGGAACGCGATGTTTTAGACCGCTAAGGATTTGCGTAAACTTTGCGGTGCTTGCAGTTTGAGCTGCTGAACAAGGTCATAAATATGATGAATATTTAAACTTACTTTAGCACGTGTACAGGCTACGTAAAGCAGTCTCAGTTCTTCATCACTTATTTTATGTTCCAATCCATTGATTTTAAAATGATAATCATCTTCCAGATGCACCCGATC
Organism: Acinetobacter sp. FDAARGOS_515; assembly: GCF_003938865.1. Taxonomy (NCBI): domain Bacteria; kingdom Pseudomonadati; phylum Pseudomonadota; class Gammaproteobacteria; order Moraxellales; family Moraxellaceae; genus Acinetobacter; species Acinetobacter sp. FDAARGOS_515. Next base: position 883,039 of record NZ_RKIX01000003.1, on the reverse strand, counting down.
CCATTCCAGACCTTTGGCTTTATGCGCAGTGGAAATCACATAATCTGCTTGCTCAATAGGCGTGATTTTTGCCAATGCACGTTTTAAAGGATCCGTACCATGATCATCGACCAGTTTCACCAGTGGTTTAATATCACTACCATCGTTGGTTTCACAATATTCATGCACATCATGCCATGAATTAAACCAAGCTAGTTCTGGCACATCGGTTACGCGTTTGCCTTGTTTTAATAGACTTGCAGCATCGACAAAACGATTGAGTTTATTATGATCGGCTTGCAAACTGACTTTATCGCCATGTACCAGACCTGCCAGTAGTAGTTCCATTGCACGGGCATTAGTACGACAAAGAATGGCATCGCGTTGTTTGGTATGGGGTTTATTGACGACTTTTGAGGTGAGACTTGGATTTCCTAATAAGGGAACTGTTTCATCCAAACCACTTAATAAATAGTTGGCAATATCGGCGATTTGTTCACCAAAACGAAATGAGGTGGTCAAGCGTGATTCGGGCAGTGGTAGTTGCTGCATGGCATTGACTGCACCGCGCCAAGCATAAATTTGCTGATGTGCATCACCGACATAAATCACTTGTGTGCTACGTTGTCTAAGCAGTATCCCGAGCATCAATGGATCGGCATCCTGTGCTTCATCAAACAATACATAATCCGCTGGAATATTCGGTTCAGAGAGTGCCCACAGTTTCAGGTAAATATCATGCCCAATTCCTGCCTGATGATTTTGATCAATCGATTCTAGCCAACGTCGTTCCACTGCGGGATAGAGATGTTTTTGCAGGCTTTCAATATCATCAGGATGTAGCCAACTGGGCGCTTGAATATGACGTGGCGCGGGGTATTGCGAACTGGTCGAGCAAAAATAACTGACGGCATTGGCGACTAAACTGGCCAGACGGCTGGGCATCAATACATATTTTTCATAACGTCCGCCCATCATACGGCGCAGGGTCACAGGTTCCAAGCGATAATCTTTAGCCATAAAGCTAGGACTCAATCGCGGTAGTCGTAATTTATCGGTGACGCCACGTGGAACACTACGAAAGGCTAAAGAGTGAAAAGTACGACAGTCAACGTTACGATGAAATTTCTGCTGTGCTTCACTGGCAATGGCTTTATTAAATGCCAGATACATACCACGCCGCTGAGGCATGGCATCACTAATCAATTGTAATGTGGTGGTCTTACCTGTGCCTGCATACGCGATAACTTTAAAAGATTCGCCCAGACGCGCATTATCGATAGCTGTTGCCTGTTCATACGTCGCTTTGGGTTTCTCAAAATTAGACACAGTCAATAATTATCCTTGCGTACGATTGGCTTTTTCAACCAGACCTGAGAGTCCCTGACGACGTGCCAATTCCTCCAATACCAGTTTGGGATCGAGATCAAAATGACCGAGCATGACGATACTATGGAACCACAAATCGGCAGTTTCATAAATCAGATCATTTAAATGTTCCTGTGTCGGCTGAACGGCATAATCTTTCGCGGCGATAATGGTTTCAACGCTTTCTTCGCCGACTTTTTCCAAAATTTTATTCAAGCCCTTTTTATACAGACTTGCAACATAGGAACTATCAGCATCCGCTTGTTTGCGTTGTTGCATCAATTGTCCCAAATGCGCCAAAACATCAATTTGTTCTTGTGGTGCTGTATGTTCATGCGCATCTTTAGCAGAGGCACCATAAATGGCTGTCGGATCTTTCAGTTGCGCATCGACAATTTCCCAACCTTGCGATGTGAGCTTACGATAAAAACACGATTCTCGACCTGTATGACAAGCGATTCCACCATGCTGTTCCACTTGCAACACGATCACATCGCCATCACAGTCCAGACGAATTTCATACACGGTTTGGAAATGACCTGACTCTTCGCCTTTGTGCCAAAGTTTTTGACGAGAACGTGAGAAATAAACCGCTTGTTGTTTTTCTGCGGTTAGAGCAAGTGATTCACGATTCATCCAAGCCACCATCAAAATACGGCCGGTTAGATGATGTTGTGCGATGGCTGGAATAAGACCTTGTTCGTTAAATTTTACTTCATCGAGCCATTGCACGTTGTTCATAAAGATTCACCAGAATTATGGATTAAATAAGTTCATTTGCGGTTATTCATCGCACTCTATAGTGTACGGCATCTGTTGATCATTTCGGAAAAAAACTCATCTTTTTTATGATGGGAAGCGTTGAGCCTTAACCAGTTCTAAATTTAGTTTTGACTTAAAATAGATGATTGAGACTGCGATTGCGCAATTTCCGCATAATTCATATGCTGTAGCGGAGAGGTTTTTAAGCCCGAAATAGTCAGTGCCATTTGTTTACGTAAATAAGGAATTTGGTACATCCAATAAAAACTCACATCTCGGAACGAACCTGCCCAAGTTGAATCAGATTGATAGAAGGGCGTGAGTAGCCGACTTAACATTTGATAAAATTGAGTGGAAGAATAACGTAACTGATGATAATGCTGCCAGAACATGGTCCAATCGACTTGCTGATCTGGAAATTGTTGCATGGCTTGTCCTAGTGCCCACGCATCCAATAAGGCCATATTGGCGCCTTGTCCTAGTTGAGGGCTCATCGCATGCGCGGCATCACCAATGACCCCTATACGACCTTGTCCAAATTTTGTCATCACTAAATCGCGATATTGAGCAGATAACCATTGTAAACTGTCTTGTTTCTGCATGACTTGTTCAAGCCAGTCAGCAACAGGTTTCCAGCGAGGAGAAATTTGCTGAAGCAAAAATTCATGTTTATCGGGATTATCTAAAAAGAGTTGTAATTGCTGAGCTGGCAAACTCCAAAATACGCTCGAAAGACGTTGAGTCGGAGCTTGTGGAATTGCGCCTGTAGGCAATATGCCCATCATGATTTGTGAATGGTCATAAAATTGATGCAAAATTTGTGGATCTAAGGTTTGGCATTCAGGAACGATACTCCACACCGCACCCCACGGATAAGGCTTATCGACTTTTACCCAAGACGTAGGGCGTAAATGACTACGTGCACCATTGGCAATGATGACTGCATCGAAGTTACTCTCAAAGGGTAGTCCAAGATGCTGACCGAAAATTGTGACGCCCTGCTGATGTTCTTGTAAGCGATGAATATCATGTGCCATTTTCCAAGTTACAGATGCTGCATAGTCTTGTAATTTTGAACTCAGTAAATGACACAAGGTTGCGCGATGAATCCCGATACCATAATGTTGTGGATCGATTTCATGATAATGACTATTTATTAACAAACGTTGATTAGCCAGTCGACCTTCCAGACCAGTGACGATTGCTCCGAGTTTTAAGGTGCCTGGTAAAATTCCCAAATGCTCAAAAACTGCCAATCCAGCAGGTTGCAATAACAAGCCTGCGCCGACAGGTTGTAAGCAATCGACTTTTTCAAATAAAGTGACCTGAATATTCTGTCGGGCAAATAAAATGGCGGTGGCTAAACCCGCTGTTCCTGCACCAATAATGGCAATATTCTTGATTTTTTTCATTATTATCGATCTTTTATTTTGAAGATAGATGAGGAAAAATATAGCTTCCCCATCTTTAATACCAGTTATTTAATAATACGCCAAACCGCGAATAGCGCAGTCATCGCAATCAAGACAATGGAAATATACCACGGTGAAATAATGGCGATAGTTAGTAATATCAATATGATACTGCCAAATATCCAACTACGCTGCTGTTGCTGTTGAATCTGCATACGCAATTGTTGAATTTCCCGAACTTGACGATCATGCCATGCAGACTGATTTTTTAAACCGTTTAAACTGTCAATAAGTAGAGTCGGTAAGTCATGCGCACCCAGTAATAAATCTGGAATTTGCTGACCAATTTCTTTCATGTTTTTGACAGGATTCATATTGGATTTGACCCATTCTGTCAAAATCGGCTTTGCCAGTTTCCAAATATCTAATTGAGGGTAAAGATCTGTTCCCAATCCTTCCACATGCACCAGTGTTTTCAGGAGCAACATCAATTGTGGTGGAATTTCCAAACGAAAGCGTCGGGCAATATCCATGACCTGCAATAAAATGCCAGCGAAATCCAGTTGATCCATCGGCTTTGACACCATTGGCCCAACGGTACGACGCATTTCTCGAGCCAATGCATCCTGATCGGTTCCTGGTGGAATCCATCCTGCCTGATGCACAATCTGAATCAGTTGCATGAAATTATTATTCATGACCGCCAGCAACATCCGTGCAACGGTCATCTGATCCTGTTTGGAGAGTTCGCCCATAATCGCACAGTCCAGTGCAATATAACGCGGTGAAACAGGATTGATAGTTTCGACAAAGACATTGCCGGGATGCATATCGGCATGGAAAAAATTATCACGAAAGACTTGGGTAAAAAAGATAATCAGGCCTTTTTCTGCTAGTTCAGCCCGATCCATTCCCATACGATCAAAAGTGGCAGTATCTGAAATAGGTACACCAGTAATTCGCTCTGCGACCATGACATCTTTGCTGTCCATATAGACTTCTGGCACATACATCATGCTAGAACCCGTAAAATAATGGCGCATACGACGGGTATTATCAGCTTCGATGGTTAAATCCAGTTCATTTAAAATGATCTGACGATAATCCTGAATAATTTCTGTCAAATGTAAGGCACGAGCGGCTTCCAATCGACTTTCTAGCCATTGACCTAACCATGTAATGATTTCAAAGTCTTGTAAAATTTGCACACGAATATCAGGACGTGTGACTTTAACCACCACTTCACGACCATCATGCAAAGCCGCGGTATGGACTTGGGCAATTGAAGCAGCAGCTAAAGGTTGCTCATCAAAACGTGCAAATAAAGTATTTACATCAGCTTTTAACGATTCCTGAATACGTTGTTTGGCAACTTGTGCATCGAAAGGTTTGACCTGATCTTGCAATAAAACCAGTTGCGATAACACTTCAGGTGGAATCAAGTCGCGGCGTGTGGACAATAACTGTCCTAATTTAATCGCCAAAGGCCCCATGTCTTCAAGCGCTTGTTTGAGCTTCAACGGATTTTTTCGTTCACGACTCGACCAAGCAGCTGGGTGTAAGCGAATCAAAGCCAAAGCATGCCGAGCTTTTGGGGGCAATTCTTCCGCAGGGAACAAGGTGTCAAGTCGATAATGTGCTGCAATGCGCCAAAGTTCGAATAACCGTGTAACGTGCGGAATCATAATGGGATATTACCTAATCGTTTGTTCTATTAAATTGAGAGTTAAGTTGTTGCAGTCTGGCTTCAAGGCGATCAATTTCCTGATTAAGCTGCCGTGTGGACTGATTCAGATCATCCATTTGCCAACGGGGTGCAAAAAGACCGCTGTCTTCTTTAATAGCATCTTCTGCAAAAAAGAGATGACTTTGCAGACTCCGTTTCATCTGTTTCGGCACCAGACTGATTTTAGCCAATTCGTGTGCCAAGGTTGGACCAATCCACGGACTTAAATGGGCTGCCAGATCTGGTTCAGCTTGCTGCATAATGCGTTGAATATCCTGTAACAGATGATAGTCACCTGTCAGAGGGATATTCCCAATTTGATCAGCATCGCCGACTAAAAGCTTGAGTAATTCCACCACATTTTTAACATGTAGTGTGGCGGTGGCTTCGCTGATCCTGACTTGTTCATCAAAAGGACGCGTTTCAAATATAGATGGTGCTGAGCTATGACCTGTCACAGTAGGCTCAAGGCGAACTTTATTATCATCAAAAAAAACATCAACCGAAAGCTGCGGACTATCGATCACGACCCGCAGCAATTGCCCCTGTAGTTGATTCAACTGGATGCGAGTAATGGCATCCAGATTAATAAAATGATGAATACCGCGTTCGACTGCACCGAGCGCAAGAATCGACCACATAATCATTGACCTTTAAAGTTTAAAACCACGATGTACCGCAACGATACCACCTGTTAAATTATGATAGTCGCAGCTTTGGAAGCCCGCTTTTTCCATCATGCCTTTAAGTGTACGTTGATCTGGATGCATACGAATAGATTCGGCCAGATATTTATAGCTTTCCGAATCGTTTGCTACCAGTTTGCCCATGATCGGCAATGCAGTAAATGAATATAAATCGTATAGTTTTGAAAAAGGTTCAAATACAGGTTTTGAAAATTCAAGGATCAGTAATCGACCGCCTGGTTTTAGGACGCGATACATCGCTTCAAGGGCGGCATCTTTATCCGTGACATTGCGTAAACCAAAACTAATCGTCACCAGATCAAAACTTTCATCTGCAAAAGGTTCTAATGTTTCAGCATTTGCCAGTACAAAATCGACATTGGTACAACCCGCATCGAGTAAGCGATCACGACCCACATTCAGCATCGATTCATTAATATCAGATAACACCACATGACCCTGTGGCCCAACTTCACGACTAAAGACTTTGGCGAGGTCACCTGTACCGCCTGCAATATCTAATACCTGTTGGCCGCGACGAACGCCAGACATATTGATGGCAAAACGTTTCCAGAGGCGATGGATACCAAATGACATCAGGTCATTCATGATGTCGTATTTGCTGGCAACCGAATGGAACACTTCTGCCACTTTCTGTGCTTTGTCTTCGGAGCTTACGGTTTGATAGCCGAAGTGGGTAGTTTCACCGACGTTACCTGTCCGACCTGCACCACGCGGGAGGTTGTATTTCGGGACATGATGGCTTTGCGAATCAGTAAAACCTTGTTGTAATGATTGTTGCTGACCTTGCGGCGTACCTTGCGGAAGTGGTTCATTTAGGAAAGGATTGTTGTTGTCTGAACGCGATGCCTGCTCAGTTGAAAAAGTGGGCTTTTGATTTTCGTTAGACATCTTGTCGCTCCTAAATTTAAACACATTATAAAGTGATTATAGCTATCTGCATGATGACAGAGTTTAGTATGGTTTTACAGTCATCATCATACAATCGTAATTAATACTATACCGAAAATGATAAAAATAAGGCATTTCATGCCTCTTTTAGCAGCGCATGCAGATCAGAAATTAGCGAAAAGGATCGGGATGTTCCGAATGCACTTTCTCGATAATATCACGTTCAACTGCACTAAAGGTTTTAATAAATTGTTCTGCGGATTTAAGCGGTTTCATGGCAACAAAACCTTCCTGAATAAACTCATACATCAAGTCAAACTGATATTTATGTGCTGCGCCTTTACACATTTTAAAAGCAGCATACATCATCAGTGACCGCATATATTTATCAAGTGCCTCACCCAAGTCATCCAGAAGTTGTAGCTGGATCAAACGTTGCTCTTTTTGATCCAGTTTGATCAACGTCTGGCGCATCATTTCGTCTGTGATTGGTGCATCTGCTGGATAGTCTTTAAGTAATTGAATGGCAATTTGCTCATCCAGTTGCATGGCGAGTACAGCTAAACTGACGGATTTAGTTCCCGTTTTTATGGCATTGTCTGGAATTAAATTTTCAGCTTTGTGGGCATATTTAAGTAGACGTTCAATTTGTAACGCTAGGGGATCAAAATCTGGGCCACCATATAAACGATTAAGAAAATACTGTGCCATCAGCTGATTTTTAGGCTGATCAAAATGTGCTTGATGCGTGTGTTTTATCCGCTCTTTAAGCCAGTGCTGGGCATCATTTAAACGCTTTAATAATACAGGGTCGTGATGATATTCAAAGGCATTATACTGTTGAAGTAAGTTGTCAAAAGGAGCAAGTTTGGACATTCAAATAACTCAAAATAATCAGTTTATCAAAAGCATAAAAGGCTTGAATCAAGAGCGCTATGACGTTTCCATATTAAAATAATGAATTCGAAGTCAGTCCGATTCAATAGATGATCAATTGACATAAATAGTACATGCATTTGCCTCAAGCTGCCCGAACATTTGGTTATACTCAAAAAAATAAGCAAAAAATGTATAGATCATGAGTGAACAACAAGTACATTGTGAATTAATTGATGAACATCGTTTATCTATCGATCTGATCGAAGCTCAATACACTTTAAAAAATAGCTGGGGCCAAAAAAATGCTAAAAGTGTGTTGGTACTGGTCAGCGGAATAGAGCTGGCAGGAAAAGGTGAGTCCGTTAAACAACTCAGAGAATGGGTCGATCCAAGATATTTAAAAGTCAAAGCAGATCCGCCGAATATGTTGTCAAATGATCAGGCATTTTGGCAGCCTTATGTCAATTTTATTCCGCGTGAAGGTCAAATTGCGGTGATGTTTGGTAACTGGTATAGCGATTTATTAACCACGGCGATGCATGTCTCTAAACCATTGGATGAAACCCTGTTTGATGCCTACGCAGAAAACATGCGAGCCTTTGAACAAGATCTAAAAAATAATCAGGTTGATGTGATCAAAGTCTGGTTCGATTTGTCGTGGAAATCACTCCAAAAACGTTTAGATCATATCGATGCTTCTGAGCGACAATGGCATAAATTGCACGGTCTGGATTGGCGTAATAAAAAGCAATATGACAATTTGCAAAAGTTGAGACAACGTTTTACACAAGATTGGATCATCATTGATGGTGAAGAGCCAGAAGTTCGTGATCAAAGCTTTGCACAGTCGATTTTACAGGCAATGAAGGATTTACCTGAGCATCCCACACAGGGGCAGGAACATTGGCCACAGGCCTTAATTCCACATGAACTGCTGCATCCTGATGCAGAAAAGATGGAAAAGGCAAAATATAAGAAAAAACTCAAAAAACTGAGCCGCCGTGTCGCTGAAGCAATGCGTTACGATGAGCGTAAGGTCGTGATCGTTTTTGAAGGGATGGATGCCGCAGGAAAGGGGGGCTCAATTAAGCGGATTATTAAACGGCTTGATCCACGTGAGTACGATATTTTTACCATTAGCGCGCCAGAAAAATACGAGTTGCGTCATCCGTATTTATGGCGTTTTTGGACAAAGCTGGATCATTGTAGTGATATTCGTATTTTTGACCGAAGTTGGTATGGTCGGGTTTTGGTGGAGCGTGTAGAAGGTTTTGCCAGTGAGTTAGAATGGCAACGTGCGTATGATGAAATTAATCGTTTTGAGAAAGATTTAATTGATAGTCAAACGGTTATTATTAAATTCTGGTTATCGATCAGTAAAGATGAGCAAGAACAACGTTTTCATGCCCGAGAAAAAACCCCGCATAAACGCTTTAAAATTACCGAAGATGACTGGCGCAATCGCAGTAAGTGGAATGAATACTTAAATGCTGCCGCAGATATGTTCGAGCGAACCAGTACCGAATTTGCACCGTGGACGATTGTGGCAACTGACGATAAATACACGGCACGTATTCAGGTACTAAAAACGATTTTAAAACAACTTCAGGCTGATTAGAGAAATCAGTTTTTGTATCTGGTCTCTGACTTGAATGAGATCTTCAAGTCAGAGGTTTTCAGTGAATTAATGTGATGAAGTGGATGCCAGTTGTGCCTTAATTTTTGGCAGTTGAGTCGTTTGTGACTGACGTTGACGGAACACAATCAATGTTGCAATCAGGCTCACAATTGCAGCAAACATCAGCCAAAAAGCAGGCATACTTTTGCTGCCACTTTGTTCCACCAGATACGTCGCAATCATCGGCGTCAAGCCACCAAACACAGACGTTGCCAAACTATAAGCCACCGAAAACCCTGCAATACGTACCGAGCTTGGCATCATTTCAGTCAGTGACACCACCAGCGCACCATTATAGAAACTATACAGTAGCGACAACCACAACAATGCCATCAGCATATGGCTTAGACTAATATTTTGCGTTAACCAACTGAGGAGTGGATAAGCCGTGATAAAAATCAGGGTGGTGGTCGTAATCAACAGCGGTTTACGTCCAAATTTATCAGATAAATAACCGCCAATTGGCAATAAAATAAAATTGCTCGCACCGACCATCACCGTTGCAATCAAACTTTCTGCGGTCGTCAGATGCAAAACTTCTTTACCGTAAGTCGGGGTGTAAACCGTAATAAAATAGAACATGGTTGTGGTGGTGGCGACCATCGACATTCCAATCAATACGATTTTCCAGTTGGCTGCCAATGTAGACAGAATTTGGCGAGTGGTTGGATGTTCCTTGCGTGATGCAAAAGCTTCGGTTTCCTGTAACGATTTTCGTAACCAGAAAATAAAAGGAATGATGGCACAACCTACAAAAAATGGAATGCGCCACGCCCATGCATCGACCTGCGCTTTGGTAAAGGCGAGGCTCACGATATAGCCCAATGTTGCTGCAAAAATAACCGCAACTTGCTGGCTGGCAGATTGCCAACTGGTCATAAAACCACGGTTATGCGGTTCTGCAATTTCAGAGAGATAGACAGAAACACCGCCAAGCTCTACACCTGCTGAAAAGCCCTGTGCCAAACGACCAATAAAAATCAATGCTGTAGCGGCAAACCCGAGTGTGGCATAGCCGGGTGTTAATGCGATCAGAAGTGAACCCACCGCCATAATACTTAACGTGACCATCAAACCTTTACGACGACCAATCCGATCGACATAAGGGCCTAAAACTAAAGCACCAATCGGGCGCATCAGAAAACTCACTGCGAAGATCAAGAAAGTCTTCATCAACGCGGCATAGCTACTGTCAGAATGGAAAAAAGTCTCACCAATGGCTTTGGCATATAAACCAAACAAAAAGAAATCGTATTGTTCGAGAAAATTACCGCTGGTTACATTAAAAATGGCACGTAGGCGCGAAGAAGATCCATGTTGCACAACGACTCTCCCTAGTTTTTGTCATCGTTGCAGCAGGATAAAAATGAAATATTTAATAAAACTTAAAAATATGGAATTGTTTGTAGGAAAATTTATATGAATTGTACCTAATTAAAGACAAAATCTAAAAAAGAGAGTTGATCCCAAGCCATGTTGCTCAGGATCAGTTTAGAGAAATTCATTTGAATTTAGGCCACAATACTTCCATTTACATTCTTTTGTTGAATGCGTTTTGCCAGTTGGTAACAATCTTGCACATGCGCTTCAGCCACTTTTTTCATCACGATATAGCCTAAACTGGCCGCGACAATGGACCCACCTAGCGGAATAAACTTGGTGACTTGTTTAGTAATGACTTTACCCACAATGCCATTTAAGGATTTTTTTACCGCAGTTCGTGCCACGACCAAGCCTGAAAATTCAAAGCCACGTTTGCGCAGTTCATTCCAGTGAATTTTTTTAGTTTCTGGATCATAAACACTAATATGATCGGGCGATAAACCAAAACGGGCGCTAATATCTGGAATCAATTGTGACAAGATTCCAATATCGATGACCACATCAAAAAATGGAATTGGAACCACAGCCGCGCCTGCGGAAAAGTAAGCGCGTTTTTTGACCATGTCTAAACATTCTTCGCGCACTTGTTCAAGGTCAAGTTTTGGATCAATTGAATCAGGAATATTTTCTATTTTCATTGGGCTTATACTCAAGTCGGTTCCTTTTGTATCATTCAAGCATGTATTTTAAATGATGTTCACATTTTTATTTCATGCCATCAACGTGACATAGTTGGATTTAGATGTATAGTGACGAATGTTTATGATTTTGTGCATAAAAGCATAGCTTAGTAAGGTAAGGAATACATGGCCATACATGTCATTCAAAGTCAACGTATCGATGTGTTATTGCAAGGAATGGCGCGAACTTCACAATCTCGCCATGAACAACCTTTTCAGGTGTTGGCGACCCAGCATTTTATAGTTCCTAATGCCGCGGTGCAGCAATGGCTGACTGAAAAACTCTCTGAGCTGCAAGGGATTCATGCCAATTACCAGTTTCATCAACGTATTCGTGGCTTTCAGTGGTATGCCTATCAACAAGTATTAAGTGAGCATAAGGATCAGGTTCGTAAAGCCAATATTCCGCGTCTGATTTTAAAATGGCGAATTTATCAGGCACTTTATTCGTATATTCAGTCTGAACAGATGCAACTTACAATTGAACATCCGTTGTATTCGATCATTGCCCGCATTTATGACAGTGCAGATCGTCTGACACAAGGCATTGAAAAACAGCTTAAAAAGCAAAGTATGTTGTACTGGATTGCAGAGCAAGTCTCACAATTATTTAGCAATTACATGTTGTATCGTGGCTCTTGCACTAAAAATTGTATCGGACCATGTACATGTGCCAGTAATTGGCTCGATGCATGGGGACGTGATCAGGCATTAGAGATTGAAAAATGGATCGTTCATAAAGATCAAAGTGTTTCAGCGTTTCAACTACAACAAGCACAAGAGTTAGAAGCGTGGCAACGCTGGTTATGGAAAGAACATTTTCATCAGGATTTTTTAGAAATAGAGAAAATTGATGAGCTGTTTTGGCAGCAGCTTGAGAATGAGCAAACACGTGCGCAGGCGTTAAAACGTTTACCGCAACAAGTGGTATTATTTACTTTACTGGATCTGCCACCCAGTCAGTTACAGTTTTTACGTCGTTTAGGGCAATATCTTGAAATTTATATTTTTCATTATAACCCGTCACAGGAATACTGGGCCGATAGCGTCGATCCACTTTGGAAACAGCGTTATGATGTCGGAGTAAAAGAACGTTTTATTGCCAAGAACCCTAAAGCAACAGATATTGAAATTGCGGAATTTTTTCAGCAATTTACCTTGCATTTTAATGCCGAAGCTCGTGAATCACGACATCCTTTATTAACCCGTTTGGGCAAGCAAGCGCGTGATCATTTTTCATTATTATCCAATTTATCGACGGGAGAAGAAGGGCATTGGGTCGATGCTTTTGTCGATGAATTTCCAGAAACCTTATTGGGACATGTGCAGTCTGATATTTTGCATTTGGCTGAACCCAAAGCAGCGGATTATGCCCTTGATCTAAACGATGAATCGATACAGATTCATGTCTGTCATTCTGGTTTAAGACAACTGGAAGTATTGCGAGATCAACTAATCTACTGGTTATCTCAAGGAACAACAGAACAGCCACGTCGTCCGAGTGATATTCTGGTGCTTACGCCGAATCTCAAGGAATTAGAACCGCAGATTCGCAGTGTTTTTCCAGCGACACTAAGTGCTGAGGGTGTATTTTTACCTGTAAAAATTGCAGGAGTAGCGCAGCTTGATGTCTTGAATGCATGGCATGCAGTACTAGGTCGTATTCAACTGTTACATAGCCGTTTTAATTATGATGAGTTCGCCGATTGGCTCAGTCTTACTGCAACGCAGTTATGTTATGGACTTGATGACAGCCAAGTCTCACGCTTATTGGCGTTGTTAGCCGCAGCAGGCTTTAAACGTGGCTTTGATGCAACTCATTTACAGCAAAGTCTTGTTCAGGGGGATGAGGATTATCGCTATAGCTTTAAATTTGCACTGGATCGATTGGCGTTGGGGATTGCGATTCCCGATCATGTGCTGTTTCAAGGTACGTTAAGTTATGCGCAGGTACAACCTGATGATTTTGAAATTATTGATAAATTGATTCAGATTTATCGGGATTTTGATGAGCGTCGTGATTGGTTAGTAGCACACGAACAAGGTGAGCAACTGGCTGTTGAAATCTGGTTAAAACGTTTAATGGCAGATGTCACTGAGTTTGAACAAGCAGGCGTAACGGCTTTAAAACCTGCCCGTGACGCAATTAAAAAACAAGAGCGAATGGTGACTCTGGCCAGTTTTTATGGCGAAGCTGATACACAGCATTTGCGTCAGATTGCCTTGCCATTACCTTATCTACTTGAAGAAATTCAGCGTACTTTGGAAAATCAATCTGCACAGGCAGAACCCACAGGTCAGATTACCTTTAGCCAAATTGGTCAGATTCGTCCATTGCCCTATCGTTTGGTGGTGTTACTCAATCTGGATCAGGGGCAATTTCCAAATCGGGACAATCACACTCCGTTTGATTTGATGGATGTATTGCGTCCGCAACTCGGTGATCGCTCGCGTCTGGAAGATGATCAGGGTGCATTTTTGGATGCGGTGTTGTTGGCGAAAGATCATCTCTGGTTATTTTATAATGGCTTTGATGTGAATGATGGCGAGGTGCGAGAGCCTTCCAGTATTGTGCAGGAACTCACCACACATTTGGCGAAGATTGTTAAACCTAGTGCCGATCTCTCTGAGCATGCAACTGCATCCGCTTTGCCATTTAAACAACTGGGCATAGCACCACAACTGGCGTCGCTTTATCGGATTCATAGTTTACAGCCTTTCGATGTGACGGGTTTTACTCAGCAACCTGCGTTACAGCGTTATCAGGACCACTGGTATCAAGTGGCCAAGCATATTCAACAGCCACAAGGGACACGTTTGCCGTGGGTGAATATCGATTATCAGCCACCATCGCAAGATCTATTATTACTTGATAGTCAACAGTGGATAGCCGATATCACTTTTCCTGCACGGTTGTATTTAAAAACTTTAGGGGTTGAAAATTGGAATGAACAGGCATTATTAGATCAGGATGAGCCTTTGTTCTTGGATGGTTTAGCTAAGTATGCGATTCGTGATTTTTTACATCAGCATCAAACTGATGTCGCTTCAGATTTGTTATTAGATCAACTCCCTGTCAGTAAAATTAAATACAGTGCATGGCAGCAAAGTTTATTTGACCAGCAACGTTTACAATCGCGGTTGCACGATTATGCGATGCAGGAAACCCCAACCACCTATCGAACTTGGCGTTTATCTTCAGCCTTACATCTGAATATTCAAATTCCTGAAGATGATGTTCAGGATTGGGTCAGTGTGCAGGCATCAAGTGCGCGAGCGAAACGGATCGCTAAAGTTTGGTTGGAATATTTGATTTGGCTGAGCTTTTTAAATCAGGGCGAGCATGTACAAGACAAGCGCCGTATCGTGGTGTTTAGTGATCAAACCGTGATTTGTGAAGGACTTTCATCGGGTCAGGCGCGTCAATACCTCGATGAATGGTTGACAGCATGGCACTATGCGCAACAGCAGCCATTGGTGCTGCCTGCGGCACTAATACTGCAACCTTTGGAAAAGGCTAAACACTATCATTGGGAAGAGACTGAGACAGGATTTGTATTGGCTGAAAAAGATCGTGAAAATATTTTAAAAGAATGGAATAAAACAGGGGCGTTTAGCGCATTAGATGTGACACAGGATGAAAGTAGTAAGTGGCATCAGGATTGGAGGTTTATTTTACAGCAGCAAGATGCTCAAGCCTTACTCAATGTTGCACTCATACAGTTTTCTTATGCTCTATATGCCCCGATTTTTCAATATGTACGCACGGAGTAAGCCTTGACCTCATCTCACTCAGCCGTGTCTTATCAGCCGATTACCGATATTGAATTCTCAGGCTTACATCTAATCGAGGCTTCCGCAGGCACAGGAAAAACCTTTACTTTGTCGAGTTTGATGGTACGTATTTTTTTGGAAAAATATTTACCCAATCAGGTCATCGCGACTACATTTACCCGTGCAGCAGCAGCAGAGTTGAAAACTCGAATACGGCTGCGTTTGCAAGACATGTATCGTGATTTACAAGCCTATCGTGGTCTGACGGAACAAGAGGTTTTAGCGCAAGCCAAACAACAAACTGATCCTTTAATGCAGCATGTATTGCTTCATTTTGCGACACGAATTGACTATGCCTGTGAACGTTTAAAACTAGTGCTAGATCAGTTGGATGAACTCTTTGTCGGGACTCTGGACAGTTTTAGTCAAAAACTATTACGCGAATTTGCATTTGAAAGCGGCAAAATCGAGCGTGCGCAAATTACGGATGATGCCAAACGTTATACCCGCCAACTCATTCATGATGTGCTACGTGAATGGATTCAGGCACAACCGCAAGCATTGATCGATGGTCTATATAATATTGGCGCTTTAAAAAGTGTCGATGCGTTTGTGGATGTGGTTGAAAATTCGTTGAACTTTACTTCAGCACAATTTCAGTCGGCACCAATGCCTGTATTGAATTGGGAGGTGTTGACTCAATTTCAATCTTTTATACAGCATTCGGATTTGAGTGACCTACATGCGTATTACGAGCTTGATGGCGAATACTATACCTGCATCAATGGCACCTCATTTCGAAATGGCGCATTTCATGATTTATTTACCGTGCATTTACCCCAGCTGGCTCGAGTCTTGGCTGGTGAAAATGTATTACAGATTTTTGATGCTCCACTCGCGAGCGCGCGTGAGGCTGCATTTAAATTTCTGCATAAATTTGAACAGGGTAAAATATTTAAAAAATGTCCTGCCGAGGTGAGCGATGGATTCTATCATCATCCACTAATTCAGCAGTGGGTGGAGATCATTCGTCATTTAGGCATCATTCAAGATCAGCTTGAACAATTACAACAGTATTTAAAAGCCTATCTGTGTCTGGAGGTCAAACAGCGTTTACCGCAACTCCTTCAACAAAAGGGCGAAACCACCTTTTCACAGCAGATTCGTACCCTTGCGGAAGCATTACAAGGCGAGCAGGGACAACGCTTTGCGATTTTTGTGCAGGCTCGTTATCCCTTGATTTTGGTGGATGAGTTTCAGGATACCAATCAAGATCAAGATGACATGTTGGCCAGCATTTGGCGACATCCGCAGCGTTATCAAAAAGGCTGCATGATTATGGTGGGGGATCGTAAACAGGCGATTTATGGCTTTCGCGGCGGCGATATGCTGACTTTTCTCAAGGCACATCAAGATATTAAAGCCAAGCAAGGACGAGAATATCAGCTCAGTTTTAATCACCGTTCGGTCAAGGAGTTGGTGGAAGTTGTTGATCATCTCTTTCAACAGCAACCTGATTTTGGCGAGCAAGTTATTTATGACCCGATTCAGGCAGGCTCGCGTCCGCATCCAGCCTTGATCGATCAAGGTCAGCCCAATGTTGCACCTTTACGCTGGTTGATGCTGAGTGATAAATCTAAAGAGGCTGAGCAGGTGGCATGGAAAATCCGTGCGCTGCTCAATCAGTCACAGACGGGTGATTTATATTTGCAAGCCGAGCAAGCACAGCTCTTAATCGAAGATGATATTGCAGTGCTGTCTAGAAATCATGCTGGGCTCGATGCAGTACAGTCTGCTTTGGAATATTTAGGGATTCGGGTTCATCGACCATCACGAAAAAGCGTATTTGATCATCCGATAGCACAAGATGTTGCCGCTTTACTGACCGCAGTTTTGCATCCCTACGATGAAGCCAAAATTAAACGTGCATTATTAAGTCGTCTCATTGGACTGAATTTAAAGCAACTGGTTGAGCAGGAACAGACTACAGAAGGTTTGAGTGCTTATATCGCGGCCTTTGATCATTTGCGTGAGCTTTGGTTGCAACAGGGCTTTCTAAGCGCATGGCAAGCCTGTATGAACCAGTTTAATGTCTGGCAAAATCTGGTGGCGCAGCACAGTAAAGACCATGAACGCGATGTGGTGAATTTACGACATTTAAGTGAAATTTTAAGTCAACACAGTGAACATTATCAGGGTGCGCAAAATCTCTATCACTGGTATTTAAAACAGCTCCAAGCTCCAAGCCAGCGCGATTGGGAAATGGAGCGTAAACTTTCCAGTGATGCAGGCATTCAACTGATGACCATTCATCAGTCCAAAGGTCTGGAGTTTAAGATCGTATTTTTATTGGGAGCGGATAAACCTTTTAAAGATCAAAATTCGGCTTTAAATTTTTCAACTATAAATGTTGCTCATCCTGAAAATGGACAAGTGACTACACAGCGCGTGATCGCCATTCAGGATAAACAACGCTTAAGTCCTGAAGCCTTGGCGCAAAATGAGCAACGCAGTCGTGCCGAACAAAATCGACTCTGGTATGTGGCGCTGACTCGTGCCAGCCATCGCGTCTATGCCATGATGCAGGATCAGCAGCAAAAATCACTGGATGCATTGGCATTCTGGAAATATCAACACGGGAATTTTCAGCATCCATTTAGTTTTGATGAACAAGAGTTGGCAGAATGTCCACCGCCGTTTAAAGCGAAAATCACCGAGCCAAAACTCAACTTACAAGCACAGCCTTTGCCAACACAGCGTTTTTATGCACGTGGCAAAACCAGTTTTAGCTATCTGGCGCAACACTTAAAACCGCATCAAATCGCCAGCGATCAGTTGGCTGCACAGGATCAAAAACTGGAGCAAGCCGCAGATGAGCAAGATCATTTAATTGTTGAAAGATCCACGCTCACACAGCCCATTCACTGGATTCAGCACAATTTTCCTAAAGGCACATTGGCAGGGAATTTTTTGCATGAGATTTTTGAACATGTCGATTTTCAGGATCAAAGTGAATGGATTGCTGAAATTCGTCGGCGTTTTAAAAACGATTATGGTAGTTTATGGGATCAGCTTTATAGCATCTATCAACAGGATTTCCCTGAAAACGAACAGAATGAGAATCAGCTTTATCAATGGTTAGCAGATTGGTTAAAGCAAGTATTAACCACGCCATTACATCAAGGTTTTCAGTTACATCAACTGCAAGCAGGTCAATTTTTATCTGAATGTCCTTTTTACTTGGCATTGTCGGATCGTGTACTGGCGATGCGTCGTATTCAGCAATTATTTTTGGAATATCAGATCGAAATGCCTGATTTTCTGGAGGCACACGCTGCGCGTTACTTAAATGGTTCGATTGATTTGATGTATTTTGATGGTTCACAGTTTCATATTGCCGATTATAAGAGTAATTATCTGGGCAAAGACTTCAACGATTATTGGGCGGATGCAATTCAGCAGAATATGCGCCAGTCCAGTTATTGGTTACAGGCTGCGTTGTATTTGGTAGCGTTGCATCGTTATTTAAAAGTGAAATTGCAACATTATCAGATTGAGCAGCATTTGGGGGGCGCAACCTATTTGTATTTACGTGGCATGAATGGACAAGCTGATCAGGGATATTATTACTGGCGACCTGACACCGAGTTTATTTTGCGTCTGGATGCAATTTTAGGCTACTTTGATTGAGATGGCTTCGGGTAAATGCTTGAGGATAAAATCCCGTCTAAAATGCGGATAATTGATATAAAATTATATTAATCAAATTGTTATTTTGTGGATAAGTGTGTTAATAAACTTGTGGAAAAGCTTGAGGATAACTGTGTGGAAAAGCAAACTGACGCTGAAAATGCAGAATTGAGATGGTTGAAAAATTGGAGTGAGTATTTGGCTCAGGCACCATTCAATCTCAGGGAGCGCAATTCTGCCGAAATTGCCGAGCTGTTGCAAGCGTTAATTGAAGCAAGTTTACAGGGCGATAGCGGTTTGGCGATTTCTTCGTCAAATGTTCCTGAAGTTGAGGATTTTATCATTGATGAACAGCAGGCGAGAACTCAAGTTGCCCCGATGATCTATGATAGTGAATTATTGGCTTTATATCGTTATTGGTCATTGGAACAACGCCTTGCTCACCAAATTGCCCGTTTAAGTACGCAACAGATTCAACCGATAGCGATTGATGCTTATCTAGATTTATTAACAGATTCACAGCAACGTGCTGCTTTGCACATGGTCGCCAGTCAAGCGCTAAATATCATTACAGGTGGGCCGGGAACGGGAAAAACCTATACGCTGGCGCGAATTATTGCAGTTTTAAACCAATCTATTCCAGATATTCGGATTGCGATGGCGGCTCCAACAGGTAAGGCTGCACAGCGGATGCAAGAAGCCTTACAAGCCTCATTTAATGACGAAAAACTGTTGGCCTCGGGTCTGGTCACTGACACGCTGAAACAGCAAACCACGCAAACCCTGCATCGTTTACTTGGTCTGGGTCATCGGCAGATTCCACGATTTCATGCCAAACAACCTCTACCTTATGATGTGATCGTGATTGATGAAGCATCCATGCTGGATTTAAATCTCGCGACCTTGTTACTCGAAGCGATTCCCCAGAATTGTCGTCTGATTTTATTGGGAGATGCCAAGCAGCTTGCTTCGGTGGATGTTGGCTCAGTATTGGCAGATGTACAACAAGTGCCTGAACTACAGAAACATCTGGTTCATTTGATCAGTAGTCGCCGTTTTAGTGCGGAGGCTAAAATTGGTCAATTGGCGGGTTTTATTCAAAACGTCAAGCGAGATCAATCTGCCGAACAGCTTCTTCAACAATTTGAACAGCAGATTGCCATTCCTGCCACTTTACAAAACATTGAACTCAATGCTGCGATGAATGATGTGGTTCAGCTTGAGTATTTGCCTGATCAAATCACCGATCTGATACATTATTATGAACAATTAATGGCAGGGTTTATTCCGTTTTTGCGACAATTAAAAACCTATCAACAGTCGGACTATGCTCAGGAAAATATAGATTCTGTAATCGAAGCCTTTGATCAATATCGTATTTTGGTGGCAATCCGTTTTGGTGACTTCGGTTTGGAACAAATTAATCTTTATGCTGAACAATGGTTGACTCAGCATTTATCTGTTCTAGCTGTCGGTGGGTGGTATATTGGGCGTCCTGTAATGATGACTTATAACGATTATCAACTGGGTATTTCCAATGGCGATATTGGATTATGTTTTCGTCACCGCACCGATCCTGAACAATTTGAAGTGTATTTTCCAAGTTTGAATCTCTGGATTGCCGCACATCGTTTGCCAAAAAATATTCAGACCGCTTTTGCTTTAACCATCCATAAATCACAAGGCTCAGAATTTGCCCATACGGCGGTGGTATTTGATCACTCCGCAGAAAAATTACTCAGCCAAGAACTGATTTATACCGCGATTACTCGCGCCAAAAAAGTAGTGAGCTTACTGGTGGATCGGACTGCGTGGAGTAAAGCTTTAACCGTAAAAACCACCAGAACAAGTGGATTGCTTAGAAAAATTAATAAAAATTTAGCATTGTTAAGTTAGTCTATGCGGTAGACAGATCTGTACGAAAATGCTTACATGGTTTCAAGAAATTTGCGGATAGAGCCGCTGCCTTTTTTTTGAGATCATAGTTCTGCACAAAAAGCTCAGCAAGGAATGCTGAGAAAATCGCAAAACAATAACCATAAAGTTGAAAAACAGCGAACTTACAGTGAAGTAAGTGATAAGCGAGGAAACTTACAGCCGCTAAGCCTTGTAGTTTTGGGAGAGACTACAGGGCTTTTTTATTGTCTTTTATCTGATTCTTAGATTAGCATTTACAGTGATCAAAATTTAAATAAAAAATACAGAATATTACAAATAGTTAGGATAAATCATGGATGATTAAAAAACATAAAATATTGCGTAAGTTTTCACTTACATATTGATACGTAAAATACTACTTTTCTACATAATGAGTTGTGGCAGAATGACAAGTGTAGGAACTGATGATGTCTAGCTCGTATATACATCATGGAGTAAAAGGTTGTAAGACCTTGAGACAACAATAAAATAAAACAACAACGATTCAAAATAAAAATACAGCGCAAAAGAGCCCAAGTTATGCTTGGGCTTCTTTTTGTCTAAATGGCTTGTAGCCACTCATGTTCAGCTTGACCTGAACCAAAAAGCGAACGACGCGATTGCTTTGGAATTCGTGGACATTGCATCGAGATTTGGTAAAGTACATTTGCTAAAGCAGGTAAATGGGTGCCAATCACCGACTTTCCTGTGGTCAAAAATGACACGCTAATATCGCGCTCAGGATCAGCCCAGCACAAAATATTGGAAAAGCCGATATGCCCAAAGGCTTGTGCTGTTTGCGGGCCAAATAATCCGACAGGATTACTTCCGAGCATTGGGCCAAGTGCATAACGCATCGGGGCGAGTAAAGTGCGATCCAGACTGGTTACTGAGGTGGGTAAGGTCGCTCGAAATACGGTGCGGGGACTCATGATTTGCTTACCTTGATATTGACCGCCACTCAACAACATTTCAAAAAAGCGGCCTGCTTGTTCAGCACTGGTATAGATATTGCCTGCGGGACAAATCGTGTCCATAAAACGCGTGTCATTGGTCACATCGACTGCCAGTTGTAAACCACCACCGAGCACATGATTGAGATAATGATCCGTTCCCAGACGAGGATGTAAACCTGTCGGATAATTCAATGCCACTTGGTCGCGGTATTTAGCGTCTAAACCATAATTGAAAAATGGCATATTCATGGGCTTTTCGATAGTTTCATGTAGAAAACGGCGTAGATCCTGACCAGTTACGCGCTCGATCAATTCACCTAAAATATAGCCCGCAGTGACGGCATGATACGCTAGCCGTGAACCTGATACAGATACTGGCTTGGCCGCATACAATCGTTTTAAAATTTCATCTTTATCGAACAGTAATTCAGGCGTTACCTCGCCTTCAATTTTGGGAATACCGCCACGGTGTGACAGCAAATGAAATATCGTGGTGCGACGTTTACCATGTGCGGCATATTCAGGAATATAATAACTAATCGGGTCAAGTAAATTAATTTCGCCTTGTTCATCCAGCATGTGGATCAGCATTGCTGTAACCATTTTTGAGGCAGAAAACAGACAGACAGGCGTATCTGCTGAACCGATTTTTGCCGTGTTACTTAATCCCCGAGTTGAATTGCCAGAGGCATAACCCAGACTACGATTGAGTAAAATCTGACCTTTGCGGCGTAAGCAAAAACTGATGAAGGGATAATTTCCAGTTTTATAAGCACTTTCTACACTTTTCCATATTTTTTGTCGTTGTTGCTCGGTCATTGCCCCTTGTTCTGGGTGAACTTCATCCTCTTGTCTCATCACAACAGCAAGATCACGGGGTACAAAACAGGTATTGGTTGATAATAATTTCACAGTCATTCCATATCTTTTCTTTTTATATCAGATGAGTGTGCAGCGTTATGAGACAAATGTCAGTGTCTAAAATGACCAGCATGCATGCGTAATGTGCAATGAAATATTGCCAAGCGGATAAGCTGTATGATTTAAGAATTGTCAATTCAACCTGAATCCTTTAAAATACGTCACTGCTGTAGTGATGCACGGCAGTCAATTGGTTTTAGGTTCTCCTTGAATCGATTGATCAGTATCAATTTATTTTATTTAAGCATCTCGGAGAAATCGAATGGCTTTAACTAACACAGATCGCGCAGAAATCATCGCTAAATTTGCTCGTGCTGAAAACGACACTGGTTCACCAGAAGTACAAGTTGCTTTATTGACTGCTCAAATCAATGATTTGCAAGGTCACTTTAAAGAACATAAACACGACCACCATAGCCGTCGCGGTTTGATCCGTATGGTTAACCAACGTCGTAAATTACTTGACTACTTAAATGGTAAAGACCATGGTCGTTATGTAAGTCTAATTAACGAACTAGGTTTACGTCGTTAATTCGATTTCAGGCTTGATTTTCGGTATTTATATGACGTGGTGTTTAAGCGTTAAAAAGAGAGTGCTGAAAAGAAAGTATCATTTGGTGTGTGTCACTAAATGACTTTAGAAGGGGCGATTGTTCGCTCCTTCTTTGTGTTTATTCTCTAGTGAGGTCGGCTTCTAAGCTTTGTCATTGACCATTGTTTGTAATCATCTGATCGCAATGGTTTGAATGCCAAACCTTAGGGGTCTCCACTAGAATAATTGTTCAAAAAGAACTAGGAAAATATAATACATGTCAATGTTTAATATCGTTCGTAAAGAATTTCAATTCGGTCAGCATCAAGTTGTTTTAGAAACAGGTCGTGTGGCACGTCAAGCAAATACTGTATTAATCACCATGGGCGGTGTAACGGTACTTGTTGCTGTAGTTGCTCAACCTAAAGCAAAAGCCGGTCAAGACTTTTTCCCACTGACTGTAAACTATCAAGAAAAACAATATGCTGCTGGTCGTATTCCAGGTGGTTATGGCAAGCGTGAAGGACGTGCGTCTGAAGCTGAAACTTTGATTTCACGTTTGATTGACCGTCCAATCCGTCCGTTGTTCCCAGAAGGTTATTTCAACGAAATCCAAGTCACTGCAACAGTGGTTTCTTCTGATAAAACTATGGATGCAGATATTGCTGCCATGTTGGGTACATCTGCTGCATTGTCAATTGCGGGTACGCCGTTCCGTGGTCCAATCGGTGGCGCGCGTGTTGGTCTGATCAATGGCGAATATGTTTTAAACCCAAACTTTGAGCAATTGGCTCAGTCTGATCTTGACCTAGTTGTTGCGGGTACAGAATCAGCAGTCCTCATGGTTGAATCTGAAGCTAAAGAGCTTTCAGAAGATCAAATGCTGGGTGCAGTTCTGTTTGGTCATGACGAAATGCAAATCGCGATTCAAGCGATTAAAGAGTTTGCCGCGGCAGCGGGTGCAGTTGAGTCAACTTGGGTTGCCCCGAGCAAAAATGAAACGTTACTTGAACAATTAAAAGCGGCGTTTGAAAGCAAAATTTCTGAAGCTTATACCATTGCGGTGAAGCAAGATCGTTATGCAGCGCTTGATGCATTGTATGCAGAAGCGGTTGCCCAATTTGTTCCTGAAAATGACGAAACGGGTATTGCTGACGAAGTCAACGAGCTATTTGAAGATCTGAAATACCGTACGGTGCGTGACAATATCCTGTCAGGTAAGCCGCGTATTGATGGTCGTGATACCAAAACCGTTCGTGGAATCGATGTACAAGTGGGTGTACTAGAACGCGCTCATGGTTCAGCATTGTTTACACGTGGTGAAACTCAGGCATTGGTTACGACCACTTTGGGTAATACCCGTGATGCGTTGATGGTTGACACCCTTTCTGGTACTAAAACTGACAACTTCATGTTGCACTATAACTTCCCTGCATATTCTGTAGGCGAAACGGGTCGTGAATCTGGCCCGAAACGCCGTGAAATCGGTCATGGTCGTTTGGCTCGTCGTGGTGTTCAAGCAGTTCTTCCTGCTGCTGACCGCTTCCCATACGTGATCCGTATCGTATCTGACATTACTGAATCAAATGGTTCATCTTCAATGGCTTCTGTTTGTGGTGCTTCATTATCATTGATGGATGCAGGTGTACCATTAAAAGCACCAGTTGCGGGTATCGCGATGGGTCTAGTGAAAGAAGGCGAGCGTTTCGCTGTTCTTTCAGACATCTTGGGTGATGAAGATCACTTAGGTGATATGGACTTTAAAGTGGCAGGTTCTGCCAACGGTATTACTGCGCTACAAATGGACATCAAGATCGAAGGGATTACCGAAGAGATCATGGAAGTTGCATTGAATCAGGCATATGCTGGTCGTATGCACATCCTGAATGAAATGAATAAAGTCATTTCTCGTGCTCGTCCAGAAATTTCAATGTTTGCACCAACCTTTGAAGTGATCACGATTAATCCAGACAAGATCCGTGATGTCATTGGTAAAGGCGGTGCGACCATTCGTCAAATCACTGAAGAAACCAAAGCAGCGATTGATATCGAAGACAATGGTACTGTGCGCGTATTTGGTGAATCTAAAGCGGCTGCACGTGCTGCCATTGCCAAAATTCAAGCGTTAACCGCTGAAGTTGAGCCAGGCAAAATCTATGATGGTAAAGTGATTCGTATCGTTGAATTTGGTGCGTTTGTGAACATTATGCCAGGTACGGATGGTTTGCTTCACATCTCTCAAATTTCAAATGAACGTGTTGCCAATGTGACTGATGTATTGAAAGAAGGTCAAGAAGTCAAAGTTCAGGTGGCTGATGTCGATAACCGTGGTCGTATTAAACTGACCATGAAAGACATTGAACAGGCTTAAATAAAGCTGTTTAAAATTAATTAAAAAATCCGCCGCGGCGGATTTTTTAATGCTCATCAATCCACTATTGTTCTGCTTGTTTCAGCATTTTATAGAGTTCATCTTTGAGTTTTAATTTCTGGCGTTTTAAGTTTTCAATTTCATCTAAACCGCTGGTTACAGGGTTTTGCTCTAGACGAATGATTTCGTGATCGAGCGCATTGTGTTCTTCAAAAACTTTGGAAAAATGCGCATCATCTTGCTTGAGTTGACTGATAAGAGCGCGATATTCTGGGAACATAAATTCACCTTTGATACTGTGTTTAAATTCATCTCTCTGATTTGAGTATGCGTGAAACTCACCAAAAATGATCGTAAAAAGCATGGACGAACCATACAGATTTAATCCTTAATAATAGTAGGGCTTTATGCTATAATATGTCAGTCTTATTGAGTGAATATTTTTTTATTTGTGTAACATTTGATCAATTTGTAATGTTGCATTGTAATTTTTGAGCATCCTCGCTTTGATCCATCTTGATAACTATCTATTGAAATTGAATATTGTCCTCAATTGTTGGGTACTTAAGTTTTTATTCAAAGATTTATGCTAAAAATAACAGTAGAAATTAAGAGATACTGTTATGCAGATTTATTATTTTTATCGGCACACTACAGAACAATATGTGTTTTTAAGTCATGAACATCAAACCGATCATCCGTTGATTTTTCAATGGGTCGATTGCATACGTGAAGATGTGGTCAATCATGCAGAAGAATGGCAAAAAAAAATTAAAGCGATCACAGATCTTAGCATTAACGAATTTCATATTCGGGATATTTTAAATATTGATCATCCGTGTGATTTTGACACCATGGAAGATTACGATGTTCTGATCTTTAGAAAAATTATTACGCCAGAAGATCATATCGAAAACAATAATAGTGTAGGCGAGCAACATGAAAGTATCTTCGGACTGGCGACCACACCGATTAGCTTTATTGTGAGTCAGCATATTTTGGTCAGTGTCAGAGAGCAGGGTAATCAAGCTGTAGATAATTATGTGCAACGTTTTCAGAGCATTTTACAGCGCAGCATACAGGAGCAAAATAAGCCCAGAAAACTGCCTCAAAGTCCGATTGATTTAAGTTTGAGATTACTTAATACGATTATTGATGGTTATCTGGCATTGCGAACTCCGCTCACTCGTCGTGTTGAACATTGGCAACGAGAACTATTACAGGGTCGAAAGCGCTTTAATCAATGGCCACAACTTTTTCAGGAAAATATGGCATTTCAGCAAGTTGAAAACTTGTGTGAAGAACAGATTGAAACGTTGCAGGAACTACGTGATGAACTGGTGGAAAATTATCACCATTTGATGGGTGAGCATGCCACCGAATCTCCTGATCTGTTATTAGTCCGTATGAATGATTTGGTTAGTCATTTAGAACGCACTCAAAAACACACCTCGCGTTTGCGCATGGCGATTCAGTCTGCAATTGATTTACACTTCAATGCGATTGCCAATCAAACCAATGAAAATATGCGTATTTTGGCGATTATTACCGCTGTATTTGCGCCGTTAACCTTATTAACAGGGGTTTATGGCATGAACTTTGAATTTATTCCCGGCTTAAAGTCGCCATTGGGCTTTTGGATGATGCTTGGCGTGATGCTATTGTGTACTGTCTTACTACTATATTATTTTTATCGACAACATCTGGTGGGACGTGGTGAAAAAAGTGTGATTGAGCTTTTGGCGCAGCAAAAGCGACAGCATAACGTCAATTTGTTTTGGTTTCTGGATTATGAGCCTTTAAAGCAAACCCTGAAAGAAGTTGAAAAGATAACCAAGCTTAAGTAAAACCTGCATGAGGGTTCAACTTCACATTTGAATTTGACTCGGTTAGACTAGAGCTACAGGAGATGGCATTCCTCCTGCTACAAACCGCCAGTGATTGGCTAATGATGCCTACGATCCTTTCATTTGACAGAGGAGCGTAGGTGTACGTGCTCTGTTGAATAAACATGATTTTGGAGCATGTGGTTATTATGTATTACTCACTTTTGTCTATCGCGTTGGGTTCTATATTAGGGGCGTGGTCACGCTGGTTTTTGGGTTTAAAATTTAATGCAACTTTTGAAAATGTCCCACTGGGAACATTACTGGCAAATTTAATTGGTGGTTTTATTATTGGTTTTGCCATCGCATTTTTTGCCAATACCAATCTCAGCCCAAACTATAAATTATTTATCATCACGGGGTTTTGTGGGGCACTCACCACATTTTCGACGTTTTCGGCAGAAGTCGTGGGTTTGTTGCAGCAACAAAAATTTTCCATCGCGATTTTTGTGATTTGTATTCATTTGCTGGGTTCGTTGATCTGTACCATTTTAGGATTATTATCTTATCAATGGATTGCACAACATTAATGCTTATGAATTACACCCTAGGTTGAAAATTTTGAATTTTGAGCCATTTACTGACTCTGTTTTTGGCATTGAGATACGGGGAAGCCGTATTCAATTGAATCATGCGACCCATAGTCCATTGGTTGTACCAGCTTTTTTCATACAGTTCAGCATTGGTTTTTGTTTCAATCAGTTCAACCATGCGAGTTTTGCTTAAGCTGAGTCGTTTGATGAGCAAAGCGTAGTTAAGATCACTATAATCCTGATAAAATTTCTGAGCAAGTTGACCCAGCTGATTCCATTTATAGCCTGTTTCAGGAAAATCAAAGGTTTTTCCTGACGCATCCATAGACAGCCACTTCAAAACCAACTCGTTCCAGCCAATTAAATAAGCCAGAAGGTTGCATATACTCATCTGGCTGCCTTTAACATGTCCATCTAAGGTTGGTTGCTGCGTTTGTTCAACGGGAACTTTATCGAGTTGTTGGATGAGTTTATTAAAATTGGTTTCAATCGCATTTAATAATTCATTTTTATTCTTGGGTACAGCCATTATGATTCTCTGAAGATAAGTTTCATTCAGTTCTGAACCATTTTATGCCCAGAAAATTTCGCGATAAGTGGCATTATCGCGAATATAAAATGATCATGCTTGATTTGAACGAATTTGTCGACGTAACTGATGAACTTCATCAATCAAATCCAGCATAACCGACACCGCAGAAAGACTGGCATCAAAATCACGTTGTAAACGATAAGCGCGTCGTGCGCGAATCACATCTGTACCAGAAAAACGGTATTGTTGTGGTTGACCTGAAGTCGATAAAATATCGTACTCGATTAATTGCAAAATCCATTCAGGACTTTGACCACTGACTTGTGCAAAGTGAGTCAAATCAAAAGTACACTGTTCATCAATGACTTCTGCTTCATTCAATCCGCTATATGTGATTTCACGATAATGAATAGTAGGCATCATTCAGCTCCTTATGAACGCGGTGTAAAGGATGAAAAGGCTTGAGCAAAGCTCTCATAAGCTTGCTGTTGCTCTGCGGTTGTGGCGATAGGTAGCACGATATTTAAGACCAAATAGAGATGACCTGCGGTTTTATTTGGAATCCCTTTATCTTTCAGGCGAAGTTGTTGACCTGTTTTGGCATTTTTCGGCAAATTAACTCCTAGCTTACCCGCAGGAGTATTCACTTCAATTTTTTGCCCCAATGCTGCTTCCCATGGAGCAACATCGATTGTTGCATAGACATCTGCGCCTTCTACCCGTAAGCGATCGGTGTCTTTATACTGGATTTCGATATAAAGATCGCCATTTTCACCGCCATTGACGCCACTTTGACCTTGTCCACTTAAGCGAATTTGCTGACCTTCTTTCATGCCTTTTGGAATTTTGACCTGTAAGGTTTTACGTTGAACTTCTGGTTCACCGTAGGCATTGACGGTTGGAATTTGCAGCGTGATATTCTGAGTGGTTCCATGGTAGGCAATTTCGGCATCTACTTCGATACTGGCATGTTGGTCTTCACCACGATAACTGCGCTTTTGGCGTTGATATTGGTAATCACCTCCGCCAAAACCTGAGCCAAAGCGACCAAATAGATCTTCAAAGCCCTGAAAGTCAGAGGCATTGCCTTGACGGTAAAATTGTGCGCCATCAAAGCCACCAGATGCACCCTGAGCTCCTTGTCCAAATCCTGCAAAGCCTTGAGGATGATCTAGCATTTGATCATACTCAGCCTTTTTAGTGGCATCACCTAAGGTATCGTAGGCGACATTAATCGCCTGCATTTTGGTTTCAGCATCTGATTCTTTACTAATATCAGGATGATATTTCTTTGCTAATTTACGATAGGCTTTCTTGATTTCGTCTGCTGAGGCGCTTCGTGTAACCCCGAGTTCTTCATAGTAGTTTTTTGCCATAAAAGCTCTTTTAAAATTGGGTTTTATTTCTTTTAATTATGGTGATGAATTGAGCAATTACAAGACTATAAGCATAGTAAAATGTTGATGTTTGGAAAATGAAACACAGCAAAAAGCCTTCAGAATCTCAGAATTCTGAAGGCTTTTATTGGCTTTATATCCGATGTCTTTTAGCTTAAATGCTCACCAAATAAACCCAATGCTTCTTCCGCAGTAAAGCTATACTGAGTATTACAGAATTGGCAGTCCATACGAATTGGATTTTGCTCGGTCAGTGTTTCACGTACCGATTCTACACCAATCTGAATCAGAGCTTCGGCACAGCGTTCTTTGGAGCAGGTACAGCCAAATTTGAGATGCTCAATTTCAGGCAAACGAACTTGCTCTTCATTATACAAACGATACAAAATTTCATTGGCTGAAAGTTCGGTCAGCTCTTCTGGCTTGAGGGTTTCAGTTAACATGGTCAAACGTGGCCAAATGTCTTCATCGATCAACTGTTGTTCTTCTTCATTGTTACGTGGAAGCAGTTGAATCAATAACCCCCCAGAGCGTTTCGGCGTGGTAGCCAATACAATATGGGTCGGAATCTGGGCAGATAAATCATAATATTGCATTAAACAACCTGCCAGCGTTGGTTGATCCAACGGTACAATACCCTGATAACGATCACCAAATTCGGGTTCAATATTAATAAACAATACTGGATTTTGCAGGCTGCCTAACACTACGCTGCTGTCTGTGCCTTCCTGAAAGTGTGGGTCTTGTTCATAATCTGCCAAGGCACGGATTTCACCCATATGGTTACACTCCGCCATTGCCCATTTAAAGGTCCCCGAAGCCTGAATTTGTAGGCTAATACGACCTTTAATTTTTAAGGTGCTGGCCAGTAATGCTGTTGCGCTCAGCATTTCGCCCAATAGGGCTTTGACCGCAGGCATATAATCACGTTGCGCTAAAATGGTTTGCAAGGATTCTTCAAGATGAACCACTTCTCCACGAACAGGGCAGTCCTCAATGTAAAAACGTTGGCGTAGATCAGACATATTTTTCTCCATAACCCTGTCTTAATGGTGTCTTTATTGTAAAACACAAGTCAATCGTGATCATCTCGTGTCACATTAATACGGTGCTTTTGTGTATCGTTTTCTAAACCACGTTGTAAATTCACACCTGAACTGACAGGCTGATTTCTTTCATCACTTTCAAACAAATGTTCAAGTTCCGCTAGCATATTACGATGCGTTTCAACGATTTTTTGTTCGTCCGTATAAATACTTTGCTGTCTCGCCAACAATTTTTCATCATAATCACGGAAGGTTTCGATATTTTCATAGGCCTGTTCGGCAGAGATGCCCAGATCACAGAGTACCCGATAAGCCATACCCAGTGAGGATAAATAGGTTTCACGCCAGATATGCTCGATTCCCAGATCACGCAGCAAATGCACATGATGTCGATCACGAGCGCGGACAAACAGTTTAATTTCAGGATAATTCAGGCGAATATGTCGCGCGACGTTCATGTTGTCTTCTACATCATCCACCGCCAGGACAAAAATTCGAGCCTTTTCAATACCTGCTGTACGTAAGATCTCAGGCTGCGTGACATCTCCATAATACAGCGTTCCACCATAACGTCTGACGAAATCAATACGCTGCATGTTATTGTCAATTGCGGTAAAACTAAAATGATGCAGCCGTGCGATGCGCGCAATGATTTGTCCAAAACGACCAAAACCTGCAATGATAATCGGGTGATCATTGGCGGGTATTTCATCATATTCAGGTGCTTTGTCCTTAAATAAAACAGGCACAATTTTCGAGGTCATGAGCCAGTATAAAACGGGAGTCAACATCATCGATAAAGTCACAATTAAGGTGAGCGGCTCTACTAATGCCTGACTGAGGACTTTCTCGCTTTTTGCTGCACTGAGTACCACAAATGCAAACTCGCCCCCTTGTTCCAGACAGGT
The DNA here is from genome assembly GCF_003938865.1 of Acinetobacter sp. FDAARGOS_515. NCBI lineage: Bacteria > Pseudomonadati > Pseudomonadota > Gammaproteobacteria > Moraxellales > Moraxellaceae > Acinetobacter > Acinetobacter sp. FDAARGOS_515. The sequence goes on along the minus strand of NZ_RKIX01000003.1, from coordinate 851,111 downwards.
GCCCATCAACAGGCTATTTTTCCAACTGTACTGATTAAATCGGGCAATCCCCGTTAAAATGATCAGTTTGATCAGCATTAAACTGATTGCACCGCCAATAATCAGCCATGGCATATCGACAAATAGCGAGATTTGAGCAGTCATGCCCACAGTCATAAAAAACAGGCCTAAAAGTAACCCTTTAAACGGGGCGATGCTGGCTTCAAGCTCATGACGAAATTCGGAATCAGCTAGTAATACTCCAGTTAAAAATGCACCCAGTGTCGTACTGATACCTAATAAATCCATCAGCAAAACCACGGCCAATACAATAAATAAACCAACCGCAGTAATCAGTTCACTTGCACCACTATCCACGACAAAGCGAAAGAAATAACGCAGAATATATCGACTAAATAAAAACAAACCTGTAAAGGTCGCTACAATGGCAGCAAAGTAAGCAATTCCATGATGTGTGGTCTGTGTGCCAGCCAAAAGCGGAATCACGGCTAATAACGGAATTGCGGCAATATCCTGAAAAAGTAAAATGGAAAAGGAGGATTGCCCATAAGTTGTATTGAGTTGTTGTTTTTCACTTAATAATTGTAAGACAAAGGCCGTTGAAGACAGTGCCAATGCAAATCCGATCACAAAACTACTGGCTAGATTTTGCTTGAATAAAAGTAGTGTGATCAGCATTAAAATCACACCCGTGATCACCACTTGCATACTTCCCATGACAAAAATGGAATGTCGCATTTCCCATAAACGTTGTGGACGAAGTTCCAAGCCTATAATGAACATCAATAAAATCACGCCAAATTCTGCTAGATGCATAATGGCATTGGCATCACTGGCGATATTTAAAACACTGGGACCGAGTAAAATACCCGTAAATAGATAACCAAGTACTGTGGCAATGCCAAAGCGTTTACCCAGTGGCACGATCAGTAAGGCTGCGCCTAAAAATATAGTGATTTGTAATAATAATGACATGGATTACCTTGATCGTTTTGAGCTCAGTTCCTTATCTCACCAGTATAAACATCATTTAAAACAAGATAGATGTCAGATCATGAACATTTTAGTTAAATTCCTGTGGATCAACATCAATTGATAAACGTAATTGATGCTGTTTGGGTAAATGTACCACTTGCGCCCACCATTGCCGTAAAAAGAAGTGCATACGTGCGCGATCTTGCGACAAGATCACCATATGCGCCCGATAGCGTCCAGCTTTGCGTTCCATCGGCGCGGGAATAGGTCCCCAAATCTCAATGCTATCCTGCGCCATTAACTGTAATTGGGCAGCGATGTCGGCTAAGAATTGCTGACTATAGTCACGGTTTTTAGAATCTGAACGAATCAATACCGCATAACGATAAGGGGGCAATAATGCAGCTTTACGCTCATGGAGCATATGTTTGGCGACAGCACGATAATCTTTTTCGATCAGCGTGATGAGCATGGGATGATCAGGTCTCAACGTCTGTAAATAAACGTCACCTTTATGTTCCCCACGTCCAGCGCGACCAGACACTTGTACAATCAATTGTGCAGTACGTTCAGGTGCACGGACATCGACAGACAGTAAACCTGCATCAATATCTAAAATCGCAACCAAGGTGACATAAGGAAAATGATGACCTTTGGCGAGCATTTGTGTGCCTAGCAAGATCATGGGTTGATTTTGCTGAATCCGATCATAAATTTTCTGCCAGCTTCCGACCCGACTGGTGCTGTCGCGGTCGACCCGAATCACATCATGATCTGGAAAAAGTTCATTCAAATGTTCTTCAACTTTACCTGTTCCCATTCCGAGAGTCTTTAGGCTCTGATGCTGACACTCTGGACATTGATCGGGTAAGCGCTGAATCGTACCGCAATGGTGACAATGCAGATAAGTGTAAGGTTGAGTATGCAGCGTAAAATGCGCATCACAATGTGGACAATTGGCTTGCCAGCCACAGCTTTCGCAAACCAAAACAGGTGCATAACCCCGGCGATTCAGAAAAATGAGCACTTGTTCTTTTTTATCCAGTTTTTTTTGGATTTGCTCAATCAGTTGTTGACTCAATCCTTGCTTTTTCTTGGCAACCTTTAAATCAATCACATGCATTTTCGGCATGAGTGCCACACCCGCACGTTGATTGAGTTGTAGCAGTTTTAATTTTTCCTGTTCGACCAGATGGTAACTATCAATACTTGGTGTAGCTGAGCCTAAAATAACAGGGCAGTTTTCTAAATGCCCTCGATACAGCGCCACATCCCGTGCATGATAACGAAAGCCTTCCTGTTGTTTATAGGAAATATCGTGTTCTTCATCCAGAATGATTAAACCAAGATTATGCAAAGGCGTATAAATAGCAGAGCGTGTGCCTAAAATGATTGAAGCTTTGCCCATTTTGGCCTGTTGCCATGCTTGCAGACGTTTGGAGTCGTTTAAGCCCGAATGCATCAGCGCAACATCACAATGAAAACGTGATTTAAATCGGGAAATGGTTTGCGGAGTTAGTCCGATTTCAGGCACTAAAACCAACACTTGCTTACCTTGTTTCAACACCTCATGCATGATGTGTAGATAGACTTCGGTTTTGCCACTGCCTGTTAAGCCGTCCAGTAAAAAAGCTTGATAATGATGGAGCGACTGAACCACGTGTTGAATGGCTTTTTTCTGATCGTCGTTGGGCGTGAGGGGCATTTGTGCCAATTGAACGGGTGTCGGTCGAAAATCTTGTGTTTCTAAATGACATTCGACCAGATCCTTTTTTGCCAAAGCGCGTAAAGTCGCAGTTTCTACTCCACTTAAATTTAAAATATTTTCGGTCGTTCCAGTTGGGTGTAATTTTAAAATTTGATAGGCTTCAAATTGCTTTTGCGAGCGTTTAAGTTTGGATTCTGCATCTTCACAAGGTTTGATTTTCCAGATATGCGCCAAAATATCCAATGGTTTGCCTTGTCGTAACAGTGCAGGCAAAGCCGCTTGCATCACCTCCCCAATCGGAAACTGATAATACTGTGCTGACCATGTCAACAAAGTTAAAACTTTGTCATCTAAAATGGCATCATCATCAAGCAACTCAAAAATAGCTTTGAGCTGAAACCGTGAATCCAGTGGAACATCTGGCGCGATTTTCTCAGTAATGATGCCAATCAATTTTTGCCGACCAAAAGGAATTGCCACGCGCGCGCCAACCTGAGCCTGTTGATATTGAGCCTGAGTTAAGCTGTAATCAAAGGTCTCATACAGATAGACAGGTACAGCGACCCGAATACGGTAAATCTCTGTTTGAGGTGGCGGCGTGTTTGGCATAAATCTGTATCGTCACTATTTTTTAAGATGATTCGTTTTCGGATGATAGGTGCTGTGCTAAAGTGTGCAAAGCTGTAATGCTCCGAAATATGAGGGATTGTGTAGGAAAGATGCAACAGCTAACCGATTATTTTTTGGAAAAAATTAGAAAAGATCATGCCTGCCTATCAATTTACTGCCATTGACGCTTCGGGAAAACAGCAAAAAGGGGTGCTGGAAGGGGACTCTGCACGACAAATTCGCCAGCAATTGCGAGATAAAACTTGGACGCCGATCGCCGTTGAACCCGTTGAGCAAAAAGATAAACATCAGCAACGTTCATGGTTTCAAAAAAAGTTTAGTGCTTATGATCTAGCGCTCATGACGAGGCAGCTTTCTGTATTGGTGGCAGCGGCGATTCCACTTGAAGAAGCATTACGTGCCGTGGCTAAACAAAATGAAAAAGCCCATGTGCAGAATTTACTCCTTTCGGTACGTTCCAAAGTACTAGAAGGACATTCGCTGGCACAGGGCATGCAGCAATCAGGACGTTTTCCTGACTTATATATTGCCACCATTGCCGCAGGTGAACGCTCTGGACATTTGGATCTAATACTCGATCAGCTTTCCGATTACACCGAAAACCGTTTTGCTATGCAAAAGAAAATTCAGGGTGCGATGATTTATCCAATCATTTTATTGCTGATGTCCTTTGCAATTGTCATGGGGCTTATGACCTATGTTGTCCCAGATATTGTTAAAACGTTTGACCAAAGTAAACAGGCCTTGCCGTGGATTACCGTGGCTTTGATGAAAGCCAGCGATCTGATTCGTCATACATGGCCGTTCCTATTGCTGATCAGTATCATTGGCATTATTGCTTTTGTCCGCTTTTTAAAAACCACCGCAGGCCATTATGCATTTGATCGTTTAACGCTCAGATTGCCATTATTTGGTAAATTATCACGTGGTATAAATTCGGCGCGTTTTGCTAGTACCTTATCGATTTTGACTCAATCGGGTGTTCCTTTAGTCGATGCGCTTAAAATTGGGGCAGCAGTGAGTAGTAATTGGGTGATTCGTGATGCGATTAATATTGCGGCGGAAAAAGTCACGGAAGGGGGAAACTTGGCAACCCAGCTTGAACGCTGTGGTTATTTCCCGCCAATGATGGTACAAATGATACGCAGTGGTGAAGCATCGGGCGAACTAGACCGAATGTTGCAGCGAGCATCCGATATGCAGGATCGTGAAGTCACAACATTCATCTCAACCTTATTGGCGCTGCTTGAACCGTTGATGCTGGTGTTTATGGCGGCCATTGTACTGGTGATCGTGATTGCGGTCATGCTGCCAATTGTAAATATGAATAATATGATTTAATGAGTTGTATGTTAGAGATGAAAATGAATAAGCAGAAAATGCAGGGTAATAAAATTATGAACCAACAGTCTGGATTTACACTTATTGAAGTGATGGTCGTGATCGTAATTTTAGGTGTTTTAGCTGCATTGATTGTTCCAAATGTGATGGGGCGTGGTGAAAAAGCCAAAGTCGATACCACACAAATCACCTTAAAAGGTGTGGCAGGAGCATTAGATCAATACAAACTAGACAATGGTCATTATCCATCTATGCAAGAAGGTGGTTTGGATGCGCTTGTGACTCAGCCTGCCACTGCGAAAAACTGGTTGCCAGGCGGTTATGTCAAAGGGGGCTATCCGAAAGATAGCTGGGAAAATGATATTCAGTATGTGATTCCTGGTACCGAGGGTCATGCCTACGACTTATATTCTTTTGGGGCAGATGGAAAATCTGGCGGTGAAGGAAATGATGCGGATATTTACTACAAACCTTAAAATTTAGTTTTAAGATCATAGGTAGCATTTTTAAATGAAGTGCTATCTATTTAAAATAATGTCCTTGGCTTGATGGGAATTATGGATGGGTTGAATCGAATTAGAAAATAAAACATTGTAATGATAATACATCTCAATTTTTAATTTTAATTTATTGTATTGATTTTTATATAATTTAATAAAATATCAAGATATGAGATTTATAATAAGAACTATTCCCATATTTACTGATTACAAGATAAATGAATTATGAATAAAAATAGACTTTTTATTTGATTAAAACCTTGCATAATAGTTTTTAAGTCAGCCATTTTACTGTCGGAGGATAGCATGAAAGCATTATTTTTTTCGGATGAAATTCATCAGTTTCATTGGTCAATGCTCAAATCTGTTCTCCTGATTTTGAGTTTACTTCCACTGAGTCAAGGCATTTTAACCCTTTGGCAAATGTCAGACGCAACTAGCCAAATTATGGTAGGTTTCATTGCGCTGAGTATATTTAGTGCGATTCTAATTTTAAGTTTTTATTCAGCGTTAAAAGCAACGGTATTAAAAATTGTGCTTGAACAACAAATTTCAAATGTTGAGCAAGTTATCGTTTCTATTTATCGTTATGTTCCGATGTTGAGTCTAGCTGCAATGTTATCTTATCTGACTGCGACACTATAACGATGATGTATGATCGAACGAGGCTGATGCCTCGTTTTTTTATTGCGTGATTATTTTTTTAATTTTTATTCTTTTCAATCAGTTTAAACAGTATGCATAATCCTCATTGAAATAAATAACAGGAATAAGTGCGATGGATTTAATCGAATGGCAGGATTTTTTAAAAGTAGAACTGCGTGTCGGTAAAATTATACAGGCTGAGGTTTTTGAAAAAGCACGTAAGCCTGCGTATATCTTGCATGTGGATTTTGGCGAAGAATTAGGGATTAAAAAATCCAGTGCGCAAATTAACAAGCTGTACCAACCAGAAGATTTAATCAATAAACTGGTGGTTGCAGTGGTAAATTTTCCTAAAAAACAGATCGGCCCGATTCAGTCCGAATGTCTGGTCACTGGGTTTCATAATGCAGAGGGAGATGTGGCGCTTTGTGTGCCTGATTTTGACGTGCCAGTGGGAACAAAATTATTATAGTTTTGATGCATATAAAAACCGAGATTCAGCAGAAATCTCGGTTTTTTGAAGCGGTAAATCGGACGTTAACGTCGTGATTTAAAGCTGACATTGACTTGTTTGGGGCGATAAAACCAACCCATGATTAAGAGTAACAATGAAAAGCCTAAGATTGGCCAGTCACTTAAACGAGTATATAGTGTCTCACCCTGCATCGCAGGCAATTCACCACGGAGCACGGCTTCTTTATCAATGGGTGCTTGTTTAACAATATGACCATTCTGATCGATAAACGCTGTTACACCCGTATTGGTGGCACGAATAAACCAGCGTCCATTTTCTTTAGCGCGCATCTGCACCATTTGTAAATGTTGCATGGGGCCTGCGGTTCCAGTAAACCATGCATCATTGGAAACCGTCACCAGAAAGTCACTATTTTCCGCATTACGTCGGGTTAAATTTGGATAAGCAATTTCATAACAAATGGCAGCAGCAAGTGGATGGCCCTTAATCATCAAGGGTTTTTGATCGTTCGCCCCTTGACTAAAACCACTCATCGAAGGATCATTTTGTAAGGCAGGCAACACCCAACTCAGTAGTCCAGAAAGTGGAATGTATTCACCAAAAGGGACTAAACGTTGTTTTTTATATAGCCCTGATGAGTCACTGCCCGAGGCCATAATACTGTTGTAGTACTGTGGCGTTCCAACCTGCTGAGAAGCGTCCATATCCCAATATGGAATGCCTGTTACCCATGCTGAACCTGTTTTTTTTGCTTGCTGCTGCATGGCATCTAGAAAAGGTTCAATGTCGGTTTGAAACATCGGAATGGACGATTCAGGCCAAACGATTAAATCACGCCCCCATTCTGTGCGGGTCAAATTGGCATAGATCATCAAGGTTTTAACTTGATATTCAGTCAGCCATTTTAGATCTTGCGGAATATTACCTTGAATCAGAGATACAGATAAGGGTTTGCTGTTTTTGGGCTGAACAAATTCAATTTTCGACGCTCCCCATGCACCCAATAATAATAACGCTGATGGAATCACCCAGAAAATACGACGTTGTAAAATTTCAACCAATGCGCAGGCCAGTATGATGACCGCAAAGGAAACTCCGAAAATTCCGAATAACGGCGCATAACCATCCAGAAAACGTTCGGTGAAAGCATAACCTGCAAAAAGCCATGGGAAACCTGTAAACACCCAAGTTTTTGCCCATTCAAAGAAGATCCAGAGTGGTGCAAACGTCAGCGGTGTTTCGGGGAAAAACCGACGATATAGCCAAGTTTGAACTGCGCTAAACAGTCCCATGACTAAGGCCATAAAGCCAATCATGAGTACACTTAAAACAGCATTGGTATCGCCGTAGACATGGATCGAGGTATAGAGCCAAAATGCTCCGACAAACCATAAGCCAAAACCATAGGCCCAACCGATCCCAAACGCTTGTTTAGCTGTACGGTTTTTGAGAGAAGCATATAATAATGCTGGCGACAAAATCGCCAGCCACCAGTAATAGTAAGGCGCAAGTGCCAGACTAAAAATAGCACCAGCACAGAGTGAAATCAGCAGGGGAATAATAAAGGGGAGTTGTTTTTGTTGCTGGGAAGATCCTAACAATGTATTAAAATATGTTCTCATTTACGAACAGCTCGAATCAGATGAATGGTACGTGCATCTGCTTCAACGATGGTAAATTCCCAATTTTCAAGTTCAACGGTCTGACCCTGCAAATCACTGACTAAACCAATTTCCTGAAGCAATAAACCGCCCATAGTTTCTACTTCATCGTCAGAAAAGTCTGCATCTAAAACGGTATTAAAGTGTTCAATCGGTGTAAGTGCCTGTACCAACCAAGTGTTTGCTGTTTGCTGTGTCGGATCTGGCACAATGTACTGCGCCTCTTCATCGGCATTGTCATGTTCATCTTCAATTTCACCGACAATTTCTTCTAAAATATCTTCAAGCGTGACCAGACCAGATGTCGTCCCGTACTCATCAATCACAATCGCGATATGCGTTTGCGTGTGTTTAAGCATACGCAAAACTTGATCAGAACGAGCACTTTCTGGAACAAACAGCGGTTGTCGCATTAAGGCACGTACATCAACTTTCGCACCTTGTTCGGTCAGAAAAGGCAGTAAGTCTTTAGCAAGGAGAATTCCCACTACATTATCAGGTTGATCGGATGAGAAGACAGGAAAACGAGAATGTGCTGATTCAACCAGAACGTGCAAAATATCCAGTAATTCATCGTCTTCTTGCAAGCTGATCATGGCAGTACGTGGAGTCATGACTTCACGAATTTTGGTGGCAGGAAGGTCTAGAACGCCTTCTAGCATTGCCACAGTATCGGGTTCTAAAAAACGCTGTGAATCCTGAACGAGTTTTAACAGTTCGTCACGGGTTTCTGGTGCAGTGCCTAACCATTTTCTTAAGCCACGCATACCCCACGATGGGCCTGATTCCTCTTGCATGATCTTTCCTAAAGACTCTTAATGTGTCAATCAATGATTTTTAATCATACCGAAGAAAAATGGCTTATGCATTACTAAAACGATTGGAAAACGTAAATGATTCAAATTGATGAGTCAGCTTTTTTTGCTTTTTCTAGGAGACTTAACTTTATGGTAAACTATGCCCCTGTTTTTGAACTCAAGTATAGGCATGTTTTCACCAGATTTAACTCCGACCATTCAATTGAATACACGCGGTTTGCGTTGTCCTGAACCTGTGATGATGCTGCATCAAGCCATTCGGAAGTCTAAGTCAGGGGATGTGGTGGAGGTATTGGCGACTGACCCATCCACTTCATGGGATATTCCCAAGTTTTGTATGCATCTGGGACATGAATTGTTGGCTCAGGAAGAATTGAAGGATGCAACAGGTTTAAAAGAATATCGTTATCTGGTGCAAAAAGGATAATGATGTCGACCTATTTTTCAGGTTTATTACTAGGGTTTTCCTTAATCTTAGCCATTGGCGCACAAAATGCTTTTGTTTTAAAACAGGGTTTGCTCAGACAACATGTCTTTTGGGTGTGTTTAATCTGTGCAGTTTCAGATGCATTGCTGATTTCATTGGGCGTTTTTGGTTTCGCAAGTTTACTCAGCCAACAAGTATGGTTGATTCAAGCAATGAAATGGTTTGGTGCCATTTTTTTATTCGCTTATGGTTTACGCAGTTTTTATAGCGCTTATACCACCAAAGACGGGTTACATGCGGCAGGGCAGAAAGTCAATTCTTTAGCACAGACTTTAATTTTGTGTTTAAGTTTTTCGTGGCTGAATCCACATGTTTATCTGGATACCGTTGTGTTATTGGGTTCTATTTCTTCTCAATATGCCAATAAAGCTGCTTTTGCTGCTGGAGCGGTGACAGCATCGTTTGTTTTCTTTTTTAGTTTGGGTTTTGGTGCAAGATTGCTTGAACCCGTATTCGAAAATCCAAAAGCTTGGAAGGTTTTGGATATCATTATTGGTGTAGTGATGTGGTTGATTGCATGGTCTTTGCTTGATTCATAAGCTTGCAATGGGTCAGTAAAATAATCAAGCCTTATGCAAAGGCTTGATTTTATAAATTTAAATTGCATATCGACTAAGTAAAGTCAGTGGGGTTTTGCCACTTAAATACGCTTCGGGTAAAAATACAATATGACCGCCATGCGTCTGAGCCGCATCGATGATATGGTGAATAACATCGGTAGGCGTAGAGTCATCTTCTGGTGCGGCGCTAAATTCTATACGCTGCTCGTTTTCATCAATAAAACCATTTACCGAATAACCTTGTTGTACATAGAGCGTGTCGATATTTCCCTGTAAAGCAGCCTGATAAATGTGTTGTAAATCAGTCACAACCCGCTCGCTTCCATAAACTTGATCCAGTTGATTGGCATGATTTTGATGAATTTTATTCTGATAATCTTTTAATGCATTTTGAACACTGTCTACGATATGGCGTGGTTCGCTATTCTCCAGTTGAGTGACATTGTCGACCTTGATAATAATTTGGTTAGGATGATCGCAGATGGTTTCGTAGAAACTGATATTGCGACGATCAGCAACAAGCACAATTGGCAAAGGTTTTTGTGCATGAATCACCTGTACATTTTTATCCACTCGATTTAAAAACTCTTTAAGATAACGATCTTCCTGTGCAGCAGCAGATCGCTCTGCGGCAGTCAGGCTATATAATGTTTCATTTTTGACTGGAAAAGCGCCATGTGGCAAAAGCGGAGTGAGTTCAAGATCCAGTTCTGAAAACTCGTGAATAACGCGATTGTTGGATGCTTGTATCAAGCGGCCCATTTCACGCGTCACGACCACAATATAATAATCCAGTGCATAAGACAGTTCTCGAATAAAGTCGCGCAATACAAATTGCGTATCAATCATAATTCTGGCTTGAGTTTTAAACGGTAAACAAATCACCTCGACCTGATCAGCAGTCGCAAAAATGGCCAAAGTATCTAGATAATAGTTGGGATTTAATTCATCCGTTTTTTCATGAATACGCTTTAAAAATTGGGCAACAAAAACTTTGTCATAAGTTTTCAGTAATTGTTCTTCGAGTTGTTTGAGTTGATTTTTTAGTGCGATATGGTCTTGTTGATTATCTGGAAAAGTACGATGGGTCGGAACAAAAATCGAAACTGCTGGGTTAGCACGTATATTTTGAAGTGATTGCAGTGTGTGTTTTAAATCAAGCATGACTCTCATCCTTTTTTCAAATCATGTGAAGAAAAGTGATCCCTTGCCCAAGATGTGATCTGAATATTGATTCATAGACAAAGACTTGAGTAAATTGGCTAAAAGGTGACAAACCCGCAATTAACAAAGGAATCAGAAAAAATAAAATGTTTAAAAATTAGTCTATGCATTTCTGCGCTCAAATTAGGTAACAAAGATTGATAGAAATGTAAGCAGATGAGCAGAATAAAATAACGCACTGGCAAGAAATAAAAATGCACCGCAATTTAAATTACGGTGCATTTGAAAACAGATTAAGTTTTATCGTTCGGGGGATGAGAAGCCGTTATAGCTTCGCAAGCACTATCCAAAGATTACATATTCGGATAATTCGGACCACCGCCACCTTCAGGTGTTACCCAAGTAATGTTCTGTGATGGATCTTTAATATCACAGGTTTTACAGTGAACACAGTTGGCTGCATTGATCTGGAAGCGCTTATTGCCTTCACCTTCATCCACAATCTCATAAACCCCTGCTGGACAGTAACGCTGTGCAGGTTCATCCCATTTCGGTAAATTGACTTCGACTGGAATACTTGGATCGGTCAATTTCAAATGCGATGGCTGGTTTTCTTCATGCACTGTATTCGAGACAAATACCGAAGACAAACGGTCAAAAGTCAATTTGCCATCTGGTTTTGGATAAGTCGGTTTAAAGGTGGCTTTATCCTGAGTCTTTAATACGCTGTAGTCTGGTTGTAAGTCATGTAAGGTAAACGGCACTTTAAAGATATTTTGATCCAGAAAGTTAAACGCACCACCAATCCACAAACCAAACTTATGCATTGCAGGGCCAAAGTTACGGCTACGATGTAACTCTTCTTTGAGCCAGCTATTGTCAAACTTTTGCGTATAGGCGGTCAGTTCTTTATCAAAGAAATCCTCACCTTCAAGCACACGGGCAATGGCTAAATCACCACCTTTTTCTACACCACGCGCAATCGCTTCAAAGACTGCTTCACCACATAACATGCCTGATTTCATGGCGGTATGAGAGCCTTTGATTTTGGCAAAGTTTAAGAAGCCAGCATCATCGCCAATCAGACAGCCACCCGGGAAGGTGAGTTTAGGTAAAGAGTTTAAGCCACCTTTCACAACCGCACGAGCGCCATAAGAAATGCGTTTACCACCTTCTAAATACTGCTTAATCAGAGGATGAGTTTTCCAGCGCTGCATTTCCATGAACGGGAACATATGCGGATTTTCATAGGATAAATCCACGATCATTCCCAAAGTCACTTGGTTGTTTTCAGCGTGATATAACCACCAACCACCTGAAGAGCCAGTTTCAGTCAGTGGCCAACCTGAACCGTGCATGACCAGACCTTCTTTATGTTTGGCTGGATCAATTTCCCACAGTTCTTTAATCCCGATACCGTAATGCTGCGGATCTACATCTTTATCCAGATTAAATTTGCTGATCAAGCGTTTACCTAGATGACCACGACAGCCTTCTGCAAACAAAGTGTATTTGGCATGGAGTTCGTAACCTGGCGCAAAATTATGCGTCGGCTCACCATCTTTACCAATGCCCATGTCGCCTGTTTGTACGCCTTTGACTGTACCATCTTCATGATACAAAATTTCAGCAGCAGCAAAGCCCGGGAAAATAGACACTTCTAATTCTTCAGCTTTTTGACCTAACCAGCGCACCACGTTGCCGAGCGAGATGACATAATTGCCATCGTTATGCATGGTTTTTGGCACCATCCAGTGCGGTGCTTCCTGAGATTTTTCATCAGAGAGCAGGAAGTAGGTTTTGTCTTCAGTCACAGGGACATTTAAAGGCGCACCTTCTTCTTTCCAGTTCGGAAATAGCTCATTGATGGCACGTGGCTCAAGGACCGCACCAGACAAAATATGAGCGCCCACTTCGGAGCCTTTTTCGACGACGCAGACGGATAGATCGGGTAAATTATGTTCAATCGCAAGTTGGCGAATTTTAATCGCAGACGATAGACCCGCAGGTCCAGCACCAACGATCACTACGTCAAACTCCATCGCTTCGCGTTCGATGTGCTCCATGTAGGACTCCTCATATTGCTAAGGGTGGCAACCGTCACATCAGCGCTTCGGTGCTGCCATGAGTGTTCTTTAATGTCTAGACACAAACAGACAATCGTGTCTTAAATAGTTTGCGGCTAGTATAGTTTCAAACCCTGATCTAGCCAATTGGCTGAGTCGTTATATTTTCTCGTCAGCAAGGCATAAACCATGGTAAATCATCATCATTCGTCTCAAGAGACAAACCAGTCAACATCGTTAGATGATAAAAACTTAATGAGTATCGCACAATATCTAAAAGATGCACAGCAAAGTCACAAAAGGTCAATTCCACCTCTTGACCAATGGCATCCAAAGCATTGCGGTAAAATGGATTTGATCATAAAAGCCAATGGAGAATGGTGGCACGAAGGTCAATTGATCAAGCGGCAGGCGCTTTTAGATCTATTTTCTAAAGTGCTTTGGAAAGAGGATGCAAAGTATTATTTAAAGACACCCGTTGAGCAAATTGAGATCGAGGTTGAAGATGAACCTTTGCTGGTCAATCAAGTCGATGTGGTCGAGATTGAATGTAAATCTTTTATCCAATTAACCACCACCAATCAAGATATTGTGATCGTGGATGAGGAACATCCGATTTTTATGCGTGGTTATGTAAGTGAAGCAGGAGAAGAGGAATTACGCCCTTATGTACATGTGCGCTTTGGTTTAAATGCCTTAATTCAGCGCGCCGCTTTTTATCATTTGATTGAGTTGGGTGTTTTGACTGAAAATTCTGATGGAGAAGCAGTGTTTGAGTTAAAAAGTGGTGATTTGCTCTTGCAATTGAGCAGTTGAGGTTTAAGCTTAATTCTGAATCTGACACGATGGATTTATCCAAAGAAATGACCGCAATACACCCTATTCATGCTGAATTAAAATCCAGACTTCAAGCATCTAAAGATGCACCGATTGGTATTTTTGATTCTGGTGTGGGGGGATTAACCATTGCACAGGAAATCGTTCAGCATTTACCCAATGAACAGATTATTTATTATGCCGATACTGCACATGTTCCTTATGGACCACGCTCAGATCAGGAAATCCGACAGTTAACCGCACAGGCGATTGAATGGTTATATCGTCGTGGTTGTAAAATGGCAGTTGTGGCGTGTAATACAGCCTCAGCATTTAGTCTGGATTATTTGCGCGAACATTATGGAGCGTCTTTTCCAATCGTTGGCTTAGTGCCTGCGCTCAAACCGGCAGTGCTACAAACTCAGTCTAAAGTCGTTGCAGTATTGGCAACACCTGCAACATTTCGTGGGCAACTGATTAAGGATGTGATTCAAAATTTCGCGCATCCAGCAGGGGTAGAGGTCTTAGCTGTCACTTGTCTGGAACTGGTGCCCTTTGTTGAAGCAGGTGAACAAATGAGTCCCGCTTGTTTAACGGTATTACAACAATGTTTACAGCCTGTCGTGGATCAGCATGCGGATTTTTTGGTGTTAGGCTGTACTCATTATCCGTTTTTAAATGAAGCAATTACCCATCTTTTTGGGCAGAAACTGACATTAATTGACTCAGGTTTGGCGGTGGCGAGGCAAACAGCCCGCATTTTGATTAAAAATGAGTTATTATTTGACGAAATTCGTCAGAATCATCTACAAATTGAGTGTTTTGTCAGCGGAAATAATGCAGATGAGTTAAAGTTTGTGTTAAAACATATGATTAAAGATCATATGACTTGGCGTATTCACAATATTGATGATTGAAGAGTATGGCGATGATTGCATAAATTTTAGATCTAAATTTGAGGTTGTATATTCGTACATCACACGGAACGTGGTGAGGAATGTTAAATTTTAGGGGATAACCATGCTGGATAAGCGTTATCAAGTGTTTATTTCAACTTCTGGTGCAGAGATGCAACCAGAACGTATGGTATTGGCACAGACACTCATCGGAATGGGATTTTTTTCATGGGGGCTTGAGCAACGTACACCACTGAGTACCTCCATTGCGCGTCGTCAAATTGACGATTGTGATTATGTTGTATTATTGCTTGGTAGTCAGTACGGGGAACAATCAGTTTCAGGGGTGAGCTATCTACACCTTGAATATATTTATGCCGTAACCAAACAAAAACCGATCATTGTCTTTATGCATGATGCGCCAGAAAGCCGTGACGCTGCGTTGCAGGATAGCAAACCAGAATTAAAAGAAAAATTTCATGAATTTCGTAAACAACTTCAACAAGAGGTCGATCAGGTTTTTTGTTATCACAGCTTGCGCGACTTAGAGCTGGCGGTGCGTTTCAATATGTCACAAATGTTGGAGCGTTATCCTGTATTGGGTTGGGTCAGACCGCAAAATACCCAAGTTTTACAAGATGAAATTGATAGTTTACGCGCTAAAGTCACTCGTCTGGAAACCGAGCAAGGTAAGCGTGAAAATGATCCTTTGGTCGCAATGCCAAGAGTGTATACCAATGAAATTTATTCTTTTGAATACCGTGTTCATGCCTATCAGGATGGTAATTTTCAGGAACTCAAACCTGAACGTAAGCTGACTTGGTTGCAGATTTTATCCATTTTAAGTGTGGTCTTTAAAATCCCGACACCTGAGGAATATTTTTCTAAAAGGATTAATGATTATCTGAATGAAACGGGACTTGAAGATGCAAGGCTAGTCTTACCGCGAGCACATGCAGTTGCGCGTTCACAAATTAATATCCGTGCATTGCATCATATTAAAATGCAGATGCGTCAAAATGACTGGATTGTCCCCGCTGGTCGTGACGAGCGTCAGCGTTTATTGTGGCAGCTTACACCTAAAGCTTTGAAATTACTAGAAACTCAGCAGCCAGAACCTCAACGCACGACGCAAATAAAAACAAATTAGTCATTTATTTTGAAAAAGCCATAAAACTGTTAAAGTAAGCGTACTCCACAGATTTTCATGTACGCATTGAACAGGAAAAAGAATGTCTACTGCATCTAAGCCAAAAGTGACTGTTATTTTAGCCAATTTGGGAACTCCTGATGCAGCCACTGTTCCAGCAGTGAGGCAGTTTTTAAAACAGTTTTTGTCAGATTCACGGGTGATTGAAATTCCCGTACTGCTTTGGCAAATTATTCTACGCTGTTTTGTGCTACCTTTTCGTCCTAAACGCGTGGCGCATGCGTATGCAACAGTTTGGCGTGAAGATTCGCCCATGCGAGAAATTCTTTTTGCGCAGACTGAACGTTTAAAATCTGATCTTACGGATGCTTATCCGCAGTTTGATTTAAGGGTGGTTCCTGCCATGACTTATGGTCAACCGGGAATCACCTCACTATTGCAACAATTGGCGCAATCTCCTCAGGATCATATTTTATTATTGCCTTTATTTCCGCAATATTCTGCGACCTCAACCGCGCCACTTTATGATGCTTTTGCCAAATGGATTCCGCAGCAACGTAATTTACCGGGCTTAAGCATTGTTAAAGAATATTATCGCCATCCTTTATTTATTCAGGCGCTAGTGCAAAGTATTCGGGATTTTCAGAACCAGCACGGGACAGCAGAAAAATTATTAATGTCTTTTCATGGAATTCCACAGCCGTATGCTGATAAAGGTGATCCTTATGCAGATCAATGTCGGGAAACCGCGCGTTTAGTTGCCCAAGCACTGGGGCTCAAACACAATCAATGGGCCATTAGTTTTCAGTCACGTTTTGGCAAACAGGAATGGGTTAAACCTTATACCGATCAATTGCTTGGAGAGTGGGCGCAACAAGGTGTGAAAGCTGTACAGATTTTGAGCCCTGCTTTTTCTGCGGATTGTCTGGAAACCTTAGAAGAACTCGCGATTCAAAATGCAGAATTGTTTTTGAATGCTGGCGGCGAGTCTTATCAATACATTCCTGCATTAAACGACTCAGATGCCCATCTACAATTACTCCGCCAACTGGTTCAAGCCCATTTAAATGCGCTTGAAATTACCTTAGCTCAATAAAACATCATGATGTTTCGCCAGAGGTTGTTATGCTGCAAGTTAAAATAGTTCCTGTAACGGCTTTCGCTCAAAATTGTTCTATTGTCTGGGACAGCGAAACTAAAGACGCAATTTTAATTGATGCAGGGGGAGATGCAGCCAAACTAAGACAAGAAGTCGAAGCACTTGGCTTAAAGGTCAAAGCATTGTGGTTAACCCATGGACATCTTGATCATGCAGGGGCAGTTGGTGAGTTAGCTAGAATCTGGAGTATTCCTGTAATTGGCCCGCACAAAGAGGATCAATTTTGGCTAGATATGATTCAGGAAGTGTCTCAACGTTATGGATTTCCAATTCCTGAACTTGTACATGTAAATCAATGGCTTGAAGGCGGCGAAGTCTTGACATTAGGTGAGCATCAGTTTGACGTGCGATTTGCGCCTGGACATACACCAGGCCATGTGATGTTTTATAACCAACAACATGCATTATTATGGACAGGGGATGTGTTATTTAAGGGCTCGATTGGGCGGACTGATTTTCCGAAAGGCAATCACCAACAACTACTGGATTCGATTCAACGTGAATGTTTTAGTCTACCCGATGATACACAGTTTATTTCAGGACATGGGCCGATGAGCAGCATTGGCTATGAAAAACAATTTAATCCTTTTGTTGCAGGTAAAGCAGGTTAAAAGAGACATAATAAAAGGACAATGATTGAACTTGCAATCATTGTCCCAGACGTCAAGAGTGAAATAAGCTATGGAAACGCTGTTTGGCCTCCAGTGCAATTAAAACGCTTGCAACTGCAAATAATACGGCAATAACAAATAAAACGGCATCTGAAGCCATAAAACCTAAAACGAGGAAGATTAAACAGCAAATAGCAAAAACAGTGAAAAGTAATCTCAACAAAAGCATCAAAATTCTCCTATTGTGAGAAGAGCCATATTATTGACGAGTACTTTAAGTCCTGTGTGTTTAATTTTGTTTGCTAATTGCACGATTTTGAGTAAATTTTGCAACGAAAGATGACCATCGAGGCGAGTATAGCAGTTTAGCTATCGTAATCATAAGGGTTGCCATTTTCCGATGTTGGAGCATCTTGAGTCTGTAATTTATAGTCCTCATTGGCCCATGCGCCCAGATCAATCAGTTTACAACGCTCTGAACAAAAGGGACGAAACTCATTGCCTTCCCAGACAGAGGGTTCTCCACAACGGGGACAGGGAAATGTGCGTGGCATAGTAAAATCCTCAAATTCATCATCAAGATATTAGGCAAAGCTCAAATCACTTGTTAGACTTAGCCTGATTTCAATACCTAGTTTGAATAGTTTGCTGTGATTATCTCGATTCGTCAATTTCAAGCCCAGCGCATGCAGGCGCCGCGTGATTTTAGTTCCATTGAAAACACCCCCATTTGTGTTGAAATTGGTGCGGGTAAGGGCAAGCATGCCTTGTTATTTAGTGGTGAACATCCAGAACAAACATTGTTTGCCATTGAGCGCACCAAAGAAAAATTTTTGGCGATGCAGAAACAAAAAGGATTGGAACCTAGAGATAATTTATACCCCGTCCATGCGGATGCTTTACCGTGGATCGTCCATGCGCTTTATCCGCAACAAGTACAACATTTTTTTATTTTGTATCCTAATCCTGAACCGCATAATCCTGCACAGCGCTGGCTGAATATGCCGTTTTTTGAGTTTTTGCTGTCACGTTTAAAACCTCAAGGTACGATTACTTTAGCGAGTAACATCCCAGATTATATTGATGAAGCGGAACAGCAACTTTTGCACCTGTGGCATTTGCCTTACGTTAAACAACGCATTGCGTCTGATTCGGCACGTACCCATTTTGAGATCAAATATCTAGAGCGTACTGAACTTTGCCAACAGCTCATCATCAGTAAACCTGAAAGCTATCAGACTCGGTTTGATGAATTTTTGCCATTGCAAGGGCAAACCCATGCCGAGTAAGCAGGTTGTAATTGTCGGTGCAGGTCCTGCGGGACTAGCCTGTGCCGAAGTTTTGTCTGAACTGGGTGATTATGACATTACCATCTACGAGCAAAAGCCATCGGCAGCACGTAAGTTTTTAATGGCGGGAAAAACAGGGCTTAATATCAGCCACGCTGAAGATTTAGATCATTTTATATCACGCTATGATCATGCCAACTGGTTGCGCCCGATGATTGAAGGTTTTCATGCTCAAGACATTCAGGCATGGATGAAAGGTTTAGGGATTGAATCGTACATTGGTAGTTCAGGACGGATTTTCCCAAACGAGATGAAAGCCGCGCCATTATTACGCGCATGGCTCAAGCGTTTGCAAGATCGCGGCGTAAAATTTCGTTACCGCCATCAAGTCTTGGCTATGCAGGATCAGGAGTTGATGGTTCTGGATTTAGTGCAGCAACAGCAGAATCACATTACGGCTGATGCGATTGTACTGGCGTGTGGGGCAGTATCATGGCCACAACTGGGAAGTGATGGAAAATGGCAAAACTGGTTAGATGCATCGATTATTCAACCTTTTATTGCCAGTAATGTCGGTGTGTTGGTCAATTGGTCTGAATATTTGCAACCCATTTTCGGACAACCGCTTAAGCGGATTCAGGCGTGGGTAGCTGGTCAAGTACCTCAGTTTGGCGAAATGGTGATCAGCCATTATGGACTAGAAGGTGGCTTGGTTTATCGTTGTAATCGCGATTTGCGTGAAGCGATGCAGACGCAAGGTCCCGCAATTTTATATTTGGATTTACTGCCAGACCTGAGCCAAGAACAAATTTTACAAAAGTTACAGCAAGGTAAAAAGCAGTCTTTAAATACCTTATGGCAAAAGATTGGCTTGGATAAAACCAAAATTGCTTTGATTCGTGATGTCGTCAGTAAAAATGACTGGAATGATGCGATCAAAATGGCGCAGCATATTAAACAAATTGCCGTGCAGATACAGGGTTTTCGTCCAATTGAAGAAGCGATTAGCTGCGCAGGCGGTATTCGACTCGATGCATTAAATAAGCATCTGATGCTAAAGAATTCCCCTTATATTTTTGCTTGTGGTGAAATGCTGGATTGGGATGCACCCACAGGGGGGTATTTACTGAACGCTTGTCTGGCGACAGGACGAACAGCAGCACAAGGTGTTCATGCACAACTAAATTCTGACTAAATTTAAATTCACTATTTTTGTTATCCTCAAAACCTGTTAATTTGTTTGAAAAATCAACAATTACACGGAGTATCTTCATGCCACAAGCTGCATTATTGACGGGAAGCTGTTTATGTCAGGGCATTCGTTATGAGATTTCAGGTCATGGCTTGGGTGATATTATTCAATGCCATTGCCAACGTTGCCGTAAAGCCAATGGTACAGCTTATGCGACCAATACGCCTGTGCATGTGAATGATTTTAAAATTGTGCAAGGCGAACATCTACTCAAAAAATATCAATCGACCCCAACCACGCAGCGTTGTTTTTGTAGCGAATGTGGTTCGCCCATCATGAGCATCAAAATGGATACACCTAAATTTTATCGTTTGCGGATTGGAACTTTAGATACCAAAATTGAGCAAAAACCGAGTATGCATATTTTTGCCGCGCATAAAGCAGAGTGGGACACGATTTGTGATGACTTACCGCAGTATGCAGAACGACCATAGGTCGAAAAGCTAGGAGTTTACTGTTTTTATCTCAAATAGCGAACTTTGATAGAGTTTAAGTGAATCGTTGAAATAGTATCTAAGATTTTGATAAAAATGAAAAATTAATTTTTACTGAAAAGGCGGGATGGCAGTTTTTATTAGATTGCCTTATTATCCCAACTTCTGCTAAGACATGACTCGCATTATCCATTTTCAATTGGGCTAAATTTCTAAACATGAATTTGGCTCATCTTTTAATGAAACAAAATCGTTTTTATTCATGTTTGTCTTTAGGTATAAATGACTCTATAGAATTTAGGGTAGTAGATTTTGCCATGAGTAAAGAGTTCGCATGTTCAATTAAACGTATTCGTTTTGATGAAAACTATCAACCCGCAGATAGTACACGTCTTACAACTAATTTCGCCAATTTGGCACGTGGTGAAAGCCGTGAGCAGAATCTGCGCAATACCCTCCGCATGATTAATAATCGTTTCAATGCCTTGGCACAATCAGACAATCCCAATGGTGATCGTTACTCACTTGAAATCGATATTATTTCTGCCGATTTGGATATTGAAGGGAATGGTACAACCTTCCCAATCATTGAAATGCTGAAAAGTACAATTATTGATCATAAAACCAATCAACGTATTGAAGGAATGATTGGAAATAGCTTTTCATCATACGTTCGTGACTACGATTTCAGCGTGGTGCTTAAAGAACATAATAAAGAAAACTCAACATCCTATGCACCTGAAAACTTTGGTGATTTACATGGCAAGCTATATCAATATCTTGTAAATTCTGACACCTTTAAGGCAGAGTTTAACCAACAACCTGTGATTTGCCTGAGTGTTTCGACCGCGAGAAAGTATCATCGCACGAGCAATGAACATCCTATTTTAGGCGTTGAATACAAACAAGACCAATACTCACGGACTGATGAGTATTTCCATAAAATGGGCTTACAGGTTCGCTTCTTTATGCCAAAAGGGAGCGTTGCACCTTTAGCCTTCTATTTTGCAGGTGATTTACTGCGTGATTACACTGATTTTGAGTTGATTAGTGCAATTAGTACCATGGAAACTTTCCAAAAGATTTATCGCCCTGAAATTTACAATGCAAATTCATCAGCGGCACAAGTCTATCAAGCAAGTCTGGAATATCCAGATTATTCATTAACACGCATCGTCTATGATCGTGTGGAACGTGGTCAATTAGCAGTAAAACAAGGTAAATGGACTGAGGAAAACTTTATTAAGCCTTACCAGAATATTCTTGAACGATGGGCTGCCAATTACTCCGATAAAAATAATTCGGATAAAAGTTTGGATAGAAGTCACTCGAATAAAACCGCTGCTGTGTAACTGAATATAGAAGATTATTGAAGATGAAACGATTATTACCAACCTCAACTGCGGGTAGCCTACCAAAACCGTCTTGGATTGCAGAACCTGAAAAACTCTGGTCACCGTGGAAATTACAAGGTGATGAACTGGCGCAAGGCAAACGAGATGCGCTATTAGTATCACTGCAAGAGCAATTACATGCGGGTATTGATATCGTGAGTGATGGTGAACAAACTCGCCAACATTTTGTCACGACATTCATTGAACATCTGGATGGCGTTGATTTTGAAAAACGTGAAACGGTTCGAATTCGTAACCGCTATGATGCCAGCGTACCGACCGTTGTCGGTGCAGTATCGCGTCAAAACCCCGTTTTTGTGGAAGATGCCAAGTTTTTACGTCAGCAAACGACTCAACCGATTAAATGGGCATTACCTGGTCCAATGACCATGATTGATACGTTGTATGATGCGCATTACAAAAGCCGTGAAAAATTGGCTTGGGAATTCGCCAAAATTTTAAATCAGGAAGCTTTGGAATTAGAGGCAGCGGGTGTGGATATCATCCAGTTTGATGAGCCTGCATTTAATGTGTTCTTTGATGAAGTCAATGATTGGGGTGTGGCAACGCTTGAGCGCGCACTTGAAGGTCTGAAGTGTGAAACAGCTGTGCATATTTGTTATGGCTATGGTATTAAAGCCAATACCGATTGGAAAAAAACACTGGGTTCAGAATGGCGACAGTACGAAGAAGCTTTTCCTAAGTTACAACAGTCCAAGATTGATATTATCTCACTGGAATGTCACAACTCCCGTGTACCGATGGATTTGATCGAGTTAATTCGTGGCAAAAAAGTGATGGTCGGCGCGATTGATGTTGCCACCAATAGCATTGAAACGCCTGAAGAAGTGGCAGATACCTTGCGCAAGGCACTGCAATTTGTGGATGCAGATAAACTGTATCCATCGACCAACTGTGGTATGACGCCACTTTCTCGTGATGTGGCACGAGGCAAGTTACAAGCACTTAGCGCAGGTGCAGAAATTATCCGAAAAGAACTCGCAAACGGGTAATACTCGGTATAGTCAGATCTAAGCTCAATCGTTTGATGCTATGGGTGATCAAACGATTGAGCTGAGTGAGGAATAAAATGATGATTGAAGCGTCAGACTTTCGAAATGCAATGTCTTTATTAAGCAGTGCGGTCAGTGTGGTAACCACAGCAGGCGCGTCTGGTCGTTATGGCTTTACTGCATCTGCGGTATGCAGTGTGACCGATACGCCACCGACATTGTTAGTTTGTATGAATCAAGCATCAAGTTCCCATGCACACTTTTTAGAAAATAAAATTTTAACGGTGAATGTATTAGGCGCAGATCATCAGCATATTTCTCAAGCATTTTCGTCAAAATTGAGTCCTGAACAAAGATTTGAACACGGATTTTGGACGGAACTCGAAACAGGTGCGCCAGTTTTAGAAAATGCTTTAGTGAATTTTGATTGTGAAATTGATCAGGTTCAGGACGTTGGAACACATACGATTTTGATGTGTCGTATTGTTGCGATTCAACAAAGTCAGCAGACTCAAAGTTTGGTTTATTTTAATCGTGGCTATCATCAAGTTGGGCATCAGATTGAGCAGCATGAAGAACATTCTATTGTGCGTCATGCAAAACAGATCGAAACTGTTTAACATGATTTTTGCTTGGAATGATCGAGGTCAATGATGGATTCATCTTGAATCATGGTTAGAAATAAACTGATTGATGTGGGTGAGTTGTGAAATTTTAGGAAATCTAAATAGAAGCAAGATATATAGCCAAAATTATAGAATGCGATGAAAATCTTGAATTTATTCTAAACATTAAAGTTTATAATGAGATTCTAGAGATATTTAGTTCTTCAATACCCGCATCTATTGATCTCAAAAAATGACCTTAAACGAGATAGCATGTAAGTTCTGGCTTACATCAATTCAGGAAAATTGCCCATAGTCATCACGATCCAATTTTCCTATGATGAACTCATACAGAACAGGATGTTCGAAGACGTAAAACAACAACAATTAGTCAATCATCAGGATCGTGAGGGATGACAGGAGTTGACCCTAAAACGGAAATGCGAAAAAACCCAGACAGGATGTCTGGGTTTTTTTATGACTTTATTATTTTATTTTGCAGTGAGTGCCTGACCTTCAAAAGTCACACCATCCCAGCCATGTTGCATAAACTGACGAATGTTTTGATGATCTGCACCTTCTGGTGTTGCAAGCACAGAAGCATAATGTTCTGCAAACAGATTTAAAGTTTGTGCTTGATCCAGACCTTCAATTTTGGCAAATGACAATACCTTAGCGCTGCCTTGATTTTCAGTGGTAGCATTGTGTTGTTGACCGTTTTTAAATGCTGTTGGTTGATGTTCAAAACGTGCTTCGATATGCGCCAAAACATCAGCAAATTTGGCTTCACCATTTTGAAGCTGTTGCAAGAGTTCGTGTACCATGATTTTCCGTGATTCAATGACAAGTCAAAAGTATCACGAAGCATAGCATTGAATTTATGGGTTTCAGCATTCATTTGAGCAAATAAGCTGAAGAAAACTTAGTTAGAATTGCTTTTACCAACAAGAGAAAGGACAACTGTGGATAACTTCATGTTTATACACAAGGCCGAATTTTGGCCAAAAAAAGAAGCCTAAGTGGAGGAGATAGTTGCTTAGGCTTCGAATAGGATTCAGTATAAAACTAAAAACTTAAGGCAAGATTAACGCTTAAAACGTGAAAAACGTTTGTTAAAGCTTGCGACACGACCTTCATTACTGGCTTGACGGACTTCACCTGTATAAAACGGATGAGATGCACTGGAAATATCCAAAGTCACATAGGGATAAGTCTTACCTTCATATTCACGTGTTTGCTTGGTTTGGATAGTGCTACCAATCACAAAATAGGCATCTGCATTGGTGTCATGAAAAAGCACTTGTTGATATTCAGGATGTATACCGTTACGCATGGGAAACCCTCCAATTGAGTTATTTTTAGTTATGTTATAATATTTCATTTGATAAGTCAAATAAGGAACTGGATCGTCAATATCCTGACTGTTTTTCTCAGTTAGTGAGGAACAAGTTCTTCAAATAAATCATTCAGATTATCATCGACTTTTAAATGAATCAGATTCCAATAATGTCCTGAAATGGTTCGATTCACCATGAGCGTATCAGGTGATGGCTTAAATACATCCCAGTATTTCAAGGATTTTTTCACTAAAATAACGCCATCATGATGCGCAGAATTCTGAGCAAAATCATATTGGGTTGTGAGAGGGCGTAACAGGACTTCTAGCCATTCTAAATAAAGCGTTTGAGGGAATAAACCTTTCTCTGAAAGCGAATGTAAAGCATCCAGATGATTTTCGATTGCTGCAACATCTTGTTGGCGTGCTGCTTGTACCAAATGTTTAAAATGTTCAATAATTTCAATATTTAAAGTTTTTACACCGCCAAAATCATAAATAATCACACTGCCATCTTCACGAAATGCAAAATTTCCCGGATGTGGATCACAATGGAAGCGTTTTAAATAAAAGATTTCCTGACCTAAAGCGCGTATTAGACGACGACCAATTTCATTACGAATCTCAATAGGCCATGTACTGGCGGTTTCAATCGACTCTCCACGCTCCAGACTTAAAGTTAAAATACGTCGTGAAGAATAGTTTTTATATACCGTTGGAATAATGATTTTATCATCTAGTTGTTCATGGAAGGTTTTAAAAACTTCAAGGTTTTGTGCTTCAATTTCGTAGTTAAGTTCAGCAGAAAGACTGTCCTGAATTTCAGCAAACAATTGATCTTGCAATTTTTTATCAATTTTAATGACACCCATGAGGCGTAAAGCCAAACGAACCTGCTTCAAGTCACTTTCACAGGCTTCGTCCACACCAGGATATTGCACTTTAACCACAACCTCTTGTCCATTGGGTAGAACTGCACGATGTACTTGACCAATAGAGGCGGCGGCAAAAGGCGCTTGTTCAAAAGATTGAAAGATGGTCAGTAAAGGTTGCCCTAATTCTTTTTCGACTTGTTGCTGAATGGCGCTAAAAGGTACAGCAGGCGCTTGTCGTTGGAGTTTGGCAATAGCATTGGCCACTTCAGGCGGGAAAATATCCTTATATTGCGAGGCGATTTGTCCAACTTTCATGACTGCGCCTTTCATTTCGCCCAAAGTATCTGCAATTTGAACGCCAATATCCTGAAAAAGTTTGGTTTTCGCCGCAAGTTTTTGTTCATCATCCGCGGTTAAATTTCGAATCGAGCTTGAGACTGTTTTAGTCGCGATACTGGCAGTCATTCCCGCAAGTTTCATAAAACGTCGACCTGGAGAACTCGTATTTTTAGCCATCTCTATTTTACCTTTTATCCGCGCTGGATTCAGTCTTGATCATAGGTGACAAAGTCTAAATTGCCTACTTCAAATTGTTAATAAACTAGAATCAATTCTAAAAACAAGGGTTTAAATATATTGCATTTTTTATGCAAAGTATTGCAAAAACCATTTCATAAACAATGCGTTAATCACTATAACAGCTTCATTTTTTTGGTGCTATGTTGATTTGCATAGCCTAAAAAACACTGAAGAGATTTTCCACTATGAGCCAACTAAATACAGCGGTTTCTTCCCATACTTCTTATGCTCATCGAGCAAATTCTGTGCCATTACAGGTGTTTGAACAACCACAAAATGCACATATTATTCAAAACGATGCCGAAGCAATTCAGATTGCCAAGCAATTGGCTCACGAATTTGCCAAAGAAGCTTCCCTGCGTGATCAAGAACGCCGTTTGCCTATCAATGAAATCCAGCAATATTCGCAAAGCGGATTATGGGGAATTACCATTCCTAAAGCCTTTGGTGGCGCACAAGTTAAATATCGTACCTTGGCTGAAGTGGTCAAAACCATTTCTAGTGTCGATTCTTCACTGGGACAATTACCACAAAACCACTGGGCATTTTTAGAGCATTTACGTCTGGATGCCAGTTTGGAGCAGCAACTTTTTTTCTTTGATCTGGTGCTCAAAGGTATTCGTTTTGGTAATGCTTTTTCAGAAAAAGGCAGTAAAACGGTCGCAGATTTGACCACCACCATTCATAAAACCGCAACAGGATATGAAATCAATGGGCAGAAGTTTTTTGCCACAGGCGCATTGTTAGCACACTGGATTCCAATTGTAGCGATTAATGAATCAGGTCAGCCCTTTGCTGCTTTAGTCCCACGTGAAACCGAAGGGGTGAATGTTATTAATGACTGGTCTGGATTTGGGCAACGTACCACTGCCAGTGGTAGTGTTGAATTGAAAAAAGTTCCTGTACGTGAGGAATATGTCGTTCCGATTTATCAAGCCTTTGAACGACCGACCGCAGCAGGCGCAATTTCCCAGTTCATACAGGCGGCGGTAGACGCTGGGATTGCGCGTGGTGCGATTGAAGAAACCATTCAATACGTAAAAAAATACAGTCGTCCGTGGATTGATTCAGGTTTAGAACGTGCGACCGATGATCCCTATACCATTGCCAGTATTGGCGATTTAAAAATTAAACTCCGTGCAGCAGAAGCGGTATTGGACTTGGCTGCCGACCAGATTGATCTGGCGATTGATGAGCCAACAGAACAGCATGTTTCTCAGGCGACTTTGCTGGTTGCAGAAGCAAAAGTGTTGACCACTGAAGTGGCAATACTCGCAGCGAATAAGCTATTTGAATTGTCAGGCACGCGCTCGACTTTGTCTGAGCTCAATCTGGATCGACATTGGCGTAATGCACGTACTCATACGCTACATGATCCTGTGCGCTGGAAGTATCACATTGTTGGAAATTATTACCTAAACGGTGTTCAGCCCCCGCGCCATGCGTGGAGTTAAGGACATGAACATAGGACTTCTTTCATCATTATTTACCTCTTCTTTATTTTTCTCCTAAAGGCAGAAATGAAAAGGACTTATGAAAGAAGTCTATAACAAAAAACAGAATGAGGATAAAAAGATGAGTCAGTTTGAGCAAATTAAAGATCAGCTTTCTTTGGGCGCAGACTATGAAGCTGTCGCTGCGAAGTACCGCCCTATTTTTAACAAAATTGAAGCAGGTGCCTTAGAACGTGAACAGCGTCGCCAATTGCCTTATGAGCAAATTCAATGGTTAAAACAGGCGGGTTTCGGTGCATTACGTGTTCCTGTTGCCTATGGCGGGGCTGGTGTGTCATTGCCACAGCTTTTTCAATTATTGACTGAATTGGCTCAAGCTGATTCTAATATCGTACAGGCATTACGTGGACACTTTGCTTTTGTAGAAGATCGTTTAGTTGCGCATAGCACGCAGCCACAAAATGACTGGTTTGAACGGTTTGTATCGGGTGATATTTTTGGCAATGCATGGACAGAAGTGGGTTCTGTGCAGATTGGCGATGTAAATACGAGAATTACGCAAGATGAAGCAACAGGTAAGCTGCTGGTCAATGGAGAAAAATATTATTCAACAGGCAGTATTTTTGCAGACTGGATCGATTTATTTGCCTACGATGAAGTCAGTCAGCAGCATGTGATAGCCGCCATTGATCGGCATGCTTCAGGGGTTCAGGTTGATGATGATTGGGATGGATTCGGTCAAAAAACCACAGGAAGTGGAACACTCCGTTTGGAACAAGTAGAACTGCCTGCTGCGCATATTATTCCCTTTGATCAGCGGTTTAAATATCAAACCGCTTTTTATCAGGTGGTGCATCTGGCAACATTGTCGGGGATTGCTCAGGCTGCGGTGGACACCTTTAGTCAGGAAGTTCGTGAGCGTAAACGTATTTTTAGTCATGCCAATACTGATCTGGCACGACACGATCCACAAGTACTACAAGTGATTGGAAAAGCATCTGCACAGGCTTATGCTAGTGAGGCAATTACGCAAGCTACAGCCGAAGCATTACAACGGGCTTATCTCAGTCATTTTGCCGAATCTGATGAGAAAGAACGTCTGGCCAACATTGATGCTGAACTGGAGTCTGCACAAGGGCAAGTGGTGATTGCTGATTTAGTTCTAGAGCTTACGACTAAATTGTTTAACGCACTCAGTGCCTCTGCAAGCAGTACAGCCAAGCAACTTGATCGTTTCTGGCGAAATGCACGAACAGTATCTTCGCATAATCCACTTATTTATAAAGAAAAAGTCATTGGTGACTGGATCGTGAATCAAACCGAACTGCCTTTTGTTTGGCAAATTGGTGCCAGTCCAAAAGCCAAGCCAGCCTGATAAAAAAATAGGCAATAAAAATGCCAATCAAAACTGATTGGCATTTTCTTTTAAATCAAACATATTGAATGATCAGATTTCTTTCATGTTTGTTCAAATCATTATTTATTTTTCTCGTATAGGGAAAAGAAAAGGAACATGAAACAAGTCTATGGTTGTGCCGCAAGTTTACGATTATTGCTATACAACCGCGCCAAAAGTAGAACGCAAGCAATGCTGAGACCAATAATAAGTCCGAGCCAAACTCCAGCAGGCCCCATCTTTGCAACCCGTGCCAGATAAATCCCGACTGGAAATGCAATGACCCAATAAGCAATCAGTGTAATCCACATCGGGCCTTTGGTATCTTGCATACCACGCAGACAGCCTGCCGCACCCACTTGCCATGCATCCATCAATTGATACGCCATTGCAAACAATAACAAATATAAAGCCACGTTAAATACCGCAGGATCCTGAGTATAAATGGCCACAATTTGTGGACGTGCAAACCAAATTAAACTCATGGTACAAATTGCAAAAAAAGTCGCAGTTGCTAAACCCAGTTTTTGTACATGACGCATGGCCACCCAGTTTTTTTCCCCATAATACATCCCCACCCGAATGGTCAGTGCAATTGCGAGTGACATTGGGATCATAAACAACTGAGAGGTGACTGACATCGCGATTTGATGTGCAGCAACCAGCGTATCGCCGAGTGGACTTAAAACAATCGCCCCTGTACTAAAAATACTGACTTCAAAAAATACAGCCAATCCAATAGGAAGGCCGAGTTTTAAAATTCGTTTCACTAAAACAGGATTGATTTTTTCCCAATGTGAAAATACTTGGGTTGACCGATAAGCTTTGGCGCGATAAATATAATTGGCTAAGGTGATCAACATGAGCCACTGTAGGGTTGCTGTTGCAAAACCACAGCCCGCACTACCCAAGTGTGGAATAGGGCCAATGCCATACATAAACAGATAATTGAGCGGAACCAACACCACGAGCGCCAATAGACTAATCACTGTCACAGGGCGAGGATAACCTAAGGCTTCGGAATAACCACGTAATGCGGCATACATCGTTACCGCAGGCATACCAAAACCAATCGCGTGTAAAAATAATCCTGCTTTCGCTTGCAAGCTTTCTGGTACACCGAGCAATGGCAACAAAAATGGCATGATCTGTAAAATTAGCATCGCAATGATGCCCAGAATAAACGCGACCCACAAAGACTGCCTGACAATGATTGGAATATTTTCTGGCGTTCTTGCCCCTTTGGCTTCAGCAACCAGTGGGGTAGTGGCAATCATGATCGCACTAAACAGCAACATGACTGGCATCCACAAACCGACACCGACC
This sequence comes from Acinetobacter sp. FDAARGOS_515, assembly GCF_003938865.1. Taxonomy (NCBI): domain Bacteria; kingdom Pseudomonadati; phylum Pseudomonadota; class Gammaproteobacteria; order Moraxellales; family Moraxellaceae; genus Acinetobacter; species Acinetobacter sp. FDAARGOS_515. The sequence continues at coordinate 820,496 of NZ_RKIX01000003.1, read as the reverse complement.
GCAATCGCAGCCAAATCATTGGCAGATAAATGTCCTGCCATAATGGTATCGATCAGACCTAATCCTGCTTGTGCAAATTGTGTGATCAGAATCGGCCACATTAAGTGAAACAGTTGTTTTAGTTCAAAGCGGAATCCCGCGACATTTGACACAAAAAATACTCATCTATAAAAGAAAATTATCGCTGTAAGGTCAACATGACCCCAACGAAAATGATGATCGCCCCAAGTAGGCGTTGCCAATTGACAGGCATTTTCTCTGTCCCGAGCCAGCCAAAATGATCTAACAATAATGACATTGCCAGTTGGCCAAAAATAATCAATCCAGATAATGTGAGAAAACCCAATTTGGGAGCAGTATAAATGCTCAGGCTAATCGCATAAACCCCTAAAAAACCACCAAGCCACAAAAACCACGGGATTTGGCTGAATTGTTGCAATGAAGGTTTAGGCTGATTTTGTAATAAAACCATCAGCGCCAATAAAATTGTACCGACTAAAAAAGATAAAAAAGCAGCTTGTAAAGGGGAGTGGAGATAACTACGTAACTGCGTATTTAATGCCGTTTGAATCGCCATCGCAACGCCAATCCCAAGCGCTAGAGGTAAAAAGAATAGCAACTGTGAACTGATTTTGAGCATTGTTTTTCCATGTCATTATTCTTCATTTCACTTCAGTCTAAAGCAATTCAACGCGCTTCGGCACAACGAATTGCGGTAGTCATGTTACACTAATGCAGTTGTATTGCCTGAGCGTTGTTCTTGACTGGTTTACTTGATCCTACCCAAATTCCACTTTCTTTATATATTCATATGCCGTGGTGTGTGCGTAAATGTCCTTATTGTGACTTCAATTCGCATGCGGTACCCAACGGTGTATTGTCATTGGATTTGGAACAACAATACTTAAAGGCATTAGTGGCTGATTTTCAGACACAGCTTGATTTTGCTCAGGGACGTAAAATTCACAGTGTGTTCATCGGCGGGGGAACGCCTTCGCTGATTTCGGCACAAGGTTATCAATGGTTATTTACACAATTACGATCTTTGCTTGAGTTTGAACAGGGCTGTGAAATTACCTTGGAAGCTAATCCAGGCACAGTGGAACATGATCCTTTTGCTGATTATTTAAAATCTGGGATTAATCGCTTGTCAATTGGGATACAAAGTTTCAATCAGGAGCATTTACAGCGATTAGGACGTATTCATAGTTCAGCCAATGCAATTGAGGCGATTAAACTCGCAAAACAGGCAGGTTTTGAACGTATTAATGTCGATTTAATGCATGGCTTACCTGAACAAACTTTAGAGCAGGCATTACTTGATTTAAAACTCGCGGTTGAAAATGGCGCAACGCATATCAGTTGGTATCAACTCACGATTGAACCCAATACGGTGTTTTTCAGAACACAACCTGTCTTGCCACAGGATGAAACCCTTGAACAGATTCAATTACAAGGTGAGCAATATTTAAAAGCGCAGGGCTTTATCAATTATGAAGTTTCGGCATGGCGTAAAGAGCGCCCCTCTGCCCATAATTTAAATTATTGGCATTTTGGCGATTATCTGGCGATCGGAGCAGGAGCGCACGGTAAAGTGACTCAATCAGACGGCATTTATCGTTTTCAGAAAACACGCTTACCGAAAGATTATCTCGCTAAAGTACCTGCTGAACATGGTCAGTGGAAACGGATAGAGGCAGATGAATTGCCATTTGAATTTATGATGAACGCCTTACGTCTAAATGAGGGGGTGCCAACCTATTTTTATGAACAGCGTACCGGTTTATCTCTGTCTGAAATAGAACCTGCCCTAAATGGTTTGCGTCAGAAAAAATTACTTGTCGCTGATTCTGAACGTATTGCCTGTACAGAACAGGGACATTTGTTTTTAAATTCGGTACTTGATGCGTTTTTGTAATCTTGCAATAAAAAAAACAGATCCTGAAAATAAAGAGCGCCCCTAAATCAGTGTCATTCATTCTGATTTTGGGACACTCTCATTTTGATTATTTAGAATTTATAGGTGAATGTTGCGGTAAAGTTTCTTGGATCACCATAGACGTTATAAACGCTTTGTTTATATTCTTTATCGAATAGATTGGTCAAATTGATACGAACGTCCATATCTTTATTAATTTGATATTTTGCCATCGCATTCACCAATGCATAGGATTTTTGTCGATCTTTCTGTAGCTGCAAAGGCTTTAGATTTGCCACTTGACTGTATATTTCACTTTGCCAATTCACACCAGCACCAAGCGTCAATTGATTGATTTTATAACTGGTAAATAATTTGAATAATTGTTTAGGAATTTCTGCTGCATTTAAGCGAATACCATTATTGTCTTTGGCATCCGTATAGGTATAGCCTGCCTGAATATTCCAGTTTGGTAAGATTTCACCTGCAACGGTTAATTCCCAGCCTTTGGTTTTCGTGTCGTTGGCTTGAACATAATAAGTCGAGCCATCTGCTTGAGTACCACCAACCACCGAGGTATCCATTTTTGAGATAAAATAAGCCAGACTGGTATTCAGTAGACCATCATAAAATTCAGATTTTAAACCGAATTCAGAGGTATTTCCTTGTTCTGGATCGAGGTAATTATTGTCAATATCTTTACGTGATGATGGGTTAAAAATCGAAGTATAACTGGCATACGCAGATAAATAATGATTAATGTCGTAAATTAAACCTGCATAAGGGGTGAACACGCCATTTTCTTTTTGTTTGTTCTCTGGACCATTGTCACGCTCCCAATAACTCAAACGGCTACCTAAAACTAATTTTAGTGGGTCAAGCAGTTGCAGATTTGCCGCGCCAAAAATACCCAGTTGTTTCGAGTCAACATCAGTTGCCAAGTCTTTGGATGGAATATCTCCGTAACTAATCGGTTGTCCATTCCAGTTTGAAATGGATGCAACGCCATTACGAGCCAGTTTAAATAAGTTTTTATCGGTGAGGGTATAGCCATTTACTCCAAATGAAAGCGTATGTTCATGGTCGAATGCTGTAAATTTCCCTGTTGTATACAAGTCTAAAGAATGGACTTTAGGGGCAGTATAAATACGACCATAGACAATAGACATCCGATCCTTGTCTGGATCAAAGAAAGTCGAACCTGCAACACCCACCACACGATCCATTTCCGAGTCAGAGTAGCTATAATTCGCAACGCCTTTCCAGTTGTCATTAAACTGGTGTTCGACACCTGCCAGTATATTTAGACGTTCCGTATCTGAATAGGCGAAATCTGTTGCAGGATTATCCTTTCGGTCAAAGATGGTCTGTACTGAATTAATTACACCCGTTTGGGTTCTGGTATAAAAAGGGAATCCTTGTGCTGTTGCGTCATTGGCACGTGTTTTTTCATAAGTTAACGCACTGGTCAGTACCGTTTTATCGCTGACATCATAATCCAATGCACCGTATATAAGTTTGTCTGAAAAATTATAGCGATCTTGCCAGTTGTCCCCCTCCTGAGCGGATATGACCATTCTTCCTTTAAGATCACCTGATTGATCCAGTGGGCCTGATACGTCTACTGTGCTGCTATAATTGCTCCACAAACCCGCTGAAACTTGAACAGAGCCTTTTAGATCATCAGTTGGTCTTTTTCGGACTAAGTTAATACTGGCGGCTGGATTTCCTGAGCCTGTGGTTAATCCTGTTGAACCACGAATGACTTCAATTTTTTCATAGATTGCCGAATTTTCTAATGCGGCAATATCCTTGCCATAAGTTGCCCCATAAGACGTGGGAATACCATCGCGTAAATAGTTTGAAATGGAAAAACCACGAGCACTAAAGGTACGATAGCCTGCGGCGCGTTGTCCTTGTTTGAAGGCTGAAATACCTGGCGTTTGGTCCATGACATCTTCAAGCGAAGTCAGATGTTGGTCTTCTATCTGCTGACTGGTAATGACTGAAATAGATTGAGGCGTTTCTTTCTGGGATAGATTGAGCTTGGTTGCACTGGTAGATTTACGCGAGGTATAAGTTGGATTGTCTGCCGTCACTGTTATCAGTGGAAGCTGTGCAGAATTAGATCTCTGACCTTGCTGTGTTGCAGTTGAATGAATTGACTGTAACTGACCCACTTCACGCGGTTGAGTTTTTGAATTAATGATGCCCCACGTACCATCCTGACGCTTCACTAAAGTTAAGCCAGTTCCTTTCAATAACTGGGTAATCCCTTGTTCAAATGTATATTGACCAGTTAAACCTTGTGTCTTTTTACCTGCGACCAATATTGGATCATAAGAAAGTTCTGAATTGGTTTGGCCTGCAAATAGTGCCAGAGCTTGATCTAGATTTCCTGCACGAATTTGAACAGACTGAGTCTTAGATAAAACAGGGGTTGTTTCTGCGGCTAAAGAGATTGTTGAAAAACTACTGAGCAAGGTGCCTAACATGATCGAATGGATGGCGATGGTTAGAGGACTTTTAAATCGAAAAAGTGTAGTAGATGCTGCTGGCATGAAGATTCCCCATAAAAATTGTCTGTGATCAAAAGATGTTCTGCTTATAGCCTTATCACCTGAGAATCAAAAACAGCTCATAGATTGGTTGTTTATTTTTTTATGTTGATTAACTGTATGAAATTTATAGTTTTAAAAATTATAAAGATTAAGTTATTTACAAAACGTCACATAGTATCGATAATTATTATTATTTTCTCTTTGGTTTAGCAAGATGCTTTCCGATCAGATTTTGACAAAACAACAAGTCAATCAACACATTGATGGTTTATATCGCGAACATCAATCATGGTTATATGCTTGGCTGTGTAAAAAAATGAGTAATCACTGTGATGCAGCCGATTTGACTCAGGATACTTTTGTCAAAATTATGAGCCGTTACGCTGACTATTATTATTATGAGCCTCGGGCGTTACTGACGACTATCGCCAAAAGCTTGATGTTTAATTTGTATCGACGCAAAAAAATTGAACAAGCCTATTTGAGTGCTTTAGCCGACGCTTATCCTGAACATAGCATTTCTCTAGAAGAGCAGATGTTATGGATCGAAACCTTATGTGAGTTATGTGACATTATCGACGCACTACCAGAACGGCTGAAGCAGGTGTTTATGCTGTCACAATTACAGGGTTTAAATTATGCCCAAATTGCACAACAACTTGATATCTCAATTTCAACGATTAAGCGTGATTTAACCCATGCCATGGCAGCTTGCTTTATGGCGATGGAATGATGCCAGTTTTAATATTTTGGCTGTTATATGAATATCCCTTTAAAGACTAAAATAGATCGTGCTAGACAGCGTGCCTATCGTGAAGCTGCTGAATGGTATATGCAGATGCAGGAACAGGCTTTGGATGCAAAGCAAAAAACCTGTTTTGATCAATGGCTAGCTGCTGATGTATTGCATCAAGAGGTCTGGGCAAATGTCATCATGTTTGATGAAAAATTGGGTCGAGTTCCCAAGACGGTCATGGCTCAAACCATGCAGCAACTCAAGCCAAAACCGCAATTTGCGACTAAATTTAGCCTCATTTTGTTTGCGCTATGCATTGCGCTTTATGCTGTGCAGGGAATTCGTCAGCAAGATTATTTACCTGAAATGTTGAGTTTTGACCCCGTTGATATTTATAAAACACATATCGGGGAGCAACAACAACTAACTTTGGCCGATGGCAGCCAACTTTGGTTAAATAGTGATAGTAAGATTCGGATCAAATACAATACCAAGCAACGCCGTATTGAGCTTGCTCGTGGTGAAATTTATATTGAAACACATCAGGATATTCAGCAGCGCCCATTTACGGTACATACCGCAGATGGAGATTTATTGGCACTGGGAACGGTGTTTAATGTGCGCCATTTATCAACCCAGACTGACCTGATCGTCAAACAGGGGATTGTGCGTACCCAACCACGTTATGCTACCGATTATCAGGATATTGCTGCACAGCATACCGTGAGATTTGATGCACAACAGATCTATCACGAAAATTATAGTGATATGCCACTACTCTGGCGACAGCAGCTTTTGGTGGTACATAGTATGTCGTTAAAACAATTTATCACTGAGTTATCCCGCTATCATCAACAACAAATTGATATTGACCCTAGTCTGGAAAAAATTCTGGTTTCTGGTGCGTATTCTACTCAGGACTTATCCAGAACATTGAATATGTTGCAAACTACTTATCATTTTAATGTTGTGCATAATCAACAGAATCGCATCGCTCTACAACCATAAAAAAAAGCTGAGGAAAGAGGGCCCTCAGCCTATAAAAGATAGTTTGATTAACGTGTGGTATAACCACCGTTGGCAAAAATCGTTTGACCTGTAATCCACCAGCCGTCTGTCACCAGAAAACGCACTAAAGGTTCGATATCTTCAATTTTGGTAAGCCCGCCAAGCGCAGAAGCTGATTTATGATAAGCCACGGCTTCTGGTGCTTCCTGACCATAGAAAAATGGCGTATCCATGGGACCTGGTGCCACCGCAGTCACTGAAATACCGCGTTCACCAAACTCTTTAGATGCAGCGCGAGTATAATGTTCAACTGGTGCTTTTAAGCCCTCATACGTCGAATAAAGCCCTGTATAAGCTGCGAGTAATGAGGTCACAATGGTACAAATTTTGCCACCATCATTGAGATGACGACCTGCCGATTGAATAAAGAAATAGGCAATTTTGGAGTTGATGTCGCTCATCGAATCGAATTCAGCTTCGGTGGTATCCACAATCGGTTTTTTAAGAACTCGGCCTACCGTATTAATGGCAATATCTATTCCACCAAAATGTTGTTTAGTTTTGACAAAAAGTTCCTCAATCCGATCAATTGAACTGAGATCTGCTTGTAGCAGAATTGCATCGATACCTAAAGCTTTCACCTCAGCCAAGGTTTTTTCTGCATCAGCTTTGCTCGATTCACTGTTGTAATGAATGGCCAGTTTGGCCCCTTGTTCCGCAAATTTACGCGAGATTAATCCGCCTAAATTTTTCGCACCGCCTGTAATTAAAACCACTTTATCTTTTAACGTTTGTGCCGCCATGATGTTCTTTCCTTTAATGGAACTATTTTTGGATATTTATTAGTCTAGATATGAATCATGTAATCATCAATCATGCTAATTTAGTTTCACTATTCAGAAATCACGAACAATCAGATGGATCGTTTACAGCAATTTGAAATCTTTGTAGAAGTTGCCAAAAGGGAAAGTTTTAGTGAGGCAGCATTACGGTTGGACTTACCCCGATCTACGGTGACTTCAGCCATTCAAAGTCTGGAGTCATTTTACAAAGTCCGATTATTTCAACGAACCACACGACGGGTGAGTCTGACTCAGGATGGAAAACGAATTTTGCCCGATTGTCAAAATCTTCTCATGGATTACCAACTGCTTGGACAGATGATTCAGACCCATCATCAGGATTATCAGGGGATTTTAAAAGTGGATATGCCGAGCCGTATTTCACATCAAATTGTGGTGCCTGCATTGCCTGATTTTTTTCAGCAATATCCTGATATCAAAATTCAACTGCATAGTTCAGATCATTTAACCAATCTGGTCGAACAAGAAGTTGATTGTGTGGTGCGTGTCGGAGCACTTGAAAATAGCAGTCTGATTGCCAAGTCTGTCGGGTTGTTAGCAATGGTGAATTGTGCCAGTCCAATTTATTTACAGCGCTGTGGTGTTCCGCAAACATTAGAGGATTTACAAAATCATATTATGATTAATTACCCGAGTGGCGTAGGCGAGCAACAGGGTGTCTTTTTTTACGGGCAAGAGCGGGTCAAATTAATGGCTCAATTAAGTGTCAATAATACTGAGGCTTATATTCAGGCAGCACGTTCTGGACTCGGAATTATTCAAATTCCTTATTATGATGTGCGTCAGGATCTGGAACAGGGCAGATTGATAGAAATTTTAAGTGATTACACTTGTCCTGCCTTACCTTTAAATGTGCTGTATCCTAATCGTCAGTATATACCTCGTCGTCTGGATGTGTTTATGAGTTGGCTGATTCCTGTGTTGAAGCAGCAGTGTTGCTTAGAGTCTTAAAACAAGACCACCTCCATGTTAGGACGTGGTCTACAAAATGATTAAGCTCTATTCAGCGATATGACGACTCAGGTTTAGATTTTACCCACCAGATCAATGGATGGCGCAAGCGTTGCATCACCTTCTTTCCATTTGGCAGGGCAGACTTCACCCGGGTGATTATAGACATAAACGGCTGCTTTGACTTTGCGTAGTAATTCCTGAGCATCACGACCAATACCCCCTGCATTGATCTCTACGATTTGGATTTTACCTTCTGGATCAATTACAAAGGTTCCTCGATCAGCCAGACCTTCAGCTTCGATTAAAACTTCAAAGTTTTTAGAAATGGTCCAAGTCGGATCGCCAATCATGGCGTACTGAATTTTACCAATTGCATCTGATGTATCATGCCATGCTTTATGCGTGAAGTGAGTATCTGTAGAAACAGAGTAGATCTCGACACCTAGCTTCTGAAATTCTGCATATTGATCGGCAAGGTCTTCAAGTTCAGTGGGGCACACAAAGGTAAAGTCAGCAGGGTAGAAAAATACTACAGACCATTTTCCTTTTAGATCAGCGTCAGAAATATCAATAAATTGACCATTTTGGTAAGCAGTAGCTTGAAAGGGTTTGATTTCAGTATTGATTAAACTCATTGTCTTGATCCTCTTAATGGTATGAGAAAGCTCTTAATGTGAGAACCAAGATAACGCATTTATGTAAATCGTAAAAACAGTTATTTTTTATAAAATTAATCGAATATTTAGATTTTAAATCGTATTGAATGTCATGAAATATTCATGCTGAGAAAATAAAGTATCCATAAAAAAAGCCTCAACATGATGTGTTGAGGCTTTTTAGAATCTGGTGGGTCGTCCGCGACTCGAACGCGGGACCAACGGATTAAAAGTCCGCTGCTCTACCAACTGAGCTAACGACCCTGAGCAAGCATTTAAGCCATGCTAGGAGTATCAAAACAATCAATGGTGGGTCGTCCGCGACTCGAACGCGGGACCAACGGATTAAAAGTCCGCTGCTCTACCAACTGAGCTAACGACCCTGAGTGAGGATAAGTAAACTTAAAATATTGCTTTAAGGATTTACCCGAACGCAAAAAGAAAAATTAATTTCAAAAATTGTTCAAACTCGACTGGATTCAGAGGAAAGTAAACTTTCTAACACTGTATCGTTTTGATGGAGCGTATTTTAGCAAGATCTTCAACTAACACAAGAGAAAATTGAAAAACAATCGAATAACTGTTTATAAAAAGCACGATTTTCTCTTGTTTAGTCAAAAAATATGCTAGAAACGGTATTTATACGCCTGAATGTTCTCAAAAATCTCAGCAGTTACATCACAATAGGCCTCTGCATTTGGTAAGAGTACCAGTAAACGCTCATCGGTTAGACTCGGATCAAATGCCTGTTCCTTGAGTTTATTTTTCTGATATTTAAAGGTTCCAGTGGTTTCTACCACTGCTTGAACACGTAAAAATACAGGGATAGCATAGGCAGGCAAATTCTTTTTGAACTGATTGACCATTTCGGTCAAATCCTGCTCATTTAATTCTGCGCCATCGCTCAGTGTGATGGCCGCCATACCTGCTCGACCATTGGTATTTGGAATTTCAACACCATAGACGACTGCTTCTGCGATTTTGTCATAGTCGCAAATCATATTTTCAACTTCAGTGGTCGATACGTTTTCACCTTTCCAGCGGAAAGTATCACCCAGACGATCGACAAACTGTGCATGGCGAAAGCCAATGTCACGGACCAAATCCCCAGTATTAAAGTAAGAGTCACCTTTTTTAAACACATCTTTTAAGATCACAGACTTGTTTTTCTCAGGATCGGTGTAACCATCGAAGGGGGAGCGACGAGTAATTTTACCAATGAGCAGTCCAACATCGCCTGTTTCAACTTTGATACAGTGACCTTTTTGATCGCGAATGGCTTCCCCTTTTTCTTTGTCATATTGCACAATTGCATAAGGAGTCGGAGAGAAGCCAACAGTATTGTCAAAGTTGAAAATATTGCTAAAGCCGACATTGCCTTCACTCGACGCATAGAGCTCTAGGACTTCTTTTACCCCAAAACGTTGTTTGAATTTGTCCCAGATATTGGGACGCATGCCATTACCAATCATTTTCGTCACACGATGGGCACGGTCAATTTCTGAGGGTGGTGCATCCATAAGATAGCGGCACAGCTCGCCCACATAGCCAATCGCAGAGGCATTAAATTTTTGTACATCTTTCCAGAAGGCACTGGTCGAATATTTACGACGAATAGCAAGCGTAGCACTCCCCGCAATCACGCCACACCAACACACTACAATACCCGTTGCATGATAAAGCGGTAGGGTAACATACATGACATCATCAGTTTTTAAATCAAGGATATGCCCATAAGTTCCATACGCCAGTGTCCAGCGACTATGGGTGAAAATCACCGCTTTAGGTAATCCTGTAGTGCCTGAGGTATAGATATAAAACAATCCATCTTTACCTTGAACAGTATGGGTGGTCGCTGGATTGAATTTGGCAAAATGATCAATTTTTTCTGCCAGATTGACATAACCAGATGGAGCAGAACCCACGTTTTGACGTGTGGCCTGATCTGCAAACCAATGAAAGCGATCTTCAGCAAGTTTGATATCGGCACGAATGTCATCAATACAGGATTGAACTTCCTCGCCAAAAATCAGCGCAATTGGATTGACCAGATTGATACTATGCGTGAGTACCTTACCTGTTTGAGAGGTATTGACCAATGCACTGGTGACACCAATTTTAGCCAGACCAATAACTGTTGCGATCAGCTCGGAACGATTTTCCAGCATCACCGCAATAACATCACCCTTACGCGCACCTATCGAAAGATAATAGTGTGCAATCTGGTTGGCCCATTCATTTAAATCTTGATAGCTGTAGCGCTCATCTTCAAATAATAAAGCATCACCTTGAGGATTACGTTTGACTGCTTTTTCAAAGGCAATACCCAAACCTGCTGGTGTAGATGATGTACGCAAATAGGCTTGCTTAAGACCTGCAAGAATGTGCGGCACTTTGGGCAAAAAAGCAGGGAGGCGTGAAGCAACATTAGCAAGCGTAATGATATCGGGTTGTGCAGTCTGGCTCATATACATCCTATTATTTTTCGATCTATCCAATACAGTTTTATGACTACGGGCTACGACGACGTAGACATTAAAATGACGCAGAAGTTGTTTTAAAGGTTTTGCACTAGTGCAATCAACCTAATCTGACATAAAGTATCAAAAAAAACCTAGTCACCGAAATGACTAGGCTTTCATAACTTACATGCAATTGTGCAAATTATTCCGTAGTTGTGCTGGCCTTTTTCGGCGGACGACCACGTGGACGACGCGGACGACTTGGTTTATCCGCATCAGCAGCAGTCTCTTGAGTGGCTGATTTTTCAGTTGTTTCATCATTGGCTTTCACTTCTGATGCTTGCTCTGAAGCAGTTACTTCATTTAATTCAGCTTGCACAGGTTCAGTTTGAGCTGCGGTCGAAACTTTTTCTAATTCAGCTTTTACTTCAGGCTGTGCGGTTTCTGTCGGTGCTGTCGCTTTTTGCTTAGAAACAGGAGTTGCTGTTTCAAGCGATTGCTCAGGCAATACGACAGTTTCAGGAGCTTTAGTTGCACTCGCTACGGTTTCAGAGGCAACGGCTTCGATTTCTGCACCTTGTTCATTCCCCGTTTCAGCTTTTGGCACAGCTTGAGCTTGTTTGGCTTGCTCATGCGCTTGTTCTGCCGCAAGTTTCGCTAAACGACGACGTTCACGAGGGTCATTGGCTACACGCGTTGCAGGCGTTTCTGGTGGCGTTAATGGTAACACCTCTGCTGCTTCACTTTCTTCAAGCGCTTTCTTGCTTGGAAGTTGTGCATCACGTGTTACAGGTTTTTTGTCTTCCTCAACCGTTTTTGCTTCTGCGACCTGTGAACTGGCATATTGCTCAGTAAACTTGATCAAAGCCCGATTAAACGTTGGCACAAGTCCAAACTGTTCGATCAGTACGGTACAGTCTTCACCATAGATATGGCGAATGAGACTACCCAACGTATAGTTGGCCAGCTCAGGAATTTGTGATGGCTGTACTTTTGGTGCTGCTACTTTAGATTGCTGTGCTTCACGTTGCTGACGACGACGCATACGCGGATCATTGCTAGCACGTTTCACTTGTGAGCGAGTTTGCTCGGTCGCAACTTCAGTGGATTTAGTCGCTGCTTCAGAAGGTTGAGCTTCAGTTACAACGGCTTCTTCAACTGGATTTGCAACAGGATTTTCAGCCTGTTTTGGTGATTCCTGTGGTTCAACTTGTGGATTTAATGCCACAATTTCACTTTGCGCTTGATCGACATTAATCACCAGTGCTGTCGACATCATTTCATTACGTGGCGCATCAACCACATCGACTGTGACCTGTTTTGCATCATTGGCTACAGGCTTATTGGTCGTTTGATGGGCATTGTCTAATACACTTTGGTCACGATTGCGATGTGGGCGATTTGGACGTTGCTGATTGTTACGGTCACGACGTGGTACGGCTTCTTCAGCATGTACTTCAGTTTGCGCCTGATTTTGCGTGTGGTTTTGTTCTTGTGGCTGCTGACGCTTTTGCTGACGTTTGAGTTCACGTTGCTCATGGCGTGACAGTTGGACCACTTCTTCATGAACTTGAGCAGGTTGTTGCTCTTGATTTGGCTCACGTTGTTGTGGTTGTTCACGCTCGGTACGTTCGCGCTGATCTTTGTGTTTACGCTTTTTGTTGTTATTTGGACGATTATTTTTCTCGTCACGTTCAGTGGTATTGTCACGTGCTTCCTGTTTAGCTACAGGCGTTTGAGACATATACGCATTGTTGCCAGATGCTGCAACAGTGACAGTTTCGGTCACACTAGCAACGTTGACCTGACCAAATTGACCACGACTGACTGCACCACCATTCACCATTTGCTCAATCGCTGATGCTGCATTTTGGGCAGAGCGTGACTGATCAACGGTTTGAGCCTGTTTTTGTACAAATAGATTCTCTAACCATGCGCATGGGCTTGCGGCTTTAGGAGCAACCGCGGTTTGTGCTGCTGGCGCAGGTGTTTGAGCCGTAGCTTTACGTTTATTTTGCTCAGACTGAACAGGTACAGCAGCATGACTATGATCTGCTTCTTCTAAATGCCATTCAGATGACTCGTAGCCAAGTTCCTTTTCACTTGAACGTGTCGCTTCAGTACGCTCATAGCTAGAAGGTGCAAAACCTTCAGGATTATACTGAATTTCGTAGTGAGGTGTTTCCAAGTGAGGGTGTGGCAACACGGTGACACGAACACCTGAAGTTTGTTCTAAATACACCAGACTATGACGTTTTTCATTCAGCAAAAATGCTGCAATTTCAACAGGAACTTCAACCTGTACTTCACCATGGCGTTCACGTAGTGCAATTTCTTCCACTTTACGCATAATCGAAAGTGATAAAGAACGTAGATCACGCACCATACCTGTACCATGACAACGCGGGCAGACATAACCTGTGGCTTCTTCTAAAGATGGACGTAAACGCTGGCGGCTCATTTCCATCAAGCCAAAACGTGAAAGCTGACCAAACTGGATACGTGCACGATCACTTTGGGTTGCTTCACGCAATTTGGCTTCGACCATACGCTGGTTGCGGTCTTTGGTCATGTCGATGAAATCGATCACTACCAAACCACCAATATCACGCAAACGCAATTGACGTGCAATTTCTTCAGCTGCTTCAAGGTTGGTATTCAGTGCAGTTTCTTCAACATCATGACCACGCGTTGATTTAGCCGAGTTAATATCAATTGAAACCAATGCTTCAGTCTGGTCAATCACAATTGAACCACCAGATGGAAGCTTCACTTCACGTTCATAAGCGGTTTGAATTTGACTTTCAATACCAAAGTGAGCAAACAAAGGCTCATTTAATGTATAGGTTTTTAGCTTGTCTAATTGACGCGGCATCACTGCTTTTACAAAGTTATAAGCTTCGTTATAGGCCTGTTCGCTATCAATCAGGATTTCAGAGACATCATCACGCAAGTAATCGCGGATTGCACGAGTGACTACACCTGCTTCTTGATGTACCAACATCGGAGATGGACCCGAGTTTGCTGTGTTTTGGATTTGATTCCATAAGTCGAGCAAATGTTGCAGGTCAAGCTGTAATTCTTCTTGTGAACGACCAATCCCCGCAGTACGTACAATCACGCTCATTCCGCGAGGAATATTGAGTGATGCCAACATTTCTTTCAATTCTTCACGAACTGAACCCGAAATTTGACGGCTAATACCGCCACCTTTCGGATTGTTTGGCATGAGGACCAGATAACGACCTGCAAGCGAAATAAAGGTGGAAAGCGCAGCACCTTTATTGCCGCGTTCTTCTTTTTCCACTTGTACCAAAAGCTCAGTACCTTCGGTAATCAGTTCGCGGATATTTGAAGTTTGACGTGGGTCAGCCTTAAAGTAAGTATTGGCGATTTCGCGCATGGACAAAAAGCCTTGACGCTGCGCACCATATTCAACAAATACGGCTTCTAGAGAAGGCTCTACGCGAGTCACATGACCTTTGTAGATGTTAGATTTTTTTTGTTCGCGGGTACGATTTTCTAAGTCAAAATCGTAAAGACGATTACCAGTGATAAGTGCAACGCGTACTTCTTCAGCATGGGTTGCATTAATCAACATACGTTTCATGGGTGTGACACCTAATAGTGACTCACTCAGACAAAATGCGAACATCGATAAAGCGGACAACTGTCGGCAGTCATCATGCATCTTATTTAACCCAGATCACAAAAGTTTTTTGCTCTGGCTGCTAAATTCCCTGATCTCACGTGTAGCTTCGGTGAATGATGCTGGTGATGATGTCAGCAGTCGCGTATTCATCCCGTTTCGATTAACGGCGAGTCCTGACTTTTCACTGGCGAGTGAGCGGTGCATTGGATGATGACTTTCACTGTCACGGAGCTTGAAGACTTATCTTGTAAAGTCTTGATACGGAATGATCATCGTATCGGTGCTCGGCAGTTCCAATGCATCAACGCTTGAGCCTGAAAGGTCATGATGACGCAACGTGTCTGATGTGCATCAGTTTACGTTTAATAACCAACATTAACGGTTGGCGACATATATTTTTCAACAAACTGCATATGCAAAAGCATAATTAAACGCAACAGTTTGTCATTTTGCCGATATAATAAGCCTTCGGCGTCGGCATATTCTTTTGGGACCTTTCCGAGATTTTGATGAAATCTTGAACGAAAATCAATTTCATAAACATTGAAATATTTTTCGTTTTTGTTCACTTACGGCGGTATCCGTGCGCTGACTATATCAAACCTTGCAGCATCTGCCTATGGGCTAAATAGATGTTTCTTGTGAAATCAACTGTCTAAGTGGTTATTTTTCACTCAAATTTAATAAATAATCGGGTTTCAAATACTGTATGAATTCTACACAGCAATGGCAAAGTGTCACTTGGTTTGACGTGGACGAGCATCAAGCCGGGCAGCGCATTGATAATTTTTTATTTAGCCGATTAAAAGGTGTGCCGAAAAGTCGAATTTATCGGCTAATTCGTGAAGGACAAGTGCGGGTCAATAAAAAACGAATAAAAGCGGAAAGCAAGCTTAATATTGGTGATCAAATTCGTGTGGCTCCGATTCGTTATGAACCAAAAGATGAAACTGCTGCGCCTGTGAGTGATCAAGTGGCACAAAGCTTATTAAAGCGTGTGGTCTATGAAGATGAAGGCTTATTGGTTGTGAATAAACCAGCGGGAATCGCGGTGCATGGCGGGAGTGGTGTCGCATACGGTTTGATTGAGGCAATGCGTGCCGCAACAGGTAAAAAGTATCTGGAACTGATTCATCGGATTGACCGAGATACCTCTGGGTTGGTCATGATTAGTAAAAAACGCAGTACTTTAAAACATCTACAGGATCTATTACGCGAGCATAAAATTCGTAAGACTTACGCCGCCTTAGTGAAAGGTCAGGTCAGTCTGGATAGGCAGCTTATCGATGCACCATTGTTACGTTATGAACTGGCCAATGGCGAGCGCCGTGTCCGTGTGACTAAAGAGGGCAAGCCGAGTAAAACCGAATGGGTGATTGCAGAGCGCTTTAAGGAAGCCACTTTGGTTTATGCTTCGCCTTTGTCTGGGCGTACCCATCAGATTCGGGTACATGGTTTGAGTATTGGTCATCCATTGGTGGGTGATGATAAATACGGGCATCAAACGATTTACACGGGCCCAGAAGCGCGACGTTTGTGTTTACATGCCATGCGTCTGGAAATTCCTGATTATCCTGTGATTGAAGCACCATTGCCTGAAGATATTCAAAGTGTCGTGGCACAGTTGAGAGCGCAAAAATGAATCGACCAGAACTGATTATCTTTGACTGGGATGGCACACTATTTAATTCAGTGGGGCAAATTGTGGAAAGCCTCAAATTTGCCGCAGCAAAATATGAACAGCCTTTAACAGACGAAGCTGCTCAAAGCATTATTGGTCTGGGTTTGCCTGAGGTGATGCAAACCTTGTTTCCGCAAGTTCCACATTTGCAACAGGATATCTTGGTCAGTTATGGCGAGCATTATGTGGAAAATTCTAAGCATGATGCTTGGTTTGACGGTGTAGCTGAACTTTTGCAGGATTTAAGAGATCAGGGCATGAAGCTGGCGGTTGCCACGGGTAAAAGTCGTCGTGGCTTAGATCGTGTTCTCAGCCAGACGCAAAGTCATGAGCTCTTTGATATTACCCGCGCAGCCAGTGAAACTATGTCTAAACCGCATCCTTTAATGCTCGAAGAGATTTTAGAGTTCACTGGTGTAGATGTGCAACATGCGATTATGGTCGGTGATAGCAGCTATGATCTTGAAATGGCGATGAATATCGACATGCCGCGTATAGGGGTGAGCTATGGTGTGCATGATATTGAAATACTCAAACAATATCAGCCCTTAACTATTGTTGATGACATTGCGGGATTACATCATTATTTGAATCAGTTGATTCAAATCAACATAGACGCATAAAATTCAAATCATTTTTTGTAGTGCTGGTTTTAGACAGGTCTAGACTCGTCTATTAACCCGATATAAAACTGGCTGCGATGTTAATACAAATGGCTAAGATGGTCGTATTAAAGCCAAAGGCCAACATGGCATGGAAAATATTGAGTAGCCGCATGGGGCGGGAGGTAATCGACACATCAGCGGTTTGAGCTGACGTACCAATGATATAACTAAAATAAACGAAATCTGGATACATCGGATCTTGAGTTTTGGGGAAATCTAAACCGTCATCTTTGCCATCAGAACGCGCCATATAAAAATCATGGGCATAGTGCAAAGCAAATGCGGTATGCATAAATAGCCATGCCGAAATAATGGTTAATATGGATAAACCTAAGTGCCAATATTGAAAAGGCGTATTTTTAGTGATCGAGGAGAGTTGCATCACAATCGCAATAAGACACATCAATAGTGCCAGAATGACCAAAAGCATGATCACCCATTTACTTTCATCCTGTTTTTGAGCTTGAGATTGCATGGCAGAATGATCTGCCTGCCACATCATTTTTTTGGCATGAATGAGATATATGCCGACAGAAATATTCCAGCTCAACAAAATGATTGTTGACCAATGCCAAGTTGTGCTGAACGTTAACACTACGGCAATCACGACGCCAATGCATAACGAAATAAAAAAGTGGGGACGATTATAAATACCGCTTTTCAGCCCCTGTAATCCAGTTTTCAACCCATGTAATACAGATAACATGCTCAGGTTTCTCCTGAAAAAATCGTTTTAATTTATTTGAGTGTTAGGTTTATTGATTTGCACAGAACTGATGTGGCGACTGTGCCTGTGATATTCATCGATCATGCAGCCCTGATCATTTACTTTAGTCATGATTTACTCAGAACAAAATACTTTTGATAGCTGTTCGAGTAATATTTTTGTATGGTTTGACGTCTGCTGCGAATTAAAATTGATAAATAAGGGTAACTTTGGCAAATCAATCGCCAATGTCGCAATCACAAGATCAGAACTGAACATGTTCTTTGCATATGCAGGTAAAATCGTGCACCAATTCTGGTGTTTTAGCTGATTGATTTTGATCAAAACATCAGTCATTTCCTGAGTATGTAGAGTAAAATCATGCTGCTGGATAAATTCGCAAATGAGTGCATATAAGCTGGGAAATTGTTCTGCACTAGGTAATACAAAATCCAGATAGCCCAAGGCATGTGAAGGAATCACTTTTTCTTTGGCGAATGGATGATTCTTTGGCAAGACAAAAATTAGAACTTCATCGAATATTTTTTGACTGCAAATGGTCTCGGTATTGAGATTTTGATGCGTAAAGGCAATGTCGAGCTGATTTTGCATCAGGGCTTGAATATTCTGTTGTTCATCCAGATAAGTGAACTCAGTGATCAGTTTGGGGTGTTGAATACGTAATTGTGGCAGTACTTGCGGAAAAATGTGTACCTCGGCTGTTGCTACAAAACCAATGCGTAAGCGTTGCTGTTTTGTTTTTGCAATTTGTCTTGCTGTGGCGACTGCTTTATCGGCTTGCATCAAAGTTAAACGAGCTTGCTCTAAAAAAGCCGCGCCTTCCTCGGTTAGCTCAACTTTACGTTTGGTTCGATTGAATAATTGAACACCGACATATTCTTCTAAATCTTTAATCTGTTGGCTTAACGAGGGTTGAGCGGTATACAGTTTTAGCGCTGCTTTGCTAAAATTTAATTCTTCAGCAACAGTGACAAAGTATCGAAGATGTCTTAACTCCATCGAATGAATCCAAAAATATGAGCAATACAATTGGATTTGAGTATAAAGCACAAATCAGGCAAGCAGAAACAACAAGTAGAACCGATATATTTTAAACGCTAATATTCAGGGTAAAGGATCGTTATAGAGACCCTTTAACAACAAATGACAACAGGAAAAGTCTTTGTAAATAAATCGAGTACCGCTATAACAACAATGAATGAAAAAATAAGAACAGGGTTTTGCGATGGCTGAATCAAATAAAATCGTGGTGTATGCGGCGTTATTGGGCAATCTCATCATTGCTTTGGTTAAATTTGTCGCAGCTTATATCACCAATAGTTCGGCGATGCTGAGTGAAGCCGTACATTCTGTGGTGGATACACTCAATGAAATTCTATTGTTGCATGGATTAAAACAGTCACAAAAACCAGCCAATTTTCGCCATCCTTTTGGTTATGGCCGTGAACTTTATTTTTGGGCTTTTATTGTATCTTTGCTGGTTTTTGCATTGGGTTCGATCGTTTCAATTTATCAAGGTATACAACATATTCGCCAACCCGAAGAAATGGTTTCGCCCATGATTAATTATATCGTGCTTGGCATTGCGATTATTTGTGAAGGGATATCCTGGCGAGTCGCACTGAAAGGATTTCGTAAAGAAAAGGGTTCATTGGGTTATTTTGAAGCATTTCGACGCAGTAAAGATCCGACGACCTTTACTGTATTATTTGAAGACTCTGCCGCATTGATTGGTCTATTTATTGCTTTAATTGGGATTACCGCAGCGCATTATTTCAATATGCCCGTATTGGATGGTGTGGCATCTATCCTGATTGGTGTGGTATTGGCGATTTCTGCTTTTTTATTGGCACGTGAGACCAAAGGTTTGCTGATGGGGGAAACGGCCAATCCAGAGCTTCGCGAAAATCTTTTACTCATTGCGCAACAGGATATTGCTGTTTTTTCAGCAAATGGTGTGTTAACTGAGCAAATAGGTGCGCATCAGGTCATTGCATCATTAAGCCTTGAATTTAAAGATAGTTTAACTTCAGATGATATCGAAATCTGTGTGAATCGTATCGAAATGAAAGCTAGAGAAATTCACCCTGAAATTGTTGCACTGTTTATCAAGCCTCAGTCGAAGCAGGTCTGGTTGCAACGAATGAAAGGACGGTTACAAGACAAATAAATTGAGCAGTAGCATAATTTGATTTAATCGTTAAGATGAATAAACACCCGACCCTAAACTATTGCTGTATAACCGAATTACCCTATGAAAGAGAAGCCGACATTAACGTATCAATTGCCGACTCAATCCTGCTGGACACATACATGGAGTAAACCACCATTTCGGTATGCAGATTCAGAACATGCGAGCAGCAATCACTTTCACAATCAGATTAAACGCTCTGGTGCAAAAGGATCAAAAGAATTATTACGTTGGCTTGCCACGCGTGAATCATTTACATGGCAGGTCGATATTCAGCAGGAATATGAGTCTAGAATCAATACACCAATTGGATTACCTAAGAATCGTCCTAATGCAGATATGGATGATTGGCAAGTCTGGTTTGTAGGACATGCCACTGTTTTGATTCAAATAGGACCCTTTAATTTTTTGACGGATCCAGTCTGGTGTGAATATGCCAGTCCGTTGCAGGGGCGTGGTCCTCGTCGGGTTTGTCCAGCAGGCATTGCACTGGAGCAATTGCCTACCATTCATGGTGTGTTGCTCAGTCATAATCATTATGACCACATGGATCTGGCAACGTTACACTGGTTACACCAGAAATTTGCCATGCCGATTTATACGGGGTTGGGCAATCGTTATTATCTTTCTAAAGATTTTCATGTGATCGAAATGGATTGGTGGCAAATGATTCCGTTTCATGATGAAGTCACCATTGCCTACACCCCTGCACAACATGGTTCGGGGCGCGGCTTGCGAGATCAAAATAAGGCATTGTGGGGCGGATTTTCACTGATTACTCAAAAGGGACACTGTTTCTTTGCAGGAGATACCGCTTATTCTCCACATTTTAAGGAAATCCATGAACGCTTTGGAGATGCACGGATTGCTTTGTTACCGATCGGAGCTTATGAACCGCGTCAATTGATGCATTATGTGCATATGAATCCGCAGGATGCTTTGCATGCACATTTGGACTTACAAGCACATCGCTCTATGGCAATTCATTATCGAACCTTTCAGCTGACGGATGAAAGCCGTGATGAGCCTGAGCAGGAGTTGAGTCATCTACTAAAAACTTCATCGAAATTTGTTAATCCATTTTATTGTATTAGAGAAGGACATAAGTTAACGGTTTAATTCATTTTTTCTTATTTTATGTGAAAAGTAAAATAAATTTTCACGAAGTGACAAGCATATTATGTTAAACGTATGCTATAAAAAATAAAAAGATCAAAAAAAGAGGTCACTTCAGTATGAAAATAATGAGGATTTTAATCATTCTCATCACGCTATTTACCAGCTTATTTCTCATCATTGGAGGAATAAGCTTAATTAGTGCAGGTGGATCGTTTTATTACCTTTTACTGGGTTTAATTTATCTAGCAAGTAGCTTTTTATTATATAAAAATAAAGCACTTGGTTTTTATTTAACGATTATTGCGCTGGTTTTGACTGGTCTTTGGGCAATTTACGAACGGGGTTTTGCGTTTTGGCCGATGCTCGCAAGGATCATGGTTCCGTTGGGCTTGGCTTTCGTTGCGTTATATGCGTTACGAAAAGAGCATTACAATGCCAAAACGCTAGGTTTTAGTCTAGGTTCACTGGTGATTTTCATTGGTATGGCGATTGCCGCTTTCTTTCCGCATGATGCCCAATATGCAAATGGCAAGTCTTACCAAGCGCATACGCCTTTTGGAATGCCTGAAAACTGGACAGCCTATGGCCGTACCAATGAAGGAACCCGATTTTCACCGTTTACCTTGATTAACCGTGATAATGTCAAAAATCTGCAAGTTGTTTGGACCTATCAAACTGGCGATAAAGGTCCTGGGGTCGATCAAAACACGCCACTACAAATCGACAACTTGCTCTATAGCTGTTCACGTAACGGCATTATTGCTGCTTTAGATGTCGATACAGGAAAATCAGTCTGGAAGTTTGATGCCAATGGTCGATCACCTATGTGGCAACGCTGTCGAGGACTGGGATATTTTGATGCACGTGTGGCAACACCTCAACGTTCAATTGGGCAAGTCGCATTAACCCGTGAAAATCATCGGGCACAATGTCAGCAGCGGATTGTACAAACCACCAATGATGCACGTTTATTAGAGCTTGATGCTAAAACAGGTCAACCTTGTCAGGAGTTTGGTCGGCAAGGCTATGTTGATTTGAAGACAGGCATGGGAGATGTGAAACCTGGTTTCTATTTTCAAACGTCAGCACCACTGGTTGCAAACGATACTATCGTGATTGGTGGATGGGTGGTCGATAATCAGGAAGTTGCTGAACCTTCGGGAGTGATTCGTGGTTTTGATGCCAAAACAGGCGAACTGAAATGGGCATGGGATTTGGGTAATCCTGCGATTGATAAATTACCGCCTGAGGGGCAAACCTATACACGAGGTACGCCAAATTCATGGACGACTTTAAGTTATGATGACAAACTCGGATTAGTTTATATTCCATTGGGTAATAACACGCCTGATTACTATGGCAAAGAACGCCCTGAATTTTCGAATCAATATAATTCATCTTTGGTGGCATTGGATGTGCGTACTGGTAAAGAAAAATGGCATTTCCAAACCACACACTATGATCTTTGGGACTATGATTTGCCATCGCAGCCTGCATTGATGGATGTTCCAGATCAAAATGGTCAGATCGTTCCAGCAGTAATGCAAACCACGAAACGTGGACAAATCTTTCTGCTAAATCGTGAAACAGGTCAGCCAATTGCTGATGTGGTTGAAAAACCAGTACCTTCAAAAAGCCCGATTCCAGATGAAAAACCACTTTCTCCAACTCAGCCATATTCAGTGGGTATGCCAACCATTGGTGCTGATCATTTAAATGAGAAGAAAATTTGGGGTGTTACCTTATTTGATCAACTGGTATGTCGGATTCAGTTTAAAAAAATGAGCTATGAAGGCGACTTTACGCCAGTCGGGTTCAATAAAACATTGGAGCAGCCCGGAAATTTAGGTGGAATGAACTGGGGAAGTGTGGCCTATGATGCTAAAAATCAGATTGCCTATATGAACGATATCCGTATTCCATCTGTATTCTGGTTGGTAAAACGCGATGAGTTTGCACAGGTTAATAAAAAATATCCATCCGATGGTACAGGACATGGACCTTCACCACAGACGGGTACGCCGTATGGGATGGTCACCATGATGTGGACATCTGCCATGGAAACTCCATGTACTGAGCCACCATTTGGTACGATTAGTGCGATTGATATGAAAAGTAAACAAGTGCTGTGGCAAGTTCCAGTAGGAACCACAAAAGACTTAGGGCCTTGGGGCATCAAGTCTCATATTCCTTTAGCGATGGGAATGCCAACCTATGCAGGTACATCGGTAACTGCTGGCGGGGTGCTATTCTTTGCGGGGAGTCAGGATTATTACCTACGTGCTTATGATGCTGCAACGGGTCAAGAAATATGGAAGTACCCTTTGCCAGTGGGTTCTAGTGCCACTCCAATGACTTATGTGTCACCTAAAACAGGGAAGCAATATATTGTGGTTTCTGTCGGTGGTGCAGCACATTCTAGCGAAGTGGGGGATTATGTGATGGCTTTTGCCTTAAATCAGTCATGATCAATTAATAGATTAAAATGTAAAACAGCCAGTCATTTTACTGGCTGTTTTATTTTAGATAAAAGATCACTCGAATAAGTTAATCTTCATCTCTAGCAATGAAACTTACAATAAACCAGGATTACCTTGAGCTGGATCAGTGGCACGAGCTGCTTGTGCATCTGCAACAGTTTTACCCAATGCTTTTGCGACACCTTCGCCATAAGCTGGATCGCAGGCGTAGCAGTTACGAATATGACGATATTGGATAAAGTCTAATGCGCCACCTACGTTTCGTGCAGTATTGTCAAATAAAGCCTGTTTTTGTTCAGCATTCATCAAATTGAACAAAGCGCGTGGTTGGCTGAAATAGTCGCTATCGTCTTTACGATAATCCCAAAAATCTGCATCCCCATTAATTTTTAATGGCGGTTCGCGGTATTGAGGCTGTTCTTGCCACTGATGGAAACTATTTGGTTCATAGTGTGGAAGCCCACCATAGTTACCATCCATACGGCCTTGCCCATCACGGCGGTTACTGTGAACAGGACAACGAGGGGCATTGACTGGAACCTGAATATGATTGACACCTACGCGGTAACGATGTGCATCAGCATAGTTCACCAAACGTGCCTGTAACATACGGTCTGGAGAGTAGCTGATGCCAGGAACTAGATTACTTGGGGCAAAAGTCGCTTGTTCAACATCTTGAAAATAGTTTTCAGGGTTGCGATTCAGTTCAAATTCACCGACTTCAATCAGTGGATAATCACCATGTGGCCAAACTTTGGTTAAATCAAATGGATGGTATGGGACTTTTTCCGCATCAGTTTCGGGCATAATTTGAACACATAATTTCCATTTTGGAAAATCACCACGTTCAATGGCATTAAACAAATCAGATTGACTACTTTCGCGGTCTTTACCAATGAGAGCTTCGGCTTCAGCATCGGTTAGGTTCTTAATCCCTTGTTGAGTGCGGAAGTGAAATTTAACCCAGAAGCGTTCGTTATTGGCATTGATAAAGCTATAAGTATGGCTGCCAAAACCATGCATATGACGATAACCATCTGGAATACCACGGTCAGACATTACGATGGTAACTTGGTGAAATGCTTCAGGTAAAAGTGTCCAAAAATCCCAGTTGTAAGTGGGATTACGTAAGTTGGTTTTAGGATCACGTTTAACTGCTTTGTTGAGATCAGGAAACTGGCGAGGATCACGGAAAAAGAACACCGGCGTATTATTTCCCACCATGTCCCAGTTACCTTCTTCGGTATAAAACTTTAAGGCAAATCCACGAATATCACGCTCTGCATCGGCTGCACCACGTTCACCTGCCACGGTAGAAAAACGGGCAAACATTTCAGTTTTTTTACCAATTTCACTGAAAATTTTAGCGCGGGTATATTGAGTGATGTCATGGGTTACAGTAAATGTTCCAAATGCACCTGAACCTTTGGCATGCATACGGCGTTCTGGAATGACTTCACGGGCAAAATTGGCTAACTTTTCATTGAGCCAGAGATCTTGAGTAAGAAGAGGGCCACGTGCACCTGCCGTCATACTATTCTGATTGTCTACAACAGGCGCACCTGCATCAGTAGTAAGGTGGGTGACTGGACACTTTAGTTTATCGTCACTCATTTTAATTCTCCATAAAACAGGGTCTTGTGATTAAAATTCTAATAATGTCATGGGTATAGCAATACTATATAACTAACATTCCCAACCTTAAATGACATTGGATATTTTGTAAAAAATAATCGAATCTGTGATGCCTGAGGTCAATATCTTATGCAACATAAAAGCGCTGTATTGCAATATGATGAATAGACTTAAAGAGGGCAATCTGTTCCGTGTAAATGATTCATACATTTAACATACGCTGTATTTTGTACAATGTAAAAACGATTAAATTTATTTTTATAAGAGATAAAATCGATTATTATCAAGATGTTTGGATAAATCCAAAAATGGCCATTTGAATATCCTGTTCAAGGCGTTCCCAGTCAGTTGTTTGATCGTGTTGCGAAACCATCAGCGTTTGGGAAATAAAACCATAACTAATACGATGAATATTGAGTGCAAGCCATTCAACATCCATCAGCACATGTTCGGGATGTTGCTTTAGCACAAAACACCACGCCTCTACGTGTTGTAAATAATGCTTCTGATAAATCTCGGTATTTGAAATTTGTCGTTCCAGAAGAAATAATTTCTTCCAGAGAGGGCCGTGTTCAGCAATGCGTTCAAGCTGTAAGTAGATCAATGCCTGAATATAGGTATTCAAATCGGGACTTGGTTTGAGAGCTTTTTCAGACGCTTGCTGTAGGGACAGTGCATTACGCTGCACATAATGATGAATGGTCAGCGCGAGTAAATCTTCTTTTTGGCTGAAATATTCATAAAAAGTGCCTAGACCAACACCTGCCAGATCGGTAATTTCCCGAATCGTGATTGCATTCGCTTCTTTTTCAAGTAAAAGCTGAACAAAGCTATCCATCAGTGCATCCTGAGTAAATCTGGCTCTTGACTGCTTGGGCTTTCTACGTACTTTGATACTGGTGATTTTCATAAATTAAATCCGAACACTTCAGGTCTGATTTGTTCCTATACTGTTATAAAAATAATCAAGGATAAGCAATGAATACAAGGATGATCCATCAGATCGAAAATCAGTTTGATGAGCTACAGAACTATAACTTATATCGAACCGATCCTGTTTTACAAGAAATCCTGATGCGTTATGGCAGTCAGGATCAAGCGTTGCTTACAGAATTGGGTGGGAAAGTTGGTACTACTCAGGCCTATCTATGGGCTGATCAAGCCAATCGACATACGCCTGAATTATACACCTTTGATGCGCGCGGTCGTCGTATCGATAATCTGGAATTTCATCCCGCATGGCATGCATGGATGAAGTTAAATCGTCAATATGGTGTACATGCGCATCCATTTATTGCCGCGCAGTCTAAGACAAACTGGGTCGACTGGGCTGCGCGGTTTTATCTCAGTGGACAAGTGGAATGTGGAAATTTATGTCCAAATGCCATGACTTTAGGCAGTATTCCATTATTACAACGTGAGCCGAAGTTGTGGCAACAGTTAGGCGAAAAACTGTTATCGACAAATTATGATGAGCGTGATGTGCCTATTTCAGAAAAATCATCGATCTGGATTGGCATGGGCATGACTGAGAAACAAGGTGGCTCAGATGTTCGTGCCAATCAAACTTTGGCAAAACCGATTGCAAGGTCTGGTCGGGGGCAGGAATACTTACTCACAGGGCACAAATGGTTTTTTTCAGCCCCGATGTCCGATGCACATTTAGTGATCGCGCAAACCCCTGAAAATGGATTGGCTTGTTTCTATGTTCCGCGCTGGTTAGACGATGGCACAAAAAACAGCGTACATATTCAGCGATTAAAAGATAAAGTTGGCAATCGTAGTAATTCAAGCAGTGAGGTTGAGTTTCATGATGCATGGGGCATGATGATTGGAGAGGAAGGGCGAGGTATTCCGACCATCATAGAAATGGCAGCATATACTCGGTTGACCTGTGTCGTGGGAAGTTCTGCCATTTTGCGTCAGGCTTTGGTGCAATGTCTGGCTTATACGCGTCAGCGTAAGGCATTTGGCAAAGTCCTCGCTGATCAGCCTTTAATGCAGGCTGTTTTGACAGATTTGGCCTTAGAAAGTGAAGCAGCAGTCCAACTCAGCATGCATTTAGCTGCGAGTTATCAAGATCAGGATGAACTGTCACAGGCATGGGCAAGTATCATGACTCCTGCTGCAAAGTTCTGGATTTGTAAGCGCGCCGTTGAACTGACAGGTGAGGCGATGGAAGTGTTTGGTGGTAATGGTTATGTCGAAACTGGAATTATGGCACGACTATTTAAAGAAGCACCTGTCAATTCAATTTGGGAAGGTTCGGGTAATGTCATGTGTCTGGATGTATTACGCGCGATTCAGCGTCATCCAGCATCGCTTCAGACTTTATTTGAATCTTTTTATGACGTGACCTCACAGGTACCACAACTGCACAATGAAGTTAATGAACTGTTGGATGTTTTAAAACAATCGCCTGAACAACTGCAATTTATGGCAAGAAGTTTTGTGAGTCGTTTAGTAATACTTGCTCAAGCCGTATTATTAAAACGTTATGCACCTGATGAAGTTGCAAATACTTTTATCCAGTCGCGTTATAGTATGTTTCATGGTCGTGTGACAGGATTAATTTTAATGCCAGAAACAGATCCAGACGCAAGAGTAGTACAACAGATATTGGAGCGTAGCTTACCAATCTAAAAAACGCTCAATTGAAGTAAAAAATAAGGGCACAATCGATGTGCCCTTATTTATGAGTATCTTCGTTGGGTCAATTTAAACGGATAAACGATTGGATTTGACCATATCGCCCAAGCCATGCTTTTTAAAATAATATTCCATCCAGCTTTTAACCATCAATGGATTATTCATTTTAACGACTTCGCTCAGTAACTTTTCTGCATCACTCATGGGGACATGGCAAATTGCCTTGCGGACACGTAAAATATTACTCGAACTCATGGAGAGTGTATTGAAACCCATTGCCATCAATAGAATTGCCGAAAAAGGATCCCCTGCCATTTCGCCACAAATACTCACAGGCTTTTCATATTTATGGCATTCTTTCACCAGACGTTGCAAAGCACGTAATACCGATGGATGAAAGTGTGAATAAACGCTAGAAACGCGAGGGTTATTACGGTCAACCGCCAGTAGATATTGAATCAGGTCATTTGATCCTACAGAGAAAAAGTCGACCAATTCTGAAAACTCATCGATCTGCAACAGTACGCTTGGAACTTCGACCATAATCCCAATTTTGGGTTTGGTAATTTTAACCTGTTCTTCTTCTTGTACGGCAATCCAGTCGCGTTCCAATAAATACAAGACTTCTTCGACTTCGCTGACGCTCGTCACCATAGGCAATAAAATATGCAGATTATTTAAGCCAATGCTCGCTTTGAGCATGGCGCGAACCTGCGTCGAGAAAATCTCTGGATGATCAAGGGTAAAGCGTAAACCACGCCAGCCCAGTGCCGAGTTTTCTTCTTCAATACTAAAATAAGGTAGGTCTTTATCTGCACCAATGTCCAGTGTGCGCATGGTCACAGGTTTGTTAGCAAAGTGACTGAGTTGTTGACGATACATGGCGCGTTGTTCTTCTTCGCCTGGAAAGCGATCACGCAACATAAATGGAATTTCACTGCGGTACAAACCCACGCCTTTGGCGCCACGCTGAACGCCGCGAACCACATCAATCATTAAGCCTGTATTGACATATAAACGGACTGCAACGCCATCAGGCGTAATGGCATCGCGGGTTTCGTACTGTTTTAAATCTTTGGCGATTTGTTCTTCTTCTTTTTGAATCTCTTTATAACGTTGGCGCATACGTCGTGGGGGATTGATAAAAACACGTCCCTGATAGGCATCGACAATCATCTCTGCATCATCAAGCGTGTTAATTGGCAGCTCGGTGACACCAACCACCGTTGGAATGCCTAAGGCACGTGCCACAATCACCATATGTGAATTGGCTGCGCCTTCTGTGGTGACAATGGCAGCAATATTATCGACAGGCAGTTCTACCAGTGCGGCTGTGCTGATTTCTTCACCAATAATAATACTGTCTGGGCTAATTTCACGATGACTAGAATCGGCTTCCTGTAATGAGGCCAAAATCCGTCGCCCAAGATCTTTTAAATCTGAAACGCGTTCACGCAGATAATCATCTTCCATTTGCGCAAACAGACTGATGTGCTTATCAATGACACGGCGTACCGCACCTTGTGCCCAGTTGCCTGCCCGAATCAATTCTTTAATCTCGGCAGGCAGCGCATTTTCATCCAGCATGCGTAAAAATACGCTAAAGAGTGCGCGTTCTTCTGACATCAGTGAGTCTTGCATCTTTTCATCAAGCGATTGAATTTCAGTGCGTACTGAAAGAATAGCTTGATCTAGAAGTTGTAATTCATCACTGATATCTTCGGCTTCACGATCAGGAACGGCTGCCAAGTCCGCAGGGGGATAAAGCACAATCGCCCGACCTAAGGCAATACCTCCCGCGCCAGAAACACCTTGAAAGGTTTTATAGGCAGCGCCAGAAGTTGGTTTACGAAAGACATCGATATTACCCACCGCATGGGCATGTGCAATCACCCCTGAAAGTTGAGCGCATAACGTCACGAGGAATGACTCAGCGGCTTCGCTAAAATCCTGAGGTTCTTTATTTTGAACCACCAATACACCCATCACCTTACGGCGATACATGACGGGTACGCCAAGAAAGGAGTGATAAATTTCTTCGCCTGTTTCAGGTAAATAGGCAAAGCGTTCGTGTTTGGAGGCATTTTCCAGATTGACAATTTCTTCGCGCTGTCCGACCAAGCCGACCAAACCTTCACCGACATGCAATGAGACATTGCCGACAGAATCTGGATTGAGACCTTTGGAAGCCATGAGTAAATAACGCTGATTGCGTTCATCCAGTAAATAGA
Source organism: Acinetobacter sp. FDAARGOS_515 (assembly GCF_003938865.1). Lineage (NCBI taxonomy): Bacteria > Pseudomonadati > Pseudomonadota > Gammaproteobacteria > Moraxellales > Moraxellaceae > Acinetobacter > Acinetobacter sp. FDAARGOS_515. The sequence continues at coordinate 790,308 of NZ_RKIX01000003.1, read as the reverse complement.
TAGAACAGACATCAACTTTCATGGCTTCGGCGACTTGATTCACCATAATGTCCAGAGATTCATGCAAACTCACCGACGCATTGATCTCCTGAACAATCCGTCTTAAGGTGTCGAGTTGCATGTTTGACATGAATATATGCTCCAAAAAATGAATCGCGCTTAGTGATGTTATAACAGCACTCAGTCAAAAAATCACTTGCTAAAGAAGTGATTTTTCAGCCGATTGTTGTTGCGGCAATAACATACATAATTCCATCATGGCTCTGCGGTAAACATCACGTTTGAAGTTCACTACTTGACCCAGTGGATACCAATAGCTGACCCATTGCCATTCATCAAATTCGGCAGGGTCAGAGAGGTTTAACTGAATATTGCCCGCAGGAGCGGTGAGTTTCAGTAAAAACCATTTTTGTTTTTGTCCGATACAGACAGGATCTGAGTCCGGTCGAATATATCGGTGTGGCAAACGATAACGCAGCCAACCTTTGGTTTGCGCAATAATCTGGACATGTTCAGGCAAGAGGCCGACTTCTTCTCTCAGCTCACGGTAAAGTGCCTGTTCAGGGGTTTCTCCAAACTGGATTCCTCCTTGTGGAAATTGCCAAGCATTGTGACCAATGCGTTTTGCCCATAAAACCTGTCCGTTATCATTTGCCAAAATGATCCCGACGTTGGGTCGGAAACCTTCAGAGTCGATCATTTGGCTACCTAAATTTTATCAATATCGTTGACTTTGAAATCGGGGGCGGTCACTCTTGAAGCCCAGCTCGAAAAGATCAAAGTAAAATGCATTAAAATTGCTATGATCTTAACGAATTTCTATCGACTAGCGGAGATAGATTTACATTTTTTTTCTTAAATTTCAGTTTTAACGAGTATTTTCATGAAATTGGCTTTGTTTGATCTCGATCACACCTTACTTAATACAGATTCTGACCATTCTTGGGGAGAGTTTTTGGTCAATGAAGGTTTGGTCGATCCCGTACATCATCGTCAGATGAATGATCAATTTTATGAAGACTATAAAGCAGGGCAACTTGACCCGATTGCTTATAATGAGTTTGTTTTTCAGTTTTTGACGCGGCATGACAATGCCTATTTAACCGAATTGCATCAGTTATTTATGCAAAAGGTGATTCGCCCACAAATGCGTCCACAAGGTTTTGCGGCGATTGAACATCATAAAGCCTTGGGGCATGAGATTGTCGGAATTACCGCGACCAGTGATTTTATCACTGCGCCTATTTTTCGTGAGTTTGGGATTACAAACATTATTGCCACCAATGCCGAAGTGGTCGAAGGTGCTTATACAGGCAAGGTCGCAGGATTGCCGTGTTATCAACAAGGTAAATTGCTTCGTCTGGATCAATGGTTAGATGGGCGTCAAGTAAATGAATCTTGGGCGTATTCTGATTCGATTAATGATCGGTTCTTATTGGAATATGCAACCCACGCCATTGCGGTAAATCCAGACGATCGTTTAGAGAAATTGTCGCAAGAGAAAGGTTGGGAAGTTCAGGATTGGTCGATTTAAGTTTTCAATCTAGATATAGCTTTAGTTTATATTTTGATCAGATAAAGAGTTTCTAGATTTTTGAGATTTGGGTCGAGGTTGTCTATTTTTATGTATATCTTACTTTTCAAAGATGAAAAGTAACAAAAATCTTTTGCTGGATTGACGGTGCATCCCTGCAACCGCAATCCAGCGTGGCGACATCCATGTCGCCTGTCACGATGACCCTTATGGGGTGAGCATTTTATTTCCTATTCCTTGATACGTTCCCAAAATGTCACGTCCGATAAAGTGTGTTGGAACTTATGTGCAGTTTCTCGAATCACAAAGGGAACTTTTTGCGATGGTGCAATCAAACGGAAATGTTGATCTAATAGCGCATGTAAGCCGTCCAGTGTGGTGAAATTTTCGCCGTTTTTTTTAAACCCGCCAATCCATTCTTCGCGTGGGGTATGCTCTTCTAGCCATGTGTAAGGTGAGGCAAGCATCAGCACACCGCCAATGTTTAAACGTTCATGAATTTGCTTTAAAAATTTACTTGGACTATATAAACGATCTATGAGGTTGGACGCAAAGATAAAGTCATAAGCGGTAAAATGAGGTTTGAGATTACAGGCATCTCCTTGATAAAACTCAACCCGATCTTGAATAGATTCAAGACCTAAATCACGTAAGGCACAGGACTTATAGTCGACTAATTCACCTTCAGTGGTCAGGGTGTAACGCAAAGTTTCTCCTTTGGCAAGTTGTACACCATGTTGGATAAAACGGGCTGAAAAATCGATGCCCGTTACATATTCAAAATGTTGAGCTAATTCAAAACTCGCGCGACCGAGCGCACAGCCGATATCGAGTGCTTGTATTTTGGGCCGATCTCCCAAAGTTTGAATGGCTAAATCAACCAGTGCTTTGGAAAAGTTTTTGACCCCAAAATATTCGTCGCCATAATGAAATTCGGCATATTGCGAAAGCAATTGATCAGTTTCATAGTGAGAGTCTGGATGTATGGCATTTTGTTCGGAAACCACGTAACGAAATCCTGCATGTTGGAAAAAATGACGGCGAAATGCGTATCGGGAAGAAGACAAACTTTCATTCCCACAAGAAATCCACGAACCGCCTTTAATTAAGTTGTGCCGCCCATCGAAAGTGGGCGTAGTAAAATCGTCATAAATCGGATGAACATCAAAACCTTCAAATGGATAAATCGGGGTTTCTGTCCATTGCCAGACATTACCTCGCACATCAAAAAAATCGCCATGTTGAAATTTATTAACTGGACAGGAGGAGGCAGCATAGTCCAGATGTAAATTGGAGTCGGCAGGATGGTCATTGAGTTCGTTTAAACCTGCAATATCATACAAACGATACCATTCATCCTCTGTCGGTAAACGAACATTTAAGCTACTCGTTGTTTTTTTCCAGAGACAAAATGCTTTAGCTTCATGGTAGTTGACTTCGACAGGCCAATCCCAGCGCATGGGCACCTCTTCGGTCATCAGACGCAGAAACCAACCCTGTTTTTTCTTGATCCAAAAAGTAGGATGACTCGCTTGGCTAAACTCCAGCCAAGATCGACCTTCTTCAAGCCAGTATTCTGGGGTTTGATAGCCATGTGCTTCAACAAAAATTAAATATTCCTGATTACTGACCAGATATTTTGAGGCTTCAAATTCCTCAATCTCTGCTTCATGCAGCCCGTATTCATTGTCCCAACCATAGTACGTATCTTCTTTTTCTTTATTGAGTAAGACTTTTCCCGCAGACACTTTAAGCAGCATATTTTCGGGTGGATGACGACTTTGTGTATTGGCTTGCCAGTTTGGATGCGACTTTACAAAACTTAGATCATGTTGGCGAATTAAAACCGAAGAGGTTTCCAGGTGAATCCGTTCATGTTCAATCCCCATGATGATCGCCCACCACGGATGATTCCAGTTTATAGGCATGGTCAGTGGTGCATGTTCAATTAAATCTAATATGAGGTGACGGACTTTATCGCGATAGGCTTTGACTTGTTGCGGTGTTGGCCATTCATAATGGGTATCGTCCAGATCATCCCAACTCATTTCATCGACGCCGACCGCAAACATCGATTCCATTTTCTGATCAACACGCTGTTCAATCATGCGGGTCAATAACAGTTTATTCACAAAAAAAGTCGCAGTATGCCCGTAATAAAAAATTAGGGGATGGCGTAAAGAAATTGGTTTTTTATAAAATGCCCCATCACTCGCCAGACATTCAAATAGGCATTCATAACTATCAAAAGTATTTAAGAAATAATCTCGTAAAATCACGCGCATGCTGGCACTGTCATGATCACGTAAATTGGGTGTCCGTAGCAATTTCGGATGACTACTGTTTGCAGACGTATTTTGACTTAAAACTTTAGATGTTTTGATTGCACAAGTAGATGGGGTTGGATCATCAGTAGTTTGTTCGCTGGCTAATTTTGAAGTTTCGGTCAACATGCTGAGGCTCCATCTTGGCAGGCTATCATTCGATTTTTATTTAGCTTCACCATGCTTTGATATTTCAGTACTTCGATATTTCAATCATATTGATTTGTTATTCTTGAATAGGAATAAGGCATGGCTTAAGCATAAACTTACTCCTATTTGTCTTTAAGTTTTTTATAGTTCAGTAAACAGCGGTAAATCTGGGTTACATAGGTCTCAAAGATTTATTGTGTAAAAGATTCATTGTGTAAATGACATTGTACTAAATGAATAAGCGCTTGAGCTGCTTTGGATTGACTACGTGATGGATGCCAGACCATACCTAATTGTCGGTGTAGTTCCATATTTAGATCGAGTTGCTGCAAGTCCTGATTCACCAGCGTTTTAGGTAAAACAGACCAACCTAAACCAATCGAAACCAGCATTCGAATGGATTCAAGTGGATTATTACTCATGGTGATTTTGGGTTTGAGGCCATGTTTTTCAAACTCAGCTAAAGTGATTTGACTGGTATAGGTTTGTGCAGAGGGCAACAGACTTGGATAATTTAGTAAATCTTCAAGGGTTAGATTTTTTTGCTGTGCCAATGCATGAAATGGGGCTGCTACAAAGACGAGTGGATCTGTCCAGACATTCATATAGCTTAAACGTTCATCACCTTGGGGTGGAAGTGTTAAAAAAGCGAGTTCCAGATCACCTGCCAAGACTTGTTCATGTGCTTGTTCAGAATCTACAAAATGCACATCCAGTTTTACATTTGGAAACTCTTGTACATATTGTTTTAAATAATAGGGCAGATGATGCAAGCCAATATGATGGCTCGTCCCTATTTTTAAGCGACCTTGCACCTGATCATGTTCGTGGCTGAGTGTGTAATGAATGTCTCCAAGTTCATTCAGCCAGTTTTTGACTCGTGGTAACAAGGAGTGCGCTGCATGAGTGGGTTGTACGCCACGACCTGCGGACTCAAATAATTTGACTCCAAAATACTCTTCTAGACTATGGATTCGTTTGGTGACAGCAGGTTGGGTAATAAACAACTGTTCGGCAGCCAGCGAAATTGAACCTGTTTCCATCACTTTTACAAAGGCTTCAAAGGCGGCGAGATTCATGGGGCAGTATTAAGTTCTTTGATTGACATCATCTTAACTTTAGTCAGCTAACAACAGCAAATGATTTTCACCTCCACCTTTCTGACACAAAGCGATCTATTTGGTGAGTTTTAGGGCAAGTTTTGCTTCAGTGATTATTTTCTCTATTGCTTTAAAAGATAGTAATAAAACAGTTTTTAGATAATTAATAAAAAAAGCGATCTCTTAAAATTATTATTTTGAGGGGAACCTAATGAATAAACTGATCACTGTACTTATGTGCTGTACTGCTGTGTCATTGAGTGCATGTAGTAAACAAGCCAATCAATCAGAAGGCGAACAACAACCGCAGAGTCAGCAGGTTGCTGCAAACAAATTTAGTACGAATAATCTGGCAGATATCAAGACTGATACACAATTGATCGATCAAATTTCAACAAAAAATGTAGCAAAAGCATCTGAATTTCAAAATGAAATGATGAAAGCTATGCAAAGTGGTCAAGCCGATAAAGTTAAACAAACTTTAACATCCATGTTGCCTTTTATTGATAGCTTTAATAATGAATTGGCACAAGCTCAATTAAAAAGTGTTGAAGTCAGTAGCTTGAGAGACAAGTTGATTCAAATGAACAATTTATCTTTAAAAATGGTTGAACAAACAACAGCTACTCCACCTAATCCTGTTGAAGTTAAACAAACTCAAGAGGAAATGGCCACACTTCAAAAGCAATTGCTTGAACAACAAAAACGAATACAACAGAAATTATCTTAATCTGCACAGAGTATACTTATGAAAGATTTTCTTAAACTCGATACGATGATCACCCCGAAAATTATTACGATCATATATTGGTTAGGTCTAGTGGGTGTTTCGTTGACTTCTATGAGTATGCTATTTGGAATAGGTCGTTATGCCTATACAAATTTCGGCATGCGTTTTCTTATGGCTATTTTTGTCATTATTTTTGGCTTGGTGATAGTTCGGGTATATAGTGAATTACTCATTGTTATTTTCAAAATTCATGATAATTTGAAAAAAATCGCAGATAAAAGCTAAAAGTCCCCAGATCATCAAAAACATATTGCTAAGTACAAATAACCAGAGCGTTATATGCACTTAGCAATTTTTTTTGTAGAAATAAAAAGTAAAAATTTCATTCCAAAAAGTTTATTAATTTATAAAAATGATAAATTAGTTTTATGTAAAACATTCGCTATAATCAAGATAAGATTAGCATTACCCAGTCCAATGGCAAGCACGGTGGAGAGCGACGACATGGCAGGCAATACCCAAGGCGCAAAAACTTTATATGACAAATTATGGGATGACCATTTGGTCTCACAACGAGACGATGGTTCAAGCCTCATTTATATCGATCGTCATTTATTACACGAAGTGACCAGTCCGCAAGCTTTTGAAGGTTTACAACTTGCAGATCGTAAGCCTTGGCGTTTAAGTGCCAATATCGCAACGCCTGATCATAACGTTCCAACTTCAAAAAAAGAACGTGCACAGGGAATTGCAGGGATTGAAGATGATACTTCACGCATTCAGGTACAAACCCTTGATGATAACTGCAAAACTTTCGATATCGTTGAATTTGGTATCAATGATATTCGTCAAGGGATTGCGCATGTGGTGGGGCCTGAACAAGGTTTAACTTTGCCAGGAATGACCGTGGTATGTGGTGATTCACATACTGCTACACATGGTGCATTTGGTTGCTTGGCACATGGGATTGGAACATCAGAAGTTGAACATGTCTTGGCGACCCAGTGCCTTGTTCAAAAGAAAATGAAAAACATGTTGGTACGTGTTGATGGCACTTTAGGCAAAGGTGTCACCTCGAAAGATGTGGTCTTGGCAATTATTGGAAAAATCGGGACTGCGGGCGGTACGGGTCACGCGATTGAATTTGGTGGACAAGTTTTCCGTGATATGTCGATCGAAGGTCGTATGACGGTCTGTAATATGGCAATCGAAGCGGGTGCGCGCGTGGGCATGGTGGCAGTCGATGATAAGACCATTGAATATGTGAAAAATCGTCCGTATGCACCAAAAGATGAGCAATGGGATCAAGCAGTCGCCTATTGGAATACTTTACATTCTGATGACGATGCACATTTTGATACAGTGGTTGTTTTGCAGGGTGAAGAGATTGAGCCACAAGTATCTTGGGGCACTTCACCTGAGATGGTCATTCCAGTATCGAAAGCTGTTCCGACATTGGAACAAGCCAAAGATGACGTACAACGCAATGACTGGACACGTGCTTATCAATATATGGGTTTAACTGCGGGTCAGGCATTGGAAGATATCCAGTTAGATCGCGTATTTATTGGTTCATGTACCAACTCACGAATTGAAGATATTCGTGCAGCCGCAGAAGTGGTGAAAGGTCGTAAGGTGGCTTCAAGCATTAAACAGGCGATGATCGTGCCGGGTTCTGGTTTGGTCAAACAACAGGCAGAGCAAGAAGGTTTAGACCAAATTTTCTTGGAAGCAGGTTTTGAATGGCGTGAACCAGGTTGTTCAATGTGTTTGGCCATGAATGCAGACAAGTTACAACCGGGCGAGCATTGTGCTTCAACGTCAAACCGTAACTTTGAAGGGCGTCAGGGCAATGGTGGACGAACGCATTTAGTCAGTCCAGCGATGGCCGCAGCAGCCGCAATTGCGGGTCATTTTGTTGATGTTCGTTCATTCTAAGGGAGCAAACCATGAAAAAATATACAGTTGAACAGGGTATTGTTGCACCTTTGGATCGTGCCAATGTCGATACCGATTTAATTATTCCAAAACAGTTTTTAAAATCGATCAAACGTACAGGTTTTGGCGATAACTTATTTGATGAGCTACGCTATTTAGACGAAGGTTATTTGGGACAGGATATTAGCAAACGTCCTAAAAATCCTGATTTTGTTTTAAATAAGCCACGCTATCAAGGTTCAACTATTTTATTGGCACGGACCAATTTTGGCTGTGGTTCAAGCCGTGAACATGCACCGTGGGCATTAAATGAATATGGTTTTCGTACCGTGATTGCACCAAGTTATGCGGATATTTTCTTTAATAACTCGTTTAAGAATGGGATGTTGCCTGTAATTTTGCCAGAAGACATTGTAGATCAGTTGTTTAAAGAATGCGCTGCAAACGAAGGATATCAACTGACTGTTGATTTAGCGGCGCAGGAAGTACGTACACCATCGGGTCAGGCATTTACATTTGAAATTGATTCGTTCCGCAAGCATTGTTTGTTGAATGGTTTGGATGATATTGGCTTGACCCTACAAAATGCCGACGCAATTCGTGCATTTGAAGCGCAGGCCAAACAGTCACGTCCTTGGGTATTTCAGGAATTACAGCAGTAAATAGGAGAGCGGTACTTTTTAAAGATAGCAATAGCATAGAAGCTCAACTCTTGTTACCATGCAGGCTAAAAGATGTTGAAAAACTTTACTCTGAATAAGGTTGGGCTCTGACAATGAAGAGGACATTTCTCCATAGTGTGATGCTTGGAATATGCTCAGTTGCACTGAGTGCATGTCAAAGCACAAACACAGTTGTTGATACATTACGTATTAAACAAGCGGGGATAGGAAATACTCGGGCCAATGCTTCTATCTATTGTGCTGGTGTCAAACATTGTGAGTTTGAGCGTCTAAATACAACGCCCATTATGGATGCAAATAGTCATCGGGTAAGTTCGGAAAGTCTTGAGCAGGGAATTGTCCGCTTACAGGGTTCTGTTTTTAGCTCACATAATGTCATGTATTTGTCTGTGCCCGCAGATCAATATGAATTAGTGATTCGTTTCTATCCTATTTCACCTGATCGTGCTGAAACTTTTCATGTGATTCATCAGTTTAAATCGAATCAGCACTACACCTTTAAAATGTACCGTGATCGCTCCAAACATACAGGCGGAAGCTTACTCAATGTGTCTGCACCAGAGCCGTTATGTGTCGCAATGGAAGAGGGTCAGCGTACCATTCGCCGTTTTTGTCGTCCTTTTAACGCTGTGACAGGTTTGGGTGAGTTTGTAGAGCAAAAGGTTTAATGACCCATCAGCAAATTGGCTGATACAGTGAAAAAATGGAAAGAAGAAATGTCGAAACAAATTTTAATTTTAGCGGGTGACGGTATTGGCCCAGAAATTATGGCTGCCGCTGAAAAAGTATTAACTTCAGTTAATCAAAAATTTAATTTAGGTTTGAGTTGGGAACATGGACTGTTAGGTGGTTCTGCGATTGATGCACATGGTGAACCATATCCTGCGGTCACTTCGCAACAAGCCAAAAAAGCCGATGCAATTTTACTTGGTGCAGTCGGTGGGCCTAAGTGGGATACGATTGAGCGCTCGATCCGTCCAGAACGTGGCTTATTAAAAATTCGTAGTGAATTAAACTTATTTGCAAATTTAAGACCCGCTATTCTTTATCCGCAATTGGCAGATGCTTCAAGCTTAAAACCAGAGATTGTTGCTGGTCTGGATATTCTGATTGTTCGTGAACTGACAGGTGGTATTTACTTTGGTCAGCCACGCGGTATTCGTGAACTGGAGAATGGCGAAAAACAAGGCTACAACACCGATGTTTATAGCGAATCTGAAATTAAACGTATTGCCAAAGTTGCTTTTGAGATGGCAGGGTTACGTGGTGGTAAGGTTTGTTCAGTCGATAAAGCCAATGTGTTAGAAGTGACTGAGCTGTGGAAGCAAACTGTAACTGATTTGCAACAGGCTCATTATTCAGACATTCAGCTTTCGCATATGTACGTGGATAACGCAGCTATGCAATTGGTGCGTGCGCCAAAGCAATTTGATGTGATCGTCACAGGTAACTTGTTTGGTGATATTCTGTCTGATGAAGCAGCGATGTTGACAGGTTCCATTGGTATGTTGCCATCTGCGTCGCTAGATGAAAATGGCAAAGGCATGTACGAACCTTGTCATGGTTCTGCGCCAGATATCGCTGGACAAAATATTGCAAACCCACTGGCCACGATTTTATCGGTTGCCATGATGTTGCGTTATACCTTCCGTGAAGAAGCAGCAGCAAAAGCGATTGAAGATGCTGTAGGTAACGTATTGGATCAGGGCTTGCGTACGGGCGATATTATGTCTGAAGGCATGACGAAGGTTGGTACTTCAGAAATGGGTGATGCTGTGGTTCAAGCACTGGCTTAATTTTGAATCATCAAGATTGGTAACAATAAAAATGCAGCTTCGGCTGCATTTTTATTAAATCCACATAATCATATATTTTTAACAAGCTCGACCCTGATATTGATAAGATTGAACAACGTTATTTTTGAGTAAAAATACAATATCGCATTTTATATTTAAATTATAACTATTTGCTCCGCTTGCACCTGTTTGAATGGTCATCCCGTCAAAACTTCTAGCCGCTGGAGTGGGGATGTTTAAAGAACGTATCACGGTATATGTGAGCTGATCTGATGTGAGAATAGGCTTTTGTGTTGTTTGATATCCCATGGATTTTAAGTTAATGGTTTGTTGCACTTGTTGAGTTGATTGCCCAACAAATTGTTGCAAATATGCATTAAGATCTTTAGATTTCCACCCTGTTGTGGTGCAGGCAGAAAATAAGCTAAAACAAATGCAAAGTGTTGAAAGTGCCATCCAAGATTTTTTCATTTTAAATATTCCATTTTCTTTTAAGGATAGGCTTTAAAAGCCTTAGTGTATGGGTTCGTAATTATATAAAAAAAACAGGTTATAAGTTGAAAATTCATCTAATTTTTTTAAAAACTCAATATTAATTTGAGTTATGTGAGTTCATGTATATAAAAAAAGCCACAGATAAACAGTGGCTTCTTTGCATTCACTAAACGGAATTAGCGCGCACGATAAGTAATACGACCTTTGGTCAAATCGTAAGGGGTCATTTCAACTTTAACATTGTCGCCCGTTAAAATACGAATATAGTGTTTACGCATTTTACCAGAAATGTGTGCAATTACTTCGTGACCGTTTTCTAAACGTACACGGAACATCGTATTAGGAAGCGTTTCGGTGACAACGCCTTCGAACTCGATGAGTTCCTCTTTATTGGCCATAGCCTACCTGATGATCAAATTGGAAAGGCGCAAATTGTAGTCAATTTTTTATCAAAAAACAAGACCAATGCCCCAATTTATGGTGCTTGTCAAAGTGGCAAATGGGTCAAATTCATTAAAAAAAATGTGTAAAAATGACCTGAATTGAGTTGTCAGTTTGGTCAATCAGCGGTAATCTAAATTACGTTTTTAAGTATAAATGAAGAACATACAAGGAAGGATGTCACGTGGGTCAGCTAACAGATGCGTCGGTTGTATTACGATTTGGCTATCAGGCGATTCGTCGTGCGGGATTGCCAACCGAAGAAATTTTAACAAAAGCGGGTGTTGCCTTAAATCAGGTGGATACCAATACCCGTACTCCTTTAAATGCGCAATATGCCTTTTGGATTGCGGCAGAAGAAGTGAGTAAAGACCCCGATATTGGTTTGCATTTGGGTGAGCATTTACCTTTATATCGTGGTCAGGTGATTGAGCATTTATTTATTAGTAGTGCAACATTTGGTGAAGGACTCAAACGAGCATTAGCCTATCAACGTTTAATTAGTGATGCTTTACAAGCGCGCTTAGTGGTCGATGAAAATGGATGTTACTTGACCAATGGCGAACAGTCATTCTCTGACAATATCGTCAATCGACATTTTTCAGAATGTGCTTTATCAGGCATCTTACGATTTTTTAAATTTATTACCGAAGGTGCGTTTAAGCCTATTTTTATTGATTTTGACTTTAATCAAGGCGCAGCAGAAGACGAATATATACGTGTGTATGGCTGCCCAGTCAGTCTAGGTCAAAAAGAAACACGTTTATATTTTGATGCCGATATTCTAGATTATCCATTGTGGCAAGCGGAACCAGAGCTATTGCAGTTACATGAACAACTTGCGATTGAAAAGCTTCAGGAACTGGCACGCTATGATTTAGTCGGTGAAGTCCGCCGTGCGATTGGCTCGACACTGGAAAGTGGCGAAACAACACTCGAAACCGTGGCAGCACAATTACACATTACCCCGCGCCGTTTAAGAACGCAGTTGAGTGAAGCCAATACTAGTTTTCAACAAATCTTGTCGGACTATCGCTGTCGTTTAGCCAAGAAACTACTGGCTAATACCAATGAAAGTGTTGAACGTATTGTTTATCTAACGGGTTTTTCTGAACCAAGTACTTTTTATCGAGCATTTAAACGCTGGACCAATGAAACGCCAGTAGAATATAGAAAGCGTAAGCAGCGTTCTTCTTAAGACAAAGCATCCTCAATGGATGCTTTTTTTGAGTCAACCCCGCACTACGGAAATACCGCCGTCAACGTAAAGGGTTGAGCCTGTCATAAAACTAGATTCATCACTCACCGCAAATAAAGCAGCTTGTGCAATTTCTTGAGGCTGTGCCATTCGTTTTAAAGCGTGCAAGCTCTGAATGTGTTGATAAGCTTGTTCGTTATCCACAGCAGCACGTCCCATTTCTGTGTCTGTACCTCCCGGAATGATACAGTTACAACGAATACCGAAGGCGCCATACTCTGCGGCAATCACCTGAGTTAAGCCAATTAGCCCTGCTTTACTGGCAGCATAAGCTGCCATGTTTGGAAAACCTATACGATGCCCAACAAACGTCGAGGTAAATAAAATACAACCGTTTTTTTGTTGAAGCATGGCGTTTAATTGCATTTGTGCAGCATAGAAATTTGCAGAAAGATTGGTGTTTAAAGTGTTTTCCCATTCAGTTTGACTGATTTGATGCGTAGGTTTTAATGCACCTAATATACCCGCATTGTTAAAGGCAATATCAATGCGACCAAAACGTTGTAAAGCTAAGTCTAAAGCACGTTGCATGGTCGATGGATCACAAAGATCACCAACCACAGAGAAACAATGATTGCCTTCTGCTTTAATGCGTTGCTCAAGCTCTTGAAGACGCTCGGCACGTCGAGCCACATTGATCACGATTGCACCTTGCTGCGCAAACAGTAAAGCACTTTCCCAACCGATACCTGAACTTGAACCTGTAATAATAACGATTTTATTTTCTAGGCGTTTCATCATGAGTCTCAATGATATTGAAAGACTCATTTTGAAAATTTGGGGGGCATGTGACGACCCGATTCTTGCGTTAATACAAAAATTAGGCAAATGCATCAGGCAGGTTCAGCCAATGTGGTCCAAGTGGAGGTTGAGGAAGCTCAAATTGTTCTGGATAATAAGCCTGAATAAAATATAAGCCATGTGCTGGGGCTGTGACGCCTGCGGCTTTACGATCCTGCGCTGCAAACATGGTATCAATATGATCTACGCCGTATAGTCCTTGACCAATTTCAAGTAGACATCCCATGATATTACGTACCATATGATGTAAAAAGCCATCAGCTTGAATATCGAGTACCAAATAACGACCATGTTCAATGAGTTGGCAATGACTGACATGACGCACGGGTTGGTTGGATTGACATGCCGCTGCCCGAAAGCTTTCAAAATTATGTGTGCCTTCAAATTTGGCTGCGGCTAGCTTCATTTTTTCCACATCTAGCGGCTGATAAATATGCGTGACTTGTTTATAAAGTAAGGCTGGACGATAGTTTGTGTTATACACCACATAACGATAACGACGTGCAATGGCTTTAAAGCGCGCATGAAAATCAGGGGACATTTCCTTGATCCATTGGATCGAAATATCTTTAGGCAATTGGCTATTGGCACCCATCATCCAGCCACGTTCAGGGCGTATGGCATGGGTATCAAAATGCGCCACCATATTGGTGGCATGCACACCCGCATCGGTACGACCTGCACCATGCAAAATAATCGGTTCATCTGCGATGGTACTTAATACACGCTCCAAAGCTTCCTGCACACTTGGAACGCCCGCTTGTTGCGTTTGCCAGCCCCGATAACGAATACCGCAAAATTCAATACCGATTGCAAAGCGCTGCATATTTAGACCTCAAAGATTAAGACAGTGTCCAGTGTTGCTCACGCAGCTCTGGGGAGTCAAATTGTAAATAAAGTTGCAATGCTTTGGCATATAAATCGGCATGGCTATGGGTATTATTGATCAATATGTTAGCAGTATCTACCCATTCACTGACTGCATAACGTTGATCTATCTGACCAAAACAGACTTGAGTGGTTAAAATGCTCAGACAGCCTTGTTGTCGAAGCTGTTGCAAAAGTAAAATGAGTTCTTCATCAACAGCCAAATTGCCTGTTCCAAAACCTTGCAGAATTAAAAAATGCGGTGGATATGAAACAAGGTTTTGTAATTGTTGCTTAAAAGCGTGTAAGCCAATCGGCTGTGCCATTATATTTAAAAGCGATAAATTCTGGCTACGTAATATTGTTTCATCATTGACCAAATAAGAGGATGTTGCTGTGCTACAGTCTTTTTCTGCCAATATCCCAGTAAAAGCATCTAGTTCAGTGGTTTGTATTTTTAACGCGGTTTGTGCATGGAAAACCTGATGATGAAATGCCAAATAACTTCCTGCGGGTAACTTAACGACTTGATCAAGCGCGTAATATAAATTATCCAGTGCATCAGTAAATTCGCGGGTATCTGTTCCAGCTTTGTTGAGCAGGGGGTACTGACTCCCTGTAATGACCAAATGACAGGATTGCCCTAAGAAACGTGCCAATGTGGCGGCAGCATAACTTAAGGTATCTGTGCCATGAATGACCACAAAATGAGCATAGCCCTGTAATTGTAACTGTTGTATTTGTTGAACCAACATAAGCCAGTCTGGCGCAGTACAGGCGCTACTATCTTTGATGACAGGTGCAGAAAAACAATCGACATGCAGCTCTATAGGAATGATGCGTTGTAGTTGGGGCATAAACTGGATATAAGGCATGGGTGCCAGAGGTTCTCCAACACAGCCAAAGGTTCCACCCATATAGATTAATGCAATTTTCTTCATAATAAAAAAAGCAGTCTGAACAGACTGCTTATGGTAGAACGATCTTTTTTAAGATGCTATGCGATTGAGTAAGTTTTTTGAAAGTTCTCGCTGCTCAGCACTAAAAACTGTCTCATTTTTAGTTAATAAAATCCGTGCTGAATCATAGGCACCCAATTCAACATATTGCGTTGCAAGATCAAGATCTAATTGAGTTTCATTAACCTGAGCAAGTTCTGGAAAAGATTGAACCAATGGATCATTTAAATCAAAGGCAGAAGATGCAGTAGAAACCTGAGACGGAGGCTGGGGAACGGGCTCCGCTACTTGATCAAAGGATAATACAGGTTCTGCACTTGGTTCTAACGGTGTTGCTGTTGGTTCAAGTTCTAACTGATCAAACTTAAATTCAGGTAATGTATCTGCTAGCTGCTCTGGAGGGGCTTCTTGAGTGGTGTTTTCAGGACTTAATGCAGGTTGAGGAGCAAAATCTAAATTGGAAAAATCGAGATTGCTTGGCTCTGCTAATTTTGCATTTGTACTAGATTCTTGTGCAAAATCAACACTAATATTTTGCGCTGTTTCAATATGATGATTTGAAACTTCTCTAGGTTCTAAGGTTAATGAAAACTCAGTTAAATGCTCAGATGGTGCTTCAGGAGGTGTCGGTATTTGTTCGCTAGGTTTTGCTGTTTGATCAAAAGAAAAATTAAATTCCAGTGCTTCTATTTCAGCAGAATCTTGTTTTTTGCTTTCAATATGATCAATGGTAATTGCATTGTTTTGCTGCACTGGCTGAACCAAAGCATCAAAATCGGCATCACTGATGACAGGGGGCGCTGTTGCTTCTGCTTGTGGTGGTGCAGTTGAAGGAAAATCTAAACTGGTTGCAGAAAACTCGATTGCATCAGGTTGCTTTTGTTGATCAAACTCACGTTTTTTAGCTTCTGCTTGCATCACGATATCATTTAAATCGAGTGCGCGCAGGTGAGTAATTAATTGATCAACAGCAAATTCATCTTTTTGTAAAAGATGGATATCTAACAGGTGTAGATATAATCCGTGCTGTGAATTATCGCGGTTTAAAGCCTGATTAATTTGTGCTTCTGCAGTAGAATAATTTCCAGATTGGATCAGTGAGATAATCTTTTGATGTAATTCCTGAGAAACGGGTGTGGTCTTTTTTTGTTCAGCAATAATCGTAGGCGTAACTTCGCGAGACTCACTACGAGGTCGTGTTACCGATTTTCCTGCAACTTTTTTTCCCTTTTTATTTGCATTGGTCTTGTTTTTAGGTTCTTGTTCTTCTTTGCTGGCTTCCCGCTTTTTTAAAACAACTGCAATGACCAATAAAATAATAAACGGAATCACATACAACATGCTTATACCCCTTCAAGCATGAGCCATTTTCTTTGACTCATTTAAATATCTATGCATTTGACTTTAACGAACTGACTTTTTTGCATTTTCTCGCTCTTTTAGCTGTTGCTGTAATTGTGCCAGACGCGCATTTAAAAGCTGGATTCTTTGATCCTTTTGTTTCAGAGCCAGTTCCATTTCAGTGACGCTTTGCTGTAATTTAACGGTTTTTTCTCGTGCTGTCATAACTTTTAATGACAACTCGGCAGTGCTTTTATCCTGTTTTGTGCTGTGTTTCGCGCTTCCTTGTGTAGAATCTTGTTCATTGTCTGCAACTAAGTTCATTTCAGCCTGATTGAGGCGATATTTTGCTCGTCCTGATGCTTGAGTCGAACTCGGCGCAGTTTTGACGGTAGCGGTTTTTTGTGGGCTCTGATCGACTGCCGCAGATAAGTTAAGTGCAACCCCCTGTCTTAAACGGTTGACATCACCCTGAATAAACGCGTGACTATTTTGTGCTTTGATTTGTTGCATGACCTGTGCAATAGGTTGATTGGTTTGAGCCGCAATTCGATTTGCAATACTCCATAACGATTCATTACGTTGTACAACATGTTGATTTTCACCAGATGTACGAGTTTCAGATGCTGTTTTTTCCTTTGCTTTAGCGGTCTGTTTTTTGGTCTTTATTTTTTCTATATTAGGCTCAGGTGCTTTCGCTGGAGAGGCAGATTTTACCTGTTCTTTCGCAGTTTTTTCAGGGCTTTGTTTAGCGACTTCAGCAGAAGAGACTACAGTTTGTGCATGATTAGAAGGAGCGATTGCTGCTAACTCATCAGAATGTTTGACTGTTTCTTTCATATTGGAATGAGAGGGCGGTGTTGCACGGTCTGTAGACTGCTGTATGTTTGTCTCCGTGGCTGCTGTAGTTGTCGTATTTGTTTGTAGGGTGGGTGGAGGAGTCGTGTTGATAGCCAAGACTTGTGAGCGATTTAAACTAGGCTCTGTTGTTGAGTTTGACGTGTTTTGTATCGTATTGACGCTTTGCGAAGTACTGGCAACGTTGTACTGCGTACTTTCAGGTAAATTCAACGCAATATCTTTTTCACTCACAATAAATTTGGGTGTAAGTGGTTTTTCATTGGCTGTTTGAAGTGCAGGTACAGCTTTTCGATTAATCGACTGTTTGATGTGCTGTAATCGAGTACCATGACCTTCCTGAATTTTAAGTACGATATCCAGTTCGGGTTGGGTAAATGGCCGCGAAGACGTAATCACAATCACACCCGTGCCTTGTCCGTTACGACGCGCAAAAAAGTTCAGTTGTGCAGATGGTTGATTAGAAATTCCTAAACCCATCAAATCTTCTGGCGTTGCAAGACTGACCTGTAAATTGGACGATATATCGGCCTGACTGAAATTCATTTCAGCATAAAGCAAATCCCCAGGAGCAGACATAACTTGTAAAGGTTCAAGCGTGATCGCATGTAAGGTCTGCGTCGCCAAAATAGTTAGAATCGCAATTTTTAATTTGTTATAGACAGTCATCTTGTTCCATGAAGCAGGAGTAAAGCGGTCACGTTATACAATACCGAGATGTTAACCGAATGTAAAACTTTTACAGAAGAAGTACATAAAAAAGCCGATCAATTGATCGGCTCATGGGCTTAAATCGTGTATTTAAGCATTTTTATATTCAATCAGGATACGTAACATACGGCGTAAAGGTTCAGCGGCGCCCCAAAGAAGTTGGTCACCGACAGTAAATGCGCCTAAATATTCTTTACCCATATTAAGCTTGCGTAAACGACCCACTGGAACTGAAAGTGTTCCTGTTACAGCAACTGGGGTCAAATCAGTCATGGAGGCTTCACGTGTATTCGGCACGACTTTTGCCCATTCATTGGACTGACGAATCATATCTTCGATTTCGTCCAGAGGAACGTCTTTTCGAAGCTTAATCGTGAGAGCCTGTGAATGACAACGCATTGCACCAATACGCACACAGTGACCATCAATAGGAACAATTTGCGAATTACCTAAAATTTTGTTGGTTTCCGCCTGACCTTTCCATTCTTCTTTGGACTGACCATTTTCAAGCTGTTTGTCGATATACGGAATTAAAGAACCTGCAAGCGGTACACCGAAGTTTGCTTTAGGAAAGCCTTCACCGCGTTGTAAATCTGCAACACGACTATCAATATCTAGAATGGCTGATTTAGGATCGTCTAGTAACTCTTTGGTATTGTTATATAAATAGCCCATACCCGTGAGTAATTCGCGCATGTTTTGTGCACCTGCACCCGATGCTGCCTGATAAGTCATCGCACTCATCCATTCCACCAAATTGTTTTGGAAGAGTGAACCTAAGCCCATTAGCATAAGAGAAACCGTACAGTTACCACCGACAAATGTTTTAGTGCCTTTGGCTAAACCATCTTTGATAACTTGCGCATTCACTGGGTCAAGTACGATGATGGCATCATCTGCCATACGTAATGTCGATGCGGCATCAATCCAATAGCCATTCCAGCCTTCAGCTTTGAGTTTTGGAAAAACTTCAGAAGTATAGTCACCACCCTGACAGGTAATAATGACATCCATTTGTTTCAGACTCTTAATGTCTGAAGCATCCATAAGTGCTGGGGCAGTTTTACCACCAAATGAAGGGGCTTCACCACCTGCATTACTGGTAGAAAAGTAAAATGGCTCAAAATAAGCAAAATCATTTTCTTCAACCATACGTTGCATAAGGACGGAACCAACCATCCCGCGCCAACCGACCAGACCTACTTTCATGTCACTTTGCCTCGGTGCGTTAAAAAATGTAAAAGGGGCTTGAGTGTATCAAAAGCGACCATAACTGCAAGTATTATCCAATGAAAACATGCTCTTTATTGTGAGTAAATTTATGAATATGCTACACAGGAATCTTGAAGAATGAAAAATCAATAAAATCTAGGGTGGATCAGGCATTGTTACTATTTATTGAAGTGTGTGCTGTAGTGGTGATTTGGCTGACATTCTGGTCACTTATTCCACGCGACGAATGGTGGATTCGAGGAGCAGATTTCCCCAGACTGCAAATTTTAGCTATCGGTGTAGTGACTTTATTGTTTGTATTGTTTTGCGACGCGCCGTGGAATCTGCCTCGAGAATTGATCGTTATCGGTTTAATCGCAGCAATCGCGTATCAGCTAAAAATGGTATTGCCTTATACCTTTATCTGGAAGAAACAGGTCAAACAAGTGAAAGCCGAACAGTTCAATCCAGATCAGCAAATCTCGTTGTTAGTGTCCAATGTCTTAACACCGAATGATCAATATCATTTATTGATTGAGCAGATTCAAAAGTTAAAACCAGATCTGGTTCTGACTTTAGAGACTGATCAAACATGGCAAAACGAACTGAGTGTAATTGAAGCAGATTATCCGTATCGGGTTCCTGTGCCACTAGATAATTTATACGGTATGCACTTGTACAGCCGATTACCGCTCAAAGATACCGAAGTGAAGTTTATCTTGAGTGATGAAATTCCATCGATTCATACCACGGTGATTTTACCCAGTGGTTTGGCCGTGCAACTTTATTGTCTGCATCCCAAACCACCAAGTCCAACAGAAGCGAAAGATTCAACTTTGCGCGATGCTGAGTTGCTAATGGTGGGCGATCAAATCAAGGATCTGGATGAAAGCTGTATTGTAATGGGCGATCTTAATGATGTGGCTTGGTCACGAACCACACGTCTGTTTCAGCGCATTAGTGGTTTGCTTGATCCACGAGTTGGGCGTCACTTTATTAATACTTTTCATGCTAATTATCCTTTGTTGCGCTGGTCTCTGGATCATATTTTCCATAGTACCGATTTTGCTTTAGTTAAAATGAATCGATTACCGAATATTGGCTCAGATCACTTTCCTGTGTATGTCGTGTTACAAACGGGACGGATTTTTGAGCAAATCCAAGAAGAATTGCCAGAAACGCAAGATGATCATGAGGCCGCTCAGGAAGCGATTCAGGAAGGGATTAGTAAAGCAGAGAAAGAGGAAAAAATCGTGACGGCTGACATCGCACAGGCCTATAAAAGTTAAGCTGCCACCACAATATCGGTGTAAGCAATTACTTACACTAAATGCGGTCTTGAGCGAATAGGCAGTCAAGTTCCCAGAAGGTATTCTATATCCATCAGCACAGGAATAGGGAATGGAATATCCCAACTATGGAAGACTAAGCTGAAGGATGAGCATCAAGGATTTGATGACGCTAGGGAAGCAACTCTTACAATAACAAAAAAGACTGAAAGCACAACCTCATTTGCCCGAGTTTTGCAGGATGCAGAACTCGGGTTATGATTTTTTAAGGCTTAAAATATACTTATTTGTCTATGTACGATTCAAAATTTCAAGAATTTAAAATTTATATTGTTCATTTTACTCACTTGGCACGTGATGCTTTACATATCTATGCTGGTTTGCTGGTATTTCTTTGTGTCGCTTTTTTAGATAAGCGTCAATTGAAATCAGTTTGGGCATTGGTTGCCGTAATGTTTATTGCAATGGGTGCAGAATTGCTTGATGCCAGAGACGATTTGATTAACTATGGATATTGGCGGTTTGATGCAAGTTTGCACGATATTCTTAATACGATATTTTGGCCTTTGGTATTATGGCTTATCGCAAAATTTAAACTTTTGAAATAGAAAAAATTTAGATCATTTACGAGGGTATTTGCCTGTTCTTTGTTCATTCATTTCTTTTGTTATCGCAGTATTGGTTTTTAAATAAACAAGTTTTGATTAATAAAACTACAAAATAAGCCTATTTTTTGATTTTTTATTTGATTTTTGATCTATTTTTAAACGGTTAATTCTTGTTAACTATATAAAAGTTATAAATATATTTTTTATTAAAATAGAGTTGGCTGATTTTCTGCTGGTTTAGTATTGTTAAATAATAAAATCTCTCTAGAATGTGCCGCTTATTTATCGCTCGTTGTCCGTAGAAACCCAAATCTTGAGCTGATGGGTCAAGGGCTAGACCTCATCTCGGATCGAAAAGGAATTTTACGAACGTATTGTTTGTTATAGAGCGCATCTACTCTCCTGTTCTTATATCGTGCTTTTTGAGCATAAAGGATTGTCTTATGAAGAACTTTAAAATTAGCCTTGCATGGCAAATTTTAATTGCTTTGATCCTTGGTGTGGTTGTCGGGGCTATTTTGCACAACCAACCTGAAATAAAAGACGCCGCGGTTAATAATGTGTTGAAACCTTTGGGTCAGATTTTTATTAGCTTGATTAAAATGATTGTGATTCCAATCGTTTTTTCTACGCTCATTTTGGGTATTGCAGGTGTTGGTTCCACAAAAAGTCTGGGAAGACTTGGCTTTAAAACAATTTTGTATTTTGAAATCATTACCACGATTGCAATTATTGTCGGTTTAGTTGCCGCCAATATCTTCCAGCCAGGTGCTGGTGTGGATATGTCAGCGTTGGTGAAAACAGATATTTCTCAATATCAACATACTACGCAAGAAGTTGAATCGCATTCTCATGGCATTATCCAGACGATTTTATCGTTAATTCCAACGAATATTATTAGTTCTATGGCACATGGTGAAATGCTGCCTGTAATTTTCTTTGCAGTATTGTTCGGTATTGGTTTGTCATCATTACCAACCACCACCAAAGAGCCTTTGTTGCATGTATTCCATGCGGTCTCTGAAACCATGTTCCGTGTGACGCATATGATTATGAAATATGCACCAATCGGGGTGTTTGGTCTCATTGCTGTCACGGTAGCGAATTTCGGTTTTACATCTCTGATTCCTTTGGCTAAGTTGGTTGTTTTGGTATATGCCACTATTTTCTTTTTTGCTTTTGTCGTGTTAGGTATTACTGCAAAATTATGCGGTATTAATATCTTAACGTTGATGAGAATTCTCAAAGATGAATTGATTTTGGCGTATTCCACTGCCAGTTCAGAAACCGTTTTGCCGCGTATTATGCAAAAGATGGAAGCTTATGGTGCTCCGAAAGCGATTACCAGTTTCGTGATTCCGACTGGTTATTCATTTAATCTGGATGGTTCAACGCTGTATCAGAGTATTGCTGCCATCTTTATTGCACAGCTCTATGGGATTGATCTGTCTTTGTATCAACAGGTGATTTTAGTGATTACCCTAATGATTACCTCTAAAGGGATTGCAGGGGTACCCGGTGTTTCTTTTGTCGTGTTATTGGCAACGCTAGGCAGTGTCGGCATTCCACTTGAAGGTTTGGCATTTATTGCGGGCGTTGACCGTATTTTAGATATGGCACGTACTGCTCTGAATGTCGTAGGTAATGCGCTGGCGGTACTGGTGATTAGTAAGTGGGAAAAAGTCTACGATGTAGATAAAGCCAAAGCGTATGAAGCCAGTTTAAATCAGCCAGAAGCCAGTTAAGCATCTGTCGGCTGATACACCAAAGAAGGAAGCGCGAATGCTTCCTTTTTATTTGCCTGTAGTTTGATTCAACATGTATTGATACAGTTGGATGGTTTGATTACACATCTCATCCAGACTAAATTGAGTGACGGGTTCAACCTGTTGGCGATGATCAATATGATGCTTCACGCAATCAAGTAGTGCTTCGCGATCATCGACCTTAATCAGACCTTGCGGATAAAGCCGAGATAAGATTTCAGCCACACCGCCGCGATTCCAGCCAATGACAGGTGTTCCAACGGATAGTGCTTCCAGTGCAGTTCGTCCAAAAGTTTCAGCCTGATTGGATAAAGAGAGCACAATATCACTTAATGCCAGCCATTCCCGAATTTCTGAAGTATGTCCGACAAAGGTGATCTGATCACGCAATCCACGATTTTGAATGGTCGCTTCGAGTTCATCCAGATAGGCTGCTTTTTTGGGATCTGCACCGCCCACGACAATCGCATGAATATTGGGATGCTCTGTCTGTAGCCGCTCCATCAATTCTATCAATGTTTCATGTCCTTTAAGACGAGTGATGCGACCTGGCAAACACAGCAAAAACTTATTTTCCAGTTGTGGAAATAGGGTGTATTGATGATTAATCCATTGCCCAGATGGTTGATAGCCATGCGGAAATGCTTTGGGATCAATACCACGATAAATCCGAACAATATCCTCAGGAGGACAGTTTTTATAATGATCGCTAATGTATTTGACCACACTATCTGAAACTGCAATGACTTTTTCAGCTTGCGTCATAATCGCACTATAACGATTCACTGAATAAAAACCGTGTACGGTACTGATCAGATGTGGACGTTGCTGAGCAGGAATACCACGTAAGGCAAAATGTGTTAACCATGCAGGTACACGTGAACGGACATGCACAATATCAGGTTGATGTGTCCTGATTAGTTGACGTAATGGGCGAATCTGCCAAAGACTAGACAAAGATTTCTTATGAATCGGCAGTTGCAGATGTGTAGAACCATCGGCTTCAAGTTGAGGAACCAAACGTCCACCATTGGACACGACAAGGGATTGATGCCCTTGGCTCACCAAAGCACGTGCGATTTCCAGCGTGCCACGTTCAACGCCACCACTGTTCAGTTCGGGAAGCAACTGCATCACTTTCATGCTCAGGTCTCAACTTTTTTCATTTTTAGATATTAGTAAATTTTCTCGTATCCATCTGGACGAGTTTTAAAGCGGCGATGAAACCACATATATTGAGTCGGTGCAATACGAAGCTGATTTTCAATGATTTTATTGACACGGGTGGCATCATCAATTTCATTATCACTTGGCATATTTTCAACGGCTGCTTCAATTAAAACATGATATTTGGGATCACGAATGTCGCCATGACGATAAAAATACAAAGGCACGGCGGCAGCTTTGGAAATTTTTAATAAGCGACGATGTGCAGTGACGGTTGCGGCGGGTACGCCAAAAAAAGGTGCCATAACGCCTTGTTTAAGGCCGAAATCCTGATCGGGACTATACCAGATAGCATCGGTATCTTTGAGTTTGCGAATCAGACCACGCATATCATCATGATCAATCTGATGTTTATAAATCGTGGCGCGACAACGATAAATCAACATATCCAGTAGGGGGTTGTTTTGTGGTCGATAGACCACATCAGGCTCAAAATATTGCGAGCAAATATAGCCGCCAGCATCCAGCAAGGTGCTATGCGTTCCAAGTAATAACACACCCTGACCTTGAGCTTGCGCATGGGTGATATGTTCAAGACCTTCAACACTAGAGCGGCCTTTAAACCATTGCGGTGAATACCATGCGTTGAGCGTTTCAAACACGCCGAGCATCATATCGACAAAAACCTGTCGACCTTGGCATTCAACTTCTTGTTGAGACCATTCAGGAAAACAGACTTCGAGATTACGAATCGTGGTTTTGCGTCGTGACTTTAAATATTTCCAAGCTAAATGACCCATAGCTTGCGCCAAACGCCATTGAATGGCCCACGGCAAAATCGCAAGCAGCATTAAAAAAACAATCGCAATCCAAATGCCCCAATATTTTGGTAGCAAAAAAGACCATTGAAACTCGCCCGGTGTGTAGGGATGTTGTTGGCTCATCTTGTTCTGGATAAAGTCAAATATTAAAAAGTTTGAGGCAGTGTAACATGAACTGATTTTTAACTTGTAGCTTAGTTCCAAAGATCATAGATCTGTAAGCGTTAGTCAGCACAGTTATTAAAAAGCAAAAAATGTTATTAAAAAGCAAAAAATTTAAATTTTCTAAATGAGCCTTACGGAACATTTCATCACCAATCATTATAAAATTTGAATACACATCGTAGAATTCAAAAATACTATACTGGTTATTATTTGATGTGTGAGAGCCTAAGTTGTGAAAAATATATTATTTATAAGTTCGATAGTTTTACTTTCATCTGCTGTATATGCACAAGATCCACTCAATGGTACCTCATGGAAAACCATTGATGACCAGACACATGAAGCCAGAAGTATTGTCAAATTTAGGGAAGATAAATCGGGGTATTTAACAGCAACGGTACAGAAGGTTTTGGTTGTAGATCAGGCTGAAAAGTGTACAAAATGTACCGGAACGTTTAAAAATAAGCCTCTTGTCGGAGTGACAGTGATTCGTAACCTAAAAAACACGGGTGGAAATGAATATGAGGGCGGAACCATTATTGACCCTCAAACAGGAAAAAGTTATTCGCTGAAAGGCAAATTAACCAATAATGGAACCCGACTAGATTTACGTGGCTATATGGGAATTTCAGCATTGGGTCGTAATCAAACTTGGTACAAAGTCAGTTAAGTAGATGAGTTCCAATCGTTGAATTTTAGATTAGCTAAAGTTTCTCCCCATTTCAAAATGAAAAGGGGAGTCCCAGTATTAGGTATTCCCTTTACTTAAATTTTCCAGTTCATCCCAACGTTCCAGTTTTTCAAGCAATTGCTCTTCAATTTCGGCTAAACGCTGACTCGCCTGAGTGGCTGCTGCGGCATCTTTAACAAACCATGAACCGTCGGCAAGTTGATCAGATAAGGTGCTTTGCTCGGCTTCCAGTTTTTCAATCTCGGCAGGCAGTTGTTCCAATTCACGTTGGTCTTTAAAACTCAATTTTATTTTTTTGGTAGGAGCAACAACTTTGTTGGCTTCTGCTTTGGCCTGCGCTTTTTTAACATCAGATTTTTGATCAACTACGGTTTGATTCGGGCGTTGCAACAGATAGTCCTGATAACCGCCAACATATTCTTCGATACCGCCTTTACCATCAAATACCCAAGTTGAGGTCACAACATTATCCATAAAGGCACGGTCATGGCTAATCAACAGCAATGTCCCTTTATAATCTGCCAACATTTCCTCAAGAAGCTCTAAAGTCACCATATCCAGATCATTAGTTGGTTCGTCCATCACGATCAGATTTGATGGTTTAAGCAATAATTTCGCCAATAGCACACGATTCCGCTCACCGCCCGACAGCGCTTTGACAGGGGTACGTGCACGCTCAGGTGAAAACAGAAAGTCTTGTAAATAGCTATAAATATGACGGCGTTGACCGTTTACATCGACAAAGTCCGAACCTTCCGAGACATTCGCCATCACAGATTTTTCGAGCTCAAGCTGATTGCGCAATTGATCAAAATAAGCGACTTCAAGCTGGGTACCTGTTTTCACTATACCTGTGTGTACAATTTCACCCAAAATCGCTTTAATCAAGGTAGTTTTGCCGACACCATTATCACCGACCAGACCAATACGGTCACCGCGTAACACCACCGCAGAGAAGTCGCGAATCAAGAGGTTGTTATCGTAGCTGACACTTAAATGTTCAATATCAAACACCAGCTTACCTGAACGCTGAGCATCCTGAACGCCCATATTGACTTTGCCCTGCTGGAAGCGGCGGGCTTTGGATTCTTCACGCAAAGCTTTTAGGGCACGAACGCGGCCTTCATTACGGGTACGACGTGCTTTAATGCCTTGACGGATCCATGCTTCTTCTTCTGCCAGTTTCTTCTCAAACAGGGCATTTTGTTTTTCTTCAGCTTCGAGTTGCTGTGCTTTTAAATCTAAATAACGTGAATAATTACCTTCATAGCTACGCAAGATCCCTCGATCCAGTTCCACAATACGGGTCGCTAAACGATCTACAAACGAACGGTCATGCGAGATAAATAATAAGGTTAAATTATTCTGTTCCAGTAAGAATTTTTCTAGCCATTCAATACTTTCAACATCCAAGTGGTTAGTCGGCTCATCAAGCAATAAAATATCAGGTTGGGTCAGGAGTGCGCGTGCAAGTAATACACGACGTTTACGACCACCTGACAGGTCAGCAAGATCTGCATCTGGATCAAGCCCCATTTTCCCTAAAATAGTATTGACTTTATTTTCGAGTGCCCAGCCATCAACTTGATCCAGTTTATGCTGTAAATGCCCCATGCGGTCACAAGCATCCATATCGCCCAATACACAGGCATCACTGGCTTCATGATATGCTTTGAGTACAATGGCCGCTTCACCCGCGCCATCTGCGACAATATCGGCAACTTTGCCTGAATCCATGGGTACGTCTTGTGCCAACATCGAAACGGTGAGGCCATTTTGAATAGAAACTTCGCCGCGATCAGGTAATAAACTTCCCTCAATCAGCTTAAGTAAAGTAGACTTGCCTTCGCCATTACGACCGATCAAACACACTCGTTCGCCGCGCTCCAATACAAAGTTCGCGCCGTCGAGGAGGGCGGGTCCACCAAATGCCAGTTGGACATCCCTTAAAGTAATATAGGCCATAATGTTTTCCAAAATCCCAAATGAGGAGAGTTAAATGACTAAACCAACAGATTATGATGATCATGCGTCATTTTCCGCACCCATTGAAGATTTGCAAGTCCGAATTGCATTTTTAGACGATTTAGTTGATCAGCTCAATACGCAATTGGCAGTTCAGTCTAAAGAAATTGCTGATTTAAAAAAACAAATGCAGCTTTTGTATCAACGTGTTGAATCGGCAGATTTATCAGAAGGTATTGCGCCATTTGACCCTTTAAGTAATAAACCACCGCATTACTAATGTGTATATCGTTTTTATTAAATATTGAAGCAAAGTGATTTGTACCATGAAAAATGTTGTTCTCATTGATCTTGAAAAAAATCCACTCCAAGCCAAAACGCTACGTGCTTACATTGAACATGATCAATTGGTTTATCTATTTAATTTAACGGGTCAATTTGACTATGCTTTGGAAGATATGACCGAGCTTGCAGGTTGGGTGACTTCTGGCATGGTCATGATGTTGGATGTGCCTCCTATTTCCAAAAAAGAATTGGCTTATGCCATGCTTGCTGGACAATTACTGGCTTTAACCGAAGAACATATTGAAATTGAACTGATTTCGACTATGAGAGAGATTCATTTATTGATTGAAATCTTGCAAAATTCAGGGCGAAAGGTGGTATTACAAACAGCGTATAAAAATAATGATAAAACCGAATATCAGTTACCGACAGCGGCTAGTTTTCAGGCACAACCCATGTTGTTACAAGTCAAAAAATATTGCGATGCGCTGGCCAATACGAAAGGTTTACCAGCAACTCTTGAAGGATTACACAATTCAATTGGCAATATTTTGCAGGTTTCAGACGAGCAAGTTTCACAGATGGTTGCCATGTTAATTCACTTAAAAATTATTCGACGTGACACTTCTCAATTGAGTTTCCGTAAGAAAATTTTAAAACAATGGATTAGTCTTGATTTAAATCAGCATGAAAACCGTAAAGCGAAACTTCCAACTCAAATGACTGAATCCGTCACACAAGAAAAAAATTCAGCGCTAGCAATGCCACAAGTGGTGGTGGGTGATGTAGACACGATTATGCAATTTTTACAACAACAGCAACCTGTCGTAGAAGGCCCATTTCCCCCAGAGCTGGATGAGTTGCAATGGCAAGTATTACAAAAACTGGATGAACTTCAGCATGATCGTCCTAAAGATATTTTTAGTTTAAGAGATCGATTACAGGACTGGTTTCCCAAAGCCGATATTCAAATGCTGATGAAATCTTTGCTGGATAAAGGCTATATTCAACTTGATGATGACCAGTTACATTATACTGCGCAAATGGTGATCCATTGATTTTGCATGATAAAAGTAGCATGAAGCATGAAAAACTTGCGTTTTATATTGAGCTTATGCAAATCTAATAATAGAACACGATAGGGTTAGGTATGGAACATTTAGGTTTATGGGTGACGATCATTATCGTCGTTTTTGTTTTAGGCTCAATTTTTGGCTTGCGTGTCAGCCCACGTGAAAAAGCTTTAGGATTGATGCGAGACAAAGCACGTAAGATGGGGCTACACCCGCGCTTGGTTGCGGCACCTGAATGGACAAAAATCCCGAAAGCCACTGAGAACCGTGCCAGTATGGTCGCTTACTATAGCGTTCTTATTCCAGAGGCTCGATTACCATTAATGCGTGCTCGTGTTGTGGATGGTCATCTCAATGTGATTGAAGGCGATCAGAAATTTAATGATTCTCCCATTGCATTAAAAGGGATTTATGCTATTGATATGCAGGCAAACTGTGTGGGCTTGTATTGGGATGAAGAAACGGATATTAAAGCCACACAACTTGAAGACATGAAAGCGTATTTATTACAACTCGCTACGGTCTAACTCTTTATTTACCAACAGGAATAACAGTTTATTATGGCGAATGCCCCTCGATCCACAAGCAAAAAAAGCACGACAGCATCTTCTGAGTCTGCTGCAAACAAACGTGCCTTAGTGATTGTGGAGTCGCCTGCAAAAGCGAAAACCATCAACAAATATTTAGGTTCACAATACATTGTGAAGTCTTCGGTGGGTCACGTGCGTGATTTGCCGACAGGTGGTTCAGCCAAATCTAGTGAAAAAAAACCAGCAACACGTGCCAAATTGACTGCCGAAGAAAAAGAGCAAAAAGCACAAACGGCATTGATTAATCGTATGGGTGTAGATCCTGAACATGACTGGAAAGCACATTATGAAGTGCTACCAGGCAAGGAACACGTGGTTGCAGAGCTTAAAAAACTGGCTTCTCAGGTTGATGAAGTTTATCTCGCAACGGACTTGGACCGTGAAGGAGAAGCTATCGCTTGGCATTTAAAAGAGGTGATTGGCGGTGATGACAGTCGTTATCAACGTGTGGTGTTTAACGAGATCACCAAAAATGCCATTCAGGAAGCTTTTAAGCATCCTTCACGTCTCGATACCAATAAAGTCAATGCACAACAGGCACGTCGTTTTCTAGATCGTGTCGTAGGCTTTATGATTTCTCCACTCCTTTGGGAAAAAATCGCCCGTGGTTTATCAGCAGGACGTGTTCAATCGGTAGCCGTTAAATTGGTGGTTGAGCGTGAACGTGAAATTCGTGCTTTTATACCTGAAGAATACTGGCAGATTTTTGCGGACACCACTTCGAAAAAAGATGACATTCGTCTGGAAGCCTTTAAGCAAGCGGGAAAAACCTTAAAGCTACGCAATAAAGCTGAAACAGATGCGGTTCTTCATCTGCTTAAAGATGCAGAATATAAAGTCGCGCAGCGTGAAGATAAGCCGACTAAGGTTAATCCAAGTGCGCCGTATATTACGTCGACCTTGCAACAAGCAGCGAGTACTCGTCTTGGCTTTTCAGTGAAAAAGACCATGATGTTGGCGCAACGTCTGTATGAAGGTGGTTTTATCACGTATATGCGTACCGACTCGACCTTTTTAAGTGATGATGCGGTGAATATGGTGCGCGATCATATTCAGCAAAATTTTGGTGATAAATATGTTCCTGCCAAGCCAAACCGTTATGGTAACAAAGCGGGTGCACAAGAAGCGCATGAGGCGATTCGACCTTCAAGTGTCGCGCTAACAGGGGATCAACTTGCAGGAATGGAGCGTGATGCACAGCGGTTATATGATTTGATTTGGCGACAATTTGTTGCTTGTCAAATGACACCTGCTGAATATTTATCATCGACCTTGACCGTAGAAGCCAATAATGTCGAGTTACGTGCCAAAGGGCGTACTTTGGTATTTGATGGTTTTACCAGAGTTCGTGGTGCCAATAAGTCGGATGATGATGTATTACTCCCAGCGGTAAAAGTGGGTGAAATTCTTAAGCTTGAAAAGCTTGATCCAAGTCAGCATTTTACCAAACCCCCTGCACGATTTACCGAAGCCTCATTGGTCAAAGAACTTGAAAAACGCGGAATTGGTCGTCCATCGACTTATGCTGCGATTATTTCGACGATTCAAGATCGTGGTTATGTGAAACTGGAAAATCGTCGCCTATTTGCCGAAAAAATGGGTGAAATTGTCACCGATCGTCTGGATGAAAGCTTTAATAATCTGATGAATTATGCTTTTACCGCAGATCTGGAAGGTCAACTCGACCGTGTGGCAACAGGAGATCGTAACTGGAAAGAATTGCTCGATAGTTTTTACGGTGACTTTAAAAATCGTTTAAATACCGCGGCTAGTGCAGAAGGTATGCGCCGTAATCAACCTGTTGAAGTTCCTAGTGTCGCCTGTCAGTTATGTGGACGACCCATGCAGATTCGTACAGGAACCACAGGGGTATTTTTAGGTTGTTCTGGCTATAATCTTCCACCGAAAGAACGTTGTAAAGGCACCCTGAATCTGACACCAGTCGAATCATTAGCTGCCTTTTCCGATGATGATTCGGCGGAAACTGCTGATCTGATGTCTAAACATCGTTGTGCAAAATGTGGCACCGCGATGGATAGTTATGTGATTGATGGCGGTCGAAAATTACATGTTTGTGGTAATAATCCAGACTGTGATGGCTATGAAGTCGAAGAAGGCGAATTCAAAATCAAGGGCTATGATGGTCCAACCATTCCATGTGACAAATGTGATGGTGAAATGCAGTTAAAGACAGGTCGCTTTGGACCATACTTTGCCTGTACCAGTTGTGACAATACCCGTAAAGTTTTGAAAAATGGACAACCTGCACCACCACGTGTTGATCCAATTAAAATGGAACACTTGCGCTCGACTAAACATGATGATTATTTTGTGTTGCGTGATGGCGCAGCAGGTTTGTTTCTAGCAGCCAGCAAGTTCCCGAAAATTCGTGAAACTCGTGCGCCGAAAGTTGCAGAACTACGTACTGTTGCAGATCAACTTGATCCAAAGTATCAATATTTGCTTCAAGCTCCTGATGTTGATCCAGAAGGTAATCCGACGTTGATCAAGTTTAGCCGTAAAAATCAGGCACAATACATTGGTTCTGAGACGCCAGAAGGTAAACAGACTAAATGGAGTCTGCTGTATCAAGATGGGAAATGGGCTGAGGCTTAAATAGTCAATAAATGAGTGATAAAGGCGAATAAAATTCGCCTTTATCATATCTAAAGTAAAATATTCTGAGATAGAAATGGACATTAAAATAAAAAAATTAGCGGTTCTAATTGATGCTGATAATTCTTCAGTGAATTCTATAGAGTCGATTCTTGAGGAAGTTGCCAAATATGGTATTGCGAGCGTAAAGCGGGTATATGGAGATTGGAGTAGTGAGTCTTTAAAAAAATGGCGCGATGTTTTGCTTCCGCATGCCATTACACCTGTCCAGCAGTTTGCCTATACATCTGGCAAAGATGCTACAGACATGATTTTAATTATTGATGCAATGGATTTGCTCTATGGGGGGGCTTTAGATGGATTCTGTATCGTATCAAGTGACAGTGACTTTACTCCACTGGCTTCCAGAATCAGAGAAAGCGGCCTAACCGTTTATGGTTTTGGTCGTAACAAAACACCCGAAGCATTTCGTAAAGCCTGTGATAAGTTTATCTATGTCGAAAATCTTATTTTGAATGACGCTAAGCAAGAGGACAATTTAGTAAAAAAAGAGGATATTAAAGATATTAAACAAGGAACTGATGAAAAAGTAGTAATTAAACATCAAATTGACGTAGCGACATTAAATCTTATTTATAAAGCAGTAAAAGATAATTCTGATGATAGTGGTTGGGCATATTTAGGAACAGTAGGAACTTATATTTCAACTGTTAAGCCAGATTTTGATACTCGGAATTATGGATATGCAAAACTATCCGGTTTAATACAAGCTTTGGATTTATTTGAAACTAAGATGCAAGGCAGCCAAATGTATTTAAGAAAACGTAGTTTTAGCACTTTTGTGAAATTCGTACAGAAAGCCATTGCTCAACATGCAGATATTCATGGGTGGGCTAAGATTTCTAGTCTTGTAAAAATTCTTGAAACTTCTGACTTTAATATTAGAAATTATGAAGAAGCTATAAAGTCCATTCATAGTGGATGGATCGTATTCTCTGAAAAAAATGATAAAGTAAAAGTCGCTAGGCTAATGCCATAGTTTCAAGGATATGTATGGCATCACCCAAAAAAGCTTCATTTTGGAAAAATATTCGTATCGCCATCTTACTCTTGATTTTATTGGTGGTGCTAATCAATAACTGGCGTGACCAGAATCAAAACTGGAATCGGCCAATTGTGGTGTTATTGCACCCAGTGAATGCAGATGGTCACGCCTCTACATCACAATATATCCAACAACTCCAGTTGAGCCAGTTTGTCGAAGTAAAAAGCTATTTAGAACAACAGTCTGCCAATTATCGACAGCCTATTTTCGTGATCATGAAAATAGGGCGAACCTTAACTGCCAAACCACCACGAGTTCCCGAAGAATCATCCATTTTAAACGTCATGTGGTGGAGTCTTAAATTTAGGTTTTATGCGTGGCAACAACGAAAATCTGAAGATCAGCATGCATCTGTGACCTTATATCTGAACTATTATGATCCTCAATACATCAATCAGCTTAAGCATTCGACTGCTTTGGAAAAAGGACGAATTGGATCAGTTAATTTATTTGCATCAAAAAAACAAGATTCACAAAATAATATTGTCCTGACACATGAATTACTACATGCATTTGGAGCAACAGATAAGTACGATTTACAAACAGGGCAACCGATTTATCCAATCGGTTATGCTAAGCCTGAACAGCAACCTCATTATCCGCAAAAACAGGCTGAACTGATGGCGGGGAAAATTCCTGTTTCAGATCATGAAAATAAAATGCCTGAACACTTAAACCAAACCATATTGAATCATTTAACTGCTCAAGAAGTTGGTTGGTTAAAATAGATGAAACTTTTTGTCTAATTAAAAGATTAAAAACATTATTTTTCATTTTATTTTTACATAAATTGATGTTTTTAAATAGATATTGACATTTATACTGAAAGACTGATAATTTGAATAAATAAATAACTTGTGATCTAAATCACATTTAAAACAAAATCAATATCCATATATTTAACCAAGAATCATCCATTTTCAAAACAGACATCGGGGGCAGATATGATCGATTGTCAAGACTATCAATTTTATAAAACCTTATTGGAATCCACCCGTGCTATCCCGTGGAAAATTGATTGGCGAACCAAAGAGTTCAGCTATATTGGGCCACAAATTGAAAGCGTTTTGGGATGGCCTCAAGATAGTTGGAAAACTGCACAGGACTGGATAGATCGCATTCATGAAGAAGACCGTGAAAAAACGGTATCTTATTGTGTCAATCTCTCCAATCAGGGGACAGATCATGAAGCAGATTATCGCGCGTTAACGCCAAGTGGTGACTACATCTGGATTCGGGATGTGGTTTATGCCGAGATAGAGGAAGGGGAAACTGTCGCGATTATTGGTTTTATGTTCGATATTTCTGAACGTAAAAAATTGGAGCTGGAACTAGAATCACTGAATCAAAAAAATCAGCAGTTGCTATTACTAGATGCATTGACAGGTGTTGCTAATCGCAAAGCCTTAAGTGAACAAATTGAATATGAATTTAGCCGTTCACTCCGTTACCAGCGTCCTTTGTCAGTCTTGTTTATCGATGTCGATTTTTTTAAGGATTATAATGATCGTTATGGCCATCTTCAGGGCGATGTGTGCCTTATCACGATTGCAGGTCAGTTGAGGAATATGTTTAGCCGTGCTTCTGATTTCGTAGCGCGCTTTGGTGGAGAGGAGTTTGTGATTCTTCTACCTGAAACCTGCTTACAAGATGCGATTCAAATGGCTGAAAAATGTCGTTGTCAGATTTTTGAGCTGAATATTCCAAGTAAAGCAGAAAATATTTTTTCCAAAGTTACGGTGAGTATTGGTGTAAATACACTGGATACAGAAAAAAACTATTTGGATGCGACGACTTTTTTAAAGTCGGCAGACGAACTGCTGTATTTGGCGAAATCTCAAGGACGTAATCAGGTGCAATATATTCAGTAATATGTGAACCGATTTGCAGAGAAAGTTTTCATGTGTAAGAATAATATAAAATATCAAATGTAAGAATAATATAAAATATCAAAGTAGATGCATATTTTATACAGAATTCTGACTAATAATCATACAATATAATACGATACATTCATGATAAATAAGAGAGTAAAAATATGAAAACTGTTGGTAACGATATAATTACAGAAGAATTACAGCAACAAAGAAAATGGTATATAGCATGCGGTATCATGCTGATTATATTTGGCATTATTCTATTTGGATCATTGGCATTAGCAACGCTTTCAGTGGTTTATTTATTTGGCGTACTCATCATGATTGGTGGTGTGATTCATATCGTTGCAGGATTTAAATTATTTAAAGGGATTGGCAGTTGGTTATGGGCATTATTTGGGATACTGTATTTTGTTGCTGGCTATTATATTTTTAAAGCGCCCATCACAACAGCCGTCATCCTGACTAATTTATTGGCTTTCGCTTTAATTGTCGCTGGTATTTTTCGTTTTATTAATGCCTTTGTCATCAAACCTGTAGCAGGGTGGGGATGGACGTTGATTTCAGGTATTTTAACATTTATTACCGGGGTTATTATTTTGACTTCGCCTGATGCGCCATTTTGGGTGCTTGGTTTGTTTTTGGCAGTAGATATTCTATTTCAAGGGATTAATTATTTGAGTTTAGCTTCTGCGATAAAACATTTGCCGCATAGCTCAACTACAACCTCTTAAGTTTGATCAAAGCCTAAAAAAACAGGTTTCACCGCAAAAGAATAGACTCTGCTACACTAGGGTCTATTCTTTTTTATATTTGGTTTTATATTTGGTCTTATGAGTTTTGAGCAGTTAATTGGTGAGTTAAATCCTCAACAGTATCGTGCCGCTACGACGGATGCACAGCATTGTCTGATATTGGCAGGTGCTGGCTGTGGTAAAACCAAAACGATCGTTGCAAGAGCTGCTCATTTAATTCATACAGGTACAGCGGCCGATCAAATCCAGATTTTGACCTTTACCCGACGTGCCGCCAGTGAAATTGTGACTCGTGTCGAGCAGCATTTGGGCGCACCTGCAAAAGGGCTGCGCGCTTCAACATTTCATACTTTTTGCATGTACTTATTGCGCCGTAATCCGCAAGCTTTTGGACTTGGACATTTCACGATTATTGATCGGGATGATCAAATGCTGATGTTTCGGTTACTGCGTGGTAAAGATAAAGACAATGTCTTACCCAAAGCAGCGCAGCTTTGTGATGTGTATTCTTATGCACGTAATACCCAATCAAAACTATCCGATGCTTTAATCAAACAACTGCCTGAAGCAATGGAGCACAAAGCTCAGATTGCAGAGTTGATGCAGGCCTATGAAGCGCGTAAACAGGAACGCCATTTTCTGGATTATGACGATATTTTGGCGATCGTGGCGGTGAATCTGCAAAACTCACCTGAACTGGTGCAGTGGGTTGCTAAATTTTGCAAAGTGCTTCTGGTTGATGAAATGCAGGATACCAATCCGCTGCAATGGGCCATTTTGCAACCTTTGATTGAGCATGTCAGCTTATTCTGTGTAGGCGATGATGCGCAGTCAATTTATGGATTTCGCGGTGCAGATTTTGAAAATATTCATCATTTTAAGGAACGTATTCCAGATGCTCAAGTGCTAACGCTTGAAGAAAATTATCGTTCTACGCAGGAAATTCTGGATATTTCTAACTGGCTTTTGGCAGATAGTCCGATTCACTATGATAAACAACTCAAAGCGCATCGTGGCCATGGTTTAAAGCCACAGTTGCATATTTTCAATAATGAATTTGAAGAAGCCAACTGGATTGCTCAGGACTTGATGGCACGTCAACAGCAGGGTGTAAACTGGAATGAGCATATGCTGCTAGTTCGCTCTGGCTTTTCAGCGCGTTATCTCGAAGGGGCTTTTATCTCTAGCAATATTCCCTATCGTTTCATTGGTGGTGTAAAACTGCTTGAATCGGCGCATGTCAAAGACGTTTTGAGTATGCTACGAGTGGTGATTAATCCACAAGATGATATCGCTTGGATGCGGTTTTTAACGCTTTGGAACGGTGTCGGTGATGTAGGAGCCAGTAAACTGGCGCATGAACTTATTGCCTTGCCAGATATTGAAGCCCGCTGTGAACGCTTGGAGCGTCACGGTAAAGTAGCAACATCGGCAATTTTAATTTTAAAACAACTGGATGTACTGCAACAACATGTTGAAGCTTCAATTGCGTTGGCATTGGAGGCCTTATCTGAGCAGTCAGAGCAAAACTATAAAACACAGGATTGGTCGCGTCGCGTCAAAGATTTTGATCTGGTCAAGCAATTGGGACGTAAGCACGGTGCATTGTCCGAATTTTTGGAAGAATATGTGTTAGAACCAATTTCTGTGTCTGAAATTGAACGCGCAGGTGATCAGGACTTGGTGACGATCATTACCATTCATTCAGCCAAAGGCGCTGAACAGAAAGTTTGTTATGTACCGCATGTTTCTCCCAACTCTTATCCGCATGCGCGGGCGCAGGGCGATTTTGACGAAGTAGAAGAAGAGCGCCGTGTCCTTTATGTTGCTCTAACCCGTGCTGAAAATGAGTTGATTATTACCAAGCAAAACTATAATACGTGGGCACAAGATCAATACGATGAACAAGGTCGTAAAATTGAGAGTTATTTTCTGAATGATTTACCGCAAACACTGGTAAAGGCAGAAATTCATCAAATCGTTCCTAGATTTCCACAAAAAACGCAAGTTCGGCAGAAACGATTTAGTTTTGGGATCGATCTCGATTAAACTGTTTCATATATTCAAAATTTCAATGCGTAATTCACGCTGTCTAAAAGGTTAAATCATGAAAATCCTCGTCCGTAATCTCGAACGTTCCATTACTGAACAGGAACTGCTCGAGTTGTTTCAACCTTTTGGGCAAGTAGAGTCCTGTGTATTGGTCCTAGATCCAGCCTCAGGTAAATCCAAAGGTTTTGGTTTTGTAGAAATGCCACATGCGCGTGAAGCGATTAAAGCAATCAAGGGTTTGAATACCTTTAAAGTTAAGGGTGCTGGGATTCGAGTCAAAGCAGCAGAGACCTGATAATTTTTTAAATTTTTATTGTTTGGCGCATGTCTTTTCGATTTGAAAAAGTTGTCGAATTGCCCCATATCCAGTTAAGCTAATGTATAGCATTCGTTGAGTTCAGTTAAGGAAAAATCATGTCTCGTGTTGCTCGTTATCATGCCGATCGTACCAATCAAAAGTTGTATTTTGCACGTCTGGCGTGTCAACAAGCCGAGCAAATTGAACACGTACAACAGGCACAAGCGTATCGAGAAACCGCAGTGTTTCATTTACACGGTGCAGTGCTGGCTTTTTTACAGGAGCTAGTACGTTACTATCGCTTAACAGATATGCAACCGACCCTAAAGTCAATTGAAGATAAAATGGCAGAGAAAGGACAGGTTTCACCAGAAGTCCTTGTTCTTCAGCAACTCGCGAAAGATGGCTTTATTGCTGAACTTAAACGCGCTTATCGGATGTGTCAATACGCACCTGAACCCACTGAGCCAACGCCAGAAGAAGAAACGTCTTCACACTTGATCATCAAAGTCACGCAAGGCCCGCAATCATGGTTGCCTGATGTCAAAATTCTACGCGAATGGCATCGTGAATTAAGTCATTTGATTGATGGCTTTCGCAATGAAATGGTGGAATTTTAATCCCAATTCCTATAGAGAACTTGAAATCTGCTACAAGAGTTCCTATATATAAATCTCATATAGCGCAAAGTGCAGTTGCTCTTTGCCACCATGTTGAACATGGAGGATTTATGTCTATTCAACAGTTGAAAGAATTATTTGGTAGCCAGGAAGCCATTCTGGAACTGGTTCAACTTGAAGGTGGTGAATTGGCACTGCGAAATGCTGATTCAGAACAGGAACCTTTGGTTAAGATTCAGTTTAATGATGAAGTCAAAGCACTTCTTGGAGACCAAACTCCTATGGTTGCCCAGCATATGATTCAGGCTGCGTTATTTGGTTTGTTGGAAAAACAAATGAATCAATGGCAGGCTGAGGTAGTGGATGAACAACCCCAACATTTAAGCTAAAAAAGCGTACCCAGAGTACGCTTTTTTTTGGTTGTTTTGATCAGCTTTAATGGTTGCTGGTAGTTGTATGATGTGCCAATTCAATTTGATGCAAAATATGCTGACTCATATTCTTCGCCATTTCTTCTTTGGCATAGAACACTAATCCGACATTATCCTGCCGAATGACCTCAGCTTCTTCATGACTTTCGGCACAGCAAAGCACTTCAATTCGAGGATTCAGTTGTTTGGCAATATCAACAATGCGATGAATATCAATAATATCCATGGGTGATAATACCAATAACCGCGCATGCATGATATGTGCCTGAATCAACACACTTGGCTCCGTGGCTTCACCACTTACCGCTGGAATGCCTTTCTTACGCAGATTTTCGACTATTTCACGATTTTCTTCTGCGATCACCACACGAATATCCTGTTCCATCAAGGTTTTGGTGATTCGTCGCCCAACCTCACCATAACCCACCATGACCACCTGATCACGTAAATAGTCTTGATCGACTTCATCTGGCAACATGGCCAATGGATCGCCACTACGTTCCAGTAAACGTGCTAAATGTGAACGTTCACGGATCCAGCGCTGAATGGGTTCAATGGCTGAAAAAACAAATGAATTCAGCGTAATGGAAAATAGAGCGCCTGCTAAAATCAGGTTTTGTGCATCTAGTGTTAGTAATCCTAATGAGACACCGAGGGTAGCCAAAATAAAAGAAAACTCACCAATTTGAGCCAAACTCGCGCCAACAGTCAGAGCTGTATTAATCGGATAACGGAAGAATAACACCAGTGCCATAGCCGCCAGTGTTTTCCCGACCATAATAATCGCG
Source organism: Acinetobacter sp. FDAARGOS_515 (assembly GCF_003938865.1). Classification (NCBI taxonomy): domain Bacteria; kingdom Pseudomonadati; phylum Pseudomonadota; class Gammaproteobacteria; order Moraxellales; family Moraxellaceae; genus Acinetobacter; species Acinetobacter sp. FDAARGOS_515. Next base: position 750,148 of record NZ_RKIX01000003.1, on the reverse strand, counting down.
ATTACCGCCAAAATATGTAAGGGTTGTTCGACCAAAATCCGTGGGTCAAAGAGCATGCCGACAGAGACGAAAAACAGAATTGAAAAAATTTCACGTAAAGGTAGTGTTTCTTCTTCAGCCCGATGACTAAAATCAGACTCTTTAACCACCATTCCTGCAAAGAACGCTCCCAGTGCCATGGAAACCCCAAAAATGGCATAAGAGCCATAGGCGATGGATACCGCTGCGGCAACAACGGTAAGCGTGAATAACTCACGTGAACCTAAGCGCGCCACGAATTGCATAATCATCGGTACGAGACGTTTACCAATAATCAGCATAAAGGCAATAAAGCCAGCCACTTTAAGTAAGGTAATGCCTAATGTGATCCATATACTCTGATCCGTTGCGGCATGTGCTAATGGTTTGCCGCCCAGTAAGACGGCTGTGGCAGGTAATAACACCAATACGAGTACCATCACCAAGTCTTCGACCAGCAGCCAGCCAACGGCAATTTTGCCATTGACTGAATCTAATAAACCACGATCGCCTAAAGCCTTGAGTAATACCACGGTACTTGCACAAGAAAGACTCAAACCAAACACGAGGGCTGAGCCAAAACTCCAGCCCCACCACATGGAAACCCCCACACCAAGCAAAGTCGCTACAGCAATCTGCAAAATCGCACCTGGTAGCGCAATACGACGTACCTGAAGTAAGTCACTCAGGGAAAAATGCATTCCCACACCAAACATGAGGAACATCACACCAAGTTCTGCAAGCTGATTAGCGAGTGCCATATCTGCCACGATACCAGGTGTATTGGGACTGATGATAATGCCCGCGATGAGATAACCAATCAATGGAGGAAGGCGTAGACGTGCGGCGATATAACCAAAAATCAGGGCAATACCAAATCCGACAGCGAGTAATATAATTAGATCTACGTCATGTGGCACTCGGTACTCCTTAAGCTTGAAGTAAAGTAAATAAGCATAATTAATGCCAATCTTAAAATGATGAAAAGTTTAACAAGCTGCATAAAAAGAATGCAAAAAAAAACGACTTCATTTGAAGTCGTTTTTTAAAGAATCTAAAATTATTTGATTTTAGCTTCTTTGAAGATGACGTGTTGACGGATTTTTGGATCAAATTTTTTGATTTCCATTTTTTCCGGCATAGTACGTTTGTTCTTAGTGGTAGTGTAGAAATAACCTGTACCAGCTGAAGAAACTAGGCGAATCTTGTCACGCATTGCAAGGACTCCTTAGATCTTTTGGCCTTGAGCACGAAGATCAGCAACAACCTTTTCAATGCCCAATTTGTCGATAATACGCATACCTTTAGTGGTTAAACGAAGACGTACAAAACGTTTTTCGCTTTCTAACCAGAAACGGTGGTGGTGCAGGTTCGGCTCGAACCGGCGCTTGGTTTTGTTGTTGGCGTGTGAGACGTTGTTACCAACGACTGGACGCTTGCCGGTAACTTGGCAAACCTTAGACATGGTGGAACTCCATTGATTTAGCCAACAGCAAATCTGTGGCCAGTCATACAAATAAACAGATTGAATTTATTCAAGGGGCGTTTTATACCAAAAATACGATTAAAAGACAAGCGAATTTGGTAAAAACGCAGCATGATCTGGTGTGATAGATCATGCCTTGATCATCCTAACGTAGAAGCGTTTTGTAAAGTAATCTGTGAATCGGCTTATTAAATGGTGGCAGAATATATTTTAAGCTATATAGCTTAGGATTCGACATCATTGACCGTCCATGAGACAGATTGAAAAAACCTTCTGGACCGTGATATTTACCCATTCCAGATGCACCAACACCACCAAAAGGAAGGTCGTCCTGTGCAACGTGAGTTAACACGGTATTTTGACCAAAATGTCCCGAATGTGTACGTTCGGCGACATAATCGGCACGTGATTGATCAAAGTCGAAATAGTATAGCGCAAGTGGGCGAGGGCGGCGATTAATAAACTCAATCACATCCTCAATATGATCATATTCAAAGATCGGTAAAATTGGACCAAAGATCTCATTTTTCATGATCTCCATTTCTGTGGTTACACCTGTTAATAAGGTAGGTGCAATTTTACGAACATCTTCTAGCTGTTCTTGTTCTGGATTAATTTCAATGATTCGGGCACCTTGAGTGCGGGCATCTTCCAGATAGTTTTGCAAACGATTATACTGTTTATCATTGATAATCGACGTATAGTCTTGATTATCATGATAATAAGGATACATCCCTTTCACAATGGTTTTAAAGTTTTCAATAAACTCGGCTGCACGGCCTTTGGGTAAAAATAAATAGTCTGGTGCAACACAGGTTTGACCTGCATTCCAGAGTTTTCCAACCGCTAAACGTTGTGCTGCATCTTTCATGTCCATGGATGGATGGATAATGGCAGGAGATTTTCCACCGAGCTCTAAGATCACTGGAACTAGATTTTCAGCTGCCGCCGCCATCACAGTTTTACCCACACTGGTTGAGCCAGTGAAAATAATTTTGTCGAAAGGCAAATGGCTAAAAGCATCAGAAATTGCACCACCCCCATTAATCACTGTTACAAGTTCTTGCGGAAAGGCTTCAGAAAGCGCGTTTTCCAAGACTTGTCCAAAGTGCGCCGAGGCACTTGAAATTTTGATCATGGCATGATTACCCGCTGCCAGTGCACAGATGAGTGGCCCGACAGAAAGGAGTAAAGGGTAGTTCCAAGGTGCAATAATACCTACAACACCGAGCGGCTGATATTGAACCCAAGCTTTGGCGGGTTGGTGAATGAGACTGACATGACGTTTGGATGGCTTCATCCATTCGGTCAAATGCTTGCTATAATAGCCTACCTGTTCAATACAGGTGAGTAACTCGCCAATTTTGGTTTCGCCCACAGAGCGATTACCATAATCGGCATTGATGGCTTCAACCATCTGATCCTGATATTTGACTAAAACCTGTTTTAGTCGGGCTAATCTATCAATACGATCTTTTGCTGTTGGAACAGGATAACGCTGGTATGCTAGCTTTTGATGTTCCAAAATCTCTTTGAGATGTTGGACATTAAATGAATGAGGAGTCATCGACATTGTTTTTGTTTGACTGTTCATGACACGCTTCCATAACTAAAATTTGCGATATATAGTAATTTTTAGAGTAAATACTCTAAATAGTCAAGCTGGTTTATGTGTCCGCGTTTTAACTTTTTGAATTTAGGTACGGTTATTAAATAATGTCTCTCAGTAAAACAGTCAAAACCAAAGATCGTATTTTGCAAATCAGTTTGCAATTATTCAATGAGCGCGGTGAACGCTCAGTGACCACCAATCATATTGCTGCCGAGCTCGGGATCAGTCCTGGCAATCTGTATTATCACTTCCGCAATAAACAGGAAATCATTAAAGAACTGGCAGAACAGTACCAGCATGAAACATTAAAGATGCTGGCATTGCCAGATGACCGTCTGGTCAATGCCAATGATAAAATCCGTTATTTTCAGGTCTTGAGTAATCAGCTTTGGGCTTATCGTTTTTTGCATCGCGATGTTTATCATTTAGTTGAAAGTAATGATGACTTCAAAAAGATTTATCCGCGATTCGCAGGCAAGGTGATGCAGCAGGGACAAAAAATCTATCAGGCATTTGTGGATGCAGGTCTGATGAAAATGACCAATTCAGAAATTGAAGCATTGGTCATTAATCTGTGGATCGTGTTAACCAACTGGACCAATTTCCTTTATATGTCAGGACATATCAGTGACAGTAGTCACCTAGAAGAAAAATGGATTTGGCAAGCCTTGCGTCAGATGGTGTTTTTAGAAGGACCATATTTGATGGGGGAAAGCCGTCAAACCTATGAAAGCTTACTTGAAAGTTTTGGTAGTTCAGAGCTGTTTGCAAGTTTATCTGCAAAAAACCAGTAATTTAGGGCGTTGCAAGGATGGGTTCAATCTTGTCAATTGAAACTGTTTCAGTCTCTTGCAAAAAAGCGCTAGAATACTCGGCTTATTTTTTAAAATTGACTTATAAGTGATATTAATCAAATGAACACGACCACCGCCAATACAGCACGTTTACTTATCACCTGTGAAGACAAACCGGGCATCGTGCAAGCTGTATCGAGCTTTTTGTATCATCAGGGAGCAAATATTACCGCACTTGATCAATACGCCACAGAAGCTCAGGGCGGACGTTATTTTATGCGTGTGGAATTTGAGCTGGAGCATTTACAAAGCCGTAAAGATACATTGATTCAGACTTTTGCGGCAAACGTCGCTGAGCGCTACAACATGCAATGGCGTTTGGCCTTTGTCAATGAACTGAAAAAAGTCGGGATTTTAGTTTCTAAAGTGGATCATGCCCTACTTGAGCTCTTATGGCGACATGCCCGCGGTGGTCTGGCTTGTGAAATTACTAAAGTGGTGTCAAATCACGAAGATTTACGTGAAGCGGTGGAAAACTTTGGTATTCCATTCGAAGTTGTACCTGTGAATAAAGAAAATAAACGCGAAGCATATGCGCAAATTGATGAACTCATGCAAGGCAATGATTTATTAGTGTTAGCGCGTTATATGCAAATTCTGGATGAAGAGTTTGTAAGACATTGGGAAATGAAAGTGATTAATATCCATCATTCCTTCCTTCCAGCATTTGTGGGTGCAAATCCATATAAACAAGCTTATGAAAAAGGCGTTAAATTGATTGGTGCAACGGCACATTATGTGACGGCTGATTTGGATCAAGGACCGATCATTGAACAAGACGTAGAACGCGTGAGCCATGATTTTACTGTAGAACAGTTGCGCGAACTTGGACAGGATGTGGAACGTAATGTCTTGGCAAGAGCTGTTAAATGGCATCTGGAAGACCGTATTATTGTCGATGGAAATAAGACGGTAGTGTTTCAATAATTAAGTCGTAGATTTAAGCATGCCAAAGCGCATGCTTTTTTATCCAGAGTAAGTGTTATGATATATCATAATAATTATTTCCGATCACGATTTAAATTTATGAAGAAATTTTCTATACTTAAATTTATAATTTATCTATATGAAATATAAATAATTTTATTGTGGTAGTTACAGTTCTATAAAATAACGGTTGCAAATGAAAACACTTCTCATTTATTATTGCGTTACTTTAATTGTTTGAACCGATGAGCTAAATCGTTCCAACATATTGTTACGGACATTTGGTTTTCAACAAGGTAATTAGATTCACATGAGTCAATCTCCTGCAATAACTTTGAATTCTACTCCTCCGAATTCTCCTCATCCGATGAAAAAAAAGGTCATCGCTGCACTGGTTGCGGTTGTGATTGGTCATGCGGGAGTGTTATGGGCGGTGAGTCATCTTAAAACTCCTGAGCTCAAACCGATTGAGAAACAACCGTTAAACGTTCGGTTTGTTAAAATTCAGGCACCACCTCCATTACCTCCTAAGCCAAAGGCTGAACCAAAGAAAGAACAGCCAAAACCGAAAAAAGAGGTGAAAGAGGTCAAGGTGGTAGAAAAAGTTGCACCACCACCAAAAAAAGTGGAAAAAGTGCAGCAGGTAAAAAAAGCGGAAACCCCTAAAGAAGTCGTTAAAGCTGAACCTAAGGTTGACATGAAACCATTAACGACCACCACGACAGTGACTGAAAAAGTGGTTGAAAAGGCAAAACCTGCTCCTCAGCCTGCGGCAGAACCGCAGCGCGATCCATCGCCAAAAAGCGTATCGATTGGGGGTTCAGGTGTACAGTGGAGTCGTTCTCCACGTCCTTCATATACTAATCGTGATCTACAAGGCGAAACCCGTACTGTAGTGGTCATGATTGAAGCAGATGAAAGTGGCAAAATAACCAATGCGCGTGTGACGCGTAGTAGTGGTGTTGCGTCACTCGATGACAAGATTTTACGCGCAGTGCGCAGTGCAAAATTCAAACCGTATAAAGAAAATGGTGTGGCTTACCCAATTCGGGCAGAACAACCATTTGAATTAACATTGAATCCTAACGGCTAACATTTTCAGGAGTTCGAGTATGAACTTTTCAGTTTATTGGCAACATGCAGATGCAGTCAGCAAAACACTGTATTTTGTGCTTTTGGCAATGTCGATTGCAACCTGGACGATTTTCATCTTGCGTTTGATGGGAACCCGCCAATTAAAACAACAAGCTTATGCTCAACTGTCTAAAGCATTATCTAGCTTAAAAGCAAAATTTATACATTTGCCATTTGATCAGCGTAAGGCGGTAGCGGAACAAGCGTTGCTACGTCAAATTTCTGCTGAAAAATCTAATGCAGAAAAAGGTGTGGCAGTTTTGGGTACTATTGCTTCGATTGCACCTTTCGTCGGCTTATTTGGTACAGTATGGGGTATTTTCCATGCTTTGGTTGCCGTCGGTAAAAGTGGTCAGGCAGGTTTGGCTCAGGTTGCCACCCCAGTCGGTGAAGCACTGATCATGACTGGTTTGGGTTTGGCTGTTGCGATCCCAGCGGTACTGGCTTACAACATTTGTGTGCGTTTTAATCGTGGTTTAGCGCATGATTTACAGGATCAGGCACATAGCTTATTGATCGACACCATGTTATTACAAGACTCTACAGAAGCAAAAGCAGACGTGAAAGCAACTTCACAAAGCTATGTTGGAGGTCAGGCTTAATGGCTTTTCAATTGGGTGAAGACCACGACAGTGGCATGAATGAGATGAACCTCATTCCGTTAATTGACATTATGTTGGTATTGATGATCATTTTCCTTGTCACCGCGACGGTCGCCAACCCATCAGTGCCATTAACGTTACCAAAAACAACGGCTGAAATTCAGCCACCTCCCGATAAACCGATTACGATTAGCATCAATGCTGATGGTGGTATTGCATGGGGACAAGAAAGCATTACGCTGGATGAACTACAAAAACGTTTTAATGAAGCAGGTCAATCCGCTCAAAAGCCAACTGTTCAATTACGTGCAGATAAAGAATCACGTTATGATACGGTGGCGCAAGTTATGTCACGTGCGAGTGAAGCCGGACTCAGTGATATTGCCTTTGTGAGCGAAAACTGATTTTTAGTCATGCTGTAAAAAAAGCAACTCAGGTGAGTTGCTTTTTTTATCTCAAAATTTTATTCACTCAGTTTTTAGTAAATCTTGAAACTTTCCTCTAAGCTTTGACAGCTTAGGCGGGATTGCAAAGTTACAATAGCCCTGTGACGGATTTTTGGCATAAAAGTTTTGATGATAATCTTCTGCTGGATAGAAAGTTGGCACAGGACTGAGTTCGGTGACGATATCGATACCTTCCTGTTTTAACTCTACAATGAGTTGCTCAGCTTGCTGTTTCTGGGTTTCATCAAAATAATAAATAACAGAGCGATATTGAGTGCCGACATCATTCCCTTGACGATTCAGTGTAGTTGGATCATGTGTGGCAAAAAACACATGAAGCAATTGTGTATAGCTAACCCGTTGTTCATCGAAGTCAATTAAAATCACTTCTGCATGCTGGGTTTGCCCCGTACACACAGCTTCGTAGTTAGGGTTAGGAATGTCTCCACCTGCATAACCGCTAACGACTTTAATGACACCCTGAATTTGCAAGAATACCGCTTCGGTACACCAAAAGCATCCTCCACCAAATAAAGCTTGCTGCATATCCTGATCCCTTTCTTTATTGCTCATCACTTAATACTATAGTGTTAGCACAATTTATTCATAAAATTAAATGTATTGGTCTGAATCATGCGTTTATGTATCTGCCTTTTTAAAGGCAATGAGGGTTTGTCCATTTTGATCAAATAAGACCAGTAGTTGTGAACTGGCACGATAACTCGTAACTTTTGCCAATGCTTGTTGATATTGAGTGGCGGTAAGACTATTTGCATCTGGACACATCATTTTGGTACTTGCGATTTGACCAAAGCTTAAATGGTCATCTGTCGTGTTAAAACTGCCCATAATCTGGTTGCAGCCATCTGAACCGCTAAAACGTTTAGAGCTTGAATCAAACTGGATTTGAGGCGTTTTTTCAGAAGATTCCACCTGAAAACCATTAATTTCGGTAGCGACCCAGTGTTGCTGATATAACAGCGTAGGTTGCTGAGATTGAGATGAGGCGCTGGATGTTACTTTGGCTACAGATGCAGTGGGCGCTGAAGTGGTAGCGGCACAACCTGTGATGGTCAGGCAAGAAATAAGACCAGTTGAAATTATCCAATGCTTGAGCATGAAAATAACCCTTAATATACGGACGCAATTGCTAGATATAAGAGCAAAAAAACACTCAAAACGCAGTGAAAAAACGTGAAATTGTGTAGTTAATTTTTAGTGTGCTCTCACATTATCTTCACAATTTAGTGAGCCTGTTGATTGGGCTGTGGCAAGCCTTCACGGATGGCCGCGGAAAAGTTGGCACTGCTTTTATATTTAAATGTTTCGTACTCGGCTGAACGTGCATTGATATATGCCATTTGATACCACTCAGGTACCGTATAGCGATGACTGAGCACGTTCAAATCATAAAGATAATTAGGTAAATAACCAGACACGATTAGACGATAATCTTTCGGCAATTCATTTGGATTGATGGCTTGCACCATATCAAACACCAGTGTGGTGCAATTACTGGTCAGCGTATTATACCAGCGTGCTTCTTTTTGAAGTTCATCGACTGTTTTTAAATATTCATTAAACAGCGCTTTAGCCTGTGTATTGGTCATCTTGATTGGAAATAAATAGACTTGCTCTTTACGCACATTACTACGTGTATAAATAATATCTTTTTCATCCGCTGCAACCAGACTCAGTTCAAACTGTCTAAAAAAACCGCCGACTGCTGAAAAGTTCTCATTCTTTTCCTTACGAATTTCAATAGAAAAAACTAGAGGGGCTTGATCACTAAAATTAAAACTGACCAAGGTATGGGCAATTTGTGGACCCATCCAGTAAGAAGTTACGATATTAACCCCACTAATTTTATCCAGATTGAGATGTCGGGTTTCCCAGCGTTCGGTATAACTTCCATCAGGTTTCCAGTCAAAGTTGCGAATATTGTGCAAGGTGACCAAATTCCCTGTACGTTCATAGGATAAAATTTTAGCGACTTCAGGATTCCAGTCACGATTTTGTAAGGCTGGGATTGAAAAGTACCAGATCAGTACTGCAATAAAAGCCACCAAATAAATCGCCAAATCGACCCGTCGGCTAATCAAATGTTGAGTGACATAAATCCCTAAAATACTTAAGGCAAAAACGATCCAGACGCCAATCAGCACACGACTGAAAAGCCAGCCTAAGGGTTGTTGAATCCAGATAGCCATGCATACCCATATACTGGAAAAAATAATAAACAAGCCAAAGGCTGCCAGAATCAGTCCTTTGCCTAGAGCAGTTAAAAATTCTTTTTTTCCAATGTGCTGCATAAGTTTGCGCTAATTCTATTGTTATGTACTATTTATGATAAGTTGCGAATTCAAAAGCAATACCAGTTTTGTCATCAGTATGTTGTTCACTGGCTATCTTGTTAAAACTGACTGGAATGGCAGGGTAATGCGCATCTCCCTGTACATCGAGTTCAACATGAGTAAGTTCCAGACGATCAGCAATCTCAAGAGTCTGACTAAAAATTTCACCGCCACCTATAATAAATAGCGCGGTTTGATTGGATTGTTTTGCATCTTGTGCTGCACCGATTAAAGCCGCTTCGATACTATGAGCTACTTTAGTTCCATCAAAGTGCCAACTAGGATCACGAGTAATTACCCAATTGACACGGTTGGGCAAGGTGCGCCCCATCGATTCAAGGGTTTTACGACCCATGATCACGATACCGCCTTGTGTAATTTCCTTAAAATGTTTCAAGTCAGCGGAGATATGCCACGGCAAAGCATTGCCTTTACCAATGCATTGTTGCTGATCCATAGCGACCACATGGACCACTTCTAGGTCTTGAAAAGCCATTGTGAAATTCCTTAACCTTATACTGCGACAGGGGCTTTAATTGCAGGATGCGATTGATAATCTACAATCTCGATATCTTCAAATTTAAAATCAAAAAGATCATGAATGTCTGGATTTAATCTTAATTGACATAACGCCAGTGGTTCACGAGTAACTTGCAACTGTGCTTGTTCAAAATGATTGGCATAGAGATGAGTATCACCACCTGTCCAGACAAAATCACCAACGCCTAATTCACAAACTTGCGCAATCATATGGGTGAGCAAAGCATAACTGGCAATGTTAAACGGCACACCTAAAAATACATCGGCGCTACGTTGGTAAAGCTGACAGGAAAGTTTGCCATCTTGAACAAAAAACTGGAACAAAGTATGGCAGGGTGGTAATGCAACCTGTCCCGCTTCATTTGGGTTCCAACCAGATACAATCAGACGACGAGAATTTGGATTGGTTTTAATTTCATTGATGAGCCATTTGATTTGATCAAATCCATCAGAGTTGTAGCTACCATCTGCTTTTTGGGTTGCGCCAAAGTTACGCCATTGATGACCATACACTGGACCAAGCTCACCTTCAGGGCGACCGAAACGAGCCGTTTGTTCAGCGGTCGACCACTCATCCCAAATGCTGACTTTATTGTCTTTGAGATATTGGACGTTGGTATCGCCTTTTAAAAACCACAAGAGTTCAATCACAATCGAACGGAAATGGACTTTCTTGGTGGTGAGTAAAGGGAAACCTTTAGATAAATCAAAACGCATTTGATGACCGAATACTGAACGTGTTCCTGTTCCTGTACGGTCACCTTTGTCACCGCCATTGTCGAGGATATGTTGTAAAAGATCTAAATACGCGCGCATGATGCTCTCTAATCTGGATGGATATTAGTCGGTTCATTACCGATCAAATATTAAAAAATCGATGCTAAATCTTAACTGCTTTTACGCAGAATGAACAGCACAGCAGATCTCATCACGTTTTAACGTGGTGCGCGATTTTGATAAATCGAAACAATAAATAAACCTAAAGCACTGAAGCCGATGACCTGTATGGCTAAGATCCATTGATGTGGCTGAGGCAAAAAAGAAAAGAGGGTAATAAGCGCCATAATGGGAAAAACAAAACCAATGATTGAAAACCCTTCTGTATAGGGGTTATCAGCTTGAATACGACTTATTTTTTGCTGTAAAAAATGATGGATCATTCCCAGTAACAGACTCATGACAACAAAAAGCGCTGGTAATTTTTCAATGGTGGAACTGAGGTAAATGATGACACACGTGGCAATGCAAATCCCCAGTTTGATACCACGTGTACAACGCTCAGAATACCAAAAATCTAACATGTTAATGATCTTTCGATGAGTTGATCGGTGGCGCTTTAAGTAAAAACTGTGGGGAAAAGACAAAGACTGCAAGTGCCATAAAAGCAATGCCCTGAATACCCCACCACATCAAATTATTCATGGTTTTCATAAAAAGCAGAGCCAATAACAGGGCGATTGGAATCCATGTCAATAAACGATAAAGCAAGCCAGTTGGATTATTTTGAGCAAAATGTTGTTTTAAATAGCGACAGATTAAAAAAATGATACCCGTTCCAGCAAACATTAAAATCACGTCTAAAGGCAATGGATGATAACGATATAAGCCAAGTGCAATCAGTAGCGTAATGATCAAAATCAAAAATTTTTTCGAACGCGAAATATCAGAACTAAACCAGAATTCAAGCATATTGATTGGATCAGAATGGAAACCCTGAAAATGTAACATACAAATCTATCACTGGAAGGTCGAATCAATAAAAAGAGAGGGTTTTGATTGGTGGGATTGATGATGTTTTTTATTTTATGTATTGGAAAATTAAAATTATTTTACAAGTAGGAGTGATCAACTTAGATTTAAAATTGTTTAAATAATTTTGTATCGTTTCGCTGTCTTGATGAAAATTTTTTGAATTTTCGGTTTGATTCCCAACCAAACCGAAAATAAAGATGACTTTAAAAATCAGGTTGAACGATTTTTTAAAGGACCCCAATCATAAATTTTACGTTGATAAGCGTACCAAAGCATCCAGAGGCCAATCAAAATCATCGGAACAGTTAAAATCTGACCTTTGGTCATCCAACCCAATAAAATGAAGCCTTGATCAGCGTCGGGCTCACGGAAGAACTCCATGCTAAAACGAGCGATGCCATAGCCAATCAGGAACAACGCAGAAACAGCCATGCGTGGACGCGGCTTACTACTAAACCACCACAGCACTAAAAATAGAATCAGACCTTCACAGATGGCTTGATAGATTTGCGATGGATGACGGACCAGATGCAAAGGATCTGTTGGAAAAATCATGCCAAATGGATAATTCGGATCCTGAACGGCACGACCATATAATTCGCCACCGATAAAATTACCAATACGACCGAACATCAAGCCTGTCGGAACACAGGGCGCAATAAAGTCCAGTGTTTCAAACCATGTTTTTTGGTATTTACGGCACCAGAGAATCATGGCCAGCATGACCCCGATAAACCCCCCGTGAAAACTCATGCCGCCCGTCCAGACCTGAAACAGCCAGATTGGGTTCGCCAGAAACTTATCAAACTCATAAAACAGCACATAGCCAATACGCCCACCCAGTACCACGCCAAGCGCTCCGTAGAACACAAGATCGGAAACCATGTCGGCTGTCCAGCCATCACGTTGTTTAGCGCGATAAGAAGCAAGTCCCCAAGCGCATAAAAAAGCCAAGAGATACATTAGCCCATACCAATGGACTTTCAATGGCCCGAGCGACAGTGCAACAGGGTCAATATTCGGGTAGGTCAGCATTCCTATTCCTTGATTTTTTATCTTCGTGAGATTCTAACGGAATAAAAGAAAAATGTTGTACATTCAATGTGTAAAAGATGACGAGAAAAAATTCATGTGTATTGTCTCATTGGCTTGGCAAGTTTTAGAACAGACACCGATCTGCTTATTATCAAATCGGGATGAGTTTTATGCACGCCCCACGATTCAATTACATCTGTGGGAAAACACGCCGATTATTGCAGGTCAGGATCTACAGTCGGGTGGCACATGGATGGGCGTGACTGCTTCAGGGCGTTGGGCGATTGTCACAAATTTTCGTGATGGTCAGGATAAAAAAACGTATGACACATCGAGAGGTGCATTGGTCGAAGATTTCTTGTTGTCAGATTTAACGCCGATTCGTTTTGCCCAACAGCTTGAGCAAAAACAGCAACAATATGCAGGTTTTAATTTATTTATGGGAGATCAAGCTCAGGCGGTTTATATGAGTAATCGCGGGGAAGCACCACAAGTATTAGCCAAGGGTGTGTACGTGGTTTCTAATGGTTTAATGTCAGAGCATTGGGAAAAAACAGCGCATCTGCGTAAACGGTTTACGCAAGAATTTTTACCGATGTTGCAAGACAATGCGAATCAAGATGATATTGAAAATGCAGCGTGGGATATCTTAGAGGATGAACGAAAGGTGATTCCAGAGCTTTTACCCGCAACTGGAATAAGCCCTGAAATGGAACAACTTTTATCGTCTACATTTATTCAAAGCCCTGTATACGGCACACGTTGTTCTAATTTTTTAAACATGAGAAATCAACAATGGAATTGGCTGGAAAAAACTCAAGCTGGTGAATTAAAAGATCAAATCATAGATTTGAATATTCCCTTAAACCAACAAAGCTGACCGAAGTCAGCTTTGTTTGAAATCACTAAAATTATTTTTTAACAACAGAAGGTGCGATTGGATCTGCGGTAATGTAACCCACTGATGCAGCAAAGCCATTGTTATAGTTTTTATTGATGGCATCAGTCAGTACTTTTTGGTCATTTTCACTTAAACCAGTGCGTACGCCTGTTTTGCTATCTACTTTATAGAAACGATCCCATTCATCGCCCGCATGCTGGAAGTTACTCATGATATACGTCCAGCCATTGACGTTATCAACTGCATGTAAACCTGTTGACTCGGCGCCTGCTGGTGCTGAAAGTAATCGAATCAACTGTTTAGTATCGACATTATATGCCCATAAGAAGTTATTAAGGTGATTACCACTGTCTTCACCAATAAACAGCGTACGCAATGTTTCTGAATATTTGAGGTTATCTGGGCTTGCGATATTGTTTGGATCGGCTGTATTACCTAGATTATCCATGCTGGTATCAACACCCATAATCAGCATATGGCTTTGTTTTGCTGCCCAGCTACTATTGATGACTGCGCCAGTACTATCGACTTGACCAGATGCGAGATCATGCGCCAATACACCGCCCGCTTTGATGGTTTTGCTAAAGGATACGTTATTGCTTTCAACCCATCCAGAAGCTCCTTTCACCATAGAGTCTTGAATGTTGGCCAGTGCGGAATAGCCAACTTTGTCTTTGATGTTGACTGTGGTGCCTTCCATTTTAGTAAAGGCCATACTTGCGCCTTTGAGTGCAGCATAACGATGTGTTTCAAGGAAAGCGGCAGCAAGTTGAATTTCTGCATCCGTAAAGCCGTTGTTGGCAGCTTTGAGTTTGACCCAAAGTTTTTTCTTGGCAAGAACAATCGGGGTATAACTTGCATCATTTGGATCAGTGGTTAAACTTTCCATAATGTTTTCAGGTTTAATACCACGAACATTGACCAGATCTTCAATGGTTTTACTGTTGGTTGATCCCAGTTTAATCCATTGAATACGCGCTGTTGTCGATTCGGTTAATACATCCAGATATTTGGCAACATAGAGTGTTCCCGCAGATAAATCTTTTTCTTTATCTGCCACGAACATAAAGAAACCGCCATTGGTATAGTCATCGCCCATAATCGCAGTACGATTATCTGGCATCACTTGAATCAATTCATGTGAAATACGGCCTAAACAGAAATGTTTTTTTGCTGTACCTGAACCGTCTTTATTCACCACAATTTCTGGTAAATGCCCATAGTTATAAGGATTTGCTTTTGAGGCATCGCCAAAATAGTATGTCCCGATACCATCCGCACTTGGGCCACCAATCCCTTGTTTAAATGCATCTGGTTCATATTCTTCGCTAGAAAGGTGGGTATTCCACGGAGAAAGACTCGCACCACAGGTAATCCATAAGCCATGAACTTTGGACATATCCACGTTAAAATATTTTTTAAGCGTTAAATGACCTGTTTTTTGATCTTGATCAAGCGTCAAAATAGCGATAGGCGATGGCAGTTGACCATACATGCTGGTTCCTGCCAAATTTTTAGTCGTGTATTCAAATTGAACCACATGGAACACAGGATTGGTAACACCTGCAACAGAAGCGCCTTCAATTTGGATCAAAGATGAGCCATCTGGACAGTCAGAGAAAAATTGGCGCTCTGAACCTGCAACAGACGTATCTTTGATTGGGTTGCCATTGACATCAAAATAACCACCAGCAACGATCGTACCGCCATTTAACGCAGGAACGCTTTCACCTGTTTTAAAGAATGAACTGTATCCAAGTTGATAGTCTGTTTTTGAGCCATCATCCCAAGAGATACTCAATTTTGAACCGACAGACGTGGTTGCCATTGCTGCTGGATCAGCCAATGTCGGCGCTGTCATTGGGGTAAACGTTGCATTTTTAAAATTAGCAGGTTTAACTGGTGTTGTAGAGCTGTCATTATCACTGTCATTGCAGCCCGCTAATGTTGCCGCAGTTGCCATTGCCCCCAATGGTAAAAAAGGAATTCCGCTGAACCATTTTAGTAAATCACGACGGGTAGGATGATTGCTTGCCGATGTCATAATAAATCCATAACGTTTGTGGGTATATTTGTGGCATTGATTCTAGGCAACTTAGATGACATTTTTTTTACGGTTTTAAGTCAATTTAAAGACAATATTTTTTGTAAAATCAAATAATTAATTTTATAAAAATAAAGCCTGAATATATTGAATATTCAAGCTTTAAAAGATGTTGTTGTTTTTAATTTTAAAGTTTTAATGTGCTGGTTTTTCTAGTAGTTTCCCAAAAAATAATCCCATCTCAAATAATAGCCACATCGGCACAGCCAACATCACCATCGAAATAGCATCTGGTGGAGTAATAAACATGGAAATAAAGAAACAGCCGACAATAATAAAACGTCGTTTTTCAGCGAGGCTTTGAGTGCTCACCACGCCAATCAAAATGAGGAGTAAAGTCACAATAGGAATTTCAAAAGTAAAACCAAATACCAGAAATAATTTAAGACAGAACTCAAGATAACTATTGATATCGGTCATTGGTGCGACTGTTTCAGGTGAAACGCTAATGAAAAAATGCAAGATAGCAGGCAGGGTGATGAAATAAGCAAAGGCAATGCCTGCAAAAAACAAAACGATACTGCCTACAAGTAAAGGCAATGCCAAATATCGTTCTCTGGCGTAGAGCGCAGGTTTAATGAATAACCAGAGTTGATACAAAATAAACGGCATGGCGAGAACTATCGCCACAAATAAATTCAACTTAAATGGAGCCATAAATGTGGCAGTAACATCCGTTGCAATCATAGAGGATGATGCAGGCAACTGCATGCGCAAAGGTTCAGATAGCCATTGATAGGTATAATTACGAAACGGAAGTAAGCAAAAAAATAAAAACAGCGTTACTCCCACGATTCTAAATAAATGCTTGCGTAATACCACCAAATGATTGGTCAATGGCATTTGCTCAAGTGTTTCGGCTGCTGTATTGAGCGTATTTGAGGGTAGCTGGTTCATACGGCAATCTTCAGTTCAATAGGGGCGGTCGGTTGCAATGTGGTGTGTAGACCATCAACCGTCTTTTCTTTTTGCTGCCAGTTTTTAAAGGGAACATAGCTTGCGGTTGAAATAAATGAATACACTCGAACAATTTTTTGTTGTTCCTGATGATTTTGAGGCGTTTGTTCTAATTCGGAAAGTTTTCTCTTTTCTATTTCTTCCAGTTGAGATTGTACTTTGCGTTCGAGTGCTTCAATTCGATTTAACTCATCCTGCATTTCTTTACGGAATTCAGAAATTTTGAGTTCACGGTCAATTTCATTTTGAATATTGCTGATATGACGTTTAATTCTGGCATACCAGCGTCCTGCAAAACGTGCCGCTTCAGGCAGCTTGTCAGGGCCCAAAACCAGTATGGCGATGACTGCAAAACACAGAATTTCGGTCATTCCAATATTCAACATGAGGGACGTTCCTTAGCCTTTTACAGATGATACAGGTTCAGAATTTTTCACATCTGCATCGATCGTTTTAGGTTGATTAAGCGCAGACTTTTCTTCGTCTTCACGAATTGACTTTTTAAAGTCTTTGACTGCACCACCCACATCTTTACCCAAATTTTTAAGCTTTGAGGTACCAAATAAAAGCACCACGACAATCAAGAAAATCACTACATGCCAAATCGATAAGCCTGCCATTTTTGTATCCTCCAAAAGTTTGTGGATATTTCAACAGTCTGTAGTGACAGTGCAGTGACAGAAATATTTCATTTTTAAGACAATTCAATTTTAGCTTTAGAAAAATGCTAGTATTCCACGTGATGATTGAAACTTTATTTTAGAGCGTGTTGTGAATCTTATTCTCCCACTGATCGCCTTTGTTGTTGGATGGATACTGGCTCAAACGCGATTCGCTGTTGGTCTCAAACCTGCATTTGCGACTTTATTGGCCCGTGTCTTTATTCCGATTGTGATTATTTACAATATGGTGTTTTATCAGACGGGTAGTTTAAGTCTGATGCTCTTTAGTTTCGTCTCCGCAGTTTTGCTGTATGCGTTGTTTATGCAATGCTTTAAAGATCGTTTAGGCGCATTATGCTTTAGCTATGTCAATATGGCGTGGTTGGGTTTTCCATTCGCGATTGCTTTATTTGGCCCTGAGATTAGCTCTGCTATGGTGGCTTTATATATTGGCGGGTCTATTTTTGGCAATATTTGGGCAGTCACTGCGGTGTCTTCGGAGCCACAGCCAAAATCGGTCATTGTAAAAAAAGTAATGCAATCTCCACCTTTTGTGGCTTTGGTTTTAGCTGGATTATTTAGGTTGATGGGGCTGCAAAATATCCAAGAAACCTATTGGGTTGATCACGTTTATAGTGCCAGTAAGATCGGAATGACCTTTGCAGGAATGTGTGTATTGGGCATGTGGTTACGACGAACCAAAGTCAGTGTGGATGATTTAAAACGAAGTAGCATGATTTTAGCGCTTAAAATCATTTGTGGTATAGCATTGTGTAGTATTGCTTATTTCTATCTACCGATTCCACATGTTCAGCAGTATATTGGTGTCATGTTTTTATTGTTCTGTTTACCGCCTGCGGCAAATATTGTGGCGCTTGAAACTCATTATCAGGCGACTGGGGTTTCAGCGAAGTATATTGCGTCGGGTACGATTGTCAGTTGTGTGGTGATTGCAGTTTATGGAATGTTGCTGCATTTTTATTTTTAAGTCTAAATGGTCGAAGCGCAATAGAATTTAATCCGTTATGTTGTTATTTCAGAACAGTGTTTGACCATTAAGACTTGAAAGCAGATTTAACCTTCGGTTCGACCTACCTTGCGAAACGATGTTTCTCATTTGGCAAAAGTAGGCAAAACCATTGTCGTTCGCAAAACTCGTTATCTTGCATTACATAATAATATATCGCAGAAACAATATATTGCAGATTATGGTTTGTCTCGAACAGTTGCGAACGACGTTTTCGCGTATCTAATTTTATTCAACTTTAATTCACTTTCTAGTCATCAAACTCTCACGAAAACGTTGCATTGCTTGTCCACGATGGCTGATTTTATTTTTTTCTTCCTTGCTCATTTCCGCACTACTGATCCCCAGTTCAGGTAGCCAGAATAAAGGGTCATAGCCAAAGCCATGTTCACCACGCGCGGCTTCTAAAATCTCACCATGCCAGAAACCCTGAAAGATTTGTGGAAGAGGATCTTCTGCATGTTCAACCAAAGCCAATACACAGACAAACATCCCCTCAATGGCTTGCCCATCTTGACGAAATGGTTTGAGGTCATTGAGTAATTTTTCATTATTGGCCGCATCATTGCCATGATTACCCGCATAACGTGCTGAGTAGATGCCTGGTGCGCCGTCTAATACAGAAACACAGATACCAGAATCATCGGCAATCGCAGGTTTACCTGAAATTTTGGACGCATGTCGTGCTTTAATAATGGCATTTTCAATAAAGCTCAGTCCATCTTCAATCGCATCTGGAATATTCAGTTGCCCCTGTGGAATAACATCAACAGGCAGTTTCAGCTCTGCAAATAGTTTTTCAAACTCGGTAATTTTACCTTTGTTGTTACTGGCTAAAACTAAAGTACCTTGAGAGAGCCAATGCGGTGCAGACATAATCAAAACCTGAATAAAAAGAGAAAATTAAAA
Organism: Acinetobacter sp. FDAARGOS_515; assembly: GCF_003938865.1. Classification (NCBI taxonomy): domain Bacteria; kingdom Pseudomonadati; phylum Pseudomonadota; class Gammaproteobacteria; order Moraxellales; family Moraxellaceae; genus Acinetobacter; species Acinetobacter sp. FDAARGOS_515. The sequence goes on along the minus strand of NZ_RKIX01000003.1, from coordinate 730,828 downwards.
AACAAAAAGCACCCGAAGGTGCTTTAAAATTTGAAGAACTTACTGCGCCTGAATCCATTTGTCCGCACGATCAACCGCTTGGCGAATCTGATCTTGGGTTAAATTGGCAGCCAACGCCGTTTTTTTGCTTTGTGACATGTTAATCACTTTATTATCCAACATACCATCACGAGTTGATAACTCGTACCATTGATACGCGCCCTGATAGTTTTTCTTTTGCTCTTCCATCATGGCGAGATTATAACTAGCACGGTTGTCACCATTACTGGCTGCTTTTTCAAAGTATTTACGCGCCATCGCTTCATTTTTAGCAACGCCAACGCCATCTGCATACATACGGCCGACATTGAGCTGAGCAGGGGATAATCCCTGATCTGCGGCTGCTTTAAACCATGTAAAAGCTTGTTTATCATCTTTGGCCACATCTTTACCGTATTGGTAATGCGAACCTAAATAAAATTGTGCACCCGCCTGACCTGCTTTAGCAGCTTTCATCAGATCGGTAATCCCCATTGTAGAATAATGTGCAGCTTGTGCTGCAATAGATTGTGGTTGGGCAACGTAATCAGCATGTGCGTGAATACTTAAAAGTCCAACTACTAGTGTGCTGAATAATGTTTTTTTCATAGAGCGCTCACTCGATATATTGCGACTTCACCAAACAAATTAGGGACATGCTTACTTAAAAAGCTCCCTTGCTGATTCCCATTGACGGCAAGTCGATTAATAATCCGAATCTGATTTTCTGCACACAGTGCTTCAAAATCTCGGAAAGTACATAAATGAATATTGGGCGTGTTATACCACATATAAGGTAATGCATCTGAAACAGGCATCATTCCTTTCAAAGCCAAAAACGAGCGCGTCTTCCAGTGCGCAAAGTTTGGAAAAGTAATGATGGCTTGTTTGCCCACTCGCACCATGTCACGTAATAAAACGTCTGGTGCATCTACAGCCTGCAAAGCCTGCGCCATGACGACATTGTCAAAAGACTGGTCGGCAAAACGGCTCAAGCCAAGATTCAAGTCTTGCTGAATAATATTTAACCCGCGACTGACCGCAATTGCAATCTTTTCTTGATCAATTTCTAGCCCATAAGCATGAATTTGATGTTTTTTGCTCATATGAGCCAACAATTCGCCATCGCCACAGCCTAAATCCAGCACACTGGAACCCGGTTTAATCCACTTTTCCGCAAGTTGTTGGTCGATACGCATCAGATCGCCTCCACGTGTGGGGTAGATTTTAAAAGCGCTTCACCGCCTAAAAAAGCTCGTAGCGTTTTTACATAGAGTGGAATAGGAAATAAAAATGAATCATGACCTTGTTCAGCATCGATATCCAGATAAGTCACAGGTTTATGATTGGTAATGAGTGCATCGACAATTTCCTGAGAGCGTCCTGGGGCAAAACGCCAGTCCGTAGTAAAGGAAATCACAAGGAAACGACATTGGGTTTGCGCCATCGCTTTAGTCAATGACTGCTCATACTCACGTGATGGATCAAAATAATCCAGTGCCTTGGTCATAATCAAATAGGTATTGGCATCAAAATTTCGGCTAAATTGTTCACCCTGATAGCGCAGATAGCTTTCCACCTGAAATTCGACATCAAAGCCGTACATAAATTTGCCCGATTTTAAATCACGACCAAATTTTTGTTTCATCGCTTCTTCAGATAAATAGGTGATGTGACCCACCATCCGTGCCAAAATCAATCCGCGTTTTGGATAGCTATCATTTTCCAGATAACGTCCATGATAAAAATCAGGATCAGACAGGATGGATTGGCGCGCGACTTCGTTAAAGGCGATATTTTGTGCCGAAAGTTTGGGTGCGCTAGCGATGATCACACAGTTTTTTAAACGATCTGGATAATCCACTGACCATTGCAAAGCCTGCATGCCGCCCAATGACCCACCAATCACCGCATACCAAACATCAATGCCCAATCGATCTGAAAGCATAGTTTGGGTTTTGACCCAGTCACGTACAGTCACCAAAGGAAAATCCGGGCCGTAAGGACGATTTTCATTTTCAGGATTGGGCGAAGTTGGGCCAGTCGAGCCATTACATCCGCCAATATTATTCAGTGCAACCACAAAAAAATGATTGGTATCAATCGCTTTGCCTGGGCCAATACAGGCATCCCACCAACCTGATTTTTTGTCATCTTCGTGATGATAACCCGCCGCATGATGATGCCCAGAAAGCGCATGACAAATCAAAATCGCGTTAGATTGATCTGCATTTAAAGTACCATAGGTTTCAACCATCAGTTCGAAACGCGGTAAGCTGCGGCCACATTCTAAATGTAGAGGGTGTTCAAATTGAAACTTTTGTGGAGTGACCAAACCCACGGAGTCAGATGCAAAAGACACGGGAGCGATTCGCCTTCTATCTTTAAACCAATAATAAAGAAAGGATACCATAGGTATCCTTTCAAAAAGAGTGTTTTACGTAGTTTATACAGCGGCAGCGGCCACTTGTTCTGTGCTCAAGACACCTTGTTCAATTAAACGATTGGTTGAGGCCAAAATCGCTTCAATGGATGAGGTCACGGTGTTGTCATGGATTCCTGCTCCAAACGCACTCTTACCTGTTCCTTTGACTTGAATTTCAATCAAGGTCAAGGCTTTGGCGTTGGCACCAGAGCTAATGCTACGTTCTTCATAGTTCAATACATCAATCGGCAATTGAAGCGCATTTAAGAAAGCCGAAATTGGACCATTGCCTTCGCCACGTAATTGTTGGATTTCACCATCAATATCCACTTCGAGTTCAATTGCCTGCGTGCCATTTACGTCAGAAAGGCGATAGTTTTTTGCGGTATAGTGCTGCTGTTTAGCATTCACGTAAGTATCTTGGAACAAATTCCAGATTTCAGTTGCACTAATTTCCGTACCATTGCTGTCGGTGTGTTGTTGCACAATTTGTGAAAATTCAATCTGTAAACGACGCGGCAATACCACGTTGTAGTGAGATTCTAACAAGTAAGCAATCCCACCTTTACCCGACTGGCTATTGACACGAATGACCGCATCGTAGTCACGACCCAAGTCTTTTGGATCGATTGGCAAGTAAGGCATATCCCAGATTTCTTCGTTTTTCTGGAATTCAAAGCCTTTTTTGATGGCATCCTGATGTGATCCTGAGAATGCTGTGAAGACCAAGTCACCCGCATAAGGATGACGTGGATGCACAGGTAAGCCTGTACATTCTTCAATGATGGCAATCACTTCATTGATATTGGAGAAATCTAACTCGGGTGCCACACCTTGGGTATACATATTTAAGGCAATTGCTGCGACATCAACATTACCTGTACGTTCACCATTACCAAATACGCAACCTTCAACACGGTCTGCTCCTGCCATAATCGCAAGTTCAGACGCTGCAATCCCACAGCCACGGTCATTATGACAGTGAACAGAAATGATCACCCCATCACGACGAGCAAGATTACGGTGCATCCATTCGATTTGGTCTGCATAAACATTTGGTGTTGAAACTTCGACCGTTGCAGGCAAGTTCAAAATCACTTTATTCTCTGCTGATGCTTCCCAGATTTCAGTCACAGCATCGCAAACGTCTTTAGCGACTTCTAATTCTGTAGCAGAAAAACATTCTGGGCTGTACTGAAATACCCATTCAGTTTCAGGATATTGTGCTGCAATTTCTTTAATTTTTTTAGCAGCATTAACCGCTAAAGCTTTAGAGCCATTGGCATCAACATTCAATACTTTTTGACGGAAGGTCGGTGAATTAGCATTATAGATATGCACAATAGCGCGTTTCGCACCGACCAAAGACTCAAAGGTACGTTCAATCAAATGATCACGTGCTTGTACCAACACTTCAATATAGACATCATCTGGAATGTGGTTTTCTTCAATCAATTTACGAGTGAAGTCAAAATCTACTTGAGACGCCGATGGAAAACCAATTTCAATGTGTTTGAAACCAATTTTGACCAACATTTGGAACATTTTAAATTTTTGATCGATGTCCATTGGTTCAAAAATGGCTTGATTACCGTCACGCAAGTCGGTACTCATCCAGATCGGTGCTTTGGTAATTTCGTTATTCGGCCATTGGCGGTCAGGTAAATCGACTCGCTGGTACATACGGCGGTATTTTTTGCTTGGGTCTGCCAACATCATGAGATAACTCCTTGTCGTAGCGCTTGCTCAATATTTTTTAGGCAGCTTACTACTTTATATATGGTGTCTAAATACAATAATTTAAAGAAAATGATATAAAAATTTTGTGGCCAGTTTAGAGGCAAAAAGAGAGTATGCGCGCTTGGCGCAGCATCAGGAGTGCTGTCAAATCAGTTGTAGACTTGGAAAAAGCAAAAACGTATTTCATTTCCGTATACCATTAAATAAGCTTAGTGGTTTCACCTGCGTAAAAGATTTTACGACTCATTGGAGTGTAGGTGAAAAACGCCGCGTATGCAAAATCATATCCTAAATTTTAATTTGAATAAGTGGAAAATATTTCCCTGTTTTTTGCGTAATTTGTTTTTTATGCGGAAAGAATTTCCACTTAAATGCGTATTAAGGGTAAATATAATCTCGATTAATGTCTTTTAATGTGGCTGTTCCCATTAAAGCCATGGTGACTTCAAATTCTTCTTTTAAGATTTTCAGGGTATGTGCGACACCTAATGCACCTGCAACCGCTAGGCCATAAATATAAGGACGACCAATCAGTACGGCAGAAGCACCTAAAGCGATTGCTTTAAAAATATCACTACCACGACGTATACCTCCATCCAATAATAATGGAAACTCAGGATCAACAGTCGCTTTTATCATCTGTAACGCAGTGAGTGGAGAAATAGTTGTATCTAATACACGACCACCATGATTGGAAATAATCAAGCCTTGTGCGCCAATCTCAATTGCCTGTTTTGCATCGGCAGGATGGAGTACACCTTTAAGGATCACGGGCAGAGCGGTGTTTTGGATTAGCCATTCAATATCATTCCATTGAGGTGCCATATGCATCAGACCTTGAAATAATGGATGTTGATCAGGGGCAACATCTGATGCCATGAAATGAGCAGGTGTGTGGGGGTGTTGCATGTTTTCGGGGAGTTGAAAAAAAGCTTTGCGTTCACGATCACGAATTCCCGTATGCGGTGAATCAATGGTAACGACCAAGGCTTTGAAATGCTGTTGTTCTGCTAGTTTAACCAGTTCTAAGGATTTTTGACGATCTGCCTGCCAGTAGAGTTGAAACCATTTGTAAGGATTTTCTGGATGAAGTTCACCTAAATCTGTATTGGTAAAGGTACTTAATATGAAATTACTTTGCAGTACCTCAGCCGCCATTGCACTGGCTTTTTCTGCTTGTGGATGAAATAAGCTTTGATGGCCAATCGGAGCCATAAAAATAGGGTGAGGGTAGTTTTGTCCAAATAAAGAGAGTTGGGTCTGACCTTGAGTTAAATCTTTTAGATGTCGAGGGATCAGTTTGATTTGCTCAAATTGCTCACGATTTTCTCTGATACTGATTTCATCCATTGCACCGCCTTGTAAATATTCCCAAGTCGCAGCAGATAAATGTAATCTGGCTTGTTGCTCGTAATCTGCGATGGTTTGTAAATGAGCAGGAATGGTCGTGAACGGTTTTAAAAGCGTGGGTTGTTGAGAATCCATACAAAACCTCAAAGCAAACTAGATGAGGCGATTTAAACATCGCTCCATTCTCTTAATAAATTATGATAAATCCCAGTTAAGGAAATGACTTGTGCATGTGTTGCGTCTAGCGTTTGACTGAGTTTCTGAATATTCTGATCCAGCTCAAATAAAATACGTCTTTGCGCATCCGATGCAATCAGACTTTGAATCCAAAAAAAGGAGGCAATACGTGCGCCTTGAGTGACGGGAGTGACCTGATGCAAACTGGTGGATGGATATAAAATTGCATCACCTGCATTGAGTTTGATTTGTTGAGAGCCGAACGTATCTTCAATGATGAGTTCGCCACCTTCATATTCATCTGGGTTGGTAAAAAAAACCGTACAAGATATATCTGTTCTTAGATATTCATTTGTCTCTGGGTGTTTGCGAATGGCATTATCAACATGCACACCAAAATGCCCATGATGTTGATAGCAGTTGAACATCGGTGGCAGAATCTTTTTTGGTAAAGCAGCACTGAAAGCTAAAGCGTTTTTTAGAATTGCTTGTTCAATTATTTTTCCCATTTTAACTGCTTCATCACAGTCCATTGGGAGTTGTAAGTTATTTTTTAAATGCGCGGATTGGTGTCCTGTTGTTACTTTCCCATCAATCCACGGAGCAGTTTGTAATAATTGTCTACAATGGTTGACCTGTTCCAAACTGAGTAAATTGGGAATCTGTAATAACATCATTTATCTCGTCATTAGAAATTAAAGAAGCACTTGAAAATACAAGTGCTTCTTATCATAACTGAATTACAGTGAATTGATTAAAACTTATAATTTACATTGAAAATCGCTTTACGACCTTCTCCTGGCATTGCCCAGCCATTGCTGCGAATATGTGTATAGTATTTCTCATCAGCGAGGTTTTGTCCGATTAACTGGAAGCTTAGATCTTTACTATATTTATAAGTTACGGAAGCATTGTGGATGAAATAATCATCAGATTTAACTTGTGGAACAAGGTTGTTGGTATTTGAAGAGTGTGTAGTTAAATACATTTCACCTTGATAAGTTAAACCATAGCCCACTTGCCATTGAGGATCGATATCGTAGGTTGTCCATAAGCTACCAGATACTTTTGGTACGTTAACAAGCTTATCGCCTTTCTGGAAATCAATATTTGGTGATCCATTGGCTTTGGTTTGATCGTATTCGCCTTCCATGTAGGCAAGACTTGCGGTAATTGCCCATTGTGGGAGAATATTTCCAGCTAAACCTAACTCAACACCTTGTACGTAGTTTTGGCCATCTATAGTTGCATCAGGTTGGCCTGCAATGTCACTGGTCACACGTACTTTATCTTGTTCGTTACGAAATACCGCCCCAGTTAATAGTAGGTTTGGATTGACTTCCCATTTTGCGCCAACTTCATAGCTAATCGCATGTTCTGGATCAGTATTACACGTGTTGGCAGTAATCACATTGTTGGTTACGGTTTGAGAGCAGCCACCATTTGCAGTGTTTTGAGTTGGTTTTTCGGCATTTGAGTAAGCAGCATAAATACTGGTTGCTGGCGTTGGTTTAAAAGTTAAGCCAACATTGTAAGAAAATAGGTTATCAGACTGACCATACGTTTTACCTGTGGTTACAGCCCCAGTGGTCGCCAATATTGTATCTGAACGATATTGTCCTTTTGTATAGTCGTCACGAACACCTAAATTAAGTAACCATTGATCGTTGAATTTAAGTGTATCGAAAATATACGCTGAATAAACATCTAGACTGCCTTCTGCATAACCTGTTTTGCGGAAATTGGTTGGGCCATGCCAGAAATTATCAGGATTATAAACATCCATATTAGGTTTGGTGGCTGCGCTACCATCCGCATTATATAGGTAGCCCCCTGTTGTAATGGTGTAGTCTTCACGGCTAAAACCAATACCAGTCACTAAAGCATGATCAATGAATCCAGTTTTAAACTTAGTTGTCAAATTGGTGTCATGCGCAAACTGTTTATTTTCAGTGTCGCGATAATAACCACGTGGGCCACTCACAACATATTGTCCTGGTGTGGTGCACGTTGTATATCCTGTTTGGTTTGCATTGGTATATGCTGTTGGGGCAGTACCGTTGGCAAGACAGAAAGTACCTTGTGGAGCTGAGATCGTCGTTTCTTGCTCGATATCACTATAACGCGTGATCGAGTTGAGTTTCATTGCATCATTAATTTCGCTTTCAATTTTTAATGTTGCAACATTATTAGTCGTATTTTGTTGGTCTAAGTTGCTATAACCATAGCTATTTTTATTTGAAATACCTGGTACGGCCTTGCCATTATAGTACGGTACGCCATATTGAGGATCATTTTCATCTTCCTGATAAAAATAAGAGAGCGTTGCTTTTGTTTTGTCATTGATTCCAAAAGTAATTGACGGTGCAATACCCCAGCGTTTCATTTCTTCATCGCGACCTGCATAGGTATTGTCATGACCCATCACATTTAAACGGAATGCTACATCATCACTTAGGACTTTATTAAAATCACCAGTAAAGCGTTTGTAGTCATCTGTTCCTACACCCAAAGTCACCTCATTAAAGTCTTTATTTTTTGGGGCTTTGGAAACAAGGTTGACACCACCACTGACTTGGCCAACGCCATTTTCAACAGAGTTTGCACCTTTTGTAATTTCGACTGCTTCATAATTGAATAAATCTGAACGATTAGTCAAAGCTGCGTCGCGTAAGCCATCAATTGTCGTATTGTAGGTGGCATCATAACCACGAAGGTTAATTTTGTCGCCATAACCGCCGCCGCCTTCACCTGCGCCGAAACTGATACCAGGTGTGGTCGCTAATGCTTCTTGCAAAGAAACCAATCCCTGATCTTTTAGCGCTTTTTCAGTCAAGACCTGTACTGTCTTTGCGGTATTGAGTAAAGATTCAGTATGTTTGGTCGAGGAGCTGTTTTTGGCATGGTAAGAATCTGTTGCTTGTTCTGCTTTAGCCTGAATTGTTGGTAGCTGAGTTACGCTATCATCCGATGCAGCAAATGCTAAATTAGGTAAAGCAATCGCAAGAGCGACGGTTTTCACTCTTTTCTTTTTTAAGCAAGAAGACTTAGCCATGTTGTTCCAGTCCATAAAATGATGAAGGAAAAGTGGAGGTTTGTTTAAGCTGTGCAATTCTAAGTAATAATTATTCTTATTAGTATCTATATTATTTACATTTGTAATAATTTTTTATGGGAAAAAAAATATAAAATTTTTTTTTAATTGTTTTTACTGATTACTAAACAAAAATTAAGATTATTTTAAGAAACTTTATTTTACGAAAAAGCTCATAAAACCCTAAAAATTACTCCTTTTTCATCATCCGTTTTGTATATCGGCAAAGTTGTCATATAATGTGGCACTTTTAAAAATTGTTACTACTAACTAATTATCGAGGAAGCCATGCAAGTAACGACTGAAGCGGTTTCGGGCGTTGCCCGTCGTTTAAATGTTTCTGTACCGACGAGCCGTATTAATGAGCAATTTGAAGCTCGTTTAAAACGCACTGCCAAAACTGTGAAGATCAACGGCTTCCGTCCGGGCAAAGTGCCTATGTCACGTGTACGTTCTGATTTCGGTCCTGGTATTTATCAGGAAGTGGTGAACGACATTATTCGTGATAGCGTTTTTGAAGCGATTCAACAAGAAAAAATCAATGCCGTTGGCATGCCAAACATCGAAAAAGTGGAACATAAAGATGACGCTTTAGTCTACGAAGCGACTGTTGAAGTGTATCCAGAAGTTGAAGTGAAAGCATTCAATGACTTAGAAGTTGAGCGTAAATCAACTGAAATCAACGATAAAGACGTTGATCAAATGATCGAAAACTTGCAAAAACAACGTCAAACTTGGGCTGTAACCAAAGGTATGGCGAAAAAAGACATGCAAGTGACTTTCGACTTTGAAGGTTCGATTGATGGTGAAAAGTTTGAAGGCGGTTCTGCTGAAGACTTTAAACTAGTATTGGGTTCTGGCCGTATGATTCCTGGTTTTGAAGATGGGATCGTGGGCATGAAAGCAGGCGAAGAGAAAGTTATCGATGTCACTTTCCCCGAAGATTACCAAGCTGAAAATCTTGCGGGTAAACAAGCGCAATTCAAAATCACTGTGAAGCAAGTTGAAAAATCAAAACTTCCAGAGATTGATGCAGAATTCCTTAAAATCTTTGGTTTGACTGAAGAAGAAGGCGTTGAAAAACTTAAAGCTGATGTTCGTAAGAACATGGAGCGTGAAGTTCGTAACGGTTTACGTAACCAAGTAAAACAAGCGGCGTTTGATGCACTTGTTGCTGCAAACGAAATCGAAGTTCCTGCTGCGATGGTTGCTCAGGAAATCGATCGTCAACGCGAACAAATGATTCAACAGTTCACCCAACAGTTTGGTGGTGCTGGTGCTCAAGCATTTGACAAGAGCATGCTTCCAGATGAATTGTTCAAAGAACAAGCTGAAAAATCAGTAAAATTGGGTGTATTGGTAAGTAAAGTACTTGCTGATGCGAAACTTGAAGTGGATCAAAGCCGTGTAGATGCTTATATCGAAGATATGGCATCTTCTTATGAAGATCCAACTGAAGTGATCGAATACTTCAAAAATGACAAACAGCAACGTGCTCAAATCGAAGCGGTTGTGTTAGAAGATCAAGTGGTTGATCATATTTTGGCTGCTGCAAAAGTAACCAATACTGATGTGAGTTATGAAGACTTATTGAAAGAACAACAAGCGCGCCAAGCTCGTTAATCTTTCATATAGATTGAGAAAAGGCGCGAAAGCGCCTTTTTTTATGAATCTGTTCTTTTCTGATATTCCGACAGAAATGCGCGTTTTATACAGAAATAAAACGATATTTTGAAAGGAATGCTTTTGCAATTTTAATGATTATCCCTCATATTGTGGGAATGAGTTAAGTTACAAAAATTTAGGAATAAATAATCGTATGTATGTTCCAACAATTGAAAATGCTTTAGTTCCTGTTGTCGTTGAACAGTCTTCACGTGGTGAGCGTTCTTTTGATATTTTTTCACGTCTACTACGCGAGCGTGTAATTTTTCTAACGGGTGAAGTGGAAGATAACATGGCGAATTTAATTGTCGCTCAGATGTTGTTTTTAGAAGCAGAGAACCCAGATAAAGATATACACCTCTATATTAATTCACCAGGTGGTTCAGTGACCGCAGGTATGGCAATTTACGATACCATGCAGTTTATTAAACCTGATGTGGTGACTTATTGTATGGGGCAGGCAGCTTCTATGGGAGCGTTCTTGTTGAACGCGGGCGCTAAAGGCAAACGTTACTGTCTTGAAAATGCCCGTGTCATGATCCACCAGCCACTCGGTGGTTTCCGTGGTCAGGCTTCTGATATTGAGATTCATGCGCGTGAAATTTTATTTATCAAAGAGCGTTTGAATCGTTTAATGGCAGAACATAGTGGTCAAGACTACGAAACCGTTGCCCGTGATACGGATCGTGATAATTTCATGACTGCGCAAGCAGCCAAAGAATATGGTTTAGTGGATCAAGTTTTATCTAAACGTCCCTAAAAGTTAAGATTTAAGTTGGAGTAATTATGTCCGAACATCCTCAAGGACAAAAACATTGTTCATTTTGCGGTAAAACGCAGTCTGAAGTCGGGAAACTGATTGCAGGTGAGGACGCATATATCTGTAATGAATGTGTGGACGTGTGTCTTGATCTCGTGCAAACCAGTCAACAAGTTGAAGCTGGAGATTGGGCAAGTCGTGAGCTACCTAAACCGCAAGAAATTCGTAAAGCTTTGGACCAATATGTGATTGGTCAGGATATTGCGAAAAAAACCTTATCTGTAGCGGTTTATAACCATTACAAACGTTTGAAAGTCGGTCAATCTGGACATAAAGCCAATCAGGATATTGAAATTGCCAAAAGTAATATCTTGCTGATTGGGCCGACAGGTTCAGGTAAAACCTTGCTTGCACAGACTTTAGCGCGGTTATTGGATGTTCCATTTGCTATGGCAGATGCGACGACCTTAACCGAAGCTGGATATGTGGGTGAAGATGTCGAAAACATCGTGCAAAAGCTGTTACAAAAAGCCGATTATGATGTAGAGAAAGCACAAAAGGGCATTATCTATATCGATGAGATCGATAAAATTACCCGTAAGTCTGAAAATCCATCGATTACCCGTGATGTATCGGGTGAAGGGGTACAACAAGCCTTACTGAAAATGATTGAAGGCACAGTGGCTTCGATTCCGCCGCAAGGTGGACGTAAGCATCCACAACAGGAATTTATTCAGATTGATACTGCGAATATCCTGTTTATCTGTGGTGGTGCGTTTTCTGGACTTGAAAAAATCGTGCAGCAACGTCAGGAAAAAGGCGGCATTGGTTTTACTGCGGAAGTCAAAAATAAAGATGAAAGCAAAAAACTAGCTGAATTGTTCCGTCAGGTTGAACCGACTGATTTGGTGAAATTTGGTTTAATTCCAGAGTTTATTGGTCGTTTGCCTGTGATTGCAACGCTTGAAGAACTGGATGAAGCGGCGCTCATGCAGATTTTGACTGAGCCGAAAAATGCGTTGACTCGTCAGTATCAATATCTATTTAATATGGAAGATGTTGATCTGGTATTTGAAGATGCAGCATTGCGTGCAGTTGCTAAAAAAGCCTTAGAGCGCAATACAGGGGCGCGTGGTTTGCGTTCGATACTGGAAAATGTGTTGCTTGAAACTATGTATGAGCTGCCAAGTCGTGATGATGTCGGCACTGTCATCATCAATGAAGCAGTGATTACAGAAGGAGCGCAACCAGTTTTCCAAAAGGAACGCTTACCGCACAAAAATCATGATACGGTTGAACAAGTTGATTTGAAAGTGGTTGATTCTAAATCTGCATAAGTTTTACATAAGTTCAATCATCTGATACTTATCTGAAAAGTATGATCTGCTCAGGCATTTCATGCTTTTTTATTTGCAAATAAAAAATGAGGTGTTAATCTTGAGGCGAAATACGCATAGTTTTGCGCCGTAAAATAAATGAAATAAAACGCCTTGAGGGATATCATGCGTTATTTATTATTATCACTGTGTTGCGTTGGGGCGTTGACAGCCTGTCATAGTACTTCCCAGTTAAAATCTGAGCCTGAAACCTTAACCTCAACTTTGCCAAAAGTCGATGTCAATCAAGAGCCTGGAATATTAGATCAATATCATGTGGGTGGGTTTTCTGTCGGTGGTTGGGTTAACCAAAAACTAGGACAATATTTCCAGCCGATTCAACCACAAAATCCCCAAGCTGCCGTCGTGTATTTATATCGCCCAGACTCACGCTGGAATCAACAGGAAATTGCTGCTGCCAATATTTTTATTAATGGAAAGCGGATTCCGAGTTTATTAAATAATCATTATTATTGGGTGGAATTGCCTGCGGGAACTTATCGGATTTCGACCAGTCGTCCTTTAACAGTTTTTCATTTTCAAGAACCGAAATACATTGATATGACGGTAGATGCAGGACAAAGCTATTATCTGAAATATGATGAAGAAAATCCTGCACGTAAAGAACGCACAGGACCATTTTTGATTATGCAGGAAAAAATAGGGCGTAATGAAATTGCATTTACTCGTTTGAAATCATCGAGCTATAACTTTGTAGCACAAGATACTTCAGGCAAGATTCGACATAAACCGCAAGAATTAAAACCTGCAAAATATGATGAAAAATCAGATGTGTTGTTGGTTAAGCCATTTAAAATCTGGAATCCAATGACGTGGTAAGCTTGATTCGGCTGAGGGGGTATCCCGCTACAGCCGAATCTGCATTTATACAGCTTAAAAAAACTTTAAAAAATGATGATAAATTACGGTTTTTCTTGATTTTTATTTTTTTCGACAATAAGAGGCGCAATAATCGCCATCATTTTTTCCTGAAAATTTTCACGTGTTTGATCATCATTGAACATTTCTTGACCCAAGCGCATCATATATTCGGAAAGCTCACCCATCATTTTGGCATTTTTCCGTGTAATTGACTGTCCTTCTGGCGTATTTAGAAATTTAATACTGGCTTGTAATTCTTCTTCACTATAGGTTTTTAAATAAATTTCTTCGATGGTTTTTTGGGTGTTTGGATTACTAATGATCTGCGTACTATAGTCTTTTAAAAGTTGACTGAGTTGATTCGCTGCTTGTCTTTCTTTGTCATTGAGTTGTTTTGAGCCTGTTGTATTTAAAATAATTTGTTCGGCCTGTTTGTCATAATAGGGCTTTAATTCAATGAGTGATTGACGTAATAAATAGTCAATTTGACTCACTTGCATGAGCTCTTTCACTGTGCTGAGTTTTGCAGGTGAGGCAAAAATACTGGTGCTAATGCAAGTAAGGCATAAACTAATGGAAAGGCGTTTTATAAGTTGCTGGACAGTCATGATCAAGCCTTGAATATTATAAAAATTAAAAGTAATGAAAAATAAGAGCGCTCTTAGTTTAACTCAATAGTCATCTTTTTAAGCTTTGATTTGTGGTTTTTTAGAAGATCTAATGTGATTCATGTTGAATGGAAATACTCTTAATTGTCTTTGTGTAAAATGAACGGTTTAATTCCCAAAAAATGAGTTGGGCTAGATTGTTAAAACAATCATTAAAAAAATGAAGGTTAGCAAACCAAATATATTAAGTGTAGCTGATAGAACCTCTGGTTTTTTTTGGAAAAAATAGGAAGCAAGATTAAGCTGATGAGGTAGCACACTACACTAATGATGATAAATATAGTGATTGCAGCTTGTCCTGCAGCCCCTTCAAGTTTATCCATATACATGGTGGAAACTTGAGCGAAAATAGCCCCAATACACATGCTCGCTGGAATGCCTAAGAGGAGATAAGTTACTGTTTTAGCTATAGAGATATCATGAGGGGCTGGTTTTTTTTCTAATTCCATTGTCTAAATTCCTATTATTATTCAATTTAAATTATTTTCTAATAGAAAAAAATATAGTTTTGATATAAAAAGAGCGGCCATATGGGTCGCTCTTCTTGCTCTTATATTTTTAGGCAGTTGCCTCTGGAGCATCGCGCCATAAGCTTTCAAGATCGTAAAACTTACGAGCGGTTGGTAACATCACATGGACAACAACAAAACCGAGATCGATCAAGATCCATTCGGCATCACGTTCACCTTCAACCCCAATCGGGCGAAAACCTGCTTTACGTGCTTCATCGGCAACATTATCAGCAAGGGCTTTAACATGGCGGGTAGATGTACCGCTTGCAATAACAATCGCGTCGGCGACATTGCTAATGCTGCTTACATCAAGTTCTAAAATATCTTTTGCTTTTACATCGGTAAGTGCATCATGTACAACTTTTAGACAAGCTTCTACATTATGCGGCGTTGAATTCATTGCGAGATCGTGAGAATTAGAAGCGCTGGGCGATGGTTCTAAATTCATAAAGGGTATAATTTCCTGACAATTACTCAGGATCTAATATAGCGAAGTTTTGACTAAATTTCAAACCCTCGCTGTAACACATTATGTATTTACGTCATTAGAAAAATATTTGTTTTTCCATTCGAAAGACTGCGCAGATGTGTATTGAGGTTTATATTCTGCTGCAATGTATCCTTGGTACTGACTGTGCTGTAACCACTGAAAAATCTGTGCAAAGTTCAGTTCGGCTGTATCAGGTTCATGACGACCTGGGCAGTCTGCAAACTGGATGTGTCCAATCTGGTCGATATTTTCTTTTAAACCTTCGAGTACATCTTCACCCATCATTGCCATGTGATAACAGTCATATTGCATTTTTAAAGCAGGATGTTGTACCGCTTCAAGCATTTCCTGAGCCTGAGCAATATTTTGCACTAAAAAGCGCGGCATATCAGTGCCATTGATCATTTCAAATACAGGTTCAATCCCATGTTCAGTCATCAGGTGACACGCCAGTTTAAGGTTGCTGGCCAGTGTATTTAGACAGGGCAGTAAATCTGCATCCAGCGGCTGTTTACCAGCTAAAATATTGATTCGAGGCACATCTAGCGCACTCGCGTACTGAATCGCTTGTTCCAGCGCCTGATGAAATTCAATTTCTTTGCCAGGAATGCCTGCCAGACCATTGCCACCTTGCATCAGATCACCCGTAGGAACATTAATCAGACACAGACTTAAGTGATGTTGTTCGAGTTGTTCACGAATCTGGTGAATGCTGAGTTCGTAAGGAAATTGAATCTCTACATGTTGAAAGCCATATTGACGTGCCAGTGCAAAGCGTTCAATTAAAGGAACTTCAGTAAAAATAAGGGAAAGATTCACTGCTAACTGACTCATGATCTTCATCCTTTAAGATTTATTTTCTATCTGTTTGATCATAGTCGCTAAATCTTGCTCGGCAAAGCCTTTTTGTTGGTGCGCTTGTAACTGAGTTAAAGCTTGGTTAGCCACAGGAATATTGAGGTTAAAATTTTTCGCCAATTGTACTGCGTTGTTTAAATCTTTCGATAAGGTTTGTACTTTCCATTGCACAGGTTCAAAGTTATGCGTTGCCATGCGTGGAGCTAAGATCTGAAACGGTTTGGAGTCTGCAAAACCGCCTGCTAGTGCGGGTGCGAGCAAAGTGATATCTACACCAGCTAAATTCGCCAATGCGATAGCTTCTGCAATTAATGCGCTATTGGCTGCTACAATTAATTGATTACAAATTTTGGTGGCTTGCCCAGTGCCATTTTCTCCCATACGCGTCACACGTTGGGATAGAACTTGATAAATAGGAGCTAGTTCATCAATGATTTTTGCATCGCCACCTGCAAAGATCACCAGTGTACCTTGTTCTGCACCCGCTGTGCCACCAGAAACAGGCGAATCAATCCAGTCGACTTGCTGTTGTGCGCTTTGCTTGGCAAGGTCTAAGGTCGTTTCTACAGACAAACTGGAAAAATCGACAATGATCTGTTCTGGTTTTAAATAAGTCTTAATTTGCCCAAATACATGACTCACCGCATGATCATCCGCCAGACAAGTCAAAATGACAGGATAATCGCCAATATTTTTAAGTTGTAAAGATGTAGCGCCCATTGTCATTAATGGTTCACAGGCGGCTTCAGTTCTATTCCAGACTGAAACTTTAAACCCTGCTTTTATTAAACGGCCTGCCATCCGACTGCCCATTAAACCCATACCCAAAAATGCAATTGGCGTATTTACATCAACTCTCATATTGGCTTCCTTATTGACATGTATATCCATCTATTTGTATTGGCGCGGCAAAAATTCAGTTTCAGGATGTTTGTCCTTTTGACGTGCCAAACGGCTATTTTTACCGAGAATCAATTTAAGCTGCCAAAGTTTTTCCAAGCGTAGTGCTTTTTTGGGTTCGTGTTCCATCGCATCTAAAACCCGTTTTGCTGCCGTTAATGCATCAGGAGAACGCTGTAATAGTTCAAGTGCTAACTGATTTGCACGTTCAATTGGATTTTCAGAAAGATGGGTAACCAAACCAATTTCTTTGGCATAATCTGCATCAAAAATACGTGCGGTCAGGGTTAATTCTTTTGCTAAATCTATGCCGACCAAACCTTTAATGGTACGGGTTAAACCCATATCTGGAACAAGCCCCCAACGACTTTCCATAATCGACATTTTGGTTTCTGGCTGTGCAATACGAATATCTGCGGCAAGCGCCAGTTGCATACCTGCCCCAAAGCAATAACCTTCGATTGCTGCAATCACAGGAACAGGTAGGTTCTGCCATACCAGAAAGGCTTTTTGAAAGAGGCTTTGTCCGGGTTTTATTAGCTCCCATGCAGCATACAGGCTGTTTTTAGGTGCGTTTAAGTCAGCCAGATCAATACCTGCGCTAAAGACTTGTGCTTCACCAGTTAAAATGACACAGCGTACACGACGGTCTTTTTCAATTTTTTTTGCGGTGCTGACCAGTTCACGCAGTAAAGCAAAGCTCATGGCATTGCGTTTTTCTGGTCGATTCAGACGAACTGTGACGATACCATTTTGATTGCTGACATTGAGAAGCGCCATGTGTATTCCTTTGATTTTTATTTATGTACGCAGCATAACATGAGCCAATCATGGAAAAATGACAGCTCAGTCACATTGAAAACCGCTGTGCTAAGACGTGATATTTAAAATTTGTTGTGCTGCACTCTCAACTTCACGAATACTGAGTTGAAGTTCCTCAAAACGATTTAAGACTTCCTGAATAAAAGTATCATCGGCACGACGGCGTTCTTTTCTCAAGGTTGAAACGAATTGTTCAAAGTCGCCAGTGACATGTTGTAATTTTGGTGTGCCAACATAGCGGGTTGCACCATAAAGACGATGCAACACATGTTCCAGTTGCGGGAAGTCTTCCAGTTCGATCAACTGTTGCATTTCATTGAGTTCAGTATCAAAGCTATCCACGAGCATTCTAAGTAAGTCTTGCGCCAGATCTTCTTTATTGGCTGCAAGTTGTAAGCTTTGCTGCCAATCTAAAATTGTGGGATCAAGCGCATCCATCAAAATAGTGTTTTCAGGTCTGGTATTGCTGGCAAAATTATTTTTAGTCCATTCATTCAGGATTTGAATAATTTGTTCAATCTGAATCGGTTTAGTGACGTAATCATCCATCCCGACTTTCAGCAATTTTTGTTTTTCATCGGATAGAGCATGTGCAGTTAAAGCAATAATCGGTAAGCGCATTTTGCCATCTAATGTCGATTCCAATGAGCGAATCGCGCGAGTAGTATCAATCCCTGACATGACAGGCATTTGAATATCCATAAACACAATATCAAATGGTTTTTCATCACGCTCAAGACGGTTTTCAATAATACTCAAGGCTTCCTGACCACTAAGCGCTTTGGTGGTTTTCACGTTGAGTTCACCCAGTAATGCTTCGAGTACAATCAAATTGGGTAAATGATCATCCACCGCCAGTACATGTAAGCCCTGACCATTAAATTGCTCATGCTCAGGTTCAAAAATAGGCTGATTGCTCAACAGTTGAATCAAGGCAGCACGACTCAGCGGCTGATACAGTGGTCTAGCTCGATATTCATGCAGCATATTTGGCTCAAGCGCCATTTGATAACCATAGACTGCGAGATTACCTGTATAGCGACTGCGAATTTCTTTGAGCAAGGCTTCTGTATCGCCACTATGATCAACAATCAACCACGTATTATCTGCGGTTTTTAAGCTGTTCAAGCGACTAAATAGATCGAGAATAGATTGTGCTTCGGTATGTTGTACCTGATAGTTTTCAAGATAATGGCGTAGGATATTTGCAGTTGCAGGATGCGCCAGAAAAGACACCACATGTAAATGTTTAAATTGAGGATGCACAATTTGGTGATCTTCATCCACTTGGAACAAGGCGGTAAACCAAAATGTTGAGCCTTTTTCAGTGGGCGCGCGTTCCTGATTGTCTTCAAACCCAATTTGACCGTGCATGAGATGGACAAGTTGTTTAGAAATTGCCAGCCCAAGTCCAGTGCCACCAAACTGGCGGGTGACGGAAGCATCGCCTTGAGAGAAAGACTCAAATAGTTTTTTACGGTCAGTTCCGCTCAGACCAATCCCGCTGTCTTGTACGCTAAAGTGAATCAGACATTGTCCAATATCATCATGTTCGAGTCTTACCCGAACAATAATTTCACCATCAGGGGTAAATTTAATCGCGTTAGAAATTAGGTTGGTCAGAATCTGTTTAAAACGTAATACATCCCCAATCACATGGGGTGGAATCTGGTCATCAAAATAAAATGCCATATCGATATGCTTTTGCGCCGCCAAAGGCGACAACATATCCATGACATCAAAAATCGCTTCTTCCAGATCAAACGACGCGGTTTCAAGCTCAAGCTTGCCGGCATCGATTTTGGAAAAATCCAGTACATCATTAATCAAAGCCAGTAAATGTGCAGACGATTTACGAATGGTTTGTAAATACAGGCTTTGCTCATTATTTAGATTTTGTTGGCGCAACATTAAATGAATAAAACCATCAATACTATTTAATGGCGTGCGTAGTTCATGGCTGATATTGGCAAGAAAAACCGATTTGGCCTGATTGGCTGAAATCGCCTGATCACGTGCTTGTCGATAGGTAATATTTTGAACTTCAAGTGTATCCAGTGTACGTCTTAAATCATCTTCAGTTTGTTCGGTATGTTCTTTAAGTTCTAAAAAGCTGAAATGCAGGCGTTTCACCATATTGGCAATATCACGCTGTAACAGTCGTAATTCGCCTGTACTATTAATCACCATGTGTTGATCAAGTGTATCGGCATTGAGACGTTGTAGCTGCATCCGAATTTCATACATCGGCGCGATCCAGCGTCGCGAGTAAAAATTGAGACATAACAGCAACAGTAGCAGAGTAATCAGCCCTGTAATCACCAGTACGGTAAACACGCGATAACGTGCCAGTTGCAAAGGTTGATTGTCCATTTCAACCACAAGCCAAGTGGGTTGCTGTGCACTCTGAAGTTTAAGCCCATAAATACTATTATGATTATGTTTGATGGGGCCAAAAAAAACCAAGTCTGGAATGCTTGGCCAAAAACGGGTATCACGATAACCGATGCTGAGTTGCACTTGTCCTTGGGCATCAATAATGGCTGCGCGTTGTAAATTCCGTTCAGCAAACATGCTTTGCATAATGGACTGGGCATGATCGTATTGATCTGGACGCAATGTGACCAGTTTTAATAAATCTTCGGATGTACGCTGATAACGGGTTAATAATGCGGCTGCGGCATGACGTTGCTGTAATTTGGCTGAATTACTGGTTTCATTTAACACCAGCACAGTGCCAACGCCTGTCAATACCATGATCGGGACAAAAATCAAGGCAATGAGTTGACCATAAGCATGATTCAGACGTAAGCGTTTGGATAACTTTTTATTGAAATTTGACATAGCCCGATCAGATCTATCTCTTTGATCGGCATATTAACACGGCTTTGTCATAAACTGGCGAGGCTTTCAGCATTTTCAAGAAAAAGCCTGCGAAATGGGTGCAGTAAAGGTCATTTTTTCATACAATAGCCGCACCTCGATTTAGGTGTAGATCATGAGTAATACAGAACCTAATTTTTTTGCCGATGAATTTTTACTGGATCACTATGTAGGTAAAACGCCTCTGGTTCGTTTACAGCGTTTAGCCAAAAATAGCCGAACGACAGTATTGGCAAAACTCGAGGGCAATAATCCCGCTGGTTCTGTGAAAGACCGACCTGCTTATAATATGATTATGCAGGCTGAAAAACGCGGTCAGATTCAACCTGGCGACACTTTGATTGAAGCCACCAGTGGCAATACCGGAATTGCACTGGCGATGGTTGCCGCGATGCGCGGCTATAAAATGAAATTAATTATGCCCAATAACATGAGTCAGGAACGTAAAGATGCGATGCTGGCTTATGGTGCGGAGTTAATTGAAGTGACTCAGCAACAAGGCATGGAAGGCGCACGTGATTTAGCTTTGCAGATGCAGACCGAAGGTCAGGGTTTAGTCTTAAATCAATTTGGTAATCCTGATAATGTGGAAGCACATTACTTAACCACTGGCCCTGAAATCTGGGAACAAACAGGCGGCAAAATTACCCATTTTGTCAGCTCGATGGGAACCACGGGTACCATTATGGGCGTATCCAAGTATTTAAAAGAGCAAAATCCAGAGATTCAAATCGTGGGTTTACAGCCTTCTGAGGGTTCTAGTATTGCGGGAATCCGCCGTTGGCCAAAAGAATATTTGCCGACAATTTTTGATGCATCTCGCGTAGATCGTATTATCGATATTCCACAGATTGAAGCTGAAAAAACCATGCGTCGTCTAGCGCGTGAAGAAGGCATTAGTGCAGGAACATCATCGGGTGGCGCGGTTTGGGCATCGCTCAAAATTGCAGAAGAACAACCTGATGCTGTGATTGTCTGCATTATTTGTGACCGTGGCGATCGTTATTTATCAACAGGTCTGTTCTCTGTGCAAGATCCTGAATAAACATTTTAACGAGTACTATTTAGAGATTATTATGCGCTTTCCGACACTGGTTTTTGATATTGAAACCTTGACTGATTTAAAGGCGGGGGCGCATTTATATCATTTGGATCTGCCTGATGATGATCTGGAACAGGCGCTGAGCAAAATTCTCCGTCAGGAATCTGGCATGGATTTTCAGCGTTTGCCCTTACATGAAATCGTCTGTATTTCTGGTTTATGGGTGGATGAGCAAGGGTTGAAGCTCTTTTCCTTTAGTCAGGAACATTATTCTGAAGCTGAGATTTTAGCCAAATTTCTTTCTATTTTTGATAAACGCCATCCGAACTTAGTCAGTTGGAATGGTTCACAATTTGACTTGCCTGTGATTCTGTTTCGTGCCATGTATCATGGTTTGTCTGCACCCAGTTTATTTGATCAGGGTGAGTTAGATACCCAGAAGCGTTATAATAACTACCAGAATCGTTATCATCATCGGCATATCGATGTGATGGATGTCATGGCAATGTTTAATGGTCGCAATTTTCAGAAATTGGACGATATTGCATGTTTGCTTGGCTTTCCCGGAAAACGTGGAGAATCAGGTTATCATATACCAAGTTATGTTCAACATGAACAATGGCTGAAACTGACCAGTTACTGTGAAGGGGATGTACTCAATACCTGGCTGATTTATCTACGTTGGTTGTTACTCAAGGGTCAATTGTTGCCACAGGATCATGAACAGTGGATTCAGGCGACCATTCATTACTTACAGCAACAATCGCAACACCATGAGTTTTTACAGGTCTGGCAACAGACCAGTCATCATACTCCATTCACGCAACATTATTTTTCTTCAAATTCTCACGACTCATCACCCAACTCATCAAATCATTAGGTCATCTCTTGAAACACGCCACTAAACCTTCTGCTCAATCTCCTGTGTACACTTTTCAGGTCGAGTCCTTATCGCATGAGGGGCGTGGTATTGCGCATTTTGGAACTGATGTAGAACATCCTGAAGCCAAAACGGGTAAAAAAGTTTTTATCCGCTATGCGCTGCCGAGTGAAATCGTTCGCGCCAAAATCACGCATGAAACCAAACGTCTGGAAGAAGGGGAAATGCTCGAATTGTTGAGTGAACCTTCTCCATTGCGCGTAGCCCCGATTTGTCCTCATTATGGCATTTGTGGCGGTTGTAACATGCAGCATATAGATCCGAATGAACAGATTCAGTTAAAACAGAATGTATTGAAGTCACATTTGCAACATTTTGGTGGATTGCAAGCGACGCAGTGGTTGACTCCTTTGCGTTCAGCGCAGCAGGATTACCGACATCGGGCGCGTATCGGTGTGCGTTATTTGCCTGCCAAAAAGCAGTTAATAATGGGTTTTCGGGAGCATCAAAGTAATCGTTTAATCTCGATTGGTACTTGTCCAATTCTGCAAGTACGGTTGTCAGAGGCTTTACCTGAATTAAAACAATTACTGCAAAGTCTAAAAGGCAAAGGCAGTATTGGTCATATAGAGTTGGCGATGGGAGATTCAGAGATTGCACTTTTGGTTCGCCATGTCGAGCCGCTCGCCCATAAAGATATAGATCAACTACTGGGTTTTGCAAAACAAAAAGGCTGGCAGCTTTATCTGCAACCTAAAAGCTTTGCGAGCAGTTTAAAACGCGTGGATGAACAAGCAGAGATGCGTCTGCATTACAGCTTGCCTGAATTCGACTTAAATTTTGCGTTTTCGCCGCTTGATTTTACGCAAGTTAACCCAAGTGTAAACCAACAGATGGTACAATTGGCATGTGAATTGCTACAGCTACGACAGGGTGAGCGCGTGCTCGATTTATTCTGTGGTTTGGGTAACTTTACTTTGCCGCTGGCACGTTGTGTTGGAACAACTGGGCGAGTGGTGGGAGTAGAAGGTAGTGAGGACATGGTACAACGTGGAACAGAAAATGCGAAACGTAATGAAATTTCACAAGTTGAGTTCTATTCACAAGATTTAACAAAAGATTTTTCGCATCATTCTTGGGCAAAACAGGGATTTGATGCATTATTGATAGACCCTCCACGTGCGGGTGCATATGAAGTTATGCAGTACATTCCGAACTTTGGAGCAAAAAGAATCGTTTATGTATCGTGTAATCCAGCAACACTGGCAAGGGATGCAAGTGTACTGGCTGAGCATGGTTACCAATTAAAAAAAGCAGGGGTGATGGACATGTTTACTCATACGGGTCATGTTGAATCTATTGCTTTATTTGAAAAAATGAAAGAGCTAAACGATTAAAAATGAGTATCACCATAGGAGAATGGTATGGTCACAGTACGTGAACAGCTACCTGAACGACTAATTGAGTTGTCAGATGAAACGACTGTAGAACATGCCGAAGAAGCACAACGTGAACTGGCAGCATGGCTGGATCGCGTTCGTGATATTTTAGACGGGGCAGAGCTAACCAAGCTTGAAGAAATTGCTTATCTTATTTTACAAAAAGAGTTGACCCTAAATACCCACCATTCATCCAATACCTTTTCAACAGGCATTGGAATGGCTGATATTTTGGCACATTTACATGTCGACGAAGATACCCTGTGTGCAGCGATGCTGTATCGTTGTGTCCGTGAAAATGTCATTACACTGGAAGAAATTCAGAAAAAATTTGGAGAGCAGGTTTATAACCTCGTCAAAGGCACTTTGGCGATGGGTAAACTGTCTGAATTAATTGAAAAAAACAAACGTCTTGAAGATCACTTTAATAATAATCAGCGCGAACATTTAAGTGGCATTTATAAGATGCTGATTTCAGTGACTGAAGATGTCCGTGTTGTATTGATCAAATTAGCTGAACGAACCTTAGCTCTGCGTGAACTGGCAACGTCATCGCGTGAACGTCAGGAACGTGTAGCACGTGAAATTTTAACCATTTATTCTCCTTTGGCACATCGTCTGGGAATTGCCCAACTGAAATGGGAACTGGAAGATTTAGCATTTCGCTATTTAGCGCCAGATCGTTATAAAGAAATTGCATCTTTACTCAATGAGAAACGTCTTGAGCGTGAGCAATACATTCAGTTTGTGATTGATAAGCTCAAAACCGAGCTTGCGGAACATGGGATTGAGTCTGAGATTACAGGGCGGGTTAAACATATTTATTCAATTTATCGGAAAATGAAGAGTAAAAACTTAAGTTTCGATCAATTGTATGATATTCGCGCGTTACGTGTTTTAGTCAAAAGCATTCCAGAATGCTATCACTCATTGGGGATTGTTCATCAAATCTGGCGGCATATTCCGCATCAATTTGATGACTATATTACCAACCCGAAAGCCAATGGTTATCGTTCTTTGCATACCGCGGTGATTGCTGAAAATAAATCACTGGAAGTGCAAATTCGTACCTATGAAATGCATGAAGAAGCTGAGCTAGGGGTATGTTCGCACTTTAATTATAAAGAAGGCTCTAAAACCACAGATCATTCTTTTAATCATCGATTACATTCTCTTAGAGCGGTGTTGGAGCATTATCAGGAACGTAATGAAAGTAATGTCCATAAGCATGATGATGAATCAGAAAATTTAGAAGATCTTCAAAATTTTGAAGACTTTGAAAAGATTTATGTGTTTAGTCGTGATGGGGATATTAAGGAATTACCACGCGGTTCTACCGTTTTAGACTTTGCCTATCATGTACATACCGAAGTGGGTAACAAGTGTTATGCCGCGCGGGTGAATCAGCGTTACGTACCGCTCACATATGCCTTAAAAACAGGTGAGCAGGTTGAGATTTTAACCAAAAAAGATCGTGAGCCGAACCGTGACTGGTTGGTGAACTCTCTGGGTTATATTAAAACTGCTCGTGCGCGTGATAAGTTACGCCATTGGTTTAGACAGCAGGATCGTAGTAAAAATCTGGAAGTCGGTCGTGAAATTCTGAATAAAGAATTGGCACGTTTGGCGATTCATCCAAAAAGTATTGATCTCAACGATTATTCATCACACTTTAACCTGAAAACAGGTGATGACATATTGGTTGCACTGGTCAGCGGCGACATTAGTCTGCATGCCTTGATTAATCAGGTTAATCGTCAAATGCATCTGGATAATGACGAACCTGAACTGGTACTTAAACCGACACTGAATCCGCGTGCTAGTCATACTCTGTCTGCACATGGTATTTTGATTGACGGTCTGGATAATGTCGAACTTCATATTGCCCAGTGCTGCCAGCCTGTACATGGTGAATCCATTGGTGGTTATATTACGTTGAATCGTGGCGTGAGCATTCATAAAGTAGCTTGCCCAGATTATTTGCGCATGATTAAGAATGAGCCTGAACGCGCTGTTGAAGCAGACTGGGAAATGCAGCCGACTCGTGGTCAAAGTGTGCAGATTGTGATTGATGCCTATGATCGTCGTGGATTGCTTAAAGATCTGACACAAGTGATTTTTTCAGATCAAATCAATATTCGTCAGGTCAATACCATCTCTGAAGCTGATGGGATTGCGAATATGAAGCTGTTGATTGAAGTCAAAGGCTTGGCACAGTTATCTCGCTTGCTGGCACGTTTGGAGCAACAACCTGGAATCATTAGCGCCCGTCGCTTGGTACAGGGTAATTAAAATTCATATCTGAAACCATCAAAAACAAAGAAGCCCATCTTAAATAGATGGGCTTCTTTATGAATAAGGAGAAGATGCTGAAGAGTTAGATCAGCATCTGATGATGATCATTATTCAGAAACGACATTGCGTTTTTTGACATTACGCATCAAAGTTTCCAGACATTCGCGATGGTGGCTTAAACGATGTTCGAGTAATTGAAAATCGACTTTAAGTTTATGATCCATTTGATGAATCTTTTCTGCCATTGCGGCTTTTTTAGCATGCAACTCTTGTTCTTTCAACTTGGCCCAGTCATTAAGTGTCAGGGTAAATGCCTCATACTCTTGAGCAATACGCTGCTTCATTTGAGCAAGGTCAGTGTTGACATCATGACCGTAAATTGCCAAATCCTGTTCAGCATATTTAAAACGCATTGCCAATTCAGCCTTTTGAATATTAAAGCTCGGAATACGGCGCAAGTTTTTCGCTAAGCCCAGTTTTGAACACGACCAGATCAACCATTTGGTCGGGTCATATTGCCACCATTTCACCCCATTACGATAATCGTATTGGAAGATATGATGGTAGTTATGATAACCCTCACCCCAAGTCGCGATTGCAAGCCAGAAGTTGTCGCGCGCTGTATTTTCATCCGTATAAGGACGTTTGCCCCACATATGACACAGTGAGTTAATAAAGAACGTCACGTGATGGCTCAAAATTAAACGAACCAGACCACCTAACAGCATGACGCCCCAAACATCACCGACAGCCCAGCCCACAGCGCCCAGAATGACGACATGAACCGCAATGACCAGTGGAATGTAATATTTGTGTTGGAACATCACCAGTTTGTCATTGAGTAGATCTGGTGCATTTTTGAAATTTGGTTCTGCTGCTGGATAGTCACGTAACATCCAGCCAAGATGTGCGTACCAGAAGCCTTTTTTGATGGAATATGGATCTTTTTCAATATCGTCTACATGGCGATGATGGGTACGGTGTCCTGAAGCCCAGAAAAGGATACTGTTTTGAACCGCAAAGGTTCCCATAATCATCAGGATGATTTTTAACGGTAAAGTCGCTTCATAGGCGCGATGTGCCCACAGGCGATGATAACCAGCCGTAATACCTAGACTGCTCATACCTAAAAGTACAAACATACTCACCCATGATGCCAAGCTAAAATCATGGTGATAAGCGTAAAGTGGGATCGCAATAACCGCGACAATCGGTAAAAAAACTAAAGCAAAAATTGCAATCCAGTTGATTGGGGCTTGAGTTGCGGGAGTATTCATCTCCATCAGCGCTCCTGGAAACCTTTTTGTGAAAGGTTAAAATAGTACTATCTGGCCCTGAAATTATAACGAACATGACGGGCTACGAATTCATCATATTAACATGAGCGAACACATGTTCACTAGCAATATTGTACAAGTGTATTGATCAAAACAGTAACAGAATTCAACAATGTGCTTATTGATTTTATCGCAAGATCCATCATGTTTATGAAAGATAAACGATGCAATCAATAGGGTAGGCATTTTGTGAGATATTCTTTACGCAACTTACTGTTTTTAAGTGTGGCTTTCGCTTTGGTGGCCTGTCAAAGTACAACAGCACCCATACAAAAAAATAACGGCAAACCAGCGTTAAGCGCCCACCATCTCAAACAGTCATCTGTTCAGCCTTCGCGTAAAAGTATCGATGGTGTACAAGATGTGACTTGGCAGATTACATCTGTCCTGCAAAAACGCGCTAAATTTTTTAATCAAATGCCTTTTCTGACATTGAACTCAGCTGTGCAAACTGTACAAGGTAATACGGGCTGTAATACGATTTATGGTCGTTATACCTATAACTTTGCCTTACAGCAACTTGATCTGGATGTTCGGGCAGGCCACCAAAGTTGCGATGGTGCATTGGCACAAGAAGCTGAGTTGATGGATGTCTTACAACGTGTGAAACGATTTAAGTTGCAAGGTAATCAAATATTGTTGTTGGATCAAAGTGGGCAAATTTTAGTTCAAGCCCAAAAGAAATAAACTAGTTTGGATCAGTGAAGATTTAATGATCTTAAAGTGCTGCCAACATTTGCTTTGGATAATCCGTGATCAGACCCTGAATGCCTTCATCCCTGAGTTGTTTGGCACGGTCGATATCATTGACTGTCCAAACACTAATGTTTAACTGCGCTTGCTGGGAAAGTTGTAGCATGTCGTGGGTGGCCAGTTGATCCATCCAGCCAATATGACAGCATCCTAGCTTTTGAGCTATTTCAATAGCTTGAGCCTTGATATCTTCTTCAATTAAAAAGCCGCGCTTAAAGCTGCTGTTTTGTTGTTGTAGAGAATACAGAATTTTTTCATCAAAACTGGTGATGGTGACTTGTTGCTCAAAGCCCTGTAAATATTGAGTTAAGCTTTGAGTAAGTTTTTCAGCATCTACTTGAGTGTTGACCGCTTTAGCCTCAACTTCGATATGATCAAAATCATGTAGTAGATTTAAAA
Organism: Acinetobacter sp. FDAARGOS_515; assembly: GCF_003938865.1. Classification (NCBI taxonomy): domain Bacteria; kingdom Pseudomonadati; phylum Pseudomonadota; class Gammaproteobacteria; order Moraxellales; family Moraxellaceae; genus Acinetobacter; species Acinetobacter sp. FDAARGOS_515. The sequence goes on along the minus strand of NZ_RKIX01000003.1, from coordinate 702,063 downwards.
CCTGTATAAGTGAAGGCGTGTATTCAGCTTGAGGCCAATTCTGCCAGTTGTGACGATGGTCAAATTGTTGTAGATCGATATTCTGATCATATACCGAGCCAGCAATACCTGTAGTCCGCAAAAAATTATCATCGTGAATAATCATAAGTTGATCATTGCTGAGTTGACGAATATCAAACTCAACAGCGCGAATGCCTAAGTCTCTTAAATACTGAAAACCACCCAGTGTATTTTCAGGTGCTTCGCCCCGTGCGCCACGATGACCAATGATTTGCATAGTTGAGTTACCCAGAATATGACCTTGTGATTTTAAAATTTAAATCGTGTCATTAATATTACGTTGCCATAACACTTCTGAGCCACCACTTTCACGCTGTAAGGTCCGAGATGCCACAAATAACCAATCTGACAAACGATTCAATAATTGTAATGAGGTGGTTTGAATATTTTGATCGCGTTGCTGGACCGTAATCAAACTGCGTTCTGCACGGCGACATACCGCACGAGCTTGATGTGCATAACTACAGGCCAAGCTACCAGAAGGCAGAATAAATTCTTTAAGCATTGGAAGCTGCTCATTCATCTGGTCAATACTTTGTTCTAAGTACTCAATGCTGGCATCTTGCAACAAGGTATAGTTCGGGATACAGACCTCACCGCCTAAATCAAACAGCCAGTGTTGAATCAGACTTAAATGTTTTTCCCATTTTTCTTTTTGAGTCGAATCTGAATGGGCAATTTGAGCACGTAATACCCCTAAAATTGCGTTCAACTCGTCCACTTCACCGAGTGCTGCAATACGTAGATCATCTTTAGAAACGCGAGAGCCATCGCCCAAACCTGTGGTGCCTGCATCGCCAGTGCGTGTATATATTTTACTTAAACGGTGTCCCATAAATTTTCCTTCAAAAAAAGGATAATGTCGGTCATTACATTATCCTTAAACTGCGCTGTTTAAAATATTTTTATCTATTTTTGTTTAATACGAAAGCGTTACTCCTGCTGAAGCAAGACGACCGCCGTTGATGTAGTAACTACCGCTACCATAGGCTGTGCGATAGTTTGTATCTCCGATATTTTGAATATTGGCGAATACTTGAACATTCTGGTTAATATTGTAATGACCATGCATATCAATGCGTAAGTGACCTGGAACTTTTACATCATCATAGGCGCTATTGTCATAAGAACCATTTGCCATCACAGTCGTCGAGAAACCATAATGCTCATCTTGCCAGCCAGTAGTTAGACTCACATTCTGACGTGGACGACGGCTCAAGTCTTCATGAGTGTTATCATCTTTGGCGCGAACATAGTTATAACCTAAATTTGCATAAAGATGTTCACCTTGCCATTTGATATAGGCTTCGCCACCTTCCATTTTAGCTTTGTCTACGTTCTCCATTCGACTGCCACTATAGTTAATTAAGTCATCGACTTGAGTAGTATAGAGTGATAGGCCTGTAGAAATGTTGTAGGCTAGTTTTTGGTCAACCCCAATTTCATAAGAAATACTTTCCTCTGGTTTTAACTCAGGATTACCGCCGTAGGCATACATGTCATTTAAAGTCGGTGCTTTAAAGGCTGAACCAATATTTGCATACACGCTAGTAAGAGGAAGTAGTTGGTAGCGAATTGCACCTTGAGCAACGGTATGGGTTCCAAATTTTTCATTATCTTCAACCCGTAAACCCACTTGGGTATTTAAACCAGCTTGATTATATTGGTGTTGGATATAATAACCTGTTGAATCAATATCTTCGCTGTATGGTGTGCCGTAAGAGATTACATCACCATCAATATTGCGATGCGTTACACCTAACAGAATATTTTGATGTGCAGTAAAATTCCATTTCCCATAGAGTTCCGCTTCTTGAGTTTTACTATGAACAAAATCATAACTGTTGAGATAATTAGGATCTTTTTGGTTAATATCATCCTTAAACTGAGATAAACGTGCATTTAACTCGATATCCTCGAGCAATTTTACTTTACCTTTTAAATTAATGACTTCATTTTTAAAATCTTGATTGACCAAGCTGCCATAGTTGTCATAAGCACTATTCCCTTCATTTTGGCTATAATCAACGGAAGCAGCGTAGTTCTCTTTGTCTACACCAATTTTGGTACTAAAACCTTTTTGATCATAAGAAGCATCCGCTGCATTGGCACTGTCTTTAACAGGTGTTCCATCAGTTTCAAGACGCTGACCGCGTACTTGCGCATAAAAACCATTTTCTGCTAAATCTGCACCAACGACAGATTTATAGGTTTTATTTTCGCCAACTTCGCCTGTCACAAAGGCTGAGTTCTTTTCTGGTGTTTTTGAAATCAGTTGAACCACACCCGAAATTGCATCAGAACCATAGAGTACAGAAGCAGGCCCTTTCAAGACTTCAATTTGTTTAATATCTGTCGTATCGATAAAAGGCAAAGATGCCGTTCCCGAAGTAGCAGAGTTTAAGCGAACACCATCTCGTAAAATCAGAGTTTGGTTTGAATTACCGCCACGTAAAAAAATTGATGCTGTTTGCCCATAACCACCACTTTGCACCATATTAATGGCAGCTTCGCTCATTAATAGATCTGGTAAAGATGCAATTGGAGATTGTTCGAGTATTTGAGGTTCAATGATAGAAATCCGCGCAGGGACTTCACTCACTTTCTCTGCACTTTTAGAAGCTGTAACGACAATAGGATCAAGTTTGGTGGCATTCGTTGATTCATCTGCAAATGCAACAGATGAAAACCCCATCGCAATAGCGATAGCACCCACTAAACGAGTAGGTTGTAAAGAAATAGACATGATGTGCTCCATACATTCACCCCACGTGAATGATTGAGTTAAAGGATGCAACAAGCAGGTCTCCGGACTTCAATATTATACCTATGAGGGTATTCACATATTCACCTTCCCACATCTGATCATGCAGTGGTGTTAAGCCTAAATTAGCCTAAAAAATATGCTTTACATTGTTACCGTTGCGGGGGCAGTGCTGGAGTTTCACCAGCTTCCCTATGGCGATTGCTTTGACTTGTTGCCATTTGGGCGAAGTATAAAGTCTGGCTGTGAATTAAACAATCTGAATACGATCTATTCACACTAAGTTTTTCCGCAACAGAACGAAATTGCATTACAATAGCTTTCTTTTTATGATTTATAGATGGCTATAGATCAGGCAACCAAGAGCCATGTCCTTATGCGAACGCGCGCAAAAATTTGCGGTATTACCCGTTCTCAAGATATTTTATCGGTCGTTCAGGCAGGCGCTGACGCCATAGGCTTTGTATTTTTTCCACCAAGTCCGCGTTATGTTAGCCCAGCGCAAGCACAGCAACTCATAGAACATATTCCGCCGTATATACAAACAGTGGGTTTATTTGTGAATGCCAGTGCAGAACAGATTCAGACAACACTTGAGCATGTCGCATTAGATATCATACAGTTTCATGGCGATGAAACGCCTGAGCAATGCCAGCAGATAGCGAGCATCTGTAAACGCCGTTGGTATAAAGCGCTTCAAGTCAAACCTGATCTGGATGTCGTGGGTGAAATTCAGCGTTATCAGGCTGCGGGGGCCAGTGCAATTTTACTCGATGCATGGCATCCTGAACTCAAAGGTGGAACGGGTCATCAATTTGACTGGTCGAAGTTTCCTCAAATAGATATTCCTCTGATTTTGGCAGGAGGCCTAACGCCTGAGAATGTCGAAGATGCGATTGAAATAACACATGCTTACGCGGTAGATGTGAGTGGCGGTGTAGAATCTGCCAAAGGTATCAAAGACCAACAACTTATAGAAAGATTTATGCAAGGAGTCCAACGTGGATCAGCAAAACGCTAGTCAAAACGGTCAGATGGTTGACTATACGCAATATCCAGATGCTCGTGGGCATTTTGGTATTCATGGCGGACGTTTTGTGTCAGAAACGCTCATGGCGGCTTTGGAAGATTTAGAAAGTCTTTATAACCGTATGAAAAATGACGAGCAATTTCTGGCAGAATTCGACCGTGATCTGGCTTTTTATGTCGGACGTCCTAGTCCGCTATATCATGCAGAGCGATGGTCGAAACACTTGGGCGGAGCGCAGATCTATTTAAAACGTGAAGACTTGAACCATACAGGTTCACACAAAGTGAACAACACCATTGGTCAGGCATTATTGGCGAAACTTTCAGGTAAAAAGCGGATTATTGCTGAAACGGGTGCGGGTCAGCATGGTGTTGCTACTGCAACAATTGCCGCGCGTTTGGGCATGGAATGTGTGGTTTACATGGGTGCTGAAGATGTCAAACGTCAGGCGATGAATGTTTATCGTATGCGTTTACTCGGTGCAACGGTTGTGCCTGTGCAAAGTGGCTCAAAAACCTTAAAAGATGCCATGAATGAAGCCATGCGTGACTGGGTCACCAATGTTGACAGCACCTATTATGTGATTGGAACCGTGGCAGGGCCGCATCCGTATCCGCAATTGGTACGTGATTTCCAATCGATTATTGGTCGTGAAGCACGTCAGCAAATTCAGGATCAGGCAGGTCGTTTACCTGATGCTCTGGTGGCTTGTGTCGGTGGTGGTTCGAATGCAATGGGCTTATTCTATCCATTTTTGAATGACTATGATGTCAAAATGTATGGTGTCGAAGCGGCTGGTTATGGTGTCGAAACAGGTAAACACTCGGCACCACTCAATGCAGGACATGTCGGTGTACTGCATGGTAATCGGACTTATTTGATGAGTGATGCACAAGGTCAAATTATAGAAACGCATAGTATTTCAGCAGGTCTGGATTATCCTGGTGTAGGGCCAGAACATAGTTTCTTAAAAGATATGCAACGTGTGCAATATGTGCCAATCAACGATGACGAAGCCTTACAGGGCTTCCGTGATTTGACCCAGATTGAAGGAATTATTCCTGCACTCGAAAGCTCTCACGCAATGGCTTATGTCACTAAATTGGCACCAACCATGTCGAAAGATCAAATTATTATTGCGACCGTTTCAGGTCGTGGTGATAAAGACTTGATGACGGTTGCCCGTGTCGATGGCGTGGAAATGGTTGAAATGTAATCTTCAACTTATTTATTTTCAGGATTTAGGCTGCCGATCAGGTGGCCTTTTTCTTCAACAAAAGAGAATAAAAATGTCAAATTTATTTGTGGTCATGCTCGGTGGTCGTCATGTTCGCGCCAATACCGAAGTGCATGATGTGGTCTTTGCCATCGGATCTTCGCTAGAAGACATCACGCCGCAACTGAAACAAGCATGGTTTGGCGAGCTAAAAGGTCTACATATCGATGCGTGGATGAAGGTAAATGGTGTAGAGTCCGAAGACGTATCTTATCAAGTTCATTTATCTCATGCCGCTCCCGCTGCAAAGGATCAAAAGCTATATTTGATTAATTTGGGCGGCTACGATGCACGTGAATTTGGCGAATTACATCGTTATGTTTTGGTAGTTGCAACCGATGCCACCATAGCCAAACAACGCGGTAAAGCTTATATCGATCAAAAATGGCAAAAAGCCCATACTGATCGGGTGCTTGAGGTGGATGATTGTTTAGCGATTGATTGTATTCATGGACGTTATATTCATTTAGTTCAAGGTTCATTTGCTCCAAATCATTGGGAAAATACCTATCTCACTTTGGCTTAAATGTTCGGATCTCAAAATAATCGTGTAGAAAAACAATATGTTTTTCATCTATAAGTGAAAATTGTGTAAAATTTGCACGTGTGTCCTGATTTTTAAATGGATCATTTAAACGGATAACTGAAAATGGATTTAATACAAGAAAGTGGCCAACCACGTTATGGTCGTTTTAAGGAAATTCCGAGTGCGATTAGCCTCAGTCGTTATGTCTATCAATCGCCTTTTGGCAAGATAGAAAAAGGCTGGCGACGTAAACTGAAATATAAGAAATTTAAATTTTGTAGTATTCAGCACGAACATTATTCGATTGGTTTAGCCATCGCCGATATTGCATGGGCAGGGCATGGTTTTTTTTATATTTATGATCATGCAACCCAACAAGTGCTGGAGTGGAATGCCATTCAGCCTTTGGCGCGTAAAACGCATGTTGATGAGCAACCACAATTTAACCAAAGTTATTTTTACAAAGCACCGTTTGAAATTGAAATGCAACAAGCCAATGGTGTGCGCTATGTACGTGTGACCAAATATGGTGAAATTAAACTCAGCGCGCGAATTTTCTGTGCGGGAACGGAACCTTTAAGTTTATGTTCCCCCAATGGTATTAATGGCTGGACCTATACTCAAAAGAAAACCACACTGGCGGTTGAAGGGTATTTTATCAATAAACAAAATCAACTGATTGAGTTTAATGATAAAACCTTTGCGGCTTTGGATGATACCTGCGGATTTTTACGACCAGAGACCGCGTGGTTCTGGCTCTCCTGTAATTTTTGGGATATGCAGGGACAGCGTATTGGTATTAATTTGGCCTCTGGGGTGAATGAAAGTTTTGGGAATGAAAACTGTCTGTGGGTCAATGGTAGACTCTATCCGCTTAGCGATGTCTTGTTTGAGCGCGTACAGGAAAATCGCTGGCGTATACGTTCTCTGGATGAAAAGTTGCAACTTGAAGTTGAAACGGGTTGGCGACGTTATGAAAATATTAATCTCAGAATGGTGGGCAGTCAGTTTAGCCAATGGCAAGCTAACGTCACTGGGCAGATTCAACTCGAACAGGGGAATGTGATTCAGCTCAATGCTGAATATGCCTTGCTCGAACAGCATTATGCCAAATGGTAATGTTTCGAGTTAACAGCAGGCTTTAATAGCCTGCTTGCCAAAATGCTTGACCTGCTAAAATAGGATCACCAGTTTCTTCGTAGGTTTTGACCCAGACATCGTATTGATGAATCACAGGATGCTGGCTGGGATGAAAGTCAGATTTATACCAGTCCAGATATTCCTTTTTCATCGCCGTTAAAATTCCCTTGCGCCCTAAAAACCACGGTAAGCCTTTACGAAACAATTGCAAACGCTGCCGACCATTAAAACCATCACAACGTAACATGACATTGGCACGATATAAGGTGAAGCCGAGCATCAAAGCGGTGGTGATCGTCAGCGCAAATTTACGTGTGACTTCGGGAACTTCTCCGACCTGTTGCATCACGTCAAAAGCCACATCACGATGCTCCATTTCCTCAATCGAATGCCAAGCCAACAAAGCCCGAACATAAGGGTGAACCTCTTGCAGCGTTGCTTTTTTGCTATAAAAGGTTTCTGCCATCAATGCAGTCAAATGTTCTGCCGCCGCAGTCATGGCGATATTGTATTGCGGTGAACGTTTGGTGAGCTCAAAGCGGAAAATCTTTTTGAGTGTAGTGGTAAATTGCTCAACGGGCATACCTTGCTCTTTCATGAGTTGATTCATTTTGTCATGGGCAATGCCATGCTGAGCTTCTTGTTTGATAAAGTCAGCCACTCGTGCCTGTAAGTCAGGATCCTGAATCTTGTCACGAAATAATCGGACGCACTCGATAAAATAACGTTCGCCATCCGGAAAGGTCAGACTCAGTGCATCAAAAACTCGAGTTCGAAACGGATCACCTGCAAACCAAAAACGAGGAACATCTTCAAGTTTAAAGTCTAGTTTGCTGCGCACCACGGGATCGACCTGATATTGTACATGGGCATTCATTTGTTTTAATTCTCGGTTGAAACAATGGTTTTAGTATGGCGACAATCATCCGTTTTGTTTTGACAGTTGTTGCCATATTTTATACAAATAGCGACATGAGACAAAAAGGATGTCGCAATGTCAGTAAAAATTATAGTGGGATATGTACGCCTTCTACATCGCGTCTTGCAACATTATCAACTGGAATCTCTGCTGAGTGGTTCAGAACAACAGTCGCAATGGCAACAATTGACTAATGCATTGAACAACGATGCTGAACAGGGTTTCGATTTAACAGTTTATCTACAGTTGATGAAGCAACTCCAGCGGTATTTTAAACGTCCGGTTAGTTTGGTTATGGCTGAACAAGCCAGTTTGCAGGACGCGGGAATGATGGGCTATCTGGCATCCACCAGTTTAAACTTACAACAGGCGATGTATTTGCTTGAGCAATATTATCCCTTACTATTTCAACAAACCAATCTGGAACAGCTCAAAATTGTGGAGCAGGATCAACAGATTCAGATCATGTGGAGCGCAAATTATCAGGATTACCGTGAAATTTATGAATTGAATTTGTCATTAATCTTTAGAATTTCGAAACTGATTGCGCAGGAACAATTGATCCCGCCTCGTTTGATTCAGTTAGGACTGCCCCCGCATTTATCATTAAGTCATTATGAGCAGTTTTTTGGCTGTAAAATTCAGCTGTATGTGGGTCAATATAAAATCTGCTTTGATCAACAGGTATTACAAGCAAGAAGTTTTGCTGCCGATCAACAACTCAATCAGGTGTTATCTACGCAAGCTAAACAGTCCTTACAACAAGCGGATACGTTTGAGCACCGACAGCAGTTATTAAAACAAAAAGTCTGGGGTTTTATTGAACAAGCATTAAAACAACAAAATGAAGTCATTCAGGATTATGTGGCTAGACAAATGCATTATTCTGAACGAACTTTACAACGGCAGCTCAAATCTTATCAGCTTAATTTTCAGGATATTCTGGACGAATATCGTCTAAATTTAAGTCAAACTTATTTAAAACAAGGGCGTTCACTGGTCGAAATTGCCGCATCATTGGGCTATGCTGATCAAAGTGCTTTTGGTCGGGCCTTTAAACGCTGGACAGGGAAAACGCCAAAACAGTTTTTAAAACAACTGTAGGGTGATGAATAAGTCGCGCTGAATCAAATAAATATCCTGAGAATGGACTAAATTTTACGTAGACAACTGCAAAAGTACTTGATTCGATCATCCGTTTTTATACCAGATATATCAAACTGCCATATTTTTCATAAAACCAGAAATCGCTGCAATGGTCTGCTGATGTTGTTTATATTTTTGTTTTTTAGATCATTTTTAGAATAAATTTTAATTTAATTTCATATTTTATTGTTTGAAATAACATTAAAAAATAGGAAGCTTTGATCATTGAGAAAAACAACAAAATATTGATAAATGTACGCTCTGGGTTGTAGGGAATCACAACAACAGCGTACATAGCAACGTGAAGACTGTTCAATGGACAAAAAATAGCGTTACAATGCGGTGTTCTGTATTTCTACAAACAACTCCTCAGTTTATAAAATCAAGGAAAGCACAACCCTATGTCACGTCTCGCCACTCGTTTCGAACAGCTTAAATCCCAACAACGTAAAGCGTTGGTTTCTTATGTGATGGCGGGCGATCCTGAGCCACAGGTCACAGTATCACTGTTACATAAAATGGTCGATGCAGGTGTGGATGTGATTGAACTGGGCTTACCCTTTTCCGACCCAATGGCAGATGGGCCAGTGATTGCACTTGCGGCTGAACGCGCGTTAGCGGGTGGAACCAATACGCTTGATGCACTGAATATGGTCAAGGAATTTCGTCAAAATGATACCGAAACACCTGTGGTTTTGATGGGATATTTAAATCCTGTTGAAGTGATTGGTTATGAAAAATTTGTATCAACTGCGAAAGAATCTGGTGTAGATGGCATTCTTTTGGTGGATATGCCGCCCGAAGAAGCCAAAGATTTGGATGCTGTATTAAAGCAGCATGATATGGATCAAATCTTTTTGCTCGCACCAACCTCAACCGATGAGCGTATTCAACATGTCGTAAAACAAGCCAGCGGCTTTATTTACTATGTATCACTTAAAGGCGTAACAGGTGCAGCAACCCTAGATACTGCTGAAGCTGCGGCACGTATTGCCAAGATCAAAACACATACTAACGTACCTGTGGGTGTGGGTTTTGGGATTAGTGATGCGGCATCTGCAAAGGCTATGGGACAGGTTGCCGATGCGGTAATTGTGGGAAGTGCTTTAGTTAAACCTTTTGCTACATTGGCAATCGACCAAGCGGTTGAACAAACGGTCAATAAAATCAAGGAGCTTCGAGCTGCGCTCGACGAGTTAGTATGAATCAAGAAGTGAAATCAGGGAAAATTCTTAGCCCATCGACGCCGTGGACTGAACGTCATGTTCCTGGCATCCACACGCCTGATGAGCAACAAGTGCTTAAGGCAACATTTACTGAGCCAACGATTGAATGCCCTGAATGTCATGCATTGGTGACACGTACTGCAATCGCATTCAATGCCTATGTTTGTCCACAATGTGATGAACATTTGCGTATGAAAGCACGTGATCGTCTAACATGGTTTTTTGATCAGATCCAAACCGAACTGGGTCAGGAATTTGCGGCCAAAGATCCACTTAAATTTGTCGATAGTAAGCCTTATCCTGAGCGTATGCGTGAAGCACAAAGCAAAACGGGTGAAACAGAAGCTTTGGTTGTGATGCAGGGGAGTCTTAATCATATCCCAATGGTCGCCTGTGCCTTTGAATTTGACTTTATGGGCGGTTCAATGGGGACAGTTGTAGGTGATCGCTTTGTTCAAGCGGCTGAACGTGCAATTGAACTTAAACAACCTTTAATCTGTTTTGCTGCTTCTGGCGGTGCACGTATGCAGGAAGGCATGTTGTCGCTGATGCAAATGGCACGTACTTCTGCTGCAATTCAGAAAATGAAAGATGCTCATTTACCCTACATTGTAGTTTTGACTCATCCTGTTTATGGCGGTGTCACAGCATCTTTGGCAATGCTAGGTGATGTACATATTGCTGAACCGAAAGCTATGATTGGTTTTGCGGGTAAGCGAGTGATCGAACAAACCGTTCGTGAAAAACTGGATGAACCGTTTCAGCGCGCCGAATATTTGCTTGATCATGGGGTAATCGATCAAATTGTTCATCGACATGCATTACGTGATACTGTATCCCGTATCGTGGCGAAATTGATGAATTTACCTTGAAACCTGATGCTCCAAAAATAACAGATAATTTAGATACATGGCTCGATTATTGGGGCCATGTTCACGTTACAGGGATTGATTTAGGTCTGGAACGTGTGATTCCAGTGGCTGAGGCTTTGGGTGTCATGCAACCGCAAGCCAAAGTATTTACCGTGGCTGGAACCAATGGTAAAGGATCAACGACCACCACCTTAGCTTCCATTTTAAATGAACAGGGTTATCAGGTTGGCCTTTATCAATCGCCCCATATTTATCGTTTTAACGAGCGGGTTAAATTAAAGGGTCAGGAAGTTGATGACCAGACTTTAATCGATGCTTTTGTCCAAGTGGATCAAGCGCGTCGTCAGTGCGAGTTAAGCCTTTCCTTTTTTGAAGCCACGACTTTGGCGGCGTTTGTTATTTTTAAACAAAAACAATGTGATGTCTGGGTACTTGAAGTTGGTTTGGGCGGTCGTCTGGATGTGGTCAATGTGATTGATCCCGATATTGCTGTGATTACCAATATTGGTCTGGATCATACCGATTGGCTGGGCGATAGCATTGAAAAAATTGCGTTTGAAAAAGCAGGGATTATGCGTCCCGATATTCCTGTCATTTTTGCTGGTTTACAAGATTTACCACAAGCGATTCAAACTCAAGCCGATCAAGTCAATGCCAAATTATACGTGGCGCAACAAGATTATTTTTATCAAGCTGCGGGTGATGGTCAAAGCTGGAATTTTGCATCATCAGGAACCACATTAAAACTTCCACTGAGTTCCCTAGCACTGGAAAATATTTCGACTGCGGTGGCTGCGGTACTTTTGAGTGGATTAGATATTTCTCAGGCAGCATTGAGCAGCGGAATCAAAAAAGCCCAATTGGCGGGTCGTTTTGAACAGCGAGTCATCGCAAATAAAACCGTTATTTTTGATGCTGGTCATAATGCACATGGTGTAGAATTTTTGTTAAAGCAATTGCGAAATTTCTTGGAATACAATAAACAGTACACAGAAGTTGTTGCTGTATTTTCAATGTTGGCCGATAAAGATATAAAATCAGTGGTAGAGCGATTAAAACCCACTGTTTTGAATTGGAAAATTGCGCCGTTAAATGTTCCTCGTGCTGCACCCTTATCTCAATTGATGGATGCATTACAAGGTGAGACAGTAGACAGCTTTGAAAGTATCCAAGAGGCGTTTAAATTAGCACTTGAGCAAACCAACAATAATCAGCTAATTTTAGTCTGTGGTTCGTTTCATACATTAGAAGCGGTGTGGGAGTATTTGGAATAATGTCAATGAATAACAAACAGCGCTGGATGGGCGGTGTTGTTTTATTAGGTGGTGGTGTTTTATTGGCAGCATTACTCCTGAAAGGAAAAGAAGAAATACACCAAACGCAAGTTCAAACTCAACCAAAAGTCGAACAACCTGCAAAGGACAATAATCGTTCAAATCAGGCGGGCGAAATGGTTCAGTTACAACCGCTCGCAGTTGATGTTGAAACGGAAAAGCGTTTACTTGAAGAACAGCGCCGTGCGCGTGAAAAAGCGGTGGCAGAACAAGAAGCTCGTGCCGCAGACTTTCTAGCGCAACAACAACAGGCCGAGGCGGCAGCCGCACGTAAAGCCGCAGAAGAATATGCAGCGATCAATGCGCGTCGTAATGCTGCTCAGGAAAGTTCAGACAATATTCCGCCAGAAATCACGGATCAAACAAAAAATACAGCGCAAAATACTGCACAAAAAGCCACAGACCAAAAAAAGTCTGAACAGCAAAAACTTGATGCAGAGAAAAAATTGGCTGAGCAGAAAAAACAAGCTGATGCTCAAAAGCTGGCTGAACAGCAGAAAGCTGAACAATTGAAAAAGCAGAAAGAAGCCGAAGCCAAACGTAAAGCTGAGCAAGAACGCGTTGCCGCAGAGAAAAAGGCAACTGAAGAAAAACAGCGACAGTTAGACGCGGAAAAAGCAGCCAAGAAAGCGGCTGAAGATAAACGTAAAGCTGAAGCTGAGAAAAAAGCAGCGGATGAGAAAAAGCATAAAGCCGAAGAAGACGCCAAGAAAAAAGCAGAAGCTGATAAAGCACGTGATTTGTTGGAAAATGGCGATAAAAACTGGATGGTACAAGTGGCTTTAGCTGCCAACCAAGCCAATGCAGATGCAGTGGTTTCCAAACTTCGTGCCAAAGGCTATAAGGTCACCACCAGCCCTACTTCTAAAGGCATTCGAATTATGGTGGGGCCATCTAAAAGCCGCGAAACTGCCGATGCTGCACGGAAGAAAATTGTGTCAGATAGCAGTTTGAATATGAAATCAGCTTGGGTGATCGACTGGGTTCCACTCGATCAGCGTTAAGTGTTTTTGGCAGTGTTATTCTTGCTGATGATTTAAGATGGATTCGCGAGTTGCTCCCGAATCCATTTTATATTTTCAGGCGTAAATATTTTTTCAATATTCACCCAGATTGGGTGGTAGCCGTAACTTCCGTATTTCATTTCTTGTACGTAAGCGTCCGCTGAACACACCTTATGAATTCGTCCTATAAGCCTTAATTTAGTCCTCACTTAAAAACAAGTGGGAACTTAAATTTATGACTACAAATAACCAGACATCCATCGCATCTCTTACGATAAAACGAAGAACATATAGTGCTGAATTTAAACAGCAGATCGTTCAGGCGTGTAAAGCATCGGAGGTTTCAATTGCTTCGGTCGCTTTGCAACATGGATTGAATACAAATCTTGTATCCAAATGGATTCGCTTAATTGATGCTAAGCTAGGGAATGATCGCTCACCACTACCGAATAAACCTGCATTTATTGCCTTATCTTGCTCTGCACCATTAGATCCTATTTCTACTGGCATGTTAACGGTTCAAATTACTTTACCCCACTCAAAAGCAAAAATTGGCTTGAAATGGCAAGTATCAGAAATATCTGCTTTAGCAGAATTACTCAAGGCACTTACAACATGATCCGTATCGATGAAATCTGGTTGTCTACCCAGCCCATGGATATGCGAGCAGGAATGGATACTGTCATGGCTCAGGTGGTGAGAGCCTTTGGCTACATTAAACCGCATTGTGCTTACCTGTTCTGTAATAAACGTGGCCATCGCATGAAAGTGCTGGTACATGATGGACTGGGCATCTGGCTGTGTGCTCGGCGGTTGGAACAGGGAAAATTTCACTGGGCTAAAGTTCATCAGGGTGAAACCCTGGCACTCAGTCCAGAACAGTTACAGGCACTGATCCAGGGTTTGCCTTGGCAGCGCATTGGACGACAGCAAGTGGTCACAATGCTCTAAACTAGCTTGGTCCAAGTTGCTATTCTCCAAACGTTCTATTTCATTCTTCTCATGACCTCAGGCATACTGCGGTCATGAATACACTGCCTGATTTAAGCCAACTGACCCATGAACAACTGCTGGAATTTACTAGACAGTTGGCAATGCAACATCAGTCTCTAGCACAATCAAACCAGCAATTAGATGCCAAAGTTCAGCATCTTGAAGTATCCAATCTGCAATTAGATGCCAAAGTTCAGCATCTTTCCATTCTCAATCAAAAATACGAGCATGAACTTGCGCTGTTTAAAAAGCACAAATTCAACAGTAAAAACGAACATCTCACCGCAAAACAAATCCATCTGTGGGATGAAGCGGTCGAAGAAGATATTGCCGCTGTTGATCTGGAACTGGAACGGCTGAATGCAGATAAAACTGATGCAGCGACACACAAAGCCACAGTCAACAAACCTAAACGTCGACTGCTGCCCGATCATCTACACACCATCCGTATCGAGCATGAACCAACATCAACCCAATGTGCTTGTGGCTGCACCTTGCGTCGTATCGGCGAAGATATCAGTGAAAAACTACATTTCAGACCGGCACAGTTCTATAAGGAACAGCATGTGCGTGGTAAATGGGTCTGTGATCAGTGTGACACTCTGACTCAGCAAGCGATGCCCGCCTATGTGATTGATAAAGGCATTGCTTCACCTGAATTGCTCAGCCATGTGCTGGTATCGAAGTATGCCGATCATTTGCCGCTGTACCGTCAGCGCCTGATCTATCAGCGGGCTGGCATTGATCTGTCCAGATCCACTTTATCTGACTGGATAGGTCGCTGCGGTGTAGAACTGGAACCTCTGGCCAATGCCTTAAAAGAGGTGGTGCTGCAACAGCAGGTGCTGCATGCAGATGAAACACCAGTCACCATTATGCGGATGGGTGATGATGAGAAAAAACCGAAGAAAGGTTATGTCTGGGCCTATGCCACTACACAGTACAATCCAGTTCAGGCAGTGATCTATGACTTTCAAGATAGTCGTTCAGGCCAGCATGCTGAAGAGTTCTTGAAAGGCTGGCAGGGCTATCTGGTCTGTGATGATTACAGTGGTTATAAAGCACGCTTTAAATCAGGCCAGGTCATTGAGGTGGGCTGCATGGCCCATGCACGTCGTAAATTCCATGAACTGCATGTGACCGGGAAAAGTCAGGTCGCTGAACAGGCATTGGTGCTGATTCAGAAACTGTATGCGATAGAAGCAGAACTCAGGAAAAAGACCGATGGTACGGCAGAACAGCGCCGCGAATACCGACAACAGCATAGTCAACCGGTGATGCAACAACTGTATGAATGGCTTAACCAACATCAACTGACTGTGCCATCGAGTTCTCCAACCGCCAAGGCCATCAATTACACTCTGAAGCGTTGGCCAGCTTTAAGCCGCTATCTGGATGATGGCAATCTACCTATAGATAATAATTGGGTGGAAAACCAGATGCGACCTTGGGCGTTGGGACGTAAGAATTGGCTATTTGCAGGTTCGCTGCGCAGCGGTCAGCGAGCAGCCAATATCATGACATTAATCCAGTCAGCAAAGCTGAATGGGCTGGATCCGTATGCCTATTTAAGTGATGTTCTGAAAAGGTTGCCGACACATAAAGTGACCCAAATAGAAGAATTACTGCCACACCGCTGGAAATCCAACTCAAATTAAAAAATAGGCATGGGATTCAGCGGACGCTTACTCTTGTACAGCATTTTCTATCGACCAATTTTCAAAAATAATTCGATACATTGCCACACTAGCACCTGTTCGATCTGACCCATGATAGCAATGCAATAAAACCTTTTGGTGGTTTTGTTTTGCGATTTGAATCTGTTGCATCACTTCTAGTAAATCTTTTCGATTGATGGCCCATGTATGAATCGGGATATGAACTAAATTAAATTCTTGTGGATCAAGCACTTTGAGATCATCATTACGACTACGTAAATTAATGATGGTCTGAATCTGCTGTTGTCGTAATTCTGGTATTAGTGCTTGTGAAGGTTGCTCGCTGCGATACAGATCATGGCTAATTTTATAAAAATTATGCTCTGCATGAAGCAAATTCCCCCAATGTGGTGGTCGTTGCTCAGGGGAAAGCGAGGGATGGGTAATACAGCCTGATAGATTTA
Organism: Acinetobacter sp. FDAARGOS_515; assembly: GCF_003938865.1. Classification (NCBI taxonomy): domain Bacteria; kingdom Pseudomonadati; phylum Pseudomonadota; class Gammaproteobacteria; order Moraxellales; family Moraxellaceae; genus Acinetobacter; species Acinetobacter sp. FDAARGOS_515. Next base: position 685,651 of record NZ_RKIX01000003.1, on the reverse strand, counting down.
AAGTGAGTATGATCAATACGGGAGAAAATAAGGTTTTTTTCATGATAATGGTCGATAGCGTAAAAATTCTTGAATATCATGCGCACAAATCAATTCAATGTGTGGTTCATGTTGAGCTAAATATTGGAGTTGTTTGAGATTGGCTAAACGCATTTTATTGTCATACGCGAGCATACTTTCAAATACATGTAGTCCTTTCAGTTTCTGTTTGGAATCTAATTCCTGATGTGAAAAATAGGCATCCCCACAAAATAACATCCAGCCCTCTGCTTGTTTAATCGCAATCCCGCAGTGCCCAGCCGAATGCCCCAATAAAGGAATCATTAAAATTTCATCCTGAAATAATGGCAACCCCATCACTTTTTCCAGATTGAACCAACTTTCTCCTTGAGTATGTTCAATGAAATTCCAAAGACGATGTTGCTTAAATTGGTTGTTCTTATAACGAATACGATTTTTGAAGGACAATAATTGTGTGGCATTAAATTCGGATGCCAACACATGTACGGTAGCTTGGGGAAAATCAGAAATACCACCCGCATGGTCAAAATCCAGATGACTCACAAAGATATGCTGCACATCTTTGGGATTTAATCCGAGTTGTTGAATTTGCTGAACAGCGCTGAGTTGAATATTGATTTCAATTTTTCCAAATTGATGGATCAGTCTGCCCAGTCGTTGCTGAGTATGTAAATAATCTTGTAAACCTAAACCCGTATCAATCAACACCAACCCACGATCAGTTTCAAGCAATAAACAATGACAAATAATATGTGCCTGTAAGCCTGTTTGACTGACTAGAGGGGCGCATGCAGGGCACATCGTACCGCAATGCAAATGATGAATGTTATGAATCATAAATTTATTGTTTTTAGGACATTATCTTCTTTATAACCTAGTCCGTGAGTTTTACCAAATCTACTCATTATAAAAAGTACCCATCATGACGATGGGTACTGGGTGGAGAAACGGTGAGATGAGTTATTGTTTTGAGATTTATTTTTATTATTTAATGCAATCTTCATGCTTGTAAAGCATGGAAGAATTACGGTCTTAAATGACGTGCTTCGCTTGTTTTGATAAAGATTGAAGTATCACATTCAAACACTACGCGCTTCGCTTGTCTTGCACAAAATTAAAGCGTTGCTTTAACCTCTTCACTCACAGCATAGCTGTTCATCTCCTTTTGAAGACTTTAAGAGTTTTGTTCTTAGACTACGCGCTTTGCTTGTCTTGCGAAGAATTGAAACGATGTTTCAATTCTTCTCAGGCTGTGGTGTCAATCTTAGGTAAGGTTTGACGGCTTTATAGCCTTTCGGAAAACGTTGTTTGATTTCTTCTTCATCTTTGAGTGAAGGCACAATCACCACATCTTCACCTTGTTGCCAGTTTGCTGGAGTTGCGACTTTATGATGGTCTGTCAGTTGTAATGAATCTACGACCCGTAATATTTCATTAAAATTACGACCTGTTGACGCAGGATAAGTAATAATCAAACGAACTTTTTTATTGGGGTCGATAATCACAAGCGAGCGTACAGTGGTGGTTTCACTGGCATTAGGATGAATAAATCCATACAGCTCTGAAACCTTACGATCTTTATCGGCGATGATCGGGAAGTTGACTGTGGTGTTTTGAGTTTCATTAATATCTTTAATCCAGCCCTGATGGGATTCAACATCATCCACTGAAAGTGCAATCGCTTTGACTCCACGTTTTTCAAATTCATCTTTAAGTTTTGCGGTATAGCCAAGTTCAGTGGTACATACAGGCGTGTAGTCCGCAGGATGTGAAAATAAGATTGCCCAATCATCAGCTAAAAACTCATAAAAATTAATTTCTCCTTCACTGGATTGTTGTTCAAAATTAGGGGCGGTATCACCTAAACGTAAGCTCATTGCAAAAACCTCATAATATTGTGATGTGTTGTATGACCTTAAATATGCAGGTTTTTTATTGCATTTAAAATTATTGTTTTCGCATGTTGTTATGAATTTTTAAGATATAGAGTGGGGGCTTGATTAAAAAATAGATCAGAAAATCGCATGCAAATCGGTGTAAGTTAAATCCAAATTTGCTACATTAACGCTCTTTGGTTAAGCAATGTTAGAGTCATCTAGCAGATTTTTTCGCTGTTTGGGCGTAAAACCCTTGTAGTTCTTATTTGTGGCTCCATAATAACAGCTAAGAAAAAATTAACCGACCTAGGGTTTGTTGCTATTGACAGACCTTATAACAAACAGGATTAGAGAGTTTATTCATGTTGGCAAGTCTGATCGGAGGTATCTTCGGTACAAAAAATGAGCGCGAACTTAAACGCATGCGTAAAATTGTTGATCAAATCAATGCGCTCGAGCCGACGATATCAGCACTAAGCGATGCAGACTTATCTGCAAAAACTCCAGAATTTAAAGAACGTTATAATAATGGTGAAAGTCTGGATAAATTATTGCCAGAAGCTTTTGCCGTATGTCGCGAAGCGGCAAAACGTGTCATGGGTATGCGCCATTATGATGTGCAATTAATCGGTGGTATTACCTTACACGAAGGTAAAATCGCAGAAATGCGTACAGGTGAAGGTAAAACTCTGATGGGTACGTTGGCCTGTTATTTAAATGCCTTAAGTGGACAAGGCGTTCATGTTATTACGGTCAATGACTATTTGGCGCAGCGTGACGCTGAGCTCAACCGCCCATTGTTTGAGTTTTTGGGATTGAGCATTGGTACGATTTACTCTATGCAGTCTCCTGTTGAGAAAGCTGACGCTTATCAAGCGGATATCACATATGGTACCAACAATGAATTCGGTTTTGACTATCTGCGTGACAACATGGTGTTTTCACTGCCAGAGAAAAAACAGCGTGGTTTGAATTATGCCATTATCGATGAGGTCGATTCGATCTTGATCGATGAAGCACGTACACCGTTGATTATTTCGGGGCAAAGTGAAGATTCTTCTCAACTTTATGCCGCGATCAATAACATTCCACCTAAACTTCGTGCGCAAAAAGAAGAAAAAGTGGCCGATGGTGGGCATTTCTGGATTGATGAAAAACAGCGTTCAGTTGAAATGACTGAAGTGGGTTTTGAAACTGTTGAGCAAGAACTGATTGCCATGGGTTTATTGGCAGAAGGCGAGAGCCTTTATTCTGCTAGTAACTTAAGTCTGGTGCATCATGTCACCGCTGCGATTCGTGCACACTTTTTATATCATCGTGACGTTCATTATATTATTCATGAGGGTGAAGTGATCATCGTCGATGAGCATACTGGACGTACTATGCCAGGTCGTCGTTGGTCAGAAGGTTTGCATCAAGCAGTCGAAGCCAAAGAAGGTTTGGAAATTCAGCCAGAAAACCAAACACTTGCAACAACCACTTTCCAGAACTATTTCCGCCTATACAAAAAGCTTTCAGGTATGACAGGTACTGCTGATACTGAAGCAGCGGAAATGAAAGAAATTTATGGACTAGATGTGGTGATTATCCCAACCCATCGTCCAATGGTTCGTTTAGATCAAAATGATTTAATTTACCTGAATCGTAACGGTAAATACGATGCGATTGTGCAGGAAATTAAACGCATTCAGGAAACCCGTGCACCAATTTTGGTGGGTACGGCAACTATTGAAGCCAGTGAAGTGTTATCGCATAAGTTGACTCAGGCAGGCATTAAGCATGAAGTCCTTAACGCGAAACAACATGAGCGTGAAGCGGATATTATTGCGCAGGCAGGTAGTCCAGATTCAGTCACGATTGCAACGAATATGGCTGGTCGTGGTACGGATATTATTTTGGGTGGTAACTGGAAAGCCAAGCTAGCTAAAATTGAAAATCCAACCCCTGAAGATGAAGCGCGTTTAAAAGCAGAATGGGAACATGATCATGAAACCGTGCTGAATGCAGGCGGGTTACATATCGTCGGTTCTGAGCGTCATGAATCACGTCGTATTGATAACCAGTTACGAGGTCGTGCAGGTCGTCAGGGTGACCCTGGGGTATCACGCTTTTATTTATCACTTGAAGATGATTTGATGCGTATCTTCGCAGGTGACCGTGTGGTTGGTATGATGCGTGCCATGGGTCTCAAAGAAGATGAAGCCATTGAACATAAAATGGTGAGCCGTTCGATTGAAAATGCACAGCGCAAAGTCGAAGCCCGTAACTTTGATATTCGTAAGAACTTATTGAAGTATGATGATGTCAATAACGAACAACGTAAGATCATCTATTCGCAACGCGATGAAGTTTTAGCTGAAAGTACGCTGCAAGATTATATTGAAGAAATGCATCGTGATGTCATGAAAGGCATGATTGCGAATTTTATTCCACCTGAATCGATCCATGATCAGTGGGATGTAGAAGGTCTGGAAAATGCCTTGCGCGTTGACTTGAGTATTGAGTTGCCAATTCAACAATGGCTCAATGATGATCGCCGTCTAGATGAAGAAGGATTGGTAGAACGAATTACTGATGAAGTAATTAATCGCTATCGAGCGCGTCGCACCCAAATGGGAACTGATACCGCCGTTACCCTTGAACGTCACTTTATGTTGAATTCACTGGATCGCCATTGGAAAGATCATTTGGCGGCGATGGATTATCTGCGTCAAGGGATTCATTTACGTGGATATGCTCAGAAAAATCCTGAACAGGAATATAAAAAAGAAGCCTTTAACTTATTCATCAATATGTTAGGCATTATTAAATCTGACGTCGTGACTGATTTGTCACGCGTTCATATTCCGACACCAGAAGAACTGGCAGAACTTGAAGCTCAACAACAGCAACAAGCAGAAGCGATGCGCTTATCTTTTGAACATGATGAAGTTGACGGCTTAACTGGAACAGTGACTCATCACGAGATTGAAGAACAAGCGCCACAGCAGCAAATTACGCCACCTGCGAGCCGTAATGCGCCATGCCCATGTGGATCTGGACTCAAATATAAACAATGTCATGGTCGTATTTAATCGTGAGATAAAGTTCGTGCCATAAAAGATCCTGATTTAAAAAAAGCAGAACATTTATGTTCTGCTTTTTTTACGAGATGTTGCAAGCTGTGAATAGTATTTGCAGTTTGTTCGATTAAATGGTATTTACTTGCACATCTTGAAGTGAAAACTGGTAAAGACAATGAAAAAAGTATTAAAAACATTAGTAATGACGGCTTTAACGATTCCAGCATTTACATTTGCTGCAACAGAAAATGCACAGCCAACCCAAACCACGACTGTTGACAAAGTAATGGCTGCGCAAGGTAATACTACAGCTCAAGCAACTGTTCAGAATCAAACGACGACTTTAGTCAGTCCAAGAACAGGAATTCGCTATACGCTGGGTAATACAGGAACTCGCCCTATTATTTTTAAAACAGCGGCGATTAGTGCTGCCAACTCTGCAAATGTAAGTCGCATTGTCGCGACTAACCCTGCGCTTTCTGCGGCGAGTCAGGAAAAAGCCAAGCAGGCTTTATTGGGGACATCTGCTCAACTTGCGGCCAATTAAAAAGTCAAAATTTAAAAACCAGCAAGATTGCTGGTTTTTTTATTGCTGTAAAGTGAGTTTGAACGCTCGATTTTTATGGTATTTTGAACTAAGCTTTTCTTTTTCTATAACGAATTCATCGGATATTCAAAATGGCTGTTGGTGACGTAACAATGCCGCATATGCATGTGGTAAAGGGTGTAAAAATTGGTTCAACCCAAGCGTATGTGCGTTATCCCAATCGACGAGATTTAGTGGTGTTCGAGTTTGTTGAAGGTTCGCAGGTTGCGGGTGTTTTTACCCAAAGTACTTTTGCCGCTGCGCCCGTTTTACTCAGCAAAAAACATTTAAATGAAAGCTCAGCAGTACAACAGCCGCGTTATCTCATTATTAATACTGGTAATGCCAATGCTGCAACAGGAAAACTCGGTTTAGAAAATGCGACTAAAACCTGTGCCAAACTGGCTGAACTTGCTCATGTACAACCTCATCAGGTTTTGCCTTTTTCAACAGGCGTGATTGGTGAACAGCTCCCGATCGAACGTTTATTAAATGGCATTCAACCTGCGTTAGACACATTAGATGAAGCAAGTTGGACAGATGCTGCATTTGGGATTATGACCACGGATACCGTGCCTAAAGGGGCGTCTGAACAGTTTGAACTCGATGGTATCACTTATACCATGACTGGTATTAGTAAAGGTGCTGGGATGATTCGTCCCAATATGGCAACCATGCTGAGTTTTGTCGCAACCGATGCACCGATTAGTCAGGCAATGGTTCAACAGCTATTGCAGACTACAGTCGAGCATTCATTTAACCGTATTACCATTGATGGTGATACCTCAACCAATGACTCCTGTATTTTTGTGGCAACAGCACAGGTGGGTGGACAGGAAATTCAGTCGCGCACTGATCCACGCTATACCGTGGTGCTTGATGTACTCACCCGTATCATGAATCGTTTGGCACAATTAATTGTGCGAGATGGTGAAGGCGCTACCAAATTCATCACTGTGACTGTCGAGGGTGGAGCCAATACCCAAGAATGTTGTGATGTCGCGTATAGCATTTCAGATTCACCACTGATCAAAACCGCTTTATTTGCTTCCGATCCAAACTGGGGACGGATTGTCATGGCGATCGGTAAAGCGGGCATTCAAAACTTGGATAGCAGCAAAGTTCAGGTCTGGTTGGGTGATGTGCAAATCTGTCTGGATGGTGGTGCAAATCCAGATTACACCGAAGAAATGGGGGCTGCGGTGATGGCGGAAAAAGAAATTACCATACGTGTTGATTTGGGACGTGGTCAGGCGAAGGACACTGTTTATACCTGCGATCTGTCTTATGATTATGTGAAAATCAATGCAGATTACCGATCTTAAATATTTCGCTATAATTTAAGCTATAATCAGGCCTCCTCTGGGAGGCTTTTTTAACTGTCAGCTTTTGGTTCTCAAGTTATCAAATCATAGCCAGTAACTTGTGATGTAACGTTACAAGCATGCCAGCCCGTATGCAAAAGGATGAGAAGACGTTTATGAGTAGTGCGAATTTAATTGCGAACGACGCAAAAAACATTGTGCAGGCGCATTTAGATCGTTTAGGTGAGCCGAAAGATCAACACTTAAGTCCAGATGTTAAACAGGCAAAATTTACGGAAATTGCAGCAGAACTCAAAAAAAGGAATGCTGTGTTAGTCGCACATTATTATTGTGATCCTGATGTACAGGAGCTGGCAGAGCTGACTGGTGGATGTGTTTCTGACTCACTGGAAATGGCTCGTTTTGGACGTGATCATGCGGCGAGCACTCTGGTGGTGGCAGGTGTTAAATTTATGGGTGAGACGGCTAAAATCTTGTCTCCAGAAAAAACCATTTTAATGCCCACTTTGGAAGCCACTTGCTCACTGGATCTAGGCTGTCCTGTGGATGAATTTACAGCATTTTGTGATCAGCATCCTGATCATACTGTTGTGGTATATGCCAATACTTCTGCCGCAGTTAAAGCACGTGCGGATTGGGTGGTAACATCGAGTTGTGCCGTAGAAATTATTGAGCATTTAGACAGTTTGGGTGAAAAGATTATCTGGGCGCCAGATCAACATTTAGGGCGTTATATCCAAAAGAAAACAGGTGCTGATATGTTGCTTTGGGATGGGGCTTGTATTGTACATGAAGAATTCCGCGCTCGTGGTATCGCCAATATGAAAGCACTGTATCCAGATGCAGCTGTGTTGGTTCATCCCGAATCTCCAGAATCGGTAGTGGATATTGCAGATGCTGTGGGTAGTACTTCACAGTTGATCAAAGCCGCACAAACATTGCCACATCAGCGTTTAATTGTCGCTACGGATCGTGGCATTTTTTATAAGATGCAACAAGCGGTTCCAGATAAAATTTTAGTTGAAGCACCAACTGCGGGTGAGGGCGCGACTTGTCGTTCTTGTGCACATTGTCCTTGGATGGCGATGAATGAGCTGGATGGAATTCTGCATGTATTACAACATGCGGATCAGGAAATACACGTCGACGCCGCTTTGGCACAACGGGCTAAACTTCCTCTGGATCGGATGTTGGCGTTTAGTGCATCACTAAAACGCTAAAATGCTGCTTAAATATACATTCGATAAGGATTTTTAATTTTTTTTAATTCTAGGTGTTGACGTAATCACACGCCGCGCCTAGAATGCACACCGTACCGCACGATGTGCGATATAGCAAAAGCTGAGATAAATCGGAGCATAGCACAGCCTGGTAGTGCACCTGGTTTGGGACCAGGGGGTCGTAGGTTCGAATCCTACTGCTCCGACCATTTAAAATATTTTGATGTATTTGATATTTTAAATTCGGCGAAATATCGCATGATAGACATATCATCGGTTACGCGCCTGTAGCTCAGTTGGATAGAGCATCCGCCTTCTAAGCGGATGGTCACAGGTTCGAATCCTGTCAGGCGCGCCATTCGGTAGCTTGGTACTAAGAATCAAATGTTATGGTGGATGTAGCTCAGTTGGTAGAGCCCTGGATTGTGATTCCAGTTGTCGCGGGTTCGAATCCCGTCATTCACCCCACTCTTTTAAAGAGAGTATCGGAGCATAGCACAGCCTGGTAGTGCACCTGGTTTGGGACCAGGGGGTCGTAGGTTCGAATCCTACTGCTCCGACCATTTAAAACTTAAGTTTTAAAATAGATAAAATATCCGCTTAAATGCGGTTTTTTTATGTCAGAAATTTATTTCTTTCAAAATATCTCCACCACATGATTGTCATGGAGATTTGAAAATTTTAAGTTTAAGGAATAATAATTACAGCAACACGACGATTTGCAGCACGATTTTCTTCAGTCGTATTGGGTACTAAAGGTTGTTCAGCACCGCGACCAACAATCTGTATATTTTGTACTTTAAAACCATGCGCTATGAAAATATTAGCAACGCTCTGTGCACGTTCTTGGGATAACTTCAAATTATATTGAGGAGCTCCAATATTGTCGGTATGTCCAACGATTTTCACTTTTTGCAAATCATATTTTTGCAATTGACGACTTAAACGTGAAATTTCCTGCTCATGTGCAGGTTGAATCTCTGTTTTATCGAAATCAAATAACAATCGTTCTGGTAAACCGAGTGTCCAGCCTTCATCGGTCAGTACGAATCCTTCCTTTTTTAACATACGGACTTGTTTATATTTTAATGGGCCAAAACTTAAGCAACCAGAAAGTGCAATACAAATCATTGTTAAAAATGAAATTTTCAGGGAGTGGTTAAGCATATGGAATTCCAAAATTAAGGTTTATAAATAAACCAGTGGTGAGTTAAATGTTTTGCTTTATACATCGATTGATCGGCTTGCATAATCAAATCTTCTGGCGTAGTGGCGAATCTTGAAAATGCGATGCCTAAACTAAAGCTGAATTCAATAGATTGCCCTTCAAATATGATCGGTGCTTTGCTACTGGCAATTAAATTTTCAGCAATCGTAATCAGGTGTTCAACTTGGTGAATGGATTGCAAAATGACGGCAAATTCATCTCCACCCAGCCGCGCAATAAAATCTTGATGTCTCAGCTTTGATTTTAAACGCTTCGCCATTTCTTCTAGCACGGCATCACCCGCTAGATGTCCAAATTGATCATTAATTTGTTTGAAATTATTATTATCAATAAACATCAAAGCGGAATTCTGCCGTTTCTGGTGATCTTCAAATAAATTAACTAGTTCTTGATAAAAGTAGCTTCGATTTGGGAGTTGAGTTAAATGGTCATGATGTGCTTTAAATGATAATTGATGATTTTCATTTTGTAGATGTGTATGCCACGTTTGAATTTCTTCCAATAATTGATTAAATACATCATTTAAATCTTGAAACTCTTTAATATTATTATTTGGAAAACGTAGGTTATATGCTTTTTGATCGCTGACGACTTGGGCAATCTGAGTCAATGGGCGCATGGATTGCATAATATAACGATAGGTCATGTTGGTCGACCACCATAGCGCCATGACAATAAAAATCATGGCAATCGCAAGGCCAATTAAAATGGTAATAATAAACTGAATAATTTTTTCTGAACTTCCAAAAAGAACCAATTCACCAATTTTGTTGTTGTGATGATAAACTGTTAATTTAATAGGATCTTTTAGAAAAACATAATCTAAAAAGCTTTGGAGCTGACTATAATAAACAGGGGGTTTTGAACTCGATGCCAATTCTAAATGATTTTTGTCATAAATATGGATCGTACGAATCGAATGCTGCTCCGTATATTCATTTAAAATTTGTTGCAATGTGAGTTGATCTTTAAAAACCAATGCAGGCTGAATCCGTTCACTCACGGTCAACCCTAAAATATTCAAATTTTGTTTGGCATAAGTTTCAATGGTAAATAATAGACTTCCTTCATAAATCAAAAAACGTACAATTTATTTGATCTTAAATTAATCAGCAAAATTATTTAATTCAAGGGATAATCCTTGGATGAAATTCAAAGATATTCAAAAATTATCAGACGTTAAGTTTCGTAGGCTTACCGGTGTTAGTTGGGCTACATTTAACCTCATGCTGGCCGAGATAAATAAGCAGTTACCCCGTCATATTGGTAAAGGACGACCGCATAAATTACCGTTGGAAGATCGTTTGCTCTTATGTATAGAATATTGGAGAGAATATCGAACATTTTTCCATCTTGGTATGAGTTACGGTGTATCTGAAACGAGTGCAATTCGTATCACACGTGTTATTGAAGATACCTTAATCCGTTCTGGAAAATTTAACTTGCCAAAACAACTTCCTAATCGAGATGAAGTGGATTGGGAAGTTGTTGTGATTGATGCAACTGAAATATTAGTTCAACGTCCAAAAAAAAACAGAAGAAATGGTATAGCGGTAAAAAAGGAATACTTAATTCAGTATCTATGCACTATACAACAGTGAATACTGAGTATGGAATCATAAGCATGATAAAAATAAAAAAAAAAAAAAAAAAAAAAAAAAAAAAAAAAAAAAAAAAAAAAAAAAAAAAAAAAAAATGTAACGAAAAAAAAAAGAAATGAAAATTTGTATAAAAATCGTCGTAAACGATAAACTCGGTAATACTGCATATAAATAGATTGAAAATAAAAAAATTGAAAAAATATAAAATCTATGAAATAAGAACAAACGTGAATGTACAGATAAAAAAAGTAATGGCAAAAATCGTTGCCTGAGATTTGCGGAATAAAGAATGTAAAGACTTAGATTTATACAGATTTGAAATCATTTCCCCTTACTCCGCATTGCGAGCTAAAAGTAGTACTCGAGGATCAATATGAACCTGAGAGTAACTTAAAGCATCGAGATTAACTTTGAAGGTGGTTAATCCGCGCTGCGTGTATAAACAAAAAATGCTTCCGGTTTCACAATCAGGATTATTATTGCTAAAAGATAATAGGTTTCTTTGAGGATAAGCATTCACTAAATTTTGCTGTTGTTGAGGCGTGAGATTAGAAAAATAAACTGCCTGACATTGAGATTTCGAAAAATTGACCGCGCTTAATCCTTGAATATGATATTCATAAGCAGATTGTTTGACTTGGCTTTGAAACGCTGCCGTTGCAACAGGATTATCAATGACACATAAGGTTGGTGTAATATTATTTGGCCATTTACTATAACTTAAAATGGCTAAAGTCAGGCTATAAGCATTATGGACAGAAACAGCGCGCACAGTTTCACAGGCCATTAGAATGACCATAGCAACAGCTAAACTTCTTCTTATACTGTAAAACATGTCAATAAAACTTATAAATATGCAACCGTCGTCTAATTCTACTTAAATTAGCTGTTTAAAAAAAGTTCTAAATATTTTTAACGAAAATAATAAAAATTGCTGAATTGTTTTTTAAATTAAGCTGATTGGTGCAAATAACAATCAAACCCGTCGAATATGATCAAAACATAGACGATGGAGTGAGATCTTTAAAAAAAGGGGTTGCGTTGGTTGTGGAATGCTGTAGAATGCGCACTCATCGGCGGTGATGCGGATAAAAACTTGTTGAAAAACAGGGTGTTGGTTGGGTCTTGAGGGATTTGATTGATATTTTGGTAGAGTAGAATGGGTTTTAAAAATATCTAAATTTCCTGTTGACTTTTAAGAGATTGAGAGTAATATAGCCGACCTAGCTTGATGCTGACGAAGCATGAAGAAGATCATTAAGAATATAGAAGAACAACTTGTGTGGATTTTTACTAATTGATTGATCGAAAAATTATCATTGATTGATTGGTTTAAATTACTCGAAGTTTATTTGAGAGAATTTGTCAGTAATTGATGAGCCAGAATTGGCGTCTTGTCTTAACTAAGACGCGAAATGATTTTAACTGAAGAGTTTGATCATGGCTCAGATTGAACGCTGGCGGCAGGCTTAACACATGCAAGTCGAGCGGAGAGAAGTAGCTTGCTACTGATCTTAGCGGCGGACGGGTGAGTAATACTTAGGAATCTGGCTATTAGTGGGGGACAACATTTCGAAAGGGATGCTAATACCGCATACGTCCTACGGGAGAAAGCAGGGGATCAGTAATGACCTTGCGCTAATAGATGAGCCTAAGTCGGATTAGCTAGTTGGTGGGGTAAAGGCCTACCAAGGCGACGATCTGTAGCGGGTCTGAGAGGATGATCCGCCACACTGGGACTGAGACACGGCCCAGACTCCTACGGGAGGCAGCAGTGGGGAATATTGGACAATGGGGGGAACCCTGATCCAGCCATGCCGCGTGTGTGAAGAAGGCCTTATGGTTGTAAAGCACTTTAAGCGAGGAGGAGGGTACTGGTATTAATACTACCAGCTACTGGACGTTACTCGCAGAATAAGCACCGGCTAACTCTGTGCCAGCAGCCGCGGTAATACAGAGGGTGCGAGCGTTAATCGGATTTACTGGGCGTAAAGCGTGCGTAGGCGGCTAATTGAGTCGGATGTGAAATCCCCGAGCTTAACTTGGGAATTGCATTCGATACTGGTTAGCTAGAGTGTGGGAGAGGATGGTAGAATTCCAGGTGTAGCGGTGAAATGCGTAGAGATCTGGAGGAATACCGATGGCGAAGGCAGCCATCTGGCCTAACACTGACGCTGAGGTACGAAAGCATGGGGAGCAAACAGGATTAGATACCCTGGTAGTCCATGCCGTAAACGATGTCTACTAGCCGTTGGTCTCTTTGAGGGATTAGTGGCGCAGCTAACGCGATAAGTAGACCGCCTGGGGAGTACGGTCGCAAGACTAAAACTCAAATGAATTGACGGGGGCCCGCACAAGCGGTGGAGCATGTGGTTTAATTCGATGCAACGCGAAGAACCTTACCTGGTCTTGACATAGTAAGAACTTTCCAGAGATGGATTGGTGCCTTCGGGAACTTACATACAGGTGCTGCATGGCTGTCGTCAGCTCGTGTCGTGAGATGTTGGGTTAAGTCCCGCAACGAGCGCAACCCTTTTCCTTATTTGCCAGCACTTTGGGTGGGAACTTTAAGGATACTGCCAGTGACAAACTGGAGGAAGGCGGGGACGACGTCAAGTCATCATGGCCCTTACGACCAGGGCTACACACGTGCTACAATGGTCGGTACAAAGGGTTGCTACCTAGCGATAGGATGCTAATCTCAAAAAGCCGATCGTAGTCCGGATTGGAGTCTGCAACTCGACTCCATGAAGTCGGAATCGCTAGTAATCGCGGATCAGAATGCCGCGGTGAATACGTTCCCGGGCCTTGTACACACCGCCCGTCACACCATGGGAGTTTGTTGCACCAGAAGTGGATAGTCTAACTGCAAAGAGGACGTTCACCACGGTGTGGCCGATGACTGGGGTGAAGTCGTAACAAGGTAGCCGTAGGGGAACCTGCGGCTGGATCACCTCCTTAACGAAAAGATTGGTTGATTGGTAAGAATCCACAACAAGTTGTTCTTCTGGTATCTGAATGAAAAAGATTTAGAGAGAAGCTTTTAAAAAAGAGCGAGAATCAAACACTACGCACAGCGCAGCTGTTTGTCTTGCGAAACTTTTAAAGCGGTGCTTTAAAACTTTCTCAGGGTCTGTAGCTCAGTTGGTTAGAGCACACGCTTGATAAGCGTGGGGTCACAAGTTCAAGTCTTGTCAGACCCACCATTCTGACGAATAGATTAATGAGTACAGAGTTAAAGATACGTAAATGATATAAGCTGGGGACTTAGCTTAGTTGGTAGAGCGCCTGCTTTGCACGCAGGAGGTCAGGAGTTCGACTCTCCTAGTCTCCACCACGTACTTAAAAGAGTACGGGCTAGAGTAAATTATAGAGCTTAATAAATATAATGATTTATTAAGCTCTGTGATTAATCACAGTTTAATGTAGCTGACGAGGTTACATTAATTCATTAACAGATTGAGAATTGAGTCTGAAATAAATTGTTCACTCAATAACAAAGAGAGAAGAAGTCATTCTGATCTTAGAGTTAATTGAGAACTAGCAAATTAACTGAATCAAGCGTTTTGGTATATGAATTTAGATTGAAGCTGTATGGTGCTTAAATGCACAGTACTTCAAACTGTAATGTTGGTAATACTACTTGTAGGTATTAACGACTGTTTGGGGTTGTATAGTCAAGTAATTAAGTGCATGTGGTGGATGCCTTGGCAGTCAGAGGCGAAGAAAGACGTGATAGCCTGCGAAAAGCTCCGGGGAGGCGGCAAATATCCATTGATCCGGAGATGTCTGAATGGGGGAACCCACCTACTATAAGGTAGGTATCAATAACTGAATACATAGGTTATTGAAGCGAACGAGGGGAAGTGAAACATCTCAGTACCCTTAGGAAAAGAAATCAATTGAGATTCCCTTAGTAGCGGCGAGCGAACGGGGATCAGCCCATTAAGTGATGTGTGTTTTAGCGGAACGCTCTGGGAAGTGCGACCGTAGAGGGTGATAGTCCCGTACACGAAAGGGCACACATCATGATGACGAGTAGGGCGAGGCACGTGAAACCTTGTCTGAATATGGGGGGACCATCCTCCAAGGCTAAATACTCCTGACTGACCGATAGTGAACCAGTACCGTGAGGGAAAGGCGAAAAGAACCCCTGTGAGGGGAGTGAAATAGATCCTGAAACCGCATGCATACAAGCAGTGGGAGCCGACTTGTTCGGTGACTGCGTACCTTTTGTATAATGGGTCAGCGACTTACATTCAGTAGCAAGGTTAACCGCATAGGGGAGCCGTAGAGAAATCGAGTCTTAATAGGGCGAATAGTTGCTGGGTGTAGACCCGAAACCAGGCGATCTATCCATGAGCAGGTTGAAGGTTGGGTAACACTAACTGGAGGACCGAACCCACTGTCGTTGAAAAGCCAGGGGATGACTTGTGGATAGGGGTGAAAGGCTAATCAAGCCTGGTGATAGCTGGTTCTCCCCGAAAGCTATTTAGGTAGCGCCTCGGACGAATACCATAGGGGGTAGAGCACTGTTTCGGCTAGGGGGTCATCCCGACTTACCAAACCGATGCAAACTCCGAATACCTATGAGTACTATCCGGGAGACAGACTGCGGGTGCTAACGTCCGTAGTCAAGAGGAAAACAATCCAGACCGCCAGCTAAGGCCCCAAAATCATAGTTAAGTGGGAAACGATGTGGGAAGGCATAGACAGCTAGGAGGTTGGCTTAGAAGCAGCCACCCTTTAAAGAAAGCGTAATAGCTCACTAGTCGAGTCGGCCTGCGCGGAAGATGTAACGGGGCTAAAACTATGTGCCGAAGCTGCGGATGTAACTTTAAGTTACGTGGTAGGGGAGCGTTCTGTAAGCCGAAGAAGGTGTATTGAGAAGTATGCTGGAGGTATCAGAAGTGCGAATGCTGACGTGAGTAACGACAAAACGGGTGAAAAACCCGTTCGCCGAAAGACCAAGGGTTCCAGTCCAACGTTAATCGGGGCTGGGTGAGTCGACCCCTAAGGCGAGGCCGAAAGGCGTAGTCGATGGGAAATGGGTTAATATTCCCATACTTCTGTGTAATGCGATGAGAGGACGGAGAAGGTTAAGTCAGCCTGGCGTTGGTAGTCCAGGTGGAAGACAGTAGGCATGCATCTTAGGCAAATCCGGGGTGCTCTATGCTGAGAGTCGATATCAAGCTGTACTTGTACAGTGAAGTGGCTGATACCATACTTCCAAGAAAAGTCTCTAAGCTTCAGTTACACAGGAATCGTACCCGAAACCGACACAGGTGGTCAGGTCGAGTAGACCAAGGCGCTTGAGAGAACTCTGCTGAAGGAACTAGGCAAAATGGTACCGTAACTTCGGGAGAAGGTACGCTGCTGAGGGTGATGGGACTTGCTCCCTGAGCGCTTGGCAGCCGCAGAAACCAGGCCGCTGCAACTGTTTATTAAAAACATAGCACTCTGCAAACACGAAAGTGGACGTATAGGGTGTGATGCCTGCCCGGTGCTGGAAGGTTAATTGATGGGGTTAGCGTAAGCGAAGCTCTTGATCGAAGCCCCAGTAAACGGCGGCCGTAACTATAACGGTCCTAAGGTAGCGAAATTCCTTGTCGGGTAAGTTCCGACCTGCACGAATGGCATAATGATGGCGGCGCTGTCTCCAGCAGAGGCTCAGTGAAATCGAAATCGCTGTGAAGATGCAGTGTACCCGCGGCTAGACGGAAAGACCCCGTGAACCTTTACTGCAGCTTGACATTGAACTTTGACCTTACTTGTGTAGGATAGGTGGGAGGCTATGAAGATGTGACGCCAGTTGCATTGGAGCCATCCTTGAAATACCACCCTGGTAATGTTGAGGTTCTAACTCTGCCCCGTAATCCGGGGCGAGGACCATGTCTGGTGGGTAGTTTGACTGGGGCGGTCTCCTCCTAAAGAGTAACGGAGGAGTACGAAGGTGCGCTCAGCGTGGTCGGAAATCACGCGAAGAGTATAAAGGCAAAAGCGCGCTTAACTGCGAGACCCACAAGTCGAGCAGGTACGAAAGTAGGTCTTAGTGATCCGGTGGTTCTGTATGGAAGGGCCATCGCTCAACGGATAAAAGGTACTCTGGGGATAACAGGCTGATACCGCCCAAGAGTTCATATCGACGGCGGTGTTTGGCACCTCGATGTCGGCTCATCTCATCCTGGGGCTGAAGCAGGTCCCAAGGGTATGGCTGTTCGCCATTTAAAGAGGTACGCGAGCTGGGTTTAGAACGTCGTGAGACAGTTCGGTCCCTATCTACCGTGGGCGCTGGAAATTTGAGAGGATCTGCTCCTAGTACGAGAGGACCAGAGTGGACGAACCTCTGGTGTACCGGTTGTGACGCCAGTCGCATCGCCGGGTAGCTATGTTCGGAAGGGATAACCGCTGAAAGCATCTAAGCGGGAAGCCTACCTCAAGATAAGATTTCCCTGTGACTATATGTCACCTAAAGAGCCGTTCAAGACTAGGACGTTGATAGGTTGGATGTGGAAGCATAGTGATATGTGAAGCTGACCAATACTAATTGCTCGTGAGGCTTGACTATACAACACCCAAACAGTTGTTGTATTCAAGATAAATTCGATACGAAACCTTGATTTAGTCAATAAACTAGTTACAATACCGACTCAATTTCCAATCCGTTAATAACTCTTTGGTTCGTAAGTAAGGCATACATTATTAAGTAATGTGAATAAGACCCCAAAGCACCACAACAGTTTGCTGGCGACAATAGCAAGAGTGAACCACCTGATCCCTTCCCGAACTCAGAAGTGAAACCTCTTCGCGCTGATGGTAGTGTGGCGTTAGCCATGTGAGAGTAAGTCATCGCCAGCTTTTAAATCTAAGGCACCCTCATCTTTATACAGATGAGGGTGCTTTTTTTTATAAATAAAATAGATGCAATATATAGAAAATCAAAAGCTTAAGTAACTGTTAATTCCTGAACGATAGCTTGGTTAAAGTATGGAATATCATCGGGATTACGTGAGCTAATCAATATCCAGCCTCCGGTGTTACATCGATGTACAGTTTCATCTACCCAGTTCGCACCTGCATTTTCAGGCTAGAGATCATACTTTAAATTGATTCAGCTTGATTTAATTTGCCGACGAGCATGTTTAAATGCGGTACGTAAGCCTTCTTCTAGCGTTGGATGATAATAAGGTTGTTCTAAGATCTCATCTAATGTGATTTCCTGTTGAATCATCCAGCAAAGTAAATGAGCCAAATGTTCTGCTGAATGTACAAATAATTCTGCCCCAAGTAGTTTTTGTGTTTTTTTATCTAAATAGACTTCGGCACCACCTCTATTTTTCCCTAATACTAATGCACGGCCTTGTTTCTCATAAGAAACGTAACCTGTCACAAAATCAATATTTTTATCTTGTAACTGACGATAGCTTTGCCCAGCAATAGCCATTTCAGGAGAGCAGAAAACTATACCTAAGGGCGTTAAACTTTTGACATTTTTGGTTTTGGGATAGTGTAGACAGTTATGTACTAATTTTCGCCCTTCATGCGCTGCCTCATGTTGAAGAGGGGTATTTGTATAAGCATCACCAGCAATAAATATGGGTAATTTGCCTAATTGCTTTGTTTCTGGATGAATAGGAAGTTTTTTCACATCAGAAAATTGTGGATCAATTTTATTTAAATTTAGTGAATCTAATAAACTGGAACGCCCCGTGGCGTTAAGTAAATAATCAAACTTTTCTGTTTGTTCTGTTCCATCATGTTTGAAATTTAACTCAACTTGATGATCAGTTAACTTTACAGAATTAGCCAATGTTTCAAAATAGATATTTAACTCTGTAGAAAGTTGTTGTTGTGCCAATTGTTGTAAATTTGGACTAGTTAAAATACCAATGCGTTTGCTACGCGCAAAAATAGCCGTTTTTACACCGAGCCTTGAAAATGCTTGGGCTAACTCGATCGCAATGACGCCGCTACCTATGACTGCTAAAGAGCATGGAAGTTTTTTAAGCTCAAATATTTCATCTGATGTTATAAATTTTTCTTTTAGAATATCTTTCCATTCCTGATTGATGATTGGCCTCGAGCCTACAGCAAGTATGAAAGATTTTGCCTGATAGTGTTTTCCATTGACTTCAATAGTGTTTGAATTCATAAAAGTTGCTTTACCATGTAAGCGATGGTTTTTTAGCCAACTTTGTACATCTTTTATAGTCGCAGTAGTAAAACGATCTCTTAATGCGCGAACATGTGACATGACTTGAGAGGTGTCAAATGAGGATTCAACTGAAATACCAACCTGATTAATGTATTGACTATCATGCATTCGATTAGCTGATGAAATGAGTACTTTACTTGGCATACAACCAACGCGGGCACAGGTCGTATCCCATGGGCCATCGTTAACGATTAAAATATTCTGAGTATATTTAACTGCTTCTTTATATGCACTGATACCTGCTGTACCTGCACCGATAATGATGAGATCGTACATATTCAATCCGTTTGAGTATTGTCTTATATTAAAATATTTCAGTTGCAATAATATATTAAGAAAATTATATGTTTTTTAATTTTCTTAATAAAAAGATTTATTAAATTATGTCAGGATTAGATTGATAAATTATGTTAATTTGAGTAAATTTTCGTATAAAAGGCCATCCATGTTTTTTGGTGGCGAAATATATTATATAAAATGGAAAATACTATGACTTATTTAGCTAATTTGAGAAAATTAGGGGTTAAATCGACAGTTTTAGGATCATCTTTAGCATTAGTTGCTTGTGGTGGTGGCGGTAGTGATGGTTATTATGGTGGAAGCAGCAATTCAAGCAATAATAATTCAAGTAACAACAATAGTAATAATTCCTCAACTGATAGCTCTACTGTAGCTGAAAGTATTGATATTCAGTTAAAAGATACTAGTGGTGCTACTATACAACAGGCAAATGATAATTCTGTTGTACAAATTGCGGTGCAGGTTCTGAATGCCGATAAAGGTGGAATCGCTAATAAGAAGGTAAGATTAGCAATTTCAGATAGTGATAATTTAGGTGTTACCAGTAAGGCTTCTTTAGTTACGACAGGTGACAACGGTTTTGCGATATTTGAAGTCAGTATTCCGACTCTCATCGCTTCGTCTGGTAAGGTGCAATTAACGGCTGTCGTGGATGGTACTACTATCAAGCAAAGCTATACTTTAAATATTAAGAAAACGAGTACCATTGTTAGTGATTATAATCTTAATATTCAGCAAGGCGTAGTATTAAATTTACCTAAAGGTTCAGCAGATATTACTGCAATAGTGACAGATAAAAATGGCGGTGTAAAAGCAGGTGAGTCGATCACTTTAACACTTCCACAAGAAATGCAAGGAAAATTTTCTATCTCAACTGGCTCTAATATCAGTACAGATACTCAAGGAAAGGCAAAATTTACCATTGTTGCAAATTCTGATTTGAGTTCTGATGATATTCAAAAATTTGTATCTACATCACAATCTTTAAGCTTTAAACTGATTGATGAAAATAAAGCAGAAAAAACAGTCTCTGGATCTATTACTTTTAAGGATACTTCTCAAGTTGTCCAAAAACTTGAGTTAATTAAGGCAGATGCTCCAATTGTTGCACAAAATGGAACAACGACTGTTAAAGTACGTGCCAAAAATAGTAATGATATAGCTCTTGCGAATAAAAAAGTTAAACTTGTATTCACGGATAAAAGTGATGCGTATGGGGTGACTATTGATCAAACTGAAGCAGTCACTGATGCAAATGGCTATGCTGTATTTACATTAAAAGCAAATTCAAGTTATCCAGTTGCTTTAACTCAACAGGGCATTAATTTAAAAGCAATATATTCAGATAATTCTGAAATCTTTGCCCAAGATACGATCAGCGTTATTACGGCAGATACCAGTGCAACTGATCAATTGGCTTTGCAACGTTTAGAAATTGCATCTTCATATACGGTTAATGCACAAAATGATACTGTTACAATTCGAGTTAAAGGTATTAATAACAAGGGTGAGGCGGCAACTAAAGGAAAACTAACTTTAAATTTAAATAACGAAGCAAATGCAAACGGGGTTAGTTTTGATGGTAGTTCTGAAAGAGATTTTAGTGCTTCGGTCGAGGGATATATTACTTATACTTTACATACTAATGCTAAGACAGATGCAGCCGTAGCAGCATTAGTTGCAGCTGGCATTACTGCAACATTCAAAACTGATAATGAAATAAGCCAAAGTATTTATATCGACGTCAACCCAGGAGCAAAGGCTAATGATGAAGTCAGATTTTTGTCATTTGAACCAGTAAAAGCATTTGATTATTCACAAAATCAAAATATTACGATTACAGTTCAAGCAAATGGAACTGAAAATGATGGTGGTTTATCAGGACAAACCATTTCTTTAAAACGTATGGGATTATCTGATCAACAACTAGATGCTTTAGGATTGAAAGCGGATGGTTCACTAATACAGACAACAAATGCAGAAGGTTATGCAACTTTTAAATTTAAATATACCTATGCTGGTACAGATGAACAAAAGCAATTAGCATTAGCAGGTGTAAAGCTGTTGGCTACAGCTGCAAATGGGAAAACACAAACGCTATCTTTAAACTTTAAAGAGCCAACAGCATCATCAGAAATTGCACTTGAATCCTTAAATATTGATACTGATGGCATTAAAACATTAGAAGTTAATAAAACAACAACATTAATAGTGAAAGTAAATGCTATTGGAACTGATGGTAAAGCATTTGCAAATAAAGGTATTGGTTTGGGCATAAATACTGCACCTTTGCAAAATGGTGCTGTTATTGCAAATGCAACTCAAGTTACCGATACAAATGGACAAGCAATTTTTACAATTAATGTAACACCTAAAAATACTAAAGAAATAGAGAACCTGATTGCAAATGGTTTAACGATTGTTGCTCAGGCTTCTGGTTCAACAATTTCTGCGACACGTTCTGTTCAATTAATCACTCCTCCAATCATTATTCCTGATCTGGTTAACCTTAGCTTTACTTATGAACCAACAGTTTCTGTATTAGGTGGCGAAGTTCAAGTTAAGGTAGTTGCTACAGATGCCAATGGCAAAACCATTGCAAATACAGCACTAGCAATTGCACTATCAAATTTAGCTGGTTCCCGTGTTTCTTTGTCTGATACGACACTCACGACCAATAGTAAAGGTGAGGCTGTTTTCACGGTAAAAGTTGCTGAAGGTCAATATGATGCTAACCTAATTAAAAATGGAATTGGATTTGCAGTTGTTGGAACAAACCAAAATAATGGTGATCGTGTTCAACAGACTGGAATTATTCAAGTTACAATTCCTAAAGATTCAGTAAATTTACGTTTAACTGCTGACAAAAATGAATTGGAATTAGGTAAAACTTATCAAATCAATGTTGCAGTTAAAGACGAATTAGGTGCAAACACAGGTTATCCAGTGAATTTATCTTTAAATACTGAAGCAATTGCTGCGGGAGTGAAACTCAGTGCCGATTCAGTGGTAACTTCTGCAAATGGCGTGGTTCCTATTTCAATTATCATTCCTAAAGATATTTCTGATTCAGCAAAATCTGCATTATTGTCTTCTGGTATTCAGGTTAAAGGAGCTATAACGAATCCTAAAGGGGAAAAATTAGAGACTACGATTAATTTTGAAGTTGCTGAAGTTATTAATCAGAATCATTTAGTAATTTCAAGTTCAAAAAGTAACCTGAACGTTAGTGGTGATAGATCAATTATTACGGTCACGTTATTAGATAAAAATAATCTTCCAGTACAGAACCAAGATATTACATTAGCAGTTAATAATTCAGCAGGAATTATTATTGGTAATCCTGGAAGTAGCGCTCCATCAAATACAAGTGGTACACCGCAAACATTAAAAACAGATTCTCAAGGGAATGCTTTTTTTTCAGTTGCAGTTGATGGGCAAACTGTTGATGGAGATTTACTTATTGCTAGTGGTATAGAATTAACTGCGAGTAATCAGGATGCTAATGGTGCAATTGCAAAACAGATTGCTCGTTTAGATGCATTTAAACAGCCAACACAACCTGCCGTTGATTTACCTGCACGATATTCATTGCGTATCTCATCAGCGAAACCGACACTTAATGTTCGTAATGATACTTCAGATGTTACTGTAACTTTGGTTGATCAAAATGGTGGTGGTGTTGCGAATCAATATGTAATGCTCGGAATTGATAACTTTGTAGTTAATGGTGCAATTATAGTGGGTCCATCTGGGCTGACTACAGATGCGAATGGACAAGCTGTCTTTAAAATAAAAGTTGATGAAAGTGCTCGTAATACAGGCTACAGTGCAACTAATTTTGCAACAGATGATTTACATTTAAGTGCAAGTTTTAAAGAAGTTGGCTATGTAACTGCGAACCAAGTTTCTCTTATAGATATTGTACAAGCGGTTGTTCAAAACCCTGTGGCATCGATTGTAATTGGTGTAAATCCAACTGAAGTTGGGACTTCAAGCGATGGTATATACTACACTCGGAATATGTCAGTAAGTGTGGTTGATAAGGATGGAAAACCATTGAATAATCAATCTGTTACGATGGATATAACTCCAACCTTTTATTCTAAAGGGCAATATGTCTGGAGAAATGCACTTCTACAAGGTACAACAGATGGTAAGCCTCAATGGATAACAGCGGGACAGAATTATTATGATTTAAGTAGCGCAAATGTATATGTCAAAAATGGCGTTGCTTTGAATAATAACAGTACACCAGATGATACTTCTGACGACTTTGTTATTAATTTAAGTACAACATCAGTCAGAGATTGTGCAATAGGATCTTTAAATGCGATTACTAATAATGAGGTCAATAGTATACCCGTACAAGTTCCAACATTTGTTGGAGGTAACGGGGCTACTGCTACTTATACAACAGATGCCCAAGGTAAATTTGACTTTGTAATTCGATATCCAAAGATCTATGCACGATGGTTAAATGTACAAATTGGAGCATCAACTACGGTTGCATCTTTGCCAAATCGGACTACTTATAATTTAGGGCTACCTTCAGTGAATTCCGATTATAGTACTGATGGTAGTTATGGGCCTAATTTGAAGAGTCCGTATGGGATTAACACAGGGTCTTGCCCATAAATTTCATAAAACAGCGCTTCGGCGCTGTTTTTTATATCCCAGTTCCTACCATCACACTGGCTGTGGGGCGTACATTTACAGTACTGCAAGCAGTGAATGTTATACAGCAGAATATTAGGCTAAGATACAAAACTTTAGTCATCCAGTAAGTCCATTTGTTTAGCCAACTGATATAAATTATTCGAACGATTACCTGTACGACAGAACATTAAAATTGGTTTTGGTAACTCATGATAATGATTGGCAAAATTACGTACGTCTAACTCAGAAATCTGTCCAGCAATGACAGGCTGATAAACATAGTCAAGTCCTACATTACGGGCAGCTTCTTCGATTTGAGCACTGGTCGGTTGTTCTGGACCACCTTCCATATCAGGTCGGTTATTAATGATGGATTTAAAGCCTTTTTCGACCACTTGTTCCATATGTTCTGGGCCAATTTGACCTGCAAAACCAACATTATCCGTCATTTCGTCACTCCAAAATTTAAAAAAACGTTTATGCTGTATCATAGCACTAAGCACCCTGTCACTTTAAACAGTGCTTTTAAAATATATAACGACCGATAACCAAAATATAACGCATTGGAGCGCGTATGCCTGCTTATACAGTTGAGCCGCTGTATGTTCCCATTGGTCAAGAGACCATAGCTGCTGACTTCTATCGTCCCAAAGCAGATCGGAAACCTGCTGTGATCATCATGGCACATGAATTTGCCGCATTACGCCAGTTTAAATTGATTCAGTACGCACAAAAATTTGCTCAGGCTGGCTATGCGGTGGTGCTATTTGATTATCGTTATTGGGGCGGAAGCACAGGAAAGCCCAGAGAACTTATTTCACTTAAAGATCAGATCGAAGACTGGAAAACAGTTATTCAATATATAAGTAGCTGTAAATGGGTAGATCAGCGACGTATTGTACTTTGGGGAACTGGACTCAGTGGTGGTTATGTCCTCAATCTAGCCAGTGAATTAAAAAATATTTCTTCAATTATGGTACAGGTGCCTTTTGTGGATGGTGCTGAAACCGCCAAAATTTATCCAATCCAGCAATTACCCAAAGCACTTAAATTATCTAGTCAGGATTATATGGGGGCAAAGGTTGGATTAAACCCACGAACCTTGCCCGTCGTGGCACAACAACAGCTTTCCTTTTTTCCAACGCCTGATAGCTATCAAGGATATTTATCGATTCTAAATCCTGATTACTATTGGAGTGGTGAAGTTCCTGCCCGCGCATTATTTCAACTGATTCGTTATCGGCCGATTCAATCTGTACGCGATATTAGTATTCCAGTCTTATTCATTGTCGCGAAACTGGATAGTCTGGTTCCTATAGATTCGAGTCGTGAAGCTGCGACCAATATCGCACCGTTTGTGACGTATCATGAATGGGATATGTATCATTTTGATATTTATCATGGCAAATGGTTTGAAAAAGCAGTAGCAACCCAATTAGAATTTTTACATCAACATACTGGAGTGACTTGATATGATTATTGTTTGTCCAAGCTGCGGTGCTAAAAATCGGGTCGCTGAAGAAAAATTAAATGCAGATCCTAAATGTGGCCAATGCCATACCGCACTGATTCCACTTGCACCGATTGAGCTGAATGAGCAAAACTTCAGTCATTATGTAAGCAATAGTGATTTACCCATTCTGATCGATTTATGGGCAGATTGGTGTGGGCCATGCAAGATGATGGCACCTCATTTTGCTCAGGTTGCAGCACAGAATCCACATGTTATTTTCGCCAAAATTGATACTGAAGCTTCACCGCGTTTAAGTCAGGCTTTTCATGTCCGTAGTATTCCGACACTGGTTTTGATGAATAAAACCAACGAAATTGGTAGAATAAGCGGCGCGCTTCGATCCAGTGAGTTACAGCAGTGGCTGGATCAGCAATTACAAGCCCAAGTTCGGAGTTAATGTGTCAGAGTCTCTCAAAAAGCCTGAAGGAACTTTATCCCTTCAAACCATTGCAATGCCTGCCGATACCAACTGGAGTGGTGATGTTTTTGGCGGTTGGATTGTCTCACAAATGGATTTGGCAGGCGCAATTCATGCAGAACGTTTTAGTAAAGGACGTTGTGCAACCATTTCAATTAATCAGATGACTTTCCTTGTTCCTGTTAAAGTTGGTGATGTGATTAGTTGTTACACCAAACTTCTAAAAGTGGGAAATACTTCAATTCAGATCCAGATTGAAGTTTGGGATAGTCACGATGAATCTCGTCAACCCAAACAAGTGACGGAGGGAATTTTTACCTTTGTGGCGGTGGATGTAAAAGGTAATAAACGACAGATTCCTGAAGAAGTTAAGCAGAAATTTTTAGCAGTTTAATTTACAAACTAAAGTTTCCAAAAAGTTCAGCATGATGCTGAGCTTTTTTATGAGTTTTATTTACACTTAGAAATATTCAACTATGTACTTTTCACATAAATAGATAAAGCTCGGAAGGTTTCATCCGATACAATACTTTGATTTGGATCAATGATATGGCAGAAGAATTATCGCTACAACAGGGCAATAAAGCTGAACAATACCAAAGCCTGATTCCACAACTTCAGGCCATTGTTGCAGATGAAAGTGATGTGATCGCCAATCTTGCCAATATTTGTGCGGCATTAAAGCAACAATTTAACTGGTTTTGGATTGGATTTTATCTGGTTAAGGATAATGAATTAGTCTTGGGGCCATTTCAGGGGCCAATCGCTTGTACACGGATCGCAAAAGGGCGGGGCGTTTGCGGTACAGCATGGCAGCAGCAGAACGTTATGATCGTGCCAGATGTGGAGCAATTTCCGGGACATATTGCTTGTAGCTCTGATTCAAAATCTGAAATTGTTTTACCTGTGATGAAGCAGAATAAATGTGTTGCAGTATTAGATATTGATAGCGATGCATTGGATAGCTTTGATGAAGTAGATGCTGAATATTTAAAACAAATCGTTGCAATCGTAGAGCATTTTATTTAGTGATCAAAAATAAAGATTAAAAAGACTAAAGCCCAAATACATGTTTGGGCTTTAGTTATTACATATAAATTATTTTGGACGTTTAGGTAACCATGCCCATAACATTTCACAATGAATCGGTTCATTTGAACCGTCGTCAATGACCGTCACAGGAATCAATAATTCACCTTTTTCATTATCCGCAATAAATTTTTGCTGTTCAGGCGATAAAGTTGCTGTTGCCGTTAATCCACCTTGTACCACTTTTAAATAATCGACATGCAGTGATTTAATGAGCAAAATTCGATTATCCGGGACATGCAGCCCTGTTAAAAAGCCTGTCGCAGTTTCAGCGAGTAATGCCATTGCAGCAGCATGTACACCTTTAATGTGGTTTTGCATATTGCGCTGATTTTCCAGACGCACCACGACATGGTCTTGATCAACTTCTAGATAACGAATATTGGCGGTTCCGACCATGGGTACAATCCGACCAAAGGCTTTACTCCAGAGTGTACTACGAATACTTTTCGGAAATTTTGACGTGGTTTTCACCAGTTTTGATAAACGATTGGCCTGTGACATAGTGCATCCTGTGTAAAAAGAACAGCGCTGAAATTAATCTTTAAAGTTATTAAACTGCAAGGGAAGACCAAACTGCTGTTCCTTTAGAAAAGCCATGACCTGTTGTAAAGTGTCACGTTTTTTATCGGTCACACGAATTTTGTCTCCCTGTATAGAAGATTGCACTTTGATACCACTTTCTTTAATGGCTTTATTAATTTTTTTTGCGGTATCTGAGTCAAGTCCATCTTTGAGTTTGATTACTTGTACTACATTTTTTCCTGAAGCTGTGGCCTTTTGCGGATCAAGTGCTTGAACATCAATTTTACGTTTATAGAAATGATTTTCTAGCATGTTATAGACTTGTTCGCATTGAAAATCACTTTCTGTACTGATTTTAATTTCTTTGGATTTTTCATTCAGTTCAATAGAAACATCTTGTCCACGGAAATCGAAACGTGTTGCGATTTCTTTTTGAGTATTTTGAACCGCGTGATTAACTTCAAATAACTCTAATTCAGAAACAATATCGAAAGAAGGCATAGCTTAGACCTTTGCAAAGTGAAAGAATATCTGAGATGCTAGGGATGTTTTCTTCATTTGCCAAGTGTTGTTTACATCAAAGGAGTGCGCAATGATCCGTAAACAAGAAATTACGACATTTGAGTTCCCAGAAAATGCCATTATCTGGGATGTCCGTGACGCAAAATCATATGCTGAAGGGCATGTTAAAGGCGCAATAAATCAACCTATTAATGATTTAAAGTCCGATAGTCTGACTCAGGTGGCTGCGGATCAGCCGATTTATATTTTATGCGGTGGCGGTAGTAAAGCACCACGTGCGGCGGAATTACTTGATGGTTTTGATGCTGCACGCGAATATGTCATTCTGATGGGAGGAACCCGCGCTGCCAAAGATGCAGGTTTACCTTTAGAGCAGGGCAATTCATAAAAAAAGCACCCTCGGGTGCTTTTTTTATTATATTTTAAATCAAGTTTTAGAAGCGGTAACCAATTTTTAAACCATAAGCGATGGCATGATTATCGGTAAAATCAGCGACATACTCAGAAGTACCAAATTGTGCTCCAGATTGTGCTTTGGCATCACCCAACCAAAAATATTTTACACCACCTGCAATAAAATAGTTTGGCGCTGGACTAAATTGCGCTCCTAGACCAACATTCCAATAACCTTCTGTTGGGCCAAGTGTTGTCACTGGATTACCTGCGCCAGAGTCCCAGCCTACTGAAATATTGCCCGCTCATTGCTCTGTTAGTTTACGGCCAACCCCTACATTTGCAGACCATTGATCATCTGTATAAGCGACCAGATCAAAACCATTTGGTTTATTAACTGTCGGACTTTGACCAGCAATCAGGCTTGCTTTACCAAATTTATCTGGACGGATTGAAAAATCTTTCCAGTTCACCCAGCGCACATTTGCAAAAGCAACCGTGTCAGCCATGATTCCTGTCTGGAAGTCTAAGTTTGCTGACTGAGGTGTGGTAATGTCGGTTTTATTTGGTGTTAAGAAGTTTAATGCACCAAAGCTTCCCGCAGAATTGAAAGTCTCTCTGGCATTGACTGAGTGTTCGATTTCAGAACGATAAGTCAAAGACGTTTTTAACGCAATCTCAGGCAGCTGGAATGCAACACCTGCTAGCCAGCCCACATCACCCGTTTCTTTAATGTTGGCATTGTAACCACCAAATGTTGCATTTCCACCATAAGCTGTACCTCGTAATTGGACGCTACCTTTAACGGTTTGATAGGCAGCACCACCATAAATATTCCAGTTTACAGTAGGTTGAAAACCTAGAATAAACGACAAATTTTGAGTAGTTACATCAACTTCAGTCCCTTCGCTACCATTATGGAATGCTCCATGACCAGCTAAAGCAGCCGCGGCTCCAGGCAGTACCGTAGGTAGTGCTGCGGTTGTAGTTGAATAAGTGGCTTTAGCTCCAAATGGCTGATCATAAAGTAAGCCAAAAGAAAAGTTTGGATGAAGCTGTAATTTTAATGCTGCATTATAAAATTGATAGTCATCTGCCATTTCACCAGTACTCGTGTTTGAGAGTAATGGCAGTGCTGCATTAGGATAATTGTCTTTGGTTTTGCCAGAAACATCAGGATCTAGAATTGAGATACCAGCTTCAAAATAGTTACCAGGTTGTAGAAATGCCGATATGGATTGACCTGAACGATCCAAAGCTGCTGCAAAAACCCCTGTTGCAGGCAGCGATGCCATGATAATGGCTGTGGTTAAATGTTTTAATTTCATTCTAATCTTTCCTTGAACAACAAAAGTAATTTATTGCTTATTTCCAAGCAATTACAGTTCTAATTTTTGGAGAAGTAAGTTCCATACAGGGAATTAATCTTCACTCCATGCAACAAAAATAACACAATTAAAATAAGAGTAAATGCTCTATGTTGCATAGTCAGTAAAAAAACTGTTTTAGCAATAATTTGATACAGAATTTTATTGAGTTTTAAAAAAGAGCTTAAAAATAATAATGATATAATTCAATAAATTAATTTATTTGTCTTAAATGTTTAATTGTCTCTAATTAACAAATAACTAGACGCTACAGTCAAAGATTTATTTTGATGATTATGAGTGATTTGATCGAAATCGGATTTGTTCATCCAGATTTATCAATGAAGAATTGGTTTTTGATGGTTTTATTAAGTATTTTTTAAGATTTATGTTGATTTTTTATTTTTATCTAAAATATATTCATAACAAAGCTCTAATCTTTATTTTAAAAGGAACTTTTATAACTTGCGCTTTAGGTCAGGTGAGACGCATATGATTTCATTCATCCAGAAGCTGGCAGTTAACCATCCATTTAATTCCAAATTGGTCGCTAAAAGCGCCATACAGTACGCCCCAAAAGGTTTTTTGTAACGGCATTTCAATAACTCCACCTATGGAAAGTAGATTGAATAGGCGGCGGGCTTCGTTATCATTATTTTCGAGATTAATGGAAATGTAGTGATTATTGCCTTTATTTAAGATGGCATTTGCTGGACTACAAAATTGCTCATTGACATCAGAGCCCATGAGTACTGTAAATTCGTTGATAGGCAGCGAAACATGCAATATTAGACTTTTCTGTGAATCTGACAATACAATTCCTTCCTGAGGTGGAAGGTCATCATATCGAGTCAATACTGAAAACTCTCCACCGAAAATCGATTGGTAGAAGGTAAATGCTGCTTCGGCTTCACCGTTGAAATTAAGATAATGATTGAACTGCATAAGATTTAACCCTGTTATTTTTATTTATTGTGACTTGAGTGACTATAATTTTAAAGCTGAATAAAAAACAGTCTTATTTTGTATATTTATAAAAAATCCCGCCTTAGCGGGATTGGTGACATCATACAATAACAATAAATTATAGTAGCTCAATGGCAACCGCAGTTGCTTCACCACCACCGATACATAGCGCAGCAACACCTTTTTTCCCGCCTGTACGTTTTAGTGCATGAATCAACGTCAAAATAATCCGCGAACCTGTTGAGCCTACAGGGTGTCCTAAGGCACACGCGCCTCCATGAATATTGACTTTTTCAGGATCAAGTTTGAAATCATCAATAGCGCACATGGTGACCATTGCAAAAGCTTCATTGATTTCCCAAAGATCTACATCCTGAGCATCCCAGCCTGCTTTTTTAAGAACTTTGGCGATTGCGCCTACAGGAGCAATGGTAAACTCCGATGGATGTTGAGAGTTTGATGCAGTGGCTACAATTTTAGCTAATGGTTGTAAACCACGCTGTTTGGCAATTTCACTAGAAGTAAGCACAAGTGCAGAAGCACCATCAGAAATTGAACTTGCATTGGCAGCAGTAATGGTTCCATCTTTGGCAAATGCGGGTTTTAAGGAAGGAATTTTGTCAATTTTGGCATTTAAAGGCTGTTCATCTTGATCAATCGTAACGTCACCTTTACGTGATGAAATGGTTACAGGCACGATTTCATCTTTAAAATAACCTTCAGTAATGGCAGTTTGGGCACGTTTGAGTGAACGAATAGCAAATTCATCCATTTGTTCGCGTGTGTATCCACGTGTATTGGCCATATCCTGAGCAAAAGACCCCATTAAGCGACCAGTTTCCGCATCTTCAAGACCATCAAAAAACATATGATCTTTAATTTCACCATGCCCCATACGATAACCTGCTCGAGCTTTAGGTAAAATATAAGGTGCATTGGTCATGGATTCCATACCGCCCGCAACTACGATTTCGGCACTACCTGCTTTAATCATATCAGTAGCTTGCATTACTGCTTTCATACCAGAACCACATAACTTATTGATCGTTACGGCACCCGTTGAGTCAGGTAAACCTGCTTGACGCATTGCTTGACGTGCAGGGCCTTGCTTCAAACCTGCGGGTAATACACACCCCATGATGACTTCTTGAACATCTGTAGGCTGTAGGCCTGCGCGTTGAACAGCTTCACGGATGGTGACTGCGCCTAGTTCTGGTGCTGTCGAAGGAGATAAATCTCCCTGAAATCCACCCATTGCGGTACGAGCGCCATTTACAATTACGATATCAGTCACAATGATTTCTCCCTCAATGATTTAAAGCTTACATTTTCTTCTAAGAAGTATATTAAAAAAGCAGACCTAGAAAATTGACTTAAAAGACCAGAACCTAGACTGAACAGTTTTCTTAACAATTTGCTAAAGGTTCATCTCGAGGATGTCCCATTCGACTCAATGTTAATTTACGATGATTATGATATTGATCAGAACAATACTGAAAAGTACCATTTGAAGATAAAGGAAGTCCTGAGTTTCCTTCAAAAATGATTCTTCTATTACCAAATCCCCGCCATGACAGAGTGCCGTATCTCAATTGCATGTTCTCAAAGGCTAATATCGGTTCATCTAAGTCATAGTCCCGATTTTTATTCTTATCGATAAAAACCATATAACCATTATTCCAATCGTTATTACACTCATTAAAGCTAGTGCTGGCACACAAAATAATGTTTTGTCTAAATAACAAAGACTCATGTTTGGCTTTTTGTATGTAAAGTGTGAGTGTTTTGGGGACTTTTTTTGCCTCTTGTGCAGCCATATATTGATGATAAGAGGGTATGGCAAAAGAGGCAATTACAGCAATTACAATGATTACCACGCTAATTTCAATTAACGAGAATCCACAATTTTTATTTTTCATGTTAAGAATACGTCCGTCTTATGTAATTTTTTTTGTTTTTTAACAGTAGATTAAGTACAAAACATTGAAAAAAAGATCGAATTGAAATATTTATTACTTAAGCGTTTGAATACTGTTAAAATAAAGAAAGCGTGAAGATAAGCTATTCACAACAATAAATTGAGTAAATAGTTACCGAATTACAACGGAAATTGTAAGTAATTTTGTCAATAATTTACTTGATTAAAGTTATCAAGCACTTGGAAATCAGTTTAAGTGTTTGTATGATTCAACGTGAGTAGCTTAAAAATAATACTGGGGTATATAAAAAGTTATCTCAGGGCCATAAAAATTTTAGGCTGAGCTTGAACAACAAACAATTTGTTTATCTCTGGAGGATATCCATGAAATTGAGTCGTATTGCACTTGCTACTATGCTTGTTGCTGCACCATTCGCTGCTGCAAATGCTGGCGTAACCGTTACTCCGTTATTGTTAGGTTATACTTGGTATGATTCTGCACATAACAACGACAAACTTACAGCTGGTCCTGAGCTCCAAGACGATTTATTCGTTGGTGCTGGATTAGGTGTTGAATTAACACCTTGGTTAGGTTTTGAAGCTGAATACTCTCAAGTGAAAGGTGATCTTGACGGTATCCCAGGCAACCCTGGTGCAGAATACAAACAACAAAATATCGTTGGTAACTTCTACGCTACTTCTGACCTAATTACTAAAAACTATGACAGCAAAATCAAACCATACGTATTGCTAGGTGCTGGTCAAGCAAAATACGAAATGGATGGTTTAGCAACTAAGAAAGATACGATTGGTAATGCTGGTGTAGGTGCTTTCTGGCGTCTAAATGATGCATTGTCACTTCGTACTGAAGCTCGTGGTACTTATGACTTTGACGAAAAATTCTGGAGCTATACTGCGCTTGCAGGCTTAAACGTAGTTCTTGGTGGTCATTTGAAACCAGCTGCTCCAGTTGTAGAAGTTGCTCCAGTTGAGCCAACTCCAGTTCAACCTCAACCACAAGAGTTGACTGAAGATCTTAACATGGAACTTCGTGTGTTCTTTGATACTAATAAATCAAATATCAAAGACCAATACAAACCAGAAATTGCGAAAGTTGCTGAGAAGTTAGTTGAATATCCTAATGCAACTGCGCGTATCGATGGTCACACAGATAACACTGGTCCACGTAAGTTGAACGAACGTTTATCATTGGCTCGTGCTAACTCTGTTAAATCAGCACTTGTAAATGAATACAACATCGATGCATCACGTTTATCTACACAAGGTTTCGCGTGGGATCAACCGATTGCTGACAACAGCACTAAAGAAGGTCGTGCGATGAACCGTCGTGTATTCGCTACAATTACTGGTAGTCGTACTGTCGTAGTTCAACCTGGTCAACAAGCTCAATAATCTGAGTTTTTGATTGCAAAAGAGCAGCTTTAGAGCTGCTCTTTTTTTATCGCGACTCTCAATATAAATATAAAAAATGCACTCAAAAGTGCATTTATGAGATCAATTTTAGCTTAGGCAAGAAGCTGTATTAGCATTTCCTCATAGATTTCAGCTAAAGGTTCTAGATCGGCAACATTCACATGCTCATTAATTTGATGAATAGATGCATTTAGTACACCCAGCTCTAAAACTTGTGCGCCAGTAGGGGCGATAAAGCGTCCATCTGAAGTTCCACCAGTTGTCGATAATTGACTTTCAGTACCTGTAACTTTTTGAATCGCATGTTTAGCTGCATTGACGAGTTCGCCAACAGGAGTTAAAAAAGGTAATCCTGACAGAGTCCAGTCGATATGATACTCAAGCCCATGTCGATTAAGTAAATCTATAACACGCTGTTTTAAAATCTCTGCTGTAACTTCGGTTGAGTATCTAAAATTAAAGGTTACTTCTAGTGTTCCCGGAACAACATTAGTTGCTCCTGTTCCAGAATGAATGTTGGAGATTTGAAAGGTGGTTGCTGGAAAATATTGATTACCTTCATCCCAAATAGTTTGACATAGTTCATTAATAGCAGCGGCAGCCAAATGAATTGGATTACGTGCCAGATGTGGATAAGCCACATGACCTTGCTTGCCCTGAACGGTCAAAACACCGTTGAGTGAACCGCGACGTCCATTTTTAATAATATCGCCTAATTGTGCTGTACTTGATGGCTCACCCACCAGACACCATGTGATTTTCTCTTGACGCGCTTCAAGCGTCTCAATGACTTTAACCGTGCCATTTATTGATGGGCCTTCTTCATCTGAGGTAATGAGATACGCAATTGAGCCTTTATGATGTGGATGTTTTTTTACAAAACGCTCAGTGGCGACAACCATCGCTGCCAAGGCTGTTTTCATATCTGCTGCGCCACGACCATATAGTTTCCCATCTCTAATTTCGGGTTGAAATGGGTCTGTTTCCCAAGCCTGTAAGCTACCTGTTGGTACAACGTCAGTATGCCCTGCAAAACAAAAAACGGGAGATTGTGTACCTCGACGCGCCCATAAATTATCGACATCCTCAAAACGCATATGCTCGATTTGAAAACCTGCCTGAATCAGGCGCTCCGCCATAATATTTTGACAATTATGATCCATCGGAGTAACAGAAGGTTGACGTAAAAGCTCTAAACTAAGATCTAAGGTGGCTGATGAGGTCATAGGAAACAATATTGGCAATGAAAAACTGGTGGTTATAATAGGCGAAACTGCCAGCTATGAATATGCATAAATGAAAAAACCTTATCAAAAGATAAGGTTTTTAAAACGAATTGTAAGATGTTAGGCTTACATTTTGTTTTGTGTTTTTTCAGCAGTATTGGTCACGGCATCGCCTGCTTTAGACACGTCTTGTCCCATACCTTTAAATGTATTACAACCCGTTAAAACAAACGCAACCATGATTGATGCAGCTAAGATTTTTTTCATCATCTATCTCCACTTTAGATTTAATTCTGATGTACTTAAGAGATTAAAAACTAATCATAAAAATAAACATGAGTGTTTGATAGTAAATGTGTTAAAAAGTGTTTCAAAAGAGAATTGTTCTTGTAAATAAACTATTTATAGGTCAGTAAGTGTTGTCGATACATATAGTTTTGGATATCAGACTTGGGGTTAAAATATAGGCCATTGGTCCACCAAATAGCCTCATTTGAGGATGGATTAAGGTTGGGACATAACCATTCATGACGTGTTAATCGATAATAACTTTTTTTGGTTTGATTTCCCCATTGACCTAATCTTCTGTGTGGTTGAATCCAATCTAAAGATCCTGTGTTATCAAACGAGGCTTCGGGCAAATAAAGCTGTCCTTTGAGCACAGCATAACGTTTCTGGATAAGATGCTCCTCAACTTGTACAAATTGAAATTGTCGTTGAGTAAAATGATTCATTTTCTTAGATAATGTGTCGTCACGGTTGAGTCCAAACCAACACCCTAAGGAGAGATCTGCTTCACCCAAGTAATATTTTAAAGCAACTTCCCAGTGCTCAATGTCGTTCGTATCCTGATTTAACACTAAAAAATCCAGTTCGCCTAAAGTTTTCGCCCCTTGTATTTGTTGAATGCTATGACCTAAAAGCTGGTACGGATGATAATCAGCATCTCTTAGCCAGAACCAGAGTAGGTATTCAAAGCGTAAACCTAAACGGGTACTTTTTAGTTGATTTAAAAAATCTAGTAGGGGGGCAGGGGATTGATCGAGTTTATGTAAGCGTGGTTGATACGTTTTAAATTGTTGTTGCCAGAAATTCGCAGTGTGTAGATCAAAATGATAATGAATACTTAGTTCATCTGGAATGCTTTTAATAATATTCGGACTCGCCAAACAAAAAGCCAACTGACGTATACTTGGTTGTTTGAATTGTAGCCATGGTTCAAAATATTCAGATTTTAAAAGAGATGAGGGCATAATCACCTGATGCAATAATTTAAACTCGGAATAAGTAAATACGTGATAAAACTTTTATACTAGGCGCGCGTAAGCAATTTTAGGATTCGGTATGAAAACGTTGTTTTGGCGAAGCCTTGTGCTGATATTTATCACACTTGGGATTATTGGTGCAATTTTGCCTGGTATGCCAACAACGGTCTTTTTAATTCTGGCAGCATGGGCTGCTTCAAAAGGCTGGCCGCAAATGGATGAGTGGTTACTCAACCATCCTAAATATGGCTCGACCTTACGCAATTGGCGTGAACATGGTACGGTTCCACGTAGAGCGAAATGGATTGCCAGTATAATGATGCTCATCAGTGGCATCATAATGTTGTTTACCAATGCACCATTTTGGGTAAAGGTTTTTACTGATAGCATAATGTTGATTGTCGCCGTATGGTTATGGCTCCGTCCTGAGCACCGTTAAAAAAACTTAAAGCACCGCTTTAAGGATTTCTTAGGTGCGCAAGGTGAGGGCTATGCCCGAGTGAAACCGTTAAAAAACTTAAAGCACCGCTTTAAGGATTTCTTAGATGCGTAAGGCGAGAACTATGTTTGAGTGACGCCGTTAAAAAAACTTAAAGCATTACTTTGAATTTTTTACTCTATGGGAATTTGCGAAATTTTCTTTTATTTCTAATATTAAATCAGAGAAATACAATGTCTTATATGCTAGAACAAGCCGATATCTTGATTGATTTAGAACAACAGCTTTTATATTTACCTCAACATAATAAGTTATATTTGATTTCCTCTGGTAAAAATGGAATTGGCGAACAGGAAAATTCGGGCAAAACACCTCGTGGCTGGCACCGAATTGCTGAAAAGTTTGGTGAACATTTGCCTATCAATACTGTTTTTATCGCGCGGCAGCCGACAGGTGAAATTTATTCCCCATCGTTGGCATTCCAGAATCCACAACGAGACTGGATTTTATCCAGAATCCTCTGGTTAGATGGTCTTGAACTAGGCTTCAACCAGGGGCAAGGTTGCGATAGTAAACAACGCTATATTTATATTCATGGTACACCTGACACTGAACCAATGGGAATACCTGTTTCACATGGTTGTATTCGGATGCGCAATCAAGATGTGGTGGAGGTATTCGATTTGATCCAACAAGATGCATTGGTTTATTTATCTGAAACAAAAATTGAATCATTTAATCCTGTACTGGCAAATTTGAGCTCCGAAAAAACATTTTAAATTTAGGATTGAATGATTTCTAAAGTTAAAAAAGAAAGTTGATGTTTAAATAAGATACAGAATTTTCAGGTTTTTCTATCGAATGACTTATTTTTTAATCATTCACACTGGATTTTAAGAAAAGAAAAGCAAAAGCGTTTGACACGCTGCTTAGATTCTCTATAATGCACCTCACAAACGATAAAGACGTTAAGGGCGCTTAGCTCAGTTGGTAGAGCGTCTGCCTTACAAGCAGAATGTCGGCGGTTCGATCCCGTCAGCGCCCACCAAGCCTTTACGTTAAGACTTCAGTGCAGCGGTAGTTCAGTTGGTTAGAATACCGGCCTGTCACGCCGGGGGTCGCGGGTTCGAGCCCCGTCCGCTGCGCCACTTAAGTTTTAATATCGTTTGCCACAATAGTGACTTTGTGAAAGTGCAGCGGTAGTTCAGTTGGTTAGAATACCGGCCTGTCACGCCGGGGGTCGCGGGTTCGAGCCCCGTCCGCTGCGCCACTTTTTACAAACACTTTTGAGGGCGCTTAGCTCAGTTGGTAGAGCGTCTGCCTTACAAGCAGAATGTCGGCGGTTCGATCCCGTCAGCGCCCACCATATATGTGACCTATACTTTTTAAGAGTATTATGTGCAGCGGTAGTTCAGTTGGTTAGAATACCGGCCTGTCACGCCGGGGGTCGCGGGTTCGAGCCCCGTCCGCTGCGCCATTTTATATAAAGTATGTAAATACTTACCTCTCTGATACAAGATGCTTTTAGAAAAATCATAGATTTTTCTCTTGCGCTCAGACAAAGCTTCGCTTTGTTTGTCTTCACTCAGGGCGCTTAGCTCAGTTGGTAGAGCGTCTGCCTTACAAGCAGAATGTCGGCGGTTCGATCCCGTCAGCGCCCACCATATCTCCTTTATCTTGCTTTTTTTCTACGTTTTTCCTAAGCTTTAGCTTTATTCTGCTTCATTATTATTACAATATGCGAAATCCCTATCAACGTCATTCATTGGGCCAGTCTCATTCTTCATTAAATCCTAAAGATTTATATAAGCAATTCATTGAAACAATGCTGATGCAGAAGCATGTCATCGGTTTATATGATGAGGGTTGGGCGTTATGTTCTACTCCAACAGGCCAACAGGCATTTGCAATCTGGCAAAGTAAAAATTTAGCCCAGTTATTACAAAAAGGAAGTTGGCAAAATTACCAGATTCAAGAAATTTCGCTTTCAACTTTAGTGCAAA
This sequence comes from Acinetobacter sp. FDAARGOS_515, assembly GCF_003938865.1. Classification (NCBI taxonomy): domain Bacteria; kingdom Pseudomonadati; phylum Pseudomonadota; class Gammaproteobacteria; order Moraxellales; family Moraxellaceae; genus Acinetobacter; species Acinetobacter sp. FDAARGOS_515. Next base: position 646,479 of record NZ_RKIX01000003.1, on the reverse strand, counting down.
AACTGATTCCCTATTTACGCGAGCAACGTACTTTATTTTTTTTAAACTTGACACCAGAAGGGCAGAATTTACTGGTCAAGCCTGAAAATCTGCTCGCAGATATTAAGCGCTGTCTTTATCAGCTTTATATGCAAAAGCCAGAGGCCTTTGCTGATTTACAATTAGCTTTACCCCGTTCCATTCGGTTGAATTAGTTTAGTATTCATGGAGTATCCACCCACTCAGATAGGCAAAATATTCTCTTAACCATGCGTTATAGCGAATGAGTAGCGGAGTTGGCGCAGCAACCATATATACATCTGAGTAACCCTGTTTTTGAGCGATGGCTTTGGCGCGAACGGTATGAAAGTCGCTGGTGACAATGGCGATAGGATCATTCAACTGAATCTGGTGTTGTTTTAAAATTAGCTGACTATTTTTTAAATTGAGTTCGGTGCTGGTACTTTGAGTTTCAAGTGCCATTTGCTGGGATAGCAGGGCATAATGTTGCTGTAAATACTTTGCCATAATGGCTGCTTCGGTTTGAGTTTCTCCAAAGTCTAATCCTCCAGTTAGGATCACCAGCGCGTCTGGTTGGCTCTGGGCAATTGGAGCAGCGGTGTCTAGTCGTTTGGCTAGGGCTGCTGAAGGTTGTCCATTTTCGATACCACTACCCAGTACAATAATGGATTTTACCGCGGGAATAGAGGCGCTATGTTGAATTTGTACCGTCAAGAAAATAAAGAATGCAAACAGCGTCATTAGCCAGACAATGAAGATTCCCCAGCCAAATCGCCAAAGTTTTTTAAATTTTAGATGTCGATTTAGCCATGTTTGGATTTGAACGTTGAAGAGCGCATATATGCAGAAAATGAGTCCAATGAATAGGGGTAATATCACCCCCAAATGGATTTTTCGATAAGATAAAAGCAATATCGCATCTATACATAAAATTAAACCGACAACGAATAAGCTAAGACGCATCAAAAAAGGAGCAGACATATCAAATGTTCTTATCAAAGGTAAGTTATAGAATAAAAACCAACTGTAGCAATTTCATTGAGTCGAGTCGAATAACAAGGGATATTCCTATATTTTGGAATATCCCTTGTTCATTGATTTTAAGGATTTGCAAAATTGCTTAGTAAACGTCTCTACGATAACGTCCATTTAAACGTAGTTCATCGACTTGAGCCTCACCCAGAATATCGTTGAGTGCTTGATCTACACCGCTCGCCATTCCCTCAATGCTACCGCAAACATAAATTACTGCATCACGATCAATCCATGCTTTCAATTCATCGGCTTGTTGTCTTAAGATGTCCTGCACATAGACGCGTTGTTCCTGATCACGTGAAAAGGCTAAATCCAGTCGTTTGAGCATGCCCATGTTGTGCCATGCTTCAATGGTTGTTTGATAGAAAAAATCGCAACGACGTTGTCTTTCACCAAAGATTAACCAGTTTTCTGAATAATCCTGACGGGTACGTGCATGTAATAAACTCATTAACCCTGCGATACCTGTGCCGTTTCCAATACAAATCATTGGGCGATTGTCATCAATTAAATGGAAGGATTCGTTGGTACGAATACGAAGGGCGATTGTATCATTGACTTGAGTATGCTCGGTCAGCCAACCAGAGCCCAGTCCAAGTTGACCGTTTTGATCAAGCTGTTGACGAACCGTAAGCCTTAAAAATAACTGGGTCGGAATACTGGCAATCGAATATTCACGTGTTGGCAATGTGGGAAGTTGTTCGAGTAAATGTTCCATATTAGCAAAAGGTTCAACTTCTACCGTCAGGTCTTTATCCCAAAGTGCTTGTTGAATAGAAATAGATAAAGAATCGACCAATGTATCAGGATGGACTTGATGCTTTTGTAAGAACTGTTCAATACGAGTGGCACTGTTGCCAGGTTGAATCTCGGCAATGTCACCCGCTTGCCAATGCACTTCATGTTTCGGCGTAAGCTCAAGGTTATAGGCAGGCGCACCCAGACTGTCTGGATTAAGTTGAATGCGTTTATCCAGTACCCATGTATCAAATGTTTTTTCAATACTCATCGATTGAAGTTCTAATTGACTTGCTTTGGCTAAAGCTTGATTCCAGCGTTGTACATCTTCATTGTTGGCATTGGTGACTTCAATCAAATCAAATAATGCATGTGCACCACATTGTTTTAACCAGTCATTGACGCGATGCCCGAAGCTACAATAAGTGTCTGGATATTCATCTGAACCTAAAGCCAATACGGCATAATGCATATGAGTTAAGTCTAGATTTGAGCTTAAAAACTTTTTCTCAAAACTACTAGCCAAATCAGGGGCTTCACCTGTGCCGTAGGTACTGACCACAAATAAAATTTGTGGTGCAGTTTTAAGTTCATTTTCGCTCAATTGCTGTATGGGTTTCACCGTCACAGGCTGATGTGCTTCTTGCAGGCTGGTGGCTGTGCGCCATGCGAGTTGCTCGGATACGCCTGTCTGAGAGGCATAGGTAATGAGCCATGGTGTTGCATTTGGATCAATATAATGATCTGCGAGTTGATGACGTGCAGCTTGAGCCAATCGTTTCTGTTTGCGACGTTTCAGATAAAGCATCCAACCGGTCACAAAAAATAAAGGCATTGCCAATGAAGCCAATAGGGCAAAAAATTGATAAATAGGTCCAAAGAAACTACCACGATGCACAGGTAACATGCTGCTCATGATTTTTTCATTTAGCTTTTTATCTTCATAAAGTTCAAGTTTTTCAATTTTATGGGTTTGATAGTTATATGTTGCGCTATTACGAGCGCGTTCATGTTGTGCAACTGGATCGACAAAACTCAGTTCAATTGAACCATCTGCTTTCTTCGGTAAGTTAATGGTTAAGGTTGAATAATCACGACCAATTTTTTGGTTAAACTCAGTCCACGTCTGGTTCAATGCTTGCTGGATTTGAACAGGGGATAACGCTGATTGCTCTCGATCTGTTGATCTATCGCCAGTTTTGGGGTGATTCATTTGACGATGATTTTGTTGCATTGTCTGAGCTTTGTCATTTGCAGACTGTGGTCGACCATTTTGTTCTTGATTATGTGGAGTGCCCGTACGTTCTCGACCACCTTGCTGTATTTGCGGTTTAGGCTGTTCGACCCCCATAACTTTAAACATGCCACTGCGCCACCAGTCATATGACCAATATAGCCCAGTACATGCCAAAATCAGATAAAACACCACCACCCACGTTCCGACGACTGCGTGTAAATCCCAAATAAAATTGCGGCCTTTGAGTTTTGGTTTTACAAAGAGCCATTGGCGCAGAGAATGCTTTTTTGGCCAACGCAGATACAAACCACTCAAGACAAAGAAAATGAGCATCAGGGTACATGCACCAGTAATCTGTTTACCTACAGGACCAAAGGTGAGCGTACGATGAAGCTGTTGTACAAACTGAAAAAAAACGCGACCTTTAATTTCAGGGAGTACTTGAGCGGTATAAGGATTGACCATCATGTTATAACCACGACGTTCACCTTCTTTGGCAATATTCACCGTCGATGATGCCGTTGGATCTTTTGCGATGGTAATGCTATTGATTTTTATGTCGGGATCTTGCGTTGAAAAATGCTGATAAAGCTGAACAGGTGTAAGCTTAGGTTGCGCTTGGGCTTGCACCACGTAGCTGTCTTGATTGATCCATTCTAAAATTTGTTGCTCGTAGGAGTAGATTGCTCCTGTGACTCCCATTAAAGAAAGAATCAGCCCCGCTGTAATCCCTAAAAACCAGTGAATCTGGAAAAACGTTTTTTTAAACATGATGATAGAAGATGTTTTAAGCAAAGAAATTTGATTAATTATAACCAAACATTGAGAAGATAATATGGATTTTGTAGGTAATATTAATTTTCATTATCATTTATAAATAAAATGTAAAAAAACCTCCATGAAGGAGGTTTTAATGAAGACTAGACTTTAAATGGTTTTGGGTTCACCAACAGCTTCAGTTAAATGCTTACGAATCGTATTAAACGAAAAGTTTTTTGAATCCATCCGTTTCGGTAAAATATACGCCCCTTGTTGGCCTTTGACCTTGAAATTCATCAAGATAAAATCAGGTGTATTGTACCATTCATAAATGTCTTTCCAGCCAATGGTACCTACGCCTTCCTGAGCACCCATTTGCTGACGCATGACAATTCCATGCGGTTGTACACCTAAACGAATTCCTTTAATTTCTTGAACAGGAAACTCGTTCATCTTACGTTTTACATACCATTCAAGACCGTATTTACGGATTAAAAAGTAGAGCACCACGCAGACAATGGCGACCCAACAAAAGATTGTGGAATAGTTTTTGAGTAAGACAATACCAGCAAGTGATAATGCAACCACCACAGCCATAATGATCCATGCTTTGGTGCTAATTTTATTAGTACTACGCCACATCATCAGTTGAACATTGCGTTGTTCTGCTTCAGAAACTTCGTAGATAACAGGCTGTAATGTATAAGCGTATAAAGATTTCGCGGTCATAGTGCAAATTGTGAATTTCAAACTGATTGGAGTTTAGCATTAATTTAGCCAATCTCGTGAATATATTCTGCCATTTTAAGGGGAATTATAATGACCCCAATTCGGTTGCATCATTATCCCGATCATGGCTGAGACTTTGTTTAAGCCGACTGAGCTGATTCAAAATACTGAGCATCAGTGACAACTGTTGCAAAATAATTAAAGAAGTTTGATCTTCCTGACTATTTTGTTTGAGGCGCTGGCGAATGGTTTGCAACATATTTTGTGAGCTTAAATCTGGAACTTCATCGCGTAAAAGGGCGCCCTGAATATCATCTAGTGCTTGATCGAGTAATTTTAAAATATCTTGATCCTGACTTTGTTCACGATGCGCACCTAACGCAGCAATATAGCTCAGGAAAGTATGATTCAAACATAAAAACTCAAAAGCCAGTGTTTTTTGATAAGGATCAAAGTCAGGTTCAGTGGCCAGAGTAGAAATGAGAGAGGCAACTTCTGCATCGGTATTATGTGCTGCGCGACGTGCCACTCGATAATTCAAACCATGATCACGTCCTTCATGATACTGACGCACCACATCTTTTAAATAATTACACTGGGCCTGTAAAGAGCGCTGAATGGTACGAGGCAAGCGTCGAAACTTCCAGTCTGGCCAGATAAAGCTCACTCCAAACCATGCCAAAGCACAGCCAATTAAAGTATCGATCAGCCGAGGAATACCCGCAGAAAAACCTGAACTGTCCAGATTAAAATTGATCAACGCCAAAATCGTAATAAATGCAGTCGCCTGTGCGTATTGTTTACTACGTAGTTCAAAGAATAAGACGCCACTTATCACCAGTAACAGTAATTGCCCTTCGAGTGACGGTACAAAATATAAAATAGCAAGGCCGCAAATAATACCGACCAATGTTCCGACTATACGCAATCTTAATCGTCGTTTAGTGGCATTAAAATTTGGTTGGCTGACAAATAAAGCGGTAAGCAAAATCCAGTAACCATACTTAATCCCCGTGATCTGAACGAAGATATAGGCAATAAGCAGCACAATCGAGAGTCGAATTGCATGTCGAAATAACACCGACTCAGGCGTTAGATTTTGTTTAATGCGGGTAACGATATCACTCCAGCCTTTTAAATCATCATCTTTTAACTGATGTTCAAACTGTTTGCTTTTTTCAAGGCTGATATTGCGTTCTGTTTCTAGGTTACGCAGTTGTGCATCAATCGATTTTAGATTTTGATATAAGGCATACAAAGCGTTGACCCAGACCTGATCATAGATCTGTTCTTGCTGTAATTTTTCCAGAGAAAGTTTCAGGTTTTCAAAAGCATGTTTAAAACGTTTGTTATGGATATACGCTTGTCGCTTTAAAATGCTTTGACTTAAATCCTGACAAGCTTTGCCCTGTATTGACAAAATACGCTGGAAGCGGAATAAAATATCACTGTGCTGAAATACTTTAGACAATTCCTGATAGTTGATATGTGCTGAGTCGGCACGTTCATGAATATCCTGAACCACAAAATAATAATGCAGACTGCGGCGGGTATCTTTTTGTCCACGGTCGCCCTTTAGACGAGTCAGTAAGGCAGTTTTGGTGTCGTTGAATACACCGATCAATTTGCCATTTTCCAGCGAAAGATCAATCATGCTTTGTTGATAGCTTTCCGCTGTCATATCGACATCAAACAAATTTGATTTGGCAAACAGAAAATTTCCAAGCGCTTCATAACATGCACTGAGTTTATCCTGTAAAGGACGTACAGGAAAAAGTAGAAAGCTAATGGTGGAAATCAGACCATACCAAGCTGCCCCAATGACCAGTAACACGGGTTGCATATACCATTCATCAAAAAGATGTACACCAAGCATGGAATAAACAGAAACCACCAGACATCCATAGGCGATGGTGGCGTAACGCCGTCCCAACGAACCGAGTAAAATCCAGCCGATACATGAAGCGATTAGCCCAATGGCAAACAAAAATGGATAGGGAAAAAGTAATTGAACCGAAGCCGCCGTAATAAAAAATCCAACTGCGGTATAGACCAGATTCATGATGCGCACAGAAAAGCGGTCATCAATATCACTTAAACCAGCGGCGACCACGCCTAAAGTTAAAGGAATGGTGGCAAGCTGAAAATTTAGGAAGTAGGGAACAAATGCTGTACCTGTAAATGCAATTAACATGCGCAGGTTGTACATTAATGTCGTATTATAAGTGGCTCTTCTGACATGCGCGAATAAGGGTTTCAACCTGAATCCTTTGTGACAAATGTAACATGAGCTTAACCTTAGCCAAGCCTCACAAATTACGTTTGGAAAATACTCGTTCTATAGTCTGAATCATACTATGGACAGTGTTCCTTGTCTTTAAACCCACTATTTAAAATTGAAATGTAGATATGTCTGAAAATAGATCACGACAGCAATATTCATCTGCCTGGATCATGCTACTGGCCTTATTGACCGCATTAGGACCGTTATCGATTGACATGTATTTGCCCGCTTTGCCACAAATGGCGAAGGATTTTGGGGTCAGTACCCAAATGATGGCGAATACATTGCCTGCGTATTTTTTTGGTTTGGCAATCGGTCAGTTACTTTATGGCCCGATTAGTGATCGGATTGGGCGTAAAAAACCGCTTTATGTGGGATTGAGTTTATATGCCATCGCGAGTCTGCTGTGTATCTTTGCCAGTAGCGAATGGAGTTTAATTGCTCTGCGCGTGGTTCAGGCATTGGGTGGTTGCGTTGGTGTGGTGATTGCCCGTGCCGCAATTCGAGATCGATTGGATGTACAAGGTTCTGCTCAGGCATTTTCCAGTATGATGATAGTGATGGGGATTGCACCGATTGCAGCACCGACACTTGGCGCATGGATTTTATATTTCTTTAACTGGCATGCGGTATTTATTTCTCTTTCAATAGTGGGATGTATCTGTTTGTTCTGTGTACATTTCTTTTTTAAAGAAACATTGCAACCTGCGCGTCGTCTCAAGCTAAGTTTCAATCAAATATTGACTTTGTATGCGGCTATTTTCAAAGATAACAGTTTTCGCTTACCGATGTTGGCAGGCTGCTTAACAGGCGGTGCATTATTTAGCTATATCAGTTCAGCCTCACCTGTTTTTATGGATATGTATGGTCTGAACCAGCAACAATTTGCTTATGCTTTTGGCTTTAATGCGATGGGAATTATTATCCTCTCATCAATCAATAAACGGTTAGTCACTAGACTCAGTACGATTCAGCGACTCAAACTGGGCGGAACAATTCAGTTTACAGGGGCATTGATCGTACTGCTAAGTGGTTTGTTACCACATGCATCATTAGCAATAGTGATGGTTGGCTTATTTTTTACAGTATCTGGTTTGGGTTTTACTGGACCCAATGCGATGGCCTTGGCCATGTCAGAACAGGGTGCTCGCGCAGGAACAGCCAGTGCCATTATGGGCAGTATGCAGTTTGCAGTGGGGTTGTTTGGTGGATTAATGTTGAATTTACTGATTTGGAACCCTCTGCTTAATATGGGCGTGATGATGGTCATCTTTACGGGGGCGGGCGTCTGGGCGATTACCAAGATCGCAGCAGAGATGCGTCATAAACAAATTCGATCATCTTGAGATTAAAAAATAGACCTGTTATCAGGCCTATTTTTGATTCAAAATGCTTTATTCGCTCAGAAATACTGTAAATTTTTCAACAGGTTCACGTGGGGTAATAAACGTATTCACAATCTCATCAGGATTAGCATAGCCGAGTGCAACGGTACAAACTAATTCTTCATCATCAGATGCTCCGAGTACCTCTAATACGATCGGATGGAAATGATTCCATGCGGCTTGTGGACAGGTATCAAGTCCACGAGCTTTGGCTGCGACCATGACATTTTGAATCATCATCGAAATGTCCATTTTTGACCCAATGCCCATCGCTTTGTTTACAGTAAAATATAATCCAACAGGCGCATCAAATAACTGATAATTACGCAATTGTTGCGCCGCCATTTTTTCCTTTTCGCCTTTTTGGATATTTAGTAACCCATAAAGCCCCCAACCATTTTCACGACGACGGTCAATAAATGGCGAAATCCATTTTTCTGGATAGTAGGGAAAGGTTTCCTGATATTCTGCGGCTTTTTCAGGATGGTTATAAATCTCAAGTTGGGCTTTACAGACCCGATCGACCATTTCATCACGTTTTTTGTCAGTAATGACGTAGACTTTCCATGGCTGAGTATTGGTTCCTGAAGGCGCACGGCAAGCGACTTCTAAAATATCTTGGATGATTTGAGCGTCAACAGGTGTTGATAGAAAAGCGCGAACAGAATGTCTTGAACGAATGGCATCGTCTACGAGTTGAACTTGCTCGGGATTCATAGGAGTTCCTTTCTCATTAAGTCATAAAACAGGTGTAGACTATAAAGCATATGTACTCAATCTTTAATCTATTTTCTAGTAATTTGATTATTTGAGAAAAACTCAAATGATGAGGCTGTCTATTGAACCAGCGAATTGAGTGCGTAGCTCAAATCAAATGACTTTGATCAAAAAATATGATGGTATTTAGCAAAAGAATAAATATGACGTCGTGTATTTTCAAAAAAAATTAATCAATTAGTCTAATATCTTCTACGCTTGTTTATAGACTTAAGGTCGGGATGGTTGTAGTTTATCTCATTGATTATTTTTAAATAAAATTATTTATCAGATTGGTTTTAAAACAAATAATACAGTTTGTTAGTAGAAAATAAACAAAAAATATCATTTATTTGCATAATCTGACCCCTTTTTAAATTATGACAAAATCTCCATACTCGGGATGGGAAAAAGGGATGAACAAGATCTCATGGCCCAAGGGATGACAAAGCGGTTCATGATTAACCAATCAATAACAATGAAGGAGCTTCATACATGAGTTTACCCCTCATCAAAAAGCAATTTATTAAGCATGGTCTTGCAGTAGCAACAGCTTCAATTATGGCGTCTACAGCTTATGCGGGGACAAATGAGCAGCAAGAGATTCAACAATTACGTGCAGAAGTCGCAGAACTTCGCGCATTAATTCAACAACAGGCGGCAACTCAGAAACAAATCGTGGCAGAGCAAAAAGCACGTCCAGTGGTTGTGGCTTCTGCACCTGCGGTGGTTGTGGCACAAGCTCCTGCCACACCTGCGCCTGCTAATGCAAAACCAGGCTGGTTAACTTTGCCAGATGGACAAACGCAAGTGAAGTTGTATGGAAACGTACGTGTTGATGCAGCCTATGACTTTAAAGGTACAACCGGTGGTATCAATAACAAAACAGGGCAGGTTCCTTTAAACAAAGATAATCCAACTGAGGATTCTTTGAATGTTTCTGCTGCTCCTACACGCATTGGACTTGATATTGCACGTCAAACTGATTTAGGTGAGTTAACAGGTAAAATTGAAGCAGATTTTTGGGGTGATGGCACATCAAACGGTGATGGAAAACTTCGTATCCGTCATGCTTACGCGTCGTTAGGAAAATGGTTGGCAGGTCAGACGACCTCTCCATTTGTTAATACAGATACATCACCTGATCTTATTGACTTCACAGGCCCAATGGGTGGTGGTACTCAACGTAATGTTCAAGTTCGTTATACTCAGCCGATTGATGCAAATCAGAAAGTATTGGTCGCCCTTGAGGGTGGCGATGTAGAAAATGGTAAAACTGCTGGTGGTAGTCGTTTCCCTGCTTTGACCGCACGATATGACATTAAAACCAGTGACTCTAAAGGTCTATTACAAGTTCATGGTTTAGCACATGAAAATCGTGTATCAACCAATGATTCTAATGACGAAGAAAAATGGGGTTGGGGTCTTGGTGTAGGTGGTAAGTATCAATTCACGCCAAAAGATGCCATCATGGCAAACTATTACCATGTCAAAGGCGACTCACGTTATATCCTTTATAGTGGTCAAACTAATACTGCTTATACGACTACTGGAGATGGTAAGACGACTGATTATGATATTCACAATAATGAGTTTGATACGGCTCAAATCGGATATCAACGCAATTGGTCTCCAAAACTACGTTCTGCATTTTCTTTAGCAGGCATGTGGTTTAAAGATGACAATACTTATGCTGAAAATAATCAAAGTTATAACAAGACACTTTACAATGCGATTGCCAACATCATCTACACACCAGTTAAAAACGTAGATCTTGGGGCAGAGTACACTTATGGTCAACGTGAAACATTTGCGGGTGACAAAGGTGATCTTTCTCGTATTAACTTCTTGACCCGTTATAGTTTCTAATGCATTGATCATTCATATTTGATGCTTAGATGAGCATTTAAAAAACCACAGATATACTCTGTGGTTTTTTTATATGTAGAAAATTACATAAAATCATTTCATTAAACACTGTTTCGTTACAAATTCTAAATGTTGATTTAAGCTAAAGTCGGGCAAGCTCTAGCAGGTTTAATTTAAATTTCTACATGTCATTTCGTGGTAGAGAACTTTTCAAAGGGCAACATTATCTTCGATATGATCCTTAAAACAGTTGAGTGAGAGGCTTGAGATCCTTACTTAACGGAATATGAATTGGGAAAAATATGGAATTTACATTCAATGCATTTTATACGCTTATTGCAGCAGTGATTGTGCTGTTGTTAGGGCGGTTTTTGGTTAACCATATTGATTTTTTAAAACGCTACAATATTCCTGAACCTGTGGCTGGTGGTTTGGTTGCTGCTATTATTTCTTTAATTGTTCACTCCATCTGGGGATATAGCATTATCTTTAGTAGCGAGTTGCAAACCAGTTTTATGCTGATCTTCTTTGCCTCTATTGGTTTAAGTGCGCATTTTGCTAAGCTTAAAGAGGGCGGGATTGGTCTCATTATATTTTTGATCTGTGTGGCTTCTTTTATTGTTGTGCAAGATGTTGTAGGCATGAGTCTGGCAAAATTACTTGGATTAGATCCCTTAATTGGTCTAATCGCAGGTTCGATTACGTTAACTGGTGGACATGGTACGGCAGGTGCGTGGGGAGAAATTTTAGAAACGCAGCATGGGATTCAAGGAGCTTTAGCACTTGGTATGGCAAGTGCTACATTTGGACTGATTATTGGTGGGGTCATTGGTGGGCCATTAGCAAAGCTATTAATTAACCGTTATCAGCTTTCTTATGCCAAAACAGATGCTGAAATCAAGGATCGTGATACCCATTTAGATGCGCACCCAGAAGATTTAGCGCCATTTGAAAATCCGCATCAGGTTCGTCTAATTACCGCAGATAACGCCATTACCACTTTGGGGATGTTTGCTGCCTGTTTAGCTTTTGCTGAGTTTATGACAGGTTATAGTAAAGGAACATGGTTTGAGTTACCGACCTTTGTTTGGGCATTAGGCGGTGGTGTGATCCTCAGAAATGTATTGGAAAGTGCTTTTCGAGTTGATATTTTTGACCGTGCCATTGATGTGTTTGGAAACTCGTCGTTATCGCTTTATCTGGCGATGGCATTATTATCTTTAAAGTTGTGGCAATTGGCAGATTTGGCTGGTCCACTGGTGATTATCCTTGCCGCGCAAACACTTACCATGGCTTTATATGCAGCCTTTGTGACCTTTAGAGTGATGGGTAAAAATTATGATGCAGCAGTACTTGCTGCGGGTCATTGTGGTTTTGGTATGGGTGCAACACCAACAGCCGTTGCCAACATGCAAGCCATTACCAATATGTATGGTCCATCGCATAAAGCCTTTTTAATTGTGCCTTTGTGTGGTGCCTTTTTTGTCGATTTGATTAATGCAACTGTCATTCAAGTAATTCTTAAGTTTTTTGTGTAAAACTTAAAATTGATTTAAGATTTGTTTAATTTGCAAATTTTTAACAACAAAGTCTCTATGCTTAGAGGCTTTTTTATTTGTTAAGTATTATTTAGGATAGATGTCATAGCAATATGACAACAATAAGTGCTTCGAGTATGAATGAACAATTAACAGCAACCCTGATGGCTTGGGTGAGTTTCTTTAATGATCCTTTATGGGATTTCCTCGTTATTTTTTTACTTGCTGCGGGTACGTTTTACACCATTGCGACGAAAGCGGTGCAAATTCGTATGTTTTGGCAAAGTGTCAGGGTAATGAAAGGAAGCCGAAAAGAAGGTGAAGATACACATGGAATCACGCCATTTCAGGCATTTGTAACAGGCTTGGCAAGTCGGGTTGGGGTAGGAAATATTGCGGGCGTAGCCATTGCCATCGCAATTGGCGGGCCAGGCGCTGTATTTTGGATGTGGGTTACAGCTCTGTTAGGCATGAGTTCTGCCTTTATTGAATCCAGTCTAGCGCAATTATTTAAAGTACGTGACAGTGAAACCAAGCAATTCCGTGGTGGGCCTGCATACTATATTACTCAGGGATTAAAGAGTAAGCCTTTTGGGATCGTCTTTGCTATTTCACTGATTTTTACCTATGGTTTTGTTTTTAATTCTGTCCAGATCAATGCCATTACCAATGCCACATCTCATTCATGGGGATGGGACAAAGCCAATCAGACCTTGAGTCTAGGTGGACTAGATCTTGTCGTTTCGTGGGTTGGATTGGTTTTAGTGGTATTGGTGGCCATTGCAATTTTTGGTGGTATTAAGCGAATTGCAAAGTTTGCTGAAATGTTTGTTCCCATTAAAGCTGGTCTTTATTTGGCGGCGGCATTTTATATTGCCTTTAGTAATTATGAAGTTGTCCCTGAAGTATTCAAATTAATCTTCACTGAAGCATTTCAGTTTAATGCCGCAGCGGGTGGTTTTTTTGGCGGTATGATTTCGATGGCGATGATGCAGGGCATCAAACGTGGTCTATTTTCAAACGAAGCAGGGATGGGTTCAGCACCCAATGCTGCTGCTGCCTCCGATGTAAAACATCCCGTTGATCAGGGACTTGTACAAATGTTAGGGGTCTTTGTTGATACTTTTATCGTATGTACTTCTACCGCAATGATTATCCTGATTTCTGGGGTGTATCATGATACAAGTGTCATGGGTGTTGAAATGACACAACGAGCCTTGGAGATGGAGCTAGGCGGATGGGGCGGAGACTTCCTTGCGGTTTTATTATTTTTGTTCTGTTATTCTGCCGTGCTGGGCAACTATGCCTATGCAGAAGGTAATATGCAGTTTATCAATAACAGTCCTAAAGTGATGTTTGCATTTCGGATATTGGTGTTGATCATGGTCTACTTTGGTGCGATTAGCGGTGTGCCCTTAGTATGGTCCATGGCTGATCTGTTCATGGGAATCATGGCAACCATTAACTTGACTGCAATCTTATTACTTACGCCGTATGCGCGAACCTTGTTAAAGGATTATACCGCGCAACTTAGAGGTGGTAAAAAAGATCCAGAGTTTAAAATTGATCAATATCCTGAGATGAAAAAACGAGTAGATTCTGATATTTGGTAATCCATATTGGTTTCAATTCACCGTCAGTTTGGTTTAATTCAGACTGGCGGTTTTTGTTTTTAACAGTCTTTGAATTAGTAGAAAATTATTTATCAGAGATGAGAAATAAATGCTGAGAAAAATCGAATCGAAGCATCGATTAAAAAATAAAATATCTCATGATTAACAGAGAAGTATGACGTTTTAAATAATTTGATACAGCATTTTAAAAAAGATCGGCATAAAATCTATGCTGAAAAATTTTGGTCTTAGTGCGAAATGAACTATCTCAAAGCTTTGATTTTGGGTGGAGGGCTGGTATTGGGCGGCTGTCAGCAATTGCCGACGTCCTCACAAACCACGACTTCCAGCGTATCTTCTTTGCCTCATGCTCAGGAATCGGCTTTATTTATGCCTCCTCTACAAACTGAGCAGAAGCAACATCCTAAAGTTGCATTGGTTTTAGGCAGTGGTGGCGCGCGAGGTTATGCACATATTGGGGTGATAGAAGTCTTGGAGCAACATGGGATTCGACCGGATTTTATTGTGGGAACCAGTGCTGGAAGTATTGTCGGGGCGATTTATGCCAGTGGTAAAAATGCCCAGCAATTGAAACAGATTGCCCTGAACATGAAAGTGGGCGATGTTCGAGAAATTACCTTTGATCGTAAAGGTTTTTTTGATGGTCAAAAAGTAGAAGATTTTGTTAATCAGCAAGTCGATGATACGCCATTGGAAAAACTAAAAATCCCAATGTATGTGGTTGCAACAGAATTAAAAAATGGCAAAAAAACAGTTTTTAATTATGGGAATACGGGGCAGGCAGTACGGGCTTCGATTTCGATTCCGAGTATGTTTGTGCCGACTGAAATCGATCACAAAGAATATGTTGATGGTGGTTTGGTCAGCCCCGTACCTGTCGATGTTGCACGTCAATTAGGGGCAGATATTGTCATTGCGGTCGATATCTTGGCGCAGCCTGCTTATACGCCGACCACCAATATTTGGGGGTTATTTAACCAAAATATTAATATCATGCAAAATCGCTTGGCAACCGAAGAGCTCAAACATGCAGATATCGTGATCCAGCCTGAGTTGCATGAAAAAGCGCATATTTTTGATGTGAAAGAACGTGAAAACACAATTTATTCAGGTGAAGCTGCTGCCATGAAAAAGATCGGGGATATTGAAACCGCTTTTGCAATGCGCCAGCAGAAGTCTCAATTACAATAACAATGATTTGATTTGTTATATACAAGCTGCTTGAGGGCGGCTTTTTTATTTGTTTTGTTTATGAAGTCAGCAAGATTGACAGGTTGTGGAAGCATTGTTATCTTGCGCGAAATTTTCATTACTGCGATTTGTATGTCTTCAGCACATTTCATTTATCAACCGCCGCTTGATCCTTTAGAGACGGTGTATGAAGATGCAGATTTGATTGTTATCGATAAACCTGCGAGTTTATTGTCAGTGATGGGGCGCTTACCCCAACATCAGGACAGCGCCTATTTACGTGTTTTAAAGCAGTATCCACATGCTAAAGTGACGCATCGTTTAGATATGGCAACTTCTGGTTTGTTGTTATTTGCCAAGCATCGCCAAGCTGAAATCGCAATGGGTAAAATCTTTCAGACGCGAAAAATTAAAAAACATTATGTGGCATTGGTACAGGGGAAAATTGCTGATTCAGGTTGTGTCGAGGTTCCTCTTATCACGGACTGGCCCAATCGCCCCAAGCAAAAAGTAGATTTTGAACAAGGCAAGCAAGCCAAAACGTTATATCAATTATTGGATGATCACCCTGAACATCCCTATAGTCGTGTTTTATTGGAACCAGTAACGGGACGGTCGCATCAACTGCGGGTGCATATGCAACATCTTGGGCATCCGATTATGGGAGATAAGTTATATCATCCTGATCCATTTGCATTTTCTTTAGCGAGAATGGCGTTACATGCGCATGCTTTAACATTTACCCAACCTTTTACTGGTGTTGACGTTCATCTTGAAACTGAGGTGCCATTTTGATCTTGAAGATTGAACAGTACTTTCAATTCAAACAAAAAAATGCGCATAAATTAACTCCAAACTGACATAAAACTGGGTTAAGCTATTTAAGTATCAAAATCATAACAACGGATAACGACAATGAGCCGTAACTACGAACTTTTTCCAGATGATGATAATGGCAATGTACTTTGGCAAATGATTGAAGATGGCAATGACCTGACTGAGCCACATGAGTTTGAATTTACAATCGTATTTAAGACTCAGGAACAGATTGAAAAATGCGCTTTGCATTTACTGCATCAGGAACAAAAAGTTTCATTTTTTCAAGAAGATCAACATACAGATGGTTCAGACCTTTGGGTTTTAAATATTCATGTGACCATGATTCCTGAATATGAAGATATACAGGATTTGGAAGAATGGTTTAGCCGTATCGCGCAGGATTTTAATGGTGAGTACGATGGTTGGGGCTGTATGAGCTATTTATATGAATACGAAGATGACGAACACTTAGAAAGTTAAAATTGCCTAGTTGAACTGGATATATTCATTTTAAGTGATTGAGAAATGGATATATCCTGATAAAAAGAGTGACTTGTAGATAATTTTTAAAAAATAAATCCATACGAGTGTTAAGGTTTTTGATATTTGATTGAAATCCAGTCATAATAATGCTTTTAGGGTTTTTTATGTCTTTGCCAAATTGTCCAAAATGCCAATCAGAATATACCTATCAAGATGGCGATTTACTGATTTGTCCTGAATGTGCCAATGAATGGAAAGAAGGGGAAGTGAGTCAGGCTGATGCCGAGCAACTCATAAAAGATGCGCATGGAACTGTTTTAACAGATGGCGATAGCGTCACTGTGATTAAAGACTTGAAAGTGAAAGGTTCGTCTTCTGTGATTAAAGTCGGCACTAAAGTTAAAACAATTCGTCTGGTGCCAGATGCCAGTGATGGACATAACATAGACTGTAAAATTGACGGATTTGGTCAAATGAAACTCAAATCCGAGTTTGTCAAAAAAGCATAATCACGATAAAAAGGGAGAAACCTCCCTTTTTTTGATTTTTAGATTTGACGTGGGAACAAGGAACTTAGAATGGCATTTTCTGATCATTATCGGGTTGGCGCACATGCAGTGATTACCAATAGTGATGACAAAGTTCTGTTGCTCAAAGCGACTTATGCAAACTTTTCTTGGGGACTACCAGGTGGCGGGATCGACCCAGAAGAAACCATATTGCAGGGCTTGCAACGTGAATGTGAAGAAGAGCTAGGGACAATCGTTCAGGTTGAATATTTGTCAGGAATTTATCTACATACCGATATTAATGCTCACGTCAGTATTTTTCGTTGTCAGTTGCCTGATCACACCGAGATTCAGTTAAGCCATGAACATTCAGAATATACTTTTTTTGCATTAGATGAACTTAGTTCTATTCAAAGAGTACGTGTTCAGGACTGTCTAAATTTTACTGGACAGGTAGTATTTCGAAAGTTTTAATCAAGCTATGGTTTTTTATACATTGACATGATTAAGCTATAAAAAAGTATAAAAAATAAGCTGATTCCAGATCTGAAATCATTTATATTGCATAAATAGGGTTTAAAAACAACGTCTAGAACAAAACACAACAAGAGGTGGATCATGGCTGGATGGTATGAATTGAGCAAGGCAAAAGACGGTCAATATCGGTTTGTATTGAAAGCAGGCAATGGCGAAGTGATTTTGACCAGTGAGCTGTATAAGGCCAAAGCCTCTGCCGAAAATGGTATTGCTTCGGTACAAAATAATAGTCCTGATGAGGCTCGCTATGAAAAATTAACGGCAAAAAATGAAAAGCCGTATTTTAATCTGAAAGCTGCAAATCACCAGATTATTGGAACAAGCCAGTTTTATGCCTCAGAACAATCACGAGACAAAGGCATTGAGTCAGTTAAAACCAATGGTTCGAGTACAACGATCAAAGATTTGACTACAGCTGATTCATAAGCTATTTGACATAACCAAAATTAAAACCACTCTTGCAGTGGTTTTTTTATTGATTGCGCATACAAAGATCAGTATGCAACCAGATTATTTACCTGAATTGCACAAATTCAAGCTAGCGTAGACTCTGCTTTTTTGCCAAGCTGATTGAGTCATAACAACAATAAAAGGTCTGCAAGTGGAAATCGAAATTATTGGTCATCAACAAAGTGCTGCTGAGGTTTTAGCTTTAACTCAAATATGGGATCAGGCTTTAAATCAGCATGATCTGGATGAAATGATACAAGATTATGCTGAAAATGTCTGTGTCTTTGATGTTGCATTACAGATAGACGATAAGAATGCATATCGCAACTTATGGCAACATTGTTTTCCCTACTTTGGCGATAACATTCAGGTGCATCGACGAAAATTAACCATTTATGCCGCCGATCAAGTGGTATTTTTGCATTGTTACTCTAAAGTTTTAGGCGATGCTCAGACCTCGGCAGAAGATATACCATGGTGTCGTACTACTGTTGGATTTTACAAAGAATCAGGCAAATGGAAAGTGGTGCATGAACATATGTCAATGCCTTTTGACTGTGAGAAACAACAACCGCTGTATATTTTTGCAGAACCGTAATATCGAAATCACATTTGTTGGCTTGCGTAAGCTGAATGAGCTAAACCTTCTGCGCCATTTGGCTTAGAATAATGGCTGATATCACAAAAAATAGAAAGAAATCTAAACCATGGGCTTATTGAAAACTTCGAAACATTTAGCACTGCGCCCTGTGGCTGCACGTGATCCCAAAGAAAATCATCGAGTCGCGACGCCTCTTGAGCTGTTATTTGATCTGATTTTTGTCGTTGCCATTGCTGAGGCGGGTCAGCAGTTACATCATGCGATCATTGAAAATCATCTAGGAAGTGCATTGCCATATTACTTTATGGTTTTTTTCGCTCTGTGGTGGGCATGGATGAATTTTACTTGGTTCGCTTCTGCTTATGACAATGATGATGTGTTTTATCGGCTGATGACCTTTGTACAGATTACAGGCTCATTAATCATGGCGGCAGGTATTCCTGATGTTTTTCATCATCAGGATTTTGACATTATTATTATTGGTTATGTCATTATGCGTTTGGCTTTGGTCAGCCAATGGTTTCGGGCAGCGAAGCATGATCCTGCGCATCGCACGGTGGCACTGCGTTATGCATTTGGCATTATCTTTGTGCAAATGGGATGGCTACTTTTTCATTTTTCGCCCATCAATTTTACCCTTGAGCTGTTTATATTATTGCTGGTGCTTGAGTTAGCTGTGCCAATCTTCGCAGAATGGGGCAATCCAACCTCGTGGCATCCGCATCATATCGCAGAGCGTTATTCATTATTGACGATCATTGTATTGGGTGAATCTGTTGTGGCTTGCTATAAAGCTATTCAAGATGATTTGGCCACACATATTGTTCATACCGATATTATGTTGTTAATGGTTGGTGGTTTGATGATGATGTTCACCATGTGGTGGGCGTATTTTGATCGAGATGCGCATCATTTACTCAAAAGTAGCAAACATGCATTTTTATGGGGTTATGGTCATTATTTTATTTTTATCAGTGTTGCGGCAGTAGGTGCAGCACTGGCCGCCGCGGTAGATGTGGCTTTAGGTCGTGCAGAAGTTAGCGCTCAATTTATGCAATATATCGTGGCTGCGACTTTACTCGGTTATACCACCAGTCTTTGGCTGTTAAATGAATTACCTTATTTATCAGGCGTTAGGCGCTGGTTATATCCGATTACCGCGCTGATCATTTTTTGTATTCCTGCCATTTCCCCGCATATTGGTTTAGGGGTTTTTCTGATGGCGATCGTCTATGCCTTAAGATTGATTTTCTCAAAATGCTATCTGGCCGATCGTGAAACTAAACCTCAGCCACATTAAGATGGATTTAGATAGTTAGCCTTATCAAACACTTGAGAGATTATGGATGAGATTGTAATTTTCCCACAATCTCGTCTAGCGTTTTCAGCCGTTTGATCTCATTCCAGAGCGCTTTGGCTTCAGGATAAGCTTTGCTCATCATGCCAAGCCATTGCTTATAACGTCCGACCATGCCAATTTCAGTCTTAAATGCGCCGTTGACAAAACGCAGTTGTAATTCGACTAAATCTTGCCAAGAAAGCAGTGCTTCATCTCTATTTTGGCGAATACATAAGGTTAAATCTGGTGTGGTTACTGCACCACGTCCAATCATCAAATCCTGACAGGCTGATTGCTGCTGGCAAGCTTTGGCATCGGCATTATTCCAAATCTCACCATTGGCAATCACATTGATCTTTAAGGCATCTTGAA
Organism: Acinetobacter sp. FDAARGOS_515; assembly: GCF_003938865.1. Lineage (NCBI taxonomy): Bacteria > Pseudomonadati > Pseudomonadota > Gammaproteobacteria > Moraxellales > Moraxellaceae > Acinetobacter > Acinetobacter sp. FDAARGOS_515. The sequence goes on along the minus strand of NZ_RKIX01000003.1, from coordinate 626,214 downwards.
TCGGCTGAATTTTTTCCCAATAAGCAGGTGGGGTATAACCATCAGCTTTGGTACGGGCATGAACGGTGAGCCAACTAGCACCTGCATCTTCAATTGCATGGGCATTATCTAGCGTATGGTGTTCATCCAGATAACCCAGACGCATTTTCGCAGAAACAGGAATATGTGCAGGGACGGCATCCCGAACGGCTTTGACCAGTAGGTGCACCACATCGGGTTCATCTAATAAAATCGAACCACCCCGATGCCGATTCACGGTTTTGGCAGGGCAGCCAAAATTTAAGTCGATCGCAGGTGCGCCTAGCTCTACGACTTTCGCTGCATTGGCCGCCAGCATTTCAGGATGATTTCCCAAAAACTGTACATGGACAGGTGTACCTGCGGCAGTTTTGCCATCGGTGAGCAGTTCAGGACAATAATTATAATAGACATGATCAGGTAAAATGCTTTCTGTGACGCGAATAAATTCAGTTACGCACCAGTCAAAACTGCCTGTATGCGTCAGCACATCTCGCATAATTGGATCGGTTAATCCTTCCATTGGTGCAAGAGCTAGCTTCACGTCAACATTACCTGAAAATAAAAACAGCGTTTATACGGCATCTGTATAACGCTGTCTAGTCTGCGCGGCAAATTTAAAAATTAACGATGCAAAATCATTTCCAGTACAAATTTACTGCCAATAAATCCAATCGCCAACAGAATAAATCCGATTAAGGTAAAACGAATGGCCTTTTCTCCACGCCAGCCAAATTTGGCATGACCCAGCAACAGTGCGCCGTAAATAAACCATGAAATGATACTAAACGCGGTTTTATGCGCCAGATGTTGTCCGAAAAAGTCATCAATGGTAAAGAAGCCAAACAATAACGCAACGGTAAGTAATACAAAGCCAGTTCGTAGTAAATCAAATAATAAGGATTCCATCGCCTGAAAAGAGGGCAATAAATTGACCCAGAAACGGCTTTTTTGTTTCTTTTTCAGCTCCTGATTTTGAAACCACATTAAAATAGAGTGAATGGTGGCCATCAACAAAACTGCATAAGCCGATAAAGATAAAATAATATGTAAATCTAGCCCGAGCGAATGCTGCTCCATAAATTGATTGGGTTGGCTAAAGACAAATCCGAGAATCAAACCCATGGCTGCGACAGGAATCCCGATCAAATTAAGTGCAAGCGTGGGACGAAAAGTACTAAAAATCAGACTTAAGACCAACATCAAACCTGATGTAAACGACATCAGATTAAACACATCATAATTAATTCCCATTGGTGTGAGCATATCCTGAGACAGTACACCTGCATGCAAGATGAGACCTAAAGCCAATATCAAGCCTAGAAACCAATGATTTGGTTCACGTTTTGACATCAGACTCATAAACAAATACCAAAATGCGGTGGTATATGCGATGAGTGCCAAAATGGTGTAAACCAATGGAAGACTAATCATGTCAAACCTTTATTCGGGAGTTGGAGCTTCATTCGATCATTCAGTGTTAATTATAAATGAATATCATCAGACCCTAAAATTCATCTACATAAGATATAAATTCGCGGCGAACTACAGTATCCTATAGCATCTATGCATAAATTTTCTATTTTGAGAAAGATTTTTTTGCAACTGGCCATTTTTAGCGGATTTTGCAATGTTTGATACCTTAACAGAACGACTCACGCAGAGTTTAAGAAATGTTACTGGCTCAGGGCAACTGACCGAAGACAATATTAAAGATACTTTACGCGAAGTGCGTATGGCGCTTCTTGAAGCTGATGTTGCGTTACCTGTAACTCGTGAATTTATCGCGAAAGTTAAGGAACAGGCATTGGGTCAGGAAGTCATGACTCAGCTTTCCCCGGGTCAGGCTTTTGTTAAAATCGTCTATGACGAATTGACCAAAATGATGGGTGAGGCCAATGAAAGCCTTGATCTGTCTGCCAAACCTCCTGTGGTTGTACTCCTGGCAGGTTTGCAGGGTGCGGGTAAAACCACCACTGCGGCAAAACTGGCACGATTCTTAAAAGAACGTCAAAAGAAAAAAGTCATGACTGTTTCTGCGGACGTCTATCGTCCAGCAGCAATTAAACAGTTACAAACGGTATCCGCTGAAGTCGGTGCTGATTTTATTCCATCCGATGCTTCAGAAAAGCCGATTGATATTGTCAATCGTGCAATTGAGCAGGCAAAGATTAAATTTGCTGATGTATTGATTGTCGATACCGCAGGTCGTTTACATGTCGATGAAGACATGATGGGCGAAATCAAAGAATTACACGCAGCGGTCAAGCCAACTGAAACCCTGTTTGTGGTCGATGCCATGACCGGTCAGGATGCGGCAAATACCGCCAAAGCCTTTAATGATGCTTTGCCTTTGACGGGCGTCATTCTGACCAAAACTGATGGTGATGCGCGTGGTGGTGCAGCACTTTCAGTTCGTGCGATTACGGGTAAGCCGATCAAGTTCTTGGGTATGGGTGAAAAGCTCGATGCACTTGAGCCATTCCATCCAGAACGTGTCGCGCAGCGTATTCTCGGCATGGGCGATGTGCTTTCGTTAGTCGAAGAAGTCGAACGCAAAATCGACAAAGAAAAAGCCGAGAAAATGGCAAAAAAATTGCAAAAAGGCGGGTCTTTCAATTTGGAAGACATGTTAATGCAATTTGAGCAAATGAAAAAAATGGGCGGCATGATGGGCTTTCTGGATAAACTTCCAGGCATGAGTAATTCAGGTATTCAGCAAGCGATTGAGCAAGCCAATCCTGAAAAGCAAGTCAAGAAAATGGAAGCCATTATCCAGTCAATGACGCCCAAAGAACGTAAGCATCCAGATATTATTAACCCAAGCCGTAAAAAACGTATTGCGGCAGGTTGTGGTATGGATGTTTCCGAGATTAATAAACTGCTGAAACAACACAGCCAAATGGCCAAAATGATGAAGAAATTTGCCAATCCATCAGGCATGAGCAAAATGTTACGTTCATTAGGTGGTATGCAAAAACAATTTGGCGGTGGTGGTGGTATGGGACCATTGTTCGGCGGCAATGACGATAAAAAATAATGGATTCTTTCCATACCACTAAAGGCGCTTGATGCGCCTTTTTTTATCACAACAAAATCACTACTTTTTTCAGGTGATGTGTCCTTTAAACTGAATCAATTAAATAAAAAATATTGGGTATTGGGGAACCATAAAAAATGAAAAATGTTTATATTATTCACGGTTATCGAGCCGTGCCTGAAGATCACTGGTTTATTTGGCTGGAACAACATATCCAGCAAGCAGGCGCTACAGCCGAACGGATTTTTTTAGCTGATTCAGCACATCCCGATCCAGAAGTTTGGCAGGAATGTTTAAATGCGCAATGTAGCGTACTTGATGAAAATACTATTATTGTGGCACATAGTTTAGGCTGTCTGTCGAGTTTAAATTTTTTAAGTAAATCTCTTCAACATTCATCAATCGCAGCAGGCATCTTTGTCTCAGGCTTTACTGAAAAACTCAAAGCAATCCCTGAGCTCGATACTTTTATCGAGTCACAACGATTGGACGATAAATTACTACGCCAAAAGATTCTACGCCGTTATGTTTTTTTATCGAGTAATGATCCTTTTGTCCCGCCGCCGTTGAGCATTCGTTTGGGACAACGCCTGAATGCACAACTATTAGAAATCAAACAGGCAGGACATTTTATGCAGGAAGATGGTTATACAGCCTTTCCTCAACTTTGGGATGTATTACGTCCTTTGCTCAGCGAATCATAAGCGACATAACGTTGTAAGCCTTTGAGCAACAAGTCTTCCTCAACACGAGGCTGATATTTGTGCAAAAACTTGGCAAACAGAGGGGCATCACCGCCAGTCAGTACCAATTGTCTTGGTGATTGTTTTAAAATATGTTCAATAGCACTTAATAGCCCCAATAAAATACCATGATGTACTGCATCCACCGTATTTGTACCTGGTTCAAGATTATCAAATGCTGAGTCAGGGATTTTAATACCTTTGGTATTTTGAATGAGGGCGTCACGTTGCAAATATAAATTTGGCAGAATATAACCGCCCAAATGTTGCAAACCTTTATTCAAATCAATCGTTAAAGCGGTTCCACAACCAATAATACAAAAATGTTGATCGGGTTCTGCCAGTGCCAAAACCTGTAACCAGCGATCAATCCCCAGTTGTTCTGGATGATCATAACCACAGCGTAAGCCTGCGTATTCCTCATGCACCCGTGCAAAGATCACGGGAATACCCAATTGACTCAGAATGGTCTGAATACGCAGATTATTGACTTGATCTTGTACCGAAGATATTCCTACTTGCTGCAATTTTTGGGTTTTAAAATGTTGAATTAAACCGAGTAATAAATCGGCAGGGGACTGTAAATGTAATTCGGCAGCATGTTCAATGATCTGATCTGAATCCGTAATCCAGTATTTAAGGCGAGTATTTCCTACATCTAACCAAAGTTGTTTCATATTTGGTTATCCTGAACTGCAATGCGACGCATCCGACCCTGATAGAATGCCTGTTGTTGTCCATCCGTTGAAATAAGAACAGCGCCTTCCTGATTAATGCCCTCAAAATGACCTGTCACTTGTCCTTGATGATGTTCAAAATGAACCAATTCCTGCATAAATGCGGCATGATGATTGAACCGTTCTGCAAGATTGTAACAGCCATGCTCAAACCATTGCGCGGCTTGCTGAATGGCCAGATAAAGCTGTGCAATGACTTCCATACGATCAAGATCGTTTAGACCAAAATCAGTGAGTGAGCTGATGGGTTGTAATGGATCTTGTGATTCAGGGGTAAACAAATTGATACCCACTCCAACGATGGCCTGATGTGTTGATAATGGTTCAACTAAAATTCCGCCCCATTTGCCTTGTTGGCTATATAAATCATTCGGCCATTTGACTTGCAGATTTAGACCCTGTAGCTTTGGCATTTGCAAAATATTCAATGCAACTTCAAGCGCTAAACGACCGTCTAAAGGTGTCTGTGAGTTGATGAGTGTGCTGAGATAAATATTGCCTTTTGGGGAAATCCATACTCGTTGATGTTGCCCACGCCCTTGCGTCTGGGTTTCGCTACAGATCAAAATGGACGAAATATTTTTTTGAGCCAATTCACGGACATCGTCATTGGTCGATGTGGTCGTTTGTTTCAAAATAACAATGTCAGGCACTTGTCCAGCATCGCTTAAGCGTTGTCGTAGTTGACGAGTTTCTGCATCCATGTTCAGTTTTATAAAGTTGGAAAATCAGGTATGGAGTTAATCATATATTTAGCCATTGGTGCAATCGCTGGATTTGCTGCGGGCTTGTTTGGTGTGGGCGGTGGATTAATTATTGTCCCGATTCTTTATATTGTATTTACCCAGCTTCATTATGATCCCGCGGTCATTATGCATATGGCGCTAGGAACTTCTCTGGCGACCATTATTGTGACCTCAATCAGTTCGGTGATGGCTCATCATAAACGCGGTGCGGTGTTATGGCAGGTATTTCGCAATCTGGCACCGGGTCTGATGATTGGTTCTTTTTTAGGAGCGGGCATTGCCGATCTTTTGTCTGGACAAAATCTGCAAATCATCATTGGAATTTTTGCGATTTGGGTGGCGTATCGAATGTTTAAAGGTGCCCACGTGATCGTGGATGAAACACGACACTTGCCTTCAGCGCCGATGCAAATGCTTGCAGGTGGCGGCATTGGGATTGCCTCGGCGATTTTTGGGATTGGAGGTGGAAGTCTGACTGTACCTTACTTAAATCGTAATGGCGTGGTCATGCAAAAAGCAGTCGCCACCTCTGCTGCATGTGGTTTACCGATTGCGGTTGCGGGTGCAGTCGGCTTTATGTGGTTTGGTATAAAGCAGCATATTCATATTCCCAATGCCATTGGTTATATCCATATTTATGCATTTTTAGGCATTAGTATTATGAGTTTTATCACCGCAAAACTGGGTGCAAAAGTCGCGCATATGTTGTCACCTGCCATGCTGAAAAAATGTTTTGCTTGCTTACTCACCGTCGTTGGAACTTATTTTATTTATCAGGGATTCATTCAATAAAAGCACATAAGATCATCCATTCCAAGTCACTAAAATCCAGCTTTAAATGATGATTTTAAATGATGAATTTAGTGGCTGAGGAATTGATAAATCGCATGATATTTCCGATGATTTGAATATCGAATTGGCTCAAAATGCAATAAAATTGTTAGACAATGACATAGTCAGCAATCCCTAGAATCAGTTAAAACAATCACAATAAATGGCAGCGGAACGCCAACGTAAAAATCAGAAACAGGTGATTCATGAAACTTGAAGAGACAGAGAGCCTGTCGGAGCAAATTGCAAAACATATTAGCGATCAGATTATTACGGGTGAACTGGTTGAAGGTGAGCGCATTCAAGAGTTGCGTATCGCCAAAGAATTGGACGTGAGTCGAGGGTCTGTCCGTGAAGCGTTATTGCTACTGGAACGCACTCACTTGATTCATATCTATCCACGTCGTGGCGCGATTGTTTCTGAAATGTCTTCTCAACAAGTCAAAGCTTTGTTCGATACCAATGTGTTGGTGTTGGGTCATATTGTGCAACGCATTAGTGAAACGTGGCGTGTACATGAGGCTGAGCAACTGCAACAGCTTATGGAACATTTAGCTGAGCAGGTCAAGGCAGGCGACACTGAAAAATTTTATGATGGTATTTTTCAATATCTGGCGGTGCAGCATGATATGGTGGCAAATCCTTATTTGATGAAATTTTATAAGGAGTTATTGCCTTCATTACGCCGTAGCTACTTTTTGACGTTGAATACGTCACGTCGTGAATTACAAGAATCTTTAGCATTGTTTAAATTGGTCGCAGATGCAATTTTGATCCGAAAATCACATCAGGCAACGCTATTCATGGAAGATTTTTGTCGTCATTTACGAAATTTGGTACTGGATTCCCTGACTCGAATGAAACAAATTGAGTTGGCTTGGGCGCGTCGTTCTCGTCGTTAATGTGATTGAATCGGTTACACAAATAGAATGCCGATCTTAAATGATCTAAAAATTTGACGATATTTTAGCTTATCGTCCTATTTCTGGATAAAATTGTTCAACTTCAGCCTAAAAAAAATCCCTATTCAACCGCATTCATTTTAAAATAGCCTGTTATCGAGATTCGACTGTGTCCAAAATATTGAAATCAGATGATTGAAATATCTTGGGCAAATAAAAAAAACTTTTGATCAGGACATTATGCGTTTAAGCAGTTTAAAACTTGCAGGCTTTAAGTCATTTGCGGACTCATCCACTTTACAATTTAAGGCCAACCGTACCGCAGTGGTTGGCCCGAATGGCTGTGGCAAATCCAATGTGATTGATGCGATTCGCTGGGTGATGGGCGAATCTAGCGCCCGTCAATTACGTGGCGGCAGCATGCAGGACGTGATTTTTACTGGAACTGCAAAACGTAAACCCGTCAGTGTGGCCAGTGTTGAGCTGCGTTTTGACAATACCTATGGAAAATTGGGCGGTGCTTATAATGCCTATAATGAACTGGCGGTACGACGTCAGGTCAATCGTGATGGAAAATCTGAATATTTCTTAAATGGAACACGCTGCCGACGCCGTGATATTACCGATATTTTTTTAGGAACCGGTTTAGGACCACGCTCTTATGCCATTATTGAGCAGGGCATGATTAACCGTTTGGTCGATGCCAAACCTGAAGAAATGCGGGTGTTTATCGAGGAAGCCGCAGGAGTTTCACGTTATCAGGCACGTCGTCGTGAAACTTTACAGCACTTAGAGCATACCGAACAAAATCTGTCGCGTTTAGAAGATATTGCCTTAGAACTCAAATCACAACTCAAAACACTCAAACGTCAGTCTGAGGCGGCGGTTCATTACAAACAGCTTGAACAGCAAATTAGAACCTTAAAAATCGAAATATTGTCGTTTCAATCTGCGCAGTCAAGTCAGCTCCAGCAAGAATATACACTGCAAATGACCGCTTTGGGGGAAGAGTTTAAACTGGTCCGCTCTGAATTAAATACCATTGAACACGATCTTGAAGCCAGCAGTACCTTATTTCAAAAGCTGATTCAACAATCGACTCCGCTGCAACATGAATGGCAACAGGCTGAAAAAAAACTGGCTGAATTGAAAATGACGTTGGAGCAGAAACAAAGTTTGTATCAACAAAACAGTACGACTTTAACTCAGCTAGAACAACAAAAATCCAAAACCAAAGAACGCTTACAACTGAGCGAGCTACAGCTTGAAAATTTATTAACACAACTAGATGAGCACACAGAACATTTAAATGCTTTTGAGGCCAATAGCCAATACACTGAAAATCATTATCAGGATTTAAAATCTCAACACCAACAGGCGCAAGAGCAGTTTAATCATATTCAGCAGCAAGTCGACAAGCAACAACAACAGAAAAACCAGATGTCGCTGCAACTTGAGCAACTGAGCAAAAGTATAGAACGCCTCACCCAACAGAAGCACACACTGGACACTCAAAGCTTGCAAATCGCGGCGCAAGTCCAAGATGATGAGTTGCAACATCTCGAACAACAACTGCTTGAATTGAAACGACAAATGGTGATGCTTGAACAGCAGATTGAACAGGCCGAACAGCAATTACAGTTGCAGCAACAACAGCACAATCAACTCAAGACCGACATTCAGCAACACAACAATCAAATACAAGTGTTGCAGGCGGAACAAAAAAATCTCAATCAATTGGTGGCAAAACAAAGTCCGAAACAATCGGATGCTCTACGTTTGATGTCGGTGTTGCAGTTAACGGAAACAGGCAAAGCGCATGCCAGTCTGATTGAAAAATTACTCAGCCAATGGATGAATGCCCGTTATCTGGAACAGGATGTAACTTTTGAACCGCAACTAGCACGGCAAATTAAAGCCTCAGCGCTTTCTAAAAAATCATCCCAATTAACATTAATGCCATTTTTGAACTGGATTAAAACCCCGCAGTTATCGCTATGGCAAAATATCTGGTTGGCAGATGATTTGAATCAGGCTTTAGCGTTGCAGACGCAGCTTGAATCTGGACAGAGTATTGTGACGCTGGATGCTTATCATGTTGGGTCGGATTGGGTGATTGCACTGGATTATGATGAAGACAGTCAAAGCAGTGGGGTGTTAAGTCATCGGATTCGATTAGATGAAATTGTACAGCTTCTTGCAAGCTTGGAACCAGAACTTGAGCAACTTGAACTAAGAAGTTCCGCGCAACAACAGCAACTCAATATACAGTGTGACCAAACTCAACAACTGAAAAATCAGTTAAATCAACAACAAAAACAACAGCAACAACTTGAACTCAGTATCACCAAACACCAAAGTGCGGCGCAGGCTTTTGTGTTGCAAAAGCAACAACTACAGGAACAATTAAAACAACTGGAAGTTCAGCTTGAAGATGATGCTATGCAGCGTGATGATCTGGATATTGATTTACACGCTTTAATTTTAAAGCTTGAAGCCAGTTTGCCAGCATATAAAACCCAACAATTTCAGCTCGAAACTTTAGCGGAACAACTGGATGATCAGCAGCAGCAACTGCAACAGCAGCAGCAAGAGCGTGAAAATGCACGTCGAGGCGTTGCACAAACGCAACAGCAGATCGAACTGCTTGAGAAAGATCTCAGTTTTTTAAAAACGCAATATCGCCAGATAATTGAACAAATAGAACAGGCAAAGAAATTTGTCGATCCAATTCAGTTAGAGTTGCCTGTACTTGAGTCCGAGTTTTCTGAACAATTCCAACAAACCGAAAAGCTTAAAAAAAGTTGGACTGAATGGCAGATTGAACTAAATAGCCTACAGGAAAAACAGCAGCATTTGACCGAGCAGCGTCATCAAACCCAACAACGTGATGAACAACTGCGCGAGCAACTGGAACACAAACGTTTGAGTTGGCAAGCGGCTAAATCTGATCTGGAACATTTTCAGGAACAACTCAAGGGTTTGGGTAGTGAACCTATTCTTGGCTTAAAACTTCATTTAACAGAACATCAACAAAGTCTGGAAAAAGCACAACGGCAATTTGAAAAATTGGGTGCAGTCAATCTTGCTGCATCTGAAGAATATCAAGAAGTATCGCAACGTTTTGAAGAGCTTAGCCACCAGATTCAAGACTTGGAAAATACGGTATCGCAGCTCAAAGATGCCATGAAAAGTATTGATCAGGAAACCAGAAAGTTATTTATGACGACTTTTGATCTGGTCAATACCGAGCTTCAGGAATTATTTCCTAAAGTATTTAGTGGGGGAGAAGCGAGTTTAAGTCTTGAAGATGACTGGCAATCAGGTGTAAAACTAATGGCACGCCCACCTGGAAAACGTAACAGTTCATTGGCGTTATTGTCAGGTGGTGAAAAAGCATTAACGGCGCTGGCTTTGGTGTTTGCAATTTTTCGGCTGAATCCCGCACCTTTTTGTGTCTTGGATGAAGTTGATGCACCGCTAGACGATGCCAATGTGCAACGGTTTTGTAATTTGGTAAAAGAGCTTTCTGAACAGGTGCAATTCATTTACATTACACATAATAAACTTGCAATGACAATGGCGACCGATTTACTAGGGGTGACCATGCCTGAACCTGGTACCTCAAAACTGGTTACTGTTAATTTGGAACAAGCAAAAGAATATGGGTTAGTTACGGAGTCATAGTATGGAAGTTACCACTATTGTGGGCATAGTCGCCGCCATTATTATCATGATTGTCGGTTTAAGAATGGTTCTTAGAAAACCTGCTCCAACCGAACCCTCATTAGAAAGTGCATTACATATTGATCCTGAGAGTAATCAGCCGATCATTCCACGACATGTGCGTGATCAATTGCCCGCTGAAACACCTGTAGAAATAACAGCTCAAGAATCAGAACGTAAAGAGCCAGCTTTGCAGGATATCCCAGAAACTCTCGAAGATCAGGCGGCGAAAACATTGACTTCGCCTGAACTGAGTGAGGATAAGCTGGATAAAGAAATGGCATCTGTTGACTTTAAGACGGAAGAGACCACCCTCAAGATTGAACAACCGCTAGAACAGCAAGTGGATGTAGTCGATGTGGTTGAAGCCGTTCTTGCACCAGATGCAGAGCTTGACCAAGCTAACATTGCTGTGCAAGCTGATGGGGCGCAAGTTCAACATGCCAAGAAAATCGATGAATTTCAGCTTAATCCCGAAATAGAAGCAGCAACGATTGCTGAGTTTGATGGCGAAAGTAACTTACTGGATGTGCATTTACACGAACAGCAGCTTTTCGATGATGAAAGTGCTTTGGCCACAGCGCAAGAAATTGTGGCGTTGAATGTATATCCGAACCCTCGTCGTGCATTGTCAGGTGATAAGACCTTAAAAGTATTGCTCAAATACGGTTTGCGTTTTGGAGAAATGGCATGTTTCCATCGTTACGATAAAACGGATGAACCAAGTCCACTGATGTTTTCAGTATTACGTATGACTGATAATGGGCCTGCTGGGTTTGATCTTGAAACTTTATCGAGCGAACAGGTACAAGGTTTGGCATTTTTCCTTGCATTGCCACATCAGGATGCTTTAAAAGGCTTTGATATGATGACCAGTATTGCAGGATTAATCGCACGGGAAGTGGACGGCAAAGTCTTTGATGAAAATAATCTGGAATTTACCCCGCAACTGAAAGAACATTGGCGCCATCATGTGATTGACTATCGTTCAACGCAGGAAACTGCTTAACGGTTCCAATTGAACCCCTTTTATAGTGCTTTTATTGCAACGCATAGTCGTTGCAACTCTGGGCGGATTTTCCGCCCTTTTATATGGTGAGTTTTTATGCTGAAGAATAGCGATGTCATTGCGCAAATGCGTCAATTAATTCAACTGATTGCAAAACATAATCATGCTTATTATGTGATGGATCAACCGAGTATTAGTGACAATGAATATGATCAGCTATTTCATCAGTTAAAAGCTTTAGAGCAGCAATATCCTGAGCTATTACAACCCGATACCCCCACCAATAAAGTCGGTGGTCAGGCATTGAGCAAATTTGAAACGGTGACCCATGCCGTACCGATGCTGTCTTTAGGCAATGTATTTAATCAGGAAGAACTGTTTGCTTTTGCCCGTCGAATTGAGGAACGCTTACCCAATCAACAGGTTCAATACGATGTTGAGCTGAAACTGGATGGTCTGGCGATTTCACTGTGGTATGAAAATGGTGTACTGGTTCGTGGTGTGACGCGTGGTGATGGTGAAACGGGTGAAGACATTACCCAGAATGTCAAAACCATTCGTAATTTACCAAAATTAATAATCGAATCTCAAACTAAATTACAATCTAAGATAATTAAAAGAACTAACAAAAAAAGAAGAAATAAAAAAAGAACTGCCCCAAAAAGAAAATTATTTCATGAACAAAAAAGAAAACAAAAATTTAGGGCCAAAATACAAAATACAAATAACGAAAATATAGTATCTATTTTTAGAAATGATTTTAAAGTGTTAGAGGTTCGTGGCGAAGTGCTAATGCCGAAGCAAGGCTTTGAAAAGCTCAATGCGGAGCAGGCTGCGAAAGGTGAAAAAACTTTTGCCAATCCACGTAATGCCGCCGCAGGAAGTTTAAGGCAACTTGACCCGAATATTGCAGCATCACGCCCCTTAGCTTTTTATGCCTATGGGATTGCGCAATGTGAGCCGCATCATGGTTTGGCAAGCATGCATGAAAGTCTGCATTGGTTAACACAGTTGGGTTTTGAAATCGCTGAACGCCAATTTTTATGTTCATCGATTGAAGAAGTGCAGCAGCGTTATGAGCAAATTCAGCAGGAACGCCCAAATTTAACCGTTGAAATTGATGGTATGGTCATCAAGGTCGATGATCTAAAACAACAACAGCAACTTGGGTTTTTAAGTCGTGAACCACGTTGGGCGACAGCTTATAAATTTCCTGCCGAAATTGCACGAACCACGGTTGAAAATATTGACTGGCAGGTGGGGCGAACGGGAACATTGACCCCCGTGGCGCGTTTGCAGCCTGTGTTAGTGGGTGGTGTAACTGTATCCAATGTGACCTTGCATAATATTGGAGAAATTCATCGTCTGGATGTGCGTGTAGGTGATCAGGTCAGTGTGTATCGTAGTGGCGATGTGATTCCTAAAGTTGAACGAGTCTGGCCTGAATTTCGTCCTGCCGATGCACAAGTAGTTGAATTGCCCGAACACTGTCCAGTCTGTTCCTCTCCTGTGGTAATGCCCGAAGGTGAGGCTTTGGCACGTTGTTCAGGTGGATTATATTGTGCTGCACAACGGATTGAAGCGATTCGACATTTTGTATCACGTAAGGCGATGGATATTGAAGGCTTGGGCGACCGCTGGGTTGAGTCTTTATTGCATTTGAATCTCTTAAAAGATGTCGCAGATATTTATCATTTGCACGAACATCGCGAGACTTTACTCAGTATTGAAAAAATGGGAGAAAAGTCCGTTCAGAACTTGATGGATGCGATTGAAGCCAGTAAAAAAACCACGCTGGCGCGGTTTATCTACGCGCTTGGAATTCGTGGTGTTGGGGAAACCACTGCACGAATGCTGGCCAATACTTTTCAAACTTTTGATGCATTAAAAAATGCCGATATTGATGCCTTGAAGAAAACGCCTGATGTGGGGGAAATTACCGCTGAGTGGATTTTTGATTTCTTTTTGGCTCCGCATAACATTGAAGTACTTGATCGTTTATTGGCTGCTGGTATTCATTGGGATGCACCGACTGCTCCAACGCGTCAGCCATTAAATGGTGAAAGTTGGGTGGTGACCGGCACATTGTCTAGTATGGGACGTGATGAAGCGACACAGCGTTTACAGGCTCTGGGTGCGCGTGTCAGTGGTAGTGTTTCCAGTAAAACCAAATGTGTGGTTGCTGGCGAAAAAGCAGGAAGTAAGCTTGATAAAGCCGAAAAACTCGACATTCGTGTCATGAATGAACAGGAGTTTTTAGAGTTTTTGGCACAATACGACAATTAATATGCTGTGATTCATTATGCTATGATGCGTTCATCTGGACTAAGGTGAACGTTCAGGCTGATGGGTATCTATTGTCTTATCTACCGTGATGGTGATGTCGCGTGCTCTCTATTCACATTTGCATTATCCCCGTTTTTTAATCAGACCATCATCCAGCAATTGCTGAAAATGTTCACAAAGACTTTGCTGAATATCTAAATATTCGATACCAAGTTCTTCCTGACTGCGTTTTGAACTGAAATAAACAGGATAGCCAACATTACGCTTTACAAATTTCCGAGATTGTCCAAACAGTGGTGCGAATAAAGAGAAAACTGCTTTAGGAACCGTGAAGTGCGGGAATGGATAACGATAACCGAAACGCTGAGTCAATATTTTTCCCATTTCGAGAAAGCTTAAAGTTCCTCCTGAGATAATATAACGTCCATTTGCCGTTGAAGAAAATGCAGCTGCAACATGGGCATCTGCGACATTACGGACATCGACAATTCCCATCCAGATTTCAGGGGCGCCAAATAAAAGTGTTCCATCACCAAACTTTTCCAATAGCTCAACACTGCCAGATTGTGTAGCTGTTGTAAGAGAAGGTCCCATCACCAAAGCGGGATTGATACAAACTAGCGACCAGCGATCCTGCTGCTCCGCTATTTCCCATGCTTTACGTTCTGCTGCGACTTTGGAATAAGAGTAAGGTTGATGTGTCTCACTACTACTGTTATTCCAATGACTTTCATCAAATTCATGGTTGGCTGTGTCTTCAATTTCGATGGCATCTCCACAGATTGCGGCGATACTTGACGTCACGACAACACGTTTGACTGTTGTCGTTCGATTCACGGACTCAAGTACATTGATCGTACCATTTACCGCTGGCTCAATAATGTCTTTCACCGCATCCTTATAATTACTAATCACAAAAGGAGATGCAGTATGAATCACAATTTCACAAGCCTTCATGGCCTCGTCAAAAGCATGGGGGGTCAATAAATCGGCTTTAAAAAAATAAATTTGACCGGATGATTTTTTTGCAATTTCGGTAAGATGCTGTAGTTTTTCTTTTTTAGATGGGTCACGCACAGTTGCATGTACGATATAACCTTGCATGAGTAAACGTTCAATAATCCAGCCAGCTACATAGCCTGTAGCACCCGTCACTAAAATCGGTGTGTTCTTGTTCATAATAATTACTTTCTAAAATGTTAGTAACATACTGAAGATAGTTTGATCAGCAATAATTTATTAGTTTATTCTAATAAAAGGGGCGAAAATTTAAAAATTATTTTCTTTTTTGTTTCCATCGGAAATTTGTTTGTAAATACCTTTATGCTGATAAGTCATGCAAAAATATTTAACACTACCGCATGGGGACTCTAGTATTATTTCTGAGTTTGGTTTATTCCATTTAACTTCGATCGTTTTTATTTCTATCCCTAAACCATTAGTAGCATGAGAAGTTGCTTGGCTTCCTTTCCCCCATTTTTCTGTTAAACCAGCTAAACTGGCAGCTGCATTTCTATTATCACTCATTAACATAATCATATATAACTTTGGTTGGTTACTTGCATCTTTATGAAAAACATAATTTATAGTTGTAAATCCAAATGTTTGATTAAAAGGATCATCTCCAGCCCTCATGCACTCTAAATTATCTTGTTTTTCTGTGCAAGATACTGTTGTTCCATCTCTTAATAACTTTCCATTAATTGGTGGAAGATTTTTAAAATCGCTTAAAGTCATTCCTAAGATAGCACCGCGGAAATCGAATTCTTGAGCATTTATGCATGAGCTTGTTATTATTCCACTTAATAAAATAAAAATTTTTTTCATCTAACAAATACTCTTAACTTTAAACATATTATTCTATTGTATTTCTAGAGTGAAAAAAATAGTCAATAAATGGGAATGAATAGCTGTTTAGATCAATAGAACAAGTTTTAATGTTTTTAGAATGATTTTCTGATTTAAATAAGAAGCATTGTCTTTAGTTACAAAAGGCTTTGTTGCACAAATAGACGAAAGATAGAGTTGTTCTAATCTTCAGATATTTATGCAACAGCCACCGTTTTAGCTGTACCAAGTTGAGTAAATTTATTCAAAATATCGACTCTTATTTGCAAGTCAACCACCTGACGATTAAAGCATCGACTAGATACACCTTGTCCAAGTCGTTTCAAGGCAAACATTTTAGCCTCTATTCGGGATCGTCGATGATAACCAATATCTCGTTTCCACTGCTTTTGACCCTTGTCCCAACAGCCTTGTACTGCATGATTCCTTGCTTTACCAATTTCATTTTCTGCCCATAAAGCAGCATTGGAACGAGGAGGGATAATTACATTTGCTTGCCGTTTCAAAATCGCATCATAACAATTCACTGTGTCATAAGCACCATCAGCCGTGACAGATGCAATGGGTTCATCAATTTGATCTAAAAGAGGTTGGAGCATTTCAGCATCACCATATTGGCAGGTCGTGACTTCAACCGCTTGTATTTCTCCACTGTTTGCATCTGTCGCAAGATGTAATTTCAGCCATTGACGATGTTGGTTTACGCCATGTTTTTTACGCACCCATTCCCCATCACCTGTAACTTTGATCCCTGTGCTATCAACTAAAATATGCAAGTCTTCCTGTGGATTTTTTGCTGATTTATGTAGAAGTGGCTGGAGCTTATCTGCTCGCCGACTCAATGTTGAGAAGTCTGGAACATTCCAGTCGAGGTGAGCCATTTGCAAAAGGCTTTGAATGAAACCTTGTGTTTGGCGTAAAGCCAGTTGGAACAGGTTTCGTATCGTCAGGGCAAATTGAATTGCTATATCAGTGTAGGTAGGTTGACGTCCTTTTTTTCCAGTAGGTGTTGCAGACCATTGCATTTGGGGATCAAACCAAATAGTGAAAGCACCCCGTTGACGTAAAGCCTGATTGTACTCAGACCAGTTCGTTGTTTTGTATCGGCTTTTTGATTCTGTATTCATCTAACATGTATGGGGATGAAATTTATTTATGCAACAAAGCCGTTACAAAATAAAAAAAACAAGAAATGAATGCAATTTTGAAGAAATTTTTCTCTAAAAAGGGTGCAAACATTTATTTTTTCACAATAAATTTTCCAATTAAAACTGTAAATGCGTATGTTTCTCATTTTAATTTTATAAAAATCATAAACTTACATCATTTTTGCTTTGCAATCATTTTTAAACTTGACCATAATATTCATATTCGAGAGGAGAATTACAAATGCGCGGCAATCCAGAAGTCATAGACTATTTAAATATGTTGATCGGTGGCGAACTGGCTGCCCGTGATCAATACCTGATCCATTCACGTATGTATGAGGATTGGGGTTTAAGCAAAATTTATGAACGTATCGATCATGAAATGCAAGAAGAAGCTGCACATGCGGATTCGATTATTCGCCGTGTGTTATTCCTCGAAGGCAAGCCTAACATGAACCGTAATGATATTGTCACTGGTGAAGATGTTGTATCTTGCCTGAAAGCAGATTTGGCGCTTGAATATCATGTTCGTCAGAAATTGGCTGATGGCGTGAAATTGTGTGAGGAAAAAGGGGACTATGTCAGCCGTGATATGCTCCGTTCACAAATGTCAGATACTGAAGAAGATCATACTTACTGGTTAGAAAAACAGTTACGTTTGATTGAATTGATGGGCTTACAAAATTATATTCAATCACAGATGTAAGATTAAAAAACTCAGCTTCGGCTGAGTTTTTCATTTTGATATTATGGTTTTTGCTGTAAACGTTTGACATCTTTAAGCACTTCATCAGCATGCGTTTGAGTGTTGACGCTGGTGTAGTGATAGACCACAGTACCTTTGGGGTCAATTAAAAAACTTTCTCTTTTGGCAATTTTCATGATCCCCATATTTCGCACAATGCCAAATTTTTCGGCTAACTGATGATCACTATCTGCCAAAATGGGAAAAGTGAGTCCTAATTTGTCTGAGAATTTCTTATGTGAGGCAACATCATCCAGACTTACGCCCATGACCACGGCATTCGATTGGGTAAATTGCGAAGAAAGCGTTTTAAAACGATTGGCTTCCTGAGTACAACCAGGAGAGTCATCTTTGGGGTAAAAATACAAAACCAGCCACTTGCCTCGAAAATCTTTTAATTCGTGCCAGATTCCATTTTGATCCTGTAATCGAAACTCAGGTGCAGGCTGACCCACCCATTGTTTTTGATCTATACTGGATTTTGAAAATACCTCATTGGCAGCATGTGTGAAATTGATCAGTCCTGCGGTTAAACAGAGACTGATTAAGCCTGTTCTCAATATTGTTATTGTGCGCGTCATTTTCATGTTTATTCAAAAGCCCATTGGAAAAGCCTAAATCTCAGTTTAACAAAATCAACTTTGAAATGTACTAAGAAATTTTTGCTTTTGTGATTCGGTCTATGCATATTAGATCAATCAAAATAAATAAAGTGAAAGAAGATCAATGGACGTTGGTGCAGCACTGATTAAATTAAAACCCAATACATGGTCAAAAGTTGAAACATGGCAACAACAGCTTGAGCAGCGCAAAGTTGAAGCGATTGAAACGCTTCAAGCCGAAGGTGTTACAGTTGAATCATGGTTTCATATCCAGATCGAAGGGCAGGATTATTTAATTGCTTATATGCGAGCCGTCGATTTAGTTAAAGCGCAACAAATGGCTAAAACCAGTCCTTTTGAGATTGATCAAGTTCATCAACAATTTAAACGAGACTGTTGGGAAAAAGTGATTCCTGCAACTTTGTTACTTGATCTGGACAATAATGAGCAACCCCGCAATCAAATCACCGAATAAAAATGGTTATACTTTTTCAAGTGAAAGGCACAGAGTAAGACATTGAAACAACGTATTCTTCTCATTACAGGATGGGGTGGCGGTGAGAAGCTATTAAACCCCTTAAAACAGTTACTTGAACAACAAGGCTATACCGTTGAACTCAGTAATATTTTTAATGCGCTAGATGAGCAGGTTTTAGCACAACAGCTAGAACATGCTATCAAATTTGATGTGATTGCAGGGTGGTCATTGGGGGGCGAGTTAGCCATGCGCTTGGTGCATGACGTTGCTCTCAAGACAAGTCAAAACAAGACTTTAATTACGATGGCCTCTAATCCAAGTTTTGTGGCACATGAAAATTGGCGATATGCGATGTCTGTAGATGATTTTCATCAGTTTAAGCAATCTTTTGAGCATGATCCGATTACGACTCTAAAGCGTTTTGGTTTGTTGGTGACCAAAGGTGTTGAAACAGCTAAATCTGATTTTAATACGATGCAAACCATGTTACATGCGCAGCCCATGTCGCTATTAAAACAAGGTTTAGCGATACTAGAACAATTTAATCTGGTTGAAATCTTAAAAAATTATACAGGTCGGCAGCTTCATCTCTTTGCAGATCATGATGCGCTAGTTCCTTGCGAAATTGTGCAAGATATGCAGAAGATTAATGCAAAATCAATTCAGATTGTGACCGTTGAAAATGCTGCACACAGCCTTCCATTTATTCAGGTCGAAAAAACTTGCGATGAAATTACGAAATTTATTGAATCATCAGTTTAAGCTTTAAACGAAATGGTGTTTATCGCAATATATTTTCAAAGTCTGCACGTTTAATATGTAGTTTCATATTGAAAAGGTACATCAATGGAGTCAATGGATGAGTGATCAGTTTGATTTGGAGCATATCTGGCATCCTTATACCTCCATGCTTCATCCATTACCTACCTTTAAAGTCAAACGTGCCTATGGCGCAACCATTGAACTTGAGGATGGCCGTCAGTTGATTGATGGCATGTCTTCATGGTGGTGTGCAATTCATGGTTATCACCATCCTGAACTCGATCTTGCTGTAACGCGTCAACTCGACCATATGGCACATATCATGTTTGGTGGTCTCACCCATGAGCCTGCAATTGAACTGGGAAAATTACTACTCAAAATCACGCCGCCCAGTCTGGATAAAATTTTTTATGCCGACTCAGGTTCAGTTGCGGTGGAAGTCGCCATGAAAATGGCGGTTCAGTATTGGTCATCAAAAGCAGGGTCATCAAAAGCCGAATCGGATACAAGCTTCAAGCAAAAGACCAATTTTATCACCACACGTTCTGGCTATCATGGCGATACATGGAATGCGATGTCGGTTTGTGATCCTGTCACGGGGATGCATCAAATTTTCGGAAATAGTTTATCGCAACGTATTTTTGTGTCTGCACCACAAAGCCGTTTTGATGGTGAATGGAATCTTTCCGAGCTGGATGAAGTTGAGCAAATCTTAAAACTGCATCATCAAGAATTGGCTGCATTTATTATTGAACCGATTGTACAGGGCGCAGGTGGAATGCGCTTTTATCATCCAGAATACTTAAAACAGCTCCGCAAGTTGTGCGACCAATATCAGTTACTGCTGATTTTTGATGAAATTGCCACAGGCTTTGGTCGTACTGGAAAACTGTTTGCGTGGGAACATGCACAGGTTGAGCCCGATATTATGTGTCTTGGTAAAGGACTAACAGGTGGCTATATGACTTTATCAGCCACGCTTACGACTAGGCAGGTCGCTGAAACCATTAGTGCTGGTGAAGCTGGTGTTTTTATGCATGGCCCCACTTTTATGGCGAATCCTTTGGCCTGTGCCGTTGCCTTGAGAAGTACTCAGTTATTGCTCGAGCAGGATTGGCAAGCCAATATTCAACGGATATCTGAACAATTACAATCATTACAGATTTTGTCTGCATTGGAATACGTGGCAGATGTACGTATTTTAGGGGCGATTGGGGTGGTGGAGCTCAAGTTCAATGTTGATATGAAAACCTTGCAACAGCAGTTTGTTGAGCGTGGGATCTGGGTGCGACCGTTTGGCAAACTGGTCTATGTAATGCCACCCTATGTTATTTCCAAAGACGAGTTAAATTTCCTGCTAGAACAACTGATTGACGTGGTACAACAGATGCAAGTTGAGGTGAAACATGGCATTGCTTGATCATTATCAACAGCAGCTTGATCAGCTTAAACAGACTGGAAATTTACGCCAGTTTACCGCCAATGAGCAACACGGCGCTTATATTGAGATTGCAGGAAGAAAGATGCTTAATCTTTCCTCCAATGATTATTTGGGCTTAGCTGCCAACACTCAGCTTCGCGAAGAGTTTTTAGATCAGCAACCCATTCAACGCCGTTATTTTAGTTCGTCTTCTTCACGCTTGCTGACAGGTAATTTTGAAGAATATGAACAATTTGAAGCGAATTTAAGTCAGGCATTTTTAGGCCGTGCAGCGTTATTATTTAATAGCGGCTATCATATGAATATCGGGATTTTACCCGCTTTAAGTGATGATAAAACGCTGATTTTAGCGGATAAACTGGTACATGCCAGTATGATTGATGGCATTCGCTTATCCTCTGCCAAATATGTACGTTATCGGCATAATGATCTACAACATTTAACTCAGCTCATTGAAAAATATCATGATGATGTCGACATTGAACGCATTATTGTGGTGACTGAAAGTATTTTTAGCATGGATGGTGATGAAACGGATTTGGCTGCATTGGTTCAAATCAAGCATGGTTTTGATAAAGTCATGTTGTATGTGGATGAAGCACATGCGATCGGTGTTCGCGGTGAGCAGGGTTTGGGTTGTGCCGAGCAATATAAGGTGATGGCTGATATTGATTTACTGGTCGGTACCTTTGGAAAAGCCTGTGCCTCAGTAGGCGGCTATCTGATTTGTGATCCGATGATTCGCAGCTATTTGATCAACACTATGCGTCCATTGATTTTTAGTACCGCTTTGCCGCCGATCAATATTGCATGGTCGGATTTTATCTTTAAAAAAGTTATGGCAGCCAAAAGCGAACGCTTACATTTGCACAAGATCAGTCAGGATTTACAATCGGCAATTGTCGCAAAAGGTTATCATAGTCCATCGACCAGCCATATCGTGCCGATTATTGTCGGAGCAAGCCAAACAGCGGTAGAAAAATCTCAAAGCGTACAGCAACATGGTTTTTATGCGATGCCCGTTCGTCCTCCCACTGTGCCACAGCATAGCGCACGGCTCAGAATTTCATTAACATCACTGATTCAGTCTGATGATCTACAACGATTGGTAGCGTGTTTGTGAATCTCAATAAATCCCTGATTGCCCAGCGTTTTGCCAAAGCGGGACAAAGCTATACCGAACAAGCGATTATTCAAAAACAAATCAGTCAGCATTTAAGTCAACTGATGCAAAACCATTGTCCTGAAAATTTAGCGCATGTTTTGGAAATTGGCTGTGGATCAGGCAATTTAACCCATCAATTGGTGAATAATTTTCAAATTGAACAATGGTATTTAAATGATTTGTATCCACAAGTGCAGCAACATTTTCAGGATCATTTACCGATCCAATGGATGATTGGGGATATTGAAACACTGGATTTGCCCGCAGATTTAGATGCAATCGTGTCGAGTTCAGCCCTTCAATGGATTAATGATTTACCTAAACTTTTGGCGCGTTGTCATACGGCGCTAAAGGCACAAGGCTGGTTATGTTTTTCCACCTTTGGCCCTGATAATTTTATTGAAATTAAACAGCTTACTGGGCAAGGTTTACAGTATTGGTCGATCAATGACTGGCGGCAACAGCTTGAACAAGTAAACTTTGAGATTGTTGAACTAAGCCAACAATCTTTATATATGCAGTTTGCAACTCCGAAAGCGGTACTCAAACACCTTAAAGCGACGGGTGTGACTGGGGCATCTGTACAGCAACAACGCTGGACAAAACAATCAATTACTGAATTTTATCAACGTTATCAACAGTTTCAGCTAGAGAATCAGCAGTATTCTTTGACCTATCATCCCATTTATTGTATCGCACGGAGAACAGCATGAGTGGCTTAGTTTATTTTGTCAGTGGGATTGATACGGGAATTGGAAAAACCTATGCCACAGGTTATCTGGCGAAACTCTGGAACACACAAGGGCAGTCGACCATTACCCAAAAATTGATTCAGACTGGAAATGTGGATGTTTCTGAAGATATCGAAAAACATCGTGAAATTATGGGAGCAGGTTGGTTGCCAGAAGATCGCGAAAAACTGACCATGCCTGAAATTTTTAGCTATCCCGCTTCGCCGCATTTGGCGACACAACTTGATGGTCGAGACATTGATTTTGAAAAGATTGAAAAAGCGACTCAAATCTTACAACAGCGCTTTGATGTGGTGTTATTAGAAGGAGCAGGTGGGTTAATGGTTCCCTTAACGACAGAACTACTCACCATAGATTATATTGCACAAAAAAAGTTGCCTGTGATTTTGGTCAGTTCTGGGCGTTTGGGTAGTATTAATCATACTTTACTGAGTCTGGAGGCACTAAAGCAACGAAGCTTATCTTTATTTGCTTTGGCTTATAATTTGAATGATGAATCTCAGGATGAACTCATTTCAAAAGATACCGCACAATATTTACAGAACTATTTAAAACAAAATTTTCCGGAAGCAAAATGGTTTGATATTCCAAAATTATAATAATCGCTTATATAGCAAAAAGGCTTTATCAGAAAGATAAAGCCTTTATTGATAAATAATTTAGATCACATTATTTATAATAGGTTTGGATTTGTGCAGAGATAAACTCGTAGGCAGCTTTATTAAAGAAAGAGTGTTGCCCTGAAACATCATTATATGGAAATCCATCATTCGTTGGTACGCCATAATTTGTTGAAAGAATATTCCCTTTGATATTCCACTCTCCGTCGTAAATTTTTCCATTCATTTCAATTG
This sequence comes from Acinetobacter sp. FDAARGOS_515, assembly GCF_003938865.1. Lineage (NCBI taxonomy): Bacteria > Pseudomonadati > Pseudomonadota > Gammaproteobacteria > Moraxellales > Moraxellaceae > Acinetobacter > Acinetobacter sp. FDAARGOS_515. The sequence goes on along the minus strand of NZ_RKIX01000003.1, from coordinate 602,381 downwards.
CTGGATCTGCTCCACTATATGCAGGATTTCCATTTGAATCGACATGGTAAATGACATTTAGACCCGCGATTTTATCGTACTTGTATGATGGAGGTGATGGAATTTTTTCATAATACGCTTTAAACCATGCATCGAGGGTTGGGTAGGTTGTTGCATCACTTTCTGAAAAACTAAATTCCTTATCATCATATATAGCAGATTTAGGAATGTAGATAATAGAACCAGATGGGAAAGTTGTATTACTATTTAGAAGTTTAGCTAAGGCTTGCGAATTTTTCTTTAAAATTTGACCGACATAAGGATTTATATAGGTATAATTATTTTTTTTAGGATATTGCGTTAAAATATTGTTAGGTAATATATCTGATATTTTTTTTCCAGATAAATCAATACTCTCAAAGGTATATTCTAATTTATTTACAGAAAAATTACATTTATCGTTGAATGTTGCTAATGATAATATCAAGTTGTTTGATGTTGTAAGATAACCAATTGGCCAACCATTATTTTGTTTTTGGTATGTTTTTGTTGTGTAAAGACCTGATGAGTTTAATTCATAATCAACAGGCATGAGTTGTTTATTAGTTTCAATTTCTGTAAGGCCAAGATTATAAATCGGAAGATATTCTGAATATAACATTTGTCCATTAATAGAAATTTTTTTAGCATAAATTCCATCTTTTTCGAGCTGAATACGTCCAGATGAATCTACACCCATTATATCTAAATAATTTATGCTATATAGCGTTTCATCAAAAATAGATTTAGCTGTTAAATTGGAGTTAAGTAAAATACCACGATCACATTTTAATTTAGTATCTCCTGATCCATTGCCTGTATTATTCCCACCAGCAGTCATCCCAGAATCACCTGATCCGCCACCCCCACAGCCAGCTAAAGTCACTAAAGAAACTGCGATTGCCAAGTAAGATATTTTTTTCATCATCATGAACCTATTGTTGTTGAATTGTTTTATTTCGTGAGAATTATATACAAAACTGTCTACCTATAAAATAGTAAAATTCACAAAAAAAATTAGCATAAAATGAAAAAGAGCCCAATCTTGGGCTCTTTCATTTCATTGAGATTTTGGATTAAAACTTTTTAAAAGTTTTGTTTTGACCTAAGCTTTTACGTTGAGTAAATGGTTTGGATTGGCTTTCAGTTTGATCGTCAGTATCACGTTTTTGTTGACGTAAGTAACCACCACGACGTGCAGCAAGCGGTTTTTCCACCATACGTTCAGTACGACGTTTGGCCATACCATACAGACCAGTACCTTGGCGTGGCTTGAGTTCAACCAGTTTAGTTAGGTTATCAATATCTGCTTTATCTAGTTCCATCCAGCGGCCAGTGCGCAGTTCACGTGGCAAAATTACAGTGCCATAACGGGTACGTAATAAGCGGCTGACTTTTAAACCTTGTGATTCAAATAAACGACGGACTTCACGGTTACGTCCTTCTTTAACCACAACCTGATACCAACGGTTGATCCCATCACCACCAAGCTCTGAAAATGACTCGAATTTGGCAGGGCCATCATCCAATACTACACCATTTAAAAGGGTTTGACGGATTTGCGGAGTAACTTCACCCATGACACGAACTGCATATTCACGTTCAACTTCATTGGAAGGATGCATTAAACGATTGGCAAGTTCACCATCATTTGTAAAAAGCAATAAACCTGTACTGTTAATGTCCAGACGGCCTACCATAACCCAACGATCATTAGCAATTTGAGGGAGATGCTCAAACACAGTTGGACGCTGTTCAGGGTCGTTGCGGGAACAGATTTCACCTTCAGGTTTGTAATAAATCAGGACACGACGACGAATTTCATCTTCGACTTGAAACTGAACTTTGCGACCATCAATACGTAATTCATCACCTGGTTCGATTCGTTCGCCTACCTGCGCAATCTGACCATTTACACTGACGCGACCTGCGGCAATAACCTCTTCCATATATCGACGTGAACCGAGACCGATTCGCGCTAATACTTTTTGCAACTTTTCACTCATGACAGCACAACCTTAGAATTAATTGTCAACAGTTCACCTATTCAAGACTTGGCTGCATTTGCATCCAGTGTCATGAAAGCTTCCTTGGCATCCTGTAGGGGAGGCAATTGACCTAAAGATGCTAGGCCAAAAGCGTTCAAAAATTGGGGCGTTGTAATCAACAACGCAGGTCTTCCGGGTAAATCTCTAAAACCCGATTCTTTAATCCAGTTCCAGTCAAATAATGTGCGCAAAATCTGACTATTGTTGGTAACACCACGAATCTGTTCAATATCCGCGCGCGTGACTGGCTGATGATAGGCGATCACGGCAATGGTTTCGAGCAATGACGGTGAGAGCTTGGTTGGGCGTTCAGGCCAAACTTGTGTGATTATATTACGATATTTTGATCGAACCTGAAACCGAAAGCCTTGAGCAGTTTCAATCAGTTCAATAGATCGCCCATGTTGTAAGACAGCAAGCTGTTGTAAAAACTGACGTAATTGCGGTTTATTATATTGATCCTGAAAGGCTTGTTTTAATCGTGCAAGTGACACTGGTGCATCACTGGCAAATAATATAGCTTCAATTTGCAATAACACATCATGATGCATGTCTTCAGGTGACATCGCCAGTTGTTGATCGAGAGTCATAACTGTGCTCCCTGAATCGAGAGTGGCGCATCAATACCTGCGCTAACAATTCTAATTATTTGTTGGCGCGTCAGTTCCAATACGGCCATAAAGGTCACAACCATGCCCATCCGACCCTGTACTGGATTTAATAATTCCTCAAATACTAAAACAGACCCAGAGCTAACTTTTTCCTGAATAAACGCAATACGTTCTTCAAGTAAAACAGGCTCTTGCTCAACTGTATGCATGACAGGTTCAGGTCGATTAAATACACAAAACAGTGCATCGCGTAAGCTTTCGACATCATATCCTTCATACACAGGTGCTGTATGACCTAAGCCGACATTGGGACTAAAAGTATCCCGATCTAGTACTGGAAACTGTCCTAAACGTTCGGCAGCTTGCTTAATACGCAAATAGGTTTCTAAACGATCAATTAATTCCTGTTTGGGATCTTTTTCTAAGGTGATTGATGTGGGTTTAGGAAGGAGTAATCGTGATTTAAGATCAGCCAACAACGCTGCCATGACCATATAATCTGCGGTCAATTCAATATTGAGAGACTTCATTGCATCCATATAAGAAAGGTATTGAGTCGCAATAGGGGCAATATCGAGTTGTAATAAATCAAAACCATTTTTTTGAATCAGGTAAATCAGGAAGTCGAGGGGTCCCTCGAAATGTTCGAGTAAAATTTCAAAAGCAGCAGGCGGAATATATAAATCTTCAGGAATAACATCTTGCCATTCGTCCAATACGCGAATCTGCGGCAAGGCTTCCGATGAATGATTCAAAGCTTGGTTCATTACAGTTATAGGCCACGCGAATTTTCAAAAGCATGAGTCACTTTAGACATATTGAGCATAAATGCCATAAAGAGAAGGAGATTAGAATGGGTTTTATTCTAATGGAAATTCAGACTTTAATAAATTGTTAAAAGCATCAAAACCATAAATAAATAAACACTATTTTATACCTAAATACGCTCAAGGTTTTGTGATAGTGTTATTTTGTTTAGAAATGTGGTCGGATCAATAGACTAGACTTAGGGCATAATTAAAATGAAAAATTATTTAAAATCAAACTTAAATTTGTACCAACAACCTGTTGGATTTCAGGTTCAACAATTATTACCTGCAAGTTATCAATATGAAAAATTAACAGGACAATTTGTGGAATTACTTCCTCTTTCTGATACCTGTCCAAATGATTTGGAGCTAGAGCAACTTTGGCAAACGATTAGCACTGAACCAGATGCACGGTGTTGGACATATTTACCCTATGAGGGTTTTCAAAGTCGCGATGAGTTGAAGCATGCTCTGCAAAATGTATTTGGGTTTCATCCTTCGTATCATTATCTGATTAAGATGAATGATGAAGTCGTGGGTTGGATCGCATTGCTCAATCCACGTTTAGCGCATGCTGCCATTGAAATTGGCAACGTGTATTTTTCACATCGCTTAAAACATACAACCGCTGCTACAGAAGCTGTCTTTTTATTGCTTAAACAGTGTTTTGATTACAATTTTCGACGAATCGAATGGAAATGTGATGACTTGAATGAGCCTTCAAAACGTGCGGCATTACGCTTTGGATTTTATTTTGAAGGACTATTTCGCCAAGATCGAGTAACAAAAGAACGTAACCGCAATACAGCATGGTTTTCAATCATTGACGAGGAATGGTCTGAATTGAAATCTGCCTATGATGTCTGGCTAAGCCCTGATAACTTTGATGAACGTGCCAAGCAAAAACAACGTTTAAATGATGTGATTGAACAATTTCGTCCTTTATAAGGTGGCTATGAATGATTACTCAAACGCACTCACATCACCTGCGCCTTGACGGACAACCTCAGGATGGTCTCCAGATAAATCTACAATACTGGTAGTGGTTAATGTGCCAAATCCCCCATCGATAAACACATCAATGCGTTTGCTTAACTGATTTTCAATGTCATATGGATCATCCAATGGATCTTCCTGACCCGGTAAAATCAGGGTACTGGTCAAAATGGGTTCACCTAATTCTTGTAACAATGCCTGACAGATTGGATTGGTGGGAATACGTAGCCCGATCGTTTTCTTTTTGGGGTGCATTAACCGCTTTGGAACTTCACTGGTGGCCGGCAAGATAAAAGTGGTGATTGCTGGCGTATTATTTTTCAATAAACGATACATGGCATTATCGACTTTGGCATAAGTGGCAATATCCGATAAATCGCAACACATAATCGCATATTGATGTTTTGGGCCAAGTCCACGAATTTGCGCAATACGCTCCATTGCGCTTTTATTGCCAATCTGACAACCAATCGCATAGGCGGCATCGGTTGGATAGACCACCACTTCGCCTGCACGGATACGTTCAACGGCCTGAGTAATCAATCGGGCTTGTGGATTTTCTGGATGAATATGCAAATGCAACATATCTGGATCCTCCTGAGTCAAATGTTATTGTTGTAAAGTGTCACTTCTATCCAAGAGATTTCTGTCATCAGTCCTTTTATTTCTCCCTTGAAAAGAAAAATAAACAGGGATTAAACAAAGACGAAAAGAATCTGATGACCGCTTTTATTTAATCACATTGAATAGATTCAGTACGTGATGAGAAGTTGCGGTTATGTAATTAAAAGCAGATTTAATCAAGCAATTCACGTTTAAATTCATCAGATTGTAAAATTTTACCGTCACGAGTACAGCTGCAAATACATTGAATAAAATACGCTGCATCAGATGGTAATGTTGCTTCACCTGAAAAATAAGCCTGTACCTGAGTAAACACACGATCTTTAAACGATGTTCCGTCGCCACCTTCACCTGTTAAATTGTCTAAAGATACCCGAAATTTGCGACCAAAAGCTTGAGCAAATAACCACTCAATTGCTTGCGGTTTAATTTCGACTTGTTCAAAAAGCTTTTGTTGTTCAAGCGTTCGACCATCTGGCGCATACCAATAGCCCAAATCAGGCAATAAACGTCGTTTTGCCCCTGCAATCGTCCAGTGACTAATTTCATGTAAGGCACTATTAAAAAAACCATGAGCAAACTGAATTCTAGCGGGTGCTTGATTTTGCGCAGGAAAATATTCGGGTTCAAAATCTCCTTTGACCAGCGTCACATTTTGATGGGAAAACCAGTGATTAAAGTGTAAAATAAGCCAATCAACCTGATCGTGTTCTGTTTGTAGGCTTTGCCACGGTGAGAGTTGCACTGTATTAGACGACAGGGCAGACTGATGGGTTGAATGGGTGCTAACAAGTAATGAAGTTGTTACTTCAGGTTGCGGCTGCAACAGGTGCATTGCTGTGTTACCATGAGTTCTGTCTAAATTAGTACAAAATTGTATCTTAATCTTTGACAGAGTACCGATGAATTTGTAGAATTGCCGCCTTAATTATGTCAGCAAATACCTTTCCGGCACAGATTGAGCCGTTTAAATGGGCTGAGCAGGGCTTTACATGGTCAGGAACACTGCCATTGTCTCGCTTTGCTCGTATTGCTCGTGAAGCTGTTGGATCAATTAATGATCAATTGATCTCTATAGACTGTAAGCTATCAATGGATGCGTATCATCGCGTTGTGTGGTTTGATGGTCATGTTGAAACAAAAGTTCCACTGGAATGTCAGCGTTGTCTGGAGCCTGTGGAAATTCCTCTTGTTTCAGACTTCCGTCTCGCACTGGTTGATGATGAGTCACTGATAGAGCGCTTGGATGAGGATGCTGATTTCATCGTCTTGGGCGAAAGCGAATCTTCAACAAAGGGTGATTTTTCCACTCCTGCCACTGTTGATTTACTGTCACTCATAGAAGATGAACTGTTATTGTTGATGCCTTTATCTCCTAAGCATGTGTCTTGTGAGCATAAGCATCAACCAGCCGTTGAGAATGTTGTCGAAGAAAAACGTGATAATCCGTTTGACGTTTTGGCAGGTTTGAAAGGCAAACTTAATTCATAACACAATTTGTGTTATTATGTTGAGTTAAGACAACTGAATTTGTTCTGATCCATTTTTTCGATCTTTGTAAGGAGCCATCATGGCCGTTCAGCAAAACCGTAAAAGTCGCTCTCGCCGTGACATGCGCCGTTCACATGACGCTTTAACCGAGAATGCATTAACTGTAGACCAAACTACAGGTGAAACTCATCGTCGTCACCACGTGACTAAAGATGGTTTTTACCGTGGTCGTCAATTATTCGCTAAAGCAGCTGATGCTGAATAATTGAGCCAATTTGCATAAAAGCGTGATGCTTAAGTGTAGAAAAAATGGGAGCGAAAGCTCCCTTTTTTTGTTGCTTTTCGCAATTATCAATTGATTCAATAAGTGTTAAATTTCCGCCTCGGAAACGAGCTAAGACGAAGTAAAGGATTTTTATATGTCTGCTAAACGACTCGAGCAAGTGGCTCAAGCAACCAAAACTGCATTTTTGTTCCCAGGTCAGGGGTCGCAAAAAGTCGGCATGCTCGCTGAACTTGCCGAACAGTTTAGTGGTGTGCAAGAGACTTTTGCTGAAGCTTCAGAAGCAATTGGTTTTGATTTGTGGCAGATTGCGCAAAGTGGTGAAGGTCTTGATCAGACTGAAAATACTCAGCCTGTATTGCTCACTGCGAGTATTGCTTTATGGCGTGTATGGCTAGATTTGGGTGGTATTGCACCTAAATATTTGGCAGGACACTCACTGGGTGAATACAGTGCATTGGTTGCAGCACAAGCATTAAGCCTTGCTGATGCAGTGAAATTGGTCAATTTACGCGGTAAATTGATGCAAAGTGCTGTTCCACAAGGTCAAGGCGCCATGGCTGCAATTTTGGGATTGCCTGACGAGAAAGTGCTAGAGCTCTGCCAAAGCGTATCTGCATCTGGACAGGGTTCGGTTGAAGCTGCAAATTACAATGCACAAGGTCAAGTGGTCATCGCAGGTTCGACTGTATTGGTGAATGATGTCATGGCACTTGCCAAAGAGCAATCTGGTAAAGCCATTGCTTTGCCTGTGTCTGTACCATCACATTGTTCATTAATGAAACCTGCGGCAGAACAATTCGCAGCAGCATTGGAACAAACTGCCATTGAGCTACCTCATATACCTGTAATACAAAATGTCAACGCGGCAATCGCCACCGATGTTGCTCAATTGCGTCAGGCACTCACGGCTCAATTGTATCAGTCAGTACAATGGACACGCACCATGCAATACCTGCAAGATCAAGGGATTCAGTATGTGGTGGAATGTGGTCCGGGTACAGTGCTGAGTAACCTTGCGAAACGTTTGCCAAATATTGAAAAAGCATTTGCGATCGATACCAAAGGTCGTATGGAAGATGCCCTAAGCGCAGTTTTAGTGGCTGAAGGAAAAATTGCATGACACAACAACGTAAAGTTGCTTTGGTGACAGGTGCGAGCCGTGGTATCGGCGCGGCAATTGCACAGCAACTTCTTCAAGACGGTTTTTTTGTAGTGGGCACGGCAACAAGTGAATCAGGTGCTCAAAAATTAACGGCACAATTTGCAGAGCAGGGCATAGGGTTGGCACTCGATGTTCGTCATCTGGATCAAATTGAAGCAGTTGTCTCAAACATTGAGCAGAACTATGGTCCTGTGTTGGTACTGGTCAATAACGCAGGTATCACGCGTGATAATTTATTACTGCGTATGTCTGAAGATGACTGGGACGACATTTTAAATATTCATTTAAAAGCGGTTTATCGTTTATCGAAACGTGTGCTAAAAGGCATGACCAAAGCCCGTTTTGGACGTATTATCAATGTGAGTTCAGTGGTTGCGCATTTTGCGAATCCAGGTCAAGCCAACTATTCAGCAGCCAAAGCAGGTATTGAGGCATTTAGTCGCAGTCTTGCCAAGGAAATGGGTAGTCGCCAGATTACGGTAAACAGTGTTGCACCCGGTTTTATTGCAACTGAAATGACAGATAGCTTAAGCGAAGATCTTCGTAAAAAAATGAGTGATCAGGTTGCGCTGGGTCGTCTTGGCGAACCACAAGATATCGCAAATGCAGTAAGTTTCCTCGCTTCTGATAAAGCAAGTTACATTACTGGTACGGTATTACATGTAAATGGTGGTTTATACATGGCCTAAGGCTGATGGATAAACTTTTAAAATATTCAATATTCAATTAAACTAACGGCAATTAAAAACGCCACAAGCAATGAGGAGAATTCCTGTGAGCGATATCGAACAACGTGTTAAGCAAGCAGTTGCAGAACAACTTGGTATGAAAGTTGAAGAGATCAAAAACGAAGCATCTTTCATGGATGATTTGGGTGCTGACTCTCTTGATCTAGTTGAACTTGTTATGTCTTTCGAAAATGACTTCGACATCACCATTCCTGATGAAGATTCTAACGAAATCACAACTGTTCAATCAGCAATTGATTATGTAACCAAGAAATTAGGTTAATGGATCAGTGTTGATAAAAGCCACCGCAAGGTGGTTTTTTTATGGCTGAGCTAAAATTTAAATTGTTCAATAACAACTGATCCTAAAAAATTTGGTGAAATAAATTACATACTGTTACTTGATTGAAGTGAACATATACCAAAATCGAGATATTTTTTGAGTATAACTATAAGGGCTTTAAATTTATTTCATGATGACAATAATCATTACAGGAGACAATCATGGGTCTTTTTGATTTCGTAAAAGGTATCGGTAAGAAAAATCAGGCAAAAACTGAACAACCCGCTGCAACGCCTGCTGAACCGACAGCACAAGAGATTGCAAATCAGCTTTTGGCGCATATTAAAAGTTTAGGTTTACCGGTAGAAGGTTTGGTGGTGAACTATAACAGCACCACAGATTTGGCGACGATTCAGGGTAAGGTCAAGAGCCAAGCAGACAAGGAGAAAATTGTATTGGCTGTGGGTAATATTGATCATGTTGCCAAAGTGGATGATCAGATGACGGTTGAAACGCCAGAACCTGAAAGTAAATTTTATACGGTGAAATCTGGCGATAATTTATCGAAAATTTCAAAAGAATATTATGGTGATCCAAACCAGTACAATAAAATATTTGAAGCCAATAAGCCTCTTTTAAAGGATGCTGATGATATTTATCCAGGTCAGGTGTTGCGTATTCCGCAATAAACAAGCCGTCTAAATAAAAAGCAGCGCATATCATTAACATGCGCTGTTTTTTTATCTAAATTTTAAAATCGTTTTGGAATCTTTTGCCCATTTGGAACAGGCGTTTCAGCATTTTTTAACACGCCAAATAGCCAAACTTCGGCATGTTGTACTGCAATTTTCAAATCATCACCCAATGCTAGACGACCTGAAATATAACTTGCCAGAGAACAACCTGAACCATGATATTCGCCTTCCAAACGTGGACAAGTGCTTTCAGCTATACGTTCACCATTCATATATAAAATATTGCGAATATAGTCAGGTGTGTCTTCATGACCGCCTTTAACCAAAACTGCTTTTGCACCCATTTCAAATAATTTTTGGGTCGCTGCTTCTAAGTTATCCAGTCCTGTTAAAGCGCGTAATTCGACTGTATTTGGCGTTAAAATTGTGGCAAGTGGAATCAGTTCAACAAAAGCCTGAACCAAAGTAGCCTGATCTCCTAAAGAACCACCACTGTTAGCGACTAAAACAGGATCAAGTACATAAAGATAATCTGGATGCTCACGTAAAAATTGCGCAAGTGCCGCGATATTATCTGTTGTGCCTAACATGCCAGATTTGACGCATTTAATGGGTAAGTCTTCAACCACAGCATTGGCTTGGGCGAGTAACAATTCTTTAGATGTGGCTTCAAAGCCAAAAACCTGTTGTGAGTTTTGGATGGTCAGTGCTGTACAGGCAATGGCAGCATGTGCACCACTTTGTCCGATGGCTTCAATATCGGCTTGTAATCCTGCACCGCCAGAAGGATCGAGACCAGAGAAACAAAGTACGGTTGGGCGCACAGTTATTATCCTTAAACGATTTGATTTGCGTTAGTATAGGCAAGTTTGAGTAAAGTCTCGACCCTATTTTTAATCGGATTCTGATGGGAATTCGCCTGTAGCTGATTTGAGTATCATTTGTGAACGCAGTAAAAAATATTTTGATTGATTTAGATGGAACATTGACCGACCCAAGAGTCGGAATTACCACTTCAGCGCGTTATGGTTTAAATAAAGTGGGCTTTCCAATTGCCGATCATGAAAATATTGACTGGATCATTGGGCCGCCTCTGAAAGCTTCACTCGCCAAACTGATCAATGTTGATGTAACTCATGATTTGGCTGAACAGGCTTTATTAGGGTATCGTGAGCGTTTTGCAGTGACAGGGTTATTTGAAAATGAACTCTATCCCGATGTCATTGAGACTTTGAAGACACTTAAAAATCAAGGCTATCAATTGTATTTAGCTACTGCAAAGCCGCATGTCTATGCGGTGCGTATTTTAGAACATTTTGAATTATTACAATATTTCACCCATCCTTATGGAAGTGAGTTGACAGGTGAGCGAACCAATAAAGGCGATTTGATCGCCTACATACTCGAAAAAGAACAATTAAATCCCGCTGAATGTTTAATGGTCGGGGATCGTGAACATGATATTTTGGGGGCACGTCGTCATGGCATTGAAACTGTTGCGGTTGAGTATGGTTATGGTTCCGAACAAGAACTTAATTTGGCAGCGCCCAAATATAAAATCAAAAGTTTTAAGCAATTACTTGATCTATTGACCTGAATGGATAAATACCAAATCCGAACAGCATCTGGTTAGACTTTATTTTATGATGATTTCCCAATAATAAGTCATAAGTATCAGGGAGTACTCATGTTGAAAAATTTAGTCCTAAGCACTGTGTTAATATCGGGTTTGGCGGCTTGCCATGCATTTCCAAACGCTGATTCTGGCAAGCGGGTACAGGTGGCTAAATCACTTCAAGGGAAACAGTGCGAACAGCAAGGTTTGGCTATTTCAGTATTGAAACAACAATTGCAGACAAAACATATCCACGTCTATGCCGAATCTGTTGGACATGATGGCATGATGCGACCTCAGATGTGTGGTGCGCCAGATGGTAAAGTTGCAATATTTAGTATCGATCAGAAACAATTGGCTCAGGCGCAAGCACTTGGTTTCTTAGTCTATCCAACCCAATAAAAAACGAATCCGTTGATCTATTTTTTGCTAGACCCAATGGATGATTCCGTTGGCTGAACCAATTTGAAACTTATGCGAAATTATAAAATTGACATCTTAAGAGGTGTTTCTATTCTTTTGGTGTTACTGCATCATTTTAATATTCCTTATAAGTTACATGATACATGGCTAGGCGTTTCAGTGTTTGGAGAGCCTTTAACTACTTTAATTGCCCGCAATGGTAATTATGGTGTGACGATGTTTTTTGTCATTTCGGGGTTTTTAATTACCCAACATACCTTACAAAGAAACGGTAGCCTTGCGCAGATACAGCTTAAAAATTTCTATATTCGCCGTGTGGCACGGATTATTCCTTGTCTGGTGCTGCTCGTTGTGATGGTGACCATCTTGGGGTGCTTAGGACTCCAGCCATTTTTAAACCAAACACCGAATAGTATTGAAGTTACTTATGGCTTGACGGTTTTTGCAGCCTTTACCTTCTGGATGAATATCCTGATTATTGAATATGGCTGGGTCAATTATGCGCTTGGCGTATTATGGTCACTTTCTGTTGAAGAGGTTTTTTATCTCGCATTTCCATTGTTATGTTTAACATTGGCTAGAGGCAAAGCCTTTGTTTTATTTCTTGTATTGATTGTTGCCTATGCACCATATTTCCGTTCACTGCATTATGGTGAAGAAAGTGGGGCATATCTTTATCATTATTTCTCCAGTTTTGATGGTATTGCGATTGGCTGTTTAACGGCTTTGTTTGCTCAGAAATTTTCGATCCAAGCTGTCCAGATGAAATGGATAATTCCTGTGTCGGTTTTTTTGATGAGCATGTTATATCTCTATGCCCCCATCAAAGAAGTGAGTACATGGAGTGTGACTGTATTTGTGTTATTAACAGCAATCTTGATTTTCTGTTTTGCTCAACAATCACAAGCTCATCATCTTTCCATTTTTTCAAAAATCATGATATGGATTGGACAGCGCAGCTACGAAATGTATTTATTTCATTTGGTTATTTTGGGATTGATCAAAGTTTTGTATTTTCCTAAAACCACCTTGCCCGATCAGAAAATCATGTTGCTGCTAATCTTTTTAGTGACAACATTTACGCTCAGTTGGTTAATTGAAAAATATTATTCTAGGCCTTTAAATCATAAGATTAGACAGAAATGGATCACAAAAAAGCCTCAGGTCAACTGAGGCTTTCGACGCGTATGGTCTATTTTAAAATTGCGGTTTAACCACCACTAAAATGACAACGGCAAATAAAATCAGAGTTGGCATTTCATTAAAAAACCGCCAGAACTTATGTGATTTATAATGCGCATTGCCAATCAGTTTTTTGCGATAGTAACCACAGACAAAATGATAAATCACTAAAAGTGCAACTAAAGCAACCTTGAGATAAAACCATACTGCTTGATGATAATGCTGTGTTGCATCACCCCAGTCCACCAGAAAGTGAGCAGTAATTAAAGTGGCAATCATGGAAGGCCACATAATTCCCCGATATAGTTTGCGCTCCATCACTTCAAAGCGTTGATGACTAATCGTGTCTTCGCTCATGGCGTGATAGACATAGAGACGCGGCAAATAAAACAGTGCCGCGAACCAGCATACTACAGCTATGATATGTAATGCTTTTACCCAAAGGAAAGCATCAGTCGGTGCATCCATCGATTATCCCTAGTGGGATATTAGGCATCCCACTTCTTGAAAATGAGGCAGGCGTTGACGCCGCCAAAACCAAAACTGTTACTCATGACAGTATTCAGTTTTGCATCACGTTTTTCAAGTACGATATCAAAACCTTTAGCACCTTCATCCAATTCAGTCACGTTAATGTTCGGTGCAATAAAGTCATTTTGCATCATTAGGACAGAATAAATCGCCTCTTGTACACCTGCTGCGCCCAAGCTGTGACCTGTCATCGATTTAGTTGAGCTGATCGCTGGAACTTGACCTTCACCAAATGCGCGTTCCATGGCTTTGAGCTCGGTCACGTCACCTGCTGGTGTCGAAGTACCGTGTGTATTGACATAGTCAATCTTCTCGACACCATGTTGTTTGGCTTCATCTAGTGCCATTAGGATACAACGGGTTGCACCTTCACCACTTGGGGCAACCATGTCTGCTCCGTCAGAGTTTGCCGCATAAGCCACGACTTCAGCAAGAATGTTTGCACCGCGTGCCTGTGCATGTTCAAGGGATTCAAGCACCACAAAACCGCCACCACCCGCAATCACAAAACCATCACGGTCTGCTGAATAAGGGCGAGAAGCCGTTTCAGGTGTATCATTGTATTTTGAACATAATGCGCCCATGGCATCAAACAATAGGCTTTGTGACCAGTGGTCTTCTTCACCACCACCTGCCAGCATTAAATCTTGTTTGCCGAGCTGAATCAGGTTAAAGGCATAACCAATCGCATCGGCAGAAGTTGCACATGCACTGGTAATAGAGTGAGCCACGCCTTGCAATTTAAAAGCAACGCCCACGTTTGCAGTGATGGTGTTACTCATATTACGCGGTACGAAGAAAGGCCCGACTTTACGTGCACCTTTTTCTTCAAGCAGTTCGACCATTTCAACCACAGAATGTGTTGAGTTACCACCACTACCACCCGCGATACCATAACGCGGATTACCTGCTAAATCTTCGACTTTTAAGCCAGCATGTTGAACTGCATCGACCGCTGCATTGTATGCGTACATCGCACACACGCCCATAAACCGTTTAATTTTACGATCAATATGATCAAAGTTTTGTTCCGCTGCCGCACTAACATGACTCTTAAAGTTGAGTTCAGCATAAGATGGGTTAAAACGTGTCCCAGAGATTCCATTTTGAAGTGAATGAGTGACCTCTTCCAAGGAGTTACCGATGCATGAGTTAATCCCCATGCCAGTGATTACAACACGTTTCATCTACAGATCCCTTATATGGTGATGGTTTTGAGTGCGACGAAATTCGACATTATTGATAGAGGGAGATTAAAGCCCGAAGAATTGCGTCACTCATGTTTGAGATTGATATCATGATAACAGAAAGAATTTTCAATTCTTATGGCAAATTTTATGCGCATTGCACAAAGACAAAAATCATGTGGTATCTAGGTTATTTGAGACAATGCTTTACCAAAAGAAACAGATTAAAGTTGAGATAAGTCCACACTACACCTAGTATTTATCACTAAATGCAAGAATCAAAACATAGAGGTACTTGATGACAAATTCTAATAATAATCAATCGCAAAGTTTGCTTGGCACGGCATTTGGAGTGGCTAAAAAGCTCAGTTCCAGTGGTTTAAATGCTTTGGGTCATGTTGCACCTGGCACAGTTTCAAAAATAAACACGGCTGTTGATCAGGCACGTACAGTGGATGGAAGCGCGCGTGTAAAAAATCCATTGGAAGTTGAACAATACGAAAATCCACAGCAAATGTTGCGTCAGCATTTACCTAAAGTCTCACAGCAATTATTAGGTCGTCATTACAATCGCATTTACAGCGTGGCCAGTTTTTTATCGCCAGAAATTAATGAAAAAATTTCAGATTATCTATTTGATCGATTAAATGATTTTACCGAACAAACCAGCTCTGCCACTAAGGTTTTGGAAGAGGCAGGTGCGAAGTCACTGCAAGAACTTCAAAATAACCCTGATCGTTCGCAACGGATCAGTCAGGCATTGATTGAACAAAATAAAATTTTAGCTGTTGCCCAAGGTGCGGTCAGTGGTGCAACAGGTATAGTCGGTGCTGCGGTTGATGTGCCTTTTTCACTGGCATTGGCGTTAAGAACGATCTATCAGACAGGTCGCGCGCATGGTTTTGAACTGAACCAACAACAAGAGCAGGACATCGTTGAATTTGTTTTTAAAGAAATTGATTTGGGATTGGTTGCAGAAAAGCAAACATTGCTCATGGCGATCAAGACTTTAAAAAATATGCTACAAACCCATGATTTATCGCAGTTTCAGCAGCTTTTAGGTTCAACTAATGATACTGAGTTTTTGAAAAAATGGTTGGTTGATGATCAGGGACAGTTTAAGTATAAATGGTTGAATGGGTTTTCCAAATTCTCTGCGATTGGAAAATTAAGTCCACTTGCAGGAGCAACGGTGAGTGCCATTTATAGTTGGCGTCTAATTGAAGATGCTGGGCAAAAATCTCAGGCAATTTTTGGTGGTGCACGTCATTATTTATTACAACATCCTGATGCACAGATTTCGCCACTTAATGCATATCTAGCCTTGGAACAACAGGTTGGAAAAGCTAAGCATTCATTGATCAGTCCCAATACTCAAGCCATTTCTCAGCAACTAGAGCAACCTAGTACTCAGGAAATTAAACAAGGCGTTGATGTACCGACAACTTCAGCAAGCATAAAGAAAGTCACAGTTAAAGCGCGTAAGCCTCGGACTGCACCAACACAGCAGGATTCTGCGCAAAAGGTTGAAGAGGGTATTCATTCATTGGCTGAACAATACGTTGAGCCGCACGAGCAAACTGAACAACAGCCTGCCTTGACTGAAAAAACTGCACCAGTACCTGAATTAGAAGCGATAGAGGCTAATGTTGAAGCTGAGGTTGCTAAACCGAAGCGCAAGCGTAGCGTTAAACCTAAAGCTGAATAGAGTTTTTTTGTCATCAAAACTTAAACAAAGCCTGTTAGGGTGCTGAACAATAAAAAGCGCAGCAATGCCAGAAATGGTCAACATTTGCGAACCATGCCAATGTTGACCATTTTTATATCTTGGCTTACAATTGTATGCCCTCAAAAAGAGGTGTTTTCTTTTTGAGGTTTTTTATTAACGGGAGAATTGCCATATGGCAACAACAAATCAGTTGATCCGTAAGGGTCGCACAACTTTGGTTGAAAAATCCAAAGTTCCTGCGTTGAAGGCTTGTCCACAACGTCGTGGTGTATGTACACGTGTTTATACCACTACACCTAAAAAACCTAACTCAGCAATGCGTAAGGTTTGCCGTGTTCGCTTAACTTCTGGTTTTGAAGTTTCTAGCTACATCGGTGGTGAAGGTCATAACCTACAAGAGCACAGTGTTGTTCTTATCCGTGGTGGTCGTGTTAAAGACTTACCAGGTGTACGTTACCATACCGTTCGCGGTTCTTTAGACTGTGCTGGTGTGAAAGATCGTAACCAGTCTCGTTCTAAATACGGTGCGAAACGTCCTAAGAAGTAATTCTTAAGTCGTTCCAAGCTGCAATCCTTTAGCGTTTCGCTTGTCCAGATTTCAAATTGAAATTCAAGCGACGTATAGTAAGGCCAGCGTAGCGTGCATGACACTTGCACAATCTGCTGGATCACCCTGAAGTGTCATATTTATAGGTAGTTTTAAAATGCCAAGACGTCGCGTAGTCGCTGCTCGTGAGATCCTTCCAGATCCAAAATTCAGCAGCCAAACAATCGCTAAATTTATGAACCACGTTATGCAAGACGGTAAAAAATCGATTGCAGAAAGTATCGTTTACGGTGCTTTAGACCGCGTTCAAGAAAAAAATAAAGTAGACCCAGTTGAATTTTTTGAAGCTACGCTTGAAAAAGTTCGCCCTATGGTCGAAGTAAAAGCACGCCGTGTTGGTGGTGCTACTTATCAAGTTCCTATGGAAGTGCGCCCATCCCGTCGTACTGCCCTAGCGATGCGTTGGTTAGTAGATGCTGCTGCAAAGCGTTCTGAAAAAACTATGGCTTTACGTCTTGCTGGCGAGTTGCTTGATGCAGCTGAAGGCAAAGGTGCTGCAATCAAAAAACGTGAAGACGTGCACCGTATGGCTGAAGCGAACAAAGCCTTCTCTCATTACCGTTTCTAAGCGGATAAAACAGTCCCTTATCAGGAGAATACTCATGCGTACCGCATCTCGATTTAACATCGCACTTTACCCTAGCGGGGGATTTGCGGGTATTTAAGTTGCCCCCACTGTGAGTATTCGCGCGCATCAATCCTGTATTGGTGCGTCCTGTTTTAAACATCATATTTAGGAATGTAAGTCATCATGGCTCGTCAAACCCCGATTACCCGTTACCGTAACATCGGTATTTCTGCTCACATCGATGCAGGTAAAACTACAACAACTGAACGTATTTTGTTCTACACAGGTGTATCTCACAAAATTGGTGAAGTACACGACGGTGCAGCAACAATGGACTGGATGGAACAAGAGCAAGAACGTGGTATTACCATTACTTCTGCTGCTACGACTTGTTTCTGGTCTGGTATGGCGAATCAGTTCGAACAACACCGTATCAACGTAATTGACACTCCGGGACACGTAGACTTCACGATCGAAGTTGAACGTTCTATGCGTGTTCTTGATGGTGCGTGCATGGTTTACTGTGCAGTTGGTGGTGTACAACCTCAGTCTGAAACTGTATGGCGTCAGGCAAACAAATATAAAGTGCCTCGTTTGGCATTTGTGAACAAGATGGACCGTACTGGTGCTAACTTCTTCCGTGCAGTGGAACAAGTTAAAACTCGTTTAGGCGGTAATCCTGTGCCTATCGTTGTGCCAATTGGTGCAGAAGATACGTTCCAAGGTGTTGTTGACCTGATCGAAATGAAAGCGATCATTTGGGATGAAGCTTCTCAAGGTATGAAGTTTGAATACGGCGAGATTCCTGCTGATCTTGTTGATACTGCTAACGAATGGCGTACCAACATGGTTGAAGCAGCTGCTGAAGCTTCTGAAGAGTTAATGGACAAATACCTAGAAGAAGGTGATCTTTCAAAAGAAGAGATCATCGCTGGTCTTCGTGCGCGTACATTGGCATCTGAAATTCAGGTGATGCTATGTGGTTCTGCGTTCAAGAACAAAGGTGTTCAACGTATGTTGGATGCTGTGATTCAATTCTTACCTTCTCCAACAGAAGTAAAAGCGATTGAAGGTATTCTTGACGACAAAGCTGAAACTAAAGCATCTCGTGAAGCATCTGACGAAGCACCGTTCTCTGCACTTGCATTCAAAATCATGAATGACAAATTCGTAGGTAACTTGACTTTCGTACGTGTTTATTCTGGTGTCCTTAAACAAGGTGACCCAGTATATAACCCTGTGAAGTCTAAGCGTGAACGTATTGGTCGTATCGTGCAAATGCATGCGAACGAACGTCAAGATCTTGATGAAATCCGTGCAGGTGATATCGCAGCGTGTGTAGGTCTTAAAGACGTAACCACAGGTGATACACTGTGTGATGAGAAAAACATCATTACGCTTGAGCGTATGGAATTCCCAGAGCCAGTAATTTCTTTGGCTGTTGAACCAAAAACTAAAGCTGACCAAGAAAAAATGTCAATCGCTTTAGGTCGTTTGGCGAAAGAAGATCCATCATTCCGCGTTCGTACAGATGAAGAATCTGGTCAAACGATTATTGCGGGTATGGGTGAGCTTCACCTTGACATCATTGTTGACCGTATGAAGCGTGAATTCGGTGTTGAAGCGAACATTGGTAAACCAATGGTTGCTTACCGTGAAACGATCAAAAAGTCAGTTGAACAAGAAGGTAAATTCGTACGTCAAACTGGTGGTAAAGGTAAGTTCGGTCACGTATATGTCCGTCTTGAGCCGCTTGATGTTGAAGAAGCTGGTAAAGAATACGAATTCGCTGAAGAAGTTGTTGGTGGTGTAGTTCCTAAAGAATTCTTTGGTGCGGTTGACAAAGGTATTCAAGAACGTATGAAGAATGGTGTCTTGGCTGGTTATCCCGTTGTGGGTATCAAAGCGACATTATTTGATGGTTCTTACCATGATGTCGACTCTGATGAATTGTCGTTCAAAATGGCAGGTTCTTATGCCTTCCGTGATGGTTTCATGAAAGCAGATCCTATTTTGCTTGAACCAATCATGAAAGTTGAAGTAGAAACTCCAGAAGACTACATGGGCGATATCATGGGTGACTTAAACCGTCGTCGTGGTATGGTTCAGGGTATGGACGATCTTCCTGGTGGAACAAAAGCCATTAAAGCAGAAGTTCCACTTGCTGAGATGTTTGGTTACGCAACTCAAATGCGTTCTATGTCTCAAGGTCGTGCGACATACTCAATGGAATTTGCTAAATATGCTGAGACTCCACGTAACGTGGCGGAAGGCATTATTGCGAAATTCCAGTCAGGCGGTAAAAAAGGTGACGACGAGTAATCTTTCGATTACTATAAGCCCAAACTAATTTTTAGTTAAAAAACCAAGCGCTCATGAGCGACCCTCATGAGCAGTTTATAAAGGAAAAACTCATGGCTAAGGCTAAGTTTGAACGTAATAAACCACACGTAAACGTGGGCACAATTGGTCACGTTGACCATGGTAAAACAACTCTTACTGCTGCAATCGCAACAATCTGTGCGAAAACTTACGGCGGTGAAGCGAAAGATTACTCACAAATCGACTCAGCTCCTGAAGAAAAAGCACGTGGTATTACCATTAATACTTCACACGTAGAATACGATTCTCCAATTCGTCACTACGCGCACGTAGACTGCCCAGGCCACGCCGATTATGTTAAAAACATGATCACTGGTGCTGCTCAGATGGATGGTGCGATCCTTGTATGTGCTGCGACTGATGGTCCAATGCCACAAACTCGTGAACACATCCTTCTTTCACGTCAGGTGGGTGTACCTTACATCATCGTATTCTTAAACAAATGCGACCTAGTAGACGACGAAGAGCTTCTTGAGCTAGTAGAAATGGAAGTTCGTGAACTTCTTTCTACTTATGACTTCCCAGGTGATGACACTCCAGTAATCCGTGGTTCTGCGCTTAAAGCGTTGGAAGGCGATGCTGGCGAGTACGGCGAGAAATCAGTTCTTGACCTCGTTGCTGCACTTGACTCTTATATCCCAGAGCCAGAGCGTGCAATCGACAAAGCATTCTTGATGCCAATTGAAGACGTATTCTCAATTTCTGGTCGTGGTACAGTAGTAACTGGCCGTGTAGAATCAGGTATCGTTAAAGTTGGTGAATCAGTTGAAATCGTGGGTATCCGTGATACTCAAACTACGACAGTGACTGGCGTTGAAATGTTCCGTAAACTGCTTGACGAAGGTCGTGCAGGCGAGAACTGTGGTGTATTGTTACGTGGTACTAAGCGTGAAGACGTACAACGTGGTCAAGTATTGACTAAGCCAGGTGCGATCAAGCCACACACTAAATTTGACGCAGAAGTATACGTACTTTCTAAAGAAGAAGGTGGTCGTCATACTCCATTCCTAAATGGTTACCGTCCACAGTTCTATTTCCGTACCACTGACGTCACTGGTGCAATCCAGTTGAAAGAAGGCGTGGAAATGGTTATGCCAGGTGACAACGTAGAAATGTCAGTAGAATTGATCCACCCGATCGCAATGGACCCAGGTCTACGTTTTGCGATTCGTGAAGGTGGTCGTACTGTAGGTGCTGGTGTTGTTGCGAAAGTAACTGCATAATCACTTTATAGTGAAAAGGCGCTCCATTCGGGGCGTTTTTTTATGCCTGAATTTAAATAATGCTCTAGTGACATGCTTTTGTGATAGTTTTTGGGCTATTTAGCTTTTTAAGGTTCGTTAGAAAAGATCATTCTCCATATTTTTTGTCATCATGACCTAAACTGATAATTCTGTGTCCTTAACTGCACTTAAGGCTTTTGATCAATACCGTATGATAACAACGAAGAAAACAAACAATAAATAGCAATGGCGTCAGCGTCATTGAGGAGTAATGAGCATGAATGCTAAGGTAAATATTTCAAATCGTGCGGGTGCAAGTTTTCCAGTCCGTCGTATGAATTTTGATTTTGACCATGTACCTGAATATTGGATGAATGGTTCGGCAGGATTGACCCATTTTATGACCGCATTGTCTGCTTTATTTCCAGATGGCGAAAAACTCTTTATCGATTCTGTCCGTGCAGTTCGTTATCATCCTGCGATTAAAGACAATGAAGCGCTACAAAAAGAGATCAGTGCTTTCATTGGTCAGGAAGCTATGCATACTCAAGAGCATGTAGGTTTTAATGCATCAGCACAAAAGTATGGACATGATGTTAACAAATTAGAAAAACAGACTAATGTGGTCATTCAGACAGGTCGTAAAGTCTTTGCCAAAGTGGTGAAACCTTTTGGCATGACACAGGAAATGGTGGATTTAACCGCAACCACAGCTCTTGAACATTTTACCGCGACGATTGCTTCAGAACTATTACGTAATCCTCATATTCAGGAACTTATGACCGATGACACCATGAAATATATGTGGCTCTGGCATGCGGTTGAAGAAAATGAACATAAAGCCGTGGCTTACGATGTGTATGAGGGTATTTTTGGTCGTGGTTTAAAAGCTTATGCTTTGCGTAATACCGCATTACTGGTGGCAATGGGGCTGATCTTTGTTACGCAGTCTTCTTTTGTTGTTCGTCTTTTACGTGAAGACAAAAAACTCAATTTAAAAGAGTTAACGATGATTTATAAATATGCCTATAGCCCGTCAAAAGGGATTATTACGGGTATGACGGGTGAGATGTTGGCTTACTTTAAACCTGGATTTCATCCCAATGATTTAGATACTGTTGAGTTGTTAAAAAATTGGAAAGCCAAATTGGGATTGTAAGGTTAATTGTTTATGCAAAGGGCAATGCATGAATTGCCCTTTTTTTATGGTGCAGGATTCTATAAGATCAGACATCTTTTCATTCGCTTAAATTGCTGACATGCAAAATATATTGATTCGTTCCATGCAAACCAATGATGTTCAGGCTGTTACCCAAATTGAACAGCGGGTACAAACGCATCCGTGGACAGCACAGCAGTTTTTGGAGTCGGTTGAATCCTACCAGAGTACCGTGATCGAACAGCAAAATCAGATTTTAGGCTTTTGTATTTTGCAGCCTGTGTTGGATGAAGCGAATTTATTATTAATGGCGATTCATCCTAAATTTCAGGGACAAGGCTTAGGTTATCAACTTTTAGAAAAGTCGATTGAATTACTCAAAAACCATCCTGTGCAGATTTTTTTAGAAGTACGTGAAAGTAATTTAGGGGCGATTAAGCTATATGAAAAATCTGGTTTTCATCAGATTGATCTAAGACGCAATTATTACCCAAAACCTGATGGCACACGTGAGCATGCGATTATTATGGTGAAAAGTTGTAGTGATGATTTTGCGGCTTTATTTAAATAATTGATTTAAATAAAGCGTATTATTTAATGGAGTGGATAATATTTACTCGACGATCAAATTATTCCATTCGGAAGGCAGTGTCGTCATCAACGAATTTCCTAAGCGTTGTATTTCTTCTGCGCTAAGTGCCCGATTGAGTCTACGCCATTGGCCATCAAGTAAAAGTTCAAGTGGAATATACTGAGATTTATAATTCATTTTTTGTGAATGCGGTACCCAGTAACCCAAATAGAGATAATCCTGTCCTAAAGTCCTCACGTATTCCAGTTGTTTTAAAATGGCAAAAACACCTAAAGAGCGTCGACTTTCATTAGGGTCAAAAAAAGTATAAACCGCAGATAAACCATCATCCATTTTGTCGCTGGTTGAAACACAAATTAGTTGATCATCTTTCCAGAGTTCAATAAAAAAACTTTCAGTACAGCTATGCACTAAAAATTTTTCAAATTGATCCAGACTTGGCGGGTACATATCACCATCTGCATGCCGCTCATTGATATAACGTTCATACAGCTCGTAGTGTATTTGGCTTGCCTGATGGGTTGGCGTAATTTGCATGCGCAAATCTTGATTACGCTTCCATGCTTTTTTTTGCACGCTATTCATTTGAAAATCATGAGCAGGAACACGACAGGATAAACACTGGCGACATAAATGACATTCTGGACGATAAACAAAATCGCCACTGCGGCGAAACCCGACTCGTGAAAGTTCAGACAAGGTCACTACATCGATACGGTGAATCGGGTCTAAAAATACCATTCGCGCAGATTTATTTTCAAGATAACTACAGTCGTGCGGAGGCGTGATGTAATACTGCAAATCATTGAGCAGGGACTTGGGATGATAAGATTTCATATTATTGGTCCCTCGTTATTATCATTCAATTAACTTTGCATTTTCGGCAACCGTTTTACTTGAAAATACACGCTCTTGATAATTTTTCCAATCGATAGGGGGGCGAATAATTACATCTTGTAACGATTTTAAATATTCTTGCCGAGAAAGTGTACAGGCACCCAAGCTAAGTAAGTGGTCATTGACCAATTGACAATCCACCCAAGCCAATTGATTTTCCTGTCCGAGAAGCATCAAAGCGTAAAATGCCATTTTTGAAGCATCGGTACGGACGCTAAACATGGATTCACCAAAACAGCCTCGACCAATACTCACGCCATACAAACCGCCAATGAGTTCCTGATCATCCCAAACTTCAACACTGTAGCCATAACCCTCACGAAACAGCTCAACATAGCCTTGTACAATGTCCTCAGATATCCATGTTTCACTGGTGTAATTACGCGGCAATGCACATGAACGCATGACCCGTTCAAATGCTTGATTGATGGTAATCCGATAATCCATCTTTTTCATGTTGCGCAATAGGGTTTTGCTAGGTTTATATTGATCAGGATAGATCACACAGCGTGGCTCTGGACACCACCAACAAATGGGATCGCCTTCATTGAACCACGGAAAAAGTCCGTGTGTATAAGCTTCATATAAGGTGGATGGTTCTAGATCTGCTCCAATACAAATCAGACCCTGACCTTGTGGATCAGACTCAATAGGATCTGGAAAAAGATACATGGATGGAAGCAGCATGATGGGTGAAAGATAAAAAAGATCGACCTTATTTTAGCCGATCCACACAGATAAAACAGGTCATTTACGCAAATAGCCTGAGTTGTCGGGCAATCGTTAATTTATCTGCGGCCAGAAACTCCACTGCTTTCTTCTCAATAATCGCTAAACTTTGTGCTTGATCGCTAATGGTATTTTTATCTGCATCTAAGACATACCAGTTTAATTGATTGAGAACCAGTTGCACGTACTGAGCAAATTCATGCGCAGTCGTTAATCCATCAATAAAATGAGCGCGATAAAATAGCTGATGAAAATGCTCAGTTGGGATACCAATTCCAGTCAAGGGGCTAATGAGTGCCTGATAATTTTGATGAAAACTGGCTTGTTCGATTAAGTAATGATTGAGTTGTTGGCACTGTACCGTAACTTTTTCACTTGGGGTTATGCTCTGGCAAGGTTGAGCAAAACCTAAATGAGATAGAATAACCAACGCATTTAAAATCTGCGCATAGTTTAGCTGCGGCAGTGCTAACTCAAGTTCCCGAATGGTTTGTGGCTGATATTCATGTTTTAGAAAATGCTGACCTATGGGGTGATAAATTTCTTCGATCAGATTAAATGTACCCAGATAACCAGTAATATCATGAGGCAGAAATTCAGGTGAGCTGAGTAAAATAAATGCAGTATTTCTTAAACGCTCTTGAGTTTGTAAAGCGGTAAGTGAATTTTTACCTCGGATAAACAAATCACGACGAAACTGCGTACTGGCAAAATAGTCACGGCATTGTTCTTTAAAAATAGGATGCTCAATCGCATTTAAAAAATCCTGATGCTCCTGAGAAAAATTAATATTATCCAGATGCGTATTTAAGTCACTGGAACCAGCATAAGTAAGTTTAATTTCTTCAAGTAAACGCACGACTTGCTGAAATGAAAAACATTGCCAATCCTGATTTAAGTACTCGTGAATCAGATAATTTGGATTTTGATTTTTTAGTTCGCCCACTTTTGACAGCGCATGGGGATGGCGTTTCACAAATAATGGATTTTGAGCGAGCAAAGATTCACTAAAATCTAACGCATCTTTAACTTTCTGGATCGGGTTGGTACTTTTGCTATTAAATTTAAAATGACTATGGAATAACTCTCGGATCGGCATATTCGCGGCCCAACCCGTGACACAGTTATAACTGATATACACAATGCCACTCGGTTTTAGGTATTTTCGTATAAATTTTAAAATAATCAGTTGGTTTTCATAGCTAATCCAGCTCCAGATCCCATGTAAGCTAATAGAGTCAAACATAGGTAAATCAGGTTTGTTGAGCAGTTCTTCAAAACTATCATCATAAAAATAATGTTCGGTCTGACTATGTTCAGCAACTTGGTTGGCATGTGCTGCATGTGCAGGATTGAAATCTGTTCCCCAAAAAGTTCCTTCATTGGACGCTGCATGAATATTAATACTCACCCCTTGTCCAAAACCCAGTTCACAATGCTGATGGGTTTCACTAGAGCTTGGGCAATCAACGCCATTGAGCAATAAACAAAAACGCTGATAGTTAGGACTTAAGTCTCGATAATAACCATAGGTATAATTTACTTCTGTTTGATAGCCGTTGGTCCAAGTTATAGTCATAAAGCTTCCTATTTAATGTGGTAATTTAATTAAAATATTCTTATAAAAAATAGTTAGATAATAGTTATAGCGTGTCCTTAAACAAAAAAACCACCTTTATTGGTGGTTTTTTGTAGCTTACCTAATTTTTGTAGAGTTTAAATCATCCACTTAGATACTGTCTAAATAGAAATCTGCATCTAGCGCGGCCATACAGCCTGAACCCGCAGAGGTGATGGCTTGACGATAGATATTATCAGCCACATCACCCGCAGCAAAAACACCCGCCACGGAGGTTGCAGTCGCATTGCCTTTGGTTCCGCTTTGTACTTGGATATAACCATCACGGAGTTCTAGCTGGCCTTCAAACATGCCAGTATTGGGTTTGTGGCCGATGGCAACAAATAGTCCTTGTACATCGATGGTTTGAGTTGAATTATCTTGAGTCGATTTTAAGCGAACAGAAGTTACGCCTGTATTATCGCCGAGTACTTCATCGACTTGATGATTCCAGACAATGCTGATTTTGCCTTCTTTTTCTTTGGCAAATAGATGATCTTGCAAAATTTTCTCAGAACGCAAACTGTCACGACGATGCACTAATGTGACATGTGATGCGATATTGGAGAGATATAACGCCTCTTCAACTGCTGTATTACCGCCACCGACGACCATGACTTTTTGGTTTTTGTAAAAGAAACCATCACAAGTTGCACAGGCACTAACACCTTGACCCATAAATGCAGCTTCTGACTCTAGCCCTAAGTATTGAGCAGTTGCACCTGTCGCAATGATCAGTGCGTCACAGGTATATTCACCCATATCACCTTTTAATACGAATGGACGAGTTTTCAGATCGACTTCATTGATATGGTCATACAGGATTTCTGTACCAAAGCGTTCTGCATGCGCTTGCATACGCTCCATAAGCGCAGGCCCTGTCAATCCTTCAGGATCACCCGGCCAGTTATCGACTTCAGTTGTGGTGGTGAGTTGACCACCGAGCTGTAAACCTGCAATTAAAACAGGTTTTAAATTGGCACGTGCAGCATATACCGCAGCGCTATAGCCCGCAGGACCTGAACCCAAAATAATTAACCGCGAGTGACGAGCGCTCATCTAAGCTTCCTTATTTATACTAAAATTGAGAAAATTATACGTGAAAGTCGATCATAAAGGGGCTGATTTGATGTCGATAATATTGATCATCTAAATCGAATTGAGCTATATAGATAAAAGTCTCAATTGTAGACAATTTAAAAAAATCCTTTAATGTTGTGTGATCAGGTGAATTGCCCCTGACAACAAGATTAACAACAAGCGTAAACAATCATGCATCTTTTTTGTAAGAACAGGTGCATAATATAACCTTTATTCGTAGCGACCTTTTGACGCTACGACATAACAAGATCAATCTATAACTGGGTTACAGGACAGTATATGACTGCGGTGTCAAGTGTTTATGCACAGCGCTTATTAATCACATTATTTCTGGTTTCTTTTGGGATCTATATGTTTCTGGCAACAGTGACCTATACACCGTTTGATCCCGGCTGGATGCATATTTCAAGTGACACCCAACAAGTGTCTAACGCAAGTGGTGTGGCAGGGGCGTGGATTGCTGATTTGCTCTTTGGCTTTTTAGGCTGGGCAAGTTTACTGATTCCACTGTTTTTGTTTATTGAAGCGATACAGGTTTGGTGGCCACGCAGTTTTTTAAACCGTCCATTTCGTTATGCCGCACAGTTTTTTATTATTTTGGCGACATCTACCTTATTGTATTTACACTGGAATCTGCCTGCCGATACACTGGATAATGCCTCTGGGGGAATTATTGGTTATGAGATTGGAGAAAGCCTGAGTCATTTATTAACCATCTATGGCGCAACTTTATTCTTATTGGTATTTTGGGTGGTTTTAATCACATTGGCTTTTGGGATTCAGTGGAATAAAACGTGGGTGACATTAAAAGCGACACCTGCTTATTTACAGGATTTGTTCTATAAAAATGTATCTCCTCATGAGTCTGATTTTGATCTGACGGATCCTCCTAAAAAGACAATTGCTTCGCCTATAACCACGGCCGTATCAAGTTCAAAAGTTGAAACTTCTGTAGCTGGTTCTGAGTCTGATATCCAGCCGCAATTGCATTCTTCTCCAACAATCAAAGCAAATGGTTATGTAAGTGATGCTACCGCAGAACGTTTATTTGATGATGTTTTGGCCAAAGAGCAGGCTGCAACCCAACAAATTTTAGATGATGAAGATCCTGAGGAATTTGAAAAAACTATTCAAAAGGCGCATCAATTACAAAAAGATAGTCAGCGTTTAGTCGCAACTGGAGAAGTCTGGCGAGCCTTACAATCTGATGATCTGAATCATAAACAGGAAATTGATGCCTTACTTCGTGCGGCTGATGATGCGCAAGAAGCACCGCGTTCCCCGTATGATCATCTACAGCAAGTGGCCCAGACTGACGCTGAAATGACCGATTATTCTGCTCAAGCTCAAAAAAAATCGTCTCTGGATTGGAATGACGATGAAATTTTTGATGAGCTATTGGCGGCTGTACCTAATAATAAAGCAGCTGATATTCATACGCCATTTGTCGAAAATACCTCAGCGCATGTACATGTTGAACATGATGCAGATGGACTGATTGAGCAGGTGGAACAAACCATTCAGCAAGCATCGATTGCCCCATCAACACCTAAAAATATGCACTATGCTGAGGAACTTGATGATCTGACTGATTTATTGGTCGATGATGAAGAACCTAAAACTCAAGCTACAATTCAAACCACAAGTAGTTATGCGCAATCCACCCCATTTGTTCAAGCTTCGATCCAGACCGATTTAAATCATAAATTGTCCAAAGAAGAATTTATTGAGGCTTGGCAGGAAACCGCAGGTAAACCTGATGATGAGCTAGATGAGTTTGACTTTGATGCACCATTAACGGATATTTCAGGTCGACCGATGTCGCGTGCTATGCAAGTGGCACAAAAACGTCGTGATTTGCCGACCTTGCCGGGTTTTGAGTTGCTCGATAAAGTTGATCCAAATAAAAAAGTGAACTTTACCGCAGAGCAATTGGAACGTTTGTCGGAATTACTGGAAATTAAGCTTCAGGAATTTAATGTCAAAGCCAAAGTGATCGAAGCGCAACCAGGGCCTGTAGTCACCCGTTTTGAGCTGGATTTGGCACCCGGTGTTAAAGCTTCTAAAGTCACCAATATTTCACGAGATTTAGCCCGTTCTATGTCAATGGCATCGGTTCGTGTAGTGGAGGTGATTCCGGGGAAACCTTATATCGGGATTGAAGTGCCGAACAGTACTCGTGAAATGGTACGTTTGATTGAATTACTAGAAACGCCTTCTTTTAAAGATCCTGCGGGTTTACTCTCCATGGCCATGGGGAAAGACATTTCAGGTAATCCTGTCATTACTGATTTGGGTAAAGCACCCCACATGTTGGTCGCAGGAACCACAGGTTCTGGTAAATCTGTGGCGGTAAACTCGATGATTTTATCGATGTTATTAAAATATACGCCAGATCAATTACGTCTGATTTTGATCGATCCTAAACAGCTAGAACTTGCCAACTACAACGATATTCCGCATTTGTTGACGCCTGTTGTGACTGACATGAAAGATGCAGTCAGTGCTTTAAACTGGTGTGTCAATGAAATGGAGCGTCGCTATAAACTGATGTCGTTCTTAAAAATTCGTAAACTTGCGGATTACAATCGTAAGGTTGAAGAAGCGATTGCGAATGGTGAAGACTTAATTGACCCGACGTGGAAGCCAAGTGATTCGGCAACACAGGAGCGTGCACCACGTTTACAACCCTTACCTTCTATCGTCATTGTGGCAGATGAATTTGCCGATATGATTATGCAGGTCGGTAAAAAAGCCGAAGAAATGATTACCCGTTTGGCACAAAAATCACGTGCTGCGGGCATTCATCTATTGCTTGCCACGCAACGTCCTTCGGTTGACGTGATTACCGGGTTGATCAAAGCCAATATTCCGACACGTGTAGCCTT
The DNA here is from genome assembly GCF_003938865.1 of Acinetobacter sp. FDAARGOS_515. Taxonomy (NCBI): domain Bacteria; kingdom Pseudomonadati; phylum Pseudomonadota; class Gammaproteobacteria; order Moraxellales; family Moraxellaceae; genus Acinetobacter; species Acinetobacter sp. FDAARGOS_515. The sequence continues at coordinate 572,199 of NZ_RKIX01000003.1, read as the reverse complement.
ACGTGTGAACTCAAAAATTGACTCACGTACTATTTTAGATGCGGGTGGGGCAGAAGACTTATTGGGTCATGGGGATATGCTATTTCTTGGGCCGGGTAAAATTGAGCCTGAGCGTGTACATGGCGCATTTATCAGTGATGATGAAGTTAACCGAATCTGTGATGCATGGCGTGAACGTGGTGATCCAGACTATGTCGATGAAATCCTGACCCCTTATGATGAAGAACCCACTTCACGTGGTTTTGAAGACAGCGGAGAAGGTGGATCGGATCGTGACATGCTATATGACCAATGTGTCGCCTTTGTTTTGGAAACCCGTAAAGCATCGACTTCTTCGTTGCAGCGCAAATTTAGTTTGGGCTATAACCGTGCTGCAAGAATCATTGATCAGATGGAAGAAAACGGAATAGTGAGCGCGATGGGTGCAAACGGTAAACGTGAAATTTTAGTTTAATTTAAAATATGAGGTTGCAATGGCTATTGATAGTCATTGCAACCTTTTTATTTTATTCACCTAAAAATAAACCCAATAAAATTAGAATCCACATGATTGAAAAAATAATAATCAAGACAATTTGTGGTTTACTAAAGGATTTTTGTTCAATGATGACAACTTGTTCTGATTTTCTTTTTGCAGTATTTAAAGCTTGAAAAGGTTGAATTAAAAATATAATACTTCCTAATGAAATTAACCAGAATGGATCAGGTAGTTTGTACAGCATAGAAAAAAATATATATCCTATAAAAAGTAGTGCAGGAGAGTAATCTGGGGTATCACCTTCTTCAGTAGAAAACTTTTTTATTCTTTTTAGGAGTGGATATAAAAAGAAAATAGCAAATATGGCTCTCAGTGCTGGCATTATTTTTGATTTATCTTTTTGTTGGAAGAAACGCCATGCAGTAAACATCCACCATATATCGTATGCGCTAAACGTGATGATCGATAAAAAAATAAATTTTTTTAAGCTAATAATTTTTTGTGGTTCAATTTGTGATGACGTTTGAATAGATGTCATTTGCTCAGTCAACATTGTTTACTCTTTTGTATAATTATCGCTTAATATAAATTAATTAATTTGAGTCTGGTAGTTATTTTGAATGATTTTCAGCTTAACCAAAACCTTTAAAATCAACTTCGATAGATGCTAAAATTTTAATTTTTGCAAGACGTCTAATACATTTTATGGCGGCGATAGGTACATATGATTTGAACTAACCTATAGAGAGATAGGTTAGTTCATTTGTTTTAATCTAAATCTGTATCCATCACTTGTTTAAATTGTGGATTTGGAATAAGAACAATTTTGTCATCCACACGATTCGTCACTTTAAGATCCTTATTTGGATAATCTAATTGAGATAAAAAATGACGAATACAATTTAAACGTGCACGTTTTTTATCATCAGATTTAATAATCGTCCACGGCGCGTCGCCTGTATGTGTGTGGAAAAACATTTGATTCTTGGCTTCAGTATAATCATCCCAGCGATCAAGAGATTGAATATCAATCGGTGAGAGCTTCCAATGCTTTAAAGGATCATCACGGCGCGAGATAAAGCGACGTAATTGTTCTTCGCGACTGACCGAAAACCAAAATTTAAATAAATGAATGCCGCTATTGACCAGCATGCGTTCAAGCTCAGGTGTTTGGCGCATAAACTGCAAATATTCTTGTGGTTCACAAAATCCCATGACCCGTTCCACACCTGCACGGTTGTACCATGACCGATCAAAAAATACCATTTCACCTTTAGTGGGTAAACGCTCAATATAGCGCTGGAAATACCATTGACCACTTTCCTGAGGGTTTGGTTTTTCAAGAGCGACTACACGCGCGCCACGTGGATTTAAATGCTCCATAAAACGTTTAATCGTGCCGCCTTTACCTGCTGCATCACGCCCTTCAAATAAACACACAATACGTTGTCCCGTATCCTTCACCCAAGATTGAACTTTGAGTAATTCAATTTGAAGGAGTTTCTTTTCGGCTTCATACGTCTTGCGTGACATACGTGTACGATAAGGATAACTTTCCGGTAAAGCGGCGGAGCTAGATTCTTCTGCTGTCACCAATCCTTTATATTCAAGCACCGATTTTTTAAAGACTGGCAAGTTCTTGAGTTGCTCTTGATCAATCACTTCAATGTCTTCATTAGGATTAGGTTGGTGATCTTTATCCATTTTTTTCTCGCTATAACAATGAACTGAAACTAAAAAATATTAACGCTAAAATCAACGATCTGACTTTTTATCAGACATCATTAATTTATCTAATTTAACAATATCATTGAGTCAATCAAAAAATAATAAACTTTTATTAGCTGTTCAGACATAAAAATGGCTGGGGAATTATGCAAAAAAATGTTAAATTTAGACTCTAGATGCGCTTTATTTGGGGGATGAATGTTTATTGCCTTGATCACACTGATGTTCATTCAGTTTTGCGCGCTGATTACCCCAGGTCCAGATTTTTTTCTAGTTTCTCAAACGGCAATTAGCCGTTCGCGTCGTGAAGCTGTCTTTGTCGTTCTAGGAATTACAGTTGGGGTCATGTTTTGGGCAATCTTAGCCTTGATGGGCTTAAATATCATTTTTGAAAAAATGGCATGGTTAAAGCAGATTCTACTGGTGATTGGTGGGATTTATTTGTGTTGGCTCGGCTTTCAAATGCTACGTTCTGCTTTTTCCAAACAGAAAGTTCAAAATACTAATACGCCAATTGATTTACCTAAAACTGAGACCAAGTTTTTCCTAAAAGGTTTGTTAACCAATTTATCCAATCCTAAAGCCGTGATTTATTTTGGTAGTGTATTTTCTTTGTTCTTGGCAAATCCTGCATTAGATCATGTGCATTCATTGCTGTTTATTATTATTGCGGTAGAAACTCTGATCTGGTTTTTATTTGTGGTATTTGTATTTTCTTTACCAAGTTTTAAATCTGCTTATCAAAATGTTGCGAAATGGATCGATGGTGTTTCTGGTGGTATCTTTACGGCGTTTGGCATTTATTTGATTAGCCATCGCTAAAATAAGGATAAATAAAAAAACCTGCATCAGCAGGTTTTTTATTAGATTTCTTTCATCAGTCCTTTTTACTTCTTCTTTTTTGGAAAAAAAGAGCATCTAAACTGCAATGAAAGAAATCTATTATTAATTTGAATTAGGCAAATTTTGCCAAAACTTCTAAGAATGGTTCACGCTGACGCGGAAATTCAGCGATGACATCATGAATGCGTTGGCCTTGAGGATTAGTGGCATTGACATCACGACCATCTGCAACAAACTGAGTTAATAAACGTTCATAATCGTTTGGACGCATGTGTTTGAAGGCATGGTATAACACATGAAAGTCAGCGTTTACACCTTCGGGTGGAAGTTGATTAAGATAGGCAAAAACACGCTCGTCTGACCATTCTTCATTGAAAGTTGCTGGCTGTGATAATGCCATTACACGTTCCTCAGTCTTAAAATAATTAAGGGCAAAATGTTTTGACTCGAAGCATAGCTTCGCGCCTTGCGAGCCTCACATTTTGCCCTTATTTGCCGAAAAGCGCTAATAAGAATTTTATAATTTAAATATCAATAAAACCGCTTATCGCTCTTCGGGTAAGTTGATATTCATTTCCAGCATTTCAATATTGGCCTCAGAACGTACCTGCATCTGAATATGGCCTTCATCGACACCACGTACATAGCGATTTACAACTTGCATGATTTCCTTTTTCATCTGGTCAATTTTGTCTTGACTCAAACGACGACCTAAACCCTGCTCGGAAGCGACAATGACTTTTAAACGATCTTTGGCTGTTTGTGCACTTGATGGTTTGTCATCACCGCTAAAAAGTTTACTCCAAAATCCTGCCATAGTTATGCTCCAAATAACCGCGCCAACCAGCTCTTCGGCTGTACTGTAATGTAACGATATGGACGTTCTTCTCCTAGAAAACGTGCCACCAGATCATCGTAAGCCTGACCTGATTTAGAGTCGCTATACAAAATCACAGGCTTACCTTCATTGGATGCCTGTAAAACGATTGGACATTCTGGAATTACGCCTAAAGTTGGAATTCGTAAAATGTCTTTGGATATATCGTCAATCGTCAACATTTCCTGACGATCGGCACGTTCAGGATTAAAACGGGTAATACATAAGTGTTTACGTATCCGTCCTTCGTTTTGTTCTACTTTCTTGGTTTTACTATCGAGCATTCCAATAATGCGATCTGAGTCACGAACAGATGAAATCTCAGGATTGGTGACAATAATAGCCTCATCTGCATGATACATCGCTAAAATCGCGCCGCGTTCAATTCCAGCAGGTGAGTCACAAATAATGTAATCAAATTCCTGTGATAATTCATCAATAACACGCGCAACACCTTCGTCACTTAAAGCGTCTTTATCACGTGTTTGTGAAGCAGGCAAAATATACAAATTTTCAATATCTTTATCGCGAATAAGGGCCTGTTGTAAACGGGCTTCATTGTTAATGACATTGACAAAGTCATATACCACGCGACGTTCACATCCCATGATCAAATCGAGGTTACGTAAGCCCACGTCAAAATCAATCACAACAGTTTTATGACCACGTTGGGCTAAACCTGTTGCAAAAGATGCACTCGTTGTAGTTTTACCTACACCACCTTTGCCTGATGTTACGACAACAATTTTGGCCACCGAATCCACTCCTGTTATGGTCATAGCCCTTTAGAAAAGGGCTTTTATTGGTGTTTAATTTATACCTTAAAATTCCAAAGCCTGAAATACAAGTTCTTGCTTGTCATTTAAATAAATATGTACCGCTTTTTTGAGCACATCTTTGGGAATATCATCCGCTACACAGTAAGTTCCTGCAATAGAGACCAATTCAGCTTCTAATGAATGACAAAAAATACGTGCTGCGGAGTTTCCACCTGCACCTGCGATGACTCTACCACGAACATTGCCATAAATATGAATATTTCCCGATGCAATGACTTCGGAACCGCTATTCATACTGGCATTTAAAATAATGTCACCATGATCCTGTACCAGACTTTGTCCTGTTCGCAAAATTTCATCATGGTAAGAGGTCTTGTGCGCAATCGCTGTTTTTGTTGGTGTTGTTTTTGTTTCGGAGTTTAATGTATCGGCTTTAACTTCTTCAACCAATACCACTTCTTCACGTGAGGGTTTAATTCGTTGTAAAGGCTGATCAGCAGGAAGCACTGGAAATTGAATGGCGCGCGCTTCATCACCCAAAATTCCATCAATCACAGCCATAGGCTGTAAGCCCAGACTGATCAAAAGCTGAATTAACGCAATGAGTTCCTGTTCAACCGTACTGTCAATAATCACCAAAGTGCCTTGATAAGCACCTTCACTCAGTGTATTTGCTAATTGCTGGCGGATGGCATCATGATCATTTGTATCTAAGGTCAACCGGGTAAAGTTGACCATTCTGCCTGTAATCCGTATATCAGCCATAATTATTCCTTAAGAACCTCTGACGAGCTGTTACGCCGAGGTAATGTTGTAAATAGTCCAAATCCTAGATCAAATTTAATGATTTCTCTAGCTATTGGTCAAAAAAAATTGTTGAAGTGACTAATCTTTAACTCGATTCTTCAACACGATCATGATCGTTTAAAATTTGCTGCCATTGTTTGACTTTGACTTGCTGGCGAATGGCTTCCAGACTTTCAAATACCACAGATTCGACCAATTCTTCCAAGTGTTTGTTATCAATATTGATTTCGCTCATGCGTTGTGCAATTAGCTCATAGTTGGGATTGATTGCACGTTCTGAACCAGTTGCAAAGGGTTGAATCAGGCCTGAGGTGATATTTTCACCCAAACGTTGCCCGATACTTTGAATCTGCTGTTCAATGCGACCGCCAACAATTGGAATCAAACGTAATAACTGAGTTAATTCTGGCGTATCCTCAATGGCTTGATTGACAATTTGCCCAACTCCTTTGGAAATTTGATCCTGCTGTGCCCGAAGTTCTGTGGCCAGACTTTCTTGCAATAATTCAGCGATCGTGACTGCAAATAGTTGACGATGATGATCCACCAATTCATGAATAATCCGTTTATGCGTAGAACTGGTTTCAAGTTCACGTTTAATACCATGAATCACCGTTAAAACCACACGATCAGAAAGTTCTTCCATGACCACGTGATAATAAAACAGCCCTTGATTGGACCAGCTCTCAGGAATGATCTTATAGCCCAGTTCATGCAGCCGATAGGCAATAATCCCTGCACGAAATAATCTTAAAAAACGTAAATGTGGAATAATGGCTAAAATTTCGTACCAATGAATAAATGGAAAAAAGAACCAGCGAGAATGATGTTTATTGATAATTGCAATTGCCCAACGGATGAGTAATTCAATAATTAAAAACCCAATAAACCATGCTTCTGTGGTAATCACCCATGGATGCAAATGTGTCCGATAAAACTCAAGCACTTGCGGTAGATGGATATGATCGAAAAACCAAGTGCCAATACTGCTCATTAAAAAGAAATTGGCACATAGGCAGAACAAATTAAAAATAATAATAAACACCATAAAGATGTCATACACCAGAAATACCTTGAACGATAAACTGGTCGGATCGACATGATGATATTTAGATTTTTCTCTGGAACTGTTCTGCATAATGCCTGTCAATTTTAATGATTTTAAATGATTAAGATGCCTGATTAGCGTATTGGGCTTTCATTTGATCAATCAACTGATCTTTTTCAGTCCAAAGCTGATCAACCCAATCCTGAAAGCGTTTGCGATAATCTTCATCTTCCTCATAATTACCCCCCAACACCCAATCTGGAATCTCGATTTTACGCAAATTCACCGCAATACGAGATACATCGCCAAGCCAGAAATCACTATATTCGGGTGGTCCATCTGGATAAACAATAGTCATGTCGACTAATGCATCAATTTGATCGCCCAAAATATTTAAGGCAAGAGCCAAGCCGCCAGCTTTGGGTTTCAGCAAATTTTGATAAGGTGAGTTTTGCTGATCATGTTTGGCTTGTGTAAAGCGAGTGCCTTCCAAATAATTCAGTAAGGTAAAGGGTTGAGACAAAAGTTGCTCACACGCTTTACGAGCCTCTAGCATATCGCGAGTTTTGAGTTCTGGATTTTTGGCAATTTGCTCTTTGCTATGACGCTTCATCATCGGAAAGCCTAAAATCTTAAAGGCTTGACCGACAAAAGGAATAAAAATCAGTTCCCATTTGGTGAAAAATCGGGTCAGAGGCATACGACTAACGCCAAAGTATTGATTGACTGTAGTATCCACCCAACTTTGATGGTTACACATCATGAGATAACGACCCTGCATACTCACTTCAAGCTGTGGATCAATCGTGATATCCCATTGTAAATGTGGCAATACCTGATCGATCAACCAATTATTGATTCCCAGCCAGTTATTGGTAATCTGGATGGTGGTTTCATCGACTTTGCGAGATTGTTTGAATAATTTGGTTAAACCCAGTGCCAATACTGGAGGGCCATGCAAAAAAGTACTGCCTGTAATGACACTGCCCACGGTCATGCCTCGGGTAATTTTTTTAAGCATCGACTGTTTTTGGGGTTGTTTTGACATAATCTAAATCCTGATGATGAATCACGTCCAACTTGTAAAAATCTGAGCACAATATAGACGTTGTACACCGATTTAAAAAGTTAAACAGTGCAACAATGGATAAATGTAGTGAAGATTTAAACGAAAGATACTTAAAGTATTACAAAATGTAAAAAAACAGCGTATTGTTAACAAAAAATCAATGGTCTAAGTGGCTTTTTTCTATCATTATTTTTACAGACAACAAAGACACAAACGAGGAGGCATGCAATGCGTGCACTATTAATTACGACAGTGGTTGGGGCAGCAGTGGCACTTTCTGGTTGCCAATCAACAGGACAAAATCTGGGTGGCGTTGAATATGACAAAGCTGCTTTAGGTACATTGACTGGTGCAGCAGCGGGCTACGGTATTTCTAAATCAAATGCGAACTCTAGCCGTCAAAATAACCGTGCAGCCGCGATTGGTGCCGTGTTAGGTGGTGCAAGTGGTTTGTATCTTGACCAAAAAGAGAAAAAATTACGTCAACAAATGGCGGGTACTGGTGTCGAAGTCAATCGTAATCCAGATGGTTCGGTTGGATTGGTCATGCCTGGTAACATTACTTTTGATACTAACAAATCAAACATCAAACCAAATTTCTATTCGACTTTGAACAAAGTAGCACAAACACTTGCAGAAGATAACAAGAGTGCGATCCTCGTGACAGGTTATACAGATAGCACAGGTAACGATTCGATCAATATTCCATTGTCTCAGGCTCGTGCTCAATCAGTTGCGAACTATTTAAGTGGTCAAGGTGTTTCATCTGCTCGTATTAATGCACAAGGTTACGGTTCAGCGAATCCGATTGCATCAAATGCGACTGCGGATGGTCGTGAACAAAACCGTCGTGTTGAAATTAGCATCTATGAGCGTCAATCTTAGTCGCTTAGTTTCTAAAAACCACCTTCGGGTGGTTTTTTTATGAGTAAAATCCATGTGAATCGATTAGGCATCTGCTGATTAGATGTCTATAATCATGCTCGGATTCTTAAGAGGAAAACCTATGTCAGCAGCAAGTCATCTCAATGACAAGCAACTTGAAGCCATGAAATATACTCAAGGACCCTTGTTAGTGCTTGCAGGGGCTGGTTCAGGTAAAACCTCGGTGATTACCCAGAAAATTGCTTATCTGGTGAAAAATTGTCGTATTCCTGCACATCGCATTACTGCAATGACCTTTACCAATAAAGCTGCGCGTGAAATGAAAGAACGCGTCGGGAAGTTGCTTTCTCGTGAGGAAGGAAAAGGTCTTTCAGTTTCAACCTTTCATACCTTTGGTTTGAATTTATTGCGTCTGGAACTGAAACATACGCCACTTAAAAATAATTTTTCGATTTTGGATGCTGATGACTGTAAACGCATCCTGATGGATTTAATGCAGCGTGACAATCTTTCTGGAGCTGAAAGCAAAGAACTGATTGCCAAAGCGATGAAAAAAATCTCAGACTGGAAAAATGATCTGATTGTTCCTGAACAAGCTCATTCGACTTGTGAAACGGTAGAAGATGTCCAGTTTGCTCATCTGTATCAGCTTTATGAGCGTAATTTACGGGCTTATAACGCGGTTGATTTTGATGATCTGATTGTATTACCCACACGTCTTTTGCAGGAAAATGCTGAAGTCCGTGATAAATGGCAAAACCGTACCCGTTATCTTTTGGTCGATGAATATCAGGACACTAACACCGCCCAGTATATTTTGGTGAAATTACTGGTTGGGGTCATGGGACAGTTCACTGCGGTGGGTGACGATGACCAATCCATTTACGCATGGCGTGGCGCAAAACCTGAAAATATGGCATTGCTCAAAGAAGATTTTCCCAATCTAAAAGTCATTAAGCTTGAACAAAATTATCGTTCAACTAGTCGAATTTTAAAAGCAGCCAACGCTGTGATTGAAAACAATCCGCATATTTTTGATAAAAAATTGTGGAGCGATAAAGGGCATGGCGAAGTGATTCGGATTATTACTTGCCGTAATGATGATGATGAAGCTGAGCGTGTGGTCAAAGATTTAATGACCCATAAGCTGATGAATGGCAAAAACTGGAAAGATTATGCGGTGTTGTATCGCGGTAATTTTCAAGCAAGGGTATTAGAAACGCAACTGCGTCAAATGCAGATTCCGTATAAGCTCTCGGGTGGACAGTCATTCTTCGCACGGGCAGAAATTAAGGATGTGATGAGCTATTTGCGTCTGATTATTAACCCAGAAGATGACAGCGCATTTTTACGCATTATTAATACTCCAAAACGTGCTATTGGGCCTGTCACACTAGAAAAGTTGGGTCTTTTTTCACAGGAAAATCATTTGTCTTTGTTGGGTGCGGCATCCGATCAGCGCCTCACTATGGTCATTCCGAAAAAAGCTGCAACACAATTACATGAATTTTCCGATTTTATCAGCAATTTTACACGTGAACTGATGGATGACGATGAACCCGTGCCAAAGGTTCGCCAGATGATGAATGAAGCGGGTTATATTGATTATATCCGTGAAACTGCGGCTACCCCTGCGCAGGAAAAAACCAAGCTCGATAATATTGAAAACTTATTTAGCAGTATTCAAGGCTTACTGAATCGCACTGAAGATGTCGATGAAAAAAATATTGAAAGCGTGATTCGTAAACTGGTTCTACTGGATATGCTGGAGCAGCAGCAAGAAGAAGAAGACACCGATAAAGTCAATCTTCTAACCTTACATGCAGCAAAAGGTCTTGAATTTCCATTTGTTTATATTATGGGACTTGAAGAAGAATTATTGCCGCACAAAAACTCGATTGCCGCTGAAACTATCGAAGAAGAACGCCGTTTGATGTATGTGGGCATTACTCGCGCACGTCAGGGCTTAACCTTGACCTTGGCAGAACAGCGTAAAAATGGCGGACAAATGAAACAGATGACACCAAGCCGTTTTCTGGATGAATTGCCACAAGACGAACTAGAGTGGTTAGGACGCAAAAAGAAATTGGCGGGTAATGTGGATCCGAAAGAGCAGGCACAGCAATATCTAGCGAATTTAAAAGCCTTATTAAAGAAATAATTGATTGAACGATTAGGAAATATAATGAAAGTCCAAGTAAAAATTTTAGACCAGCGTCTGGGCAATGAATGGCCGCTTCCTTCGTATGCAACCACAGGTTCAGCAGGTCTGGACTTACGTGCCTGTGTTGATGAAGCGATTCAAATTGAACCAGGTCAAACTGTGTTAGTTAAAACAGGCATGGCGATTTATATTCACGATAGCGCTTTTGCAGGTCTTATTTTGCCACGTTCAGGCTTGGGTCATAAGCATGGTATTGTCTTGGGGAATCTGGTGGGATTAATTGACTCAGATTATCAAGGCGAACTGATGGTTTCAGTCTGGAATCGTGGTCAGCAGAGCTTTACTTTAGAGCCAGGTGAACGTTTGGCACAATATGTTTTAGTGCCTGTGGTTCAGGCTGAATTTGAACAAGTAGATGAGTTTGTTGCCACCGATCGTGGTGCGGGTGGCTTTGGTCATACGGGTAAGCAATAATTCAAGCGCCTGTTTAAACAGGCGTTTCTTTTTTTGTATTGAATGTTTCAAAAAATTAGATTAAAACATCACACTTAATCTGTCTGAATGACTGACAAGAATGCTGCCTACTGCCTATATCATAAGCAATACTGTTTTTACTTTTAATAAGTAGGCCTTGAATTAAAAGAAGATGCCTATGGATGCGATGTTTAATTTTCCCCTACATATTTTTCGTGCTTACGATATTCGCGGCAAGCTTACGGCGTTTACACCGCAAGTGGTGGCTGCCATTGCTTATGCTTTGGCAGATCAGTATAGCTTGGCAGGTCAAAGCAAAGTCGTGATTGGTTATGATGCACGGCTGAGTAGTCCACAATATGCTGCAATATTAGCAACCATCTTTGAAAAGCAGGGTTTAGACGTTATAGATTTAGGCTGTTGTTCAAGCCCGATGATGTATTTCATGGCGCGTCAGACCCATGGCAATGGGGTGATGGTGACGGCAAGCCATAATCCAAAGTCTGACAATGGAATTAAATGGATTTTAAACGGTGAACCTCCAACACCTGCACAGATTGAAGCGGTTGGCAATGCAGCCGCCCATTATCATATTCAAGCATTAGATGTTCCTCGTATTCGAGGATTAAGCCATCAAATCAAAACCGAATACTGTTTAATGTATCAACAGGGTTTACTTGAAGATATTCATCTAAAACGACCTTTCAAGGTGGTTTTAGATGGTTTGCATGGTTCAGCAGGACGCTGTGCTGAAATGGTGCTGAATGGATTGGGTTGTGATGTCATTGCTTTGCGTTGTGAAGCCAATGGTGAGTTTCCAGATCACGCGCCTGATCCTTCTCAGGCGATTCATTTGGAAAAATTACAACACGCAGTGCTTAATCATCAAGCGGATATTGGGATTGCGCTAGATGGTGATGGTGATCGCTTAGTCATCATGGATGAACAGGCACATATTATTACCGCGGATCGTTTGATTTCTCTATTCGCACAAATGTGCCTAGAGCAGCATCCGCAAGCTGAAATTGTTTTTGATGTTAAGTGCTCCAGTATGGTGACACAAACTGTTAATGACTTAGGCGGCATTGCAACCATGATCCGCACAGGCAGTAGTTTTCTGCGACGTTATTTATCCCAATCTCAGGGAAAAGCGGTTTTTGGTGGAGAGTACGCAGGGCATTATGTATTCAACGATGGTCGTGGTTTTGGTTATGATGATGGTGTATATGCTGCACTGCGGGTACTGGAATATTTAAGTCAGTTCCCTAAGCAAACACTGTCTCAGCTGGTGTCTGCTTTCCCAGAGCGTTATTGTACGGAAGATACTTACATTAGCACTCATCGTTCGGAACCCAAAATTGTGTTGCAGGATATTGAAAGTTGTAGTTATCAATCTAAAGCACAACTCAGCAAAATAGATGGGATACGACTTGATTTTGACGATGGTTTTGGCATTATTCGAGCATCCAACACGGGCGAATACTTTACTGTCAGGTTTGATGCGGGCAGTCCATTGCAATTGGCACAGATTCGACATCAGTTTGTTCGCATGTTGCAGGATAAATATCCTAAAATAGCGCAAGATATTTCAAACATCCATTAAGGAGAGGCGAATGCCACATCAGCATACTGGCATCGACAAAGCGAAAATATTGACCGAAGCTTTGCCGTACATTCAACGTTTTTCGGGTAAAACGCTAGTTGTGAAATATGGTGGCAATGCAATGACCGATCCTGAACTGGAAAGCTCATTTGCACGCGATATTGTGTTATTAAAAACTGTGGGTTTAAATCCAATCGTAGTACATGGTGGTGGTCCACAAGTTGATTCGCTCCTCAAACGTTTGGGGCAGGAGTCTGACCGTATTGATGGAATGCGTGTTACCGATGAAGCGACCATGGAAGTTGTGGAAATGGTGCTTGGTGGGAGTGTCAACAAATCCATTGTCAACCTGATCAATAAACACGGTGGCCGTGCCATTGGTTTAACAGGTAAGGATGGCAACTTGTTGCGTGCACGTAAATTGCTCATGGAAAAACAAGATGAGCAAGGTCAGGTGCAGCATATTGATCTGGGCATGGTCGGTGAAGTGGTTGGGGTAAAAACCGATGTGTTGGAAATGTTTACCCAAAGTGATTTCATTCCTGTGATCGCACCTTTAGGTGTCGATGAAGAGGGAAATACTTACAATATCAATGCAGATTTGGTCGCAGGTAAAGTCGCGGAAGCCTTAGGCGCTGAAAAACTGATTTTGTTGACCAACATCACGGGTGTACTGGATGAAAATAAAAATCTGCTGACTGGCTTAAGCACACAGGAAGTCGATCGTTTAATCGAAACAGGTGTGATTTATGGCGGTATGATTCCTAAAGTAGGCTGTGCTCTTGATGCGGTGAAAGGCGGCGTGGTGAGTGCGCATATTGTCGATGGTCGTGTACCGCATGCAACCTTACTGGAAATCTTTACAGATCATGGTGTCGGGACATTGATTACCAACCGACTTGCACATAAAGTTACGCATTAAATTTTTGTATTGTGTTTTATAAAGTCATCTTCGGATGACTTTTTTATTGGGTATAAAACGTCATTTTCCTGTCATGATCTTATCCTAGTGTAAGCATAATGATAAAAACAGGGTGACATTATGCTAGAAAAACTCAATCACTATCGCCAAAATTTTAGTCTGCCTTTAACTCGTCAAAAAACCAACCAAACTCAGTTTCGCTTTGACTGGGTCGATAACCTAAAAGAATTACAAGAAGTACAACGATTTCGTGCAGTTCAATTTAGTCAACAATTTGGTGTAAGCTTTGAAGATGGACTGGATCAGGATATTTATGATTTTGGCTGCGAACATGCGGTATTAAGAGAAAAATGGACAGGCGAGATCGTGGCATATACCCGCCTTAAACTTTTTCAGGGCCAAGAAATATCACAAAGTTATAGTGCGAGTGAGTTTGAAATTGTTCCGCAACTTTCACATTTACCCAATGTACTTGAAATAGGTCGTACCTGTGTACATCCACGGTTTCGTTCAGGTAAAGCATTATCGATACTCTGGCTGAATCTGGTGCCCAAGGTACTTTGGTCGATGCGTGCCAAATATTTGATGGGCTGTGTCAGTATTCATTTGCAAGATAATTTGGCGCGCGCTTATCACACACATCAGCAAATTCAGCGTTTAGATTCAAAGCAGACCATCGGTATTGCCTCAAAAAATCATTTTGAGATCCCGCGTCCTGAGTTTAGTTTTCCACAAGATGAGCGTATGCCCAAATTATTTAAAATGTATCTGGACATGCAATCTAAATTATCGCGTCAAGCGTTCTACGATGAAACTTTTAATTGTCTGGATTACTTTGTTTTTTTGGAAGTGAATCAGGTTGCAAAGTCTTTTGTCTTGAGTAAACGTGTCCATAAATAGAATTTATCGTTAATTTTGTATTAGGCTCTATATATTCAGATTTGCAAGCCTTTTGCCACTGATGCACAATACAGCTAAGCCTCTTGCTTTGATTTGACATGCTATGTGCCAACTACTTGGAATGAATTGTGCCACTCCGACCGATATTACCTTTTCTTTTAAAGGTTTTTCGCAACGCGCGGGGATTACCTCTGATCATTCCGATGGTTTCGGGATTGCATTTTTTGAAGATAAAGCTTGCCGTTTATTTGTCGATAATCAATCTGCGGTTGAATCGCCCATTGCAGAACTGGTGCGTAACTATCCAATCAAATCACGTAATGTCATCGCCCATATTCGTAAAGCAACACAAGGCAAGATTACCCTAGAAAACTCGCATCCGTTTATCCGTGAACTGTGGGGCAGACAGTGGATTTTTGCACATAATGGAGATTTACATCATTTTGATCCACCGTTAACAGGGCGTTTTACGCCCATTGGCAATACGGATAGTGAGCGCGCATTTTGCTATTTGCTAGACCAGTTGGTTGAGCATTTTGGTTATACCGAACCGAGTGTGCTACAAGTCTTTGCTGTTCTTGAACAAATTTCACCCAAAGTTGCTGAGTTTGGAACCTTCAATTATTGCTTGTCCAATGGTCAGGCATTGTTTAGCTATGCGACAACCAAGTTACATTGGTTGGTGCGAGAATACCCTTTTAAAGCCGCACGGCTGATTGATCTGGATGTGGAAGTGGATTTCAGTCAAGTCACTACCTCCCATGATCGTGTTGCCGTGATTACGACTGAGCCGCTTACTCAAAATGAACAGTGGACGTCTTATCAAGCTGGAGAAATGATTTTATTTCAGGATGGAAAACCACTAAAACATGCTCAAACACATGTTGAACGTTTAGAGCGTGAACTAAAAAATCCTGAACTTAAACGAATCACTCGTGCAGACCAATATTAGATTTCATTTAAATTTAAGCTTTGATGATTATCTTAAAAAATAATGTAACCATATATTTAAAATAATTTGCTATTTTTGTTTATAAAGACAAATTTTATGTATATTCTGCATTTTTTTATTTATTTTTCTTTTTTTGTTAATAATAAACCTAGAAATTGGTTAAAAAATATCTTACTTTTTTGCTTTGTTTTTAGGCTGAAATTTTATGCAAATCAGACAATTAAACCTATTTTTTGATGCTTATTATAATCCCGACCAATTTGCTTTATTTTCATTTAAAAAAATAACAGATATTATATTGATATCTAATAAATGTTTTAGACAGCAGAGGTGTGATATGAGATGGCTTTCTGAATATAATACTGGCATTGAAGTCATTGATGATCAGCATCAACGTATTCTTGAATATATTAATGAGCTTGAAGAAGTCAGAAAAACACATGACAGAGCTCATGTCAAAGATGTGCTATTAAACTTGATTGATTATACTCAATCGCATTTTGCCTTTGAAGAAAGTTTACAGGAAGAGGCAAATTATAAATATCGAGTTCCTCATAAACGTGTGCATGATTTATTTATTAAAAAAATTGAGCACTATCGTGAACGTTTTGAAATGGGGCATGATGTTGAGGAAGAACTTTATGAAGTGCTATCAAAATGGTTGATTAATCATATCCAACATGATGATGCTGATTATGTTGGTGCAGTGAAAGAAAACATGATGGGTATTATTAAGGAAAAAGAACAGAAAAAAGGCAAGGGGTGGTTTGCACGTTTCTTTTCATAAATAAAAGTCACGAATCGGCAAGCTTCAATAAAAGAAAATAACAACAAGACTCAGCGCTGCAAATCATCTAGAAATAGATGGTTTGCATTTTTTATTTGCAAACTTTGATTTTCATACTCGACAAAGGCAAAATATCTCCAGACTTCATATTAGGAATGAATGATGCAGGATTCAGCTTTCGCGCGGTGGTTATCACCACTTATGGCGTTTTGCTTTACTTTTATTATGATTGCAGCATTAGCATCGGCTGTGGGGATTCAGATCGACCGTCAACTGGATTTCTGGTTGCTTTGGTTAGGGACTATGGTAATTTTGGCACTTCCTCTTTGCTATCTGGAAATTGCACTGGCGAAGCGCTCAAAAACAACCGCCTTGAATGCATTATCCAGTTTAACCCGTGATGCGGATGCTTCACAAAAATGGCGAATTGTGGGGTGGCTCGCCGTTGTATTTATTCCATTTTTGGCAGGCGCAATTTTAGCCCATTTGGGAATGTCTGCATCTGTGGCTGTGGGACTTGGTTTTAGTTCGCAGATTCTATTTGTTGGTTTAGCGATTATTGCATTTGCTTTGTCGTTTATTCCACGCCAGATTTTACTGATTCTGATGGTCTTAGGGGTTGTCATTTCATTGATCAGCTCACTATTTTTGGCGCAGCCAACCACTAGCTGGCACTGGACACCCATTGAGTTTAAAGAATGGGGTAGTGCCACAGTTTTGGCATTGGTGGCGACAGGTTTAGGCATGGGGCTGTACTGGCAAAATAGCTTGATTCAGATTCAAAATACATCAGAAGCGAGTAAAACTGCTTTTCCGATCTGGATCGCTCAGTTTGTTGCCGTGATTGCTTTCGGGTTTTACTCAGCACAACAAAATTTTTCTGATACAACACTGGCTATTGCAGGCGTTATTGCAGCCGCTTTGTTATTTCAACTGGCCCGAGAGCAACTACAACAGCGTCAGTTATCAGTGTTGATGCAATGGGTGATCTTGCTGATTGCCATATTGATCTGGCTGATCCCTAATATGCAGTTTGAGTTTAATATCTTGCTTATGCTGTGGGGATTATTGATTTGTCTGATTTATTCAATCTTTGCAGGTTGGATTATGAAAATTAGCCATTTGCGCAAATCGATGAACTTTAGTAATGAGCTTTTTTATAATCTATGGCGGATCGCAATCCGCATTGTTCTACCTTTATCGATTATTCTGGCAATGCTGGCGATCATTGGGCCATTGTTCTCATGAGCCATGCTCAGGTCTGGGTGGCGTATGCGGCGGTCAATCAGCAGTTTTTAATTGCTGTCCCATTTACTCAGGGGATGACTGCAATTCAAGCGATTGAACTCAGTCAGATTAGGCAACAAATTGAGATTGCAGAACCTCTAAAATTGGGTATTTTTGGTGTCAAAATTACGTTGGATACGCCGTTAAAAGCTGGTGACCGTGTGGAGATTTATCGACCTCTGATGATTCATCCTCAAGATATTCGGCGTAATCGTGCTCAGAAAAATCCAGTGGGACGTTTTCAGCGTGGTAATCGTTTTAAACAATCTGACTCATAGAAAGAACCCCTCAAGCGAGGGGTATCTTTTTATTGAAAAATCATTATAGTGGTGGGGCTGTTAGGATGGCTTCCTTAGAAGCTGGTAAACCAGGCTGTGTTTCTGGAATAGTATCCAAGCCTTCGATACTTTTGACGATCCCTGATTCGTCAAAGTAAATTTTTAAATGCTGACCATGTGCAGCAGGAATTTTTGCTTTTTTAGCATAAGTACCTGGAATATAGTTGTAGATATAGTCCCAGCGTAATGGATTTAGAGGATCTGTAACGGTTGGACTACCGAGCAAAAAGCGAACTTGTTGAAAATTCATACCCACTTGAACTTTTGATGCTTGGGCTTTAGTTAATGGAGTTCCCTGAGGGATGTCAACTTTGTAGACACCTAAAGTTGAACAACCAGCAAGCAGTGAAGTGACGAATAACGCCAACATAAGTTTTTGCATTTTGCTACACTATCCCAATAAATTATGATGCATTTGACTTAGGGATAGATCATACTGCATCTAACTACGATTGCCTATTCCAACTTTAAATTTGTTGAGAGACCTTTTTTTATGCCGATTTCCAATCAAGATTTACGTAAAGCTGGACTCAAAGTCACCCTGCCACGAATTAAGATTTTGGAATTATTAGAAAATTCAAAACAGCACCATTTGAGCGCAGAAGATATTTATAAGACTTTGCTTGAGCAAGGTGAAGATGTCGGTTTAGCTACAGTTTACCGTGTATTAACACAATTTGAAGCCGCAGGTATTATTCAGCGCCATCATTTTGAAAACAATCATTCTGTTTTTGAGATTATGCAAGAAGATCACCATGATCATCTAGTATGTTTAAATTGCGGTAAAGTCGTTGAATTTACAAATGAAATCATTGAACATGAGCAACATACCGTTGCTGAAAAGCATGGTTTTACCTTAACAGGCCATTCTTTAAATTTATATGGTTATTGTGATGCACCTGAATGTCAGGAAGCCTATCGTAAAAAGCAATAAAATCACATAAATACAACAAATTAAAAAAGGAAGCTTGCGCTTCCTTTTTTATTTCAGCGTGAGCTCAATCGCTTTACTGACCATCGAAAGTAATATTACGGCTGGCATTTAAGAGTTGTTCTGCACCTTCCTCTGAAAGTTTGATGCTGAGGCGTAGATCGTTTGGTGAGTCAGCATGTTTTAAGGCATCTTTATAGGTAATTTGACCTGCTTTATATAAATCAAATAAAGCCTGATCAAAGGTTTGCATGCCGAGTTCACGTGAACGTTTCATTAAATCTTTGATTTCATGAATTTCACCTTTACGAATATAGTCAGCAAGTAATGGTGTATTGATCAGAATTTCAATCGCAGCACGACGTGAATTGCCATCTGGTGTTGGGATCAATTGCTGTGCCACCATCGCTTTTAGATTGAGCGAGAGATCCATATAGAGCTGATTATGGCGATCACTTTCAAAGAAATGAATAATACGATCCAACGCTTGGTTGGCGTTGTTGGCGTGTAATGTCGCTAAGACTAGATGTCCTGTTTCAGCAAAGGCAATGGCATAGTCCATGACCTCACGTGAACGAATCTCACCAATCAAGATCACATCAGGGGCTTGTCGTAGTGTGTTTTTCAGGGCCACATCGAAAGAGTCTGTATCAATACCGACCTCACGTTGGGTCACAATACAACCTGCGTGTTCATGAATGAACTCGATTGGATCTTCAACCGTGATGATATGACCTTTGGAGTTCTGATTTCGATAACCAATCATGGATGCCAATGAAGTGGATTTACCCGTACCGGTTGCCCCAACAAAGATAATAATGCCACGTTTGGTCATGGCCAGATCTTTAAGAATGGGCGGTAAGCGTAATTCATCCATTGTAGGAATAATCGTTTCGATACGACGTAATACCATGCCTGGCATATCACGCTGCTGAAATGCACTGACACGAAAACGTGCGGTTTTTTCCCGATTTACAATCGCAAAGTTACACTCTCTGCTCTCGTCAAATTCCTTGCGTTGCTTATCAGACATAATGGACTGAATCAGTTGTCCAACGACCTCAGCATTCAGCTTAGTCTTAGACACTGGGACAATCTGACCATTAATTTTCATCGAAGGTTCCACACCTGCGGTGACAAACAGGTCTGATGCTTGTTGTTCAATCATCAGATTGAGAAGATCATTAAAATCCATGTCTTATCATCCTTTATTTTTATGGTTTATAGGAAGGATTCTGGCGATTTGGCAGCTGTTCGCGCAGTTTGTGGACTGATCACGCCTTTTGAAACCAATGTTTTGAGGCTTTGATCTAGCGTGGTCATGCCATAGTTAGCACCTGTCTGAATAGCAGAGTACATTTGCGCGACTTTATTTTCACGGATTAAGTTACGGATCGCAGGTATCCCGATCATGATCTCATGCGCTGCGACACGGCCACCGCCATTTTTCTTCAATAATGTTTGAGAAATAACGGCTTGTAAAGATTCAGATAACATGGCGCGAACCATATCTTTTTCTTCAGCAGGGAATACGTCAATTACACGGTCAATGGTTTTTGCAGCAGATGTGGTATGCAATGTACCAAATACCAAGTGACCTGTTTCTGCGGCGGTCAAAGCCAAACGAATGGTTTCAAGGTCACGCATCTCACCGACAAGGATGATATCAGGGTCTTCACGTAGTGCTGAACGTAGTGCTTCATTAAAGCCATGAGTATCACGATGTACTTCACGTTGGTTAATCAGGCACTTTTTGGATTGATGTACAAATTCGATCGGATCTTCTACGGTTAAAATATGGTCATAGCGATTGTCATTGATATAATCTAGCATGGCGGCAAGCGTGGTTGATTTACCCGAACCCGTTGGCCCTGTAACCAGTACAATACCACGTGGATAATCACAGATATCCTTAAAGATTTGTCCTAAACCCAAATCATCCATGGTGAGTACTTTAGACGGAATCGTACGGAACACTGCACCTGCACCACGATTTTGGTTAAAGGCATTGATACGAAAACGCGCAATGTTTGGAACTTCAAAGGAAAAGTCAGTTTCTAGCTGTTCTTCAAAGTCACGACGTTGTTTGTCATTCATAATGTCATAAACAAGACGGTGAACTTCTTTGTGTTCCAGTGCTGGTAAATTAATACGACGAACCTCACCATCGACACGAATCATCGGTGGCATTCCTGCTGAAAGATGTAAATCTGATGCACCGTTTTTAACCGAAAAGGCGAGTAATTCTGTGATATCCATGATTTCCCCTAATATAATGAGTAAGTATCGTTATTTTGTAGAATAATAAGCGTTTCCGAATCGCTTACCAACACTTCAAAGTAAGGTTAAGCAAAAAAAATAACTGAAATGAGAACCCTGTCAATGAATCAGTTTCAACAAGCACGAAATCAGGTCCTGAATCAAATCAAAAATGCCTGTGATTGTGCTCGGCGTGACCCTGCTACGGTACGTTTATTGGCGGTATCTAAAACTCATCCAAGTCAGTCGTTGCGTGAAATGTATCAGTTAGGCCAGCAGTGTTTCGGAGAAAATTATTTACAGGAAGCGCTGGATAAAATTGAAGAATTAAAAGATCTCGATATTGAATGGCATTTTATTGGACATGTACAGCGTAATAAAACTAAGCAACTGGCGGAAAAGTTTGATTGGGTACATGGCGTAGATCGTTTAATCATTGCTGAGCGTTTATCCAGCCAGCGTTTAGATACGCAGCCACCATTAAATTTATGCATTCAAGTCAATATTGATGCGCAAGACTCAAAAGATGGTTGCCAACCAGATGAAGTGTCTGAACTGGTCGCACAAATTAGTCAATTGCCTCATATTCGTCTACGCGGAATTATGGTGATTCCTGCGCCAGATCATTCTCAGGCTTTCATCGATGCCAAAGAATTATTTGAACAGGTAAAGCCTCAACATGCGCAGCCACAGGACTGGGATACTTTAAGTATGGGAATGTCTGGTGATCTGGATGCTGCAATTGCAGCAGGAGCGACCATCGTCCGTATTGGTACGGCTCTTTTTGGAGCACGGGATTATTCAAAATAAAATTTAAAAATGAAGTAAGACAACTTTTAAAGGAATAAATTCATTTATTCGGATGATAAGCGTGGTGTTTGTTTAATTCGATTGAGCTTTTTAATCTAGTTTTAATGGCTCGAACGTATATAAGCATCACGGGCTTTTACGAGAATATAAATGAACCTTTTCCATGTATTTATTTTGGCAGTGATTCAGGGCTTAGCTGAACTTTTGCCTGTTTCCAGTTCTGCACATGTGATTTTGGCAGAAAAAATCATGGGTTTTGACCCTTCTGCACCACAGATGACTTTTTTATTGGTGATGCTACATACAGGAACAATGTTTGCCGTAATCGTGTATTTTTGGCGGTCATGGAAAAAAACTTATTTCTCAAACCGGGATGATTTCAAACAGCGTTTCTTCTATGTTTTAATCGCAACCGCAATTACGGGTGTGTTAGGGCTGTTATTGCAAGCTTTAATTAAACATGTATTTTTTGGCGGAGCCAGTAATTTTGAGATTGAACATTTATTTAGTAACTCCAAATTGATGGCAGCAGCTTTAGCTGCGGCAGGGGTTTTAATTATTCTATCTTCACGTTTTGATCGTGGACAACAAGGTGATATCGGTTTATCCAGTGCTATTGTGATTGGGGCAGTGCAAGCTTTATGTTTACCTTTTAGAGGTTTTTCTCGCTCAGGTGCAACGATTTCCACAGCGTTATTTTTAGGCATATCTCGTCAAAAAGCCGAAGAGTTTAGTTTTGCCTTGGCTGTGGTATTAACGCCTGCTGTGATCGCAAAAGAATTATTGCGTTTGGTTCATGCGCAACAGGCAACTGTGGGAGCTTCCCATTTGGCATTAGGAAGTTTGTTATTACCAAGCTTGTTTGGCATGGTCTTTAGCTTTCTAACAGGTTTACTGGCGCTTAAATGGCTCTCTGCATGGCTAGAGCATGGTCGCTGGTATTTATTTGGGATTTATTGTCTGGTGTTTTCAGGTGTGGTTTTAAGCTCGGCTTAAATATTGGAGATCAATACAAGATGAGGGGAATATTTTTCCCTCACTTGAAAAATTAAAAAAACCTTAGACAACTAACCGATATATCATGAACGTAATTCAGATTATGCTCCAACACGCTCAATCAAGGGACTCATAGAAATGAGTTCAATTTCTCCATAAACCGTTGCAAATGGAACATCTTTGGCATCGAGTCCAGTACCTATGCGAACAAACTGATCAATCGGCCCCATACGTGTGGCATCAAAAAGCACCCACTGATTTTCAAGATAAACCTCAAAAATTGCATGGAAATCAGGCTGAGCTTCATAAAAAGGCATATAACCAAATACAAATCGTGCAGGAATATTCAGCGCACGGCAAATCGCAATGCCTAGATGAGCAAAATCACGACATACCCCAGCGCGATTAACTAAAATATCACGTGCTGTGGTCGTGCTGTCTGATGAACCTGATTGGTATAGAATATTATTATAAATCCAATCACAAATTGCTTGTACACGTGTATAGCCTTTTGGCAAATCAGCAAAAGTATTGTTTACCATTATACCGATCAAATCGGACTCACAAAAACGGCTTGGCGCAAGATAAAATAATGTATCCGAAGGTAAATCTTGAATTTCACATTCTTTTAAAGTCGTGTCACGTTCAGGAATATAAGTTTGAACTTCTGCATTATATTGAACCATTAAATCGCCTTGTGGCGCGTACACACGAATAAGTCGATTTAAAGCATTATCACGATGATATTGTTCAAAGGTCAAATCGGGCTTTAGCTGAAATGATTCATCGACGATCGTCTGCCAGGGATGTTCTGCGATCTGCAATTGAAAAATAAATTGGGTTGCATTTATGACGCGATAATGAAGCTGACAGTTTATTGATAATGTATGCATTTTTTAGCCCAAATTAAATTTTTTATCTCCGCCTAAAAACAAATATTTTCTTGCTTTGATCATTTTTGTTTTTAATCAGAATCATTTTTAAGTTACCAAATTCTTTCTCTTTCACAATGAATGATTCACAAGCAAATAGTAGGGGATATGTAAAGTTTGGACGATGCTTAGCCAATGAAAAGATCATCCCACCACTTCAATTCGACTCGAACCAGAACCGATTGGCTGAACCTGTATTTGTACAGGAATGCGTTCATGCATTTCTTGAATATGCGAGATTAAAACCACTTTACGCCCCTGACTTTGTAATTGATCAAGCGCATTCATGACCATATGCAAAGAAGATGCATCCAGTGTGCCAAAGCCTTCATCAATAAATAAAGATTCGATTTTCATTGAACCAGAAGCCATATTGGCAATCGCCAAAGAAATTGCAAGTGCAGTCAGAAATGATTCACCGCCAGAGAGCGACGCGACGGAACGGATTTCACCATCCATATCATGATCGATAATGGCAAGACTGAGTGAGTTCTCCAGACGTTTTAAGGTATAGCGCTGTGACAGCATGGCGAGTTGTTGATTGGCATATTCCAGTAAAATATCCAGATTATATTGCTGTGCCAAATCACGAAATTCTTTACCTTTGGCATCGCCAATTAGACTAGAAATCTTACTCCAGCGATGTTCTTGTTGTTGGATCAGTTGAATCTGATCGGCATATTGTTGCTGCTTGGCTAGATTCTGCTGATGTAACTCTAATTTAACTTTATATTGATCACGTTGCTCACCGGTGCTTTGTAACTGACTCAGAGTATCCTGAAGCTGTGTTTTAAGCTGTTCGAGAGCTATTTCGGGTTGCGATTGCAGATGTTCTGCAAGTTGTTCCTGTATCGTTTTCAGTGCTGAATGTGCTTCATTGAGTTGACGTTCAGCCTGCTGCAAGACCATACGAAGTTGCTGTTCTTCCGAGGTTGAAATGGCTAGCAATTCTGCAAATTGTTGTTGTTTAAATGCGGTATGAAGATTTAACCATTGTTCAATTTGACCCTGACATTGCATTAAATCTTTTTGATTTTGCTCCAAATGTGCATTGAGGCGATCTAATTCACTTTTTTGCTGATCAAAAGTCAGTCGTAATTGCTCAAAGCCCTGTTTGAGTTGTTGATAATTTTTTTGTAAATCGTGACGTTGCTGCTCATGTTGTGTGAGCCATTCATTGGCTTTTACAGCGGTCTTACCTGTCATCTGTTCAACGAGATGAGTCGCATTTTCACTATTTTGTAGACCTTGTTGTCTTACATGTTCTAGTTGCTGCTTTAGCTCAGCCAACTGTTTGTTGTTATACCCAATCTCAGCAATCAATTGTTTAAGTTGTTGCTGTAGTTGATCAGACTGTTGTTGCAATTCTTCACTTGTTTTAAGCTGTTGGACACGCTCCTGCAAGCGATGCAGGATTTTTTCGGCAAGCGTTAAGCTATGCTTTAACCAGTGTTGCTGCTCCTGATCGGTTAAACATTGCACAATATGCTGAACTTGTTGTTGTAATTGTTGAATGGTTTGGAGTTGATATTGGGTATTCTGGATTCTCTGTTGCAAGGTCTGCTGTTGTTTTTGTGCCTGTTTTAATTGCTGAAGGTCTTGTTCAATCTTTTGTTTGTTGATTAAATTTTTTTCAATAACCAATTGCAATTGGGCTGTTAATTCACGAGGCGCTTCCGTTAAATTTAAAGATATATCGAGTTGTTGATTTGCTTGCACTAATACGTGTTGTTGTTCGTTAAATTTTTCCTGATTACGAACACAACTACTATTTAATTCCTTAAACCGTGCCTGTATTTGGTTGAGTTGTTGCTGAGTGGTTTGCCATTCATTGAAATGCTGTTGTTCATTTTGGCTAGCTTGTTGTTCTTGTTGTTGATGTAATTCATATAAGGCTTTAGAGACCAAACTTTCATCATCACGATAAGGATGCTCAATGCTTCCACAGACAATACAAGCTTCGCCTTGTTTTAATGCTGCACGCAAATGTTCGATATTTTCGCTATGCAATAAACGTTGCTGTTGTAACATCTGTTGCAGTTGTTCACGTTCAGTTTTCGCATGTTGATAACGTTGTTGTGTCGCTTCAGTGTGTGTTTCAAGCTTTTTCTGGGTTTGACTGGTGTTTTCTAATTCTGCTTGAAGCTGAACAAGTTCTTGTTTGAGCTGAATAAATAATTGGAGTTTATGTTGAACACTTTCAAGTTGATTCAATCGTTCTAACTGCTGGTCTTTGAGTAATTGCTGCTGTTGCAGTTGATCTTCAATTTGCTGAACATCGCCAAAGCGTTCAATTAAATCCTTAACGGTCTTTTCATCAAGCTGCAATTGTTGCTGAGCTGCTGCAATATCGCCAATGCTATGTTCAATTTTTTGATAATGTTGAATAAATTGACTAAGTTGCTGAATATGAGTCTTTAAACCTTGATCAAGCGGCATAAACTGTTTGCTTTGATCCAATTGAAGCGCCGTTTGGTGCAGTCGATCATTAAGCTGTTGCTGTTGTTGTTCAAATTGCTGTTGTTTACTAAATAAAGGCTGTTGCGTATGTTTAAGTTGCTTTAAACGACTTTGGATTTCTTTATATTTTTCTGCAATCGAGTCGCGTTCCAACACATATTTACGCACCTGATTTAATTCAGTTTGGTACTTTTGCTCAAAACTTTGAAACTGTTGCAGTGCATTTTCAGCCTGATGATAGCGCGCTTGTTCCTGTTCATATTGCACAGTCAAGTTTGAAAAATGTTGTTGCTGCTTTGAAATTTGTGGCTCAAGTTGCTGCTGATGTTTGAGTAACTGCTGTTGTTGAAACACATGTGGTCGTATTTCAGAAAAAATGCTCAACTGTTTTAAACGCTGACGGTCTGCTTCTAAATCCTGATTTACTTTGATGTGTTGATCATAGTGTTGTTGTTTGAGCGTGACGTCATGTTCAAGTTTTTGTCGGCGTTCAAACCATTGTTGCACTTGTTCCAGTTTTGCTTTTTCTGTTTCAAGTTTCTGCTGCTGCTGTTTCGCGCTGTCAAACTGAGTGCATAGTTCAGCGCATTCTTCATCGGAAAGTAATTCAATATGACCTAAAACATTTTCCAGTTGTTTGCGCTGTTGAGTAATTTCTTTGGTTTTTTCAAATGCGAGCTGACCAATCTTGGCAAAAATACTGGAATTAGTCAGATATTCGAGCAGTTCACCGCGTTCATTATCGCGTGCCTTTAAGAAAGCCGTCACTTCAGATTGTGCCAAAAGTACTGCACGAGTGAATTGTTCAAAACTAAGTTGGGTAATTTGTTGGATATGAACTTCAACCGCTTTAGTTTTGTCTGCAATCACGACGCCATCGGTGAGACATTTTAAGGTGCGTTGTACACTTTGTAATTTACCCGTGGCATTTTCGCGGGCGCGTTTAATCTCCCAACGGGCTAAATAATGCTTTTGATCCTGTGCGACAAAACAGAGTTCAGCAAAGCCATGTGCTGTCCCACGTCGTAGTACCGTAAGCGGGGAGTTGGTTAAAAGTTCTGAACCATCCACATCTAAAAGCTTGCCATCACTGTCTTTGAGCCGAGGAATTTTATTAAACAAAGCCAAACACATTGCATCTAAAATCGTGGATTTGCCTGCACCTGTTTTACCAACAATGGCAATCAAACCCGCATTGGCAAGTGGCTCACTTTCAAAATCAATAAAATGTTCGCCTGCCAATGATGCTAGATTTTTGAGTCGGATGGATAAAATTTTCACGTGAATCCTTTAACTCTTGTGTTGATCTTCAAGTTGCTGCTGGGCTTGAGCGACTAAACTCATAAAGTCTTTTTTAACTTCATCATCTGCGTGATATCCCTTTTTTTCCCAAATTTGTTGAAATAATTTTTCAGGTGTTGGCGGTTCAAGATGAATCTGTTGTTGCTGCTCGGCACTATTTTCGGTGGATAAATATTGGCGCGAAATCCGAACCAGACGATAGCGATCTGGCGGAAGGGCATTCTCAAACTGTTGTCTTAAATTTGGCTGAGGTGGCGTGAGGGTATGATATTCAATATCGATATATTCACGTTGGTCAATGCTTTCAATGACTTCACTGGGTAGTGATTTTAACTGTTGCATGACTTCAGTCAGTTCACCACGAATTTTATGCAATTGAACGCTACGCGGAATTTCCAAAGCCTCAAACTGAAAATATGGATCATCTTTTTGCTCTGGATGGATAGTAACTTCAACCACTTGATGTTTATAATTAATTTCACTAAAGGAAAGCGGAATAGGTGAGCCACTATAACGAATATGTGTTTGTCCAACTTTTTGCGGTTTGTGTAAATGTCCCAGCGCCACATAATCAATGCCATCTTCAAACAAAGTGGTAGATAACGCTTCTTCATTGCCAATGATAATCGGGCGTTCTGAATCCGAAGTTTCACCACCTTGCATATGGGCATGTGACATCAAAATAATCGCTTGATCGTGCGTTTTACGTCGTTTGGCTTCAGCAATCAGTTGCTCGTGCAAATAGGCAATGGCATTTTGGCTGTTGGTTGTTTGATCATTGAAACCCGTAATTTCAGCAGAACGTAAAAAGGGTAAGGCGATACACCATGCTACGATCTGCTTTTGCTCATCGTAAATGGGCAAAATTAAACGATCCAAATTTAAAGTTTTGTCTTCATTCCAACGAATTACACCCACGGTTTTGGCATTATATTTTTCTAAAAGTGGCTCGACTTGCTCAATCCGATAGCCTGAATCATGATTGCCTGCAATCATTAAAGTTTGCATATGCGGTGCAAGTTGATGTGCATCGGCAAGAAATTGATAAAGTTGTTTTTGTGCCTGCGAACTAGGATTGATCACATCGAAAATATCACCAGCAATCAGTAAGGCATGTGGTTGTTTTTGTTTGATTTGCTCAAGTAACCATGTCAGAAATTGTTCATGCTCGTAATGGCGGGAATGGTTATAAAAAAATTGTCCCAAATGCCAGTCGGAAGTATGAAAAAAGCGCACGGTCATCAGTGATGATATTCCTATTTTTGATTAGAGGATAAGGTAACATAAATCGAACTGCAATTCAGAACGCATCAAAAATCAATCGCATCATGATATTTTTAGACTAAGTTTGATGAAAGAGTGAAAAAAGACAATTCATCCATAATGATGTCAAATTCGATAGTTTAGCTTTCATTCACTTGATTTAAAGCTTGATGTAATTGATCCAAAAAATATTGTTGTTTCGGATTATTTTTAAAATATCTTTGATAATTAACACTGCAACTTTCAATATCTGCAATATTTTCTTTATTAAATGACCAATCATCTGTATTTTTTACAGTAATTCCTAAGCTATCGTTACATGACTGCCAAAGTTGATTAAATCTATTTTTTTGCCTGTTAGGCAATCGTTTAAAATCGGCATAAACGGTATAGCCATGCATTTCAGAGTTAAAAAACTTATTGATTGAGGTAATAGGAACACCTCCCCAAAGTATGGTTTGGTCATGTGGGAATTCAATCGCAGTCAGCTTTGTCTCAGACATTAGCCGATCTTGTTTTCCCTGTTTAAAAGGTTGTTCCTGATAAACTAACTTTGTCCCTATTGGAACAGCAATGTTTTTTACAATTTGGGCTTGAGTTGTAATAAAAAAGGGATAGTTTGGAGATGAGTTACCACCCGTAGGATTCATATTTCCTACGCAAGCGGTGAGTAAAGGTAAAAATACAACTGATAAAAATTTAATTTTTATAGACACTTAAAGATCCTTTTAATCATCACTATATTGAGTTTGGTTGTTATAAAATAGAGCTCAATAATTGGGATAGGGTAAGCATAAAACAAAAGCTTAAAAAATAAAGACCGACGATTCGAGTGATGATAAATCGTCGGTCAAAAACTTTAAAATATGTCTGGCTGCTAACAAAACATACTCTAAAGGAGATGTCATAATGAAAGGTCACCGAAAATTTGCGGATGCCGTGCAAATACTATTCGGTTGCTGCTGACCTTGTACTCTATATAACGAAGCTCCAACCAAAAAGGTTGACAACAAAATGCAAAAAACTTGAAAAAAACTTAAAATAATTTTTTAAATGTTTAATTTGTGATGAAAATGACCAACTTACGCCGTTACTACTTATGGTTTTTTCTTATATGTTTCATAATGACGCTGATCATGGGCGTGATTGCGGCGCTATTACCTCAAGGTGTCGGTGGAATTGTAACGGCTGTGCCTTATTTGGTGGCGGTTATCGCCGTACTTTTTCGATTTTTAAAACAGGAAAAACGCGCACCAAGCCAACAGGAGCGTAAAAAACTAACTTTGGGGTTTTCCCTTATTTTCTGGGGCTATAATTTATTGGGTGTCTTAGTGGGGCTAACTATATTTTCGATACGTGATCCAGAAGTTTTTCAAAATTTTTTACTTTATTTACAACAACCGCAATTTATCAGCATCATTTTAATCATGTTTTTGGTGCTGGCGATTCCTTTGTATCTGATTACCTATTGGTTTTATGGCAAACAAGCCCAGCGTATGGCAGCCAAAATGTTTGAATCTAAATAAATCTTGAAGCTTGCCTTTTTGTCGTTTAGCCCATGACCAACTGTTCTGTCTTTAGGCGTTCAGGAGAATATGGTGCTGGGTCGGTTAATGTGGGTTGCTTCAGCATTAACTGAGCTAACAACTGTGCAGAAGCAGGCCCCATACATAAACCATTACGGAAATGACCAACATTCATCCATAGATTGTCTAGATCAGGAACAGCACCAATATAGGGAACACCTGTTGGAGAACTTGGTCGTAGTCCCGCCCATTGTTTGACGATGGGAAATTGAGCCAGTTCAGGCACCATTTCCAGACAGGCATCGATAATATTCTGTTGAGTTTTAGCATCGGGCGTCGTGTCAAAACCACAATTCGCCATACTAGAACCGCAAACAATATGACCATCCTGACGTGGAATCAGATACATGACCTTATTCATACACATGGTGGGAAGCCATTGAGCTGGAGTTTTAAACAGCACCATTTGCCCTTGTACGGGCTGTACAGGAATTTTTAGCTCAAGCTGTTGTTGCCAATGTTGACTCCATGCCCCTGTTGCAATAACAAATTGATCCGCTTGTATTTTGTTGCCATGCTGATCTATCGCAGACAGCACTTGTTGGTTTTGAATCTGAAATTTGAAGATTTGAGTCTGTTCAAAAAACTGCACCAGAGGATGTTGCTTTAAATAGCAGATGATAGACTGTAAAAGTCGTGGATTACGCACGTTGGATAATTGCGAAAAATAAATCGCGTGTTGAAATTTTGGATTAATCCACGGATTCACTTGTTCTAACGCGTCATATTCTAGATAGTCAGCCTGTTGCATGGGGTCTTGATAATGCGCTGCATAATTCAGACCAATATCAAAATCATCTTCATCAAAAATCAGCATACCTGTGTCATGGATTTCAAAATCAATACCTGTCATCGGTAGTAATTTTTCATTCCATGTTTGATACATGCTTTTGCCATATTGCGCCAGTGTATTAACGGCTTGAGGATAACGCCACGGATACATCGGCGAGAGGATGCCACCACCCGCCCATGAAGCTGCCTGACCTGATTGTTGCTGATCAAAAATAGAAATCTGACAACCTTGTTCAACCAGTTCCAGTGCGGTGAGTAACCCACTAATTCCTGCACCAATAATGGCAATATGCATGATAACGTTAAACCATTTTAAAAATTCCCCTCTTTATCAAAGAGGGGTTAGGGGAGATTTTATTTCATCTCTTTCAATTTAAGTGCTGCTTCTTCGGCAAAATATGTCCAGATTCCATCTGCACCTGCACGACGACAACACAGTAAAGATTCTAAAATTACGCTATCAGATAACCAGCCATTTTGAATGGCACCTGCCAACATGGCATATTCGCCACTGACCTGATACAAAAAGGTTGGGACGCCAAAGGTATCTTTTACTTCACGAACAATATCCAGATACGGCATACCCGGTTTGACAATCACCATATCTGCGCCTTCTTGCAAATCCAGTGCAATTTCATGCAAAGCTTCTGCACGGTTACCAATATCCATCTGGTAGTTGTATTTATTGCCGCCTTTTAAATTGCTGGCAGAACCGACCGCATCACGAAAAGGCCCGTAAAAACTAGAGGCATATTTGGCTGAATAAGCCATGATGTTGGTATAAATAAAGCCATTTTGTTCAAAGGCCTGACGAATCGCAGCAATGCGACCATCCATCATGTCACTTGGCGCCACGACGTCTGCGCCCGCAGCCGCATGACTCAAAGCTTGTTTGACGAGACATTCTACGGTTTCATCATTGAGTACATAACCCGTGTCATCGATAATGCCATCCTGACCATGTGTGGTATATGGATCTAAAGCACCATCGGTGATAAGCACCATTTCAGGTAATTCTTTTTTGAGTAATCGACATGTTTCCTGTACCAGACCGTCTTCGCGCCATGCTGCTTCGGCGGTCAAACTTTTGTCCTCTTGTGGTGTGACAGGAAATAAGGCAAGCTTGGATACGCCTAATTCTAAAAGGCGTTCTGCTTTTTTGACGAGTAAATCTGCCGATAAACGCTGAATATTTGGCATACTCGGAATATCTTGACGTTGATTTTGTCCTGGAAGTACAAATACTGGATAAATGAGATGATGCGGCGTCAGTTGAGTTTCGCTGACCATCGCCCGCAGTTGATCATTTTTACGGATTCGACGCATGCGAGTCGCTGGAAATGCAGGACGATTGAACGTATAAGTCATAACAATCTCAAGCCTCAGTATTAACTTGTGGCGTATTGTAGACCCATAATAGGGCATTTGTACAAGCAGAATTGGCTTTAATTTAGATTTGTGAAGATTAGGGAACGTATGACTGAAGCGAAAAAAACATGGACTGGACATATTCAATTAGGCTCAAAAATCGATATTAGCGTGATTCTGAATCAGTTATGTCAGGCATTTAATAGTTCTCCTTTTTTTAAACATAATGCGATGACCATGCGCGTTGTAAATGATGAGATAGAAGCGCATATCGAAATGTTGCCAAATTTAATCGGGAATGTTGCTTTTCAAATTTTACATGGCGGTGTTGCTGCGACAATGTTGGATAGCATCGGCGGAATTGTGGCGATGGGAGAGTTGTATAAACAAACTGAAGCTGAACATATGGCGGAAACCATCAAGAAAGTTTCACGCTTGGCAACGGTTGATATGCGGGTGGATTATCTAGCCCCTGGACGTGGAGAATACTTTATTGCTAAAGCTGAAGTCCTGCGATTGGGGCGTAAAGGTTGTACCATGCGAATGACGATGAAAAATAATGAAGACAAAATAATTGCAGTTGGAACAGCATCTTATGCCTATTAAGTAAGTTGATCGATTAGGACAGAGGAGCATCTTTAGAGATGCTTTTTTTATGCGATTTCTTTTGGAAATGCAGTAAAACTCAGCTTAAGCAAAAATGAACTGGTAAGTTATGTTTTTATTATCAGCCTATGATTTTTTTGGTTATTCTTGCTTCATTTGAAAATTAACATTGTCAAAACTATTCTCATTTAAGATTAAGTTCAGATTCAGAACTTAGACTGGTCGATCGAACTGGAAAATTGTGAAATTTCAACCTACAGAATTAGGAATATCCGATGACAAATGCTCAAGATGATGTGCAGGCAACAGAGCAGACAGCATCAACTTCTGATGACGCAATGAAGTCTAAACGCAAAAAACTACTCGGTTATTTTGCCTTGATTGTGATTATTGCCGCCATTTTATATGCGATTTGGGCTGTATTTTTTAATCATTCGATCAGCACCGACAATGCCTATGTGGGGGCTGAAAATGCTCAAATCACCTCTATGGTGAGCGGTCAGGTTGCCAAAGTCTTGGTCACTGACACAGCACAAGTCAAACAAGGTGATATTCTGGTTGAAATTGACAATCGAGATGCAACGATTGCTTTGGCGCAGGCAAAGGCTGAATTGGCAAAAGCAAAACGTCAATATCAACAAAGTTCAGCCAATAGTAGTTCATTAAGTTCACAAGTTATCGTGCGTGACGATGAAATCAATAGTGCCAAAGCACAGGTTGCCAAAGCACAGACGGATGTAGACAAAGCCAAACAGGATTATGATCGCCGTGCATCACTGGCAGCGACAGGCGCGATTTCCAAAGAAGAACTGACTTCTGCACAAAGCGCATTGCATACAGCACAAGCCAATTTAAATGTGGCTCAGGCTGGACTATCTCAGGCTGAATCTAATCGTAAAGCGGCCATGAGTAACTTGGCTGCCAATGATGCCTTAATTAAAGGTACCGATGAAGACACGCTTCCAGATGTATTGGTCGCTCAGGCGAAAGTTGAACAAGCACAGCTTGATCTGGATCGTACCGTGATTCGCGCGCCAGTTGATGGTGTAGTCGCACGTCGTAATATTCAGGTTGGTCAGCGTGTCGCTCCCGGTACAGTGATGATGAGTGTTGTTCCGATTTCTCAACTGTATGTCGATGCTAACTTTAAAGAAAGTCAGTTGGCTAAAGTCCGTGTGGGACAAACAGCAACCCTGACTTCAGATTTGTATGGTGATGATGTTGAATATCATGGCAAGGTGATCGGCTTCTCTGGCGGAACGGGCGCTGCTTTTGCCTTAATCCCTGCACAAAATGCGACAGGTAACTGGATTAAAGTGGTTCAGCGTTTACCTGTACGGATTGCACTTGATCCTAAAGAGTTGGCAGATCATCCATTACGAGTGGGTCTGTCAATGGAAGCCAAAGTCGATCTTTCTTCGAAGAAGTAATCTATGAGTGCTCAAAATCAGGCGGCATCACGGACACCTTTTGCCGAGTTAAGTGGTGGTCGCTTGCTGCTTGCAGCATTTGTCATCGCGTTATCTAATTTTATGGTGGTACTCGATACCACTATTGCCAATGTTTCTGTACCGCATATTACAGGAAATCTGGCAGTTTCTTCTTCGCAAGGCACATGGGTGGTGACCTCCTATGCAGTTGCCGAAGCGATTTGTGTTCCATTGACAGGCTGGCTGGCAAGCCGTTTTGGTACAGTTCGTGTCTTTGTGATGGGGCTGATTGGTTTTACTGTATTCTCATTTTTATGTGGACTCTCGACCAGCCTTGAAATGTTGGTGTTGTGTCGGATCGGGCAGGGTTTGTCTGGTGGGCCATTGATGCCGCTCAGTCAAACTTTGCTGATGCGTATTTTCCCACAGGAAAAACATTCTCAAGCGATGGGACTTTGGGCAATGACCACCGTATTAGGTCCGATTCTAGGTCCGATTTTAGGTGGTTTAATCAGTGATAATTTGTCTTGGCACTGGATTTTCTTTATCAATATTCCTGTTGGGATTATTTGTGTGATGGCAGCCATCCGACTGCTATCTGTGGCAGAAACAGATACCGTTCGCTTAAGAATCGATAGTGTTGGCTTATTTCTATTAGTACTGTGGATTGGTGCATTACAGCTCATGCTAGATTTGGGGCATGAACGTGACTGGTTTAATAATACCAGTATTGTCATGCTTGCGTTGACGGCCATTATTGGTTTCATTGTTTTTCTGATCTGGGAAATGACCGATAAACAGCCTGTGGTCAATCTCTGGATCTTTCGGCATCGAGGTTTTACGGTGTCGGTTCTGGCGCTGTCCTTTGGTTTTGGCGCGTTTTTTGGCAGTATTGTCCTGATTCCCCAATGGTTGCAAATGAACCTCGGTTATACCGCAACTTGGGCAGGCTATTTGACGGCAACCATGGGTTTTGGTAGCTTAACCATGTCGCCTATAGTTGCTAAATTAGCAACAAAACATGATCCACGCGCTTTGGCCAGTTTTGGTCTGTTACTGCTGGGTGTTGTGACCTTTATGCGAGCCTTCTGGATTACCGATTCAGACTTTATGACTTTGGCTTGGCCGCAGATATTGCAAGGCTTTGCTGTGCCATTTTTCTTTATTCCTCTGTCCAATATTGCACTTGCTTCGGTTCTCCCACAAGAAATCGCATCCGCTGCGGGATTGATGAACTTCCTAAGAACTATGGCAGGGGCAATTGGCGCGTCTATTGCGGTCACCATTTGGGATGACCATGCCAAAGTTGCCCGTAGTGAAATGGTCTCGAGCTTACATGTTGAAGAAACCCAAAACACGCTGATTCAGAGTGGTTTTAGTCCAGACAGTACATTGGGCATTATTTCTAGTCTAGTGGATAAAGAAGCGATTACCATGTCGGCAAATCATGTGTTTTTGTTATTTGCTATGGCTTTCATTTTTGCAGGATTCATCATCTGGTTAAGTCCAAAACCACAGCGCAGTTTACAAGGGCCTGCACCTCATTAAGTAAAAATAGGGAACTTGAGTTCCCTATTTTTACTCGGCTGAATAAATTCTGACTCTGGTCAGTTTCAACTATTTAAAAGATCAAGATTGGATTTGAATATTTAAAATAGAGTCAATAAGCGTATCTAATCCAGTTTGTATGGATGCATTCCATTCAAATGAGCAATTTAAACGAATAGCATGTTGGTTATTTTCTAAAACATTAAAAAGAGCGCTAGGAGCAACGCCAATCTGTTGGGTGATGAGCTGATGGTAAAGCTCCAGACTATTAAGATATAAGGGAAGCTTGATCCAAATAAAGTAACCGCCCGAAAAACTATAAATTTCGCAGCATTGTCCCAAATGTTGTTTTAAATATTGAGTAAAGCGTTTTTTGTTCTTTTCCAGACGTTGACGTAATTGACGTAAATGCTTTTCATAATGATGACTCGATACAAATTCAACCAAAGCATTTTGAATCAAGGTATTGGCTGAAATGGTGCTCATCAGTTGCAAATGCTGAATTTGCTCTGAATATTTTCCTGCATAGACCCAACCTACACGAAAACCAGCACCTAAAGTTTTTGAAAAAGACGAACAATGCAAAACTAGATTATTACTGTCAAAATATTTCATGGGAAGCGGCTTATTTAAACCAGAATAAAGTTCCTCATAGACATCATCTTCAATTAAATGGATGTGATATTGATGTAAAAGTTTGGCAATTTTATATTTGAGATCATCACTCACAGTAAATCCAATCGGATTCTGGGCATTTAACATAAACCAGCATACTTTAATTGGATAATGTTGAATGATTTGTTCAAAGGCTTGCAGGTCAAAACCATGTGTCGGATGTTCTGGCAGCGTAATCACTTTTAAGCCTAAGCGTTCTGCGGCTTGCCATGCCCCATAAAAGGTGGTCTGTTGTAATAATATATAGTCACCTGGCTGAGTCAGCGCCTGTAATGATAAATTCAAGGCATCCAGACCCCCCGACGTAATCACAATATCATCTGCATCGGTGGCTATTCCTTGCATGGCATAACGCTGGGCAATCATTTTGCGCAAGGCCAGATTTCCTGGTGGAAGATTACTGGTTTGATCATAACTATTTCGATCTCGTGCCATCTGACTTAAGGTTTGCAGCAGCTTTGCTGGCGTCAGCAGATGATGATCTGGAAAAGCAGAACCAAATGGCACAATATCTTTGGATTGAATCGATTTTAAATACTTAAAGACAAGAGAGTTGATCTCTATTTTAGGATTTAGTGAAACGAGGGTTGTTGCTTGAGGAGTTTGGTTTTTTGACTGTTCAGCAACAAAATAACCCGATTTTTCTTTTGAATAAATTAAGCCTTGTGCCTCAAGATTCTGATAGGCATTCATCACGGTCATCAAACTAAACCCAGAAATTTCAGCTTGTTCACGTAAAGAGGGCAATTTGCTTTGCGCAGGCCATGTCCCATTTTCAATCAATTGTTTTAAATGCTGCGCCAACTGTTCAGATTTATACATTGCAATGAAAAACACAATCGAAAGAAAGATATAACACTTTAGCGTAGATTTAATCGAAAATGGACTAAAATGGATGTAAAAATATAACAGATTAAGAGAAACTGCTTCATCTGTTATATTTTTTATAGCTCAATCTGTATCTTACAATCCACCTATTTTCCAAAGACAATAGATTAAAACTCAAGCAGATATACATTTTTAGATTTGATTTACTGTTGAGATGAAATAAAGAGGTGTGATGTGTTCAAAACTGAAGAATTAAATCAACTGTTGAAGATTTTTCCTGAACAGGCACCTTCTCAGAATGTACAACAACAGATTTTAAATCAATATGTTAATCTCGAAGCAACCATCCTACGTGCCAAAGTATTAAGAAGTATGGCGCCTGTAGATTTGACTTATATGATCCAGTCTGCGATTAAACAGGATGATATGAATGTGGCTTATGTTTTTTCGCCCTTCATCTTGGCGAATTTAAATAAAAAAACTATTTATTCAACGCCTTTTACTCCCATGATTCGCGATCTGCTGTCACCATTTTATCAAGTTCATCATCACACTCAAATTCATATTGATCGGACATTGGAGTCCTTAAATCTGTATCTGGATATTTTTGAATATGATGATGATTTAGATTTTGTATTTTTAAAATTGATTCAGGCAATATGTCGTTCAGATACTTCAAAAATATTTATTTTGACGTACTTAAAAACTGATTTAGAAATCTTAAATCAAATGAGTCATTTTTTAAAAGTCAAAATATATGTCATTAAACAACAGGCTGGAGATGTAGCCTTTAGATCGAATCAAATCGATCAGAAAAAATTACTGTTTAAAAGAAAAGATGATTTGCACCAAAAGCTTTGCCATGAATTTTCTGAAATAAATGTACCATTAATCATGTTGACGCATGGTTTTAGCCCAAAACAGGCACATCATTTGATAGAAGATATGTTTTATTCGGAACATATTTTTGAAAAAATTTCAGTCTATGCCGAATATATTCAAACGCAAATTCAAAATGTAAATATGCTGAAGCGTTTAGAAAGTTCTTCGATTTAATTTATTTTTTAAATATTGAGGAGTCTGGTCTTATGTCAAAGGATCAATCAAAATTTCCATTTGTGGTCGTAGGAATTAGCATTTTTTTAGGTTGTATGTTCTTAGCATTATTTTATTTTGCTGTGAGCCATGAACCTGAATATATGCCATCCCAGCAACAAAAGCAGGTAGTGGTTGAACATCAGTAATTTTTTATTAAGTATATGAATTTTAATATTTTATTTTAATTTATTGTTGTGGGTTTAAGTCAGGTCGATCATCATTGAGGTTAATGATATGCAATTTTTAAAGCAAAAAAATAAGGCAAGTTTTGTCTTCTTTATCATTACGTTATATGCCTTTTTAGGTTTTGCTATTGGTTATGTCATTTGGGAATATCTGTTATAAATTTCAAGATAGTACTATTATTTATTTGGTATAAATTATATCGCGATGAATTGATTCATTGAAATTTTAACATTTAAATTTTTTTAATCAAAACGTTTTTAATAATGCTAACAGGCTGGTTGAGATTGAAGCCTGTTAGCATTATTCATATAGGCAAAATAGACTTCTTTCATCATTGTTTGAAGCCCTTTATTTTTCTTTCATAGGAAGAAATAAAGGGGATTTATGAAATAAGTCTAATAGATAATACTAAATATATTTATTTACACCACGATTATTCATACCGACTCGTTGCTTAATTTTGGCTTGATCAGCATCATAAAGATGATTTAAAAAAACAGGAAGTGTTTTGTCATCAAGTGCAGATGGAGAAAACATTTTAAAGTTCATTTTCTTAAAAAATTTATTAATCTCTGAATTACGTTGCACATATTTCATTGACCAATCTTTAAACTTGGTTTCCTCAATCTCCATAATTTCAAATGAAATAATTTCACAATGGCGTTCATCTTTACAGATATTGGCAAATAATGCTTCGACGATCTCTTTTTCACCTTGCAAGCATTGAAAAAAAGAGCCATCAGCATAGTAAAGCACGCCGCAAATATCATGACGACTATTAAAATCACGAGCTATGGTCAAAATATCATTCAGATCTTGTAACAGATCTTCTGATTGTAGATTGCGAGTACTCGCATAACATAACTGAATTTTCATAATTGCACATTCCTTAAATAACTTACGTCACATTTCAACTAAAAATGAGCAATAAAGAGTCAATAAAATTTATATCTTATTAATAAATAGAGATTAAATTTAGAGGAGTGGGAGTGACGTATCTCATAGTAGTCTGTTTTTCACAAATTGGCGAATTATTGAAATTAACTATAATTTAATAATTTGATTTAATTAATTAAATTAACTAAATAATATTTTTGGGTAATTTGTTATAATTCAAATAATTAATGAGATATATCAATTAAATTAAAATAAATGATAAAAATAAATTTCTTTAAAATATTAATTCATATCTTATTGATAAATATATCAAAAATTAAAATGATTGATTAATAAATGAACATTTGTAAGCTATGGATTACACTGTTGTAAGCTATGGATTAAAAAATGATGCATGACTAACGATCTAAATCTATAGAAAAATGTCGGTGAACTGATTTGTTTTTTCTTTGACTAAGAGAACTTTGGCTTTTTAGTTTTTAAGATTTTGATGACTTTGAATCGTTTTCCCTGAAGAGAAATCGTTTCACTGACTTTAGCGTGATTAAGCTGTTCCCATGATTCAAATGGAAAAAATTCATAGCTTTCAGCATAAACCCATAACCAATGATGAGTATTCATAAGGGTTTGAGTATTGAAAGTGACATCTTTCACACGAATGATTTGATGTTGATTTTTATCTTCATCTTGAAGAATGATGCGATGATTCTCCATAGATGATGCTCCCTAGAGAATTATTTAGATGATTTGTAGCTGGTATTAATTAATATTAACAAATCTCGGGCTATAAAAATGGATGCTCTGTATAGTTATAGTTTTAAAATTTGTGGAAATTTTACAAAGCTGATGCATATCATCATGCACAGATTGAATGACCATCATTATAATATTGTGATCTAATTCATTTTTAGTTTGAAGTGTTCTTGGTTTTTAATAAGGAATGATTTTTTTTATAATTGTTTAAATTCTCTTTATTTTTCTCCTATACGAAGAAATAAAAAGGGATGAATGAAAAAGTTCTCATGTAAGACTAAAGAAAAAACTGCTAAATATTAGAAAATACATAGAGTGATTATTATAATAGGAATTGGTTGAATTTAAATTTTTATTAAGAGACGATGTTTGAGTTTAAAATAAAAATTATAATAGTTTGTTTTGAGTTATACATGAAGCAAGAATGCTCCATGTATAACTCAAACAGTTCATTGAATCATGATTTCCATCTTTGATGGATGATCTGGATGTTCATCATGACGACTAGTTGCTTGAGATGTATCGATACCATTAATAATGATAGTCATACAGAAATTGCAATACGTTGTTTTAAAGTCTCACAGTATCGCTGGTTCCTAATTCTTGCTTTTCTCCTGAAATTGCAGCTTTAGTTAATTTATATAAAGTTGCAATCGTTCCTGCACTTTCCCAATACTGAGCTCCATGCGCATTTACCTGAATTAATTGTACGTCGGGATCCTGTTTTCCATTTTCAAAGAAAGCCTCATAAGCAGGAGACCAGAGTTCATCTAAAATGCTTTGATCATCAACAAGGTTTGCTGTGCCATGAATAGAAACATAATGGTTTGAAGAGGTGACATAGGCAAGGTTTACTTGAGAATCTGTCTGAAGGCTTTGACATAATTCAGATTTCTTGGAACCAATGAACCATACTTGACCATTAAATTCGCGATTTTGGGTGGTCATAGGTGCCGCGTGTAAATGTCCTTCAGTATTGCTAAAGGTGAAGATGACCGTTCTTATATTTTTAATGAGATCATTAATTTTTTCGTAGTCCGTCATTTAAAAATTCTCTTTATCAAATAAGTGAGTGGTTAGCATGCCTATATTGGGGGGCGTATAAAAACATCACTCTTGTTTCAAATGTTTAGTTTTTATGATCAGACTATGTGGATCATGTAAGCTAAGTAGGATTGTGTATCTAGTTCTTAAGATAAAGGCACTTTAACATATTGATTTCTTTTTTGAGTTTATAGACTTTATGACATATTTAAATCTTTTAACCTTTGTAAAATAATGAAAATAAAAAAATTATTCGGCTTTTTTTTTAATAAGAAATTTATTCAGTCTATGTAACAAATCATGAGTTTGTATCATTCAAATCAACTTAAGTAAATCCTAAGCGGATTGTTGAGGTGTTTAAGTAATTTTGCTTTATTTTTGATCGTTTTTAACTCAATCTAATTAAAAGCATTCACATTATAACGATGAACACATGAACATAAATATTCAAAATGAAAATAGCATATTAGCCCCTTCACATTATGATCGCTGTGAGGATGTGGTAAATGATATTTTTTCTCAAAATAAATCAATGGCATTATTTTTAGATATTGATGG
Organism: Acinetobacter sp. FDAARGOS_515; assembly: GCF_003938865.1. Lineage (NCBI taxonomy): Bacteria > Pseudomonadati > Pseudomonadota > Gammaproteobacteria > Moraxellales > Moraxellaceae > Acinetobacter > Acinetobacter sp. FDAARGOS_515. Next base: position 529,936 of record NZ_RKIX01000003.1, on the reverse strand, counting down.
AACTTTAGCAGAGTTTCAAATCGATCCATCAAGTTGTTTTATTTCAAAAGACATACTGGATTTAATCCAACATATTCAACAGCATCTTACTGTAGCTGCGATCACAGGTCGAGATTTATCATCTGCCAAGCACATGTTTGGAGCAATTGATCTACCTATTGCAGCCTTGCATGGTTTGTTGATTTATCTCAATGATCAAAATCAATTTTCTAAGCATTCTCAAAGTGAATTGTTTCAAGCGCTTGAGACTATTTTAAATAAGGATATTCAACGTTATCCAGAATTAATTATTGAAAATAAACAACATGCGATCGCGCTACATTATCGAAAATGCCCTGAACTACAACAGATTGCTAGTCTGATCATGCAGCGCCTACAACATCAACATGACCAGCTTCGATTGATCAAAGGCAAATATGTCTATGAATTAGTTTGGAATGATATTGATAAAGGTCAAGCCATCACAGAAATCTCGCACTTACTCAATCTGCAAAATCATTTAGCTATTTTCATTGGCGATGATCGAACCGATGAAGATGGTTTTAGCTACGTCAATCAAATGAAAGGCGTAACCATCAAGGTGGGTGAGGGTACAACAAATGCGACATATCGATTTAAAAATATTGATCAGGTCAATTTCTTTTTAAGGGTTTTTTTAGAACGACTACGTGATACCGCCATTCCTGAACATTTAGAAAAATATGGAGAAGAACATGTCTAGGCTTATTATATTATCGAATCGTGTCAGTTTACCTCAATCTGAAAAATGTGTAGCAGGCGGCTTAGCCGTCGCTATGCAGGATGCTTTGAGTAAAGTCGGCGGTATATGGGTAGGCTGGAATGGCGAGAAAGTTGAACAACAGACCAATCAACGCTTTGATATTTTATACAAATCAAAAATTACCTATATCACCTGTCCGCTCACCCAGAAACAATATCAGGATTATTACTGTGGTTTTGCTAATAATAGCTTGTGGCCAATGATGCATGACCGCGCTGATTTGATTGATTATCAATATGATGAATATCAAACCTATCAACAAGTGAATGCTTTATTTGCCAAAAAAATAAGTGAATTTGCCGCGCCAGATGACTTGATTTGGGTGCAAGACTATCATTTCTTAAGTGTTGCACGTCATTGTCGTGAATTGGGCATGCAAAATAAAATCGGTTTCTTTTTACATATTCCATTTCCAGCGCTTGAACTGTGGAAAAAGTTACCCGTTGCCAATACGCTACTTCAGGATATCTGCCATTATAATTTAGTTGGATTACAGACCCAGCAAGATCAAAAGAATTGTCTACAGGTATGTACGCAATTATTGCAAGCACAAAAAATTCAAAAAAATAGTTTAAGTCTGAATCAGCGCTTGGTTTCGATTCAACATTATCCGATTGGGGTCGATGTTAAAGGGATCCAAAAATCGGTTGCAGATTTAGCAAATGCTCGCTCAGAGCTACAGACTAAGCACTTGGCGATGAAAACCATTATTGGAGTAGATCGTATTGACTACTCTAAAGGCTTATTCGAGAGGTTTAATAGTTTTGCTCACTACTTAGAGCAACATCCTGAACGGCGTGGGCAGATTCAACATTTACAAATCGCATGTCCTTGTCGCCTTGATGTCGCCACCTATAAACGTCTATTTGAACGATTTAAATTAAAAATGGATATTATCAACAACGAATTTAAGCGAGAGGACTGGTATCCGATTGTATGTAGTTATGAATCAAAAGCACACAATCAACTGATGCAGTTTTATCGTGATGCAGATATCTGCTGGATTAGTTCACTTAAAGATGGAATGAATTTGGTCGCAAAAGAATATATTGCTGCACAAGATCCACAAAATCCGGGCGTGTTGATTTTATCAAAATTTGCTGGAGCGGCAGAACAAATGACCGATGCTCTGGTTGTTGATCCAACAGACCGTGAAGCCATGTCGACCGCACTGGAAACAGCACTCAATATGCCATTGGCAGAGCGAAAAAGTCGCTACCAGAAACTAATTCATGGACTAAGCATTTATGATATCAATGACTGGTGTCAAGATTTTCTAAATGACCTTGAATGTACTCAATACTTACATAATTTTGAGTATGAAAATATCCTTTCTTCGGTTTTGTTTTATCCTGACGCGTCATCGTCATATCGGATCTAAACAATAAATAATATCAACATTCGAACTGAGATTTATCACAACGCTTAGAGTAAAAATAAAGTCTTTGTGCTAACAACCAAAGACTTTATTATTGATACAAACTATTTTTGAGCCTTGATTTGACTAAAGTGATTCAGTGCCAGAATTGATAGAATTAAACCCGCCAGACATGCAAAGACTAATTGAAGACCTATATATTCTCCAATAATGCCAATCAGGGCAGGTCCAGTTAATGATCCTGTATAGGCAATGGTCGATACACATGATAAAGCAGCCGCTTTTTGCATGCTATTTTGTCGTCCAACGCGTGAAAACATCACAGGTACAATATTGGCCGAACCTAAGCCGAGTAAAGCATAGCCAATCAGAACAAATATCCATTGCGGTGCCAGTATGATACTCATCAATCCGACAAATGCACAAATCACACTATACTGAATCAGCTTGGATTCACCCAATAGCTGAAGTGCTTGTTGACCCATTAAACGGCCCGCAGTCATGGCGATAGCAAAACAGGTATAACCCAGTCCTGCATAAGCAGCATTCAGACCAAAATTATGCGTCAGATAAATGCCGCTCCAGTCCATCGCTGAACCTTCAGATAAAAAGCTAATAAAGCAAATCATCCCGATAATCAGGATTAAAAGGCTCGGGCGTTTTTTTGTGTTGCTGACTGATAAATCTTCGTGAGACTTTTCATTGAGTGGAGTCTCTTTTGGTATAACTGCTAATGCATAAGGAACACTTACGAAGCTCATCGCGACCAGAACCAGACCAATCATAAAAACACTGATCACAGGTGAAACGCCGATTGCCAACAAAACTGTCATGCTCATGACGCCAAGCAAGCCGCCTAAACTGCACATGCCATGAAAACCTGACATCATGGGTTTATCCGAATTCTTTTCTACAAAAACCGCTTGGAAATTGACCGTTACACCCAAGCTACCTGCCGCAGTTCCGAAAAAGAATAAAATTACCGCCATACTTAGCGCGGTACTACCCAATGCTAAAGCAGGTAATGATAGTAAGAGCATCAGCAGGGCAGCACTGATCAGCACTTTACAGCCTATACGATAAATTAATAGGCCAGTGATGGGCATAGCCAAAATCGCGCCTAAACCACTACATAGCAGTAATAGACCAAAGTCTGCGTGATTTAAATGCAAACGCTGTTGTGCAAATGGAATCAAAGGAGCCCAAGCTGCTGTTGCAAAACCGAGTGAAAAGAAAGCAAGACGTGTTGAAAGACGTTGAGCTACAAGTTGAATTTGAGCATCAGCGCGTGCTGCTCTGGAAAAAAAGATCATGCTAAAGCCGCCAATCTAAGACCCGATATTATCCCTTCCAGATAAGCCATCCATGTAAAAACCCTCACTTAAGTCATAGAAAATTTCTACAACCAAGCGAGGGTTTATTTGGCGAAATTATACACAATTTTATATAAATAGCATTAGTTTTTTTAAAATTAATATTTATAAAAATCAGTAACTTAAATTTTATTTTGTTAAGTTTTTGAAAATATTTAAGAAACTTTTTTGAGTCATCCTGAAATCAACAAAATGATCTTAAAATCCTTTTGGTTGCTTATGTGAAAAGTGACTTTAAATCAAATAGATAAAAAATTAAACAGCTTATATATAGACTTGATCAGAACATTGCATGATACAGTATCGAAAGCGGACTCAAACTGGAGAGTTAGATTCGTGCTAAAACCCAGTCAATGAAACGCTGCTTATCATTATAATCGGGCGCATCGTGAATCGAGACGATCAGAGGAAAACCAAAGTTTCCAATAATTCGATGTGGTTTTTCATATTCAAACGCAACATCATTTTCTTCATGTATTTCTCTAAAAAAATCGATAATTTTTTCACATTGGGCTTTTTTAGAGAAATTTGGTCGTTCTTTTATAAAATCATAAATTTGATTTAGAACCTCATCTGTATTTCTATTGCGAAACATAGTCTATCTCCCAGCATGATATTTTCTCATGTTTATGCGTGATAAAACATTGAGATGAACAACGATAACAAGAAGTTTAAAATGGATAAGCTGACAAAAAAATAAGATATTTCTTACAGCAAATGTAGGAAAACTCTTACATTTGATTAAAAAATAATCACATCCAATGATGCTTAAAATTTTTAGAAATAGTTTAATTTAGCGCTAGATGCTTAAGCCTCTTTTAGATCACTTAAATAAATAGCCACTATCATCTAAGTCATGCTGCCAAAGGATAAGATGACATTGACCGTTTTATTTCATAATTTTATCTAGCCGTTATTTAGATCAGTGCAGATAGGGAGATGAGTTGAGTCCTAATCTTTGCGCAATCAAAATAATCAAAGAAAGCCGAATAGACTTTAGCTATAACTCGGACTTTATTTTTATTTAAATGTTATTGTATTTATTAGATATTTCATTAAAAATTCAGTTCTTAGATCATCTCGATAAGATTGAAGAAAGCATCTTTAATGGTTATAGAGATGCTTCCAAGCTTTAAAATGGTCTACAAATTGCCTAGATAATTAAACCCCGATCACGACGCGCCAGTAAAATTCGCTCACAGGCAACGATATACGCGGCTGTTCGAAGTGAACAATTGGCATGTTGTGCACGATCCCAGACATCATGAATGGCTTTACGCATAATTACGTCCATACGATGATTAATTTCATCTTCCGTCCAGAAGTAACTGGCTAAATCCTGTACCCATTCAAAATAACTGACAGTCACACCGCCCGCATTACAAATGACATCTGGAACAATCACAATGCCACGTTCATTGAGTACGTCATCTGCGGCCGGATCGGTGGGGCCATTGGCACCTTCTAAAATCAGCTTGGTTTGAAGTTTCTGTGCGATTTCTTTGCTAATCACACCTTCGAGTGCAGCAGGGATAAAGATGTCGGCTTCAATATTCCAGAGTTCATTTTTGTCGATATCATGAACCATATCAAAGCCTTTAATGGCGCCTTGTTGTTTCTGATAAGCCAATAAATCTGGAATGTTAATGCCTTCAGGATGATATAGTGTTGCGGTGTGATCCTGTACCGCAATCACTTTTGCGCCAGACTCATGGAACAGTAAGGCTGCTTCAGCGCCAACATTACCAAAGCCCTGTACGCAGACCGTTGCATGCGCAATGTCTAAACCAATTTTTTGTGCGGCTTCCAGTCCTGTGACAAATACACCACGCCCAGTGGCTTTGGAACGACCAAGTGAACCACCCAAATGTACTGGTTTACCTGTCACCACCCCAGTCACAGTAGAGCCTGCATTCATGGAATAAGTATCCATCATCCATGCCATCACTTGGGGTGTCGTACCCACATCTGGCGCAGGAATATCTTTTTGTGGTCCAATAATTAAATTGATTTCCGTAGTATAGCGACGTGTTAAACGCTCTAACTCATTTTTAGACAACGTCGTCGGATCAACTCGAACGCCACCTTTAGCACCGCCAAAGGGTAAATTTAACGCTGCGCATTTAATAGTCATCCAGCCTGCCAGCGCCATCACTTCGTTCAGATTCACATCAGGATGAAAACGAACCCCGCCTTTACCCGGACCACGAGTAATACTGTGTTGAACACGAAAACCTTCAAAATGACGAACCGTACCATCATCCATTTTGACTGGAATATTCACGATCAATGAACGCTTTGGACGACGTAAATGATCCAGATTTTCTTTGAGATCGCCCAGATATGGCTCTACACGATCCAGTTGTTCCAGAAAGTTGAGCCAAGCTTGACCTTCGTTTTCATCAACATAAGATAAATTTTGCATGGGGATTACCTCAAGATTCCGAAGTAGGCTGAGCAACAGAAGGATTTGAATGTTTCATGCTGAGTAACGCTTGTTGATGACGCTCTTCGCTGAATTTTCCTTCCCATTTAGAAATTACTAACGGTGCTAGCGTGTTACCCAAGACATTTAGAGCTGTATTAGGCATATCCATCAGACGATAAACCCCTGCGATAAAGGCAATACCTTCGAGTGGAATCCCTGCACTGGATAACGTTGCCGATAAAATCACAAACATAAAACCCGGTACGCCTGCTGCACCTTTAGAGGTAATGACCATCGTCACCACCAGCATGATCTGATCTGCAAGCGACAAATGGATGCCATAAATCTGGGCAATAAACAGCGTTCCCAAACCAAGGAAGAGTGATGCACCGTCGAGATTAAATGAATAACCCGTTGGAACCACAAAGCTTGAAATACCGCGGTCAGAACCAAAACGTTCAGTCTTTTGGATCACTTGCGGCAATACCGTGGTCGAACTTGCACTTGAAAAGGCCAGCACCAGTTCCGCTTTCATAAAGCGAATCAGCTGGAAAATATTGATTCCGATGAATCGGGCAATCAGACCAAAGACAATGACAACAAATAAAATTGCAGTGACATAAGTTGTGCCAATCAATTTAAGCAGAGGCAACATGGATTCCATGCCGAAATTGGTCACGGTGACTGCGATCATGCCAAAGATACCAATTGGAGAATACGCCATAATCATGTGTGTCACTTTGAACATGGCTTCTGACACAGAAGAGAAGAAAGAAACCACAATGTCTTTTTTCTCGTGAGGTAAAGACGCGACGCCTAAACCAAACATCACAGCAAAGAAAATTACAGGAAGCAAGCTACCTTTTGCCATGGCATCGACAATATTGTCTGGGATGATATTTAAAATAACATGACCTAGACCATGCTTGGTTTCGGTGGTCGGTAAAGTATTCACATGCGCAGCAACCATCGATGAAAGGTCAGCACCTGCACCCGGTTTTACGACATTTCCAACCACTAGACCAATGATAATGGCTGTCGTGGTCACACACAGGAAATAAAAAATAGTTTTAGCACCCATGCGTCCCATGGATTTGCCATCGGAATGCCCCGCAATACCCACGACCAGACATGAAAAGACGATCGGGATCACGATCATTTTCATCAGTTTAATGAAAATATCACCCATCGGTTGGAAGACTTGTTCGATTAACCATTTATTATCGGAAGGATGAGTATTGAGGTAAAAACCCACTAAAATACCCAAGACCAAACCGATCATGATTTGCCAGACTAATGAAATTTTTGGTTTCTTGTTCATCATTCACCCCAAAAGGAGTAGGGGTGAGAGCATAAAGTGTTGCGCTGTCATCCGTGACGGCCTCTCCATACCTGCATCGGCTCGATTAGTTTGACATCGTGGTTATGCTCTCAACATCGTTAATAATAAAGAATACGATTAAGCGAGTTTTGCAACCGCATTCTTGATCCGTTGACATCCTTCTTCAATCACTTCGATTGAGCTTGCAAAAGAAAGACGAATAAATGGGGACATGCCATAAGCCTGACCACTGACCGTTGCAACACCGCCTTCGCGCAGTAAATATTCAACGACATCGGCATCCGACTGGATCACTTGCCCTTGAGGTGTGGTTTTACCAATCAGACCTGCAACATGGGCAAAGACATAAAATGCACCTTGCGGCGGTTCAAAATCAAAACCAGAAATTTGTTGAAGCAAATCGACCACACGCTGACGACGTGTTTTATAGATTTCCAGCATGTCATAAATGGGCTGTTGATCACCCACAAATGCAGCTACTGCGGCAGCTTGGCTGACCGAGCTTGGGCAAGTCGTAGTTTGTGAGATCAGTTTGGTCATGGCTTTGATTAACCATTCTGGCCCAGCGGCGTAACCTATACGCCAGCCTGTCATGGCATAACCTTTTGAAGCACCATTAATAATCAAAATACGATCTTTTAAATCAGGTGCGATCTGAGCCAGTGAAATATGCTGATGGTCGTCATAAACGAAAAATTCATAAATTTCATCTAGCATAATCAGGACATGAGGATGCTTTCTCAGCAGTTCTGCTAAAGCTTCAAGTTCCTGTTTTGAATACACTGCACCTGTTGGGTTGTTTGGATAATTCAACACCACCCAACGGGTTTTTTCGGTAATGGCTGGTGCTAGATCTTTGGCTGTAAGCTTAAAACCATTATCCTGACGCCCTTCAATCACCACGGGCGTCGCGTCATTCAAGGTAGCCAAATCAGGATAAGATACCCAATATGGTGCATGAATAATCACTTCATCCTGTACATCTAGCGTTGCTGCAAAAGCATGAAAAATAAGTGGCTTACCACCACTACCACATACGATCTCATTAATGCTGTAATCAAGCTGATTATCGCGTTTCAGTTTTTGGCTGATTGCCTGACGTACTGCGACTGTACCTGCTGCATTGGTATAGTGGGTATCACCTTTGCGCATCGCTTCAATCGCTGCTTGCATAATGTGCTCAGGCGTATCGAAATCAGGCTCACCAATGGTGAAGTTAATAATATCTTTACCTTCTGCGCGTAATTTATTGACCAGATCATTGGCAGCAATACTTGGTGATGGTTTGATCATCTGCAAGCGCTGAGAAATAAAATTCATGGCATTCATCAGAGGTATCCCTTTTCATGAAGTAGATCCATATACCACGATTGATTCTCAACACCAGACGCGATCATTTCTTTGACTTTATTTTCCTTGTCTGCATGTTTGGCGGCTAAGGCAAGTAATTCATCTTTGTGTGCATAAGGGAAAGACACCACACCATCTTCATCACCGACAATGATGTCACCGGGATTAACGATTTGACCACCGACAATAACAGGCACATTAATTTCACCTGGACCTGTCTTAAATGGGCCGCGATGAGTAATCGAACGGGCATAACATGGTGTATTTTCAAAACTGGCAACATCACGAATTGCGCCGTCAATCACAAAACCAACACAGCCACGACGGATGCAGTCTAATTTGATCAGTTCGCCAATAATCGCGTTATTTTCATCGCCTTGAGCATCAATCACCAAAACATGACCGTCTTGCAACATGGTCATGGCTTTGTATACCAATAGGTTATCTCCGCCACGGACTTTTACGGTGAGCGCAGTTCCGATCAGTTTTCCTGTTTTATTAAAACGTTGTAGACCATGAATACCGACATTACGGTTCATGTTGTCGCTGAGATGAGGCGTCACGACATCAACAAATTGTTGACGTTCTTGCTGAGTCAGTGGCGTTGCTGCGGGGTGAATCATACTGCCGGGTAATGACATGGTGGTATCCTCTAATTCTCAAAATCCATTGAAGATGATTTTTCCTCTTGAGCTGATACTAGCAATGCTTAAACAATATTTTTAGCGATATTTATCTATATTTTTAAAACACTTTTTTTCATGTTTTATTTTTTTAAATATTTTTTTATAAATAAAAACAGTGTCTTATTGATATTAAAACTTGTCCATTAAGTTCTGGCTATTTGCTATCCGTGATTAAAGGATTTATGTTGATCTCATCCAGAAGGAAATCAATATGATCACGTTTAAACAAATGGAAGCACTGACTTGGATTTGTAAGTTAGGTGGTTTTGAAGCGGCAGCAGATAAATTGCACATGTCACAGTCGGCGATTTCAAAACGTATCCATGAGCTTGAAAGCTCATTTGATATCGAAATTTTTGACCGAAGTAATCGTAATGCCAAACTCACTGAACAGGGTAGGGAGCTTCTGATTTATTGTCAGGAAATTTTGGAACGCCGTGATGTCATGCTCGAAAAAGTCAGCGATAAAAAAGTGTTGATCAGTCGTTTACGTTTAGGGGTGACTGAATTAACTGCAATGACCTGGCTACCAGATTTTATTGAAAAGATCCGACAAATTTATCCACGAGTACATATTGAGCCGACCGTTGAAGTCAGTCGGGTCTTATTTGAAAATATTATTAATGACCAGCTCGATATTATTATTGCGCCTGATATGTATGATGATGTTCGATTAAAATCACTTCCCCTTAAAAGCGTAGAAAATGTCTGGATGTGTTCACCCAAACTCATTCCAAAAAATAAAAATATTGATTTTGAACAAGCCAGCCGTGAGAAATTTTCATTTTTTGTTCAAGGCGCAACTTCAGGTACGGGCTTGATTTATGAGCGTTATTTTTTATCGCAAAAAATTACTTTAAATAAAAATATTATTTGTAATAGTTTAATGGCGCAATTAGGTCTGACCATTTCAGGAATGGGCATTACTTATTTGCCATTAAAGCCGTTAGAACATTTAATTAATAGCGACAAATTAAGAATCTTAAATTTCACGCCAAGATTACCCCTCATTAAATACAGTGCAATTTATCGTTCTGACCGTGATTCAGGAATTGTTCCAGAGATTGCAGAAATTGCGGTAAAAACCTGTCATTTTGACAAGTTTTTAATTGGATAGCTTTCATGATTCATTATGAATGTTCTAAAACTTGACTAACCCATAGGCTTAAATTGAATGATCGGATGAGCAATTGGTGCAGAAAAACTATAATTTTTGCCGTGATCGATCTGTGTACATCGAATAAATCTAGCCAAGAGCAGAACTGATTATGGTTTTTATATTTTTATAGGTTTTTAAAGGCTTCGAATCTAAGCTATCAATAAATACCAACCACTCATATTCACTCAAACCCCGTGAGTGTAATGAATTTTATGGAAATATATGAAGAACTTAATCACGCTTCTAATTTTTTCAAAAAATTTAATCCCTTGTTTTTGTATGGAATTTTAATCAAGAATCCCAATCCCGAGTCAAAATTTAATAGTTTTATATCATGAGAAATGTCAAATAATTGGTTACTCATAAAATTAATAATAGATAAAAATATCAAATGCTTATGTGAAATTTACCAAATTATAATAAAAATTCAATAAATTGCAAATGTAAATGTTAATTATTATCATTATTTTGTTTTTACTGCCTTTAAGCAGTGTGTTGTTTAAGAAAAATCAAAAGCTAATGTCAGTGATTCGTCAAAAATCACTTACTTTACTCTATCTTAGAGGATCTTCCGATGAAAGAGCTTGCCAATCGTTTGGCGATGCAACATCTCGTCAATGCTTATACGCAGGAAACTGGTAAAGGGCATTTACTCGAAAACTTTCAACAAAACTCTCCCCAACAAGTGTTTAGCCAAGGCTTGACCTTACTTGTAATTCCAGTTGAAAGCTTAAATGCTCAAGTACTGGTTGCTTTATCGTATGTGAGTCGAGTGGGTCGACATCGTCTGGCCGCACTGCCAAAGTTATGGATCAATCATCAATTTCGTGATTTAAGTATGGTGGCGATTGCCACCATTTTATTGGAAGAATTAATTTGTAATGAAACCAATAAATTAGATGCGGCATCACTCATTGAGCGATGGATACAAAGTCGTGATGCCTTGCAGCAGTTTTTAAACCATCGATCACAGAACTTAGATGCTTTAATTGATGCAGAACAAAATTTTATCGAGTCTGAACAAGCTTTGTTGTTGGGACACAGTATGCATCCAGCACCGAAAAGCCGTACAGGTTTTATTCATGAAGATTGGCATAAATTTTCGCCTGAATATCAAGGGAAAACGCCACTTCATTTCTGGTTGGTTCATCCAGATTCGATTGCCGAAGGGAGTGCAGAAGGGCAACTCATTTCTAATCAGCTTAAAGATTATTTGAAATGGCACATGTCTGAAGCGGATGGACGTCTTTTAGAAAACTACCCGCATTATAAATTATTGCCTTTACATCCATGGCAAGCCCGTTATTTGCAAAGTAAGAAATGGTATGGTCAGCTGAAGCAAAAAACGAGATTGATTGATCTTGGCTTACAAGGGGTCGATTTTTATCCAACCACTTCCGTGCGAACACTGGCCAGTTTTTCATCGCCGTGGATGCTTAAACCCTCATTGTCAGTGATGATTACCAATTCAATTCGGATCAATCTGGCTAAAGAATGTCATCGGGGGGAATTGACACATCGGTTATGGCATAGCGTTTTAGGCAAACAAATTCTCAAAAATTGTCCCACCCTTAAAGCGGTGAATGATCCTGCATGGATTGCACTGAGACTGGATGATGAAATCATTAATGAAAGTATTTGTATTTTTAGAGAGCAGCCTTTTAACCGCAATGATCAGATTACCTGTATCGCCTCGTTGTGTCAGGATCATCCCACTAAACCACTGAATCGTTTTAATGCTTTATTTGACAAAATCAGTCAGCAGCATCCGTCATTTACCCATCAACAAATTGCAATGAACTGGTTTCATGACTTTTTAGAAATTAGCCTAAAACCATTGATGTATCTCTACCATGAATATGGCATGGCTTTTGAGTCGCATCAGCAAAATGTTTTGGTGGAACTTGAAAACTTTAAGCCCAAAAATATCTGGTTACGTGATAATCAGGGATTTTATTATATCGAGGAATTGGCCGAGAAAGTTCTTCACCAGTTTCCCGAACTCAATGAAAAAGCGCATGCAGTTGGACCACAAAGCTTTGTGGATGAGCGTTTCAGTTATTATTTCTTTGGCAATACCTTGTTTGGGTTGATGAATGCGATTGCTGCGACGGGCTATGTGTCTGAAGACGATTTACTCGAATATCTGCAAAAAACCTTAATCGCATTATTAGCGCAATATCCGCAAAGTTCATTGTTAAAAGGTTTGTTGTACAAAGACAGCCTGCCTTATAAGGGCAATTTGCTGACTCGGTTGCATGAACTGGATGAGTTGATTGCACCTGTTGAGCATCAATCTGTGTATGTTGAACTACCGAATCCACTGATGATCAAACAAGAGGATTTACTCTATGCTTGATTTTATTGGTATTGGTTTAGGCCCTTTTAATTTAAGTTTAGCCAGTTTGCTGCAAGACAAAACCAAGCTGAACTATTTATTTTTTGAGCAAAAAGATCAGTTTGACTGGCATGCAGGTATGCAACTACCTAACACCATGCTGCAAGTGCCGTTCATGGCAGATTTGGTGTCGATGGTTGATCCTACCAGTCCTTATAGCTTTTTAAATTATTTAAAACATCAGCAACGGCTATATAAATTTTATTTTCTTGAACAGTCGCATATTCCAAGACGAGAATATAATCAATATTGCCAGTGGGTTGCGGCGCAACTCGATCACATTCAATATCAGTCTAAAGTCGTGGGCATTGAAGCCTTAGCTTCTGGTTTTCAGGTGACTGTTGAACAACATGGTGTTAAGCAGCATTATCGCTGTAAACAACTCGTGATTGGCACGGGTCATGTTCCTCACTTACCCGCTTGCTTATCAGCTATTGCAGAAATTCGTCCTGAACAATGCTTACACTCAGCGCACTATCTGTTTAAAAATAAAGCTGATTTAAATGGAAATGTCGTCGTTTTAGGATCTGGACAGTCTGCGGCTGAAGTATTTCTGGATTTATTTGAGCTGCAAAATAATCGGCCAGATCAAAATATTGAATTGCATTGGTTTACCCGTTCCAGTGGTTTTTTCCCGATGGAATATGCACCGCTCGGTCTGGAGCATTTTAGTCCAGATTATCTGCAACATTTTTATCAACTTGATGAAAAAGTGAAGAGCAGTCAATTGGCTCAACAAGCCTTGCTTTATAAAGGCATTAGTGCCAAAACCATTCGTGAGATTTATCACAGACTCTATCAGCGCAGCATTTCTGGACAGCCTTTTGCGACTCATTTGCATAATAGTTGCGAGTTAATCGATGCGACATCTTTAACAAATGGACAAATCCGTTTGCATTTTGTGCATAAGACCACGCAACAGGCGTTTTACTTAGATGCTGATCATGTGATTGCAGCTACTGGTTATCGAACACCCCAGTTAAGTTTTATGGAAAAAATCTCGTCGCTGATTGAGCGAGATTCGAAACATCGCTGGAAGATTACTCAGGATTATCAGCTTGTACATTCAGGCTGCGGAAACATTTTTGTTCAAAATCAGGAAATGCATAGTCATGGTGTGGGTACGCCAGACTTAGGGTTGGGCGCTTATCGTTCGGCAGTGATTGCCAATCAACTGGCTCAGCAGACTCTGTATGAGTTAGGCGATCAGCCGCAAACGTTCCAACATTTCGATTTGAGTCAAAATCCAAATATTCAATTTACCCATTCTGTCACAAACATGGTTGAGACTTGTCAGGACCAATCAGATCACAGCGGAGTGGAGGTGAGTCAATATCGTCGTCCCACAAATCATCTGCTGCATCTTCAAAGAAATAAATCCAAGCTGAAACAAGTCTTGTCCCATGTTTTTCAGTACGAGAAATCCCTATGAGTTTTGCACAGTTACAAATTAACCAGCAGCAATGGAGAGCAGCTGGACAGCGTTTAATTGAAATGGCGATTGCTGAATTTTTATATGAAGAAATTATAGAAGTTCAGGCATTAGGCAATGGATTGTATCAATTACAGTTGGCAGACCGAACTTATCAATTTAATGGTTATCGCTATTTATTAGGTCACTGGAATATTCAGTCAGGCTCTGTTCGTGATTTAACTCAGCTCAATCATCAAGCAGCATGGAATTTACATGAGTTTATCGTTGCAGCAGCGCAAGCGACTCAGGTTAAGCCATTTACGCAAGCTTATCTGATCAAGGAAATGAACAATACTTGGTTGGCAGAAGCACACCTTTTTGATGAAAAACGCTTAAATAGTGAAGCCGTTTTAACGGAATCGCATCATCGAATTGAAGGAATGTTACGTGGACATCCGTGGCTCATCATGAGTAAAGGCCGTATGGGCTTTGGCTATGATGACTATCTCAATGCCGCGCCTGAATTGTCACCTGAAGTGAAAGTATTATGGTTAGCGGTACATCGTGATCTGGCCAATTATCGTTTTAGCTCAAACTGGAGTGCAGCAGAACTTTATCAGTATGAATTTGATGCTAAAGAGCTACAACACTTTGCGCAAAAACTATCTGAAAAGGGTTTGAGTGTCGAAGATTATTACCTCATTCCTGTACATGCATGGCAATGGCATCAATGGTTAGTGGCAACTTATGCCAATGAAATTGTCGATCAAAAAATCGTTGAACTGGATATCAGCTTCGACAGTTTTGTACCGATGCAATCGATTAGAACCCTATGTAATATTTCTAACCCGAAACGGCATTATATCAAGCTTCCCGTCAGTATTTTTAACACCGCTGTTTATCGAGGCTTACCTTCAAAACGAAATTTGGCTGCACCTGCTTTGACAGGTTGGCTTAAAAGTATTTTGGCCAACGATGCAGACTTACAAGCAAGTGGAGTGGTGTTTTTAGGAGAAGTTGCGACTTTAACCATTCATCAGCCATGTTTCGATCGTATAGATGGCGTGCCATATCAATTTAAAGAATTGTTCGGCTGTTTATGGCGTGAAAGTGTTGATCCGTATATTTCTTCCGATCAGCAAGTATTGTCACAAGCCGCATTATTGCACCGCGATTTATCTGGCCGTTCCGTCCTTCAGACTTTAATCGAAGCATCTCAGTTAAAGCCGCTAGACTGGTTGTCGCAGTTCGCAAAGGTGTGTTTGACGCCGCTTCTGATCTGTCTTTATCGTTATGGATTGGCATTTTCACCACATGGCGAAAATACCATGTTGGTACATGAAAATGGTGTTCCCAAAGCTTTAGTTCTTAAAGATTTTATTGATGATGTGAATTTGGTTGATGAAGATTTCCCTGAGCTTAATGCTTTACCTGAAGAAGGGAATATTTTATTACGTCACAGTGCATTAGAGCTGAGCCATTTTATCTTTACTGGCTTATTCATGGTGCATTACCGCTATATCTGTAATGTGTTTTTAGAGGATTTTTCAGAATATAGCGAGCTGGATTTCTGGCAAACCATCCAAAACAGTATTCTGGATTTGCATCAATCACATCCAGAATTATCAGAAAGAATTGAAAAGTTCGCCATGCTGCGTCCTGAGTTCGAAAAAATTTGTCTTAATCGGGTGCGCTTATTTACCACAAGTTATAACGATGAAGTAGAACGTCCTGTTCCTGTTTTTCTTGATCCTATTCCAAATCCTGTCAGTGAAAAAACATTAGCAGACTGGAAGCGTCAGCTCCAAACCGAATCTAAAGACATTCAAATTGCCTAGTGATGAGATAAAAATGAATACGATTTCAAGTCAGCTTCCCGATTATTATGAATATTTTGAAGAAGGCACTCAATATTATTTGCGTCAGGTGCAATATCCACAGGATATAGCCCTACTACATAAATGGATGCACGAACCGCATGTGATTCCACAATGGCAACTCAATAAAACTGAATTAGAGCTACAGGTTTATTTTGACAAAATGCTGGCTGATGATCATCAACGCTTATTAATTGTTGGCATTGATGGGCAAGATGTCGGTTATACCGAAATTTATGAAGGCAAGCGTGATCGTTTGGGGCGCTATTATGACGGTCACGAGCATGATCTGGGTTGGCATTTGCTGTTTGGTGAAAAATCAGCTTTTGGTAAAGGATATTTACGTCCGACCATTCGATTATTAAGTTTTTATATTTTTGAACATGCGCAATCGATCAAGATCGTGGGTGAACCTGATCATACCGTTAAACCCTATGCGGCGGTTGTAGAAGAACTATGCTATGAAGCGCAGCGCTTGATTCCAATGGCTGAAAAAACAGCAATGCTGTATTACTGCTATCGCGATAAATTTTATAACAAATTTGAAGATGATCTGATTCGCTCGCAATCAGTTAAGAAACAAAATCTAGCGGCAGAATATAGCTCATGAGCTTAAGTAGTCATTATATCCAGATCCTTGATATGCAGTTTTCAGGTCAGGTGTCGAGTCAGGAATTTGAAGATTGGCTGTCGCAGATACAGGTTTTTCTGGATCAGGGACGTGCTTTTGTCCTCATTATGCAAACCTTACCACAGACTGAATTTCCCGAGGATTATCGGGAAATTCAGTCACGTTGGTACAAAAGCTATAAGTCACTTTTTTTCCAATATTGTTTGGGATTGGCTCGTATTGCACAGGATGAAGATGATCGTATTCGTCTGGATACACCAGCTTTACAGCAGGCTTGGCGAGTGCCTTATTTTGTAAGTTTATCTAAAACAGATGCACTGGATTGGGCCGTGCAGAGGTCATTATGCAAGACGCAAATCACATGACAAACCAAAAACAAATCACAGCAGTCTCGGCATTGGGACTGGGCGTAATTGTCATTTTATATCTAGCGCATGCTTTACCATTGTATTTTTACAATGTGGCATTGCCTGCCATTTTGCGACATCAAGGGGTTGATCTACGCTGGATTGGCATGTTGTCACTGCTCTATATTCCATGGGCTTTTAAATTTTTCTGGGCACCCGTACTGGATCGGTTTTATCTGAAAAAACTGGGAAAACGCAAAACATGGTTGTTGTTTACGCAACTGGCATTAGTTGCAGGAGTGATCATGCTCGCGATGACTCAGTTTAATTATGGGATATGGATCTTTGTAATCATTGGTTTGTGGATTTCTACTTTTGCTGCCACACAGGACATTGCGATAGATGGCTATACCGTCGAGACATTAGCTGAGTCTGAGTATCGTTTGGGCAGTATGGCACAAAGTATCGGCGTGGCTTTAGGCAGTATGATTGGGGGTGCTGCAACCTTATGGCTCTATCAACATTATGGCTGGAAAGTTGCCTTGTTGACTTTGGCGGTATTAACCGCACTCACCATGTTGGCTATATCGCAAATTAAAGAACGTCCACAGCAGACGACATTCAAACAACCGCCAAGTTTAAGAAATGCCTTTAAACGCCCAGAAATTCGTTGGGCTTTGCTACTGATCCTATGTTATCGCTTTGTTGAAGCACCTGCCATGGCCATGCTCAATCCTATGCTGATAGATCAGCAATGGTCTTTGACTGAAATCGGGGTGTTGATGTCGGTGTTCGGCGCATTAGTCGGATTGTTGGCAGCAGTCACGGCCGCTTTTTTACTGAAAAAATTGGCAGCAACCCAACTTTTGATCTGGGCGGGTTGGTTAAGAACTTTTGTCTATGCCGTCATTGGCATCGCTATTTTACTCAGTTGGTTTGACGTCTGGCACGGCTTATTGGGTTTATTTGTGATTGTCATTTTGGCGATTCGTTATATCGCCATGACGGCTCTCTATGCGTATTTCATGCAGAACAGTTCAAAACAACAGGCGGGTACTGACTTTACCATTCTGGTGTGTTTTGAGTTGCTGGTTTATTTCTTAGGAGGTGCTTTTTCTGGCTTTTTAGCCAAAGGATTGGGGTATGGCAATTTTTATATCGTGCTTGCCATTGCTTCAGTTTTAAGTGTCATTTTGTCTCAGATGATTGTTAGAAAATCAAAAACGAACCCCACTCTTATTTAGGGATTATCATGAAACATCGTTCATTTGCTACATCTATTACTGTATTAAGTCTTGCTGTAAGCGGTCAGCTTTATGCTGATACACAAGTATCGGGGGATACACAGCAGTCTGTACAGACCACCAAACAGTTAGCACCAATCGTCACCACTGCGACACGTTCAGCACAAAGTATTGCTGAAATCGCGGGGACAGTGCAATCGATTGATCAGGCTCAAATTCAGCAACAAGCCGCCGCGGGTCGGAAAATTGCCGATATTTTGGCTCAATTGATTCCTTCACTTAGCCCAAGTAGTGGCACGACCAGTAACTATGGTCAAACCATGCGTGGACGCCAAGTATTAGTCATGGTAGATGGCGTAGCTTTAACCGGCTCAAGAGATGTATCGCGTCAGCTAAATAGCATTAGCCCAAGTTCCATCGAAAAGATTGAGGTTGTTTCTGGAGCTTCGAGTATTTATGGTTCTGGAGCGACAGGCGGTATTATTAATATTATTACTAAACAGGCTGCAAAAGATGGGCTAAATTTTGAAACAAAGCTGGGTGTGACTTCAGGCAATAATTTTAATCACGATGCATTGGCATATGAAGCATACCAATCTGTCGCTTTTAAACAGGATGATCTGAGTGGATTTTTAGGTGCTGGCTATACGCAACGCGGTGAGATTCAGGACAGTCATGGTGACAGAATTGGGCCTGAAATTGCACAGACTGATCGACAAGATACCAAAACTGTTGATGTAAATGGACGATTAAGTTGGCAAATGACCAATAATCAGAAGTTAAGTTTTGGTACACAGTATTATGAAGATAAGCAAGACTCTGATTATGGTCCAGATTATGGTCCAAATTATGCTGTATTGAGAGGGGCGCAACCGAGCTTAAAAGCAATCAAAGGTCTTGAATTAGATGATCAACCATTCACAAAGCGTTATTCGGTCAATGCGCAATATCAAAATACAGACTTTCTAGGTCAAGAACTGAATATTGAAACGTACTATCGTAATGAAAAAGCACGATTTTTCCCTGCATTATTAACTAATTTTATTCCGTATAACTATTATTTGGCATATCAGTCTGAATCAGATATTGATGTTGCAGGTATTCGAGCGGCAGTAACCTCAAAGTTCAATGTTGCGAATCGTAATCTAGGTTTAACTTATGGTATAGATTATGACCATGAAAAGGATAAGCAAACTGCTGATCTTTATAGTTTTAGTAATAACGGTTTAAAATATACTAGCACTGGGCGCAGTTATGATTTTGGTCCAGAGGCTACTATTAAAAATCTTGGTGCATTTATTCAAAGTAATTATGAAGTAAGCAATGCTTTGAATCTTCAAGCAGGGATTCGTTATCAACGTATTGATAGTGATACTGAATCATTTAAACCTACAGTTGTTGCGATTCAAGGTGATTTACTTGGTCAACCAGTTGCTTCTGTAGCAGCGGGTTCTGTTGATCATGATAAGACCCTGTTTAATTTGGGAGCAGTATATAAATTCAATGATCAACAACAAGTTTTTGCTAACTTCTCACAAGGTTTTAGTTTGCCAGATATTCAACGTGTTTTACGTGATGTCTCAGCAAGTTATGTTGTTCGTTCAGGGAATGTTGATCCAATTACCGTTAATAGCTATGAGTTAGGTTGGCGTTTACAAGGAGAGGATGGCCTAAATCTGGGTCTAACTGGTTTTTATAATACTTCAGATAAAGTTGTTCAATTTAATACTGATCGTACTGTAACGGTTGCAGACACTGACCAACGCATTTATGGTGCTGAAGCAAATATTACTGTTCCAGTGGTTGAACAATTTACTGTAGGTGGAACATTGAGCTATACCCGTGGTCAATATAAAGACTCAAGTAATGAATGGCGTGAGTTAAATGCATTACAGATTTCACCAGTTAAGGGAACAGTCTTTGGTGAATGGAATGATGGTAATGGTAATAGTCTTCGCGTACAGACTCTCGCAATCAAGGGATCTAATAAAGCCTATAACGATTCACTAGAAGCAACTTATAATGCAAATGTTCGCCCAAATACAGCAACTAAAATTAAAGGTTATGCTGTTATGGATGTGATCGCAAATGCTAAAGTTGGACCTGGTACTTTGAGCTTTGGTGTCTATAATGTCTGGAATACAGATTACAAAACGGTGTATAGCCAAGCCGTTGTACCTGTTTATGGGGCGATTTCAAGTCTACCTGCTCAAGGTCGTACTTACGGTCTGAGTTATAGCGTTAAATATTAAAAGATTTTAAGACATTAAAATCTAATGTCTTAAGTTTTAATGAAAAATCGAGTTGAGTCATTCACTCGATTTTTTATATGTATAAGGTGCTGATCATAACAAGGATCGTAAATTGATTGAGGTGATCTATTTTAGTTTCCAAAAATCTGATGAAATTTTTGGTGAATTAGCCGAACAAATATTTGAAAAATAAGGTTTTTAATATTCAAAAGAACAGGATTTTTATAGTGAATTTTTAACGGATGAAGTTGTTCAGATGAGTGCAATGAAATATCCTAATAAGCTAAAAGATCAAGATTCCTATCCAGAAGATTAATTGATCAGAAAAATAAGCCACCGAAGTGGCTTTTTACTTCAAGGTAATTGTGATATCGGCGAACCACCCAATGCTTGCATCAAAGTGACATAAGCATTGTATTGATTCTGTTTGGTATTGACTAAACTTAATCTCGCTGCACGTGTCGTTTCTTGTTGATCCAGTAAGTTTTTCAACGCTACAGCACCATTGCGATAACGGACGTCAGTTAAACGCTCGGCTTTTTCAGCCAGTTCCAGATTACGTTGTTGTAATTGGACTTGTTGATTTAACTCAGTACGCGCCGAAAGTGAATTTTCAACATCGGCAAATGCCTGATACAAAGTTTGACGGTATTGAATAATGGCTTTTTCATAATCCAACTGACTAATTGCAATATTCTTTTTCATATCATTATATTGCAAAAAAGGTAAGCTCAAACTAGCACCTAAAGTCAGGGCAGGGTTTTTGATTAACTCAGTCAAAGAGGTACTACTCGAACCCAGATTTCCAGTTAAATTGATAGAGGGATAATAACTCGCAGTGGTGGCATCTTTGTTTGCTAAACTTTCGCGTAGGCGTAGTTCTGATGCCCTTAAATCAGGACGGCGCGATAATATATCCGAGGGTAATCCTGCTGCAATCTGCGGTAAGCTGACTTGAGGCAGACGTTGGGGCTCTTGCAAATTTAACTGTTGTACAGGAATATGAAGTAACACAGCGATGGCAGTACGCGTTTCCACCAGACTTTGCTGAATTTGACTTAAATTGGCTTTTTGACTTTGTACCGATTGCTCGGCTTGAGTCAGATCTAAACCTGAAACAGCGCCAGCTTTATATTGGCTATTCACTAAACTATACAGTTTCTCAGAAGTTGCCAGACTTTGTTTCGCCGTTGCTAGGCTTTCATTCAGATAAGCCAGTTGCCAGTAGAGTTTTGCGGTTGTTCCAATCAAAGTTTGGGCAGTCGCCTGTAAATCTTGTTCAGTGGCTAAAGCTTCCCATTTTGATGCTTCCGTCTGACGTGCCAATTTACCAAATAGATCTAGTTCATAGCTGACACCTGCATTTAAAGATAAACCTTGTGAGCTGTCATCACCTGAGTTGAGATCAATTCGATGTCCGGCAGAAACCCCTGAACTGACGCGTGGGCCTTGTTGATCGGCTGCTAAACCGGCTTTTAAACGGGCCTGTTGGATTGCAATTCCAGCAACAGCCAAGTCCGTGTTTTTGGCAATGACTTGATCGACCAGTTGATTCAATTGTGGATCACCAAACAATGTCCACCAATGATCTGCATAACGGTCAAAAGTTGTATTTTTAGCAGTTTGATCATATTGGAACTGTTGTGGCGTTTGTACGGTCGGTGTTTGATAGGGCGTTTTAACAACAGCAGCACAACCAACGAGGGTAGATGAAGCGATGATGAGAGCACATAACGGGGTTAATTTAGATAATGACATAATGCTTCCTATTATTCTCGTGCCAACGCTGCAACAGGGTCGAGTTTTGCGGCATTCTTTGCAGGTAAAAATCCAAAAACCACACCAATGAGGGTAGAACATACAAATGCTGCGATAATCGAGGTAGTCGAATAGGCAACAGCAAAGTTTCCTGCGGCGACTTTATTAATCAGTTGCCCTAAACCCAGTGACAACAGCACGCCGAGTACACCGCCAATTAAACACACCAAAATTGCTTCAATTAAAAACTGTTGTAAAATATCACTTTGTCGTGCACCAACTGCCATACGAACGCCGATTTCCTGAGTACGCTCTGTCACGGATACCAGCATAATATTCATCACGCCGATTCCTCCGACCACCAGTGAAATCACGGCAATCGCAGACACAAGCAAGGTCATGGTGCTGGTAGTTTTTTCAATGGTTTGGCGGATACTGTCACTGTTCATGGTGAAAATATCTTGTTGACCATGTCTTAAGGTCAATAAGTTCACAATGGCATTTTCCGCTGCATTGGTGGAATACTGATCATTAATCCGCACAATGATATTACGCACATTGGCTTGACCTAACATACGACTCATGACTGTGGTGTAGGGCATATACACGTTTAGCGTATCATCTGAGCCCATTGCACTGGTTTGCGGTTCTACAATTCCAATAATACGTGCAGGTACACTTCCAAGTAACACCACTTGCCCAATCGGATTGCTGCCATCGGCAAAAAATTGTTTTTGGGTATTGGTATCAATCACGACATCTTGCGTACGATCACGCACACTACGCCCATCAAAGCTTTGCCCATCTTTAAAAGTTAAGCCTTTTACATCAAAATAGTCATTGCCCACACCATTAATGGTCGCATTGGCTTCATTTTCCTGATAACGAATGGTCTTTGAGGTGCTGACCATCGGCGTGACCGCACTCACATAAGGCTGTGTCGCCAAGGCCTCTGCATCGGCGGGAACCAGTGTTTTAAAATTAGCTGTTTTAGAGTTATCACCAAAACCGCGCCCCTGAAACACAGTAATGGTATTGGTGCCCAAACTACTAATATTTTCCAGAATTTGCTTTTGCGAACCGTTGCCCAGAGCAACCACTGTGACCACGGATGCGATCCCGATGATAATGCCGAGCATGGTCAAAAAAGTACGCATACGATGTGCATTCATGGACAATAATGCCATTTGGAATGCTTCTGAAAGTCGATCCAGTGCAGAACGTAAGGCTGAAACACTTTTGCCTTTAGCTTGTTTATTGGCAAGCGCAGGTGCTGCATCTGGATCAGAATTTAATTCAGTTTCATACTCCGGTACGTTGGCTCGATCCGTAACAATTTCACCATCACTGATTTCAATAATTCGTGTGGCATTTTTGGCGATTTGCATGTCATGGGTGACAATAATGACAGTATGACCCGCCGCATTGAGTTCGCGTAAAATCCGCATCACTTCAACACCGCTATGTGAATCAAGCGCACCAGTGGGTTCATCGGCAAGGATGACATCACCACCATTCATCAAGGCGCGAGCAATAGAAACCCGTTGCTGTTGACCACCAGATAATTGACTTGGACGATTTTGGGTTTTACTGCCTAAGCCCAGTTCTGTGAGTAAAGCGGTGGCACGTTGTTTTCGTTCTGTAGGATTGACACCTGCGTACACGGCAGGCACTTCGACATTGCCCTCAGCCGTTAAATCGCCCAGTAGATGGTAACGCTGGAAAATAAAACCAAAATATTCACGGCGTAACTTTGCCAGATCATCAGGTTCGAGTTTCCCAGTTTCCTGTCCACTGACTTTATAGCTACCACTGGTTGGTCGATCCAGACAACCTAAAATATTCATTAAGGTTGATTTGCCAGAGCCTGATTGACCGACAATGGCAACTAATTCACCTTCATAAATCGTAAGGTTGATGTCTTTTAAAATTTGAACGGTGCTATCGCCAGCAGGGAACTCACGTACCAGATTGCTGACTTCAAGCAAAGCTTGTTGAGTCATGCTTACATTCCCATAGGTCCACGACGACGATTACCACTATTGGCAGAAGCGGCTGAAGTATCAGCGCTATCGGCAATAATGACCTGATCACCTTGTTTTAAGCCTGCAAGGACTTGAGCATTAACACGGTTATTAATACCAATCAGCACTTGTTTCGGTTGAGCCGAACCATCTGCTTGTAAAATACGAACCACACTTAAGCTGGCTTTACCCTCTGCAACTGCCTGTTTCTGTTCCGCGTTCAAATTCAAGCGTTCAAAACTTGGAGTGTTTTTGTCTTTATCACGTTGTTTATGTTCTGCATTTGGTGTTGAAGCTCCCGCAGTTTGAGTGCTGGCTGTACGATTCTGTGCGCCTGCTGGTCGACTGGATAGTGCAGAAGAAGGCACCAATAAAGCATTTTTCACCGAATCCAGTACGATATAAACCTGAGCCGTCATATCAATACGCAATTTACCATCTTCATTGGGTACATCAAATAAAGCATTATAGTAAATGGCACTGCTACTGGTTGAGCTTGAGGAACTGGATGAGTTGCTCGATTCACTCGAAATAGAGTCTGGCGCGGGTTCAATCTGACGTAAGGTTGCATAACGTTTTTTATCATCACCCAATGTCGTGAAATAAACCTGCTGACCTTTTTCCACTTTCATAATGTCTGCTTCACTGACTTGTGCCTTGATGGTCATATTTTGCAGTTTGGCAATTTTAACAATGGTTGGTGCAGACTGATTGGCGTTTACGGTTTGACCTTCTTCAGTCACGATCGCAACCACTGTACCATCTGTTGGTGCAACAATTCGGGTATAACCAATATTGGTCTGAGCTGTGGAACGAGTCACTTTAGCCGATTCAATCTGGGCATCGAGTGCTTTAATTTGTGCCTGTGCTGTTTTATAAGCAGCTTCTGCCGATTCTAATTCTGCTTTTGAGGTGGCATCCTGTGCATACATTTGTTGTTGTCGACGATATTCCAGTTGCTTTTCATTCAGGTTCGCTTGTTGCTGTAAGCGCTGCGCTTCTAAATTCTTGATATTGGCATCGGCGGTTTTTAAACTATTTTCCTGAGTAGTCGAGTCGATCTGAGCAATGAGTTGCCCTTGTTTGACTTCATCTCCCAATTGCACATACATTTTTTTGACCTGACCAGACACCTGTGCACCGACACTAATCAGGCGCGTGGCATCCAGTGTACCTGTCGCTAGTACAGTATTTTCCAGATCACCGCGTGAAACTGTTTCAGTAATATACTGCGGCTGTTGTTGTTTAGGTTTGAAAAAAGTCCATGCGAGTGCAGCAATAATCGCGATACACACCACCGCAATGATCATTTTAGAGGCTTTTATTTTTGGCATAGCAATATCTGGAGTTCGACGTAATTTGGCACTAGTATAAAAGTGAATTAAGGATAAAACGTGAATATTTTTATTGATTTAATGCAATAGTGCGGAATAGTCTTAAACGAGAAACAAGGTTTTTCCACAGAGTTCCGCAATCCCTTGCTGAATCAAATGTTCTGGATTTTCTTTAGACATACCTTTGATAGACGCATCGACTTTTAATAACAAGCTAGGCCAGTTTAAAAATTGTTGTGGATGTAAACGGCGTAGTGCTTGTTGGTAGAGAGAAACTTTGGTTTTCCAAATTCCCAATTGTAAGGCATTTTGCGGCTGTTCAAATAACTGCATTAAGAGCCGCATTTCTTTACTGAGTGTCCACAAGATCAAACTATGTGGTTCGCCAGAAGCAACTAGATATTGAAAAATTTTAATGGATTGTGCCAGATTGCCTTCAAGTAAAGCATCACTTAAATCATAAGTAGTATAGCGAGATTGATCTTGTAAACAGGCATAAAGCTGTTCAATTTGAATCAGAGAATGCTCAGGAAATGTATCATTTACCCGCATCAAACTATTTTTTGCGGCTAATAAATTATGCTCATGATGCTGCATGAGCCATGCCCAGGCATCTGAATCCAGTTGAATTCCTAATTTCTCAGCTTCAATTGTTAAAATACGCTGACGATCTTGAGGGTAGGTAGCTGTTAAAGCAACCACCACACCATTGGCTTCAACCGTTTGAAAAAATGCCGACTTTAAGCTTGAACTATCTTGTTTCGGTAAAACAATCAGTAAGAGATTGGACTCATTATGTTGTAAATAACTTTTGAGCTGTTTGAGTCCATTGGCATCAGGTTTGATGTTGCCATGTACTTCAATGGCAAGTTGCTGTGAAAATAAAGAAAGACTATTTAATGCATTAAAAACGTTTTTCCAGTCATTGACACTGCTGATGTCATAACGCTGGCGTTCAACGTTTTGTTGCTGCCAGCTTTTACGAAAATGATCCAATAAATTTTGCTCAAGCAAAGGTTCTTGGCCGTGTAAAATCCATGCGCCACGCGCTTCTGGGGCGCGTTTTAAGGCTTGTAAATAGTCCAGTTTCATAATTGATCAACACAAAGATACATTTAGTTAGATGTACTCTGTGGCGTGACTTTCGGTAAACGGTTGGCAGAAATCTGACGCGCAATCTGCTGAGCAATATCATCAATTACAATACGATCCAGATAAGTCTCTTCCTGATTTTCCGTGTTAACCGTTGCTAAATCATATTGATAACTACGCGCTGCGGTTAAAGTGCGTGGCGCAGTAATCGGATTGCCTTGATGATCTTCGATCTGAAAAGTGACAGTTAAGCGTAATAAAACTTCAGTGAGTTTTCCATTAAGGAGTTGACGACGCGGCGTATAATCAAGCACACGCAGCGTATAGGCATCGTTGGCATTGCTCAGTTGAACACCACTGGCAGCCAAATAAACACTCAGCTGTTTTTCCAATTCGTCGGTATTTTTAGGCAAAGCAAGATTGAGCCTTTGATAAGCCAATGGTGCGGCAGTTGGATTAGTTCCTTTTAAATGAAAACCACCACAGCCCACCAAGCCTGCACTTAGACCTAAAGTTAATACAACTGCTGCAACACGTTGAACTAAATGCATGCTTTGTCCTCATGGGATTCCAAAATACTTGGAATCATTAATTTTTTAAAATTCACAACATTTTAGATTCAAAGCCCATTGAATGACAACGGGCTTTGTTTGGGTTTTGTTTATTCTACTCAAGTTCCTTCTCCCTTAGGGATAAGGTTAGGATGAGGGGAATGACCTCTTCCTAACCCTCTCTTAAAAGGAGAGGAGATTTAAGCAGCAAATTAAACCACTAAATTCACAAGCTTATTTGGAACCACAATTTCTTTTTTGGTTGGACCCGTTAAGAATTGTTGAACCTCAGGCAATGCTTTAGCCAATGCCAATAATTCATCTTTCGATGCATCAACAGAGACTTCTAACTTGCCACGAAGCTTACCATTGACCTGTACCACAACAGTTTGGGTATTACGGGTCAGTGCAGACTCATCAACGACGGGGAATGTGACCTGAACTAAATCAACACCAAATTGGCTTAATAAAGTCTGACTTAAATGCGGTGCAAATGGAGCAAGCAAGGTTAGGAGTGTCGTGATCGCTTCACGTGTTACAGCAACATCATTGTCATCTTTTGCTTCAAACTTATTGCTGGCATTAAGTAATTCCATCAATGCGGCAATAGCGGTATTGAAGGCATGACGACGTTCAATGTCATCACCCACTTTTTGAATGGTTTCATGGGTTTTACGACGTAAATCCTGAGCATCTTGAGACAGATTGGCTGTATCAATCGTCGTTGCTGAGTTGCCTTGTTCTAGGAAGCCAGCAGCCAAACGCCATACACGTTTCAAGAAACGGTTTGCGCCTTCAACACCTGCATCTGACCATTCTAGAGATTGATCTGGTGGTGCTGCAAACATCATAAACACACGTGCGGTATCTGCGCCGTATTGATCAATGATCGCTTGTGGATCAATGCCGTTGTTTTTCGATTTGGACATTTTTTCTTGTCCACCGATCACGACATCCTGACCATCAGCTTTATATTTTGCAGACAGGATACGACCTTTTTCATCTTTTTCTAAAAGGATATCGGCAGGGTTAAACCATGTTTTTTTACCGTTTTCCGCTTCACGATAGAAGGTATCTGCTAACACCATGCCTTGAGTAAGCAAGTTGGTAAATGGTTCGTTACCCTGCACCACGCCTTCATCACGCATCAATTTATGGAAGAAACGTGCATAAAGTAAATGCAAAATCGCGTGTTCCACACCACCGATATATTGGTTCACTGGAAGCCAGCTTTGCGCAGCTTCTGGTTTGACCATACCACCATTGAAGTCTGGAGATGCATAACGTGCGTAATACCAAGATGACTCAACAAAAGTATCTAAAGTGTCTGTTTCACGACGAGCTTCGCCACCACAGCTTGGACATGTAGTTTGATAAAACTCAGGCATCTTATTCAATGGATTACCCGAGCCATCTGGAACCACATCGGTTGGCAATACCACGGGCAATTGATCTTCTGGAACAGGTACTTGACCGCATTTTTCGCAGTTGATCATTGGAATTGGGCAACCCCAATAACGCTGACGAGAAACACCCCAGTCACGTAAGCGAAATTGAACTTTGGCATTGGCAAGTCCTTGTGGCTCTAATTTTGCAAGGAAAGCATCAAATGCTGCTTGAAAATCTAAACCATCAAACTCACCTGAATTCACCAGTTTGCCATCTTTAGAGCCGTACCATTCTTGCCATTCAGTTGCAGAATATTCTGCATCGTCAGCACCTTTGGCATCAATCACTTGGGTGATAGGCAAGTTAAATTTATTGGCAAATTCGAAATCACGTTCGTCATGTGCAGGAACAGCCATGACCGCGCCTGAGCCATAAGACATCAACACATAGTTGGCAATCCAGACAGGTAAATCTTCACCCGTTACAGGGTGTTTAATAGATAAGCCTGTTGCCATGCCTTTCTTTTCAGCTGTAGCTAAATCCGCTTCTGCGACTGAACCCATACGACATTCTTCAATAAATGCAGCAAGTTCAGGATTGCCTGCTTCTGCTTGGAGCGCCGCTGCTTTTAGTGCCATTGGATGTTCTGCTGCAACCGCAACATAAGTCACACCCATCAAAGTATCTGCACGGGTGGTGTAAACGGTTAGACCATCGGCGTAGACTTCGGTGTTCGCAGATGGAAAAGTAATGTCCATCCCTGTAGAACGACCAATCCAGTTGCGCTGCATGGTCAAGACTTGTTGTGGCCAACCATCTTTTAAGGTATCTAAATCGTCTAATAACTCTTGCGCATAATCAGTGATGCGGAAGTAGTACATTGGAATATCGCGTTTTTCGACCAATGCGCCTGAACGCCAGCCACGACCATTTTCAACTTGTTCATTGGCAAGTACAGTCTGGTCAACGGGATCCCAGTTTACGGTTGAAAGCTTACGATAAATCAAGCCTTTCTTATAAAGTTGGACAAATAACCATTGTTCCCAGTGATAATACTCTGGTGTACAGGTCGCAAATTCACGATCCCAATCCACAGACAAGCCCAATTTTTTTAATTGGTCACGCATATAGGCGATGTTTTCAAAGGTCCATTTGGCAGGGGCAACCTGATGCGCAATCGCTGCATTTTCAGCAGGTAAGCCAAAAGCATCCCAACCCATCGGTTGTAATACGGTTTCACCTTTTAAACGATGAAAACGGCTGATCACATCACCAATCGTATAATTACGCACATGCCCCATATGCAGTTTGCCACTTGGGTAGGGGAACATCGACAGGATGTAGCGATGTTTACCTTCAACAGTGTCTGCAACTTTAAATGCCTTGCGAGCTTCCCAGTCTTGTTGAACTTGAGCTTCGATAGCACTTGCTTGATATTCGGGGTCAATGTGAGTAGTCATAAACGTATTAAGGACAACAATCTAAAGTTAAAAAATATTGCTGCACAGCATAGCGCAAAATCAAAAAAAAAGCGCATGTTGTACAAGGGATTTTATACACAATATAAAAAACAGGTCTGGAATTTATCCAGACCTGAGATTTATTTTTGATTTGAGTGAGGTCATTTAAACTGCACGATTTGTCGCTGGAGCAGCGCTTGGTGCGGTTTGTTCAGATTTTGGCATTACCTGAGGTGGGTTAGACGCAGGTGTTGATGACTGATTTTTATGGCCATTTTCTGTATTTGGCTGATTTTGCTCTGGATGAGATGGATTATTTTGTGTAGGGCGTGAAGTATGCCCATAAGTTTTAACTTGTCCCTGTTTTTTTGAACCTTTGGGTGGCGGCGTAGTGGTGTAGTGCGTCGAACCTTTGCTATCTACCCATTTGTAATATTGTTCAGCATGATTCTGAGTAGCAAATAGCATCAGACTAGCCATTAGCGCGCTTTGTGCTAAAAAAAATACCTTAGAACGATACACTATATATTTGCTCATAGCCTGAATGTCCATTAATAACAATCTGATTTTATAACGAAAAAAACGTCAATAAAGTTGAGTAATGCTGATTGTAAATCATACGCTTTAAATTGCGGTAAATGAACAAAAATGAAAAGAGGAATTGCGATAAATGGTGTAAATAAATCGATTAAGCTTCAAGTAATTTGGTTTAAAAATATACACACAAAAAATAAACGGCAAAAAGCGAGCATTTCGCCTTGACTTTAATAGTTGAAACATAAAAAATGTTCGCTTTAGTTTTATATGCCTTTATTCGATCACCCTTCGAATAATGTCATGGTATGTAATGGACATTCTCTCTAGCCGAGAGGGTGATTTTGCTCAAGACCTGTTTATCCCAACAGTTCTTTAATGAAGCTGAGACAACTTATACGGTGATCAGTTTAGAAATTTTTCCTATTACAGCAAAAACTTGGAAGTATGTGTGCTATAACAGTGCAGAAAGTAAATGAATGACACACTATTTATGTCTCCCATAAATGGTGCAAAAGACTAGGGTGAATCACGTTGGAACTTTTATCTGGTGGTGAAATGCTCGTTCGCGCACTTGCGGATGAGGGCGTTGAACACGTTTTTGGATATCCAGGCGGCGCAGTTTTACATATTTATGACGCGCTTTTTCAACAAGACAAAATTAATCATTACCTTGTACGCCATGAACAAGCCGCAGGCCATATGGCCGATGCTTACTCTCGCGTAACTGGTAAGACGGGTGTGGTGCTGGTCACTTCAGGTCCAGGCGCAACCAATACTGTCACTCCAATTGCTACAGCTTACATGGACTCAATCCCAATGGTGATTTTGTCTGGTCAGGTTGCCAGCCATTTAATTGGAGAAGATGCATTTCAGGAAACAGATATGGTCGGTATTTCCCGTCCAATCGTAAAGCACAGTTTCCAAGTGCGTCATGCCAGTGAAATTCCTGCCATTATTAAAAAAGCATTTTATATTGCTTCAAGTGGTCGTCCGGGGCCAGTTGTGGTCGATATTCCAAAGGATGCGACCAATCCTGCTGAAAAATTTGCCTATGAATATCCTGAAAAAGTGAAGATGCGTTCGTATCAGCCGCCTTCACGTGGACATTCAGGACAAATTCGTAAAGCCATTGATGAGCTGCTTTCTGCAAAGCGCCCTATGATTTATACGGGTGGTGGTGTGGTTCAGGGCAATGCATCTGCATTATTGACTGAGCTTGCGCATTTGCTCGGTTATCCAGTGACCAATACCCTAATGGGTTTGGGCGCGTTTCCTGGTGATGATCCACAATTTGTGGGCATGTTAGGGATGCACGGGACTTATGAAGCCAACATGGCGATGCATAATGCCGATGTGATTTTGGCGATTGGCGCGCGTTTTGATGACCGTGTCACCAACAATCCAGCCAAATTCTGTCAAAATGCCAAAGTAATTCATATTGATATTGACCCAGCAACCATTTCCAAGACGATTATGGCGCATATTCCTATCGTAGGTGCTGTTGAGCCTGTGCTTCAGGAAATGCTGGCACAACTCAAGCAAATGAATGTGTCGAAGCCAAATCCAGAAGATATTGCTGCTTGGTGGTCACAAATTAATGAATGGCGTAAAGTTCATGGCTTACGCTATGAAGCGGGTCAAAATGGTGTGATGAAACCACAACAAGTGGTTGAGACATTGGATCGTGTTACCAATAGTGAAGCGATTATTACTTCTGACGTTGGTCAGCATCAGATGTTTGGTGCGTTGTATTATAAATACAAGCGTCCACGTCAATGGATCAACTCAGGCGGTTTGGGCACGATGGGCGTGGGTTTACCTTACGCAATGGCTGCAAAACTTGCCTTCCCAGATCAGCAAGTGGTGTGTATCACGGGTGAGGCATCGATTCAAATGTGTATTCAGGAATTATCAACCTGTAAGCAATATGGATTAAATGTCAAAATTCTGTGCCTGAATAACCGCGCCTTAGGGATGGTTAAACAATGGCAGGATATGAATTACGAAGGTCGTCATTCAAGTTCTTATGTTGAATCATTGCCTGATTTTGCCAAGTTGATGGAAGCATATGGTCATGTTGGCATTACCATTGAGCATGCTGATGAGCTTGAGTCCAAGTTGGCTGAAGCGATGGCCATTAATGATAAATGTGTGTTCATTAATGTCATGGTTGATCGTACTGAGCATGTTTATCCAATGTTAATCGCAGGTCAGTCTATGCAAGACATGTGGTTAGGAAAAGGGGAGCGTACCTAATGAGACATATTATTTCTGTACTCGTTGAAAACGAAGCTGGTGCGCTTTCTCGTCTAGTTGGTTTGTTTAGTCAACGCGGCTATAACATTGAAACATTGAATGTTGCGCCAACTGAAGATGAAACTTTATCTCGTTTGACCTTAACCACTTATGGTGATGATCACAAGATTGAGCAAATTACCAAACAATTGAATAAACTGGTTGAAGTGGTGAAAGTCGTTGATCTTTCAGAAGGTGCTCATATTGAGCGTGAATTGATGTTGATCAAGGTGAAAGCCTTAGGTGCAGCTCGT
This sequence comes from Acinetobacter sp. FDAARGOS_515, assembly GCF_003938865.1. Taxonomy (NCBI): domain Bacteria; kingdom Pseudomonadati; phylum Pseudomonadota; class Gammaproteobacteria; order Moraxellales; family Moraxellaceae; genus Acinetobacter; species Acinetobacter sp. FDAARGOS_515. Next base: position 496,582 of record NZ_RKIX01000003.1, on the reverse strand, counting down.
GCTGAGATTAAACGCACTGCGGACATTTTTCGTGCACAAGTCGTCGATGTAACGCCCACGACTTATACCATTCAGATTGCAGGGACTACCGATAAACTTGATGGCTTTATCGATGCACTTGCAGAAAATACGATCTTGGAAGTGGTTCGCTCAGGCGTATCTGGTATCGCACGTGGTGAAAAGGTTTTAACAATTTAATTTTTTTAAAACCCCTCATCCCAACCTTCTCCCAGAGGGAGAAGAAGTTCCCTCTCCTTGAGAGGGTTAGGGTTAGGGTGAGGGGGAAATACTCAACATATTTTAAAGTTTTCATGGAGACAACAGATGCAAATTTTTTACGATAAAGACTGTGATTTATCTATCATCCAAGGCAAAAAAGTAGCCATTATTGGTTATGGTTCACAAGGTCATGCACATGCGCTTAACCTTAAAGATTCTGGCGTTGACGTCACCGTGGGTTTACGTGCGGGTTCTACTTCTTGGAAAAAAGCTGAAAATGCAGGCTTGAAAGTTTCTGAAGTTCCAGCAGCAGTTGCTCAAGCTGACTTAGTCATGATCTTGACCCCAGATGAATTCCAGTCACAACTTTATCGTGATGTAATTGAGCCGAATATCAAAGAGGGTGCGACTTTAGCATTTGCTCATGGTTTCTCTGTTCTTTATAACCAAGTTGTTCCACGTAAAGACTTGGACGTCATCATGGTTGCGCCTAAAGCACCAGGTCACACTGTACGTTCAGAATTCCAACGTGGTTCTGGTGTACCTGATCTAATTGCAATCCATCAAGATGCTTCTGGTAATGCACGTAATGTGGCGCTTTCTTACGCTTCAGGCGTAGGTGGTGGTCGTACGGGTATCATCGAAACTTCTTTCCGTGAAGAAACTGAAACTGACTTGTTCGGTGAACAAGCGGTTCTTTGTGGTGGTGCGGTTGAATTGGTGAAAATGGGCTTCGAAACTTTGGTAGAAGCGGGTTATTCTCCAGAAATGGCTTATTTCGAATGCTTACACGAACTTAAATTGATCGTGGACTTGATGTTCGAAGGTGGTATCGCAGACATGAACTACTCAGTGTCTAATAACGCTGAATATGGCGAGTATGTAACCGGTGTTGAAGTCATCAATGATCAATCACGTGAAGCAATGCGTAATGCGCTTAAACGTATCCAGTCTGGTGAATACGCGAAAATGTTCATTCAGGAAGGTGCGTTGAACTATCCTTCTATGACTGCACGTCGTCGTCAAAACGCTGCTCATGGTATCGAAGTAACGGGTAACAAGCTACGTGCGATGATGCCTTGGATCCAAGCAAACAAAATTGTTGATAAAGAGAAGAACTAATTTCTCGAATCAATTAATTTGAATGCCAAGACCCACTCTATTTGAGTGGGTCTTTTATGTTTATTGTTACGTGCCTCAAAAAGATGAAAGCAGTGCTTCCATCTTTTTTCGTACCTTGGATTCAAGCGAATAAAATCGTAGACAAAGAAAAGAACTAATTTGAGTTGAGTTTCTGAAAAACCCTGCAAATTGCAGGGTTTTTCTTTATCACAGCTTTGTTGGAAACCCGTGATTTAATTCATAAAACCCATCAAATTTGTGTTTTTATTCTGTTGATTTTTAAGGTAAAAAAAACTTGACCTTCACAGCGATAGTGGTATTGTTTAATGACATCAAAAACTTGATGTTAAGAAGGTCAAAGTGAGCAGGGAGAGGGCTGTTTATTTAGCTTTCAAAATAAAAACAAGTATCTAATAACCATGGAAATTTTGTATGGTACATGTTGATTATGACTATACCTTTGTACTCGGTTCAGTTCTAGTCGCTGTCATCGTGTGCTATGTAGCCATTTCTACAGAACAATTAATTTTTAAAGACACCTACAAGTATTTTGAAAAATGGATTCTAATTTCCAGTAGTCTTATTTTAGGCTTTGCTATTTGGTCGATGCATTTTGTTGGGATGTTTGCCTGCCATTTACCTGAAGGCTATTCTTTCGATCTAGGCTTAACCATATTGTCCTACCTGATTGCAGCAGTAGCTTCACTGTTCGCACTTTGGTTAACGTCACGTCCAACTTTACCTTTGCCTCGTCTTGTGATTGGCTCTGTTCTCATGGGTTTGGGAATTTCAGGGATGCATTATACGGGTATGATGGGCTTGGTGATCGAAAATCATCATCTGGTCTATGATCCTTTGATTGTTGTATTTTCAGTACTCATTGCGATTAGTGGTTCAGGTTTAGCTTTTTTTCTCATTTTTAAATATAAAAGTGCAATTGGACGAAAATCGGGGTTAAAACTAGCAATAGCGTTGACAATGGCGCTCAGTATTGTGGGGATGCACTATACGGGTATGGCTGCGACTACATTCATTTCGACTCATAATAATCATGTCATGATGGGTTATGAAGCAGGTCAGGGACTGCTCTTATTTACTATCCTGTTTGTGACTAGCCTGATTTTGGTTGCTGGTTTTTGTGTTGCTGTTCTAGAGCTCAGGCTGGAGGAGCGTAATCATGCACTTTCACAATTAAATAAAGAACTTGCAGGTCTAGCGACCAAAGATAATCTAACCAAATTACCTAATCGTTTATTTTTAGTTGATTATGCGCAAGTCATTTTTGCAGAACACCGTTTACGTGAGCAGAATATTGCTTTTTTATATTTAGATTTGGATCGCTTTAAGTCAGTCAATGATGCTTTTGGTCATCATGTAGGAGACCAGTTATTGATTCAGATGGCGAATCGTGTTTACCGCCATTTAAATGAACGAAGTAAGTTTTTGAGAATAGGGGGTGATGAGTTTTTACTGATCATTGAAAACTCGACTATTGCAGAAGCAATTGAAAAAGCTGAAGATGTTTTGCAGCAGGTTCAGGAAACCTATCTCATTATTGGCAAAGAAATTAATGTATCGGCCAGTGTGGGGATCGCGATGTATCCTGAACATGGCGCGAATTTACAAGATTTATTAATTAATGCTGATGCGGCCATGTTGAGTTCTAAAGAGCAGGGACGTAATACCAGTACATTGTTTAGTTATTCCAGCGTACAGGATGAGGCAAAAAGTCAGTCCAAATTGATCAATGATTTGTATAAGGCTGTAGATGAGCAACAATTTGTATTATTTTACCAGCCCAAATTCACCATTCATCAAAAAATTTGTGGGGTGGAAGCTTTAATTCGCTGGCAACATCCAACATTGGGATTACTCACTCCCCATATGTTTATTGATGGCGCGGAAAAAACGGGTTTGATTGTTCCAATGGGCTATTGGGCACTTGAAGAGGCCTGTAAGCAGATTCAGGAATGGGTTCATAATAATATTCCTTTTTATCCGATTGCCGTTAATCTTTCTGCAATTCAATTTGAAAACAAAAAATTATTTTCAACTCTTGAAAGTTTAATAGAAAAATATAATATTCAACCTAATCATTTAATTATCGAAATTACTGAATCAACTGCGATGCGTCATATTGATATGAGTATTCGCACTTTTGAACGTTTACGTGATTTGGGTATTCGTATCGCCATTGATGACTTTGGTACAGGTCATTCTAGTTTTCTTTATTTAAAAGATTTACCTGTAGATGAGCTTAAGATTGATCGTGGTTTTATTGTGAACCTTGAATCAGGTTCGAAAGAAAAAATTATTCTGGAAAGTATTATTCAGCTAGCAACAAAATTAGGATTATGTGTCACAGCCGAAGGCGTGGAAACTCCTCAACAAGCCGAAATTTTAAGTCGTTTAGGTTGCCATCAGCTACAAGGTTATCTATTGGGTACGCCTGTTTCAGTAGATCGTCTTGCTATATATAAAGAAAATCACCAATTTGCTTAAATTTTTTTTATAAATTATTGATATTTAATTTTTTTAATAATTTGGATAGTTCAGTAATTTTTTTATATATTAAGTTCTTTTTTGGAACTTGATTGTGTATAGTATTGATATCTGCTGATGTTAAGGACGAATGCTCATTTTAATACAGCAGGATTTATACGATTTTAATTATCTAAGTATTTAAAAAAGATAGCACAGGAGAAAACGGATCATGGATTTAAAAAAGATGACAGGATTGGAAATAATGCAGGCCTTTGCTCAAGGCTTATTTCCCGCACCTGGTATTGCGAAAACCATGCCGATGCAACCACTTGAAGTTGAACATGGGCGAATTGTATTTGAAGCGATCGCGGATGAACGACATACCAATCCTTTAGGTGGTGTGCATGGTGGTTTTGCTGCCACAGTACTTGATTCGGTCACTGGTTGCGCTACACATACAGTTTTGGCGGCAGGAGAGGCGTATGGCACGACAGATCTAGCCATTAAAATGTGTCGTCCGATGCCATTTAATCAAAAGCTGATCGCTGAAGGCAAGGTGATTAATATGGGCAAGAATCTGGTGATTTCAGAAGGCTATTTACGTGACGAAAACGGTAAATTATATGCGCATGCTACAGCGACCAACATGATTATTCGTGCTAAATCTTAGAGGAATCATTGATTCGAAAATAGACGAAATAATTCATTTTTTCTTCAAAAAGTAAGCAAGGTCGAGAACAGATTTTCAACTTTGCTAAATACCAGATATCATCATTGAAATTTGTATTGGATACATCCGATGTAAGAAAGCAATAAACAGTTTTGGTATTTAGGCGCTGACTGCCGAAGATAGCATGTGGATAAAACAGATTTCATCCACAGAAACGGATGTGGCGATTTATCCTTTTGCTATTTCTGCTACAATTGCGCCAATTTTAGTTTTCTTACATCTAGGTAACAAATCGTGTTTACCGCAACGATGTTCAATATGAAGATTTATACATGTTTAAAGATCAGTTAGCGCAAGAAGTGAGTGCGCGTAGAACCTTTGCCATCATTTCGCATCCTGATGCGGGTAAAACGACCATGACAGAAAAATTACTGTTATGGGGTAAAGCCATTCAGGTTGCAGGTATGGTAAAAAGCCGTAAATCTGACCGTGCAGCGACATCTGACTGGATGGAAATGGAAAAAGAACGCGGGATTTCGATTACCACGTCGGTGATGCAGTTCCCCTATAAAAAACATACCATTAACCTACTCGATACGCCGGGACATGAAGACTTTTCCGAAGATACCTACCGTACTCTAACCGCAGTAGACTCGGCATTGATGGTGATTGATGGTGCAAAAGGGGTCGAGGAGCGAACCATTAAATTGATGGAAGTGTGTCGTATGCGTGATACGCCGATCATTTCTTTCGTCAACAAAATGGACCGAGAAATTCGAGAGCCTTTAGAACTTCTGGATGAAATCGAAAATGTTTTGAATATTCGCTGCGTTCCTATTACATGGCCTTTAGGCATGGGACGCGACTTTGCGGGTGTTTATAATATTCTTGAAGATAAATTATATGTCTATAAGGCAGGTTTTGGTTCAACCATTACCGATATCGAAGTGCGTGATGGTTATGATCATGCTGATATTCGTGAAAAAGTCGGTGAATTGGCTTGGGCTTCATTTGAAGAGTCCTTAGAACTGGTGCAAATGGCCAATGAACCTTTAGATCGTGATTTGTTCCTGCAAGGTAAACAAACGCCTGTACTTTTTGGTACAGCTTTGGGTAACTTTGCCGTTGATCATGTACTTGATGCCTTTATTCAATGGGCGCCAGAGCCGAAAGCACATCCCACGCAGGAACGTACCGTTGAAGCTACGGAAGAAGGCTTTAGTGGTTTTGTTTTTAAAATTCAAGCTAATATGGATCCGAAACATCGTGACCGTATTGCCTTTATGCGTATTTGCTCAGGCAAATATGAAAAAGGTTTAAAGATGAATCACGTGCGTATTGGAAAAGATGTGCGTATTTCAGATGCATTGACCTTCCTTGCAGGTGAGCGTGAGCATCTGGAAGAAGCTTGGCCGGGTGATATTATTGGTTTACATAATCACGGCACGATTCAGATTGGGGATACCTTTACCAGTGGTGAAAAGCTACATTTTACTGGTATTCCACACTTTGCCCCAGAAATGTTCCGTCGTGTCCGTTTGCGTGATCCTCTCAAATCCAAACAACTACAAAAAGGTTTAAAAGAGTTGTCGGAAGAAGGGGCAACCCAAGTCTTTATGCCACAAAATAGCAATGATTTGATCGTCGGTGCGGTGGGGGTACTTCAGTTTGATGTCGTCGCATATCGCTTAAAAGAAGAATACAAAGTCGATTGTATTTATGAGCCAGTCAACATTAATACCGTGCGCTGGATCTACTGTGATGATGATAAAAAAATGAATGACTTCAAGAAAAAAGCCCATGATCAATTGTCGCTAGATGGTGGTGGTCATTTGACTTATCTGGCACCGAGTCGTGTTAATTTGCAAATTATGCAGGAACGCTGGCCTGATATTGAGTTCCGCAATACACGCGAACACTAAATTGCATGCAGCAGCTTCTTTCGGGAAGCTGTTTTTTATTTTAAAGTAGACGCTTTGATCAATGTGGGAAAGCATCATGCAGATGACAAAACAGTTCTTGATGGTGGGTTTAATCGGGATATTGTCCATGCTGGCTGCTTGCACAAAAAGCGATCATGATCAGAAAGCTGAGCAGGAAAAGTCGGCTACTTCACACGATAAAGCAGAGATTTTACCTTATTTGGATATTCAGGAAAGCAAAGCCAAATATGCGTTGCCTTTTTGTGAAAAGAAAAACTGTATTGATATTGATATACAAAGTATTCAGACTAAAGACAGTTGGCTTAATAGCTGGGTTGAGCAAAAACTGGCGTATGTGGTGCAGGCGCAAATCGGTCAAAATCAGAAAATCAATTTGCAAAAAGCTATTAATGCCTATGTTGCCAAATCTGATACATGGCAGGATCAGTATTCTAAAAATCAGGCTTATGAGCTCCATATCACCACGCGAGTCGCTTCGCAGCGTAATGAATATGTATTATTGCAAGTTGGCCTAAACTCAAAACAAGAAGAAGTCACCGTAAAAGATCGTTATTATTTTTTTGTGGCCAATCGCAAACTGCAAAAAGAAGTCAACATTCTGGATATTTTACAGAAGAATCAACAAAGTAACATGAATCAAATTGTTCAGGATCATTATCAAAAATGGTTGAAGCAACAATCGGCTGAAGTACAGGCCGAAGCGCCGAAAAAATTATATTGGGGACAGGCGGACTGGTTTTTTGATAGTGAAGGGATTGGACTGCACTATCGTGCCAATCAAATTAGCAAACGAGCGGGTCAATTTGATATTTATTTATCAACAGCGCAAACTAAAGCATTGTTACAGCCTGAGATTTATCACAAAATGTTTTAATCTGTATTGAAATTTACACAATACTGGTCAAGCATGATCAAGTTACATTAGCATGAATTGAAAATTATTTTTTGTTAGGCAATCACGATGTTGCAATCTAAATATTCGCTGTTTCCAGCTCCACAAAGAAAACAATCTACTGCAAAACTTAGTTTGACAGTTGCGGTCTGTGCTTTATTGCTCACTGCTTGTCAGCCGAAGTCTAAACCTGAAGATACTGACCAGAAGCAAAATGCGGCTTCTGAAGTGCAACCACAAGTGTTGGCACTTGAAGGGTCATCTGTACGATTAGCTGTGAATTTGCCAGATTGTTCAGGCAAGAACTGCCCTCAATTTGTGGTTGAACGTTTACAGAGTAATTTCCCTTTTATTGATCAAATCATGGATCGGGAAATTTTAAAGAACTTAAAACAAATTTTGGATATTTCAGAGATTAATCAAAAAGAGCAGGCGGCTTCAACACCTGAAACGAATCCATCAAAATCGGATGATGTTGCTGCGAGTTCAGAACCTGTATCTGAGCAGCAAAAAATGCAGCAACAAGTTGAGCCCTATGTTCAATCTTTTGTCGAGATGGATAAAGAATTAAAAGCGTTGAGTGCCAATCATCAGATTAATATCATGATTAAACCCTCGATTTTAAAATCTCAAGAACCGATCGCGACTGTGGTTTTAAACACCAGTAGCTATTTAGGTGGTGCGCATGGTTCTTCGGCACAGCAGTATTACAACTTTGATTTGAAGCAACAAAAGCAAATTCAGCTGAATGATTTGCTCTTGCCCAATCAGAGAAAGGCACTGGAAGCTAAAGCACATGACGCTTTTAAAGCATGGGTGATGGACTCTAAGCTTGCGGATAATGTTAACGATTATGAACAAGCTTGGAAGTTTAAGCTTTCAGATAACTTCCTATTAGGCGAGCAAGGTTTAATTTTACAATATGGTGAATATGAAATTGGACCTTATTCGGCAGGGTTACCACGTTTGGTGATTCCTTATGATCAACTCAACGGTATTTTAAAAGCTGAATATTTACCACATACTCAGGCAACTTCTGAGCCTGTGGTGAATGCGCAGCATCATAAGCCACAGAGTTAAGGGATGCATTTTTCACTATTTGATACGCATACGCATTTTGATGTGCCAGATTTTGATCCTGATCGGAAGGAACTGGCACAACAAGCCAAAGCTGTTGGTGTAGAAAGACTGATTTTAATTGGCTTTAGCGAGTCCAGATTTGCAGATTTGATTCGTATTCAACATGAATTAAATCAGTTACAGCATGCTCCTATCAGCTATTTGGCTCCGGGGCTGCATCCTTTTTATATTGAGCAGCATGCACCAGATCATTTGGAGCGATTGGAACAAATTTTAAAACAAGAGTCCTGTATTGCTGTCGGAGAAATTGGACTTGATACTTTTTTGCCACAGCATAAACAGTCAGAACTTTATCTGAAACAAAAACAATATTTCACGGATCAACTGAATTTAGCAACGCAGTATAACAAACCTGTGTTATTGCATATTCGAAAAGCACATGCAGATGTGTTACAGATTTTAAAACAGCAACATTTTAAGTTGGGCGGTATCGCACATGCTTTTAGTGGTGGTGTTGAAGAAGCCAAAGCTTTTATTCAACTTGGCTTTAAGTTGGGTATCACTGGGCAAATTACCAATCCAAATGCGAAAAAACTGCATCGTGTCGTTGCAGAAGTTGGACTTGAACATTTGGTTCTGGAAACGGATTGTCCCGATATGACGCCATTGTGTTGTCAACATTCGACCGAACATCGGACCCGAAACACGCCTGTGAATTTACCTTATGTATTAGAGGGTTTAGCGGCAAGTTTAGCCATCAATGAAGCAACTGTTGCCCAAAAAGTATGGGAAAATTCATTGAACGCACTTCAATTAACGCAATAAAAAACAAGTACATTCAAAAGTATAACCAAAAGAAAACATTCTAATTTTAAAAGTGGCATACATTAAAAGAAGCCAATGAAACTTTAAAAGAACATAGCCAAACCGGAGGATAGCCGCATGGCCAGCTATAGCAAAATCAATAGTTTTAATGCTTTAAAAACACTCAATGTCGGTTCAGCTCAATATCAAATTTTTAGTTTGCAACAAGCAGCCCCGAAGCTCGGTGATATTCACAAGCTTCCCAAATCCTTAAAAGTATTATTAGAAAATTTGTTACGCTTTGAAGATGATCAGACGGTAAGCGCTGCGCATATCCATGCCTTAGTCGATTGGCAAAAAACCAAAACATCGGATCAGGAAATTCAATATCGTCCTGCACGTGTGCTAATGCAGGATTTTACAGGCGTGCCTGCGGTGGTCGATTTGGCTGCAATGCGTGCTGCTATGGCCAAAGCGGGTGGAGACCCTGAAAAAATTAATCCACTTTCGCCTGTTGATCTGGTGATTGACCATTCGGTGATGGTCGATCATTTTGCCAATGATCATGCTTTTGAAGAAAATGTCGAAATTGAAATGCAGCGTAACGGCGAGCGTTATCAGTTTTTACGTTGGGGACAGTCTGCTTTTAATAACTTTAGTGTAGTGCCACCCGGAACAGGGATTTGCCATCAGGTCAATCTGGAATATCTGGCTCAAGCGGTTTGGACGGGTGAGGAACAAGGACAAACTTTTGCTTTTCCCGACACTTTGGTCGGAACAGATTCACATACCACCATGATCAATGGCTTGGGCGTATTGGGTTGGGGCGTCGGTGGGATCGAGGCTGAAGCTGCGATGTTAGGTCAACCGATTTCCATGCTGATTCCAGAAGTGATCGGATTTAAACTGACAGGAAAATTGAAAGAAGGGATTACTGCAACAGATTTAGTGCTGACAATTACCCAAATGCTTCGTCAAAAAGGCGTCGTGGGTAAATTTGTTGAATTTTATGGTGATGGTCTAGCGGACTTACCATTGGCAGATCGGGCAACGATTGCCAATATGGCACCTGAATATGGTGCGACATGTGGTTTTTTCCCGATAGATGATATTACCCTTGAATATATGCGTTTAACAGGACGTAAAGCTGATCGTATTGCGTTGGTCGAAGCCTATAGCAAAGAACAGGGTTTGTGGCGTAGTACAGGTGACGAACCTGTCTTTACCGATACTTTAACGCTAGATATGGCAACGGTTGAGGCCAGTTTGGCAGGACCAAAACGTCCACAGGATCGTGTGGTATTGGCCAAAGTACCTGAAACGTTTCAAGCTGTCATGGATTTGACTTTAAAGCCAACAAAGCCTGAAAAAGAACGTTTAGAAAATGAAGGCGGTGGCGGGACAGCGGTTGATGCACAGCAAGCCAATTTTGAACCTGAAACAGCCCATTGTGTGATTGATGGCGAACGTTATGAGCTGCATCATGGTGATGTGGTGATTTCAGCGATTACATCGTGTACCAATACATCGAATCCAAGTGTGATGTTGGCGGCAGGGTTGCTGGCTAAAAAAGCCATTGAAAAAGGTTTGCAACGTAAGCCATGGGTAAAAAGCTCTCTGGCTCCGGGTTCTAAGGTCGTCACGGATTATTTGGCTGCTGCGGGTGTGACCCCATATCTGGATGAATTAGGTTATAACCTTGTGGGTTATGGTTGTACCACTTGTATTGGTAACTCAGGTCCATTACCAGATCCGATTGAGGCCGCGATTCAAAAATATGATTTAAATGTCGCATCTGTCTTGTCTGGCAACCGTAACTTTGAAGGTCGAGTACATCCTTTGGTGAAAACCAATTGGTTAGCTTCTCCTCCCTTAGTTGTGGCTTATGGATTGGCGGGAACCATTCGTAAAGATTTAACTTCTGAACCGATTGGGCAGGGCAAAAATGGCGAGGATATTTATTTAAAAGATATCTGGCCGAGCAGTGCTGAAATTGCAGAAGTTTTGCAGAAAGTGAATACGGATATGTTCCACAAGGAATACGCGGCTGTATTTGAGGGCGACGAGAGTTGGAAATCGATTCAAATTCCACAAAGTAAAACTTATGAGTGGGAAGATGATTCGACGTATATCCGTCATCCACCGTTTTTTGAGGGTATCGATCAGCCGCCAGAATCCATCACCAATATTGATTCAGCACGGATTTTAGCGGTATTGGGTGATTCAGTCACCACCGATCATATTTCTCCTGCGGGAAATATCAAAAAAGACAGCCCAGCGGGACGTTACTTACAGGAACATGGAATTGAGCCTAAAGACTTTAACTCTTATGGTTCGCGCCGTGGTAACCATGAAGTGATGATGCGCGGTACCTTTGCCAATATCCGTATTAAAAATGAAATGCTTGGTGGTGAAGAAGGTGGTAATACCATTTATATTCCAACAGGTGAAAAATTGGCGATTTATGATGCAGCCATGCGATATAAAGAAGATCAAACGCCATTGGTCATTGTTGCAGGTAAAGAATACGGTACAGGCTCATCACGTGACTGGGCGGCAAAAGGAACCAATCTTTTAGGTGTAAAAGCAGTCATTGCAGAAAGTTTTGAGCGTATTCACCGTTCAAATCTGGTGGGTATGGGCGTGCTGCCACTTCAGTTTGTGGATGGACAAAATCGTCAATCGCTGAGCCTGACAGGTAAAGAACAGTTGTCGATTTCTGGGCTTTCGGATGATATTCAACCCCATCAAACACTGGATATCACGGTGAAACGTGAGGATGGCTCAACCGATCAGTTTAAAGTGTTATGCCGTATTGATACTCTAAATGAAGTCGAATACTTTAAGGCAGGCGGTATTTTGCATTATGTATTGCGCAATTTGATTGCGGCATAAAAATAACTCAGTTCCTTTAACCGCCTTCTTCACGGCAAGAAGGCGGTTGTCAAATTCAGGCACTAACATTCTCAAATTAAACCCAGTAAAATAGCATGCTGAAAAATTCCTGAAAGAAGATGTAATGACTGAACTCCAAACCGATGAATATGACCGCCGTTTTGCAGGCGTTGCCAAGATATATGGTGATGATGCGTTTACTCATTATAAAAAAAGTCATGTTATGGTGATTGGAATTGGCGGTGTTGGAAGTTGGGCTGTGGAAGCACTTGCACGTACAGGGATTGGCGAATTGACACTGGTGGATATGGATGTATTGGCCGCTTCCAATATTAATCGTCAGTTACCTGCGCTATCTTCAACTTTGGGGCAGGAAAAAGCAGAAGTCATGGCGGAACGCTGTCGTCAGATTAACCCGCGGATCAAGGTCAACGTGATCGATGATTTTCTTTCATCTGTGAATGTCGCAGACCTATTGATGTCTAAACCCGATGTGATCTTGGACTGTATTGATGATGTCAAAGCCAAACTGGCTTTAATGCTGCCTTGTCGTTTTAATAAAATCCCTTTAATAGTCTCGGGCGGCGCAGGTGGAAAAATTGATCCGCTCAAAATTCGAGTGGCTGATCTGTCCAAAACTGAACAAGACCCGATGTTGGCAAAATTACGCAGTCAATTACGTGCTAAAGGAATTTGCAAAAAGCCAAAAGAAAAATTCGGGATGACCTGTATTTATTCGCTCGAACAACCTACCTTACAAAACAATCTATGCGCGAGTGCGGGTTTACGCTGTGGCGGCTATGGTTCATCGGTAATGGTGACTTCCAGCTTTGGCATGATTGCAGCGGCTGAAGTTTTGAAAAAATTAGACATGAAAAAAACGAAGCCTAAATAAGCTTCGTTCATTATTAATATACTATTTTAAGCTTACAACGGGCGATAATAGGTATATGTGACATTATTATCTTTATATACATCGTAGCTTTGCTGCTTAAAATCAGAAATCCACTGACTACCGCTGTAACCCGCAATATGTCCATATACATGATTTGGGGTGCGTTTAATAATATAAATATCACCCTTTTGTGGATGATCAAACTCAGGTTGAATTTGTCGATAACCAATTTTGGTTAAAGTGTCGCCCCAGTCAGAAGCAGCAATAGGGTGGCTGACGATCTTGGCACCCGCAGATTGCAAAGCGATACGAACACTTTTGGCACATTTTGCCGTGCTGTAGTTACCACTGATACTTTTTAATTTAGCAACGAATTTGTGGATATCGATCTGGCTACGTGAACCATCCGATCCAAAAGAAAACGGTGCTGATCTTTCCCTGTTTTCAGTCACAGTCACTTGGGGGGCATTCTGTGTTTGATAACTATCTGCTACTTGTCCGTCATAAATCATCGTTCAAACTCGTTCTTACATTATTTACACATATCAATAACAATGTATTTGCTTGGCGGAATGATGCTATCGTCTGAACCTTAAAAAGTGTTTTAAGGAATGTAATAATATTTCACAAGTCTGAAACATTTATAAAAAAATATAAATTTATCATGGTTTTAATTCAGTGCCATTTGGCTAAAATTTGGTAAAAAAGAATTTAAATAAATCAATTTTTACTGGATTTAGTTCTGAATTAAAAAATAATGACGAGAGCTCGCATATAAATATGACGAGAGCTCGCATATAAATATATTGAGAGTGACACTAATTTGATAAATAGAAATAATCGATAAAAAGTTACAATCAATATAAATCTGATTTAGCACGTTTTAACGCATGATGCCATCGTTCAAGATGATGAGAACGTTCATCTTCGTTCATTTGCGGTTCAAAGGCACGATCAAGTTGCCAAGACTCAGCGATTTCGTTGAGATTTGAAAAAAGGCCAGACTTTAGACCTGCCATCGCGGCCGCCCCCCAAGCCGTTGATTCAAGCATTTTAGGCCGTAATACAGGGACGTTGAGAATATCTGCCTGAAATTGCATCAGCATATCATTCTGACTCGCTCCACCATCGACTCGTAATTCTTTTAAAGGTTGGGATAAATCTGACTGCATGGCACAAAGCACATCCGACACTTGAAAAGCAATCGATTCAAGCGCCGCCCGCGCGATATGTGCTTTATTGGTTCCCCGTGACATCCCGCACAATAACGCACGTGCTTCACTGTCCCAGTGTGGTGCACCCAAGCCCGTGAAAGCGGGAACTAATACTACACCCTCACTGCTTTTGACCTGATTGGCCAATTGTTCAACCTGAACACTGCTCTGAATAATCCCTAAACCATCACGCAACCACTGTACAATTGCGCCAGCCATAAATACACTCCCTTCAAGCGCATAGCGGGTTTGATTCTGACATTGCCATGCCAGCGTGGTCAGCAGTTGATTTTGACTAAATTGTAATTCCTCGCCAGTATTAAACAGCATGAAGCATCCTGTTCCATAGGTATTTTTTGCTGTACCTATTTCAAAGCATGACTGTCCAAATAGGGCGGCTTGCTGATCACCTAAAACACCCGCGATCGGAATGGTGCTACCTAGTAGCCCAGGTGCTGTATCAGCTATATAAGCATCAGATGAAATAATAGTTGGAAGAACCGAAGCCGGGATATGAAACAATTCGAGCAATTCTTCATCCCAGCTTTGAGTCTGAAGATTCATGAGCATGGTTCTTGAAGCATTACTGACTTCAATGACGTGTTCTGCGCCTTGAGTTAAATTCCAGATTAACCAACTATCGATCGTTCCAAAAGCAACATGTCCTTGCTTTGCGAGCGCTCTTAGTCCGTCTACATTCTCAAGCAGCCAGACCAATTTGCCTGCGCTAAAGTAAGGGTCGATTCGCAGTCCTGTTTTATGATGGACTTTATCCTGCAATTTTTGTTGGATTAGGCCACTGCACCAGTCTGTCGCACGACGATCCTGCCAAATAATAGCAGGTGCTAGTGCTTTGCCAGTACGTTTATCCCATACCACCGTCGTTTCACGCTGATTGGTCAGTCCTAGTGCTTTAATATCCTTTGCCAAGACATGTGCAGAGGCTAAAGCCTGCTGTACCACTGCTATCTGACTTGACCAGATTTCATCGGCATCTTGTTCGACCCAACCTGAATGTGGGGTTCTTATTTTTGTTTCGCGTTGAGCGGTTGCATGAACACGTCCCTGTTCATCAAAAATAATCGCGCGGCTAGAAGTCGTTCCCTGATCGAGTGCAAGTAAATAGCTCATATTTGTTATAGATAGACTTGAAAAATAAAATATTATCTCAATTATCATGTTAAATACATCAGTAGAATCTAGTTGGTTATAAATTGCATAGCAATTTTTGCCGCCTGTGTTATGATGTATGAACTCATCTGGGGGTGTTATTGGCTTCGACGCTGGTGATGAAGCTCATAGATGCATGCCGAGAGCGCATTTTCTCTCGTAAATAAAATTTGCATTTTAATAGTCGCAAACGACGAAACTTACGCTCTAGCTGCCTAAGGGCCGCTTGTCCGCTTCCTAGAATACTTGTGGTTTAGGAACCCGACTGTAGCGCACGCACACAAGTCCGTATAGAGTCAAGCCTCGGGACTTTATACCAAACTTAGAGGATCGCAACTTGTACCCTGTTCGTCGGGTCACTTGGTGTTAAAATAATAGACGATATCTAAGCATGTAGTATTCTCGAGTGTAGTGCTGGCGGACGCGGGTTCAACTCCCGCCACCTCCACCAAAATTCGATTCGGAGCAATCCGATGAAATATAAAAAGTCTTTAAGTTTAATACTTAAAGGCTTTTTTATTTGGTTATTTGTCGATGCAATTCGACATGGTTTGACTACATTTTTGCTTTCTGTGGGTTAAAAATGGGTTAATTTACCCATCTTATCCCCATCGAATTTGGTTGACTCAAATAAAATTTCTGGATTTTATCAATTTCTGCTTCATGCTTATCGATTTAAAAGCCAGTCAAACGCTTGGTAAAAAATGTCTGACTTTCTTTAAATACAGGAAATTCTTTTTATTAATTCTGATCTCCACACGATAACGGATTGTTCCATGCTTAAGTTTTCATTGTGGTATAGTACCCGCAAAATTTACACCATAAAATTTGCGCCTTTATGGCTCAAAGATGGTATAGATTCTAATCGAAACGGTGCAAATTAGGCCTGAATGGTTGCAAATAATTTAGTATCAACATCAACATATATGGATGATTTTTAATGATTAAATCAGACAAAATTGAAAATACTAAAGATTTCAGAATCAGCGTTGCCCCGATGATGGATTGGACAACCCGAGACTACCGTTTTTTTGCACGACTATTTAATCCCAATATTGTGCTGTATACCGAAATGGTAACGACAGGCGCGATTATTCATGGTGATGCCAAACGTCATTTGGATTTTAATTCACAAGAACATCCGATTGTGTTGCAACTGGGTGGCTCTAATCCAAAAGAATTAGCCACTTGCACTAAAATGGCTGAGGATTGGGGCTATAACGAGGTCAACTTAAATGTCGGTTGCCCAAGTGACCGTGTGCAGAACAATAAGATTGGTGCATGTTTAATGGCTGAACCCAACCTTGTTGCTGAATGTATTGATCAGATGCAAAAAACTGTCAGTATTCCCGTGACAGTCAAACATCGGATTGGGATAGATGATATGCAGTCTTATGACGAAATGCTGCATTTTGTAGATACTGTTGCTGCAACTGGTTGTACGCATTTTGTGGTACATGCTCGCATTGCGATTTTGCAGGGTTTATCACCGAAGGAAAATCGCGAAGTTCCTCCATTACGCTATGAAGATGTCTATCGTTTAAAACGTGAACGTCCAAATTTGACCATTGAAATTAACGGTGGCATCAAGACTTTTGAAGAAACACAACAACACCTGCAACATGTAGATGGCGTCATGATTGGTCGTGAAGCCTATCATAATCCTTATTTACTTGCGGAATTTGGACAATTCTGGAACTTAGACATGCCAGATCGATTTAACATCATGCAACAGATGATGCCTTATATCGAAAAACGTTTAGCCGAAGGTGCACCTCTTTCGATTATTACTCGACATATTTTAGGTTTATTTCAAAATCTTCCGGGTGCACGCAAATGGCGACAAGCCCTGAGTGGTGGTAATGCCAAGTCGCTCACCGATATTGAAAATGCTCTACTTAATATTCGTGAAACTATTCAACGATCAGAAGAATCTCAGCAAGAACAGCATATATAAGTGTTTTAAAAGCCTTTGTCATGTAATGCTGAGGGTAGAATATTAATTTTCTAAGGGCTGTACTAGATTCGCAATGTGCTAATCTAGGAAAATGAAGCTAACCAATTGTAAATTAAATAAGAAAATTCAATTAAAAGGCTATTTGCATTACTTGGTTGAATTTAACTTGTTAAGTGCTAAGTTTCTAATATCTTCGCTTTCATCATTTAAGAAGTATTCAGCCATTTCAGGTAGTTCAACCAACACGTTTTTGCGAATTTTAGAGTCTAGGTCAGTTTTTAGTTTTGATGCAAAAGATTTGTCTATATGAAAACACAATAATTTAATATCAGCCGATTCATCGTTGATAAAGAGTTCAGCTAGATTTTTATGCTGATACAGCGCATTCCATCTAACTTTTAAACTTTTGTCATTTACATACTGTCTAGCACACACCTCCCATTTTGCACACCACTCTCGTACAAAGTCAGAAGAATCATTCATTAATTTCAAACCATATTCTTCACTTTTCACAGCAACTACAGCACGAACATAGTGATGTGTATCGTTTAAAAGTACATCTGAAATCTTTGTTGAAGCATATATACAGGAAGCCCGAACATCAGGACTTTTATCATTCATTAACTCATGTGCAATTAACTTGTTATTTTTAGCCGCTCTCATTCGCACATCATCACATTGACTATGAGCCATAACAACCAAACTACTAGCCCACTTCGCGCAACCGACATCAAAAAATTCCCAAAAATCTTCATTGTTTTTTAATACTTCAATGAATTTTTGGTGTGAGTTTGTAATTGTGGAAAATTTTTTAGATATTTCTTCATCATTACAGATGCCTTCAAATAACCCTTGATGGTATTCCATAAAGTCATCATAACTAAGGTCTTGGCAAATCATATCAATATAAAATGGCACATCTGCAAGTTTCATTTTCAAAGGCTTGTGGAGTATATTATCTACATAATACCTACAATCATGGCATGAAAAAATAAGCATATAAGTAAAAAATCAAATTAACAACTCTCAACCTTGAATTGCAAATAGCCAATTAAAATTGCTAAAGTTTTTCATGCTTGGTGTAACTGCAAGAGCTGCTGCTGATAAAATGATTGTTTTGGGATTATTAAAGCATAATGGAAAGCTCTATACCGCTGTTGTTTCAGACACTAAATCCAGTACTAAATGCCTGATTTTCGTTTTGAAATATGACAAAATATTCAACGATGTCCTTCTCTTGATGGAAGAGGGCTTAAATGCAACTTTAAAAAAGAGCTTACTGTCTAATCTTAAAACTTTTGCTCAATCGTCAATATAACATTGGGAATCAATCTATTGATTCTGGCTTGATACAAGCTGTCATCAGATTGATTACGTAAATATTGCTTATAGTCTATGCCTAGAATATTTCTTAAGCTGAAGATAGCATCCTAATAATGACTAAAGTTTTTAGAAAAAATCTATTCTTATTCTATGTGATCCTAATTTTTGCGCAGTATAAGGCATAATTTGCGGGAAATTTAAAACAACAACAATGAGTTGTGTATATATCTAAAATGTATTTATCATGATTTACATTGATTTTAAGAAACTAAAAGTTAAGATTTTTATCAGTTAAATTTTCCATAGTGGTGCATTAATTGCACTAAAGTGAGGCATATCTGAGTGATCTATTTTTGAAAAAGTGCTCAATAACGGAGTATCAAATATTCTAAGGACTTGGAAAAGTAGAAAATTTAAAAATAATTTCTAATCTGGCATAATCATTGCTTAAGTTTGATTAGAGTATAAGCTGTCAACATATTGATTTATTCATTATGTGGGTCATTGCTCTAAGCGACATGTATTTTCCTTGCGAAAATAATGATGTTGTTTAGCGTGGCTCAATTGAATGTTCGACCCATTTTCATGACATTGAGTCACATCATTAAAGTTCCTTTTTTAATGTAAGTGACAAGCATGAACAGTTTAAATACCAATACCGAATTTTCTTTAGAAGAATTAAAAAAAGAATCCGTGATGGGCGTGATGGGAACGGAAACCCAACGTGAAGTACGGATTATCGACCTCAGTGATTTTGAAAATCGCAAATATGAAATTGCCGATCAACTCTGGAATGCAGCGGTTGAGATTGGTTTTTTTCAAGTTGCCAATCACGGCATTCCGCAAAAAGAGATTCAGCATGCATTTGGTTTGGCAGAACAATTTTTTGCTTTGCCACGTGAAGTTAAAGCACAATATCCCCTAAACCGTAATGCAGGTTGGGAAAGCAAGGCACAAATTCGTCCATCTACTAAAACGCCAGATCAAAAAGAATCTTATCAAATCACGCGTCCCCGCATGAGCAACTTATGGCCGACCCAACAAGAATTGCCAGATTTTAAAGCGCAAGTATTGAATTTTGAAAGCCAATGTTGGTCGGTAGGCATGAAAATTCTGTCTTGTTTTGCCTATAAAATGGGTTTTTCTGAAGATTTCTTCACTTTGGCGCATGATCCATCTAAAGAAACCTATCAAAGCACCTTACGCATGTTGCATTATTTTGCTGTCGATCCTGCGCTTAAAGATGAACTCGGTTTGTGGCGTGCAGGTGCACATACCGATTTTGACTGCCTAACTTTATTATTCCAACAAAAAGGACAAGGGGGTTTACAGGTTTGCCCAGGCAAGGAAATGGAAAATCGTGCATGGACTTCGATCGAGCCACGTGAAGATTTAATCACGTGTAATATTGGTGATATGTTGATGCGTTGGAGTGATGACGTTTTACCATCTAATTTCCATCGTGTAAAAAATCCAGCGGATCATGAATATCAAGGTGCACGTTATAGTTTGGCTTTTTTCTGTCAAGCCAATGAGGATGTATTGATTCAAAGTCCTCAAGGCAAATATCCTGACATTACTGCAAAGGATTATCTGGCGCAGCGGATCAGTGCCAATTTCTCTGGCAAATATTGATTGATCGTAGCGAATGAAAAAAAGTAGCCCATTAAGCTGCTTTTTTCATTTGTTTTTTTTGAGGCTAAACAATAAGAAAAGCATTGTCATCAACATATCGATCTTGTTAGCATCGATTGAGATTTTCCATTACAAGTGTCTGTTATGTCTTCAGGGCAACAAGTTTTAATTAAACTCAGAAAAATGATTATTGCAGGTGAACTTGAAGGTGGCAGCCGTATTGCGGAAATTCCAACGGCTGAAATGCTTGGGGTCTCTCGGCAGCCGGTGAGAATGGCTTTTCGCTTGCTTGAGCAGGAAGGACTGCTGATTAAGAATCCAACCCGTGGTTATATCGTGCGTGAAATTTCGGATGACCTTATACGGGATGCTTTGCAAGTTCGTGGGGTGCTTGAAGGTTTGGCTGCAAAAACATTGGCAGAAAAGGGAATAACCGAGGAACAGAAAAAAAACTTAAGTCACTGTATTGAACAAACTGAAAAGTTATTTGAGGGCAAAACTGAATTTGGTGACGAAGAATTGGAAAGCTATCATCACTGGAATGTTATTTTTCACGATACGGTTATTCAGGGGGCAGGGAATATCGCTTTAACACAGGCTTTGGCGAAAAATAATCAATTGCCGATGGCCTCTGCACAAGCATTGACCTATGACCAATCTCGTGCGCTATCGGAATATCGCCGTCTACATTATGCTCATTTACAGCATTGTTCTATCTATGATGCTTTAGTTCAACGTCAGGCAGGACGTGCTGAAAGTTTGATGCGAGAACATAGTACTGTCGTGATGTTAGGCGAAACAGTCAAACATATCTTATCGACATGACTTTGAAAAACTCCTATACATGGGCTTGATGAAATGTATAGGAGAAAAACAGCAAAGTTTTAAGCCAGATCAATCAGCAGTGTTTTTGATTTGGCGCGTGAACAGCAGGGGGTAAATTGGTTATTGAGAGAATGCTCATCATCAGTCATAAATACATCACGATGATCAGGTGTCCCTGCCACTACACGGGTGATACAGGTTCCACAAACACCCTGTTCGCACGATATTGGCACTTCAAAACCATTTTCCAGTAAAGCTTGAGTGGCAGTTTGATGTGGATGAACTTCGATTTTACGATCTGAGCCAAGCACTTCAATAATAAATGCCTCATTTTCACTTTGATCTAACTGCTGTGCGACAAAATGTTCCTGATGCAATTGCTCACTTGACCAACCTGCCTGCTCGGCTGAATCCATCACAAACTGCATAAAACCCGTTGGACCACAGACATATAAATGTCGTTGTGTTGAAACCTCTTTTAGAACATCTTGCATATTACACTGAGTTTCTGGCTGATCCTGAATATGAAAATGGATTTGATTTGGGAAATGCTCAGTCAAATTGCCAAAAAAGGCGATCATTTCATGGCGACGTACAAAATAATGTAATTCAAAAGGAATTTTCTGATATTTCAGCCGATACGCCATCGAAATAATAGGTGTAATTCCAATGCCACCTGCAAATAAAACAGCTTGCTGAGTTTCAGGGTGGATTTTAAATAAATTGCGCGGTTCACCAATGCTCAGTCGATCACCTTCTCGATATTCGGTATGGATGCAACGTGACCCACCACGTGAATGTTCATCATGTAAAACGCCAATCACATAACGATGATTTTCACTGCAACAATTGGAGAGAGAATACTGCCGTATCAGTCCATTTTTAAGATGAACATCGATATGCGCACCCGCTTCAAATACAGGTAGAGCGGTATGATTGGCTGAGATTAACTCAAATGCACGAATGTTTGAGGTGAGTTGGTGGATTTTATTGATGATCACATCCATGTGCTGTACTCCTTAAATCACGCGAATATTGGGAAATTTTCGGTTTTGGCTTTCATGAGATGGTGGATTTTCTTTGGCAAGCAAGCGATCAATAATTTTACGTGACTGTACCCCGCCTGCATCTATATTCAGCATCAGCAACTGACGTTGAGGATTGCGTAAAATATTTTGTTGCTGTTGTTCCAGCATTTCCAAATCTTCAGTAAAAATCTTACCTTGTCCTTCGCGGATCTGCTCGGTCAGCTCGACATTCTCTGGTTGGAAGTTACGAGCCATTCCCCAGAAATACCAATGCGATGTTTCGGTTTCAGGCGTAATAAAATCCACCACAATCGATGATACTTTTTTGTCTTTGGCTGCATGATAGCCACCGTGACCTGCATGTGCGACGCCTACTTCGATATGAA
The DNA here is from genome assembly GCF_003938865.1 of Acinetobacter sp. FDAARGOS_515. Classification (NCBI taxonomy): domain Bacteria; kingdom Pseudomonadati; phylum Pseudomonadota; class Gammaproteobacteria; order Moraxellales; family Moraxellaceae; genus Acinetobacter; species Acinetobacter sp. FDAARGOS_515. The sequence continues at coordinate 474,040 of NZ_RKIX01000003.1, read as the reverse complement.
CATTACTTGGCGCAAAAAAATGACAGCGCTGCCAACGGTCTACTGCTACATCATCTGCTAACTGGTTGCCACGCAGTGCCATTTGCCAAAATGGAGGGGCAGATACATTCTCCATATAACGTTCGGTAATGACATGATCACCATCGACTTTAGTAACGGGCAACGCTTCGTCAATTTCCTTTTGACCAATACTGCTCGAATGTACATAGGTTTCATGGGTAAGATCCATGAGATTATCAATCATGAGGCGATAGTCACATTGAATATGAAATAAGCCACCGCCATAGCTCCACTCTGGATGATCTGCCCATTCTAATACAGGCAAATCAGCTTCATTCGCTAAAGTTTTTTCACCTGGCCAAACCCAGATAAATCCAAATTTTTCTACAACGGCATAGGATTTATTACATGGAAAACCTGTTACACGCTGTGCTGGCATGGATATGGTTTTACCTTCGCAGCCCATGACCAGACCATGATAGCCGCAAACCAGATTGCCATCTTCGACATAACCTAAAGATAAGGGCGCACCCCGATGTGGACAGAAATCCTCAACCGCAGCGACTTTATTTTCTTTGCCTCGATAGAAAACAATTTTTTCTCCACAAATGGTACGACCAAGAGGCTTATCCTGAATATCCTCAGGACGGCAGGCAACATACCAAGCATTTTTTATAAACATGTGTGACGACTCCTTATCACTTATTGGATCCAATTTATTGGGTTTGAAAATTGCCGTCAAGTGGTGAAATACAGACTTATTCAATTTTTATTATTTATATTATTGTAATTAAATAAAATTTATTTTTTATGAAAATAATTTTAAAACTGTTTTTCTCCACTTTGTGCTTTTTTTAGAATTTAAATGAAATAAAATTTTTAAACTTTATTTTTATATATTTAATAATATTTTATGTTTATTTATCGCTTGTGGGGGATTGGATTGTTACGATGATCGCACAAAAAATATCTTAAAAAATTGATTTTATGGATCCAGTAATGTATCAGTATGTATATTGAGCAGGATGCTCCAAAAATAGATGAATTCTATTTTTGTAATCAAATTATTCCTTCTAGGCAATTATGGATACGGATATGCATAATCACCCAGCATCTCATTACAGAATGTCGCGTGTATATCTTGTCCATATTGGGAGATATGCAAATGGAAAGAGATGTTCTAGGTGAAATTAATCAAAATCAAATGAGCCGCTATCAGTGGTTTGTCATTACGATTTGTCTTTGTCTTAATATTATCGATGGTTTTGATGTCATGGTTATGGCATTTACTGCACCATCAGTTGCCGCTGAGTGGTCACTTTCAGGTGCGCAAATTGGATTGTTGTTGAGCTCTGGCTTATTTGGTATGGCAGCAGGCTCGATCTTTTTAGCTCCACTTGCCGATAGAATTGGCCGTCGATTATTGATTTTAATCTGTTTGGTGATTGCGGGATTAAGCATGATCGCGTGTGCATTTGTACATAGTCATAGCTTGCTGGCAGCACTTCGTTTCATTACAGGTATTGGCGTAGGGGGGATTCTGGCAAGCAGTAATGTATTGGCCAGTGAATATGCGAATACTCGTTGGAGAAGTCTAGCCGTCAGTTTGATGTCAACAGGCTATGGAATAGGTGCAACATTGGGTGGAATTTTATCACTTGTTTTAATTGAGCATTTGGGTTGGCGTTCAATTTTTATGGCAGGTGGTTTGACCACGATTTTTATGCTGTTGGTGAGCCTATGGCTATTACCTGAATCAATTGATTATTTATTTGCAAAAAAACCAAAACAGGCATTAGAAAAGGTAAATGCGGTCATGCAGCGGATGGGTTTATCGACGTTGTTAGTTTTACCACACTATGAAAAAAGTCATAAAAATAAAGGTGGAGAAATTGCCAAGCTATTTCAGGGTCAACTTGGGTTTCAAACTTTTTGTTTATGGGGCGCTTTTTTTATGGTGATGTTTGGTTTTTATTTTGTGATGAGCTGGACACCTAAAATCCTAATTTCAATGGGGATGTCGCCAGATCAAAGTGTGAGTACGGGTATTTTAATTAGTATTGGTGGAATTTTTGGTGCAGCGATTATTGGTTTGCTCGCATCTCGTATGAAAATTTTCTATGCCTTAAGCTTATTTTTAGGATTGACTGCTGTCTGTATTTTCTTATTTGTCGCAGTCTCTTCTCAAGTCAGTATTGCACTTGTTGTGGGGCTATTACTTGGGACACTGATTAATGGTTGTGTCGCTGGTTTATATTCAATTTCTCCAACCATTTATGACGCAGATATTCGTAGTCGCGGAGTGGGTTATGCGATTGGTTTTGGTCGTATGGGTGCCATTTTATCTCCAACCATTGCGGGAATTTTTCTGGATCAGGGCGTAGCTCCTGCAACTTTATATGCGTATTACGGCATTGTTTTTATTCTTGCAATCTTTCTGATTCTAAGTTTGGGTAAGGCATTTTATCGCCAACAAAAAGCTCAATCTTATTCCATGAAAACATTAGCTTAACCTCATAAGAAATTAAATTGTAGAGATTAAAAATGACAAAGACATCCTTATGGGTGGGGATTTGCTTGTGCCCATTATTTGCCCCATGTACTCATGCCGAATTCATTGCAGATAGCAACGCTGAGATCACACTTCGAAACTTTTATTTCGATCGGGATTATAAAAAAGACCCGTATCCCTATACTGCTGCACGTGATTGGGCACAAGGCCTGATTTTTAAAGGGCAATCGGGCTATACCGAAGGCACCGTTGGCTTGGGGGTTGATGTACTGGCAATGGCAGGTTTTAACCTGCTTGGTCACCATGCTGATGATTACGCACGAAGTGGTTTGTTACAGGTAAATTCCGATAATACACGTGATGATTATTATGGAAAAATAGGGGTTACTGCAAAAGCAAAATATCGCCAAAATGAATTATTTGTAGGGGATCTGGTTCCTTTACTGCCCACTATTTTTTCGTCCCCTGCAAGGCTTTTTCCACAAACGTATCGTGGTGTTCGTTTGCTATCGACTGAAATTCCAAATTTACAGTTGGAAGGCTTTTATGTCGATGAGGTACGGCAGCGTGACTCAATACGTTATACCGATGTTGGTATTGATAATATTAATCATCGTTTTGACAAGGCTGCAACGACGGATCATTTCTATAGCATTGGCGGAGCCTATCAGTTTAAGAACTATCGGATACGTGCTTATCAGGCAGAACTTCAGAATATTTATCAGCAGCAGTTTTTAGGATTTAATGGTAAACACGTGCTGAATGATCACTTAAATTTTCTAAGTGATGTGCGTTTTTTTAACAGTGAAGATACGGGGTCACGTAAAGTTGGTAATGTTGACAATCAACATTTGAGCGGTTTGTTTGGTTTGAACTATCAAAATCACACTGTTTCTTTGGGTTATATGCAGGCTTTTGGTTCAACAGGACTACCATTTTTATCAGGTACAGAAAGTCCAGTCGTTCTGGATTTTATGAGTTCAGATTATTCCAATAAAGATGAAAAAGTCTATTCGATTCGTTATGAATATGATTTTAAAGATGCACGGATGGGAGATGTTTCTTTAAATGGTCTGCGCTTTATGACGCGTTATGCCAAAGGCGAGAATATTGATTTACTGAGTTATGGGGATCAGCGTTTTAAGGAGGACTCACTCGAATTCGATTTAGGCTATCGCATTCCAGAAGGAAAGTTAAAAGGACTTGGGCTACGAGCTCGTTTTTCTCATTATCGTAATGATATGCCTACGAATATGGTATTTCATTCAACCAATGAAACTCGTTTGAATGTGGATTATACATTTAAGTTTTAATTGATTTACATTGGTTTTTTAATTGAATGAAAAAAAACAAGCTCATCTAACAGTGAGCTTGTTTTTTTAAGGATGTATCATACACGGTTTGCAATGGAGGGATTCCATGCAACGTAGTTATAGATCTAGTCGGTATTTCTCTATTGTTTCATCCATTGTTTACCATGCGAAACCAGTTAAATTTGTGTGGTTCATTGTTGAGGTTGTTTTTCAAAAATTTTTAAAGTTGTTTGTTCTTTGCATCTAGCAAATTGGATTAATAAGCACTGCATCTTCAATCGCTATACCTGAACGCACTACTTTGTCCGATGAAATACTTATATTGAAATAAGTATTTATATTTAAAGTGCAGTTTCTTATATGAAACGAAATTTATAATGATGCTGATTTGGATGAAAGTCAACTTTATAAAAACTCTTAAAGTGAAAGGGTTTAGGCAGTGTTTTAAAATATTTTTAAGCAATAACAGAATATTTTTATAAATGGCAATCCTTTGCCTATTATTTTAATAAATAAATTTAGAGATTTTATTTGCAGTATCAATAACTTGATTTGCAATGATGTGTTTAAAGGTCTGTTCATCATAGGTGGTGATCGGACAACTGACCGATAGTACAGCGACCATATCTTTTGATGATTGACGATAAATAGGTGCTGCACAGGCTGCCATATCGTTATTGTAATGTCCCCAACTCACCATGGATGATTGTGTTTTGACATAGTTTAAACGTAGTAGCAATTCTTTTAGATTCTTGGGAGTAAGGTCGGAGAAAGTATCCCATTCATTAAATTTACGATAACGCTGACGAATTTCAGTCTCAGGTAAATTGGATAAAAGTAACTGACCAATCACAGTCGCATGCGCGGGCCAACGTGTACCTAAATTAATCGTACTGGTAAAAGGTCCACTCGATTGAATGTTATTTACAAATACAATATGAGTCCCTTCCAAGATTGAAAGATGAACTGCGATTTTGGTTTGATCACGTAGTTCTTTCATTAGTGGCGTTGATAAATCCAGTAAAGAAAGTTTAGATAAACTGTTAAAACCAAGCTCCATGACTTTTGAATCTAAAGCATAAGTTTTCTGTGAAGCTTTACGTAAATATCCGCAGGATTCTAGAGTATAAATCAGGCGAAATGCACTAGAACGGTTCACATCCAGAATTTCAGCAATTTCAGAAATGGTCATTTCCTGAGCTTCCTGATTAAACGCCTGTAAGATTGCTAAACCTCTGACAAGGCCTGGAACCAAATAACGGTCATCGTTTTTTGTGATTTCAGCTTCTTGTACATCTTCTTCAATGACTAAGCTCATTCGATAAAAATTCCTAAAAAAGAAAAGGGTAATATTTGGTGCACACTGCTTTATTTTAGAACTATTGTAATGATATCGGATGTATAAAACAATGTTTATATATAAAACCAAATTTCTCTAATAAAACGTAATAAAATATTAATAATTTATTAAATATTTGAAATATATTAATTTTAATTTATTGACACAAAAAGCAAATGAGGATTATTCTTTGTCAATGTTTTGAAAATCAAATAAAGTTTTATATATAAAACAGTATCGAGGGCTCAAACGATGAGTTGGATTTCAGTTTGTGGCATTGATGATGTCTCGGAAGACGAACCAAAGGCAGTAGAAGTCAATGACAAAAAAATAGGTGTATTTGTCATCGATGAAAATTATTTTGCGATCGAAAATGTCTGTCCACATGCTTTTGCATTATTGACAGAAGGATTTATCGAGGATCAGACCGTTGAATGTCCATTGCATGAAGCTATTTTTGATATCCAGACGGGTTCGCTCATGAGTGGTCCAGGATGTCGTGACCTATGTACTTATCCAGTACGTGTAGAAGGTCAAGACATACAGATTCAACTGTAATGGATAGAAGGAATTCACCATGAAACAATTTAATGAAAAACTGGAAAACTGGATCAATGCGACACCTTCTAGGGATGCTGGCATTAATAATATTCAGATTCCTGGGCAAGTTGAACATTTGGTCTGGCAGACTCGCTACAAAGTGCCGACCATCTACGAACAGGACTTTGTTCAGCATCTAATACGAGCTTTTGGAGCAGGGATGACTGAATTGAATGATTTGGTCAACGCATTAAACCAACAGGGTTTTCGTCGTGAGTCAGGTGAAGTCTGGACCATGCAGAGCTTTACAGAAGAAATGCAGCGTTTGGGTTACTAAGTTCAGGGAAGACAATAATGAATGCAATTTATCAACAAGCTCAAAGTACTGAAGAATATCTTGATTTAGGTTTACGTGATCAATGGTATCCAGTTCTCGCCAGTTGGGAAGTCAATGCAAATCCCGTCGGGATTACTCGTTTAGGCGAAAATATTGTGGTTTGGCGCGATCAGGATGGTCAACTACATGCGCTTGAAGATCGCTGTCCGCATCGTGGGGCACGCTTATCATTAGGCTGGAACTTGGGCAATCGCGTGGCATGCTGGTATCACGGTGTTGAAGTCGGCGGTGATGGTGTAGTGGTCGATGTACCTGCTGTACATGACTGTCCAATGAAAGGCAGTGAGTGTGTAAAAAGCTACCCAATCATTGAAAAGCATGATGCCATTTTTATTTGGTTTGGTATTGATGCAAATGAACCACCTACTGAACTTGAATTTCCTGAGCAGTTAGCCAGTACAGAATGGAGTTCATTTTTATGTCAGGCCGACTGGAAAGTCAATCATCAATACGCCATCGATAACGTGATGGATCCGATGCATGGCACCTATTTACACTGTACTTCGCACTCCATGGCAGAGGGTGAGCGTACTGCGGAAATGAAACACCGTAGTACTGAAAACGGATTTATTTTTGAAAAAGAAGGTCAAACGGGTGTCAATTTTGACTGGGTAGAATATGGCAATACTGGAGCAAGTTGGTTACGTCTTTCTATTCCGTATCGTAAAGAATTTGGTCCAGGTGGGGTGTTTTGGATTGTCGGTTTTGTGACACCAATTGACGCCAACAATACCCGCGTATTCTTCTGGCGTTGCCGTAAAGTCAGTGGTTGGCAACGTAATGTTTGGCGTTTCCTATACCGCAATCATTTAGAAAAATTGCACTGGGATGTGTTGGAGCAGGATCGCATTATTTTGGAAAATTTGGCACCAAATGCGCGTTCTAAAGAGTTTCTTTATCAACATGATGTTGGTCTATCTCGTCTGCGTCGTTTAATGAAAAAAGAAGCAGAGAAGCAATTGAAAAAAATTGCAGTGCTAGATACTTCATCTTTGACTGAAACACCATAAGGATTGTGGCTATGACCATTCATACATTACTGCAAGGTAAAAAAATCATGGTAACAGGAGCTGCGCGTGGCTTAGGTTTGGGCTTTGCTCAGACGATTGCCAAAGCGGGTGCAACCGTTGTCATGGCGGACATTCTGACCGAACTGGTTGAGCAAGAGGCAAAGCAGTTACAACAACAGGGCTTGGGTGTTCACGCTGTTGGGCTGGATTTGTCTCAACCTGAATCTATTCGGTCAGCTGTTCAATTTGCAGCAGATAAACTGAATGGTCTGGATGGTCTAGTGAATTGCGCAGCACTCGCATCTGGTGTGGGTGGCAAGGATTTAATGCAATACGATCCTGATCTGTGGGATCGAGTGATGACCATCAATGTCAAGGGAACATGGTTGATGGTTCAAGCCTGTGTTCCGTATTTGAAACAGTCAGGTGCGGCCAAAATTATCAATGTTGCTTCTGATACTGCGCTTTGGGGCGCGCCTAAACTCATGGCATATGTCGCAAGTAAAGGGGCGATTATTTCCATGACTCGTTCTATGGCACGTGAACTGGGTGAATTTAACATTTGTGTGAATACTATTTCTCCAGGATTGACCTTAGTTGAAGCAACAGAGTATGTCCCACAAGAACGTCATGACCTTTATGTTACAGGTCGAGCGATTCAGCGTCAGCAACATCCACAAGATTTAAATGGCACAGCTTTGTATCTACTTTCTGATTTGGCATCTTTTGTCACAGGGCAGAATATCCCCGTCAACGGTGGTTTTGTCTTTAACTAGGAGCACATAACATGATTACAGGAATCGAAGTTTTAAAGTTTGGGGTTGAAGACAAAGCTGAAGCAATCAAGTTTTTAACTGATTTTGGTTTGTCAAAACAAACAACAGATATTGAAGATACTGAACTGTTTCAAACTCAAAATGGCAGCAAGATTTATTTATTTGATATCTCAGATGCGCGCTTACCTGCTGCGATTGAAAATGGTTCAACCCTTCGTGAAGTGACGTGGGGTGTAGACAATGATCAGGATTTAATCCAATTTGCTGAAAATTTAAAAGATGTAGAAGGCTTTGTAAAAAGTGCAACACAGGTGCAGTGTCGAGATCCAAATGGCATGACGATTGTTTTTCAACATTCGATTACCAAAGATGTACCTGAACAAAAAACTGAAGGTATTAATCAGTACGGCAATATCCAACGTGTTAATGCAGCTAGCCCTGTTTATGAAAAAGGTGAACCAATAGCAATTGGTCATGTGGTGTTCTTCACGCCAGATTTAGCTGCAACAGAAAATTTTTATAAAGAAAAATTAGGCTTTCATTTATCAGATGCCTATTTAAATCGTGGTGCTTTCCTGCGTTGCCGCGCAGAGGGTTTCCATCATGATTTATTCTTGCTTTCTATCCCGAATAAACCAGCAGGTCTGAATCATGTTGCTTTTGTGGTACGTGATATTCATGAAGTGATTGGCGGTGGTTTGAATATGAATCGTTCCGACTGGTCAACTTTTATTGGGCCAGGTCGTCATCCTATTTCCTCTGCTTATTTCTGGTATGTCAACTCACCTCTAGGTGGTGCATTTGAATATTACACCAATGATGACTATTTGACTGAAGAGTGGCAGCCGCGCGTTGAAGAGCATCGTTTGGAACTGTTTACCGAATGGGCGATTGAGGGTGGTCTAGATCATGATACTCGTCGTCAGATTAAACCCATTCAAGGCTAAGGTTTAGGTAGAAGGAGATAGGCTCATGGAAAAAATCGTCGTGGTTGGAGCAGGTCAGGCAGCAGGTTGGGCGGTCAGTACTTTGCGTCAGGAAGGGTATCGTGGTGAAATTCATGTGGTGTCCAATGAACATCAGATTTTCTATGAACGCCCACCGCTTTCTAAACAAGTGCTTTCCAAAGAAGCCAGTTATGACAGCCTAAATCTGTTTTCTCCTGAACAAATTGATGCTTTTTCAGTGCAATGGCACAAGCCTGATCTAGCCACACAAATTGATCGCAATCACAAACTGGTCATTTTGGAAAGCGGCAAGATTTTACCTTATGACAAATTATTAATTGCAACAGGTAGTCGGGCACGTGTACCTGTGAATACGTGGAAAGAAATTTCGAATGTCGTAACTTTGCGTGACGTTCAAGACTGCGAACGTTTGGCAGATTTACTGGAACATGCAAATTCTATTGCAATTATTGGTGGCGGTTGGATCGGCCTTGAAATTGCTGCAACAGCGCGTAAGCAAGGCAAGGCAGTACATGTTTTTGAATATGCTGATCGCTTATGTGGTCGTAGTGTGAGTCCTGAAGTTTCAGCTTTCTTAAAAGATATCCATGAACAACAAGGTACGCAAATTCATCTGGACAGTAAAAATTTGCACCTGATTGAAAGTTCAGATCAAACCATTCAAGTACTGAATCATCCGCAGACTGCACAGGTTTTTGATTGTGTAGTGGTGGGCGCAGGTGCCGAGATTGCCAAAGAATTGGGTGTAGATGCAGGTCTTGATGTGAAAGATGGCATCGTGGTCAATTGTTATGGTCAAACGTCTGATGCTGATATCTATGCAGCAGGTGATGTTGCCATTCACCCTGTTTTAGGTTACTGCATCCAATCTTGGGCAAATGCACAAAATCAAGCGATTGCTGCGGCAAAATCAATGTTGGGTGTCGCCACTGAATATGTCGATATTCCGTGGTTATGGTCAGATCAGTATCACTTTAATATCCAGATTTTAGGGACTTATCAACCACAGTTAAACCCGAAATTGGTCATCCGTCAAAGCAGTCCTACACAAGTTAGCTATTTATATTTGGATGAACAAAGCCGTCTGATCAATATGATCGCGGTCAACGATTCCAAGCTCGTCAAACTGGCCAAACGCTGGATTCAAAGCGGTACAGTGTTGAACCCAGAACAATTAACCGATCCTGAATTTAATGTCATGAAGCTAAAACCCTAATAACGCTTTCAGACCTCTAGCCAGAACAATCATTTTAGATCTTTAGCCAGATCGAAGGAACGCTTGCATGTTAAATGATGTAGATGAAAAAAAAGGATTCAAACACTGGATACCCGCATTTGTCCTAATGGCCTGTGTCGTACTGGCATTTTTTGACAAGATTAGTATTGCAGTTTTGTTCTCAGATCCACATTTTCAGGATGCGATGGGAATTGCACAGGATAAAGCCAAGTTGGGCTGGTTAATGACCAGTTTTCTACTGGCATATGGTTTTTCATCTATATTCCTGAGTTTTCTAGGGGATATTTTCAATCCCAAGAAAATGTTGTTCTGGAGCGTGGCCTCATGGGGCGTTCTAATGTTGATCATGGGCTTTACTACGCATTATGGCAGTATGCTGTTCTTACGTGTTTTATTGGGCATAGCTGAAGGGCCATTATTTGCATTGGCTTATGCGATTGTGAAACAAACCTACACAGATCGTCAGCAAGCACGTGCCTCTACCATGTTTTTACTGGGTACACCCATTGGTGCCTTTTTAGGATTTCCGATCACTGCGGCTGTCTTGGCTAAACACGACTGGCATACCACTTTCTTTGTAATGGCTGCAATGACTTTATTGGTCTTGGTCTTTGTGGTGGTTGGACTGCGTAACTTAGAACTACGCAAAACTATTGAGATCGAAGATTCAAGCAAACGTATCAATTTTAAGGGTCATCTTCGTAATACTAAATTGTTATTACAAAACAGCGCGTTCTGGCTGGTCTGTATCTTCAATATCGCTTTAATGACTTATCTCTGGGGCCTAAACAGCTGGGTGCCATCTTATCTGATTCAGGACAAAGGCTTTAATTTAAAAGAGTTTGGTTTTTATTCAAGCCTACCGTTTATTGCCATGCTCGTGGGTGAGGTGATTGGGGCTGTATTCTCCGACAAGCTTGGTAAACGCGCAGTACAGGTGTTTGGTGGCTTACTGGTCGCAGGTATCTCATTGTACGTCATGGTGTTAATGACCAATCCGCTTCTTATTATTTTGGCCATGTCGATCAGCTCAATGGCATGGGGTTTCGGTGTAGCTGCGGTATTTGCTTTGTTGGCGCGTGTCACTACAGCAGATGTCGGGGCGACAGCAGGCGGTATTTTTAATGGTTTAGCAAACTTTGCCAGTGCGATTGCGCCAGTATTGATTGGCATGATTGTGATGCAAACGGGCAGCTTTAATTTGGGAATCACGTTCTTGGCAGTGGTGGCTATCGTGGGTTCCTTTTTCCTTACACCATTACTCAAACGTTACTAATTATAGTTTTCATTTTAATCAGGAGTAAGACATGAGCACTCAACAATTTGAATCATGGACGCAACCCGAAGGTGCGAGCTTAGAAGAATGGTTAAACACCCGTATTGCACGTTTTGAAACTCGCAAATATGACTTTAACGCACTGAAATTTCAGGCAGATTATGATCCGAAATATCGCCGTGCCCAAATGCGCTACATGGGCACAGGTGCAACAGGTGTTTCCAATGATAACAACACTGTTCCTGCTGAAAACTTTACGTTTTCTACGATGGTTTTACCGCCACAGTGTGAAGGGCCTTTGCATATTCACCATGATGTTGAAGAAGTGTTCTTTATGTTGCGTGGTGAAATTGATTTGTTCATTGAGCATAACGGTGAAAAGTTCAGTACGCGTTTAAAAGAACGTGATCTGATTTCAATTCCACCTGGAATCTATCGTGGATTATTTAATCCTGGTCAAGAAGATGCCTTGATGTGTGTGATGTTAGGAACAGGTAAACCAACCATTCCAAACTATCCACCTGAGCATCCACTTTCTCAAATTAAACGTAACTAAATGGATTGAATCTGAGTTGCAAAAAGAGGTTTGAACTCTGATTGTGGCCTTAAAGGAAAATGATGATGACACTTGTTGAAACTCTACAACAATTTCCAGTGAAATCTGTCGAGATCGATGGACACAAGCAAAGCTATCGTGAAGCAGGCACTGGAGAGCATTATCTGGTGTTATTACATGGCATTAGCTCTGGATCAGGGTCGTGGGTTAAACAACTGCAAGATTTAAGTCATCATTTTCATATTATTGCATGGGACGCACCCGGTTATGGTTCGTCCGATGCTTTAACCACTTTGCAGCCGAATGCTGAAGATTATGCACAGCGTTTGGCAGGCTTATTTGAACATTTAAAGATTAAAAAGGCGATTGTGGTTGGACATTCACTGGGTGCATTACAAGCAAGTGCTTTTGCGCGACGTTATCCAGATGATGTCGAAACACTCATTCTTGCCAATGTCGCACAGGGTTATCAGCGTTATCCCGTTGAACAACAAGCCGAAGTTTATAACAAAAGACCAAAAATGCTGGCAGAACTTGGAAATCAGGGTTTAGCGCAAAGTCGTGGACCACATTTAACTTATTTGAAGAAACCTCAAACGCTTGAACTGATTGGACAGGTCATGCAAAACCTGAATTTGGGAGGTTTTACCCAAGCTTCTTATTTGTTGGCTCATGATGAAATTCGTAATTATTTAACAGATTTGGCGGTGCCATGCGTGATGGTTTCAGGACTGAACGACAGTATTACACCGCCGCAAGCCATTGCAGCTTTGGCAAAGGAAATCCAGTGCCAAAACTATATTGAAATTAGTGAAGCAGGACATTTGAGTTATGTCGATCAACCAACAATTTTTAACGACATTATTGTGTCTGCACAGCAGCATTGAAACGAGAGAAAAAGTATGAGCTTTCAGGTAGAAGGAAAAGTAGCAGTTGTCACCGGTGGCTCTTCTGGCATCGGATTGGCTGCTGTTGAAATTTTAGTCGCAGAAGGCGCAAAAGTAGCATGGTGTGGACGCGATGAACAACGTCTTGCTGAATCAAAGCTTTATATATTAGAAAAATATCCACATGCCCATGTTTTTACACAGGTTTGCAATGTATTGGATAAAGAAGATGTCAAAAACTTTGCTCATACAGTGAAACAGCATTTGGGCAATGTCGACATGTTGATTAATAACGCAGGTCAAGGGCGAGTTTCTACTTTTGAAAATACACAAGATGAAGATTGGATGAAAGAAATTGAACTAAAGTATTTCAGTGTATTGCATCCGGTTCGTGCCTTTCTGGATGATTTAAAAAACTCAGCAATTGGCTCTGTGACCAATGTCAATTCGTTATTGGCTTTACAGCCTGAACCGCACATGATCGCGACTTCATCGGCACGTGCAGCTCTGCTTAATCTTACTCATTCATTGGCACATGAATTTATTAAATATAACGTGCGTGTTAATTCAATTTTATTAGGCATGGTCGAATCGGCACAGTGGAAACGCCGCTATGAAACACGTTCAGATCCAAATCAATCATGGCAAGACTGGACAGCCAATATCGCAAAAAAACGTGGCATTCCAATGGCGCGTTTAGGCAAACCCGAAGAACCAGCTCGTGCATTAGTGTTTTTAGCCTCACCGCTTGCTTCTTATACCACAGGCTCGACCATTGATGTGTCTGGTGGTTTTAACAAACATTTATAAGGTGAATGCAATGAAACAATTGATGATGATTGGTTTTGGCGCAATGGCCTCGGAAGTATATGCACATTTGCCACATGATCTTGAATTGAAATGGATTGTGGTACCTGAACGTAGTGTTGAAAACGTCAAGCAAAAAGTAAATTCAAACATTCAGGTGATTTCTGATGTCAATCAATGTGATGGCACACCAGATTATGTGATTGAAGTGGCGGGTCAGGCCGCAGTAAAAGAACATGCCAAAAAAGTACTGGAAAATGGTTGGACCATTGGTTTGATCTCTGTGGGTACTTTGGCAGATAGCGAAATTTTTACCGAACTTCAGCAAACGGCGGAACAAAATGGCGCGCACTTACACCTATTGGCAGGTGCAATTGCAGGCATAGATGGTATTGCCGCTGCAAAAGAAGGTGGACTTGAAAAAGTCACTTATAAAGGTTGTAAAAGCCCCAACAGTTGGCGTGGTAGTTATGCCGAGCAATTGATTGATTTGGATCAAGTACAAAAAGCCACCGTATTTTATCGTGGGACAGCACGTGAAGCTGCATTGAATTTTCCTGCCAATGCCAATGTAGCTGCAACTATCGCGCTGGCGGGTGTAGGCATGGATAACACCATCGTAGAACTAACTGTAGATCCAGAAACGACCCAGAACAAACATATCATTGTTGCCGAAGGCCGTTTTGGGCAAATGACGATTGAAATGGTCGGTGTTCCGCTTGCATCTAACCCTAAAACATCAACATTGGCAGCACTTAGCGTGATTCGTGCTTGTCGCAATAGTGTTGAAGCCATTCAGATTTAACAAGGATTACTATCATGGTTAAGGAACTTTATATTGCGGGTGAATGGCGTTTGGGTCGCGGTCATGTGATTCAAAGTACATTTCCAGCAGACAATTCAGTAAATGCCGAAATTTCTACAGCAAGTCCTGAAGATATTGAAGAAGCGATTGCCAAAGCAGATCAGGCTTGGCGCGCACCTGAATGGCGTAATCGTATGCCCCATGAACGTGCCAAAATTTTATATAAAGTCGCGGATATTATTGAAGCACGAGTGAATGAGTTATCTCAATTACAAACCCGTGATAATGGTAAGCCTTTGGCAGAAACCCGTGGTTTAGTCTTAAGCGCAGCTGCGACAGCCCGTTATGTGGCGGCTGCCTGTGAAACTCTCAATGATGAATTGACCACTCAACGTGCGCCAGATTTTATGACCTTCAGTGTGCATGAACCTGTCGGTGTCGTGGCTGCGATTACTCCATGGAATTCACCCATTGCCAGTGAAGTACAAAAACTGGCTCCTGCTTTGGCAGGTGGAAATGCGGTGATTTTAAAACCTGCTGAAGCCACTTCACTGATCGCACTGGAATTAGCAAAGATTTTTGAAGAAGCGGGTTTACCTAAAGGCCTATTGAGCGTCTTAGTGGGGAAAGGTTCGGTCGTCGGTGATGCCATTGTGAAGCATCCATTAGTTCGAAAGATCTCTTTTACAGGTGGAACCACAACAGGACGCCATTTGGCACACATTGCAGCAGATAAACTGATTACCACATCTTTAGAGTTAGGTGGTAAGTCGCCAACGATTGTGCTCCCAGATGCGGATATAGAGCTTGCTGCAAAAGGGATTGCATACGGCATTTTTAGTTCTGCGGGACAAGCGTGTATTGCAGGTTCTCGTTTGTTTATTCATAGCAGTATTTACGATCAGTTCCTCACACGTCTGGTGGAACTTACCAAAGGCTTACGGGTTGGGCATCCTGAACAAAAAGATGTGCATATGGGGTCTCTGATCAATCAGGCGCATTTACAGTCTGTCGATCGTTATGTACAACTCGCCAAGCAAGAAGGTGGTGAAGTTTTGACAGGTGGCGAAGCATTGACAACAGGTGAATTTGCCAAAGGTAGTTTTTATTTGCCGACCATTATTACTGGATTGAAAAATCAGGCAAAAGTATGCCAAGAAGAAATTTTTGGCCCTGTGTTAGTGGTCATGAAATATGACAATGAGCAAGATTTAATTCAGCAAGCCAATGACAGTTGTTTTGGTTTGGCGGCAGGTATTTGGACTGAAAGTTATCGTAAGGCGTGGCGGATTTCTCGTGCGCTTGAAGTGGGTACAGTATGGATTAATACCTACAAGAAATTTTCAATTTCAGCGCCATTCGGTGGTTTTAAAGATAGTGGTATTGGACGTGAAAAAGGACGTTTGGGAATTTTGTCTTATATGCAGCAAAAAAGCATTTATATGGGATTAAGTGACCAGCCAAATGCATGGTGTGACTGATCATTAAAGCCCAAGATGTTTTAAACGATTTAACCATTTCAATGGATATTAAACAGAATTTAGAGGAAGATTTTCATGACTGAACGTGTCAATGTGGGTGAAGCAATTGCTCGCTTATTAGAAGAACATGATGTAAATAGCATTTATGGCGTGATCTCCATTCATAACTTGCCGATTGCTGATGCTGTGGGTCGCCGTGAAAAAATCCGCTTTGTGGCGGCGCGAGGTGAAGCGGGTGCAGTCACGATGGCCGATGCACATGCGCGATTTAAAGGTTTGGGTGTTGCTTTAACCAGTACGGGTGCAGGTGCAGGCAATGCCGTGGGTTCCTTGATTGAAGCCATGAATGCAGCCAGTCCTGTGTTGCATTTAACAGGTCAAGTGGAACGGGAATATTTGGATCGTGATGCCAGTTTTATTCATGAAACCAAAGATCAGCTCACTTTCTTACGTGCTTCGAGCAAAGCTGCATTTCGCATTACCAGTCCAGATAACGCGATTGGGGTCATTCGTGAAGCGATTCGTGTCGCTACAACTGTCCCAATGGGACCTGTCAGTGTTGAATTACCAATCGATGTGCAAGCAGCAGAAATTGATTTACCGTTGGATTTAAGTCCAGTGAAAGCGATGCAACTGCCTGTGGTAGATGAAACTCAGGTTCAGTTATTGGTTGATCAAATCAAGCAAGCTAAACGTCCAGTATTTTGGATTGGTGGCGGTGCATTAAATAGTGTGGATGAAATCAAGGCGATTGCAGATTTGGGTATTCCTGTGGTGTCCTCCACCCATGGTCGCGGTATTTTACCCGATGCACACCCACGTAGCTTAGGTGCATTTCATAACTCGGCTAAAGTCGAAGAACTATTAAAAAATGCTGACTTATTAGTCGTGGTGGGTTCTCGTCTACGCAGTAACGAAACCAAAACTTATTCGGTTCAGTTCCCCGAAAATATCGTTCAGATTGATGCCAATCCTGTCGCACAACAACGTAATTACAAAATTCGTCATTTCATTTGTTCGGATGCTAAAGATATTTTGTCGCGTAGTTTGATTCAACTTAATGGTGTTTCGAAAGTTGATGCTGACTATGATCAAGCCATTGTTGATGCTAAAAATGCTGCGGTCGATGCACTACGTAAACAGCTTGATCAATACGCATTGATTTGTGATCACTTACGTGCGGCTTTACCTGAAGATGGTATTTTTGTCCGCGATATTACGATGTCGGGAAGTACATGGGGCAGCCGCTTATTTCCTGTACAAGCACCAAATCGAAATATTCACTCATTGGCAGGGGCAATCGGTTTAGGTTTAGCGCATGCGATTGGTTCAAGTATCGCTAATCCAGACAAAAAAGTAGTCGGTCTGGTCGGTGATGGTGGTTTGATGCTAGGTATCGGTGAAATCGCAACGATGGCGCAGGAAAATACCGATATGGTACTCATGATCATGAACGACGGTGGTTATGGTGTAATGCGCGGTATTCAAAATAACTACTTTGGTGGTCGCCAGTATTTTAATGAGTTACATACCCCAGATTATCAAAAACTGGGGGAGTCGATGGGCGTTAAAAGCTGGAAAGTGGGCAGTGCAGATGAGTTTAAAGTCGCGATCCAAGAAGCCATCGATTTTAACGGCCCTGCGGTCATCGAACTCGATATGCATTCTATTGGTCCGTTAAACTTTGCGGGTCCACCACAGAAAAAACTCTATTAAGTTTAAGAGATATTGAATTTCAAAACCTTATAGCAGCATTATTGTGATCTGGCGTTACTTAGGTGCTAAGGCACCTAAGTAAACAACTAAAAATGGTGATGAATAATATGCCATGAGCTAAGGATTGCTCTCGCTTCAAATAGGATCACCAAATTTTTTTAGGTAAAAATCAAAATAAACAAAGTTTTATATATAAAACATGAGTTGTTATTTTTCACTATCAGCTCGTGGCTAAATATTGGGAAGCGATGATGAAAAAAAGTGTAGTTTCAACAATAAGTGTTTCAATTTTCTGCGTAGGTGTTTCGACTGGCTCTTGGGCAGAGGCATCACCACTGGAGTGGAAAAATGAAGATGGTACAGCTTCATTTAAAGTGGGTGGGGTGATTCGCGTGCAGGATCGCTATGAAAGCTGGCCACAAAGTTTCAATCGTGGAATGGGCAAGTTGGACTTTGATGTCCTACGACTTGATCTTAAGGGAACGTATGATGATTTTTATTTAAATTCAAGTTTTTTATTGCAGGATCAAGAATTTACCTCTATAGAAAAAGCCTATGTAGGATATAAGCTCAATCCTCACAATAGTTTGGAGGCAGGTTTCGTCTACAAACCATTTACTATTTATCCTTATCCGCAAAATGGCTGGACATATCATTTGCCGTTCTTTTTAGGCTATGGCAACAACATTGCCCCTGGCTTGAACTGGAATTATGATGACAAAAATTGGGATATTAAACTGGGTTATTATCCAAGCATGCTTGAAACCAATATGCGTTATTCCCCAGAAAGCGGCTCTTATGATGATCTGAAAAATACTTTTCCAAATCAGAAAGGCTATCAAAATGAAAAACAAAATCAGGTCAATGCCCGTGTGGTTAAAAAGTTTGATACGACGCTAGGCAAGCAAGAAGTTGGATTATCAGGGGCTATTTCACAACTGCATAATAAAATCACAGATGATGATGGAAAATATTATGCTTTAGGTCTTCATGCCAATAGCAATCTTAATCGCTGGAACATTCAGGGCTCCATCATTCACTATCAATACGATGCCAAAAATCCAGAAGGTGTTGACGATCGTATGACTTTAATGGGAACCAATGGTTTAACACCTTCTTATTTAATTGCTTCTGAAGGGACTGTTTCGAGTCTCAATGTCTCTTATACCTTGCCAATCAAGGATATGTGGAAACTTAAAGCGATTAAATTCTATAACGACTTTAGTTATCTGGATAAAACACATACAGATTGGTCAGCGTCACAGATGAATACCACAGGCATGATGTTTATTGCATCTCCGTTTATGGTCTGGGCAGATTATACTTGGGGAAAAAATGCCAATATTATTGGAGGTTCGACCAATAGTACGGGTTATACCACAGCAACTTCCTTGAATAGTGATAAATGGCTGTATCGGGTTAATTTAAACTTTGGCTTTAGTTTTTAATTCTTTTATTTCGTTTGTCGCCATAAAATCCAAGAGCGGTTTTATGGCTTTTTAAATACTGGATGATCTCAAATTCATCATACAACATTAAATTGATTGACTGGTTTTTAACATATGAACCGTATCGTAATGCGCCAACCATTCACGATGAATGACCTGAAATTCCTGTTTTTGCCAGAAATATTCAGCCGCAGGTAAAAAGGGGTGAGTATGCAAATAAAAATGTCGAATATTTTGTCGTTGCGCATATTCAAATAAAGCATGGCAAAGTTGCGATGCTAAACCTTGTCGGCGATATTCGGGCTGTATAAATAGTTTAACCACCTCGACAACTTTCAACGGTAAGTCCAAATTAAAACGATGGTTATAAGCTCGATAAGCCACCATGCCAATAATTGTGTGCTTATCTTTGACCACGAAGCAAGCGCCTTGCGGGTGTTCAAGATAAGTTTGGCTGAAATGAGTCAGATCATGAGGCAGTTCAGATTGATAAACTTCTGGAAAAAGAAGTTGGCGTGTATAAATCGCAAATTGAGTGGCTTGAGGCACATCTGCTGGTTGTAAAAGTTCGATGTCTAAAGCCATGAATAGTCTGGCACTACAATGGTTTTGTCCTGAATCATGGCCTCATGAAATTCAACATCATAGACACTTTTTAAAAAGACAGGATCCGTCAGGCGTTGCCGAGATTCAGGTCGAATAATTTCATGTTGACGCATAAAAAACAGTTCGTCTGCAAATAAAAATGCCAGATTAGGATCATGCATGATGGCAATCACGGTATAGTTTTGACGAGAAAGTTGACGTAATTTTTTCATCAAATAAGACTGATAATAGACATCGAGATGATTCGTTGGCTCATCCAGTAAAATCACTTTGGGTGCTTGTACTAATATTCGAGCGATCATCACCAATTGTCGTTCACCGCCCGAAAGCTCAGTATACGCCTGATGTTTTAAATGGCCGATATCTAGCTCTTCCAATGCCTGATCGACCAGATATTCATCCTGTTTGGTGGGGTAAAAATGACTAAACGCAGCACGGCCTGTCAAAACGACATCTTTGACTTTAAAGGGAAAAACGGTTTTGTGAAATTGTGGTAAAAAGCCTAAAAGTTCGGCACGACGTTTGCCTTTATACTGATCTAAACGTTTGCTTTTATATAAAATACTGCCACATTGTAAAGGTTCCAGACCTGCCATGAGTCTAAACAAGGTCGATTTACCACAGCCATTACGCCCCAAGATCACTGAAAACTGATGTTCAGCAAATGAGAGATCGATATTTTTAAGCACCTGTTTTTGCCCATAAGCAAAGTTAAGCTGATGAATATGGATCATGACCAGTTCATCCGTTGGCTTTTCATGAGCAGCAAAAAGAAAGGTGCGCCAAGCAGCATGGTAAAAATTCCAATTGGGATTTCAAAGCTCAATAAAACACGTGAGAAATTATCAATCAATAATAAAAAACAGCCGCCCAATATCATATTACAGGGAATGGTTGCACGATGATCAGGCCCGACTAGTATTCTCACAATGTGGGGCATAAATAAACCATATAAACTAATAATCCCTGCGGCAGCCACAGAAGCAGAGGTGCATAAGGTGACCAATCCAATCAGCAAGATTTGTTCCCATTTTGGATCGATGCCCACCGCTTGGGCTTCTTCTGTACCGAGTGCGAGCAAATTGAGTCGCCAACGCATTAAAAATAAGCCCAGAAGTCCGATACAAATAGGCAATACTGCATATTGTACTTTATTCCAATTGGCTTGATGCAAATTACCCATCGTCCATTGCACAATGGCCTGTAATTTAAATGGATCACTAATATATTGAATGATGGTTAATCCTGCCAAAAACAGCCCTGAAACAATCATGCCTGCCAAAATAATCATGACCAAAGAGGTTTGTTGTTCCTGTTTTTGATAGGCAAATAAATAAGTCAGAAGTACCGCAGCAATACCAAAAATAAACGCCAATAAATTAGGTGAATTTAAGTTAAAAGACAACGCCAGTGCCGCACCAAATGCTGCTCCAGAAGAAATACCGAGTACATAAGAATCCACCAGTGGATTTCGAAATAAAGCCTGTAAACCATTGCCTGCGGTCGCCAGTGCGGCACCGACCATAAAGGTGAGTAAAATTCTGGGTAGGCGCACATTCCAAAGAATATTCTGCATCAGAGCATATTGTTCAGGAGCAATATAGCTTCCACCAAACAAACTTTGCCAGAACCAGAGCAGATAATCCTGATAACCTAAAATATGACTAGGCCCAATTAATAAGGAACAAAACAGACAAAGCACAGGTAAAACAATAAAGCCAGTATATCGAATGACAGGATTTAATTGGGTGATGGATTCAAGACGCATCATCTTCATGGGAGTGATCAATTTCATGGGGCATTCAGGGCTTGTGCTGCTTTTGAACCATACAACATACTCAGTACTTGATATTGGGTTTCTTTCATGTTGTCAGATGATTGCACGTCAGTATAAATGTGGTGATGTAAATAAAGTGCAGTCAACACGATTTTGATGGTATGAGGATTATAGATAAAAGCAGGGCTTAAATTAAAAACTCTACGCCGTTGAACAGACTTCAGCGTTTGTAATTCAGGGCGTTGATAAATCAACTGCGGATCGGTATTCCAAAGCACGATATTATCAGGATTCCATTCAATCAAGGTTTCTGGGTTGACGTTGGGTTGATTGGTTTTCGTCGACACAATATTTTTCGCACCAGCCAATTCGATAAAATCATTGGTAATCGATTGAGTTCCTGATGTCGAAAAAATACGACCGCCCGACCATGCATAATAAATAGTTTGCTGATGGGGTTGTTTTGCAGTATTACGCTGAATCTCCGTTATTTTTTGATCTGAATATTGCAGTATCGTTTTTGCACGGACTGTTGCATCGGTTAAAATCGCAATGTTTGATAATTCTTCTTTGACCTGAGCATAAGTCGAAGATTCCATAATATAAACTGCAATGCCTAACTTGCGCAGAAGGGCAATGGTCTGTTTTTCTCCTCCACCCATAATGACTAAATCAGGTTGTAGCATTAATAGACTTTCGATATTGGTCGCATTATTGCCTTGAGAGGGGCTCTGAATCTGTTTGGCCTGAATGCGTCGGTCTAAAACAGAATATGCGTGATATAACATTGGCTGTTGATAAATTTCCGCAGGAATTCCGACAATTTTATTGCCCTGATTGAGCATATATAAACCATCACAACTCGACTCAAATAAACACACCACACGTTGGGCAGGATGCTCCAACGTAACACGATAACCCGAAGAATCAACAACACTAAGACGAGAATGTGATGGTGTGGTTTGAACTGATTGAGTCTCTAATTGTGGTTTTTGCTCTGTAATGTCTCGGGGCTGACAGGCTGTCAATGTGATTCCCAAAAGTACACAAATGCTGAACATGACAACTTTTGGGAATGAAAAATGTGACAAAATCAAATCAGAACGTCCATTGTACCGAGAGTGACGCATTTAACGGATCACCTGGCTGGATCCACAGATCACTATAACTTTCAACATAGTAGGTTTTATCAAACACGTTGTTAATATTGAATTGATAACGTAACTGGCTATTCGGTTCATAATACGCATTTAAATTGACCAAGGTGTAATCGGGTAATTCAAAGCCTGTGCTTTGTGTCCCATTACGTTTCCCAACATACTGTACATTTGCCCCAACACCTGCTTTTTTTATAGCCTGTTGTAAAAGCACATAATCTAATGCCAGATTACCACTATGGCGAGGAATATTATTGAGCGGAGTTCCTTTGGCAATGGTTGTATCTTTATGAATCTGTGCATCGGTATAAGCATAGTTTGCCATTAAATGCAGTTGATCTGTGAGTTGACTTTGCAGATCTACCTCAATGCCCCGACTTAATGCTTCACCTGCGGCATACTGATAATTTGCATCGCTTGGATTGGTGGTGAGCACATTTCGTTTTTTCATGTGAAATAATGCCAGACTCAATAAGGATGTGTCATTAAACTGATATTTACTTCCGATTTCATAACTTTCACCTTTTTCAGGTGCAAACACTTGTCCATTGGCATCTGTACCACTGTTCATGGCGAAAGAGTGTCCATAATTCGTATAGAACGACAACTGCTCATTCCATTTATAATTTATACCCGCACGAGGCGAGGCCTGATGAAAGGTTTTATCGGTAGAAGTATTGGCTTTGTAATTATCTAAAGACTGTTTGACTTGGTCGAAACGTGTACCAACTAAAAGACTCCATTGATCATCGAAGAACATTTGATCCTGAAGATTTAAAGCAAAATAGTCCTGTTGTTCACGGGTATTGGTTTGCAGCCCCATATTGGGTAAATACACGCCATATTGAGGATGATAGACATTGATCTGATTGACACAGTATCTTGCGCCTGAATATTTATAATCACAACGGAGCTGATATTGATCAGAAGTCAATTGACCTGCTTCAGTACTGATCAGGATCTCATGACGCGCCCAGTCTGTATTCAACTTACCTAAAAGTTCAGCCTGTGCGAGTAGATCTTTGGTGAAATAATCACGATAACGACGTTGACGATTTAAAGTTTCACCATCTGATTCAAAAGATTTAGGTTCAGTGGAAAAGCCTTTCATCAATCCTTGCTTATAACTGACGGCACTATTGAGTTTCCATTCATTATTTAATTCATGCGCCAAACGCAGTTGATAAAACTGATCATTCAATTTCATGTCGCCATCGTCTGGTTCGCCTGTAAAGGTTTTGGGACTCATCAGAATCTGGCCTTTATAGGCGCTGATACCACGATCAAAAGTGCCTTTTTGCTGAGTGATTTCGCTGTCAAAATCAAGTTGAGTCTGATCAGAGATTTTCCAACTTAACTGCGGTGAAAAAAACCAGCGTTCACTATTCACCTCATCACGAAAGCTTTGATTGTCTTCATGGGCAATGGCCAATCGATAAGCCAGTTGATCATTCAGCGGCGCAGTATATTCAAAGCTACCACGGTATTGTTGTTCGGTATTGGCGCGTAAGTTGAGTTGTCCTTGCGGCTGCCATTGTGGCTTTTTTGTGGTGATATTAAGCAAACCACCCATTTCACCACGACCGTATAGCGCGGCGGCGGGGCCTTTTAAGAAGTCCAGAGATTCAATATTGAGCATATCTCGTGGTGCACTGAGTCCACGATTTACGCTTAAGCCATTTCGGATACTGGCTGCGCCAAGATTAGGATCCGTTGCAAAACCACGAAAAGAGTAATTATCCCAAAAGCCACCGCCATAATTATTTTGTGCAAAGACACCACTGACCAGATGAATTGCATCTTCAATACGTTGACTATCTTGTTGTTTTAAAATGTCCTGTGAAAGATAGCTACGACTAAAAGGAATATCTAAAACATCATGTGAAAATTTACTTGCGGCAGAGGTGGTTTTTTCATTTTCCTGATTTTGATCAGCCTGTAGGGTGATGGTAGAAAGAACATTATTTGGAGAATCGGCCCAACTGAGACCAGAAAGAAAAGAAAAGCCAATAAATGACGACAGCAGACGATATTTATGCTGCATAAACCCCTCGATAAACATGACAAAAAACAACTTTTGAAATAATATAACATTTCAAAAGTTGAAGCTATAACGTTTATGCCACAAGCAAAAAATATTCCACGTCTCCAATCTATCGATGCATTACGCGGTTTAGTGATTATGATCATGTTACTGGATCATGTTCGTGAAACATTTTATTTAGATAAACAGGTCAGTGACCCAATAAATGTCACTGAAACGGAGCCTGCACTTTTTTGGAGCAGATTTTTGGCACATTTATGTGCACCTGTATTCGTTTTGCTTACGGGAATGTCGGCTTTTTTATTTCAGATGAAAACTCAGAGCATTGAGCAAACCCGTCATTTTTTATTGAAACGTGGTTTGTTTTTAATTTTGCTGGAATTCACCTTGGTTAATTTTGCATGGACAGCCACTTTTCCTCCAGAGGTGATTTATTTACAAGTGATCTGGGCAATTGGTCTGAGTATGGTGATCTTGTCAATGTGTATTGGACTACCTAAAAAGATTTTACTCAGTGTCGGGTTGTTGATCATTTTTGGTCATAATTTGCTAGATCAAATAAGTTTTAAAGATATTCCAATACTGGAACCTCTCTGGTTGATTCTGCACGAGCGGGGCTGGATTGAATTTGAAGGGTTACGAGTCAGAACGTCATACCCCGTATTACCGTGGGTGGGTGTGATTTTATTTGGGTACTGTTTAGGGCAGTTTTTTCAGCCCAAGTTTAATGCGCAGCAACGTGATCGTTATTTGATCTTAATTGCGATGTTGAGCATTGTATTGTTTGTATTGCTTCGTTTGCTGAATATCTATGGGGATGAAGCTTGGCAAAGTTATGATTCTTTGACATTGAGTCTAATGAGCTTTTTTAACTTCACCAAATATCCGCCATCTTTATTGTTCATTTTGTGGAATGTCGGGATTGGATTGATCGTTCTGATTGCCTTTGATCGATGGATTCAAACGCCTTTTTTGAAAGTGTTGGTGGTGTTTGGTTCAGTCCCTATGTTCTTTTATCTACTGCATTTATATGTGCTCAAGCTGCTATATGTGATCTCTGAACTATGGTGGGGAGCAAATGAATCAGGCTATTTTTCAGTTTCTGGGGTGGCTCAATTATGGATCATCACATTATTTTTGATCTGTCTGCTTTATCCGGTGGTTAAAGCATTTTCAAGCTATAAGCATGCGAATAAGCATATTGCATGGCTTAAATATTTTTAGTCGATCAATACAATGAGGTATGTTATGACGGGACGGAAAATGACCTGTCATAAGGCACCATAATGTTGCCAGCTACCGTTATAAGGAAGTGAATCATAATACCCTTTGAGTAAGCTAAGTTCGTAATACTGAACCGCTGCCAAAGCAATTAGTGAGCATAACAGTACGGCTTTGAGTAAATGAAGTTTTTGCGGATGTTGGGCAATAGAAGGAATGCCGAACAACGTCAAACAAACTGATGGCAATAATACAATTGCTTTAAGATGGGTTAAAAACATAAATCCATAACTATAAATCAGCCCGATGATCAATAGAATCAAGCCTAAACCAGCTAGATTACGACTTCTTTCAGATTCACGCAGTGCAAAAATACTCTGAAGTGCAAGCACCACAATAGCAAAAAAATAAAACGGAGTGCCCCCAATCATGACATCGTAAGTTGCGTTTAAAGCACAAACGACCCCGATAATGGTGATGATTAACAGATAGATTACAGAATAAAACTTATGCGAAATGCTGTTTATTCTCGCCATATTCATTTTATTCCTCTACGTTTTATGACATGTGTTTAGCATATTCTTTTAAAAATAATCGTTCTATTTTACGCATGTAAATTATGTATAAAGCATGTTTGATTTTTAGCCATAAATGCTATTCAGATCGAGATCATACTGTCGATTTGTGAAGAAAGTGTCTTAAATTTGCTGGTCAGTTTGCGCTTTGAAAGGATGAGTATCTATTTAACATTCAGGATGCTTTCGCTAATGAACGCTCTAATACGACTATGCCAACAAAATTTTAATAGGACAGATGATGCGCTTTAATAGGCTTGAGTAATAGCTTAGCTTTTTTGATAGGTATAAAAATGGAATGTAACGGCATCTAAAGTTTAGAGGGAGGGAAATTAATCTATTTATTTAAAATACATTAATTTTTTAGATAACCGCTACATTCCAATAGACGCGTATTCTAGATGAGATGAATATCAATAATCGAATTTTAATTTGAAATGATTAAATTTTTACAATAAATACAAATTATATCAAAAAAATCCTTATTTTATTCATAATCTTGTGAAACTTGAAAAGTGTAGTTTCTTGAGGTTTAGTCTAAAAAATAATAAAAATGCACATCAGCTGAGGCATTGATGCGTTGAAATTGTACGAGGTGTACGATAGATGATGCAAAATTTCAATCATCGAACATGGGGGTAAATTAGTCCGATGATTGATCAGGATGAATTAGGCGCGATAAAAAGGTGCTTCGGAACGTGGTAATGGCGCATGCCCACGAATTTGATCTGCAATTTTCTCCGCCATCATAATGGTGGTGGCATTCAAATTGCCCGTAATGATTAATGGCATAATGGAGGCATCGACTACACGTAAGCCTTGCATACCATGAACTCGACCCTGATGGTCGACCACTGCCATCTCATCTTCACCCATTTTGCAGCTACAGGATGGATGGTAAGCTGTTTCGGCATGATTACGTACAAAGTCATCGAGCTGATCATCTGTATTTAACGCATTCCCTGGACTGATTTCTTCACCGCGATATGGATCAAGCGCGGGCTGATGCATAATTTCACGAGTAATACGGATCGCCGCACGAAATTCCTGCCAGTCCTGTTCAGTAGACATGTAGTTAAACAAAATACTTGGATGCTGAAATGGATCTTTGGATTTTAGTTTGATACGACCACGTGATGGAGAACGCATGGAACCCACATGGGCTTGAAAACCATGTTCCTTAACGGCATTACTGCCATTGTAGTTGATCGCAACTGGTAAAAAGTGATATTGAATATTTGGCCATGCAAACTCATCTGAAGAGCGGATAAACCCACCTGCCTCAAACTGGTTACTTGCCCCAATGCCTTTACCTAAAAACAGCCATTCTGCGCCAATAGCTGGCTGGTTATACCATTTGAGCGCAGGGTAGAGCGATATAGGTTGTTTACACTTATATTGCAAATACATTTCCAGATGATCTTGCAGGTTTTCACCCACCCCTGGCAAATCATGGATGACTTCAATATCCATCGATTTTAAAAAGGTACTTTGTCCCACACCAGAGCGCTGTAAGATTTGTGGTGACGCAATTGCGCCCGCACATAACAGCACTTCTTTATTGGCATAGCCTTTTTTTACATCATGTTGATTGGCACCTTGTATATATTCAACGCCAATCGCTTGTTTGCCATTAAATAAAATTTTGTTGGTCGTCGCATGGGTCACAATTGTTAAATTTGGACGATCTTTTGCCAGATCCAGATAACCACGCGCAGTACTGGAGCGGCGACCATTTTTGGTCACAGTGCGATCCATCGGGCCAAAACCTTCTTGCTGATAACCGTTTAAATCATCTGTGCGTGGATAACCTGCCTGTACACCTGCTTCGACCATGGCATGAAATAAGACGTTATTATCCTGTTTAGGCGTTGCGACACTGACTGGGCCATTTCCACCATGATAATCATTTCCGCCAATATCGCGGGTTTCTGCTTTTTTATAATACGGCAGACAGTCGGCATAGCTCCAATTTTCTAAACCTTCGAGTTTTGACCAACCTTCAAGATCCATGGCATTGCCACGGATATAGCACATTCCATTGATCAGCGATGACCCGCCCAAACCTTTACCCCGACCACATTCCATACGGCGGTTATTCATGTATGGTTCAGGATCGGTCAAATACGCCCAGTTGTATCGGCGACCTTGTAATGGATAAGCCAATGCAGCGGGCATCTGAGTACGGAAGTCCAGACGATAGTCAGGTCCTCCTGCCTCTAAAAGCAAGACCGAAACATGGGCATCTTCAGTTAAACGTGCAGCCAGTACATTGCCTGCTGAACCAGCTCCAATAATAATGTAATCGTAAGATTGAGTTGTCATTACTATTCCTTAATCTTGTAGGTGTCAAGCTGCCTGAGCAGCATTGACAGCAGATGTTTTGAGGAAAATAAAAGAGAAATACAAAGAGTATAAAATGGGCTAAAACACGCTTTGATAATCACCCAGTTCAACTTGAATCGACTTGGTACGGGTATAATGATTAAGGGTTGAAATGCCGTTTTCACGTCCAACGCCTGACTGTTTGTAGCCACCAACAGGCATTTCAGCAGGGGATTCACCCCATGTGTTGATCCAGCAAATACCTGCTTCAAGCTGATGAATCAGGCGATGCGCCTGAGAAATATCTTGAGTCACGACACCCGCAGCCAAACCAAAGTTAGTGTTGTTAGCACGTTGAATGGCTTCTTCAATTGTGTCATAAGCCAAAATACTCATGACGGGGCCAAAGATTTCTTCCTGTACAATCTTCATATCATCAGTACAGTCTGTAAATACAGTGGGTAAAACATAAGCGCCTTTGGCGAGTGAACTTTCTGTAGCACGTTCACCGCCAATCAGTAATGTCGTCCCTTGCTGTTTGCCTAATTCAATATAAGACAAGACTTTTTCCATATGCGGGAAGCTGACCAATGGGCCAAAATTGGTGTCTGCATTTAGTGGATCACCGATGCGAATCCGTTGAACACGTTCAACTATTGCTTGCTCAAAATCAGACTTTAGCGATTGTGGAATAAAGACACGTGTACCATTGGTACAGACTTGACCCGAGCTAAAGAAATTTGCCATCACAGCAATATCTGCGGCACGATCAAGATTCGCATCTTCACAGATGATCAGTGGAGACTTTCCACCCAGTTCCATGGTGACTTCTTTTAGCGTGGAACCCGCAGCACTGGCCATGACTTTTTTGCCTGTTTCCACACCACCCGTAAACGAAATCTTCTCAATCACAGGATGTTCAGTCAGCCATTGTCCGATTTCACCGCCAGCGCCTTGCACCACATTAAATACACCATCAGGCAGTCCTGCTTCTGTATAAATTTCAGCGAGCTTTAGGGCTGTGAGCGGTGTCACTTCACTCGGTTTAAAAATCATGGCATTGCCCGCAGCAAGGGCAGGGGCAGATTTCCAAAGTGCAATCTGGATGGGGTAGTTCCATGCGCCAATACCTGCAACCACACCTAAAGGTTCACGGCGAGTATAGAAAAAACTGCTTTCACGTAATGGAACCTGTTCGCCCTGAATTGCAGTCGCCAGTCCTGCATAATATTCAAGTACATCTGCACCAGTGACAATATCCACTGTAGAAGTTTCGCTCAAAGCTTTGCCTGTATCCAGTGTCTCTAAATGAGCCAGTTCATCATTACGTTCACGTAAAATATCGACTGCACGGCGCAGAATGCGTGAGCGTTCAACCGCAGTTTTACTTGCCCAGATTTTTTGACCTTCAGTTGCACTTTTTACCGCAGCTTCAATGTCTGCTTGAGAGGCTTGTTGAATGGTGGCAATGACTTCACCTGTTGCTGGGTTGATGCTATCAAATGTTTTGCCACTGCTTGCATCTGTATATTGTCCATGGATATATAAACGATGAAGTTTTACATCACTCATTTTGTCTCTCCTGCCTTGTGTGTTTCATCAGCTTGAGCTGTGTATCGACATAGTCATAAGCAATCGAACGTGCCATTGTTGCATCAAATTCTGTATCGCCATTTAAACTTCCACGTAACCATAAACCATCAATCAAAGCGGCAAGACCACGAGCCGCGATACTGGCCTGATCTTCGGGAAGTAATTTCAGAAAATGAAATTTCAGGTTGGAATACAAGCGTTGATCATTAATGCGTTGTAATCGTCCCAATGCTGGCATATGCATACTGGCCGACCAAAAATCCAGCCAGATGCGCATCGCTCTTTGATTGACCTGACTAATGTCAAAGTTTGAATCAATAATCGCTTTAATCATGTTCTGAGGGTCAGAGTCGCTGAGTTCTGCTTTGTATTGAGCGGTTTTACCTCGTAATACATTCAGCATTTCCAACATACAGGCATTAATTAAACCCTGTTTATCACCAAAATAATGACTCACGATCCCCACTGAAAGTTGGGCTTTTTTTGCAATTTGAGCAATGGTGGTATTGGATAATCCCACTTCATAAATCACGTCATAGGCGGCGTTGATAATTTCTTCACGGCGCACATGCTCAGGTTTAACTTGGCGTTTGTTCATGTATGTCCTTAAAAATATAAGGTTTTGCTTCAATCAGTTGGTTATAGAACATGATCGCATTTTTTTATCATAACGCTTATTGATTGAACGTTCAATCAATAAGCGTTATGATTGTATCGTAAAATTGTTGCAACAAGGTATGGAAGAGGCAAAGAGTTATTTTTAAATATGTGGCAGTCGATGATGTTGCTTTGACGCGATGTTCGATTGCGCATCTCAAAAAAAATCCTTTGCATTTTCTATACATAGAATATCTGGATTTGTAAATGCAGATATCCAATCATGGAGTCAATCGGTGGCGATATCGTAATTGAAGAATCTATTACAAGCCTACATCCTGCTGTGGTCTAAGCTTGAATGGATTAAGTCTATTCACTGATATTGAGTATTTAACTTTTTTTAATTTTCTAAAATTTACTTGAGGATTGTATGGCAACAGATAATCCAAGAGCAGTCGATGATCAAGAGACTCATCCAAAAGATCGTTTAAATCGTGTGGTCTTTTATGTTTCTGCCCTTATTATTTTAATATTTTCACTGACCACGATTTTATTTAATGACTTTGCCAATCATGCATTAAACGCGGTTTTAGGTTGGGTCAGTTCAACCTTTAGCTGGTACTATCTGCTGGCTGCCACCTTATATATGGTGTTTGTGATTTTTATCGCCTGCTCACGTTATGGCAATATTAAATTGGGCCCAAAACATTCCAAGCCTGAGTTTAGTCTACTCAGTTGGTCTGCCATGCTGTTTTCTGCGGGCATTGGTATCGATTTGATGTTTTTCTCAGTGGCTGAACCATTATCGCACTATATGCATCCGCCAGTGGGAGAGGGGCAAACCTATGAAGCTGCACGTCAAGGTATGGTCTGGACACTCTTTCATTATGGCTTAACAGGCTGGTGTATGTATGCCCTCATTGGGATGGCACTGGGCTATTTCAGTTACCGCTATAACTTGCCACTCACCATTCGCTCTGCCTTATATCCAATTTTTGGTAAAAAAATTAATGGGCCGATTGGTCATAGTGTGGATACGGCTGCGGTGATTGGAACGATATTTGGTATCGCAACGACTTGTGGTATTGGTGTGGTTCAGCTGAATTATGGCTTACACGTATTATTCGATTTACCTGAAAATTTATGGATTCAAACTGCGCTCATTTTAGTGGCGGTTATTATCACGATTATTTCGGTCACGTCTGGTGTTAATAAAGGCTTAAGAATTTTATCTGAGATCAATATTTATGTCTCGGTTGGGCTGATGCTGTTTATTTTATTTTTGGGCAATACAGAATTTTTACTCAATGCGCTTGTTCAAAATGTAGGGGATTATCTCAGCCGTTTCCCAAGTCTGGCGTTGGAAAGCTTTGCATTTAATCAACCCAAAGAATGGATGAATAGCTGGACGCTGTTTTTCTGGGCATGGTGGGTGGCGTGGTCGCCATTTGTGGGGCTATTCCTAGCACGTATTTCACGTGGTCGTACCATCCGTGAGTTTGTGTCAGGAACCTTAATTATTCCATTGTTATTTACTCTCACTTGGTTATCTATTTTTGGGAATAGTGCATTACACAACGTCATTTTCGACGGCAATATTGCACTGGCTGAAACGGTACTATCTAATCCAGCACATGGTTTTTATGATTTATTGGCTCAATATCCGTGGTTTCCGTTTATTGCAGGTGTTGCAACCATTACAGGCTTACTATTTTATGTGACATCCGCGGATTCGGGTGCGCTAGTATTGGGTAACTTTACCACGCAATTTACCAATATTGATCATGATGCGCCGCGCTGGCTCAGTGTGTTCTGGGCTGTTGCGATTGGTTTATTGACTTTAGCGATGCTCATGACCAACGGCATTACCGCACTACAAAATGCCACCATTATTATGGGACTGCCTTTTAGTTTTGTGATGTTTTTAGTGATGGCGGGTCTTTATAAATCTTTAAGACTTGAAGATTATCGGCAAGCCAGTGCCAGTTTAAATGCTGCCCCTGTCGTCGGAAACGTAGATATTTTAAATTGGAAAAAACGTTTGTCCCGAGTTATGCATCATCCAGGGACATTTGAAACCAAAAAAATGCTGAATGAAATCTGTCGTCCAGCGGTTTTGGCGGTGACTGAAGAGTTGCAGAAACGAGCTGTTCAAGTCGATGTTACCGAAGTTCCACTTGAAGAAGATGTAGAGTTGTATCATCTGGATATCACCATTCATCTGGAAGAAGAGCAGAACTTTATCTATCAGATCTGGCCTGTACGCTATATCGCGCCAAACTTTAGTGAGCGCGGCAAGCGTGGAAAACAGTTTTATTATCGTCTGGAAACTTATTTATATGAAGGTTCACAGGGCAATGACCTTGTAGGTTATACCAAAGAACAGGTCATTAATGACATTCTGGATCGTTATGAGCGACACATGACTTTCTTACATATTAATCGGATTAGTCCCGGTAATCGTCCGCTTTTTCCAGATCCTAAAGCTTAGGAGAGCCCTTGAATGTTAACGCCGTATATTCATTCCTTTGCCTTGTTTTTTTCTTTGCTCAATCCCTTTTTGATGAGCATTTATATGGTGGGCATGATCCGAAATTCGGAAGCCAAAGTGTTTAACAGGGCACTGATTCAAGGATGCGTGATCGCTTTCGTGGTATTTATGCTATTTGCATGGGGAGGCGAAACCATCTTTAGTAAATATCTCAATGTACGTTTTGAGGCTTTCCAGATTTTTGGTGGACTCATCTTTTTGGTGATTGGCTATCGCTATGTGTTTCAGGGTGCGGATACCATTGGCGAGATGCGCGGCGCGCCTGAACATTTGGCAGGCACCATTGCCATGCCGTTTATGATCGGGCCTGGGACTATTAGTGCGGCTGTTGTGACTGGCATCGGTTTACCGATTGGTGGAGCAGCACTGATTATCGCATTCACTCTTGCCATTACCTGTAGTCTATTAATTCTGATGAAATTTGCGCACGATCATTTACGCTATAAACATGCTAAATATATCGATCGTTATGTAGATATTGTTGGGCGGTTGTCTGCCTTACTCATTGGAACCATTGCAATTGATATGATTATTACAGGCATTGTTGGAGTGATCCGAGATATTCCTGTTACGGGGTAAAATATTAAACTCAGGTCGTTATATCTTCATATTGACCTGAGTTTTATTTTAAAACAGTGTTGGTATTGATAGCACTATTTAGGCTTTGTTTAGAATTGAAAAGTTTTCATCATGGATCAATCGATTATAAGATTTTAAAGTCACTTTAATGATTAGACTTGTTTCATAATGATTTAAACCCTCTTTATTTTTGGACTGTAAGGAGAAATAAAAGAAAGGTATGAAAAGAAGTCGGTTATAAATAATACTCATTTTCAGTTATATTAAATAATCCGTTGATTTGCCGCTCTAGACATTTTTTTCTTAGTAAAAAGGGATCATAATAAGACGCTTATGTTATTGTTTCATAGAGTCCGTTAAATGTCTCCATTAGATCAAATTACTCAGGCTTCGGATGAGCAAGCCGAGTTGGCAATGTCAGTGCTAATGACTCCTGATATGGCAAATTTTTCAGGAAATGTTCATGGTGGAACAATTTTAAAACTGCTTGATCAAGTCGCTTATGCTTGTGCAAGTCGTTATTCAGGCAGCTACGTGGTGACTCTATCAGTAGATAAAGTTACGTTCAAAGAGCCAATTTATGTGGGCGAGTTGGTCACTTTTATGGCGTGTGTGAATCATGTGGGTCGAACCTCAATGGAAATTGGGATTCGTGTTGAAGCACAAGACATTCGAAAAAGAACGATTCGTCATACCAACAGTTGCTACTTTACTATGGTAGCTGTTGACGAAAACGGTAAACCTCAACAAGTCCCTTGCTTAAAACTGGATAATGATTTGAAGCGCTGTCGTTTTGAAGCAGCAGAGCAAAGAAAGATTCACCGTTTGCAGCAAAACACCCAGCCTTCTTGCAGTATGTATCGTAATACCTGATTGTTTCTAATCTGTTAAAATTTAATAACTAAGTTTTGAACAATAAAAAAGACCGCAAAAGCGGTCTTTTTTTGACGTTGAATTTTCGCTTGAAAATTAACGTTTGATGTCGCGCTGAGTTTCGCCAGTATAAAGCTGACGAGGGCGACCGATTTTGTAAGCTGCGCTGTGCATTTCTAACCAGTGGCTGATCCAGCCTACAGTACGAGCAAGAGCAAAAATAACCGTAAACATGGTTGTTGGGATACCAATCGCTTTAAGAATGATACCTGAATAGAAGTCTACGTTTGGATACAAGTTACGCTCGATGAAGTACGGATCAGAAAGCGCAATACGTTCAAGTTCCATGGCAAGTGCAAGCTGTGGATCGTTAATACCCAATGCAGCAAGCACTTCGTCACAAGTTTGTTTCATGACTTTAGCACGTGGATCGAAGTTTTTATAAACACGATGACCGAAGCCCATGAGTTTCACTTCTTTACGTTTTACTTTTTCCATGAACTCAGCAACGTTTTCTACGCTACCAATTTCATCAAGCATTTTCAGTACTGCTTCGTTCGCGCCACCATGCGCAGGACCCCACAGTGCAGAGATACCGGCAGAGATACATGCATATGGATTTGCGCCAGTTGAACCCGCTAAACGTACAGTAGATGTAGACGCATTTTGTTCATGGTCAGCATGCAAAGTAAAGATACGATCCATAGCTTTAGCAAGCACTGGATTAACTTTGTAATCTTTATCAGCAGGAGTAGCAAACATCATGTATAGGAAGTTTTCAGCGTAACTTAAATCGTTACGTGGATACATAAATGGTTGACCTACAGTGTACTTGTAGCTCCATGCTGCAAGAGTAGGAATTTTAGCAATTAAGCGAACCGCTGTAATTTCGCGATGATTAACATCTTCGATATCAAGCTGGTTGTGATAGAACGCAGATAAAGCACCTACAACCCCAACCATGATTGCCATTGGGTGTGCATCACGGCGGAAACCATTATAGAAGCGACTAACTTGATCGTGAACCATCGTATGGGCACGAACTTTTTTGTCAAAATCTTCTTTTTGCTCTTGGTTTGGCAGCTCACCATTGAGAAGAAGGTAGCAAGTTTCCAAATAATCTGTTTGCGTTGCAAGTTGATCAATTGGGTAACCACGGTGTAACAAAATACCTTTGTTACCATCAATGAATGTGATCTTTGATTCACAAGAGGCAGTAGCCATAAAACCAGGATCAAAAGTAAAGTGACCTGAGGCCAATACATCTTTAACGTCGATTACATCTGGGCCCAATGTGCCGCTGTAAATTGGTAATTCAATTTCTTTGCCATCAAGCTGTAATACGGCTTTTTTGCCAGTTGCTTCAGACATTCAATAGATCTCCTGTCCTGGTGAATGTTAATCTGACTCGAAGTACTAATCTTTTCATTCGCGAATCAGACGGGGTCAAAAATTGCTATAAGATTAGAGGCTACTGTGATTTTGTCAATCATACTTATGGATGAAAAACACTTGATCCATAGGGAGATATTCCATGTGCATTACTCAGAAAAAACTGAATAAAATCACAGTCTCGACGGGCTATAATAAGTCAAATTTATGACGAGGTGCAGAAAAAAATCAGTCCTCAGGAGTAAATTGTAAGCAAATTTATTATGTGCTAGGCAGTTTTTTAATCTGAAACAAAATGCCAATTTTTACTTAAAATGAATGAAATCCGATAACTTAGCTTTGCATTGAGTGGACTTTTATCAGTGTAAATTCCACCACTAAAAAAAAGTGGATATTAAAAAATAGAAGTTTAATTGATTAAAAAATAGCTTGTTGAGTGGCCACTTTTGCCAAGAAATGCGTCCTAATACGAGACGACAAGCAGTTTTTCTGAGATGTTTTACTGATTCGATTGTATTTAGTGACAGTTTATTTTCAGAGTTATACACAGAATAAGTCGCTCTTTCTCATACGATTGTGGTGTCAAAAGTATGAAAAAGAAGTTTTGTATTTTTAAATGAAATATGGCGAGGTTAAGCAAAAAGTGTGTTGCATGTTTTAAAATGAATAAAAAAATCATATAGTGAGATTTCGATTAAAAAATAATTTTCATCTTTAGTCTAACTCGCTTATAGACCACTGAAAAGTAGGTCCGAATTTAAAATATTATGGTTAATTTATAAAAAATAAGGACATAGCTGAAAGAGGTGATAAGTTGATGTTGCTAAATCTCACGTCACATCTGTGAATGATTCTTATTTAATGATTTTTTTAGAAAAAAGCCAAATGTGATCGTTTGTATTTTGATATTTGACGATTTATAATTCGGTGTCGTTTATTAAGTTTAGGCATTTGCTTGCCTGACAATGCCAGCTTTCCTTCGAATTAATTCCAACAAACTCCGGCTGGAGTTTTTACCTACAGGATGCCCGCTGTGAAAAGCAACAGACCTGTCAATTTGTCCATGGGTCAGGTGTTAGCGGTAAACTTACGCTCACCCGTGGCTATTGCATCAATCTTACACCGTCTCTCTGGTGTGATCGTATTCTTATTAATTCCCGTTCTTTTATGGATCCTAGATAAATCTTTATCTTCACCAGAAGGATTTGAATACGTTAAAAATGTCGTTTTCGGAAACTTTTTCGTACGTTTCATCGTATGGGTATTTGTAGCGGGTTTGATTTTCCACTTTATTAATGGGATCAAACATTTACTTGCTGACCTTGGTTTTGCTGAAGAACTACAAAGCGGTCGTACTGCAGCTACAATTTCATTGATCTTGTCTGTGATTGGTATTCTCGCAGCATTCGTATGGATTATGTTCTAATGAAAAGTGCTACAGGTTTAACAGGTTCAGGTTCTCGCGATTGGTTTATCCAGCGTGTGAGTGCAGTCGTGTTAGCGGTTTATACCGTGGTGATTTTGGGCTGGATTTTGCTTCATGGTGGTTTTAACTATGAACAGTGGTCTGGCTTTATGATGACCCTGCCAATGAAGATTTTATCTTTACTTGCAATTTTATCATTGGCTGCACATGCGTGGATTGGGATGTGGCAAGTATTTACAGACTATGTAACTACTCGTCAAATGGGTCCTTCAGCTTCAGGTTTACGTCTGGTACTTACATCAGCTGTGATTATTGCAGTGTTTGTATTTGTGATCTGGGGAATCCAGATTTTCTGGGCGAATTGATAGGAAGACATCATGGGCGCGATTACCCCTAAAGAAGATTATTCAAATATCCAAAACCTCACGTTCGATGCTGTCATCGTAGGTGGTGGCGGTTCAGGTATGCGTGCAGCTTATCAGCTTGCTCAAGCTGGTTTAAAAGTTGCCGTATTGACCAAAGTATTCCCGACACGTTCGCATACCGTTGCTGCTCAGGGCGGTATTGGCGCATCGTTAGGTAATATGCAAGAAGATAACTGGCATTTTCACTTTTATGACACCGTAAAAGGTTCTGACTGGTTAGGTGACCAAGACGCGATTGAATTTATGACGCGTGAAGCACCAAAAGTGGTTTATGAACTTGAACACTTGGGTATGCCTTTTGACCGTAATGCCGATGGTACAATTTACCAACGTCCGTTTGGTGGTCACTCTGCAAACTATGGTGACAAGCCAGTTCCACGTGCTTGTGCTGCTGCTGACCGTACAGGTCATGCGCTGTTACATACGCTTTATCAAAGCAACGTCAAAATGGGCACTCAATTCTTCGTAGAATGGATCGCTTTAGATCTTATTCGTAATGAAGAAGGTGATGTACTTGGTGTAACTGCTTACGATCAGGAAACTGGTAATGTTGCAGTATTCCAAGCCAAAGCAACTCTGTTTGCTACAGGTGGTGCTGGTCGTGTTTATCGTGCATCAACCAATGCTTACATCAACACTGGTGATGGCTTGGGCATGGCGGCACGTGCAGGTATTCCATTACAAGATATGGAATTCTGGCAGTTCCACCCAACAGGTGTGGCAGGTGCAGGCGTACTGTTAACTGAAGGTTGTCGTGGTGAAGGTGCAATCCTTCGTAACAAAGACGGCGAACCATTCATGGAGCGTTATGCGCCAACTTTAAAAGACTTGGCTCCACGTGACTTCGTTTCACGCTCTATGGACCAAGAGATTAAAGAAGGTCGTGGTTGTGGCCCTAAAGCGGATTATATCTTACTCGATATGACTCACTTGGGTGTGGAAACCATCATGAAGCGTTTACCATCTGTATTTGAGATTGGTAAAAAATTCGCAAACGTGGATATCACCAAAGAACCAATTCCAGTAGTACCTACGATCCATTATCAAATGGGTGGTATTCCGACCAATATTCATGGTCAGGTTGTGGTTCCTGTTGCAACAGAAAATCTGCATTTGGAAACCAACTATAATAACGACACCAAAGAATATACTTTTGAGACTAACTGTCCAGATTTCGTAAAACCTGTCAAAGGCTTTTATGCAATTGGTGAATGTTCTTGTGTATCGGTACATGGTGCAAACCGTTTAGGTACCAACTCATTGCTTGACCTTGTGGTATTTGGTAAAGCTGCTGGTGAACATATCATTGACTATGTGACTAAACATCACGGTGATGATTACTCACCACTTCCTACCAATGTGCTGGAAAATACACTGAAACGTATCCGTCATTTAGATGATTCAACTTCTGGTGAAAATGCACAAGAAGTTGCCGATGAGATTCGTGAAATTGTTCAAAACCATGCAGCGGTATTCCGTACTCAAGAGTTACTGGATGAAGGTGTAAAACAAATTCTTGCGATTGCTCCACGTGTTCGTAATATTCATCTCAAAGACAAATCTAAAGTATTTAACACCGCTCGTGTTGAAGCTTTGGAAGTTGAAAACTTGTATGAAGTTGCGAAAGCAACCTTGATTTCGGCTGCTGCACGTAAAGAGTGTCGTGGTGCGCATACAGTTGTAGACTATGAGTTACCACCTGATCATCCAAACTACCCATATGGTCGTCGTGATGATGAGTGGATGAAGCATACACTTTGGTATTCGGCAGATAACCGTCTTGAGTATAAGCCAGTGCGTTATAGCCCGCTGACTGTTGACTCGATTCCACCTGCACCACGTACATTCTAATCAGGAGAATAAAAGATGAGTAGAGGTACTCGTACATTCGAAATCTACCGCTATGATCCTGATAAGGATAAAGCGCCGTACATGCAAACTTATAAGCTTGAGCTGACTGATAAGCATCGTATGTTGCTTGATGCTTTGCTTGCACTCAAAGTGCAGGATGAAACATTGACTTTCCGTCGTTCTTGTCGTGAAGGGATTTGTGGTTCTGATGGTGTCAATATCAACGGTAAAAATGGTTTGGCTTGTTTGTGGAACTTGAACGATTTACCAGAAAAAATCGTGATTCGTCCATTACCGGGTTTGCCAGTGATTAAAGATTTGGTGGTTGATATGAACCAATTCTATGATCAATATGACAAAATTCAGCCGTTCTTGATTAATAATCAGCCTGCGCCACCCAAAGAGCGTTTACAGTCTCCTGAAGAGCGTGAACATTTGGATGGTTTGTATGAATGTATTCTTTGTGCATGCTGTTCAACATCATGTCCATCGTTCTGGTGGAACCCAGATAAATTCTTGGGGCCATCTGCATTGCTAAATGCTTACCGTTTCATTATCGACTCGCGTGACACAGCAACTCAAGATCGTTTGGCTCGTCTTGACGATCCGTTCAGTTTGTTCCGTTGTAAAGGGATTATGAACTGTGTATCTGTTTGTCCTAAAGGGTTGAACCCAACCAAGGCGATTGGTCACATCCGTAATATGTTGCTTGATCAAGCGGGTTAATTCGTTTGATGGGGCAAAAAAGCGTACATGCATCATGTGCGCTTTTTTTTATTTAGAAAGTTTTGATTGCTGTTGTAGGTTTTGAATCTTAATCGACATTTGCTGCTGCTTATTTTTTCTTGAAAATAGTCCGTACCGTGCCTATATAAACAGGGGTGATTAAGGCCATAAATGCTGAGGTAAAGTAGGTTGTTTTTAGTTCATCGATGGGGATTGGTTAAAATATTAACAGCCACGATTTATTTTATAAAAAATGAATCGACTTTAGTCTAAAGGGTTGTATTTTTGAATAGAAGGCACCATATATTAGTTGAGAAATTGGTCTGTGTATTTCGCTGATTTATAGATGGTATGTGTCAAAAAAATCAATTGAATGTTGAGAACATGATACGATTTGACACAAATCTTTATATGAAAAAAGAGCATAATAATAGCAGTGCTCTTGCAGGCAGGATCTGAGTATTGTGCTTAATTTTTATGTAAAAAAGTCATTTTAGAAAAGCTAAATCATGATTTATTTTTTCCAAGATGATTTGCAAAAATTGCTCGGCTTTGTCGAGTATAAACTTGAGTGATGATGCCAAAAAGGGCGTTATGATTCATTGATTACATTGGGTTAAATCTAATGTAGTAATAACGTACCGACTGGACAAAGTGCCAATTGGGTGTTTAATGCCATTTTACAATTTTGGTGTTATCAATCATGGGTGTGCTTAAAAGGCAACCCGTAATGTTTTTGCAATAGGAAATGGGTCCACAAATGCAAGAAGTTGCTGACGCATTGCGTCTTGACACTGAACTTTCCGCTGATAGTGCAGCGTATATTGAAGAGCTTTACGAGCAGTACCTATCCTCCCCAACCTCCGTCGATGAGGATTGGCGCCAGTATTTCGATAAATTCCCTAAAGGTGATCAACCTCATGGTTCAGTGCGTGAGCAGTTCCTTTTACTTGGTCGTAATTCTAGTCGCGTTCAACCAGTGGTTCAAAGTACAGTAAGTACTGAACATGAACGTCGTCAAATTGGTGTGTTACAACTGATTGCTGCGTATCGTAACCGTGGTCACCAAAAAGCTAAACTAGATCCACTTGGTCTTGCAAAACGCGAAGACGTGCCAGACCTTGACTTAGCTGCCCATGGTTTAACCAAGTCTGATCTTGATACCGTGTTTAATACGGGTAACTTGGCGATTGGTAAGACAGAAGCCACACTGGGCGAAATGGTTAATGCCATGGAAGCTGCTTACTGTGGTTCCATTGGTGCAGAATATATGCACATTGTGGATACCAAAGAAAAGCGCTGGATTCAACAACGCCTTGAAGGGGCGCGTGGTCAGTTTAATTTTAACAAAGACCAGAAAAAAGGCTTTTTAGAACGCTTAACTGCTGCGGAAGGTCTGGAAAAATATCTCGGCAATAAATACGTGGGTGCAAAA
Organism: Acinetobacter sp. FDAARGOS_515; assembly: GCF_003938865.1. NCBI lineage: Bacteria > Pseudomonadati > Pseudomonadota > Gammaproteobacteria > Moraxellales > Moraxellaceae > Acinetobacter > Acinetobacter sp. FDAARGOS_515. The sequence goes on along the minus strand of NZ_RKIX01000003.1, from coordinate 431,819 downwards.
CGTTTTGGTTTGGAAGGTGGTGAATCTTTCATTCCTATGATGAACGAAATCATCCAACGTGCAGGTTCAGTCAGTTGTAAAGAAGTTGTGATTGGTATGCCACACCGTGGTCGTCTCAATCTACTGGTGAATATTTTGGGTAAAAACCCAGCTGAACTTTTCGGTGAGTTTGAAGGTAAAGCGCTGCATAAAAAAGGCTCAGGTGACGTGAAGTATCACCAAGGTTTTTCATCAAATGTCATGACACCGGGTGGTGAAGTGCATTTGGCTTTGGCATTTAACCCGTCTCATTTGGAAATTGTTGGACCTGTGGTTGAGGGTTCAGTTCGCGCACGTCAAGTTCGTCGCCGTGACATCGGTGGTGATGATGTACTTCCGATCATTGTTCATGGTGATGCTGCGTTTGCAGGTCAGGGTGTGAATCAGGAAACTTTCCAGATGTCACAAACCCGTGGTTATACAGTGGGTGGTACAGTTCATATCATCATCAATAACCAAGTCGGTTTTACCACTTCTGATCCACGTGATGCACGTTCTACTGAATACTGTACCGATGTGGCGAAAATGGTTCAATCTCCAATTTTCCATGTCAATGGTGATGATCCTGAAGCAGTTGCATTTATTGCACAGTTGGCACATGACTTCCGTCATACCTTCCGTAAAGATGTCGTGATTGATTTGTTCTGTTATCGTCGTCGCGGTCACAACGAAGCAGATGAGCCATCTGCAACTCAGCCATTGATGTATCAAGTCATTAATAAGAAAGCAACAACACGTACTTTGTATGCAGATCAGTTAGTTCAGGAAAAAATTCTTGATCGTGCTGAAGCAGATAAAATGGTTGAAGATTATCGTTCAGATCTTGAAGCAGGTAATCATGTTGCCAATGCATTGGTACTCGAGCCGAACACTAAAATGTTTGTGGACTGGAAACCTTACTTAGGTCATGACTATACCGATGTTTGGGATACCACATTCGATATCAATCGCTTGAAAGAATTAGGCGAAGGCATGCGTAAATTGCCTGAAGGCTTTGTGATGCAACGTCAAGTGTCTAAAGTGATTGATGACCGTTTGAAAATGCAAACAGGTGAGATGCCACTGAACTGGGGTGCAGCTGAAACTTTAGCTTATGCAACGCTGCTAGATGAAGGTTATCTGGTTCGTATTACAGGTGAAGACGTTGGCCGTGGTACGTTCTCGCATCGTCATGCCAAATTACATAATCAGGCAGATGGTTCGACATATATTCCATTATGTCATGTCAAAGAAAATCAGCCACGTTTTGCCATTTATGATTCACTTCTTTCAGAAGAAGCGGTTCTTGCATTTGAATATGGTTATGCAACCACCATTCCACATGGTTTGATCATCTGGGAAGCGCAATTTGGTGACTTTGCTAACTGTGCGCAGGTCGTGATTGACCAGTTTATCGCATCTGGTGAAACCAAATGGGAGCGTGTGTGTGGTTTAACCATGCTACTTCCACATGGTTATGAAGGTCAGGGTCCTGAACATTCTTCTGCACGTTTAGAGCGTTTCTTGCAGTTATGTGCTGAAGAAAATATGCAGGTATTAACCCCTACAACACCAGCACAAATTTTCCATGCATTACGTCGTCAGGCTGTTCGTCCAATTCGTAAGCCAATGATCGTCATGTCACCAAAATCATTACTTCGTCATAAATTGGCAACTTCAACTTTAGATGAGCTCGCTACTGGTACATTCCAGACCGTGATTGATGAAGTCGATCAAGTGAATAAATCTGACGTTACCCGCATCGTGTTATGTGGTGGTAAAGTTTATTACGACTTGCTTGAAAAACGTCGTGAAGCAGAATTGAATAATGTTGCAATTGTACGTATTGAACAATTGTATCCATACCCAGAACAACGTTTGGCGGAAATTCTGGCAGCATATCCAAACGTGAAAGAGTTGGTTTGGTGTCAAGAAGAGCCGAAGAACCAAGGCGCATGGTTATTCATCGCACCTCGTTTATATGATGATGTATTAAAATCTGGTAAACAAATCCGTATTAGCTACGCAGGTCGTGAAGCTTCTGCTGCACCGGCTTGTGGTTCAGCTTACTTGCATGCAAAACAACAGGCTCAGCTCATCAATGATGCACTTGCAATTCAGGCTGACCAATCAGGAGAGACTAAATAATGGCAACCGAAATCAAAGCACCGGTATTCCCAGAGTCAGTTGCGGACGGGACAATTGCGACATGGCATAAAAAAGTAGGGGAAGCGGTATCACGTGACGAAGTGATCTGTGATATTGAAACTGACAAAGTTGTCTTAGAAGTTGTTGCTCCTGCCGATGGTCAAATTACTTCGATTGTTAAAAATGAAGGCGACACAGTTCTTTCTGATGAAGTGATTGCACAGTTTGAAGAAGGTGCAGTTTCAGGTGCATCTTCGACTCAAGCGGTTCAAAGCGAAGAGAAAGTAGAACAAGCTGCGGCTAAAACTGAAGCGGGCGCGGCGCCTGTAGTTGAACGTTCACAACCTGTTGCAGATCAAGCTCCAGCAGTTCGTAAGGCGTTGACTGAATCAGGTGTAAATCCTGCTGATGTACAAGGTACAGGTCGTGGCGGTCGTATCACCAAAGAAGATGTAGCGAATCATCAAACTAAACCTGCTGCACAACCATTAAGCGTTGCGGTTGGTGAGCGTATTGAAAAACGTGTTCCAATGACGCGTCTTCGTAAGCGTGTTGCTGAACGTCTATTGTCTGCAACTCAAGAAACAGCAATGTTAACGACGTTTAACGAAGTCAACATGAAACCAGTGATGGACATGCGTAAGCAATATAAAGACGCATTTGAAAAACGTCATGGTGCGCGTCTTGGCTTTATGTCATTCTTCGTAAAAGCAGCAACTGAAGCGCTTAAACGTTATCCAGCAGTCAATGCATCAATTGATGGCGATGATATTATTTATCACGGTTACTACGATATCGGTGTTGCCGTTTCTTCTGATCGTGGTCTTGTGGTGCCAGTGTTACGTGATACTGACCGTATGAACTATGCAGAAGTTGAAAATGGCATTGGTGCTTTTGCTGCAAAAGCACGTGATGGCAAACTATCGATTGAAGATATGACAGGTGGTACGTTCACCATTACCAATGGTGGTACTTTCGGTTCATTACTGTCTACGCCAATTATCAACCCGCCACAAACTGCAATTTTGGGTATGCACAAGATCCAAGAACGTCCAATGGCAGTCAATGGTCAAGTTCAAATCCTGCCAATGATGTATCTTGCTTTGTCTTATGACCACCGTTTAATCGATGGTAAAGAAGCAGTTGGTTTCTTGGTAACGATCAAAGAATTGTTGGAAGAACCAGCAAAACTTATTCTTGACCTTTAATTTCTTGCGAATCATAAAACTCAGATAGAGCGATCCTCTATCTGGGACTTGGAGATAACAATGTCTCAACAGTTTGATCTTGTTGTAATTGGTGGTGGCCCGGGTGGCTATGAAGCAGCAATTCGTGCTGCGCAACTTGGTTTTAAAGTTGCTTGTATTGAAAAACGTATTCATAAAGGTAAGCCTTCTTTGGGCGGTACTTGCTTAAACGTGGGTTGTATTCCGTCTAAAGCATTACTTGATTCTTCTCATCATTATGAAGATACATTGCATCATTTGGGTGATCACGGGATCACCACAGGTGAAGTGAATATCGACATCGCGAAAATGCTAACTCGTAAAGACAAAGTTGTTGATAACTTGACTGGTGGTGTTGCTCAATTACTCAAAGGTAATGGCATCGAGTGGTTACAAGGTTCTGGTAAGTTACTTGCAGGTAAAAAAGTTGAGTTCACACCATTTGAAGGTGAAGCTCAAATTTTAGAACCAAAATATGTCATTCTTGCATCTGGTTCTGTGCCTGTGAATATTCCAGTGGCACCTGTTGATGAAGACTTGATTGTTGACTCAACGGGCGCGCTTGAATTTGCAGAAGTTCCTAAACGTCTGGGTGTGATTGGTGCAGGTGTTATTGGTCTTGAGCTAGGTTCAGTGTGGCGTCGTTTAGGTTCAGAAGTTGTCGTGTTTGAAGCACTGGATAGTTTCTTGCCAATGGCCGACAAAGCGCTGTCTAAAGAATTCCAAAAAATCCTGACTAAACAAGGTCTGGACATTCGCATTGGTGCCAAAGTGTCTGGTACTGAAGTGAATGGTCGTGAAGTGACTGTTAAATACTCACAAGGTGGCGAAGACAAACAACAAGCGTTTGATAAATTAATCGTTTGTGTGGGTCGTAAGCCATATGCTGAAGGTTTATTGGCAGAAGATTCTGGCATTAAACTGACTGATCGTGGTTTTGTTGAAGTGAATGATCAATGCTTAACATCTGTTGAAGGTGTTTATGCGATTGGTGACTTGGTTCGCGGTCCAATGCTTGCGCATAAAGCAATGGAAGAGGGCGTCATGGCTGTGGAGCGTATTCATGGTCATGCAGCACAAGTGAACTATGACACGATTATTAGCGTAATCTACACGCATCCAGAAGCTGCTTGGGTTGGTTTAACTGAAGAAGCCGCTAAAGAAAAAGGCCATGAAGTTAAAACAGGTCAGTTCCCATTTGCAGTCAATGGTCGTGCTTTAGCAGCTGGCGAAGCTTCTGGTTTTGTCAAGTTTGTTGCTGATGCAAAAACAGATCGTTTACTGGGTATGCATGTTATTGGCCCAAGTGCTTCTGATATTGTTCACCAAGGGATGATTGCACTTGAGTTTGTATCTTCTGTTGAAGATCTTCAGTTAATGACTTTTGGTCATCCAACATATTCTGAAGTGGTGCATGAAGCTGCACTCGCAGTCGATGGGCGTGCCATTCACGCGATTCAACGTAAACGTAAGTAATTTTTAAAAGAGCGGTTAGTCCGCTCTTTTCGCATTATTCACAGTCATGATCGCTGTGAATAAGAAAAAGAACATAACAATCAATATTACTGTGAAGGATGTTTAATTATTGGTTGTTATTAATAAGGGCAGAAGTAAAATAGGTAAATAAATGAACTTACATGAGTATCAAGCAAAAGCGTTATTGAAAAAATACGGAGTACCAGTCCAGGAAGGGATTCTTGCAACAAACGCTGCGGAAGCAGTCGCTGCATTTGAACAGCTTGGCGGTAAATTTGCCGTGATTAAAGCGCAAGTGCATGCTGGTGGTCGTGGTAAAGCAGGCGGCGTAAAAGTCGTTAAGTCAAAAGAAGAAGCTGCTGAAGTCGCAAATGAATTGATTGGCAAAAATCTGGTCACTTATCAGACAGATGCAAATGGCCAACCAGTAAATAGCGTATTGGTTTGTGAAGATGTCTACCCTGTTGAACGCGAGTTATACTTGGGTGCGGTTGTAGACCGTTCTACTCGACGTGTAACGTTCATGTCTTCAACTGAAGGCGGTGTAGAAATCGAGAAAGTTGCTGAAGAAACGCCAGAAAAAATCATTAAAACAACGGTTGATCCTCTTGTCGGATTACAACCATTTCAAGCGCGTGAAGTTGCGTTTGCCTTAGGTCTGAAAGATAAACAAGTTAATCAATTTGTAAAATTAATGACAGGTGCTTATCAAGCATTTGTTGAAAATGATTTTGCATTATTTGAAATCAATCCACTTTCTGTGCGTGAAAATGGTGATATTTTGGCGGTTGATGCCAAAATTGGCATTGATTCAAACGCATTATACCGTCTGCCTGAAATCGCGGCATCTCGTGATAAGTCACAAGAAAATGAGCGTGAACTCAAAGCTTCTGAGTTTGAGCTCAACTATGTTGCGCTTGAAGGTAACATTGGTTGTATGGTCAATGGTGCCGGTCTTGCGATGGCAACTATGGACATCATCAAATTATATGGTGGTCAACCTGCAAACTTCCTAGATGTAGGTGGTGGTGCAACCAAAGAACGCGTAATCGAAGCATTTAAATTGATTCTTGCGGATACTTCTGTGCAAGGTGTTTTAATTAACATCTTCGGTGGTATTGTACGTTGTGACATGATTGCTGAAGCAATTATTGCAGCCGTTCAAGAGGTCAATGTAACAGTTCCAGTGGTTGTTCGTTTAGAAGGGAACAATGCTGAACTCGGTGCAAAAATCCTTGATGAATCTGGTTTGAAATTAACTTCTGCTAACGGTTTATCTGATGCGGCAGAAAAAATTGTTGCTGCGGTAAAAGGTTAAGGGAGTATCAATCATGAGCGTATTAATTAATAAAGACACTAAAGTATTGGTACAAGGCTTTACTGGTAAAAACGGTACTTTCCACTCAGCTCAGGCGCTTGAGTACGGCACAAAAGTGGTCGGTGGTGTAACTCCGGGTAAAGGTGGCACAACTCATCTTGATCTACCAGTTTTCAACACCATGAAAGATGCAGTACGTGAAACAGGCGCAGATGCTTCTGTTATCTATGTGCCAGCACCTTTCGTTTTAGATTCGATTGTTGAAGCAGTTGATTCTGGTGTTGGTCTGATTGTAGTGATCACTGAGGGTGTTCCAACTCTAGATATGTTAAAAGCGAAACGTTACCTTGAAACGAATGGTAATGGTACTCGTTTGGTTGGTCCTAACTGTCCAGGTGTGATTACACCGGGCGAATGTAAAATCGGGATTATGCCTGGTCATATTCATCAGCCAGGTCGTATCGGCATCATCTCGCGTTCTGGTACATTGACTTATGAAGCTGTTGCTCAAACCACGAAGCTTGGCTTAGGTCAGTCAACTTGTATCGGTATTGGGGGCGATCCAATTCCAGGGATGAACCAGATTGATGCACTTAAATTGTTCCAAGACGATCCAGATACTGATGCAATCATCATGATTGGTGAGATTGGTGGTACAGCAGAAGAAGAAGCTGCTGAATATATCCAGTCAAATGTAACCAAGCCTGTTGTTGGCTATATCGCAGGTGTAACCGCGCCTAAAGGTAAGCGTATGGGTCATGCTGGTGCAATTATTTCTGGTGGTAAAGGTACTGCTGAAGAGAAATTTGCAGCATTTGAAAAAGCAGGCATGGCGTATACACGTAGTCCTGCTGAACTTGGTTCGACTATGTTACAAGTGTTGAAAGAGAAAGGTTTAGCTTAAGCTTAGCTTAAATTTTAAATACCCAAAAACCTCCTGAGTCATCAGGAGGTTTTTTATTGTTAAGTTAATCTAAAATTAAAATAAGATTATCGGGGCGGTTAACATAAAAGAACATAAATAACGAGGTAAAAAACCACAATAACTCCTAAAAAAACATATTATGTGACGAATTTCACATATTTTTGTTTAGTAGGTTTAAAAGCTGTTCTCATGAGAAAAAAATAAGTTTCCGTTATATCGGGATCATAAGTTTATATTCAATAACCACGATCAGTTTTGCCATAACGCCTCAGGATCAACAACGCGAAGCGATTATTGCCGAAATTAAACAAGGCAAACTTGAGACGGGTATTGCAAAGTTAGAAAGCTTAAGAGCACGTTATCCTAATGATCAAAGGATTCTGGCAGATGACATCATTGTCCTTTATCAAAATAATGCTTTTGGGTTGGAACAGATCAGCCTAGTTAAAAATTTGAATTTACAAACTTATCCTGAGTATGGTCAGTTAGTCTTGATCAAAGCTTTACGTGATTTAAAGCAACTTGATCTTGCACAATATTATGCACAACAATTTAATCAACGGCATTTTTCTAATGACATACAGCTGTTATTGGGAACTATCCAAGCTGAATCGAAAAAAAATGCGCAAGCACAGGCTAGTTTAAAATCGATCGATTCGAAGTCTTTGAGTGCAGAACAGCTTGCTCAGTTAGCTTATGCGTATCGTTTGTTGAATATGCCTGTAGAGGCGTTACAGGCAGCAAATTTAGCAATTGCAGCCCCTCAACCTAGTCGTAATATTCAAGAACAGTATATATACGCCTTAATACTAAATAGTGATTTTCGTAGTGCTGAACAATATATCCAGCAACATCAGCTTGAACAAAAAATTCCTAATATTCTTTATACGGTCAAAACACAAGAGTTTTCCCAGAAAATTAAAAACGCGATTCAATATTATAAGGTGAAGAATTATCAGGGCGAGGTCACTGAGTCATATCTTATATTGGATCAGGTACTTGCTCAAATGCAAGCTTATGAATCTGAGTTACCTAATGATCCGACATTGCGGCGTTTATTTTATTACGATTATATTTATGCGCTTAATTTTCGTGATCGCTACCACGAAGCTATTCAAACCCTCATCAAGCTGGATCAACCCTATGAGCAGATGCCACCTTATGTGCGTCAGGCGGCTGCCGATTCATTTTTAAAAGTCAGGCAGCCTGCGCAGGCAGAGTATCTATATAAAAGTTTATTAAAAGAAAAAAATTATCCTGATTATAGTGTCTATTCGGGTTTGTATTACGCACTGATTGAGCAGGAAAAATTTGATGAAGCCAATAAACTGATACAGGAGATGGATCATCTTTTACCTACATTCCGTTATAGTGCAGCAAAAGGGGTGGATAAAACTACCCATGAAGATCGTGCTGAGTATTTGGCTCTAAAAGGTTTAAATTATGCCTATCGAAATGAACAAGCCAAAGCAGAGCGCTATTTTCAAGATTTAGTCGCAAAAGCGCCGAATAATATCGGCTATCAAAACAATTTAGCAACGGTACAGCGTTGGCGTGAAAAACCACTGACCTCATCTGCGACTTTGTCTCAATTTAATGGGATAGAGCCTGTTTCCATCAGCACTTTGGTTAATCAAATGCAAAATAGTCAGGCGCTCAGCCGTGTAGCTGACTGGCGTGAACAAAATCAATTATTAACTCTGACTGCGCCAGACGATACTGGCGTACAACAAAGTAAAAAGGAACTCGAAGATCGTAATCATGCTTCAATTCAACATCAAAGTACATTTTCCAGAAGCCGTGCTGATCAACCAGAAGTTCTACAAAATTTAACGGGTTCGTCTGAGAGAGAACATCAAACACGGATCAATTCGCCGTGGTTTGCCGATGATTATCGTGCCTATGTTGATCTCGTACAGCGTAAAGCAGAATTTAAAGGAGAAGACTTAACAGATGAACGCTATGGTGTGGGGTTGGAGTGGGCAAATAATCGACGCTGGGCAAATCTACAATTAAGCCAGCGTTCACATTCCAATGATGTCGGGATTCAACTCGATTGGTCACACTGGCTTAATGATCATTGGCAATATGTTTTGGGTTTTGACAGTCAAGCAGATATTCCGCTACAGGCGCTTAAACAAGGCGATGATGGTAAAGCTTATAAGGCTCAGTTGCTCTGGCAAGCCAATGAATCCAAAAAGGCGGGTCTGGCTTATCAATTTACCGATATTGATGATGGCAATCATCGACATGAAATCGTGGGCTATTTTAGTCAGCAAATTTATCAAGCACCGCATCATATTACCCGGATGACGTTGAGAAATGAGTACGATAAAAATTCAGATGTTCAGGTGAATTATTTTAATCCACGTTATAGCAATAGTGCAGAAGTGATTTTAACTCATGACTGGATGACTTGGCGCAATTACGAACGTCATTTTAGCCAGCATTTTGAAGTGGGTACTGGCGCATTTTCACAAGCAGATTATTCAACCAAAGCTTTATTTAATGTTTTGTATCGACATGATTGGCAGTTATCCAGAACATGGTCAATGAATTATGGCATCGGTTGGTCAAATCATCCTTACGATGAAGAAAATGAACATAAAACATATGCCCAATTCGGTTTTGAAGGACGATTCTGATGTTCAAAAAATTAAAAATAATGATGGTTTTGCTATTACTGAGTCCTTCGGTGGGTCTATATGCACAAGAGATCAAAGAGGATGCCGAACTGCATACGCAAGGTCAGTTTGTCACCTTGACCTTTCATGATGTGCGTGATGATGTTGCTGTGAATGGCGATCGAGATAGTTATGCAATTAGTAGTAAAAATTTAGCTCAATTTTTGGCATGGCTGAAACAATCCGACTGGACGGTAATTCGGCTTGAAGATGTCTGGCAGGCACGTGAACACAACGTCGCCTTGCCTGACAAAGCCGTACTGTTGACATTTGATGATGGTGCATTGAGTAGTTATAGCCGTGTTTATCCTCTACTTAAACAGTATCAGATTCCCGCTGTTTTTGCGATCGTGACAAGCTGGATCAATGGCAATAATCACGATGCATATGAGGCTTATGGTCAAGGTAATTTAATGAATTGGCAACAGATGCGTGAGATGGAAAACTCACATTTAGTCGAGTTTGTTTCCCATTCAGACAACTTACATAAAGGGATTTTGGCAAATCCACAACAAAATATGGAACCCGCTGCAATCACCCGCCAATATTTACCTGCACAACAAAGCTATGAAACGGATGAAGTGTATCATCAGAGAATATTAAATGATTTAAAAAAATCAAAGACTATTTTAGATCAAAAACTAGGCATTAATACCAAAGCAATCTTCTGGCCGTATGGCGCAGTGACTAGAGAAACCGAACAGTTGGCCAAACAAGCAGGCTTACCGCTTTCCTTTAGTTTAGGAGATGTTTCGGTTCATGAAAGCTCGATACAGACGTATCAGCGTGCAATTGCGATGGGAAATCCAGTACCTGAAGAATTACATGCACAAATGCTTAGATTTCTTGAAGATATTCGACGACCTTCTAAAAATAGAAGAAGTCTCATTGCCATCGATCCAACTGATTTTGTGAGTGCTGATGGTACTTTAGATGATAAAAAATTGGGTCAAATGCTAGAGCAGTTGGCAAGTTTAAAGACCAACGCGATCATCTTTAAAGTAGTTGTCAATCAGAATCAAGATGGAAAAATAGACGGTGCATTTTTTCCGACGCGGTTATTGCCCCATCATCAGGATGTACTTAACCGAATGATCTGGCAAGCGAGGACAAGGATTGGGCAACAGGCTTTTGTAGAATTACCGCTTGATTTAGAAACAAAACAACAGATTCCGCTTGCGAATTTGACTGAGGACTTATTCAAGAACAATAGTTCATTGGACGGTCTGATTCTCAATGTACAAAACCATCTGGATTGTGCGTTGCAAACTCAATCTTGGAATCAACAATGCCAGCAAAATATTCAACAGATTTTCAAAATCAAAGAGCAAGTGAAAGCCAAAGCCAATGGTCTGATCAATATCAGCACCAATTTTCGTACCGTGCTTAAAGTAAAACCTGAGATTTCACAATTTAATGGATTAAAGCCATTGCTTGAACAAGGTCTAATGTGTAGCGATTTAATTTATGTTGAGCTTGATCCATTGCATGCCCCGAATACATTTAAGGCTTTTGTGAAAGCCAGTCAACCATTAAGCAGCCTAGAAAAGCAACGCTTAATGGTGGGCTTTGATATTTCGCCACAACAGAAAAAAGATTGGATGGTTTATAAAAAAGCCTATCAACAGCTTAAGAGCTTAGGGATACAAAAACTGGGTGTTGAAGATTATCAATTGAATCAGGGGCAGGCAATTCAGAAAAATTTATATGTTGATTTAAGCTTAAATGATTCTGCATTGAATTATAAAGATCCTTATATTCTTGATTCTAAAGCGGAGCACAAATAATGTTTGAATTGAGTCAGCTCCGTATCAGTGATGTTGTGTTTGGTTTTGCCTTTTTATATCCGTTATTTATGGCTTGGGCGTGGATTGCAGGGGGGCTATGGTTTTATTTTAAACGTGAATTTAATCAGCCAGATCATCCGAGTCCAAGTCAGGAAGGCTGTAGTATTCTTATTCCTTGTTTTAATGAGGAAAAGCAAGTTCGACAAACCATTCGATACGCCCTACAAAGTCAGTATCCAACTTTCGAAGTGATTGCGATTAATGACGGTAGTTCTGATCGCACGGGTGAAATATTAAATGAACTGGAAAAACAGCATCCGCAATTACGTGTTGTGCATCTGGCAGAAAATCAGGGTAAGGCGCATGCTTTAAGAGCAGGCGCGATGGTGAGTCAGTATGAATATCTGGTATGTATCGATGGAGATGCTTTGCTACATCCTTATACCGTACTCTGGATGATGCATCATTTAACGACTTATCCACGGGTCGGTGCAGTGACAGGCAATCCACGAATTATTAATCGTTCTAGTGTTTTAGCTAAAGTACAAGTCGGTGAGTTTTCTTCTATTATTGGACTGATCAAACGGGCGCAGCGAACTTACGGGCGTTTATTCACGGTGTCGGGTGCCATTGTGGGATTTCGTAAAGTGGCTCTGGATCGCATCGGTTATTGGCGCGACGATATGATCACTGAAGATATTGATGTTTCTTGGCGCTTACAGTTCGATCATTGGGACTTACATTATGTCCCGCAGGCACTCTGTTATATCTATATGCCTGAAACTTTTAAGGGACTATGGAAGCAACGCCTACGCTGGGCACAAGGGGGGATTGAAGTTATTTTTGCTTATGTGCCAAAAATATTCAAATGGCGACTACGCCGTATGTGGCCGATCGCGTTTGAGGCATTAATCAGCGTCGTTTGGGCATATGTGATGTTTAGTATTTTTGTATTGTATTTCTATGGTTTGTTTTTTAGCTTACCCGGAGAATGGGCGATTCAGTCTCTCTGGCCACAATGGTATGGCGTAATTTTAGGATTGACCTGTTTAATCCAGTTTTTAGTAAGTTTGTTGATTGATCGTCAGTATGATCGTCGACATTTTCGCAATTATTTTTGGGTGATCTGGTATCCACTTTTTTTCTGGATATTGGCCATGCTATCGACCGTCGTTGCATTACCTAAAACGATTTTTAAAACTCAGAAGCGAGCACGTTGGGTGAGTCCAGATCGTGGTTTTGGAGCAGAAAAAGAATATGAAAAATGATCAAATTCATTCGCATAGTCATGTAGATCAGAACCCACTGGATATTCCACAATATATTGATCGACCTGAATATGTGAAAAATAAATGGGCTGGATTTTCACTGCAAATTTTAGGGTGGAGTTTGTGGATGTGGCTGATTATGCCACTTTTTACTGTTTTTCTTTGGTGGTTTGAAGGGCAAAATATTTACAAACAGTTGTTTTTATCATTAAACAACAATGGTCGATATAGCTTGTATATGCTTGCGATCTGTATTGCGATTTTAATTCTGATTTTATTTGTCTGGGCATCTTATAACTGGATACGTTTTTATAATGTTCAAAGACGTAATGCACCAGAACCCGCAACCGAAGCTCAGATTGCGCAAAGTTTTAATTTAAATGTACGTGATATTCATACGATGAAAAGTTCCAAGAATATGATTTTACATTTTGATGAACACGGAAATCTGATTAAATATGACACAGATTTATAAAATACTTAAATATTTCTAATTTCAAAAGGTATTCTGATCAGGTGAATGCCTTTTGAAACTTATTTTTTCATAGTTAAAGATTGAAATTCAATAGAATAAACTTCTTTCATAAGACCTTTTTTATTTCTTCCTATGATAGGAAAATAAGGAGGGTTCAAACAATGATGAAAGAAGTCTAATAATTAAATCAAGAGCTGAATCTTTTCAATATATAGATGTGATTCAGTTAAACTTAGCATGTTTTCATTAATTGAAAATTTAAGATAAATAAATTGCGATTAATTATTTCTATCAAAAATCTAATCTGATTAAAGTGTTTAGACCAAATAATAGAATATGTCACTTAGAATGATTGAATCAAAGAACAATAAATCTTAGAGATCATTTATTTTTAGACTGATATGTATTTGGCAAGACTTATAAATCAGCATTTAAAAAGATAGAGGTAAGCTAAACATGCTTATAGATTTAAAACGATATAAAGGGTTGCTTGTGACTGTGATGGTTCTAGGCACTATGCCTCTGACTCATGCCGAAAACTGGCAAGTCAAACTAGGAGGAAGCTTTCTCGCGCCTGCACATGATAATGGTGTCTTAGCTGGTGCTAAAGCTGATGTCAGTAATGAATTTAATGCGACGCCATCAGTTGAATATTTTTTTGGAAATTCTCCGTTTTCCGCAGAATTATTACTTGCCTTAGCACCGTTTCAGCATGATATTCAGTTAAATGGAGTGGATGCCGCCAAATTTAAACATTTACCGCCAACCCTGACTGCAAAATATCATTTTAGAAACTCCACACGTTTTACGCCTTATATTGGAGCAGGGCTTACCGTCGCGATTCCGTGGGATGAAAAATTAATTGGAAGTGATACCAAGCTCAAAGCAGATGTCACTTATGGTTATGCAGGCCAGATCGGATTTAATTTTCAACCAGCAGATGCTAAAAACTGGGGCGTGTTTGCTGACGTACGTTATGCACAGGTTGAAAGTGATGTCAAACTTGATGGGCAAAAGATTGGGCGACTGGATGTCAATCCTGTGGTTTATACTATCGGTTATAGTTATCGTTTTTGATATCAATTTAACTTGATGAAAATGCGAAGCTAAATCGCATTTTCATCGAGATTGATCTCTGCACGTTTTATTCTTGTTTATGTGTATTGGACTTTAAATTTTGAGTAAAACCATTCATATCACCGCCTTGTAAGCCTAACTCATTCATCAAGCTATCAATTAAAGGCGCCTGAGAACGATAACGCAGTGCACTGTTTACCACTTGATCAGACAAAGACGTTTGCATATTTTCCTGACCTTCGCCTAAATTTGCGCCGGTTGCGAAACCATTTAAACCATTCACCTGCAAAATTTTGATGTCATCAATATTTTCCATCGGCTTAACGCTTTCACGAATAATTTCAGGTAGATATTTCATCAACGCAAGGCGAATTTGCATTTCGACCTGTTCAGTCGATAGAACATTGGATGCTTCATTGACCGCGCGAGTACCTTCGGCATCTACTTGATATTGTTTTTCCTGAGCCTGCGCGAGTAGCATTTTGGCATCAGATTCACCTTTTGCCTTTAAGCGTAATTTTTCCGCTTCAGCCTCTGCTGCAATACGTACCGCTTCAGCATCATCAACAGCGGCTTGTTTAGAAGCTTCTGCTGCAACCGTAATAGCAATTGCATCTTTTTCAGCCGCTTGTTTTGCTGCGACTAACTCGACCGCTTTTTCACGCTCTGCACGTTGGGTTTCACGAACAGTTAATACTTCTTCTTCGGCTTTTACTGCGGCTGCGCGAGCCTGATCTGCCAACGCCTTGGCTTCAGATTCAGCACGGGACTTTTCAGCAATGGCAATCGCGCGATCTTGTTCCGCCAGTTCAATGGTTTTCTTTTGCTCAACCTGCGCTTTTTGAATCAATTGGGCTTTTAAAATATTTTCATTTTCGACATCACGAGCAGAAGCAATACGTTTGATTTCAACTTCCCGTTCAGCCGCAATTCGTGCTTCTTCTGCTTCGCGTTTTTTTGCTGCTTCTTGCGACGCAATTTCTGCAAGTTGTTCAGCACGGCGAATCGAAATCTCGCGTTCTTGTTGCAATTTTGCATACTCTTCTTCACGCAAAATCTGCAATCGCGCCTGTTCAGTTTCAAGATTTTTGGCTTTAATTGCCAAATCTGCGTCCTGTTCAATGTCATTACGCTTTTTACGACGGTCTTCAATGGTTTCAGTCAGTTTGGTCAAGCCTTCTGCATCAAATGCATTTTGCGGATTGAAAAACTTAAAGCTGGTCTGATCCAGTCCAGTCAAAGACACCGTTTCCAGTTCCAGACCATTTTTAAATAGATCTTCAGATACAACTTGCTGAACTTTTTGTACAAAATCTACGCGTTTTTCATGCAACTCTTCCATCGCCATTTCAGCGGCAACAGCACGTAAAGAATCAACGAATTTACCTTCAACCAGATCTTTGAGTTCCTGAGGAGACATAGTTTTTTTACCCAGCGTTTGGGCCGCTGTGGCAATCGATTCGGCAGTCGGTTTGACCCGTACATAAAACTCAGCCATGACATCGACACGCATACGATCACGCGTAATCAGTGCCTGATCAGCCGCACGTTTTACTTCAAGCCGCAAGGTGTTCATATTCACTGGAATAATTTCATGTAAAACAGGAAGTACGATTGCACCACCATTTAAAATGACTTTTTCACCCCCAAAGCCTGTACGCACAAAAGAAACTTCTTTGCTTGAACGTCGATAAAGACGGGCGATAATGACGCCAATAATCACAAGGGCAACAAGAATGATGCCAGCAAAAATGAGAATCTCAAAAAGAGCAGAATTAAACATATTATTGTCTCTTAATCATTTGTAAGTTGAGAAATCGCCTGAAAACCGAGTTTGGTTTTCCGAGTTAAAATAACGATTTGTCCCTGTTGAAAGCTTTCATCTTGTTCTGGTTCAACCAAGACATAATGCGTTTGTCCGAATTGATCTTTTACTTTTGCTTGAGCGGGCGAATTGGCTTGAGCAATCCCTAAAATAATTTTTGCTGGTTGCCCAATCAAATCTTCACTATAAATTGCTGTGGTTTCATCTTTTGGTATGATTTTGCTGACTAAAGCAGAAGCCCAACGTACAAAAGGCATTGACAAAAAAAGCACCGCAGGGGCAATCAGCCATACTGAAAAATAATGTTCAGTAAAGGTATAAAATGTTCCCTGTATGATAAAACCGGTCAGGGCATAAGTGGTAAGAAAAACAATTAACCAGATTAATAAAGGGATTCTGCCTAGGTATAGCCAGTCAAAAAATTGCCAGAGCATGCCTTGATCGGCATCTAAATCGACATCAGGTTGGTAATCACTTAACTGCTCTGGAAGAAATTGATCTAAAACTTGAGATGAACCTCCAATCATAAGCAAGATAAGTTCAAGTATTCCAATGGCAAAACATAAAACTAAACTAATGCTGAAAATATAATTTGAAGGATGAGTAAACAAGTCCCACAACATAAAGCGGCTCTTTATCTTATTGAAATTAAATTATTGTTATTACTGTCTTTTTACGAGTAATTTAAAAACGATAACATTTATCATTTATAAAGTCTATTCTAAGTCTATCAATTTTATTCAATTTATTTTTTAAAGGTAATTTAAATAACAAAAGCCCTCAAATAAATAATTCTAATTTTTTTTTAATAATTAGCAGACAATGCGTGAAATATATGATTTACTACTAGAGTAAATTTTAAACAAAAAAAAGCGCAATGATTGGGGTGATCATTACGCAGAACAACGAATCTGTTATAAACAGCTTCGGTTAAGGAGAAATGTCATGAAATTGGGGAAATTCATAACTTTCATGACTTATAGTAATTTTATAACTGACCAAATTCATTGGTATTCACGTTAAGTAGTGTTAAATCACGTTAATAAAGCGATTATTTTGTGAGCTGTATATCATTTAAATAATGTATTGCTATTTCTTTAAAGAATATCATTCATAAAAAAGGCTCTTAATGATAAGAGCCTTTAAATAAAACAATGATTTAATTTAGAATTTAAATAAACCTAAACCATCTTTGACTTCATCTAATGTATTTTGAGTAATGATCCGGCATTTTTCAGTACCATCTCGTAATACATCCATAATGTAATCTGGATCTTTAGCTAATTCTTCACGACGTTCACGAATTGGGCTTATTAAATCTTTCAAAATTCCTTCAAGGCGCTTTTTCACCGTACCATCACCTAAACCACCGCGACGATAATGTGCTTTTAATTCTTCAACTTCTTCTGAGTTTGGATCAAAAGCATCTAGGTAAGTAAATACAATATTGCCTTCAACCTGACCTGGATCTTCAATACGCAAATGGTTCGGGTCGGTATACATGGCATTGACGGCTTTTTTAATGTCTTTATCCGAAGCATTTAAGACAATGGTATTGCCTAGTGATTTTGACATTTTGGCCTTACCATCAAAACCCGGTAAACGTGCCATGTTCGAAAGCAGGGCTTTACATTCAGGCAATAAGTCTTGACCGATTTGGCGATTGACGCGACGAACAATTTCATTGGTCTGTTCAATCATCGGGATCTGGTCTTCACCCACAGGCACTACAGTCGCTTTAAATGCGGTAATATCAGCCGCTTGTGCCACTGGATAGCATAAGAAACCAGCGGGAATATCGCGCTCAAAGCCACGCATCTGAATTTCAGATTTGATCGTTGGATTGCGCTCCAGACGTGCGACGGTCACAAAGTTCAGATAAAGCATAGTCAATTCATTCAGTGCCGGTAAGCAAGACTGAACGCAAATTGTAGTTTTAGCAGGATCGATCCCTACTGCTAAGTAGTCCAGTGCAACTTCTAGGATATTACGGCGCACTTTATCTGGATTATCTGCATTATCTGTTAAGGCTTGAGCATCTGCCAATAATAAATGTTGATGATGGCTGTCCTGTAAACCTACACGTGAGCGTAGTGAACCTACAAAATGGCCTAAATGAAGCTGTCCAGTGGGACGGTCGCCAGTCAAAATAATTGGACGATGATCAAGATTACTCATTCTCTATTCCAAAGTAGTATGAATCTACATATCATTAAACGATTGAATAGGCGACATTGTACGGCATAATTTTTTTTAATGTCAGTCACAATAAAAAAGAAGCCTAAAAAACCTAAGGAAAATTAAATGGCGAGTAGCTTACTTTTATTATTAGATGATATTGCCACTGTGCTGGATGACGTTGCCGTCATGAGTAAAATGGCAGCAAAAAAAACAGCAGGCGTACTGGGCGATGATTTGGCTTTAAATGCTCAACAGGTCAGTGGAGTACGCGCTGATCGTGAGCTTCCTGTGGTTTGGGGCGTGGCTAAAGGCTCTTTTATTAATAAACTGATCTTAGTGCCTTTGGCCTTGCTCATTAGTGTGGTTGCGCCATGGTTGATTAATCCTTTGTTGATGATTGGTGGTTTATTCTTATGTTATGAAGGCGTTGAAAAAGTCTTGCATTCTTTACATCATAAAAAAGCAGCGACAGCGGAAGAAGCCGCAGAAAAATTGGTGAAAGATGAAACTGATTTAGTCACCTATGAAAAAGAAAAAATCAAAGGTGCTATTCGTACTGACTTTATCTTATCAGCTGAAATTGTGGTGATTTCTCTGGGGACTGTGGCAGCCGCATCTTTTATCTCTAAAGTGACGGTATTGAGTATCATCGCCATTATTATGACAGTGGGTGTATATGGTTTCGTTGCCATGATTGTCAAAATTGATGATTTAGGACTTTATTTGACGCAACAAACATCAAATGTAAAACAAAGTATTGGACGCGGTTTATTGGCATTTGCGCCGAAGTTAATGAAAACTTTAACGATTGTAGGGACGATCGCAATGTTTCTTGTTGGAGGCGGTATTATTGCGCATACCATTCCATTGTTACATCACTTTACTGAAGATACCACAGACCATCTGGAGCTGATTCCAAACGTTGGTAATATTATTGGTGCAATCACCCCGACGTTGATCAATTTCGCAGTTGGGATGATTGCTGGCGTCATCGTATTATTGGTTGTAAGCTTAATTCAAAAGCTGTGGCCTAAAAAAGTAACTTCATAGAGTTGAATGAAGTCATCATTATAATAAAAGATAAGAGGTGAATTATGCGCTGGAAAGGTCGTCGTATCAGTACCAATGTGGAGGATCGTCGTGGCGGCGGCGCTGCCAAAGCAGGCGGTATTAGTATTTTGGGTTTAATCATTGCTTTTGTGGCATGGAAGTTTTTTGGTGTTGATCCACAAATGGCTTATCAGGCGACTAAAAGCGTTACTCAACAACAGCAGGTCAGTGATCAGGCTCCTCAACAACTGACACCTGAACAGGAGGAGGCTTCTGAATTTGTGGGAACTGTACTGGCAGATACCGAAGATACATGGTCGCCCATTTTTAAACAGCTAGGCGGAACTTATACTCCCCCCAAATTGGTCATGTTTTCTGGCGCGATTCGTTCGGGCTGTGGTACAGCTCAAGCTGCAATGGGGCCGTTTTATTGTCCCGCAGATCAAAAAGTCTATATTGATACCGCTTTCTTTAAAGATATGCGTCAGCAAATGGGAATATCGGGTGAGCAAAATCAAACTGAACTTTCCCGTCAAGATCAAGCAGGCGATTTTGCACAGGCTTATGTGATAGCACATGAAGTTGGTCATCATGTGCAAAATCTGCTTGGAATCTCTTCTCAGGTACAACAAGCACAGGCGCAAGGTACTCGTACCCAAGGCAATCAGCTTTCGGTTAGATTAGAGTTACAAGCCGATTGTTTTGCAGGAATATGGGCAAACCATAATCAACAAAGAACCCAATTTTTAGAGCAGGGTGATATTGAAGAGGCGATGGATGCCGCGCAAAAAATTGGTGATGACTATTTGCAAAAACAGGCAACAGGTCAGGTGGTACCAGACAGCTTTACCCATGGTACCAGTCAGCAACGTATGCATTGGTTTCAGGTCGGACTTAAAACGGGTGATTTAAATCAGTGTAATACTTTTGAATCCAATCTCTAATAAAAAATAAAGGGCTTATCTAAGCCCTTTATTTTTAAAATTTATTCATGTTCATTGTGCTGTGGAGGTGGATAACGGAATCCGCGAGTTTTGTAAGCTAAATAGCCGACTCCAATCGCAGCCCAAATCAAACCAATTTTCAGTGCAAGTTGATCGATTTCAAGCCACATCATAAATACACTGGCAAAACCAAGTACAGGAATGACGATATAATTAAAAATATCTTTGATATTTTTGGTACGTCCATCACGCAATGCATAGCGTGAAATCACTGAGAAATTGACAAAACTAAACGCAGTTAACGCACCAAAGCTAATCAGATTGGCAATGTGTTCAAAATCAAGGAAACCTGCTGCAAGCGCCACTACCCCTACAATGATGATGTTATAGGTAGGTGTATAAAGCTTAGGACTAATATGTCCAAAGATTTTCTTGTTAATGACCCCATCACGACCCATCACATACATTAAACGTGAAACACCAGCATGGGCTGAAATCCCTGAAGCCATCACCGTGACAATCGCAAAATAAAGAATCACCGTTTGGAAAGTGATTCCACCGATTGCCAATAAAATTTCAGGCTGGGTTTCATCAATTTTCTTGAAGTAATTTGCAGGGTCACTCGGAAAGTAAATCTGCATAAAATAGGTGCTAATAATAAAGATCACCCCTGCAATTAATGCAGTCAGGAAAATGGCTTTAGGCAATACTTTTTCAGTGTCTTTGGTTTCTTCCGCCAAAGATGACAATGCATCAAAGCCCGTAAATGAGAAACACAGAATGGTTGCACCTGTGATCAGCGCACCAATAGATGTCATCTCATTCCAGAAAGGTGCGATGCTCCAGAGTTGGTATTGTGATTGATCCAGACTACCATCGGCATTCATGCCCTGAGTGAGCAGCAAATAGACTTTATACGTAAAGTAGAAAATGACGCCAATCTGGATAAAAACAATTGTACTGTTAAAACGAGCCACAAAACGAGCACCAAACAAATTGACCACAGTCATAATGATGGTTAAGCCAATGACCCAAATCCAGTTATTGACATCTGGAAACAGCGCACGCAGATAAATATCGGCCAAAATAATATTGACCAACGGAGAGAGTAAATAATCGAGCCATGATGACCAGCCCACCATAAACCCGACATTGGGATGAATGGATTTTTGTGCATAGGTATATGCTGAGCCAGCAGAAGGATAACGCCTAATCATATGTCCATAGCTGATGGACGTAAGTAGGATTGCAATTAAAGCAAAAATATATGACGTTGGTACATGTCCATGGCTATCTTGTGATACGAGACCAAACGTATCAAATACAGTCATGGGCTGAATGTATGCCAAACCGATGATAATGATGTGCCATAGCACAAGATTTTTTTGCAGTTTAGCCGCAGGTTGAGTCCCAGTGTGAGTTGTCAACGGCGTATCCTCATAATCGTTGATCAAGGATCAGTCATGTCTGTTAAGGATCGTTTGAGACGAACGATCCCCCCTATATGAAAAAGTAAAGTGCGCCAATCTATCCTAAATCGATGCCTTTTGTCAGTAACTTTGTGGATTTTTTAGCAAATTTTTTGCCAATTTGCTAAAAATTATGATGAATGAAAATCATAAAAAAAGAAAAGAGTCTGAATGACTTGAGAATTCAGACTCTTACTTAGAGTAACAACAGCGAATGCGTTTTAAATTACCATGCTTTTTGTAAAATGGCTTTTAAATCGTCAAAGTTCGCTTCTTTGGGATTATAGATAATTGAACCATCATTGAGCGCTTTTTCTGCAATCTCATCAAGCTGTGCTTCTGTCACTTTACCTGTTTCACGTAAATTACGCGGCAATTTGGTCATCATGAATAAACGGTCACGCATGGCTAAAATAGTCGCAATGGCTTTTTCAGCACGAAGATGAGCAGGGGTTTGTGCATAAATATCTGCACCCGCCAATGGCAGTAACAATTCACCGATTTTGTTGCCATTTACTTCCTTGTTGTACTCAAGCACATACGGTAAGAACAAGTTCATGCAAAGACCGTGTGGTAAGTGTGCAACTGCGCCTAACGCATGTCCAAGCGAATGTACCAAACCGACCATAGAATTAGAGAATGCAATTCCGCCCATGGTTGAAGCTTGTGCCAACTCTAAACGACCTTGTGCATCTGACGGGTTTTCGATGACATTAAACAAGTTTTCACTAATTTTTTTAATGCCCGCACTTGCATAGGCATCGCTTAACGGATTGGCGGCTAGACAAGTATAAGCTTCCACACAATGCGTCAGTGCATCCATACCTGTCATGGCAGTTAAATGTGCAGGTAAAGTTTGCGTCATACGTGGATCAAGAATCGCAGCATGCGGCATGAGATAATAAGATGCAAATGCCAGTTTTACATTCTTTTGCGTATCTGAAACCACGGCAACCATGGTGACTTCCGAACCTGTCCCAGATGTGGTTGGAATCACAAAAAATGGTTTGAGTGGTTTAGGTAAGTTATGTGCACCAGAATACTTGAGTAGATCGTTACCACCCTCAGACACTAAAATATTGGTTGCCTTTGAGGTATCAATCACTGAACCACCACCGACTGCAATAATTGCATCGCAGTTGTTGTCACGATAAAACTGGGCAGCATTACGGACGGTTTCCAGACTTGAATCTGGTGGTACATCATCAAAAATATAGCCAATTTCAGCATCAGTCGATGCAAAAGCCGTTTCAATCGGCTCAAGTAATTTATTTGCTCTTACGCCTTTATCAGTAATGATCATCGGACGTTTTGAACCTAAAGTCGCAAGTTCAAATGGAATGTGTTCTAAAGCAGCACTGCCTGCAATGACTTTAACTGGACAAAAAAATTCATAATACGGTTTAGCCATTTTATACACTCCGTTTTAAGTATGACTGTGCGACTTTCAGATAAATATTGGCTGCTTCACTGAGTTTATCTTTCAAACTAAGCTCGGTTGGATATTGTTTTACGGCGAGCGATGCCACGACTTTTGGTAAAATTAGAGATTCCATTTTATTGAGGCAGCGTACCAGTCGAATTGCACTGGAGACATCGCCATCAGCAATCATACGGTCATTTGCAAATGCCTGTGCCGTACTTTCCTGAAATGAAAATACCATAAAAGCATGGGTTAAATGCTTGAAAGTAATGGTCAAATCAGGTTTTCCCTGTTCAAGCGAAATCAGTTGCAAATTTTTATCTTCAGTCACTTTCGCAACAAATGCAGGCCCGTTAGGGAATACATTCATGGATAAAACAAAGCCTACTGGAAATTTCGCCACTTCATTTTGTATTTCTTGATCGACCTGACTTGCCATTACGAGACCACGTCCAATCACATCCATCATGAGTTTGACGTAGCCCATTTGCAATGCGGGTTTTACGGTTTTACTTGAAATCACACGTTTATCCCTTTTAACATTCTAATTTTGAGTTTTAGAGTAATTACTCTAAATAGTTTTTTGGAAAAAATAAAGTAAATTATGCAGAGGTGACTTCTACGTCACTAAAGTAATCGGTGTTGTTAAAATATTCAACTACATCTGAAGCAAGCTGTTCAAACGTTGGATAATCTTGAACAAGGTCAGATAAGCGAACCATCTCCAGCCCCGCATAACCACAAGGGTTAATGGTTTGAAAGCCAGTTAAATCACAATCAATATTTAACGCTAACCCATGATAGCTGCGTCCACGTCGGATTTTAAACCCGAGTGATCCTATTTTACGTTCGTCCACATAAACGCCCGGTGCATCAGGTTTGGCATAGGCCTTGATTGCATATTTGTTTAACAGATCGATCATCAGCTTTTCAGCAAAAGAGACCAATGTTCGTACATTCCATTTCAAGCGATTTAGATCAAACATAAAATAAATGACCATTTGACCTGGGCCATGCCAAGTGACTTGACCACCGCGATCGGACTGTACCACAGGGATATCAGTTGGAATTAAAATATGTTCGGGCTTGCCTGCTTGTCCCTGCGTGAGCACATTTGGATGTTGCAAAATCCAGAGTTGATCGGGCGTATTTTCATCCCGTTGTTCAGTCAGATTTTTCATTTCCTGAAAACGATCAGCATAAGGGGTCAAGTTTTGATATTGACGTATAGTCAAAGTTGGTTTGATTATGACGTTATTCACAAATGTCAGCCCTATGTTCAATCAAAATACTTGTTCATTATAAAGAAGTTAGTTATGAATAAAATCATGGATCACACTGATTTATATGTGATGTGTGTAAATCATGAATAAAAAGCGCTATAAAATCATTCATAAATTGGTTGAGATGGTTGAAGAGGCAACTTTTATTTGATTAAAGACCCGATCATTGATTTTAGATTCTGTTCAGCTATAAAAAACACGCCTACAGGCGTGTTTTTTATTTCTCGCTTTGTTTTAGAGTGCAGTACGAATGTGTTCACATGCAGCCAAGTCAGCATATAAGGCATGTACTTGCTCAAGCTCATCAAAACGCAATTGCGCAGTAATCGAGTGATATTTTCCAGTGCGAGATGGTTGCACTTTGAGTGAATCGCCATCAAATTCTGGAAAATGTTTTTGCAAGATGTCAATCACAGCAGTACGAAGCTCATCTCCCGCATTACCAATCAATTTGATTGGATAATCCATTGGAAAAACCCAAAGATGTTCTTGTAATTCGCGAGAAGGAGTACGGTCTAACATAACATTCTCCATATGAAATGCCTGCGAAAATGCAGGCATTGTTGTATGTATTTGAATATTAAATGGGGACAGTCACTCAAATTTCAAGTGACTGCTCATTGATTCAAATTAGTCATTTTCAAGGAACGAACGCAAGTGCTCAGAACGTGAAGGATGACGTAATTTGCGCAGCGCTTTTGCCTCAATCTGACGAATACGCTCACGGGTAACGTCAAATTGTTTACCCACTTCTTCCAAAGTATGATCGGTTGGCATATCAATACCAAAACGCATTTTTAAGACTTTGGCTTCACGTTCAGTCAGATTTTCCAGCACTTCACGAGTGGCTTCTTTCAAGCCTTCTGAAGTCGCTGCATCCACTGGTGAAGTGATGTTTGAGTCTTCAATGAAATCACCCAAATGCGAATCTTCATCATCACCAATTGGTGTTTCCATCGAAATTGGCTCTTTGGCAATTTTCAACACTTTACGAACTTTGACTTCGTCCATTTCCAGACGTTCGCCTAATTCTTCTGGTGTCGGTTCACGGCCCATTTCTTGTAATAACTGACGTGATACACGATTGATTTTGTTAATGGTTTCAATCATGTGGACAGGAATACGAATGGTACGCGCCTGATCCGCAATCGAACGGGTAATCGCCTGACGAATCCACCATGTTGCATAAGTTGAGAACTTATAACCACGACGGTATTCAAACTTATCCACTGCTTTCATCAAGCCGATGTTACCTTCCTGAATCAAATCAAGGAACTGTAAACCACGGTTGGTATATTTCTTGGCAATCGAAATCACCAGACGCAAATTAGCTTCCACCATTTCTTTTTTGGCACGACGAGCTTTCGCTTCACCAACTGCCATGCGTTTGGAAATATCTTTGATCTCACGGACATGAAGATCGAGATCTTTTTCGATATCGGCAATTTTTTGCTGGAATGCCAAGACATCAGGACGAACTTTTTCTAAGTACGAACGCATTTCAGCAGGGGCTTTTGCAATCTGTTCATCGAACCATGCTGGATTAGATTCCTGACCAGGAAAGCTGGTACGGAACTGATTACGATCCATACGACCACGACGCACTGCATAACGCATGATTTCACGTTCGTTGGCACGGATTTGTTCGTGTGTACCGCGGATCATTTCTGAAATAATATCAAATAGACGTGGCGTAAATTTGAACATCATAAACACAGATGCAAGTGATTCTAAAGCTTCATTGGCTTGTTCACTGCTACGGCCATGTTGTTCAATCACCGCTTTGGTGTTATTCCACGCAGCTTCTAATTCTTCAAAACGAACTTTCGCAACTTCTGGGTCTGGACCAGATTCACCTTCAGAATCATCATCACCTTCAGATTCTTCTTCTTCGTCATCATCATCCAGTTTCACCTCTTTAGTGGTCTTAGATGAAGATTCTTCGTCTTCCTCCAGTTCAGCTTCTTCTTCAAGCACTTCTGGAATGTCTTCATCGGTTTCAGGATCGAGATAACCTGAAAGAATATCGGCAAGACGACGTTCACCAGTTAAAAAGTCATTATATTCTTGTAATACAACTTCAACAGCATTTGGCCAATAAGCGATTGAGTGCAACACATCGCGGATACCTTCCTCGATACGTTTTGCAATGCTGATTTCACCTTCACGAGTCAGGAGCTCAACTGTTCCCATCTCACGCATGTACATACGCACCGGGTCAGTCGTACGCCCAGGCTCACTTTCAACCGATGCCAATACCGCAGCCGCTTCTTCTTCTGCAACTTCATCAGCAGCTTCAGTGGATTCGCCAAACATTGCATCATCAGATTCAGGCGCACGTTCATGCACAGGAATACCAACGTCCTGAAGCATCTGAATGATGTCTTCAATCTGTTCGCTTTCGGTTATTGAGTCTGGGAGATGATCGTTGACCTCAGCGTAGGTTAAGTAACCTTGTTCTTTGCCTCGGCTAATCAGAGCCGCTACTTGGGAAGTAGGGGAATGCATATCGCTCATCTTTGCTTACTCTTCGTTGAATCTGTGGCAGTAAAAAACCGTGCATGATAGCACAATTCGCTCTAAATGTTTTCGATTTGATCGCTTACATCTGAATTAAAAAATATATTTGATTTCACAGCTATTTTTTGAATATTGGGTTGGAATTGTTTTTTTCAAGTTATGTCATCCTAAATTTTTCATCAAGAATTATCGATAGACGTTAGCAAGAGTTTTATCAATATACAAATTTTTTGATGAAAAAAGATACAAATAATCCGCTAAAGTCGAAAAAAATAAAAAAAACTTGACATGCCCGATTAGGCAAGATAAATAGCGCCTAGACCTATTCACATTTTTTCACTACGAGGTAGTTTTAGTGTCTTCTACAGATTTTGAATTAGATGATAGCTACGGTGATGATGATGATGTTAGTTTTGATGAAGCATCAGGCAAAATCAGTGCAAAAGAGTCATTGGAAAAGCGACGTTTAATTGATGATCTTTTGGCACAACGTCGTTTAGAGCGTGAGTTAAAAGACTTTGATTATGACTTTGATGACGATGATCTGGATGACGAAGACTAATACAATCAGACACCGCATAGCGAACTGAAAATGTTATGCTATATGCTATTTATTGATAACACTGGATAAACAATGAGTACCTTGGATTTAGATCAATTAAGTGATTATCTTGATGGTGACCAAAATGAACATGGTCTGGATTTTGCGGCCACTCATGGTTTTCTGTGTGCGATTGCAGTTGGCCCGCAGTTTGATCGCTGGTTAGATGAGTTATTTGAAAGCAATCAGAAAAAAGTTCCTGCTGCGATTATTGAACAAATTAAACTTTGGCTAGATTCGATTCGTCAAAACTTGGCCAATGAAGAAGGGATTGAGTTTCCTTTTGAAATTGAAGAAGCAGACGTGGATTCAAGTTTAGGCGACTGGAGCGTCGGTTTTGTCGATGCAATGTTCCTAAATGAAGAAGCATGGTTTGCACCAGAATATGAAGAACAATTAGTTGATTTGACTTTGCCAATCATGGTGTTTAGTGGCATTGATGAGGAAGACCCACAAATGGAATCTTTCCGTCGTAATGGTCAGTTAATGGACGAATTGGCCGAAGAAATCCCAGATAATTTAAATGAATTGTATCTGATGTATCACACGCCTAATTAAATGTTCACTTTACGAAGCGAAGCAAAGCAATAATAAAAACACCTCAAACTGAGGTGTTTTTTATGCTTATATTTTCGTGCGAAGTAACCAGACTTTACTGCGAGGATGATCTCCTTTATTTTTTTGCGCATCCACATATTGTTCTGTTAAACATTTGATGTCATAAACATGATGATAAAGCTGATGAATCTCGGCAGATTCAACGGAAAACGGAGGCCCTTCAAAGCTGCCCTGATCATATTCATAACTAATCAGAAATTGAGGTGCCACCTGACTGATCTGAATCAGGTGTTGTGCATATTGTTGTCTCATTTCATAAGGCAAGGCAATCAGCGCAGCACGATCATAAATCGCGTCGACTTGTCCCAATTGTTTGTGAGTCAGATCAAAAAAGTCACCGATGAAAATATCGATTTGTGGATGTGAATAATGAATCAAATTATTTTGTTCTGACATTTCAAAATCAAATCCAAAATCTGTGCTGAGTTGTTCAATTAAAGCAACCACTGCAATTTGGCTGAGTTCAACTGCAATCACACGAAAGCCTTGTTGGAGCAACCAACGAATATCGAGTGTTTTACCACTTAAAGGCACAAAAACACGTGAATTAGGCTTTAAATTTAATCCATTAAAATATGAAACCATGAGCGGACTTGGCATAAATTGGTGAAATCCGATTCGATTTTCCTGCCAGCGCTGGTGCCAAAATTCGTGTTGCATAGTTACCTCGGTTTAATTTTATAAAATTTACGATAGAGCCACCATGCACAAAAGCATAAGGTAATCGCTAAAATGATATAGCCAACGCGGTGCATAATCGTAAACATCAGTTCTTGATTTTCACCAAAATAAAAACCGATGCAGGCTAAAAATGTGGTCCAGATAATGGTACCTAAACTGCTATACAGCATGAACTTGCTAAAAGGCATTTGACTCATGCCGGCAGGAATACTAATTAAAGAGCGAACCGCAGGAATCATTCGCCCCCAAAACACGATACGATGTCCATATCGTTCAAACCAATTCAGCGCTTTCTCTAAATCTTTTGAGTGAATAAATAAGTATCTCCCGTAACGATCGACCCATCTAAACAGTGCTTTTTTTGGGATTTTACGACCAATGGCATACAAAACGGCAGCAGCCAATATCGACCCTATACTGCCTGCAATAATCACCCCGACGATCTGAAGCTGCCCACGAGATGCAGTATAGCCCGCGCTCGGCATAATCACTTCTGAGGGGATGGGAGGAAAAACATTATCCAGAAACATCAAAAAAGCGATGCCGAAATAGCCCAGACTCTCAATGATCTGGATGATCCAATTGTCCATAAATATATATTGGTAAATACATTGATATTAAAGATTAAGTCTCTGTTTTTAAATCTTTCTTATGTAAATAAGCGTATGTAATTTTTTCTATACATTTCCCTACATAATCAGGCATGTAACTTAAAGCAGCATCGCTTAGGATGGAATGATGATAATAAAAGGATCAGGCTATGCAACTTGGCATTACCATGTTCGGAGATTCGCGTTTTGATTTGGCGACCAATCAAATTCAGTCTCCTGAAATTCGGATGAAAGAAATTATTGAAGAAATTAAATTGATGGATGAGGTGGGGCTCGATTATTTTGGCATTGGTGAACATCATCGGGCGGATTATGTGGTTGCAGCGCCCGAAATTATTTTGGCGGCAGCAGCAACTCAAACCCAACATATTATTTTGGCAAGTTCAGTTTCGGTGATCAGTTCTGCTGATCCTGTAAAGCTCTTTCAGGATTTTGCCATGATTGATCTGTTATCTGATGGACGTGCCGAAATTATGGCTGGACGTGGCTCATTTACCGAATCATTTCCCTTGTTCGGTTATGACCTCGATCAATACAATGAAATTTTTGAAGAAAAACTCGATTTATTATTAAAAATTAATGCGAATGATCCGATTACTTGGAAAGGTAAATTTCGTCCAGAACTCAACAATCAGGAAATTTATCCACGGCCCAAACATGGAAAATTACCGATTTGGATCGCTGTCGGAGGCACCCCGCAGTCTGTCGAACGTGCTGCACGTTTAGGTTTACCTGTCATGTTTGCGATTATTGGTGGTCATTATCATAACTTCAAGGCTTTATTTGATTATTACCGACAAGCGTATCAGGCCTATGGTCACGATATGCAGAATTTTCAGGTCGGCGTACACATGCATGCTTTTTTTGTCGATGATAGCCAGCAACTCATGAACATTCATTATCCCACTTACGCCGCACAAATGAATCGTGTAGGCGCGACACGCGGTTGGCCCAGTTATAAACCCAAACAATACGAGCAGGGACGTAGTCAGGCAGGTCACCTGATCGTAGGTGATACAGCCTATGCGGTGGATAAGATTATTGAAGTCATTGAGACTTTTGGGCTGACTCGATTTGCGGCTCATCTAGATACTGGAGCGATGGAGCATCAGCATATGATGCGCGCTATTGAAATTTATGGAACAAAAATAGCACCAGAAGTGAGAAAAGCGGTGAATAAATCCGTTTGAAAAAGGATGCATCATCAACAAAAAAGTGAGGCAGGGACATGACACCGATCAAAATTAGGCAAGCGACTCAGCAAGACAAAGACTGGATGATTGAGCTATACCACCATAATTCAAAACAACAGCTTCATCAAAATGGACGAAATCTGGATGCGGGTTTTGTACAGGACAATCCACATTTTAATCAATTAACGCAACACTGGATTGAGCTATCGGCTATTTCTGTGGCTGAAATAGAAGAGCAAGCTGCTGGTTTTTTAGTGATACAACGTGAAATTGAGTCTGAAAGCCCAGAGATTTTGGCGTATATCCAAGAACATGCCAATATTTTAATTTTACAGGAAACCCCTTTGGCAGATTTACGCTATGCAGCTTATGGTCCGATTTTGGTCGATGATCAGTTTCGTGGCAAAGGCGTTGCCAAAACCTTACATGATCAAGCCTTAAAAGAACTAAAAGCTCAAGGATTCGATGCCATTGTGGCTTTTATTGATGCGGATAATCCTATTTCGCTTAAAATTCATGATGCTTTGGGCATGCAAGTTTTAGATAAAGTGGTTTTGGCTTCGGGACAATTTTTTATCTTAGGGCAAATGGCGTAAAACCATAAAAAAGCCGAAATACGAATTTCGGCTTAAATCTATTCGTGAATGCATAGAAATCTTAAAGGCGTTTACGTTTTGCTGCGGCAATTTGTGACTGACGCATACGAAAACCTTCTTTTTGTTTCTCAGAAGTTTTGTCGATACAGTACACGCATGACACGCCATGTTCATAACTTGGTAAAGCTGATTCTTCAGGGGTTAAAGGCCAGCCACAGGCATGACATTTGATATTCTGACCTTCTTCCACGCCATGTGTCACCGCAGTACGACCATCAAATACAAAACATTCGCCTTCCCATAAACTTTCATCGGCAGGTGTTTCTTCCAGATATTTTAAAATACCGCCTTTGAGATGATAAACCTCGTTAAAACCTTCTTGCAAAAGTAAAGAAGTTGATTTTTCACAGCGAATTCCGCCCGTACAAAACATGGCAATTTTTTTGTCTTTGTGCTGTTCCAGATTTTGTCTGACATATTCTGGAAATTCACGAAAAGTTTCAGTTTTTGGATCAATCGCGCCTTTAAATGTTCCCGCTTTATATTCATAATCATTACGGGTATCGACTAAGATCACATCGTCACGGCTAATCAGTTCGTTCCATTCTTTGGGATCAAGATAATGGCCGACTAAATCACGTGGTTTGACCTCAACACCCAAGGTCACAATTTCTTGTTTAAGTTTGATCTTCATTTTACGAAACGGTTTTTCAGAGCTTAGTGACTCTTTGTATTCCATCGCCTGAAAACCTTCATTCAATAAAAACTGACGAATCGTATCGATGGCCTGACGATCACCCGCAACCGTACCGTTAATTCCCTCACTTGCAACGATTAGAGTTCCACATAGATTAATGGTTTTGACTAGATCCAGAAGACGTTGCTGTAAATCGGCAGCATCATTAACTTCTTTAAATTGATATAGCGCGGCAACAACCCAATCAGTGGTCGCTTGCTGTTCTACAGGTGCAAGCTGTTCTACAGTAGCGTTCATGGAAAACTCCAAAAGATGAGAGAAAAATTCTGGCGCGTATTTTAGCGCGAAATATAGAATTAGGCGAGAAAGTAATACATTTCATAGGGATTATTTCAAAATCTAAAAAAGTATTTAGCTCATCATAAAATCTTTCTGATTACAGTGAGATATCAGCGGTGTGAAGATATACATCAAATAACTGTCGTATTTCTATTCAAAATACCAAGTATTGTGGTTAAAATTTCATTGCATACAAGATATAGTATAAGCAGATGACCTAGAATAAACGAAGCTCCATTTGATTGGGGCTTTACGCAGAGAGACAAATTTTGAGTAATGATCGCCGCATCCCCACAATAACCCCATGTGCAGGACGTTGTTCGACCACGTTCGGGGACAACGTATGTCGTGGCTGTCGGCGTTTTAATCATGAAATTATTCGTTGGAATACCTTCACTCCCGAACAGCAGCTGACGATATGGAAACGCTTGGATTCGCAATTGGATCAAATTTTGATTCCGATGTTGCCAAATGCCAATTTAATTGTGGTGATACAATTTTTAGAGTTAAAGCGTGTTCGTGTACTTGAACATGCTACAACTGGACGTAAGCTTTATCATGCACTGAAATTATGTGAAAAAAATAAGCATCTGGCTGATGAAAGTGGACTAGTAATTACGAGTGATCAGGTTAAACCGTTATGGCTGGAGTTTGAAAGACGAATTCTGTCATTAGCACAGGCCAGTTATGATTTTGCATGGTTACGTGCAGACGGGATGCGGACTCATTTTTTGAAAATAGTTGAAGAGTCCTAAAAAGCCCCTAATAAGGGGCTTGAAGTCTTAAATATGATGTTCCATTCGATATTGAACTAACTCTTCAATGGTAATCACGGTGAGGTGATGGGTTTGAGCATAAGCTAAAACCTGAATACCTGCTGCCATTGTCCCGTCTGGATTCGTAAGTTCACACAACACACCTGCTGGTTTTAAACCTGCTATTCGAGCTAGATCAATAGTTGCTTCAGTATGCCCCCGACGTGTTAAAACGCCACCATTACGCGCACGTAAAGGAAATACATGGCCAGGACGATTGAGGTCACTGGCAACAGCTCCATCTTTAATCGCGGTATGAATTGTAGTGACGCGATCCTGTGCAGATACACCCGTAGTTACGCTTTGAGCCGCTTCAATCGTCACAGTAAATGCAGTATGAAACTGACTTGAGTTATTTTGTACCATTGGCGGTAAGTCTAAATGGTCGGCAAGCTGTTCCGTTAAGCAAAAACAGACAATTCCAGAACCATCACGGATCATGCGTGCCATGGTGTCTACATTTAATGTTTCTGCGGCAATGATCAGATCTGCTTCATTTTCGCGGTCAAAATCGTCCATCACCAAAACAGGTTTGCCTTGACGTATATCTTCTAAGGCTTGTTGAATTCTTTGTTCGGCAGGGGATAGAGCTGAAAAGAAAATTTCAGGTTGAATTAAACTAGACATGTGAAATGCTCTCGTAAAGTTACGGTTAAACATTTCAGGACTGATGCAGAAATAGGGTCGTGACAATAGAACAGAAATGTTCTACTGTGAAACGTCGTCTTCTTTCATCCGGACTATACCGTCGGCTTTGGATTTGCACCAAATCTGCGTTTGACCAGATACAGCCAAGCGCTCGCGGGCTTACTCATGTTGAGTTTACCGCCGGTGGGGAATTACGCCCCGCCCTGAAGCGATGTTCAATAATTATAGTCTTTTTCAACTAAAAAACGAGTACTTTTTTAGAACAATAGGTTCAAAGCTTATTTCAAATAGGCATAAAAAAGCCCGCAAATGCGAGCTTTTTATTCATTTCTAATTTTTAAGCCACTTGCACTGGGATACAGTTTGCAGTGTGATTTACAGTGTTATCTGGATTCGCATAAACTAAACGTGGTTTATGGGCATTTGCTTCGGCTTCAGTAAAGTCCCCAAATGTTGCAATAATCACAAGATCACCCACATCAGCCTGATGTGCTGCGCCGCCATTGACTGAAATAATACCCGAATTGTCTTCACCACGAATCGCATAAGTCGCAAAACGTTTACCGTTGGTGACGTTCCAGACATGAATTTCTTCGTATTCGCGAATTCCTGCTAAATCCATTAATACGCCGTCAATTGCACAAGAACCTTCGTAGTGAAGTTCGGCATGCGTAACCACTGCACGGTGAATTTTGCATTTTAATAAACGAGATAGCATGGCTAGCGTCTCCTGAGTTGACCTAAGCGTATGATCTTATGGTTGAAACCTAATCTGACTTTTTGAGTCGGCATTTGCATGCGCATTTTGCTCTTAAAAGATGCGTATGGCAAGCAGCAATATTCGACAAATCATATTAATTGGGTTTATAGGCGTTGATTTGATTCATTGCCTGTGAAATTTGTCCATCGACCATCAATTTCACTTTGCTTAATGCATGATGAATTGCATCATCCATCAATTGTTGTTCATCTTTAGGGGCTTTACCCAGTACATGTCCTGAAACACGTTCTTTCGAACCAGGATGACCAATACCAATGCGTAAGCGATGGAAATTTGAACCAATATGCGGAACAATGTCACGCAGACCATTGTGACCACCATGACCACCACCACTTTTTAGGCGAATGACACCAGGATTCATATCCAATTCGTCATGAGCAATTAAAATGGATTCGGGGGCAATTTGATAGAATTTGGCAAAGGGAACAACACTTTGACCAGAGCGGTTCATGAATGTGGTTGGAATCAATAGACGGACATCATGTCCTTGTATTGTACCACGCCCAGTATAACCGTTAAATTTTGGATCTTTTTTGAGGGTAATACCATATTGATCTGCAAGTTGTTCAACAAACCAGAAACCTGCATTATGGCGGGTTTGAGCATATTCCGCACCGGGATTGCCCAAACCAACAATTAGCGAAATATTTGACACTAATTTACGCTCAACACAACTTACGCGCGTTTAAAGTCTGCGTGCATTGGTGTGTTTTTAGCAGGATGACGTTGCAACGCTTGGATTTTAACGTTTTCAACTTTGTCACCAATTTTGATTTCAACAACTTCTTCAAAGAATGAATTGTTTTCTAACGCTTTAACAAGTTCACGAAGTTCTAAAGTGACTGTTACAGGCTCTGCATTACCACCATAGATGATAGCAGGAATTAATGCTTCACGACGAAGGCGGCGGCTCGCACCTTTCCCTTGTTTGTCGTCAGCACGCGCTTGAGCGTTTAATACGAAATTTGCCATGAGTAAATCCTCATTAAGGTTTAAATAAACTAAACTTGCGACCAGTTTAGTGATAGAAAACCCCAGCCAAAGCTAGGGTTTAGAAAAAAAAGCTGCGCTATTATAGATAACTATCGAACATTGCGCTAATAGATTCTTCGTTATTAATACGACGAATTGTTTCAGCAACCATGCCCGCAACTGAGACTTGACGAATCTTGCCTAAGTTCTGCGCTTCTACAGAAAGAGGAATGGTATCTGTCACAACCAGTTCATCAATCACAGAATTTGTAAGGTTTTCAATCGCTTTACCTGAAAGAACAGGGTGAGTGGCGTATGCAATCACACGGCGCGCACCAAATTGCTTAAGTGCATCGGCTGCTTTACACAATGTACCTGCTGTATCGACCATGTCATCAACAATGACGCAATCACGGTCTTTTACATCACCAATCAAATGCATCACTTGCGATTCATTGGCTTTTTGACGACGTTTATCGATAATTGCTAAGTCAATGTCACCCATTTGCTTGGCTACGGCGCGCGCACGAACAACACCACCAACATCTGGCGAAACGACCATTAAGTTGTGATGCTGTTGTTGACGTAAGTCAGCAAGCAATGCAGGAGTACCATAAATGTTATCGACAGGAATATCAAAGAAGCCCTGAATTTGGTCAGCATGTAAGTCAATCATTACCACACGGTCAATGCCAACTGTAGTTAACATATCTGCAACTACTTTTGCAGTAATGGGTACACGCGTTGAACGTGGACGACGGTCTTGACGAGCATAACCAAAATATGGAATCACAGCCGTAATACGTCCCGCACTGGCACGACGCAAGGCATCTGCCATCACCAGAATTTCCATCAGGTTATCGTTGGTGGGTGCACAGGTAGGCTGAACAATGAAAACGTCTTTGCCACGCACATTTTCAGTAATTTCGACAGTGATTTCACCATCAGAAAATTTACCTACAGCAGCGGCTCCCAGAGGGATGTGCAAATGACTAACGACTTTTTGAGCAA
This sequence comes from Acinetobacter sp. FDAARGOS_515, assembly GCF_003938865.1. Classification (NCBI taxonomy): domain Bacteria; kingdom Pseudomonadati; phylum Pseudomonadota; class Gammaproteobacteria; order Moraxellales; family Moraxellaceae; genus Acinetobacter; species Acinetobacter sp. FDAARGOS_515. The sequence goes on along the minus strand of NZ_RKIX01000003.1, from coordinate 395,159 downwards.
ATTGTGGATGAGCAGTTCCACTAAAAACGACAAGATTGGGCATGAAGCACCTGAGCGAGGATTACGTGAAGCAACGCTTCACCCGAGCGCAAGGGAAAAAAGCATGATTTTCCAAAGGGGTAAAGCAATGCTTTGCCCGAGCGCAAAAGAAAAATGTTTCATTTTTCTAACGGGTAGTTTAAGGAACAATCTGTTATATGGCAGGGGCGGCTGGATTCGAACCAACGGATGCCGAGATCAAAACCCGGTGCCTTACCACTTGGCGACGCCCCTAATGCGGCAGAACTTTAATATTTTTACCTGTTTATGTCAAGAAAATTCAACAAAAAACAAAGTAAAAACCAGTCTGACTTTCATGATGTAAATGGCAGGGGCGGCTGGATTCGAACCAACGGATGCCGAGATCAAAACCCGGTGCCTTACCACTTGGCGACGCCCCTAATGTGAAATCTGTAATGGCAGGGGCGGCTGGATTCGAACCAACGGATGCCGAGATCAAAACCCGGTGCCTTACCACTTGGCGACGCCCCTAATACAGAAATCTCAGATGTAATTGGCAGGGGCGGCTGGATTCGAACCAACGGATGCCGAGATCAAAACCCGGTGCCTTACCACTTGGCGACGCCCCTATCTTCAAAGTTGAAAATCATAGAGTGGAGATTGTTTTAAACTATTCACCACATAAGCTTTACATGGCGCATTTTCAACAATTTCAGCAATATTCATTTCAGCATTGATATCAGTAAAAACACAAGCACCTGTTCCTGTAAGCTTTGCCTGACCAAATTGATCTAAATAATGCATTGCTTCATCAACCTGTGGATATAGACTTCTAGCGATAGGCTCAAAGTTATTTCCAAAGCTGGATGGCTTTAACTGATAGGCGCAAAATGTAGTAGGCTTGGAATCTCTTGTCAATGTTTTTTGCGAAAAAAGTAATTGAGTGCTGATAAAACAGTCAGGTTTTAAAATGATGTATTGTTTTTGAGCTAAGTCTATGAATGATAAATGTTCACCGACACCTTCTGCCCATGCATTTTGACCATGCACAAACACAGGAACGTCAGCGCCCAACTGTAATCCAAGCTCTGCCAGTTGCTGAATATTGAGACCACATTGCCAGAGTTGATTGAGCACGATCAGCGTTGTGGCAGCGTTGGATGAACCTCCACCTAGCCCTGCACCCATCGGGATATTTTTCTCGATTTCAATCTTTAGGCCGCATAATTTTTGGGCATAAGGTTTTAATATTTCTGCGGCACGATAAATTAAATTATTTTTCAGATCGACTTGTTCAAGCCCTGCGATTTCTATGGCTGAATCATCATTTGGATAAAAGTTCATCCAGTCATATAAATCAATCAACTCAAAAATGCTTTGCAATTCATGATAACCATCTGCGCGACGACCTGTGATATGCAAAAACAAATTAAGTTTGGCAGGAGAGGGAACCCGAATCATTATCTTCACTTGACTTAACGATTTTGAATGACCATTGTAATACGGTTTTCTTTATTATCTTCAAGTGGCTGCTTTAAAATAAGTTTATTCGGTAATTTTTGCTCTGCATCATAGCTGAGATCAACATTCCAATCATCTTCTTGGATATGGTTTATTCGACCATTGGCATCTTGAGTGGTTTGAGCCTGTGTAGTTGCAGGTCTGGCTTGTACCCAACTAATAATGTGGGTAATCGGAGCTTGCCATCCTGTTGCACGTTCAAGTAACTCTTCTGGAGAGGATGCTGTAATAAGTCCCGTTTTTGCACTATTCAGAGTAACTTTGCCATTTTTTCCCTGAATTTGAGTTTTACCCATCCCCAAAATGCCAGTTAATTCGATATCAAAGTTTTGCTGTTGTTGTGCCCACGTAAAAAAAGCGCTGCCTGTTTGTTGTGGGGTTCGTACGCCAATTTTACCTTGTAGGTTAAATTGATTTTCGCTTTCTTGAGTGCTCTTTGGTAGTTGTGGTTGGGTAAAATGCTGACAACCTGTTAAAAACAACGCGCTGGAACAACAAAGTGCAATACAGGTTTGAGAAAGCGTATTCATAAATTAACTCTTTTTGGTACTTAACGGTAAGATTAATCCATCAAGCTGTTGTAATTGTGGATCATTTGCATGCTTTTGTTTCAGCTGTTGTAACACTTGAGTGTATTTGTCCAGATCACCTTGCATGTACAAGGCTTTGGCAAATCGAACTCCGATATTGACGTTCTGACTTAAGTTATATGCTTTCCCCAATGAATCAGCCGCGGCAGGAAAATCATTTTGTAAAAAGGCAATATAGCCCAGCGTATCCAATATTGAAGCTTGTTCAGGTGCATATTCCAGTGCAAGTTCAGCGTATTCTCTGGCTTCGTTCAGTCGGCGATTTTGCAAGGCAAGGGTATAGGCATAGGCATTTAAATAGGTCGGGCTATTGGGTTCAATCTGTAATAATTGCTTTAATGCCCGATCAAGTTTATCCCGATCCATATTCGGATCGAGCATCAGCACTTCGGCGTAGATCAGTTCAGGGTCATCTGTAATGCTTTTGATCGCTTCATCTAATAGGCGAATGGCTGCTTTTTTATTGCCCATTTTTCTGAGAATTTCAGCCTGAGCCTGATATAAAAAACTGGCATGTTGTGGGTAATTGACGCGTTCTTGAGTGAGAAAGCGTAAACCATCATTTAGGTTATTTTGTTTTTCAAAAATGGCAATCATATTGCGACGTGAAACGACATAGAGGCTACCATCGACCAGCCGATAATAGGCTTTTGCTGTTTCAAAATGCTGTTTGCGTTCAGCATTCACAGCCAGATAATAATAGGCTTCATTTTGATATTTGGCTGAATAGCGTAAATCGACCAGATATTGCTCGGCTTTTTCGTATTGTTTTAAATCAATGCTGGTTAAGCCTGCAATAAATTTGGCTTCTTCTGCATCTGGCCAGTCTTTAATAATGCTTTGTAGTTTTTCCAGTGCCAGTTCTGGTTCATTGTTTTTGACTAAAAAACGTGCTTCAGCCAAACGAACCTCCAGATTATCCTTGTGACGTCTGCTTGATTTTGCATACCACTGTTGAGCGCCTTCCAGATCATTTAAGCCAATCAATAAATTGGCTTTCATTAAAATAAAACCTGTGACTTTGGGGCGTTTTCGCAATGCTCGATTAATGGTCGTAAGCGCCTGATCGAGTTCGCCATTTTGTGCTTGTAATCCTGCGATCAAAGCCAACACCGAAGGGTTATTTTTCTCTTTACTAAAATTCAGAATATTGAGTAAGTCAGCACGATCGGCAGCTGACTCGGGTGAAATGCCCGCGACAATTTGTTCCAAATCCGCATTAGGATCGATATTTAAAATTTTATCCAGTGTATCTGCTGCAAGCTTGTATTCATGTGCTTTTAAGGCAATATGGGCCAGATAAAACAGTGCGGGAACATCTTCTGGCTCTTGTACCACCCAATGCGTGGCAATATCCAGTGCCGCTTTCATGTCATTATATTCGAGTGCAATATCCAAAGCCCGTTGTTTAATGGCGGGTGAATTGCTCTTAATGGCTAAAACGGTGTAGTTATGGATTGCGGTTGGAATGTCGTCATAAGCCAGTGCAAACTCAGCAATCATACTTTGCTTAAGTGCTTCTGTATTGGGTTGAATTGGATAAAAATCAGTCACAGCACGTACATGCGCTGATGATGCCATGCTTCCTAACAGTAAGAATGTGGTAGAATATTGTCTAATCGACGTACCATTAATTCGGCAATTCATTTGACGCAATTTTAGTAATCCATTTTTCCGTAATCTAAGTATGCTTTTTATGACACCGTTATTGCACAATAGCATAAATTTAGCGAAATGATGATCTGATATGTCCTTCTTTGCATTGGGTGTCAATCATCAAACAGCTTCCGTAGAGTTGAGAGAACAAATCGCTTTTAATGCAGAGCGATTGAGTGCTTTGCTTGCCGAGCAGCGAGATCATCACCATTTAAATGATATGGTGGTGGTCTCGACCTGTAATCGTACTGAAGTGTACGCCATCGCAGATAATGCGGACATGGTACTAGACTGGCTTGCCCAATCAAATGATATTGAAGTAAAACAATTACTTCATCATGTTTATCGTTACGAAAATGCGCAAGCGGTTACACATCTGATGCGGGTGGCCAGTGGGCTTGATTCACTCATGCTCGGTGAGCCACAAATCTTAGGACAAGTCAAAAGTGCGCTGAATTTGTCTAAAGAAGCGCACACCATTTCACCTAGTCTAAATCGAATTTTTGAATATGCGTTTTATGCTGCCAAGCGGGTGCGTACAGAGACCGCGGTGGGTAGTCATGCGGTGTCGATGGGCTATGCCGTTGCCCAATTGGCTTTGCAAGTATTTAGTCATCCTGAACAGTTGACCGTGATGGTGGTTGCTGCTGGTGAAATGAATAGTCTGGTGGCTAAGCATTTGGCAGAAATGGGAGTTGCGAAAATTATTATTTGTAATCGGAGTCGTGAACGTGCTGAAAACCTATCACAGGAAATTGCTCAGCAGGTTGATGTCGAGATTATAGAATTTAATCAGTTAGCAGATCATTTGCATCGCGCAGATGTCGTGTCGAGTTGTACGGGTAGTTTGCATCAAGTCATTCATTATAAAGATGTCCGTGCTGCGCTGAAAAAACGTCGTTACAAACAGATGCTCATGGTGGACTTGGCTGTACCACGTGATATCGATCCGAAAGTTGAAAGTCTGGATGGCGTTTATCTGTATGGTGTCGATGACCTGCAAAGTGTGATTGATGAAAATCTGGCACAACGTCGTCAGGCAGCAGTTGAAGCTGAAGTGATGGTCAATCAGTTGGCGACTCAACTGGTCACACAGCAAAAAATTCAGCAGGCAGGGAGCACCATACAAGCGTATCGTGAGCATGGCGAGGCACAACGTCGGTCAGAGCTTGCACTTGCGCTTGAAGCCTTAAAAACAGGGCAAAATCCAGAAGATGTGTTAAAAAACTTTGCACATCGTTTAACGCAAAAAATGCTGCATCCGACTTCAATTTTATTGCGTGAAGCGGCGCAAAATGAAAGTCCTGATTATTTTGAATGGATACAGAATGAATTGGCTGACGTGTTTGCCAAAGAACGAAAGCCTAAAAAATAATCTATTAATATCGCTAAGATAATAATCTTAAACCAATCTGCTTGGTGAGTTCATTGAGCTGTTGACGTAAGTTACGCGATTCCAATAGAGAGATCGGTGCTTTTAATTTTTGCCGCAAGTATTTCTCTTGTAATCCTAAAGAATATTCTTTGGCAAGTTTATCCGCAATTTCGGGAGCTTGTGTCAGGCTTTCGATATTGGTTCTTTGCATGATGTCTGCAATTTCATGACAATAGGCACTGCATGCGCCCAGCACATAATAAGTTGCCAATTCTTGATCATCGGGTAATTCATCAAAAATACGATCGAAAATAGCCAAAGTTTTGCCAAGCAACTCATTGGAATCGATGACTGCGCGGAGGGCCTCAAAGTGAATATATAAATAAGGATGGTGCATCAAAATCGCCAGTGCAAAATCTTCATCTTTGGTTTGAATATTAAAAGACAAAGATGCATCATGGCTGATTTGTGGCGTCCATTTGCGCCCTAAACCTAACTTTTCTCTAAATGACTGGGTAAGCAAATAGCGAAACGAGCCATGTTTAGGTAATAACTCAGTCAGTGCTTTCAGTTCGCCCATCACCAGACTTTTACCTTCTGGACTGGAAATGTCGTGCTGTCCTGTTAAATGCGCAAAGACAAAGTCAGACAATAACGGAGCCTGATCCAGTAGACGATTAAAACTTTCTAAGCCTTCACGACGAATCAATGAGTCTGGATCGTGTTCATGGGGCAATACAAAAAATTTAAGTTCACGTCCATCATTTAATAAAGGAAGTGCAATTTCCAGCGTGCGTCGAGCGGCTTTTTGACCTGCGGCATCTCCATCAAAGGCAATGGTAATCCGCGGATTTTGCTTAAATAAGGTCGTGAGATGATCTGCATTACTGGCAGTTCCAAGTGTCGCAACAGCACCATAAACGCCATATTGTTGTAAGGCGATGACATCCATATAACCTTCAACCATCAACCAGTCATGGGCTTTGAGTTTTCGTCCTTCATAGAGTCCATAGAGCAATTGATTTTTATGAAAAATATCGGAGTCTGGTGAATTGATATATTTGGGTTTGATTTCATCATTCAGCGCACGGCCGCCAAAACCCACTACACGACCCTTTTGATCACGAATCGGGAAAATCACCCGTTCACGCAATAAATCAAAATCCCGTCCGTTATCACTGGAACGAATTAAGCCGACTTTTTTTAGACCGTCAATATCCTGTGGAAATGCTTTTTCCAGATGTTGCCAATCTTCAGGTGCATAACCTAACCGCCAGAACTGAATGGTTTCAGTTGTTAATCCACGTTGCTTAAAATAGCTCTGTGCTTTTTTACTGTGAGGAAGTTGTCGTTCATAAAACTGCGCTACATTTTCAAGTAAGTCGTATAAATTTCCTTCTTGCGGGATATCCTCAAAAGGAGAAAGGGTGCTATCAAACTGTGCAAAAGGATCATCTAAATAGACAGGCATTGCCAGATTTGCCGCGTCGGCAAAAGCCTGATTGGGATCTTGGTCTTGCTGTGTAATTGCTGGTGATGTGACTTCTGGTGCAGCAATCGCTTTGGGCTCAAGTTTTTGTGGTGTGCGTTTATAAGACAGTTTTTTATTATCAAAATTATCTTTGGGTAATTCGATTCCTGCTTTGCTAGAAAGCTCCTGCATAACATCGATAAAATTACGGCTATCAATATCCATTAAAAAGCGAATCGCATTGCCATTGGCCTGACAGCCAAAGCAGTGGTAATAGCCTTTGTCACGATAGACGTGGAAAGAAGGGGTTTTTTCCTGATGAAATGGGCAACAGCCCGAATAGCTTCGTCCAGTTTTCTTAAGCTTTACCCGCTGACCAATCAGTTCGACCAGATCTGTACGATCCAGAATTTGATCAATCGTATGTTGTGGAATCGCCATAATAAAATTACCGTGTCTGGACGAAAAATATTGCTGTCATTGAGACCACTTTACATGATGCAGTCTAATGGTGATGATTTCAATGCGCTCAAAATGAAAAAAGGCAAGTCAGATGAACTTGCCTTGCTGTGTAACGAAACCAGTTTAGTTGGCAGCATCATCATCATTGGTTTGTGGCGCGACCGTATCTGGTACAACACTCATACTCGGAACAGTTTGTTGTACTGGTGGTGCGGAAATAGGCGCAACTTCATGTTGTTCAGGTTTATCCAGTAAACCAAAACTCAAACGATTGGTCAGGCTGCGTTTTTCAGTTGGATGATCCGATGTTGCTTCTTCAACACCTGAGGTTTTCGATCCACGACCTAAAATACCCAGTGTTGCACGATTCCACCAGCTTCCCTCATGACGCGCTGCGCGCAAATCAACTTTACCATTAGATTTCACTAAATCTGGGTAGTTTAGTTTTAATACATTGGTGTATTGTTGACTAAGCTCTTGATCACCTAATTTGTCATAGGCATACGCTAAAGTTGCGAGTGCTTCAGGAGTTTGCGGTGTTTGTGGATAATGTTCAACAACCCATTGTGCGCGTTCAGCCGCCGCAAGCCAAGCCTGACGTTTTAAATTAAAACGTGCTACATTAATTTCATTTTCAGCAAGTTCTTGCTGAATATATTTCATGCGCTGTGCTGCATCGACCGCATATTCACTACTTGGGAAACGACGAATAAAGTCAACAAAATTTTGATAAGCCAGTTTTAAATAACTCACATCGCGATGTGACTGTTGTAATGAGGTATAGCGCAACAAGCTATCGTAATTGAGTTCCATGTTGGACACGCCACGTACATAGTAGGCATAATCGACATTAGGATGTTGTGGATTCAAGCGAATAAAACGCTCTGCAAGTGCAATCGCACCTTCATAATCTTTTTGTTGAAATTTGACGTACAGCAGATCAAGTTGCGCTTGTTGGGCGTATTGACCTGTAGGATAATAGGTATCGATTGCTTCTAAGGACTTTGCTGCGTCTGAATATTGTTTGCGACTCAGTGATTTTTCGGCTTTTTCAAAATAAACCAGTTCACTTGACTTAGGCCCAGTATCGACTACTTCTTTTTTTGGATTACTGCTACAACCCACCATTGCAGTCGCTACACCAAGAGAAAGGGCAAGCATGGTAATCTTATAATTTGGTAGCGACATAAAAACTCCTCTGTTATATACGGGCAATGAGCTACAATTGCGCTATTAAACCACTTTTATCAATTTGAGCAAATGACTTCAGCACAATCTTCTCATTCAAATCTCTCAGAAACAGACTTCTTACTTGAAGATTCTGAGGATGCAGATAATCATAATTCTGACACAACTGCAACACGTTTATCGTTGCAACAGCAGCTTGATGAAACTTATCTGGGACAACGCATTGATCAGGTCGCAGCCAGTGTGTGGAGCGACTTTTCCAGAGAACGCCTCAAACAGTGGATGAAAGATGGCCATTTGTTGGTAAATGGTAACATCGTAAAGCCCAAATATCGCTGTGAAGGTAATGAGTTATTGACCTTAAATGTCGAGCTTGAGGCTCAGACTACTAATCAGCCTGAAAATATTGCACTGGACATTGTCTATGAAGACGATGATATTTTAGTGATTAATAAACCTGTGGGCATGGTGGTGCATCCCGGCGCAGGCAATAGTTCAGGGACACTGGTTAACGCCTTGCTATATCACTATCCAAAATCGGCTGAATTAGCGCGAGCGGGACTTGTGCATCGTATTGATAAAGATACGAGCGGTTTATTGGTAGTGGCCAAAAATCTCGAAGCACAGTTTTCCTTAAGTAAACAACTGGCAGATAAATCGGTTTACCGCATTTACGATTTAATTGTTTATGGCAATATTGTGGCGGGAGGTACTATTGATGAACCGATTAAACGTCATCCAGTTGACCGTATTAAAATGGCTATTCTTCCGGGCGGGCGTGATGCGGTAACGCATTATAATGTCAAAGAGCGTTTCCAAAACTTTACGCGTGTACAGGCACAACTTGAAACGGGGCGGACGCATCAGATTCGGGTGCATTTTAGTTATATCGGCCATGGTTTGGTGGGCGATTCTGTCTATATGAATCGAGTTCGTGTTCCTGCGGGAGCAAGTGAACGTTTAAATATTACCTTACGTGCTTTCAAGCGTCAGGCTTTACATGCTTCCAAACTGGGTCTGGTTCATCCGCGTACTCGCGAAAATATGATGTTTGAAGCACCGTGGCCAGAAGATTTTAGTTATTTGGTTGAGGTCTTGCGTCAGGACAATGCGGCTTATTAGGTTTCTTTCGTAACTATTTAAGCCCTCTTTATTTTTTTCTAAGGAGGAAATAAAAGGGGCTTATGAAAAACTCCATTCAAGATTAAAGGAATCAGTTCATGAATTTTGTGCAGGGTTTACCACAAGGTGTTTATGTGGGACAGACCACCATTCAACATGCTGGAGCGCTGCCAAGTATTCATGCTGATTTAGCTGGATTTAATCTGGCTTTACATGTCAATGACGATCCTGAGCGTGTTCAGCAGCATCGCATGATATTGCTGAATGAGTTTGCCGAATATGGGGTTAATAAAATCACATGGATGACCCAAACCCATAGCACTATTTGCCATACTGTTAATGAACAAATAACATTTGATGCACTGGTTGGAGATGGATTAGTTACTCAAACCAAAGGTCATGCGCTGATGATGATGACGGCTGATTGTCTGCCTGTGGTTTTGGGCAATCGGGATGGTACAGAAGTTGCGAATTTACATGCAGGTTGGCGTGGTCTTGCGGGTGGAATGATTGAAAATACCATTGAAGCCATGCAAAGTGGCGCGACATGGGCTTGGCTGGGTGCTGCGATTAGTCAGCCCTGTTTTGAGGTAGGGATTGAGGTCAAGAAAACGTTCTGTGAAAAATACCCAGAACTGGATATAGCTTTTGAACAAGGCAAACAGGATGATAAGTTTTATGCGGATCTTTATGCCATTGCGCGTTATATCTTGGAGCAACATGGAATAGAGTTAATACTTGGCGGTGATCAATGTTCTTATCGTCAACAAGATGAATACTATTCTTATCGGCGTAATGCCAAAACAGGACGCATGGCGACATTCGTTTTTATCCGATAAAAGTGGTAAACTTTCAAAGTACTATCAGTTTGATTGATTTATGTCACTGCTCAAAAAATCACTTTGTATTGTTTATCATAGCCCTTATGGACATACTGCCAAAGTTGCGTCGTATATTGCACAAGGTGCAAAAACCTTAGCTATTGATGTGCATTTAATGTCGATTGAACATATTGACTGGGATGCTCTGGATGCGGCACACGGGATTATTTTCGGGTCCCCCACTTATATGGGAAGTGTTTCGGCTGATTTTAAAAAGTTTATGGATAGTACATCTAAGCGTTGGAAAAATCGTCTCTGGCAAGGCAAACTTGCCGCTGGCTTTGCAAATTCTGGTGGTCTAAGCGGTGATAAACTCGCAGTCCTTCAACAACTTAATATTTTCGCGATGCAGCACGGTATGCTTTGGTCTGGATTGCCATTAATGGCAACGGGTTCTACAGAAACAGATTTAAATCGACTTTCGAGTTGTTTAGGCTTGATGACTCAATCCGATAATGCTCCTGTTGAGATTACCCCGCCTAAAGGTGATCTTGATACTGCAATATGGTTTGGGGAGTATATTGCGGGTGTGCTCTATCGTTTAAATTGTGCAGAGAAAGAAAAAGCCTCCAAAAAGTAAATTCAGAGGCTTTTGTATTCATTTAATTGTTAATGCATCAAATTATTTATGCATTAACCTTGCCTTATCACGCTGCCAGTCACGGTCTTTTTCAGTCGCACGCTTATCGTGTTGCTGCTTACCTTTTACCAATGCAATTTCCAGTTTGACCAGATGACCTTTCCAGTAACAGGCTAAAGGTACACACGAATAACCTTTCTGATTGACTGCACCCATCAATTGTTCAATTTGTCTACGAGACAATAACAATTTACGGGTACGCGTTGCTTCGGGAACGATATGTGTGGATGCAGAAAGTAAAGGTTGAATCTGTGCACCAAACAAATAGGCTTCACTATTTTTAAAAATAATATAACTTTCGGTCAGGCTCATGCGGCCTGCGCGTAAAGATTTTACTTCCCAACCTAGCAGCGCAATGCCTGCTTCAAATTTTTCTTCAATAAAATAATCGTGGCGCGCGCGTTTATTCTGCGCAATGGTGCCGCCGTTATTTTTCTTCACTACTACTGCTTTCGCCATAATCTTAAAAATTCCAAAGTTAAGCTATTGTGCCTGAAACAGTGACAGAGGTGAAGTTTTTTCATTTTAATCAGGTGGCTTATTGATACGATGTCTTCGCTAAGAAATCAAGATTTGCTAGAATACAACTCTCAGAAAATAAACTAGAGTAAAAATGGATGACTAAAGCACGTGTTATCTATCCAGGTACATTTGACCCAATCACCAATGGACATATTGATTTGGTCACTCGCGCCTCACGAATGTTTGATGAAGTTGTGGTCGCCATTGCGATTGGACATCATAAGAACCCAGTCTTTAGTTTAGAAGAGCGTGTCGCGTTGGCCAAAGCCTCTTTAAGCCATTTACCCAATGTTGAGTTTGTTGGATTTGACGGCTTATTGGTCAATTTTTTTCGCGAACAAAATGCAACAGCAGTATTACGAGGTTTACGCGCTGTATCTGATTTTGAATACGAATTTCAATTGGCAAATATGAATCGTCAATTAGATTCACATTTTGAAGCCGTGTTTTTAACCCCGTCTGAACAATATTCCTTTATTTCATCGACTTTAGTTCGTGAAATTGCGCGTTTAAGAGGAGATGTCGCCAAGTTTGTCCCGCAAGCTGTGGTGGAAGCCTTCGAACGCAAACATCAACAAGGTTGGTAGAGTGTCACTCATTATTACTGATGAATGCATCAATTGCGATGTCTGTGAACCCGTATGTCCAAATGAGGCCATTTTTATGGGCGACGTGATTTACGAGATTCATCCAGACTTATGTACTGAATGTGTGGGACATTTTGATGAACCGCAATGTCAGTTATTTTGCCCTGTTGATTGCATTCCTAAAGATCCTGACCATGTTGAAACACATGGGGAGCTTTTGCAAAAGTATCAAAAACTAATTGATCAAAAAAGCACAAGCAATTAATCCAAATCTTTGCTACTATGCGCTCCTGAAGTGGACTGGACGGTCGCTGCTGTGGAGGTCTTCGTGACTGAAGCAGGGGAGGAAAGTCCGGGCTTCATAGGGCAGGGTGCCAGGTAACGCCTGGGCGGCGAAAGTCGACGGAAAGTGCAGCAGAGAGTAGACCGCCTCATTCGTGAGGTAAGGGTGAAAGGGTGCGGTAAGAGCGCACCGCGTGTCTGGTAACAGTTCACGGCATGGTAAACCCCACCAGAAGCAAGACCAAATAGGAATCCTGAGGTACGGCCCGTACTGGATTCGGGTAGGTCGCTTGAGCGTATGAGTGATTGTACGCCTAGAGGAATGATCGTCCTCGACAGAACCCGGCTTACAGGTCCACTTCACCAATTTTATGAAAAATTTGCTTGACGTATCTCAGATAACTTTGGATAATGCGCGCACAGTTTTCGGCTATGTAGCTCAGTTGGTTAGAGCACAGCACTCATAATGCTGGGGTCACAGGTTCAAGTCCCGTCATAGCCACCATTTAACAGACCATGCTCCTGCATGGTCTTTTTTTATGTCAATTTTCTTGGTTTATGTGAAAATTATTCAAATAATATTTATGGCGATCTTTTAAGTTATTGAATCTATAAATGCTTGTAAATTAATCAGGATGTCAATTTTCTGTGATTTTTTGTAGCAAATATTATTACTTTTGATTATCATTCTCATTTAAGTCTATTCATTCTTTATTTCTCCTGCAATTTATCAGGCCTAAAACTGCATAAATTAATTTATTGAATAGTAATTATTATCTTTAGTTTTATCATTTATTGGTGGGTTATGTATCGTCCTCAGAATCAGTTCACGTCCATAAATAAGGTCAATCCGCAAATTCGATTGAAACCGCACTATTTAGCGGTATGTCTTGGCATGTTGATGGTACCAGTCTCCACGAGTCTCTTGGCGGCAGAAGAAAGTAAAACGGCTGATTCAAATCACTATACTAAGCTTTCTGTTATTACGGTGTACGCTGAAAAGGAAGACAAAGTTCCCTCTTCTGTGACGAGCATTAGTCGAGATAATTTAGATCGCACAGGTGCAACAGATATGGCCAGTATTGTGAAATATTTGCCTTTGGTGAGTGCGCCATTTGCAGCCAACGGGGCGAGTGCTTTTTATGCAGGCTCAGGTACCAGTAGTTATAACATTCGTGGGATTGATGGTAATCGGGTAGGGCTAGATGTTGATGGTATTGATATCGCAGATGCAACTGTTGCGACTTGGACAGGTGCAAGTATGCGTAATAGTGCCGCAGGCCGTGATTATATTGAACCTGAAATGTTTCAAACAGTGAATATCCAATCAGGTACAACGGGTGCTTCAACAGATGGGATTGGTGGACGTGTTTCATTCAAGACTAAATCACCTGAAGATTATCTGATAGATGGGAAAAATGTAGCCGCTACTGCGAAAGCGGGTTATAGCTCGGCAGATGAAGCGTGGTTAAGTTCGGTTACAGGTGCTGTTGGGAATGATACGCTTAAAGCATTGATTGCTTATGCGCATCGTGATGGTAAAGAAATTCAGGGTAATTCGGATACCAAACAATTTCCTGCTGACTGGAAATCTGATGCCATTTTAGGTCGTATCATCTGGGACATTAATCAACAACATCAACTGGGTTTTACCGCGGATTATTATAAAAAGAAAAATGATATTAGTAAGTTGGATGGTTCTACCTATACAGGGATCACGTATGGAGATGGTACACAAAACCAAAATATTGAACGCGAACAATACAGTCTGGATTATCGGTTTAAGCCAAGTAACTTTAGTTTATTCGATCAGTTGAAAGCCAAAGCTTGGTATCAGGAATCACATAATGATACCCGTACGGGTTATAAAGCCGCGACTTATTATCGTGATGTCAATAATACCTTTAAAGAAGAAAATACGGGCATCAAACTCGATGCCGAAAAATATCTTGATGTGCATCATTTTGAATATGGTCTGTTAGTAGATCAAAAGAAATATTCAAGTGATCGTAAAGAATTGCGTAATGGTGCTCCAACTTCATCAACTTTATATCAGGGAAGTTATTTGTCTGATTCTAAAGTCAATCGTTACGCTGCCTATGTGTCAGATAGCATGACTTTTGATGTGTTCGATCGTGCTTTAAGATTGACCCCGTCTTTACGTGCAGAACGCCAAGAAATTAAACCAGAGAATTCAAATTATTCAGGTTTTTCTGATAAAGATTTCAATTATTTATCGCCGGGATTGTCACTGAGTTATCAGTTAACGCCTTACAATTATACTTATGCGAAATACACTCGTGGTACACGTGTTCCAAGTGCAACAGAGTTAGGCAGTTATTTCCAGACCACGTCTACCAATTCATATTATTTGGCTGGTAATTCTGATTTAAAAGAGGAAACCAGTGATGCATTTGAGATAGGGCTAAGAAATGATTCGATTGAAGGGATAAAACTGGATTTAACTGGGTTTTATACCAAATACGATAATTTCATTGATTATAAATCTTTACCAGCATCTGAATGTACCGTTTCAGGCGTGTTTTTATGTTATGAAGCAGAAAATCTGGCACAAGCTGCAATTTGGGGCGGGGAGCTTTCTACACGTGTAGATCTTGGACATTTTATTCATGATGCAGATGGTTTTAGTGTAGCCTTGGTTGCAGGTAAAACCAGAGGCCGCGCCAAAGATAACGATGGCAAAAAGAGTGGGGTAAACTCTGTTACTCCTGCGAAAGCCAGTCTAACACTTGCTTATGATGATCCTGAGCATGTCTATGGTCTTGGGTTTACAACGACTGCTGTGGATAGTAAAACCGCATCGCAGGATGTGAGTACCTATTCAACCAACTCAAACTATATTCCTGTGAAAGGCTATACCGTATTTGATTTGTCCGCTTATTGGAACGTCAATAAAAATATGAAATTCAATGTCTCTTTAAATAACATTTTTGACAAAACCTATTGGAATTATTCAAGTGTAGGCACATTAAATACCGCGACTAGTACCAGTGGAAGCATTAATACGTTGCGTGATCGTTCTGCTGAGGTAGGCCGTAATGTGGTCGCAAGTGTTGAATTTAAATATTAATTATTATCAGAAATCGTTTAGGACATCATCATGAAACACATTAAATTTACCCTCTTGGCTTGCAGCATTTTTAGCTCATTTGTAATGGCTGCTCCAGATCATCAGATTGAAGCACAGGCTTATGGCCTTTATGCCTTGTACCATCCACAAGATAAAAATCCAGACAATGTAACCTTTGTTAAAAACTACGCGGCTGATTATGCAGATTTATTTAAAACCCAAAAGCAAGTGAATCAACAACAATACGTGCAGTATGAACAAGCCAGACTGGAGCCTGTATTAAAGCAGCGCCGTGAGATGTCGTTGAAACAGGCACATGTTCGTTTTGGTGTATTAAATACCAATAAAGACGACAAAATTACCTTAAAGGAATATCAGGAAATTGGCCATAAAACCTTTAATCAATTTGATAAAAATCAGGATGGTATTATTACTGCCGAAGATGCCAAGAACGAGGCCACCGCAACAGGGACACATGATGGCTTTAAAGTAAAATCTCCATTGTCGATGCCAATGGCAGCGGATGTGAATGAATTTATTCAAATGTATGCCAATAACAATAAAAACTATGTGACCTTAGGCGACTATTTAACCCATCGTGATCAACAATTTTTCTTAACGGATAGTAATAAGGATCTCAGCCTATCTGAAGATGAATATGTGGGTGAATTTACTCAGCGTTATGACGAGCATTTGGCTCAGGCACGTAAACAATATAACGAGTTTTTTAATCAGCAATTCCAAAATATCAGTCATGGCAAAACCACAATTCAGGACAAAGATATTAAAACTTTTGCAGCTCGTGTATTGAAAGGAATTTAACTGAAAATATCATTTTGTGATGTTTTGAGAATCAATACTTGGCCGTTTTTGTAGATTAGTTTAAGCAAAAACGGTCAAAAAATTGTGCTGTAGATAAAATTAAGCTGAACCAAAAATAAAAAAAGATAAATAGACGAACTGGAACATAAGAATCGAATTACTCTTGAATCGCATCTAAGATTAAATTGACGTTTAAACGATCACGGCATTGTCCGACAAAATCTTCAATTTTCTCAGTTTTATATTGTTGAAAATCAAAACCCTGATAATCATTACAAATTGAATGTAAGTATTGCGTACGAAACGTATTGTGATCAAAGATTTGATGAATAAACGTGCCCTGAATATATTTATCTTGAAAATACAGTGGATATTTGTGGCTTACCCCATGATGCATTTCAAATCCTTCAATCTGCATACCAAAAATTGGATAGGACTGTTTGCTTAGAATTTTATCTTGAGTGAAGTGAATATCATCATTTATCAAGCTTAGACCTGTCGCGATGGTTGGCTGTGGGTTTTCAATCTGATGAGGATCATATAGCTGTTGAAATAGCATTTCATAACCACCGCAAATGGCAAAAATCGCTTTTTTACGTTGTTGCAGTTGTTCAAATAAGCCATTTTGTTTTAACCAGTTTAAATCCTGAATTACTAATTTTGAGCCGGGAAGTATCACCACATCAAAACGTTCTAAAGAAATCGGGCTATGAATAAATTCCAGTAAAACCTCATCATCGGCAATCAAGGGTTCAAAGTCGTTATAATTACTCATATAAGGATAGGCAATGACGCCAATCGAGATTTTCTGCTGACCAGATTGCTGTACAAAATTTTGCAGACTGGCATTGTCTTCAAAACCCAGATTAAACGGCATATAGGGCAAAACGCCTAAAACTGGAATTTTAAATTGTTCCTGAATAATATCGATGCCCGCATCAAATAAAGACAAATCACCACAAAATTTATTGACGATCACACCAATGACGTTGTTACGTAGGTGAGCGGGGAGTAAGTTATAAGTCCCCCAGATTGAAGCAAATACGCCACCTTTTTCGATGTCAGCGATTAAAATAATTTTGGTTTGATAGGTTTCAGCAATAAAAATATTAGAAAGATCTTTGTCCATTAAGTTAAGTTCGACTGGACTGCCTGCACCTTCTGCGACCACGCAATCATAACGGTCGGCCAGATAATCAAAACAGCGTTGTACCGCAGGTTTGAGTTGATCCAGATCGCGGTAATAGTCGAGTACATGCTGCTGTGAAATAACTTTGCCTTCCACGATGACCGAAGCACGACCATTTGAGCCAGATTTGAGTAATACAGGATTAAGGTGATGCGATGTTGCAATACCCAGAACTTCAGCCTGAAACGACTGGGCAATCGCAATTTCACTGCCATCATCACAGACTCTGGCATTATTCGAGACATTTTGTGCTTTAAAGGGCGCAACCCGTAAACCTGTATCTTGTAAGATTTTGGCAATCACAAAGGTCATGGTGGATTTTCCAGCATCGCTAGAAGTTCCAAAAATTGAAATATGTCTCATGCTGATATGCTTATCAATAAAATCGGGTAGGCAGAAAGGGGTAGCCTACGGCATAATACGTTATTTTTACGATCAACGTAGTGGTCAAATGCAGGCTACACTGTATGTTTTGTATATGATTAAATCAGATATACATATGAAAAAACATGCAAAGTAAGTATTGTTTAAATCACTATAATGAATATCTATTTCCAGATCTAGCATAAGGCCAATCTGGAGAGCTATGTCGAATTTTCAATTTGGAGTTGTTATGGCACTCGTTCCTCCATATGGTGGCGCAAGTTGTGACGAAAAACTACTTGGCGGCTTAATGATTAAAACGGACTGGAAAGGAGATGCACATGACTGAAGATAGATTAACCCATCTCAAGCAGCTTGAAGCTGAAAGTATTCACATTATTCGTGAAGTTGCAGCCGAATTTGAAAACCCAGTGATGCTTTACTCGATTGGTAAAGATTCTGCGGTGATGCTGCATCTAGCACTGAAAGCCTTCTATCCTGCAAAACTTCCATTCCCTTTATTACACGTCGATACAGGCTGGAAATTTAAGGACATGATTGCCTTTCGTGACAATATGGCTAAAACCCATGGCTTTGATTTGATCGTGCATCAGAACAAAGAAGGTCGTGATGCGGGCATCAATCCATTCGATCATGGTAGCTCGAAATATACCGACATCATGAAAACACAAGGCTTAAAACAGGCTTTGGACAAGTATCAGTTTGATGCGGCTTTCGGTGGTGCGCGTCGTGATGAAGAAAAATCACGTGCCAAAGAACGTGTTTATTC
Source organism: Acinetobacter sp. FDAARGOS_515 (assembly GCF_003938865.1). NCBI lineage: Bacteria > Pseudomonadati > Pseudomonadota > Gammaproteobacteria > Moraxellales > Moraxellaceae > Acinetobacter > Acinetobacter sp. FDAARGOS_515. The sequence goes on along the minus strand of NZ_RKIX01000003.1, from coordinate 376,607 downwards.
ATTCCGTGATAGTAAGCACCGTTGGGATCCTAAAAATCAGCGTCCAGAGCTTTGGAATCTTTACAATGGTAAAGTAAACAAGGGCGAAAGTATTCGTGTATTCCCATTGTCAAACTGGACTGAACTGGATATCTGGCAGTATATCTATTTAGAAAATATTCAAATCGTTCCTCTTTATTTCTCTGCGGTTCGTCCTGTGGTTGAGCGTAGTGGTACGCTGATCATGGTCGATGACGAGCGCATGCGTTTAAAAGAAGGCGAAGTTCCACAAATGAAATCGGTACGTTTCCGTACGCTCGGCTGTTACCCATTAACGGGTGCGGTGGAATCTGAGGCAGATACCTTGCCTGAGATTATTCAGGAAATGCTTTTGGCCACAAGTTCTGAACGTCAAGGTCGTATGATTGACCATGATGAAGCGGGCTCAATGGAAAAGAAAAAGCAGGAAGGTTATTTCTAATAAATCTCCCCCAACCCCTCTTAAAAAGAGGGGAGCTTAGGAAAAGATTTCAGAATTTGTGGAGTTAGAGCATGTCTCATCAGTCAGATCTTATTAGTCAGGACATTCTGGCGTACTTAAAACAACATGAGCAAAAAGACTTATTACGCTTTTTGACTTGTGGTAATGTCGATGATGGTAAAAGTACCCTTATTGGGCGTTTGCTTTACGATTCAAAATTGATTTATGAAGATCAATTGCAGGCGGTGACCCGCGACAGTAAGAAAGTCGGTACGACAGGTGAAGCACCTGATTTAGCGTTACTTGTCGATGGTTTACAAGCTGAACGTGAGCAGGGCATTACTATTGATGTCGCGTATCGTTATTTCTCGACCGAGAAACGCAAATTCATCATTGCTGATACCCCGGGACATGAGCAATATACCCGTAACATGGCCACTGGTGCTTCAACAGCAGACCTCGCGATTATCCTGATTGATGCCCGTTATGGTGTTCAAACTCAAACCCGTCGTCATACTTTTATTGCCAGCTTATTGGGTATTAAAAATATCGTCGTTGCCATTAATAAAATGGACTTGGTTGAGTTTTCTGAAACGCGTTTCAACGAAATTCAGGTTGAATACGATGCTTTTGTCAGCCAGTTGGGTGATCGCCGTCCAGAGAATATTTTATTTGTCCCAATTTCAGCTTTGAATGGCGATAATGTCGTAAATCCATCGGAAAGTACGCCGTGGTACAAGGGTCAAACCTTGATGAACATTTTGGAATCTGTGGAAATTAAACGTGAATCCAATAAACACGAATTTCGTTTCCCTGTTCAATATGTAAATCGTCCAAATCTGGATTTCCGTGGTTTTGCCGGTACGATTGCACTCGGTGAAATCAATGTAGGCGATGAGATTGTTGCATTGCCATCGGGTAAAAAATCGACGGTCAAAGAAATCGTAACTTTTGATGGCAATCTAGAACAGGCGATTGCAGGTCAAGCCGTTACCTTGACGTTAAACGATGAAATTGATATTTCTCGTGGGAACATTTTAGTCCGTGCTGGTGAACAGCCATTGATTTCACGTAGTGTACGTGCCTCTGTGGTGTGGATGACTGAGCATCCTTTAGTCAAAGGTAAGCTGTACAATGTCAAAATTGGAACACAGACTGTTCCTGCTAAAGTGACTGAAATTCATTATCGTGTCAATGTGAATACCCTTGAGCATACTCAAGTGGAAGAGCTTGAGCTGAATGCAATTGCAGATGTAACAGTCGAGTTTGATGCACCAGTGGTCTTTGATCGTTATCAAGATTCCCGCTATACAGGTTCTTTCATCTTTATTGACCGTTTAAGCAATGTAACGGTTGGTGCTGGTATGGTTGAAGCGGCGGTGGAATGGACTGCGAGCAACAATCCTGTGACTGCCGAAGACCGTGCAGCGCGTTTGGGTCAAAAACCTGCGGTGATTGGTGTTTCAGCGAAAATCCTTGAAAAAGCACAAGCACTTGAAAGCTTGCTGATTCAGCAAGGTGTCGTGGCGATTGCCAAATCAGATTTGACTGCTGATCAAATCAACTTACTTCGTGAAACGGGTATTGTGGTGATTACAACCGTTACAGAAGCGTCAGATGCAGATGTTACGGCTGAGACTGTAGAAGAAGTAGTCGATCAGGTGGTGGAATTGGTTCGTTTGTAATGAAACCAATTTGAAATTGATAAACCCGCGTAAGCGGGTTTTTTATGATCAAAATTGAGCTCAATTAAATTATTGTATATACAATAAAAAAAGTCCAAACAGGAATAAAATATTGATAGATTCAGCAAGAGAAAACTGACATTTTAATTCTGCTTTGACATCGCTTTTATGCGACAATAGTTCTTTCATTTTTGCAGAGACTTCCATGACCGACCAATCTCCTGAATCTTTAACGGATATCGAAATTTTAGATATTTTACAGTCAATGAAAAAAGATGAGCTTGATGTTGAAGCGAAAGAGATTATCCGTAATGGGGGCAAAGCGGGTCGACAAGAAGCACATAAACAAGCACTTGTAGCTTTAAACCATAGTTTTGAAGAAAAATTTGTAGAGGCTGTGACGCTGGCATTGGAATTGAATCCTGCACAAGCAAAGAAAATTCGTTATAAGAAAGACCGTATTCGTATTTTGAAAGCACGTGGTATAGATTATATGGCGATTGATGGTGCCGAAACAGCACAGGTTTTAGCACAAATCGCACAAGCCATCACTCGTGAAGATGCGATTGTCACCAAAGATTTGCATAATATTTTCCCGTTCTGGAAAGAAGGCTGGCCGATGGTGCAATTTGATAGTGCTTACAAAATTTTGTCAGAAGATATTCAATTACACTATGGGGCATTAATTAATGCATTGATTGCGCATTGATTGAAAAAAGTGAGAGAGATTCAATATTTTCTCTCTCACGAATTAGTCTTCAATTAAACTTTGATCTTCCAGTTTTTCCAAAATCCGCGTAACCAGTAATTGGTCAATTTTGTAATGATCGACATCGACAACTTCAAATTTGAAACCACTAAACTCGACACTATCGGCAGGGCGCGGAATTTTACGCAGTTGATACATCATAAAACCTGCCAGCGTTTCATAGTTTTCTTCATCTGGCATTTCATCAATTTCGAGTGCATGTTTCAGGTCTTCGATTGGCGTACTGCCATCAATCAGCCATGAATTATTATCACGCTTAATGATCTGCTGATCTGCTTCAATAGGGGTAACCCAATCGCCCATCACCGTAATCATAATATCGCTTAAAGTAATCACCCCGACGACTAAGGCATATTCATTAATGACCACTGCAAATTTTTCTTTGGTCGAACGAAATCTGTCTAAAACCTCAGAAAGCGTTAGCGTATCTGGAATAGTCAATACAGTACGGATGGTATTTTCTTTGAGCTGAATCAAGGACTGGCTATTGAGAATACGCACCAAAATATCTTTAGCATCGACATACCCAATCACCTGATCAATATTATCATTACACACCAAAAACTTGGAATAAGGATATTCTGCCAGTTTTTGACGAATACTTTCATCGGACTCATCAAGCGCAAAATACACGATATTTTCACGTGTCGTCATACTTGAAGGAACGGTGCGCTCTTCAAGTTCAAATACATTTTCGATAAAATGATGCTCTTGTTTTTGCAAGACACCCGCTTGAGCACCTGCTTCCATCACCGCAGAAATATCATCAAAGGTAATATTATCATCACGCGTGGTATTCACTTTAAATAAACGAAATAGCAAATTGGCAATCGCATTGATAAACCATGCTAAAGGTTTACAAATTTTGATAAATACCTGAATCGGATTGATGACCGAGACTGCAATTTTTTCGGGTGCAATCATCGCCAGACGCTTTGGCATCAGATCGGCAAATAAAATAAATAGGGAAGTAACAAAGGTAAAGGAAAGTACAAATCCAATCGTTTCTGTCCACGGCCCATCATAGAAACGGTCGACCAGATGGACGAAAAATGGACGAAAAGCTGCTTCTCCCAAGATACCGCCAAGAATAGCGACGGCGTTGAGACCGATTTGAGAAGCTGCAAAGAAATCAGCCGATTGATGCTGAAGATCAAGGACTTTTTGTGCGCGTTCATCGCCCGATTCAGCAAGAATTTTTAATTTTACTTTACGAGCACCCGCCAGCGCGATTTCAGTTAAAGATAAAAAACCCGCCGCGATAATCAGTATGGCAATGATAACGACGTTTTGAAAGAGGCTCACAGTTCACCTGTAGTCATTCGTTATTATGAGAAAGTTTTAACACAACAAGAAAAAGCGAGGTAGTCGAAACTACCTCCGTACGAAATTAAGTATAAGCTTGAAAATAGAAGAAATTAACAAAAATTTATTTTAATAATGCGAAAACTGCGAATTATTTGTTAAAAACTCACGATTTTCTTCTTCAATCATCTGACGCGCCACAAATAAAATCAATTGGCGCAACCAGCGATGCGCAGGATGATGATGCAATAGAGGGCACCATGCCATCTTAAGTTCAAACTCAGGAATATAAAATGGAGGGTCTTTGATGAGTAATTTAGGATTATTGGCTTGTAGGCGCGCCATACGAGTAGGTAAGGTAGCAACTAAATCTACGTTTTGAGCCAATAAAGCTGGCATTTGATAATGTCGGGTAAACACTGAGATTTTGCGTTTTTGTCCAATTCGCTCTAATGCCTGATCAATCCAGCCTAGACCTGCCTGTTTATCAGGATTAATCCCAAAGCCAACGCCCATGCCTGTTTTAGAAACCCAGATATGTTGGGCATCCAAATAATTTTTGAGGTTGAGGTGCTGTGCTGCTGGATGTTTATCATTGAGTAAACAACTGAAGCTATCTCGCCAAACTAAGACCTGATGGAAACTTTGTGGAATTTCATTAAATCGATTAATCGCAAGATCAACTTTACCCTGTTCCATATCGCGATAAGACACATCGCTTGGGGTTAGAAAATCCAAAACAACGTTGGGTGCTTCTGAACGCAGGGCTTTGACCAGACGAGGAACCAGTGTTGCCTCCGCATAATCGGAAGTCATAATCCGAAACACACGATTACTGGTATAAGGACGAAATTCGGTACGAGGCTCCAAAATCATCGAGAGATCAGAAAGCGCATCGCGAATACGTGGTTGTAGTTCAAGCGCACGTTCAGTTGGAGTCATGCCTTCTGAGGAGCGGATCAAGAGGGGATCATTAAATAAATTGCGAAGTCTACGCAAAATATTACTCATCGCGGGTTGGGTAACGCCCAATTGTTCGGCTGCACGAGTGACATTTTTTTCGCGAAGAAGCACGTCAAGATAAATTAATAGATTAAGATCTACCCGCTCCAGATTCATAAAAAAAATACCGAAAATAAAATTATGAAATTGCGAATGATTATGCCATAGATGAAACTATTTGTGTAAAAAAACGCTGCAAAAAACAGCACCTCATCTCGCTCAGCCTAAACAATAGTGAGGCTTTAAAAAATTCAAGCAAGAGATGAAAAACATTGCATGGCCTTTTCATTCAAATTAGAAAATCTGAATGAATATCTGATTTTCATTCTTTAGCTTTCGACTGTAACAAGCCTGATTGACCTTCACATTGGCAAATTTTTACTATTTTTTACATTTATCGATGCTTCAATGAGTAGCAAGATCTCAGTTGAAGACATTAAAAAACGCTTAAATTATTTGGTTTAAACAGTTTTATGAATCTTTGATTTTTATTTATTCTAATAAAATCAAAATCTTAATATTTTGAAATATAATTATAATACGACTTTAATCTATATATTTTTTTAAAAAATACTGAAGATTAATGGAGGATATTGGATTAATTTTTTAGCTCAGACTAAGCTGTGAGCATATTGATGAAGTGACTGAATTATAGTCGAGTCAAATAAACATGACTGTTCAGCATGACATCTTTTCGATGAAATCCTAAAAAGGAATATATCATGACATATCAATCAGCTCTTGAGCACGTACGTGCCGTAAAAAATAAATTAGGTGGCACTTGGGATGCGATTCGTCCTGAAGACGCTGCTCGCATGATCGTTCAAAACCGTTTCCATACTGGTTTGGACATCGCTAAATATACAGCTGCTATCATGCGTAAAGATATGGCTGAATATGATGCTGACAACAGCAGCTATACTCAATCTTTGGGTTGCTGGCATGGTTTCATCGCGCAACAAAAAATGATTGCGAACAAAAAATATTTCGGTACAACCAACAAACGTTATATCTACCTTTCTGGTTGGATGGTTGCTGCACTTCGTTCTGAATTTGGTCCACTTCCTGACCAATCTATGCACGAAAAAACTGCTGTGCCTAAGTTGATCGCAGAAATCTATACATTCTTGCGTCAAGCGGATGCAAAAGAACTCAACGATTTGTTCCGTGCTTTACAAAAAGCTGAAGCGGCTGGTGATTCTGCAAAAGTGAAAGAAATCGAAGCGTCTATCGACAACTTCGAAACTCACGTTGTGCCAATCATTGCCGACATCGATGCTGGTTTTGGTAACGAAGAAGCAACTTATTTGTTGACTAAACAAATGATCGAAGCGGGTGCTTGTGCAATCCAAATCGAAAACCAAGTTTCTGATGCGAAACAATGTGGTCACCAAGCTGGTAAAGTCACTGTTCCACACGAAGACTTCCTTGCAAAAATCAATGCTGTACGTTATGCATTCCTTGAGCTTGGTGTTGACGAAGGTGTAATCGTTGCACGTACTGACTCTGAAGGCGCTGACTTGACTCAAAAGATCCCTGTATCTAAAGAGAAAGGTGACTTGGCTTCTCAATACATCAGCTACTTAGACACTCAAGAAATTGATATCGCTGATGCTCAAGAAGACGAAATCCTGATCAAACGTGATGGTAAATTACACCGTCCAACTCGTTTAGCTTCTGGCTTGTATCAGTTCCGTGAAGGCACTCAACATGACCGCGTTGTACTTGACTGTGTAACGAGCTTACAAAACGGTGCAGACATGATCTGGATCGAAACACCAACTCCAGACGTTGCTGGTATTGCTGGTTTCGTAAATGACATCAAAAAACAAGTTCCAAATGCAAAACTTGTTTATAACAACTCTCCGTCATTCAACTGGACGTTAAACTTCCGTCAACAATCTTATGATCGTTGGGTTGCTGAAGGTAAAGACGTTTCTGGTTATGACCGTGCGAAGTTGATGAGCGCTGAGTACGATAACTCTGAATTAGCTGCTGATGCTGACGAAAAAATCCGTACTTTCCAAGCTGATGCTGCACGTGAAGCGGGTGTGTTCCACCACTTGATCACTCTACCGACTTACCACACTGCTGCTCTTTCTACGCATGAGCTTGCGAAAGGTTACTTCGGTGAAGAAGGTATGTTGGCTTATGTTGCTGGCGTACAACGTAAAGAAATCCGCGGTGGTATCGCATGTGTTAAACACCAAGCAATGGCTGGTTCTGACATCGGTGATGACCATAAAGAAATCTTTGCTGGTGAACAAGCGCTTAAAGCAGGTGATGCGAGCAAAAACACCATGAACCAATTCGCTCACTAAGTCGAATGGTTTAAAAAAAACCCTGCATTAGCAGGGTTTTTTATGAGATGAAAAATGAACTAAATTATTAAAAAATAAAGAATAATCAATCTATTAAACGATTCAAACGTTGCTGAATAATTTCGTGTGCTTCAGTCATAATGCCTTGAATGAGATCATGGCAGCTTGGAATATCATGAATTAGACCTAAAACCTGACCTGCGGAAAGTAAGCCTGCATCGACATCACCCGTTTCTAAAGCCATACGACCTTTTGCACCAGACACATAAGGACGAATTTCTTCAAATTGAATATCAGGTTTTTGACTCAGTTCTACCACTAGATCGGAAATACTGTTTTTTGCCACTCGAGTGGTATTACGGAACTTTCTAAAAATCAGGTTGGTTGAGCGTTCGTCCTGATTTAAATAGTACTGCTTAATTTTTTCATGAATGGGTGCTTCCTGCGTCATACAAAAACGCGTTCCCATATTGATGCCTTCTGCACCCAATGCCAAAGCAGCCACCAAACCACGACCATCGGCAAAACCACCACTAGCGATCAGCGGAATTTTGACTTGATCGGCAGCGGCTGGGATCAAGATCAGTCCAGGAATGTCATCTTCACCCGGATGCCCAGCACATTCAAAACCATCAATTGAAATGATATCTGCCCCCATACGCTGGGCAGAAAGCGCATGCCGTACCGACGTACATTTATGCAGCACCGTAATATGATGCTTTTTAAAATCTTCAATGTGTTCTTGAGGTTTATTGCCCGCGGTTTCTACAATCTTGACGCCACTTTCGATAATGGCTTGACGATATTCGGCATAAGGTGGCGGATTAATCGCGGGTAAAAAAGTCAAATTCACTGCAAAAGGTTTATCCGTCATGTCGCGGCAACGCTGAATTTCTTTGAGTAGGTCTTCAGGGCTTGGTTGAGTCAGGGCTGTCAATGTGCCAAGCCCTCCTGCATTTGAAACAGCACTTGCTAATTCAGCTCGTCCGACCCACATCATCCCGCCCTGAACGATAGGATATTCAATACCAAGTAATTCGGTTACACGCGTTTTCATTGAAGAGAATCCTTGTTTTTACTTCGATTTGATTGATAGTTTGATCTTACTATAGTGTTTTGTTTTTTATAATTGAATATGTATTTTTAGAAACTTTATTTCATTATGCGGTATTTGTAAAAATACCAATCACTTAGGATTGGTATTCAATATTTTATAAATCAGGACGTGTTAATGGCTTTCTTTTTTAAGAACATAAAGACCAGCCATCGCACCTTCGATTTTATTACCTTCCATATCTAAAGCAGTCGCGGTGTTTTCACCAATAAAGAATTGACGCTGATCTGGTTGAGTATCCAAAACAATTACTGAAGGTTTTTGTTCATCAAATTTAAATGTGCCTTTAGTTTCGATTGGCTTACCATCGCTTTTGCCACCTAGATAAGTTTCTTTTAATTCAAAAGTTTTATCCGCTTTTAATTCGAGCTCTGTTTGGATGCCTTCACAATCCGCACAAGGTAATTTGCCTTTATAATCACCCGCCCAATCTAGAGAGTTTTCAGCTGTATGGGCTGTATCAACAGCCGTTGCTGTTTCAGCAGGAGCGGAGGCAACAGGAGTTTGGTCAGCAGCAGAGGTCGTTGTTTCAGTCTGATTTTCTTTTTTTGAACATGCCACTAATAAAGTACTGGCAATTGCAATCGCAATAAGTGATTTTTTCATATCGATTTATCCAAGTTTTTTTAAATCAGAGATTAGCCTACAAAATTACACGTTCTGTAAATAGTAGCGATATGTAAGTAATTTGAACAAAATCATTGTTTTAGTATCAATTTAGTTGTGTTGTGTAGGCTTTCATCAATTGATGAGGCATCAGTCAGACGTGACACCACCTAAAGATTGGCATGCAGATTTATATAGTTGATATTGCTGTTCAACAACCTCATCAAGCGGCATATCAAACAGGCTTTCCCCTTGCTTATATTGTTCAATATAGTGGCTGGCTTTTTGTTTACTTACTGCTAAAGATTGCTGATGAAAAGTGTTGATATTACTTTGAGGCATCTCATGAACTTCAATATTTTTGCACTGAAAATGTTCAAGCATTTTTTCGGCACGTTTAATTTCACTCGAACTTCCAAGTAAGCAGCCAAATAATAAGCTACACGTGGCGATCACCAAGAAAAGTTTCATAAAAATTGAGTGAAAATAAAAGAAGCAAATAGTTTATAAGGATTTTAAAGTAAAAAAGTTGGCATATTTAAAAAAACTGCTTAATTTTTGGCTAATTAAGCAATTTTATCTCGATCGGAAAAATTAGTTTTTTACCAGACCGCCATCTACGATTAAATTTTGTCCTGTAATAGCACGTGACCACGGCGATAAGAACAGTAAAACAGCATCGGCAAATTCTTGTGGTGTGGTGGTACGTCTGAGCGGAGTCGATGCTGCAATTAAATCAAATACCGCATCAGGTGTTGCTTTACTGGCATCAGTCGTTTGGAGTAAACCACCTGAAAGCATGTTGATATTGATTCCATATTGACCGAGTTCATGCGCACTGGTACGTGTGAAAGCCAATAAAGCTGCTTTGGCAGCGGTATAGTCATGATAGGGCACTACAGGATTTTGTACCAGATTGGTTCCAATATTTACCACACGGCCGAACTGCGCTGCTTTCATATCCTCAAGTCCAGCCTGTAGGGTATTTATTGCGGCTTTTACAGCACCTTCAAATTGTTGCTGCATATCGTCCCAATTTAAGTTTTCAATATGCGGACGCGCTTCCCCATTAAATTCAAATTTGATTAATGCATTATTGACTACAGATGTAATTCCATTACCAAAATGATGTTTCGCGGCTTTAAACATTGCTAAAACCTGATCAGCTTGAGTGATATCTGCCTGATAGATCAAAACCTGATTTGGAAATTGTTGTTGCAAATCTTGTGCGGCGCTATGGCTATTGAGATAGTTGACTACAACACGAGCACCTTGTTTGAGTAAAGCTTGAGAAATGGCTAAACCTAGACCACGCGCTCCCCCTGTCACCAGCACAACTTGTTCTTGAATTTCCATGTCAAATCACTTTTTAGAGAGTACCAAGATGACTTAAGATTAGGAAAAACCCAGTCTGAAATCAAACCTATATTGTTTTAGGATTGATGATAAACAGAGTATATAGTTTGCAAAAGCATCATTTGCAAGTTATTGGTGCAATTTTTGCATTATAACAATACCCTTCATATTTCGTTATAAAAGGAATGCAATGAATCAACCACAGGACTTTACAGCCCAAAGGTCTAAAGCTTTGTGGTATGCCGAGTTGGAACTAGGATTTAAATATGATGGTCAACGCACCATTATGAGTCATCGTAAACATTATGGTCCTGTTCGGGTGCAAAAAATGCTGTGGCCTGAAAAGACAGGGGTGTGCCATGCCATTATTGTGCATCCACCTGCTGGAATTGCAGGGGGTGATCATTTAACGTTTCAAATTTCTACTCAAGAAAATGCCCATGCGGTAGTGACGACACCTGGGGCGGGGAAATGGTATAAAACCAACGGTAAACAGGCATTTCAACATATTCATTTACAGGTAAAAGACCATTCGATACTGGAATGGCTTCCTCAGGAAACCATGCTATTTGATGGTGCCAATGCCCATTCAGAAACCCGTATTCATCTGGGTCAAACTGCGAGTTTCATTGGTTGGGATATGTTGGTACTTGGTCGACAGGCCAGAGCTGAAACCTTTCAAACCGGCGCCTATGCCAATCAGTTTAAATTGTATCGTGAGCAGAAACTTTTAGTGGCAGATACATTGCGTTTTAAAGGTCAGGATCGTTGGTTATCTTCCTGTTTAGGCATGAACGGTTGTGCGGTCATGGGAAGTTTTTGGGCGGTGGCTCCTGAACAATACCGTGCAAGTTTTTATCTAGAACAACACATTGAATTGATCCGTGAATTGATGGTACGTATGAAAGTGCCTGTTAGATTAACATTACTGGACGATGTGATCTGTGCGCGTTTTTTAGGAGATGACGTGCGTGTGTGTCACGATGCATTTGCAGCTATTCGAGCCAGACTGCGCCGCTACTGGTTTAATCTGGATGAGGAATTTCCGCGTATTTGGCGCACTTGATATATGGCTTATTCAATACTGCTGATGAGTCGCATGACATATCAAGATCATTATCGCAAATTGTGCATATATTTTGCTTAAATTAAACCACCAAGATTAGGAAGAATTCATGGAACTTAATCCGACCGAAAAAGACAAAATGCTGATTTTTACTGCGGGATTGGTGGCAGAGCGCCGCAAAGCCCGTGGGTTGAAATTGAATTATCCAGAAGCGGTGGCTTTTATTTCAGCAGCTTTGCTTGAGGGTGCGCGCGATGGGATGAGTGTGGCTGAATTGATGCACTATGGCACCACACTGTTAACTAAAAATGATGTGATGGACGGTGTGCCTGAGATGATTGCCGAAGTACAGGTGGAAGCGACTTTCCCTGATGGTTCTAAATTAGTTACGGTTCATCAACCGATCGTATAACAATAATAAGGAGAACAAGATGATTCCTGGTGAAGTAATCACCCCTGACAGCGAAATCGAGTTAAATGTCGGACGCCAGACTTTAAAAGTCAGTGTCGCCAATACAGGTGACCGTCCGATACAGGTGGGTTCGCATTTTCATTTTGCTGAGGCCAATGATGCCTTGCAGTTTGATCGTGAGCAAACTAGGGGCTATCGATTGAATATCGCCGCAGGAACAGCGGTACGTTTTGAGCCAGGGCAAAGCCGTGATGTGGAACTGGTGGCATTGGCAGGGAAACGCGAAGTATATGGTTTTGCAGGTCGTGTGATGGGCGTATTGGATTAAAAAGATAAAATATTACAGAGAAACTTATTATGAAAATGTCACGTCGTGCATACGCTGAAATGTTTGGGCCAACGGTGGGTGATCGAGTTCGTTTAGCCGATACCGAACTATTTATTGAGGTTGAACAAGACTTAACCACCTATGGCGAAGAAGTCAAGTTCGGTGGCGGTAAAGTGATTCGTGATGGGATGGGCCAATCGCAAATGCTGGCTGATGCCGTTGCCGATACGGTCATTACCAATGTCCTCATTGTCGATTGGTGGGGCATTGTCAAAGCTGATGTGGGTCTTAAAAATGGCCGAATCTGGAAAATTGGTAAAGCAGGGAATCCTGATATTCAGCCAGATATTACCATTCCGCTTGGTGCAGCAACCGAAGTGATTGCAGGTGAAGGGCAGATTCTCACCGCAGGAGGTATCGACACCCACATCCACTGGATTTGCCCGCAACAAGTCGAAACAGCGTTGATGTCTGGTGTGACCACGATGGTCGGTGGCGGCACTGGCCCAGCAGCGGGAACATCGGCAACCACGGTCACACCAGGGCCGTGGCATATTGCGACCATGTTACAGGCGATTGATGATTTACCGATGAACATTGGATTGTTAGGTAAAGGCAACTTAAGTTTGCCCGATCCGATTCGAGAGCAAATTAAAGCAGGTGTGGTAGGACTCAAACTACATGAAGACTGGGGTTCAACGCCAGCAGCCATTGATAATTGCTTAAGTGTTGCAGATGAATTTGATGTACAGGTGGCGATTCATACTGACACTTTAAATGAAAGTGGTTTTCTAGAAGAAACGCTGGCGGCATTTAAAAATCGTACCATCCATACTTACCATACCGAGGGCGCGGGTGGTGGACATGCACCCGATATTTTAAAAGCGATTGGTCAGGCCAATGTTTTGCCATCTTCAACCAATCCGACTCGTCCCTATACCATCAATACTATCGATGAGCATCTGGATATGTTGATGGTGTGTCACCATCTTGATCCAGCAATTGCCGAAGACGTGGCATTTGCCGAGAGTCGGATTCGCCGTGAAACTATCGCTGCCGAAGATATTTTGCAGGATTTGGGTGCAATTGCGATGATGTCTTCTGACTCGCAAGCGATGGGACGTGTCGGTGAGGTGATTATTCGGACTTGGCAAACTGCGCATAAGATGAAAATTCAACGCGGTGCTTTAGAGGGCGATAATGCCACGCATGATAACAATCGGGTGAAACGCTATATTGCGAAATACACGATTAATCCTGCGATTACGCATGGCTTAAGTCATGAAGTCGGTTCGGTAGAAGAAGGTAAATTGGCAGATTTGGTACTGTGGAAACCCGCTTTTTTTGGGGTAAAACCGTCCATGATTATCAAAGGTGGCATGATTGCAGCAGCACCAATGGGTGATATTAATGCCTCCATTCCAACGCCACAGCCTGTACATTATCGTCCGATGTTTGGTGCTTATCCGCGTGGCGTGCATAACACCTGTATTACTTTTTTATCACAAGTCGCTATTGAAAATGGTGTGGCTGAAAAGTTAAAACTGAAGAAATTGATTAGCCCTTGTAAAAACACCCGTAATATCACCAAAGCGGATATGAAGCATAATACCTATTGCCCAGTGATGGATGTTCATCCTGAAACTTATGAGGTACGTGCAGATGGTGAGTTATTGACCTGTGAGCCTGCGGATGTGTTGCCGATGGCACAACGTTATTTCTTGTTTTGATGATTAAAAATAAGTACGAGGAATTGTATGAAAATCTACACCCAGCGTCTTGATGAAATTGCATCAGATCGAGCCTTTGAAACGGTTGAACTGAGCTTTGATACACGTCAAAAATCACGCTTTCGTGCCACTTTAAGCAACGGCACTGATATTGGTGCGGATTTGCCACGTACTGGCATTTTACGTAGTGGCTCTTTTATTGCCACAAATGAGGGTGAGGTGTTGCGTGTTGATGCTAAACCTGAACAACTGATGCAAGTGACTGCCAAGACTGATTTTGAATTGCTTAAAGCGGCTTATCATTTGGGTAACCGCCATGTGCCATTAATGCTTACTCCTTATGAGCTGTATTTTGAACCTGATCATGTACTGGCAGAAATGGTCGAAGGCTTAGGCTTGCATGTAAAACTGGTCGAACATGCGTTTGAACCTGAAAGTGGTGCATATGCACAACATGCCCATGATCATCGTTTAAGCCCAATCAAGTCTTTACATCATGTCCATTAATGCTGCGCAACTGCTTAAGCTATTGACTTTATCCTCAACGGCGTTACCTGTCGGTGCATATTGCTATTCGCAAGGTGTAGAAAGCGCGATTGAAATAGGACTAATTCAGGATGAGGCCAGCAGTATGGCGTATTTTGAAGAAGTCTTGGAAATGCTACTGGTTAGATTTGAACTGCCTGTGCTTAAGCGACTGGTGCAATCTTATGCCGATGATACAGAGTTTTTACATTGGGCAAATTTATATAAAGCCAGTCGTGAAAGCAAAGAGCTTTTAGCCGAATCGCAGCAGTTGGCATTTTCTTTAAATGCATGGATTAAAGATGTCCTGAAAATGCCCGTTGAGGTCAAAAAGCAATTTGGTTTTGTTCCTGTCTATGCACAACTCTGTGGTCGATTGGGTTTAAATGAAGCTGATGTTTTAACCGCATATAGCTTTAGTGTGTTGGAAAATCAGGTGTTGGCAGCGGTAAAAACTGTGCCTTTGGGGCAGATGAGTGGACAGCGCATTTTATGGCATTTGCATAGCCTTGTACCACAGGCAGTTGAGCAGGCTTTGGCATTACAGGATGATGAACTCAGCAGTGCTTTACCACGTTATGCCATGTTGAGTATGCAACATGAAACGCAGTATTCCAGATTATTTAGATCATAAATGTGGGGGATCTTAGATAGGTTTTTCATCATTATTTGGACTTTCTTTATTTTCTTCCTCAATGAGAATTAAGAAGGCCCAATGAAAGAAATCTAAGATGTTCTCCCAAAAAAATTTAACCCAGTTATAGCAATAGGAAATAATTATGACAGAACGTAGTCCTTTACGTATCGGTATCGGTGGGCCAGTCGGATCAGGTAAAACCGCTTTGACCTTAAACCTATGCCGTGCATTACGTGATAAATACAATATGGCCGTAGTGACCAATGATATTTATACCAAGGAAGATTCCAACTTTTTAACCCGTAATGAAGCCATGTCACCCGACCGTATTGTGGGTGTAGAAACAGGTGGCTGTCCGCATACTGCAATTCGTGAAGATGCTTCGATTAATCTGGCAGCTATTGATGATTTATGTGAAAAGTTTGATGGTTTGGAACTAATCATTATTGAAAGTGGTGGCGATAATCTGGCGGCGACCTTTAGTCCAGAACTCTCTGATTTGACTTTATACGTGATTGATGTTGGTGGTGGTGAAAAGATTCCACGTAAAGGCGGGCCGGGCATTACCAAGTCTGATTTGCTGATTATTAACAAAACCGATCTTGCACCGATGGTTGGGGCGAATCTGGATGTGATGGAGCAGGATGCCAAACGTATGCGTGGCGAAAAACCATTTTTATTTTCAAATATGAAAACTGAAGATGGTTTAAATCAGATCATCGAATTTATTGAAAAACAGGGCTTATTTAAAGCTTAAGGAGGCGCTATGCGCGCATTCAACAAACACGTGTTGGCTATGATTTTTGGCTTTTTACCAATGATGGCGATGGCACATCCCGGGCATGATCAGACGCATGTGGGTTTTTGGGAAGGTCTGATTCATCCATTTACGGGACTTGACCATCTGGTGATGGCGATTGGTTTTGGTGTTTTGCTCTGGACAGTTGCTAAACAATGGCGAGTCTTGGGGATATTGGGTTTAAGCCTAAGCTTGGTAGTTGGTTTTGTTTTAGGTGCCAATCAGATTGTGCCTGCAAATATGGCTGAATATGGCATTGTTGCTTCGCTGATAGTATTAGCCGTGGCGTTATGGAGCAAATCCTATCGTGTTTTACCCCTAGCTGCGGCATTAATGGCGAGTTTTCATGGTATGGCGCATGGTGTTGAGCTTGCGCCACAAGGTCATGTGGTCGGATTGGTATTAGGCATGATTTGTGGTATGGCAATCCTCTATGCGCTAGGACTTGGCTTGGGTGCATTGATCAATCGTTATGTGCCTTACGGTCGTAAGATCATGGCAGGATTGGCTGCGATTGTTGCTGTGATCGGCTTAACTTAGTCGTTTGTATTTATTCAAGTTTAAAGGTAGCGTATGCTACCTTTTTATTGGTTATTTTCATCAGATCATGAGTTTTCAGTACATCATTTTGGGGTTGTTGGTCGTCGGTGGAATCACATGCTTATCCAATGTTTACGCCTATGATTTTTTTGCAGAAAATAACCAAGAACAGATTGTTGACGACCAGCATCATCCTGAAAATACCGATCTGAATCAAATCCAAAAACATCTAGCTGAGCAGCACGATCAAGAAGAAAATGATTATGAAATCCTGAAAAACCCTTTTTATTCGAATGAACGGATCAACATTTATAATTACACTGCCTATAATACCGATGCCTTAAAAAATAAAATGATCAATGCTGGCTCAGAGCATATCAGTGCCCATGATTTATCCATTTCATTTGGTTATGGGATGACTTATAAAATTAATGCTGATCATAAAATCGGTTATGAATATATTTCAAGTTTTCCTTATGATCGTGGTCAATTGATTCGTATTTTCTGGATTTGGTCTTTTTAAGATTGTAGTTAAATTTATTTACCGTTTTAACAGAAGAGATATCGAACAAGTATACATTGCTTGTCTTTTCTTCAAATTCATCGATGCAGTTTCAGGCAGACTGATTGCAGTTTGAGAGGCAATGCGGTGACTGAGAATGAAAAAATTTCGTTCAATACTCTTGGTTATACTGAGTCTATTGGGATGTATATTGAGTGTTCCGATTCAGGCACAAAGCAGTTTGGCTAGTGCTAATTTATTGTCAATTCATCATATACAACATTGGAGCTTACAACCTCAACAGCAAAATGACGATGATGATGTACGTGAGCGCCGTGAAGAAGAAATAGTGCGCGATATACGACCCGTTCGGTTAGATCGTCCGTAAGCGTCCGCTGAACACACCTTATGAATTCGTCCTATAAGCCTTAATTTAGTCCTCACTTAAAAACAAGTGGGAACTTAAATTTATGACTACAAATAACCAGACATCCATCGCATCTCTTACGATAAAACGAAGAACATATAGTGCTGAATTTAAACAGCAGATCGTTCAGGCGTGTAAAGCATCGGAGGTTTCAATTGCTTCGGTCGCTTTGCAACATGGATTGAATACAAATCTTGTATCCAAATGGATTCGCTTAATTGATGCTAAGCTAGGGAATGATCGCTCACCACTACCGAATAAACCTGCATTTATTGCCTTATCTTGCTCTGCACCATTAGATCCTATTTCTACTGGCATGTTAACGGTTCAAATTACTTTACCCCACTCAAAAGCAAAAATTGGCTTGAAATGGCAAGTATCAGAAATATCTGCTTTAGCAGAATTACTCAAGGCACTTACAACATGATCCGTATCGATGAAATCTGGTTGTCTACCCAGCCCATGGATATGCGAGCAGGAATGGATACTGTCATGGCTCAGGTGGTGAGAGCCTTTGGCTACATTAAACCGCATTGTGCTTACCTGTTCTGTAATAAACGTGGCCATCGCATGAAAGTGCTGGTACATGATGGACTGGGCATCTGGCTGTGTGCTCGGCGGTTGGAACAGGGAAAATTTCACTGGGCTAAAGTTCATCAGGGTGAAACCCTGGCACTCAGTCCAGAACAGTTACAGGCACTGATCCAGGGTTTGCCTTGGCAGCGCATTGGACGACAGCAAGTGGTCACAATGCTCTAAACTAGCTTGGTCCAAGTTGCTATTCTCCAAACGTTCTATTTCATTCTTCTCATGACCTCAGGCATACTGCGGTCATGAATACACTGCCTGATTTAAGCCAACTGACCCATGAACAACTGCTGGAATTTACTAGACAGTTGGCAATGCAACATCAGTCTCTAGCACAATCAAACCAGCAATTAGATGCCAAAGTTCAGCATCTTGAAGTATCCAATCTGCAATTAGATGCCAAAGTTCAGCATCTTTCCATTCTCAATCAAAAATACGAGCATGAACTTGCGCTGTTTAAAAAGCACAAATTCAACAGTAAAAACGAACATCTCACCGCAAAACAAATCCATCTGTGGGATGAAGCGGTCGAAGAAGATATTGCCGCTGTTGATCTGGAACTGGAACGGCTGAATGCAGATAAAACTGATGCAGCGACACACAAAGCCACAGTCAACAAACCTAAACGTCGACTGCTGCCCGATCATCTACACACCATCCGTATCGAGCATGAACCAACATCAACCCAATGTGCTTGTGGCTGCACCTTGCGTCGTATCGGCGAAGATATCAGTGAAAAACTACATTTCAGACCGGCACAGTTCTATAAGGAACAGCATGTGCGTGGTAAATGGGTCTGTGATCAGTGTGACACTCTGACTCAGCAAGCGATGCCCGCCTATGTGATTGATAAAGGCATTGCTTCACCTGAATTGCTCAGCCATGTGCTGGTATCGAAGTATGCCGATCATTTGCCGCTGTACCGTCAGCGCCTGATCTATCAGCGGGCTGGCATTGATCTGTCCAGATCCACTTTATCTGACTGGATAGGTCGCTGCGGTGTAGAACTGGAACCTCTGGCCAATGCCTTAAAAGAGGTGGTGCTGCAACAGCAGGTGCTGCATGCAGATGAAACACCAGTCACCATTATGCGGATGGGTGATGATGAGAAAAAACCGAAGAAAGGTTATGTCTGGGCCTATGCCACTACACAGTACAATCCAGTTCAGGCAGTGATCTATGACTTTCAAGATAGTCGTTCAGGCCAGCATGCTGAAGAGTTCTTGAAAGGCTGGCAGGGCTATCTGGTCTGTGATGATTACAGTGGTTATAAAGCACGCTTTAAATCAGGCCAGGTCATTGAGGTGGGCTGCATGGCCCATGCACGTCGTAAATTCCATGAACTGCATGTGACCGGGAAAAGTCAGGTCGCTGAACAGGCATTGGTGCTGATTCAGAAACTGTATGCGATAGAAGCAGAACTCAGGAAAAAGACCGATGGTACGGCAGAACAGCGCCGCGAATACCGACAACAGCATAGTCAACCGGTGATGCAACAACTGTATGAATGGCTTAACCAACATCAACTGACTGTGCCATCGAGTTCTCCAACCGCCAAGGCCATCAATTACACTCTGAAGCGTTGGCCAGCTTTAAGCCGCTATCTGGATGATGGCAATCTACCTATAGATAATAATTGGGTGGAAAACCAGATGCGACCTTGGGCGTTGGGACGTAAGAATTGGCTATTTGCAGGTTCGCTGCGCAGCGGTCAGCGAGCAGCCAATATCATGACATTAATCCAGTCAGCAAAGCTGAATGGGCTGGATCCGTATGCCTATTTAAGTGATGTTCTGAAAAGGTTGCCGACACATAAAGTGACCCAAATAGAAGAATTACTGCCACACCGCTGGAAATCCAACTCAAATTAAAAAATAGGCATGGGATTCAGCGGACGCTTACGATCGTCCACAATAAATTAAATGTTAAATCACAGTTGAAATTACTAAAAACGTACCTGAGGCAAATAATAAAGACAGCACGATATGCTTAAATTGTTTTTCTGAAACTTTATAAAATAGCTGTGAACCCAAGATTGCAGGAATGGTGACGCTGATCATTAATATCATAATATACGGCCATTGATTGAGCTGTACCGTTCCCTGAAATATATAAACTGCAAAAGTAAAAAGCTGAATCGCAAAATTAAAATGCCTGAGAATGTATCGTTGTTCAATTTTATTTAAACCCTTGAGCATCACCCATGCAGAGGGTAAAGATCCACAAAAACCACCGAGTCCACCCAATACACCACCCAAAAAGCCAATTACGGCATCAGTTTTTTTGCCTAAACGTTTTAATGACTTAAATTCTGGAGCTAAGTACATGATAGGGCACCAGATCAGCAAAAAAACACCTAAAATCAGTTTAAATGTTTCCGCATTGATCTGATGTAAAAGATAACTTCCTAAAGGAACACCAATTAAACCTGCGATGATATAAGGAATAACCAGAGAGATAGCAAGCTGATGTGGACGTTCCTTACTTAGCGCAATGATATGACACCAAAGGGAAGCAAATACCACCAATGGAGCAGCGAGTTGAGGTGGCAAAGCCCATACCCAAAAAGACATGGCGACCAGTGCAAAGGCAAAACCTGTCAGGCCCTGAATAAAACCTGCAATACACGCACCGACTAAAAACAATGACCATGATTGCATAGCTGTTTTATCTCATTTTCTATTTCTATAAGAATAAATTATGTTTTTTGGAAAAGTCCTGCGCGAACGGTGCCTGCTTTAGTGGATTTAACTAATTGCCATGAAGCGGGAAGTTGTAGCTGACGAAGATCACGGTCCGCCTCGACATAAATATAGGCCTGATCTTTTAATAGCCGATCTATCAAAATAGAAAGTTCTTGCCAGAGTTCCAGCGCATAGGGTGGATCAAGAAAGACCACATCAAACTGTTGATTGAGCTTGGGTAAGATGTACTGTGCAGTCGCTACTTTTAATTCACAATGCTGTGCATTGAGAAGCTGAATATTTTGTTTGAGTATTTTAGCCTGAGTTGAATCAGGTTCAATCATCAAAACAGAACTCGCGCCGCGCGACAAAGCTTCAAATGCTAATGCACCTGAACCTGTACAGACATCTAAAACCGTAGCATTTGGAATATCCCACATTAACCAGTTAAAGAGCGTTTCACGGACGCGATCTGGTGTAGGGCGTAATCCATTTATACTCGCAAAAGGTAATACACGACGTTTCCATTCACCGCCAATAATTCTGAGCTGATTTTTCATTATTCAGTCACCTCAGCGTTATTGACAACAGGTGTAGGTGTTGGCACGGATGCCGCTGGTGATGGTTGCTCAGGCTTTTTCTTGTTTGGATTGGCATTTGGATCTGCTTCAAGTAATGCACCACTTGGAAGTTCACCCGGCTTAATGCCAGCGGTCATTAAACCGCCACTGATTTGATGATTTGCGGGACGAATCTGCTCTTTTTTACGATTGACCAACCAATAATCAAACACAGGCTTGGCAAGTTGCGCAGCTGAACCACCGTGACGACCATTTTCCCACACCACAGCAATGGCAATTTCAGGATTCTCAGCAGGGGCAAACCCAACAAATAAACCATGATCCAGTTGGCGCTGTGTCAGTATCGATTCGTTATAACGTTTACCCTGTGCAATACTCTTAACCTGAGCTGTACCTGTTTTTCCTGCAATTTGATAAAGCGGTGTACGAATCCCACGACCTGTACCTGATTGCACGACATCAATCATGGCATCGCGCATGTTGAGCCAGTCTTGTTCGGTACCGTTAAAATTAATCTTTCCATCAGGCGCATTATGAACTTCATATTTTTTTGCACCACGTGTGGCACGTAATACATGCGGCGTGACATGCGCACCATGATTGGCGGTAATTGCAGTTGCCATCGCTAACTGAAGTGGGGTCGCTGTAAATGCCCCCTGACCAATACTGACGGAAATGGTTTCGCCTTTTAGCCATTTGCTTTTTCGAGTGCGTAGCTTCCATTCAGGACTTGGGTATAAACCAGTACTTTCGCTGGGTAAATCAACCCCAGTTTTTTCACCGAAACCAAATTGGCGCATCCAGTCATTCATACGCTCGATGCCCATTTGGTAGGACAGTACATAAAAATAGGTATCGCACGATTGAATAATGGCTTTGTGCATATTCACTACACCATGACCTGTTTTTTTCCAGTCACGGAATTTATGCGAATCGCCAGGAAGATGGAAATAACCCGGATCATTAATGGTGGTTGCCCAATCGACTAAACCATAGTGAATGCCACCCATCGCTTCCATGGGCTTAATGGTGGATCCCGGTGGATAAGCACCTTGAACTGCACGGTTATAGAGGGGCTGATCCAGATTATCACGTAGAGCACTATAATCTGTACTGCTAATGCCTGTAACAAAGAGGTTAGGATTGAAACTTGGACTTGACACCAGTGCCAGAATTTCACCAGTACGCGGATCGATTGCCACAATTGCACCACGTTTATCTGCCAGTTGTTCGGCAGCAACCACTTGTAAACCATAATCTATAGATAAATATAAATCATTGCCACGAGTCGATTCTTTGCGACCTAAATGTCTGAGTACATTACCATGAGCATCGGCTTCGATCGATTCATAACCGGGAGTTCCATGTAGCAAATCTTCGTAGGTTTTTTCTACCCCGATTTTTCCAATCAGGTTGGTTCCTGCGTAAATATCACTATTAATTGATTTTAATTCTTTGTCATTAATTCGTCCGACATAACCAATCACGTGCGCAAATAAATCGCCATGTGGATAATAGCGCGTCATTTGCGTTTCAATGCGCACCCCGGGGAATTTGTATTTCACTTCACTGAATTTGGCGATATCAGTTTCAGTCAGATTCAGCTTAATTGAAACCCGTTCAGTTTTACGTGCAGTTTTGATACGCGACTTAAAGCGGTCTACATCTTCTTGGGAAAGATTTAAAATGGGGATCAGTTGTGCAACTGTACCATCCATATCTTCAATATCTGCTTTACTTAGCGTTGCCGTAAATACAGGGTAATTATCTGCGAGCAAAACGCCATTGCGGTCATAAATATATCCCCGCGCCGGTGCAAGAGGCTGTAAGCGGATACGGTTTTTATCAGAAGCCGTTGAAAACTCATCGTAATGTACAATTTGCAAATAAGCATAACGACTTAAGAGCAATAACAAACAGCAGCAAACCAGTCCAATGGCAAAAAAGATTCGCCCTCGATAAATGCGCTTTTCTTGCTGATTATCTTTTAAAGGAAAGTGCTGTTTCATACCTAACTGACTTGACAAAGCAGACCACAAAAATAGCCGACAAGTTTAACCCATTCGTCGTCAGAATTTTGGATATTTTTAAATTATTCACGAAATAAATTTAGTGACGTTTTTTGACCTTGTAGACATTAAAATTGTAATGTGCTGTATATAAGAACGAAAATAATTCTGTTAAAGTCACCAAACGGATGAGCGGAATCCCCTAAATCAGATAATTAGGGACACATGGAGAAAATAATGAAAAAAATATATCCCTTGGTCATGCTTCTTGCACTTAGTCAGTTTTCCTTTGCCGATGACAGTCGTTTTAAACCTGAAGCAAAACTTACCGAGGGAAGTGCATCAACATGGAATGCAGGTGCTGGCTTTACACAAAAGCTAGTCCATCTAAATGGTGAATGGGTCAATCCTTATGGCATTGCCTATGCAAAACTGGGTGCTTATCTCAATAATGACCATAATGTGGGTGGACAGATTGGATTTAGATATCCTTACTATCTGACTGGCGTGAACAAAAATGGTTATTATTTTGGCGTTTATGCAGGGTCAATCGAAAGCAAAGAAATTGATGGTGATGATAAAACCCGTTTAGGTGGCGGTGTTGATCTTGCTTACGTCTGGTTGGATAAAGAACGAATTAGTACCTTTAGTGTCGGTATTGGCACTGGAGAGAAGTTAAAGAATGCCAATGGTGATGTGGTGGCTGATATCGAACCTAAATTACAAGTTTCCTATACCTTAAGTATTGGTTTGTAGTGTTTAATCATAGCTTTAAAAAATGTAAAAGCCCATAAAGTAGAACGAAATATGAGAGTAATGGATGTTAGATTACGTCAGTGAATTATGGCAAACCTTTTTGAACCGACCTGATCATCTGGCGGTCTTGAGTATTATCCCTGTAACTGCATTTGTGACGTGGGCGCACGTGTGGATGGCTTTAAAAATGGTGTTTTACCCAATTACTTTTTGGGGCTTTCATCTAGGGCCGATACCCGTAGGTTGGCAAGGCATTGTTCCACGCAAAGCGGGGCGTATTTCTGGCATTATTACCGATAATACTTTATCCAAATTAGGTTCGTTACGTGAATTTCTGGAAGCAATGGATCCAGAAGATATGGCAAGAATCATTGGTGAACAGGTGGGATTTGAACTTGAGCATCTGATTGATGAAGTCATGATTGATCGTAATGCTGTACTTTGGGAAAACCTGCCTTATTCGATTAAACGTCGTATCTATGCTCAAGCACATAAACAATTACCAGGTGTATTAAAAGAATTAGTGACTGAGCTGACCATGAACGTCGAGTCACTTGTGAATATGCGGGAAATGGTGGTCAGCCAGATGGAGGGTGACCGTCGTTTAATGGTACGTATGTTCCTAAAAGTCGGTCAAAAAGAAATCAATTTTATCTGGCATATTAGTGCCTTGATTGGGATGTTTTTTGGTGTGTTCCAAATGCTGGTCTGGTTTCTGGTACCGTGGCACTGGACGGTACCTTTCTGGGCTGCAATCTGGGGCTTTTTAACCAACTGGATCGCGATCTGGATGGTGTTTAACCCAATAGAACCGCACTACGTACGCTATCCACAGTTTTTCCGTTTAACCCAAGATCGTAAGTTTCCATGGATTGTTCCCATCCTGCCGCGCATTGGCACCTACAATGTTCAGGGTGCTTTCATGAAGCGTCAGGAAGAAGTCTCGGATGTCTTTGCCAGTGTCGTGACAGAAGATCTGATTACACTCAAATCCATCATGACTGAAATGATGTATGGCCCTAAGAAGGACAAAACCCGTCGAATTGTCAAGCGGCATATTAATGAAATTATGGAAACTCCATTGGTAAGAACTTCATTACAACTTTCCTTGGGGCCGCGTGAATATGCTAAACTTAAGACAGACTTGATTGATCGATCAATTGAAATTACGATGGTGCCTGTATGCGACCCTGCGTTTAATGCAAGCCGCGCACAGAAAATATTTCAAATGTTTCGAGATCGTATTCGTGAACTAACACCGAAAGAGTTTCAAAATCTATTGCGCCCTGCCTTTCAGGAAGATGAGTGGATTTTGATTGTGTTAGGTGGGGTCACAGGTTTTGTTGCTGGTACGATCCACTTATTTGTTGCTTTCTTATAATTTAATTAGATGTTGGTAGGTATGGTCTATACAACCATAGTCCAAGACATTCTGAAAATTGTTCTTAATGAGGATTTTTTGTTATGCGCATTATTTTACTCGGACCACCTGGAGCAGGTAAAGGTACTCAGGCTCAGTTGATCTGTAAGCGCTACGATATCCCACAAATTTCAACCGGTGATATGCTCCGTGCTGCAATTCGTGAAGGTACTGAACTCGGCCTTAAAGCTAAAAGTGTAATGGAATCTGGTGGTTTGGTATCAGATGAATTAATTATTGGCTTAGTAAAAGAGCGCATTGCACAACCTGATTGTGCGAATGGCTGTATCTTTGATGGTTTCCCGCGCACTATTCCACAGGCAGAAGCTTTGGAAAGTGCAGGCATTACCATTGATCACGTGATTGAAATTGCGGTACCTGATGAAGAGATTGTAAAACGTTTATCTGGACGTCGTCAGCATCCTGCATCTGGTCGTGTTTATCATATTGAATATAATCCACCAAAAGTGGACGGTAAAGATGACGTGACAGGTGAAGATTTAGTTCAACGTGCCGATGATCAGGAAGAAACCATTCGTAAACGTTTGGCTGATTATCATACTTTGACTGAGTTGTTGGTTGGTTTTTACGAAGAGCGTGCAGCTTCAGGCGAAAATGCACCGACTTATGACAAACTGGATGGTTTACGTAAAATCGAAGACGTACAACAAGATTTGTTTGCAATTTTAGACCAAACCCAATAAGTCTGATTATTCGTTTTGGAAGAGCTCTGTTATGATAGGGCTCTTTTTGTTTTTTTAGGTCGATAATTTTGAAAATCGCTTTAGCACTTTTGGTGATTTTAAGCTTAATTGGACTCAGTTATTTAGTCTATATCAGCTATAAAATGCTGCGACGTGTCCAACAGCAGGAAGCACAGGAAAAATTACCAAGTCCGTCTGTGCAAAAAGATCATTTGCGATCCCCTCAAAACAAACAAACCAAATAAGTCTTATGGCTTCATAGCACTGTTTTTGGCGGCGCCAAATTCAAACCGCTCAGGCCAGTTGCAGACATCTGACACCACACACTCATTACATTTAGGCTTACGAGCTATACAGCAATAACGACCGTGTAAGATTAACCAGTGATGCGCATCGACTATAAATTCTTTAGGAATCACCTTAATCAATCGATGCTCTACTTCAAGTACATTTTTTCCAACGGCCAAACCTGTGCGATTGCCAACGCGAAAGATGTGGGTATCAACTGCCATTGTAGGCTGACCAAAAGCTGTATTTAAGACGACATTTGCGGTTTTACGTCCAACACCAGGCAGTGCTTCTAATTCAGCTCGTGTTTGAGGAACTTCGCCTTGATGTTTTTCCAGTAAAATTTGACAGGTCTTAATCACATTTTCAGCTTTGGCATTATATAAACCAATGGTTTTAATATAGTGCTTCAGCCCCTCAACGCCTAATGCATAAATTTGTGCGGGGGTATTGGCAACAGGATAGAGTTTATCGGTGGCTTTATTGACACTAACATCTGTCGCTTGTGCCGAGAGCATCACTGCAATGAGCAATTCAAAAGAGGAAGAATAGTTTAGTTCCGTTTGCGGATGTGGTCGTTGCTCACGTAAACGTTCAAAAAAGGTTTGAATCTGCTTTTTTGTCATGTTCTTCACTGGCATTTAAAGCTCCTGAATTTCATCTAAGCGTTGTTGCAATTGATCCAATTGCTGCTGTTTTACTGGATCTGGGCGGACGCTGAGTTGTTTTTCCAGCTTTTTGATTTGAGTGCGTAGTTTTGCTAGTTCGATCGTGGTTTTGGCATCTAATGTGGGAGGTGTTTTTGCCTGATCTTCAATTAATTTAATCACAGGTACTTCTTCAACAGCACTGGAAAACTGAGCAAAAAGTTCAGTATCAATTTCAGCACGAACAATAGGTCCTTTACGGGTTAAACGTTGCTGCTCTTCGCGTTGAATATGTGCATAGTAACGTTGTCGTAGATCGTTTTGCTCTTGTTGTCTCTGGATATCTGTTAATAAGGGCTGAGTATCTTCAACCAGATCGATACAATCGACTGGGCACGGTGGAATACAGAGTTCGCAACCTGTACATAAGTCACTGAGGACACTATGCATGAGTTTTCCACTGCCAATGATCGCATCTACAGGGCAGGCATTAATACATTTGGTGCAGCCGATACATTCATCTTCACGAATAATCGCTTTCATGCGTTGCGGACGCCCGTCTGCCTGAATGGGCCAGATACTGGCTTCTGCTTGCAATCGAGGGCGTTTTAGTTGCATCGCAAGCGCATCTGCGACAGGCTGTCCGCCTGGAATACATTTATTGGCATCCTCACCTTCTACAATGGACTTTGCATAAGGTAAACATCCATCACGATGTCCACATAAACCACACTGGGTTTGGGGCAAAAGGGCATCGACTTCGCGGATTAGCGTAATAGCAGCATTCATGGATTTGGCAAACTAAAGAAAAAGATAAAATAGGTGCAGTAAATGTGGTGTACAAACCAGCGCAATATTTTAGCATGAAATATAGGTGAGTATATTGATCTATTTTAGCGCCATAAATGCACTAAAATAATTCAAATTTATTTTGGAGTGATGTGGCTTAAAGTTTAATTCCAACCATAATGCTTTGAATTAAAATATTTTAATAATTTATAAAATAAAGATTGAGATTATTTTATAAACATTATTTAATCAGTTGCTCTAAAATTTATCATCTTTTGAGAAATTTGCACAATATTGAATCATTTATTACTGAGGATGAAGCGTTGAAATATACTAGCCTTAACGACTTCCTAAATGCCGTAAAAGTACGGGATCCACACCAACCAGAATTCTTGCAAGCTGTAGAAGAAGTCATGATGAGTGTGTGGCCATTTATTGAAAAAAATCCAGAATATGCAAATTATGCTTTGTTAGAACGTTTAATTGAGCCTGAACGTGCCATCCAGTTTCGTGTGGCTTGGATGGATGATCAGGGACAAACGCAAGTTAACCGTGCTTTTCGTGTGCAATATAATTCTGCGATTGGACCTTTTAAAGGCGGTATGCGTTTTCATCCTTCGGTGAATTTATCTATCTTAAAATTTTTGGGTTTTGAGCAGACATTCAAAAATGCATTAACCACACTTCCAATGGGAGGCGGCAAAGGCGGTTCAGATTTTGATCCTAAAGGAAAATCTGAAGGTGAAATTATGCGTTTTTGTCAGGCACTCATGATTGAGCTTTATCGTCATTTGGGGTCAGATACCGATATCCCTGCGGGTGATATTGGGGTTGGTGGCCGTGAAGTCGGTTATATGGCAGGCATGATGAAAAAGCTGAGTAATAACACCTCATCTGTATTTACAGGCAAAGGTGTTTCTTTTGGCGGAAGTTTGATGCGTCCTGAAGCAACAGGTTATGGCACGGTCTATTTTGCAGAAGAAATGTTAAAAACTCAGGGCACACATTTTCAGGGTAAAACGGTTGCGATTTCAGGATCAGGTAATGTTGCGCAGTTCGCTGCCGAAAAAGCCATGTTCTTAGGGGCAAAAGTAGTGACGTTGTCTGATTCTAACGGCACAGTTTATCTAAAAAATGGCTTTAATGATGAGTTGCTTGCTGAAGTCATGCAACTCAAAAATATAAAGCGTGGTCGTATTTCTGAGTTTGCGTCTAAACATGGTTTTGAATATTTTGAAGGAAAAACACCGTGGCATATTCCAGTCGATATTGCTTTGCCATGTGCCACTCAAAATGAATTAAATGCTGAGGATGCCGTGACTCTCATTCAAAATGGGGTCATCTGTGTGGCAGAAGGCGCAAATATGCCTTCAACACTGGGAGCCGTGGAAAAATTTATCCAAGCTAAAATTTTATATGCCCCGGGTAAGGCCTCAAATGCGGGTGGCGTTGCAACCTCAGGCTTAGAGATGTCGCAAAATGCGATTCGTCTATCGTGGTCACATGCCGAAGTTGATGAGCGTTTACATCTAATTATGAAAGATATTCATGCCAACTGTGTCAAGTATGGAACCAGAGAAGATGGTTCAGTGAATTATGTAGATGGCGCCAACATTGCAGGTTTTGTAAAAGTGGCGGATGCCATGCTGGCACAAGGTGTCTTTTAAAATAATCCACATATTTTAAATGAAAAATCCGATGCAAAGTGAAGTGCATCGGATTTTTTGAATCCATTATGGATTTATGGTTTCTTTACGATTTCTTGTTCAACGGTCATATCATGCACATAAGCATATTTTGACTGATCAGCCGCAGGGTTTTTGCGTTCGTAACGTTTAACACGAATAATCACACGTTGATCATCACGGTGCTGATAGCCTTCGATCTGATCATAAAATAAAGTCCAATCTTTATCGACTTGAGTTTTAATGCCTTTGTTGTCGTATTTAATTTCACGAACCTGTAAGCAGGTTTGTGGACCTACGCCAGTACATTGTTTGGTTTCTGGAGAAATTTCCAAGAAAATAATTTCACCTTGAGACTGATATTTAGTCTCAGGCGTCATGCTGCCTTCAAACTCATATTTCTGACCATTCGATGCAATAATGGTTAAGCGTGGCTGTTCAACCGATGCAGTATTGAGTTCAAATTTATTCTGTTGATCGTTAAATAAGTTGCTTGAGAATTGCTCATTCTTCATCAGTGCAGGTTCACAGGCTTTCATGGTTGAAACAAGCGAGGAAGTGATCAATTGGTGATTTTCGACTTTCCAAGAGCCACCTTGATTATTACAGCCTGTAATAATATTCAGACGATTTTCTGAGAAATTTAACTGAATTGGGCGAGGCGTACCTTCAGGCTGGTAGCTCCAAGTATAAGCACTCAAAATTTTATTTGCGTTCATTTGTTTTTCTGCATTCACAGTGACAGGAGCAGATTTCTGATGTACAGATTGACATGCCACAATTGAAAAAGGTAAAAGAGCAAGGATTAAGTATTTGATTTTCATGCAAGTGTACAATATTTACTTTAACAGATTGTATGTTAATGGATTATTGGGGAAATAAAATAAGGACAATGAAGGCTTTCAGTTTCAGATTGTATCTATTTTGCAACAATGACTACACCGAGTATCCTGTCAAATTCATCAAGATTTAAGAAAGAGGAATGAGAGTTCTATTCGTCAAAGTTAGTCAAACCGATAAATATCCATGCCTAGCGCTCCCATAGAAAAACTACTATGTACAATCGAAAAACGATTGCCTGTTCCCATCGCAAAAAATAAAGGAGCAAAATGTTCCAGAGTGGGATGATTACGTTCAACATATGGAATATCTGGCCAATTCAGCACAGTATCATAATCTTGATGAGTCAGTTTATTGACCACATAATTACGAAAAGAGGAAGCCCATTCGGGAACATGTTGAGCATTTCCATCCCATGATAATTCTGCCAAATTATGGGTGATGCTGCCTGAACCAATTAAGAGAATTTGGCGTTCGCGTAACGGAGCAAGGACTTTGCCAATTTGATAAATTTCATCTGCATTCATGTTCATCGGCAATGAAATTTCAATGACGGGTATATCCGCCTCAGGATACATATGCAATAACGGCATCCAAACTCCATGATCACGTGGTCGGGTGCTATTGGCATGAGCAGGAATGTGTTGTTCGGCCAGTAATTTTAAAATTTCCTCAGCCAGTTCTGGTTGACCTGGCGCAGGGTAATGAATTTGATAGAGTTCTTTGGGAAAGCCACGAAAATCATGCCATGTTTGTGGACGCATTGAAGTACTGATTTCCAGAGACTGACTTTCCCAGTGTGCAGACATGATGATAATCGCTTGAGGTTTAGGTAAATTAAAACTCAAACGGTGTAAAGCTGGCCCGATTTGTTCAGGATCCAGTGCAAGCATAGGTGAACCATGAGAGATAAATAGCCCGGGAAGTGTTTGTAAATTCATGCTGTTTACCTCATACAAATATCAATTGATCTTGCCAAACATATAACGTTTTAGTTTGATAATTTTGTCTCAAACGATGCATCAAGCGCGATGATAAGGATGATTGTGGTTGATGCTCATGGCTCGATAAAGTTGCTCAATTAATAAAATCCGAACCATCGGGTGTGGCATCGTGAGCTTAGATAAAGACCAATGCCAAGCAGCAGCTTGACGGACTCGATCAGATAATCCATCTGGACCACCAATGGCTAAAGCTACATCATTGCCTTCCAGCATCCATGACTTCATCGTCTCTGCAAGTTTTTCTGTGCTTAGCTCACGTCCGCCAACTTCCAGTGCAATTAGAGTTTCATTCGGTTTGAGTGCATTCAGAATACTTTCACCTTCAATCTGGCAATATTTTAAAATATCGGCTTCTGAATCATTTTTTCCACGTTTTGCCATTGGTAGCTCAATCACTTGAGTCTGCACAAAAGGTTGGATACGTTTGAAATAATCTTCAAAACCCGTGAGTACCCAAGCTGGCATTTTCTGACCAATCGTGAGGATGCGAATTTTCATAATATGGCTCGATGCACAATGCGAACAAATCTAAGTATAACGAGGATCTTAGCGGGCTTCATGTCGATTGTAATTCTATCTATTTGAATGATTAAGCCTTAGACAAAAAACTAAGTACATTAAAAAAACGCAGCCCACAAAAAGCGTGAAGGGGCTGCGGTTAAAAGGTCATCTGTCTGGAGAATCAGATGACCAGACTAAATTCAACAAGTGAAAATGATGAATTGTTACTTTTATTATGGGGTTAATTGATCAATTTTCAACCTAATAAATGTAAAAAAGAGAGCCTGAGCTCACTGCTGTCCCACAAATATCACAAGAAGAACCTCAATTGAGGTTCTTCTTGTTTTCGCCATTTTTTATCAGGCACAAAGAGTGACCTTAAAAGTTTCCTTTCAAATAAATTGACCTGAATAATTCTCAGTAAACGCTGAACACTCCATCCTTCTTGTGCCATGTGTTTAGCGAAGTTCACCAGCAAATAGGCAATTAATGCAATCCATATTTGCGTTTGTATCGCATTGCGGCTTCGACCTAGAAATGACTTCAGTTTTAAATTCTGCTTGATGGCTTTAAAGAATAACTCAATCTTCCAGCGATCTTTATAAATTGCAGCAATGGTGGATGCTGCCAGATGAAAGTTGTTGCTCAGAAATTCGAATGTTCTTTTCTTATCTGTATCATAAAACTCTATACGTCTTAATAATTCAGGTGCGCCTCTTTTCTTGGCATGCGCACTGCTCAATTCAATACATTCATCCGCAATAATCCCTTTAGTCTCTAATACGCTGCGGCTTGATTTAACTTGATAAACTGTCTTTGGGCGTAGCCGGGTTACAAAGCTGACGTTCTGAAGTGTCAACTGAGCAAACCATTGATAATCAACATATCCTTTATCAAAGACGATAATGCTGCCAGCAGGAAATTTAAATGCTCTGCCTTGCACCATATCATTTTCAATACCATCCCCAAGCGCTACAAATTCAGGAATGGTATTGCTGTGATTTAAGCCAACACTGAGTTTAATACTGGCTTTGGATTCATGCACTTTTGCCCATGCGCACAATGACAGTGAAAGATCAATATGACTGGCATCTAGTGAATACAGCGGATTTTTGAATCTAAATTTATGTGCAGTTTTAGAGTTTTCACAGCGCTGAAGCAGCTGTGTGAACAATTGCTGATACAGGCTGGCGGGCTGTTCTTCGTTGAGTCTTGCTAAGGTGCTTCGCGCAATTCTCTTCGCGCCAAGATGATAGAGCTTTTCCTGCTGGGATTCGAGATTGGATTGAATGTCTCTTAAGCTTTGCCGACAAGAAAGTTGGGACATCAATATGGCAACAAACTGATCCCAGCGGGTGGCTGATCTTAATTTTTGCCCAGAGTGGTGCAGTTTAGCCAGACGTTCAAAATCTTGTCTTAGAATGGGTTTGAGTAATTGATGAAATACGGTATTCTGATGTGACAAAACCTGAATCCTTGTAGTTGAAGTGTTTGTTCGCACTTATATTTTAACTACTTTGGACTCAGGTTTTTTTATTTAAGTTTAACTATGGGACAGCAGTGGCCTGAGCTCTCTTTTTGATTGACATAGTATGAGATTAATGACGTGCAGCTTTTGACTCTTCAACTGGTTTTACGATCGGCGTTTTTGCCAATGGTTTGGGTTGTTCAGTTAAAGCTAGCGGCAGAATCTCATCGATGCTTTTCACGGCTTTAATTTCCAGACCTTCTTTGACATTATCTGGAATTTCAGCCAGATCACGCACGTTATCTTGCGGAATAAATACCAACTTAATTCCGCCACGGTGTGCTGCCAAAAGTTTTTCTTTCAAGCCACCAATACGCAGTGCATTACCACGTAAAGACGTTTCACCTGTCATGGCAATATCAGCGCGGATTGGAATCCCAGTAAATGCAGAAACCAATGCGGTTGTTAATGCCAATCCAGCAGAAGGGCCATCTTTTGGTGTCGCACCTTCAGGCAAGTGAACATGGACATCAGTTTCTTCAAAACGAGACGCTTCGATTCCCAGTTCATCTGCACGAGTACGAACCACGGTCATTGCAGCGGTAATCGATTCTTTCATTACATCACCAAGCGAACCTGTAGTAATGAATTTACCTTTACCTTTAACTGCTGCCACTTCAATGGTCAATAACTCACCACCGACCGAAGTCCAAGCCAAACCATTAACGCGACCGACTTGAGCTTCATCTTCAGCCATACCATAGTCAAATTTATGCGCACCTAAGTAATCTGGCAGATTTTCACCTGTGACATCAATGTGCAAGTTTTTCGACTTCTTGCTCACCGCTTCTTTTACCACTTTACGTGCAATTTTAGAAACTTCACGCTCTAAACTACGCACACCCGCTTCACGTGTGTAGCGACGTACAATATCGCGAATCGCTTCTTCATGAACGGTCAATTCACTGCTACGTAAGCCATTGTCTTTAATTGCTTTAGGAACGAGGTAACGTTCAGCAATATTAACTTTCTCTTCCTCGGTATAACCCGGTAAGCGAATGACTTCCATACGATCCAGTAGGGCTTCTGGAATATTCATGCTGTTCGCTGTACAGATAAACATCACTTCTGACAAGTCCAAATCAAGATCAAGATAGTGATCGTTAAACTTGCTGTTTTGTGATGGATCTAGAACTTCGAGCAGGGCAGAAGCAGGATCACCACGATAATCCTGTGCCATCTTGTCAATTTCGTCGAGCAAGAATAATGGATTCTTCACGCCGACTTTGGTCAATGACTGCACAATTTTACCCGGCATCGCACCAATATAAGTACGACGGTGACCACGAATCTCAGCTTCGTCACGTACACCACCCAAAGCCATACGCACAAACTCACGACCAGTAGCTTTTGCGATAGACTCGCCCAGTGAGGTTTTACCTACACCTGGAGGGCCAACTAAACACAAAATTGGACCACGAAGTTTTTTCACACGAGACTGAACTGCCAGATATTCCACAATACGATCTTTGACATCATCTAAACCATAGTGATCCGCATCCAGTATTTCCTGTGCTTTTTTCAGGTTAATACTGACTTTGCTAGCAGTATTCCACGGGGTATCCAGAATCACTTCAAGATAATTACGAACCACAGCCGCTTCGCTCGAAGCTGGTTGCATTGCTTTTAACTTGCGAAACTCCGCTTCGGCTTTTTTACGAACATGCTCAGGTAAATCTGCTTCAACCAGACGTTTTTCAATTTCAGCAACGTCATCTTCAGCACCGCCATTCATATCGGAAAGCTCACGCTGAATCACTTTCATTTTTTCATTGAGAAAGTATTCGCGCTGGTTTTTTTCCATTTGGCGTTTTACATTGTCATGTAAGGTTTGCTCGATTTGTTGTTCAGCAGATTGTTGAGTTAAATAGGTCGTTAGCTCTTGCAAATGTGCTTCAAATTCATCATGTTCCAGAAATTTCTGTTTTACATCGATATTTAAAGGCACACGAGTCGCGACAAAAAACATGAGTTGTAATAAGTCGTCGATTTTATTTGCAGCCGTCACCAGTTCACGGGCATTACGTAATTTTGCTTCTGCGTATTGAGCAAATAAAGTACGTAACTCCTGCAAACGAGTTTCCTGATCTTGTTTGTCCATATTAACCGTCATCGGACTTAATTGATGTTCGGCCGTTAGATGGCTATCTTCATCAATAATTTTGGTTAATTTTGAACGGTAAAGACCTTCGATTAAGACCTTAATACAGTTTTCATCATTTTCGTGATTCACAACTTGCACAATCTTCGCGACAGTACCGTATTGATAAAGGTTGTCGTGATCAATTTCTTCAGTAAGAGAATCTTTTTGTGCAACTACAAATACTAAATTGTCACTGTTACGAGCCACATCCACTGCATTGATCGATTTTTCACGACCCACGAATAGCGCAATTTGCATGTGTGGATAAACCACAACATCACGCAACGCTAAAAGCGGTAATACACTTGGAACCTGAGGCTCTAAGGTTTCTACATTCATAATATTTTCAGACATGGGCACTCCTAATGAGTGACAACGATGTTGCCATGTTTTTTATAGTGATGTGTATTTTGAAAATTACAAGGGCATTCATATAGAAAATGCAAAAAAATAAGCAAATCAGTCGGAATTAGTATGCTGAAAGGTTTAACGCTTAAAACGATAGATACCATGAGGTGTGAGGAGTGCATCCAACGGCTGATCCCATGCTTGACGGGGCAAGGTTTGATCAAGCAATTGAAACGTGTGAGCCAAACCTAAACGGAATGGTTGATATGGTGATGTTGCCAATGTTCGGTCATAAAAACCACCGCCCATTCCCATTCGGGTTCCATGATGATCACAGGCCACTAAAGGCATTACCACTAAATCAAGATGAGACACAGAATAACCACGACTTGTCATGGGTTCTTTCATACCTAAAGGATGATGAGAAAAACGCTGATTATGATATTGATGAGAACTCACTTTTACCCAGACCAATTTATTATTCATATTACAGATCATGGGTAAATAAACTTGTTTTTTTAATTTATAACATTCTTCAATTAAAAGTTGGGTGTGAACTTCGCCAAAAGCGTGTAGGTAAAGACCGATTTTTTGATGACGAGTCATTATTAAAAATTTTCTAAAAAAGAATAATGCCGCCGAAGTTGAGTTCTTTTGCTGAAATTTGTTTAGCTGTTTGCGCTTCTGAGCTAAAGTTTTACGAAGATTTTTCATATTTTTTACAAAATGCCAACTCTCTAACAAATAAACACACAAAATTAAAAGAATATCTCACATGAATTTTATCAAAAAAATAATTTAATTAACCTAATAAATTAAGTCTAAATACAAAATTTAATAGAAAATCCACACTTCCTATTAATTATATTAAATTATATATAGGGATTAAAAATAAAAACTTAACAATATATATGATTTAAATCAAGTTTATTATTTTTAGTGTGATGGACTTATCATTATATTAGTTATAGACTTTAGCCAAAATCAAAAAATCCTATAACTTACTTTACTGGCGGTAACAAATAATGAACAAAGTATACAGAGTCATATGGAACGCTTCTTTGGGAGCTTGGGTTGCGGTTTCTGAGTTAGCTAAATCCAAAGGCAAATCAAAAACTGTAAAAAAAATAGCAGGAAGTGTAGTGGTTGCAACTGCTGCGATCATTACAGTTTCAGCTCATTCACAGGATATCAATGAAGATTTAAATGTCGCAGGTAAAATAACAGCTACCGGCACGATTACTGGTTCGGATGTGACTACCGATAGTGGCGCCTCTCTCAATGATTTGAATAGTAAAGTTAATAATACAACTACAGGTTTGGCCAGCAAAGCTTCGCAAACTGATTTAGATAATCTGACAACAACAGTAAATGGAAAAGCCTCCCAAACTGATTTTAATAACTTGAATAATCAAGTAAATAACGGAACCACAGGATTAGCTACCAAAGCTTCCAAGGCAGAAGTAACAGCTGCAAAGACGGAAGTTGTGCAAGGCAAAAATATTAATGTAACTCCAACTACTGGAAGTAATGGGCAAACCATTTATACCGTTAAAACTGCGGATGATGTGAATTTCAATACGCTTACCACCACAGGTAATACAAGCATTGGTGGAGCACTGACGGTAACAGGCAATGCTAACTTAAATAATGGTGCCAATTTAAATAATAAGAAAATCACTGGACTTGCCAATGGTACTGCTGATAGTGATGCGGTCAACTATGGTCAGATCAAAAATCTGGTGATTGGGAATAATTATGATGGTATTCAGTATTTTAGAACAAAATCAACAGAAGCTGATGCGAGTGCTTTAGGTGAGGACTCTACCGCAATTGGACCTTTAGCAACTGCAAATGGTGATAATTCAATAGCGGTTGGCAATACATCGCAAGCCAATGGTCTTGGTAGTATTAGCGTTGGTCAAAAATCGATTGCCTATCAGGAAAATAACGTCGCGATTGGTAAAGAATCTGCTGCCTTAGGAAAATACAGTACCGCCATTGGCGCAAGTACTGGTCAGCCTAGAACGCCAGTGTTAACTAACGATAGTAATAATAACAATCAACTCACTGCTATTGATGGAATTCCTGTGACAGCGACGGGTTCAACGCCAGATACCATTACCGAAATTAATGGTACTGCTGTAACACCTGATCAAAGAAATGCTTTTATTGCACTACTGAGTAGTGGTGCCAATCTGGCAGGTGGAGAAGCCAGTCTTGCACTCGGAACCTCGAATCTTGCAACTGGAAATTCCAGTGTCGCTCTGGGTTCAATGAATAGTTCAAGTGCAACTTCGAGTGTCGCTTTAGGTTCTAACAATAATGCAAATGGTAGTTCCAGTATCGCAATTGGGGATCGTAATAGTGCGTCAGCGAGTAATGCAGTAGCCATTGGGACTCAGGCTTCTTCCTCTCGCTCCAATACGATTGCAATTGGTAAAGGCGCAATTGCAGACACCAGTTCTGGGATTGCCATTGGTGAAAATGCAGGCGTAGGATCATCACAAGGTTCAACCACTGACCGTGTAGAACATATCGCGATTGGTAAAAATTCAGGACAAAATGTCGTTGGTAATCAAAACATTGCCATTGGCAGTGGCGCAGGTTCTAATTTATCTCCAGATAATAATTCTAGTTCGGATAGTAATATTGCCATAGGGATTGCAGCGGGAAGTGGCATTAATGGCGATGATAATATTTCCATTGGACGCAATAGTAATACAAATGGAGGAGCCATTACACGTTCAGTGACACTAGGCTCAGAAACCAAAAGCTCTAGCCAGTCTGTTGTAGTTGGAAACTCGTCTAAAGTCACTTCGGGAACCGATGCTACAATTGTGGGATACAATGCTCAAGTCACGGGCACAGGCGGTATTGCACTCGGTGCCAATACCCAAGCAGCTGCCAATAATATTGCGTTGGGTATAAATAGTGATGCTAGTGCTAATTCGACGACGAAAGCCTATTTAGTCTCTGACACGATTCCTGATGTTGCAACGGTTGGTTATAGTGTTGTTTCGGTCGGAAATGGAACAACAACTCGAAGGATTACCAATGTTGCGCCAGGGGGAAATCCAACAGATGCTGTGAATGTGAGCCAATTGACTCAATTACATAATGACGTTTCTTCTATATTGGGTTTGACAGGTTCCACCGATGGGAAATTTGGTGAAATTGATATTAATGGTAAAACCTACGGAAGTATTGTCGCGGCGATTGCCGCTGGAGGGGGAGGTGGAGGAACTTTACCGACTGATTATTATGTCACCTACACAAATCAGGCTCAAAATGAAATTAATCTGGGTCCGAATGGCGGAAAAGGAACAACCATCAACAATGTTGCGACAGCGACCAATGATGATCAAGCCGTTAATTTAGGACAGGTCAAAGCGCTTGCGAAAGATGCCACAGTCAAATATGTGTCCATCAATAGCACTGATGGAGCGAATAAGTTAAGTGACCAAGCGATTGCAAATAATTCTGTGGCAATTGGTCCAAGTACTGGAACTACGGCTGTCGCAGAAAACAGTATTGCCTTAGGTTCAAACGTTCGTACTGAGGCTTTAAATGGTATTGCAATTGGTAATAGTGGAACTCGAGCGAAAGGTGAAAGTTCGATTGCTATCGGTAAAGAAAATACCACGGCAGATATTAACAATATCGCTTTAGGAACTTTAGTCAGTACCAAAGGTATCGATAGTATTGGGATCGGTAAAAATGTTCAGACTGATGCAACGAGCAGTACAACAAATTACGCTATTGCCATTGGTAGTGATGCAGAAGTACAAAATTCAGACCAAGCGATTGTAATTGGTCGAAAGGCGATTGTAAGTCAGGACAATGGCGTTGCAATTGGTAATGAAGCATTAACTCAGGGTGAGCAAGGTATTTCTATCGGAAGACAAGCCACTTCATCCGCTGAAAATACCACAGCGATCGGGAATAAAGCATCATCATCGGGACAAAGTGCAAATGCAATAGGTGACAATGCAAAAGCTCAGGCAAAAGATGCAAATGCAATGGGTACAGCGGCAAATGCCTCTGCGCTCAATGCTCTGGCTTTAGGCACTGGAGCTTCTGCTTCATCAGAAAATAGTACCGCAATTGGTAATCAGGCTCGGGCTTCTGCAAGTGATGCAGTGGCACTGGGTAATGGTGCTGTTTCTCAAGCTCAACAAGCAATTGCCATTGGAAAAACAGCAACCGCATATGCAAAAAATGCAATTGCTACAGGTACAAATGCAAATGCTTATGCAGAAAATTCAATTGCATTAGGTAGTAATACAACGGTTAATAATAATCATGCCAACGCTGTAGCCTTAGGAAGTAATTCGGTATCAGGTGATTATAACCAAACGACGAAAAGCACCATTAATGGTCGAGATTATAACTATGCAGGTTCTGGTGCAGGTTTATCTACTGTCAGTGTTGGAACAAAGGATAATGAAAGACAAATTATCAATGTTGCTGCTGGTCGTGTGACTGCTACAAGTACTGATGCTGTTAACGGCAGTCAACTCTTTGCAGTACAGGAAGAGGTACAAAAACCACTTAGCTTTGCTGGTGATAGTGGTACAAAAGTTGATCGTAAGTTGGGTGATCAGCTTAAAGTTACGGGTGGTGCAAGTGGTACATTAACCGAGGGTAATATTGGTGTGGTCGCCAATGGCTCCGATACTTTGCAGTTAAAACTGGCGAAAGATGTGAATTTAACCAATGCGGGTAGTTTAACGGTTGGAACTACTAAATTAACAGATGGAAAAGTGGAAATAAAAGATTCCTCCAATAATAGCAATGTGAGTACATCGACCAATACTGTAATGACAGCAGGTGCGAGCAGTAATACGATCGATGCAAATAGCATTACATTAAAGAATGCTGCCAATAATGTCGTGCTTAGTGGGTCAACAGGAACTTTAACTGGGTTAACCAATAAAACTTTAACTGTATCTGGATTTGCAACGCAAGGACGAGCAGCGACAGAAGAGCAGTTAAAGCTGGTGAATGATACAGCCAATAAAGGTTGGAACATCACGACCAATAAAGATACAGCCAACAAGTCTAATGTAGCGCCAGACGCAACAGTAGATTTCTCCAATAGTGATAAAAATATTACAGTCAGCCATTCAGGTACAAATGTTGATCTAAAACTGGCCGAAGTGGTGAATATTGGGGGGCAGTCTGGAGGCGCCACTATTAGTGTTAATGGTAAAAATGGAACCATTACTGGTTTAACCAATAAAACCTTTGATCCAAATAATTACACAACTGGACGGGCAGCTACGGAAGATCAACTTGCGACACCACTTACATTCACAGGGGATAACGCGGGTGTAAATGTTCAACGTAAATTGGGTCAGCAGCTCAGTATTGTTGGTGGTGAATCTGTCGCAACAAATTTAACCGATAATAATATTGGTGTCGTTGCAGATAGCACCAACAACAAACTGACGGTCAAACTTTCTAAAGACATCAAACTTAATAGTGTAAATGCCGCGGGTACAGTGATTGATAGCAAGGGATTAACGTTTGTTAATTCGAGTGGTGGGGCTATTCCAAATTCACCAAGTATCAGCGCGACAGGTATCAATGCGGGAACCAATAAGATTACCAATGTTGGCGCTGGAGCAATCACTGATACTTCAATGGATGCTGTAAATGGTAGTCAGATCAAAGGCATTATAGATAAAGGCTTTACCGTCAGTTCAAATGGAAATACAGCCGCTAAGGATACGATTGCCTTAGGTGAAAATGTTGATTTCAGTGCAACTGATACTAATATTAAAGTGACCAATACTGGAAATAATCAAATTACGTTTGGTCTGGAGCCTGTGGTTAAAGTCGGGCCTGCGACTGGAGGAAGTCCTGTTACGATTAATGGTAACACCGGTCAAATTACAGGCTTAACCAATAAAACCACGACAAGTTCGGACTTTGCAACCGTAGGTCGTGCAGCGACAGAAGAACAATTAAAGACGATCCAGACAGGTTTAACTGATTCAGGTTTTGGTCTTAAGGCGGCGGATAGTAATACGGTTAATAAAAAGTTAGGCGAAACCATTGATATTGTAGGCGCCGATAGCAATATCACCACCAAAGTCGTGAATGGTCAGGTTGCCGTTGAGCTTTCCAAAAATATAGATTTGAGCAAAGCGGGTAGTTTAACGGTTGGTAACACTAAAGTGACTGACGGCAAGGTTGAACTAAAAGATGGTGCAAAATCAAATAGCAGTACGGTAGATGGTACCGTGGTGTCTGATGGCACAAATACGACCACCGTAGGTGCATCTCAAATTACGGTTGGGGCTGGATCAAACCCAATTATTATTAATGGAGCCACAGGTCGTGTTAGTGGATTAACCAATACCACATGGGATCCGAATGCAACCTATAACCAAAATCAAGCGGCCACAGAAGAGCAGCTTAAATCGGTTAGTGACGTTGCTCAAAATGCCAATAAAGGCTGGAAATTCACTTCAACAAACAAAGGAGGAGTCGCATCAGCTGCGCAGAAGATTGCACCAGATGATACCTTGGACTTTAATAACACAGACGGTAACATCAAATTAGCTGCTACAGCGAATAATCTGACTGTAAATCTAAATCCTGATGTGAATTTGACTTCAGCAGGAAGTTTAACAGTTGGATCTTCTAGCATAAAAAATAATGAAGTCAAAGTGGGCTCTAATACCTTGACTGACAATGGATTGACAGTGGGTTAGACCAGTGTGACCTCTGGCAATGTTACAGGCTTAACCAATAAAACCACGACAAGTTCGGACTTTGCAACCGTAGGTCGTGCAGCGACAGAAGAACAATTAAAGACGATCCAGACAGGTTTAACTGATTCAGGTTTTGGCCTAAAAGCAGCGGATAGTAATACGGTTAATAAGAAGTTAGGCGAAACCATTGATATTGTAGGTGCCGATAGCAATATCACCACCAAAGTCGTGAATGGTCAGGTTGCCGTTGAGCTTTCCAAAAATATAGATTTGAGCAAAGCGGGTAGTTTAACGGTTGGTAACAGTAAAGTGACTGACGGCAAGGTTGAACTAAAAGATGGTGCAAAAT
Source organism: Acinetobacter sp. FDAARGOS_515 (assembly GCF_003938865.1). Taxonomy (NCBI): domain Bacteria; kingdom Pseudomonadati; phylum Pseudomonadota; class Gammaproteobacteria; order Moraxellales; family Moraxellaceae; genus Acinetobacter; species Acinetobacter sp. FDAARGOS_515. The sequence continues at coordinate 333,434 of NZ_RKIX01000003.1, read as the reverse complement.
CAAATAGCAGTACGGTAGATGGTACCGTGGTGTCTGATGGAACAAATACGACCACCGTAGGTGCATCACAAATTACGGTTGGGGCTGGATCAAACCCAGTTATTATTAATGGGGCCACAGGTCGAGTTAGCGGGTTAACCAATACCACATGGGATCCGAATGCAACCTATAACCAAAAGCAAGCGGCCACAGAAGAGCAGCTTAAATCGGTTAGTGACGTTGCTCAAAATGCCAATAAAGGCTGGAATGTTAAATCAGATTCAACTTTAGCATCTACTCAAGTTAAACCAGAAGATACTGTCGATATAGGTCTCGCGAATGACGAAAAGAATCTTAAGGTTGCAGCGACTAATAGTAATGGAACCACGACCATTGACTTTAGTCTGAGTAAAGATTTGCTGCTAGATAGTGTGAATGCTGGTGGAACAGTTATTGATAAGAGCGGTCTAAGATTTGTTGACCCTATTACAGGTTTACCTTTGTCTAATACTCCATCGATCTCTTTAGGTGGAATTAATGCGGGTAACCAAATTATTAGCAATGTGGCCCCAGGTAAAAATGGAACGGATGCAGTCAATGTGAATCAGTTAAATGATGTAAAAGCGATTGCAGAAGAAGGATGGGTGTTTACTACAGCTACATCAGGTAAGGGGCAAACCGTAAATTCATCACTTCAAACGATTAAGCCGAATCAAAGATTTACCATGATTTCTGGCGATAACGTGGAGCTTATTCAAAATGGCGACAAGGTGACTGTTACCACCACGCCAGAAGTGAATTTTGATAAAGTAACGGTCGGCAATGTGGTCATTGACAAAACCACCAATAAAATTACGGGTGTAGAAGCGGGAACCATCGCAGCAAATTCAAAAGATGTGGTAAATGGCAGTCAGCTTCACGATCTGGGTAGCGGTGTTCAAAATATTATTGGTGGCAATACCACTTATGATCCTAATACTGGGACATATACCAATAATAATATTGGGGATACTGGACAAAATAACATCAATGATGCGATCAAATCGATCAATGACACCGCCCAAAATGCCAATAAAGGTTGGACAGTTTCCACCAATGGTCAAAATGCAAGTCAGGTAAAACCAACGGATACTGTGGATTTTGCCAATAAAGACGGCAATATCAAAGTCAATAACACAGGCAATAACATTACGGTTGACTTGGCGAAAGATATTCAAGTTGATAGTGTGAAGGCTGGTGATACAACAGTGAATAACAATGGTTTAACCATCAATGGTGGGCCAAGTGTAACCAAAAATGGTATCGATGCAGCTGGCAATAAAGTCACTGGTGTTGCAGAAGGTAGCATTGCTCAAGGCAGTAAAGATGCAGTCAATGGCAGCCAGATTCATGACATTATCGGTGATGGTGCATTTCAGGGAGGCGATGGCAATACCATTACCAATATTGGAGGCACGGGTGCAACCAACATTAATGATGCGATTGGATCAATCAATCAAAAAGCAGGTCAACATAGCACTGTTGAAGCAGGTCAAAATATTACGGTTAAAGAAAGTACCAATAGTAATGGCGGTAAAGAATATACCGTTGCGACCGCAGATGATGTGAAATTTAACTCGGTCACCTCAAATACCGTGACTGCAAATAATGTGAAAGTTGGCGATGTAAATATTGACCAAAATGGTATCAATGCAGGCAATCATAAAATCACAAATGTGGCACCGGGTGAAATTTCCAGCACATCCAAAGATGCTGTCAATGGTTCGCAATTAAATACCTCGAATCAATATATCGTGAACTCGCTGGGTGGGGGTGCCAAGTATGAAAATGGTCAATTTACTGGCCCTACCTACAATGTAAATAATGGAAGTTATAACAATGTCGGAGATGCATTGGGTGCATTAAATCAGGCAGATATCAATCTTGGAAATCGAATTACCAATCTTGGAGATCGTTTGGAACAAGTGTTCTATAACGTAAACGGCCGTATTGATGATGTCGAGAAAAAAGCCAATGCAGGTATTGCTTCTGCGATGGCACTGGAAGGAGCGCCTTTTGTTGCGGGTAAATTTACCTATGCTGTAGGCGCTGCTTATCATGGTGGAGAAAATGCAGTCGGTGCAACCTTGCGTAAAACTGCGGATAATGGTCGCTGGTCAATTACAGGCGGTGTTGCAGCAGCGTCGCAGGGAGATCCAAGTGTCCGTGTGGGTATCAGTGGTGTGATTGATTAATTTCATGAATGCTCAACAGGAGATGGATGGGCCATCTCCTTTCACAAAAATATTAAAGAGAACAAAAGCTATGCAAATCAAAAAAACTTTTATGTTCGCTGCAATGTTGGGCTTTATGATGTCTGCAACAGCAGCTGAACCGACGGCAACGACAGAACAAATTACTTTCCCTGACATCAGTAAAAGCTATCTTAAACAGGTATTGCGTTATGAAGTGGCTGATGTAGTTCGTTTAGATACTGGATTGAATAAAGACCAGATCAGGCACCTATTAGGTAATCCACAATTTAATGAAGGAATTTTTGGTGCAAAAGTCTGGAATTATGTGTTGGATATTCGTGTACCGAACAGTAATGATTATAAACGTTGCCAGCTTCGTATTGATTTTGACAAGAACAACAAGGCTGAGCGATTATCTTGGAAAGGTCAGGATTGTGAAGCTTTAATACATCCTAGCAATCCAGCACCAACTTTAACCCCAACTCCAGTACCTGTTGCTCCAGCACCCGTTCGATCAAAAGATATCCTATTCGCTTTTGATCGCTCAGATGTTGCAGGAATTACAACTGGAGTAGATTCGGTCAAAGAAATTGCAGAACAGATTAATCATTCACAAGATCATCGTCCTGTGATTGTTGCGGGTTATACCGACCGATTAGGGTCTTATGCCTATAACCAAAAACTTTCTGCAAAACGCGCACAAACGGTAGCGACATTGTTGACGCAATATGGCATTGATTCTAATCGTATAAAGATAGAAGCGAAAAATCAGACCACTGCCTATCAACAATGTGGGACAAACTCAGATAAGTCTCAACTGGTTGAATGTCTAGAACCCAATCGCCGTGTCAATGTAAATTGGTAAGTCAAGCAAATTGATAAAAAAGTACGCTTGAGGCGTACTTTTTTTAAGACTTATTTGATAACACTTTGGGATGCATCACTAAACGATAATAAGCAATGAATAAGAAAGTCCCTGCGGCACAGCTCAAAAAGATCAGTTTAGGTAATACAAAATAAGTTTGGGTACCCATCTGATTGAGTTGTATAAACAATTGAACAGCATGCGTGGAAGGCAAAAGCCAAGTAAAACCCTGTATCCATAACGGCATTGCTTGAATAGGCCAGGCAATGCCTGTTAATAAAAATAAGGGAATAGAGGTCGAAACCAGAAAAAGTCCAGCTCGTTCAGACATATCCAAGAGTGAACCAAAAAGTAGACCTAATCCACTGACACAACTGACGAAAATGGGTACAGCCAACAGCATTCCCCAGAAGTTTCCGCCACGTGGATAGTCATTAACCCAAAAAATGAAGCCGAATAAATAAAAACAACCTAAGCAACCTATGGTAAAAAAGCAGGCAAAAATTCCCCAAAATTCACTTGCTTTCGGACGCCAGTTTTTTTCTCGAAAACCGCCAATCAACATGCCCAAACCTAAAACGATGGTTTGATGAATAATCACAGGTGCGACCGCAGGGAAAATATAACTTCCATAACCTGATAAGGTATTAAACAAAGGGATTTGGTGGATTGAAAGTTCGGGTTTGAAATGTGAAATTTTTCCAAAGCGTTCGGCTTGTTCACGAATCGCATTTTCAATCGCAGTGGCTAAGCCTAATCCAATATCTTTGGTTTTTAAAAAGTAGGCAGTACTGATATAAAGTCCGATCCCTCCAACTTCGCCGCGTTGAATACTGTTAGACAAATTGTTGGGTAAATACAAGATGCCATCCGCTTTTTGGTTACGCACCATTTGTTCGGCTTCAAGAAAATTACCAGTAACTGCTTTAATCTTCACATCAGGACTATTGGCAACTTGAGTAATGATCGTTGAAGTGACGACACTCTGTTCTTCATCTACAATGACGATAGGAAGAGATTCAGCGTGTTCTGCCTTATAGGCCGTTGGATAAAAGATACTATAAAAGAAAACAGATAAAATGACGGTGGTCAAAATAGATGAGTTTTTAAAAATATTTTTAAATGTTTCAAGATAATAGTGAAAGAAATTATGCATTGCTTTGCTCCTTCACTAACTTTTTCATGAGTAACACACTCAGCGCAAAATAAAATAGACAATAGCCCAGTAAGATGAGAAAAGACCAAACTGAAATTGAGATATCACTCCCTACAACCCATTGCTCTGTTTGTAAACGTGCATAAGGGGTATAAGGAATGATCATTGACCAAAACTGAGTAAAAATGGGAGCATTATTTAATGGTAATGTGACACCCGCAAAGCTTAACGATGAGCCTCCATAAACTGCAATAAACCCAAAAGTTCGTCCTAAATTTTTACTGGCAAGCACTACCGTTGAACTAATAAAGGCATAGGCAAAATACAGTAAAATTTGTCCTGCCAGTATCATCACTAAGCTTCCCGCAACAAACCAACCTCTAATTTCGATCAACCAAAACATCCATGCCCAAGTCCAGAAAGTATAAATCACCACATAAACCAATATTTTTGCAAAAAGTGCTTGGATATAATCATCTTGGTTTGCCCAGTCAGGTACAGTTTCTCTTTTTAATTCCTGTCCAATCGCAAATGCCACACAGCAACATAGTAATAAATGTAAAATAGCAGGAATAACAAAAGGTTCTAAGTAAAATTCATAACTTAAATTTGGATTATATAAAGTTGAAATTTTAACGTTGGGTGTTGGCATACTGAGGTAAGGCAGCACATTTCCCAGATAACTTTCTCCAGCAAAATCTGCCATGCCATTCAAAACAGACAAAAGCATGGCCGATGAAACCGTATTTCCCACACTAAAAAATGACTGATTAAACACTATACTAATTTGGGCATCCTGTGCATTGACCAAACGCTGTTCTGCGCCCGCAGGGATATGGACATAACCCCAGATTTTGGTTTGGTTGAGTAAATTCTCAACTTCAGTCTGGTTTTGAGTTTGATATTTTACATCGAGGGTATGATTGAGTGATAAATCACGACTAATGTTACGACTGAGTTCACTCTGATCCTGATCGATGACGGCAATGGGTAGATGATCAGGTTTGCCCGTATAAAACATGCTACCAAATAACAAAATGATAAATAGTGGGGCAATCACCACCATTGCCAGATCCCACTTATTGTGAAGGAGATAGCGTAGCTCTCGTAACATACTGGCCAGCATGTTTATTTTGCCTCAGTCACTTTAAAGACCACACTCATTCCTACCTTCAAATCTGGTATGGCATGTTCTGGGACTAAATGTAGTTTAAAACTACGAATGTCATAACCACCTGTTTGGCGCGTGGTTTTAATCGTGGCGAATTCACCTTCCGCATCAATATTTTTAATTTTAAACTCGACTTTTTGATTGAGCGCAGGAATATAACCTTCTAGAGTCTTGGCTTTATACACCGAGCGATATTGATCTTCACGCACATTTAAACTCACCCAAAGTTCATCATCTTCCAAAATACTAACCACGGGTACAGCGGTCGCGACCAGCTCGGATGGTTTGCCGTAAGTTTTAGAAATAGTTCCATTGACAGGTGAATACAGTTTGGTTTCACCTTCAAGTGCGTTAGCTTCTGCTAATGCAGCCTGAGCAATTTCAACCTGCGCATCCGCCATTGATTTTTGTTCAGGGGTGCTGCCGCGTTTGGCTCGGGCATATTGTTGATAAGTTGCTTCGCTGAGTGCTTTGGCAGATTGTTGAGCAGCATACATTTCATCACGACGTTGCCGTGAAATTACACCTTCTTGATAGAGCACGGCTCCACGTTGATAGGTTTTAGTGGCCAGTTCTGCCTGTGCCTGTACACTTTTCCAATTGGCATACAACGTCTCAATGTTTTCTTGCTGTGAACCACGTTCAGCCGTGGATTGCAGCGCTTGTGCAGATTGTAAGGCAGCCAGAGCTTGCTGTTTCTTTGCCTGAATTTCAGGGCTAGTTAACAACACCAGTTCCTGTCCTTTTTTTACTTTTTGCCCTTCAGAGACATAAACTTGTTCGATCCTACTAGGCACTTTGGTACTGATATGTAAGGTTTCAGCTTCTACTCGACCTTGCACTTGTACTTGTTTGGGTTGGTAGGCTTTCCATAATCCATAAGCAATCAGTCCCAGGAGTAATAACACCACAATTGCAACGATGACTTTCAAGAGTCCTTTGTTTTTAGGTTTTTCAGACTTACTTTGCTGTTGTTCCGTTTGATTTTGCTCGATCTGATCAGGTTTTGCTTCTGTATTCTCTGGATTAGAAGAGGAATCTGGATGTTGAGCGTCAGATGGTGGTTGATCTTGATTCATCATGTCCTCTCCTTTAACGAATGAAATCGGTATTTGGTTGGTTTACATAAGCTTTAAAGTTTGAAATCGATCCGTGACTTTGTAATAAAGTCGCCAATGATAAAATATATTTATAGGCATTGAGCGCCATTTCGCTATCTAAAGCATTTAAGGCATTTTGAGCATCAATCACTTGTGTTGCAGTACCCATATCTTCTTTAAAGGACAGCTCTTGAATGCGTAAATTTTCCTGTGCCGCTTTTTGGTTTTGTAAAAGTAAACTATGGGTCTGTTGTGCTGAATGAAGTTCGCTATAAGATTTATTCAGCACATTTTCAATTTCTTGTTTGGTACGTGCCGTAAGTAATTCTGTAGCATAACGTTTAAGTTCGGCAGAATGGATACTTTTACTTTTATCAATGCCTGAAAATAAGTTATAGCGAGCTGCAATACCAACGATCCAGTTTTCTTTATCATCGAGGCTATATTCACCAAAAGCAAATAAATTTGGTTTTTTGGCGGCTTGTTGAGCTCGAACATTTTCATTGGCAATTTGAGTATCCATTTGCATTTTACGCACCAGACTGGACTGTTCTGGATAGGTGGCCATTAAATTGTCTAATGATTGAGTTTGGGCTTTGTTAACAAATAACGGCGTAGTAAGTTGATTCACTTGATTGGTTCTGAGCAGATTATTGAGTTGAAACTGACTACTTTGTAAATTTGCCTGTGCATTTTGCAATAAACGCTGCGCATTGTTCCTTGCCACTTCAAACTGCATGCGCTGTCCTTTACTTAAAAAGCCCTGTTTTTCAAGTTTGAGAGCATTATCCAAATGCCGTTGCATGGCATTAAAATTAAATTGACTAGATTTCAGCAATTGCTGTTGTAATTGCACATTGAAATAAGCCTGAATCATTTCAAAGCGTTGTACGTCTTGTTGTTGCTCGGTATTAAGTTCTGAACGTTGTGATTGGATCGCTGCAATTTGTTTGGTTGATTTGAGTAAGCCGCCTGTATAAAGCGGCATGACCATCGAGATAGATGATCTGATTTGTTCATCTTGTAAGATTAAATTGGCGTAATTAGGAACCATGTTGACGCCATCATGAATAACACCACTGACTCCATTTTCAATATCACCAATGATATTAGGAGGAATCACATTTTCCCATTCATTCAACTGGTTATCGAGTTTCTCATTCAGCGCATTTTCAATGCCCTGTTTAAATGAATTTAATGGCACATCTACTTCGTTGTGAAATTTATAGGCGCGAACATTCAAATCAATCCGTGGTAGCCCCAAACCTTTTACAGCTTCGGCATCCAATTTTGCAGAACTTTGCAGGGCTTGATTGGCCTGAGAGGTGTACGAGTTTTCAAGCACTTGCTGTTCAGCTTGTGCATAGCTATAACTTTGGGCTTGTACTTGAGCGCACAAGCCTGTAAAACCTAATCCAACCGCCATGATCTTGAATAAAGTCTGCGTCAAGAAGGTTGGTTTTGTTGTATAAACCTGACGTCTAAATTTCATAGAAAACAACTTTTAATATTTTCAGCTAGTGTAATCGATTATTTATAAAAGTAAGTTATTGAATTGTTTACAATACATTTGTATAACAGGCTTAAACCGCTGATCAAGTCCAAATCAAACCCTAATCTTGATCAAGCAGGAGATTGTCAGTTTGATATTAGCCTAAATTAAGATTTTGAATAGACTAAATCAAGAGACTTAGCAGTTCATATTGAAATATTTATGGGTTCAATTACTGCACGAAACTTCAAGATATGGTTAAATGCCACATTCAGTTTTGTTTCACTCTAACAAAGGAAAAATCATGCGCGCGTACAATTTCTGTGCTGGTCCTGCTGCATTACCCACTGCCGTTTTAGAAAAAGCTCAAGCTGAGTTATTGGACTGGCACGGTAAGGGCCTTTCCATCATGGAAATGAGTCATCGCAGTAAAGATTATGTCGCGGTTGCGGAAAAAGCTGAAGCGGACTTGCGTAAACTGATGAATATTCCTGAAAATTATCAGGTTTTATTTTTACAGGGCGGGGCATCACTTCAATTTTCAGCGATTCCACTCAATCTTTTGGGTAAAAATCCTAAAGCAGACTATATTCATACTGGGATTTGGTCAGAAAAAGCCTTAAAAGAAGCACAGCGTTATGGCGAGATCAATATCGTAGAAGCGGGTACAACGCTCAATGGCAAACTGGCGATTAAAGACCAAAGCGAATGGAATTTATCTCAAGATGCTGCCTATGTACATTATGCTGATAATGAAACTATTGGCGGTTTACAGTTCGCGGGTGTTCCAGAGGTGAATGCACCTTTAGTATCTGATTTGTCTTCAAGTATTTTGTCTGCGCCAATTGATGTATCCAAGTTCGGTTTGATTTACGCGGGTGCGCAAAAAAATATTGGTCCAGCGGGTTTAACGATCGTCATTGTTCGGGATGATTTATTGGATCAATCTCGTTCAGAGATTCCTAGTATTTTGAAATATTCTGCACAAGCAAAAAATGATTCAATGGTGAATACGCCTGCGACTTATTCATGGTATTTGTCTGGTTTGGTTTTTGATTGGTTACTCGAACAGGGTGGGATAGAGGCTATTCATCAGGTGAATCTGGAAAAAGCCAAATTGCTTTATGGTTATATCGATGCCAGCGACTTTTATAATAACCCGATAGCTGAAGCGAATCGTTCAATTATGAATGTGCCATTTACTCTGGCAGACGAAGCTCTGGAAAAACTGTTTTTGAAAGAAGCTGAAGAAAATCATTTGTTAAATCTGGCGGGACACCGCTCAGTCGGTGGGATGCGTGCGAGTATTTATAATGCTGTTCCGATTGAAGGTGTACAAGCTTTGGTGAACTTTATGGATGACTTTGCTCGACGCAATGGTTAATTGAGCAAAAAAATAAAGCCCTCAAAATGTGAGGGCTTTGTTTTGCATATTTGATATATCAAAAAACCAATAAAATTAGGCAGCTAATAAGCCAAAATGGTAAAAAATCATGGCTGCGAGAAACATTCCAAGAATAAAAAAGCAAAAGGCGCCTTTGTCCAACTTAATTCGTTGACCACTAAATTGGATGAGACTATAGCTTTGTTGTTCTCGAATAATTTTCATTAATGAGCCTAATAATTAAATTATTGTGAAAATATATTAATTATTCGTAGTTTTAGCATAAATATTCGCCTGAATCCAGAGGTTGCCGCGAATATACTGCCCAATTTCAAAGTTTTTATACAAATGTTGTTTTGTTGCAATACGAATTAATGTTGCAGGCAGATTATCTTCTAAAACTAAAGTGACATCATAAAGGGTATATTCCTCATTCATAAACGTCATGGAAGTTTTACCTACAATATTACCCTGAAACCACGCTTCATCTTCCTGACCCATTGTTTCGCCATATAAATAGGCCACCATTTTAGAAAAATCAACAGTGACAGGTTCTTTATCTTCAGGGGTTTTCGGCTCCCATGCATTAATCAGTTCCTGTAAATTTTCAGGTGCCACGCCATTATGTTCAGCTAAAATATCATTTAATGCTCGATGATGTTTAATTGAGGCTGGATCATCCACAATAATCGTTTCATTATCCGCTACCTGTTCTAACTCATAGGCCCAAGCATTGAGTTGAACCTGATAATTTTGATCTTTTTGATAATGGCCATGATTGACAGCATATAAATTATCAAAGGCATAAATAATCGTGTTTGCATTTACTTTTAGTCGTAATACTGCTTGAGTCGCAGAATCCGAAGTAATAATTCGATCAATGGTCGCATTAAATTTATACGGACTTTCAAATGTAGGAAATGCAGTTTTTAATGCTTTTGGTTTATTATTTTCAACTGCAATAATCTGATTCAGTTGAATAGGAGACTTTGCAGGGCCTTGAATGAGCCAAAAAGCCTGATCTATTTCTTCTTCACATTCACAAATCCCCATCGGCATAACAGGGCTATCTAAAGCCAAGCCCAACCATTTTGGGACATCTTGCTCAGGCTGGGTAGAAAGAAGTGTCCAGTGCTGCGCATGACTGCCAAAATTATTTTCTTCAATGTGAATGATTTCAGGGCTGTTTTGATTTTTCATATTGGCTGTGAATCGAAAATGGATAACTTGATATATTAAATCGAGCATATCTTGGTTTTTTCAAGTCTAGCACTGTAATTATGTAAAAAAAACATCAGGATTTTTCACCCGAATAAATATCCATGCGCAAAACTGAATCTGTTAAAATATTGCTTATTTTCGTCCAAGAGACATGCAGTTGTTAGCATTCAAGTTATGGGTAGATGCAGATGCATTGCCTAAAATTCTGCGTGAAGTGATTTTACGGGCATCTGATCGTTATCAACTCGAAGTGACCTTCGTCGCCAATCAAAATGTCGGGATTACACCATCAGTTCGAATTAAATCCATTCAAGTCATGAGTGGTGCAGATCAGGCAGATCAAGAAATTGTGGAGCGGATGCAAGAAAATGACATTGTCATTACGCAAGATATTCCGCTTGCAGCGCAAGTGATTGAAAAAGGCGGCGTTGCGATTCATCCGCGTGGTGAGGTTTATACCACAGCAAATGTTAAGGCGCGTCTACATCTTCGTGATTTTATGGATACCTTGCGCGGCGCAGGTGTACAAACAGGTGGGCCACCGCCAATATCTGAACGGGATAAACGAGAGTTTTCGAGTGCTTTGGATCAAACCATTTTGAAACAAAAGCGTAAAACAGCATGAGAATCCAGAATGCTATCTAAACGTAACATTGTCATAACCTATGTTGTGTTGGTGTTTATCTGGGCCACTACGCCTCTTGCGATTGTGTGGAGCGTGTCTGATATTTATATATTATGGGCAATGGCGTTACGTTTTTTTATTGCTTTACCCATTGCTGCGATTTTATTGTTTTTTCTCAAAGTTAAATTTCCTACCGACAAAGTTGCACTACAGAGTTATGTGGCGGGTTCTTTTAGTCTGATTGGTTCGCAGATTTTTACCTATATCGCAACACAATATTTAAGTTCGGGAATTATCGCGTTAATGTTTGGTCTAGCGCCGATTATTGCAGGACTAATGGCGCATTTTGCTTTGAATCAACATCTGAATCGATTGCAATGGCTAGGAATGTTTGTGGCGATTTCTGGGCTTGCACTGATTTGTTTTGCTGGATCTGAGCAGAATATTCAGCCCATTGGGATTGGTTTAATGCTGATCAGTGTATTTATGTATTGTCTATCCATTTTTTGGGTCAAGAAAGTCAATGCCAATGTACAACCGATGGCACAGGCAACAGGGTCGATTTTAGTCTCAGCTTTAGGAGCAATTTGTTTGATGCCGTGGATTTGGCAATATGCACCCACACATCTACCTGAAGCTAAATCGTTATTGGCCTTAATTTATACCGTGATTATGGCATCGTTGATCGCGATGTTTTGTTATTTTAAATTGGTACGCAATATCAAAGCGACGACTTTATCACTCACCAATGTCATGACACCACTTTTGGCCATGTTGGTTGGTGTTTTGGTCAATCACGAAAAACTATCCATGTTTGGGGTGATAGGCGCGGCGATTATTTTAATTGGGTTATTTCTATATTTTTATAAAGATTTACAAGCCAGTCGTAGATTACAAATGCACTTAAAACAGCAAAATTCCAAGCAATCATTTGAAAACGAATAACCTTCATAAAGATTTAGTTAGTCGTTTAATATTTGTTCCGCAATACATTCTGCTAGCTTCACTCGATCGTGTGGATGCAAGGTAATAAAATAAACCCCTGTTTTAAATTTATGATCATCTTCAGGAATGCTATATACCACTTGAGCCGTCACCGCGATATGAAAATAGTTGTCAGGATGACTAAGGGTGATATGAATATAAGTGCTTTCATTTAATGACTCAGATGCATAAAAACTGAGTCCAGTTTCAGAGACATTGACTTGTTCAGTACTTGGTAAGATGGATTGAACGATAGAGTCGTACAGAGAACCCGTAATTAAATTCAATTTTTGATTAAATAAAGATAAGATACGAGCAATTTGTTGATCTTTTTGATTTAATTGTTCTAATTCGTAGCTAAACGCATGATCAATTTGATCTAATTCTGCAAGTAGTAGAAAATAGCGCGGCAAAACAAAACTTGGATCGTAAGGATCGTTAAGCGCAACTGCATCAGAAATAATCTGATAGTTGATTCTTAACGCAGCATCTATACGAGACATGACACGGCGTTCAGTTATACCACTCGAATGCTGTGAATTTTCCATAATGAAATTACCTCGGATTAGATGGTATGTTTAAACCAATCTCGTTATATATCGGGTTGAGATATACTCGCGCACGGCGTAGTAATCACTTTATTTCTTTTATTGCATTGGTTTCCATGATTGGTCTCACCTTAGGTGTTGCCGTACTCATCACCGTGCTATCGGTCATGAATGGTTTTGACCGTGAGTTGAAAAACCGTGTCTTAGGCATGATACCTCAAGCTACTGTTTCTTCAACACAAATTTTAACAGATTGGCCAGAACTTGCAAAAAAAATTGAAAGTCATCCGCATGTCACGGGTGTTGCCCCTTTTACCCAGTTACAAGGCATGTTGACTGCACATGGTCAGGTGGCAGGCATTATGGTGACTGGGATCGAACCCAAATACGAAACCAAGGTTTCTATTATCCAAAATCATATGGTTGCAGGGAATATTAATAGCCTGCAAAAAGGTGAGTTTGGCATAGTATTGGGTAAACAAATGGCAGATGCATTGGGGCTGGGTCTTCATGATAACGTGACCTTAGTGCTTCCCGAAGCAACGCCATCGCCAGCAGGTGTCGTACCGCGTTTTAAACGTTTCAAAGTGGTGGGAATTTTTAGCATTGGCGCAGAAGTCGATTCGATGATTGGCTATATCGCCCTAAATGATGCTTCAACGCTGTTACGTTTGCCCGATGGCGCACAAGGTATCCGACTAAAATTAGACAATATCTTTCAGGCACCTCAAGTCGCAAATGACATTGTGAAAACCCTGCCACCGAACTTTTATGCATCTGACTGGACCTATACTCACGGTAACTTATTCAGTGCGATTCAGATGGAAAAGGCGATGGTGAGTTTGCTACTGTTCTTAATTGTGTTGGTAGCGGCATTTAATATCGTATCCTCTTTAGTGATGGTCGTGACCGATAAAAAATCAGATATTGCCATTTTGCGAACCTTGGGTGCTTCTCCAGCGACCATTACCAAAATTTTTATGGTACAAGGCACGGTGATTGGTGTGATTGGGACCGTTGCAGGTGCGATTTTGGGCATCATACTAGCGACCAGTATCAGTAATGTGATCGACTGGCTCAATACTGCTTTTGGCTGGCATTTGTTTGACGCTTACTTTATTAACTATTTACCGTCGTATTTAAGATGGCAAGATGTGGTGTTGATTGTTTCTGTGTCTTTAATCTTAAGCTTTTTAGCGACCATTTATCCAGCTTTGCGTGCTGCAAAAATTCAGCCTGCGGAGGCTTTACGTTATGAGTAAAATCGTTCTGGAAGCCAAAGATATTTATAAAAGTTTTACCGATGGTAAATCCAAGGTTGACGTGATTAAAGGTCTGTCTTTACAGGTGAACGCGGGTGATTTTGTCTCAATCGTGGGAGCAAGTGGTTCTGGTAAAAGTACTTTACTGCATGTATTGGGCGGACTGGATCAGCCAACGCAAGGTCAAGTATTTTTAAATGGTCAGCGCTTTGACACTTTAGGTGAAGCGGAGCGCGGTTTTAAGCGTAATGAATATTTAGGCTTCGTTTATCAGTTTCATCATTTGTTACCTGAATTTACGGCACTCGAAAATGTAGCAATGCCGCTTATGTTGCGTAGTAATAGCAACTTTAAAGAGGTGAAACAACGTGCAGAATATTTGCTAGAGCGAGTCGGATTATCACATCGTTTGGAACATAAACCTGGTGAGTTATCGGGGGGTGAAAGACAACGTGTGGCTTTAGCTCGTGCCTTAGTGACTAAACCTGCTTTAATGTTAGCTGATGAGCCCACAGGTAATCTGGATCGTAAAACAGCGATGACGATTTTTCAGTTGCTGATGGATCTGAAAAAAGAGCTGAATATGGCCATGCTCATAGTCACACATGATGAGCAGCTTGCTCAATCCGCAGACTCAATTTTGCATATGCAAGATGGTTTATGGGTTGATCAAATTAGCTAAGATGAAATGATTTACCGACCAATAACCTTTTAATGCTCATGAAAATGGGCTTTAATTTTGCCCAAAAAGAATGCCTATAAAATTACATGTTAAAAATTATATTGTTGGGATGGATTGCAGGCATCAGTTTGATGGGATATTCATTGCCTTACCTGAAATCGATCAGCGTTTATTTTATTGTATTTGTTTTGATTTTATGGATGATTTATTTTGTAAAAATAAAAATATGCAGCGAAAATATATCCTTTAAAGCAGTTCTAATCGCAAGTTTAACATTTGGTATGTTGATACTTGGTGATCTATACGCAGACCATGCCTTAACTGAACATCTTAAATATAAAGAAATGACGTCAAGAAGGGCATCTGAAGTCATCTATATTCGAAAAATCGGAGAAAGTACAGAACACGGAATTAAGCAGCCAATAGAAATTTTATCTCAAAATAAACCCACGGTTGTATGGCTAGCCTATATTGATGATCAGCTTTTGGAAAATATGCAGATTAACAATAATAGCTTAGCACTAGGACAATATTATCAGGTACAAGGAATCGTGAAGCCTGTGCATGGTTATGCGAATGCAGGAGGATTCGATCAGGAAAAGTGGTTTGTTCAGCAAAACTGGATGTCAGGCTTTCAAGTCCAACAGATTCAGCCCCTATCGATGCAACAAGTTTATGGTTTGGGTTTTCAGCAACATCTCAAACAGCAAAATAATCTCTGGCGAAAATTTAGTCTAAGTATTGAGCAATTACGACTGGATTTTCGTATTCAATTACAACAGCAACCCCTGAAATATAAAGCATTGATGCTGGCGCTGTTGACAGGTGATCGTAGTTTACTGGATCAAAATACTGAACTGCTTTTTCAGCGATTTGGTATTTCACATTTACTGGCGATATCAGGCCCACATGTTCTGATTTTAGCGGCACTCTTTACATGGCTGATGACACGTATTATTCATAAGTTTAAGCCAAAAATCTATTTAAGATGCCCTCGTCAGATTTTGCTGATTGTACCATTTTGTGGTTGTGTCTTTATTTATACCGCATTTGTGGGCTTTGAAATTCCAGCATTACGCACCTTATTATTCACCCTGATTGCCAGTTTATTCTTAATCTTTAAACATGAAATTCGACCGTTTAATTTGCTGTTATATACCGCAAGTCTGAGTGTATGGATTGATCCATTGAGTATTTTATCGGCTGCTTTTTGGTTATCTTATGGTGCTTGTTTTATTTTGTTAAATATTTATCAATCCATGCAGCATCAGTCAGATTCAGTACCTAATCTAAGGCAAAAGATCTGGAAAAACAGCAAAATATTGGTTCAATCGCAATGGAAAATTTTTATTGCTTTATGTCCATTGGTGCTTATATTTTTTAAACAGCTGTCTTGGATTGCACCGATTGCCAATCTGATTGTGATCCCATTTTTAGGTGGGGTGATCGTGCCACTGGGCATTATTGCAGCTTGTATCTCCTTGATCATTCCGTCTTTGGGACAGCTACTTTTTCATATTAATGACTTATTAATAGGTCTTTTATTTTTTATTTTAAACGGTCTGGATCATCTTTTTCAGCCCGAGCTGTACACATTTGCTTTAACTCCCATGCTTTTGCTCAGTTTTAGTCTCGGTATTGTGTTGTTATTTTTACCTAGAGGTAGTATTCCAAAGTCATGGGCAGTGTTATGTATTTGCCCCATATTTTTATTGGCATGGATCAAACGGGATACACAGATATCGGTGATTGATGTAGGGCAAGGGCAGTCTGTTTTTGTACAAGATGCATCTCAGCGTATGCTGATTGATACGGGCGGTTATTATGATGAAAGCAAATTTAGTATTGGTCAAAATGTTGTGGTTCCTTATTTAAAATCTCAAGGGGTCGCACAACTTGATCGTATTTTACTTTCTCATTTGGATCAGGATCATAGTGGAGCGCTAAATGCTGTTTTGCAGCAAACCAGAGTCAAGCATTTAATGGCCAATGAAACCCTACCACAGCCCACATTATCGTTACAAACTGATGCTTCTTTTTCCAGATGTCATAAGGGTCAAACATGGCAGACCCCAGAGATACGCTTACAAATACTCTCTCCAGAATCTGTTGATGATCAAACAATTCAATACAACCGAAATGAGTATTCCTGCGTGGTCTATCTGGAGCTGTTGAAGGCGAATAGTTTACGTCGATTTTTAATTATGGGCGATGCTGGCTGGGAGACCGAATATCAAATTTTGCAAAAGTATCCCGACTTAAAAGTTGATGTTTTGGTGTTGGGGCATCATGGTAGCAAGCACAGCTCATCTTATGATTTTTTAAAGCATTATCAGCCTAAAATCGCGATTGCATCCGTTGGATATACCAATCGTTATGGACATCCGAGTTTAGAAACCTTATCTAGATTAGATGCTTTACATATTCCGCTTTATACCACGATCCAGTCAGGAACGATCACGTTTAAGGTGGAAGATCATGAAGTAAAACTGGAACAATATCGAAATACAGTTAAGTGGCTGAATCTGTACGAGTCATATTAAGTTGTTTGGCTTGTTCACGCACTTGTTCTACTTTTTCCAAAGCAGCTTCATCCTCTAGCGTATAAACATTGTCGAGTTCAGGATTCGCTTTAAAGCGCTTATAACTCCAATGATAATGTTGAGGATATCGACGAATTAGATTTTCAATGGCGTGATGAATGACCAAGGTGCCATGTGCATCTGATCCTTCATAGATTGCAGGATCAATCGGTTCGATAAACATGTCAAAACCATCACTTTCATTTCGAATCGCGTACAGAAGAAGTGCCTTGGCTTTGGTTTTTTGAATGAGTTTTGAACTTAGGTTACTTGATGCAAGAGGAATACCAAAATAATCGACCATTTCTCCACCTACGTGTGGGGAGTGATCGGGTAAAATCACTGTCGTTCCACCTTTCTTCAAGGCTTTAAAAATCTGACGAACACCACTTTCATCAGTGGGAACCAGATTGGCTTGTTCTCGGCTTCTTGCTTCACGGACAAATACATCTGCATCTGCATTTTTAACAGGTTTATATAAAATGGTCATGGCTGTAAATTGTGCACACCATGCATTCATCACTTCCCATGTACCAAAATGTGGAACAATTAAAACCAAACCTTTATTTTCGGCTAAGGCTTCGTGGAAATAATGCTCGCCTGTAATATTTTGAATACGAGAAATATTTTTCTGATTAGACGAACCCCAAACACTAAAGAACTCAAAATATGAAGTGAGTTCATTACGAATGGCTTGTTGTGTAATCTGATCACGTTCATCTTCAGTCAAATAAGGTAAAGCGATTTGTAGGTTTAGCTGAATGGTTCTAGACGTTTTGGTAATTTTTAAAGTGTTGACTAATCCTGCGAGCATACGCGCAATAAAACGTGAAAATTGAATAGGCTGTCGGCTAACGAACCTTAAAAGACGGTAATTGAAGCTATGAGTATCAGGTGTCGTCATTATCAAAAAGTGTTAAATAAAGTAAGGAAAAAATCATCGGACAAAAATATTATAAGTGAAATCCTATTGATTAAATAGTTTTTACCGATTCAGTGTATATAATGGCAGAGATTTTAACTTTTTGGGTTGTTTTTTATGTCCGATTGGCCACCAAAACCACAAAATGAACCATCGAATAGCAATAATAAGGCTGGACAGGAATGGCAAATTTTGGAAAAAGCGGTTCTTGCCTCTGTAGAAGAACAACGTCGAGCCAGACGTTGGGGAATATTTTTCAAACTTCTCACCTTTCTTTACTTAATTTTCATTATCGTTGTTTTGGGTCGTGGGTGTTCTAGTGTAGAAAGTAGTACAACAACTTCAAGTTCAAGCCCGCATCTGGCGGTCGTGAATATTATTGGTACGATTGATTCAGGTAACCAGTCCGTCAACAGCGAAGATACCAATAAAGCACTGAAACGAGCATTTGAGTCAAAATCAAGTCAAGCTGTAGTGTTAAATATCAACTCTCCAGGTGGATCGCCTGTGCAGTCTGATGAAATTTGGCAACAAATTCGATATTTAAAACAACAGCATACTGATAAGAAAGTCTATGCAGTGATTGGTGATATGGGGGCATCTGGTGCTTACTATATCGCGTCGGCGGCAGATGAAATTATTGTCAATCCTTCAAGTCTGGTCGGGTCGATCGGGGTGATTATGCCGAATTACGGCATAAGTGGGCTTGCTCAAAAGTTAGGTATTGAAGACCGCACCATGACTTCAGGTTCAAATAAAGACATTCTGAGCATGACCAAACCGATTAATCCGCAGCAGCGTGAACATATTCAGGCATTATTGGATAATGTGCATCAGCACTTTATCGATGCAGTGAAACAAGGTCGCGGCAAGCGCCTGAAAACAGATGACCCTGCGATCTTCTCAGGTTTATTCTGGACAGGTGAACAAGCGATTAAACTCGGTATTGCTGACCGTACAGGTAACATAGATAGTTTGATGCGTGAGCTAAAACTTGATACTAAAGTAAACTATACCATTGAACGTAGTCCATTTGAGTCTTTGCTTGGGCGTATGGGATCACAAATAGGCCAGGGAATTAGCCAGTCGATTTCTCAGCAATTGCAGACGGAACAGCAGGCGCAATTCAAGTAATTGAGTTCGTAAATATGATATCTGATAAACCAATAATTCACTTTGCGCACGCCAATGGCGTGCCTTCTCAAGTCTATCAAAAACTTTTTGATGCACTTAAAGATGACTATGACATCATTTATGTGCCTTTGATCGGGCCGGATAAGCGTTATCCGATTACCAATCATTGGCCGCATCTGGTTGAGCAAATTGTTGATAGTATTGTGCAACAGGCGCAAGGTCGCAAAGTGATTGGTCTCGGACATTCTCTGGGTTCAGTGTTAACCTTGATGGCTTGCTATCAACGTCCAGAATTGTTTTCTCAAGTGATCATGCTAGATCCGCCGTTGATTTTGGGCAAATACTCCTTTGCTTTTCATATGGCAAAGCTGATCAGTCCAAAGCAAGTGGATAAAATGACACCCGCTGGTTTGTCTTCACGACGTCGGGATCATTGGGCATCGAAAGAGCAAGCCGCTGAATTATTGCGTCCTAAGGGTTTTTATCAGCATTTTGATCCAGAATGTTTCGAGGCTTATATCCAATATGGCTTAAGTCCAGATCCTGCGCGCGGTGGTGTGACGCTGACCATTCCTAAGGCAGATGAAGTTGAGATCTTCCGACAGAATCCATCTTGGTGGTGGTTAACACCACGACATTCTCCACATGTCCCTGTACATTTGGTGGTTGGAGAAAGAAGTGATTTTCTAAAACGAGGTTTTCCTCAAAAAGCCAAAAAAACATTAAGTATTCCATATACGGTAGTTAAAGGCGGACATATGTTCCCATTGGAATATCCATTGGCGACATCTGATCAGATTAGACAATTAATCAATGAGCAGAGCCAACAAAAAAGCGCGTAATTAACGCGCTTTTTTTTGAGTTAAAGTTCGGGCTTTTATTGTTTGGCTCTAAAGTCATTTGAAAACATGGAGCAGGTGTCTTGGCACCTGTCTTAATTCAAGTGTTATGAATGCAAATAGGCTTGAATTATCTTCAAAATACCGCGATTGACTGAAATCGAATAGAAATTTCTCACTATACGCTGACGAAATATTTGCAAATAAGATGTATTGATCCTAAATGGATTGAACTCAGTAATAATGCGAGACCACACTCCAAGTGCGGGAATGTTGGCTCCAAATTAGAGATTAGAATAGACTTCTTTCATCAGTTCCTTTTACTCCTTCCTCTGCGAGAAAAATAGAGAGGCTTTGAACAATAAAGAATTTTAGACAATGATGAAAGAAGTCTAATAAAGCAAAAAGCCAGTTACTTGCGTAACTGGCTTTCATCAAAAACAGTCAAACTTTTTTAACATGCAATATCGTGATTTTATTCAGAAGCAGAGGGCTTTGAATTTAATAACTTATATAAAACATACATCAGCACAATCCAGATCGGAATCATAATCACTGATTCCTTAAATCCTTGTGTCCACATGATATAGAGTACAACCGCAATAAACAGAAGAACGATATAGTTACTTACAGGAGACCAAAGCGCAGGGAAGGATACTTTGTGATGCAATGTTTTCATTGCAGATCTGAATTTTAAATGGGTTAGACTGATCATCGCCCAATTTAGAACCAAAGCACCCACAACGACATACATCAAGTGACCAAGCGCATCTTCTGGAACAAAATAGTTCAATAATACACAACCGAAAATCAATACCGCAGACAATAAAACGGCTGGAATAGGAACGCCTTCTTTATTCACCTTTTTAAACACGGCTGGTGCATTGCCTTGCTGCGCTAGACCATAGAGCATCCGACTATTGGCATACATCCCACTATTATAAACCGATAAAGCCGCAGTCAAAATAATGAAATTCAGTAGATGAGCTGCCCAGCCAATTCCCAATTGACTAAAGATCATCACAAATGGGCTTTTATCCAGACCGCCTAAATCCAACTGATTCCATGGCACTAGAGAAAGCAAAATAGTCAATGAACCCACATAGAAAATCAGGATACGAATCACGACTTGATTGATCGCTTTAGGAATAGTTTTCTTAGGATCATCTGCCTCTGCTGCTGCCATTCCGATCAATTCAATGCCGCCAAAGGCGAACATGAGAAATGCCAACATATAAAATAAGCCATCAAACCCATTTGGAAAAAATCCACCATGTGTCCATAGATTACTAAATGATGCAGTTGAATCTGGACCTGCTGTAAATAACAGATACAGACCAAAAATGATCATTGAAATCACTGCAACGACTTTAATGATGGCGAGCCAAAACTCGGATTCACCATAAAATTTAACATTGGTTAAGTTGATTGCCGTGATCACCACAAAGAAAAACAATACAGAAACCCATGACGGAATATGAGGCCACCAGTAATTAATATACTTAGCGACTGCTGTCAGTTCAGTCATAGCCACCAAAACATAAAGAATCCAGTAGTTCCAGCCTGCTAAAAAGCCAGGAAACTTGCCCCAATATTTATTAGCAAAATGGCTAAATGAACCCGCAACAGGTTCTTCTACAATCATTTCACCAAGTTGGCGCATGATGAGAAAAGCAATCAAACCACCAATGGCATAACCTAGGATAATAGAGGGACCAGCAGATTGAATAACTTGTGCGGAACCAAGAAATAAACCTGTACCAATTGCGCCTCCCATGGCAATCAATTGGATATGACGGTTTTTTAACCCCCGCTGAAGTTTTGAAGAATCGTTGTTCAAAGGACTTCGCTCGACCGTGAATAAGTGGGACATTCTAATAGATGAAGTGATTTTAGCCTAGCCTGACTATAAAAAAAGCGATCAACTTTAGTTGAACTTAATAGTCGAATTTATCTTGATTTCGATCAATGCATGGACATTTTAAATCGTTTCGTCATGATTTGGGTCATTGAGAAAACATGCTCCGTTGTAAGAAAATAAATCTCTAGACTTAAGTCTAGAGATTTATACATTGGCTTTCTTTACTTATATGATGTATGAAATTAGTCATGTTACATTTTTGTCTTAAGCAAAAAATAAATGAAAAGGATAACGGATCATGAGTTCGCAACCACAAATTAAAATTCCAGCAACTTATATGCGTGGTGGAACCAGTAAAGGCGTTTTCTTTAAACTGGATGACTTACCTGAATCTGCACAAGTGGCTGGACAGGCGCGTGATCAATTGTTGCTCCGAGTGATTGGAAGTCCAGATCCTTATGGAAAACAAATTGATGGCATGGGAGGTGCAACATCCAGTACCAGTAAAACCGTCATTTTGAGCAAAAGTACGCAGCCAGAGCATGATCTTGATTATTTATTTGGACAAGTATCCATTGACCAGCCTTTTGTTGATTGGAGTGGAAATTGTGGCAATTTAACTGCTGCGGTCGGTTCTTTTGCCATTAGTCATGGCTTGGTCGAACCGAGCCGTATTCCTGAAAATGGCATCTGTACGGTGAGAATCTGGCAAAAAAATATTGAAAAAACCATTATTGCACATGTTCCAATCACCAATGGTCAGGTTCAGGAAACAGGTGATTTTGAACTAGATGGGGTAACCTTCCCCGCAGCAGAAGTACAAATTGAATTTCTTGACCCTGCTGATGATGGCGGAGAGGGCGGCGACATGTTTCCGACAGGAAATGTCGTAGATACGCTTGATGTACCAGAAGTTGGAAGTTTTCAAGCCACTTTTATTAATGCAGGTATTCCTACAATTTTCTTAAATGCTCACGATTTGGGCTATACGGGCACGGAATTGCAGGATGCGATTAATGGTGATGCTCAAGCCTTGACACGTTTTGAAAAAATTCGAGCTTATGGTGCAGTTCAAATGGGCTTAATTTCAGATGTGAGTCAAGCCGCAGCGCGCCAACATACGCCAAAAATTGCATTTGTCGCCCCTGCAAGTACTTATCAATCTTCAAGCGGTAAAACGGTTCAAGCACAAGATGTTGATTTATTGGTACGTGCATTATCTATGGGTAAATTACATCACGCCATGATGGGCACGGCAGCTGTTGCCATAGGAACTGCTGCTGCTATTCCTGGAACTTTGGTCAATCTTGCGGCAGGGGGCGGTGCACGAGAAGCTGTACGTTTTGGGCATCCATCAGGCAGCTTAAGAGTAGGAGCGCAAGCCGAACAACAGGGTGAAAAATGGGTAGTGAAAAAGGCCATCATGAGCCGCAGTGCGCGTGTATTAATGGAAGGCTGGGTACGCGTTCCAGCAGATAGTTTCTAATAAAAACATGCTTTAGAAATCAGCTCATCTGCTGCAATAAGCAGAATGAGTTAATTTCGACATAAAGTCCCGATATAGATTAAATAAGCTATACGGGACTTTATCGTTGAGTAAAGAGAATCGATATTACGTGTGAATTTAGCGTGTTAAAGTGAAGCTTTTGAATTCTATGTAACGCAAAAGGCGATTTATTTTAAGATTAACTTAAATACACTTCTTTAATCCTTGTTTAAACTTTCGTGATTTTCTTGCATAGGCAGAAGTCAAAGGGACTTATGAAAGAAGTCTTATTTATTTGTGAGAATTAGATCATTAAAATAATTAAATGAGTGGATTTTATTGCATATTTTGAAGAAAATTTGAGTACAATGTCCTTCTGGTGGGAAAATATAATTGCAAATATGCTTAATGATAATGATTTAGAAACGGTGTTTATTTTGGGGCAGCAACAATTACGTACGTTGACACCTCTAATCTCCAAGGAATCTATACAAAGTTCAGTACCTACTCTGTCTTTATTGGATAAATTACCTGTTCCTGCATTTATTTTAAGTAGTGATGGCATTTTTTTAAAGGTCAATCAGTTATTTGCCGATATCTATGCTAGTGATGCTTTATATATGCAAGGCAAGTCGATCAATAGCTTTATTGACAATATTGAATCTGAAATATCCGCTATACTTGAACAATTTGAGCATAATGATGGGCATTATGAAAAAGAACTCTATGTAAAGGGCCATTTTTATAATACGTATTGCCGAGCCTTAAAAAACGATAATGAGCAAATTATCGCGTTGATGACGGTTTGGGCGGAAGTGACTAAATTAAAACGCCGAGAGCGAGTACTCGAACTTAATAATCTACGTTTACAGGAATATCTGTATGTCGATGCCATTACTGGTGCTGCCAATCGCTTGGCACTGGAACAATGGTTAAGTGAAACTCAATCCGAGCAAAAAAAGACCCCTTTTTATGCCTTGATGTTTGATCTGGATGATTTTAAAAAATTCAATCAGACGTATAGTTACAGTCAGGGAGACATTGTTTTAAAAGAAATTGCAGAACTTTTGCAAAGTTATTTAAATCCCAATGAAAGTATGCTGTATCGACTAAATTCTGCTCAATTTGTTATTGTTATGCCTAACGCTTCAGAACTTACGGCTTATACATTGGCAGAGCGTTTGCGCATTGCAATTTATGATGCTGCATATTTTTTTGAAGAAGGAGTTCATGATCGCCTAACTGCAACGGTTGCGATTTACAAACCTTCATTTCAAGAATCGACGTCATTTTCTGAAATTGAATCGCGTTTATGTTTTGCGATCAAGAATGTCAAAGTCAGAGAAAAGAATAAAAGCATTTCACTAGAATGATCTATTGCATAAAATTTTTATTAAGGTTTTATCAAGTTTAAATTTTATGTAAAACAGATACATCTGTCACATTTTAGTTGATGAAAAAAGTTTAAGCCTGATATGAATATGTTATCTTTGTGGGCAACTCATCAGATCGCGCTTGGGCGTGTAAAGATCTCTTATTTTTTGTTTCATCAGAGGCTGTCGTGACATCGATTTCACCAGTAAATGCCAATGCATTATTTGCGGCACAAGAGCGTATTCAGCAAGATTTAAAATTGGCCTTAGATGCTTTTTCTTTGGCTGAACCTTTGAAGTCAGCCGTTTATCACGCTGTAATGTTAGGTGGAAAACGTGTACGTCCAGCGTTATGTTATGCAGCAGCATCACTCAATCAACATTCAAATTTTGCTGCGGCACGCCGCGCTGCGGTTGCGGTGGAGTTTATTCATTGTTACTCATTGGTGCATGATGATCTGCCATGTATGGACAATGATTTATTACGCCGTGGGCAGCCGACTTGTCATGTGGCCTTTGGGGAAGACACCGCCTTACTCGCGGGAGATATTTTACAGTCGATGGCATTTGAAGTTTTGACCAGTCGCTTATTTGACCAACAGGCAAGTGTAGATAGTACAGTTGTACTAAAACAAGTCCAAATCTTGGCAACTGCTAGTTCTAAAATGGTGAGTGGTCAAGTCATGGACTTGCAGGCAGAAGGCAAAGCAATCGATCAAAATCAACTTGAGACCATCCATCGCAATAAAACAGGGGCTTTGATTCAGGCTGCGATTATGATGGGTGCCGTCACCGCATTTTCAGGCACAGATCAAGCCATTCCTCAGTTGCGTCAATTTGGGCAAAACATCGGGCTGGCTTTTCAGGTGCATGATGATGTACTGGATATTATTTCCACTACCGAAACATTGGGGAAAACCGCAGGTAAAGATGAACAGGTAGAAAAGTCAACTTATCCAGCATTGATGGGTTTAGAACAAGCACAACAATATGCCCAATCTTTACAGCAACAAGCGCTTGCTGCTTTGGATTATTTTGGTGAATCTGCCAAAGATTTGCTGGAAATTGCGCAGTTTGTATTATCGAGAAAAAACTGATTTTCAGGGTTTTAACGTGCAATTCTTTTCAAAAAAATTGCACGTGTTGAGGCATTTTTTGGGGATTATGACGGATTTCGTCCCATCACACCACGAATAGTATTGAGAATATCGGCAGGGAGTACCACGGTTTTGGCATTATTGGATTTCGCCAAATCCTGCATGGCCTTGATATATTGTTCACCCAACAAATAAGCCACAGGAATTTCCTGTTCACCGACTGCCGAAGTCACCATTTCAATGGCTTTTTGCGAAGCCTCAGCCAAGACCACCTGAGCTTCAGCATCACGACGTGAAGCTTCCAGACGACCATCGGCTTCTAAAATCGCCGCTTGTTTTTCACCATCTGCACGAGTGACGGTTGCACGACGCTGACGCTCTGCTGCGGCTTGCGCTTCCATCGCCGCCTGCATTGTTGTTGACGGTTGAATATCCTGAATTTCGACGGTTTTTAAGGTAATGCCCCAGTCTGAAATATCATCTGAAATGGCAGCTTTAAGTTTGGCTTTAATATGATCACGCGAGGATAATGCATCATCCAGATCCATCTCACCAACGATAGAACGTAGCGAGGTCTGAACCAGATTTTGAATTGCCCATGTATAGTTCTCAATGCCATACACCGCCTTTTCAGGCGTGGTTAAATTAATATAAGCCACGGCATTCATGACCAAAACCGCGTTATCGCGAGTAATGACTTCCTGCGAAGGAATATCTAAGACAATGTCTTTGGTCGTGACTTTATAAGCGACTTCATCGACATAGGGAATCACAAAATTTAGTCCAGGACTGAGTGTTGCGTGATATTTTCCTAGACGCTGAACAATCCATTTATAGCCCTGAGGAACAATACGCACCCCTTTAAAAATGGTCACTCCCACAAAAATGAGAAAGGCTAAACCAATAATCGTACCGACTGGCATAAAAAATCCTCTTATGTTTCTTGAGATTTATGTAATTGAACAACCAGATCATTGCCCATAATATCGACTACACGTACACGATCACCCACCTCTACAGGTGAGAGGCTACGGCAATTCCATTCATCAGCACCCAATACGGGCAAGGCAAAACGCACCACGACCTGATCATGAGTTAAGCCGACCTGAATTACCATGCCAATTTGACCAATGGTGGCTTCGCGGGATAATCCCGCTTTGGTTTTATCAATTGAAAGTGGCTTAATAAATTTAAACCATAGAATCGTGCAAAGAATAGACAAAATGATCCACACCACAATTTGTATGTTTAAACTCATGATGGGGAAAAGCCACAATAAAACACCCACCATAATGGCGGCAATACCAAACCAAAGGGCGGCAAAGGCAGGTAAAATCAACTCAGAAAGCATGAGAATGATACCTAAAACAAACCAATGCCAGGGTTCTAAAACTAATTCCATAGCGTTGCTCATATTACTTATGTGAAAGATGAAAAAATCATCAGTTATCAATGTAACAGAACTGGGCAAGGATGAATATTAAAATAGCGAAATGAATATAAAAATCAAAAAAATGCTTTCTAGTTGATGGGGTGTAGGGTATTTAAATCAGAGTCAAATACCCTTGAGAATGGCTTTTTTTTATCACTCTTTAGACTTTCTTTATTTTTCTCTCTTAGCGAGAAATCAAAGGGATTGATGAAAGAAGTCTAAGATGAACAAGCTTTAAAATTTTGGACGTGGTGCAGGTTTGAGTGCGGCAGGAGATTGTTTAAAGGCATTAATGACGCCTTGAATCTGTTTAATTTTGAGCTGTGCCGCTTTTTCACCTTCCAAAATGGCCTGATTGCTCGATTTCAAATCCAGTACGCCTAAATTGCCAACTTTAGGCTGAATGACGACATTGGCCTGATTGAGCTCAGTGCTAATACTTTGCTGACCCATAATATTAATGGTCTGATCCAAAAGCCCCAGCATATTGCCAGCGCCCGCACCTGTTGGACGTGCAGAAATATCGACAGCAATGACAATATCTGCACCCATATCTTTGGCCGTTTTAACTGGAATTGGGCTGACTAGACCACCATCGACATATTTTACATTCCCAATCGTTGCAGGTACAAAGACATTGGGAATACTACACGATGCGCGAACGGCCTGACCTGCATTACCTTTAATAAAATCGGCTTTTTGACCATTGTCCAGACGAGTAGCAACAGCGGCAAAACGAATCGGAAACTTTTCAATCGGTTTATTTCCGACTTGGGTATTCACATAATCTTGTAATTTTTGACCTAAAATAATGCCCTGACGATTGAGGGTAAGATCGCGCAGATCAGATTCCTGTAACTTCAGCGCAAGACTCTGCATTTGGTAAGGCGTTTGACCACTCGCATAAATACTGCCAACAAAACTTCCAGCACTGGTTCCTGTCACGATTTTAGGCTTGATCCCATGAGATTCTAAAACTTTAATCACCCCAATATGCGCAAATCCTTTCGCACCGCCACCGCCAAGAGCCAATGCAATCACAGGTTCGCGGGCTTTGAGAGGAGTGGTTTGAGTCGAAGTTTTAACGGTTTTATCACAGCCAAATAGCGCAAGGCTCAGGGTGCCAATCAAGGCAAAATGTGCAACTTTCATTTTCAGTTAAAATAGCAAAAAAATGGTCAAAAAGATGCGCACATCTCAACAGATTTGAGACCTGAATACTAGCGTTTTTTGACTAGATTTTGTAAAGGTAATGAGAGCCAGTCTGGGGTATGTGGTGAGAATTTTCCTGCAAATCGCTGCATCATCTGATCCAAATCTTGTTCATAGTGACCTGTTGGATCAAACACGCCCAAGCTATGAATAATTTTATGGTCGAAATCAAATGCAAAAATGACAATTGGAATGTGTGCTTTTAAAGCGATTTGATAAAAACCACTTTTAATTTTTTCTGCTTTTTTTCGAGTGCCTTCAGGCGCCATACCGACCCAAATTTGATCTTGCTGTTGAATAAACTCCACCACTTGTGCAGTTAATCCATTGATGCGATCACGTTTCACAGGAATCAAGCCAGCCCATTTTAAAAAAGGCTGAAAGGGCGGTTTAAAGAGGCTATCTTTACCCAACACAGTAATCTTAATGCCTAGTCCACCAATCGCCAGAAAACCATACCATGCATCAATATTTGAGGTATGTGGCGCAATAATCGCAACAGCCTTACTTAAATTTGGAAATTCACCTTCAATGCTCCAGCCTTGCGCTAAAAAAAGGGTTTTAAATAATGCTCGGCTCAAAGGTGTACCCCGATGCGGGACTTGATCAGGTAATTCTGGAAAATGTGGCATATATTTATCACTATAAAAATCCTTTTTTATGATCATAGGCTTTTGAAATTGAACTGACATTGGCAAAATGTAGACTTTACTGCTCAACTTTTTTGCAAAGGGAAAAGGATGCTCAATCCTGTGCGCTTATATGTCTTATTATTTTCATTGTATTGGGCGCAGGGATTACCTGTTGGTTTCATGACCCATGCTTTGCCTGTGATTTTAAGATCGCAGGGAGTTTCTTTGGCACATATTGGTGGGTTTGGTTTACTGATGTTGCCGTGGTCAATCAAGATTCTTTGGGCACCCTTAGTCGATCGGTTTGGTAGCGCTAAAATAGGACATTATCGAAGCTGGATTTTACCGACTCAGATTTTTAGTGTGCTTATTTTAGTGACGTTATCTTTTTATCCGATTGAGTCACTCAGCCAAACAGATTCCCTATTTTTATTTTTTGTACTGCTGCTTTGCTTGAATTTAACTGGAGCGACACAGGATATTGCCACTGATGCATTGGCAGTGAATCTGCTGAAAACAGATCAACAACATTGGGGCAATACCTTTCAGGTGATTGGTTCACGTCTTGGGTTTATTGTGGGTGGAGGCGTTTTGCTTTGGGCTCTGGATTGGTTTAGTTGGCAAATGACTTTTCTCGGTCTGGCTTTGCTGGTACTCGTCAATACCATTCCTGTCTGGTCTTATAACAATGAACAAACCCGAATAAATCATGCATCGCAACCAACCCCAACGCAATTTGCATTGAAAGACTATATTAAGCATTTTACGCAGTCGCCTGAGTTACGTTGCTGGTTGTGGGTACTGATCAGTTTTAAAATTGCGGATGGTTTGAGTGGTCCTTTATTAAAACCCCTTATGGTCGATATAGGACTGAACTTTACTCAGATTGGTGTCTATATCACCATGTTCGGTGCATTTGCGGCATTGTGTGGAGCAGTTATCGCAGGTTATTTACTTAAGCGATATACACGATCAACCTTGCTGTTGGTGTTTTCTTATTGCAAAATTTTAACGCTCTTCGCATATGCAGGTTTAGCCTTCGCTTTTGAGCGGAATGTCCAGATTCCTAATCTTATTGTGTATTTGATTAATGCACTGGAAGATGCGGTATCAGCGATGCTTTTAGTGGTTATGCTGACTTTGGTGATGCAATACAGTCGCAAAGCGTTTGCAGGAACAGATTTCACTTTTCAGGTTGCCATCATGGCAACAGTAAGCGGTGGTTTATATATCTTAAGTGGAATTGTGGGGGATTGGTTGGGTTATGCCCTGTATTTGGCACTGATTGTATTGATTGCGATCGTTTGCTTGGTTCCCATCTATCGATGGTGTGAATACTAGTACCTCCACTGACACCAAGATTTTAGCATAACTTTTCTTTTAATCGTTCATAGGGTGTTTTGCCATTCATAGCTGCATATGTCCACTTCCCTTAAACTGAGACAGTCATAACTAGAGTTTTCCAGTTTTACCCTGTAAATCGCAGGGGGTAAATTGCCTAAACTTTCATGGGGGCGTTGCTCGTTGTAATCCGTACGCCACAACCATGCCATTTCTCTCACTTGAGTTAAGTTTTCAAATAAATATGCATTGAGAAATTCTCTCCTGAATGAACCATTGAACCGTTCAATGAATGCATTCTGCTGTGGCTTGCCAGGTTGTATATGTACCACTTCAATCCTATGTTCTTCACACCAGTCCAGTAATTTAGCCGAAATCAATTCAGAACCATTATCAACTCGAAGTTGCTTAGGTAAACCACGTTGCTGCGGTAATCTATCCAGTACTCTGACAACACGTTCAGCGGGCAGTGATGTATCAACTTCAATATCCAGACATCCTAGTACTTTCATCCACAATATTCAAAGTACGAAAACGTCTACCGCAATACAGGCTGTCACTCATAAAATCTAGCGCCCATTGATGGTTGGCTTGAGCCACTACTTTCAAGGGCTGTGCAATGCGCTTAGGAAGAGCTCGCTTTTGGCGACGTGGCATATTCAAACCCATCAAACAGTACACTCGATAAACCCTTTTGTGATTCCAACTATGGCCTTGACGACGAATACGACCAAAACATTTCCAAAAGCCCGATTGTGGAGACTGTTTCAAGACATAATTTAAGGCATCAATGACAGCAGCATCTCGCTTACGCCAACTTGTACTTCGTCGATAGTAGCTGGCTTTGCTGAACCCACTCAAACGACAGGCTTGCATGACTGACAATCCAAGTGAAATCAGAGCATTCACACAATCTCGTCGATCTGCTATCACCAACCCTTTTTTGCGAATAATTCCTTCATCACATGGTTTTCCAGACTGAGTTCAGTAAACATTTTTTTTAGTTTGGTATTTTCTTCTTCTAACTCACGCATACGCTTGACTTCAGATGCTTCCATACCACCATATTTACTTTTCCATACATAATAGGTGGCATTGCCAATACCATGTTTACGGCAAATATCGTCAACTTTCATCCCAGCATCGGCTTCTTTCAAGATGCTGATAATTTGGCTTTCGGTAAATCTTCATTTTTTCATGTCTGTCTCCTGATCTTATTTAATCAGAAAACTCTAGTTATGACTGTCTCAGTTTAAGGGAAGTGGACATAAAATGGTGCGCTCGGCGGGACTCGAACCCACGTCGGTCACTTAGGAGGCAACTGCTCTATCCAGTTAAGCTACAAGCGCGCAATTTTATGATTATAAACAAAAAAGTTATTGTTGAGGCAATAATTTATTATTTTATAGGGTTTCTTATTTTGAAATAATTTTAAACCTATAATATTCATCTTATGGGAATAATTTAAGATCAAGTATTATACATAATCAAATGATTCAATGACCTTCACAACGATAATAGTAGATGGTGAGTTATATGGTATTTGTCAAAATCAGTTCATCTGATTTGAATGAAAAACAATCTACCATTGATCTTGAAATGCTTACTCAAATGGATTGAGGAGCTTGGGAATATCATCATCAACTCAAATGTCTGAAAAATTAAAAGCCAGTTAATTATTTAACTGGCTTTTATTGAAAATTTTCAGCAATTTAGGCTGTGCCCACTTTACTTTTACATTTGGCAGAGCTGTAAAGGTTTGCTAATCGGCTTGCCTTTAAATAATGCCTGACCAGACTGATACTGAATAGTTTGATTACAAATCCATTCTACCACTTGAGGATAAATCAGATGTTCAAGTTCATGCACACGTTTTGCTAACGTGTTGGCATTATCATTTTGAGCAACTTTAACTACACCTTGTAATAAGGCAGGGCCCGCATCAAGTTCTGCCGTCACATAATGAACAGTACAGCCATGAAAAACGTCGCCAGTATTAAGCACTCGTTGATGGGTATGCATGCCTTTATATAAAGGCAATAGGGAAGGGTGAATATTAATCATTTTCCCTTCCCATGCTTTTACAAATTTTTCACTCAGGATCCGCATAAAACCAGCAAGTATCACAAGGTCGACACCCCACTGTATAAGTTGATGATGCATAGCATCATCAAACATTTCACGGTGAGGATAAGCTTTATGTTCAATGACTTGCGTTTCGATGTTGGCTTGTTTAGCCCGCTCTAGCGCATAGGCATCTGCTTTATTGGAAATGACACCGACAATTTCACCAGACCAATGTTGCATACATTGAGCATCAATCAGGGCTTGTAAGTTGCTGCCATTTCCTGAAACAAGTACCGCAATTTTCATCACGCAAAGATCACACGAATTTTTTCGTCAGCACCTTCTACAGATTCAGCATTATCCTGAATATGACCAATTTTCCATGCTTTTTCACCTTGTGAATTCAGCACTTCAATGGTTTTATCTGCATCAGCCGCATCTACTGCGATGACCATGCCCACGCCACAGTTAAAGGTACGATACATCTCAAACTGTTCTACACCACCTTCTCGTTGAAGTAGTTTGAACAATTCTGGCCATTCCCAAGATGCTTCATCAATTACTGCTTGAGCACCGTTTGGAAGTACGCGTGGTAAATTACCCGGTAAACCGCCACCAGTAATATGTGCCATTGCATGCACATCGACTTGTTTGCACAGTTCAAGCACTGGTTTTACATAAATCCGTGTAGGTTCCATTGCGACATCGGCCAATGAGCGACCGTCAATTTGTTGAGTCAAATCAACATTTTTTACATCAAGAATTTTACGAAGCAGTGAATAGCCGTTTGAATGTGCGCCGCTTGAAGCGATGCCAATCAAAACATCACCTGCTTTTACTTTTGAGCCATCAATAATTTTGCTTTGTTCAACCACACCGACTGCAAAACCAGCCAAGTCGTAATCTTCACCTTCATACATGCCTGGCATTTCAGCAGTTTCACCGCCTACCAATGCGCAACCTGCAAGCTCACAGCCTTTCCCAATACCAGTCACGACATTAGCTGCAACGTCTACATTTAAATGTCCTGTTGCATAATAGTCGAGGAAGAATAATGGTTCTGCACCACAGACCAATAAATCATTGACACACATGGCAACCAGATCTTGCCCAATGGTGTCGTGACGATTGAGGTTGAGTGCTAAACGTAATTTTGTGCCTACACCATCTGTGCCAGAAACCAAAACAGGCTCTTCATAACCTTTTGGAATTTTACAGAGTGCGCCAAAGCCACCTAGACCGCCCATGACTTCAGGGCGAGTAGTACGTTTAGCTACCGACTTGATACGATCGACCAGTGCGTCGCCCGCTTCAATGTCGACGCCCGCATCTTTATAGCTTAAACCAGTATTTGGGGTAGAAGTTGAGTTGCTCATAGTGAAGTCTCCGCATTGGCGGCAGATTATAACCTGAATATACGAAACTCTTATGTTATTTATGCTGTTAAATGCTATCTTTAATTAAATATTTTTGCCTCTATAACGAATACATTAGAAAAAGGTCAGATTTTATGCAAGATCGTACCCTGCGTCGCATTTTTATTTTGACAGGTATAGCACTTTTAATTTGGGTTCTTTATTTACTTAAACCCGTTGTGATTCCATTTGTGGTCGCATTTTTGGTTGCCTATTTATTTAGTCCACTGGTTGAGAAACTCAGCAAAATCGGACTTCCGCGTTGGGTCTCTATTGGGATTGTATTTATTGGTATTGGCATCTTGTTGGTTTTGGCAATCTGGTATGTCGTTCCTTTAGTTTGGCAACAGTTGATCTATGCCAGAGATAGTATTCCTGCGGGCATTCATTGGATCAATGCGACTTTTCTACCGTGGGTATCACATACCTTTAATGTGGAACGTATGGAAATTGATACCGATCAGATTTCAACAGTGGTCATGGAATATATACAGACCAATTATAGTGCCGACAGTATTCAAGCAATGGCTTTAAGACTGGCTCAGTCTGGTCTAAGTTTTATCCAAATTGGCGGAACTGTTGTTTTAATCCCTGTAATTGCGTTTTATTTCTTACTCGATTGGAACCGTATGTTGCAAAGCTTACGTCGTCTCATTCCACGTCCTTATGAAGAAAGTACTCTACGCATAGTAGGTGAATGTCATAGTGTGTTAGGTGCATTTGTAAAAGGTCAATTTTTGGTGATGTTGCTGCTAGGTATTGTATATGCTGTAGGACTTCAACTGATTGGTCTTGAAGTTGGACTCATTATTGGAATGGTAGCAGGGTTGGCCAGTATTATTCCGTATTTAGGTTTTGCTGTAGGCATTATTGCAGCACTTATTGCCACACTGTTTCAGTTTGGCGTGGACTGGATGCAACTCGCGCTGGTCGTGATTGTATTTATGATTGGACAAGCCGTTGAAGGTTATATTCTACAGCCATTTTTGTTGGGTGATAAAATTGGACTTTCACCTGTGGCGGTTGTTTTTGCTGTACTAGCAGGTGCACAACTTGCAGGCTTTTGGGGAATGTTGATCGCTCTGCCTGTCGCCGCTGTTATCGTGGTATTGTTGCGACATGTTCGTGAAGCTTATGAGCATAGTCAGCTATACGGGTCTGATGCCATTGTCGTACAGCATGCTGGGGGTGAACATATTAGTGTCGAAACTGAAAGTGTTGATCTTGATATTGAAATCAAAAAGCCGCAAGATACTGATGTCCCAAACAATTCTACACCTAAATAGCCAAGAGGTTGCTCACGAGGTTTATGACATAGTATGCGTCAACTACAGTTGGATATTGAACCTCAACTTGATGCCCGAATCAGTGATTTTTCTGGGCCGGGTTGGGGACATGTTGTTGATGCCGTTCGTCAGTTACATGCAGGATTAGTCAATCGCTTTTATATTTATGGCGGGGCGGGTTCTGGGAAAAGTCATTTACTTTCAGCAATATGTGATTCCTATCTGGAGATAGGTAAATCTGCAATCAAAGTTTCATTGCTTGAACTTTTAGATGCCCCGATTGAGGCGATTACGTCACTGGAGCGTTATGATCTGGTTGCCTTAGATGACATTGAAGCGATTAGTGGCGTTCCGCATTGGCAACGGGCTGTTTTTCATCTCATTAATTATAATAATGAAGTCGGTGGACAACTGGTATTTTCATCGCGCGTTGCTCCGATTGAACTCAAACTGGAACTTCCTGATTTACAGTCCCGTTTAACACAGGCTGTGAGTGTGAAAGTACCCAATGGCAGTCTGTATGCTGACCGTGAAGCTTTGGTGTTATCCACTGTAGCACGTCGCGGTTTGCATTTTGATCCGCAAATAATTGAATATCTGCTATTGCATGGACCGCATCAAGCGTCTTTACTATTACAATCATTGGCACAGCTTGAAAAAATGCTCAAAGGTGAAAAAACCAAGCTTTCTAATGCAACTTTGAGGCAAATCTATGCCTTGATAGATGAGTATCGCTAGTCATGTGAAAAATCTTGAGTAATTACTCAAGCTATGCGAAAGTACGCAAATTGAACGAAAAGTTGCTAGGACGTGGCGACTTTACAAAAATAATGAAAATGGAAATGAAGGAGAAAGGTATGCTCAAGCGGGGTATAGGCGTTGGGCTGTTGTTTGTCGCTGGTCATGCATATAGTGCTGGCGAAATCATAGTCAACACAACAGCAGACGAAGTTAAGAACGACAATCTCTGTTCTTTGCGCGAAGCAATTGAGTATATCAATTAGGGAATGCCAGAAGCAGGCTATAATGGATGTGGGGGAAAAGACTCTACCGCTGTTGTATTACTGGAAAAACAAAAAACCTATGAATTAAATAGCCAGATTAAAATTCAGAAAGCATTACAGCTTAAAACAACGTATGATACCAGTGTCGGTGAAAACCAATATGGTTTAAATAATGCCACGATTAAAATGGTCGGCAATGACCGTATATTCTATATATATGATGACAATAGTGAAAATGCCCAATATAGCGTTTCATTGATTGAGGTCAATCTGGAAGGCAATCCAAATAGTCCTATTAATAATGGTGGATTAATTTTCAACCATGAGACTTTGGGTTTGCAATACGTCAAATTGATCAATGGACATGCCACGGTCAATGGTGGCGCCATTTATAACGAAGGTGTCTCTACTGACAAAAGTGCAGGCTACGTTAGTGCCCAAAATGTTATTTTCCAGAATAATACAGCCTCGCAAGGCGCAGTCATTTATAGTGAATTACCAAGATTTCATCTTTATCAGACCATTTTGCGTGATAACAAGGCGACAGGTTCAGATCAATCGATATTGTTATATTCTGCTATCGCATTTAATGATGACTCAACCAGTGGTAACGCTAGCTCTCGTTTATATGGTTTAAAGAACAGTACGATTTTTAATAATACAGGCTATATCACCAATGTACGTGATGGCATGATTATTAATAATATCACCATGATTCGAAATAACGCAGGTTTCTACCTTCAAGCACCAAAAGGTGATGCTTATGTGTCAAACAGCATCATTTCTGAAAATGGTTCAAAAAACTGTGTATTTGCAGATGGCGATAAAACCCAATTCATTAACAATCTGACCAAGACTTCTGATTGCGGTAGTGGCAATTCGACTGATCCAAATATCGAGATAGGAAGTAATACCTTATTGGCGGGTGAGTTAGAAGGCAAATGTAATGCTGCTCCAGCAGAAGGTTTACTTTGTCCATATTACTTGCCTGAAAAGCAGTTTTTGGGATTCTTCAAACCCCGTCTCTTGATGTCTTATCAAACTTTAAGTGATTCGCTGATTGTGAATCGAGGTCGTGTCCTCAGTGATGGGACTAATATTACCAGTCTTTCCAGTTGTGAATCGGTCGATCAGCGTGGCAAAACACGTAGCACGAAAGAGCTTTGCGACATTGGGGCGATTGAATTGGTCATTGATGCAGATTCTATTTCACCCGTAGGCCAAGATATTTTGTATGGTGAAACTGCGAAGTTTTCGATTGCGGATCAGTTAGCCGATGGGGAACTACTTCCTGCCAGTGAATGTGAAAGCTTATTGGGCAAACGAGAAGACGGTAAAGCATGGCAGGCAGGTTGTTTGCAAATCGTGCAAACCAACACGCCATCTAAAGGTACATTAACACTCGATCAGGAAGGCAATGTGACTTATGTACCAAATGGAAATTGGCATGGTTCTGATGAATTTAAACTTCGCGTTATGACCACGATTACTCGATTCAGTGATTCTATTGGAAATCGTTATATCGATATTCCTGGAAAAATTGTACAGGATCCACCGAATGATTTTGAAAGTAAAAAAGTAAAAACGGGTGGTGGTAGCTTTGGCTATGGAATGTTAATCGCCTTATTGGGACTTGTAGGTTTAAGACGATTTAAAAAGTAGGGATAGGGATATAAGGGATAAGTCATGAAAAATTATAAAAAAGGACTACTGACAGTAATGGTGTTATCTGCCATGTCACTCATGGCCGCAGAAGATAAAACCATTTATGTCAATACTTTTGATGATATTGATGATCAAGGTAGCAGTAAATGTTCACTTCGGATGGCGATGAAAGCGGCTGAACTGAATCGATCTTACGGTGGCTGTGGTGCTGGAAATACCGCAGCTTCTGCCATAGATTACATTCAGCTTGAAGAAGGAAGCTATAAGCTTAATTCGGAGCTGGTTCCAGCATCATCTATTTCATTGATGGGAAAAATTCCTCAAGACTACAGCAAGATCGATGTCATAACAAATGATTATCCTGCTAAAACGATCTTGAAGACGATTATCGATGGTCAGGGTAAGAGCCGACTCATTAATACCAGTGGTACAAAAGCTTCTATTACGGTGAGTAATGTCCAGTTGCAAAATGGTAAGAGTGACAGCCGTGGTGGTGCGCTCTATCTAGGTGCTGCGACAACTTTAACAGGTGTTTCGATTTTAAATTCAAGTGCAAATCAGGGCGCTGCGATTTATCTCGAAGGTAATAATTCATCGTTAACTTTAACCAGTGGAATTTATCAGGGTAATAAAACCGTTAAGAAAAACCAAAATGATGTCGACAATATTGGTGATGTACTCGCCATGAGTTGTCTGGATAATTTGTCATACAACAAACGCACGTTGGCGTTTACCAATAACAGTTTTATCCAAAATGGTTCTTCGGATAGTAAAAGTACACTTGAGTTTTGTGGTGAACCGACCACGACTTTAACTGCAAATACCATCGCGCAGAATACGGTAAATGCTGATAATGGAAGCATTATCAAATTTACAGGAGATAGCCACGTAAATACCGATGTAAACAAGTTAAGTACAGCAAGTACTTTGCAAATGGTGAGTAACACGATTGTAGAAAATAATGCGTTCAGTACTTTTTTATATGACAAAATTGGTATCAAGGTTTTGTCATTTAACATACTAGCATTTAATAGTAATCGTTCATGTCGTTATTTACTTGGTGAAGCCAAAGATCAAAAAGATACTGGTGTAGGCTTAGTCTATAATGCAGTAAGTTTGGCCGCTGGAAGTCAAAGTCAGTGCGATGTTGCAAGTGAAGTCTTGCCAGAGAAACAGACCAATATCGACATGAGTAACAGCAGTATGTCGAGTGTGTTAAGTAGCTTGCAGACACCTTCGGAATATACCAGCTTCTTACCTCTTTACTTCCCTAAAGATAATTCATCCGATACAGATTTGGTCGATGTGAATACCGATGGATGTAGCACCCAAGATCAACGCGGTATTAATCGTATCACTGATGGAACTTTAATCTTAAATCCAGCAGGGCGAAATAGCTGTGATCTTGGTTCAACTGAAATCATGCGTTTAACCGCAGGCGATATTAATGGTATCGTCAATAGTTCTCTTGTTACCTTACTGGATGGCTATCAAACACAATTAGATTTCTTTAAGGCGCAAGTTGCAAACACCAGTACAAATCCAGATTTCTTGCCTTATTACAATAAACGTATTAAAGAGTATGAAGATCTCCTTAGCTATACCAAAGCCAATGAGAAGTATCGGGCTGTCTATGTAGATCCATTTGCATTTAGTCTGCCAGATGAAGTTGTGCTGCCAGATGGTGGTCGTCAAATTCAGCATTTGACGCCAGATACTTATGCCGTTTCTGTAAAAGCCTTGGGTGTTGGCATGATCACAGGAAGTGGTGATAGCACTAAACTTGATGTTCGACCAGATGAAAATTTAAAATGTGAATGGAATCCTGATCTTAAGCGGATCATGGTTTATCGTCTGGATGATGGGATTACTCAAGCAGGTGAATATAACTTCTGTCAGTATACCTTAACCCTAAAAAATGCAGATGGTTCACTCAATACATCTAAACAATCATCAGGTTTGATGCAGGTGAACTTTGTCAATATTGCTCCAATTGCCAAAGCCGCTGAATACACCATCCAATATGGAACTGATCAGAAGATCAATGTCAATTTACTGAGTAATGCTTCTGATGATGGTGATGGGCCTGTTTCGGCTTTGGTCAATAAGCCAAACAAACCTGCTTTTTACCACGATGAAAATGGGGTTGAATTACCAATTCGTTTAACCACCGTTCCTTCAGGTATCACCGTTACTTCTGAGCATACTGGGCCATGTCCATATCCTGATCAAAAAGAAACCTGCTATGGCGGTAATCTTGCGATTCAGGTTAAAAATAATTTCAACGTATTTGACTATAAATTTAGTTATCTCATTTACGATGCTGATGGCACAAAGTCATCAGAGGCGACTGTGACTTTAAAAAATACAGCATCTACTACTAATAACCAGAGTAGTAGTGGTGGCGGTAGCCTAGGTATCTTTACAGTATTAGGACTTGTTGGACTGGTACTTTATCGCCGCCGATCATGATTTAGACTTAAAAATAAAAGAGAGGCTCAATTGAACCTCTCTTTTATTTTATTAAGTGCATTGAATTATCAAACTCGATGCACTTAATTTTTTATTTAAAGATCGACTTATTTTTTGGTGTCCAATTGAGGAACAGCTGAACCCTGACCAATCGACAGTAAACCTGTATTGGTGTAAATACCGAGTTTGGCACGTGTATCGGTAATATCCAGATTACGCATGGTTAACTGACCAATACGATCCATTGGTGTAAACATGGAATCGCCTTTCTCCATGGTTAAACGCTCTGCTTCATAAGTCAGATTTGGAGATTCAGTATTCATAATGGTGTAATCGTTACCACGACGAAGTTCAAGTGTCACAGTCCCCGTAATCGCTTTTGCAACCCAACGCTGCGCAGTTTCACGTAGCATCAGCGCTTGTGAGTCAAACCAGCGACCTTGATAAAGCAAACGACCTAAACGCAAACCGTTAATGCGGTATTGTTCAATCGTATCTTCATTATGGATGCCAGTAACTAAACGCTCATAAGCGATATGAAGTAATGCCATACCAGGCGCTTCATAAATACCGCGAGATTTCGCTTCGATGATACGGTTTTCAATTTGATCAGACATGCCGAGACCATGACGACCACCGATACGGTTTGCTTCTAGGATAAACTCAACAGAATCTTCGATACGCTGTCCATTCAATGCAACAGGCATACCTTCTTCAAAAGTCACAGAAACCAGTTCAGGCTGAATCTCAACTTCATCTTTCCAGAATGCCACGCCCATGATTGGATCAACGATTTTGATACCTGCATCCAGATACTCAAGATCTTTGGCTTCATGCGTTGCACCGAGCATGTTTGAGTCAGTTGAATAGGCTTTTTCTTTTGACATTTTATAGTCAAAGCCGTTATCAATCAGGAATTGTGACATTTCTGCACGACCACCCAACTCATCGATAAATTGTTGGTCTAACCATGGTTTATAGATTTTTAAATTTGGATTTGTGAGCAAACCATAACGATAGAAACGTTCAATGTCATTCCCTTTATAGGTAGAGCCATCGCCCCAGATATTCACATCATCTTCTTTCATGGCAGTCACCAGCATGGTTCCAGTAACCGCACGACCAAGTGGCGTCGTGTTGAAAT
Source organism: Acinetobacter sp. FDAARGOS_515 (assembly GCF_003938865.1). Taxonomy (NCBI): domain Bacteria; kingdom Pseudomonadati; phylum Pseudomonadota; class Gammaproteobacteria; order Moraxellales; family Moraxellaceae; genus Acinetobacter; species Acinetobacter sp. FDAARGOS_515. The sequence goes on along the minus strand of NZ_RKIX01000003.1, from coordinate 291,767 downwards.
AAGGAACACCACCCGTGCTGATATGAAATGCGCCGCATTGAATCGCCGCAATTCCTTCTAAAGCCAGTTGTAAACGACAGTCTACAAGACGGGCTTTGACTGCGCCATATTGTTCAGCTTTCTTTGGAATGGCATCGTAGTCATCTTCATCCGGCTGGCCCAGATTTGCAGTATATGCATAAGGCTCTGCACCTTTTTGTTTCATCCACAATAAAGCTGCTGAAGTATCCAGACCACCAGAGAAGGCAATACCCACTTTTTTGCCTACTGGTACATGCTGCAAAATGGTTGCGTTATCAGTCATTGCTAATCCTAACTAACATTTGTAAAAAGACCTAAACCGATGGTCTTGAGAATTCAGAATGGCAGATATTGTAGCACTTTTTTTATTTTATTTTTTCTGATCGTTCAATATCCACCCCGAAAAATGAAAAATCGATGTCGATATTTTTAGAGGCGCTCAATTTTTCAATTTTAGTTTTTTAAGCAACTTTAACCTGATTGAAGCTTTGACTGTTTTGAAGAGTATCATTTAATCCAATAAATTGTTTCTCAATCGGAGTAAAGACATGGTCGCTACGTGCGATCAGATATAAACCAATATTGCGATATTGTTCAGGTATTTCCCGATAATATTGAATCTTATATTTTTCAATCAGTGATTTGGCCAGCATAGAAATGCCCATTCCAAGTTGCGTGAAATGAATCAAAGCTTCATGATCATAAATGTGGGTAAACTCGCCTTTAGTTAAACCATAGTCTGCATAAATCTGATCCAGTGTCGTGGCATAACAGCATTCTTCAGATGTCAACAGAATATTTTGCTGATTTAAACAATCCTCAAACCGTTCATGATTAATCACATTTTTTCCAATGATCACCAGTTGATCTTCAGCTTTTTGAATATACTGAAGATTTTTTTGTTTAGGATGACCAAGCACATAAGCGATATCCAGATTTCCAGCTAATATTTCATCCTCAATAAAACCTGTTGCACCAGTTTTCATGGTAATCGAAAGCTCAGGGTAGGCCTGATAGAGTTGACTAAAAGAGGGATAAAAGCGCATGCCACCTAAACTGGTATTGGTGCCAAAGCGTAAGTTATTGTCTTGTTGATCGATTTTGTGTTCGGTTTCTTCCCACGTAAACAGCATTTTTTTATATTGACTATAAAGATGTAATCCAGATTCAGTTAACTCAACGCCTTTGGGCTTGCGAATAAAAAGTTGACGTTTGTAATGATTTTCAATTTTCTTGATTTTGGCGGTCATGTTGGATTGTAAATAATTAAGCTTATGCGCCGCTCCGGTAATACTTTTTAATTCGGCAACCGTAACAAATGACCGGATATCGCTAATGTCAATATTCATAGAGATGCCTCAATCTGTGCAAAATAGCCAATTTAATCAGATCAATCAGACTCTTTTAAAAAGGCATTAAAAAAAATGATGTATCTATTAAAACATAGCATTATTCATGATGTCATTTGTTTTATACACTATCACCATATTATTTGATTTGTTGAGAGACGCTCGTGAATATTCGGGTCATCAGTGCGATCGCGTTATTATGTCTGGTATGGGGATCTTTATGGGGACTGGTTAAACATAGCTTGCAGGTTTTTCCACCTTTTTTATTTACTTCGCTCCGTCTGATTTTGGCTGCTGTGACTTTAATGCTGCTTCAGTTGATTTTGAAGAAATCGATTTTGCCTAAACGTGACGAATGGAAATCCTTAATCATTTTAAGTGCGTTGGTGTGTCTGGGTTTCTATGCGACACAAATCTTTGCCATGCAATTTGTAGATTCTGGCTTGTCCGCCGTGTTGGTGTTTACCATGCCTATTTTTATTGGGATTTTGGCACACTATGTTTTACACGAACGTTTAAACAGACAAAAGGTCTTAGGATTAATTTTAGGAACATTAGGACTGATTGCGATTCTTTGGCCACAACTGTTGCATTTGAGCTGGAATCTGTCTTTAGCAGGTGAGTTACTCTTGATCGGATCGGGTTTTTTCTGGGCAATGGCAACGGTGTATATCAAAAAAAATTTTGCAACTTATGACAAAATTAAGCTAACAATCTGGCAAATGCTCATCGGTGGGATTGCGATTCTGATAGGTGCTTTAATATTTGAGCCTGTAGATATAACGGTATGGATGAATCCTTTAAACCAATCATTGCTTTTTTATATTGCTGTCATTGGAACTGGTTTTGCATTTGCCCTGTGGAACTGGATTGTGAGTCAGGTCGATACCTTTATCGCTTCGATTTCAATTATGTGTATACCTGTTTTAAGTTTATGTTTTGGTGCGTTAATCTGGCATGAACCTCTCACGATGAATATTCTGATGGGAGCTGCCTTGATTTGTTCAGGGATTGTGATGAGTTCGTTGAAATTAAAATCAAAAAATGCCCAATTTAATTATTGTTCTAAACAATCTCGATAAGAATGACCATTTCATATTGAAAGAAAGCGTTTTAACTTGGAAGCCATATTTTTTATGGCTTTTTTATTTTTTAGAATCTCTGATGAAGTACAGTAGAGATTCATTTAGGATAGGAATAAGACGGAATAACATTTTTTAAGGATCAACCGAAGTCAAAGTTGTTCAATGAACTATAGTTATCATAACGGTATGGAGCTCAGTAGAATTCCAGAATGAATAAAAGCGTTGTTTCAGCAATTCATCTTTTGTAGAGAAAATAAGATATGCTTTAGCGATGATTGACAATTTCAACAGCTAAAAAAAGATAACAAGCCATCCCAACCTATAAAAAAAGTATTAAAGTATTATGCAACAAGTTGCACCGCCAAATTCAACAAGGATTTCCTATGACTAGCTATGCACATATTTTAAAACCATTACATTTAGGTTTTACCACAATTAAAAATCGAGTTGTGATGGGATCGATGCATACGGGGCTAGAAGACCGTTTTTATAATTATCCCAAGTTAGCTGCTTATTTTGGCGAGCGGGCCAAAGGGGGGGTGGGCTTAATTATTACGGGAGGGATTTCACCGAATCGTCAAGGCTGGTTGTTACCTGCGGGTGGAACCATGAATTCATTGGCAGATATACCGCATCATCGATTGGTTACTCATGCGGTGCATAAACATGGCGGCAAGATTTTGATGCAAATTTTGCATGCGGGTCGTTATGGATATCAGCCTTTTGTGGTGTCAGCGAGTCCGATTAAATCACCTATTTCTCCGTTTAAGCCTCGTCAAATGTCGGAAAAAAATATTCTTGAAACCATTGAGGATTATGCGCGTTGCGCCAGTCTTTCCAAAAAGGCAGGCTATGATGGCGTAGAAATTATGGGTTCTGAAGGTTATTTGCTGAATCAATTTTTAAGTCGCCATGTCAATCAACGTACAGACCGTTGGGGTGGCTCAGTCGAAAATCGAATGCGTTTTGCGATTGAAATCGTCAAAGCAATTCGTGAAAAAGTAGGCGAAAAATTTATCATTAGCTTTCGTTTATCCATGCTTGATTTGGTGCACGATGGCAATACCATGCAAGAAGTGATTGCCATTGCTCAGGCACTGGAAAAAGTAGGCGTGAGCATTTTAAATACAGGAATTGGCTGGCACGAAGCACGTGTTCCAACGATTGTAACTTCTGTGCCACGTGCTGCCTTCGTGGATTATACGGCGTATGTTAAACAGCATGTTTCAATCCCTGTGATCGCGTCAAATCGTATTAATATGCCTGATACTGCCGAAGAAATTTTGGCAGCAGGCAAAGCAGATATGGTGCAAATGGCGCGACCACTCCTTGCTGATGCATTTTGGGTGACGAAAGTCGCAACCAATCGTGTTGATGAAATTAACACTTGTATTGCGTGTAATCAGGCTTGTTTGGATCACACTTTCAAAAATAAACGAGCCACCTGTCTAGTTAATCCACGGGCAGCCTATGAAACAGAATTGGTTTATGTAAAAACAAAAAAACCGAAGAAAATTGCGGTTGTCGGTGGCGGTGTTGCAGGCATGTCTGCGGCAACTGTGGCGGCAAGTCGTGGACATCAGGTGACGTTATTTGAAGCAAATTCTGAAATTGGCGGCCAATTTAATCTGGCGAAAGTGGTGCCAGGCAAAGAAGAATTTCATGAAACCATTCGTTATTTTAAAGTTCAAATTGAAAAAACGGGTGTGGATTTACGCTTAAACACACGAGTCAATCGTGAGCAATTAGAGCGTGAGGGTTTTGATGAGGTGATTGTCGCAACAGGTGTGATTCCTCGTCAGCTTAAAATTGAAGGGAGTCAATTACCACAAGTTTTATCTTATGCAGAAGTACTCAAAGGCGCTCCAGTCGGAAATAGTGTAGCTGTGATTGGTGCAGGTGGGATCGGTTTTGATGTATCTGAGTTTTTATTAAAACCAATACATCAACCTCAGCCGCAACCGTTAGTTGATTGGCAACGTGAATGGGGCATCGATCCTCAACCAGATTATATGACCGAAGGTGGTTTGCAAGCTCCGCAAATTGAAGCACCCATTCGTCAGGTTTATCTATTACAACGTAAAACGACGCCATTGGGTATCGGTTTAGGCAAAACATCTGGATGGGTACATCGTGCACAGTTGAAAAAACATGCAGTGCGTATGATGCGCGGTGTGCAATATAAAGCTGTGACTGATGAAGGACTGTGGGTTGAGCTTAATGGGTATGATCAGTTATTACGGGTAGATACTGTTATCGTCTGCGCAGGGCAAGAATCGATTAAGGATTTGATGCCAAGTGAAAATGAAGCGACACTTGCGAATTATCATATTATTGGAGGTGCAAAATTGGCTGCTGAGTTAGATGCTAAACGCGCAATTCGCGAAGGTGCAGAATTGGCTGCCCAGCTTTAATTTTTGATGAAACAATATCCAATTGAATATCAGGCACTCAAATTTTTCTTGAATAAAATGAAGTGTCTTTGTATTCTTACGCACATGGAAGCGTGGCAGAGCGGTTTAATGCACCGGTCTTGAAAACCGACGAGGGTGTGAGTCCTCCGTGAGTTCGAATCTCACCGCTTCCGCCAAATATCTTAAAGGGAATCAAATACATAGTTTGATTCCCTTTTTATTTGGCACAATTTTGGCACTATTCGAAATTTTAGCAATCTCTTCCTTATTCTTATCTGAATTAATCCACTTCGCATAACGCTTCATGAGCATCACTAAACTATGCCCTAGCTGTGAAGCCACATAAACTGGATTAAGTCCATTCATTAAGCATACGGTCGCATATGTATGACGAGTGTTATAGGCAGGACGATAACGTATGCCATTCGCTTTCAATGAGGCTACAAACTTTTCGCTCAATGATTTTTGCGTGGTAAATTCCTTACCTGTCTCATCACAGATAAATACGTGCTCATATTTGAGGTAGGTTAGTAATCTGAGTTGTTGAAATGCCTCGAAAGCAAAATCATTTAAATCTACAAATCTAGCTTTATTTGTTTTAGTGGTTTCTTGCTGAACGCCGTTCACACGACCTTTATTGATGTAAATCTGCTTATTTAAAAAATCTACATCCTGCCAAGTGAGTGCGATAATTTCTGATGGACGGCAACCTGTCCAGAATGCCACCACAAAATACCAATACACAGTTGGGTAGTCTGCAATATATTTCTCTTTTAACCAGTTCAGTATTATTTCCTTTTCCATTTCATTAAATGGATCAGGTTCATCCTCCTGAGTTTTCTGATTTTTCAATCGGTCACATGGATTCTTATCAATCACCTCATCATCACAAGCTAATTCGAATACGCCACGTAATGGAATCAAAGCATCATTTCGAGTTTTAGCCGATGACCATTCACGTCCATTGACGGCTGTACGCAACATTTGACTGGTGATCGTATTAATCGGCATATCTTCGAATAATGGCATCCAGAGCCTTTCCAAAATTGATAGATATTTTTTCTTGGTGCCTAGCTTATGATCTGAAAGGTTATAAAGGTATTCTTGGGCATAGTGAGCAAATGTCGGAGCATTTGACGCTGGCAATGTTTTTTGCGCAGCGTCAGCTTTTTTGATGGGTTTGGCGGTGACAGCTTCGATATCCTCGATTTTTAATATCCCGTATTTAGCCTTGTTTACAAAATCTTCTCTAATCTTAGCCGCCTTAATGAAGTTGGCTGGGGTATCGATGAGGTCGAGGGTGAACCACTCGCGCTTGTCGTTCCATTTAAAGTTAATCTGTATTTTTCCCGATCTTGCTCTTGTGCCTTTTGGTAGACCTGAGCTGCTTGTTCGACCCATGCGTTATAACCTTTCAAACTATATAGAATTTTTCGATCAGACACTTTCACCCAGACTTTTCCTTCCTCCCAGTGAGGCCTAAGATTCTTTAGGTTCGTGATCTGTTCACCCGTCAATTCACAAAACTTTTCTGCGGTGACCCAATCCAGCAGTTCAAAATATTTACTCATTGTTGAACCTCCGCATTTTTATTTGAAAGTCTTGCTCCAGTTTTTTTATATCTAATAATTAATTTTATTAGATAAAGATTTTTTATCATTTTGACCTCTTCAGTTTTTAATGCAGTTGAAGAAAGCCTGTTGTCTTAAAATCCTCATGTTGTTAATTAGGATCTGAAGAGTAAAACAAGTTTCTATACATTGAAAGCTAGCATGTTTTATTTGTGTAAAAATGATTTGTGTATAAAAGATCAAGAAATAGGTTTATTTTTTTAATTAATTTTTATCTATTATAACAGTAATTAATCTTTAGTACGTTCTTCAGTTTACTACTTTTGTTTTTTTGTGGTTAGGTTTTTATTTCTTAATTCCTTTTTTGTTTTAGTTGGGGTTTATTAGTTTTTGATGTTGATCATTTTAATATTTTTCTTATGAGAACTATTATTTATTTAATAATTAGATTAAATATTTAATCTAATTTAATTTAAGAGAGTAAACTTTAAACTTAGATGTTGTTTTTAGTTAAGCATATGTTTTAATTATAAAATAAATTTAAAATTCCTCTTGGTGTATATCTTCTATAGATCATGATCTTATTTTTATTTGAAAATTAGAACGTGTTCAGTCTTTGTGATATTTAATATATCACTTAATAGTCCAAAGTACATAAAATATGAAAATAATCGGTTGAGCCAGAGTACCCTGTCCGTACACAATAACAACAAAAGTTGTAATTGTGTACGAACGGAATCTGGTTGGCTTGCAGCCAAACCGCTACTTTTAATAATGTGTTTGTTTTAAATTTTTAGAGTAACTATTTATTCTACATATAAATTATTTTAAAATTCCTATCAAAAAACACTTTTATTATTTTAAAATTTATTATAGCTTAAAAATAGATTGACGGTTTTTAGGTGTATTATGGTTGTTGCTAATGTTATTAAAAAATCAAGAAGAGTAAGTCGACTTGAATTGCGTTTAAATGATGATGAATTAGAGATAATTAGAGATTCAGCAAGTCTATTAAATAAAACTGTAAGTGATTTTATTCGATTTAGCGTGAGTTGTTATATTCAAAATAATTTGAATGTTGATCGATCTTCAATTCGTGAATCGCATGTTATAGCGAAGAAAAAAGAGTCAAATCACAGGACGCAAGAAGATAGTGAAAGCATTGCATTCCAACTTGCAAAAATTGGCAATAATCTCAATCAGATTACCCGTGCAATTCACATTAGCAACAAAATCGGAAAACCAGTCGACTTACTTCGTACGTACCTACTTGTCGAAGACTATTTAAAAAAAATCTATCAGCTTTATCCGCTTCCTTGTCCTCCGTCACTGCATCGTTCTGATAAGACAGTTCAGCGCCGACACCAGCATATTGAACAAAAATATCTCGCCGATTTATTGCGACAAATGCAAGTCGTTGGAGACGGTGAACTTGAATCAACTTCAGACGCTGACCTTTCTAATGACCATCTAAAAAATTGACTTTTTATTTCCATTTATATTTTTAAACGGGAGGGTACTTCATGTTGATTAAGATGTTGAGGCATGGAACGGGCAGTGCAGCACGTGCAGCGGCCTATGTCCTCGATGAAAAGGATCACATGAATATTTTACGTCCGCATGTCGAAGTGCTCTGCGGCGATCCACATCTCTTTGCAAAAATTGCAGACAGCTCTCCTTTTAAACATAAATACACGTCTGCCGTCATTGCTTTTACTGAGGAAGATCAACCGACCGATGTTGAAATAAAAGATGTCTTAAAACAGTTCGAAGCATTGGCTTTCAGCGGTCTTGAACCTGACCAATATCATATGACGGCTGTTCTGCATCAGGAACCAAACGGTTCAAAACATGTTCATATACTTGTTCCTCGGCTTGAACTCAGGTCAGGAAAAGCAATGAATATAGCCCCTCCAGGGTTGTTTCAAAAGCATTTTCATACTTTGCAAGACAAGCTTAATTCCGAATATGGGTGGGCAGATCCGAAGGATCCTGACCGTGCAAGATTTACAAAAAAAGGCTATGAGCTGTATTTACAATCTGCGCTGAAAAAAGTTGAAAAGAATAGAGGAAACTATAAAACATTCATTGAAAATTTATATGTTGGACTCTTGTCCATTTCGTTAAAACAATTAGAAACAAATCAAAATGAATTTCTCTTCTCTGAAATTTTAGTACATAACCGTGATGACTTTATGCAATTTGTACTCACAAACAAACTTGCTAGCGAAGTTGCCAAAATTCGAGAAAATCAGTTTAGCTTAATTCCAACTTTCGGGAAAAAACCTATTTATTTTCAAGGAGAAATATATGAAAGACAATTTGACATCAGAAAATGCTCAGAACCATTTCGAGAACGTATCAAAGCTTTTGAGCAAGTTCGAAAAGCAGATAGCGAACGTGGAAACGATGAGCAGCGAACAGTTAATCAGATTTCAAAAAATACTCGAATGCCTTGCGCAGAACTTCGAGATAGAGCAGAAAAAACTTTGCAAGGAGCTAGACAGGCAAGAGCAGCTTACAACAGACAACGTTATGCATCTGCTACAACATCAGAAAAACGAGACTCAGATTTTAATCAGAGGATTGAAATCATATCGAGCAGAGTTGAAGCAGAATATCAGCAATATTCAAATGACGCTGTCTTCACATCTCAACGAAATCGATCAGATCATGCAAAAGCATCTTCAGCAGAGCAAAGCCCAATTGCAACATACGATCAAAGACAATCAGAATCTGATCAAAGCCCAAATTCAGGACAATACCCAAAGTATCACACTGTTATTAGAAGATCAGAAGAATCAGTTGCAGCAGCAAGTAGATCAAGCATTAACTCAGTCGATCACTTACAACCCGAAATTAATTCTGAAAACATTTATTCTGATGTTGCTTGGAATGGGGCTACTGAATATTTTAGTAATATTGCCCTCCAACTACTATCTCACACAGCCGATCTTAACCAAAAACGAGACCGAAATCTTGACGGACGAAGACGGCACTCGATACCGAGCGATCACCTCCTCGAAATGGATCGATTGCAATACCCTGAATTTGAGCAAAAAGAAAGTCCATCCGACAGAACCGAATATTCATCTGACATTTCCTTGTTTCGTGGAGAAGTAAGTTATGAAAGAACAGCAACATACGATTATTCAACATCACAACGGCAGCGATACACAGCAGATGATTTTGGATTTACTCGAACAAATGAGTTTAGCTTTGATGCCATCATCGCTGAGTACTATGCAAGACTTGCAAGAAAACGTCGAGAAGATGAAAAAAAGGCTCAGCGTGATCGAGCATTACGAGCAGAGCAACAGAGACGACATGAACAAGATCTTGAAAATCTTAGGCTTCAGCAGTCCGTCAGAATTGAGCCACACCGAGATCAGTTTATTTCAGAATATTGGATTGATGATCAAAGAGTTACAATCGAGGCAGGAAAAATTAGAACAGTTAGAACAACAGCAGCAGTTACAGCATCAGAAAGAGCACCGACTTCAAGAACAGAGCATGTCATTCGCTACACAGATCAGCAGACTAGAGCACTTAACGACAAATTGGATCAAGCGCTTCGACGTGCTGGAGAAGCAAGAGTCGAATTTGAAACAGTTGCAATTGCAACAGCAAAAACAAATCAAAGACTTAAACGAGATGATGTTGAATTGTATTCAGAGTATGAGCAATTTAAACAAAATATGCGTCGACTTAGAGAACAAGCAGATGCAGATCAAGAGCATGCAGCAACAGTGCAACAGCAATACCAATTCGATCGAGAGCATTCAGCAGAGCTTACAGCAACAATACTGCAACTTGCAAAACTCGTTGAAGAAATTGTCAGTCTGATGATGCACTTAATTGCAGCAATGCTGGGACAGCAATATAACATTCAAAGTCAATTACAAGTTGAATCTAAACAACCAAAACCAAATGATTTTGGTGCTGAGTTTTAAACAATAACTTTTAATATTCACAAGTCTATTATCTTTAGCGTTGCTGCTGTCACTGATTGCATTCAACATTATTTCTGCTTATTCGATAATAATGCAGTCGATTAATACAGTGCACAGTAGCAAGCTAAAAATACATAATTAATTAAGTGACCTAAATAGAACGGATTCCCAATACACGCTGTGCACGTTCAATCATCTTGTGACGCTGATGTGTACGAAATGCCCATAAAGAGGAGAGATTGTTATTTTGATTGAGCTTTGCAACTTCAAGAATTTGTTCATCAGTCATTTCATGCATGCATTCACGAATGATTTGATGTGCTTGTTCAAGTTCGTTGAGCAGGGAGTTTGCTGTATCAACAGCAATATAAAGATTGGCGAGTGTTTGACGTTGAGGATTTGAAATAGTTTTGCCAAGTTCAACAATCAGTTGACCAGCTTGTTGTTTAGGTGTGCAAGAGTTTGCACCATGAAGAATTGCGTTCATAGTCGTTTCCTTGTAGATAAGTTTAATACTTACCCCCATTACTTCTCACGGTAATGGTGGCAGCAAAACAGGGGTGAGAATACCGTTCTACAAGGTACGGCCAGCATAAAGCTGCCCTGTCAAGCTGCCATAACGACTGCTAAACAGTAGACAAAAAAATAGCCGCATAAGCGACATTGTTTTGCGCTTGTAGAATATAACAGGTTCTCACGCCTGTACACAGATTTTGCTGTGTTCAATTAGCTTAACTGGGTATCGCTTGAGCTGTCAACGCTGTGATTGGATCTTTTTACATATCTTAACATTAATTAATTGATTGATTCTGCTGGAGATATTTTAAATTTCTGACGGCTGGAAAACTATTTATTAAAAGTATCTAGGGACGGCTATGTCAGCCCAATATTTATTCTTATAAGCATTTTAGACTTATCCATAAAATCAAAATAACTGCCTTGATGGGTTGAATTTTACATAAGCAAAAATCAATCATTTAACTTAAATTTTCCGTCCGAACTGATCGTCCAGATTTTAGTATTGGTAAAATTGACTAAAGCTTTGAATAAAATTAATATGGGCTCGCTGGCCTACATTGCCAGTCGGTTTTAGCAGACCGTCCAACACAAGAACATTATGGGACTTGTCCTTTAGTGTTTATCCCCTCGTGCCCCTCTGCGGTGGAACGGGAGGGGGACGTCTTCGGACGTGCTGGATTCTTGTGTTCCAGTCTGCTAACCCGCTCTCGTTCTGCCACCATTATTTAGCAGTAATTGGTAGAACTTCTTTAACACAAGGAGCTTCTCATGCTGTATCTATCTTTTCTTATTTGTGCCTCGTCACCTGTTCAACCTTGTTGTGCTTTGCAACGAGGGCGATACGGCTAATTTATTATTATTCGTCTGTATTCAAACAACATTTTTACAAGAACAATCCAACGGTGGATGGCTAAATCACGCCTATAAAAAATAAACCTTTTTATATCTGCTGGTGATTGTGCATTGCATTGAACATGCGGGAAACAACCATGATTGAATTAAGCAAACCCAAAATCATACCCATTGAACACCGTCCACAAAAATCCAAGCTCTTTATAAAATGTGTGGTCTTACCCATCGTGATCTTTCTCATCGTTGCCAAAATCTTCTCCTTTGGTGCTTTCGGTTACATCTTCTTTGGCTTTGACCTGTTCTGGTTTGTGATCCTTTACTATCTTTATGAATATGGAAATACCTACTTTGACGGGATGACTGAACAACTCAAGCGTCAAGGAGAAACTTTTAACTACCAAAACCGTGGTGTCTGGATTAACAGCCAAGATAAAACCATTATTCTGTTTGATCAGCCAGATCAACGCCTCGTGAAATATCCCTTTGATTACATCACCTCCGTTGGACACTACAACTTAGTCGAAGATAACTTTAGAACCACGACCACTGTGATCAGCAATCCAATGATGGGAACGCACGTCAATCAACAGGTCCATCGCACACCGATGAAACGAGAGTTTCAAGTCAATATCGGTACACGAGATCCATTCAAACCGAATTACAGCCTAAAAGTACTATTTCCTTGGCGTAGTCCACAAATGGCCAGTGAAATCCGTCAATTATTATCGGCTGATCATTATCAATAACAACAATATAAAAATTTAAGGCAGTCAATCATGATGATTTCAAAATCGTTCATGCCATCAGTTCTAATGATGGCAATCAGTACAGCAATGGTCGGGTGTGGTGGTGGTTCGGGTGGAGATTCAAGTTCATCCAATGGCGGTGGAACGGATAATCCAGATAATGGCAATCCAATCCCTAAGCCCGTGACCTGTGTTGAAAGCCAATATCTGGAAGAGGGGGTATGTAAAAATAAGGCAGTACAGAATATCCAGTCATTCCCATTGAGTACACTGGTTCAAGGTCAAAGCTATCCATTATCGCTGCAAACAGATCAAGGTCTAGTAGTAACGTTTAGCAGTAACACACCCAACATCTGTAGTGTAAGTGGCGGTGAACTTAAAGCGCATAAAGTCGGTCAGTGTAATCTGGTATTGACACAGGCAGGGACGGCAAAAGTTCTAGCACTGAATAGCAGCATGACCGTCAATGTGAGTTGTGCGGCTGAGCAATATCTAGAAAATAATGTGTGCGTGAATAAGCTCAAGCAAACCATTACCCCACTAAAAATCAAATATATCCTGACGGAGAGTGTGTATTCACTGGATACGGAATCCAGTGCCAAACTACCTGTCACGATTAGCAGCCTTTCTTCATCAACCTGTACCTATAGTCAGGGGGAACTCAAAGGGATTGGTGCAGGGTTATGTACCCTTAAACTTACTCAAGAGGGGGATGCTAAAACACTGGCAGCAGAGAGTAAAACCATCAGCTTTGATGTGTTTAAAGCTTCATCTATGGGTGATGCACCCGATATCAATAACTGTTATGCAGGTAAGCTCAGTGCAAAGTTTAGAAATGAATTTTTAAATGAGCTCAATACAGTTCGCGCTTTGCATGGGCTGCCAAGTATTACATACGACTATGCCCATGAAGATGAGATGATGCAGACGGCATTGATTCTTGCGGCAAACAACATCTTGACTCATTACCCTGAAGCGACCACAAACTGCTATTCAGATATTGGTGCAGTGGGTGCAAAAACCAGTAGTTTGGAAATGGGGGTAAGACAGAATAAATATGACTATTCACCTGCCGAAAGCATTACAAATATGGTGCATGACAAATTAAATCTGTTTGCAGGAGATGTGGGGCATCGCCTCTGGATGCTGAATCCTTTCTTACAAAAATCGGCGTATGGTTCAGTTAATGCGCCATCATTTAAAGATACCCGATTCCCTTATGTGGTCGGTACGTCCTACAAAGTGGTTTATCCCTTCGACAATCCAACCACTGCACCACTCGGTGTGATTGCCTATCCCTACCACAACTATCCAGCCAAATATTATATGGCGGGTTCAATTCTCTCGATTTCAGTTTTAACCGATCAAAAGAATTTCTTTGCCAATAGAAATGTGGATTACGCCAAAGCCACTGTTGTTGTCACTGAACGAAGTAGTGGCGCTAAACAGAAGATCAGCAATATACGCTATGAAAATATCGGAGTTCCTAACCATATCCAATTTAACTTCGACGATTTGAAACTGAATGTGATCTACGACGTCAAACTCAGCAATGTCTTGGTGAATGGTCAGCCTAAAGAATATTCCTACTGGTTTAATGTGAATGATTAATAAGGATAAGAATCAGATGAAAAAATTAATACTCCATCTTGCTGTCGCTAACAGTATGGTAATGACCAGTTCAACAGTATCTGCTGAAACCAAGAAAGTGAACCTGTCGGCAGGACTGAACTATGTACTGTCACAAGTCGTGACCAAAGGAGATAATAATCAAAGTCACCATAATATGGGAATGCTTTACTACTTAGGAAAGAAAGGTGTACCTGTAGATCATAAAAAAGCGGCTGAATGGTTTTCCAAGGCAGCAGTGAATGGTTTTGCTCCTTCACAGTACGCATTAGCAGTCATGTATCTTAATGGGGATGGTGTACCACAGGATGCAAAAAAGGGCGTTACCTTGTTGCAAAGTGCTGCACGGCAGGGACAACCTGAAGCGGTCAAGTTATACAATGTATTGCAGGCTAATAAAGCACAGCAGCTCAATGCTGTTCAAACGACATCAGTACAAACAGCTACAACAGCCATTAAATACTATGATACATCCAAGCTTGAACCTAAGAACTTTAAGCAAGTTGTACTCCCTAACCTAAGTACAGATACCGTTGCTCGAAGTTTTTATAAAGTGACATCATCCAGAGAAAGAGGAAAAGATGATTACTGGGGAAGTGGCAAATACTACTATGTTAATAAGCCTAGCGACTTGGATGATCTCACTGATGCTGTAATCAGTATCGCGCCTATTATTACTTACCAGAATATGCAGGGGGAAGCCCGTTATTTAGTCCCTGTCGAAGTGACTTTAGCAATCGAAGGGAGGATAGAAACTTCACATGCTACACGAGGCACTTTGGAATTATATCTCTTTAAAAAATTGGACAATGGACAATTCCAAATGATTTCAAAAACAGCCCAAGGAGGAATTGAAAGTATTGAGGGATATGGTCGAACCTCATGGAATGCTCAAGAATTTAAAAAGAACTTACAAGCTTTTGGGAACAATACACTAGGAAGCTATACCATTGATGGTTATTACGGCAATGGTTATGGGGAAAGCGTATGGTCACTTCTTCTGTTAAATGAGGACGACTATATTGTTGAACAAATGTTTGAAGAAGGAAAAGTTTCAGAACAACCAGAGTACGGGTATTCTTCAGTAATCAGAGTCAACAAAAATGGACAATCATTTTATCCATTCCAGATTCATTATCAGGGAACGGATATGAACGACAATAATCGGATGGTTAAAGTAAATAAAATTGTACCTTATCAGTATGACAGTAAGAGTAAGTTTTATTTGAAGCTGAAATAATACTCTTAAATGGCTTTGTTGCACAAACCTATCTGTAAAGGGTTTTTCAGCGATATAATTTTCAAATGAAGAAGCCTACACACAAAATCTACCGCACAACCAATTGGCCCGCATATAACCGAGCACTTATGAGTCGCGGAAATATTGCCATTTGGTTTGATCCTGCTACGCAATGGTATGCGCCATCAAAAGGCAAACAAGGGCGAAATCAAACCTACTCCGACGCAGCCATCCAATGCTGCTTAATGATTAAATCCTTATTCCGTCTGTCTTTACGTATGGTCACTGGCTTTGTGCAAAGTCTGATTAAACTTTGCGGATTAAATTGGATAGCTCCAGATTACACCACGCTTTGTAGAAGACAAAAGCATATTAATATTGCAATCAATTACCAAAAAAGTAGCGATGGGCTGCATCTACTCATAGACTCTACAGGCATGAAGTTTCTAGGTGAGGGCGAATGGAAACGCAAGAAATATGGACCTGAATATCGTCGCCAATGGCGTAAACTTCATATTGGCATAGATGCTAAAACTCTACAAATACGCGCTATTCAGCTTACAACCAATAATGTCAGTGATTCACAGGTGCTTGGTGATTTACTTAATCAGATTCCACAAGATGAGCAGATTGACTCTGTTTATACCGATGGAGCTTATGACACCAAGCAATGCCGTGAGGTCATTGCAGATCGGCAAGCGCATGCGGTGATTCCACCTAGAAAAAAATGTGAAACCTTGGAAAGATACAAAGAGCAGCTCGCTAGATCGAAATGAATTACTTCGAACAGTTAATCTTGGAAGCAGTGCTTCTCAGGCAGGACACTATGGAAAAAATCAGGCTATCATCGGTGAAGTTTGGTTGAAACTAAGATGCACTGCATTAAATTATTAGGAGATAAACTCAGAGCAAGGCGTTTTGATAGCCAAGTCAATGAGATTCATGCACGTGTAGCAGTCCTCAACAGATTTACGGAATTAGGTCGACCACTTACCCAAGTTACGCCTTAAATTTAGCTCAATTAGCGGCGCTTTGCATTTCAAATCTTTGTGCAACAAAGCCATAGCAGATTCAAAACGCAGACATGGTTCCAATTGTCAGCTTTCTCCATTAGATTATGAAAAAGCGCATCAAAAGATGGGCTTGTGTGTCTAAAATTTTGGTGGCTATTCAGTGCAACAAAGCCAACTTGTACTAATACTACACAAAATAATTCCGTTTCAACCTAAATCAGTTGAGAAACACTATAATCATGATAGGGTAGACATTAGCTATAAAATCAGTTGTCGATGATTGAAAATCGCTCTCCAATCAATACCTAATGCTCAGTATTTTAAAGTGGACAA
The DNA here is from genome assembly GCF_003938865.1 of Acinetobacter sp. FDAARGOS_515. Lineage (NCBI taxonomy): Bacteria > Pseudomonadati > Pseudomonadota > Gammaproteobacteria > Moraxellales > Moraxellaceae > Acinetobacter > Acinetobacter sp. FDAARGOS_515. Next base: position 275,042 of record NZ_RKIX01000003.1, on the reverse strand, counting down.
AAAATAAAGAGGAAAGAGCGTGATTTATGGCTGTATGGCATCCTTCGCGAGAAAACACAAAAGGTTTATTGTTGATGTGATACATGTAAACAACAGTCTTGGCTGTACAGCTATCAAGTTACTTGATAAAGAAATCGTAGAAAAGATAGGCTAGTCGAACTTGATAATTTGTGTGAGTAATTCGATTTATAGATTCAGGGCTTTTTTCAAAGTCGTCAACTGAAAAGGTAATTAACGAGAGTAAGTAATGACAACCATTAATCATTTAAATCAGCAAGAAGTACTAGCCATTGAAGATGGCATGATGCTGGATTACCTAACGAATAATCCTATCAAAGAAACGCCTAAAGAATTGGTTCGTCAAAAAACCTTACGCGCCTTGTTCCATGAATACGGCATAAGCGCTGAAGATATGGAGCTTGATGTAAAAGTTAAAATTGGCGGCAAGCAGCAGAAAATAGATATCGCTATTTTCGAGCATGGTGCAAAGCACACCCACGAAAATATTCGCCGCATCGTAATGTGCGATAGCGAACCCAAAAAAGGTAAAAAATCTGCAGTAAAAATGCGTGATCACGACCAAGCTCAAAAAGATCTTCAGTTGATGGAAGATATGATGCGTGAGCAGGTTGGAGACCAATACCTATTAGCTAAGTGTCATTGGGGGCTGTGGACTAACGGTATTGAATTCTTCTTTGTTGAAAAGGAAGAATCACGTTTTGACACAAAATTTAAACCTGTAGGTGATTGGCCCCTGGCCGATGAAACACTTGGCAGTAGAGATGTTGCCTCCAACGCACAATTACGAACAGCCGATCGTGAAATGTTGCTTACAGCATTCCGCCGTTGTCACAACTTTATCCATGGTAACGAAGGGATGCCTAAAGATGCGGCATTCTGGCAGTTCTTATACCTTATTTTCTCAAAAATGTACGATGAGCGTATTGGCAATCGAGACCGAGAGTTCTGGGCCTCACCTACAGAACAATTTGACGACGAAGGCCGCAAGAGAATTAGAGCACGAATTAACCCGCTATTTGAAAAGGTAAAGAAAGCTTACCCGGAGATATTCTCGGGTAACGAAGAAATTACGTTGTCTGACCGCGCGTTGGCATTTATGGTGTCTGAGCTTGCCAAGTACGATTTTACCCGAACTGAAATGGATGCGAAAGGTGCCGCCTACCAGGAAGTTGTTGGTGATAACCTCCGAGGTGACCGAGGTCAGTACTTTACGCCTCGTGGTGCAATCAAACTTATTGTCGAAATGATGGCACCACAACCACATGAGAAAGTGCTGGATCCATCATGTGGTACCGGGGGATTTCTAGAGCAAACCTTAAGCTATATCAACAAGCAGTTACATGAAGAGGAAAAAGTTAAATTAGGTGCGGAAACCACCGAAGAATTCATTTCAATTCAGCAGCAAATAAAGAAATTTGCTGAAAATAATTTGTTTGGTTGTGACTTTGACCCTTTCTTGTGCCGTGCCTCACAAATGAACGTGGTGATGGCAAGTAATGCGATGGCGAATATCTACCACATGAACTCATTGGAATACCCTCACGGGCATTTAAAAGGTGTAGAACCAGCCAAGAAAACGATTCCGGTGGGAGACTCAAGTGGTAAAGATGGCAGTATCGATGTGATCTTAACCAACCCGCCGTTTGGCTCAGATATTCCGGTGACCGACAAACAAATTTTAGAGCAATTCGATCTCGCGTACATTTGGGAGCGCACTGAAAACGGCGGCTTTAGAAAAACTGATAGGCGTAAAGATGCTGTATCACCGGAGATTCTGTTTATCGAGCGCTGTGTGCAGTGGCTTAAGCAAGGCGGCCGTATGGGTATAGTGTTACCAGACGGTATTTTGGGTAATCCTGGTGATGAATATATTCGCTGGTGGTTAATGCAAGAGTGCTGGGTGCTTGGTTGTGTCGACTTACCGGTAGAGTCATTTATCGTGGAAGCTAACGTAAACATCTTAACTAGCCTGTTGTTCTTAAAAAAGAAAACTGATACTGAAAAAGATGCCATTGCCATCGGTGGAGAGCCCGAATACCCGGTATTTATGGCGGTTGCAGAAAAAGTAGGCTTTGATCGTCGTGGTAATACGCTGTATGAGCGTCATCCAGACGGCGAAGAGAAAGTGATCGAAGAAGAAGTTGAAGAGCGTATTCGCATTAATGGTCAAAATGTGGTGCGTAAGCTGAAGCGTCGCAGCAAAATTTTAGACGACGACCTGCCAAAAATCGCCAAAGCCTGGAAAGAGTTTCGCGCTAACAATCCGGAGCCATCGGTATGATTACGCGAATAGAGGCATACCGATATCGTTGCTTCAGCAAGCTAGATTTAGAACTTGATAATCTGCATGTTTTTGCCGGCTCAAATGGTTCTGGAAAAACGACATTATTAGATATCCCAGCCCTGATAGGGGATATCTTGATGGTTAGTGATATTAACGATGCTTTTTTTAAGCCAATGAATGGCCGAGAAAGGGCTAGAGCAGATAGCCCTAGAGAGCTTGTTCACAAACTAAAGGGAGATAACTTTACTTTAGTTTTAGAGGCTGAGATTCCAGAGCAGCAGCAAATCTTACTAGAGCGAGTTGGTCCAGCGAGATTCAGATCTAAACCGGCTAGGCGCAGTAATACCATTCGCTATGAATTATCGATTGGTATTGGTGAAGAGAAGCTGGAAGTGAAAGAAGAGCATTTGATGCTTTTTAATAAGAACGATCGAGTTGCTCATGGCGGTGAGATTCAAGGTGGCAGGTTTGATAATAAAAACGTCTTCCAAGTCATTGAAAGATCGAATAGACAGAAAGCTGTATTTTCACCTGAATGGGCGGATAAAAGGCAAAATAAAGGCATTGAGTTTGCCCTTCAAAATGAGCGAACAGCTTTTGCTTCTATGCCCGCTGACAGTATTGATTTTCCAGCTGCATTTTGGTTTCTAGAATTTTTAAAAACGGGTTCACATTGCTACGAGCCACAATGGCCTGCAATGCGAATGGCTGCATCGCCAAGAGATAAGCATGCCTTTAAAGCGGACGGGAGTAGTTTACCTTGGCAAGTACATGCCTTGCAGCAGAGCGATCCCGAAGGCTTAAGCGAATGGCTAGAGTTGGTGCAAATGGCGCTGCCCTCTATTGCCAAAATTGAAGCCAAGCAACGTATCGATGATAGCTTTTGTTACCTAGAAGTAACCTATAGCAACGATATGGTAGTGCCTTCGAGTGGCTTGTCGCACGGAACTCTGCATATCTTAGCGTTGACCATTATTCCGTATTTGCAAAATGCACCTAAGATCATCACCTTAGAAGAGCCTGAAAACGGTATTCACCCTAAGGCAATCGATGCGGTGTTAGAAGCGTTAAAGCTCACCTCTGATACGCAATTGTGGTTATCAACGCACTCACCTGTGGTGCTCGCCAATACCGAAGTAGAGCAAATCATCACCATGCGCTTTAACCAAGACGGCGCAACAGAAGTATTAAAAGGCCATGAACACCCCCGCCTAAAAACATGGAAGGGCGAAGTGGATTTAGGAACCCTATTTGCGGCCGGAGTGTTGGAATAACCATGAGAGATATTGTCTTTTTAGTAGCCGACGGTGAAATGCAAGCCACCGTAGAAGGTTTTTTCGAAAATCCAGCGTTCGATACGCGATTGCAATGCAGCAGATTCGAATTCGATACTAAGCAAGATTTAATCAAACACCCAAGAAAAGATCCGGGTGTATATCAGGATGGTCATAACCTACTGAAAAGCTACATAGCTACCCATAACTACGCAGTTGTTATGATCGATTTCGCGTTTAATGACAATTTGCGAACAATGCATTACCAGCAGTTCTGTGAAACCATTAAAGCTAATATGCGTGCCGCAGGTTGGCCTGATGAGCGTTTTTTTGTCATGGCAATTAACCCAGAGCTGGAAGTATTAATGTGGCAAGCGGATACCCGACGAATTGAGTCAGTATTTGATTATCCAGGTGCTAGTGGCAGCCTGAGAGCTTGGTTGCAAGAAAGAAACCTTTGGGATGCGGGTGAACTTAAACCTGCCGATCCTAAAGCAGCAATTGATGCGGTAAGAGGCCAAAACTGGGGGCGGAAAAAGACCCACTATCAGCTGTTTAAGCGCATTGCCAAAGATGTGTCTTTTCGTGGTTGTGAAGATGAGTCATTTAATAGCTTATTGCATCAGATTCAGGCTTGGTATCCGAGGGTTTACGCATGATTATTAAAAAGGTGCTTAGCACTTGGTTTCAAGAAACCGGATTGCGTTTAGATTGTGCTCCATATGCCACTGGTGCTCTAGAGGCGAAGCAAGCTCTACGTGATTTGGATTCAGAATGCGATCACTTGGGAGAGCTCACTGCTGGTTATAAAGGTGGGATCTACAATGGCCCAGTCTTTAAACGTAATTATGTTCAGCACGAAGAGTATGGGGTTAAATTCTTAACAACGAGCAGTATGATTCAGGCGAGGATGAATAGAGTATCTTTGCTGAGGAAAGAAGATGCGCATTCAAAGAAATTATCCTATTTGGAACTGAAAAAAGGCATGACGATGATTTCATGCTCTGGAACCATTGGCCGTATGGTTTACACGCGCAGAACAATGGATGGAACTTGGTCATGCCAAGATATGCTGAAGGTTGTATGTGACACAGATAAAGTCCAAAGTGGTTATGCCTATGCATTTTTGGCAAGCAAGTTTGGTGTTCCAATAATTACATCCAGTACATACGGGGCAATTATTCCCCACATTGAGCCGGAGCATATCGCTAATCTTCCAATTCCTAGATTTGCTAAATCGCTAGAAAATGAGATTCACGAGAAGGTAGATAAAGCTTCAGAGTTTAGAAGTGATAGCGAAGAATTGTTAGACAAAGCGGGAGATATAGTAAACGCAAAATTTTCATTTCCGGAGAAGCTTGCTATTTCACATCGTATCTTTACTCATTCAGCAGCATCATCATCGTTAGTACAAAAACGTATGGATGCAACTTATCACGACCAAATTGCTCAATTGAGTGATGAGCTAATTGAAAAAGCTGGTGCTGAAAATAATCTTGCAGAGCTGGGTATCCAAGCACTTGAAGGTAATCGGATGAAGCAAATATTCACCGGTGAAGACTACGGCGTTCCTTTCTTTACAAGTGGAGAGATATTCAGAGCTGATGTTACACCTGAGCGCTTTTTGCTTAGAAAGTCACTGAAAGGTGATGAGAGCTGGCAGACTCGAGAAGAAGATTTGTTAATCGCAAGAAGTGGGCAAGTCGGTGGAATTATTGGTACAGGGGTTTGGGCCGATTCAAGATTTGATGGGGCTTGTGTATCGCCTCACGTTCTAAAGTTGAGGACGACAAATCAAAGCGTCGACGCTGGTTATCTTTATGCATTCTTATGTTGCACAGATGTTGGTTATCGTCAGTTAATTCGTGGTGCAGCAGGTAGCTCAGTTCCATTTCTGTCTATAAATGACATTCTAGCCATAAAGCTACCTAGAATGAGCGAAGACGATGAAGCCCGAATCGGAGAAATGGTTCGTCAAGCTGGTCGACTGGCCGCTGAAGCGCAAAAGCTAGAAAAAGATGCAGTAAAAATGGTCGAAGACGCAATAGAAGCAGCAGCACCAAAGCATTAAGGAGAGGTTATGGCACAGGTATTTGCAATTGGTGATGTGGTTAACGATGAAGAGCGCAAAGCCATCGCTTGGTTAAAAGAAAAGTTACCCGACGATTACTTTATTATTCATAGCTTTGAAGTTGAACAGTATGACCAGCTGTTTGAAGTGGATATCTGTGTTGTTGCGCCCCATGCGATTTACTTGGTGGATGCCAAGGGCATCCACGGCCAAGTTGAGGTGGACGGCACCATGTGGCACACCGCCCACAACAGCTATCGTTCACCGCTACCTAAATTACGCGGCAATGCAAAGTCGTTATCGGGCCTCATTTGTAAGCAGAATCGCGCAAATAGAGATTTAAAAAACATCTATGTGGATACTGCGGTGGTGCTCACCATAGATGATTGCGAGTTCAAGGACCCAGAAGATCGCGAGCGCGGCCATGTAGTGGCACTAAAAAACAGCACCCGTTTCTTCACCGACAGTGCCCGTATTCCAGAGCGCTTTGAGCACAATGTGACTAAGTACATTCAGATTATCGCAGAGGCCTTGGGTAAATCGGCCAAAAAGCGTAGCCATGGTGTACGTTTTGGTAACTGGGAAGTGGCTGAAACCTTGACCGATAATCAGTACTTTACGGAATACCGTGTATTTAACATTACCGCTGGTCGCAAAGGCGGCACTGTGCTGGCTAAAGCCTATAAAGCCGACCCTTACTTACCAGATGAAGAACGCAGCAAGCAAAAGCGCCTGATTGAAAACGCGTATCGTGCCATTGCAAAAATGCCCTCGCATTCCGCCATTATTGGTGTGAAAGACTTCTTTGTTACCGAAGCGCAAGATAAATACTTGTTATTAACCGATGATATTCCTGGCGAAATCCTCAGCAAAAAGCTTAAAGACGCAAGCTCGCTGCTCACATTGGATCAGAAAAAGCGCATCGTTAATGATTTGTTGTTGGCGTTAGCGCATTTATGCCGCAATGGCGTAGTCCATCGCAATATTACCCCTGAGCATATTTTAATGGGGGCCGATGGTCAGCCAAGGCTGATTGATTTTGACTACGCTCGGATAGGGAGTGAAAACACCACCACGATTGCAGACGAAGTACAGCAGCGGATCTCAAACCGTTATAAAGCCCCCGAACTCTGGGCTGATAGCCATGCAGCGAGCTGCGCCTCGGATATGTACAGCTTAGGTCTGGTTATTTTTGAGCTGTTTAGTGGTGATGCGGCCTTTGATTCGGTCACGCAAGCTATTGAGAAATCGTGTCTGCTCAGTACAAAGTTGAGTGAGCGATATAAACAGCTACCAGTAGAGTTTGATGATTGGCTGCAAGCCTTATGTCACAAAGATGCACTGCAACGGCCAAGCCCTGAAGATGCGCTGGCGCAATTTAATGCACTCTGGCAACCCAAAGCAGCAGTAGAAACAATTGAGCCTAATAAACCCGAACAGCTGAGTGTTAAAACGCAGAATAACCATGAGCTTTCAGTCAATTACAAGCGTTTACCGAGCGGCTACCAGCTAACTAATAAATACGTCGTACAGCAACCGCTGGGTAAACCTGGCGGTTTTGGTATTGTGTATAAGGTAACGGATACCTTTGGTGATGTTTCGCGTGCGGTGAAGCTGATTTTGAATGATAGAGAATCGGTATTAGAGCGCTTAAAGCAGGAATACCGCACTTTGGTAAAACTGCCAGAGCACCCTTATGTGGTAAAGGTGTACGACGCAGACGTACTTCCTAATCAAGGCCCGCCTTATATTGTTTTTGAGTACCTTGAAGGCCTAGATGTCAGTGAGCTGATCCAGCAGCGCTCATTAACTGCACACGAAGTGTGGACCATGGCTAAGCAGGTAGCGGAAGGTTTACAGCATTTACACGATCACAATATTTTCCACTGTGACATCAAGCCACAAAATCTGATTTGGAAAGACGGCAAAGTTCGTATCATCGATTTTAATGTATCGGTAGATGCTGAAGACCTAACGTTAGGGGGCGGTTCACGGAAGTATTTACCCCCAGATTTAAGCATTACTGAAACACCGCAAGCCTCTGATTTGGTTGATAGGGACTTATATGCCTTGGGCATTACCCTGTATCGAGCTATGACCGGTGAATACCCATGGGCCAATGTGCAGTGCCCACCTATGGACGAGTTAGCTCGTCACCCTAGTGAGTTTACCCAGAGCTTTAACTTAACCGATGATGTTTCGGCGGTCCTGCTCAAACTGATCGCCCCAAAACGAGTTGACCGTTTTGAATCTGCCGAACAATTGCTGAAAGCACTGAATAAAGTCCAGCAATTGAAAAAGGCGCAAACTTTATCGGAAGAAAGTACTTCGCAATTTCATTTGCCGCCACTTGCGGATGGCTCTAACCCAAGTAAATCTGCGTTTCATGATTTTATGCTGACGCTGTATAGCCAAAGTCGGCATTCAAATGCGGGCACCCGTGGCTTAGATGATTACGCAAAGTTAATTTACGTTGAAACCGCCTTAGATACCGAGCTTGCTCCTGCAATTCTGGCTGGGCAACTGCGCTTGGTACTGATTACCGGTAATGCAGGTGATGGCAAAACCGCATTTTTGCAGCAATTAGAGGCTCAAGTTGAAGCGCAAGGAACAAGTGTTCACTTAAACCCACAAGGGAATGGCAGCTGGTTTGAAATAAATGGTCATAAATACCTGACCAACTACGATGGTAGTCAAGACGAAGGTAACAAAGATAATGACGCGGTACTCGAAGAGTTCTTTAGCGTCTATCAAGGTAACGATTCAAATGCATGGCCACATCACGAGACCCGGTTAATTGCCATTAATGAAGGTAGGCTAGTCGACTTTTTAACCCAACATTCAGAAAGGTTTTCTGCTCTAAAAGCCGTAGTTGAACAAAGTTTAAAAGATGGCTCAGTGCAAAATGACGTGGCGGTAGTTAACCTGAATATGCGCGATGTGCTGGCTTCGACGCAAAGTCAACCTGAGTCTATTTTTGAGCGAATCATCGGAAAAATGACCTCGGCCAAGGTTTGGCAAGGCTGTGATTATTGTGCGCTAAAAGACAAATGCTACGTTAGGCACAATATTGCTACCTTTCAAGACGAGCAAACTGGCCCTAAAGTCATCGAGCGTTTGAAGTATATCTACAGACTGACCAGTTTACGCAATCAGCTACATATCACGATGCGTGATTTGCGCTCGGCACTGAGTTATATGCTAGTCGGTGAATACTCCTGTAACGAAATTAAAGAAATCTATGCCAATGGGGACGCTGACAAAATTCTTCACGGTTATTACTTTAACGCTTGGTGCGGTAACGACAATACGCAAGATAGATTGTTAAAGCTGCTAAGAGAAACCGATATTGCTCAAGGGTCTGACGTGCGCTTAGATCGCGGGCTGGACTTTTTAGGCTTAGATGCTGTTGATTGGTTGCAGTTCGAGCAGCGTAGTGAACACGAAACCCAACTGTTGGCCAATGCTCATCAGAGCTTACCAAATGGCACAGCACTAAGTGAGAGTAAGGAACGCTATCTAACTCATCGTAATGTGGTTGGGATGTTACGAAGAAAGGCCTACTTTGAGCGCCGTGGAGAAAATTGGCAATCATTACTGCCTTATCGTTCAGCAAAGTTATTAGTACGTTACCTCGAAGACAGTGCATTACTGAATGAAGCGAAATCGCTTGCCATTAATGCAATTAACCGCGGTGAAGGTTTGCATAACCCGATGTATTTTAATGGTCAGCTGGCGATGCAAGTACGTAAGGTGCACTTAGGCACTATTAAAAGTTATCGCTTATTCCCATCGGATGTTTTTTCCATTGAAGTGAAAGACTCAGCGATGAACTCATCATTTGTGGAGCATAGCCCGCAGTCACTATTGCTTAAGTACCAAGATGCAACCGGCCTTACGGCTGAGTTGGAATTAGATTTGGACTTGTTTGAAATGTTGCATCGTCTTAACCAAGGATATGTGCCTTCGGCGCAAGCGGAGCAAAGTTTTTATTTAAGTTTAACCGTATTCAAGAACGTACTGGCTTCAGCACCTTATCAAGAGGTTTTGCTAACTACCAACGGCCAACAGTATGAAAAAATCACCCGCGACGAAGGTGGTGTGTTGCAGTTAGAACGGTTGGTAGCGGAGGTTCAGCCATGAAGTTAGGGAAAAAAGATAAGGCTTTTCGCACCAATAAAGTGAGCTATCTTGATTACAAAATTGTTGAAATGGATAGGGTCTTAACTCATCTATTCGCTCGGCTAAAGCACAATGGCGCTTCTAGTAAACTAAGTGCTAAAGGTATGACGGTTGAGTTGTTTAAAGACGAGTTTCTAGACTCTCGTAATGGAACACATTTTAAAAACTTCTCTCAAGCCCCTATTACTATTGAAAAGTGGATTGAAACCCACTTGGTGGACTTAATTAATCGTGGCAAGGCTAACGAAGCGGTTGCTGCGCCGAGACCACTTCACGGCAATACTTATTTGTTTCGAAATCCTAAAAATTGCCGGGATTATGGTGCCTCTAAGCAAGTATATGAGTTGCTTTACCATGCCAATCATGGTCAGACCGCGATTAACCGACTCAAACAGTTTTTCTTTGCTGGTGTCGATTCTACGACAGGTCAGTATGATAGTTCGTCGCAAGTAGATGTTGAAACGCAGGCAATATTAAGACTGTCTGATCAAGTAAAGTCTGACGCGCCGGATCATGCTGACTTACAAGAACGGTTTGCGCCGCTTAATCAACAAGCTGCGGATATTTTAGCTGAAGATATCATTAAGCTTCTGACGTATCGCCAGTATATTCCTCGTTCAGTGATGGTTGAGTACATAAAGATATTGTTAGCCTTTCACCTGGCGCTATACCAATTGAAATTGTTTAAGTTGCTACCGGCTTTGTCTAAGAGTAAGGGCCGTAATCTCCAAGAGAGCAATAAACAAAAGACGGCGCTCTATGTGGACATGACAAATGGCGCTAATAGCTTGAGTGAATCGATGGCTGAGCAAAGTGCGACGTTACACTACAAGCGTATTCCAGCTTTTATTAAAGCCTATTTCGGCGTTAAAAAACTCGATGAATTTGCAGAGTATCTATCGAAAAAAGGTAAATTATCGGGGGCAAAATCGATAAAACAAATGTCAGTGCCTGATTTGTTCACTCTGCTGGAGTCGCCGTTAGAGCAAGAGCGCGATCAGTTTTTTGGTCAACGTAACGCTGGAATTTTAGATGCGTCAGTATCATCTGCTCATGAGTCAGAGGATATTCCCCCAGAGATTCATGCTATTACCCAGCTCGGCTTACCTGAGTATGAAACCTATATAGAAATTTTGTTGTTTGTACAAGGTAATTCAATCCGTTCTGGTTTAGTCAAAAACCTAGATAGTTTTATGCTCAAGAATAAACCTGGTGCTTTGTTAGAACAACAAAGTGGTAGCACTGGTGGACGTCGATTTAGCGTTGATGGACGACTGCTAGAAGTGTTGTTACAGCTGGCAGTACTCACCAAAGGTGGTGACTTGGGTTTTCACACTAAGGAGTTAAGAGTTGATGAGCTGTTAACTTTCTTAAAAGAACGATATGGCATCTTTATTGATTCGTTACCCGATACAGATGCTTTCTGTGAGTCATCAATTGATGTGAATAAAGCGCTTAGAGATAACTTATCTGGTTTTAAACGCCGGTTACGAGAAATTGGTTTTTATCGCGATCTTTCTGATGCGTATGTAACACAAACGGTTACTCCAAGGTATCAGATAAATAGTAAGCAAAATGAGAGTATGAAAGGACATAACGCATGATTAAGGGAATTCAAACCGTTATTAAGTCAGATATTGACGGCAGCTTAATCAGTGTCCTTGTACCTAAGTTTAAGTTGTTATTAGAAACTCGCGGTGCGGGCCACTGCATGAAGGTATCTGATTTAGAAACAGAGCTGATGTATCAGCTTAGTGAAGTCGTATCAGGTGCGGTTGAGTATGCCCAGGTTGCCGTATTGGCAGAGAAAGCGACGCGTAATTTTTCGGTTACCAGCACCAAGCTTGTTGAACTGCGAAACCCTGATGAACACGGCCAGCTTCGCCAGCCATTACTGATTTTTGTACCCAATGAATTAAAAACGTCTTCTGAAGACTCTTTTGGTGCTGCGACCTTTGAACAAATTGATATTTCAGATGCTTATTGGCTTGCGTTTAATCAAGTAAAGGCTGAATCTCCTGATCCGATTAAGCGGTTGTTAGACGAAGTTTACTTCATTCTTCAAGAAAAGGCGGCGTTAAAACTCAGTGCTTATCAATGGTTGCGATACGCACTAACAATTAAGGTTAATGGCTTTGATCCAAGTATTGCTGGTGCTGCTCTTTACGAGCTGGGGTTGATTCCTGATCTTGAGTTGCATCAAGATCATTCAATGTTGGTCCGCAAATTAGTTAAAAATCGTGAGTGTGTACAAATTATAAACCGCTCTGAGAAATCAGCGATTGCAACCGTTTATGACCTGCAACTAGAAGGTGAAGATTTTAACAAGAGATTAGCGCTATTTTTAAATGATCATGAAAATCTACTCGATAGCAGTTGGCGCAAGCAATTAGTGGTGGATAGCAGCAATTGGGCACTCACTTTTGATAAGTGGCGCTTTCAATATGAGGAAAATGCCACAGATGCAGTTTGTTTAACGGTGACTGAGGTTGGTTTGCCGCTTATTCCTGATGATGAAACAGACCCAAACTTGCAACAACTGATTGGCCAACAAGTATTAACTACTGGCCAAGGTGGTTTGAAAAAGTTTTCTGTAACTTTTTCTGTTTCACCAAAGCCTAGTGAAGTTAATGGTTTAGCGAAATATAAAGCTCAGGTGTTTACTCAACAAGGTGATTTCGTTGGGTTAATTAAGGTAGGTAAAGCTACATCAAAATCCACAGTCACAATCACGTTTAACAAGTTGACTGGAATCGAATGGGAAGAAGGTTGGCATTACATTCGAATTCAAGCGTTTGATGAAAACGATGAATTATTACCTTTGGTTGATGACAAACAGTGTCCAATACCGTGGGGTACGTCCAGTGCGGAGGAAGCTGGCTCACGAATTAATGAAAGTGATCTGTTTTATGTATTGCCAGCAGCAGATGCAGAGGTTGAGCCAATTGAGGGGCGAAAAGTCAGAGAGGCGTCATTAGCGCATGCGAAGATTAAAGCTGAATTTGCCAACGTCATCGAAACTGAGAAATTTGCCAATGCTGAAGTAATGGAAACGACTTGGCAAGATAGTAAGAGTAAGGCTGAGTCGATCGTCAATGTGAAATTCAAGAAAGGAAGTGGTATTCAAATCCCCGTTACCACTTACTTAAAAAACTTTGAGCAAAAAATTCTAGCTAATCCAATGGCCGCTTTGACTTGGCGTGTAGAAATTCGCAATCAAGAAGCAAGTGAGTCTGGTGCCGATGCTGTAGATTGGCCAATAAAGGGTGTAGAAAGCCAGTTTGAAAAGTTTAAAGTGGCACGTGAAACGTACTTTCAAATTATACATCAAGATGAGAAAGAGCTAATTTCTGTCGCTCATGATCATGTGTCTTCATCACATGAAGCCTACTTGTATTCCAGCAGCTATTTAGAATACCTAGCAGCGGTATTTCAGGAAACTGAAAATGGACATGACTATTCGACTGAATTAGCCGCGTTACTTCGCTTGGATTCACTTTCAATCGTGATATGGAATTATGACGGCAGCTATAAAAAAGCCATGTTACTGGGGCCTACACATCCACTGAGGGCTTTATGGCTAGGTGGATGGGCTTCTCTTGCGGAAGCTTGGGCAAGACAGAGTGAGAAGGTTGGTAAGGAAATCGCGGTTGGGACTAAAAACAGTTTATTAGAAGAACTCGCATTAACCAATTTTCCTTACGTTCTGCCAGACTCTCAAGGCCAGTTGATGGTCGCACTTGATAGTATTCATCCATTTTGGAGTATTCTGTCGTCTGCACAAGAAAAAGAGCCACAAGCACTCATTGATAAAATTAAAACTGCATTTGGTATTAAAAATGATTACCAGCAAGTTGGTAAGCAAAGTAGTACCTTTCTCGCCACAAAAGTCGAAAGATATCTGATACAACACCCCTATGTGAATTGTTTATCGATCAATGTGTTTAACGCGGGGTCTGCGGGAGCCGTAGCGGGCATGTTGTTGGCTTTGAGAAAGAAACCGGAGCTAAAGCATATTAGTTTTGATATTCGTCTATTCGTAGCTGACCCATACGCGACAGAAGTAGGCGCTGATTTATTTAAGCTGATAAATAGTGGCGAAGACAGTGAGAATGAAAATCAGCTATTTCATTCAGCAGAAAATCACTTGCAGCCAAAGTTAAGCATTTCGCTCAGAGCTAACTCTGAATTTGAACAGTCGCCTGATGAGTTTCAGTCTCATTTAAGCATGTTATTTGATGTATTCCCTGCACAAGAGTTATCCGTGGTAAAACCTCAGGCAGACGAGCAAGTTGCGCCCGTACATGGGTTATATCAGGATTATTGTATTGATTACTTTGATGAGAATGGGATTGCTGCGTGGGATCGGCACACGAGACATGGTGCTGCAAAAATGCTATTCGGCGGCCAGATATCAGAGACTATCGCCAAACTGCCTAAAATGATGTCGGCAATAACCGCATCATTAGCGACGGGCGACTTTTCTTTAGAACAGGTGCCTGTAGTCAGGTTGGCTCTTGATAGCGCTGAAAGAGCTTTGTTAAATCAATTACACGAAGTCAGTGATTGGGTATTCACTGTGGATAGAAACTTGGGCATTGAATTTTTTGATCATGGTGGTAAAGATGGTCGTCCAGATTATCTGATTGATCACAGCCCTGAAATGGCTTCTTCAAACACGCACAACTTTGTTATTACTTCGCGTTCTACTACAGAAATAGAAGCATTATTGAGAGGGACCTTAGCACAGCATCAAATTGTTCCTGATGTTAATAAGGCGACGAGGGTTTTAGACTCACTTAGAGCGTTGTCAGGCAGGCTTGCACTAAAACTGGCTTCAAATAGCGCTTCAAAGTCGGAAGCCTTAGGGTTGGCGCTATCCAAACTTTATCTTGAATACCAGGGGGTGTTCAAAGATCAGATCATTGTTCCTTTAGATGCCCACCTAGAGCTATATTCCGAGCTTCAAAAAGGAGATGGGGAGCTTGGTGCTGACGTTAGCTTTAAAAGAACTGATTTAGCATTGTTCGATTTAGATGCTTCATCACGCACAATTCGTTGCAATTTGGTTGAAGTTAAGTGCTATTCAGAAGTCGGCGATCTTACAAAGTACGAAGGTTTAAAAAAGAGTATTGCTGAGCAAATCTCGGAATCTGAACGTGTTCTTCAGCGTCATTTTGATTTGACGCGTACAACACCGGATAGACCTGATCGCTTGGTTAAAACACAAAAGCTCTGTGTCCTTCTTGAACATTACCTTAAACGATCTGAGCGTTTTGGTTTATTGAGTTCTGAAATTGTCGATGAAGCAAAATTTTTGCTTCGAACTTTGGAGGAAGGGTACAAGCTTTCAATTACCCGAAGTGCTGTTATTTTCGATTTTGGCCAGAATAGTTCCGGCGTTGAAAAAGAAGTTGGTATCGAGTTTCATCGTGTTGGGCGAAACCATATTGACGAATTGCTCTCCGCTAAAGTGCCTGAGGATAATGAACTCAGTGAAGGAACGTTGGATTCACTTGAGCTAACGCTGCCTAAGTTAACTTCGGCCGAATTTTTATATAAAGAGCGAGATAGAACCGTATCTTGGGCTGAATTAGTATCTCAAGCTGCGATCACTTTACCTGAGCGGCCAGATACTTCGAAAGATGAAACGATTAAAGTACTGCCTTTTAATGATGATGTTCCAGCTACTGTTTCACCGTTGATTAGTCAGAGCGTTGAAGAAGTAAAACCTGTGGGTAATCCAGCTCCTGCAATAGCTAATCCTGCAGAGCCAGAGCCAGAGCCAGAGTCTGACGAAAATTTGCACATTCCGAACATCACAATGGGTAATAAAGTTGAGGTCGTTCCCCACGATATTGTTCTTGGTGTCAACGGTGATTCTGCTCAGTTTGGCCTATTGGGAGAGGTCCATGGACGGAAAATAGCTTTAGATTTAAACCATACACACACACTAAGTTTATTTGGTGTTCAAGGTGGGGGTAAAAGCTATACATTAGGCTCAGTTGTGGAGATGGCAACTAAATCAATTCCATCGATCAATACGCTGCATAAAGAGTTGGCCAGTGTGATATTCCATTACAGCGCTACTCAGGACTATAAACCTGAGTTTACGTCGATGATAGCCCCAAATGACGATGTTATGCAGTTAGCTAAGCTTAAAGAAGTATATGGTGCGGAGCCAACTTCCTTAGATGATGTTGTGTTGTTAGCTCCTGAAGACAAGTTAAACGAACGTCGTGCTGAGTATCCTGGAATTGAGGTACATCCGTTGAAGTTTTGTTCTTCTGAATTGCAAGCTGGGCATTGGAAATTTTTGATGGGGGCTATCGGCAACCAAGCCGCATATATCCGCCAACTAGGCAATATTATGCGTAAAAATCGAAATAACCTCTCGATCCAAGCGATAAGGGATGGAATACAAAACTCTAGTCTTTCGGATTCACTTAAAGACCTAGCAGACATGCGTTTGGATTTTGCTGAACAGTACATTGATGACCAATTAAACGTTGGTTCGCTGATTCGACCAGGCAGAATGATCGTTGTAGATGTTCGGGATGAGTTTATTGAAAAAGACGAAGCATTAGGTTTATTTGTTGTGTTACTGCAAATATTCTCAGAGGCAAAGTATCATGGGCAAACATTCAACAAACTGATAGTTTTTGATGAGTGCCATAAGTACATCGATAGCCCAGAACTAGTAAAAGGACTTGTAGAAACGGTTCGTGAAATGCGTCATAAAGGTACCAGTGTGATGATTGCTAGCCAAGATCCACCATCTGTTCCAGTTGAGCTCATCCAGCTTTCATCTCAGATAATATTGCATAAGTTTAATGCTCCAGATTGGTTAAAACACATTCAGAAAGCTTGTATTGGATTGAAGTCTTTAACACCTGAGAAGCTTGGCGCATTAAAGCCAGGCGAGGCATATATTTGGTCTAGCAAAGCCAGCGATAACGCATTCGTGAGTGATGCAATGAAGATCCAGTGTCGACCTAGAGTGACCAAGCATGGTGGGGATACTTTGACTGCAGTATCAAACAATTGAAGGAAGATAGAGTTTATTTTCCTTTCTCTTTAGAAATCAAGATATCCTTTGTCAACTGGTTTTGAATGCTAAGCATTTAAAATATTTATGCTGGCAGTTTAAAAATAGTATTTGTATTTAAAATGATTATTGTGTGATATATAAATTTAATTTACCTTAGCTAGTCACACTCTTTTAAGTATTATGTTTAGGTACAGCCTGTAATTACGAATGCTTCTGCCTTAGATGGCAGAAGCATTTGTAATATGTTGCTTATTTAAAGATCGTATTACAAAATTTAGCCCAATCAGCCATCAAGCCTTTTCGTTTTTCAAGGTAAGCCCCACGTAGGTAAGCAGCTTCTACTTCATCAGGTAGCTTGTGTGCTAAAACATGCTCACAGACCTCACGGGGATAATCAGTTTGATCGGCTGACCAGTCACGGAACGTAGAACGGAAGCCATGTGTGGTAATCACTCTATTTTGCTTCGGATCAATATAGCCTAAGCCATTTTCTTTAAGCTTCTGTTCATGCATGCGCTTGATCAGAGTATTCAAGGACATGTCAGAAAGTATTCCACCATTACGAGGTGCTGGAAAAATAAAATCTTGTGGCTGAGTATATTCTTGGACAGATTCAAGCAAGCTAATCGCTTCTTGAGATAAGGGCACACGATGTTCCTTTTCTGCTTTCATTCGTTCTTTAGGAATAATCCAGACGTTATTTTTAAAATCAATTTCCTGCCACTCAAACGGCTGGTTAAGCCCAGAAGCCTTTGAACTGAAATATTTTAAGAATTTAGAGGGATTTGTTGTCCACGATACTGTCTAGGATCATTCTAAGGATTTTCTAAACTCAAGTAGGATTCGGTTCCAGCTACTTTAGCTTTTGAACGATGATTTTTTATTAAGGATTTTGACACAAAATTTGGCACAAAAGTTAAAACCTAATAGATTCTAACGTATTATAATTTATTGAAAAATAATGAATTAGAATTTAATAGAATCTATTAATGTTATTTTTGTAGAGTTCGAATCTCACCGCTTCCGCCAAATATTTAAATAAGCCCTTGTTTTTACAAGGGCTTGTTTTTTATCTATGATTTTACCCCTCAACCTACCCCTCATCAAACATTGGATTAGGTGATATCTAAAGAGACATCTTTTTACTTATTTGGACATCATATTAGTTGAAAGAAAATTTCTAGTAGAATTCCAAACTGATTTTAAGGTGGGGAATTTTGCAAATATCCACTTTGGTCTTATGCTTGAATGGTCTGTTGTATTTGGTTTTTTACTGTTGCTTATCTTTACTTTCATCTTGGATGAGTTTTCTTGATCTTATACATTCTGTTTATGAGATTTTATCGATTCATAATTATGGGCAGACTGTAAAAAAATAAATCTACCCATATTCTTTAGATGCTTGTAAGTGATGTTAAACCCATAAATTTGATGATACTGGTATATCATACGGACTGTTAAGTTGTCTGCATCCTTACAGATTGATGATCTCATATAAATTTTCTGGTGATAAATTTTTCACCATATCATTTAGACCTTTACTTAGACTTGCTTTACTAAATGTATGTTCATAAAGTATGTCCCTCATACCACAAGTGATAAATATTGTTGCTTTTTTAGGCTTTATGGTTTTTATATCTTTATCATTTTCAAGTAATTCATAAAGCGTTTGGAACAAATCGGAAAAATAATCCATGCCTGTATGATTGATTGAGTTGCGACGATCTTGATTGATAGCATTCTCAATTATAGTTTGGTTTGCAGAGCCGTGAATTTCACTTAGCATAAATTTAGAATAATTCGCTGATTCAAACTGCTGGATGTTACCCTTGTTGATCTTTGTTTCAAAAATTTTATCGTAGTAAATCAGGCTGATTAGCGCAGTAAGAATTGCATCAGCTCTTTTGAGTACTTCAAGTGAATTTGCACAATCATCTAAAATGATGCTCAAGCTATGAATTTTTTCAGAAACCTTATTGTCAATAATAGGCTGGGCATCTGTCCCATTTCTCTGATTATCTAATCTTGTAGCCATAAATTCATGTATAAATTTACTTAAAAGCACAGGCAGATTGCTAACATCCTCTTCTAGATTTAGATGAAGATTTATGAACTTTGAAGGTGGCAAATTGGCATCTAACGGAGAGCATCCAATAAATGATTTTGTGGACTTCTGTAGTGGTGTACCATAAATTTTCAATCCTTTAATTGCATTCCTAACTTCGTGATATGAAGGGACTTGAGTTATATTTGTGCCTTTTATATCTTTGCTATTCTTAAAATTATGATATTCAATATAAATTTTAAGATAATCCAAAAATAGAGATTTAATATCCCAGAATGGTAACAAGTCAGGTAAGAAATACTTTTCGTTCAAAATACGTTTGAGGTTTGTCGAAAAATTGGGGAATTGTGTCCATTCTTCATAACTTTTGATGTTTTCCCAAAATATGCAATAAAGTTCTTCAAATATTGATGTTAGTTCATCTGGTTGAAGTAAATGGTTTAACAAAAATATATCTTCATCCACTAATTGCCTTGTTTGACAATATCCCATTACATGGTTGAGTAACTGTCTGCCAAAGACAATTATCTCTACTTCAATCTTGATTTGCTCAATAGGTAGTGACTTTCTTTCTTTATATTTTTCAGTTAGCAGGTTGACCAGTTGCCTCAATATTACATCCCTAATACGTATTAACTCGTTATACAGATTTGGGAAAGTTGCTTGAAACTCTCTTGCTTTTACAGCTTGCTTTACTAATTTTTGCATTACAGGGTGAGCTATTCTGTAAATTTCATGATCGAAGACGGGATTACTCATTTAAATACGCTACTTAACAATTGTGAATCTTGTTTTGCTGATGTTTCTGAGGATTCTAGAGCATATTTATATCCGAAGACATCCACATCAGGTTTAAATCGGAGTAAACAATGCAAACCTCAGAAACCAAAAAAAATCAGATTCTTAGAATGAAAGGAGTAACAGAATTAGTCTGTTTAAGTAAATCAAGTCTGTATGACAAAATGAACCCGAAATCCAAGAGATATGATTCGTCTTTTCCTCGTCCGATTAGATTGGGACTATCAGCCGTTGGTTGGTTAGAGCAGGACATAATTGATTGGATCAATTCAAAAAAAAGCTAACCAGATTAGCAAGATATCTTTACAACTCTCACATACCCTATTAACCCTTATAACACTGTAATTCCTTGATTTCGAGGTCATGGGATTACAGTGATTTTTACGCCTGACCATTTGTGTTACTTATATGATCAGTATATCTAATAATATTAATTATTATATAAATTGACTTAATTAACAAATTGTTAGGTGTAATTACGTACAGAGAAGTTCATTATTATGAATCAATCATCCTATCTTATGAGTAATAATCAAACACCTGCTTTAGCACATGAATACTTAACACAAGTACCTGAACACTTTCTAAATCAGCAGACTGAAATAACTGATACTGATTCATCTAATCAGCCCATTCAGATTACAGCACCATTGGAAGAGCAACAGTCTTTACTCAATTCAATGTATGAAGAATGCTTCAATGCAGCAGACGATCAGCATTCAAGCTCATTGGCATTGGATTACTTATTAGATTTCAACACTGAATATAACCAATATGAAATTCGATCAAATCCTGAAGCTGAGAAAATATTCTCAGAAATTGAATTAGTAAAACAAATCTTAAAACACAACTATGTGCAGGCTTATCGTAAGATCAAAGGCACTCTGTATCATGGATGGTATGAGCCTATTGATAAAAAATTCATTGAATTATTAAAGCAAATACTCATCCAAGGGTTTGATCCTCTAGAGCATTATGATTGTGAGCATCATAAGATTGTTATGCAAGCGTATAACGAAATTCTAAAGGGTTATTTTCATGCTGATTTTTATCTACATTACCCCAATGATATTATTCAGCTAAGAAATACTGATGGAACAATAACTTCAATTTGTTATGCAGAATTAATTAATCTATTCATTGAACGTTTGTATTTGCTAACTCAAGAAAAGGAATTCAAATACCAACAGAAAAAACGAAGGGAACGTTCCCAATATCAGCAAAAGGTCGCTACAGAATGTGTAGATACGATACTGGCTAAACATTCGAGAATTGTCATTGCTCGTGTCGATTTTCGTTATGGAAAAACACAAAACCCTGAACTTGCCCAAGTCAAAGCAGATTTAATCACATGCCTTCGTTATTTAAAGCGTACTTCAAATTTACGTATATTGGGCTATCTATGGAAATTGGAATTTGCCGAAAAAACGGGCTATCACTACCACTGTTTTTTCTTTCTCGATGGTCGTAAACACTCACAGAGAGGTGGATCAGGAAATTTGAACAACACTTATAAGTGATATTTTGCTCCCCAAATGATGTTATAAACATCAATATATGGAGTATTTTATGGCACGTAGACCAAGAAGAAATCATTCAAATGATTTTAAAGCTAAGGTAGCACTTGCTGCGATTAAAGCAGAAAAAACACTTGCTGAATTGAGTGCTGAATTTGATGTTCATCAAAACCAAATTATCGACTGGAAAAATCAACTGATTTCAGCTTCCTCGCAAGCTTTCGATCAATCAAAAGCTCCAACAGAACCACCCATCGATCTAAAAAAACTACATGCAAAAATCGGTGAGCAGGCATTAGAAATTGATTTTTTAGAAGGTGTGTTGAAGAAACTGGGCCGCTTCAACCACAAAAGTTAATCGATGACTCACTTCAGATTTCAGTATCTAAGCAAGCTCAGCTGCTGAAAGTCTCCCGTGGTTGTTATTACTATCGCCCAAAACCTGTGAGTGCATCAGATCTGAAGCTAATGCGGTGTATGGATGAGTTACATATGCAATACCCTTTTGCAGGTAGCCGGATGATGCGTGATTTGTTGAATCGTCAAGGACATCATATAGGACGACGTCATACACGTACTTTAATGAAGAAAATGGGCATTAATGCGTTATATTGCAAACCAAATTTAAGCCAGGCTAATCAAGCTCACCGCAAATATCCATATCTGCTCAAAGGATTGGCTATTCAGCGCAGTAATCAAGTGTGGTCTACGGATATAACGTATATCCCTATGGCAAAAGGCTTTGTTTATTTATGTGCTGTGATTGATTGGCATAGCCGCAAGGTACTTGCGCATAGAGTATCGATTAGTATGGAGGTTACATTTTGCATAGAAACATTAAATGAAGCTATTGAAAAATATGGTCGACCTGAAATATTTAATACAGACCAAGGCAGTCAGTTTACCAGTGATGCATTTATTGATGTATTGAAATCAAATGGCATTCAAATCAGTATGGATGGTAAAGGTCGATGGGTTGATAATGTGATGGTTGAACGATTATGGCGGAGCGTTAAATATGAAGAGGTGTATCTCAAAGCCTACAGCAATGTTTTGGATGCGAAGAAGCAATTAAACGCATATTTTGAATTTTATAATTTGAAACGACCTCATTCGAGTCTGGACAAAATGACTCCAGATGAGTTTTACTATGACCAGCTACCACAACAAAATAAGGTAGCTTAACTAGAGCAGAGTATCACTTATAAATAAGCTTTTAGTTGTTCAAACATGTGGGACCACCTCTCAGGACATTAAGTTAGCACAACAGATTGGTGAGGTCTGGAAAAGAGTGATTGGTGATGAGGGGACTTACTATAATTGCAATATTGATGCTCACAATGGCAAATACAAAGATGTCGGTATTGGCACCTTACATCGCAGTGATAAACAAAAATACGAGTATTTGATTAAAGCCATCCGTTATATAACCAAAAGAGACCAATTCATTGTGCATAAAAGGATTAAGCAGGATGAAGAGAATGAGCAAAACCTTAGAAATGATAAAGCCTACTTCATACGTGTATTTGGTAAAAATATTGCTAAGGATGTTGCGATAAAAATGGGTAAATCTCTTAAAAATACTGGTCAAAAGGAGGCATGAAATGACTCATTATTCAGCGACTCCTCAAGCACACTATATACCGCAGACACCAATTATCCCATTCATGCTGGATGTTAATACTCATTTGTTCTTAGGACAGAGTATTCAAAATGCAGCTCAAATTGAAAATGGGAAACTAGCGGTTATGGATAAACGATCACCCAAATGTTTGGATAAGAATTATCGTATATTTTTAAATTCTCTACCTTGGCTGCATTATCACCGTTTGGTATTACATGGATTTCAACTAAATCCTTATTGGGCTGCAATCTTTGATACAGTAGGCTTTTCTCATTACGGTAATATGAATTACCTTGTAGAGAATGCAGAGCTTATTCATGATCAATTTAAACATAAGTTTCTGAAACGACGGATTGCACTGGAATATACAAAATTTATTGAACCAATTAATGAAAGTATTAAATTCCAAAAGGCATTGTTTAAACGTTGTCTAGACAAACATAAGCAGATCAATTGTATGATCTATGATTTACCTTGTATGTTTACTATTCCCTTACAATTTGATGCCGAAGTTAAATTACCAAAACTTGCTAGTAAATGGCTGGAAAGATTACATCAATCCGAAGAATTAGCTGGCAAGCTGTATGATGTGCAATGGCGTATTGTGAAATCACTGAATGGATTTTATTCAGTCCATGCCATCATTTATGTGATTGGTGATGAGTGTAAATATTCTGATTTTATCTTACGGGTATGGAGAGGGGCTTGTTTACACAAGGGACATGAGCTTGTGCAAGGATCACCTTATTTGGTTTGGGAAAAACACTGTTACTTTGCGGACAGTGATATGCGTAGCTACTGGAGTAAACAGCTTGAGTTTCTAAATGGCCCCCTCAAACTTTATCGGTATATGAGTCAGCATATTTCCTATTTATGGCAAAGCTATACAGGGAATATCCCTGCTAAGTAAACTTTTCAAATATAAGGCGCTCTGATTAGAACGCCTTTTTTATGCTTGTATAAATCGCTGTGATTAAATCTCTAAAAATTATAGGTATAGGTCAAACCACTGTTGGTGGTGATGGTCACTTCACGGACATATTCAGCGGAACAGCCCAAGTAGACTTTTGCCACTGAGCCATAGCGCATATTTTGGTAATCGTAAGTGCCTTTGCTTCTGCAATTACCACGGTTGATTAAAACCCCTGTGATGGTGGTTGGCGCATCGTTCAAGGACATGATGTTTAACAAATCGGTATAGCCTGTCATGGAGTATTGTGATTCTTCACGACGGACACGGACTTCAAATTGTTCTTGTACAGTGGGTTCAGTCCCTTCCTCAGCATTATATGACTCATCTTCCAGAAAGGATTTATCAACGGCTGGAAAATCATCTTCAGATTGAGGCGGAGTTTCAGTCGCATCAGCAGTGCTATGCTCACTTGTTTGAGTTGGGGTATCCTTTGGTTTTGGTGCATCGTTACCTGAATTACACGCAGTTAAAGTCAGTAGCAACACACTGGATAAAACAATCGATGGAATAAAATTCATTACACATGCCTATATTTAATCGAATATTGTGATCTACAGGGTTGGGTGAAAGCCCAACTCTGTGTATTTAATTGTTTGGTCAATCAATTTTTTACTTTTTATAAAAGTGGGAATTACTCATCGATCTTTTTAAATACCTTTTCGATCGGCGTGTAGTTTTCCAAGCTAAAATCAAAAGGAATTGGCTTTTTCAGTGTCACATCAAATTGCTTTAATCGAGCATTTTCTATGCCGTTGAAATGTTTGCGTTGAAAGGACATGGTGCTCGGTTCAAGGATGGCAATCGGTTCATTCGCAGAATCAGCTTGAGTGTTGTTGGCCTGATAAATGACTAAGCTCTCTAATTCCAATTTATGATTATTGAAGTTAAAAATGTAACCGACATACTTCTGTCCACCAGCCGTAATAATATTTTGTGCTAACTCTGGCGTGGATGGGGCTGTGAAATTCACAATAAGATCAGATGCGAAATTCATATTCTCAAAATGTAATTGTTTCGAATCAGCATCGTAATAAACAAAATTATCAATCGGACCATTTGGTCGATCATTCGGTGTATAGCTGCTTGGCATAAACAGACTTTGACCAGACGTAGCATTTAAACTGAGTTCTAAAAGCTTCAAGTCATAATTTAGATGGGCATTTTTAGTATCCAACTCATTTTGAAGTGTCTGAATACGTTGTTGATATTGTTCTGTACTCTCAAATTGATCTTTTTGTGGTGGAGTCACCTGCATTGTCGATCTTATATAATTGATTGCCGTATCATGCGCTGCACGCAAAGAATAGTCATCACCTAAAGCAAAAGTGAATGCAGGAAACTGTTGATCAGTATGTCCGATCACTAAAACTTGATTGTTTTTTAAAGCCAGCACATTTCTTAAATCATTGAGAATGGACTGGAAATACACGCAGTTTGCACAATAATCTGCAACATCGTCATTTTCAGCAAACATCTGCAATCCATAGATGGTTTTATACGGTGGATAAAAGGAAAAATACCCCTCATCTTTGATGAGTTCCTGAAAGTCTTCTCCAGTCTTTGTTAGCGGAGGTGTAATTTTATTGCGAGCGATAATCAAAGGAGAAGAAACAGCCTGTGCAGGGACAGCATCATTCAATGACATGTTTTCAATCTTTTGAGATAGTTCTTTATTCTCTACATCATCTTGTTGTGGTTTTGAGCAGCCGACCAACGCAAGGCTGGTGAGCAGCGCAATTGAAATGTATTTCATCCTATTATTTTCCCCATCCAATATTTTTTAAGTTTTTAAAAATGAATTATGAAATTGCCTGTAATTTCAAATACATTTTGCTTGGCTGTCATAGGCTCTAGCGATGCTGTTACTGAGCACAATAAGGACAACCAAAATAAGCTGTGCGATGAATTTCATGATTTTTATCCAGCACAAAACACCACTGACCAAAATGGATGCAGCAGTTAATTGATGCCTTGAGTCAATCAGGACACAGTGAAAGCGTGTGATAAATGAATTGGAATAAAATGCCTGAGAGGCAGAGAAAGT
Organism: Acinetobacter sp. FDAARGOS_515; assembly: GCF_003938865.1. NCBI lineage: Bacteria > Pseudomonadati > Pseudomonadota > Gammaproteobacteria > Moraxellales > Moraxellaceae > Acinetobacter > Acinetobacter sp. FDAARGOS_515. The sequence continues at coordinate 249,138 of NZ_RKIX01000003.1, read as the reverse complement.
GCAGGGGAATAATAAAGCACAGTAAATTGCGTCATGGTTGACTCCTAGATGAATTAGAAGTTCTACCGAATCACTGTCAATTGATTATGGTGGCAGAACGAAAAGGGGTTGACAGACTGGACATCTAGAACCAGCACGCGCGAACGCGTCCCCCTCCCGTTCTACCGCAAAGGGGGACGAGAAGGTTTTTACACATACAAAGAATACTCAGATGAATAAACTCCGATGCGCTAGATGAGCGGTCTGTCAAAACCGACTGACAATGTAGGTCAGCCCTTGCATCATAATCGCTGCTAAAAAACAGGTCAATTGATCTGTTTAATCATCATTCAAAAATTGCCTAAAACTGATGAAAAAAAACGCATTCTAAAAAAATACAAATACATAGCATCTAATTGAGAACAGTGTTTCTCCATTTGAGATAGCACCAATACATGCTTCAGCTACATTGCAATCATTTTGCCTGCTTCCCCAGCAGGTTTTTTTATTCATTTACAGGAAATACCACAATGAGTTTGCCATGTCCTTATTGCCAGTCCCGAGAGACGGTACTGCTTGAATCAACCCAACATTTACCCAGTACCTCAACCAATAACCCCATTTCCAATAGTGTGATGTCACCGATGGCACTTGCCACATTAGGAGTGAGTGTTTCCAAAAGCCTGAATATTCCTCCAATTGCAGGTGCAATCGTTGGGGTACTGATTGGCGGTATCTGGATGTTGATCACTGAAGATGAACAGCAACAACCGCTTCACCCAACTTATCGCAAACAGTATTACTGCAACAACTGTGACCGCAGCTTTAGCCCGAATTTACGCAATTAAGTATTTAGCAAAATTTAAATCGAACCCTTTTACCCATTCAAAATCGATACAGGAATTATTCTTATGGCACATTTAGTTGAAACTATGGCATTCACTGGACAAACCCCTTGGCATGGGTTAGGCAATGAACTCACACCAAACCAACCCATCGAGGTTTGGGCACAACAAGCAGGCATGGACTGGCGGATAGAATCCTCGGATGTCAATTACATGGCACAGAATGAACGTGGACAAAGCATCATCATGCCTTTTGAAGAACAACGAGTGCTTTACCGTTCAGATACGCATGCACCTTTATCCGTGGTCAGCCAACGCTTTCAAGAAGTCCAACCGATGGAAATCCTACACTTCTACAAAGACCTGACGGAGCAATCAGGCTTTGAACTGGAAACCGCAGGGGTACTGAAAGGTGGCAAGAAATTCTGGGCATTAGCCAAGACTGGACAGACTTCAGCACTCAAGGGTAAGGATGTGAGTAATGGCTATATTCTACTAGCGACGGCTTGTGATGGCACTCTAGCAACCACTGCACAGTTCACCAGTATCCGGGTGGTATGTAACAATACTTTGGCAATTGCTCTCAAAGGACAAAATACCAGTGCAGGTGTGGTTAAAGTCCCACACAGCACTCGTTTCGATGCTGAGAAAGTTAAACAACAGTTGGGTATTTCAGTCCGTGCATGGGATGAACACATGTATGAAATGAAACAACTGAGCCAGCGTAAGGTAACTCAGCAGGAAGCAGCAGCCTTCTTTGATGCGGTGTTTAACAATACCAACCTAACTATGGCTGAACAAGATGAAAGCATCATTCAGTTCTATCGAAATGCTGCTATGCCAAACCAAGGCATCAACACCCCAACCAAAGCGGACAATAAAACCGAGCCAAATGGACGTGCCATGTCGAAAGTCATGACCATGTTTAACGGACATGGACGTGGTGCAGAACTGAGTTCAGCCAAGGATACCGCTTATGGATTATTGTGCAGCATCACCGAGTTCTGTGACCATGAACGTCGAGCGATGAGTACCGATCATCGACTCGATTCAGCATGGTTTGGTGCAGGGGCTGCCATTAAACAGCGTGGTCTGGAACAGGCATTGAGAATGATTGCCTAAATTCAGTTTCAATTAAGCCAGCTCCATTAGCCTAAGCATACAGTAACACCGTACAAGCACAGCAACACCTTTAGCCGCACCCTCATGCGGCTTTTTTATGCCCAAAATTCAGCTTTTACGATTTTATCGATACAGGAATAATTGCAATGAATAGTCATACTCAAATTCAAAACACGCTAAATAACCCACCACTACAACCCTATTTACCGAATCTAAATCAATCCATTCAGCAGATTGAGGTGGGAACCCGAACCAAACGAGATCGACCGAATACGCAACCACGAAAGACCAAAGCCCTTACAGCAAAAAGACTTGCCAACACCAAACAGATGAACTATCAACAATGGTTAGAAGTCAGAAAATAGGGTATTGGCAGCAGTGATGCAGCAACGGCCTGTGGACTGAATCCCTATATGTCGATGCTGGAACTGTGGATGATCAAGACAGGGCGGATGCAACAAAACATCGAGGATGAAAGTGCAGGTTACGCACCCTTGTACTGGGGAAAAAAGCTAGAACCTTTGGTGGCTGAATACTACAGCATGCACACCAATCATAAAGTCCGTCGAGTTAATGCAGTATTGCAACACCCTGATGAAGACAAACAGTTTATGTTGGCGAACTTGGATTATGCTGTAGTCGGTAATGAAGAAGTGCAAATTTTGGAATGTAAAACCGTGGGGGAATATGGCGCAAAACTATGGCGAGATGGCGTGCCTTTATATGTGCTGTGTCAGGTACAGCATCAATTGGCAGTGACAGGTAAACAGGCAGCGCATATTTGTGCCTTGATCTGTGGGCATGAAACCAAAATCTATAAAGTGACTCGTAATGAAACTGTGATTCAGCACATCATTAATGCGGAACGTCATTTCTGGCAATGTGTCGAAACAGGTATTCCACCCAGTGTAGATGCTTCGGATTCAGCAGCTAAAGCCTTGCAACAACTTTATCCTGAACAGATTCCATTAACAGTAGAAGACCTGACCCAAAATGAACAAGCTAATTATTTGTTTAATCAGTTACTAGAGGAGCGACATAAAGTTGAACAACACCAGCAGTATTTTGATGAACTGAAACATCAACTACAAATGATGATGAAAGAAGCAGAGCGAGCGGTATTTACAGGTGGTTCAGTCACATGGAAGAAATCACAAGACTCAATCAGCCTAGACAGTAAATCATTGCTTAAACAGCATCCTGAATACCTACAGCAATTTCCCCAAACCAAAGCAGGAACACGACGCTTTCAGATTTATCCGAATGGTGGATAGGGCTGATACCCAAGTAACCCATTTCAATTTAACTAACACCCCAACCAACTGATCCCATACCCCAAACAAGTATGGGATTTTTTATGCCCAAAATTTATTTATCCAAATTTAAACGCCATTTCAACATCTATATAGAGTACATCATCATGATTAAAGGTTTAGCTATTACCCCACCTGTGTTGGGGCGTATCAGTATCGGCAAAATTGTCGAAAAGAATGGAAAACGTCTGCCTGAAAAAGATGATCAATTTACCATTACCAGCCAAATCCAAAATAAAGATGGGTGGGTCAAACATCCACTGGATGAGCAACTACGTGCCAAAGCGCCCAATCAGAACCAAAAGCTGAGAAGCATTCCAGTCCGCATGATCTTCAATGATCCCGATCTCAACTTAAGAGCAGAGTACAGCCTATTTGACCGCCAAACTGGACGTTTAATCTGTTCAGGCAATGGCGAAAGCTGTCAGCGACTCGGTCAAAATGGCATTGAACAACATCCTTGTCCATCCCCTGATTTATGTCCATTGGCACAGGGTGGATTATGCAAGCCCTATGGCAGACTCTACGTCAACTTAGATGAATCAGATGAGTTTGGTACTTTCATCTTTAGAACCACAGGCTTTAACAGCATCCGCACTTTGGCAGCTCGACTTCGTTACTATCACGCAGCATCGGGTGACTTACTTTCTTGTTTGCCATTGCAATTGACCTTGCGAGGTAAAAGCACCACACAAAGTTACCGTACCCCGATCTACTACGTGGATCTGACTTTACGTGATGGCACAAACCTGAAAGATGCGATTAGTTCAGCCAAACAGATGGATGAACAAAGTAAGACAGCAGGGTTCTATCAGGAGGCTTTGGATCATGTGGCACGGCAGGGTTATGGTAATGCCTGCTTTGAGGTGGGAGGTGAAGAGGGTTTGGATATAGTGGAGGAGTTTTACAGCGTTGAATCTCAAACAGAGCATCAGCAAACGCATGATCTCACTCATGTTCAAGATATTCAGAAAGGCTTACAGCAGTCGGTTCAAGCTCTGAATTAAATACTGTTGGGGGCTAAGAAGCCCCCAACAGTAATATTGCTACTATTTTTTATTAAAAAATTTGAACTACTTATTGAATCAATAAACATTACTTAAGTATCGTTTATTTGGAGGGCGGTAGTACGTTAGGCTTTTGTAACATTAATCCATTTATAACTTTTTGTTGTCTACTATCTTCAGAGGTGGATCAGGAAATTTGAACAACACTTATAAGTGATATTTTGCTCCCCAAATGATGTTATAAACATCAATATATGGAGTATTTTATGGCACGTAGACCAAGAAGAAATCATTCAAATGATTTTAAAGCTAAGGTAGCACTTGCTGCGATTAAAGCAGAAAAAACACTTGCTGAATTGAGTGCTGAATTTGATGTTCATCAAAACCAAATTATCGACTGGAAAAATCAACTGATTTCAGCTTCCTCGCAAGCTTTCGATCAATCAAAAGCTCCAACAGAACCACCCATCGATCTAAAAAAACTACATGCAAAAATCGGTGAGCAGGCATTAGAAATTGATTTTTTAGAAGGTGTGTTGAAGAAACTGGGCCGCTTCAACCACAAAAGTTAATCGATGACTCACTTCAGATTTCAGTATCTAAGCAAGCTCAGCTGCTGAAAGTCTCCCGTGGTTGTTATTACTATCGCCCAAAACCTGTGAGTGCATCAGATCTGAAGCTAATGCGGTGTATGGATGAGTTACATATGCAATACCCTTTTGCAGGTAGCCGGATGATGCGTGATTTGTTGAATCGTCAAGGACATCATATAGGACGACGTCATACACGTACTTTAATGAAGAAAATGGGCATTAATGCGTTATATTGCAAACCAAATTTAAGCCAGGCTAATCAAGCTCACCGCAAATATCCATATCTGCTCAAAGGATTGGCTATTCAGCGCAGTAATCAAGTGTGGTCTACGGATATAACGTATATCCCTATGGCAAAAGGCTTTGTTTATTTATGTGCTGTGATTGATTGGCATAGCCGCAAGGTACTTGCGCATAGAGTATCGATTAGTATGGAGGTTACATTTTGCATAGAAACATTAAATGAAGCTATTGAAAAATATGGTCGACCTGAAATATTTAATACAGACCAAGGCAGTCAGTTTACCAGTGATGCATTTATTGATGTATTGAAATCAAATGGCATTCAAATCAGTATGGATGGTAAAGGTCGATGGGTTGATAATGTGATGGTTGAACGATTATGGCGGAGCGTTAAATATGAAGAGGTGTATCTCAAAGCCTACAGCAATGTTTTGGATGCGAAGAAGCAATTAAACGCATATTTTGAATTTTATAATTTGAAACGACCTCATTCGAGTCTGGACAAAATGACTCCAGATGAGTTTTACTATGACCAGCTACCACAACAAAATAAGGTAGCTTAACTAGAGCAGAGTATCACTTATAAATAAGCTTTTAGTTGTTCAAACATGTGGGACCACCTCTCTTCATTACGTAGTTGTTTATCTTTAGAATGATGGTCTTTATTCTCTTCGACTTTGGTGTCGCCATGATTATGATCAGTGATATTACGTAATTCGGTATCATCTAAGGAGCGAATCGTTTTTGAAGTGCTAGGTTCAGCCCATGATGTCGTATTCAAAAAAATGAAAAATAATAAATTGTACTTCATCCATGAAGTCATAGCGTGATCCTTTTTTACTCAATACCGACTACAGTGGTGATATAACCAGTGGCTAAAAGAATTGATAGACCTAATGACATCTCAAATAAAATGGCATAGCCCAATTGTTTCGCAAATTTCGGGTCTTGTAAGCGAGGTGTGAAATACCATTTGTTAAAGGCTGCTAACAATAAAATACTTAGGACAAATAATATTTTAATAATAAATCCATGCCCATAAGGTGTATTGATTAGAGTATTAAAATCTTTAAAGAGTAATAAAGCAATACTAAGACCACAAGCGATGAGTATTCCTACAATAAAGGCTGCTATTTGCCCAAATAGATGCATACGTTCTTTAAGTGGTAAGCCATTAATTTTTTTGCTTGTTTTCCATAATGGATAAAGCGACCCCATCCATAAGGACATTACAAGTACATGTATTGATAACAAAGCTTGAGCGAATAAGGGTAAATTCGTGACGTGTCCGAGTTGTGAAAAACTTAAAACGATTGGTGTGAGCAGTATGGTAAAGATTGCTCCTTCAGTTTTGGAAATATCAATCGTCCCTTTACTAAGTTTGACTATCATAAATATGAGTAAAAGTGCAAAACTGATTGATCGAATGATAGAGACATGTCCAGTAGGAGTATTGACTAGTATATTTATATAGTTGCTATCCCACATACCTGAAAGGCCAGTGTTGGCAAAACTTCCTATAAGAATGAAGAAGCCGAGAACACTTGAAAAAAGGCCTAAACCTGTACCAATAGTCATGTATTTTAGAATAGTCTCCTTGATTTCAACATAACGTCCAAGTAAGAAATAGCAGAAAGCACCGCCAATAACAAATGCAATCCCTAAATATAAAATGACTTTAACCAACCATGTTGCATATATCCAAGTCTCAGGAATCATATTTTTCTCCCTTTATTATAGCAACATGCCAGCAAGCTGCTGGCATGTTGACTATTTTCACTCATTGTTATTTTGCCGATTTAATAGTGAAATTATATTCACCATTCATGTTATGGCCATCGGTACCCATTGTGGTCCAAACCACCGTATATTTTCCTTTTTTTAGTTTTGGAACCGCTACGTCAAATGATTTTTTCATATCATGAGTTATTTGGTAGTTCAAAGGGATATCCTTACGTTGGGCATCAAGTAACTTAACGTTCATTAGCATGACTTCTTCACCAAAATTGAGTGTTATGTTTTTTGGTTGACTTGCTACAGAAGCATTGATCGCAGGAATTGCACTTTCAAGTTTCACGTGTGCAAATGCACTTGAAGCAGTAACAATCAGTGTTGCACCTACGAGAGTGTTACGTAGAGCTGACATTTTATTTTTGAAAATTTTCATTTCTTCATCCTCTTTAAACTAATCTTGGGCTCAGTAATGACCGAATGAAATGCATCAATTGGTTGCTTGGTCATCACCTTTCTCATGCTTATTATTAAAGGATGAGAGAAACATCCCGATGACTTCAAAATTACATTTTTGTCATTTTAAAAATTAAAAAACCACAAGTGGTACACTGGCTTTAAAGAAAACAATGATCACTAAACAAACTAATAAGAGGGAGTCTATTTCCATCTTAATGAAATTATTAATTTAAAAAATTAAATATGAAGGAGGCTTTTATGGACCATCATCATGAAAACAAAGTACTCAATAACAGACTTACTGACCCTGTCTGTGGTATGACAGTTACAGAAGCATCCAAGTTTTATGAAGAAGTTAAAAATAGAACTTTTTACTTTTGTAGTGAGAAATGCCACATAAAGTTTAAAAGTGATCCTCATTTTTATATTACTAAAGTTGAGAATGTAGTTACGTTAAAAGAACCACAAAAGAGGGATGGTGAGGATTCAAATGAAGTTAATCAGCCTGCTCATGTTAATACCTTCACGATATACACTTGTCCAATGCATCCTGAAATTAGACAGAACCATGCGGGAAATTGTCCGATCTGTGGTATGTCGTTAGAGCCTTTACTTCCTGACTTAGATGACGCTGATGAAAACCCAGAACTCAAGAATTTTAAGCATAGATTTTGGTGGACCTTACCGCTAACCATTATTGTAGTTTTCTTAGCAATGTTTGGTCATCAATTGAACTGGTTCGAAATGCAGGTGCAAAGCTGGATTGAACTTTTTCTTACCTTGCCAATAGTTTTTTGGGCGGGATGGCCATTTTTTGTTAGATGTTGGCAGTCAATCTGGAATCGGAGTCCAAATATGTGGACCTTGATTGGAATAGGTACAGGAGCTGCTTTTATATACAGCCTTGTTGGAACAATAGTACCTCAAGTATTTCCAGACTCATTTGTATCTATGGGGCGTGTTGCTGTGTATTTTGAGGCGACCGCAGCGATTATTTCTCTCACATTGTTAGGTCAAGTGCTAGAGTTAAAAGCACGTTCCCAAACTTCAGCGGCAATTAAATCCCTACTTGGGCTAGCACCTAAAACAGCAAGAAAAATCAGTGTTGATGGTATAGAAGAAGATATTCCACTATCTCATGTACACGTAGGCGATTTATTACGGATACGCCCCGGTGAAAAAGTTCCTGTTGATGGAGTCATTACAGAAGGTTCAAGCTCTGTAGATGAATCGATGTTAACTGGTGAACCTGTGCCAGTTACAAAACGTGTGGGTGATCAAGTCATTGGTGCAACAATGAACATGAATGGTTCATTGGTGATGCGATCAGAAAAAGTTGGATCATCAACCGTACTTTCTCAAATCGTGCAAATGGTTGCTCAGGCTCAACGTTCAAAAGCACCTATGCAGCGGATGGCGGATCATGTTGCAGGACGATTTGTTATGGGGGTTATAGGTATTGCTGTTCTAACTTTTTTGGGGTGGGGGCTATTCGGACCTGAACCTAGTTGGGTTTATGGATTAATCAATGCAGTAGCTGTTTTAATCATCGCATGCCCATGTGCTTTGGGATTAGCTACGCCAATGTCAATTATGGTAGCAACAGGGCGAGGTGCATCAAATGGAGTACTTTTTCGAGACGCTGCCGCAATAGAGAATCTACGTAAAATTGATACATTGATTATTGATAAAACAGGAACTTTGACAGAAGGACAACCATCATTCAATAAAGTAGTAGCCACTTCAGGATATGAAAAGAATGAAGTCCTCCGTTTAGCTGCGAGTTTAGATCAGGGCAGTGAGCATCCTTTAGCAAATGCAATTGTACGTGCCGCCCGTGAGCGAAATCTTACTTTAAGTAAACCTACTTCATTTGAATCAGGTTCAGGTATTGGTGTTAATGGAGAGATAAACGGACAAAAATTAGCGCTAGGCAATACGGCACTGATGAAGCAATTAGGGATATCTGTTAACACTCTTATTCCACAAGCAGAGGTATTAAGAGCTGAAGGTGCCAGTGTTATGTATTTGGCAGCCGATGGAAAACTGCTAGGTCTTCTGGCAGTTTCAGATCCAATCAAAGCAAGCACTCCAGAGGCCCTTTTATCGTTGGAAGACTCAGGTTTAAGAATCATCATGGCAACAGGTGATGGGCTAACTACAGCAAAATCAGTTGGGGCTAAGTTAGGAATTAGTGAGGTTTATGGTGAGGTTAAACCTGCTGATAAATTAGATTTGGTCACAAAATTGCAAAAAGAAGGGAGAATTGTTGCTATGGCTGGTGATGGAATTAATGATGCACCAGCCTTGGCTCAAGCTGATATTGGAATCGCAATGGGCACGGGTACTGATGTAGCAATGAATAGTGCCCAAGTTACATTAGTAAAAGGTGACTTACGTGGTATTGAAATTGCTCGTTCTTTATCAGAGGCAACTGTTAAAAATATGAAACAAAACTTGATGTTTGCTTTCCTCTATAATGGATTAGGTATCCCTTTGGCTGCTGGTGTACTGTATCCATTTACTGGCTGGTTACTCTCGCCTATGATTGCTGCATTAGCAATGAGCCTAAGCTCAGCATCGGTAATTGGTAATGCCTTACGATTACGTCATCAAAAATAATCACGACTTACCACTCATTAGCGTAAGTTAATGAGTGGTAAGCATCATTAGAATGAGTGCTTAATAACCGAGATATCACTAATTTTTAAAGATAATTTTAAAAGAAATATGTCCCTCGTTATAAGTCGCTTGAATGGAAGCTCCATGCACATCAAGAATAGATTTGGTAATTGCTAAACCAAGGCCAGTACCTTCTTCAACTCTCTGTCTAGATACATCTGTTCGATAAAAACGATCGAATAACCGATTAAGTTGTTCTGATGATAGTGGGGAGCTTTCATTTTCAATGATGAATGTTGTTGTATCAAAGTTTTGTTGGCATGTGATTTTGATGACCGAATCTGATTTGCCATATTTAATTGCATTCGATAACAAATTACTTAAAGCGCGGCGTAGCATTAAAGGATCACCTTTTATACTACCTGAACCACTCTGTTCGAGTGACATTCCCTTTTCAGCAGCGATAGCATCATAAAAATCAAATAATGCTGAAACTTCTTTAACTAAATTAACCTGTTGTAGGTTAGGTAAATGTAGACCATGTTCTGCTTTTGCCAAAAATAGCATATCAGAGACCATGCGAGCTAAATGCTCAAACTCTTCTAAATTTGAAAATAGAACTTCCTGATAAGTATTAATATTTCGACTACGAGATAAACATACTTGAGTTTGAGTCATCAAATTGTTAATAGGTGTTCTTATTTCATGAGCAAGATCAGATGAAAAATCTGAAAGTTTTTCTACTGCGGCTTCTAGCCGATCTAACATATCATTAAAAGCGACAGCCAGTGATTTAAGTTCGGTTGGAGTATTTTCGACTTCTAAACGTTCAGAAAGATGTTGGGCTGAGATACCCTCTGCTACTTTTGCCATTTGTTGTACTGGACGTAGCCCTCGCCATGCTGCGAACCACCCTAAGAACATTAAACAAATTGTACCCACAAATCCAATGTATAAAAGTTGACGTCTAAAGTCATTTAAGAAATGTAGATGCTCAGAGGTATCGATTCCAACAATAATCTGAGCTGATATAAACGAGTCATTATGATCAAAAGTCTTTTTATAAATTAAGCCACGATAAGTCTTATTTTTAATTTTCCATTCAAGCCATGGATCTTGTTTTGATTTGTTGAGTGCTTGGGGATGAATTACTGATGGTGCTGAGCTAAAAATAACTTGACCTGTTGGACGTTCAATCTGAACAATCAGATCGTGATGTCCAATTAAGGCATCTTTTAAATATAAATTTAGTTCTTGAGAGTTAGATGGGTTCTGTTCAAGTAGATTCTCTATAAGTTGAATTTTGCCTTCTAATTGAGTTCGGTCTTGAGCTTCAAAATGATGCATTACGAGCTTGTGAATAACCAACCCCATAATCATTAAGATGATAACAGTAGAAAGAGAAAAGATGATTGCTATACGAAAGCTGATTGCATTAAACAATTTACGAGTCATCTTCTACCTCTAAAACATACCCCATTCCACGTATGTTCTGTATCAGCTTTGGGCTAAAATTACTGTCAATTTTACTGCGCAAACGTTTGATAGCGACTTCTACAACGTTGGTATCACTATCAAAATTCATGTCCCATATTTGAGAGGCAATGAGCGTACGAGGTAATATCTCACCACGTCTACGCATAAATAATTCCATCAGCGCGAATTCTTTAGCTGTTAAGTCAATACGTTGCCCAGCGCGAGTGACGCGGCGTTTACGAAGATCAAGTTCAAGATCAGCAATTGTAATAAGGTTACTATCTTCTTTTTGTTGTCCCCGTCGGAGTAAGCTTTTAATTCGTGCTAATAACTCAGCAAAAGCAAAAGGCTTGACTAGATAATCATCAGCACCTAAATCCAAGCCTTTCACACGATCTTCAATTTGATCACGTGCTGAAAGAAAAAGAATAGGCATAGTTTTGCCACTTTTTCGGATATCATAAATGATATCCCAACCATCTAGCTTTGGAAGCATCACATCTAAAATGATGAGGTCATATTCTTCGGAAAGCGCTTGATGTTTACCAGATAATCCATCCGTTACCCAATCCGTTATATACCCAGCTTCAGATAGACCTTGTTTAAGGTAGTCACCGGTTTTTTGTTCATCTTCAACTAGTAAGATTCTCATTGATAAAAATCCCATATCACTCATTAAGAACATAATAACGTTATAAATACGTGATTCGTTGTAGATTACAAAAATGTCATTTTCATGTCACATAGATGTTTAGTGAAGGCCTTTAAGGTATTTACATAAAGTTAATTTTTGGAGCAAAACATGAAAACTCTATTCAGCCGTAGCTTAACCACTCTTATGTGTGTTGGTACTTTAATTGTAGGAACTCAGTCTTGGGCAGCAGATGTGAAACAAGGAACTACAGTTGTGTCTGAAATTAAAGCCGATTCAAAGACGCAAGAGAAATGTCAAAAACCTTGTAATATGAAGAATGATGATAAAACCCAACAGGATCATAGTCAGCATGAGCATGGTAACATGACGGATATGTCTCAGATGGATCATTCTAAGATGATGAATATGGGGCAATCTAAAATGAGTAATATGGATAATTCCAGTATGATGAACATGGACCACTCAAAGATGAACATGTCAAATACATCAAATAAATAACAAATACGATAAATGAAAGATCGGGGGAAATTAAAGCGAATAATAGGTTTGCTTGATTCTCCCATCCTTATATTAGATAGGTGAAATAAATGTCTACAAAATTAACGCATGTCCTTTTAATAGGAGTCGGTTTATTTTCATCAACTTGGGTTGTGGCAGCAGTTAAAGAATATGATTTAACAATCGCTGAGCAAACGGTGAATATCACAGGTAAGCCTTTAAAACGAATTACGGTTAATGGGAAATTTGTTGCACCTCTTCTTGAGTTTGAGGAAGGTGATGATGCTATTATTCGTGTCCATAACAAGCTAAAAAAACAAGATTCTTCTATTCATTGGCACGGGTTAATTCTACCGGGCATCATGGATGGCGTACCCGGATTTAATCAGTTTGACGGTATTGCCCCTAATAAGACCTACGAATATAAGTTTAAGGTACGCCAAAATGGTACCTATTGGTATCATTCGCATAGTAAAGGTCAAGAACAAGAGGGCTTGTATGGTCCGTTAGTCATTTACCCCAAAAATAGGACACCTTTAACTGTAGCTGAGAAAACAGATAAGGATTATGTCGTATTACTTTCAGATTTTCATGATTCAACTAGTGATAAAATCATGAATAATCTAAAGAAAGAAGCTGACTATTATCAGAACCGTCGTGAAACTGTTTTTGATGTTTTTAAACAAATTAAAAAAGATGGTTTAAAAGCAACATGGCAAGACCGTTCGATGTGGAACCAGATGCGAATGCTCAAGACAGATATGTCTGATGTGACAAAATATACTTTTTTGATGAATGGTAAGACTCCAGAACAAAATTGGACTGGTAATTTTAAGACGGGTGAAAAAGTACGTCTTCGGTTTATTAATGCCTCAGCAATGTCATTCTTTGACGTCAGAATCCCTAACTTGAAAATGACGGTAGTCAGTGCAGATGGGCAACCAGTGAAACCTGTTCCGGTTGATGAATTCAGAATAGGGACGGCTGAAACGTATGATGTTATTGTAGAACCCAAACAATCAAATTATCAAATTGAAGCAGAATCAATTGATAGGAGTGGTTTTTCAGTTGGTTCCTTACATGATGAGAATACTCCTCCAATAAATCAAATCAAAATGCCGAAGTCACGTCCTCGTTCTTTATTAACTATGGAAGATATGGGGATGGGGCATGATATGTCTTCTATGGCGGGCATGAATCACGACATGTCTTCAATGAAAGGCATGGATCATGATATGTCGCCTATGACAGACAGCTCAAAAGATCAGTCAATGTCTGGAATGAACCATGACATGTCTTCAATGAAAGGCATGGATCACGATATGTCGTCTATGACAGACAGCTCAAAAGATCAGTCAATGTCTGGAATGAACCATGACATGTCTTCAATGAAAGGCATGGATCACGATATGTCGTCTATGACAGACAGCTCAAAAGATCAATCTATGTCAGGTATGAACCATGGCATGCAAATGACTACATCTAATGCACCTACACAAGAAAAGAATGGTGATGTTGTATATGGCTGGGCAAATGCTTCAACACCTGTTGGTCAAAAAGCACTTCAATATAGTGACTTACAATCTTTAAAGCCTCAACCAGATACTCGTGCCCCTGAACGTGAAATGGAAATCCGTCTTGGTGGGAACATGGAGCGCTATATTTGGACAATTAATGGTAAGAAGTTTAATGAAACAGAACCATTCAAAGTGAAATACGGGGAACGTATACGCTTGAAATTTGTGAATGACAGTATGATGGCTCACCCAATGCACTTGCACGGTATGTTTATGCAGCTTGAAAATGGTCAAGATCCAAGTAATATGCCAAATAAACACACGATCATTGTGCCACCGGGGAAAACAGTTACAACTTTACTTACTGCTGATGAATTGGGTGAATGGGCTATCCACTGCCATTTGTTATATCACATGGCAGCTGGAATGATGAACAAACTCATTGTGGCAAATGTAGATAGCAATGATGATGATACGAAAAGTATCGTTGCCCAACCTCAAACTAGCCATGAGGGAGTGAATCAACATGCACATCACTAAACAGTTATATTCAAAAACAATTTTATCTGTTGCTTTAATTGGCTTAGCGGGTATGGCATTTGCGAATGATAATTCGACTGAAAATCTAAATAAGAGTACGTCAAGTATGAGTGTGCTTTTACGCGAATCAGGCGGATTAGGCTATGTTGAACGTAATACTGATCAAAAGTCTTCAAACAGCAAAGGGTCTGAAACTTTAGCTTTTAGCCAAAATCATATGAACGAGCATGGTGGGCAAATTTATCAGACAACTAAATTTTCCAATGAGTGGATAGTTGATAAAGATGGAAAGGGCAGCTTAGGTTCGAGTTTCGAGGCATTGATTGGAACAGATGAAAATCGAATGTTTGTTGAAGCTAATATGAATAAAGCGGAGAGTAATGATCCCAAATATGATGTATCAGCTCTTTACAGTAGAAATGTTGCACCATTTTGGGATGTACAAGCTGGGGTAAGGTATAGTGAGGACAAAAATAACCGTAATAGTAATCGCATTGATGGCGTTATTGGATTATTAGGCCTTGCACCTTATTTCTTTGAGACAAAAGCCTACCTTTATGGTGGTGAAAATAATTTTTGGGGAGCCAGTTTTGAGTTTGATCGAGATCTATTACTCACTCAAAAGCTAATTACTCAGCCATATATTGCAGCAGATATTGTGTTTAATGATAATTCTGATTTTGCTACAAAGTCAGGTTTGTCTGAGTTAAAGACAGGTCTAAAAACTCGTTACGAGATTAATAAGCGTATAAGACCATTTGTTGATGTCGCTTATCAATATGAAAAAGGACAGAAATTAACAACTTTTCAAGAAGCTACAAATTCTGAAAAGGGGTGGTTATACGGGGCAGGTATTGAATTAGTTTTCTAAATATTTTATTAAGAATGAATAATGGTGATATTCCATTATTCATTCTTAATTATTTTAAACTTACGGATAACCCTTCAAGTACTTTACAAGAGTTAATTTCCAAAAAACCAGAGCATTTGCTTCTTAAATCAGAAAGTTGTTGCTTAAGCTGAATCTGTTTTTGGATATTCTGCTCTAATTGATGAATATGTTTATCAACTAAGATGTTAATAGAACTACAGTTTCCACAAGGTTTGTCTTTGTATGCTAATAAAATTTTTATTTCGTCCAAGCTCATATTCAAAGTTCGGCAATTAAGAATAAATAGAAGTCGCTCTAAGTGGTCTTTGTTATAAAGTCGATAATTAGCTTCCGAACGATTAGGGGCTAGTAATAAAGCTTCTTTTTCATAAAACCGTATTGTAACAACAGGGCAACCGGATAGCTGAGATAATTCACCAATTTTTAAGTTCATTTCAAGTCACCTGATCTATTGACTCTATAGTAGCTATAGGGATTTTAATATGCAATACGTGAAGATATGACTATAGGCACATCAATGAGTGGTTGCGGTTGTAATCAAGAAAGTTCTTGTGAAGACACTAAGCAAAAACAAAATGAATCAAAAACAGATTCTTGTAAAATTAAAGATTTAGCTACAGAAGAAAGTGAAAGTTCTTGTTGCGATAATGAGGTACAGCAAGAACCTAACCCTGATGAAAAAGATTCATGCGGTAGTAAGCAGTCGAATTCATGCTGTGGTTCGGATTCGATAACTTCACCTGAAAAGATTAGGGGGAGTGAAGATACAGCGACTTTCATCAGTGACTATAGCATCCCGAAAATGGATTGTTCCGCAGAGGAACAAATGGTTCGGATGACTTTATCTTCATTGGTAGATGTTAAGAGCTTGGTTTTTGATTTGCCGAACCGAAACCTAAAAGTTCTGCATAATGGTGAAAGTAATGAAATCACTGCAAAACTTGAAGCTCTTGGATTTGGGGCAAAATTAAATAAAACTGAAGCTTATGAAAATAAAGAACAAGCACAAGAAGCTAGTACTTTTCTGATTCCGAAGATGGATTGTTCGGCAGAAGAGCAAATGGTAAGAATGGCACTTTCTCCCTTGCATGAAGTTAAAGGTTTATCTTTTGATTTGGCGCAAAGACAGTTAGTTGTTTTCCATACCAATGGGATTAATGAAATTACCACAAAACTTGAAGCCCTAGGTTTTGGTGCAAAGCTCGTGGAAACAGTAAAAGCCACTGGGGAATTGCCTGAAACACCAGATCCGACTAAGCAGGCGAAAGTCCTTAAATTATTACTAGCGATTAATGGTGTTCTTTTTTTTATTGAGTTCATAAGTGGAATTATTGCCGCATCGACGGGGCTCATTGCGGACTCTCTTGATATGTTTGCTGATGCGGCCGTTTACGGTATAGCACTTTACGCGGTAGGGAAAGCGGCTAAATACCAATTAAAAGCAGCTCATTTTGCAGGATGGATTCAACTTTTATTAGCTTTGATCGTTATTATTGATGTTGTCAGACGTTTCATGTTCGGTAGTGAACCAGAGTCAGATTTGATGATCATTATTGGCTTCTTAGCACTTATTGCCAATGTGACGTGCTTGTATCTCATTTCTGGGCATAGAGATGGCGGAGCCCATATGAAAGCGAGTTGGATCTTTTCAGCTAATGACGTAATAGTAAATATGGGGGTTATTTTAGCAGGTGTACTTGTTGCATGGACTGGTTCAGCTTACCCAGATTTGATTATTGGTATTCTTGTTTCACTGTTTGTACTGAATGGCGCTCGAAAAATTTTGGCGTTGAAGTAGGGTGCTGACAATGAATTTATTTCAAGTAAAGCAAGACCAGACTGTAAAAATCATTGATCTTAAAAAGGGTGAACAGTATCAAGATAAAAATGATCCTGTTCTGGAGCGTTTAGAACTGCTGGGCTTTAGAGTAGGTGAATCCTTACAAGTGCTTGCGAAAGGGCTTTTTGGTGGTGATCCTGTGTTGGTTCAAATCGAAACCTCACGTTTCGCCTTAAGAAAAAATGAAGCAGAACGAATTTTTGTAGAGATTACCAATGGACACTAAAAATATTGCACTTGTTGGTAATCCTAATTGCGGTAAAACATCACTTTTTAACACCCTCACAGGGACTCGTCAAAAAGTTGCAAATTATGCTGGGGTAACGGTAGAACGGAAAGAGGGATTTTTTAAACTGCCATCTGGTGATACCGTTCGAGTATTGGATTTGCCTGGGACTTATAGTTTAAAACCGAGCAGTTTAGATGAGGAGGTAACTAGAGCAGTATGCTTTGGTGAATTAAAAGGCGAAGTTATACCTGATATTTTTGTATGTGTTGTCGATGCTACGAATCTTCATCTTCATTTAAGTCTTGTACTTGAAGTCAGGGCTTTAAACAGACCAATGTTACTTGTTCTTAACATGATGGATGAGGTTAGAAAGCGTGGGATTTCAATTGATACAACGAAGCTATCTCAGCTTTTAGGTATTCCTGTTGTTGAGTCAGTAGCTGTAAAAACAAAAGGCATTCAGGGGCTATTGACCCAATTGGATCAAAAGAATTTGTTTGTTGCCCCTTATCATTCTGATCTGAGTCACTTTGACCAAATCAAATATATTACAAAACAAGTCATCTTGAAAAATGATAATGGTGATAAACGAACGGCTTTCTTGGACAAAATATTCTTACATCCAGTTTTTGGATTATTAATATTGACCTTTACCATGTTTGTAATGTTTCAGGCTGTCTTTATTTGGGCTCAACCGTTAATTTCCTTTGTTGAGGATTCGATTTCATGGTTTGGTGGGGCGATAGGACCTCTGATTACTCATCCACTTTTAAGAAGTTTGGTCGTTGATGGTGTAATTGCAGGTGCTGGTAGTGTACTCGCGTACATGCCTCAAATTCTGATCTTATTTTTCTTTATTTTAATTTTAGAAGAATCGGGATACTTACCTAGAGCTGCTTTTTTGTTAGATAAGCTGATGTCTAAAGCTGGTTTAAGTGGGCGTTCATTTATTCCACTACTTTCGAGCTTTGCTTGTGCAATTCCCGGAGTCATGGCGACTAGAAGTATTAGCTCTGAAAGAGATCGTTTAGCAACGATTATGATTGCACCTTTAATGACGTGTTCTGCACGACTACCTGTATATGCTTTGCTGATCGCTGCATTCATTCCAAACAAGTTGGTTTATGGTTGGCTCAGTTTACAAGGTCTAGTTCTGTTCGGGCTTTACATGTCAGGAATCGTATCCGCTTTATTGGTTTCTTTATTCCTGAAATTAGTCAGAAAAGATAAAACTGAAAGTATTTTCATTTTTGAATTACCTACATACCGTATTCCAGATGTTCGAAATGTAGCTTTGGGGCTTTATGATAGAGCAACTATATTCTTAAAAAGAGTTGGTGGAATTATTGTCGCACTTTCTATTTTATTATGGTTCTTGGTAACGTTCCCTTTACCACCTGATAATCCAACAATGCCACCAATCAATTATAGTATTGCTGGACAGTTAGGGCATCTAATCCATCCAATATTTGCTCCGATTGGATTTACTTGGGAAATTTGTATTGCTTTGATTCCTGCAATGGCAGCTCGTGAAGTGATTATTGCTGCGTTAGGGGTGATCTATGCAATGTCTGGTGATGAAGATGCAGTTACCCAGACTTTATTATCTCAAATATCTGGTCCGGATGGATGGGGGCTAGCGACAGGTATGTCATTGTTAGTTTGGTTTATCTTTGCCCCGCATTGTTTAGCAACACTAGCGACCATTCGAAGAGAAACAGGGAGTTGGAAACAACCAGTCGTAATGGCTGTATATCTCTTTTCATTGGCTTATTTATTTTCCTTTATAACTTATCAAGTTATAAGTCGGTTTTAATTTAGAAGGCGGTTGTTGATATAAACCAACAACCGCTGTTTAATGAATTAGTTTAATTAATTATAGGATTGTTATTTACAGGATAATCTGTAAAACTAAAAAGGTTAAATTTTGGTCTTGATGTTATGCACTTGTTAAGGACATGCTTATCGCTGTTTTTATCTTTTGCTATCCTAATTGTAGGATCGGCAGCAGCTGCTGCATCTGTACATAGCCCATGTTTAATGTCATCTCAAGATACACAATCCATGCAAATGATGAATTCTGAAGATCATGAAAAAGCAAGTGCTATGCACATGGATTGTATGAAAGCTGAGGTAAAGATTAAGAAGCAATTACATGATCCATCATGTATGTCTAAGCAAGATTGTATTATGTCATTTTCTAAAATTGCATATACATCTACAGCGCTGGATGTTTTGCAGTCGATGATTTTTTTACCTGCGGAACAGTCTACTTTTTCTCCATTAAATCAAAATTTCATCTCATCTGATCTTTCCAATTTATGGAAACCCCCACGCTTTAACTAATTTGATGATTCTTCATCATTCATAGAGTTTTCTATGGGTGTTCTGCACGTGCGCGTGTACATCATTTTAGAGCTAAAAATATGAACTTTAATAAAGGAAAGCTGTCCCTAAAATGGGGTGGATGCTCGATTGCGACGATCTGTTTTTTCTTGAGTTATGGACATGCTTATGCCCAGCCACTGACTTTGGATACAGCATTGAAGCTTGCTGAGCGATATGCGCCTGCTCTAAGAGCTAATAGTGCTCAGATTGAAGGTGCTGAGAATATAGTTTCAGCTTCAGGTATTTTGCCCAATCCTAAACTATTTGTGGGTCTCGATAATTACCCTGTATCAGGTGATGCTGCATGGTCTGTCACACAAGAGGGGATGACGATGCAAAAGATTGGCATCATGCAAGATTTTCCAAATCGTGCCAAAAGATTAGCTGAAGTTGAATTAGCAAAAGCTGAATTGGGTTCAGCAAATGCTCAAACAGAAATTCTGCGAATTGAGTTACGTCAAAAAGAAGCATCGGCATGGCTTAAACGTTTTTATCTTGAGCGTAAACTGGCGTTATATGATGACCTTCTTTCAGAAAATGGATTGCTATCCCAGATTACACAAACACAGGTTGCGTCTGGTCGAACCATGGTTGCTAATACAATTTCCCCTAGGCTGGACAAAACTATTTTGCTTGATCAAAAAGATGATTTGCTTCGAGATATAAATAAGGCAAAACTAGAATTACACCGATTAATCAGTGAGGATTCTAGTGGTACAACTGAAATAGAAAGTTTGCCTACCCAAGAACCTATAATTAATTTTGATACATCACGTTTATATCATCATCTGCATCAACACCCTGAACTAAAAGCATTCCAAGCAGAAAAGCAAACTGTTGAAGCAAAGCTTAAGCAAGCCCAAGCCCTTCAAAAACCAGATTGGGGTATTGAGCTTGCCTATCAGCATCGTGCTCCTGAATTTGGAGATATGATTGGTGTACAACTGACAACAGAACTACCAATATTTTCAAAAAAACGTAGTGGTCCGCTCATTCAGGCAGCATTAGCTGAACAAAATCGGATTACAGCAGATCAGGAGATAAAATACCGCGACCATCTCACCATGTTAGATGAGGGGCTATCGGATTTAAAAGCTCTTGAAAGACAAATCCAACGTACCGTTCAAAGTACACTTCCTTTGGCTAAAGAAAAAGTAACTTTACAGTTAGCAAGTTATCAGGCTGGTAAAGCCAATTTGTCAGATGTCATTGAGACACGACAAGCATTACTAAATCAGCGATTACGTCTCATCGATTTACAACAACAGCAAGCAATTATCAAAGCCCAGCTCTATTTTTCTTTTGTAGAACCCACCTTAAACCATGCTGAGGAGTCAAGATAATGTTAAAAAATAAATTGGCATTTGTAATTGCTGGCTTGATTGTGGGCAGCTTGGGAGTCGGTAGTGGGATTGGATATTGGTATGCGCATCAAAATGATGAAAAGCAAACTGTAAGTGATCAGGCAACTGCTAAAGTGTTGTACTGGTACGATCCAATGAAACCAGAACAGCATTTTGATAAGCCAGGGAAATCCCCTTTTATGGATATGCAGTTAGTCCCTAAGTATGCGGATGAAAGTACTTCTGGAATAACTGAAAGTGCAGGAGTAAAGATTGATCCAGCTCTTCAACAAAATCTAGCCATTCGTTATGCCACAGTCGAACAGGCTGTAATGGGCAATACCTTGTTAACCAATGGCATATTACAAGCGAATGAACGACAGGTAGCAATTCTGCAAACACGAGCAAGTGGTTTTGTTCAGCGTGTTTATGGCCATGCAGTCGGGGATATAGTGACTCAAGGGAGTCCGATTGCTGATATTTCAATCCCTGAGTGGACTGGGGAACAGACTGAGTTTTTGGCAGTACTTAAAATAGGAGACCGTTCTCTTATTCAAGCAAGTCGACAACGCCTACAGCTTCTGGGAATCCCACCAAATGTGATCCATCAAGTCGAACGGACACATCAAGTACAGTCTAATATGACTTTGAGTGCTCCTTTGAGTGGATTCATTGACTCACTAGAAGTTCGTAGTGGAATGGCTTTAGCTATGGGGCAAACACTTGCCACCATTAAAGGCGTGAATCCAATTTGGTTAGAAGCAGCAGTGCCTGAAACGCAAATTGCTGGGATAAAGCGAGGAGATAAAATCGAAGCAACTTTTGCTGCGTACCCTCAAAAAGTGTCTGGCAAAGTCATTGATATTTTACCGACATTAGATACTACAAGCAGAACCATAAAAGTTCGTATTGAGTTACCCAATAGAGAGGGGCAACTCAAGCCCGGAATGTTTGCTTCTGTCAAATTTTCCAACAATCCTCAAAGCAGTTTAGTTGTGCCAGAGCAAGCTGTTATACGTACAGGTACTCGTAATATTATTATTGTCGCACATGAAAAAGGGCGTTTCGAACCTGTTGTTGTACAGTTAGGACAGAGTGACGGAAATAAAATAGCAATTCTACAGGGTTTGAACGCTGGTCAGAAAATCGTGATTTCGGGACAATTCCTAATTGATTCTGAGGCCAATTTACAGGGTGTACTGGATAAGCTGAACACTGGACAATCGATTACATCATCTCAAGTGACTAAGGCATCAATATACCAAGGCATTGGTAAAGTGGAAAAAGTTACAGCTCAAGACATTACCATTTCACATCATGCAATTGCTGAATTGGGGTGGGGGGCTATGACCATGAGCTTTAAACAACCAGTACAACCATTTACCCAAATTCAGCAAGGCGAGCAGGTCAGTTTTCGTTTTACACGTGTTGGGGATGCTTATGTTATTTCTGACATTTCCAAGATGTCTATGACATCTATGCAGAACTAAACGGGAGAACCATTATGATCGCCCGTATTATTCGTTTTTCAATTACAAATCGAGTATTTGTCTTATTAGCTGCTGTAGTTCTTGCCGTTTGGGGAACTTGGGCTGTCAAGAATACTCCGGTTGATGCTTTGCCAGATCTGTCTGATGTACAAGTGATTGTGCGAACTAATTTTCCCGGTCAAGCACCACAAATTGTTGAAAATCAGGTGACTTATCCTTTAACAACGACCATGTTATCAGTACCCGGTGTTAAAGCTGTTCGGGGCTATTCTTTTTTTGGTGATTCGTTTGTTTATGTCATTTTTGATGAACATACTGATCTTTATTGGGCACGTTCTCGTGTATTGGAATATCTCAATCAAATACAAGAAAGAATGCCTGCAAATGCAAAATCTTCATTAGGACCAGATGCTACAGGTGTTGGTTGGATCTACGAATATGCTTTGGTTGATCCAACAGGGCAACATGATCTCTCACAACTGCGAAGCATACAAGATTGGTTTTTGAAGTATGAACTGAAGACAGTACCAAATGTGGCTGAGGTCGCCACAATTGGGGGGATGGTTAAACAATATCAAGTTGTTTTAGACCCAACCAAAATGGCAGCATTCGGTATAACTCAGCGAAGCATAATTGAAGCAATTCAAAAGGCAAATCAGGAAACTGGCGGTTCAGTCCTAGAAATGGCTGAAACTGAATATATGGTGAGAGCTTCAGGTTATTTAAAAACATTAGAAGATTTTCGGCAGATTCCGTTACGTACAAACGATTTAGGTGTTCCAATCACTCTTGGAGATGTTGCAACGATTCAACTCGGTCCTGAAATGCGTCGTGGAATTACTGAACTCAATGGACAAGGGGAAACTGTTGGAGGTGTTGTGATTTTACGTGCTGGTAAAAATGCACGTGAAACCATTACTGCTGTAAAAGAAAAACTTGCTGAATTACAACAAAGTCTACCGAAAGGTGTACAAGTTGTTTCTGTGTATGACCGCAGTCAATTGATTGATCGGGCGGTAGAGAATCTCAGCCATAAATTAATTGAAGAGTTTATTGTAGTGGCTTTGGTTTGTGGGCTATTCCTCTGGCATTTACGTTCAGCAATGGTTGCGATTGTTTCTTTGCCTTTGGGAATCTTGTCAGCCTTTTTATTGATGTATTATCAGGGACTAAATGCCAATATCATGTCATTGGGTGGGATTGCAATCGCGATTGGTGCTATGGTTGATGCATCTGAACCGTACCGGGTTTGTCGGAGGGTCAATATTCTGAGAGACTATTCCGATGAAAAAACCAAACTATACCCCCGAAATTAGAGAAAGAGCGGTTCAATTACTAATTGAATCTGAAAAAGATTATCCTTCTACTTGGGCAGCAATCACAGCTATTGCACCTAAGATTGGTTGTACTCCTGAAACATTGCGTGTTTGGTATTTAAAGCATATGGATCAACTAAATCCTGCCAAAGTACAACAGATATCTGACCAAGAAAAAATGAAGCAAATGGAACGTGAAATTAAAGAATTAAAACGTGCCAATGAAATTCTACGTAAAGCAGCCGCTTTTTTCGCCCAGGCGGAGCTCGACCGCCCACACAAATAATGGTGGATTTTATCCATAACAATAAAGATCGATATGGTGTTGAAGCGATTTGTAGAATTTTACCGATTGCAGCTTCGACCTATTATCGGGCTTTAGATCTCGTTGATAACCCAGAACATCGAGCGAAACGTGCTCAGCATGATTTACATCATGCAGAACAAATCAAACGTATTTGGAAAGAAAGTTCAGGTCGATATGGTGTACGTAAAGTCTGGCAAAAATTGAAACGTGAAGGCTATGTTATTGCACGTTGTACAGTTGCTCGATTGATGCAGAAGCTAGATATACAAGGTGTTTGGCGTGGTAAGAACAAACAAACTACCCGCAGCCGAGATGATCAAAAACGAGCAGATGATTTAGTGAAACGGAATTTTAGTGCTGATCGACCTGACCAATTATGGGTCAGTGACTTTACGTATATTCAAACCAATTCTGGCTGGGTCTACACTGCATTTATTATTGATGTGTTCTCGCGAGCAATTGTTGGATGGAAAGTATCTACACGGATGAATACAGATATGGTGCTCGATGCATTGGAGCAAGCATTGCACGATCGAGGCATGCCAAAGAATGTAATTCATCATTCCGATAGAGGTGTTCAATATCTTTCTATTCGCTATACCAATCGTTTAGAAGCAGCAAATTTACGAGCATCAGTCGGTACGACAGGTGATTCATACGATAATGCTTTGGCTGAAACGGTGAATGGCTTATACAAAACAGAGGTGATTGAATATTTAAAAGCAGATTGGCAAGGTTTAGCGGATGTACAACTTGCGACATTAAATTGGGTAGATTGGTTCAACAAAAAGCGTGTACACAGTGCACTGGGTTATGTATCGCCTTTTGAGTTTGAAGCAATGTACTATGATAAGATTAATCCGTTAGGTCAGGTGGCCTAACTTAAATAAAAAAGTCTCCGACAAACCCGGTACGGTTCAATCTGTGGTTATGGTCGAAAATGCACATAAGCATATCGAAGCTTGGCAACATGAACATCCTGATCGAGTTTTAGAAATACAAGAGCGTTGGGACATCATTACACGTTCTGCCAGTGAGGTTGGGCCTGCTTTATTTTTCTGTTTACTCATCATTACTTTATCCTTTATTCCCATTTTTACTTTGCAAGCACAAGAAGGACGATTGTTCTCTCCATTGGCATTTACTAAAACTTATGCCATGGCTGCTGCTGCGGGGCTATCTATTACATTGATTCCAGTTTTGATGGGATACTGGATTCGCGGGAAGTTACCATCTGAACAACGGAATCCATTAAACCGTTTTCTCATCAAAATATACCGTCCTATGTTAGATAAAGTCTTAGCTTATCCAAAGACAACGTTATTAGGTGCGTTACTCATTTTTCTTATCAGTCTTTTTCCTTTAACGCAATTAGGTGGAGAGTTCCTGCCTAATATGGATGAAGGTGATTTACTGTATATGCCTTCAGCTTTACCGGGATTGTCCGCAGCAAAAGCTTCTGAATTACTTCAACAGACTGATCGAATGATTAAAACTGTTCCAGAGGTTGCCACTGTATTTGGTAAAGCTGGGCGAGCAGAGTCGGCTACAGATCCTGCACCTTTAGAAATGTTTGAAACCACGATTCAGTTTAAACCACGATCTGAATGGCGTTCAGGTATGACACCAGATAAGTTGATAAAAGAACTGGATAAAGCTGTTCAAGTACCGGGTTTAACAAATATCTGGGTGCCGCCTATTCGTAACAGAATTGATATGTTGGCGACCGGGGTTAAAAGCCCAATCGGGATCAAGATTTCAGCAAATGATTTGCAAGATATTGATCGGGTAGCACAACAAATTGAACAGGTTGCCAAAAAAGTGCCCGGTGTTAGCTCAGCTTTAGCTGAACGACTCACTGGTGGGCGATATGTTGATATCGATATTAATCGAATGGAAGCTGCACGCTATGGTCTCAATATCACCGATGTACAGCAAATTGTGTCATCAGCAATTGGTGGGGAAAATATTGGTGAAACTGTTGAAGGGTTAGCAAGGTATCCTATTAATGTACGTTATCCGCGAGAAATTCGAGATTCACTTGAGGCATTAAGAAATTTACCAATTCTGACTGAATCAGGTCAGCAAATTGTTTTGAGTAGTGTTGCCAACATTCAAATCACAGATGGTCCTCCGATGTTAAAAAGTGAGAATGCTCGTCCAAGTGGTTGGGTCTATGTTGATGTACAAGGACGTGATTTAGCCTCCGTTGTTCGGGATTTGAAACAGTCTATTGACCAACAAGTGAAACGCTCTGCGGGTATGAGTATTAGTTATTCAGGTCAATTTGAATTTATGGAAAGAGCAAATGCTCGCCTAAAGGTAGTAATACCAATCACTTTGATGATCATTTTTCTATTGCTGTATCTGATTTTTAGACAAGTACAAGATGCTGCTCTGATTATGCTGACTCTACCATTCGCTTTAATTGGTGGTATTTGGGCAATGTATTTCAGTGGTTATAATTTCTCAATTGCCATTGCAGTAGGCTTTATTGCACTTGCCGGTGTTGCCGCAGAGTTTGGAGTGGTCATGTTGTTTTATTTAAAGCAGGCGATAGAACATGCTCAACAAAATTTATCATCTTTAACTGAGCAGCAACTCAATGATGCCCTTCGTACAGGGGCAGTACTACGGGTTCGCCCTAAAGCGATGACTGTAGCTGTCATTCTGGCGGGTTTGATTCCTATCCTTTTAGGAACTGGAACGGGCTCTGAATTGATGAGTCGTATTGCTTTACCTATGGTTGGGGGCATGATTTCAGCTCCACTTTTATCAATGTTTGTTATTCCCGCTGCATATCAGCTTTTAATCAAAAGAAAACTATCAAAATCTTGATAGTTTTCTTATTTCGTTCAAAGAGGTTTTATTATGTTTAAATTTATTAAAATTGTCGCTCTTGTTGCCACTGTTACTGCGTTAAGTGCATGTAGTAAAAATGAGGCGTCAGAGCAAAAGAAAGCGGAAGCGCCTATGGAGCAGATGAGTAAAGAATCATCTACAGCAACGACAACTCAAGCAGTTGGAGTGATTACGGCTATTGATACGAAAGAAAATATTTTGACACTCGATCATGAGGCAATTCCTGCGATTAAATGGCCTGCGATGACCATGGGCTTTAAAGTTGCTGATCCTGCATTATTGAATGGGCTTGCAGTAGGGCAAAAAGTTGATTTTGAATTAAAGGCTGAGGGAGAAACATACACAGTCGTAGCTGCTAAGTTAAAAAAATAGGATGATTTAGTAGATAGAATTTTGATAGTAATGAGGTTCTTTTCAAAAGAGCCTTATTCTCTAATAAAAAACAAAACATATGGTATTGCATATATATGGTAATTCGAATATAAAGATATTATAAATTATCAAAAGAGCTCAATTCGATGACAACTTCATCAACTGTGACGATTTATCACAACCCAGCTTGTGGGACATCTCGCAACACTTTGGCTTTGATCCGTAATACAGGGATTGAGCCAACTGTGATTGAATATCTCATTACACCACCTAGTCATGACGAATTAGTTAAATTGATTCAGGATGCAAAATTAACAGTAAGAGAGGCCATTCGCCAGAATGTAGATCCTTATCGGGATTTAGACCTTGATCGTAGTGATTTGAGTGATGAGCAGTTACTTAGTTTTATGCTTGATCATCCAATATTGATTAATCGACCATTTGTTGTTACTGAATTAGGCACTCGCTTAAGCCGTCCTTCTGAAGTTGTCTTAGATATTCTACCATTACCTCAGAAGGGTGCCTTTACGAAAGAGGATGGTGAAAAAGTGATTGATGAAAATGGTCAACGAGTGAATTAAAAATTTTACTTTTTGTATGTGATTATCCGCATATCCAAATAAGTGAATGGGAGTTAAGAATGGACCAAGTTAATTTTTTTAAATGCTTATCAGATGAAACTCGACTAAATATCGTGACTTTAGTCGCTGAGAATAAAGAATTATGTGTTTGTGATTTGACTGAAAAGTTGCAACTGAGTCAGCCAAAGATTTCTAGGCATTTAGCGTTATTGCGTTCTTCTGGTCTCTTACAGGACAGGAGACAAAGCCAATGGGTGTATTACAGCATTAATCCGCAATTACCAATGTGGTGCCATGACGTTCTGAATCTTTTGGTAAGCAGTCAAACCATAGTAAATAAAGATTCCCAAAATATCCAAATAAATAGCTATTGTGAGTAATAGAATATGAAATTTCTTTTTTTGTGTACTGGAAATAGTTGCCGTAGCATCCTCTCAGAAGTCCTTTTTAACAGTCGTGCGCCTGAAGGATGGAAAGCATACAGTGCAGGTAGTAAGCCATCAGGGCAAGTACATCCATTGACTATAGAAACTTTAGAAAATCTTGGTCTCTCAACAGATGGTTTGTGGAGTAAAACCATTGATGACTGCGAACAATATCAACCTGACGTCGTGATTACTGTTTGCGATTCAGCAGCTCAAGAAGCGTGTCCACTTTATTTAGGTGGAGCGATTAAGGCACATTGGGGCTTGGCTGATCCTTCACATTTAGATTTGCCGAAAGAAGAAAAATTAAAAGCATTCCAAGTTACTGTTGATCATATCAACCGCCGCTTAGACGCTTTATTGGCACTAGATACAACTCATATGTCTCGCCCAGATTTGATTGCAGCAATCAATCAAATTTCGCATATTGAATGAGAACATCATGGCTCAACAAAGATTATCTTTTCTAGATCGTAACCTCACTCTATGGATTTTTATCGCCATGGCATTGGGGATTGCGATAGGTGTGTTCTTTCCGCAAGCTTCCGTTACTTTAGACAAAATGAGTGTGGATTCCGTCAATATTCCAATTGCGATTGGTTTGATTCTGATGATGTATCCACCTTTAGCCAAAGTGGACTATGCTACTTTGCCACAAGTGTTTAAAGACAAGAAAACCTTAACTTTGTCTTTGGTGCAGAACTGGGTGATTGCGCCTGTATTAATGTTTGCATTAGCAATTATTTTTTTACATAGCTATCCAGAGTACATGACAGGCTTGATCCTGATCGGTTTGGCTCGCTGTATTGCAATGGTCTTGGTGTGGAATGGTTTAGCCTGTGGTGATAACCAATATGTAGCAGCGTTGGTGGCATTCAATAGTATTTTCCAGATTCTGTTTTTTAGTACCTATGCTTGGCTGTTCCTCACATTCTTGCCACCCTATTTCGGTATTGCAGGGCAAGTGATCAATGTTGATTTCTGGACGATTACCCATGCGGTGTTGGTTTACTTGGGGATTCCATTTCTTCTTGGTTTCTTGACTCGTTTGGTTTTGGTCAAAGCCAAAGGCTTAGATTGGTATCAAAATGTCTTTTTACCCAAGATCAGCCCACTCAGTTTATTGGCACTTCTTTTTACCATCGTGGCAATGTTTAGCCTAAAAGGTGGTGATGTAGTGAGCTTACCATTGGATGTTCTGCGTATCGCAATCCCACTCACGATTTATTTTATTGTGATGTTTTTCATCAGCTTCTTTATGAGTAAATGGATGGGCAATGACTATCCTAAAACCACAGCAATTTCTTTCACGGCTGCTGGTAATAACTTTGAGTTGGCTTTGGCTGTAGCGATTGCAACCTTTGGTTTGGCTTCACCTGTGGCATTTACCACCGTGATTGGTCCTTTAGTTGAAGTACCTGTATTGATCGCTTTAGTGAGTGTGTCTCTATGGCTCAGAAAAAAGTATTTTAAATCGGTGTAATTGTAATGAATCTTCCTAATGTTGATATGGAGCTACTTGAACAGCCAACTTTGGAAAAAGTTCAAGCTAAATCGTTAGATCATGCGCCACGTATTTTGTTGTTATATGGTTCTAACCGTGAGCGTTCGTATAGTCGTTTAGCCGTGATGGAAGCAGGTCGAATCTTGGAACAGTTTGGTGCTGAGGTTAAAATTTTTCATCCGAAAGGGCTACCTTTGCCAGAAGATGCGGATATGGAACACCCAAAAGCAAAAGAACTACATGAGCTTTTGGCATGGTCAGAGGGCATGGTGTGGTGTTCGCCTGAACGTCACGGTTCAATGAGTTCGATCTTTAAGTCACAGATAGATTGGATTCCATTGGCAGGTGGTGCGATTCGTGCCACTCAAGGAAAAACACTGGCACTAATGCAAGTCAGTGGTGGTTCGCAATCTTTCAATAGTGTCAATCAAATGCGTATTTTAGGGCGTTGGATGCGGATGATCACGATTCCGAATCAGTCTTCAATTCCAAAAGCATTTTTAGAGTTTGAAGAAGATGGGCGAATGAAAGCATCATCGTATTACGACCGTATCGTGGATGTGATGGAAGAGCTGTATAAATTCACCTTGCTGACACGGGGGCAAAGTCAGTATTTAACTGATCGTTATTCTGAGCGTAAAGAATCTGCTGAAGAATTATCAAAACGTGTTAATCAGCGAAGTTTGTAGAATGCTGGAGAAAATTAAATGCAAAATCAACATTCTCGTTTAATTATTTTAGGTTCGGGACCTGCGGGTTATAGTGCAGCCGTATATGCAGCTCGTGCCAACCTCAAACCAACATTGATTGCTGGACTACAATTAGGCGGGCAATTAACAACAACGACTGAAGTTGATAATTGGGTTGGCGATGCTGAGGGCTTAACTGGTCCTGTACTCATGGAGCGTATGCAGGCGCATGCAGAACGCTTTGGTACAGAAATGGTCTATGATCACATCAATGAGGTGGATCTCAAAACTCGCCCATTCGTACTCAAAGGTGACATGGGTGAATATACTTGTGATGCACTGATTATTGCAACAGGTGCAACGGCTCAATATCTAGGTCTTGAGTCAGAGGCAGCTTTCATGGGGCAGGGTGTGAGTGCCTGTGCAACCTGTGATGGTTTCTTCTATAAAAACCAAAATGTCATGGTGGTTGGTGGTGGTAACACTGCGGTTGAGGAAGCTTTATATCTGTCAAATATCGCTGCACATGTGACACTGGTACACCGTCGTGACAGTCTGCGTTCTGAAAAGATTTTGCAAGACCATCTTTTTGCCAAAGAAAAAGAGGGCAAAATCAGCATTATTTGGAACCATCAAGTTGATGAGGTTTTAGGTGACAACACAGGTGTAACGGCGGTACGTATTAAATCCACTCAAGATGCAAGTATCCAAGATGTTCAAGTGCAAGGCTTGTTTGTTGCGATTGGACATAAACCCAATACAGGAATGTTTGAAAGTCAATTGAACCTACGTGATGGCTATATCCAAGTCCAAAGTGGAACTACGGGTAATGCAACAGCTACATCTATCGAGGGTGTATTTGCTGCGGGTGATGTGGCAGACAGTATTTATCGTCAAGCGATTACCTCGGCTGGTTCGGGTTGTATGGCAGCATTGGATGCTGAAAAGTATTTAGACAATCAAGAATAATCAATACATTCACTGAAATAAATCAAGCTAACTCCACCTCTCATGGGTGGAGTTAGATTTTCTATATTGTTTTTTTATTTAGCTACTTATAGTGTTACGCCAGCGTTTCTCTATTTCGGATTCGCTTACTTAAAGCGAGTGTGGGATAAGTAAGCAGATCCTTTTTAGTAATTGGTATGCTCATTACAAATTCTTTTGGGAACATCAAATTAGTTGGATGGATGAGCAATTAAAATTCAGATTTATAAGAGATAAAATTCCTTTATCTCTTATTTTTATATTAAGTGTTTTTGTAATTGGGATTGTACTTTTTTGAGCTGTACCACATGGCTTCAGGCTATTTGTGCATGATATATGTTGCCCAATCAGCCATTAAGCCTTTACGTTTTTCTAAATAGCCTCCACGTAAATAAGAAGCTTCAACCTTATCTGGAAGTTTGTGTGCGAGAACATGTTCACACACTTCTCTACGGTAATCTGTTTTGTCTGCCGACCAATCACGGAAAGTAGACCGAAAGCCATGCGTTGTAATGACTCGGTTTTGTTTGGGATCAATATAGCCTAAGCCATTTTCTTTAAGCTTTTGCTCATGCAGTCGTTTGATTAGGGTCGTCAAAGACATATCAGAAAGCATCTCACCACTCCGTGGCGCAGGGAAGATGAAATCTTGAATTAGAGTATGATTTTGAATTGATTCAAGCAAACTTATCGCTTCTTTCGACAAAGGCACATGATGTTCCTTTTCTGCTTTCATACGTTCTTTAGGAATAATCCAGACTTTATTCTTAAAATCAATTTCCTGCCATTTCGCCCCAAAAATCTCACCAGAGCGACAGGCGGTTAAAATTGCAAATTCCAGAGCTTTTGGTGAAATTCCTTTTTTCTGTCTTAAGTGTTGGATAAACTCAGCAACCTGTTCATAGGGCAGGGATGGGTGAGGGCGTGATTCCTGCTTTAAATTACCTAATATAGGTTCAAGATTGCCTTTCCATTCGGCAGGGTTGTCACCCTCAAAATATCCCATTGCTTTGGCATAATCAAAAATGGTTTCTATACGACCACGGATACGTTTGGCTGTTTCGTTTTTCTCAACCCAAATAGGTCTTAAAACTTCAGCAATATCGGCTTTGGTAATGTTACTAATAGTAAGATTGCCCAAAGTTGGGTAAATATAAGTTTCTAGTGTTGATGACCATTGTCCAATATGTTTTTCATTTTTGAGTTCACGGGTTTTATTGGCAATAACAACTTTTGCACATTCCATGAATGTTTTGTTCCGTAGTTGCTGAACATGAAGCTTTGCAAGCTGTTCCTGTTGATGGACAATTGGATCAATACCACTTCGTATTTGTAATTTTAATTCAGTGGCTTTAGCACGAGCTTCAGCTAAAGAAACTTCAGGGTATGGACCAATACCAATATCACGTCGATGAGGTTTTAATTTTCCATCTTTATCCAGATGTTTTCCCACCACCGCACGTAAAATCCAGACACGGGAAGTTCCTTCGACGTTTAAACAAAGACCATCAACACCACCTACGTGATATCGACCAGTCTCTTTAATTTTTGCTACACTAAGCGCAGATAGCTCTTTAGCTTTCTTTGGCATGTTATTGTCTACCCCTCAAATTACCCCTCATAAAATACTGGAAATAGTCGGATTAGACAAGACTGAGTTGGATGGGTGTAATTGTAATTAATTGAAAAATATTAATTTATAATATTGGATTGGACTTCTTAGGATTGGTGTTAGACGGACACCGCTTCCGCCAAATATTTTAAAGGGAATCAAATATATAGTTTGATTCCCTTTTTCTTTGGCACAATTTTGGCACTATTCGAAATTTTAGCTATCTCTTCTTTGTTTTTATCCGAGTTAATCCACTTCGCGTAACGCTTCATGAGTATCACCAAACTATGACCCAGCTGTGAAGCCACATAGACCGGATTAAGTCCATTCATTAAGCATACAGTCGCATAAGTATGACGAGTGTTATAGGCAGGGCGATAGCGTATGCCATTCGCTTTCAGTGAGGCTACAAACTTTTCACTCAATGATTTTTGCGTAGTAAATTCCTCACCAGTCTCATCACAGATAAATACATGCTCGTATTTGAGATAAGTTAGTAATCTGAGTTGTTGGAATGCTTCAAATGCAAAATCATTCAAATCTACAAATCGAGCTTTATTGGTTTTAGTGGTTCCCTGCTGAACGCCGTTCACACGACCTTTATTGATGTGAATCTGCTTATTCAAAAAATCTACATCCTGCCAAGTGAGTGCGATAATTTCTGATGGACGGCAACCTGTCCAAAATGCCACCACAAAATACCAATACACAGTTGGGTAGTCTGCAAGATATTTCTCTCTTAACCAGTTCAGTATTCTTTCCCTTTCAATTTCATTAAATGGATCAGGTTCAGCTTCTTGAGTTTTCTGATTCTTCAATCGATCGCATGGATTCTTATCAATAATTTCATCGTCATGCGCTAACTCAAATGCGCCGCGTAATGGAATCAAAGCATCATTTCTAGTCTTCGCTGAAGTCCATTCACGTCCATTCACCGCGCTACGCAACATTTGGCTGGTGATCGTATTAATTGGCATGTCAGCAAATAACGGCATCCTGAGCCGTTCCAAAATTGATAGATACTTTTGCTTGGTGCCTTGCCTATGGTCTGAAAGGTTATAAAGGTATTCTCGGGCGTTATCAGCATCGTGATACGATTCTTAATCCAGTGATGACCATTAAACAAATTGCTGAACAACTCAAAATAACAATCGAAGAAATTCATAATGCACGTAAAGCATTACGTCGAAAATTAAAGATAGAAGAAACGATTGGGCAGGGGAAAATAGAAAAATGGGTTTTGCAACATGCCATCCCATTAACGAATTTAAAGATAAAACAATTGCAACAAGAATATCAAATTAGTAAAGAGCAGATTAAATATCGTCGAATTTTATTAAAAAAACTGCAATCAAAAATATGACGTAAATTGTCATAAATAGACAGAGTTGTATGGACATGGGAAGGCTATATTTGTAAAATGCAATAATATTGATCAAATATTTTATAAAAATGTTAAATAATATTTATCAAGTCTTGGAAAAATTAGGTCTTGATACTCAAAAACGTGCCATTAGTATTCAGTTTTCAAATGCAGCCCTAAATACTCAAATCATGTTACAACGTGTTGATGGTTATCATGGTATTAATGAGGGACTCTCCTTAGAACTGATCTGTCTATCTACAAATCCCTATATCGAATTAAAACAATTTATTGGTAACCAAGTTGCCGTTGATCAAGTTACAGATTACGGACAACTCTTTAGAACAACTGGAATTATTACAGGGGCTAGTCAGGGACAAAGTGATGGTGCATTGAGCCTTTATCGACTAACAATGCAGGATGCCACCAGCTTATGGCATAAAAGACGCAATAGCCGCGTATTTATGAATAAAAGTGCGGTGGATATTTGCGAAATTATTTTCAAGGAATGGCAAAGCAAAAGCCCTTTGTCTGCCGCTAGTCTGAAACTAGATACCAGTGGTTTAACTCAAAACTATGATATCCGCCCTTTAAAGCGATTATGAATATTTAACACGATTATTACGCGAAGAGTCGATTAACTTTTTAATTGATGAGTCGAATTATATTGTTGCGAGTTCAAGTCAAAGTATCGAAGCCCAAAAGTTACGTCTGATTGATGATAACGCACAATTTAAGGCGCTTGAACGCCGATCTATTCGTTACCACCGTTCCAATGCGGTTGAGCAGGCTGACAGTATTACCAGTTTTATTGCCCAGCGCCAATTACAGCCTACGGCTATACATGTGCAACGTTGGCAAGCAGATAGTCTAAGTCAAGAAGATGCCGGTGGTTCAGTTCTCAGTTCACATCAACACAGTACCCAGCGAGATAATGAAAGTTTAAGTCTGGAACATTTCACCAGCATGGATTGCTGATTTAAATGGAGAGGATCAGGCAACAGCATCAGGAAATAATCAATTAGAGAAACTCAAGAAGCAGCTCAATCAATATCAGGCTTTACAGGCGAAATACTTTACTGCACATAGTAGTGTTCGAGATACTCAGGTTGGTCACTGGTTTCAGTTGAATGATCATCCAGAATTAGAAAAAAATCATAGTCAGAATGATAAAGAATTTCTAATTTTAACTAAGCGTTTTTATAACCAGAACAATCTTCCGAAAGATATAAAGGAGCAAGTCGAAAAATTACTCAATCTTAGTCATTGGCCAATCAGTAAAGACAGCGAGCACGAACGCCAAGCCAATGAATTAATGCTAGTACGTCGAACGATTGCGATTGTGCCTGAATATGATCCGTTACTTCACCGACCGACTGCGCATGTGCAGCGTGCCAAAGTGGTGAGTGATGGTGAAGAAATCCATGTTGATAAATGGGGGCGAATCAAGGTTCGCTTTCTATTTACCCGTACAGAAGACCATGCACATGATGGTGGTGCGGGATCGAATGACAGTGATACTGATTCAGCATGGGTCGATGTGCTCACTCCGTGGGCGGGCGAAGGCTATGGTGCGCGCTTTTTACCACGTAAAGATGAAATCGTAGTAATTGACTTTTTTGATGGCAATATTGACCGCCCATTTGTGACTGGACGTATTCATGAAGCGCAACGTTCACCCACCAAATTTGATATTAAAGGTCAGTTGCCCGATACAAAAAAACTCAGCGGAATTCGTTCAAAAGAAGTTGGTGGCGAGGGCTATAACCAACTACGTTTTGATGATACGACTGGACAAATCAGTGCCCAATTACACAGTAGTCACGGTGTAACCCAACTGAACCTCGGTAATCTAAGCCATCCAAAGGAAACGGCTGAAAGTGAAGGTCGTGGTGAGGGGTTTGAACTACGTAGTGATCAATGGGGGGCAGTTCGTGCTGGTGATGGACTACTGCTTTCAACGTATAAACAAAAAAATGCGAATGATGATGTTTTAAATATTGATCAGACAATTGCTGATTTAAAAATACATGAAGAGTGGAATCAGACTTTAAATGAAAATATAAAAGAACATAAGGTTATGGCTTTAGAGGCACTTGCAACCTTAACTAAAAGTATTGAAGCGCTCGAAGCTTCTGGCAAAGATCAAGAGGTTAAAACCTTAAAAGAAGCGATTATTATTTTAACGAGTCCAGCAGATATCACATTAAATTCTTCTAAAAATGTAATGATTCAAAGTCAGTAAAATACTTATATTTCTGCCAAACAAAATATCAATTTAGTGAGTGATCAAAACACTGTTATTGCCAGCCAAAAAGGGATGAGTTTATTTTCTCATGAAGAACTTATGCAAATTATTAGTGCTAAGGGTAAGTTGGAAATACAGACTCATGAAAAATCTATTGAGATGATTGCGAATGAAGTTGTTAAGATCCTTTCTGTTAAATCGAATATTGAGTTAACTTCTCCGAATGAAATTAACTTGAATGCCAACTGTACGTTCACTCATGCAGTAACCTAAATCATGCATGTCGTGCACCAATGAAGGTGCTCCTAAGCGAGCATGGTGTTGCCAATATACAGCTTTTAAATCAGTGTACTTCTGATTGACGTAAATCTGTCTCTTTCGCCAAGCATAGTAGCCCGAAGTGCTGACACCTAGGCATTTACAGGCAGAAGAAACCGTAATTTCAGTCACAGCTAGGCCTTGGATTACCGTGTACTTTTCTTGGCATGATCTGTCAGGAAGTACACATGCGCCTTTTTTAAAATATCATTAGCTTCCCTGAGTTGTTTGACTTCTTTTTCTAAATCGAGAATACGCTGTTGTTCTGGCGAGAGCTGTCTTTTGCTGGAACCAGTGGGGTTGGTCTCACGAATCCATTTATCTAATGTTGAATAACCCACACCTAATTTCTGGGCGATTGTAGCTACAGACTCGTGTGAGTTTGAAAGTGCATAATCAATTGCTTGCTGTTTAAATTCTGGACTAAAGCGTTTAGCCATTTTACATCTCCAAAGTTAACCTTACGTTATCTTTAGAGAGACTATGTGTCCATTATTTTGGCTAGGATCACGGTGAGTTTCTTCTTAGCGATGGGCCATTTAAAAAAGCATTGTTGAAAGCCCAGAGAATGAATATCAGTTTCCAAAAAGCAACAGATGAAATTGATTTGAATGAGCTTGACCATTGGTACAAGCAATATCAAAAAGCCCAGCTATAGAAGACTGAATATGATGAATTGTTTAAAAACTCTGTTATATCTGTTCTGGCTCCCCATGATGGTGGCCTGTAAAGCTGAAACGGAAACTGTGGACTTAACTTTTTTAGTTTATAACTATAGTACTGCTGGACTTGGAGAAATTCAGGTCAATGGTAAAGGAAATCGAATTGCGAGTGCTGCAGAAAGATTCGGTAGTGTGGGTGAAGCTGGAACCGCTTGTTGTATTTCATTATTGCTTAACAGTGATACAGCTGATGTAAGTTTATATACAGATCGAGGCGATGGATATAAGCAGTATCATATCAAAGTTCCGGTTGAAAACTTAAAAGATACTCCACGTTCATATGCAGTTTTACATTATTTCCCGAACAATACTGGTGTGATTGAAGTCACTATGCGTAGGCCAAGTTTTCGTAGGGACCTGTTTGAGCAGGGAGTGGGAGAAAAAGCAAAAACGATTGAATTAGACTCTCCAACTATGTGGAACAGCATTTCTGAAAATGAAGTTGCCCGAATAGATTTTCCAGATTAAATACAGCAAAGAAGCTAGGAAAAATGATGAATAAATTCTTAAAGTTTGCAATCTCTCTAACCATGTTACCCATGATGGTGGCCTGTAAAGCTGAAACGGAAACTGTAGATTTATCCTTTATGGTTTATAACTACACTACCGAGGAACTTGGCCAGCTTCAGGTGAATGGGAAGGGCAGCACAATTGTAGAGGCAGCAGAAAGATTGGGCAGTGTCGGTGGCTCAGGAACAGCCTGCTGTGCTCATCTACTGGCAAATAGTGATACGGCTGAAGTCAGTTTTTATACCGACCATGGGGAGGGATATAAGCAATATCATATTAAGGTGCCTGTAGAAAACCTGAAAGATACTCCACGTTCTTTTGCTGTTTTGCATTATTTCCCCAATAATACTGGTGTCATTGAAGTCAGTATGCGCTGGCCAAGTTTCCGCAAGGACTTATTTGATCAAGCACTAGCAGAAAAATCAAAAAGCATAACTCTAAGTTCGCCACAAATGTGGAACAGTATTCCTGAGAATGAAGCGGCCCGAAAACAGTTTCCAGATTAAGATGAACTAAATAATAATAGGAGCATTTATGACCCAAGCGATACAAAATGAAACCCGTTCGGTTCGTGATATGTTGATTTCCGCCAAAGTGTTGGTCAAAGATGGTAAAGCGACCGAAAGTCCCTGTAAGACTTGTCGTGTTCCTGTATGGGTCAGCTTTTTCTTTGATGGTACAGGCAATAACAAAGATGCAGATGCTACGACTCTAAATCAAAGTAATGTCGTCGCCCTATTTGAGGCACATAAGCAAGAAGCTGAAAAAGGAATACAAAAATTTTATTATGAGGGATTGGGAACAGCATTTCAGTTTGATAAATATTCAGAATATGATTCATCTAAAGTTGCCAATGGTGCCAGAGGATTAAAAGGTCCAATTGATATCACTGATCCACAATGGCGTAAGCAGGGCTATTCCGAGACGGGCACTGGAAAACAAGGGAAGATGGGGCTGGGGTTCGCTCTTGGAATACAACAGCGTTTACAAAAAGCCATTTTTGAGTTAGTTGCTTATCTGGATAGAATCTATCAACAAAATGGTATTACGGAAATCAATGTCTCCGCTTTTGGCTTTTCACGTGGTGCGACCGAAGCGCGTATTTTTATGAACTGGTTACAATATGCGCCAAATGTGACGAGCCAAGGTACGGGTAATGCTCAGAAACTTTTTTATCGGGGTAAGCCATTAACTGCAAAATTCTTGGGTATTTTTGATACGGTGGAATCGATTGGGATGGCTGCGCAAAATAAGGCTCCGCAAATCTATCGTACCCGAATAGAAAGTTATGTTGAGCACAGTATGCATTTGGCTGCCTCGCTTGAAATGCGACAGTCATTTCCTGTTACTCCAACAGGACGACCTAGTGCAAATAATGTAAAAGAATTAATTCATGATCAACAAGTCTTTCCAGGGGCACATTCAAATGTGGGGGGAGGCTATATGCCTATGGAGCAAGGTCGTAATTTAGGCTTATCCAGGATCACTTTACATGCAATGTTTAATCGTGCGACGGCCTATGGATTAAAATTTTTTACGATACACGAACTTGAAAAGTCAAAAGCAAAAAATATAATTTTTAGAAACTTCTATACTTTTAACCCCCAATGGCAACAAGATTTGAATAATTTTATGGCTCATGTAAAAGGTAGTTCCTCATTTGAACAACAAATGCAAAGTCAGCTAGCCCTTTATCATCAATGGATTCGTGAAGGCGGATATGCGCGTTTTATTCATCGAAAAACACGAGAGCGAATTGGTAGAAAGGAAAAGATTACTGCGATTACAAAGATAAATGACGGGTTATTTGAAAACATTCGTCAAATACTGAATGTCTATGCGCCAGAAGGTGCTCGACCATACGATATTATTAGAAATAGAGAAAATAAGTCGACATTACCTAAAGAGGTTATTCACTACTTTGAAAATTATGTTTGTGATTCAGTTGGTGGCTTCGCACTATGGGCCAATGACTTTCAAGCCCTGCTTTCAGATGGTAAGGCACCGAATTATTTGATTCCAAGAGGGATCGTCAGGCCGACTTAAAATGGAAAACGCACTTTATTGGGGCTTTGTTGTTTTTGGGGTTTATGTAGCGTAAGCAGATCATAAGCATAATAAAAATTGTCATATCAAATTAATTCAATTGATGTGGCACAAATTTTTAAAAATTAATTTCTTTCAATCGACTTTTCTAGTGGTTTATAGCATTTTCTGCACGGTGGGCGATAGGCAGTCCACTTCAAGTTTTAAGCCGACACCTTTTGCAAAGCTTATAGAATGCACCGTTACTCAAGTGATTTCATCCTGAAAAGTGGCTGAACAAAGATGAACAGCAGCCAGAGAAACTAGGCTGTCGCTTAAATTCCAATAAATCAATAGGCTAATTAAAGTTGAGTATTACGCTTACCTTTATGTATTTAAGAGAGTTTTAAGCTTAAATTCTTAGATTAGTGAATGTAATCTGAATATGATGTTGATGCCCAATTCCATTTTTTAAGCTTATATGAGACTTTAGTAGATTTGACAAATCAAGATGATTTATTCAAATCATTCAATTAGGTCAAAATAAAATTTCATCAAGCCGAAAATGATTGACGTTATTTATTCAATATAAAATTGTGTGCAGGATTTATATTGGTCTAGTCATTTTAAACATAACCTGTTTAAATATAGATGAAAATAAACATTTTAATGTTCAGA
The DNA here is from genome assembly GCF_003938865.1 of Acinetobacter sp. FDAARGOS_515. NCBI lineage: Bacteria > Pseudomonadati > Pseudomonadota > Gammaproteobacteria > Moraxellales > Moraxellaceae > Acinetobacter > Acinetobacter sp. FDAARGOS_515. The sequence continues at coordinate 207,837 of NZ_RKIX01000003.1, read as the reverse complement.
TACGCAGTCATTGTACTTCAGATATTTCACATCTTATGAAGATCTGAGCCAGATGACATACTGATATAAATCCTGATAATAAACTAATTAGCTGTGAGCCAACACCATGCCTAAAATCCTGATTATTGAAGATGACTTCATGATTGCAGAGTCTACGCTCACTTTGCTTAAGTATCATCAATTTGATGTGGAGTGGGTAAATAACGGAATTGATGGTTTATCGCAACTTTCAAAACAAAGTTTTGATCTGGTATTGCTTGATCTCGGTTTGCCGATGATGGATGGCATGCAAGTGCTTAAACAGATTCGTCAAAAAACGGCTGTTCCTGTGCTTATTATTTCAGCGCGTGATCAACTGGAAAATCGTGTGGATGGTTTAAATCAAGGGGCAGATGATTATTTGATTAAGCCTTATGAATTTGATGAATTATTGGCCCGTATTCATGCCTTATTACGTCGAAGTGGAAAGGAAGCCCAGGCCACAAGTCAGGATCAAATTCTTAAAAGTGGTGATGTGACTTTAAATATCGAAAAGCATGTTGCAACAGTCAAAGGTCAGGAAGTTGAACTTTCCAATCGTGAATGGGCAATTTTAATTCCACTGATGACACATCCAAACAAGATTTTCTCCAAAGCAAATCTCGAAGATAAACTGTATGACTTTGATAGCGAAGTCACCAGTAATACCATTGAAGTCTATGTGCATCATTTACGTTCTAAACTGGGTAAAGATTTCATCCGTACCATTCGTGGTTTAGGTTATCGTCTGGGTCACAGCTAAGGAATTTTTCCATTATGGCCCTGCATTACTCTTTAAAGCGACGCTTAATCTGGTACACGTCCATTTTTAGTATATTGCTCGGCTGTGTTCTGATATTTTCAGCTTATAAAATTGCATTGCAGGAAAGTAATCAAATTCTTGATGCACAAATGCAATATTTGGCCAAACGTGCTGCGACTCAACCTTATGGAGCAGTCGTCAGTCATTTTGAAAAAGATCGTGTGTATCGTGAAGAAGATTTATTTGTTGATATTTGGGCTTATAAAGATCAAAGTCATTTAAGTCATGCAGACCGTTTATTGGTTCCTCCTGTGAAGTATGCTGGATTTTATACCCAGCAAACCGACCATGGCATCTGGCGTACTTATGTGATGCCGACCAAAGATTTTCAAATCCAGATCAGTCAGCAAGAAAAAGTCAGACAAGTGATGGCGTTGGAACTTGCGGGTAGTATGTTCCTCCCTTATGTCATTATTTTGCCTTTTGCCTTGATTGGTTTGGCAGGTATTATTCGACGTAGTTTAAAACCCTTGGATGACTTCAAATCTGAATTGATACAGCGTGATTCTAATGATCTAGCGCCTATTCATGAAAAAGATTATCCAGAAGAGCTTTCTCCAACCATTCATGAAATGAATCGGTTGTTTGAACGAATTTCGACGGCTCAACAAGAGCAGAAACAATTTGTCGCTGATGCCGCTCACGAGTTACGGACACCCATTACTGCTTTAAATTTGCAAACCAAGATTCTACTCAGTCAGTTTCCTGATCATGCTGCCTTTCAAAATCTGAGTAAAGGACTCGCGCGAATTCAGCATTTGGTCAGTCAACTGTTGGCTCTGGCTAAACAGGATGCCTCAATGAGTAGCCTGGAGCGATTCAGTACTTTTCAGCTTAATAATGTTGCCTTAAATTGCGTTGAGCAATTGATGAATTTAGCAATGGAAAAGGAAATTGATCTGGGTTTTGAGCGCAATGAAGACATTGAAATGGTGAGTATTGAACCCACAGTACATTCGATTATTTTTAACCTGATTGATAATGCGATTAAGTACACTCCCGTGGCAGGAGTGATTAATATTTCCGTCTATGAAGATGAGAATAGCTGTGCCTGTGTGCAAATTGAAGACAGTGGTGCGGGGATTGATCCTCAATATTATGATCAGGTGTTAAAACGTTTTTATCGAGTACATCATCATCTGGAAGTGGGCAGTGGTTTGGGGTTATCCATTGTGGATAAAGCAACACAGCGCTTAGGTGGTCAACTGATTCTTTCCCAAAGTACAGAATTGGGTGGACTCAGTGTTTTAGTCTGCTTACCCAAGATCTTAAAAAGTTAAGATATTTAAGAGCTAGCCTATTAAAAGTCCAAATATTAAAAAGATTTTAAAAATGCCAAGAGACTAAAGCATTGATCAGAGCCAAAGCAAATGGATCAACTGTGTTTTAAATCATCGGTAATGGGTCTTGGCGTTCTAGTTTCTTTAAAAACAACATACTTTTTGGATACGTTTGCCGTCGTTGCCTAATTTTTCAGGTTTAAAACTCAAGATCCACTGCAATTTATGACCAACATTGCAAATGTCACGATAGACCTTTTTATTGTTATTTAAAGCATGATAAAAAATAGCACTTGCTTGATCAAGTTCCGTGAGTTCAAGTCGATATGACGATGAAAAAATAAAGCATAACCAATCACGTACCTGACATTGATTTAAACTTAAAAGTTCTCCCGGATCTGTCTCAAAATCTATAAAGGTAAACTGATGATCCTCATCGACTAAAATATTACGGACAAATGCTTCACTCAAATAGCTGCCTTTTGCATGTATGGATTGAATTGCCAAAATTGCATCGGTATAGAGTTGGATGCGTTGTTCAGAGCTGATGGCTCTGGCTAAGGCATGATCTAGTTGTACGACTTCGTGCTCACTGGAGCCTGCATCCTCAATTAAAATACCTTCATGTGAAACAGCCAAAACCTGTGGCGTTTTGATACCTAACTTTTTCAGAGCAGTAAGGCGTTGATATTCACATTGGATGGCTTCTTTGCCACCACGATTAGGAACCGGAATCAGTGCATCTAGTTGAAGCAAGCGGGCAAACCATCTCAAAGGAGTGTATAACCAAAGTGCATGACGCTCAGATGCTTTCTTTAACCAAACTTTACGACCGTTGAACTCATAAGACTGTATCGATTCATTTTGTTGATCAATAGACGCGTTCAAGAAGTCTGCAAAATTCCCCATCAATATAATCCTGTCATCATCTGTCTTTTATTCTAGGCGGATTGATACGTGCTGTCACGATGGGATTTGTTGAGTAAATTTAAATGATTATGTATAAAAAAACGGCTCAGTGGAGCCGCTAGGGTAATATAAAAGTTAATCAAAAAATTGATCTAAAACATGCCTTCTTCTGAGTTCGCAGAAATTTTATGAATAGAAAGATCTGCGCCCTGAAATTCCTCTTCCTGTGACAATCGAATGCCCATCGTCATTTTCAAAACACCATAGACAATGAAGCCGCCCAGTAAAGCAATACTGACAGCCAAAGCACTTCCAATTAACTGAGATATAAAAGAAACATGACCTAATCCACCTAGCCATTGTTGTCCAAATATTCCTACAGCAAGACCACCAAAAACACCACAAACGCCATGCAAAGGCCAAACACCTAGAACGTCATCAATTTTCAGTTTGTTTTGGGTATAAGTAAATAATTTAACGAAAATCACACCTGCAATTAACCCAATCAGCAATGCCCCAAAAGGATGCACCACATCTGAGCCTGCACAAATTGCAACAAGTCCAGCCAAAGGCCCATTATGTAAAAATCCTGGATCATTCTTTCCGACTAAGTTTGCGCTCAATGTACCGCCGACCATTGCCATGAGTGAATTAATCGCAACAAGACCAGAGATTGCATCGACGCGCTGGGCACTCATAACATTAAAGCCGAACCAGCCAACAATTAAAATCCATGAACCTAAGGCCAGAAAAGGAATAGATGATGGCGGATGCGCACTGACACGACCATCATTTTTATAACGACCATGACGTGCACCCAATAAAATTACGGCGGCAAGTGCAATCCAGCCACCCATGGCATGTACCACAACTGAACCTGCAAAGTCATGAAATGGCGCACCAAAATGTGTTTGTAACCAATTCTGTAAACCAAAATTGCCGTTCCATGCAATACCTTCAAAAAATGGATAAACCAGAGCAACCAATAAAAAGGTGGCAATCGCTTGTGGTCGCATCTTGGCTCGTTCGGCAATACCACCTGAAATAATGGCAGGAATGGCTGCGGCAAACGTCAGTAAGAAGAAACAACGCATTAGGTTATAACCATGTTCTGCCGAAAGCGTTGTGCCCATGTGAAAAAAATGCAGCCCATAGGAGATGTAATAGCCGATAAAAAAATAGGCAATTGCTGAAATAGAAAAATCGGTCAAAATTTTACTGAGGGCGTTGACCTGATTTTAATGGCGAACTGTTCCTAATTCCAAAAATGCAAAACCTGCATGCATGGCTAAGACGAGTACTGCTCCAAGCAATAAGAAAAAGAGATCTACATTTTGCATAGTTTGCTCAAAATAGGTGCTATAAACCAGTTTTAATACATAACTTTTAGAGTTAATGCACCAAAATGGTTTAGTAAATCTAAAAAATAGGAACCAAAGTCATCATGCTTTGATAATTTAAAACTTTAAGCAAAAAACGCACCAGTTTGGATGTGATTCATCATTTTTTCAATAATTGTGGTGCATATTGGGCAAATATGGTGCTTGTAGTGATGAGTAAATGAAGTCTCGGTTTAAGCATGAGTTTAGGTCGCCCTTTAGACTTTGGTTTTAAACCATCTATACCGTGCTCTAGATATTGACGCAACCAATTGAATATCTGTGATGGGCTTTTAAGGTCGAATTTAATCATTGCTTCCCGAGCAGATAGACCATCTATTAGAACCGATTCTATAACTGCCAGTTTAAGTTCGAGAGAAAGTACTCGATGTATTTGTTTTTCAGAAAAAGCCACTTCACCTTTTTGATTATATTGAGCTACCCATTGGCGAACGAGTCCCTTGTCAATATCAAAAAACTTAGAGGTTGCTGGATAACCGTAGCCTGATAAGTAATGTTGCACAACTTTTAATTTTAATGCTTTGGTATATTTAGCCATAGAAAAGCACCCTTCAAATTAGACTAAGTGTGTCCAACTTTTAGGGTGCAGTTCACAATTGAGGGGACTTTTTTATTCAAATTATCGTTTAAAGCGCCGCAATTTGCTCCATACTCGCTCTAATCTTGCTTAACTGATCCGCACATTCAGCCAACTTGGCTTTTTCACCTTCAACTACAGCAGCAGGTGCTTTTGCCACAAAACCTTCATTACCCAGTTTATTGGCAATTTGATCATGTTGCTTTTGGACTTTATCTAAGTCTTTTTGCAAACGGCCCAACTCAGCTTTCGGATCAATCAAACCTTTCATTGGAACAAAGACAGACGCATGACCGACAACGCTAGAAGACGATAATGGCGGTTCTTGATCTTTCGTCAAAAATTCAATACTTTCAACTTTAGCCAATGCTTTAAAGAGTGGTTGAATACGCTCAATTTGAGTACGTTCTGCATCCGAAATATTTTGCAGCAATACAGGTAATAAACGTGCATTACCCAAGCCCATCTCACCACGAATATTACGCACTGCACCAATTAAACCTTGCAGCCATTGCATATCTGCTTCGGCTTGTTCATTGATTTTTGCTGCTTCAGGAACAGGGTATTGCGCCGTCATGATCGTATCGCCACCTTTACCAATCATTGGTGCAAGCGTTTGCCAGATTTCTTCGGTTAAATACGGCATCAATGGATGTGCTAGACGAAGTGATGCTTCCATCACTGCAAGTAACACACGGCGAACTTCAGCTTTACGCTCGGAAGATACTTCTGCATCATTCAGGACAGGTTTGGTCAGTTCAACATACCAGTCGCAGTATTCGTTCCAGATAAAGTCATAAATCGTTTGCGCGGCAAGATCTAAGCGATAGGTTGCAAATGCCTGATGAACGGCTTGTTCGGCTTTTTGCAAACGGCTGATGATCCATTGTTCTGGAAGTTCCCAAAGCTCAGGGCGAGCTTCTTGAGCAACCGTTTGACCTTCTACATTCATCAAGACAAAACGGGTCGCATTCCAGATTTTATTACAGAAATTACGGTAGCCTTCAACCCGTTTTAAATCAAACTTAATGTCACGGCCAGTATTGGCAAGTGCACAGAAGGTAAAACGTACCGCATCTGTACCATAGGCATTAATGCCTTCTGGGAATTCTTTACGGGTTGATTTTTCAATCTTTTCGGCTTGTTTTGGATTCATCAAGCCAAAGGTACGTTTTGCGACCAAGCTTTCAAGATCAATCCCGTCAATCAAATCTAAAGGATCAAGTACATTCCCTTTAGATTTTGACATTTTTTGACCTTCGCCATCACGAACCAAACCATGTACGTACACAGTTTTGAACGGTACTTGTCCAGTACCATCTTCATTCTTCATAAAGTGCATGGTCAGCATGATCATGCGTGCCACCCAGAAGAAGATAATGTCAAAGCCAGTGACTAGTACATCAGTTGGGTGGAAGGTGTTCAAGAAATAGTTTTCTTTATCTTTGGCAGCATCACCTGTCCAACCTAAGGTGGAGAATGTCCAAAGACCCGATGAGAACCAAGTATCCAAAACATCTTCGTCCTGCTGTAAAGTCACATTGTCAGCAATATTATGTTTGGCACGGACTTCTTCTTCGTTACGACCGACATAGATGTTGCCATCAACGTCGTACCATGCAGGAATACGATGACCCCACCAGAGTTGGCGTGAAATACACCAGTCCTGAATGTTGTTCATCCATGCCATATACATATTGGTATATTGCTCTGGAACAAATTTGATGCGTCCATCTTGAACCGCTTCAATCGCAGGCTGAGCAAGCGGTGCAATTTTGACATACCATTGATCGGTCAATAATGGCTCAACAATTACACCTGAGCGGTCGCCACGAGGTGCTTTCAAGTCATACGGTTGAATTTGATCCAACCAACCTTCTGCTTCTGCCTGTGCAACCAATTTTTTACGGGCAGCAAAACGCTCCAGACCGATATAGTCGGTCGGTGCAGCAATGCTTGCTGAAATTTGTTCGCCTGCTTTGGCAATAAATTCAAAATCAGCCAAAATTTCGGCATTTTTATTGAAGATATTGATAATTGGCAAGTCATGACGTTTGCCTAGGTCATAGTCATTAAAGTCATGCGCAGGGGTGATTTTGACACAACCAGTACCAAAGTCTTTTTCGACATATTCGTCTGCAACGATAGGCACTAAACGACCAGTAATCGGCAATACGATATTTTTGCCAATTAGATGTGCATAGCGTTCATCTTCAGGATGGACTGCAACTGCGCTATCACCTAATAAGGTTTCAGGACGTGTGGTTGCAACCACGAGATAATCATTGCCATCTTGGGTTTTAAGTGATTTATCTTCAAAGAAATATTTGAAATGCCACAATGAGCCTTTTTCTTCAACCGATTCAACTTCAAGGTCAGATAGGGCAGTTTGTAGTTTTGGATCCCAGTTGACCAAGCGTTTGCCACGATAGATCAGACCTTGTTCATGCAGTTGAACAAAGACTTCTTTGACCGCATTAGATAAACCTTCGTCCATGGTAAAGCGTTCACGCGACCAGTCAACCGAAGAACCCAAACGACGAATTTGTTTGGTAATGGTGCCGCCAGATTGCTCTTTCCATTCCCAGACTTTGTCGATAAATTGCTCACGACCCAAGTCATGACGACTTACATTCTGCGCGGCCAATTGACGCTCAACCACCATTTGCGTAGCGATACCTGCATGATCCGTTCCCGGTTGCCATAAGGTATTTTTTCCCATCATACGGTTGTAACGGGTCAAAGCGTCCATGATGGTATTATTAAAACCATGTCCCATATGCAAGCTACCCGTGACATTGGGTGGTGGAATCATGATACAGAATGATTCACCATGACCAGATGGCTTAAAGTAACCTTGTTGTTCCCAAGTTTGATACCACTTTTTTTCAATCTCAGTCGGATCGTAAGTGGTCGCAATGTTTTGAGCAGATGGAGAGTTTGCGTCAGACATAATTTAAAAGTCAAAAGTGTATAAAAAATTGCATCTATTGTAGCAAAAAAACAATCAAAATGGCGTGTTACGATCAGATTGGATTGGGCTAAAAAATTGTTATCTATTTTGGTGCAAAAGTAATCTGTAGAGTCAGTAAAAAAGTTTATGTTTTGATCGAAACTTGTTAAATTTACATCAGATCAATGTTTCACTGGTCTATAAAAACAAGCTACAGAAGATGTTAGGAATTTAGGGATGATGCAATGGGATATGCAGTTTTTTTAAAATTAATGAAGCGACACATGGTCGTTTTGAAAATATTCGTACCCAATTAAATTTGGGCGCTGAACAAAGTCAGTCTAAGGCATTGGGGAATGTCTTATCTGAAATTGCCTGTGAAATTATTGAGCAGGTCTTTGCCGATTTGTTATATCAACAAAAGCAAAAGAATAGTGTAGATGCGCAAAAGCATGTCGCAGAATCAGAAAAAGTAGTTCAACAGGTTTTAGAGACTATGCGTAAATATATGCCGTGGTCTGTTTCTTTTTTTAGCAATGAACGATTAATACCGCTAGTTAACTATTTTTCAGATTTATTAAGTGAGCATAATCGACAAATTTATGTTCGTTATGAATTAGATCCATCCTTGGTTCAAGAAGCTTTTGCACATATTGAAAAAGTGCGCGAAGGGCAGATGAGTTATGTGCCTAAGGCATTTCAGGTACTGACTCAGATTGTGGACGAAGGGGTTACCAGTCTTATTCGTAAGCCTAAGAAACTGCTCAAATTTAATTTGGTTGTCGATAAAACCCTTAATGGTGTGATTAAGATGACCACGCATTTAGGATACAAACGTCTTGAAAAATTGGGTGAAAAAATTGATTCAAGCACAGCAAATGAATATATTGAACACTTTCTGATTTTTATGCAAAAAGAAACATAGTTTCATTATTTATAAGGAAATAAACATGGCGAAGTTAACAACACTTGAAAATAAAGTCGTCTGGATTACTGGGGCATCATCGGGTTTAGGCAAAGCTTTGGCACGTGAATGTGCATTACAGGGAGCGCAGGTTATCTTAACCACGCGCCGATACGATGAACTTGAAAATGTCAGAATCAGCTTATTTAAACCTGAACGACATCTTTCAATTGCTGCGGATATTACCGACGAAGTTCAAATTCGCCATGCCTATGTACAAGTGCTCGAAGAAAAAGGAAAAATTGACTGGCTCATTAACAATGCAGGATTGAGTCAACGCGCGCTCATTCAGGACACCACTATGCAAACTGAACGCGCGATTATGGAGGTGGATTATTTTTCACAAGTTTATCTGACTAAAACCGTACTTCCGACATTTATTCAGCAAAAATCAGGTCGAATTGCCTTTGTGTCTAGTGTAGCGGGTTTGTTAGGCACTCAATATCGCGCCAGTTATTCGGCAGCTAAAGCAGCGATTCATATGTGGGCGAATAGCTTACGTGCTGAAATTGCGCAGTTTGGCGTAGGAGTTTCGGTGATCTTTCCAGGCTTTGTTAAAACCAATGTGTCTTTTAATGCGCTTAATGGCGAAGGAAAGCCACAAGGTCATCAGGATGAAGCAATTGAGAATGGACTGGAAGCCGATGAATTTGCGCAGGAAGTGGTGAAGGCGCTTATGCAGGAACAGGAATATATTGTAGTCGGGGGGACTAAAGAAAAACTAGGTGTTTTAATCTCTCGCTTAGCTCCTTCTTTACTTTATAAAATGATTCGTAAAATGAAAGTGAAATAATAGCTTTATTTGGTTTTATCAAGAAGTTGCTCTCAACTTCTTGATTGTTCTGTTGTAGTTTTAGCAAAAATAGCTGTTCCATAAGCAAATACTTCGACCATACCGCCTTGCATACCGAGTTCCGTGGTACTTAAACGTAGTCCCATGATTTTATCTGCGCCGTGACGAACAGCTTCTTGTTTAAGTCGGACAATGGCTTCTCTTCGTGCACGATCGACTACGGTTTCATAACTGGTGAGCCGACCCCCTAAAAAATTCTGGATATTGGCAATGATGTATTTAAAATAATCATGAGAAATCACAACATTACTTGAAATAAATTGACCTGATAATTCACTATAGACAAAGCGATTACTATCAATGCAAATATGAGCAAGTTGCTGCTCTTTCTGCTCAAGTTCACGCCAGTGTTTTCGTTCAAAATACCGACCAAAACCCCATCCAATAGCACAAAGAATCAAAAAAAGAACAACCTGAAAAATAAGATTTTCCATCAGTTATGCCTTAAGAACTAAAAGGATCGGGGAGTTTGGGTGCATGAGGTTGCACAATCACGGCTGTACCATACACAAAAAGTTCGGATGCACCTTGTGCAATGTTCGATGTCGAGAAACGTATTCCTACAATTGCATTTGCACCTAATTGCTCAGCTTTAGCAATCATACGTTGCATAGCCTCCTGACGGGATTCCTCCAGAAGCTCTGTATATGCGGTGAGTTCACCGCCCACGATATTTTTTAAACCTGCAAGCAAATCGCGTCCCGCATGTTTACTACGAACAGTGCTTCCGTACACGACATCAAGTTGTTGTGTGATGAGGTAACCTGGCATACTTTCTAAATTACTTAATAACATATACTTATTTTTAAAAATGGTGTTATGAAGATATAAAAAAAGTCATATAGATGCAATAAAAAAGCCCACCGAAGTGAGCTTAGTCAAACTATTGAGAATTACTGTTTTTTCAAGTCAGCACTTGATGGCTGATGAACAACAGTATCTGTAGTATTGGCTTTAACACCACCACCCAGAGTCTTGTAAAGCTCAATTTGATTATTCAAATTGGCTTGTTCAAGTAACAATAAGCCTTGTTCTGCTGAGTAAGATGAGCGCTGTGCATCCAATACCGTTAAGTAGTTATCAATACCAGCGCGGAAGCGGGCATTAGATAAGTTATAAGTTGTATTGGTTGCTTCCACCAGACGACGTTGCGCAGAGATACGATCTCCGATATTGGCACGTGTGGCTAATGCATCGTTAACTTCACGGAATGCTGACTGAATTGATTTCTCATAATCAGACAATGCAATTTTCTGATCTGTTTCAGAGATTTTGATGTTCGCGCGACGAGTGCCCCAATCAAAGATTGGCAGGTTAATACTTGGTCCAATTGACCACATACCTGAGCCAGATTTAAACAAATCACTCAATTCAGCAGACGCATAACCTGCCGAACCTGTAAGGCTAATCGTCGGGAATAATGCTGCTTTTGCTGCACCAATATTGGCACCAGCGGCACTCAATTGATATTCCGCAGATTTTACATCAGGGCGATTATTCAACAAGTCACTTGGTAAGCCCGTCGCAAATAAATTTTGACGTGTTACAGATTTAACAGGTTGATTTGGCAGTAAGTTCTGTGGAACAGGTTGCCCGACCAGTAAATTTAACAAGTTTTGTGCTTGCGCGATTTGGGTTTTATAGTTCGCTACATCATTGCGTGCAGTTTCAACAGAAATCTGCGCCTGACGTAATGGAACTTCACTATCGATCCCGACATCAAAGCGTTTTTTGTTCAAATTATATGAATCAAGTTGAGCTTTTAAGGTCTGATCAGCCAGTTTCAAATTCGCACTAGCAAAAGAATAACTTAACCAAGCTTGAGCCACCTGACTGACCAAACTAATTTGTGTCGCATCACGCGCACTTTGTGTCGCGAGATAATTATCGAGGGCTGCATCTTTTAGACTACGAACACGTCCCCAAAAATCCAACTCATAAGAGGTCACCCCTAAACCGACCTGAAAGGTGGAATAAGGATTATTTGGATCACGAGTCGGTGTGACTTGACGAACAGCACTACCACTTGCACCAATAGTTGGTAACTGATTGTTTTCAGTAATTTGATATTGCTGCTGCGCGCGTTGAATATTCAAAGTCGCCGTACGAAGATCACGGTTATTGTCTAGAGCCAACTCAATCACTTGCAATAAGCGAGGGTCAGAGAAAAAGTCTTTGTAGCCTTGTTCTGCAATAGATGTACCTGAAGCGCCATAACTATAGCTTCCAGGAATATCGGCCTTTGTCACTGGTTCTGGGCCACGCATGCTTTGACAAGCAGTCAAAGCAAGCGCAAGTGCAGATACCGCAATGCTACGACCCGAAATAGACCATACTTTTTGCATCACGATGTTTGCTCCTGATTATTTGGGGTTTTTGGTTTGTACTTAAAGATACTACGAATCCATACAAAAAATACAGGGATAAAGAAAATACCTAAAAGTGTTGAACTGAGTACGCCGCCGAGTACACCGAAACCAACAGAGTGCTGGCTTCCTGCACCCGCACCTGAAGAAATTGCAAGTGGGAGTACACCAAAGCCAAAGGCAAGTGTGGTCATAATGATGGGACGTAAACGCATTTTTGCAGCATGCATGGTCGCATCAAATAATTCCTCACCTTTTTCCTGTAACTCTTTGGCAAACTCAACGATCAAGATCGCATTCTTCGCGGATAGACCAATCACGGCAATGATCGCTACCCTAAAGTAGATGTTATTGGAAAGGTTTGGATTATGCAGAACATGGAAGCCAAAGTAGGTGAGGAGTACGGCACCTAATACACCTAATGGCACCACTAGCATTACTGAAAACGGAATTGACCAGCTTTCATATAACGCGGCAAGACACAAGAATACAATCAGCAAAGACAGAACATAAACAGCTGTTCCTGATTGACCAGAATCACGTTCTTCTAAAGAAAGTCCTGTCCATTCATGGTCAAATCCAGAAAGACCCATAGATGGAAGTTTTTGCATGATGTCTTCCATGGCTTGCATCGCTTCACCAGAACTCACGCCAGGGGCAGGTGAACCTTGAATGTTCATGGATGATACACCGTTATAGCGTTCTAAACGCGGTGAACCATAGCTCCAGTGACCTGTGGTAAATGCTGAGAAAGGAACCATCGTACCCGCACTATTACGCACATACCATTTATCCAAATCTTCAGGCATCATTCGTGCAGCGGCTTCGCCTTGCATATAGACTTTCTTAATACGACCACGGTCGAGGAAGTCGTTTACATAGCTACTCCCCCAGGCAATACTCATAGTGTTATTGATATCTGCCAGACTAACGCCCATGGCACCAGCTTTCGCCTGATCAATTTCAATTTGGTATTGTGGTGTATCTTCCATACCGTTTGGACGTACTGCGGTCAAACGTGAATCTTTGGATGCAAGACCCAGTATGGTATTTCGAGCTTGTAACAGTTTTTGATGTCCTTGACCATCCACGTCTTTCAACATGAAGTCAAAACCCTGACTCACACCCAATTCAGGCATGGCTGGCAATTGTAATGGGAAGATCATGGAGGCATCTTGAATCATGCCATTCAAGCGCATGGCTCGACCAACAATCGCACCAATTTGAGTGTCATCTGATGTACGATCTGCCCAGTCTTTTAAGCGAACAAATGCCAAGCCTTGGTTTTGTCCCTGACCTGTAAATGAGAAGCCAGATACGGTGAAGATAGAAGCAACACTTTTCTTTTCCTGATCAATAAAATAATCAGTAATCGTATCAAGCGTTTTATCTGTTCTTTGTAATGAAGCATTCGGAGGTAACTGTACCAGTGTCATGATCACACCCTGATCTTCATCGGGTAGGAACGAGCTTGGTAAATTACGGAACACTAAGACAAAAATAGCAATAATGACTGCATAGAATATCCCTGAGAATATTTTATGATGTGTCATATGATTGACACCATTTTGATACTTAGAAGAAAGTTTGTCGAAACTCTCGTTAAACCATCTAAAAAAGCGTGCAAAAATATTATTGCTTGGTTTTTTATCTGGATCGTGCTGCTTCAAGAATGTTGCACAAAGCGCAGGAGTAAAGGTCAGCGCGATGAACAAAGAGAAGATCATGGCTGTCACTAGCGTAATCGAGAATTGCCGATAAATGACCCCTGTTGTTCCACCAAAGAAAGCCATCGGCACAAATACTGCTGTTAAGACGCTAGTAATACCCACAAGAGCGCCAGAGATCTGTTGCATTGATTTTTCGGTTGCAGGTACAGGTTCAAGATGTTCCTCCTGCATAATTCGTTCAACGTTTTCCACTACGACGATCGCATCATCGACCAATAAGCCGATCGCGAGAACCATGGCAAACATGGTAAGTGTGTTGATGGTAAACCCAAACAAATTAATGACTGCAAATGTACCCAATACAACAACAGGCACTGCAAGTGTTGGAATAATCGTCGCGCGCCAGTTCTGTAAGAACAAGAACATCACGATAAATACCAGTACGATTGCTTCAACCAATGTATGAACTACGTTTTCAATCGATAGCTTGACGAATGGAGTGGTATCAAACGCAATTTCATCTTTAAATCCAGCCGGATAGTTGGGACGAAGTTTGTCTAAAGCAGTCTGTACGTTGTTCGCAGTATCGAGTGCGTTTGCACCTGTTGAAAGACGAATCGCAATACCACCTGCTTCTTTACCATTATATTTTGAGTTGAACTGGTAGTTTTCCGAGCCTAATTCAACGCGAGCTACATCCCCTAAACGTACCTGAGCACCAGATGAAGTATTCTTCAGGAAAATATTACGGAACTGTTCTGGTGTCTGTAACAGACTTTGAGCGTTGATTGTGGCATTGATGGTTTGACCTTCTACAGCAGGTGCACCACCAACCTGACCAACTGCAACCTGAGCATTTTGTGCCTTAATTGCATTTGATACATCAATAGGAGTAAGTTGGTAGGTATTTAGTTTTGCAGGGTCGAGCCAGATACGCATCGAATACTGACCACCAAAGACCTGTACTTCACCGACACCTGGGACACGGCTCAGTGGGTCTTTAATGTTGGCGTTAATATAATCTTTAATATCTGCACCAGATAGAGAATTATCGGGTGAATAAAATGCAACGACCTGAAAGAAACTAGCGCCCGATTTCTTAATGGTAATCCCTTGACGTTGTACCACTTCAGGTAAAGATGCTGTGGCAGTTTGCAGTTTGTTTTGAACCTGAACCTGCGCGATGTTGGCATCGACACCTTGATTGAAGTTAACATCAATGGCAACGCTACCATTAGATAAACTCTGAGAGCTGATATAACGTAAACCATCCAAACCATTTAACTGTTGCTCAATGACCTGTGTCACTGAGTTTTCAATGGTTTCAGCAGATGCACCTGGATACGTCGCCGAAATCGAGATTTTGGGCGGCGCAATCGTTGGATACTGTGAAATTGGCATTTTTGACAGAGAGATAATCCCTGCCAACATAATGACCAATGCAATCACCCACGCAAAGATGGGGCGATGAATAAAAAATTGAGCCATTCACTCTACCCCTTATGCATTTGAAGCAGCTTTCTGTTCAGGTTGAGCTTTATTTTGATCAGCTGACTTTTGTGTTTCTGCATTTGCTTTTGGATTTTGTGGTTGATCACCTGCTTGCGGCGCTGGTGCCTGATAAGGTTTTGCAGAAACCTGCTGACCTTCTTTCACTTTTGCGATACCGTCAACGATAATTTTATCGCCAGTTTTTAAGCCGTTGGTCACAATCCAGTTGGTACCATTAGTACCTGCTGTTTCAATTTGACGCGGTTCCACTACGCCATTTGCATTGACCAACATGGCAACTGCTTGACCAGTTGGTGTACGTGTAACGGCTTGTTGCGGAACCAGATAAGCATTAGGAATCACGGCTTGAGTGATCTGAGCAGTCGTATACATACCAGGAAGCAGTAAATGATTTGGATTTGAGAATACAGCACGTAAAGTCACCGTACCTGTATCTGGATCTACGCTGGCATCAGAAAAAGCGAGATGACCTTCAATTGGATAAGTTGAACCATCTTCAAGGCGGATTTTGACTTTGGTATTGTTGCTGTTATTCAGATTTCCTTTGCTTAATTGTTGGCGTAAACGTAACAATTCAGCGCTTGACTGATTGATATCAACATAAATTGGATCTAGCTGTTGAATCTTCACCAGTGGATCTGTCTGATTCGCAGTGACTAATGCACCAGCCGTTACCGAAGAACGTCCTGATTGACCAGAAATAGGTGAACGAATGGTTGAATATCCAAAATTGACTTCAGCATTTTTAACTTGCGCTTTAGCCGCAGCAACTTGAGCTTCTGCAACGTTCACTTGTCCAACTAAATCATCATATTCTTGCTTAGAAACCGCATTACTCGAAACCAGTTGTTTGTAACGATTCATTTTGGTTCTTAGTGAGTTTAGATTCGCTTCCTGTTGTAACAATGCTGCTTTGGAGTTATCTAAAGTCGCACGATTTGTTCTTGAATCCAGCTCATACAATGACTGACCTTCACGAACATAACTTCCTTCTGTAAATAACCGCTTCAGAATTACACCGCTCGTTTGAGGACGCACTTCAGAAATTTGATAGGCTGTTGTACGCCCAGAAAGCTCAACCTTTTGCTCAACATTTTGTGGTTGTGCGACAAGCACACCCACTTCAGTCGGGGGCATTTGCTGAGCTGCACCAGCTTGCTGCGCATCTTTTGGATCTTTGCTACAGCCAACAAGTGCGATACTTGCTGCTAATGTGCAAGCAGTAAGGGCTGGAGCCCAAAGCTTTGCAGACATCATTGTTTCACCTCATTTAGAGCTTTATCTAAAAATAATTTGTTGTTGTTCAACTTGCTTTGTTTCCACAACCAAAGCAGTGAGATCCAAATAAAACCGATACTCCAACCCGCTAATACATCTGTAGGATAATGAACACCTGCATACACTCTTGAGAGCCCCATACTAAGCAGCCAAAAACAGGAAACCACTAGGAAATATGATCTTTTAGGATGATTTTGATAAATCAAGATGACTAAACTGGCAAGAGTAGCCGCGTAGGCACTATGAGCACTGGGAAATGATGCGCCATAGTTGACCACCAGCTGATAGACTTCTGGTGGTCTGGGCCGATTAAAACACCACTTTAATAACCATCCTAAAACAATACTTCCGCTCACACCTATTAAAATGAAGATGAGTGTTGAGTATTTTTTATACCATGCGCAGACTAAACACCAGACCATAGTAAAAAATAATACAAAAGGCATGCCACCTAAATAAGCTAAAGTAATTACAATTTGATTGAGCGTTTTATTTCGGTGTTCATTCAGGATTTGAATTGCATGTAGATCAAATCCTGAGATGACGGGAGAGTATAAACCAAACACACTCAACAAAAATAAAATGCAACCAATACAGAGTATTAGGTAGGGCATACTTACAACCTTCAGTTTAACCAAGCTTATCGGTTGGAATATGGTTATGAAGTGTACTCGCCAGTACACTTTTTTTCAAGACTAGGTTATTTATACTAATTTCTTTTTTGAAAATATTTAACTATCAGCACACAAATATAACAATTTTAAGTGAATTTTGGCACATTTTCTTCATTATTTAGAACCGTCGCTAGTGTGATGCAGATCCTGACTTGGCTGTACCATCATCCACTTCAAGAGGCTGTTTGGGTGGCCAGAAAAAATCACTAGGACGAGTGAGAAAATGTGTGATTACCAGTTTGGCTAAAGGTTTCCATTGTTCAAAGCGTACACGACGCGCCCGCAAAGCCACAATAATAGTCAAACTAAAACTAACAAATAGGTTGGTCAAACCGATGAGTAACACCCCTAAAAAAGAAACAATAATGAGTCCAATATCTGGGGGACCATTAATACACATCAAACCTTGTATAAAGTTGGCAGAAGCAAACGCAATATGTCGGATATCTAGAGGTAAACCTAAAATAAAGCCTATGGTTCCCATACTCCCGAGCATAATCCCGAAAATAAAGTTACCCGAAAGCGCACCAAGATTACGTTGGATGTAGTCGGCAAATTTATTGAGGCGCTCTTGACCCATCCAGTTTGCCAACCGTTGGTGTGCTTTCAACCGTGGGCCGACTTTACGATAGATAGCCATATTGTCAAAATAACCCGCCAGCAAGCCTGATAAAAATAAACACACACCAGCAATAGCGGCATGGGGAATAGCCAGCGAGGTAAAAGGGTTCAAACTATGCAGTACGATATTGGCTTTTGCATGATTGAGTAATGGTTCATCCAAAAAGTATTGCCACAGATAAGTAATGATGGCGGCCGTAGGAATGGCGATAGAAATATTTCCTAAAATCGCAACAAACTGTGTCCTGATAATATTGATAATTAGGGCTGCCAGTTCTGCAATTTGAGCCGTTCTTGAACCTTTGCGTTGTTGTACAGTCGAAGCAAGCGCAGCCGCAGTCATGGCAGGCTGTTTTGTCGCAACCGTAAAATGCAAAACATGAATCAGAACAAAGCCCAATGAATAGTTCATACTATAAATAAAGGCATGCATCATGGGGGCGAGGGTGAGTCGTGCGGCCAATATTTTCAGTGTTGCCATGATGGCAATGATCACACCTGCACCTGCGGCGGCCCGATACATTTCAAAAAAACCTTTTTTATCGGTACTTACATAGTGTTCACCAGTACGGCTGGCGTTTTCTGTCACTTGTAAGGCGATTAACTCACTGTTTGTGGTCATCAGTGAGCGTACGCTTTTTTCACTATAATGTGCTTCTGTAATATTTTCTAGAAATTCGCCCAGCGAGAGATAACGAATTTGGGCATCACCCACCACAATATTTAAAAGTAACTCGATTCGATCCAGACATTGCTCAAGCAAGGACAATAAATAAGTCAGACTCAGACTGACACCGATCCGTTTGGTGGCTCGTCGTATTTTAAGTACAACTTCCCGACATTGCTCAAACATAACAAAGGCTTGAGAGGCATCAGGCGGTTCAAGCACTGCAACTTCGTGACCGGTATAATGCTGCTTTTTAAATTTTTCAATAAAATCGATCACTTCTCGATTTTGCACTAAAAAAGGCGATTCATATTCGGTCAGTTCAGGCTGCGCATTAATAAATTCTGGATATAAGCCAATACCACTGATACGGTAAGATAAAACCGTAATGGCTTTAATCATTTGATCCTGAATGGCACGTTTTTCATCGATATTGCTATTACTTTGCCCAATGATTTCAAAAAGAGCATACCAGTGCTTTTCATCAATCGCATTTAGCCAATATTTGTCACTACGTTGATGAAATACCTTTCCAATCAATGTACTCAGGTCATGGTCATCCTGAATTAAAGGGAGAAAATGTGCGCCAAGACGTTTGACTAGCTGGTTCCAAAAACCATCTAAAGACAATATGCCGCTGTCGGCATATAAGCTGGTTTGTTTGTATTGATTGATTAGGCGTAATAAAAAGCTTTGTAAGGTGTTGGCGGCGTTAGGTCCGATCAGTAAAGACTCGACAAATGCCTCAAACTTATCATTGATTTCATCTTGATCTTTGCTGTCGCTTGGACGAATACGATTGATCAGCTCAATAATAATATGTTCATCTAAAACAGCCTGAGTTTGATCAAGCTGTTGCTGCATTTGAATGTAAAGATCAGATAAATTTATATGCATAGGCAAAAGAGATTATTGAATCCGATGTAAAGCCATTAAAGTCAGATTGGTAAGTGCTTGACGCGCCTCACTATCTGGTAATTGATTTAAAGCATCAAGCGCAGCTTGTGTTTCTTGTTCAGCACGGGCGCGACAATACTCTAAAGCCCCCGAATTTTGCACAATCTGGATGACTTGCTCAAGTTGTGTGATGCCACCTGTGGAAATACTTTTACGAATAATGTCATGTTCTTCGCCAGTGGTTTTTTGTAACGCGGCAATCAATGGTAGCGTGGGTTTGCCTTCCATCAAGTCATCACCGATATTTTTACCTAAGGTGTCTGCATCAGAAGTGTAATCCAAAATATCATCAATAATCTGAAAAGCATTACCAAAATGACCGGCAAAATGACGTAATGGCTCACGATATTGGGGGGTATTGGCTAAAATCGCTGCGCCTTCGGTGGCCAGTTCAAATAGTCGGGAAGTTTTACCGTGAATAATATTTAAATAGGTTGTTTCTGTAGTTTCAGGGTCATGTTGCGACTGAAGTTGTAGCACTTCACCTTCAGCAATTTCACAGGTTCCTGTTGAAAAGTCCTTGAGTAAGACCATGTCGTTTAGATCGACCAATAAATCAAAAGCACGGGAGATTAAAAAATCACCTACCAAAACCGCCGTTTGATTGTTCCACGTTGCGTTGGCTGTTGGGCGGCCACGACGTAAGCCTGACTCATCCACAACATCGTCATGTACTAGCGTCGCGGTATGCAGCATTTCAATGATCGCAGCCAATTTACGATGATGTTCTAAGTCTTGAACGCCACATGCCTGACCTGCCAGCAAACACATGATGGGGCGCATACGCTTACCGCCAGCTTCGACTACATGTTTACTAACCGCCATGACTAAAGCGACTTTTGAGGTAATTCCTTCATTAATAAATGTGTCCATCACAGCAAAGTCATGAGCTACAGGCGCGAGTATATCTTGCTTAAAGTCGATGGCCATATGAAAGGAAACCTCATCAATATATTGGTAATTTGCTCAATGGATTTAAAGCTATAAAATCTTAAACTCAAATGAATGACAAAACACAAGTTTTCATACCGACCGATACAACGGTATGAACGTTTGATGTTAAATATTGTCTAGCCAGCGATAGGGAGAAGCTCCATGTTGAGTGGTTTTATAGTAGCAATTTGTTTTTAAACCTTATTTGCGATTTTACACATATTCAAACGAAATACTAGATTGATTCAGCCGATCATAAAGCTTAACTGTCTTTCTTCTTATTTTTTGTTTTAGCTTGCGTAATTTTGCATCAAAATACTTGTTGTTTGCCCAGTTATCCCTTAAAATCTTTCGCCTTATACATCCCAGTGGCGTTCGTTTTAAGATCGATATATCCCTTTATCGACACGACGACACGGGCTTGGTTGGAGTACGTTATGTACGCAGTAATCCAAAGCGGTGGTAAACAGCACCGTGTAGTTGAGGGTGAAACCCTTAAAGTTGAATTGTTGAAAGCTGAAACTGGCTCAACTATTACGTTTGATGACGTATTAATGGTTGTAAATGGTGATAGCATTCAAATCGGTGCTCCAGTTGTTGCTGGCGCAAAAGTAACTGCAGAAGTGGTTGGTCATGGTCGTCACGACAAAATCCGCATCATCAAAATGCGTCGTCGTAAACACTACCGTAAACAACAAGGTCACCGTCAATGGTTTACCGAGTTGAAAATTACGGGTATTGCAGGCTAATCACGAGGAGTAATAGACATGGCTTCTAAAAAAGCTGGTGGATCGACTAAAAACGGTCGTGATTCGAATCCTAAAATGTTAGGTGTTAAAATCTACGGTGGTCAATCAGTAACTGCTGGTAACATCATCGTTCGTCAACGTGGTACTGAATTCCACGCTGGTGCTAACGTAGGTATGGGTCGTGACCATACTTTATTTGCTACTGCTGATGGCGTAGTAAAGTTTGAAGTGAAAGGTCAATTTGGCCGTCGCTATGTAACTGTTGAATCTGTATAAGTTTTAATAGTTTAAAAAACCCGCATCTTGCGGGTTTTTTTATGTTTAAAGCCACTACTTGGTTTACGAACTTGACTCTTTAGCCTGATTTCGAATAAATCGATGATGTTTAATGTCGTCATAGGCTTGTAAAATTTCATCATAAGTATTCATGACAAAAGGACCTTGACCATTGATGGGTTCACCTAACGGTTTTCCTGAAAGCAGAAGTAATTTGCTGTGATGCAATGCCGTGATTTTAATATTGTCTCCATGACTCGACATCACAGCCAACGCCTGTTCCTCTAAAAGCTCATCTTGTTCGGTAAATTGTATCTGACCATGACGCAAATAAAGCAAAGTGCTGTCCCCATGTTGGGCAGGTAAGATCAGGTGCTGTCCTTGAGGTAGATCAATATCTAAAACAGTCATTGGACTGTAGGTCAGTGCGGGACCCTGTACGTGTTGGTATTGTCCTGCAATGACCCGAACTGAACCCGCTTCTTGAGCCAATTCAACCTTTGGAATATCGGCATTTTTTAAATTTGATAACGTGGCTCGGCCATTTTATCTTTAGCGGGTAAGTTGACCCAAAGTTGTACCATTTCAAAAGCTCCGCCGCGCTCACGAAAAGCAGAACTAAATTGTTCGCGGTGCATCACGCCAGAGGCCGCAGTCATCCATTGTACATCGCCTTTTGCAATGATTCCGCCACTGCCAGTAGAATCACGATGTTCTAACTCACCTTCAAACATAAAGGTTACGGTTTCAAAGCCGCGATGTGGATGTTCATTCACACCACGACGTTTATTTGATGGGCTTAATACGCCAGGACCTAAATGATCCAACAATAAAAAAGGGGAAACGGTATTGCCTAGTTCATGATAAGAAAACACGGAAAGTACAGGGTAGAAGTCACCGACTGAAAAACGGGTATCGTTGCGATGAATAAATGCAAGGCTTTTCATAGGTGAACTCCATTATTTTTAATCTATTGTCATCTGTTTTAGCATATGCCTTTTATCCAGATAAGATCAGTCTGTATAATAGGACACTGTATTTTAATTTCAGTATGTTCTCCTATTACCGCAAGCGTGTATTTGAATATCTTTATCTTGTTATTTTCTTCATAATGCTGTGATTTCTGTACATAAAATTGTTATTGGAGACATTAATTACACAAAATCAATGTGTTTCTCCACAGTTTTATTTTTCAAAAACAGTAAGATATCGATATAACAGTAAAAACTGATTAGAGGTTTTATTTTATGAATTCCGTAAAAAAAGTGGCATACGCATTAACTTTAACCGCAAGTGTAGTTGCACCTGTCATGAGCGCAACTGCTTTTGCAGCCACGGCAGCTTCGGAACAGCAAGCAACCTCAAACCTTGTGAAACAACTCAGCGGTATGCAAAGTTTATCTGCCAATTTTGAGCAAACGACAAAAGCCACCAATAATACCCTTGCGCCAAAAAATAAAGGTCTAACCGCACAACATATGAATCAAACCTTTAAAGGGGTGATGAAAGTAGAACGTCCGGGTAAATTCTTCTGGGAAACGACTTCACCCTCAAAACAAACGATTGCGACAACAGGTAAAACCGTCTGGATTTATGACCCTGATTTACAGCAAGCGGTACGCCAAAACCTGGATGATCAGGTTGCCAATACACCTGCGTTATTGTTGTCGGGTAATACCAATCAGATTATGCAGTCTTATCGTGTGACTCAGCCTGATAGCAGCAAAACTTATTACACCTTATACCCTAAAGACAGTGAAGGTGCTTTTCAAAGTCTGACCATTAGTTTTGGTGCAAATAAAGCCCCAAGTTTGATGATTTTACAGGACTCTTTGGGTCAAACGACTTATGTGCGTTTTAATAATGTGAAGCTAAATCCATCGATTCCCGCTTCGACTTTTAATTTCACGCCTCCAAAGGGAACAGATATTATTGATCAATAATATCTGGTTGATTTCCAAAACATCGCTTCAGTTAACCGCTCATTTTGGGCGGTTAATTTTTTGATGGATCATATAGATACATATTTTCAATGTTCAGTATAAATAGAGCTTTGTATAGTAGATCAAAATGAACATCGAAAACGATCAGAAGGGGCGGCAATGTCTGCACGACACTTTAAAACAACATTATTGATTCTGCCATTTTTAAGCGCTGTGTTTCTCACTGTGGGCTGTCAGCCAAAAACGGAGAGTAAAAAGGACGACACTCCGACACAAAGCAAAGTTGAAAAAGTGAGCGTGCCTGTCATTCAGTCTAAGGTAGTTACAGTTAAATTACCCAAAAATAAGCTGTGTCTGGAAGATGGATGTACCACGTATCATTTCCAAACAGTCGAAACCAATCAAGCGTGGATCAATGAATATTTTATGAATCGGATCAAAAAAGCAGATCCAAATGCTTTTGACAATATTCAGGATCAGCAAGTCAAATTACCTGAAGGTATGCCTCAGGATGGTGAAAGCACGATCTTTGTGCGTTATTTGGGGCAAAATTATAATTTGGCTTCATTTCAGTTATATAGCTATACCTACTCGGCGGGCGCAGCACATGGGATGCATCATGAAGAATATGTCATTTTTGACTTGAATAAGAAAAAACGCGTGAGTGTTGCAGACTTACTGAAAGAAGGAAGCGATACAACTGTGCGTGATCGCTTATATAGCTTTAATCAAAGTTGGCTGGAAGAACACAATATTAGCAAAGATAAATTTCAACTGAGCGATAACTTCTACTATGGTAATGAAGGCATTGTCTTTGTGTATCCACTGTATGAACTGGCTTCTTATGCCGAAGGTTTAAGTGAATTGACATTACCTTATGATCAGGCCATAGATGTAGTCAAACCTGAATATTTACCAAGTCAGCCAATTTTAACGCGAGATTAATTTATCTTTGAATAAAGTTGATTTCGCTCATGTAATTGGATTTAGTGCTGACTTATTTTTTATTGATATTTAACTCAAGTTTGTTTGGTTTTTTCAGTTATGGTTCAAAGAATTGGTCATTTTTTTTAATACTTTAAGTTGCAAAAGTAAGTCAGTGCTGACTATATTTTTTGTTGTGAAGCACTTACACTATAGGCAGTTTTTCTTTGCAACTTATGATTGGCTATGATCGACCCAAAATTACTCAGAAATAATATTGAAGCTGTAAATCAGGCTTTGGCAAAACGTGGTGTACAACTTGATCCTGCTGAATGGGCATCTTTGGAAGCGCGCCGTAAAGAGTTTCAATCCAAAACTGAAAGTTTACAGGCAGAACGTAATTCTGGTGCTAAACAGGTAGGTCAGATTAAAAAAGCAGGTGGTGATGCCTCTGAGATCATGGCGCGTATGCAGGCCATTGGTGATGAAATTAAGGCTGCAGAAGTTGCTTTAGCAGAATTACAGGCTGAAATTGAAGACAAAGCACTGAGTATTCCAAACTTGCCAGATGATTCTGTGCCAGAAGGCAAAGATGAAAATGACAATGTGGAAATCTCAAAATGGGGAACACCACGTCAGTTCGATTTTGAAATAAAAGATCACACCGACTTGGGTGAATGGATGGGCGGTCTTGAGTTTGAAACCGCAACCAAGTTGACGGGTTCACGTTTTAGCGTATTGAAAGGGCCTTTAGCTCGGTTACAACGTGCTTTAACGCAATTCATGCTAGATACTCATACCTTAAAAAATGGTTATACCGAAGCGTATGTACCGTATTTGGTCAATGCAGATTCATTACGTGGTACAGGTCAACTGCCAAAGTTTGAAGAAGACTTGTTCAAGCTACAAGGCGAAAAAGAATATTACTTGATCCCCACTGCTGAAGTCCCTGTGACCAACTTTGTGCGTGACGAAATCATTGATGCAGATCGTTTGCCGCTTAAATATGCGGCGCATACGCCTTGTTTCCGTAGTGAAGCTGGTTCTTATGGACGTGATACCCGTGGTTTGATTCGTCAACATCAGTTCGATAAGGTTGAAATGGTGCAAATCGTCAAACCAGAAAATTCGATGCAGGCATTAGAAGAATTAACAGGTCATGCTGAAGGAGTCTTGCAGGCACTTGGCTTACCTTATCGTAAAATTCTTCTTTGTGGCGGGGATATGGGTTTTGGTTCAACCAAAACTTACGATTTAGAAGTTTGGGTTCCAAGTCAAAATACCTATCGTGAAATTTCAAGCTGCTCAAATATGGGTGACTTTCAGGCACGTCGTATGATGGCACGTTACCGCGCGGATCAGAAAAAAACTGAGTTAGTACATACCTTAAATGGTTCTGGTTTGGCGGTAGGTCGTACTTTATTGGCGGTAATGGAAAATTATCAACGTGCTGATGGCTCGATCGAAATTCCAGAAGTATTGCGCCCTTATATGGGTGGAGCAACTTATATCGATTAATCAAATCGATATCTATTGTGCATGATTTTTGCTTTAACCTACCCAAAATCAAGATGTAGAGGTCGGCTGTGGAAATTCTTCCAATTTCACTTAAGTTGCAACAGCAACGTTGTCTGATCGTGGGTGGGGGGCATATTGCCTATCGCAAAGCACTATTACTGGTCAAGGCTGGTGCAATTCTTGATGTAATTGCACCTGAAATTGAGGAGCAGCTTCAAACCCTAGTTGAACAAAGCCAAGGGACACTGTATTTAAAAGTATTTGAAGACAGTGATTTGGATCAGGCTTATCGTTTAGTCATTGCGGCAACCAATGATGCTGCGGTCAATCAACGCGTGTTTGAGCAAGCCGAACTCCGAAATCTGTTGGTGAATAGTGTGGATGATATTCCCAACTGTCGTTTCATGATGCCTGCGATTATTGATCGTTCGCCATTAGTGATTTCTGTCGCCTCAAATGGCGCTTCACCTGTGCTGTCACGTCAGTTGCGTACTCAGATTGAAACACTGGTTCCACATGGTATGGGGAAACTCGCCGAGTTCTCTGGACAGTGGCGTAGCCGCGTTAAGACCAAGATTACCAATCCAGATGAGCGTCGTATTTTTTGGGAAGAACTGTATGCCAGTCCTCTTAAAGAACAGGTGTTTCATGACAATCTGGAAACCGCCAATCAAATGATGGCACAGGCGCTTTCTGAGTGGACTGCGCCTAAAGGGGAGGTCTATTTGGTGGGGGCGGGGCCAGGTGATCCAGAGTTATTGACTTTAAAAGCCTTGCGTCTGATGCAACAAGCAGATGTAGTCATTTATGATCGCTTGGTTTCTCCTCCGATTTTAGAGCTTTGCCGCCGTGATGCCGAAAAAGTCTATGTAGGTAAGGCGCGATCCAATCACAGTGTACCGCAAGATGGCATTAATGCTTTACTCGTTCAATACGCACAATCAGGAAAACGTGTTTGCCGTTTAAAAGGTGGTGATCCCTTTATCTTCGGACGTGGTGGCGAAGAAATTCAGGAGTTATTTGCAGCAGGTGTTCCGTTTCAGGTGGTGCCTGGTATCACGGCAGCGTCAGGCTGTTCAGCTTATGCGGGTATTCCATTGACTCATCGCGATTATGCGCAAAGTGTACGTTTTCTGACAGGACATCTAAAAGAGGGTTCGCCAGAACTACCGTGGAATGAACTGGTGTATGAAAATCAGACGCTTGTGCTGTATATGGGATTAGTCGGGCTTGAGCATATTTGCCAGCAACTCATTGCACATGGTCAACGTCCTGATATGCCTGTCGCTTTGATTTCTAAAGGCACTACTCCTGAACAAAAAGTAGTGGTCGGTACACTCTCTGATATTGCATCTAAAGTTGCCGAATACCATATCCATGCACCAACTTTGACCATTATTGGTGAAGTGGTCAGTTTGCGGGAACAATTGCAATGGTTATAGCCCGAATTGTTCCAATTATTTAGTAGAGAGACTTTGTGATCCACGTTGTATTGTTTGAGCCTGAAATTCCTGCCAACACGGGTAATATTATTCGTTTATGTGCTAATACAGGTGCGCAGTTACATTTGGTCAAACCTTTAGGTTTTGAACTCGATGATAAAAAACTGAAACGTGCTGGATTGGATTATCACGAATATGCGCGGATGAAGATCTGGGACAATATTGAACAATGCCTTGAATATCTCAAAGCGCATGGAATTACTGAATCTGAAGTTTTTCCATTAACCACCAAAGGCAGTGCGACACCACATACAGTCGATTTAAATCGTTCGGTTGCATTATTGATGGGGCCTGAAACGCGCGGTTTACCTGAACATGTGCGTTTAATGTTTCCACAAAAAAACTGGATTCGTTTACCGATGGCAGAAAACTCACGCAGTCTGAATTTATCGAATGCAACGGCAGTGATTGTCTATGAAGCATGGCGGCAACAAGGTTTTCAGCCTTTGTCATAAGAAGATTTAAATATCTCCATAAGGACTTGCAACCACGATGACATAACCGTCAGGGTCTTTAAACCAGACTTCGCGATGGTTGGCATTTAAATTGACTTTCGGTTGTTCCAGAATGTTGACTTGATGTATCTGTAAACGCTGTACCAAGTCATCAAAATCAGGAGTTTTAAACCAGAGCAGAACGCCATTGCCTTTGGCGGCATCAGGATTGCCCAAATAAGGGTGATGATGCACTTGCCATTGGTGTAGCTGTAAAACCATTTCACCTTGTTTGTTCAGCAGTTGTTCGTATTCAGTGCCGCCATGACCACTTTTGAGGGCGAGAACCTGTTGATACCACTGACTACTGAGTTCGACATTATGAACTGCAATTAAAGGTTGGGGTGTCATTCTATCTCTCTTTTTTATAATGTCGCTGTGCTTTGAGATGAATCATAATTTTGTTGTGCTTTGAGCACAGCTTCAATATGGGTTTCTGCCCATCCTTTGAGTTGTAATGCAGTTTGGGATACATCGCGACCTAAATCGGTTAAACGATATTCGACTCGAATGGGCGCAGTATCTTGTACCTCGCGCAAAATAAAGCCATCCCTTTCTAATATTTTTAGTTTCTGCGATAAAACTTTTGGAGAAATCCCTTCAATTTTTTTCTTGAGCAAATTGAAATGAATCGGTTTTTCTTCCAAGACATTTAAAATCAAGAGTACCCATTTATCTGCAATTTTTTCAAAAAAAAGACGTGCAGGACAATTTTGACTATAGACATTATATCCGCAGGCAGAATTCACGACTGTACTCCTAAATTGTGGCTTTTGTGTAAATATTTTATGAGAAAGCACTTGGTTACTTATTGGTAACTAATTGACACCTAGTTTCTAAAATATATCATTAATCTATCTCCATGCAAATAGGGCATTTCTAATGGCTAAGGTATCTCTGGTTTATTTTTCAGGCTATGGTCACACTAAGGTTTTGGCAGAAACTTTTGCCGCGCAAATTGAAGCGAATTTAATTGAAATTAATCAGGATGGTGATATTCAGGATCAAGACTGGCAGACGCTAGATGATTCTGCTGCAATCGTATTTGCAGCACCAACCTATATGGCTGCGGCGCCATGGCAATTTAAAAAATTCGCCGATGCTTCTTCAAAAAAATGGTTTACTCGAACTTGGCAAGATAAAGTTTTTGGTGGTTTTACCAATAGCGCCAGCTTAAACGGTGATAAACAAGTTACTCTAATCCAGTTCCAGACATTGGCATCACAACATGGTGGTATTTGGGTCAGTTTAGGTTTGTTGCCTGCCAATACTAAAACAGCAACGCGTCAGGATATCAATAATCTGGGTGGTTCAGTAGGTGCACTGATTCAAACTCCCGCTGATGCAAGTGTAGATGAAATTCCAGAAGGTGATATTGAGACAGTAAAAAGTTATGCACAGCGCATTCAAACGATTACTGATCAGTTTAGCCTAACAAAATAATGGTGTTCAATATTGGCTCAGATTTAACAGATCAATCCGACAACTTTTGGATCTAAAGCTGATTAAATTTGAGCCAAGTTTCATTGTCACTCTTTATTGAAAATCTTAGTTGAAAAATAAAAAATGGGATAAATTATTGAGGTTCAATTTATCTTTATCATCATGTGAACTAAGCAATGAATTTTCTAAAATCACGTATGATCCGATAACAAACATACAATCCGCTCAATGAAAATAAAATCAATGCGCCTAAGATATATTTTAAATTGTCTATATCATTCTGATAAAGCTGTTGAATATCTTGCTGTGACCAAGTCAAAGCGGTGGGTTGATTGTTTTGAATGTCTATCCATTGAATATTTTGAAAATAAAGATAATTTCCGATCGATTGAATGGTCGCTTTGCGGATGTAACGTGTACTAAATAGATTGTATTGATCCGTACAAACAGTTTTTAAATAGTGTTCACAACTGAGCTCCATCACATAACCGTGATCTTTTAGCACGATCAGCGCAGATTGATCTGGTTTTTGATTATTCGACATCAAGATGTATTGATGATCTGCATCTGTATCAAAATGCACGACTTTTCGACTTTCATACAGCTCATTACTGTTTAAAATATCCTGCGCTTTGATAAGACATGTGATGACCAAAGCGGCAGTAATTACAAAAATACAGATCGCTAGACTCAAGCGGAATATCTTTTTGATCGTTTGATGCATACTCATCTACTAAAATTTTAAAATTAAGCCCAAGACTTTAACATTCGAACCTGTTCAAGCATGTTGATTGTAAAAACATCATACACTCTTTGAATGGGTAGATTTTATGTTAAAAAAGCTAATTATTTCACAGATTGAGAGAAACTTTTCGTTAAAATTATCATGACTTTGAAATGACATTTTGATGTGTATTTTTATTAGAAATAATTGAAAACGGTTTCGGTTATTCCTGTAATAAGTGAAGGACTTTTATGGGTAATTATTTTTTACTACAAGCACTGAGCGTTATATTTGCACTTTCAATTGCAACCACGATGTTCAATAAGCGAATTTTAGATTTTCCTCAAGCCATTGGCGTGCCTATTGTTTCGGCTGTATTAGTATTTATTTTGCAATGGGGGGCAAACCTACTTCAAGGCAATCAATTTATCACCATCAATATCCATAATATTGAAGAAGCGGTACGGGGGATTGATTTTTATGACTTTTTAATCAATGGTGTGATCTGCTTCATCTTAACCTCCTCAGCGCTCAAATTTAAAATATCTGATTTACGAAACCATTGGAAACCGATCGGGATACTGGCCACGATTGCACTATTGCTTTGTGCGATTCTTTTTGCAGGTTTAATGTATGGTTTTCAATTTTTGATTGGTCATCCAGTTCCTATACTTGTATTACTCCTTTTAGGGTCAGCTTTGGGTGCAACAGATCCGATCGGTATTAAGGGTGTACTGAGTTCGGTTCGCGCTCCACATCATTTGATTGTTAAATTAGAAGGTGAATCTTTATTTAATGATGCCATGTGTATTGCGGTATTTATGACCTTACTCAATGTATTGCAAGGGGAACATTTCTCTCTTATGCATACACTTGAAAATTTCGTTTATGAAATTGTCGTTGCTGCGATGATTGGCTGGGCATTCGGTTTGGGGATTCTACGCTTACTTCGTGGGAAACATGAAATGGAATCGCTGATTTTAACAACAGCATTACTCGCTTGTGGTTCTTATTTGGTGGCATTATTCGCCCATGCTTCCGCACCGATTGCTTGTGTGATTGGGGGATTAATCGTAGGTAATAAATGGAAAGAAATATTACAGGAACGAGAAATCCGTGAAGTTAATCATTTCTGGCATACCGTGGAAGGGATTATTAATTCTTTCCTTTTCACATTAATTGGGTTGGAACTTTTTATTCTGGATTTAAATGCAAGCATGATTTTTGGGGGGATTCTTGCATTTATTGCGCTACATATTTCTAGATTTGCAGCAAACTTTTTATCCTTCTCATTTTTTCCATCATTTAGATCAAAGAGTTATAATGGTAGTTTGACGATATTATCTTGGGGTGGCGTACGTGGTGGTATTTCATTAGCATTAATATTAGCAGTCGCAAACGTTCCTGAATTACGTGAATATAGTAGTATTTTAATTGGTTATACTTTTATTAGTGTGCTGCTTTCTGGTGTAGTGTGTGGTTTGGGTTTACCTGCGGTGATGAATGCATTTTATTATAATCCGAATGAGAAAACTCAAGGATTTAAAGGCTGGTATCAACAACTTTGCAATAAAATGAATCGGCGTGGGTTTAAATACATTGTTGGTGAAGATGCCAACGGAATGGAGACTATTACTATTTACAACTCTGAAGTTATTATTGATAAAAAATCAGAAGATGGAATAGCCTCTGTGCATAATCCTAATAAAATTGAAGAAGTAAAACGTTTAGAGAATCCCGATAATTTTTAATGGGTTAGTTTTTTTTAGGTGGTTTTCAATATAGCTAAAAGTTTATGGATGTAACTTTTAGCTTTTTTATTAAATTTTGTTTAATAAATATATTAGAATGAATTAAAGTGAAAATGCTATTATTAAAAAATATTTAAACTAATTGAACTTAGTTAAAGATCATCTAAATAAATAATAATCTTATAGTGTATCTTTTGTATCGAAATGTATTCTAAATGTGACTTGATTTTGTTGTTAAATAAATTTTTATAAATTAAACAAATATTTATGTGCTTTGATTATGCATTAAGTGATTTAAGCATCATAATTTTTGTAATGTGTCATATTTTGCATATTTTATTTTTTAAATTTTAGGTTTTAAATAATATTTACATAAAAACTGAAGTATTTCTCATTTTACAGTGTGAGATATCGAAGTGAAATAATTAGAAAATAAAACCCTAAGACTAAATAAATAAGGAAATGAGAATATGTCAGACATACAAATTATTGCCAAAGCGAGCCATGCAACTTTAGTTAATTCAACTGCTAGTACCGTTAAATTAACAGAAGCCTCAGTTGTTTTAATAAAAGCCCCATCCACAGATGTTAAAGCCATTACAAGAAATGGAACGAGTGCAGTTGTCGAATTGAATAATGGCGAAAAAATCATTATTCAGGATTTCTTTAGTACCCAAACTGCAACTAACAATAGCTTAGTGTTTGAAGATGCACCTAATAAATTAATGTGGGCGCAGTTTGTCGATGCTCAAGGCAATGCGATGAATCCCGTTATCTATGAACCATTAACCAAGCTTGAGCCATTATTATATGATGATCATGGCAATGCGATTAGTCCGTGGGCATGGGTGGCTGGCGTAGCTGCTGTAGGGGCAATTGCTGCTGCGGCTGGTGGTGGAGGTGGATCATCAGGAGGGAGCGGCGCCACACCAGTTGACAATCCAGATAAAGTCGCGCCAAAAGTGACTCTTTCTACTCAATTGACGAATGATTCAACGCCCATATTGAATGGAACAATAGATGATCCAACTGCAAAAATCACAGTTGTCGTCGATGGAGTGAGTTATCCAGCTACTAATAATGGGAATGGTACTTGGACTCTGGCAGACAATACATTACCACCTTTAACTGATGGTTCGCATACCGTTGTGATAAATGCAACTGATGCCGCAGGAAATGTGGGGACAACCACTGGGACAGTGGTGATCGACACAGTGGCACCAACTGCCCCTGTTGTCAATCCAGTAAATGATACGGATGCAATTACAGGAACAGCCGAATCAGGTTCTACAGTAAAAGTAACTTTTCCTGATGGAACGACAGCCACAGTGGTTGTGGATTCTGATGGGAAATGGAGCGTACTAAATCCTGGACTTCATGATGGCGATAAAGTAACAGTGGTTGCTCAGGATCCAGCGGGAAATACTTCATCACCTACAGAGGTGTTTGTTGATGGTGTAGCACCAGCAGTGACTCTTGATGATCATTTAACCAATGATTCAACGCCTGCTTTAAATGGAACGGTTGATGACCCTGCTGCAAAAGTCACAGTTGTGGTTGATGGCGTGACTTATCCAGCTACGAATAACGGGGATGGAACCTGGACGCTGTCAGACAATACGTTACCTACTTTAACCGATGGTTCACATACCATTGTGGTAAATGCAACTGATGCAGCAGGGAATGTCGGGACAATAACAGATAATTTAGTGATTGATACGATTGCACCCAATGTACCAATAATTAATCCAGTAAATGGTACGGATACAATTACGGGAACAGCCGAATCAGGTTCTACAGTAAAAGTAACTTTTCCTGATGGAACTACAACGACAGTAGTTGCTGATTCTGATGGGAAATGGAATGTACCAAATCCTGGACTTCAGGATGGCGATAAAATAATAGCGGTCGCTCAGGATCCTGCTGGAAATAGTTCGCAACCTGCACAAGCAGTTGTTGATGGTGTGGCGCCAGTAGTGAGTTTAGATAATTTATTAACCAATGATAATACACCAGCATTGCATGGAACGGTTGATGATCCATCTGCAAAAGTCACAGTTGTCGTTGATGGTGTGAGTTATCCAGCTACGAATAACGGGGATGGAACATGGACGCTGCCAGACAATACATTACCTGCTTTAACCGATGGTTCACATACCATTCTGGTAAATGCAGCTGATGCCGCAGGAAATAGCAATACCATTTCCAAAGATATTTCTATCGATACCACAGCACCAAGTTTGACGATTGGCACAGCTGATATCACATTATCTCCTAACGAAACTGTAGATATCACCTTCAACTTTAGTGAGAAAGTCATCGGATTTGACTTGTCTGATATTCAAGTCACAGGAGGCTCAATTTCACAACTTCAAACCACTGATGGTGGCTTAACCTGGACAGCAAAATTTACCCAGTCTGGTACCGATCAGCCTAGTATTCAAGTTTCTGGCACTGGTTATACCGATCTTGCGGGTAATAATGGTACAGATGTCATATTGGATGGCAATAACAACTTTCATTATGATCCAGATGCAAAAGACGTGATAGGCAGTGTGGTGTTGTCTGCGGGAGAAGACGCAAATAATGATGGTGTAATCAATACAGCAGAATTAGGAGCTGACGGCAAAGTCAATGTTGATATTAGCTTAGGTGTAGATGCAGTTGTTGGGGATGTAATCGTAATCAATGGCGAGTCACACACATTGACGCAAGCAGAAATAGATGCACAAAAAGTTATTGCTGCGGTAAGTGTGGCTGATGGTAGCAATACTATAATTGTTACACATGACGATGGACTTGGCCATGTAGATACAGCTCAAACTATTGTTCATGTTGATATTACGCCTCCAAATGTTACGCCAATAATAGGATCAGTGAGTGATGATGTTGCCCCTATTGCTGGCACCCTGAATTCAGGGGATAGCAGTAACGACAAAACGCCAACCCTTATGGGTACGGTAGATCCGTCTGGTTTAACAGATGGCAGTGTAGTTACTATCTATGATAATGGGAATGCGATTGGTACAGCCGTGATTACAGACTCCGCTACGGGTTCATGGAGTTTTACACCATCAACTGATTTAAGTGAGGGTAATCACTCCTTTACAGTTGCTTTGGTTGATCCAGCTGGAAATAAAGGTGCTACGAGTCCTGCTTTTGATTTAACAATTGATACCATTGCTCCTACAGCTGGAACCATAATCTTTACTAATTTGATGGATAGTGGAGTACAGGGAGATGGTATTACTAATGATAATAACTTTGACCTCAGTATTTCTGGTCAGGAAGCGGGAACGACTGTTGTTTATCAAGAATTAATTGCTGGCACATGGACGGATTTAACTAGCCCGAATATTTCAGGCGCTAGTGATGGTGAGCATACTTATCGTGCAAAAGTAATCGATCTTGCTGGTAATGAAAGTACAACTCCCAATATTAATATTAGTATAGATACTACTCCACCATTAGCTGGTGCGCTGGAATTTACTAATTTGACGGATAGTGGAGTACAGGGAGATAGTATCACTAATGATAATAGCTTTGACCTCAGTATTTCTGGTCAGGAAGCGGGAACCACTGTTGTTTATCAAGAATTAATCGCTGGTACATGGACCGATTTAAGTGGTCCAAATATTACAGGTGCTAGTGATGGTGAGCATACTTATCGTGCAAAAGTGATTGATACGGCTGGCAATGAAAGTGTGACTGATAGTATTCGTATTGATATTGATACGACAGCACCAACTCTCACTCCAACTATAAATTCTGTTGAAGATAATGCAGTACCTGAAACGGGAGCATTGGATTCTGGTGATAGCAGTAACGACAAAACCCCAACCCTTATGGGTATTGTAGGTCCATCTGGTTTAACGGATGGCAGTGTAATCACTGTCTACGATAATGGTAACGCGATTGGTATAGCCGTAATTACAGACCCTGCTACGGGTTCGTGGAGTTTTACCCCATCAACTGATTTAAGTGAGGGTGATCATTCATTTACTGTCGCTTTGGTTGACTCAGCAGGTAACAAAGGCAATACGAGTCCAGCTTTCGATTTGATAATTGATACGACAGCGCCAAGTTTGACGATTACGACCAGTGATACCACC
Organism: Acinetobacter sp. FDAARGOS_515; assembly: GCF_003938865.1. Classification (NCBI taxonomy): domain Bacteria; kingdom Pseudomonadati; phylum Pseudomonadota; class Gammaproteobacteria; order Moraxellales; family Moraxellaceae; genus Acinetobacter; species Acinetobacter sp. FDAARGOS_515. The sequence goes on along the minus strand of NZ_RKIX01000003.1, from coordinate 171,946 downwards.
TTATCCGCTAACGAAGTAGTAGACATCACCTTTCATTTTAGTGAAAAAGTGATTGGATTTGATCAATCAGATATCCAAGTCCTAGGCGGTTCGATTTCCCAACTTCAAAGCACCGATGGCGGTTTGACTTGGACAGCAAAATTTACCCAATCAGGCACAGAACAACCAAGTATTCAAGTTTCAGGAAGTGGTTATACCGATCTTGCAGGTAATACGGGTACAAATGCGACATTGGATGGGAATAATGACTTTCATTTTGATCCAACTGCAAAAGATGTCATAGGTAGCGTGGCATTATCAGCAGGAGAAGATGCAAATAATGATGGTGTGATTAACACCGCAGAATTGGGTGTGGATGGTAAAGTCAATGTAGATATTAGCTTAGGTGCAGATGCGGTTGTTGGAGATGTGATTGTAATCAATGGCGAGTCACATACTTTGACGCAGTCAGAAATAGATGCACAGAAAGTTGTTACTTCGGTAAGTGTGGCTGATGGTAGCAATACTATAATTGTTATACATGACGATGGTCTGGGAAATATAGATTCAGCTCAAACGATTGTAAATGTTGATACCACAGCACCCAACAGCACCACCACCACAGTCATTATTAATAACATCACCGCGGATAACATCCTGAATGCAACAGAAGCTAGCGGCAACTTGACCATCAGTGGAAGTTTGACTGGAGACTATCGCGTAGGCGATGCGGTGACAGTCAATGTTAATGGCACAGATATTCCGACCACCGTACAAACAGGAGGAGCATGGAGTATTAGTGTTGCGGGCAGTGAATTGGTTGCAGATGCAGACAAAACCATCAATGTGAGTGTCAGCGCAAGCGATGCAGCTGGTAATGTCGGTGTGGTGACCCAAGATAAGGTTTATACGGTTGACACTACACCACCAGATAGCAGTAGTACCACTATTACTATTGATAACATCACCGCGGATAACATCCTGAATTCGACGGAAGCCAGCGGGAATGTGACCATCAGTGGAAGTGTGATTGGAGACTATCGCGTAGGCGATGCGGTGACAGTCAATGTTAATGGCACAGATATTCCGACCACCGTACAAACAGGAGGAGCATGGAGCATCAGTGTTGCGGGCAGTGAATTGGTTGCAGATGCAGACAAAACCGTTAATGTGAGTGTCAGTGCAAGCGATGCAGCGGGTAATGTCGGTGTGGTGACCCAAGATAAGGTTTATACGGTTGACACTACACCACCAGATAGCAGTAGTACCACTATTACTATTGATAACATCACCGCGGATAACATCCTGAATTCGACGGAAGCCAGCGGGAATGTGACCATCAGTGGAAGTGTGATTGGAGACTATCGCGTAGGCGATGCGGTGACAGTCAATGTTAATGGCACAGATATTCCGACCACCGTACAAACAGGAGGAGGATGGAGCATCAGTGTTGCGGGCAGTGAATTGGTTGCAGATGCAGACAAAACCGTTAATGTGAGTGTCAGTGCAAGCGATGCAGCGGGTAATGTCGGTGTGGTGACCCAAGATAAGGTTTATACGGTTGACACTACACCACCAGATAGCAGTAGTACCACTATTACTATTGATAACATCACCACTGATAACATCCTGAATGCAACAGAAGCCAGCGGCAATGTGACCATCAGTGGAAGTGTGACTGGAGACTATCGCGTAGGCGATGCGGTGACAGTCAATGTTAATGGCACAGATATTCCGACCACCGTACAAACAGGAGGAGGATGGAGCATCAGTGTTGCGGGCAGTGAATTGGTTGCAGATGCAGACAAAACCGTTAATGTGAGTGTCAGTGCAAGCGATGCAGCGGGTAATGTCGGTGTGGTGACCCAAGATAAGGTTTATACGGTTGACACTACACCGCCAGATAGCAGTAGTACCACTATTACTATTAATAACATCACCACTGACAACATCCTGAATGCAACAGAAGCCAGCGGCAACGTGACTATCAGTGGAAGTGTGACTGGAGACTATCGCGTAGGCGATGCGGTGACAGTCAATGTTAATGGCACAGATATTCCGACCACCGTACAAACAGGAGGAGCATGGAGCATCAGTGTTGCGGGCAGTGAATTGGTTGCAGATGCAGACAAAACCATCAATGTGAGTGTCAGTGCAAGCGATGCAGCAGGTAATATTGGTATCGTTACACAAGATAAGGTTTATACGATAGAAACAGTCGATGCTGTTAATGATACGGTTGATTTAGATATTATCAGCCAGACCTCAGTCACTTATGCACCAGTAATTGATAGTGACACTCAAGTATTGGGTTTGTTACAGTCGACTTATAACACTGACAATAGTGCATCAGTGATCGTTGCTCCTGACCAGTCTGGTTCATTGAAAATTGAGATTAGTCAGACAGCATTGGTTGCTGTGGCAGATGCATTCCGTTTAGATGTGATAGATAGCAGTGGAAATATTGTGTATTCGGCTGTGACTCAAAACTCTTTATTAGGAGATGTAGCCGGTCTTCCAATATTGGGGCTAACAGGCGATAACACTTTAACTGCAACCATCGATGGTTTATTACCTGGTAGTTATTCTGTGGTGGTAAGAAATGATTCTAGCACTTTAACGAATCTGCTTGATGCCGATGGTGGTGGAGTATCCTTACAAGATTTAGGGGATGCTGGCGTAATCATTGGTGCAAATAATCAGACAGTTATTTTAACTGCGCTATCAAATGCTTTGGGTTCTACACTTGGACCACTTGCGGTCAATTTACTTACTCCTGTTTTAGCTACACTTAATGGGCTTGGTGTTGATCAACTTGTAAATCCTATAGTTAGTGTTTTAAATACTATTGGTTTTACTGGACTTGCAGACACAATTATTTCAGATGTGGCTCAAGCCCTTTTAAGCAATACCTTGACTCTTCTTCAAACCACGACTATTACCACAACACTCACTGAAACTGATTTTGCCGTAGAAAGCGCTTCAGGAAATGTGATCACAAATGATCATCCAAATCAGGGTGATTTTATTACTTTAATTCAAAACAGTGAGGGTGTTCAAAAAGTAGTTTTATCTGATAATACTGATGTTACGCTTGCAGGGAAATATGGCACCTTAACCATCAAAGCAGATGGTACCTATACTTATAATGCCTATGGAGATGCAACATCAGCAGGAAAAACAGATGTATTTACCTATACGTTGTCTAACGGTATTAGCTCAGATCAAGCAACTTTAACCATTAATATTGCTGATAAAAGTGCAACTACTCTTAGTTTAAGTCTAGCTGCAGATAATGGAAGCAGTAATGCAGATCATATTACCAATAATGGAACGATAAATGTTACTGGAGTTGAGCAAAATGCAACATGGGAATATCGTGTAAATGGTGGTAGTTGGCAAACAGGTACAGGTTCAAGCTTTACATTAAATGATGGTATTTATACCAGCGTAGAGGTTCAACAAAAAGATAGTGCGGGTAATGTTAGTGCAATAACCGATTTGGGCGCTGTAACGATTGATACCACACCGCCTTTGCTCAGTATTTTGGGTGCGCAGGACAATGTAGGCGTGTCGCAAAATAATTTATATTTTGGGGCAACTACAGATGACTCAACACCAACACTGTATGGGAAAGGAGAGCCTAATACTACGATTAGCATTGTTCAGGATGGTGGAACACCTATAACCGTGAATGTTGACGCAAGTGGAAATTGGAGTTACACGCCAACAAACGCATTGACCTCATCTGCGACAGGTGTTCAACATACTTGGGCAATTAGCGCGGGTGATGTTGCTGGAAATCAGACAAATTCAACATTTACTCTTAATGTAACTGGACCAGCAGCACCAATTGCTGCGGCAAATAGTAATGCATTGTTAGGTTTAGTGGGTGCAGATGTTACGGGCTTAATTGATTTAAATAAGCAGTTCTTTGTAGCGGCTGATGTTAATAACAATTTATCAAAAGTTGAAATTACATTAGATTCAACAGTCTCATTAGGTGGTGAAAAGTTTGAATATTCGCAATATTTAGCAGAAATGTTTGGTTTAAAAATAACTGCACAGACAAGTAGTTTGACGGTTACGGATCCTCTCTTGGGAATAGTTCTAATTCCTGGCCAACCAGCCAAAATTACCATTGAGTCATTAACTGCAAATACCCCACTTGATAATCAGATCATTAATGAGTTTTTAGCTTCAGTGAAAATGTCGGGTGGCCTTTTAGGGGGAGTTTTAAGCCTCAGTCTTTTGAATGATTTGACGATTAAAGCAACGGATCTGACAAATCTTTCAACAGAATATACTCGAATGGATTTAGCTGATGCGGGAGTCTTGAAAAACTTACTTTCTGGAAATAATACGCCAGTACATGTAGGTACATCTGGAGATGATTCTTCATCACTGGATTATGCAAGTAGCACATCATCTGTACATCTATATGGTCTTGCTGGTAATGATATATTAAAGGGCGGATCTGCTAACGATATACTTCGAGGCGGCGATGGAAACGATATTTTGAATGGGGGCGCCGGAAATGATTATCTTAATGGTGGTTCTGGACAAAATACATTTAATGGCGGTTCGGGTTCAGATACGGTATTCTTTGATCTTTTATCCAATAACAGTTTAGGCGGTCATAGTGGGTTAGATACTTGGACAGATTTCCATGTAGGCAATATCACGACAGACCAAAATGCGGATAAAATTAATGTCTCAGAGTTGTTGGATTCTTCTGCCAACGCTGGAAATATCAATGATTATTTAAGCTTGGTTAAAGTGAGTGATACGTCTTATAAACTCAATGTTGACCGCGATGGTACAGCTGGATCATATCAATCTGAAACCCTACTTACACTTAATTTTCAGGCCAATGAAACGCATGCCAATCTAACCATTGATGATTTATTACATAATCAACAAATTATTTTCTAAGTAAATTAGCGTGAGATAAAAGTGAATAATGTATTCGCTTTTATCGTGATTAAAGAATATTAAAAATTTAATCATAAAAAAGAGTTTTCGTAATATGCGAAAACTCTTTTATTTATAGATAGTGTTAATTTAAATTCGCTGTAATCTTTTTCAAAATACCTAAAATCACATCAAACTCGCTTTGAAGTGGAGTACTTTTGCGCGTGATTAAGGCGAGGGTGCGACTTGGAGCATCCTGAAGTGGTTTGATTACTAACTCATCATTACCCTTTAACATATGCGTTTCAATCGCGATCGCAGGTAACAAGGTAAAGCCTAAGTTTGAAGATACCATTTCAATCAGGGTAGGTAAGGAGCTGGCTTTCAGACGATTATCATTTTTACGCTCACCAATTGGGCAGGCACTTAAAGCATGATCACGTAAACAATGACCTTCTTCTAAAAGCATCAATCTGGATAAATCAAGATCATCCAAAGATTGAGCATTTAAAGAATGTTGATCATGTTTATTACAGACGAGGTATAAGTCTTCTTTGGCAACTTCTGAGACTTTTAAGCCGCGGGTATCAAATGGTAGAGCCAACAGCACCATGTCCAGATTGCCATGTTCAAGGCGCTCTACAATTTTTTCACTTTGTGCTTCGTGTAGATGAAGCTGAATCTTAGGAAGTTGCTTATGCACCTCTTCAAGAAGCGGTGTCAAAATAAAAGGCGCAATGGTCGGAATAATCCCCAAATGGAGATCTCCTGTGAGAGGTTCACTCATTTCCCGACTTAAACGCATCAAATCCTGAGCATCTGCCAGTAAAACACGAGCCCGCGCAACCACTTGTTCACCAAGCGGAGTTAAACGTACATTTTGGCGGTCACGTTCAACCAGAACGCCACCAAGCAAACGTTCAAGTTCCATAATCCCGCCCGACAAAGTCGACTGCGTGACGAAAGAACGACGTGCTGCTTCTGTAAAGTGCAACGTTTCTGACAGCGTCACTAAGTATGACAGCTGTCTCAATGATGGTAATGCAGCCATAGTGTCCTAATTTGATGTTCTAAAGTGGTTCGCAAATAAACCGCTAAGTTGTGGAATAAAATGTGCAGGGATATCATGCCCCATTCCATGAATTAATTCAAATTTGGCATTTGAAATTGCTTTGGCAACAGCTTTACCATGACTTGGCGGAAGTAACCGATCTTGTGATCCGTGTACAACAAGGGTGGGCTGTTGAATTTGCTTATCAAGTTGTAGTAATGAACCTGTACATAAAATGGCTAAAAATTGTTGTAACACGCCCGCAGGATGATAACTGCGTTGATAAAGTTTGCGTGCAGTTTGCATGGCTTCCATTTGATTGACATAACCCGGTGAGCCAATAATTTCATAAAGTTTTAGGCTATGATTAATAATACCATCTTCATCATTGGATTTAGGCTTACCAATCAGACTAAAAAGCTGTTTGGGAAATGGAGGCGGTAGCAAGGCCTGATTATTACTGGTAAATAATAAACCTAACTTCTCTACTTTTTCAGGATATTTCGCCGCAACAATTTGGGCAATCATCCCGCCCATTGATGCTCCGAGTACATAAACCTTACCCAATTGCATTTCATCAATCAACATGGATACGTCTTCAGCCATATCATAAAGGGTATAAGGCGCACCTTGATTGCCTAAACCCAATGCAAAACGTCCCATCAGCTTAAGCGTATTTAAACGTTTCCCTTTATGTCGAATCTTGGAGGAAAGACCAATATCACGATTATCGAAACGAACGACATGAAAGCCTTGATCGATCAATGATTTACAAAAGAAATCAGGCCAGAATAACATTTGGGCGCCCAAGCCCATCACCAATAAAATCGTTGGTTTTTCAGGATCGCCACCGACTTCGACATGAAGTTCAAGTCCATTGCTCAGTTTGACTTTTGTTTCATGCATAAATGAGGTGTAAGGTGAAACTTTGTATTCCAAGGCGCTATTCATTTTTCTTTTGATTCTCCAAAAAGGCATTTAACAAGATAAATGCCTTGGATTATTTAAACCTTAAATTTGAGCTGGAATCAAGTCTGGAACGAGTTTTGTTAAGGTCAAACGTTGTTTCGCTGCTGTTGGCCCAAGCAGTACAAAGCCACGTAATGTCCCCTCAGCATCTGAAGCTTTTGCAAGCATGCCATCTTCAAGTTCTTCAGTTTCCCAATTGACGTCAACATCTACAGGGGCGGGAAGTACAGTCAGAGGTGCCGCAGGTGTTTTAACAGCAACGGGCATGGCTGGATAATGTACAGACGTTGTTTGTCCAGTTAATGTTTTAGCTAATGCACGAGCTTGCTGCATAATTGGCATAACATAAGGAAGCAATGTTCCATTGACTTCGGCACAGTCGCCAATTGCAAAAATATCAGTTTGATTAGTTTCGAGTAAACTGTTGGTAATGACACCACGACTGGTTTGAATCTCGGCGGTTTTTGCCAAAGAGATATTAGGCTGTAAACCAATGGCTGAAAGGACGATATCTGCAACGAGGGTCTGCCCGTTGGCAAGTGTAACCGCATAATCCTGTCCATCATTTATTTTTGTGACTTTTTCAACTGTGGTTGAAAGTACAAAACGAATGCCACTTTGTTCTAGATTTTGTTGGAATGCTTCGGCTACATGGGCTGGCAATAGACGACCTAAAGGACGAGGTGATAAATCAATGACGGTGACATCGTGATCTGTATTTTGAAGATCATTTGCAAATTCGCAGCCAATGAGCCCAGCGCCTAAAATGACCACACGTTTGTCATTACATTGCGCTAGATTTTCGCGGAAGGCGCGATAATCAATCAGTGAATTCACCACATGAATGTCATCACTTCCATCGCCTGCAATGGCAAGGCGAATCGGATTTGCACCCACAGCTAACACTAATTTTGAATAGGGTTGAACGTTTTGTTGTCCATCTTTTTCTATGACTAGCTCATGACGATCTGCATGAATTTCTTTGACCCATGTATGCGTCTGAATTTGCATATTGAGTTGTGTTGACATTTTTTCGGCATCACCCAACTGAATTTGTTCAGGTGCTTTATTGCCAACAAGTGCATTAGATAAAGTCGGTTTAGCATAATTTACTGCATCGTCAGCACAAATCATGAGAAGTTCATGGTCTGGGTTTAATTTCCTAAACTCGCGAGCCAACGTGTAACCTGCCATGCCTGATCCAATGATGACGATAGGATGCATTGCGTATTCTCCATTCACAGTAAATGATTAACTTTTAAGTAAAAAGACCATGAATTGTACATGGTCTTGATGAAACATATTAGATTTCGATCATTTCAAAATCAGCTTTTGAAACGCCGCAATCTGGGCAAGTCCAGTCATCTGGAATGTCATCCCATTTTGTCCCCGGTGCAATGCCGTCTTGTGGCCAGCCTTCTGACTCGTCATAAATCCATCCACATACGATGCATTGATATTTTTTCATTTGATTCTCCAACCCGATAAGTTCGCTTCAGCTGCCTGTCGTAAAACGAATCCATTCTCTAAATATAGACTCTAGCGATAAATGCAATCACATTTATACAACTTATGATTTTTGCGCAGATCATCAGCTAAGTAAAGCAATTAAAGGAGTTTAATCATTCAGAATAAAAGCGGAATGGCAGCTTGGGACAAAAGCGTGGTTTTTTGGGCAATGAAGCCAATTAAGTCATTTTGAATAAAAATAAATTGATGTTTTACAATTGGTTGTATCGCGGTTTTCTTGAAAAAGTGGCGTGATAATTAATCAATAATCTTGTTGTTGATTGGTCTCACTGGTCTAGTTAAATATGAAGGTGTAAAATTAAGACATTCATTTGCCATCTTAGATTGTATTTATGACCGCTCTTGCTCAGACTTTATGGTCGCATATTCGGACTGTGCCTGATTTTCCTAAAAAAGGCATTTGTTTTTATGATTTAACTCCTTTATTTGTCAAAGAACTAGACTTACTCACTGATGCATTAATTGCAGCCATTCCCGAGTCACAATTACAACAGGTCGAAAGTTTTGTTGCAGTGGAGGCAAGAGGATTTGTATTAGCCACGTTATTGGCACAACGATTAAAAAAAGGTTTATTGTTGGTGCGTAAGGCGGGCAAGCTACCACCACCAGTCGAATGTGTTGGTTATAGTCTGGAATATGGTTCAGATCAGTTAGAAATGTCAGCGCAAATCGAAGCGCAAAAAGTTATTTTGGTAGATGATGTGCTAGCGACAGGTGGAACCTTAAAAGCGGTTAATCAACTTTGTCAAAAATGTGGACATCAGGTCTTGGGTGCTGTCATTTTACTGGATTTGCCAGATCTTCATGCGGATTTAGGTTTATCAGTCTGGCATGTGCTAGATAATAAATCTGAGGGTTATTCTGAATAAATCATATCCATAAAAAGAGAATGAGACCTCATTCTCTATAGGCGCTATAGGATAGCCTTCAGATTTACTTAAAGTACTGTTTTTGAATATGTTCAATTAGATGATTAATCTTTTCGGGCTGTTCAAGACGATGATGACCACCTTCAACAGCATCGATTAGCATATAGTTTTCCAATTGTGATTGAACTTCACGCATATCGATCACCTCATCACCTAATTCAAGATAAGCCAGTCGTGGAAGATCGTTATCCAGATCTTCAGGCGAAATAGGGGGATAGTCATCACGAAAAAGAGGGGTTAAACTTGGGTTAGCCACAATCGCAGCCAATTGATATTGACTAGAGAGTTTAAGCGCCCAATACCCGCCTAGACTATGTCCAATCAGAATATTTGGTCGAATGCTTTGAATAATATTTCGATAAAAATGTGCAACTGTTTCATAGTTTAAATTGCGATAATCGACATCAATACAAAACTTGTTTGTACTTTGAATAGCATGAAACTTGGTGGATTCACGCGAGGAATCCAAGCCATGCAAAAATAATATTTTAAATTGATCTTGCAGCATTTTTATTTAAACCAGTAGGATGAATAAACTGGTCATTCCATGTCCACAGCTATTCGTTTTAAAAGCACCTCAATGTTTAAATATTTTACTGTGAAGTATGGAGAATGAATCTTAGATTTTGGTCTAAGGAGATGGGTTAAAGCATTCAAGAAAATAGGATTCACATGAATTTCAAAGATAGAGCCGAAGAAATCATACGAAAATCTGATGACATCTGCTAAACTCTACGACTTCATTTTTTTACTTAATCGAGGCAGAGATGACGCAACAAAACGCTCAATCGACTTCTGAACCCATTATTTCCGAAAACGATTTAATTGCACAGCGTCATGCCAAGTTAAAACAAATTCAGGACAATGCGAAGCAAAGTGGCCAAAGTCCGTGGCCAAACAGCTTTAAACGCGAACATTACGCTGCTGATTTACAAGAACAATTTAACGATCAAGATAAAGCACAGATTGAAGCGGCTGAACATGTTTATGTGAAAGTTGCAGGGCGTGTCATGCTCAATCGTGGATCATTTATGGTGATTCAGGATATGACAGGTCGTATCCAGCTGTATGTGGACCGTAAAGGGTTGCCAGCAGAAACTTTGGAAACCATTAAGAGTCTGGATCTGGGCGATATTATCGCGGCTGAAGGCTATATTGGTCGTTCAGGCAAAGGCGATTTATATGTTCACCTTGAAGGCTTTGAATTACTGACCAAATCGTTGCGTCCTTTACCAGACAAATTTCATGGTTTAACTGATACCGAAGCTAAATATCGCAAACGTTATTTGGATTTGATCGTCAATGAAGAAACGCGTAAGACTTTTGAAATTCGTGCCAAAGTGGTTGCAGGGATTCGTGCATTTTTGAACAATGAACGTTTTATGGAAGTTGAAACCCCAATGATGCATATCATTCCGGGTGGTGCTTCTGCGCGTCCATTTGAAACGCATCACAATGCATTGGATATGCCATTATTCTTGCGTATCGCGCCTGAGCTTTATTTAAAACGTCTGGTGGTAGGTGGTTTTGAACGTGTGTTTGAAATTAACCGTAACTTCCGTAATGAAGGGGTATCGACACGTCATAACCCTGAATTTACCATGATCGAATTTTATCAGGCTTATGCGGATTATAAAGACCTGATGCAATTGACTGAAAACATGCTGGAAAAATTGGCTCTGGATATTCTGGGTAGTACAGACGTTCCGTATCAAGGCGAAGTATTCAGCTTTAAAGGGCCGTTTAAAAAGATTTCCATGTTCGATGCGATTTTGGAAAATAATCCAGAATTTACGCCTGAAAATGTGAATGATCGTGAATTTTTGGCTAAATTTACTCAAGACGTATTAAAAGAACAGGTAAAACCTGGCTTTGGTTTAGGTAAATTACAAACGATTGTGTTTGAAGAAACCGTTGAAACCAAATTGCGTCAGCCTACATTTATTACTGAATATCCAGCGGAAACGTCACCACTAGCGCGTCGTAACGACGACAATCCACATATTACTGATCGTTTTGAATTCTTTATTGGTGGTCGTGAATTGGCGAATGGTTTCTCGGAGTTGAATGATCCGATCGATCAAGCGGAACGTTTTCAGGCGCAGGTTGCAGAAAAAGATGCAGGTGATGATGAAGCGATGCACTATGATGCTGACTTTGTGGAAGCACTTGAGTATGGTTTACCACCAACCGCAGGTGAAGGCATCGGAATTGATCGTTTGGTGATGTTATTTGCTGATGCACCAAGTATCCGTGATGTTATTTTATTCCCGCATATGCGTCGGAAAGAAGGTTAATATTTTAAAAGCAAAAACAAGCGCCTAAATGGCGCTTGCTTTTTATGGATGCAGAAAAATTATTTTTTGACGGCTTGTGTATAACGTTCGTTGACTTTATTCCAGTTCACCACACTCCAAAATGCCTTGATATAGTCCGCACGACGATTTTGGTATTTTAAATAATAGGCATGTTCCCAAACATCCAATCCGAGTAAAGGCGTACCTTTTGTTTCAGCAATATCCATGAGTGGATTATCCTGATTCGGTGTTGAGGTGATGGCAAGTTTTCCATCTGGCGTGACGATCAGCCAAGCCCATCCTGAACCAAAACGACCCGAAGCTGCCTCGTTAAATTTTTGTTTAAAGGCATCTAATGAACCAAAGTCCTGATTGATTTTTTTCAGCAGTGTTGCGCTTGGTTGCCCTGTTTTCGCTGTGGGTGCTAGGCTATCCCAAAAGAAGGTATGGTTAAAATGACCACCACCATTATTACGAACAGCTGTATTGTATTTTGAAATCTGTTTTTGTAGCTGAATAAGTTCGATTTTGTCGAGCTCTGGATAAGTCTTAATCTGTGCATTCAAGTTATCGACATAAGCTTTATGATGTTTGCCATAATGAATTTCCATGGTTTGTTGATCAATGGCGGGCTCTAAAGCATTGCTGGCATAGGGTAAAGGTGCTTGTTTAAAGTCAGCAAGTGCAGACATACTGATGACTGATGTAGTTAAAAGAAAAAGCGTAGTCTTAAATGCTCGTGTCATTGGATCGTCCTTATATGTCGAAAACTTTTTCAAGATCACATAGTAACGGGTTTATTATAGAGAATGATTCTTGGTTACATATATATAATAAATTTTGTATCAAATTGATCAAAAATTAAATATTCTTTAAGTTTTATATGGATCATTTTTAGACTTATTTCAGACATTCTTTTATTTCTTTTTGCGGAAGAAAAATAAAAGGCGGTTTCAAACCATGATGACAGAAGTCTTTTGTCTAAACATACACAGCAATACTATTTTTAATTTATTTATCTCAAATAAACTGCTCAATAGAATTTGAGTCATGCATCACCCAATATTGTATTTTGTATGCTAAATGTTCTTAAATTTTAAATGTCACCCAGTATTTCAATGTATTTGAGTATTTGATGAACAGATGGTCGCTAAAGGTGTTGACGCTTATCCTGCTTCTATAGATAATGCGCACACAGTTTATGGCTATGTAGCTCAGTTGGTTAGAGCACCGCACTCATAATGCGGGGGTCACAGGTTCAAGTCCCGTCATAGCCACCATTTTTAAAGATCATGTACCTTACGTGATCTTTTTTTTTATTTACATTTTTCGTTCATCTACTTTTGTTAACATCAAGTTCAATGTTTTAGTTTTCTAATTAAAAACGAACTTATGCATTTTCATTACCTCACTTTCAGGAAGTTATGACATGAATAAGTCAGTATTACTACTCACAACAAGTATTATTTTTAGCTCGAGCAGCCTATGGGCATCCGATTTAAGTTGGGGTGATCCTCAAGAAAATCTGGGGGAAATCAAACTTTCAGGTGCAATACGAACTCATTTTTATAGTAAGGATTATCAGGAAAAAGCCAATGAGGGTCAAAATAATCTTTGGCGTTTAGCAGATATTCGTCTGGTGCTGGATTATGAAAATCCAGATTGGCTGGCTTCGATAGATGGACGCTGCTATCGATATGATCAACTTTGTGATGCGGTTTTTTTACGTCACGCGTGGATAGGCTACAAGTTAAATGATGAACAACGGATAAGTTTAGGTTTGCAGCCTATTAATTTTGGATTAGGTGAATTTTGGGGCAGTAGTTATTATGAAACGCTCATGAATACCTTAGGGTTTGAGGATGTTTCCAATCTTGGAATCCAATACCAACTTCATCATGATGACTATCACGCGAGCTTTGCATTCTATCCAAGTGATGGTGGAAATTATAAAGGCACATCAAAAGATGCCAGTCGTTATACTCCAAACTTTGTGGAATCAGATGATTTAACTACGGGAACACATTTAAAAGAAAAAAATATGTGGATCGCGAGGTTAACCAAAAAAATTGAATTAGATGAACGTCGTCAGCTAAGTACAGAGCTAGGGACATCTTTTTGGTATTCAGAGATTGAAAATAAACGTACTCATCGCGATGGACATCGTAGCACATGGAATATTTTTGCTACGACTCAATTCGGTCAGTGGCAATGGCTTAGTTTATATGGTCAGCAGAAGATCAATAATCACGACGATATGTTCCCAGACAGCTCAACCATGGGTGCTTTTGATAGCAATTACCAACTGGCAAACCAAGGACGCTATTTCCTCAATGAAGTGAATTACACCTTTGAGCAACCCTATTTTCACTTAGAAAATATTAGGCCGTATTTATCGCATAGTCGTTTCTTTAAAGATGAATCAGGTTATAAAGATTCAGAGCGTTTAATTGGTGGGATTGCATTTAATTATAAAGCCATTGGCGTTCAGGCTGAATACCTTATGAGTCGCAATGACCCGATGAACGGCGGAGACGCTGAAAGTTTGGCACAGGGGAATCAAACTCAGAATGGCTGGGATAAAATGTTTTATCTCGCGGTGGGTTATTATTTTTGATTATCAGGTTTTAAGCTCAATACATACTAGAAAATGTATTGAGCTTAAAGATTAGTTCGATTTTAAATGTTTAGAAATTACATTAAGCGTATCTGAACGAAGGTAAAATGGTTTCAATAGATTAAAGATTAAAGGCTCTAATAAATCCTGTTCATCCAATGCCTGAATCGCCTTAGGATAAAAACGTAAAGCTTCTGTTTGTATATCTTGTTCTGTTAATCCAACTCCAAACAGTAAATCTTGCAGAGTTTCATCTTCATAAAAACGATAGAACACCTCAACTCCATGTAAAATCAGATTTTGCATTAAAGGCGATTGGCGCAACTCTTTCCAATACTCATAAATTAGAACAAAAAATTCTTCAATATCAATGGGTTTAAGTTGAGAGGCGTATTGATAGATGGTTTTCTCTTTGACATCATCCCAAATATCACGAATGAGAATTTCCAAATCCTCATTACTTAAAATGCTTAACCCAGCAAGTTGCTGCTGAATAAACTCAGCTAGATAATCTTCTAGCTTTTGTTCAAGGCGTTGTTGCTGAATGCTCGAAAACTGACGTAATTTACGTTTCCATTCAGACTCAGCGCGTTCTGGCAACTGACTTTTGGAGTTTGAGGTTGTAAATAATACAGGAAGCTTATTTTGTAAAACCGTTGTAGCAATAAACTGACACAACTGCCGAATCGCAGGGCTACTTTTCAAAAATTGGTTCAAATAAACCCGCACATTATCGAGTTCTAGAAATTTGGATAACCAGATTTCAAATTGATAATCAGAAACCAAGTCATTGACAGTGGCGGTAGACTGAAGCGTATATAAATAAATTTTTTGCGCAATTTCACCAATAAATTCAAGCAAACCAGCGCCAAGCTGCATTTCTAAGGCATAGCGTTTGACTACATCTTGTAGTTGCTCAAGGCTCACCACTTGACCAAGTGTCAAATGTTGTGAGGTATTAAATATGAGATGGGTAATATGCTGTAGATATTCTGGTGAATGTTCACCAGCAAGCTGCTGTTTAAAATAACGCACTTGCTCAAGCAAAAGTGCTTGAGCAAGTTGTTCGCTAGGCGATAATGTCTGATCCGTGACAGTTTGATCCTTAGATGTCATCTGGTCTCCAACCATTTACGATAGGGTAGCGGCGTTCGCGACTAAAAGCACGTGAGCTGATACGCGGTCCAATCGCGCCCTGACGACGTTTATATTCGTTTCGATCTACAAGACGAATGACTTTTTCAACAACTGCTTTATCAAAACCTTTGGCAATAATATCAGCCTGACTTTGATCTTCTTCTATATAGGCATACAGGATTGCATCCAGAATATCATAAGCAGGTAATGAGTCCTGATCTTTTTGGTCTGGACGTAATTCTGCTGATGGCGGTCGAGTGATCACACGCTCAGGAATGACAGGCGTATCACTTAAACTATTACGATACTTTGCCAATTCAAATACGATGGTTTTATACACATCTTTGAGGACTGCAAAACCACCGACCATATCACCGTAAAGTGTACAATAACCGACTGCCAGTTCAGATTTATTACCTGTTGAGAGCACCAGATTACCAAATTTATTGGATAAACCCATCAATAGCGTACCACGTGCACGAGCTTGCAGATTTTCTTCGGTAGCATCGGCAGGACTGTTGCCAAAAAATGGATACAGGGTTTGCATAAAGCTATTCACAATATTGTGAATTTCAGCAATCCCAAAGGTTACGCCCATACGTCGTGCTTGTTCAGAAGCATCTTCAACACTGATTTGCGCCGTATAAGTATAAGGCATCATGACGGCTTGTACTTTATCTGGACCAAGAGCATCCACTGCAATTGCAAGTGTTAGTGCCGAATCGATACCGCCAGATAAACCTAAGATTACACCTGGAAAACCAGAACGCTGAACATAGTCACGGGTTGCCATGACCAAACCTTGATAGATTTCAGCAATCGCATCCAGATTTGGCGATGGATCAGCCACATTAAACTTTTTATCTTCAGGATTAAAGTCTGTGAAATAAAGAGCTTCTTTAAAGCTAGGTGCTTTAAGTGCCAAACTGCTGTCATGATTGATAATAAAACTACTACCATCAAAAATCAGATCATCTTGTCCACCGACTTGATTGACATAAATCAAATTCACATTAAATTGTTTAGACAATTCCGTCAGGGTTTGTACACGATGTTGTGGCTTACCGACTTCATAAGGGGATGCATTTAAAATAACAATACTATCCACATTGAGCTGTGCGACTTGCTTAACCGTATTGATTGACCAGATGTCTTCACAAATCAAGACACCAAATTTATGACCTAAATATTCAAAAACAAGATGCTGATGACCCTCATTAAAATAACGTTTTTCATCAAACACACCGTAGTTAGGTAGATTGTGTTTGTTATAGATTCCGAGGACTTGACCGTCTTTCATCACCGCCGCTGAGTTATAACGTTGGCCTTCTTCGGTTAAATGTACAAAACCAAATACCATGACGATATCTTTGACTTCAGCAAGCTGTTTAAAGGCTTTATCGATACGTTTGGCAAGTGCTGGACGTAACAATAAGTCTTCAGAAGGGTAACCAATCACTGAAAGTTCTGGGAAAATAATTAAATCAGCATTTTGTTTTTTTGCTTCAAGCGCCTGCTCAATCATTTTTTGAGCATTTGCATCTATATTGCCAATATGCGGTGAAAATTGGGCAAGGGCAATTTTAAAACTTTTCATCCAAACCTAATCCTAGATTAAATATATAGATATACACAACATGTTGATTTATCATTTTTTTTGTTCAACTTTGCGTATGAGGTAACAAAGTAAATTAACGTATAACGTAAAAGCGCAAGGTGGATAATATATACCAATCCAATGTTTTTCGGCGTAAAAAATGACAAGTTTTTGCATATTATTATGGAATACTTACAAATTGACATTTTTTAAGCAACTCATCATAGCATTATATTAAGCAAATCATGATGTGTTTAGAATAAGATGATATACGGTTTAAACAAGCACTTGATGGTTCAAAAACGCTTGCTGACCCATGCTGAAAAGCAATTGGCAATGAGTGTGTTTGGCACATCCATTAAACTTGAGCATATTCAAATTGTGGCGCATCGATTGGTTTTAAAACACTATGCGATTAGTCCCAATGGCAATATTTATTTTCATCCAGCAAATTGGTGTGAGGATTTTACTCAAGATACGATTTTAAAGCAGTCGTGGTTTATTCATGAACTGGTACATGTTTGGCAGTATCAGCAAGGTGTTAAGCTGATTCGTACAGCTCTATTTGATCGTAAATATAATTATGTGTTACAGCAGGGCAAACAATTTTTTCAATATGGTATTGAACAGCAAGCACAGATGGTACAAGACTATTTTATTCGCTTGCACACAGGACAACCCTGTCAAGATCTTGCTACATGTATTCCATTTATTCCGAAATAAAACATAAGAGTATCGTTGACTTGGGTATGGATAAAAAGTTGATTTGTGTGTTGATCAAAACTGAAGATTAATCATTAGAAAAATAAACGATCTAAAAGCGTCAGAGGTCAAATCGCAGCAATGATTTAACCTCTGTCACTTGGTTTAAACTGGGAAATTTAAACCTAAATAAATGCTGTTATTGAGAGAGCCTTAGATTATTGAGCTGGCTGTGTAGGTTGAGCTTGTCCTTGAGCTTCCGCAGCATTTTCAGAACCAGGTTGAGCTGAGGTAGGTTGACCAGCAGCTGACTCAGGCGTCGCTGTGTTTGGAGATTCTTGAGTGGATACTACCACTTTTTCTTGCTCTTGAGCATGATCTGCTTTTGCAGCAAAAGTAGTAGCAGCAGCTAAAGTAAGTGATGAAGCTAGTAGAATTTTAACGAGTTTCATTGGAGGCATCCTTTATTTAAATTAAAAAAAGCGATCAGTGAATGACTTTGAGTTGAGTAATCAAACGACTTCGCTTGAACATCATGCTAGAAGTTCTGTTGACAGGCAGCAATCAATGCAACAATGCTTAACGAGTAGATTTACACAAAAATTACAAATGGTGGGTGACTGTATTTTTATTGTAAAAATCATGCAATTTAATCCTGTAAAAAGTGTATGGATTTATTTCGTGATGATTAAAAATAAACCAATATCATTACTCATATTTACACAAACACAGACAAACAGAGAATAGCTAAATTGGATATTTCACTAAATAAATGGATTTTAATTATTTTATTGAATATGTGGTGTGATTTTTATCACAAAATGACTTTAAGTGAATGCATCAAGAAAGAGCTAGGTATTTTTAAAAGATCCATAATAAGATAGATCACTTCGCTACGAAGACGTCTGAAAAAGCCAAAATGCTCCCATGATTGATAAGCTGAGTTTAACGTGAAAATTATTAATTCAAGACCTGTTCCCACTCATATTCTTTCAGGATTTTTAGGTGCAGGTAAAACGACGTTGCTGCAACATTTATTACAACAAAAGCCTGAGCATGAAGTCTGGGCAGTCCTCATGAATGAGTTTGGTCAAATTGGCGTTGATCAACAGCTTTTGCCGCAGCAGCAAGGGTTTGAAATCAAAGAACTGCTTGGTGGTTGTATGTGTTGTAGTAGCCAATTGCCTTTACATATCGCGTTGGCGCGGTTGCTCTCCGAGTCAAAACCAGATCGTTTATTTATAGAACCCACCGGATTAGGGCATCCTGCACAATTGATGGAACAACTGACTGAGCCGCATTGGCAAAGTAGTCTGGATATGCGGGCATTGGTCACAGTGGTAGATGGCAGTCGATTACATGAAAGTAATTGGGTCAAACAAAATCTCTATGAGGATCAGATCAAGGCCGCTGAAATAGTCGTCATTTCGCATACAGATGTGATGACCTTTGACGATGATCAGGCATTGTTGCAACTTCAACAAGAATATGAGGTTTACCAACAACAATGGTTAAGTACCGCGCATGGGGAGCTTCAGCTAAAACAGATTGATCTGGCACATGTTACCCATGAACGTAAAATTCAGCCCTTACTGATCCAGCAAAGACAACAGCTGGCTACGGAACAAGCAACTGAAATTAAAGAATTACCTTACCATTATGTAGAACAGGCGCAGGGTTATATGGTTGCTGGCTGGAAATTTCCGCGTCGTTGGATCTTTAATTTTGACCGATTATTGGATGTGTTATGTGAACAGCAGAATTGGTTGCGTATAAAAGCCATTTTTCATACCCATCAGGGCTGGATGTATTTTAATTGCAACCCGAATCAGTTTAATTATAAAACGGGTGAAGAAAATATTGATAACCGTATTGAAATGATTAGTCAGCATGAGCACAACTGGCTCAAACTGGAAACTGATTTATTGGCCGCGAGAATAGAAATCTGATCAGGTTTCTATTCTATGTTTAAGATTATTTGAGGTTTATAAGTCAATTTATTTTTGATCTAACACTGCTTTGGCCTGTGCATGGTCAATATCTTTTTCCCAGTGTGAGATGACAACAGTCGCAACACAATTGCCGATGAGGTTGGTACAAGCACGGACAATTCCAATAAACCAATCCACCGAAAGAAGAAGTACCAGACCAATGGCAGGTAAACTTGGAATTACCGATAAAGTCGCGGCTAAAATCACCAAGGCTGAACCTGGAATCCCGTGCGCACCTTTAGAAGTCACAAGTGAAACCAATAAAATAGCCAGTAGGTCATGCATGGAAAGATCAATATTGCAGGCTTGTGCAATGAAAATAACGCCCAAAGTTAAGTAGATGGAAAAACCATCCAGATTAAAAGAATAACCCGTTGGAATGACCAAACCGACCGTTGAATCTTTAATACCAAGCGCTCTGAGCTTTTTCATGATTTGTGGCAAAACAGAATCTGAAGACGCTGTGCCTAAAACAATGGAAAGTTCATCTTTAAAGTAGTTTAAAAATTTGAAAATATTTAAACCTGCAAGTTTAAGGATGGAACCCAAAATCACTACCACAAAGACAATACAGGTCAAATAAAACAAAATCACCAGATAGCCTAGTTGCATGAGTGAGTCTAGTCCAAATTTTGCTGTGGTATAGGCCACCGAACCTAAAACGCCTAAAGGTGCGAGACGAATAATCAGTCCCATCATCTTGAATAAAACTTCAGAAAAAGCTTCGATGGATTGACAGACCAGTGATGAAAATTGTTTAGGAATCAGCAGCAGACTGACACCAAATAAAATGGCAATCAGTAAGACTTGAAGAATATCGCCATCAGTAAAGGCACCGAATAAGGTTTTCGGAATGATATGCAAAATAAAATCAGAACTTGAACTAATCGCGTGTGCACGTTCGGTATAGGTACTTAAATCCTTACTGTCGAGCTTAGTAATATCAATATTCATTCCGACGCCAGGTTTGAAGATATAAGCGACGGCAATGCCCAGCATGAGTGCGATAGTGGTGACTACTTCAAAATAGAGAATGGTTTTTGCACCAACTTTTCCCATTTTTTTAATATCACTTGCACCATAAATACCCAATACCACAACACAAAACACAATAGGGGCGATCAGCATTTTGATCAAAGAAATGAAACCATCTCCTAATGGCTTTAAATTTAAAGAAAAATCATGAAAACTTAGACCAATTACGATCCCCAAAATCAATGCAATAATGACTTGAAGAAAAAGACTGGATTTAATTTTTTGCCACATTGTACAGGTTCATCATCGAAAATTTCCCCAAACATTGCAAAAAGCTCGCCAATTTGAGATTGTGCTATCAAAAAAAGAAAATAACTAAAGATCAAACAATGCTGCAATGTCAGGAAATTTGAAAAAATAGATGAAAACGATAACTTCAATCTGATTGCTAAAATCGGGTATGCTAGCGCCCATCAAAAATGGACAGTTTCATTATGGCGCTAAAAGCAACAATCTATAAAGCAGACTTAAATATTGCAGATATGGATCAGCATCAATATGGTGATTATCAACTCACATTAGCGCTGCATCCTTCTGAAACTTTAGAGCGTTTGATGGTTCGTATCGTGGCGTTTGCACGTTATGCAGATGAACAACTCGAATTTACCAAGGATTTATTTGAAACCGATGAACCTGCTTTATGGAAAAAAGACTTAACAGGTTTACTTGAGCAGTGGATTGAAGTGGGTTTGCCGTCTGAAGATAAAGTCAAAAAAGCGGCTGCGCGTTGTAAACAGGTGGCTGTGATTGCTTATGGCTCACAAGTCGATGAATGGTGGAAAAGAAATCCTAAAATTAAAACCCTTGAAAATGTGGAAGTCTGGCAAATTTCAGCAGAGAGTTCAGCACAACTTGAGCAACTTAGTCAGCGTACTATGCAATTACAACTGAACGTGATGGATGGTGAGTGGACACTCATCGGTGATCAGGCGCAAGTTGTGATTCAATGGACACAGTTACAAGGGTTATAATCTTGACAAGATAAGCCACGTTATTTGATCTGGAGAAATGTATCATGACCGCAGAACTAGAAATTATCGATTTGAAAGTAGGAGAGGGTAAAGAAGCCGTTAAAGGAGCTTTAATTACCACACATTATACAGGCTGGCTTGAAGATGGAACCCAGTTTGATTCTTCACTAGATCGTGGTCAATACTTTCAATGTGTCATTGGTACTGGTCGTGTGATTAAAGGTTGGGATCAGGGCATCATGGGAATGAAAGTTGGCGGCAAACGTAAGTTGATCGTTCCTTCGCACCTTGCTTATGGTGAGCGCAAGATGGGTAAAATTATTCCTGCAAACTCAAATCTTATCTTTGAAATTGAATTGTTCGATGTCAAAACGCGTGATGATTAAACTTTAAATCATCTTACACATCGAATCTTTTATTTCGATATTGTAGGTTCGATGTGTATGAGCAATTTATGTTATGGCACATTTTAAAATGTGATGTTTAAATGAATAAAAAACAAGAGACTTCTTTCTACGTCCCTTTTATTTCTTCCTATGCAAGAAAAAATAAAAGAGTTTAAACAATGATGAAAGAAGTCTTATATATCTTAAATTTTTAACATCATAAAAAAGAATAGTCCGAGCTAAACCTAAGCAGAGTTAGAAGAGATTTGCTTGTTTAAATTGATGAAATGCAATGGGATGTTGAACGATTAAGTTATGTTCATCTAATTCAAAAGGCATCATCAAATAGAGTTAACGCATAGAAATAGAACGCATAAAAATACAATACCTTCATTCATAGAAGAAATTAACCTAATCTTGAATACATATTTTTCAGAATATTTTTAAGGGTTGAGTCAAAAATTTAAATAAATTTACAACAATTTTATGTGATTTATTTGACTTTTATTTGTGTAAAATTAGATCAATAGGCAAAATACAACTGAATGCTATAAATGCTAAGCGAAGCTAAATATTTTCTAACAAACTTTGAAAATTTGGCTTCATATAAATTCTAAGATAAAAGCAACAATAAGAGAGACCACGACGATGAATGATTATTCTGATTTAACCGCGACAGAGCTTTTAAAAGAGCTACACCACTTCTTTATGATTGATACCACTGAGGATGAATATCCTGGATTGTGGGTACAAGAAAAAGTTAATTTTGATAAGCATTATTGGCTAGATGAAGACTATAAAGTTGAATTGATTAAAGAGACATTATCCATGCATCCGCATCAGTCCGCAAATTATCGTATCACTCTATTTCAAGAAGGAGAGCCGATCACTTTATTGGATTATGATGGGGTCAATAAAAAGATCAAAATTTTCCGCCGTGGACAGTGGATTAATCGTTTATATAAATATTTGTATCAAAAAGAACGTTATTATCTGGAACAAATGGCTGAAAATCCGAATTTTGCAATCATTGAATATTAGGCTTCTTTCATGATGGTTTGAACACTCTTTATTTTTCTTGCATAGGGATGAATAAAAGGGACTTATGAAAGAAGTTTATTAAGTGGTGATATGAACGTTTTGTCATATTTTAAGAAAAACTAAGTGAGGTGATTATACTTTATTGTAATTTTCTTATAAGAAAGATGGTAATTTTGCCATCTTTTTTTATGCAAAAATAATCAATGGATTGTAATCGTTTTTGGGCGTTTTTTGTACAAAAACAAATGTTTGAATATTCATCTAAAAATTTTTTATAGCTTGCAATATGACTGTAAAGTTAAGAAAAACCTACAAAAATTTTTAAGTTTCTTTTCAGATTTGATTAGTATAACTGACACTGTTAAAAGCCTGATGGATTTCTGTCAAAAGCAATGGATTGTGGATAGAAAAATAGATATTTTCGATCAGACAAAGCCTTCAGAAAATAACCCGAATTGAAAGATGATATTTCTATGCCAACACGATTTCCCTTGCAATTTTTAACTCTGAGCATTTCATTATTGTTCGGTTCTATAGGAGTCAGTTCTGTTTATGCGGAAACGCCTGCAACAACAGATCTTCCTACAGCAGCGGAGATCCCAGCTGTGACTGATCCACATACAGGTGAAGCACCCGAAGAAGAACCACAAATCGATGTGTCGACTCTCACGATTATTGGTTATCATGAAATAACATCTAAGGAAGCTGTTATTCCAGATTATGCTGTAACGCCACAGCGTTTTGAAATGCATCTGGATTGGCTGATTAAAAACGGTTATCACTTTATTAGTGTAGATCAATTGATTAAAGCCAATGAAGGTAAACTCAAACTTCCACCTAAACCTGTATTACTTACTGTGGATGATGGCTATCAATCATTTTATCAATATGCCTATCCGATTTTAAAAGCGCGTAAAATCCCCGCGGTATTAGCGGTCGTTGGAAAATGGCTGGAAGTTAAGCCGAATAAAATGGTGCAGTTTGGTGATGAAAAACTTGAACGCAGCAAATTATTAAGCTGGAAAGAAATTAAAGAAATGCAGGACAGTGGTTTAATCGAAATCGGTAGCCACAGTTATGATTTGCATCATGGTGTCATGGGAAATCCACAAGGCAACTCTGAACCTGCGGCAACCACACGTATTTATGATGCAAAAACCAAAACTTATGAATCTGATCGTGCCTATGAAAAGCGCATTAGTGATGATTTAAAGAAAAATATCGATACGTTTAAAGCTAACGGTATTCGGGCACCACGAGTCATGGTCTGGCCTTATGGTCGATATAACATGGAAACTGTGCGTATTGCTAAAAAGTTAGGTATGCCGATTACCATTACACTTGATGATGGGCCTGACCATGTGACCAAATCTTTAGGGCACCTCAGTCGTATTTTGGTGATGAAAGGCGAAAGTACGGATGATTTGGCGCAAGACATTTTAACGCGTCAAATGAACCTGACCGATAATAATCGTCCGCAAAAAATCATGCATATCGATCTGGATTATATCTATGATCCTGATCCTGCACAGATTGAACGCAATTTGGGACATGTTTTAGATCGGATTCGTGCCTCTGGTGTCAATACAGTTTATCTTCAAGCTTTTTCTGATCCAGATGCCAATGGTTCTGCCGATATGGTGTATTTCCCAAATCGTTATGTTCCGATGCGCGCTGATTTGTTTAATCGTGTCGCGTGGCAGATTTCAACACGGACAGGTGTCAATCGTGTTTATGCGTGGATGCCTTTGATGGCATGGGAATTGCCGAAAAATAATCCAGCCTCTAAAAAACTGGTGGTGACCCAACAGCCTAAAGACAGTGACCATTTGAATATGGGATATATTCGTTTAAGTCCGTATTCACCTGAAGCACGTAAAGTGATCGAAGGAATTTATACTGACTTGGCAAAATATTCCACATTTGATGGTATACTGTTCCATGACGATACCACGTTATCTGATTATGAAGATGCGAGTCCAGATGCATTGAAAGCCTATGCCAAAGCAGGCTTGCCAACTGATCTGGAAAAAATTCGGAATAATGATGCCTTGTTATCTAAATGGACTGATTTAAAAATCAAGACCATCGATAACTTTGCCATGAAGCTTGCTTCCGATGTGCGTTATTATCAGCCTTATTTAATGACCGCCCGTAATTTGTATGCGCAAGTCGCATTATCTCCTTATGCAGAAAACTGGTACTCCCAGTCTCTGGAGCAGTCACTAAAACGTTACGATTTTACTGCAATTATGGCCATGCCTTACATGGAACAAGCAGAAGATCCGACCAAGTTCTATCAGGATATTGTGAAACGTGTAAAACAATATCCAAGCGGAATCAAAAAAACCGTATTTGAGTTACAGGCGACTAACTGGCGCACCAATCAACCTGTGCCATCGCAAGAACTCGTCGATACGATTCGTTCCCTGTACAGTCAGGGGGCTATGCACGTTGGATATTATCCAGATGATCCGTTTAAAGATCATCCAGATACCCAAATGTTGCATGATGTATTTGCGACTAAACCTTCAAAGTTAGTCCCGTAGCAGGAATTGACCATGTCAACAACCTTACAGCATTTATGGCATTCAGCACTGAACTTTGTGTTCTATTATCCGCTGTTTATGTCGTATTTGTGGATGATGGGTGCGCTGATCTTTTATTGGAAAGAGCGTAAAGAGCCCCCATATCAGCAACCAGCGGAATTAGATGTTTATCCAATGGTGGCGGTGCTTATTCCTTGCTTTAATGAAGGGGATAATGCAGAAGAAACGATTAGCCATGCGCTCAGTCTGGATTATCCTAACTTTGAAGTGATTGCGATCAATGATGGGAGCTCGGATAATACCGCAGAAGTGCTTGACCGTCTGGCTGAACGATTTGAAAAGTTACGTGTGGTTCATTTGGCGCAAAATCAAGGCAAAGCTGTGGCTTTGCAAGCAGGTAGCTTATTGACTCAAGCTGAGTTTTTGATTGGGATTGACGGTGATGCCTTGCTCGATCCACATGCAGCCAAATGGATGATTCGTCATTTTCTGCAAGATCGAACTGTAGCAGCTGTAACAGGTAATCCGCGTATCCGAACTCGTTCTACTTTATTGGGACGGATTCAGGTCGGTGAGTTTTCCTCTATTGTTGGGATGATCAAACGTGCGCAGCGTAGTTTTGGACGATTATTCACGGTTTCGGGTGTGATTACTGCCTTTCGTAAGAGTGCGGTACATGAAGTCGGTTATTGGTCACCGAATATGTTGACTGAAGATATCGATATCACATGGAAACTGCAACGCGCTGGTTGGGATATTCGTTTTGAACCCAATGCATTGGTGTGGATTCTAATGCCTGAAACCTTAAATGGTTTATGGAAACAGCGTTTGCGCTGGGCTATGGGA
The DNA here is from genome assembly GCF_003938865.1 of Acinetobacter sp. FDAARGOS_515. NCBI lineage: Bacteria > Pseudomonadati > Pseudomonadota > Gammaproteobacteria > Moraxellales > Moraxellaceae > Acinetobacter > Acinetobacter sp. FDAARGOS_515. The sequence continues at coordinate 145,405 of NZ_RKIX01000003.1, read as the reverse complement.
GGCGCACAGGTTTTAGTCAAAAATCTGGACGTATTCTTTAAACCAAAACTGAATTTTTTATGGCCGCTGATGTTTGAATTATGTCTAACACTGGTCTGGTCATATTTGATGCTTATTATGGCAATTCTCTGGTTATTACATTTTGTAGTACCGCTTGGAGAGTTGTCTGGAATCAGCTCGCCATTTTTACCTTATGGCAGCGGAATATTATTAGGTGCGACCTGTTTACTTCAGTTTGCTTTAAGCAAATGGATGGACAGTCGTTATGAGCCTAATTTAGGTAAAAACTACTACTGGATGATTTGGTACCCGTTTGTGTTTTGGTTAATTACCATTACTGCTACAATCGTGGCCTTTCCAAAAGTCCTGCTTCGTGGTGATGAAAAACGCGCGCGCTGGGTCAGTCCTGACCGTGGCATGCGCATGTAGATATTAAGCATGTTTTCGAGAAAATTTCATGAAATCTAACAATTTGATTATCGACGTGCGCCATCAGTTGCCATGGCACAGACGCTATGTATCAAATACCTCTACGATGATGATGTGGGGTGCATGGTTACTCTTGTGGCGTCCATTTCTTCTGGTTTGGGCGCTTGTCGAGCTAGAAAAAAGCCATCTCATCCATCAGATTTTCCATGCCCTTAGTCTGGGCTTGGAACACGGCATCACTTCATTGATTGCCTGTGCTGTTGCGTTGTTACTGTGGAGTAATTATGTCCCTGCGAAAAGTGTCAAGCGAACGCATGAAAAGGATGTAACTGATTATGCACGCTATTTTGAACTGGATGAAACCCAGATTCATCAGGGTCGTGCGCAAAAAATCAGTGTCGTGCATCATGACGAAATGGGTCGAATCACGCATATTGATTAAGTAGATTCGCACTTGTTGCTCATTGCAAAATGCCAGCTTGTTTTAAACAAGCTGGCATTTACATTAGATATTTGGATTTACAGGGAAATCGGGTAATTCAAATGACAAAAAAGACTTGCTGTAACTCATGGATTGATCGTAAGTCTAGGTTATAGACAGGAGATGAGTGACACACCTGTCTGAATAAAAGGAATGAATGAAGAGCGTGCAATTGAAAGATGAAGATATCTCATAATGGATAAGTCCATCAAACTTAATGCCGTTGAAAGTATTCGCGGGTTGGCCTGTCTGGCTGTGGTATTTTCACATCTGAGCTTAAGTTTCTACCCTTATTTACATCATTTTGATGAACATGAAATTGCCAGTAATGTATGGGTACATTTTATTCACCATTCACCTTTTGCCTTTTGGTATTCAGGTACGGCTGCAGTCTATGTTTTTTTTGTATTAAGTGGCTTTATTCTATCTTATGTGATTTGTAATAGTCGTAATATGCAAGCAAAGCTCAAATCGATGATGGTGAAACGTTATCCGCGTTTAGCGATTCCTGCTTTAGGTTCATGCATCTTATTATGGACAGCATTGCAGTTTAGTGATATTGACAGCTCTCATGTGCAGTATTGGCTAAAAGTTTTAGCGACCCAAGACATCGGTTTTTCCCAAGCGATTTATGAAGGGACGATTGGATCATTTCTATTTGCAGAATCCAGTCTCAACTGGGTACTTTGGACGATGCAGGTGGAGTTACTCGGTTCATTTTTGTTATTTGGATTGTTATATATTTACAGTCTGGATAAGCGACTATTTTTACCGCTGATTTTACTGTTTCCGATGACCTCAATTTTCTTTCAGAGCCAAGAGCTTTATTTGGGATTGTTGTGTTTTCTCATTGGTTCGCTGATATTTCTATATGGTCGTGTTATTCGTTCACCACTAGTTGCACTATTATTATTGTTATTCGGACTTTATTTGGCTGGAGCGCACAATACCAGTCTGGCGTATCACTGGATTTATGTTTTAGTGGGCGAGCGAACTTACGAGTATTGCAACTTTATCGCAGGGATTTTGATTGTGTATAGCATCCTGATGAATCCGATGCTATCGCAAAAGCTGGATAATCCCGTTTGTGTGTATTTAGGTAAATTGTCATTTTCAATTTATTTATTGCATTTGCTTTTAATGTATTGCGTATGTCTGCCCGTATTTAACTTTTTTATTGCACTAGGTTGGGGCTATGACGCGGCTGCAATTTGGGCAATCTTACTTTTTTTTATTGCATTGATCATTTCTGCCGATCTTTATAGTCGATATGTCGATACTTTAGCGATTAATTTGAGCAATCGTTTATCGGACTGGGTTTTAAAATAATTCAGTTAGCGAATAGAAATCATTTGCCTATAGTCAGAAACATTTCATAATAGCGCTTTCCCTTTTGATGTATAGAACATGTCTCCACTTGAGATTGTTGCCGTGATAATTAGCGTGATTGGTGTTGGTCTCACCATTAAACGCAATATGTGGTGCTGGTGGTTTAACTTTCTGGCTTTTGTTTTATATGCTTATTTATTTTTTACTTTTAAGCTATACGGCGAAACCATCCTACAATTTTTCTTTATGGTGGTGAACTTTTATGGTTTTTATCACTGGCTCAAAGGTAAACAGGTTGATCATGATATTCGGATAGAACCGATTAGTCCTAAGCTCGTCATTATACAAATGCTGATAACAGCAGTGGGCGGGGTGATTTTTGGTCTCAGCTTAAAACACTTTACCGATGCGGCTGTGCCGATGTTAGATTCTCAACTGGCCGCATTTAGTCTATTGGCAACGTATTGGACCAGTCGTAAGCACATTGCTACATGGATTTTGTGGGTATTTGTCGATATTGTTTATGTGGGCATGTTTATTTATAAAGACTTATATTTGACGGCGGGCTTATATGCTGCATTTGTCATTATGGCTGCCTTTGGTTGGTGGCAATGGGAGCAGGTTAAGCGTAAGCAACAGACAAAATTAATGATATGACAATATTTGATCTGGAACAGTATAAGCAGCAATGCTTTGATCAATTGGCTGAAAAAATTTGCCAATCACCAGAGAATTATCTGGATTTTGATTCTGTTTCAGATGTTTATAAAGCCAAATGGCTGCAAGATTTTCCTAAAGGTACCACTTGGGCCGTTTCTGGATTAGATGATGGTGCAGATGAATTTTATATTTTGATTCAATACCAAACGCGATACAAAATAAAAAAATTAAGCATCGAAATGAAGCAAGGGCATTACAAGATCGATATGAATGTATCAAGCATTGGTGACAAGAGCAAACTAAGATAGATGACATTGAATATTGGAGATGAGATCAGATGACGGATAAACTAGTAATCATGTTTCATGGGGTCGGTAGCAATGGGCGTGATCTATTGCCGATTGCACAATATTGGCAGCGTCAGATTGAAGATTTAAGTATTGCATCGCCCAATGCGCCTTTTCCTTTTATGCATAGCCATGAAGTGTTTGAATGGTTTAGTCTAACTGGAATTACCGAAGAAAATCGCTTTGGACGTATTCAGCAAGCACGAGAATATTTCGATCAAACAGTACAGCGGATACTGGAGGAGCAAGGTTTTGCTGATCGGCTTAATCAAGTGGTTTTTTGTGGATTTTCACAAGGAACCATGATGTCACTGGATGCGGTTGCTTCTGGTCGTTGGCCAATTGCAGCAGTCATTGGCTTTTCTGGACGTTTGGCTTCTCCGATTGAAGCCAATGCCAACAATACGGCAAAAGTGAGTCTAATGCATGGTGAAGCAGATGAAGTCATTCCTGTGTATGAAAGTCAGGATGCTTTTAAGGCGCTACGTGCAGCGGGTTTTAATGTCGAACTTGAAACTTATAAAGGTTTAGGACATTCAATCAACGAACTTGAGCTTAAGCGTGGTCTGGAATTTTTAAAAACACTTTAATGCGCATCAAAGCTCGTGATGATTGATCGTCACGAGCTTTATCATCGATTTAAATGACATGCTTAATGCTGTTTGATGGTTCGAATTTCTTCTTAAAGACGACTGCTGTGAGACACGCCATTATGGCTAAAGCAACGATATAATACATTGCTCCAATATCACTGTACTGGCTTAAAATTTGAATTAGTGGCAAGGTTAAACCGCCCACAACCGCATAAGACACATTATACGAAAATGAAATCCCTGAAAAACGAATAGGTGCAGGAAACATTTTCACCATACTGCATGACACCATGCCCACAGTCCCTGAGCATAATCCCAGTAACATGTATAGCATGAAAATAGTGCTATGACTGGCATGCGCCAAACTGTGATAAAAAAACGCAGCCACAACGGCTAGGGCTGTTGCACCCATCATCATCACTTTTGCACAGCCAAAACGATCAGCCAAGGTTCCTGCTAAAATACAGCCCAACATTTGCATGATAATTGCTGCACTTTGCATTTGAAACGAACTAGCCCGATCAAAGCCAAAAACGGTGGTAAGCAAATTAGGCATGGCTAAAATGATCACGACGACACAAGCCGTTAAAAACCAGGTAAACAACATGCCAATAACAACGGCTGCTTTATGATTTACTAAGACTTGTTTAATTGGTAAGTCTTTGGACAGTTGTTTACGGGCTTGCATGGCTTTAAATACGGGGGTTTCTTTTAAGTAACTGCGTAAATATAGGGCAAATAACCCAAAAATTCCGCCTGCGATAAAGGCAATTCGCCATGCCCAGTCATGTATTACTGTTTCAGTAAACTGTAATGAAATCCACAAAGACATCAGTGAACCCAGTAAAATTCCTAAAGATAAACCTGCGGTTAATAGGCCGTTAGCAAGCCCAATGCGCCGTTCTGGGACATGTTCTGAAACAAATGTCCAAGCCGCTGGAATTTCTCCACCAATAGCGATGCCTTGTATCACGCGCATCAGCAATAATAAAACTGGTGCAAAATAACCAATCGATTCAAAAGTGGGTAATAGCCCAATCATTAGAGTAGGCAGTGACATCAATAAAATCGACAGTGAAAATAGTCGTTTACGCCCGACCAAATCACCAAAATGTGCCATCACCACACCGCCTAAAGGCCGAAAAAAATAACCTGCTGCAAAAATGCCATACGTATTCAGCATCGCCCAAAAAGGACTTAGAGTACTTGGAAAAAATAAATCCGAAATGATCTTGGCGTAAAAGACATAGATGACAAAATCATAAAACTCTAATGCACCGCCGAGTGAGGAAAGTGCAAGAGTCCGTTTATCCTGAGTGGAAAGATGAGGAATAGCATCCATGCTGTCATGATTCAAAAGTAAAATGATGGGCCTGATATTACTTGAAATTTAAATTAAAAGTAAGGCAGTTCAATGCTACCCAACTCGCTAGAATGGGATAAATAAACAACCAATGCAATCTTATTGAAATCAGCCTAATAGACTTTTTTTATCATTGTTTAGACTCTCTTTATTTTTTCTACCATAGCGAAAATAAAAATACACTTATGAAGAAGTGTATTTTTGAGAATCAATGGCTTGACATTATAAACGTACAAAATAAGGAATAATCGAGAGTACAATTCCAATCACACTGAGTAAGCTGACATTTTCAATAAAGTAAGGAAAAATCATCAGTACCAGACCACATACCAAAGGCACAATCACTTTTTGCTTTTTGCCATACATAAAATAGCCTAAGCCAATACAGCTAAAGATTAATCCCAAGAAAAGCTGCGTAGTGTTCATGATTTTAAAATTCGATTTGTTTTTGTGTAAATGAGCATAAAAACAAAAGCTGAAGATAAGATTAAAAGTAAACATGATCCTCTATTTAAACAGGCTTGACTCAGGCTAAGAACTTGATCAGCCCATGTATTATCAGTTCATAAAACGGTGATCTCCTGATAGGATAATCATAATAGAGTTTTCATCATGCTTTGGATTTTTTACTTTCTCCGATAGAGAGAAATAAAAAAGTGCTCGAAATAAGCCGATTGAAAGAAACCTGATGCAAGATTAATGATTATCAAAATACGAGGTTTAAATGCCAGTCAAGCTTATTGCAGTTGATATGGATGGAACGTTTTTAAATTCAGAGAAGAAATACGACAAAGCCCGATTTTTAAAACAATATTCACAGCTTCAACAGCGTGGAATTCATTTCGTTGCGGCCAGTGGTAATCCGCTTTATACCCTAAAAGCTTATTTCCCAGAAATTGCCAATGACATGGCATTTGTGGCTGAAAATGGAGCTTATGTGGTCGATAGGGCGCAAACTTTAAATTACGATCATTTTAGTCCAGAGATTTTGCAACAGATCTTACAAGATTTAATTCTTGATTATGCCCAAAATCTCATTTTATGTGCCAAAGACTGCGCTTATATTCAGCACAATGTCAGTGAAAAAACTCAGCAAAAACTTAACATTTATTTTAAGCAACTTCAGCAGGTTGACGATCTGTTACAGGTGCATGATCAGATTTGTAAAGTTACCCTAACGACAACCCAAGACGATAACCAACAAACTTTGGATGATCTGTCTGAAAAACCTTATATTCAACACACTGCTGCAAAAATGGTCTCCAGTGGTTTTGGTTTTATCGATCTAATTATTCCAAACCGACATAAAGCCTACGGTTTACAGTTTTTACAACAAAAATGGGGCATTGATCATCAGGAGGTTTTGGCAATAGGGGATAATTACAATGATCAAGAAATGATTGAAATGGCGGGATATGGTTTTGCTATGGCGAATGCTGTACCAGAACTCAAACAAACTGCACAATATTTTGCCCCAAGTAACGAACAGCAAGGTGTATTAGAAGTGATTGATGCTGTACTACAAAACTCATCATTGCAGCGCTACAAAAAAACTGAACAATTTTTGCAAAAGAATGGCTCATCATTTTGAAATGATCCATTGGCTGAATTTAAGTCTCAACTGATTTAAAGATGGATTGAAAAAAACATGTCAGACAAAGCATGGACTGATTGAGGTGATCATTTAACTTGTCACAACGAAATTTCAAACGCAAAATAAACATGACATGATCATAGGTCTATTTAAATGGCTACCGTTTTACCTATTGCCCAGCGCGGTGAAACAATCTTGAAACTTCAGGCTGCACCTGTGGCCCAATCCGAGTTTAATAGTGAGTGGCTATTACAATTAGCTGCTGCCATGCAGACGACCATGCTTGAGCGCCATGGTGTAGGTATTGCAGCACCACAGGTATATATTTCCAAACGAATTATTATTGTGGCTTCGCGTCCGAACCCACGTTATCCCGATGCACCTGAAATGGATGCTGTGGTCATGGTGAATCCTGAAATTTTGGAATTATCCCCAAATACGTGTTTAGGTGAAGAAGGCTGTTTAAGTGTGCCAAATGAACGAGGTGAGGTCGAACGAGCTTATTCTATTCGAGTGCGTTATCAGTCGTTGTATGGTGAAGTCATCGAAACCGCTTTTGAAGGTTTTCCTGCTCGCATTGTGCAACACGAAGTAGATCATTTAAATGGGGTCTTATTTGTGGAACGCTTAAACTGATCTGGTGTACGCATTGTTGATTTGATTCATTTTAAAATATCACTGACATTGAGCGTTATGATGATATTTAGATAGTGGAATGATTTACCACTACATTACACAGTGAATCGAATAAATAGGATAGAACTAAAAATCATTACAAAAGATATAAATTTAAGATTATCAATACCCTGTACCATCAAAATTAAATGCAAAATAATGAATAGAATAGGTTGTTTGTATGAAAACTCCTTTACCAGATTATCTGGAACATGTACTTGATGAATGTGATGGAGATGATAGCGGACATCTGGCTGATTATATTCCAGAGTTGGCGAATGCCAATCCACATCGTTTGGCCTTAGCCATGTCGACCGTCGATGGTGAGATTTATTCAGTCGGTGATGATGACGTTGAGTTTACCATCCAGTCAATGTCTAAACCTTTTACTTATGCTTATGTATTACAACAACTGGGTATTGATGAGGTATTAGAAAAAGTCGGTGTTGAACCCTCTGGAGAGGCTTTTAATGAAATTTCACTGGGAAAAGATGGCCGCCCTAAAAATCCAATGATTAATTCGGGTGCAATCACTACGCACTCTCTGATTCCACTTAAAGAAAATGTATCTAGTGCAGAAATTTTACGCCAGTTTATGAGCGAACTGGCAGGACGTGAATTATGTTTTGATGATTCCGTATATCGTTCAGAAATTAAAACGGCTTATCGTAATCTTTCGATTGGTTATATGCTTAGAACCGTTGGAATTCTTGAAACAGATCCTGTGGATATTGTGAATGGTTATATTCGCCAATGTTCAATCTTGGTGACGGTAAAAGATTTGGTGCGCATAGGCAGCGTACTCGCCAATGGTGGAGTGGATGCTCAGACTGGAAAAAGGTTATTGAACCGTTCAGTGGTGCGCCAAGTGCTTAGTGTGATGATGAGCTGTGGTATGTATGATGCCGCAGGTGACTGGCTGACAACAGTTGGTATTCCTGCTAAAAGTGGCGTGGCAGGTGGAATTTTAGGTGTATTGCCCGGTCAGGTGAGTATTGCAGCCTTTTCACCCAAACTGGATGAACATGGTAATAGTGTCCGTGGGATTGATATGATGGAACGGCTGAGCCGTGATATGGGGCTGCACCTGATGGAAGGGACACCTTCAGCGCAAACCATTGTCCAGAGTCATTATCGGACTGGACAAAATGCATCACTGAGTGTTTATGTATTACGCGGAGTCTTGAAGTTTACTGAAGCTGAAATGTTATTGCGTATTTTTCAGCGTGAACCTGTTGATCAAAGTACGATTATTATCGATTTAACTCAGATTTCATTGATCCATGATGTCGGTAAACGTATGTTTTTAGAGGGTGTTGATCGTTTGATCGATGATGGTCATAGCTTGCTTTTAGTCGACCCTGAACAACGCTTGGATCATGCCCGCACACATAAGGATCGGGTATTACATGTGTATCAGGATTTAGATGATTTACTTGAACAAAAAAAAGGTCATCACAATTAAATCAATGAACTTGATATGTTTTCAGTTTTAAAGTGTTGCGGTGTTTTGCCTAAATGCCGCTTGAACATCGCGCTAAATGCACTGGCATTGGTATATCCCAAAGATTCTGAAATCTGACTTATGGATAAGCCATCTGCAATTTTGCTTAAAGCTAAAGCAATGTGCATTTGTTGAATCCATGCCCGATATGAAAGTCCTGTTTCTTTTTGGAACATTCGCATGAGTGTACGGGAACTGGTGCCAATTTCATCTGCCCAAGTATTTAAATCTTTTAATTGATCGGGTGATTGCAACAAACTTTCACAAATCTTGATCAGGCGTTTGTCATTTGGCCACGGAATTTGCACTTCTAAAGAATGAGCTCTCTGGATTTCATCAAAAATAATAATTTGTAGAGCTTGGGAAAGCGCTTGAAAGGGAGCGGAATCATTTTTTCTAAGCTGATCTAGTTCATTAAAACGAATGAGTAATTCATGTAATAAATTACTGACCCGAATCAAAAAACAAGTTTGACCCATTGCTTGAGCGGCATTTTGTTCCACCAAGGCAGTGTTTAACTGTACATGACTTAAAGAAATCACACTGTGTTCAACCCGCGGAGGAATCCATAATGCACACATGGGCGGCATAATCCAGACTTGATCATGGGTTAAAATCTGAATAGTTCCTTTAGATGCATACAGTAATTGCGCCTGCACGTGTGCATGGGCATAGGTCACTTCTCGATAACGATGCTCAGAGGAAAGACCGATCATTAATTCAGATTGCGGATGAGATAGCATCATGATGAGATTGAAATTGTCACTTATACAATGATTATTGGAAGATAGTTGTATAACCGACAGATTACAATAGCAAGCTCAGTTAAACAATGATTGGAGTTTCTTGGGATGACGTCTTCAATACCGTTGAAAGAAAATATCATGGAAAATACAAATATAAATGCACAGCCACAAGTGATGATCGTTAAAGTGGTCGGTGCTGTCGCGATTGCACATCTACTCAACGATTTGATTCAGGCGGTACTGCCTGCCATTTATCCCATGCTCAAAGCCAACTTTGCCTTAAGTTTTACGCAGGTCGGATTGATTTCACTGGTCTATCAGGTGACTGCATCCTTATTGCAACCGTGGATTGGACTGTATACCGATAAACACCCGAAACCATATTTATTGCCAATGGGCATGTGTGTGACGTTTCTGGGAATTTTGTTACTCGCATTTTCGCCTACCTTTACCGTGTTATTAATTGCTTCGGCTTTGATTGGGGTTGGTTCATCGACCTTTCATCCAGAGGCTTCACGTGTTGCACGTATGGCATCGGGTGGGCGGTTTGGTACAGCACAATCTACCTTTCAGGTGGGTGGGAATACGGGAACGGCAATTGGCCCTCTATTGGCGGCATTGATTATTGTGCCATTTGGACAACATGCAGTTGCTTGCTTAGTGGTTTTTGCATTATTAGCCATCTGGATATTAACTCGCGTTAGTCAATGGACGATTCGTCATGCCAAAACGCAGGCAGTTTCACGTATTGTTAATGCCAGTAGTAAATTGCATGGTCGTCAATTAACCTTGGCAATTGGCACGATTTGCGTGTTGATGTTTGCTAAATTTACTTATATCGCCAGTATTAGCAACTATTTTACTTTTTACTTGATTCATAAATTTCATGTCAGTTTAGCCACTGCACAACTGCATCTATTTGCTTTCTTGGCTGCGGTTGCCGTGGGAACATTTGCAGGTGGACCAATTGGTGACAAGATTGGACGTAAAGCGGTGATTTGGGTGTCTTTTGTTGGCATGGCGCCATTTGCTTTAATGATGCCGTATGCAGATTTATTCTGGACAACGATTCTTTCCGTAATTGCAGGTTTGGTGTTGTCTTCGGCTTTTGCTGCTATGGTGGTTTATGCTCAAGAAGCTGTTCCAGGACGAGTAGGCATGATCTCAGGACTGATGTTTGGTTTAATGTTTGGTGTCAGTGGGATTGCCGCAGCAGGACTTGGACATTTGGCTGATCTTAATGGAATCGAATGGGTGTTTAAACTATGTTCATATTTGCCATTACTGGGTTTGGCAACGTTCTTTTTACCTAAAACCCATGTGAAATAGAAGTCATTTTTCAAATTATCCTCTGCAAAAGGGGATAATTTAATTCTGTAAAATTAGAAAAATATGTCACGACTCATTTAGAATCATTCTATGTTCCTAGATTTTTCTTGGTTTCAGCAGATTCATGTATAATTTGATGATTGCGTAACATTATAGGTTAAATCATGAAATCTGAAATTTATCAGGGAAAAATCAAACAATACGATGCATCAAAAGGTTTTGGATTTATTGGTGGTTTAGAGCAGGATATTTTCTTTCATATTTCTGATTTCCCGCTTGAAGGTGGCGAGCCTAAACGCAATGAGCGCGTCAAATTCATGGTTGTTGAAAATAACGGTAAATATAAAGCTGTAAAAATTGAAAGAGTCATAGATCAATCTGCCAAAGCTAAAAAAACAAGAGCGGTGGAAAATAACAAGTCAATTACCAATGCCTTGTTGGATAGTTTTAGGAAGTAGATGGACTTAATCTATCCAAAAAAGTGAGGTAACTTGATAATTTTGAAATCGTTTAGATATTGAGAAAAATATGAGCAAAGATGTTTTGGATAAAGTTGAATTAATGATTGAAACGATTAACAAAATTCATGCTGATTTTTCTCAGGATTATTTTGAAACTGGGCGCATTGAAAAGTTCAATCTGTCTAAAACGATTTCCCGTGTACCTTATCAACATATTGCAAAATATCGGTTAAATTTACATGAAAGCATTAATGACTATTTGATTAAAAATAAAAAAGGATTTTTATTACAGTATTATTATCGAGTTAAAACGTTAGAAAGTATTGATGATAAAATTTCAAGATTCTCAAGTCATAGTGACCAATATCCAGTCAATAATTGGTTAAATGATATTTTTGGCGCAAGAATTATTTTAAATACGCAAGAAGTTAAAGAAATTATTGAATTGCTGGATGGATGGCAGGAAAAATTTGGTTTAAAAAACTGGTATTTTCGAGATAAAAGTGGATATCGTGGTTTGCATATCGATTTTAAAAATAAATCAAATTTTTATTTCCCTTGGGAGTTACAAGTTTGGGATGAAAAAGATGAGCTTACTAATATTGAAAATCATGAGAATTATAAGCGGAAGTTTGTATAGAATAATCGGTAGGCTATCTAGTAATTATCATCATTTTGAAAAGTGTGCTTAAAAGACAAATTTTGTTTTGTGAAGCCATTGATAATAAAGTCTTTGCTGCTAGAATGATAGACAAAATTGGAAATCACCAATAACCTTTTATGAGGTCAATAAGGATTGATATGTCGTCTTTTTTTCAGCTTATAGATAAATTTAGAAGACACGCCAAAACACAACGAGAAAAAGGCAATTATTTTGAAGATTTGATGCTACGTTATTTTTCCAATGAACCAAAATATCAGGAGCTTTATAATGAAGTGTTTTTATGGCAGGGTTTCCGTCAATATTGGCTAGAACGAAATGGTGAAGATTTAGGTATAGATACAGGCATTGATCTTGTTGCCAAGGTCAGAGATACGGAAGATTACCATGCGATTCAATGTAAGCTTTATTCCGAAGATTATAATTTACAGAAGAAAGATATAGATAGTTTTTTTACTGCATCAGGTAAACGTCCTTTTACCCATCGAATGATTGTGAGTACCACAAATCACTGGTCAAAACATGCCAAAGATGCGTTAAAAGGTCAACATTTACCTGTTCAGAAAATAGATTTATATGCTTTGGAACATAGTGTTATTGATTGGGAAAAATATCAGCCTAAACAACAATTAGAACTGAAACCCAAGAAGAATTTACGTTCACATCAAAAACAAGCATTGCAAGCAGTCACAGAGCAACTTAATTATCCAAATATTTCTCGTGGCAAATTAATTATGGCATGTGGGACGGGCAAGACGTTTACCAGTTTAAAAATTGCCGAAGCAATGGCAGGGCGAGGGAAACGAGTTCTATTTTTAGTGCCGAGTTTATCCTTACTTTCGCAAACTTTAACCGAATGGACGCAAGAATCAAGTACACCATTATGTAGTTTTGCGGTGTGTTCGGACAGTGATATTGGCAAAAAACGTCAAGCTGATGAAGATGCGGTAAATTTATTGGTACATGAGTTGGATTATCCAGCCACCACTAATGCCAAACGCCTTGCCGAAGAAATGCAGTCACGCCATAAAGAGCATAAAATGAGTGTGGTTTTCTCAACCTACCATTCAATTAATGTCATTAGTGAAGCACAAAATAGTCATTTATTGCCTGAATTTGATTTCGTTATTTGTGATGAAGCACACCGTACCACAGGAGCAACCTTTGATGGTGAAGATGATTCTGCCTTTACCAGTGTGCATGATGAAGAGTTTATCCATGCCAAAAAACGCTTATATATGACGGCAACGCCACGTATTTATAGCGAAGATGTGGAGATTAATGCGGAGCGTGATAAAGCCAAACTGTATGGCATGAATAATGAAGCCATTTATGGCAAAGAGTTATTTGTCATTAATTTCTCCGAAGCGGTACAGCGTGGATTATTGGTTGATTATAAAGTGATTGTTTTGGCAGTTGATGAAAGCCATGTTAATAAACGCTTGCAGGATTTACTTGCTGATGAAAATAACAGTTTAAAGGTCGATGATGCAGCGAAAATTATTGGTTGTTGGAAAGCATTATCCAAGCAAAATAGTGAAACTGATTTACAGGATGACCCAAACCCGATGCAAAGAGCAGTCGCTTTTTGTCAGGTGATTGAACCTCATACGAGTAAGGGTAAAAGTAAACAACATAAGGTCAGTTCCAAAAATATTGCTGCAATGTTTCAGGCCGTGGTTGAACAATATCAGACCTATGAAATACAGCATAATCCACAAGATGCCGATTTAATCGAAAATTCTTTGCAATGCATTGCTGAACATATTGATGGTGGCATGAATGCAACAACTAAAGAAGAAAAATTACAATGGTTAAAAGCACAGCCCGAAGAAAATCAATGCAAGATTTTAAGCAATGTGCGTTGTTTATCTGAGGGTGTCGATGTTCCGAGTTTAGATGCAGTATTATTTTTAACGCCTCGAAATTCGCAAGTTGATGTCGTGCAATCAGTTGGGCGTGTGATGCGTTTAGCACCGAATAAAAAAAGGGGTTATATTATTTTGCCTGTAGTGATTCCAGCAGGTGTTGAACCGCATGAAGCCTTAAATGATAACAAAACTTATAAAGTTGTTTGGCAGGTTTTACAGGCATTGCGAGCGCATGATGACCGTTTTGATGCCATGATTAATCAATTAGAATTGAATAATAAAAAGCCTGCTAAAATGGAAGTGATTGCCATTTCAGATAAAGCAACTAAACGACAAAAAACGTTGACCGATAAAACCAAAGGGGCGAAAGGGCAGGATAATTTAGGCAAATCGCCTACTCGAAAAGAATTAATTGATGAAAAACAAAATGTCTTAAATTTTGAAATAGATGAGTTAGAACGTGCGATTTATGCCAAAGTGGTGCAGAAATGTGGTAATCGTCAGCATTGGGAAGAATGGGCAAATGATATTGCCAAAATTGCCAAAACTCATATTGATCGTATCACCCATATTTTAGCCAATCCTGAAAATAAAGAAGAAATACAAGCCTTTGAAAGTTTTGCTAAAAAATTGAGAAATGACCTGAATGATGCGTTGAGTGATGCTGAAATTATTGAAATGTTGGCACAGCATCTCATTACCAAACCTGTGTTTGATGCACTGTTTAGTGAATATGATTTTGCTCAATATAATCCAATTTCATTGGCAATGCAGGATATTTTAAATAAACTGCATGAACATCATTTAGAAAAAGAAGCAGATACCTTAAATAGTTTCTATGCCAGTGTGAAACTGAGAGCAGAGGGTATAGATAATGCTCAGGGTAAGCAACGAATTATCGTAGAGCTTTATGATAAGTTTTTCCGTAATGCTTTTCCAAAAATGACCGAGCGTTTAGGTATTGTTTATACTCCTGTAGAAGTGGTTGATTTTATTATCCATAGTGTCAATGATGTCTTAAAGTCTGAATTTAACCAAACTTTGGCAGATGATCATGTTCATATTATTGACCCATTTACAGGCACAGGGACATTTATCACTCGATTGCTACAAAGTGGCTTAATTCCGCCAAACCGCTTACCTTATAAATATAAACATGAAATCCATGCCAATGAGCTAGTTCTTCTTGCCTATTACATTGCGACAATTAATATTGAAGCAACCTACCACGATATTATTTTTAATGACTATACGCCGTTTGAGGGTGTTTGTTTAACTGATACATTCCAGATGTATGAGCATGATATTGTGACTCAAGCTCAGGATGGCAATAGTGCAAGACGGAAACGTCAAAAAGAGTTAGATATTCAGGTGATTATTGGAAATCCGCCTTATTCAGCAGGTCAAAAGTCTGAAAATGACAATAACCAAAATGTTGCTTATCCAAGTTTAGATAATAGAATATCTGAAACTTATGCTAAATATTCTAAAGCAAGCTCGACAAAAAATTTGATGGATTCTTATATTCGTGCAATGCGTTGGGCAAGTGACCGTATAGGGGGAAATGGTGTAATTGGTTTTGTTAGTAATGCAAGTTTTGTTGATGCTAACTCTATGGATGGATTACGAAAATGTTTAGCAGAGGAATTTAGTAGTTTATATATATTCCATTTACGGGGAAATGCTAGAACTTCAGGTGAACAAAGACGTAAAGAAAAGGATAATGTGTTTGGTCAAGGTACACGTACACCGATTGCAGTTTCTATTTTAGTAAAAAACTCTCAAATTGAAAAACAAGGGGAAATTTATTTCCATGATATAGGAGATTATTTAACTCGTGAGCAAAAGCTAGAAAAAATTGTAGAGTTAAAAAGTATTACAGGAATTAGCCAAAAAGATGCTTGGCAAAAAATTATTCCTGATGAACTCTATTATTGGATAAATCAAAGAAATAAAGAGTTTGATGGAGCTAAATTTATTTCATTAGGTAATAAGAAGTTAGAAGAAAGTACATTGTTTAATGATTATTCACAAGGTATGCTAACCAGCCGAGATGCTTGGAATTATAATTCAAATAAAGATACTTTAATTCAGAATACTAAAAATTCTATTAATTTTTATGATAAACAAAGAGAAAGAAATAAACAGAATAACACACCTATATTTGATAACGATCCTACAAAAATAAGTTGGTCTAGTAGTTTAAAAGAACATTTAAAGAATGATAGAGAGATTATATACAGTGATGAAGATATTATTAAAGCAGAATATCGCCCATTTAATACATCTTGGCTATGTAAAAATAAGTGGTTGAATCATAGAACAAGCCGATTATCGAAGATTTTTAGTGATAACTCTACAAAGAATAAGGTAATCTCTGTAACTGGTCGAGGTTCAACAAAAGAGTTTTCAGCTTTAATAACTGAGAAAATCCCTGATTATGAACTTATTTCAAAAGGGCAATGTTTCCCACTATCTACTTATGAGGAATCAACCCACCTAAATGATGTTTTATCGACCATCGACCATCGACCATCGACCATCGACCATCGACCATCGACCATCGACCATCGACCATCGACCATCGACCATTATACGAAAAATACCAAGAAAAATCAACAACAAAACCTTGTTATTTGTCTATCATTAGCAGGGAACAAGGGCTTTTCTGTTCTAATGACGGACAAGCTACCAGATTATCACCTCATTGGAGATGCACAGTGTTTTCCTCTTTATCTTTACGAAACAGAGGAGAACAACTAATGCAAAATCAAAACGATCAAGGTGATTTATTTAATACACCATCAGAAGAAAACCCACAAAGCGAACAACCTAAACTGGTGCGTAAAGATGGGATTAGTGATGCAGGTTTAGCCCATTTCCAAAAAGCCTATCCAAATGAAAATATTACAAAAGAAGATATTTTCTATTATGTTTATGGCTTGCTACATAGCGAAGATTACCGTACTCGTTTTGCCGATAATCTCACCAAAGAATTACCCCGTATTCCATGTGTAAAACAGGCTCAGGATTTTTGGCATTTTAGCCAAGCAGGACGGGATTTAGCTTATTGGCATCTTAACTATGAAACGGTTGAACCTTATCCCGCAACTTTGGATACAGGCAAAACACCTTATAACCAACTTAAAGATGAAGATTTTTATGTCACCAAAATGAAATTTGCCAAAAAGGGTGAAAAACAAGCGGTGATTTATAATTCAAAAATCACCATTCGGGATATTCCGTTAGAGGCGTATGACTATATCGTTAATGGTAAGTCTGCCCTTGAGTGGGTAATGGAACGGCAGGGTGTTTCTACACATAAAGACAGTGGTATCACCAATGATGCAAATGATTGGGCGATTGAAACAATGGATAATGCCGCTTATCCTTTGGAATTGTTCTTGTGTGTTATCAATGTAAGCCTTGAAACTATGAAGATTGTAAAAGGGTTGCCGAAGTTGGAGATATAGGAAAATACTTGCATAGAATTTAATTGAGTGTACACTTTTAAGTGGATACTTGGAGGGTGAGTTATGCAAGTTTCAACTAAAGAATTACGTATTCAATCCGGTAAAATCATTCAACAGGTTCAGCATGGGCAAGAAGTTACAGTAACTTATCGAGGCAAAGCACTCGCAAAAATTATACCGATTCAGCAGCAAAAGCAGGATGAGGATATTTTTGGCATGTGGCAACAAGATCAACATGCGCTGACTGTGGATGAAACTGTGAGAGCAATGCGTCAGGGTAGACGGTTTTGATTATTGATACCGATGTGTTGATTTGGTATTTGCGAGGAAAAGCATCTGCTAAGGAAGCAGTTGAAAGTCATATTCCATTTTCAATTTCTGCTATCACCTATATGGAATTGTTGCAGGGAATGCTGAATAAACAAGAAAGCTTACGTTTTCAGAAAGCCCTGCATTACTGGAATGTGCATATTATTCATCTTGATCAGGAAATTTCTGCCCGTGCATCATTCTATGTTCAGGAATATGCACTGAGCCATTCAATGCAAATGGCAGATGCTTTAATCGCTGCAACAGCAATACAATTTGGTGAACCTTTACTGACTGCAAATGATAAACATTATAAATTTATTCCTAATATTGATCTGCATAAATTCATTCCTGAATAATCGAGAATGAATTTTAAATTCCTATATGCTTAACCAATCGAATCATCCAAATTCGGCGCTAACCAACGCTTCGCCACATCTAGAGACCAACCCTTACGCTTCGCATAATCTTCAAGCTGATCCTGAGCAATCTTGCCCACATTAAAGTATTCACTTTGAGGATGCGAATAATAAAAACCACTTACCGAAGATGGTGGCATCATCGCAAAATGTTCAGTCAACTTAGTACCAATCTTCGCTTCCGAACCTAACCAGTCAAATAATACCGCTTTTTCAGAATGTTCTGGGCAAGCAGGGTAGCCAGGCGCAGGACGAATGCCGACATACTTTTCTTTGATTAGTGCTTCATTGTCCAAAGTTTCATCGGCTTTATAGCCCCAAAACTCTTTACGAATCCGCTCATGCAAATGCTCGGCAAAGGCTTCGGCAAAACGATCCGCCAATGACTGTACTAGGATGGCTGAGTAATCATCACCTTTGGCTTTATATTCATTGGCGAGTTCTTCAGCACCAAAGATCGACACGGTAAAGCCGCCTAAATAATCTTGCTGATTGATTGTCGGCTTAATATAGTCGGCTAAAGATAAATTCGGCTTGCCTGTGACTTTGTCTGATTGCTGACGGACATGCTCGAAAGTATGTGTAACCTTTTGACCTGCTTCATCAAACACACTCACCGTATCCGCAGCTGTACGTTGTGCAGGGTATAAACCAAACACCGCACGAGCATCAAAACGATGATTCTCGATAATGTCTTTCAGCATCGCTTGCGCTTGGTTATACAAATCCGTTGCGGCTTCGCCGACCACTTCATCTGTTAGAATTTTCGGGAATTTACCCGCCAAGCTCCAAGAGATAAAGAACGGTGTCCAGTCAAAATAAGGAACTAAAGTTTCAAGTGGATAATTTTTAATGACTTGCGTACCTAAAATATTTGGCTTAGGCGGTGTATAGTTGTCATCAATTTTAAAGCCATTCTCAACCGATTCGGCATAAGAAAGTTTTGCGGCTTTCGGTTGCTTATTGGCTAAACGTTCACGAATTTTGGCATATTCAGCACGATGCTCATCAATAAAATTGCCGCGCATTTCTTTGGAAAGTAGGGTGGTCGCAACACCGACGGCACGTGATGCATCAGCCACATAAATCACGGCATCATTTGAATATTGAGGATCAATCTTCACTGCGGTATGGGCTTTGGATGTGGTTGCACCGCCAATCAATAATGGAATGGTAAAACCTTTACGCTGCATTTCTTTGGCGACAAAGACCATTTCATCCAGACTTGGCGTAATTAAACCAGACAACCCAATAATGTCACACTTCTCATCAATCGCAGTTTGCAGGATTTTTTCCGCAGGCACCATCACGCCTAAATCGACAATATCGTAGCCATTACAGCCTAAAACCACGCCCACGATATTTTTACCAATATCATGCACATCGCCTTTCACGGTCGCCATCAATACTTTACCTTTAGATTGGCTTCCTGTTTTTTCTGCTTCGATGTATGGGTTTAACCACGCGACTGCTTGTTTCATCACACGGGCAGATTTCACCACTTGCGGCAGGAACATTTTGCCTGAACCGAACAAGTCACCGACCACATTCATGCCATCCATCAATGCGCCTTCAATCACATCAAGAGGACGTTTGGCTTTTAAACGTGCTTCTTCGGTATCTTCATCAATATAAGTAGTGATGCCTTTGACCAGCGCATATTCCAGACGTTTTTCTACGGATTCATTACGCCATTCTAGATTTTCAGCTTCACGTTGTGCGCCACTATGTCCACGGAATTTTTCAGCCACTTCAAGCAGTTTTTCAGTAGCTTCCTGACCGCTTGCACCTTGGTTTTGATTCAGAACAACATCTTCAACCGCATCTTTGAGTTCTTTTGGAATATCATCGTAAATCGCCATTTGACCTGCATTCACAATGCCCATGGTCATGCCTTGTTTGATGGCATGGTATAGGAATACTGAATGAATCGCTTCACGCACAGGCTCATTACCGCGGAATGAGAAGGATACGTTGGATACACCGCCAGAAATCATGGCATGTGGCAAGTTTTGTTTAATCCAGCCTGTCGCTTCAATAAAGTCGACGCCATAGTTGTTGTGTTCTTCGATCCCTGTTGCCACGGCAAACACGTTCGGATCAAAAATAATGTCTTCAGCAGGGAAGCCAACGTCATTGACCAAAACATCATAAGAGCGTTTACAGATTTCACGCTTACGCGCTGCTGTATCGGCCTGACCTGCTTCATCAAAAGCCATCACGATAATCGCAGCACCATACTGGCGGCATAAATGTGCTTTTTCGACAAACTCGTCATAACCTTCTTTTAAGGAAATCGAGTTGACCACAGGTTTGCCCTGTACGCATTTTAAGCCCGCTTCAATGATCTCCCATTTAGATGAGTCAATCATGATCGGGACACGTGAAATATCGGGTTCAGATGCAACTAGATTCAAAAAATGCACCATCGCATTTTGTGAATCCAGCATGCCTTCATCCATGTTGATGTCGATGATTTGCGCACCTGCTTCAACCTGTTGCTGAGCAACTTCTAACGCTTCTGCAAAATTTTCCTCACGGATTAAACGCAAGAATTTTTTGGAACCTGTGACATTAGTTCGTTCACCGACATTCACGAACAATGAATCATCATAAATGTTAAACGGTTCTAAACCACTTAAACGACAAGCAGGTTGCGTTTCAGGAATTTGACGTGGTTGAATATCTTTAACTGCATTGTAAGTGGCACGGATATGGTCGGGTGTAGTACCACAACAACCACCTGTAATATTGATCAGACCACTTTCGGCAAATTCTTTTAAAAATGCGGCGGTCTGCTCTGGCGTTTCATCATATTCACCAAAGGCATTGGGTAAGCCCGCATTGGGATGGGCTGAAACAAAGGTATCTGCCACATCACTAATGGTTTTGACGTGCGGACGCATTGCATCTGCACCCAAGGCACAGTTAAAACCAATTGAGAGTAGGTCACCATGACGCACCGAGTTCCAAAATGCTTCGGCAGTCTGACCTGTCAAAGTACGACCTGATGCATCGGTAATCGTGCCTGAAATCATCAAGGGTAATTCACGACCAATTTGCTTAAACACTTCTTTGACCGCAAAAATCGCAGCTTTACAGTTTAAGGTATCGAACACCGTTTCGATCAAAAGAATATCTGCACCACCTTCGATGAGTGCATGCGTCGCTTCAATATAATTTTCTTTCAGTTCATCAAAAGTGATGTTACGAAATGCAGGATCGTTGACATTCGGCGAAATTGAACAGGTACGAGATGTTGGTCCAAGTACACCCGCCACAAAACGCGGTTTTTCTGGGGTGGAGTATTTGTCACAGGCCGCTCGCGCTAATCGTGCTGCTTCACGGTTAATCTCTGGAACAAGATCTTCCATGTGATAATCCGACATGGAAACACGAGTGCCATTAAAGCTATTGGTTTCAATAATGTCCGCGCCTGCATCCAGATAGGCTTCATGTATGCCCTGAATAATTTTCGGCTGAGTGAGTACCAGTAAATCGTTATTGCCTTTAAGGTCAGATGCCCAGTCTGCAAAACGTTCACCACGATAATCTTCTTCTTCGAGTTTATGGCGTTGAATCATCGTTCCCATCGCACCATCAATAATCAGGATACGTTGGGCAAGAAGTGATTTCAGGGTGGCAAGCGTGGACATAAGAACCCCAGATAGATTTAAAAGGCGCGTTATTGTAACAGAATCCCTCACAATAAGTGGCTTTGATTGATCGCCGAGACGGTCAAACACAGATTCATACCATTCAGGATTGAGATGGTGACGATTTCATCAAAATGCAATATTCCTGTTTCAAAATAGCTTTACATGAAATGTGACATCGGAAATGTGACCAGCTGTCATAATTTCATCATATTTACTTCAAAATACAACAATTGAATGTCATGATGGTTTTTGTGTTTTAAGTTTTTGTATTTATTT
The DNA here is from genome assembly GCF_003938865.1 of Acinetobacter sp. FDAARGOS_515. NCBI lineage: Bacteria > Pseudomonadati > Pseudomonadota > Gammaproteobacteria > Moraxellales > Moraxellaceae > Acinetobacter > Acinetobacter sp. FDAARGOS_515. Next base: position 123,226 of record NZ_RKIX01000003.1, on the reverse strand, counting down.
GTTTTTATTGATTGTACTGGCATAAAATTAAACTAAAAAATGCCTTTTATGAGGTCAAGTGTTTAAAAAATGACTTCATTAGACCCCTATTTGTCATATAATTGTCATAATTTAATTTAAGAATATGGGGATTTTAACGATCCTCTTGAACCGTCTACATGAATTCAAATCTTCCTCCCGTTTCGGATTCAAATCATGTCGAAGCTGGACATGTTCAATCGACGAATGTACATGTACCCACACCGAAGTTTTTTATGCCGGTGTTTTTTACGGTTATTATTGCAACCCTGATTTACATCGCTGTACAGGTAAATGCTGATTTGGCACATGTGCCTGCACTCAGTTTATATTCCGTGATCTTGCTGGCAACAGCACTTTTTATTGCTTTGGGATTTGAGTTTGTAAACGGTTTTCATGACACAGCCAATGCTGTGGCAACGGTCATTTACACCAATGCATTGCCTGCACCTGTCGCCGTAATGTGGGCAGGTTTTTGTAATTTTCTGGGTGTTATGGTCGCAAGCGGGGCAGTGGCCTACGGTATTATTGCATTATTACCTGTTGAATTAATTATGAATGTCAGCAGTGGTGCTGGCTTTGCCATGGTTTTCGCTTTGCTGATTGCTGCGATTATCTGGAATTTGGGAACCTGGTTTTTAGGAATTCCTGCATCAAGTTCACATACCCTGATCGGTTCGATTTTGGGTGTGGGCATTATGAACCATCTGATTAATGCTGCAACGGGCAGTACCAGTGGCATCGATATGGATCAGGTGATTAAAGTGGGTAAAGCTTTACTATTTTCACCACTAATCGGTTTTGCTTTTGCTGCTATTTTATTCCTATTGGTAAAAAAAGTATTTAAACGCCAACTTGAACTGTTTCAGCCACCTGAAGGCAATAAGCCACCGCCACCTATTATTCGTGCCATTTTGATTTTTACCTGTACAGGCGTAAGCTTTGCGCACGGTTCTAATGATGGTCAAAAAGGAATGGGCTTAATCATGCTGGTGTTGATTGGCTTGGTGCCGATGGCTTATTCATTAAATAAGAGTCTAGATGCACAGCAATTGCAAACCTTTGAACAATTATCTGGTCAGACTTCTTCTGTTCTTTATACTCAGCATACAGACATGCAAGATGAAAAAGCACGTGTCATTTTGACCAAGTATATTCAAACCAAACAGCAAACTCCTGATGTGGTTCCTGCATTAGCCAGTTTGACCGATCATTTGGGTCAACGTGTCGGTAGTTATGGAAGTTTGAAAGATATTCCTGAAGATGCGATTGGTAATATCCGTAATGACATGTACTTAAGTACTACTACATTTAAGCGTCTGGATAAAGCTGAAGCACTTCCTGCAATGACAGCCGATCAGCAAAAAGTAGTGAAACAGTACCGCGATAGTCTGGACTCTTTCCTACAATATATTCCAACTTGGGTCAAAGTTGCTGTGGCATTGGCACTGGGTCTGGGAACCATGGTGGGTTGGAAACGAATTGTGGTGACTGTTGGTGAGCGTATTGGTAAACACCATATGACTTATGGTCAAGGTATGTCTGCTGAGTTGGTGGCGATGAGTACCATTGCAGCAGCGGATGGTCTTGGTATGCCTGTCTCCACTACGCATGTACTGAACAGTGCAGTGGCAGGGACAATGGTTGCCAATAAATCTGGCTTAAACTTTAATACGGTGAAAACCATTTTATCGGCTTGGGTCTTTACCTTACCTGCAACTATTTGTTTATCGGGTGGTCTGTACTGGTTGTTCCTTCAATTTGTTGGATAAATCCCGAGCTTGTACAATTGAATTTTTAGAGTTGAAAAGGTCACATCAGTGACCTTTTTTATTCTCTAAAATTTTTATGTGAAGATCGCTTTCTTTTTAGCGAATGTTTGCTACCTTGTGATAAAAACCCATGTTGAAACCCATCAAAATGACTGCTTTAAATTTAGATCAATTACAACAAGACCCATTGATTCAAACATTACAGCAATACCAATCTGTATTTTGGTTTCCACCTGAAAAGATGCCATTAAAACAAGCGCTACAGCATGTGGGTCTAACCCGAGCCGATATTGAGGATGCAGAAGCTCGCTTAAAACGTTTTGCTCCATTTATTGCTCAAGTTTTTCCTGAAACTCAAAACCAGCAAGGTATCATTGAATCCGATTTGGTGCGCATTGCACAGATGCAACAGCTGCTTTCGGAACAATGGAAAATTCCATTACAGGGACAATGGTGGCTGAAACAAGATAGTCATTTACCTATATCTGGTTCGATTAAAGCGCGTGGAGGTATTTATGAAGTGCTTACCCATGCTGAAAAGTTAGCTTCGGCTGCTGGGCTAATCTCTTTAGAAGATGATTATCGAAAATTTGATTCGGATGAGTTTAGAACCTTTTTTCACAATTATCAGATCGCTGTTGGCTCGACAGGAAATCTGGGACTTTCAATTGGGATCATGAGTGCCAAACTGGGTTTTCGGGTTTCGGTGCATATGTCTGCTGATGCAAGACAATGGAAAAAAGATAAACTGCGCTCTTTAGGGGTTAATGTCGTTGAATATGCCAGTGATTATGGTGTCGCCGTTGAACAGGGGCGTAAAGCTGCTGAGGCTGATCCAAACTGCTTTTTTATCGATGATGAAAATTCCAAAACTTTATTTCTGGGTTATGCTGTAGCAGGGTTAAGACTCAAACAGCAATTATTTGAGCGTCATCAAGTGGTCGATGCCGCGCATCCATTATTTGTGTATTTGCCTTGTGGCGTGGGTGGCGGGCCTGGGGGAGTCAGCTTTGGGCTTAAACAGGCTTTTGGTGAGCACGTACATTGTATCTTTGCAGAACCCACCCATTCGCCATGCATGCTACTTGGTGTTTACACGGGGTTGCATGATCGAATTAGTGTCAATGATATTGGGCTGGATAATCAGACCGCCGCAGATGGTCTTGCCGTTGGACGCGCTTCTGGTTTTGTTGGCCGTGCCATGCAAGGACTGATAGATGGTTATTACACTCTTTCTGATCAAAGTTTATATGCGTTGATTGGGCAACTTAATCAATCAGAACAGATTCAACTTGAACCCTCTGCTGCGGCAGGATTCATGGGGGGCTATCACACAACTGCCCAAACATCTTATCAGCAATTACATCAGTTTACGCCATCTCAATTAGCCAATGCCACGCATATCATTTGGGCAACAGGAGGAGGGATGGTACCACCCGAAGAAATGCAAAGATATCTGCTTCAGAGTCAACATCTGCTAACTTAGTACCTACACTGATGTTTTCATTGACGAGATATTAAGCTCGCATTTATTCAAATCAAGCAGTCAAATCACCGTATTAACTGGTGGTTTGTATTTGCTCAAGTTCAAACAGCGCTTGATTTAACTCTTGTTGTTTCTTTAATGCTTTCTGGGTATCCTGATTTTGTTGGGCTTTATAAAGTTCGGCCTTTAGTTTTTCAATTTTATGCTCAGTTTGTAGCTGCATTTTAATTTGAGTAGGAGTGTCGTCTTGGCAATAACGATCAATATTTTGAATGGCTCGTTTTAAGCCTGCAACCCGATAGCTACTCGCATATTTTTCAGCATAACGAAGTTGATTGCTGAGTTCTTGTTTTTTAATTTCACAATTTTTTGCAGCATAGGTGGGGGAGATCCCGATCATAATTGTCGTCAAAATAACGACTACTTTTTGGACATGATTCATCAGACTAAAACCGTATAAATAAAATCAACTTTAAACATGGCAACTGATTAAACGTACGCTTAGGAATAATCATATTTGCCATGCTTAAAGCCTAATTTATCAAGTCTGATCCGATAAATATTGGCATTTAAAACAGTGTTGTTTATCTTTTTTTCAAAGGGATTTTATCACTGACAAAACCATAAATTGCAGCAAAAGGTAGAGCGGTTCTTGCCAGATAAGCCACGCGCCACAATCCACCATGATTAGCACCTTCCATCATCAACTCTAGAGGGTGTTCAAGTGGCATTTCTGGGTTGGCAAAAGCCTGATCATTTCTTAAGTCATGAACCCAAAGTGCAGCCATAATTGCGTTGGTGGTTTCTGGACTAAAGGCTTCGACATCAAACAAATCAGCGCCATTAAATGCTGCTTTTAACAACGGATTCTTGGTAACTGAATGGGTGGTAGTAGAGGGTGCAATATTGATGCTCACGCGTTGTCCTTGATGACGCGCCAATGTTGCTCGCCATTGCTGGATCCGCTTTGCCAAGGCATAGTTTGGTCCTTGTTCAAGCACTAAACAATCTGCAATTCCATATTTTTTCCCATTATCAGAAGCGATCAGACTTGAATCGTTGGTTTTAAAGAAATGTTTGAGTGAAAGTGTCGAAATCCCTTTGGTCAGTAACTTTTGCAGGCTAGAGCGATCCAGAGATTTTTGCTGTGCTGCCGCAACAACCTCTTTAGGTACCGCATAGACATCAGTCGGTGTGCACATAAACATCAGACTGGTGTTGGCTTTGCGTTCACTCACTAAGCTCATAATCGTATCCATTGCTATCGAAACACGGACATGTTTTTCACCATCCAGATAGGCAATGGCTGCTAAATCCAGACTTTGTTCAAATTTGATTAGCCATTCAGCAATTTCAGGTAATTGCGTCAGTAGGTTTGCACCCAGTTTGTCCTTAAGGTCATAAGACGGGGTTGTATCATGGATAGGGTTCAGACTTGGTGCAATGAGAGTGGCATTGCCTTTTTGGATGGTGGTTAATATTTTTTCCCAAACTTTGGCATTGGGTAAATCAACCGCGACAATATTCGCTTTCCATTTGGCAAGCCATGTTAGTGGGCCCGCTTCAGATGCCGCCCCAAAAAGTACCATAGTACGATCAGACAAATCGAACCATTCAGGATGTGCATGAACTTCTCTTAATGCTGTGGCATGACTCGGTTCAATGATTCCACGCTGTTCCCAATTTGAAATTTGATCAAGCAGTGCTTGTCCTTGTAGTTTTTGACCATGATAAGGCACATACCATTCAGGTTTTTCCTGACTTTCACCTTTAATGATCACTGTATTAAATTCTGCAATATCAGGTATCCGTGGTACATCTTTGAGTAAGTATTGCTCACCATTTCGATAAAATTCAAAACTATGATGTGCTTTATGCAAGCCTTGTTTTGCAATGGTAATCGGGTTGACTGTTTTTTCGATACCCAGTTCGACCAAAGCCTTAAAATAGGTCGGATAATTTTTACGCCAGTCTTTTTCTTTTGCAGCCTGTTGAGAAATTTTATGATCCACTAAAGACAATGCTTCCGAGACAATTGCTTTGCCTGTTTGTGAAGTACTTGGCTTCTGAGTTGCAGGATTGACTGGGAACTGCAAACCTTCAATTGGACTGGACATGCAAAAAAACTCACTTTAAATGGCATTAATATACAGATGTAAACATTATCTATGCCAACTTACTTTCAGGGTTGGCATTAACTACCAAAATTGCAAGAAAGCGTTAAATCTGGTGTCTACTCGTAAATTAAGATACTGAGGTTTTGTATTATGCTCTCATGATGGTACGAAATCCGACATGACTGGTGGCTAAATCAAACTCTTGCGGATGGCGACTACTGTTACGAAAACGTGCGCAATAGTTATCTGCACATAAATATGAGCCGCCTTTAATCACGAAGTTCTGGCTGGGTATATTGGTTTGGCGCAGATGTTGATAATCTCCCATGTGTTCATCATGCGCACCCTGATAAACCGAAGATGTCCATTCCCAGACATTGCCGATCGTGTCATAGAGTTGAAAATTATTTGCCGCAAAACACCCAACGGGTGCGACACCCTCAAATTGATCTTGCTTTGTATTGTGAAATGGGAACTCACCCTGCCAATAATTGGCTTGGGGATGTTGATGATGATCCATGGGGGCTTGGTGCAAGGGGGTATCTTGAGTTTGTCCTGCTTTGGCGGCATATTCCCACTCTATTTCAGAAGGTAAATCCCGACCTAGCCAGACAGCGTAATGTTCGGCATCATTTTTCGTGACAAAACGGACAGGCTCGTTGGGTAATGCTTTTTCTGCTTGTGGTCCATTTGGGCTTTGCCAAGTGTAGCCAGATTTAAGCTGCCACCATTGTTGTGGATGATTAGCATCGGGTAAAAATACCGCAGCCTGTTTTTGTCGTTCAGCATCAGTGATATAGCCTGTTGCTTGAACAAAGCTTGCAAACTGTGCCACTGTGACTTCAGTCTGATCGATCCAGAAGCCAGCTACCTGCCGCTTTTTTTCTCCAAAATTAATTTCATCGGGATAAGCCAGATTCGAACCCAGATTGACTGTACCCGAGTCGACCCAAACCATACCTGCATGATTATTCTTTCGCCATTGATTTGGCAATCCTGAATAATTTTTGCAGGTTGAAAGTGAGCCAAGTGCTAATAAGGCTGGTGTAGGATCCTCTTTTTTATTAGGGAATGCAGGTTGTGATGTTTGGCTACAGCCAGCCAGTAACAAGCTGTAGCCTAAAATTGAAAGGAATACCGCTTTCATTGAACAAGATATTCCTTTACACCATTTTGTTGCGTGTATTGTTGATAGACTTTAATCAATTCCTGAACTTTATCTGGATAGGTATTTGCCAGATTTTGATTCTCACCACGATCCTGTTTCAGGTTATATAGCTCCCATGTTCCAGTACCAAGATTGGCTTTGCCTTGTAATGCGATTTTCCAGTCTCCTTGTTTCGCATATTTATTACCATGTAGTTCATCTGCAAAGCTGAATCCGTCAGGGCGAATCGTTGTTGCTTTATTTTCCAGAACCGCTTTCCACGAACGTCCGCTTGGCGTATTGATATTACGACCTTTATATTGACCTTGTGGAATATTGATATTGGCATAATCCAGAACGGTCGGGAATACATCCAAGACCGATGCAAAGCTGTTATGAATCGGTTGTATCTTATTTTGGTGCGGCAGTTTTACGATGGCTGGAGCGGTGGTAGCACCTTCACCTGCGGTATTTTTCCAAAGATGAAAGGGTGCAGCACTGACTTCAGCCCAGCGAGGACCAATAAAGGTATAAGAATTATCTGTACCCAAACCAGTCAATGAATTATCCACCTGAGCGCCTGCATTTGCGCTACCTGTTGAACCTTCTGCACCATTATCAGACACAAAGAAAATCAAGGTATTGTCATATAAACCATTGGCTTTTAAATATTGAATCAGGCGTCCAATGTTGGCATCCAGATTTTCGACCATACCTGCATAGATTTCCATATTACGCGCTTCAAGCGCCTTACGTTCTGGGCTGAGTTCATTCCATCGGCCAGACTGTGCAGGCGCATTTGCTGTTGCAATAGGTTCGGCGGGAACAAAATTGGCTGGAATGATGCCTAACTGTTTTTGTTTTGCGATACGTGCATTGCGAATGGCGTCATAACCTACATCATAGATTCCTTTATATTTATTACGGTATTCTTCTGGCGCTTGGATTGGCCAGTGTGGGGCTGTATATGCTGCATAGGCAAAAAATGGCTTACCAGTGTTCTTGCCTGAGTCTAAGTATTCAATGAGTTTGTCAGTGTAATAGTTGGTTGAAAAGAAATTATCTGGCAAAGAAGACAATGGTATGACTTGACCATCTTCGGTGTAGGTTGCATTGCGATTATAGCCTGTTGGGGTACGCTTAAAGTGCAAGTCAAAACCTTGTAACAAGGTAAATGAATGATCAAAACCGCGCGCTTGTGCATTGGTTTCAGGCGTTAACCCCAAATGCCACTTTCCACTGATATATGTTCGATAACCATTGTCTCGTAGTACTTCGGCAATCGATAGCGAACGTTCATTTAAGTAACCTTCATAACCTGGCTGCCCTTTAAGATGGCTGGGTGTAAGTTCAGCCATCGCTCCAATACCTGCCAAATGATGATCTGTGCCTGAAATCAGCTGTGATCGAGTTGGAGAGCAAGTTGGAGCAGTGTGATAATCACTCAATAAACGGCCTTCATTGGCTAAAGCATCCAGATTCGGAGTGTGAATTTCTCCACCAAAAGCCCCTATATCTGAATAACCCAGATCATCTGCCATAATGAATAAAACGTTTGGCTTTTTTGCTTCTACCACAGGCGTAGATGTAGCAGATGTGTCATTGTTATCGTGACACGCACTCAAAGATAAACTTAAAAGGATGAAACTTAAGCTTAATACAAGTGGTTGTTTTTTCATGATTAAAGTATTATTGTAAAATTCAACCCAGCTTAACCATACTGTTTTGAATTTTTAAATAATTAGTTTGGGAAACGTCTGCATAAATAATGCTGAACATTTTTTGATATAACTAAATTCCTGACTGTGAAAAAGCCCCGAAGGGCTTCAAAAAGATAGAAATCAAATTAAAAAAGAGAGCAAATCAAAAAGGCAATTGAGTCAGCTTATTTAAGAAATGCTGAATCAAACGAGGTTCTAAGATGATGGTCATCACCACACCGTAAGCCGCTCCCCACAAATGCGCGCTGTGATTGATATTACTGTTGCCGCGTTTACCTGACCAGACACTATATCCCACATATAAAACTGCAAAAATAATCGCAGGCACAGGAATAAAAAATACCAAAATCAATTTCCAGGGTTCAAACAAGATATAGGCAAAAAGTACTGCTGAAACCGCACCCGATGCCCCTAAACTTGCCCAATTGGTATCATTTTTATGTTTTAAATAACTTGGCAAAATCGCAAAAATCAGACCGCCCAGATAAAACAGTACAAAGCCAAGATCGTAAAAAAACTGACGATAAAAACTTTCAATCACACTGCCAAAGAAAAACAGGGTAATCATATTAAACAATAAATGAGTCCCATCGGCATGTACAAAGCCATGGGTAATAAAGCGGTCATATTGTCCACGCTGCATGGCTGGCGGCCAGAAAATCAGACGATTCATGATATTCTGGTTGGAAAAGGCCATGAGGGAGACAATCACGGTAATCGCGATAAGCGTAATCGTATGATTAAAAGGCAAATGAAACATAGTGAAATTTATAAATAATATTAACGTTAACTGCCATAATGCCATTAAAAAAACAACAGAGCACATATTTTCCTATGAATAAATCCGACAATTTTGGTTGATTTTTTTTAATTCTCCCGCATCTTCAGTTAAAATAAGCGCTTCAGCTTGAGGATCATGATTATGTCGACTGAGAACACCAACACTGTGGTTGCAGAAGAAATTCCCAACCTTTTGATTACTCCAACTGCACAAGAGTATTTAAGTGATCTGTTGGACAAACAAAATACTCCAGGGATTGGCGTTCGTATTTTTGTTGAGCATCCAGGTACTCCACGTGCTGAATGTTGTATGGCATATAGTGCGCCTGATGAAGTGGTGCCGACTGACTATAAACAAGATTATGCTGCATTTCCTGCTTATATCGACCAGCCATCGATTCCTTATTTATTAGATGCTGTGATTGACTACAACAAAGACCGTTTTGGTGGTCAATTGACTTTTCGTGCGCCCAACTCAAAAGTGCCGCGTGTCGGGCCTGATGCATCGATTGAAGAGCGTATTACTTATATCCTTCAGTCAGAGATTAATCCTGGTTTGGAAGGACATGGGGGTAATTGTGCTTTAGTAGAAGTACAAAATGATCCTGAAAAAGGTTTAACTGCTGTACTTAAATTTGGTGGTGGTTGTCAGGGCTGTTCAGCAATTGATGTGACTCTTAAACAAGGTGTTGAAACTACTTTACGTCAACATATACCTGAGTTACAGCGTGTCGTAGACCAAACTGACCATTCACAGTCGGAAGGTGCATATTTCAAATAATGTTTTGAAATATGTAGAAAACCTCTAATTCGTTAGAGGTTTTTTTTGGCCTAAAATCGGATTTATAAATAAAATAGATTAAAATAATGATAATTATTATCATTAGTATTGTTTTTTATATATGAATTGTTACAATGCAATCGTTTTTTTAAGCTTCTTTTAATATTTCTTAAAATAGGGGATGAAAATGTCTCAACCTATATTACGCACAGTTCTCTCGGCTGCAATTGCAGCGACACTTTTTTCAATGGTTCATGCAGCGGAAGATAGCACTGTAAATGCTGAACAAAGTACTACACAAACAGATTCAGCAAAATTAGAAAAAATTGTTTTAACTGCTAGTGGTCAGGCAGTCGATTTAAAGGAGGCTCCAGCCTCTATTTCTGTGATTACTGCTGAGGAAATAGAAAAACGTCCAGTATCAAGTCTGGCCGATTTATTAAAACGTGTGCCAGGCGTAACAGGTGGTTTAAGTACAAATGGCGACGGATCAAAAATAAAATTACGTGGTTTACCAGATAATTACACACTGATATTGATTGATGGTAAGCGGATTGGTTCATCACGTGATACCAATTATCGTCCAGATTTAGGAAGACAGGATCTAAACTGGATTACTCCAGATATGATTGAACGGATTGAAGTGGTACGGGGGCCAATGTCATCTCTTTATGGTTCAGATGCAATGGGGGGTGTAATCAATATCATTACGAAAAAAATTCAGGATCACTGGACAGGTAGTGCAACTTATAATTATACCCAGCCAACGACATCTGGAGATAAAGGTCGTACATTCCAAACGGGTGCTGTGGTGAGTGGGCCATTAGCCGATAATGTTGGATTGCGTTTAAATGCGAGTCAGATTCGTCGTGAATCTGATAAAGGTTACACAGTAACCAGCCCTCCTAGAGGTGGTGATGCAAATTTAAATAATGTTGAAGGTACAACAGGTTACGTTAATAATAATTTTGGTAGCCAATTAAACTTTCGATTAAATGAAAATCATGATTTATCGTTGGAGGCGACCTACGGTATCGAAAAGAATTTAAAAGCCAAAGGAGTGACTACTCAAAATGGAGCAACAGGAGCAATTACTGGTCAAAATACAAATCAGAGTTGGGGAGCTGATAAATTAGAAAAACAAGGTTATGTGGCATCTTGGGATGGCAAATGGGGACATGAAATTACCTCAAAATTATCTGCTTATTACAATGATTATGATCAATCTGGCGATGGCTTAACCGCAAAATCCAATGAATCAATTGTTGAAGGGCAGGTCAATTTACCTTTTAATCTCATTGTACCGAATAAGTTAACTGTGGGCGGACAATGGCGTCGATCAGAGCTTAATAATACAGATACAATTGGTACACCGATTAAAGATGCCAATGGTAACGTAGTACCTAGCTATGATGGTGCAGATTATGCTGGTAATGCTAAGCTCGAAGGTAAAACATGGGCTGTATTCATTGAAGATACTTTAGATTTGAGTGATAAATTTAAATTAACCTTGGGTAATCGTTATGACCACGATGAAAAATTTGGGGATCATAATAGTCCAAGAGCTTATCTGGTCTATTTACCAAGCGAAGATTGGGCGATTAAAGGTGGAGTAGCAAGTGGTTTTCGTGCACCTACCATTAAAGAAAGTACTGCTGGTGCTGCAACGCAGTCAGGAGGTAATGGTTGTACCTCTTTAGCTTCAATGGGATACATTTCTGGTGGTTGTTATATGGCGGGCAATGCTGATTTGCAACCAGAAAAAAGCACAAACTATGAAATTGGAGTGAATTACACAGGCTTTGGTACAGATATTAATCTGACTTATTTCTACACAGACTTTGAAAATAAAATTGAATATGCACCGCTAGGTCGAATTAATGGTGTTTGGTGGACTCAGCTCAGAAATATACAAAAAGCAAGAACAGAAGGATTAGAGTTTAGTGCAGCAATCCCTGTGACTGATCAACTCAAATGGACCAATAGTGCAACGTACTTCTTTGAAGCAAAAAATCTGGATACAGGTGCAGCCTTAATTAATACTCCAGAATTAACAGCGACTTCCTCTTTAGACTATCTTATTAATGATGCTTGGGCGGTAAACCTGTTAGCAGAATATACTGGAAAACAATATTCAACCACAGTTACGAAAGATACAACTTTGCAAAAAGCCCATACAGTTTTGGGTTTAGCGACAAATTATGATGTCAATGACGATATCACTATCCGTGCAGGTATGAATAATTTGTTAAACAAAAAGTTAGCGCGAAGTACCTCTGGATACTATTTGGAAGGTCAATCAGCATTTGTGGGAATGACATATCGTTTCTAAGAATTAATTTAATCTAAGAATCTTAAAAGACGCCTCGTGCGTCTTTTTTTACCTAAAATTTATTATTAAAATTTCCTAAATAATTTGATTGTTGGTTAAATCATTAATAATAATAATTCTCGTTTTTATTGAATTTTACAATTTGTTTGCTAAAATGCCTGCGAGTTTTAAGCTTATTTTAAGTTTTTAAGAAATCAAAAGGGGTGGGAAATGATTCGGCGTTCACTTTTAGCGGCATCAATTTTGTCAAGTATGTCTGCTATTGCAAATACTGAAATTAATCAAGATGGTGCGATCAGTAACAAACCGACGGAACAGGTAAAACTTGAGACCATCGTTGTTACTGCTACAGGTTACGAACAGGACGTCTCTAAAGCACCTGCATCTATGACCGTCATTAGCCGTGAAGAGCTGGATAAACGTGAATATAACGATATAACTGATGTGCTTAGAAATACGCCAGGGGTGGTCATTTCAGGTTCAGGTTCTGCTCAGACGGTCAGTATCCGTGGTATGTCATCAAACTACACGCTATTTTTGGTCGATGGTAAACGTCAATATTCTAAAGATGTAAACCCTAATGGGGATGATAATGGATTTGAAAAAAATATCTTGCCACCAATAGCGGCAATTGAACGTATCGAAATTATTCGAGGACCTGCGTCAACGTTGTATGGTACGGATGCCATGGGTGGTGTCATCAATATCATTACTAAGAAAGTAAGTGATGAGTGGACAGGTACAGTTGAGCTAGGTACGGTCATTCAGGATCAAGGCGATGCTGGAGATATTAAAAATGGATCGGTTTATCTTGCAGGACCACTTATTCCAAATAAGCTAGGTTTACAACTCAATGTTAATAAACAAGAACGTGAAGAAGACCAATATGTCGGTGGTTTTCGTGGTAATGAACGAGAAAGCTTAAATACACGTTTAACCTATTTGATTAATGATCATCATGACCTTGCTTTAGATGCTAATTTTGTTAAACAAGAAAGTAAATCGACGGTCGGAAAAACAGTGGAAGCTGTAGCCAATGCCGCTGATTCATCTTCACGCAATTATCGCGATGTTTATTCGATTACACATAATGGGCGTTACACAGACAGCCTGAATAGCACGACGTATTTACAGTACGAAAATTCTAAAAATCCTGACCGTGAAAATACTACGTTAGACACTAAAGGTATAGAACTAGAGACTTGGACGTTCAATAACCAATGGAACTGGACTTTAGCCGATCATGTTTTATCTTTTGGTGCTTACTATAAAGATGAATCATTAAATGACAAGGCGACTAACCGTAATCCAAACATTCCAACTTTTAGTGAACTGACGCGTTGGTCTGCTGCTGTATTTTTGGAAGATACTTGGAGTATGACCGATCGTTTTAATCTCACAGGTGGTTTACGTTATGATTATGATGAAAACTACAAAGGAAATCTTTCGCCGCGCCTATATGGTGTGTATAGCTTCAATGATAACTTATCATTAAAAGGTGGCGTTTCCACGGGATATAAACAACCTGACATTCGTTCAGCAACGGAAGGTTTCTATAGCGTCACAGGTGGTGGTGGTTCTCCAACACCTACAGGACGCGGTATCATTCGTGCCAATCCAGAGCTTGATCCAGAAAGTAGTGTATCTTCAGAGCTAGGACTTAACTGGAAAAATGATTATCTTCGAGCATCACTAACAGGGTATATCACTCAGTTTAAAGATAAAATTACCGAAGTTCGTACCTGTGAAACAGATACAGATGGCTCTACAACCAACCGAAATAATGTTGCTGCGTGGAAATGTGCTGAAGGTGCGATACCATTTTATTTTATTAGTGACCGTATCAATGTTGATAAAGCGGAACTTAAAGGGATCGAAGCGACTGTAGAATCAGATGTGAACGAGTATATGACTGTAAGTGCAAACTATACTTTCACAGATACAGAAATTAAATCGGGTGAATTTAAAGGTCGTCCTTTAAACGAAATGCCTGAACATATGTTTAATATTACGGTTGATTACGACATTAATGATGCTTTAAATATCTGGTCACGTTTGCATTATCGCGGCGAAACTTCTGCATATCTAAGCCGCACATCAATGTCTAATCCAAATCCTGGCTATGAGTTTTTAGATGTTGGTTTTAACTATCAATTTACCTCAAATCTGAAAGGTAAATTTGGTGTATACAACCTGTTAAATGAAAAAGCAGAAAATGCTGATGGTGACCAGTTGCTTGATGGTCGTCGTTATGGCATTAGTTTCGTAGCCAACTTCTAATCCTCGCATCCCAATCTTGTCATTGCCATCTAAAAAGCCGCATCAGCGGCTTTTTAGGTCAATCTGTCCACTTTTCTTAAACTGAGACAGTGATAAGTCATCCCCCAAGGATCAGAAGGTATCTTTTTGATATAAGGTCCATTCCATCAATTTGCTCCCGAAGGAGCAGTTAATAAAGCATTTAAACCACAACCATTATCTGGAAATGAGCCATTATCAAGACGATATTGGTCAATTGCCTTAGTCAATGCATCAATTTGCGACTTAGCCGTAGTTTTCTCAGACTTTTCCAAGTTTTTAAATAAATTTGGCCCAATTATACCCGCTAGCAAACCGATGATGACTAGAACAATCATTAGCTCTAGAAGAGTGAAACCATTATTTCTTGGAAATCGTTTATACATTTTCATCCACTAAATCAAATATGTATCAATACCTGTCTGTCTTAATTCATAGTGTAGTCCAGAAGCTAATGCTACTATTGTTAATACTGCAAAAAAGGGATTATTTTCAGGTTCTGAATGATTGTAGAGACTTAATTTAATGCCATCGGTATATCCTCTTTCATTTATTATCGCAAACATTGTTCCTATTTCTAAACCTTTTAAATTTGACAGATTATCCAAACATCTCTCTGGACTAAAATCTTCCATTAAATGAGGTAGTATCTTTAACTCAACTTCATCAAAATCATTATTTACAGTAATAATCCAAAACTTATTATTAATTTCGAATATTATGCTTTCAACGAAATTCTTAGAATCGGCATGCTCATTACCTATCAAATAAACACTATCAATTTTTCTAATTTCAACATTATCTTTGACAACATCAAAAATATTACTTTCCATAATATTATTTCACCTTCTTTTTTCTTGTTTAATTAAATTTAATGCGGCATCTAAATCTTTAGACATACATCAATTAATATTTCACAAACCTCTTTCAAGGAAGTCTAAATCTAACTAAAAAATACAATCACATCCATGTGATTTTATTATCAACATTCTTACATCAACCTCTGATCAGTCATATTTATCAAATAAATTTTGATCATACCATTTTTCACATTCAAAACTAACCTTGGGAATTTTTTTGATCATCTCCTCACATTCTTCAAACATTTTTTCAACTTCATTTTTAAAATCAATATTTAATCCCTTAAGATCTTCTAGCTCAGTCCCCTTATGAATCATATTAATTAAATCAATAGAATAATTATTTTCCTTCAAGAGTCTAAGCATATACGGCGTATACAAAAAATATTCAGCCTCATTTATATCTATATAATTGTTTCTTAAAGAGTGTAAAACACCCAAATTAACTATTAAAATTAACTTTTCCAAATCAATTTTTCCGAACTCATTCATTTATTTATTACTCCAACCATTTTTCACTTTAACATCAAAAACCTTTCCAGACTGACTTTGGAAATAATGGATAGATACCTTCGCACCATTTGAGGCATATCCATCTGAATATACTTTTTTCCAAACACCAGCTTCATGTTCTCTTAGGCCTTTTAGAACATCTTGATTTTTAACTGTATTAAATGTTTTTCCATCCTGAATGGCTTTAAATCCTGCAGGATAATTAGGTGCATTTTTGATACCATTATACACATTTTTTAAATTACAATTATGTACCCACATATTTGCGTCACCTGCAAAATATGTGTGATAGCCCTCAACTTCCAAATTATAAGTGGTTTCTACTCTATCTGTTTCAGTAAATGAAACAACTTTATGAACTTGATTATTTGCATCTAAAAGTTGATCACCTACTTTAAGGTCAATACTTTCCACCCATTTCTTGTCTACTACCCAGAATGGATGATCATCAGAAACTTCAATTGTATTTTCTTTACCAGTACTATCAATTGTTTTAAGCAAATAAATACGACGGTTCGGTACAACAAATACGCGCTTAACGGGCTTATAAGCTATTTCACCAGTTTCTTCATTTCGAGCAAGAACTAGATCACCCTCTTTAATTTCAACAATACGTTTTGCACCATCTTTTGTTAAGACTGGTGTGTCGTCATCAAAGCACCCGCAAGGATATAAGGATTTTAAGTAAGCACGGCTTTGTTGCATAAAGCTATTCATGAAGGCTTCTTCAGCAATATAATTTCCAGATGAAGAAGCCTGCTCCTAAAATCTACCGTACAACCAATTGGTCCTCGTATAACCAAGCTTTAATCAAGCGAGGGAATATTTCAATCTGGTTTGATCCCAAGACCCAATGGTAAGAGGTGGATCAGGAAATTTGAACAACACTTATAAGTGATATTTTGCTCCCCAAATGATGTTATAAACATCAATATATGGAGTATTTTATGGCACGTAGACCAAGAAGAAATCATTCAAATGATTTTAAAGCTAAGGTAGCACTTGCTGCGATTAAAGCAGAAAAAACACTTGCTGAATTGAGTGCTGAATTTGATGTTCATCAAAACCAAATTATCGACTGGAAAAATCAACTGATTTCAGCTTCCTCGCAAGCTTTCGATCAATCAAAAGCTCCAACAGAACCACCCATCGATCTAAAAAAACTACATGCAAAAATCGGTGAGCAGGCATTAGAAATTGATTTTTTAGAAGGTGTGTTGAAGAAACTGGGCCGCTTCAACCACAAAAGTTAATCGATGACTCACTTCAGATTTCAGTATCTAAGCAAGCTCAGCTGCTGAAAGTCTCCCGTGGTTGTTATTACTATCGCCCAAAACCTGTGAGTGCATCAGATCTGAAGCTAATGCGGTGTATGGATGAGTTACATATGCAATACCCTTTTGCAGGTAGCCGGATGATGCGTGATTTGTTGAATCGTCAAGGACATCATATAGGACGACGTCATACACGTACTTTAATGAAGAAAATGGGCATTAATGCGTTATATTGCAAACCAAATTTAAGCCAGGCTAATCAAGCTCACCGCAAATATCCATATCTGCTCAAAGGATTGGCTATTCAGCGCAGTAATCAAGTGTGGTCTACGGATATAACGTATATCCCTATGGCAAAAGGCTTTGTTTATTTATGTGCTGTGATTGATTGGCATAGCCGCAAGGTACTTGCGCATAGAGTATCGATTAGTATGGAGGTTACATTTTGCATAGAAACATTAAATGAAGCTATTGAAAAATATGGTCGACCTGAAATATTTAATACAGACCAAGGCAGTCAGTTTACCAGTGATGCATTTATTGATGTATTGAAATCAAATGGCATTCAAATCAGTATGGATGGTAAAGGTCGATGGGTTGATAATGTGATGGTTGAACGATTATGGCGGAGCGTTAAATATGAAGAGGTGTATCTCAAAGCCTACAGCAATGTTTTGGATGCGAAGAAGCAATTAAACGCATATTTTGAATTTTATAATTTGAAACGACCTCATTCGAGTCTGGACAAAATGACTCCAGATGAGTTTTACTATGACCAGCTACCACAACAAAATAAGGTAGCTTAACTAGAGCAGAGTATCACTTATAAATAAGCTTTTAGTTGTTCAAACATGTGGGACCACCTCTATATTTTGAAAAAAGGAATGACAATGAAAATTAAATTTTTAACAGTCTCATTGATGTTTATTTTGCCATTTTCTGTTTTGGCAGCAAATGGGCAAGTCGAAAAAGCGGTCATTGAATCAAATAATGCGTATAAAACGAAATATAATTTAGACGATATGACTGAGTTTAATCATGCGCAAAAAGGTTTTATTGCTAAGCCAACCGGTCAAATTAAAAGTGAGAAAGGCAATGTGATCTGGGATTTTGATGCATTTAATTTTTTAAATGATCCAGCACCAAATACTGTTAATCCTGCGCTATGGCGACAAGCAAAGCTAAACAACAATGTTGGTCTATTTAAAGTGACAGATCGAGTTTGGCAAATTCGTGGTTTTGATTTGGCAAATATGACCATTATTCAGGGTGATACTGGCTGGATTATTGTGGATACATTAACCTCCAAAGAAACGGCAGAAGCAGCACTTAAATTTGCTAGGCAGCATTTAGGTGAGCAAAAAATTTCAGCCATTATCTTTACCCATAGCCATATCGATCATTTTGGTGGGGCGTTAGGGGTTCTTTCTAGTGACGAAATTAACGCAAGAAAAACTCCAATTATTGCGCCACAAGGTTTTATGGAAGAAGCGACCAGTGAAAATGTAATGGCAGGTTCAGCCATGATACGTCGTGCGACTTATATGTATGGAACTTTTTTACCTAAGAATGCCGAAGGATTGGTGGATACTGGTTTAGGTAAGGCTGTTGCTGTGGGAAAAATGGGAATCCTTGAGCCTACACAACTGATCACCCAAGCAGAACAGAAAATGAGCATTGATGGTTTGGATTTTGTGTTCTATAACGTGCCGGGTTCAGAAGCACCTGCTGAATTAACATTCTCTATTCCATCACTGAAACTTTATAATGGCGCAGAAATTCTTTCGCATACCATGCATAATCTTTATACCCTTCGAGGTGCTAAAGTACGTGATGCCTTAAAATGGGTGGGCTATTTAGACCAAGCAATGCAGCATGCCAAAGCATCCGATGTATTGATTGCACAACATCATTGGCCGGTCTGGGGCAATGACAATATTCAAGATTTTATTAAAACCCAGCGAGATGTTTATAAATTCACTCATGATCAGACGGTAAGATATATGAACTCTGGTTTTAATGGTGCTGAAATTGCCGAGAAAATTCAGCTTCCAGCGGCACTTGATCAAAAGCTATATGCGCATGGCTATTATGGAACCTTAAAGCATAATGTAAAAGCGGTATACCAATACTATATGGGATGGTTCGATGCTCATCCTTCCAATTTAGATCCTTTACCGCCTAAAGCTGTTGCAAAAAAATATATTGAGTTAGCAGGTGGAGAGAACAATGCATTGAAAAATGCGCAGGATGCCTATGCTCAAGCTGACTATAGATGGGCTGCCGAGATTTTAAAACATATTGTGTTGAATAACCCTCAAAACCAACAAGCGAAAGACTTATTGGCAAATACTTATCGTCAATTGGGCTATGCTGCTGAGGCTTCGACTTGGCGTAATTTCTTTTTGGTGGGCGCTCAAGAGTTACAGAATAATGTACCACTACAAAATACCTCTGATCCGAGTGATTTATTGATTCACACGCCAACTGAAAGATTTCTTGAAGCCATGGCGACAAATTTAGATGTGGAAAATTTAAAAAATGAAAACCAGTGTATCAATCTGGTTTTGTCGGATACCCAAGAGAATTTTTCATTATGGGTTGAAAACTCAGTCATGCAGTTTAAACGTCATGATGACAGTAATGGTTTGGCATCGGATTGCCCAACATTAACCGTAACCAAGCCCTTATATCTAAAAATGATTACAGGTCAAATAGAAGGGGTAAAAGTCCTGCTTTCTAAAGACAGTAAAGTCAAAGGCAATCCATTGAAAATTGGAAAATTCTTTACAATGTTTAAACGTCCAGATTCAATTTTCCCAATTGTGACTCGACCAAATGGTTAGGGGGGAAATAACGAAACTTAAATGTGTAGGCTTAGATCAATAGCACAGAATAAAATGGGAGAACTTATAGACTCAGTTCTCCCATTTTTTATATCAGTATTAAAAAATATTTAGACATTTTAAGTAGGTCTATTTTCATTAGAGAATTTAAAAGAACAAGTCTCTTTATCAGCTAAAATATTATTTGGTATGACTGAACTAGGATTATATCCACATTGATGTATTCGGGAACTCGTATTAGCTTGAATTGTGAATTAGATAAGGCTCATCTATAATTAAATTCTTGCGTGTAGAAAATAGAGAAGTATGTCATCACAATCTCAAGTCGCTTCTACTCAGGTGACAAAAAGGCAAACCAAGCCAGCAGAAGTCCGAATTGATGAGCTGATGAATGCTGCACAAACGCTTTTTTTAGCAAAAGGCGTTGAAGCCACCACGATTAGTGAAATTATTGCCAGTGTGGGCGTTGCTAAAGGGACCTTTTATCATTACTTTGAATCGAAACAGCATATTGTTGAAGCCTTAAAAAAACGTTATATCGATTTTTTTATCGCGGCCTTAGACACAGCTGTTGCAACATGTGATGCTGAAGATTGGGTCAGTCAATTTAAGGTTTGGATCTCTGCCAATATACAAACCTATCTCGAAAGCTATGCTATACATGATATTGTTTTTGGTGCACATCACCATGAACGAAAAAATAATGAAAAAAATATGATATTGGAACAACTGCTGCAAATCTTAAATGGAGGGCAGCAGGCGGATATTTGGCATTTAGAACAGCCAAGATTAACCGCTTTGTTGATTTATTCAGGTGTACATGGGGTTGCAGATGAAGCAATTGCCAATCAACTACAAGATAGCACAGATTTTTCTCAACAAATTGCGCTGCAATATTTAAAAATGCTCCATCATGATGGCTGACTTTCACTATGACCTTGAATCATATAAATCGCTTCTCGTCTGATATTCTTTTATTATCAATTTTAATTAGAACCCTAAACGATGCATTTTAGAGGTGGATCAGGAAATTTGAACAACACTTATAAGTGATATTTTGCTCCCCAAATGATGTTATAAACATCAATATATGGAGTATTTTATGGCACGTAGACCAAGAAGAAATCATTCAAATGATTTTAAAGCTAAGGTAGCACTTGCTGCGATTAAAGCAGAAAAAACACTTGCTGAATTGAGTGCTGAATTTGATGTTCATCAAAACCAAATTATCGACTGGAAAAATCAACTGATTTCAGCTTCCTCGCAAGCTTTCGATCAATCAAAAGCTCCAACAGAACCACCCATCGATCTAAAAAAACTACATGCAAAAATCGGTGAGCAGGCATTAGAAATTGATTTTTTAGAAGGTGTGTTGAAGAAACTGGACCGCTTCAACCACAAAAGTTAATCGATGACTCACTTCAGATTTCAGTATCTAAGCAAGCTCAGCTGCTGAAAGTCTCCCGTGGTTGTTATTACTATCGCCCAAAACCTGTGAGTGCATCAGATCTGAAGCTAATGCGGTGTATGGATGAGTTACATATGCAATACCCTTTTGCAGGTAGCCGGATGATGCGTGATTTGTTGAATCGTCAAGGACATCATATAGGACGACGTCATACACGTACTTTAATGAAGAAAATGGGCATTAATGCGTTATATTGCAAACCAAATTTAAGCCAGGCTAATCAAGCTCACCGCAAATATCCATATCTGCTCAAAGGATTGGCTATTCAGCGCAGTAATCAAGTGTGGTCTACGGATATAACGTATATCCCTATGGCAAAAGGCTTTGTTTATTTATGTGCTGTGATTGATTGGCATAGCCGCAAGGTACTTGCGCATAGAGTATCGATTAGTATGGAGGTTACATTTTGCATAGAAACATTAAATGAAGCTATTGAAAAATATGGTCGACCTGAAATATTTAATACAGACCAAGGCAGTCAGTTTACCAGTGATGCATTTATTGATGTATTGAAATCAAATGGCATTCAAATCAGTATGGATGGTAAAGGTCGATGGGTTGATAATGTGATGGTTGAACGATTATGGCGGAGCGTTAAATATGAAGAGGTGTATCTCAAAGCCTACAGCAATGTTTTGGATGCGAAGAAGCAATTAAACGCATATTTTGAATTTTATAATTTGAAACGACCTCATTCGAGTCTGGACAAAATGACTCCAGATGAGTTTTACTATGACCAGCTACCACAACAAAATAAGGTAGCTTAACTAGAGCAGAGTATCACTTATAAATAAGCTTTTAGTTGTTCAAACATGTGGGACCACCTCTGGTATGAACAGCCACAAGGCAAGCATGGACGAAATCAAATTTATTCCGACACAGCGATTCAAAGCTGTTTAATGATCAAATCTCTATTCCGTCTTTCTTTACGTATGGTCACTGGCTTTGCTCAAAGCCTGATTAAACTCTGTGGTTTGAATTGGACAGCACCAGATTACTCCACCCTCTGTAAATGACAAAAGCATATTGATATTGCGATAAGCTATCAGAAAAGTCGTGATAGGTTACACCTATTCGTCGACTCTACAGGGTTAAAATTTTTAGGTGAAGGCGAATGGAAGTGTAAGAAACATCAGCCTGAATATCGTCGCCAATGGCGCAAACTGCATATAGATATAGATGCTAAGACCCTTCAAATACGAGCAGTTCAGTTCACAATAAACAATGTGAGTGATTCACAGGTGCTTGGTGATTTGCTTGATCAAATTCCGTTGGATGAACGAATTGATTCAGTCTATACAGATGGTGCTTATGACACAAAGCACTGCCGACAAGTCATTTTAGATCGAGCTGCACATGCAGTCATTCTACCTAGGAAGAATGCAAAGCCTCGGAAAGATAAGAAATTGAGATATTTAGAGAGGAATGACTTATTAAAAACAGTCAAACGGTTAGGTAGGTCACTTTGGAAAAAATGGTCTGGTTATCATCGTCGAAGTTTAGTGGAAACCAAAATGCATTGCATCAAATTATTAGGCGATAAATTAACAGCAAGGAGTTTTCCTAGTCAGGTGAATGAGGTTCATGCACGTGTAGCAGTTTTGAATAAATTCACAGAATTAGGTCGCCCTCATACCCAAGTTGTCCCTTGAATTTAGCTCACTTAGGGCAGCATTATCTTTCAAACCTTTTTTGCAACAAAGCCGTAATCATTTAAAAATATTTTTAACCTGTTCAGAATAATAAAACTTTTCCAAATAATGTCGTGCACGTTCACGCAAATGTTTGGATTGAACCATTTCCTGAATAATGGGGGTTAATAATTCGGTCAGTTGATTCTGAATCAGTTCTTCATTGATATTTATATCGCGTAACAACAAATCAAAAGAACGTTCCTGATTACGTGCGTACCATGCATAGACACCATCATGCACTTGTTGTTTTAAATAATCGGTCTGGCGGATGTGTTCCCAGATTTCATGACCCATTCCCACAGTTTTAGGCAAGTCATTGACTTCAATATAATTACGCACAACATTTACAGGTAATTTTTTGATCTTGTGCCATAAATTCGCCTGAAATTGATAAAGCTTTTCATCATTAAAATGCTGATTCAGTACTGTTTCGCTCAGCTGACTTAACTTAATAATATTCTTTTGTAAATAATTAGCGACTGTGTCATCCAGATTGGAGTCGGTTACAGATTCAAGTACAGATTTTCCCATTTTCATAAAACGTCCAACACCGGGAACTTTTTTATTCATGAGGGAATTATCCAGATAATCCTGAATGGAATGTTGGATGAGCTGCGTCACCATGGTTGAAAACGCAGGATTATTGGTAATGCGTTTAATCAGTGCTTTACGGTGTTCGCTTTTACTCGCCACATATTGGGCGATATGGTCAATCGTTACCACAGGGATAATATCTTCAATCGTTGTCTGATCATTGCTTGGATGAATCAAGGCAAAACGAATATGTTCGGTAATTTGCTCGATTAAAAAGGGACTTGCAGCAGTATCTAAAATTTGCGTTTGAATCAAATGATAAATTTGTTCAAATGACCATAAATCTTTTAATTGTTGCTTTCTAAACCAATGATAAAATTCAGAAAACTCAGACTGAATCGTCGTTTTTTGAGAAAACTCCTGATCCAGAAAATCAAGCTGTGCTTCTATTAATTGGTCAATGATCGGGTTGCTCATAATATCTCTAAATTGAATGTCTGAGTTTTAAACACTTTACTTTAAAAATCATCTCTGCATGTTTAACTTTTAATGTGTAGTAGACTTTTTCATAACTCCCTTTTATTTCTCCCTGTAGGAGAAAAATAAAGAGGGTTTAAACAATGATGAAACAAGTCTAGTGATTTATCTATTGTTTTAATCGGAAACGGAATGTCTACCTAGAGACACTAAAGGATCGGTTAGTGGATTTTTTTGTTTTTGGGTTTTTTCCAAAAAAGGCAAGTAGTATTGAATAACCAATTGATCCGCTTCCAGTATTGGCATATGTCCGACATGATTTAAAATAATCGGTGCTTCGGCACGTTTCAACATTTTCTTTAATTCACCCGCGGCTTCAACATTGACAATTTTATCGTCTGCACCCCATAAAATTAAGGTGGGCGCTTCAATCGAGCGAGCTAAAACTGAAAATGTATCTGGTGTATATAGACGTTTAAGTGCTACCAGTTGATCGACAATTTTACTGGTTTCCTGTGCATGGGTGATTAAATTTTGTTCCAACGCATTTTTATAATCATTGGACAAAAATGGCTGATGATACATGACTTGATTCAGCACATAATTCAGATCGCCTTTCTTGGAAACAATCAATTGTTTGAGATAAGTTGGATCTTTCAGGTAAATAGTATTGGCGGAATGATAAACGCCCGCACTGCTGATGAGAAATAGACTTTGTGTGTCAAACGCATATTGCGATGCATATAGCATAGCAATTGAACCGCCAACCGAATGCCCGACAATATTAATCTGATTGGACACATGTGCAGCTTCGGTAAAACGTCGAAGTTTCTCAGTGACATTGGGTACAGATAAATCAAAATCCTTTGGAACGATGGTATCGCCCGCCATAGGCAGATCAGGAATGATCACGTGATAATAAGGGGTTAATACTTTGGCAATTGAATTCCAGTTATCACGGCTGCCTGCTAAACCATGAATCAATAAAATCGTTGGTTTATTTGATGCACCGCCTTCGCTATAGACCCAAGTAATATCATCTACTTTTAAGCTTTTGGTTTTTAAGCCAGCCCAGTTACGTTGCTGTTGCAGTTCATCATGTAAATTAAAATGACAGTCTGCGGCTTGAGCATTTTGTAAACTTCCACCAACAAATAGTCCCATACATATACTCATAGCAAATGCCCATGTATAGAAAAAGTTAATGTGAGGAATACGGAAAGTCATTTAACTTCATCCTTGAAAGTTGCTGACGTTTTGAGTCTTTATATTATGAAATAAAGGCTTTGTATCCGTCATTTGCTGCTAAAAAAAATCTAGGAGAATTATAGTCAATTTGGTCAACTGCTTAGACTCAAAAAATGTTAAATAGGTCGTATTATTATCGAAATAAAATGTAAATAAATTTATAGACAACAAGTCATTATCTTAAATTGATTAAAAAAATATCAAAATGGAGAAAGATTGTCATAGTTTAGTTTTTGTCAGTGACTTTCAGAGTTTAGCTTATTACACTATTTTGAACTCATTATTTGATGGCAAAACAAATGATCACTGCTCAGGAAGCGCTTGAACGTCTTAAAGCGGGTAATAAGAGATTTGCAACAGGTGAAGTGACTCACCGCAAATTATTATCACATCAAGAACGTACCGATATGGCTCAAGACCAAAATCCATTTGCCATTATTTTGGGATGTTCTGATTCGCGTGTCCCTGCTGAAATTGTCTTTGATCAAGGGCTAGGTGATTTGTTCGTGATCCGTGTGGCAGGCAATATTGTTGCACCGTCACAAGTGGGAAGTGTGGAGTTCGCGGCTGAACGTTATGATTGTGCCGTGGTTGTGGTGTTAGGTCATAGTCACTGTGGGGCAATTCAAGCCACGGTCGATACGTTGATGAATCCAGATCATCCGCCATCTGACAACTTGATGTCAATTGTCAATCGAGTCCGTCCTTCCGTTGAAATTTTGCTGCAAACTGATCTAAAACACGACCATGCAAAGTTATGTATGCATGCGGTTCGTTCCAATGTGTTTGCTTCTGTGAATCAACTGCGTCATGGTTCTGCTGTACTTGAACACCTGATCGAAAAGGGCAAAATGATCGTGGTCGGTGCAGAATATTCACTGGAAACAGGTGAAGTGACTTTTTTTGATTTTTAAGCATCCTATAGATGTTTAATTGAGTTAAAGGCGCGTTATAACGCGCCTTTAATATATGGGTAGGCATTATTCAATAAAATACTTTGTGCTTTGGCATTCGGGTGAATCTGGTCATTTTGCATCAGATCTTTATGTCCCGCGATGCCTTGCATAAAGAAAGGCAGTAGTTTGATTTTGTATTGTTGACTGATCACTTTATAATTATTTTCAAAGGTTTGGCTATAAGCTGTGCCATAGTTAGGCGGAATTTTCATACCAAATAATATTACTTTCGCGTTGGCTTGCTGACTCTGTTGTACCAGTTGCCCCAAATTTTTTTGGATCATTTGAGGCGGTTGACCGCGTAATGCGTCATTACCACCCAATTCGATGACGACCACATCAGGTTTATAACTTTGTAGTAGTTTTGGCATTCGAGCCAGCGCACCGCTGGTGGTCTCACCACTCACACTTGCATTGACCACTTTATGCTGTTTCGGATACTGTTGGTCAAGACGTTTTTGCAATAATTGAACCCAGCCTTGTTCATGATTGATTCCATAACCTGCACTGATGCTATCTCCCACAATCAAAATGGTTTTTGCCTCTATGGCAAAAGGGATCAGACTGAGCGTAGCAACCATGTAGTATTTTACAGTTTTGGGTTTGAACAAGCGTTTTAAAATTTGCATATTAAAAAATGACCGATCATTGCATCAGACAGGATAATGACCATCATGCCACAACCGATTATTTCTGCCCATCAACTGACACAATCCATTCAATTTAATAACAAAATATTAACTATTTTAAATGATATCAATCTCGATATTTATGCAGGTGAGCAAGTTGCAATTACTGGGCGTTCGGGGTCAGGAAAATCCACTCTTTTAGGGATGTTGGCAACATTGGATCAGCCGAGTTCAGGCGAGGTATGGGTTTGTGAGCAAGCCGTACATCAACTGAGTGAAGAAGCAAGAGCAAAAGTTCGTCTGGAAAATATTGGTTTTGTATTTCAGTCTTTTCAACTGTTACCACATTTGAGTGCCCTAGAAAATGTGATGCTGCCTTTACGTTTGCAGCCAAAGTTTGATTATCAGCAGGCTGAAGAAAAAGCCTTGTCTTGGTTAAAACGAGTAGGATTAGAGCGCCAAGCGCTGCAAACCCCCAAAGTATTATCGGGTGGTGAGCAGCAACGTGTAGCCATTGCACGTGCTTTAATTGCATCACCTAAAATTATTTTTGCCGATGAACCAACAGGAAATCTGGATGGTCAAACTGCACAAGACATTGAGAGCCTGTTATTTGAACTGAATCGTGAATTAGGCACGACACTGATTTTGGTCACGCATGATGCCAAGCTGGCAGCAATGTGCCAGCGTCGCTTACAACTGATCGATGGTAAATTATTTGAAGATCAAGTCTCTGCCCAAGAATCCTCTCATCCAGTTGATCAGATGGAGGATGGGACATGAGTGCATTGCTTAAACCCTTATTTATCCAAAGTTTTCGGTCGGGCGGTATTTATTTACTCATCATTGCCTTGTCACTTGCCATCAGTGCAACCACTGCACTTAAATTTAGTAATGATCAGATCCAAAATGCTGTGACTTTACAAGCTGCTGAAATGCTAGCAGCCGATTTAGTTCTTTCTGACAATGAACCCATTGCAGATACATGGAAGCAACAAGCAACTACTGAAAACTTTCAGCAATCTAATGTCACTGTTTTTAGCTCAATGGCACGAACGAATGATCAATTTGTCATGGTCAATGTTAAAGCCATTGATACACACTTTCCGTTACGTGGAAAATTACAGATTGAACCCGAGGCAAAGCAGATCAAATCTGGTGAAATCTGGTTAAGTCCACGCGCAATGGATTTGCTTAAGGTCAAATTGGGTGAGCAGGTCTTTATCGCAGATGGTGCATTTAAAGTTGCGGGTGTGATTAAGCATGATTCCAATCAGGAATTGGGCTTTTCTGGATTTTCTCCCACTGTCATGATTAACCAATCAGATATTGCCAAAACCAATGCGATTCAAGTCGGTAGTCGGATTGAATATCGGTTGCTAATGTCTGGTTTGCCTGAAAATATTCAAAATTTTGAAAAAAAATTTAAAGCGCAACATCATGTTCAGGATGATACAGAGGCCGATCCAGAATCGAGCTTAAGGCTGCGTAACGCTGCTCAAGGCAATACACGTTTGATGAAACCGATTGAAAATCTGGATACGTTTTTACAGTTGACCAATATTTTAACGATTTTGCTGTGTGGTATCGCCATTGCTTTAACCAGTCAGCGCTATGTCCAACAAAAT
Organism: Acinetobacter sp. FDAARGOS_515; assembly: GCF_003938865.1. Classification (NCBI taxonomy): domain Bacteria; kingdom Pseudomonadati; phylum Pseudomonadota; class Gammaproteobacteria; order Moraxellales; family Moraxellaceae; genus Acinetobacter; species Acinetobacter sp. FDAARGOS_515. The sequence continues at coordinate 94,647 of NZ_RKIX01000003.1, read as the reverse complement.
CAGGATCACATTGCCTTGATGCGTTGTCTCGGGGCAACTCGTGTACAGATCGTCTGGGCATATCTTGGATTATTGGCTGTAGTCAGTCTCATTTCAATTTTGATTGGCTCATTATTAGGCGTGGGACTTGGCTATGGCTTATTACAACTGATGTTGCAGTTGATTCCGCAACTCGAGTTAAGTTTTTCAGTGATTGCATTTTTGTTCGGCCCATTACCGATTGCGATATTCACCAGTATCGTAGTGATGGCCGGATTTATCTTGCCGAGTATCTGGGAGTTACTAAATACGCCTCCAATTCGAGTGATTCGTCAGGAAACACGTTCCAAACGATCATTTGCCTTTATGTTTTTAGCAGGTGTGTTGAGTTTAGCGGTGTTTAGTATGGTGTTGAGTGAAAATATTCAACTGAGTGGTCTGATGCTGGCAGCGATACTCTTACTGAGCGCGATTCTATATGGGATTGTTTGGAGTCTGTTAAAATTTTTTAAGCAACTCAAAAATCGATTTTCAGTGTATATACGGACACCAGCGCACACCAGTTTACAGATTACCGCACTGGCTTTGGGCTTAAGTTTAATTACCGTATTAACTGTATTACGCACCGATCTATTGCAGCGTTGGCAACAACAATTACCAGAAGGAACGCCAAATCAATTTGTGTATGGCTTGCCGCCTTTTGATATGCCTGAGTTTAAGCAACAAATTGAACACAATGGCTGGCATAGTACGCCTTTATATCCGAATATTCGGGGAAGGTTAGTTGCCAAAAATGATCAGCCCTTTGCAGCCGACTTGATTCAACACAATAATTCTTTACGTCGTGAGCTAAATCTGACTCAGGCAGAGGCCTTGCCAAAGGACAATGTCATTACACAAGGTCAACCCTTATTTAATCAGGTCAATCAAGTCTCAGTTGAGGCTAAACTCGCTGAAGAATTAGGCATACAAGTCGGAGACAAGCTGACATTTAATTTGCCAGAAGGGACGTTATCTGCGCGGGTCATCAACTTACGAAGTGTAGAGTGGGAAAGTTTTAGTCCGAATTTTTTCTTTATTTTTTCACCACACAGCATGGATGAAAATGCAGGAAGTTATTTAGGTAGTTTTTATGTTCCACCACAGGATAAGACGCAATTGATTCAGGTGATTCAACGTTTTTCTAACACTGTCTTTATTGATGTCAGTTTGATACTGGATGAAATTAAAAGACTGGTCAGCGTATTGGTTCAAGTGATTACGGTATTGGCAATATTGGTTGGGCTGTCTGGGATTTTGGTCTTAGTGGCGTGTTTGAATCTACTCATGGATGAACGCCGTCGAGAAGTGGCATTGATGCGTTCCTTTGGATTATCCAAGTCAAAACTTAAACATATGTTGAGTTTGGAAATCGGCTTTATCGGTTTAATTGCAGGGGTAGTATCCTGCTTCTTCGCTGAAATTATCAGTGCCATTGCCAGCTATAAAATGAACATTGCGCTACAATGGCATCCTGAAATCTGGCTGATTTTACCTGTTGCCATGATGCTGATTTGTGCCTTGATTGGACGATATCGACTTAGTTATCTATGTGATATTCCACCTTTACAAAGCTTAAGAGAAATCAACCAATCTTAAACTTTAAGTAAAATCAAACCATAAAAAGCCAGCTATAAACCCAGCTGGCTTTTCATTTGCGTTAAAATTTCTTGCCAAAGTGGCTCAATCGGTGGAATCAGACTGACACAGTATTGATAAAATAAGACACACAGCACCGCTCCGATGATCAATCCAACCACTGCGCCTAGATTTGCTTGATGTATCTTTTGGCTGATATACCAAATCGTTGCCAGTAAAGCGCCCATGATCATCCCGCCAATATGAGCGGCATTATTAATTCCAGTTGCAATGAAACCAAAGGCAAGGTTAATTGCCATGACCATGACTAAAGATTTTTTATCTAAAATAAAACGCTGATCGGGTAAAGCAGGCAACAAGGCCAAAATGGTGAGTGCTGCGCCAAGTCCCATGACTGCCCCAGAGGCACCTGCGCCAACATGAGGAAGTAAAGTTGGATCAAAATGCTCAAGTAATGCATAGCTGTCACGAATAGTGACGTAACTGCTGAGCAAACTGCCCATCAGTCCTGCCAATAGATACAACCCGATAAAATAAAAACGCCCGAGCATTTGTTCTGCAATACTGCCAAAAATATACAGCGCCCACATATTCAGCATCAGATGTACCAGTCCAAAATGGAAGAACATACTGGTAAATAAACGTTGTGGTTGTTCCAGAAAAGTCAGGGGCGAGAAGTCTGCACCCCAACGGATGGCATCGGCTGTTGTCGGGCTGGTGGCATCGACACCTGATAGCACTTGCCAGCCATATAAACCCACATTCATGGCGATTAAAACTGCGGTAATCCACCATAGATTGACTTCAAGTTTACGATTTACTTGCGGAGGACTATATTCAGACATGATATGCTTTTGTTATATATCAATAATGCTTAGTTTAAGCTTAACATGAAATACGTGATTTTCTGGAGAACCCATCTGGCATGAAGAAATTTATTGTTCGCGCTGTTTTAATTCTTGTCAGTTTTATTCTTCTGGTTCAGTTATGGATTTTTTGTAGTTTGGCTTGGTGGCGAACGCATCCCGTTGAAACGACGATGTTTATGCGCATCGATTATTGGTCAGATCCTTCTGAGCCGTTGCATCATGAATGGCGTGACTATGACCATATCAGCGATACATTTAAACGCGCAGTTGTCGCGGCAGAAGATGGTAAGTTTTTACAACATCATGGCTTTGACTGGGATGGTATTCAGTATGCACTTGAGAAAAATGAAAAATCAGGCGAAGTCGTCAATGGTGGTTCCACTATTTCGCAACAATTAGCAAAAAATTTATTTTTATATAATAAACGTTCATTGATTCGCAAAGGTCAGGAAGCCGTTGCAACATGGATGATGGAACGCATGTGGTCAAAGCAACGTATTCTTGAGGTATATATGAACTCGGTTGAACTCGGAGATAATATCTATGGCGTGGAAGCCGCCTCTCAATATTATTTTCATAAAAGCGCGAGAAGCTTAACCAATCAACAAGCTGCATTTTTGGCTGCATTATTGCCAAATCCAAAAGGTTATCAAGCCAATCGTAATGATCCAAAATTTAAGTTTAAGCAGCGTTTTACCTTAAAATATATGCGCTATAGCCAGATTCCATAAATATCTGGTTTTAGAATATGGTAATTTTTAAAAAAGCTTGTGAATACGAGCTTTTTTTATGAAATTGTCATAATTTTGCAGCATACTATTTAAAAGCCTTGTTTAGGCATCAAAAATTTATAATGTCAGGTTGAATGCATGAATACCGCGATTACAACACCGTCTGAAACTATGCCGACAGAAGCAGAGTATACTTATAATGATCGCTATATTAACCGCGAGCTTTCAATTCTCGATTTTCATTTGCGAGTTTTGGAACAAGCGGTTGATCCATTACATCCACTTTTGGAGCGGATGAACTTCCTGCTGATTTTTTCGCGTAATCTGGATGAGTTTTTTGAAATCCGAGTGGCTGGTGTCATGGAGCAAATGTATTTGGGCAATGAAAGTCGTAGCCCAGATGGTTTGACCCCACGACAGGTTCTAGATCAAATTTCTAAAACCGCACATGCCGCCATTGAACGCCAATATCGGATATTAAACGAAGAAATTTTGCCAAAGCTGCGTGAAGAAGATATTTGCTTTTTACGTCGCGGTGAGCTGACACCTGCCCAGTCGTCATGGATTAAAAAATATTTTCAGGAACAAGTTGCACCTGTATTAACACCGATTAGTTTAGATCCTGCGCATCCATTTCCGCGCTTGGTCAATAAAAGCCTGAACTTCATTGTCACTTTAGAAGGCAAAGATGCTTTTGGTCGTCAGATTGATTTGGCTGTTGTACCTGCACCACGTTCGTTGCCACGTGTAGTACGTTTACCCAATGAATTAACTGGCGGTAAAGAACATCATGTGATGCTTTCTGCGATTATTCATGAACATATTTCTGACCTGTTCCCAGGAATGACTGCGACAGGTTGCTATCAGTTCCGTGTGACGCGTAATGCAGACTTGGCCCTGAATGAAGACGTTGAAGATCTGGCTAAAGCCTTAAAAGGTGAATTAAGTTCACGCCGTTTTGGTCGTGCAGTACGTTTGGAAGTCACTGAAAACTGTCCAAAGCATATCTATGAATATTTACTAGATGAGTTCGATCTGGACGAAGAACAACTTTATAAAGTCGATGGTCCCGTCAATCTTGCACGTTTATTATCCAATTTTAAACGTCCGCATTTGCGTTATGATTCGCATACGCCTGTCATTCCAAAAATACTCAAAAAATCAGAAAATATTTTTGCAGCGATGCAGAAGCAGGATATTTTACTGCATCATCCGTTTGAATCTTTTGCTCCTGTCATCAATTTACTGCGTGAAGCAGCACGTGATCCACAGGTTCTTGCAATCAAGCAAACCTTATACCGTAGTGGTGCGGATTCTGAAATTGTCCAAGTTTTGGCAGAAGCAGCGCGTAATGGTAAGGAAGTGACTGCTATTATTGAGTTACGCGCGCGCTTTGATGAAGAATCCAATATCGAAGTGGCAAACCTGTTACAAGAAGCGGGAGCAGTCGTGGTCTATGGTATTGTGGGTTATAAAACTCACGCCAAAATGATCATGGTGGTGCGCCGTGAAAATAATAAATTGGTTCGATATGTACATTTGGGTACAGGGAATTACCATGCAGGTAATGCCCGTATTTATACCGATTACGGCTTGCTGACCACAGAGAAAGAATTATGCGATGACGTCCATCGTATTTTTCAGGAACTGACGGGAATGGGTAAAATGGCAAAGCTGAAAAAGTTATTGCATGCACCATTTACCTTACATGCTCAATTGATTAATTTTATTGATGATGAAATTGCCAATGCCAAAGCAGGCAAGCCCGCCCAGATTATTGTCAAAGTCAATGCATTGACTGAAATGCAGTTGATTAACAAACTATATGAGGCTTCGCAGGCAGGCGTTAAAATTGATTTGATCATTCGTTCGATTTGCTGTTTGCGTCCTGGTTTACCTGGACTATCTGAAAATATTCGTGTTCGATCTATTGTCGGCCGTTTCTTAGAACATACCCGCGTTTATTATTTTAGTAATAATGGCGATGCTCGGATTTATTGTTCGAGCGCGGACTGGATGGATCGTAATCTATTCAATCGTGTTGAGGCGTGTTTCCCAATCGAAGATCCAGTGTTGAAGAAACGAATTTATCAGCAAGGTTTGGTGAATTATTTAAAAGATAACCAGCAAGCGTGGTTGCTGCAAGGGGATGGAACATGGGTGCGTGCTCAACTCGCTGAAGGTGAGGAACCTCATAATGCACAGCAAACTCTATTGGAAATTTTTAAGTAAATTAAATCTGAATCCAAAGAGAATCGAATGATTCTCTTTTTTTATGTCTGAATATTTATGCTTAACTTCGAACAATCAATACTGGAATATAAATCTCTCCCAATACTTTTTGTGCCACACTACCCAGTACTAACTTTTTAAACCCTGTACGGCCATGTGAACCCATCACTAAAAGGTCAGCATTTACCTCTGTTGCAGCATTCACAATTTCTTTGTAAATTTCCTGACCTTCGACTATTTTAGTCTTTGCTTCGACACCTTGTGATGAAAACACTTGTTTTGCTTCTTCCAAAATATCTTGGATCATAGCGCGTCCACGATTAATGGCATCTTCTTTTTGGCTTTCAGCATTAACATATTCAACCCCAATAAAAGGATCAATCGTCACGACCAGTAAAATGGTCACCTGACTATTATAGGTTTTTGCTAATTGTGCCGCTTGATGAACCGCAGCAAGGGCAGTGGATGAACCATCAACAGGAACCAAAATATGTTGATATGACATCGGTAAACTCCTTTTCATTATAAAAAATTGTTTGTAAAAGTTATTGTGTATATATTTTCAACATTATCATCATATTGCCTGAAATATGTCGTTTGAACCGAACGAATATTCGAGGATTACTTTGAGTTAATCACATGCAATACAGTGATAAAATAGCATAATTAATCGGCAACTTTATCATGCTTACACTAAAGTCGAGCAGATTGAGAATCCTATTCAACAAAGACGATCACGATATGTGTGGCGTATAAATGACCAAAGAACTTCATATCCAGATACTCGAAGTAGTGGCTCTGATTCCTTATGGTACAGTCGCCAGTTATGGACAAATTGCCCAATTGGCGGGGCTCCCTAAGCATGCGCGGTTAGTGGGATATGTTTTAAAACATCTTGATCCTGAAAGTGATTTGCCGTGGCATCGTGTGATTAATGCTCAAGGCAAAATCAGCACCAACCGATTAAATGCACATGGAGAAAATATCCAGCAAATGAAATTACTAGAGGAAGATGTTGTGGTAGTTGCAGGGAAAGTGAGTCTAAAAAAATACCAATGGAATTGATCTCTTGAAAAATAGATTTATTTAGCAATAAGAACAGGTACTGGACTTTGAGCCAATACGGTTTGAGCAACACTACCCAATACAAGTTTCTTTAAACCTGTGCGTCCATGTGACCCCATCACCAGTAAATCAGCTTTAAGCTCTATAGCGGTCTGAATGATTGTTTCGGCAATTGAGAGGCCTTCACGATATTGAATGCTTAAGCTTAGTCCATCTTCTGAATATTGGGCTTTAATCTTTTCTAGCGAAGCCAAGATATAATCCTTTGCTCGATCGATCAATACGTTACTTTGCCCCTTATTTATATAGTCCTCAGCAATCATCGGGTCGAGTTCCAAGACCTCTAAGACCGCCACTTGACTACCTAAACTCTTGGCTAATTGTATGGCGTGTTCTAGTGCCTTGATAGAAGGTTCAGAATCATCTACACAAACCAGTATATGCTGATAGCTCATTTTATAGTCTCATATTAAGTTTAGGTATGCATTAGGTGGATAAAGAGAATAAACCTTAAATGATATTTTTAGCAGAAAGAACAGATGGCAACAATGTGATTTTGTTAAAAATGAATATGATATATTGATAAATATAATTAAAAATAATGTGCAAAACTTTATTGTTTGTATTGGGGACTGAATGAAAAAGTGTGCAGTTTTTACTTTGATGATGACATCATTTTTAATAGGCTGTTCTTCAGATGGTCTACTTGGTGTTGCTTACTGGGTGGGTTCTTTAGGCGATCCTAAAGATGATTTTAAATACAATTGCCAGATTAAGCTAATTAAGAAAGATGATCAGGATAATTTATTCATCCAGTATTACCATGAAAATAATCAAAAAAATTCGAGTGCGTTTTGGGTCAAAAGTTTAGATCCAAATTCGGGTCAACATTACGCTGAGTGTCTTAGATTTGATGTTGAAACGAATTTTGATTTTTTTGAAGATATCGTAAAAAATAACGATATCCAAGTTTGGGATTATGATGGACATAAAGTGGCTGAAGGTCATTATATTGGCAATAAAAAGCAAGGAACGTGGAAAAGTTGGTATCGCTCAGGTCAATTAAGATCTAACCATCACTATCAAAATGATCAATTATTGGGTTTGCAGCAATCTTGGTATCAAACTGGGCAACAGGAAATTCAGGCGATCTATGGAGAGGGGAATTATCAAGAAACTTACTGGTATGAAAAAGAAGATACGCGACGTGAAACTCAACAAAAAATAGTCAATGGCATTGAACATAAAACCATCACCGAGTTTGACGCTTCAAATAAAATCACAAGCATCATGCAATATGAAGGAAAAGAAATTGTTCGTTGGGATACATTTTAAGTGCAATAAAAATATCCAAATCTAAACCTTTGCAGGCGTAGCATTTGGATATTCATTTTTGAGTCTTGTGGGTTTTAAGTCATTAAACTAGATGTTTAGAGATACTCAACACTTACGACTTCATATTCGACTTCACCTTGTGGAGTGACAATTTTGGCTTCATCGCCTTCATTTTTGCCCAAAAGCCCACGTGCAATAGGGGAGTTCACAGAGATTTTATTGATTTTGAAATCAGCTTCATCATCACCTACAATTTTATAGGTCTTACGTTCTTCAGTGTCCAGATTTTCAATGGTCACCGTTACCCCAAAAACCACACGACCATTTTTTTCAAGTTCATGAATATCAATGACTTGAGCTGCACCTAATTTGCCTTCGATGTCCTGAATACGACCTTCACAAAAGCCTTGTTGTTCACGTGCAGCATGATATTCAGCATTTTCTTTCAAATCGCCATGTTCACGTGCCTCAGCAATCGCCTGAGTAATACGTGGACGTTCCACAGTCTTTAGCTGGTGTAATTCTTTCTCAAGAGCTTCTTTGCCCTCTGGAGTCATTGGATAACGTTGCATTTTAGTCCCTCTAAATGAAATGGGAGTTGACCTTTTTAAAAAAACAAAAAACCCGCCACCGATAAAGTGACGGGCTTATCGGTAACGAATTAACCTACAGTTTGTAAATCTTGCAAGCGATATACATCCATTGGTAATTGAATTGCAAAAGCTTGGCAAACTGCTTCAGCACCATTAATAGTCGTCGTATAATACACTTTGCCTTGTAGGGCTGCACGACGAATCATGGCTGAGTCATACTGAGCTTGTTTACCTTCAGTGGTATTGACAATAAGGTGTATTTCACCATTTTTCAAGCGGTCAACAACATGTGGACGGCCTTCAGTTACTTTATTTACACGTTCGCATGCCAAACCTGCATTTTTAAGTACCTGATAAGTTCCACCTGTAGCAAGCAGTTTAAAACCATAGTCCACGAGTTTTTTAGCAATATCAGCAATATATTTTTTATCTGACTCACGTACAGACAAGAAAGCATGCTTGATTTCACCTTCAGTCGGTAATCCAGGCAGGCGTTCATTTGAACCCAATACTGCTTTATAGAACGCTTCACCAAAGGTTTTACCGACACCCATCACTTCACCTGTCGATTTCATCTCAGGCCCAAGCATTGGATCAACGCCTTGGAATTTCGCGAATGGGAAAACTGCTTCTTTTACAGCAAAGCGAGTCGGAATGATTTCTTTAGTAAAACCCTGAGAAGCAAGCGTTTGACCTGCCATACAACGTGCAGCAACTTTAGCTAAAGATTCACCAATACATTTCGATACGAATGGAACCGTACGCGATGCACGTGGATTTACTTCAAGCACATAAACGTCATCACCTTTTACAGCAAACTGAACGTTCATTAAGCCCACTACACCCAGTTCTTTTGCCATCGCGATAGTTTGACGACGCATTTCATTCTGAATGGTGTCAGAAAGAGAATAAGGTGGGATTGAACATGCAGAGTCACCTGAGTGAATCCCTGCTTGTTCGATGTGTTGCATAATACCGCCAATCACCACATCTTTACCGTCAGATACGCAGTCGACATCAACTTCAGTCGCATCATCCAAGAAATGATCAAGCAAAACAGGTGCTTCATTGGATGCTTGAACTGCATCACGTAAGTAACGTTTCAGTTCTTCATCATTGTAGACGATTTCCATAGCACGACCACCCAATACATAAGATGGGCGAACAACCAACGGATAACCTACTTTAGACGCTTCTGCCATACCTTCTTCAGCAGATTTGACGATGCTGTTGTTCGGTTGACGAAGCTGTAAACGCTGAATCATTTGCTGGAAGCGTTCACGGTCTTCTGCACGGTCAATGGCATCTGGAGATGTACCAATGATAGGCGTACCTGCTTCTTCTAAAGCACGCGCCAATTTCAAAGGCGTTTGACCACCGTATTGTACGATTACGCCTTTAGGCTTCTCGGTACGTACGATTTCAAGCACATCTTCAAGGGTAACAGGTTCAAAGTACAAACGATCAGAAGTATCGTAGTCGGTTGAAACTGTTTCAGGGTTACAGTTGACCATGATGGTTTCATAACCATCTTCACGCATTGCAAGTGCCGCATGTACACAGCAATAGTCAAACTCGATGCCTTGACCAATACGGTTTGGACCACCACCAATCACCATGATTTTGTCACGGTTTGATGGATTTGCTTCACATTCTTCATCGTAAGTTGAGTACATGTAAGCCGTTGAAGATTCAAATTCGGCTGCACACGTATCCACGCGCTTGTAAACAGGATAGACACCTAAATTCCAGCGTTGTTTACGGAATTGTTTTTGTGAAATACCCATGAGGTCAGCAATACGCAGGTCAGATAAACCTTTACGTTTAAATGCACGAATATTATCGGCATTCAAGTCACCAAAGCCCAAGGTTTTCACTTGTTCTTCAGTTTTGATGATGTCTTGAATCTGGATCAGGAACCAACGATCAATCTTGGTTGCATTGAATACGTCATCAAGGCTAAAACCGTGACGGAAAGCATCTGCAACATACCAGATACGCTCTGGTCCAGGAACATTCAGTTCATGCTGGATTTTCTCGCGTGCGCCTTCAGTCCCAATTTCAATTTTTTCATCAAAACCAGATACACCTACTTCCAAGCCACGAAGTGCTTTTTGTACAGATTCCTGGAAGTTACGACCAATCGCCATGACTTCACCGACCGATTTCATCTGCGTCGTCAGTACAGGTTCAGCTTGTGGGAATTTCTCAAAGTTAAAACGAGGAATCTTGGTTACGACATAGTCGATCGATGGTTCAAATGATGCAGGTGTGGTTCCACCTGTAATGTCATTTTTCAACTCATCAAGGGTATAACCCACTGCCAGTTTTGCCGCAATTTTAGCAATCGGGAAGCCTGTTGCTTTAGAGGCAAGTGCAGATGAACGAGAAACACGTGGGTTCATCTCGATCACGACCATACGGCCGTCTTGAGGATTGATACCAAACTGAACGTTAGAACCACCCGTTTCAACACCAATTTCACGAAGAACGGCAATCGATGCATTACGCATGATTTGATATTCTTTATCTGTCAGTGTTTGGGCTGGTGCAACTGTGATCGAGTCACCTGTATGAACACCCATTGGGTCAAAGTTTTCGATGGCACAGACAATGATACAGTTGTCGTTTTTATCACGAACAACTTCCATTTCGTACTCTTTCCAGCCTATCAATGATTCATCAATCAATAACTGATGCGTTGGAGAAAGATCGAAACCACGTTCACAGATTTCAAGGAATTCTTCACGGTTATACGCGATACCACCGCCTGAACCACCCATGGTGAACGATGGACGGATAATGACAGGGAAGCCAAAGCGTGATTGAATTTCCAAAGCTTCCTGCATGTTTTCTGCAATGGCGGCTTTTGGACATTCCAACCCGATTTTACGCATTGCGATATCAAACAGTTTACGATCTTCTGCTTTTTCAATTGCGTCTTTGCTTGCGCCGATTAATTCAACGTTGTATTTCTCTAAAACGCCGTTTTCATCCAGTGCCAATGCACAGTTCAATGCCGTTTGACCACCCATGGTTGGGAGAACCGCATCTGGACGTTCTTTTTCAATAATCTGTGCAACCGTTTGCCAAGTGATTGGCTCGATATAAGTTGCATCCGCCATAGAAGGGTCGGTCATAATCGTCGCAGGATTGGAGTTCACCAAAATCACGCGATAACCTTCTTCACGAAGCGCTTTACAGGCTTGTGCACCAGAATAGTCAAACTCACAGGCCTGACCAATCACAATAGGACCCGCACCAATAATCAGGATGCTTTTTATGTCCGTACGTTTAGGCATTATTCGCTCCTTAATTACTTCTTAGCGGCTTCAATAAGTTCGATGAAATGATCGAACAATGGGGCACAGTCATGTGGACCTGGGCTGGCTTCAGGATGACCCTGAAAACTAAATGCTGGTTTGTCAGTGCGATGAATTCCTTGGTTTGTACCATCAAACAGTGAGCGATGTGTCACTTTTAAGTTTGTTGGTAAGGTACTTTCATCAACAGCAAAGCCGTGGTTTTGAGAAGTAATCATCACTGTACCTTGTTCAAGATTTTGTACAGGATGGTTGGCACCGTGGTGACCATGATTCATTTTCATGGTTTTGGCACCTGAAGCAAGTGCTAAAATTTGATGTCCCAAACAAATACCAAATACAGGTAACGTCGTGGTTTCAACAATCGTTTTTACCGCTTCAATGGCATAGTCACACGCGGCTGGATCGCCTGGACCATTAGATAAAAACACACCATCTGGATTTAACGCTAATACTTTTTCAGCAGGTGTTTGAGCCGGAACAACAGTCAATTTACAGCCGCGGTCTGCAAGCATACGCAAGATGTTGGTTTTGACACCGTAATCGTATGCAACCACATGATATTTTAATTCAGGTTGACTAAAGCCTGTACCCAGCTCCCATGAACCTTCAGTCCATTCAAAGCCATCTGGGTCACAGCATTCTTTCGCAAGGTCTAAACCATTTAAGCCGCCAAATGCTCGTGCTTTCGCAAGTGCTTCTTCTTCTGTAATATTTTCGCCCGCAAGGATACAGCCATTTTGGGCACCTTTATCACGCAAAATACGTGTCAATTTACGGGTGTCAATATCGGCAATCGCTACGACATTATTTTGTTCTAAGTAGTCGCCTAAGGATTGCTCTGCACGGAAATTACTATGCAGTAATGGAAGATCACGAATGATTAAGCCATTTGCCCAAACTTTGTGGATGCGACCCGATTCATTATCTTCGCTATTGCAACCAGTGTTACCAATATGAGGATAAGTTAACGTCACCAGTTGTTGTGCATAACTTGGATCGGTCAGAATTTCTTGATAGCCAGTCATGGCTGTGTTAAAAACGACTTCACCAGTCGTTGATCCCGTTGCACCAATAGACGTTCCTTTAAAGATCGTTCCATCAGCAAGGGCTAAAATGGCGGGGGTGCTCAAACCAAAGCTCCTGAATTAAAACCACAAAAATAGGGCTGTAAAAAAGCGAGTAGACATAAAAAAAGGCCGGCTGTCTTAAAAAAACACGCCCTCCTTCTTGGTCTGCTCGCTTATAACTTAACAGCGCATTATACGCATGAAGTCTGTGAAAGTCTACGCATTTTAAAGCAAATCCTGACTTATTTAGGTAATACAAATGATGTTGGCCTTTTATCGGGATCAGTTTGTAAAATAAGTATTGTCTAACAATTTTGTATGGTGGGTAAATGTTGATCGATTTAAAATAAAAACTGACATAATTCAAAAAAAGAGGATCATCACATGCCAGCAAAAAAACCATTGAAGGCCGTTGTTGAAGAACACCAACAACAAGTTGAACAGTTATATACTGAAACAAGTGCTCAGGTAAAAGATGTTCTAACTGAGACACAGGAAAAAATTGAAGCTGAAGCAAAAGAATTGAATCAAACCATTCAAACCCAACTTTCGCATCTTAAAGAAGATGTATTACAGCGCGTTGACATTATTAAGTCTCAATTTAATAACTCTCAAGGTGATTTAACCGAACTTGGTGATGTCATTAAAAAAGAGTTTGGAACTTTGGTAGAAGATCTTGGTAAAGTCGGTCGTGAAATTAAAGATGATTTAGGTCAAATTACTTTAAAACACAAGGATACTTTAACTGACGTACTCAAACGCTCAAAAGAACATGCTGTTGAAGCATGGAATAAAGTACGTGAGAACTAAAAAACAAAAAAACCAGTAAAAGTAACTACTTTTACTGGTTTAAATAGCTCAAAATAATTGTATTAAAACTCATGTAGCCAATCGCGTTTATTATGAAAATCAGCTGATGGGCTGCTGTGTTGCATGGCATAAAAATGCATACCTTGTGATGTGTTTAAAACGGCGCTTAAACCTACATAAAGATCAGACCATTTCAGTTGATGCTTTTGCATAAACACTGTTAAGTCCACACTTACATTCATCCCATAATGGGTTCGTTTCAATTGATTTAACTCAATGTCGTAAGCTGCGATTGGCGGTATATTTTCAGGATAACGATACTCTTCAAACTGATAGGCTTGCCATGCTTCAGAAGGGGATAAATTAATCTCGCGATAAAAATCCTGATTTTTCACCCCAATGAAAATTTCAAAACAGGTTTGCTCCCACAAAAAATCACGGCGTGGATGAGCTGCAACTTGCTCTGGCCAAAGCATTAAATGATTAGGATCACGTAGCCAATAACCAACATTGAGTGTAAATGGAGATTGTTGTTCGATCGCTCCAACCAATGAGATTGATTCAAAACGATCGAAAGACATCAATTCATAACTTGCCATAATTAAAATCGATTTATTTGGCTAAATGAGCGTGACGAACCAGATTGGATAAATTCGGATTTTGTTTCGGTGCTTTTTTGTAGAGTAATACGATTTTGCCAATTTTCTGAACTGCTTCTGCACCTGTGGCTTGAGCAAGCTCATCAATGACTTGTGCACGAACTTCGCGATCTTCACCTGCAACTTTTACTTTAATCAGTTCATGGTCGTTTAAAGCACGGTTGGTTTCTTCGATCACGTTTTCAGTTAAACCTTGCCCACCGATCATGACCACAGGATTTAGCGCATGTCCGATCTGACGTAAACGTTTGCGCTCTTGAATAGATAAAGCCGCCATGAAAACTACCTGAATGTAAAAACGACCTAGTATAACTTGCATCCCGTATCTAAGATAGATTCAGCATGCAGCCAATACGCATAAATATACGAAATATTCGATCATGATCATTGAAAAAAAGATCATGAAAGTGTTAATTCTAGATACATATGCATACTGCAAAATCAGTATTTTTCACGTACAATAACAGATCAGAAGTTTTTTATAATTTAGTGAGTTATGGCGACACGCATTACCAATCAGAAGTTATCGAAGAGTAGTCGTGCGTGGATGCGGGAACACCTTGATGATCCTTTTGTGAAAAGAGCACAAAAAGAAGGTTACCGTGCCCGTGCTGCATACAAACTTCTTGAAATTCAGGAAAAATACAAACTGATCAAACCGGGTATGACGGTGGTTGATCTAGGTGCAGCCCCAGGCAGTTGGTCGCAAATTGCAGGAAAACTGGTGGGAAGTAAAGGATTGGTCATCGCATCTGATATTTTAGCTATGGATGCACTTCCAGATGTTACCTTCCTACAAGGTGACTTTCGCGAAGAGGAAGTCTTCGAAAAATTGTTAAATATTTTAAATGGTCGTACTGTAGATATTGTAATTTCAGATATGGCCCCCAATACATCAGGTAATAGGGCTGTCGATCAACCTCGACAGATTTACTTATGTGAACTGGCTCTCGATTTTGCCCAGAAAGTACTCGGCCCCAATGGACAATTTGTGGTAAAAGTGTTTCAGGGCGCTGGTTTCGATGAGTTTCGAAAGCAAGTCGTCGATAGTTTTGATGTGTTGAAAACTGTAAAACCTGAAGCTTCCCGTGCGCGTTCAAAAGAAGTATTTTTGATCGGGCAGGGGCGTAAAAAGGCAATGCGATAAAGTTTACTTGCCAAGTCGAGAAAAATTGTGCATTTTGTACAATTTCAACTTGTAGCAAGCATTAGACTTGCTGTTTACTAGGGTCTACCCCGTAATGGGCATGATCAAATTAGATTGATAATGGGAATAAAGCTTTGAGCGATCTCTTCAAGAATGCCGTATTGTGGCTAATAATACTTGGTGTTCTGATTTTGATTTTCAGTAACATCAATGACCGCAATAAGCCATCAGCAATGAATTATTCAGAATTCGTTACTGCGGTGAATGCTGGTCAAATTAAGCAAGTCACTATTGATGGTTTAAATATTAGTGGTGAAAAAACCAACGGCTCTCATTTTGAGACAGTACGTCCGCAGGTTGAAGACACCGAGCTTTTACCAAGCCTAAACAAAAATAACGTCGTGGTTGAAGGAACTGCACCACAACGTCAGGGCTTGTTGATGCAACTTCTCATTGCTAGTTTTCCTGTACTTCTCATCATTTTGTTATTCATGTTCTTTATGCGAAATATGGGTGGGGGAGCTGGTGGCAAAAACGGACCAATGAGTTTTGGTAAGTCTAAGGCCAAGATGCTTTCAGAAGACCAGATTAAAGTGACATTTAAAGATGTCGCTGGCTGTGATGAAGCGAAGCAGGAAGTCGTTGAAATCGTTGATTTCTTAAAAGATCCTGCAAAGTTTAAGCGTTTGGGTGCAACCATTCCACGTGGTGTGCTTATGGTGGGTCCACCGGGTACGGGTAAGACTTTATTAGCCAAAGCCATTGCGGGTGAAGCCAAAGTTCCGTTCTTTAGTATCTCTGGTTCTGACTTTGTTGAAATGTTTGTCGGTGTGGGTGCGTCCCGTGTCCGTGACATGTTTGAGCAAGCGAAACGCCATGCACCATGTATTATCTTCATTGATGAGATTGATGCGGTCGGTCGTCACCGTGGTTCAGGTACAGGTGGTGGGCATGATGAGCGCGAACAGACTTTGAACCAAATGTTGGTTGAAATGGACGGTTTTGAAGGTAATGAAGGGGTAATTGTCATTGCTGCAACTAACCGTGCAGATGTTCTGGATAAAGCTTTGTTGCGTCCAGGTCGTTTTGACCGCCAAGTGATGGTTGGTTTGCCTGATATTAATGGTCGTGAGCAAATCCTGAATGTTCATTTGAAGAAACTTCCTTCAGTTACTGGTGTAGATCTAAAAGTTTTGGCACGTGGTACACCGGGTTTTTCTGGTGCACAGTTGGCTAACCTTGTAAATGAAGCAGCTTTGTTTGCAGCTCGTCGTAATAAAAATACGGTGGATATGCATGATTTTGAAGATGCTAAAGACAAGATCTATATGGGACCTGAGCGTAAATCGATGATTCTTCGTGAAGAAGAGCGTCGTGCAACGGCTTACCATGAGTCTGGACATGCGATTGTTGCTGAGATGTTGCCGGGTACTGATCCTGTACATAAAGTGACGATTATGCCGCGTGGTTGGGCCTTGGGTGTCACTTGGCAATTGCCTGAACAAGACCAGATTAGTCATTATAAAGACAAAATGCTGAATGAAATTTCGATTTTATTTGGTGGCCGTATTGCCGAAGAGATTTTTATCAATCAGCAATCCACCGGTGCATCCAATGACTTTGAGCGTGCAACTAAAATGGCGCGTGCGATGGTGACCAAATATGGTATGTCCGATAAGTTAGGCGTGATGGTCTATGAAGATGAGAACCAGAATGGTTTCTTTGGAAATGTAGGCAGTCGTACCATTTCAGAAGCAACACAGCAGCAGGTCGATCAGGAAGTTCGTCGCATTCTGGATGAACAATATAAAGTTGCTTGGGATATTCTTGAAAATAACAAGGATAAAGCGCATGTGATGGTTAAGGCGCTTCTGGACTGGGAAACGATTGATCGTGAGCAGGTACGTGACATTATGGAAGGTCGTGAACCACGTCCACCAAAAGTCTATGTGGCTGAAAATCCTGTGGTAGATTTGGATCCGCCAAGTAGTGGTCCTTCTACACCACCACCGTTGCCTTCAATGGGTTAATGATTTAAGTGTTACAAGAGCTGCTTCGGCAGCTCTTTTTATTTGCATATTATTCAGCTTGATGTGAAATTAAATCAACTAGCATTAGAAAACATACTGTTAAAATACGCCTCAACAACAGGAGTCAATTCATGCGTTTAATGCCTTTACCTCAGCGACAACTCAAGTGTGGTCAGCACCTACTCGATTTATCTCAACCTCAGGTGATGGGTATTTTAAATGTAACGCCTGACTCATTCAGTGATGGCGGGCAATATCATCAAAAACAGCAGGCTTATGAGCATGCCATGCAAATGATTGCAGATGGCGCTTCCATTATTGATATTGGTGGGGAGTCTACACGACCGGGGGCATCACCTGTGGAGGTTGAGGAAGAAATTCGACGAGTAGTGCCCGTTGTTGAACTATTGGCAAAGCAAGACGTGATTTTATCAATTGATAGCAGTCAACCTCATGTGATTAGGGCTGCTGTCGAGGCTGGCGCACATATCTGGAATGATGTTCGAGCATTAACTCGCCCTCAAGCGCTAGAGACTGCTGCTGAGCTGAACGTTCCCGTGATTGTCATGCATATGCGCGGTGAGCCAACGACCATGAATCAGTTGGCTCAATATGGCGATGTAACACGAGACGTCATCGATGAGTTGAAGATTCGGATTGATGAAGCATTGGCTGCGGGTGTGAAAGCAGAAAATATTATGATTGATCCGGGATTTGGATTTGCTAAAAATGCGCAACAAAATTTAAAGCTCTTGCAAGAGTTTTGGAAGTTGAATGAATTGGGTTATCCGATTTTATCGGCATTATCACGTAAACGTTTTATCGGCGAGGCATTGGGCGGTGCTGATGCGCAACAACGTGCGGTGGGTAGTGTGGCAGCGCATTTGTTGAGTATCCAGCAGGGGGCTTCACTGGTGCGCGCACACGATGTTAAGGCAACTGTGGATGCAATTCGAATTTGGCAGGCAATGAATCAAGCTTAAAAGCGTCAATCTTATTTTGCCTAAAGATCCTTCAATTGCTGAATTGTTTGAGAAGATGAAGTTTTGGGTATGTGAAGATAAGGCTGAAAGTGAAGCGCATGTTAATTTATAAATTGGTTGTTATCGATGAGTAAAGTGATCATGCAGCTTCATCCATTCATTTTTGTGGTGTTTATTGCTTCTATCCTTTTAGACATCCTTTTTTTATTTGTTGCAATTTTTACTGCAAATACCTTATTTGCCTTTATGGCGATCTTATTGTTGCTTGCAGGTTGGTTGATTTTTGAAGAACATCGACTAAATTTTGAACTCTGGGATTAGTGACTAGTCGAATTTAATTTGAAGGTATGTTATAAGCATCACCGAATTTTTAATGTTGTTAAGCCTTTATCCATGTTAAATGATCTACTTCTCCCTATGTTTGATGATGGTTATTATCCTCAAATCTTGGTGGCTGAAATAAAGCAAGACCTAATTGATTTTTCAAGAAAAATTCAAGCTAATCCTAAAACTGAATCTGAAATTTATCAATTAGCAGATTCAACTTTACTGAAAATCAATGAAATGAAAGCTGATTTTGAAGATTTGGATTCAAGCCTTGATGATACTGCCACGGATTATATCGCTGAAGCTATGATGATGGTGGTGCAGGATGCGGGATACCTTGAGATTGATTTAGAGGAATTGGTCGCGAGTAGAGAGTGGTAATTTCTCTTGTAAGTCTGAGGTTATTTCTGTTGGCTTGTGTGGGAATCGGCTAAGAATAAATCTAGCAACATTTGGTTTATGTCGCAACTTTGATTCGGATGTACATCTGTAATGTCTTCAACGTTTAATTTTAATTGTGAATGATTATATTTAGCGGTTGCTAAAAGACGTAGCCAAAATTGAGAATAATTTTGCTTGAACTTTTCTAGTTATTTTATTACTTCAACTTTTTTACTTTGAATAAGATATTCATTTGCCGCCACTGCGCGATTTTTTAAATAGAGCTTCTGTTTTTTTTTATTTTTACTGGTTCGAAAAATATCTTGAGCATGACGGGGCGTCATGTTTAATGCTGATACTAAATATAATAGGTAACAGTTCAGTTTTTTTCATCAGATTATTATCTTACTAGATATAAAAAAACCAGCATTATGCTGGAAATTTTATTTTACACCATTTCAACAGTTTAAAATGGTGCCCGGGGCCGGACTCGAACCGGCACGCTTTGTGGGCGGGGGATTTTAAATCCCCTGTGTCTACCTATTTCACCACCCGGGCATGTCGGCAATGATAGATGAACTGCCCAATATTGGCAAGAATATCTGAAATTATTTGTAGTTTTTTCAATCAACTACTCGTTTTTAAATGTGCTTGCGTCAATGCTGCGAATTAATCTGGCAATATTTTCGCAGCATCGACTTAGATTTTTGGGGCCATTTTGCAGTGCTGTTTTGAGATCACTGCTTTGATCAAGTATTCCGAATATTGCAGTAATGCCTTCCTCATACAGACTTTCGATTCCTTCACCCATATAGCCTGCACAAACAAAAACGGGTTTATCATATGTGTGCGCAAGACGTGCTACTCCGATGGGCGTTTTTCCAAATTTGGTTTGAAAATCAATTCCTCCTTCGCCTGTAAACACATAATCGGCCTGTTGTATGGTGTGTTGCATATCTAACAGATTAATCACTGTTTCTACGCCAGACTGGATTTTGGCTTGTGTAAACACCAAAAGCCCAGCAGCTAATCCACCCGCTGCACCAGAACCTGCAATATCTTGAACTGTTATATTGAGCTGCTTTTCAATTAAATTGGCAAAGTGAGTGAGGTTTGATTCAAGTTGTATAACTATTTCAGGACTTGCACCTTTCTGTGGGCCGAATACATGACTTGCACCATTTGGTCCTAATAGAGGGTTATTCACGTCGCTAGCAATGATAATTTCAACGTTATTCAGGCGTTGATCTATTTCAGAAATATCTATGAACTGAATGTCATTGAGATAACCACCACCTAACCTAACGGGTTGTTTCTCTTGGTCTAGAAATTTAACTCCTAAAGCAGTCGCCATTCCCATGCCTGCGTCATTGGTCACACTTCCACCTAAACCTATAATGATTTGAGAAACACCGTGATCCAGTGCTAAGCGAATCATTTCACCCGTTCCATAAGTTGAGGTAAGTAAAGGGTCACGCTGTTCGGAAGAGAGAAGGTGAATACCGTTGGCTTTTGCCATCTCAATGATTGCTGTTTTGCCTTGATTGATTAAGCCAAAATAAGTTGAGATTCGCTGTGAAGGTAAAGGCCCCATCACTTCAATATCAATTTTTTGTCCATGCTGAGCATTAATTATGGTATCGACTGTACCTTCACCACCGTCTGCCATAGGGTACAAAATAAAATAAGCATCAGGAAATACCTTTTGCAGCCCACTTTGCATCGCTTGACAAGCTTCAAGTGCAGTCATACTTTCTTTAAACGAATCTGGGGCGAGTACAAAAGTTTTAGGCATAGATGACGGCAGCTTTTCTGGAGTAAATTGTTAATTTAAAATCAAATGCTATTTAAGATAACATCGCTTTAAAACAATACGAAATATTTTAATTGGGTGATAATAATGAAAAAAAGAATGGAGCAGTGGACTTTGACGGATCGATTTGTATTCGCAGGATGTTATGGATTATTAGGTTTGGTTTTCGGGTTTCTGATTGCACTATCTATGGCGAAATACTTAGATACAGGCTTTAGTTCTTCAACGATTATTTTAGTCATCAGTTTGACGTGTACATTGATGGGGTTTTTTGCACCTGATACTGCGAGTCGGTGTTTGAATAGATTATGGCTTTGGTTTAAATATTGGTAAAAAGGATCATTTAGACATAAAAAAACCAGCTTATGCTGGATTCTTTATTGGCACCATTTTAACTGATTTAAAATGGTGCCCGGGGCCGGACTCGAACCGGCACGCTTTGTGGGCGGGGGATTTTAAATCCCCTGTGTCTACCTATTTCACCACCCGGGCTTTTTACCAAATTTGGAGGCGGAGGTCGGAATCGAACCGGCGTACACGGAGTTGCAGTCCGCTGCATGACCACTCTGCCACCCCGCCATCATTTGGTGATGCACATATTAGCAAGCTTCAGAAAAAAAACAATAGTGATTTCAGCGAATATGCACAGAAAAACAACATCTAAAATAAAATTGACTCAATTATCATGTATCATTTGCAAAATCGAATTCATATCTACTTTGGAGATGTGCTGTGGCATTGGTTCTTGATGGTCGTGCATTGGCAAAACAAATTGAAGCTGACTTGCTTACACGTGTAGAAGCGTTAAAAGCAAAATCAGGTCGTACCCCAATTTTGGCTACCATTTTGGTCGGAGATGATGGTGCATCTGCAACCTATGTACGTATGAAAGGTAATGCCTGTAAACGTGTAGGCATGGATTCAGTTAAAATTGAATTGCCACAGGAAACCACCACTGAGCAACTTCTGGCTGAAATCGAAAAATTAAATGCCAATCCAGATGTACACGGGATTTTGTTACAACATCCAGTACCTGCTCAAATTGATGAGCGTGCCTGTTTTGATGCGATTTCTTTGAATAAAGATGTCGATGGCGTGACTTGTTTGGGTTATGGTCGTATGGCCATGGGCGAAGCGGCTTATGGTTCAGCTACACCTGCTGGGATCATGACGATTTTAAAAGAAAACAACATTGAAATTGCGGGTAAACATGCGGTTGTGGTTGGGCGCTCTGCGATTTTAGGCAAGCCAATGGCGGCGATGTTACTTGAAGCGAATGCGACTGTGACGATTTGCCATTCACGTACACAGAATTTAGCTGAATTCGTAAAACAAGCAGATATTATTGTGGGTGCTGTGGGTAAAGCAGAACTCATCCAAAAAGACTGGATTAAACAAGATGCAGTCGTGGTCGATGCGGGTTTTCATCCGCGTGATGGCGGCGGTGTAGGTGATATCCAATTACAAGGAATTGAAGATATTGCATCGGCTTATACGCCTGTACCAGGTGGTGTTGGGCCAATGACGATTACGACTTTGATTCGTCAAACTGTTGAAGCGGCTGAAAAAGCTTTAGTTTAATATGAACTCTACATTTCAGTGTTCAAAAGTGCCTCAGCATTTGCTTGAGGCGCTTCATCACGTGATTCCTCAGTGTGAATTATCACCACAGCAATTACCAGAAACGCCAATTTCACTTTGGTTAATTCCACCTGTCTTTCCATCCGATCGTTTGGATGATGAAGTGATTCGACGGATTTGGAATGACACACCTTACTGGATTTTTTGTTGGGCTTCTGGATTGGCGATGGCGCAGTGGTTGCTGGCAGAGCCACAGCATGTCAAAGATAAAGTGGTTTTAGACTTTGGTGCAGGTTCTGGTGTTGTCGCTATTGCAGCGAAAATGGCAGGGGCTAAGCGAGTCATTTGTTGTGATATCGACCAAGTAAGTTTGGCTGCCTGTCGTGAGAATGCATTGCTTAATGATGTTGAGCTTGAATATCTGGATGATTTATACAAGGCAGAACAAGTGGATGTGTTACTTGCTGCCGATGTGCTATATGATCAATCTAATCGTTTCTTTTTAGATGAATTTTTAAAATTTGCCCCAGAAGTGTGGGTGGCAGACAGCCGGGTCAAAAATTTTAGTCATCCTCAATATATGAAGATTGATGAACGTAGTGCCACAACATGGCCTGATCTGGATGAAGCAAAAGAGTTTCGCAACGTGAGTTTTTATAAAACGCTGTAAGATTACAGCGTTTTTTTTATTTGGAGGCGATTAAGTAAAGCTTATGAGCAGGTATAGCGTACAACTTTAAGTGTGCTGGGTTTAGTGTCTAACGCTTGACGTGTCGCATAGCCTTCACTGTTGTTGAGACTAGGAGAGTCCATTAATCCCACAGACATACGTGAGTTGCCGACTTGTAATCCATCCTGACTTGATTGATTTGCCGCAGGATTGGCGATTTCATTAATACTTAAAATAGATAATTTATAAGTTTGTGTGGTGCCTAAAACTTGTTGGCAGGCGCGTTGTAATTTTCGTTCATCAAGTTGTTGGTTAGAGCGTCCAGCAAGTGTATAAGCCAGTGTTGCAGAAGATGCCGTTTTATTTTCAACCTGATAGCCTGTGTTGCCGTTGTATTGACGTGGGGTACTCTGACACGCAGTTAATACAATGACACTCCCTGTAATTAAAAATAATAAGCTTTTTTTCATGAGGTTGTTCCTTCTAATCGTATTTAAGTCAGTAGTTGAAAATATGCAGATGTATTTTTTATATTTTAAGCATTTACGGACCTAAACAAACCATAAAATTGTATTAACTTTAAAACCATTCAGCTTGGCAAATAAAATACGTACCGTATATGGCGGGTAAAGCTTTCACTTTGTGTTTAAATTTGCTAATTTCAAATGATCTTGATTAAAGATTGATAATAATAAAAAGGGGGAATCACACATGTTATCTCATTTTAATGATCTTCCTCTTTATGATATTGCGGTGATCGGTGGTGGTATTAATGGGGTAGGGATCGCCAATGATGCTGCTGGACGGGGACTCTCCGTTTTTCTTTGTGAAAAAGATGACTTTGCGAGTCATACCTCATCTGCCAGTAGTAAATTGATTCATGGTGGTTTGCGCTATTTAGAGCATTTTGAATTTCGTCTGGTGCGTGAAGCACTTGCTGAACGCGAAGTTCTTATGGCGAAAGCTCCGCATATTATCCGTCCTTTACGTTTTGTCTTGCCACATCGTCCACATTTACGATCAGCATGGTTGATCCGTTCTGGCTTATTTCTATATGATTATTTGGGAAAACGAGAAAAATTACCTGCATCTAAGCGTTTGGTCTTGGATCAACGAAGTCCTTTAAAACAGGATATTGTATTGGGCTTTGAATATTCAGATTGTGCAGTAGATGATGCGCGCTTAGTGATTTTAAATGCGATGCAAGCTAGAGAAAAAGGGGCAGAACTGGTAACTCGAACTGAGTGTGTTGCCGCAGAAGTAATTGATGGTACATGGTTATTAACTTTGAAGCAGCAACAAACACAGTATCAAATTCGTGCAAAAGCCTTGGTCAATGCAGCGGGGCCGTGGGTTGAACGTTTTCTAAAAGATACGCTTAAACTGGATTCTCCTTATAAAATTCGCCACATTCAGGGTAGTCATTTGATTATTCCCAAACTTTATGAGGGAGACTATGCCTATATTTTACAAAATGAAGATCGACGTATCGTATTTACCATTCCTTATTTAGATGAATATACATTGATCGGAACGACGGATCGGATTTATCAGGGAGACTTGCAGCAGGTCGCAATCACACAGGATGAAATTGAATATTTATTGACAGTGGTAAACTGGCACTTTGAACGCACGATTACTCAAGCAGATATTATCGAAACTTATTCTGGGGTTCGACCCTTATGTGATGATGAGTCAGATCAACCCTCAGCAGTGACCCGAGATTATACTTTGGCAATGACGATGCTGAATGAGACGGTGCCGTTGCTATCGGTATTTGGGGGTAAGTTAACCACCTATCGAAAACTTGCTGAATCTGCACTGGATGAATTAACCCCTTTTTTCCCTGAGTTACAGACTGCGTGGACTGAATATGAGCCATTACCAGGAGGGGAGTATTTTAAAAGTTTAGATGGGTTAATACGAGGGATTCAGCTCAGAATTAAACATATTCCAATCGAAATTGCGACACGTTGGGCGAGTAGTTATGGCACTCGTGTCTGGCAGTTGCTCAGAGAAGTCTATACTTTGGAGGACTTTGGCATATATTTTGGGCACGGGCTCTATCAACTTGAAGTCGATTACTTGACCAAAGTGGAATGGGCACAATCAGTAGATGATATTCTATGGCGGCGTAGTAAACTGGGATTAAAATTTGGTAAAGCTGATATGACATTATTGGATGATTATCTTCAAAGCGTTCTAGGTCATCAGCACAGCAAGATTGCTTAATATCAATAAAAGCTACATAAAGTCAATTTATGCAGCTATAAAACAATTGATCGACGTTTAGATTTCCTTACCGCCTAAACTTTGACAATCTACATTCGGTGCATTCCATCTGACTGCTGTTCCTGTTGCTACAGGACGAACGATACGCCATGGCCAAAAGCCAAAACGTTGACTCGCATTATAATCCACAATCGCATTGGCATTCAGTTTTTGCGCAGCATTGCCTAATTTTGGATAGAGTTCTTCAACACTTCCATAGGTGCCTTTTGCAACTTTTACACGTTTAACGACCACATATTGCTGCGATGGAACACCACTAATAAGACATACCCCGAAATGATTCTTCGCTTTTTCATTTGCTGTTACCTCATTTGCATGGGTGATGTTGCAAAGAACAAGTAAAGACAAAGTACAAAGAACAAGTTTTTTCATTGTTTGTTTCTCTTTGGTTGTAAAAAAATAAAATTTATCAGTATATTAAAGATTATTTGCCGATATTTCTTAGCATATTGCACATAATAAAACAGGCCATTTAAATGGCCTGTTTTATGATGCGATTAACTGATTTAGTGGTTTTTAACCGCATTTAATAACGCTTCTTGGCGTTCTTTTAATGCTTGTGGTAAACGATCACCAAGTTTGGTAAACAATTCTGTGTGACTTTCGATTTCAGTAATCCACTGATCTTTGTCTTGTGCAGTGATCAGATCAAATTCTTCTTTAGAAAAATCTGTACCTGCCCAGTTAAGATCGTCATAAGTTGGAACATAACCAATTGGTGTTTCAACTGCATTGGCACGACCTTCAACACGGTCAATCATCCACTCAAGCACACGCATATTTTGACCAAAACCAGGCCATACAAAGTTACCTTCAGCATCACGACGGAACCAGTTGACGTTGAAGATTTTTGGTAATTTATTGCCCGCAGCTTCAGCTTTTTCACCGACTTGCTGACCCACTTCTAACCAGTGTTGGAAGTAATCTGCCATGTTGTAACCAGTAAACGGCAACATAGCAAATGGGTCACGACGTACTACGCCTTGTTGACCAACAGCCGCCGCAGTAGTTTCAGAACCCATGGTTGCTGCTTTATAAACACCATCAACCCAGTCAAATGCTTCTGATACTAAAGGAACCGTATCGGCACGACGACCACCGAAGATAAATGCAGAAATTGGAACACCTGCTGGATTTTCCCAGTCAGCATCAATAGAAGGACATTGGCCTGCTGAAACAGTAAAACGTGCATTTGGATGTGCTGCTTTTTCACCATTTACATGAGGTTGACCTTTCCAGTTGGTCAAGTTTGCTGGAACTTCTTTAGATAGACCTTCCCACCATACTTCACCGTTATCAGTCACAGCAACGTTAGTATAAATTACGTCTTTGTGTAGGGTTGCCATACAGTTCGGGTTGGTTTTGGTGTTTGTACCAGGCGCAACACCGAAGAAACCAGCTTCAGGGTTGATTGCATACAGACGACCATCTTCACCTGGTTTGATCCAAGCGATATCATCACCAACAGTTTCAATTTTCCAGCCTTCATAGCCTACTGGTGGAATCAACATTGCAAAGTTGGTTTTACCACAAGCAGATGGGAATGCTGCTGCGATGTAGTGCTTTTCACCTTGTGGGTTAGTGACACCTAAAATCAGCATGTGTTCAGCGAGCCAGCCTTGTTCGCGACCCATTGCAGAAGCGATACGAAGGGCTAAACATTTTTTACCGAGTAATGCGTTGCCGCCGTAACCTGAACCGTAAGACCAGATTTCACGCGTTTCTGGGTAGTGAACAATATATTTTTCAGGATTGCATGGCCATGCAACATCTTTTTCGCCTTCAGCAAGAGGCGCACCAACTGTGTGAACACAGGGTACAAATTCGCCATCGGTGCCAAGAACGTCATAAACCGCTTTGCCCATGCGAGCCATTTTACGCATGCTGACAGCAACGTATGGAGAATCAGTTAATTCGATACCAATCTGTGCAATGTGGCTGCCCAAAGGACCCATTGAGAATGGAACCACATACATGGTACGACCTTGCATTGCGCCATCAAACAAACCGTTGAGTTTTGCGCGCATCGCTGCTGGCGCTTCCCAGTTGTTTGTCGCACCCGCATCTTCCTGTTTTTCAGAACAGATGAACGTACGGTCTTCAACACGCGCAACGTCAGAAGGGTCAGAGTTTGCAAGATAAGAACCTGGATGTTTTTCTTGGTTGAGTGTTTGCATTGTGCCGTTGGCGACCATCAAGTCAATCAGACGTTGATATTCTTCTTCGCTACCGTCACACCACTCGATTTTTGCAGGTTTGGTTAATTTTGCAATTTCTTCAACCCATGCAATAAGCTTAGGATGACGAACGAATTCTGGTGCGTTCACTTGGGTCATGGTGAGGCCTATTTAAAAAACGTACTAAAGTACAAATCTAAATGCTGAGATACAGCAAGTAGATGAAGTAAAAAAAAGTGGCGCTATTAAAGCATAAAATGACAAAAAAAATAAGACTAAAGACTAAATTAGAGTAGTAGGTCGAAAAATAGTTTAACTCTATATAAATCATTAATTTAATATAATTATGAGGCATTAAATATATGTATTAAGATATGTAATATATGTTATTTTTTAATTAAATGTTTATAAAAAACAAAGTCTTGATTCTAAAATAAATTTGAGAACAATTATCGATTAAATAAATGATCATCATTTAAATTTTACATAAAGCGTATTTTATTTGTCTAATTCTTGGACAAAAATAGGATAAATCATCAGCTTAGAACGATAAATATGCCAACACTTCGACCTTTATCCCTTATTTATAATGAAAAATCTGGATTCCATGCATCCAATAAAGAAGGCGTATATGAGCAAATCATGACGATTTTTACGCAGCATGATTTTGAGATTCAGGTCTTTGAATTGAGTGTTGAGGATAATTTCGACGATTTTATGCAGCAAGTTCTTGTGCGTCATCATGGCGATGATCATGGTGTGGTGGTTGCAGCAGGTGGGGATGGGACATTAAATGCAGTGGCTTCTAAGCTCAAATACACAGATATTCCGATGGGGATTTTGCCTTTAGGCACGTTTAACTATGTGGCGCGCGTTTTAAATATCCCCCAAGATTTGCTTCAAGCGGCTGAGGTGATTGCAACGGGAACACCTAAAAATGTTCACTTGGGAACGATCAACGACAGAATTTATTTAAATAATGCCAGCTTGGGTCTCTATCCTTTATTTATTCAAAAACGAGAGCAATATAATCAACGTTTGGGTCGACATACTTTAAATGCATATACATCGGGGCTTGATGTCTTAATTCGTGATCATAAAGAATTAAAACTTTCATTAACTGTTGATGGGCAAGTTTATCCTGTTAAAACATCGCTGGTCTTTTTTGGCAATAATAAATTGCAATTACAAGAAATGAATCTAAATATTGCTGAATGTGCTGAAGAAGGTCATGTGGCAGGTATTGTGGTCGCCAAAAGCGATAAATTGAGTTTATTTCGCATGTTATTTCAATTGATCAAAGGGGATCTCGAACATGCCAAAGATGTCTATAGTTTTGCTGCTGATCAGGTAGTGGTTGATTCAAAAAGTAAAACTTTAACGGTTGCTGTAGATGGCGAAATCGAAGAGTTGAAGACGCCTTTGACACTTGCTGTGGCAAAAAATGCATTAAGTATCATGGTGCCTGTCGATGCTACTTCATCTGTCTGATTTGCATTTTGGTACGGAAAAGCCAGAATGTCTGATTGCAATCGAAAAATTTTGTCAGGAACATCAACCTGAACTGATTGTGGTGAGTGGGGACTTAACCCAACGTGCAAAATTTATTCAGTTTTACAATTGTCGGCAGTTTTTGGATTCTCTTAAAATTCCCTATATTGTGGTGCCAGGGAATCATGATATTTCTTTGTATAATTTATGGAATCGTTTTTTTTCTCCATTTGCACGTTATCAGTTCTTTTTTGGTGAATTAGAGCCAACTTTGCAAACTGAACATTTTTTTATTGTTGGAGTGAATAGTATTCGTCGGCGTTACCATACGCGGGGATATATTTCACTGGAGCAAATTCAGAGAACCAATGAAACCTTAAAACACGCGCCTGATGATAAGTTGAAACTGGTGGTATTACATCAACCTTTTTATACTTCTCCAGATGATCCACATGGAATAAAAGATTGTCCAGTACTAGGAAGAATGGCACTTGAGAATTGGAGTCGAAGTGGTCTATTTGGGGTATTGCATGGGCATTTACATAAAACTGCGGTCTATAACTTAACTCAAATCTATAATTTGAAAATTGATCATCCTGTTTATGATATTCATGCGGGCACAGCGACCTCTTATCGTTTACATAAAGGCTTGCCGAATAGTTTTAATACAATTTCAAATGATGGACTGATTCAGCACTTTTGGTTCGATGAAAGGACAAAATCCTTTGTTTTGCACAATTAATCTGAAGCTAAAAACAAGCAAAGTGTTTGAGTGTTTAAAAAAGACACAAAAAATAGCATTTTTTTTGATTTTTCCCCTTGAAGCGTTTTTTTCCATCCCCACAAAAGTGTCATCAAATTCATTTTGGTGCTTGCTAAAGCAATAATCATGGTAAGCATCATTTATCAAATCATAGACTTAGTCTGATGGAGTTATTTATGAGCAACATTCGTCCATTACATGACCGTGTAGTAATTCGTCGTGTTGAAGAAGAAACAAAAACGGCTGGCGGAATTTTATTGCCAGGTTCTGCTGCTGAAAAGCCTGCTCAAGGTGAAGTAATTGCAGTTGGTAATGGTCAAATCACCGACAACGGCGTTCGTGCACTAGACGTTAAAGTGGGTGATAAAGTGTTATTTGGTACTTATGCAGGTACTACTGTCAAAGTAAATGGTGATGAATTCTTAATTATGAAAGAATCTGACATTTTAGCTGTACTTGAAGGCTAAATTTTTACTTAACTCATTGATAAATCAGATCAAGCATATATAAAATTTGGAGTAAATAATGTCAGCTAAAGACGTTAAATTCGGTGATTCAGCGCGTTCAAAAATGATCGCAGGTGTCAATGTTCTTGCAGATGCAGTGAAAGTGACTTTAGGCCCTAAAGGTCGTAATGTCGTGATTGATCGTTCTTTTGGTGCACCGCATATCACTAAAGATGGTGTGACGGTTGCCAAAGAAATCACGCTAAAAGATAAGTTTGAAAACATGGGTGCGCAGCTTGTACGTGAAGTATCAAGCAAAACCAATGATATTGCAGGTGACGGTACGACAACTGCGACTGTACTGGCTCAGGCGATCTTAAACGAAGGGATCAAATCAGTGACTGCTGGTATGAACCCAATGGATCTTAAACGTGGTATCGATATCGCGGTGAAAGCAGTTGTAGAAAATATTCGTGCAACAGCGAAACCTGCTGATGACTTTAAAGCGATTGAGCAAGTCGGTTCAATTTCTGCAAACTCTGACGAAACTGTGGGTAAATTGATCGCTCAAGCAATGGAACGCGTGGGTAAAGAAGGCGTGATTACCGTTGAAGAAGGTTCAGGCTTTGAAGATGCGCTTGATGTTGTAGAAGGTATGCAGTTTGACCGCGGTTATATCTCACCATATTTCGCAAACAAGCAAGATACTTTAACTGCTGAACTTGAAAATCCGTTCATTCTTCTTGTTGATAAAAAAATCAGCAATATCCGTGAATTGATTACAGTTTTAGAAGCGGTTGCAAAAACTGGTAAGCCACTTCTTATTATTGCTGAAGATGTTGAAGGCGAAGCGCTTGCTACACTTGTTGTGAACAACATGCGCGGTATCATCAAAGTATGTGCAGTTAAAGCACCTGGTTTTGGTGATCGTCGTAAAGCAATGCTTCAAGACATCGCGATCTTGACTGGCGCAACAGTGATTTCAGAAGAAGTAGGCATGTCACTTGAACAAGCTTCTCTTCAAGATTTAGGTACAGCGCATAAAATCACAGTTTCTAAAGAAAATACAGTGATTGTCGATGGTGCTGGTGATGCCAATGCGATTGCTGAGCGTGTTCAACAGATCCGTGCTCAAATCGAAGAGTCAACCTCTGAATACGACAAAGAAAAACTTCAAGAGCGCGTTGCTAAATTAGCAGGCGGTGTTGCAGTCATCAAAATTGGTGCAGCAACTGAAGTTGAAATGAAAGAGAAGAAAGACCGTGTTGACGATGCGCTTCATGCAACGCGTGCTGCGGTTGAAGAAGGTGTGGTTGCTGGTGGTGGTGTTGCACTGGTACGTGCTGTAAATGCACTCGACGGTTTAAAAGGCGCCAATGATGACCAAACTGTGGGTATCAATATTTTACGCCGTGCAATTGAAGCACCACTTCGTCAAATCGTATCAAACGCGGGTGATGAACCTTCAGTCGTGATCAATGCTGTGAAAGCGGGCGAAGGTAACTATGGTTACAACGCTGCGACAGGTGTATATGGCGACATGCTTGAAATGGGTATTCTTGATCCAGCGAAAGTAACACGTTCTGCGCTTGAGCATGCAGCTTCTGTTGCAGGTTTAATGTTGACCACTGAAGCGATGATTACTGATATTCCAGAAGACAAACCAGCTATGCCAGATATGGGCGGCATGGGTGGTATGGGCGGTATGATGTAAACCGCGCACATGTTGTTTAAGTTATTGTAATTTAATAATATTTAAGCAGTATTTATTAAGCTTACTCATAATGTTACTCACATTCAAGTTTGTTACAAAAAAGGTCACAAATTTTATTTGTGACCTTTTTAATTTTATAGATCTACTAGATCTCTTAAAAACTAAAGTCATCATATTAGATAAGAATTTAACTATTGGATGAATGAAAATATTGAAAAAATACGCCTGAGAAAAATCAGGCGTTTTTGACTTAGAACAACAGCTATTTCATTCTGACGTAAGAGTGGAGTTTTCCTCATGAATAATACAGGAAAGGACATAGCTATTAAGCCAGTAATTTTTACGTCCATCTTTGATTGGTCTTGTCACGCGACCAGTTTTAATTCGATCATATAGCTCCTTTTCTGAAATATTCATGCGCAAAGCGAATTCGGCAGTAGATACTCGACGTTCGGTATTAGTTAGGTCTATAGATACAGCCATTAAATATCTCCTTCAATAAAGTTTTAAGAGAAAACCTCTTAAAATAAAGGCTATCAAAATATAAAAAAAAAAGATGAGATATATGGAAAAAAACCAAAAAAAGATGAGATATATGCAGAAAATAAAAAAGATGAGATATGTTTAAAAAAATAAAAAAAAGACTTATTTTTTTATTATATCAGTAAATAATCTTTTGTTAGTTGTCAGTAATAACAACGTTGACTACTCAGCTCATTTAAAATAAATGAGATAAACGTATACTGCATTTTCTTTTAATCTATATTTTTATTTAAAAGGATTTTTAGGATCAGATAAAATCGCGTTTTTCTTATCGTTAAATTTTCTACCTTGTTCTGAAAATTTAAATTCATTTATTTCATATTCTGAAAATACTTTTCTGCTAAAATAATTTTTAGTCTGATAAAGCTCTATCATCTTAAGTGTAATATCAAGATAATTCATTTCAACATCTTTAGATTTTAAAAATGATATAAGCACACTGCCAAGAAAAAACTTCTCATGATTCTCTTTCTTCCTATTTTTTATCTTCTGATCTCTTTGCTTATACGAATTATTCAAAGATTTTTTAATTTCATGGTGTGCTTTTTGTTTAATTTCATCGGGAATTTTTTTATTATAATTTTTTAGCATCCTTAATGCTATTTTTAATCTTTCATCAGTCTGAGAGGAAAGGTCTTCATATCCACTAAAATCAACAATGTCCTTTTCAATATCAGAGCGATCACTTTTTTTGATTGAGCAGATAGAGTCAATTAACTTTTCAAGTTTTTGTAATTCTAAAACTTTGTGATATTTATTTTTTAATTTTATTATATCTTCTTCGGTAAATTGATTTACAGGTTTAGATTGAATTAATTGAAGTACCAACTCATCTGAATGAGTACGTCTTGCTATCTGTTTTAAATTTTTTTCAACTCTTAAAGTAATTTCATCTACTGTTAATCTAGCTCTAGCCATTTTTAAACCATCTGCACTTAAGAAAATGTTGGTATATCACAGAGTCTAAAAAAAAATCGTCATAAGTTGAGGTTTTCAAAAAATACTACTCTTCTGTTAATTTGAGCTGTTAATTTATGGCTGTTAATAGTGGGACAGATAAAAAATCTTTTTTGCGAATGCAAAAAAGATTTTTTATATCTCGTATCCGTGTCTTTTAAATTTCGCTTCGCTTTCATTTAAAAGACACTTCTTCTCGTGCTGCGCAGCCCTGTTAATTTTTAAGTCTATGATTTTTAATGGTTATAGGGTGTTACTCTTATTTTTAATTGGTGTTACTCATATTTTTATTAAGTGTTACTCTTATTTAGTTAAGCTGTTACACGTTTTTTATGAATAGCCTATATATCTGTTTTTATTGATAAAAATTGATATTTTTTAACTTTTTCAGCCTGTTACTCTTATTTTTAGGTTTTGTTACTCATGCAGTTTTATTGAATGTGTATTTTTTGATCTAAATTTAAGTTTTTTTCATTTTTCTTCACGAAACGAATCATGAAATTTTAAAATTTTGTAGGATCCGATATTCCAGTTAAATTAATATCGGAAGTAAAAATGTATTATTTTCATTTAAGTCATAACGTTAAAGGTAATAGTCAAATAAAATTGAGTGACGGTCATTCAAAGTATCGACTATCAAAAAGTGCCTATCACTATATTACTCGCACCTTATATTTTTCTAAGCATAAAAGTGAGATTGAAGAGCTTGAATATTGTGCTTCATATCATATGCCAGCTTGGGTCGATAATCATCCCGATCAGTTTTGGTATGCGGCAGATCAATATACAAGTGTGACCCGACGAACGTCATCACATATTACAATCGCTTTGCCAAAAGAATTGGATAAAAATCGCCGTATTGAATTGTCTGAAATGTTAATGCATGAATTTTGTGGTCAATATAAAATGCCATGTACAATTGCAATTCATAATCATGTAGCTGCGCTAGATGGACAGTCAGAACAACCACATTTACATTTATTATTTTCTGAAAAAAGTATGCTGGATAATATACAACGTTTACCTGAGCAGTTCTTTAAACAATATCGTCAAAAAAATCCTGAAAAAGGTGGTGCATTAAAAATTACTGCGGATGTGCTCGGATTTCGTCGTAATATATTATTTCACTATCGAACAAAAACTGAAGAAATAATAAATGAATTTTTAGAAAAATATGCGCCAACCAAGATTGTAGAAATCTATGGTATTCAATTAGAAGTGAGTAGTGCGGTGTCATGTTTATCTAATGAAGATTATAATAAAAAATATGGAACTAAATTAATGGATGTTACTCAAGTTCCTAGGGAATTATTGTATAGCACTAACCCTGAAGATCAAGATGAGGTGGCAAATTATAGAAAGGAGATTCGGGAAATTCGTCAACATAACCTGTGTGAACTCTATAAAAAAGAGTATGAGTTAGAATTATCTAAAAAACGTGAACAGGAAAAGGAAAATACACATCATCTTGATCAATCGAAAAATCTAGATTTTGAGTTTTAATATATAGATGAAAAACCCAAAGTTTGTTATCTCTGATGAGCCAGTTCAATGGATTTAATCAGTCTTTGTTCAACCTTTGATTTAATCAAATGATCCATCTATGGACTTTAATAGATGAATCATTTGAAATTGGTCTTAGTACGATTTGACCTACTTCTTTAAATAATTTTCCATTTGCAATTGCTCAACCGTGTGCCATTGGTAACGCTCTTGTCCCGCAAATGTCTGTTTGATATATACAATATGTTGAAGAATTCGCTTTTGATATTTTAATAGTTGTTGAATACGTTGATCATCATAAGCAATATCTACACGTTGCTGTCGCAGTGCCTGATAAAAATGGCGGTAATTCATTGCCATATTTTTTAATATTTCCTTTGATGCAGGAGGGTGGAGTGGTTGGCTTAATCCCTTTACTGAATAAGATTCAGGCGTTACAAAGTTGGGGCGTAGACGGGATTCTTTTGCCACTTTTAATGAGGGTTCAACTGTATTTGATTTAACCTTGATATTTTGAAATGCCTGTTGAATTGACTTTATTAATACAGAGGGTTGCGCGGCTTGAGCAGGCTTCGCCAAGGATGGTGTGATTACTACTGGATCAGAAGTTGTAACTACCTCGTTAGGTTGATTTCTTTGCTTGTCATTCGAGCTAATGAGTTGTTTTAACTTTTTATAGTTAATCGTATAAAAATTGGTTTGTAGCCATTTATTCTGTGCCAATTTTTCAATGATTAAAATTCCAGCCTGCTTTAACTTAGCTACGATTCTTTTAATCGTTGATATGCTATACACGCCAAGTGTGGTTTGCCATTGCTCATAGCTGTGAAACCAGTATTTTTTACCATTATAAGTTTTGCCCTCGTTATTTTCTAAACAGTAATGCAGTTTCTGTAGCAAATGAGCGGCAGCCACGCCAAACGCTTTTGCAAGCGTTGGCGAAGCGATCAAAGGATAGTCTCCTGAAATCAGGAGATTGTTCTTATTAGCTTTGGGCATAACCAGCTCCAAGCAGTACACGCTGTGCACGTTCAATCATCTTTTGACGTTGATGTGTGCGGAATGCCCAGAGAGAGGAGAGGTTATTATTTTGATTGAGCTTTGCAACTTCAAGAATTTGTTCATCATCCATCTCACGCATACACTGACGAATGATTTGATGTGCTTGTTCAAGCTCATTAAGTAAGGAATTTGCGGTATCAACTGCAATATAAAGATTGGCCAGCGTTTGACGCTGCGGATTTGAAATTGTTTCACCTAGTTCAACAGAGGTGGATCAGGAAATTTGAACAACACTTATAAGTGATATTTTGCTCCCCAAATGATGTTATAAACATCAATATATGGAGTATTTTATGGCACGTAGACCAAGAAGAAATCATTCAAATGATTTTAAAGCTAAGGTAGCACTTGCTGCGATTAAAGCAGAAAAAACACTTGCTGAATTGAGTGCTGAATTTGATGTTCATCAAAACCAAATTATCGACTGGAAAAATCAACTGATTTCAGCTTCCTCGCAAGCTTTCGATCAATCAAAAGCTCCAACAGAACCACCCATCGATCTAAAAAAACTACATGCAAAAATCGGTGAGCAGGCATTAGAAATTGATTTTTTAGAAGGTGTGTTGAAGAAACTGGGCCGCTTCAACCACAAAAGTTAATCGATGACTCACTTCAGATTTCAGTATCTAAGCAAGCTCAGCTGCTGAAAGTCTCCCGTGGTTGTTATTACTATCGCCCAAAACCTGTGAGTGCATCAGATCTGAAGCTAATGCGGTGTATGGATGAGTTACATATGCAATACCCTTTTGCAGGTAGCCGGATGATGCGTGATTTGTTGAATCGTCAAGGACATCATATAGGACGACGTCATACACGTACTTTAATGAAGAAAATGGGCATTAATGCGTTATATTGCAAACCAAATTTAAGCCAGGCTAATCAAGCTCACCGCAAATATCCATATCTGCTCAAAGGATTGGCTATTCAGCGCAGTAATCAAGTGTGGTCTACGGATATAACGTATATCCCTATGGCAAAAGGCTTTGTTTATTTATGTGCTGTGATTGATTGGCATAGCCGCAAGGTACTTGCGCATAGAGTATCGATTAGTATGGAGGTTACATTTTGCATAGAAACATTAAATGAAGCTATTGAAAAATATGGTCGACCTGAAATATTTAATACAGACCAAGGCAGTCAGTTTACCAGTGATGCATTTATTGATGTATTGAAATCAAATGGCATTCAAATCAGTATGGATGGTAAAGGTCGATGGGTTGATAATGTGATGGTTGAACGATTATGGCGGAGCGTTAAATATGAAGAGGTGTATCTCAAAGCCTACAGCAATGTTTTGGATGCGAAGAAGCAATTAAACGCATATTTTGAATTTTATAATTTGAAACGACCTCATTCGAGTCTGGACAAAATGACTCCAGATGAGTTTTACTATGACCAGCTACCACAACAAAATAAGGTAGCTTAACTAGAGCAGAGTATCACTTATAAATAAGCTTTTAGTTGTTCAAACATGTGGGACCACCTCTCAACAATCAGTTGAGCAGTTAGTTTTTTAGCTGTGCAAGTGTTTGCACCATGAAGAATTGCGTTCATAGTCGTTTCCTTGTAGATAAGTTTTAATACTTACCTCCATTACTTCTCACGGTAATGGTGGCAGCAAAACAGGGGTGAGAATACCGTTCTACAAGGTACGGCCAGCCAAAAGCTGCCCTGTCAAGCTGCCATAACGACTGCTAAACAGTAGACAAAAAAATAGCCGCATAAGCGACATTAATTTGCGCTTGTAGAATATAACAGGTTCTCACGCCTGTACACAGATTTTGCTGTGTAAGATTAGCTTAACTGGGTATACCTTAACCTGTCAACGATTCAATTTGATGTTTTTACATATTTTAACATTAAATAATTTATTGATTAACCTGAAGATATTTTGGATTGCTGACGGCTAGGAAACTGTTTTCAGAAGTGTTTATGAACGATGGTCATTGTTCAATGTTTGTTGTTTTTCTTGCTTTGAGGACTCATCTGAATAGGTCTTATATGTGTTTAAGTCATAAAACTTAGAGTGACTGCTGTTAATCATGAGCTGAATTCATGATCGATTTGTCAGTGCCTCAACAATGTTTAAGGCTTTCACTAATCTTTTCTAATATGAATGGGTTGAATCAGAATACTACCCTTAGATGTATTGAATAAGTTCATAAAATGATAAGTCTATTCTGAATCATAACTTACATGACTAAACTCATTTCAATCAGCCAAATATTTAAAGGTGTGATTGGGAAATTTATTGATTTATTTTATTGTTTTATTTTACTAAAGAAGAAAAGTTCATTTTAGACCCATCCATAAAATCAAAATAAGCTAATCGTTTGGTTTAATTTGGTCTAATGCGAAAAATCAACAACTTAGATTAAATGCGTTTATTCCAAACTGATTGTCCAGATTTTAGTATTGCTAAAATTGACTAAAGCGCTGGATAAAATTAATATGGGCTCGCTGGCCTACATTGCCAGTCGGTTTTGACAGACCGTCCAACACAAGAACATTAAGGGACTTGTCCTTTAGTGTTTATCCCCTCGTGCCCCTCTGCGGTGGAACGGGAGGGGGACGTCTTCGGACGTGCTGGATTCTTGTGTTCCAGTCTGTCAACCCGCTCTCGTTCTGCCACCATTATTTGACAGTAATTGGTAGAACTTCTTTAACACAAGGAGCTTCTCATGCTGTATCTATCTTTTCTCATTTGTGCCACGCCACCTGTTCAACCTTGTTGTGCTTTTCAACGAGGACTATACGGCTAATTTAATTTTTAGGCTGTATTAAAAACTTTTAACAAGAACAATCCAACGGTGGATGGCTAAATCATGCCTATAAAAAAAATAGACCTTTTTATATTTATATCTGCTGGTGATTGTGAATTGCATTGAACATGCGGGGAACAACCATGACTGAATTAACCAAACCTAAAATCATTCCAATCGAAAACCGTCCTCAGAAATCCAAGCTATTTTTAAAGTGTGTGGTCTTGCCGATTGTGATCTTTCTGATCATTGGCAAAATCTTTTCCTTTGGTGCTTTCGGCTATATCTTCTTTGGATTTGACCTATTCTGGTTTGTGATCATTTACTACCTCTATCAATATGGAAATACCTATTTTGACGGAATGACCGAACAACTGAAACGTCAGGGTGAAACTTTTAATTATCAAAACCGTGGTGTCTGGATTAACTCTCAGGACAAAACCATCATCCTGTTTGATCAGCCTGATCAACGTCTAGTGAAATATCCTTTCGACTACATTACCTCTGTGGGTCATTACAATCTGGTTGAAGATCGCTTTAGAACGACAACCACGGTGATCAGTAACCCAATGATGGGAACTCATGTTAACCAACAAGTCCATCGGACACCGATGAAACGTGAGTTCCAAGTCAATATTGGAACACGGGATCAATTTAAACCAGATTACAGCCTTAAAGTGCTGTTTCCTTGGCGTAGCCCAAAAATGGCCAGTGAAATCCGTCAACTCCTTTCGGCTGATCATTATCAATAACAATATATAAATATAAGGCAGTCAATCATGATGATTTCAAAAACCTTTATGCCATCTGTGCTGATGATGGCAATCAGTACAGTCATGGTCGGTTGTGGAGGCGGTGGTTCGGGAGGAGAGTCCAGTTCATCCAATGGTGGTGGAACGGAAAATCCTAATAATGGCAGTACCAATCCTAAGCCTGTAA
Organism: Acinetobacter sp. FDAARGOS_515; assembly: GCF_003938865.1. Lineage (NCBI taxonomy): Bacteria > Pseudomonadati > Pseudomonadota > Gammaproteobacteria > Moraxellales > Moraxellaceae > Acinetobacter > Acinetobacter sp. FDAARGOS_515. Next base: position 54,762 of record NZ_RKIX01000003.1, on the reverse strand, counting down.
CTTGTGCTGAAACTCAATATCTAGAAGAGGGGACATGTAGAAATAAGGCGCCGCAGAATATTCAGGCATTCTCATTGAGTAACCTGATCCAAGGTCAAAGCTATCCATTATCGCTGCAAACAGATCAAGGTCTGGCAGTGACTTTTAGCAGTAATACCCCCAACATCTGTAGTGTAAATGATAGTGAACTTAAAGCCCTAAAGGTTGGACAGTGTACTCTGGCACTGACACAGGCTGGTACAACAAAAGTTCTACCACTCAATAGCCGCATGACCGTCAATGTGACTTGTGCTGCCGATCAATATCTAGAAAATAATGTTTGTGTAACTAAGGTCGAGCAAACCATTACCCCACTCAAAATCAAATACATCCTGACGGATAGTGTGTATTCACTGGATACTGAATCCAGTGCCAAACTTCCCGTCACGATTAGCAGCCTTTCTTCATCAACCTGTACGTATAGTCAGGGCGAACTCAAGGGGATTGGGGCGGGTGTATGTACTCTTAAACTCACCCAAGAGGGTGATACCAAAACACTGGTAGCAGAGAGTAAAACCATCAGCTTTGATGTGTTTAAGGCTTCATCTATGAGTGATGCCCCCAATATTAATAACTGTTATGCGGGTAAGCTCAGTGCAAAGTTTAGAAATGAATTCTTGAGTGAAATCAATACAGTTCGCTCCTTGCATGGGTTGCCAAGTATTACATACGACGATGCCCGTGAAGATGAGATGATGCAGACCGCACTGGTTCTTGCGGCAAACAACATCTTGACCCATTACCCCGAAGCCAACACAAACTGCTATTCCGATATTGGTGCGGTGGGTGCAAGAACCAGTAGCCTAGAAATGGGGGTAAGACAGAATAAATATGACTATTCACCTGCGGAAAGCATTACCAATATGGTGCATGACAAATTAAATCTGTTTGCAGGAGATGTAGGACATCGACTCTGGATGCTCAATCCATTCTTGAAAAAATCGGCTTATGGTTCAGTCAATGCACCATCATTCAAGGATACCCGATTCCCTTATGTGGTCGGTACGTCCTACAAAGTGGTTTATCCCTTCGATAATCCAACCACTGCACCACTCGGTGTGATTGCCTATCCCTACCACAACTATCCAGCCAAATATTATATGGCGGGTTCAATTCTCTCGATTTCAGTTTTAACCGATCAAAAGAATTTCTTTGCCAATCGCAATGTGGACTACGCCAAAGCTAACGTTGTTGTCACTGAACGAAGTAGTGGTGCTAAACAGAAGATCAGTAATATCCGTTATGAAAATATCGGAGTTCCCAACCATATCCAGTTTAACTTTGACGATTTGAAATTGAACGTGATCTACGATGTCAAACTCAGCAATGTCTTGGTGAATGGTCAGCCTAAAGAATATTCCTACTGGTTTAACGTGAATGATCGGTAAGCGAAAATAAGGACAACAACAAAATGAGATGTATGATTAAAGAATTTCTTGTCACGAGTATCTCGCTGCTCATGATACACACCGCGACGGCTCAACCTATTTCTGCCTCATCTTTAACACTGGAGCAAGGCTTATCCTGTCTGGATTGGACTGAAAATGAACAATCTTTTAATAACCAACTGGCGTTGGGTGACAGGGCAGATATACCAACACCAGCGATCGCCAAACTTCAGAAACAATTTCAAAAGCAATATAGCAAGCAAAAGACGACCATTATCGATGATTCAGACGATGAAAATTTCTGTCAGGACTGCCCTGAAACAACCGTCTATCGTCCTAGAAACAAAAGCAATCCGATTCAACGCATTGAGACCTCAATGCATGTCAGTGTTGCAGGAGCAAGTACATCGATCTATCGTCGAGATGACATCGCCACAACTAAACAAAAAATTGAGAGCGGATTAAATATTAAATTCAGTCGCCATACAGGGCAGCAATTCAAAAGCTTTAAACAGCAGTGGGATAAAGCTTCTATGCATGATGATCAAAATAGAAGTAAAACCCAAAAAGTCTTTCAGCAATATCCACATTTAAAGGTCTTTAATGGCGAAGTCTTCCAAAATCAAAAGATCTATACACCCAAACAGATTTATATTTATAGCCAGCCCTATAAACGTGACACTTCTTATCTGAATGATATGATTGCTTTTATCAGTCTTTATGACAACCCAGTCAATTCTTCACAACACATTTTACAGTGTGGCTTTATTGACAATGTGTTTTAACTTCCAAATAAATAAAGAGTCAAATCAAATGAAAAAATTAATATTCGCAGGATTATGTTTAAGTCTTTCAACACTAGCTTGTGCTGGTGCAAAAGAAAGCCTAGTAGGAAAGCGTCTGGTCTTAGATTTGCCAGATACCGAATGTGCGGGATTATCTTTTGCCAAAAATGGTAAGGACGCAGCAATGTATGCCGAAATGGGGCAATGCCAAGATCCTTTACCACTTCGAGTAAAATGGCTAGATGACAAGACCTTTATTCTAATTGAGAAAGTACGAACGAATAATATTTCTCCACCACGTAGCTATTTATATAAAGTTCAAAGCGTTAATCAGCATTATGTAAAATTGACCCAGATATGGACGGGGTGGGGAGATTCAAAAGACGATACGCTAGGCTATTATTTTAAATAGCTTGATCTAAGGTAGGCTAAATATATAAAGCTAAAGCGATAATTGACCAGAGGTTTTTAAAACATGAATTACTACGCAGAGGATCCCTTCTAGATAATTTAAACTAGGAGGTAATATGCAAAAGCTGAAATTTCAGTACCAGCGCCCTGTAAAAATCGATCCTAATGATGGTATCCGAAAACGATATCCCCATATGAGGAATGCTTATTTTAAAAAGTTCAGTACATATCCAGAACGTAGTTTCTATTTTTTTCATTTGATCGAATATAAGGATTATCCTTTAAAACTTCGTGTTGCACGAGGTTCTGGTTTGCCAGAAGAATGGGATGATCTTCCATCTTCAGTCTACAAGGTAGCTAAAAGCTGGAAGCATAATTCCAAAAGAAAGCATCAGTACTTTAAAGAGGATGTTGCCTAAAATTTATTTTATCTAAAAATAAAGGAATAGTTTTTCCCTTATTTTTTGCTTAATGCCGAATTTAATAATTACATACTTATCTAGCAGTAGCGGATGATTTGACGACTGTAGAAAACTTAGCTCAAATTTAGCTTAATAGCTGCCCTAAAAAATGGGTAAGTATTAGATAGATCGGATTTGAGCTTATTCATACTCCTTTTGCTGATATTGGTAATAGTTTCGAACATATTCATTCTCAAATGTTGAGGAGAGAGATTTACTTTAATAAAACTTTTTAGTATTTTGTTAGCAAATCAGTAGTATTTCCATCGCTATGCGTTCAAGTAGGTTGTCTAAGCTTATACTCGCATTTATCCTGTTTTTGTTTACGATAACAATTACCGGAGTTCATGCGTGGGCGCCTGTCTTACTTGAGAATATTGAACACCAACATGAGTTAAGTATTGTCGTTGAGGATGATGCATCAAGTCATTGGTCTTTGCAGCATTATAGTGATTCTCTTAAAAACTCTACTGATCATGACGCTGAAGCACATAGCTGGAAGAACATTGATGAGCCAATTTATCATCATTCAGTAAAACCAATTTCTTCTGATAGTGATCTAAGCATAGATCCAGTCTTTATTCTGAGTTTCGCACTTCCACTAGTTTTATTCTTTTTCCAGCTTTTTGAAAAGCCTATTTATCGAGCCTTTTTAAAGCGGCGATCCCCTCTAATATTTAGTAATTCTTATACCTACTCTAAAAACTTAATCGTCCTACATAATTGATTTTTCTATACAAAAATTAATTTTAATTTTTTTGTATAGGTAAAGTCATGTCTAAAAAATATCAGATATTTCTTACCTGTGGATTTGTAGCAACAGCAGCAAATGTATTCGCAGAAACGAATTATGCTGAACTACAAAAGCAGGTAATCGCAAGTGATGCTGTACTCAATAGCTTAAAGCAGTCCGAGCAAGCTTATGAAATTAATCAAAAGTTTGCTGGTAGATTAAATAATCCGACTTTCAATGTGGAGTTGGATAATCTCGGTAATTCTAAACTGAAGGATTTGGATGGCCCAACAACCTTATTGGGACTGTCACAAGAGATTCCTCTTAGTAATAAACTTTCCTTGAGAAAACAGATTGCGAGTTTTCAAGGTGATCGTAATCAGTTCGAAATAGCAAAGCGTCAGGCTGAACTCAAAGCAGATTTAAGAATCTGTATGGCGAATTGGTATGTAGCTACTCAGCGTGCTGAAATTTATTCTTCTGAGAGTAAATTGAATGCCAGACAAGCTAACGTTCTTTCCGAACGGCTTAAGTACGGGCGAGTAATTCCTTCCGATGCTCAGCTAAGCATAGCACTTTCATCTGAGTCGAAATTGCGCCATCAAAATGAAGTGAAGAAGATTCAGTTCCAGAAAAATCTGTGTTCTAAGTTCACTTCCAACCTGCCAAGTAATGCATTGGAGGTTCCGTTAAGCTTTAATTTCACAAACAAAATAAGTTTGTCTGAGCAAGAAGCAACGCTGAGTTCGAAGCTGAAAAAGACTCAGTTTGAACTGGCCCGCAAAGAAGCAATACCAGATATTACTTTGGGAGTCGGGGTTAGGAACTACCAAGAAACCAATGACAAAGTCTTCCAAGTTTCAACGTCAATACCCCTCAATATCTTTAATCGAAATAAGGGCAATATTGCGATTGCTCAAGCAGAGCATACGAAAGCAGAAACACAGTCTATGCTTTTGAGTCGTAACTCTAAAATTGAATTGGAAAACAAATCTATTGAGGTTTCCAATTTAATTGATGCGATTAAGCAATATGATCAAACCGTTTTGCCCGCAACAAATGAAAGCCTGCGAATTGCAGAGATGGGTTACCAAGCAGGGAAAAACTCTTTACTTGAGTTCAATAACATCAAGCAAATTTGGCTAGACAAACATCTTGCTCGATTCGATTTGTGGTTGGCTTTGCAGACAGAAATTGCAGAAGTCGAGCGCAACTACATTACTCATTTAGATCAAGAATAAGGGCAAGAATATGAATAAACAAACCAATACATTGATTGCAACTGGTGTCGTTGCCTTACTTATCGTCTTATGTGCTATTGCTTGGTATAAAACCGGTAATAAGACACAAGTGAGTGGACATGGTGAGGTCGCCGAAGAAAAAGTAGCTGTAGCTGGAGATGAGAAAGGACCTCACGGTGGTCGGTTGTATCGAGATGGAGATTTCTCTGCTGAGGTTAAGATATTTGAAGAAGGAGTGGAACCACACCTCCGTGTTTATGGGTATTTGAATGACAAGCCGCTTAAACCTGAAGACTTAAAAGCGAATATATACATTAAGCGTTTAGATGCTGAGCAAAATATTCAATTTAAACCAGAGAGTGATTACTTGATTGGAAATGAAATTGTCTATGAGCCACATTCGTTTTTAATGGTTGTAAATGTCGATTATCAAGGGAAAAAACATACTTGGAAGTGGGATACGAAAGAAGGTCGTGTCACCATGTTAGACAGTAGTATTAAGAGCAGTGGTTTAGAGCTCTTAAAAGTTGAACCAATGATGTTTGAAAATGCTTTGGAACTGAAAGGTGAGTTGAAGTTTCCTGATAATTTTGAAAGCCTTGTTGCACCAAAAGCCAGTGGAACACTGATAAAAACCTACCGTAATATTGGGGATAAAGTAAGTCAAGGAGACTTACTTGCTGTTGTCCAAAGCCAAGATTTAATTCGTTTGAATGCGGATCGTAAAGTTGCTTTGGATACTCTACAGTTTGCTCGACAAAAAATGGAACAAGAACGAGCATTATGGCAAAAGCGTGTATCACCTGAGATTGATTATATTTCTGCAAAGAGAGATTTTGATGCTGCTCAAACTCGTGCAAATGAGTTGAATAACTTAATAAGCTCTTATGGCGGTTCAGGTAATGGAACAGTTGAAGTTCGTGCAGCAATGTCAGGAACAATATTAGAAATCCTTGGTGCTGTTGGATCTAATGTAAGCTCTTCAACCCCTATTTTTAAAATCGCAAATACTTCGCAACTCTTGGCGGTAGTAAATGTTCCTGCTGACAAGCTTAATGCTATAAACCCTACAAACAGAGTCAAAGTTAAACCTCAAAGTCCGACAGGCACAGAAGAGGCATTGGGCAAGATCAAATATATTAGTGATGTCATCGATACTAAAACACGTACAGCGAAGGTATTTATTGAGATACCAAATCAGTTTAAGTGGCGTTCTGGACAGTTAATCACGGCTCAAATTTTTGAAAATCAAAGTCAAAAGCCAATGGTTGTACGTGAAGATGCGTTACAGAATTTCCGTGATTGGGACGTGGTATTCATTCGTGTTGGTAACGATTTTGAAGCTCGACCTCTGGAGCTTGGCGATAAATACAATGGGTATGTGGAAGTTAAATCTGGATTACGAATAGGACAGGTTTATGCCGCAGGAAATTCATATCTTTTAAAAGCAGAGCTAGGTAAATCTGGCGCTACTCATGACCATTAAGGGGAGTAGCGAATATGTTTGATCAGATTGTTAAACTCTCGATTAAGAATCGTTGGCTTGTACTCATCGTATTCCTATTTGTCGGTGCATTGGGGGCTTATAACTATTTTAAGCTACCAATTGATGCTGTTCCCGATATTACGAATGTACAAGTTCAGATTAATAGTGAAGCTCAAGGACTCTCTCCAATGGAGATGGAGTCTCAGGTGACTTATCCTATTGAAACGGCTTTAGCTGGTATTCCAAATTTAGACTATACCCGATCAGTCTCTCGGTATGGCCTGTCACAAGTGACGGCAATTTTCAAAGAAGGGACGGATATTTATTTTGCCCGACAATTAGTGAATGAGAAGCTACAAGGGGTGACACCAAATCTTCCCGTTGGAATTGCAACTTCTATGGGGCCTGTTTCTACAGGACTTGGCGAAATCTTCATGTATACCGTTGAAAATGCCAAGAACAATCCTAATCCACTTTCACCAACGGAATTACGCACCTTACAAGACTGGGTGATTAAACCTCAGCTTCGAAATGTAGAGGGTGTTAATGAAATCAATACCATTGGTGGTTATCTCAAACAATTTGTAGTTCAACCTGATTATGCTTATTTACGTAGCATAGGGCTGGATCAGAAGGCGATTTTAGAGGCTATCTCTAAGAACAGCATGAATAAAGGCTCGGGGTATATTGAGAAAAATGGTGAACAGTATTTGATTCGTTCTGATTCTCAAATTAACTCAATTGAGCAAATCCAGAATATCCCGATTACGACGAGCAATGGTTATATCCTCAGATTGAAAGATGTTGCCAAAATATCTATTGGTCACGAATTACGTACAGGTGCCGCAACTAAAGATGGGCAAGAAATTGTACTGGGTACAGCATTCATGCTTATCGGTGAGAACTCACGAAATGTTGCTCATGCTGTTGATCAAAAACTACAGCAAGTTCAAAAATCATTACCAGAAGGTGTAGAAGCAAAAGCGGTCTATAACCGTACAACTTTGGTTGATGCAACGATACAGACGGTGAAAAAGAATCTTTTAGAAGGTGCGATTCTAGTAATCGTTGTTCTGTTTGTATTTCTTGGTCATTTCCGTGCTGCGCTGATTACAGCTCTAGTTATTCCATTATCCATGCTGATGACAATCACAGGTATGGTGAACCAAAAAATTAGTGCAAACCTTATGAGTCTTGGGGCACTAGATTTCGGGATTATTGTAGATGGTGCTGTTGTAATTGTTGAGGCTTCCTTAGCAAAGTTGGCAATTAAACAAAAAGAGCTTGGGCGAGTTTTAACAAGGCAAGAACGCTTTACGACTGTGTTTGAGGCGACTAAAGAATCCCGCAAAGCGATTCTCTATGGTCAATTGATCATTATCTTGGTGTATCTACCTGTAATGACTTTGACTGGTGTTGAAGGAAAGATGTTTACACCAATGGCTGCAACAGTGGTTATGGCTTTAGTGGCAGCAATGATACTTTCAATTACGTTTGTCCCTGCAATGGTGGCATTGGTCACTACCGGTGAAATTAAAGAAGAAGAGTCAAAAATCGTTCATGGTATCAAAAGGTTTTATAACCCAATTTTAGATTGGTCTTTAAATCACAGATATTTGCTAATTGCTTTTGTCTCTATTTTCTTTGTTTTTAGTGCAAGTCTTTCGACTCGTTTAGGTTCAGAGTTTATACCTTCCTTGGATGAGGGAGATGTGGCACTACATGCTTTGCGTATCCCTGGCACGTCGTTGACTCAAGCAATTGAAATGCAATACACGTTAGAAAAAGAGATTAAGAAAATTCCAGAAGTTCAGACTATTTTTGCCAAAGTAGGGACTGCTGAAATTGCGACTGATCCTGTTCCACCTAACGTTGCAGATAACTTTGTCATGCTGAAACCTCGTAGTCAGTGGCCTAATCCTGATAAGGAAAAGTCTGCGGTTGTTGCTGAAATTGAACGCGTATCTAAAGGCGTATATGGAAACAATTATGAGTTTACACAGCCGATTCAAATGCGTTTTAACGAACTTATTTCAGGTGTCAGAACCGATGTTGCCGTAAAAATTTATGGTGATGATTTGGAACAGTTACTTGAATCAGCAAACGCTGCCGCTAAGATTTTAGAGGGAGTCAATGGTACTGCTGATCTTAAAGTCGAACAGATGTCTGGTTTACCCATGGTTTCTGTTGAGCTGAAAAAAGACATGATTGCCAACTATGGGCTTGATGCAGAGGATGTGCAAAAACAGGTTTCTAGTCTAATTACAGGCGAGACAGCAGGTAAGGTGTTTGAAGGAGATCGAAAGTTCGACATTGTGGTACGCATGGACCAAAACTCGGTAACAGACCTAGAGAAGCTTTATCAGATTCCTGTGAGTTTAGCTGATGGTTCGAGTGTTCTTTTATCAGAATTGATCGAGTTAAAAAATGTTCAAGGACCAAACCAGATTTCTCGCGAAAATGGTAAACGTCGTATCGTCATTACAGCAAATGTTCGTGGAACTGATATTGGTAGTTACATTTCAGAAGCACAATCTAAGCTGACTGCTGATTTTAAATTACCAGATGGTTATTGGCTGACTTGGGGCGGTACGTTTGAGCAAATGGAATCTGCTTCAAATCGTCTTATGGTTGTAGTACCGATTGCTTTAATTCTGATCTTTGCCATGATCTATATGGCTTTAGGTAATGTTAGAAACAGTATCTTGGTATTCACAGGTGTGCCATTTGCACTAACAGGTGGTGTGATTGCTTTAGCACTACGTGATATCCCATTCTCCATTTCTGCGGCTGTGGGTTTCATTGCCTTATCGGGTGTTGCTGTGCTGAATGGTTTGGTTCTTGTTTCAGCCATTCAGCGACTTAGAGTTCAAGGTGAAAGTGTCATTGATGCAGTGAAACATGGTGCAATGGAAAGACTCCGTCCCGTGTTGATTACAGCTTTGGTCGCTTCATTAGGTTTTATTCCGATGGCCTTAAACGTAGGCATTGGCTCTGAAGTTCAGCGCCCAATTGCAACTGTCGTTATTGGTGGGATTATTTCATCAACCTTACTGACTTTGATTATTTTGCCAACCTTATATGTGTGGTTTAACCAAGGTAGGTCAAGAAAATCAAACGATGCTGCTGAACAGGTTGTTTAGGGGCATCTTTAATGACAAATATATTGCGAGATAAACAAAGCAAATTTGTGATGATGTGGCTAGTCTGCATGATCAGTCTCGCTTTATGTTTGCACTTTAATGAGCATGTAACTGTAAATGAATTTCAGAGACACGTTTCAATTGATGCAATTCACTCTCACCATCATGAGATAAGTCAACAACATTCACATAGTCACCAAGATAATTACTATGAACATTTTGTTGGCTATGACGCACTTAAATCGACCGCTTTAGCCCATCTCTTAAAGGGGATATCGATTCTAGATTGGTCAAAAGAATATGTTTATCTGATGGTGAGTCGTATTTTTAAACCGCCCAAAAAGTTAATGGATTTTCAATTCATTTTAAATTTTGGAGTTTGATATACATGCAAATTATTGCTTCACACATTGTGAAATTAAGTGCTTACATAAAGCTATTACTTGCTTTATTCATTACATTGGTAAGTCCTACACTTTTTGCTCATGGAGTAGCAGAAGGTGATAAGGGCTATATTCAAGAAATTTATGGCGTTCAAGTAATTCCATTCATCTATTTGGGTGCGAAGCATATGGTCACTGGATATGACCATCTATTATTTCTTGTTGGCATTATCTTCTTTTTATATCGAATGAAAGATATCGGCTTATACGTCAGCCTATTTGCACTTGGGCATTCGATTACGATGCTGGTAGGTGTTTATTACAACATCTCGATAAACGCCTACATCATCGATGCAATCATTGGTTTTTCAATTGTTTATAAGGCTCTTGATAACTTGGGGGCTTATCAACGTTGGTTTGGTTTTCAACCAAACACGAAAATCGCGACTTTAATTTTTGGTCTGATTCATGGTTTTGGACTCGCAGTAAAAATTCAGGAATATGAAGTTCCGAGTGATGGACTGTTGGCAAATTTAATCTCATTCAATATTGGGGTTGAATTAGGTCAGTTTATGGCTCTGTGCATCATCTTGTTATTAATGACGTTTTGGAGAAAGACACCTTATTTCTTTAAAACAGCTTATCAAAGCAATGTCTTCCTCATGTTTCTCGGTTTTTTACTTGTTGGCTATCAACTTACTGGCTTCATTACTCAATAAGGATCTAAATTATGTATAACGCTGAAATTCCAAAAGATATCGAATTACCTTCATCAAAAAAGTTAATTAAATCAAAAGCAATTGCTGCCGTAAGTGCTGTTGTTGTGCTAGTTACCTGTGTCATGCCTGCGGAGTATGCAATTGATCCGACAGGTATGGGTAAAGTGCTTGGTTTAACGAAAATGGGAGAAATCAAACAATCACTAGCTGAAGAGTCGGAAAATGGTATCAATGCTGCACAGGCAGTGAATAGTGTTGAACAAATATCAGTGGAAACTTCGACTCAAACGGCAGCTGATAATGCTCAAATGATTATGCCTGCTATTAATAAAGAGAGCATTAGTATTGAGCTTAAACCGGGCCAAGCAACCGAAGTGAAACTGACAATGCCACAAAGTGCAAGTGTCAACTTTGATTGGAAAGCAGTAGGAGGCGGTCTTAACTATGATACTCATGGTGATCCAGTGAATGCTCCTAAAGGGTTCTATCATGGCTATGGTAAAGGAAAGAATGAGACAACTCAGCAGGGCGTCTTAAAGGCAGCTTTTGATGGCAAACATGGTTGGTTCTGGCGTAACCGTACTGAAAATCCAGTGACTGTAACTCTACTTGTAGAAGGGCAGTTTAGTGAAATGAAGAAAGTCTTTTAAGTTTTGATCAATCTCCTTGGAATAATATTCCAAGGAGATTCAATTGCTAAAGAAGTCAGGTTCTAAAAGGAATCCATAAGATGCTAGAAGTACTAAAAAACACAACATATCGGCATTTGTTTTTGGCCCAAGTAATAGCGCTAATCGGAACGGGGTTAATCACAATCGCCCTAGCTTTACAGGCATACGATATTGCAAAGGGAGACGCAGCCCAAGTTCTCGGTATTGCATTGGCAATTAAGATGATTGCTTATATCGGTGTAGCACCTATAGCATCTGCATTTGCTGAGAGATTACCAAGAAAACAAGTATTGGTTGGACTAGATGTTATTCGAGCATTAACAGCATTGTGTCTACCGTTTGTGACGCAAATTTGGCAAATTTATATTCTCATTTTTATTTTGCAATCTGCTTCTGCTGCATTTACACCAACATTTCAGGCAATGATTCCAGATGTTCTTCCTGAAGAAAAAGACTATACCAATGCTTTGTCATTGTCTCGCTTAGCCTATGATTTGGAAAATATTATCAGTCCAATGCTGGCAGGTTTCTTACTCACTGTCATGAGCTACCATAATCTGTTTTTAGGAACAGTATTGGGTTTTATCGGTTCTGCTTTGTTTGTAGTAAGTGCAAAATTACCAGTTGCCAAAGTACCTGAATTTAGAGGTGTTTATAGTCGTATAAAGCAGGGAGCTAAAATTTATTTTAATACGCCAAGACTTAAGGCTTTGCTTGCTTTAAATCTAGCAATTGCATCGGCGAGTGCGGTTGTGATTGTAAATACTGTTGTACTGGTTCAATCGACATTTAAACTTACTGAAAATGCAACGACATGGGCATTTGGTTTATTTGGTCTTGGATCAATGTTATCGGCTTTTGTTTTGCCAAAGATATTGGATAAATTTCCTGATCGATCAGTTATGTTGACTGGTACAACAATTCTTGTAATCGGGCTGTTAAGTGGTTATTTCATTACATCCTATAATGGTTTGCTTGCACTCTGGTTTGTACTTGGTATTGGATATTCTGTTTCACAAACACCTACAGGCCGTTTAATTCGCAAGTCTGCATCGAGTGAGAATAGAACGTCATTGTTTGCTGCCCAATTTGCTTTCTCTCATGCTTGTTGGTTAATTACTTATCCATTAGTTGGATGGTTAAGTACCAATATAGGCACATTACAGACTTTTATTCCGATGGCTGTTATTGCGATTATTGCTCTCCTTCTTGCATTACGTTTATGGACAACTAAAGATGAAGATTTTCTAGCACATAGCCATGATGATTTACCCGCAGACCACGATCATGTGGTTCAGCACCAAGTCAATGGTGTACATGTGCATGAGTATGTGATTGATGACTATCATCAAAAGTGGCCTAAATAATTCTTTTCGACTAATGGCTTAGAAGTAACCCGTTTATTTGTTGTACAATTTCAAACTTGTTTTATCGTTCAATAAAAAAGGTGAACAACATGAAAAAACTAATCTTTGTATGTTTAATGGGGCTTGCGGTAACAAATGCTTTTGCTCATTCAGGTGGTACGGATTCTTCAGGCTGCCATACGAATAGCAAGACAGGGGATCGTCACTGCCACTAATGGTACAAAAAAGGAAGCTTAGCTCACTGCTGTCCCATAGTTAAACTTAAATAAAAAAACCTGAGTCCAAAGTAGTTAAAATATAAGTGCGAACAAACACTTCAACTACAAGGATTCAGGTTTTGTCACATCAGAATACCGTATTTCATCAATTACTCAAACCCATTCTAAGACAAGATTTTGAACGTCTGGCTAAACTGCACCACTCTGGGCAAAAATTAAGATCAGCCACCCGCTGGGATCAGTTTGTTGCCATATTGATGTCCCAACTTTCTTGTCGGCAAAGCTTAAGAGACATTCAATCCAATCTCGAATCCCAGCAGGAAAAGCTCTATCATCTTGGCGCGAAGAGAATTGCGCGAAGCACCTTAGCAAGACTCAACGAAGAACAGCCCGCCAGCCTGTATCAGCAATTGTTCACACAGCTGCTTCAGCGCTGTGAAAACTCTAAAACTGCACATAAATTTAGATTCAAAAATCCGCTGTATTCACTAGATGCCAGTCATATTGATCTTTCACTGTCATTGTGCGCATGGGCAAAAGTGCATGAATCCAAAGCCAGTATTAAACTCAGTGTTGGCTTAAATCACAGCAATACCATTCCTGAATTTGTAGCGCTTGGGGATGGTATTGAAAATGATATGGTGCAAGGCAGAGCATTTAAATTTCCTGCTGGCAGCATTATCGTCTTTGATAAAGGATATGTTGATTATCAATGGTTTGCTCAGTTGACACTTCAGAACGTCAGCTTTGTAACCCGGCTACGCCCAAAGACAGTTTATCAAGTTAAATCAAGCCGCAGCGTATTAGAGACTAAAGGGATTATTGCGGATGAATGTATTGAATTGAGCAGTGCGCATGCCAAGAAAAGAGGCGCACCTGAATTATTAAGACGTATAGAGTTTTATGATACAGATAAGAAAAGAACATTCGAATTTCTGAGCAACAACTTTCATCTGGCAGCATCCACCATTGCTGCAATTTATAAAGATCGCTGGAAGATTGAGTTATTCTTTAAAGCCATCAAGCAGAATTTAAAACTGAAGTCATTTCTAGGTCGAAGCCGCAATGCGATACAAACGCAAATATGGATTGCATTAATTGCCTATTTGCTGGTGAACTTCGCTAAACACATGGCACAAGAAGGATGGAGTGTTCAGCGTTTACTGAGAATTATTCAGGTCAATTTATTTGAAAGGAAACTTTTAAGGTCACTCTTTGTGCCTGATAAAAAATGGCGAAAACAAGAAGAACCTCAATTGAGGTTCTTCTTGTGATATTTGTGGGACAGCAGTGAGCTTAGCTTCCTTTTTTATTAAGAAATAAAACTATAAGTTTATGCACCAATATATAGAATCAAGCCACAGAATGCAGAGGCAAAAATCACATACATGACTTTGACTTCAAAATGGAACAAGGCGATGAATGCTGCAATTGCAATGAATGCGGCTTCATAGTTGAAAGAATGGTTGAATCCATTGGGCCATAAAACGTGATAACTGAAGAAGAGTGCTAAATTCAATATTACTCCTACAACAGCAGCAGTAATTGCAGTCAAAGGTGCAGTAAACTTTAATTCATTGTGTGTTGATTCAATCACTGGGGCGCCAGCTAGAATGAAAATGAAAGAAAATAGAAACGTAAACCAAGTAACAATGACAGCACCTAAGGCACCTGCTAAAAATACATGATCACTTCCTAAAAGTGCATGATTAAAGCCACCTAAAAATCCGACAAATGCAACAACCATAATCAGTGGGCCGGGTGTACTTTCACCTAGTGCTAAACCATCGATCATTTGTGTTGGACTCAACCAACCATAAAAATTTACAGCACCTTGATACACGTAAGGTAATACCGCATAAGCTCCACCAAATGTTAGCAGTGCCGCTTTAGTAAAGAACCAAGCCATTTGTGTATAGGCATGCTCCCATCCCAAGGTAAGAGTCAAACCTATAATGGGTGTAAACCATAAAATTGCACCGATAAATAAAATTTTTCCTAAGTGCTTCCAACTAAATATGGCATGTTCTGGGGTTGGAGTATCATCATCAATTAATGCTGGACCATAATCTTTTTTACCTTGCTGATGTGAACTTCCACCAGTAAAAAAGCTTGGATATTTTTTACTTGCCAAGTATCCAATGATTGCAGCGCTTAGAACAATTAAAGGAAACGGAAGGTTAAAGAAAAAGATAGCAACGAATGCAAGTGCAGCAATTGCCCATAAAAACTTATTCTTTAATGATCGGCTGCCAATCCGGTAAGTTGCATGAAAGACAATAGCAACAACAGCTGGTTTGATTCCATAAAAGAGACCAGCAATGATAGGAACATCACCAAACTTTACATAGACCCATGAAAGGGCGATCAGGATAAATAAAGAAGGTAAAACGAATAAGACACCAGCAACAATACCACCTATAGTCCTGTGCATTAACCAACCTATGTAGGTTGCTAATTGTTGAGCTTCAGGTCCGGGTAATAACATGCAGTAGTTGAGAGCGTGTAAGAAACGTTTTTCAGAAATCCAACGTTTTTGTTCAACGAGTTCTTGGTGCATGACAGCGATTTGTCCTGCTGGCCCACCAAAACTAATGAACCCCAATTTCAGCCAGAATAGAAATGCTTGCCAAAATGAAATTGACTGTATTTCTTGTTCTGGTTCTATAACAAGTTCTTGTTCCATGATTATTCTCTTGATAGGTTGGCATATAAGCCATCGAAAATGTGATTCGATAATGCAAATAATTGATCATCGTCACTTATCTGACTTCGAATTCCTTGAATAACTTTTTCAATACCGATTGCTTCGGGAGGTTCAATCCCACCTACATCAAGGTAATGAACAATTTCAGCGATTTTCTTTAATGCAGGTGTTTCTAGATCAAAACTATGTAAAAGAACTTCGAAGGTCACCCAATGATTGATATGACTGAAAGTTGCACCATCAAAATCGAATCCTAATGCCTCTTCTGGGCAGTCACTTGGCGTTTCTAACCAAATGAATGTTGGTGAGGTATCAATAAATGTCTTGATTAGCCATGCAGAAGCTAGGCGATCAATCCAAGGTCTTTTACGAGTTGCCCAAATTCTGTTTTGATAACTAGCTTTATCGAGAAGTTGAATATGAGCTTGTATTGCTAGTGGTTCATTCACTTCACCAAGACGTGCAATTGAAAGTTCTAAAGAGGAAAGCTCATTTAGAACCTGTGCTTGAGTTTCATCGGGGTAGTAGTCAATTTCTACAAGCGCATCGATACTTTTTCTTAATTTCCGGATTTGCTTGAGCAGCTCTTTCTTTTCATCTTTGGTCTGCCGATCTCTTAATTCAGACAGTTGTTTATAGAGAGCATCGTATTCTTCTTTCCGACTGAAAAAAGAAGCAAGCTCAAGATTTAAGGGTTGTTCTGCATGAAAGATATAAGCAGCCCCTTGTTCTGAGATAACATCATTAGCAATAGGATCAAACTTTTCACTATGGGAAATAGGGAGCAAATAGACGCCATCTCTTAGAATTGCTGCGCCGCTTGCTTTGAGAGATCGCCAGACTCTCATACGAGTGGTTGTATTCTGTGTAGGTAGCGAGGATATGAGCAAGGATATTTTCATGTAATATACTCAACTTATTTGTTTATTATATTACATTGCTTGTATCGTGGTACAAATATTAAGAACTGATTTCTTATATCAGGATAAATATTAAGACGGGCGGCAGACAAGCTTTGATTGAAGTAAAATTAAAGTTGAAAACTATTCGATGTGTTTACGTTACTGATCTATTGTGTTGAAAAAAGGCTCAGTCGTAGTTAGCTTGTAGAGATGGCAATTTCTATTTTGAAGATTATGTTAGATAGCTTTAAAAAGTTTATGCTTAAGTTGTATATTATTATTTTTAGAAATAATAATATCTTAGTTATTAAGCTATATTCATAGTCGAATTTTTAAAAGCTTAAAATAAATAATTGGGGATAATAATGCGCATTGAAAAAATTAAAGTAGAAGGTTTTAGGCTTCTTGAGAATGTCGAATTCGGATTGGAAGAGAATTCAACTGTAATTGTTGGACGTAATAATAGTGGAAAGACATCTTTTACCAGTATTTTTGATTGTTTTTGTGGTGAATCTGGAACAAGATTTCGGCTAGAGGATTTTTCAGTTTTATCACGAGAAAAATTTTTAAAAGCTAAAGAATTAAGAGAGGCGGGGGAAAGTTCAGAAGTAATATTCGAAACACTTCCTCGAATTTCTCTTATACTTACATTTCAATATAATAAACTTTCTCCTGATTTAGGTTCTCTATCCCCTTTTATTATTGATTTAGATGAAGACTCTACAACGGCTATTGCGCGAGTTGAGTATCGGCCTATTTTGAAAAATATGCATTTGCTTTTTGACCTTACCCCATCTTCCGCAGTGGTTGAACCTCGTACACATTTTTATAAAAATTTGAAGGGTAATTTGTCTAAAGCTTATGGGGTTCATGTAAGTGCAATTGATCCTACTGATAGTACAAATACGAGAGATTTTGAAGGCACATCTGCTTTAACAGCATTATTACAATGTAACTTTGTATTAGCTCAAAGAAATCTTGATAAAACAAAACTAGGGGATGCTGATGTAATAGGTAAATTGCTTAGTGAGCTATTTAAGACAGCTACAGCACCATCTGCTGCTGAGGCAGATCAAAATTTAGCTATAAGATTAAAGCAATCTGTTGAAAATATTGAGCATAATGTCCAACTCGACTTTGATGGCATGCTTAAAGAATTATTACCAGTTATGAACGTAATGGGATTTCCAAGTCTTAATGATACTGAGATAAGACCAGAGACATCATTAAACGTGGAATCATTATTATCAGGGCATACTAAGGTCGTTTATAGCGGAGTTGATGGAGTACATTTACCAGAAGGGTATAATGGTCTAGGAACCCGTAATTTGATTTACATGTTGCTACAGTTAGCAAGCTATCACAAAATCTATAGATCAAAATCAATTAGCCCCGCTACTCATTTAATATTTATTGAAGAGCCAGAAGCTCATTTACATCCTCAAATGCAGGAGGTTTTTATCAATCAATTAAATGTGGCTGTTCAAAAATTATCGGAAAATTATTCTAACAAAGATAAATGGAATATCCAGTTTGTTATCACAACACACTCCCCACATGTTGCGAATGCTGCAAAATTTGATGCTGTTAGATATTTTTATAATGAAATTCATAAGATAGAAAACGTACGTCAGACAAAGGTTAAAGATTTTAAGAAGGGGTTGAGTAGTATTTCTGTTAAAGATCAAAAATTTTTACATCATATGACCTTAACGAAATGTGATCTTTACTTTGCTGATAAAGCTATCTTAGTTGAAGGGACAACAGAACGTTTATTAATGCCAAAGTTATGTCAATTAGTTGATGAGTCTCTTGATGAACCACAAAAACTAGCCAGACAATATGTTACTTGTGTTGAGGTTGGTGGAGCACATGCGCATATTTTTTATCCACTCCTTGACTTTCTGGAGTTGAAAACGTTAGTAATCACTGATCTAGATTCAACAAAAAAAGGCAAAATAACTAAGAATGGAAAACAGGAAGATGCATGGGTGAAATGCCCAGTAGTTGATGGTCAGAATACATCTAATGCTGCCATTAAAAACTGGTTTTATCCTAAAGAAGTCGATGATACTGGTAAAGTTAAGAAAAAAGCTAAAAATGAGGATAGTCAAATTTCCCCGTCAGTCTTGATTGCTAAAACTGCTCAAGAGAAACAAATTAAGTTCCGTAGAATTGCATATCAAATACCAGAAGATCCAGAAACTAATATATGCGCTAGAAGTTATGAGGATGCTTTCATATTAGCTAATCTTTCTAAATTTGAATTACCTGAAGGACAAGATATTGCTGTTGCTGCTTGGGAAAAAGCACAAGGGCTTATTAAATCTGATTTCGCCTTAGAATATGCAATTCTAATAGAAGATTGGTCGGCACCAAGATATATCAAGGAAGGTCTAATTTGGTTATCTGAAATGGACACTATAAAAAAATCAAACTATGAATTAACTACAGGCGAATAAGTAGCATGAGTGAGATTCTAGACAATCCAGCAATAATTGCAGCTCAACTAGCTGAAGCAAAAATTAATGCAGCTATAAAAGCAGGACGAAGTTTCCGGCTAGAAGCTGGCGCAGGTGCGGGAAAAACATTTTCTTTAGTTCATGCTCTAAAATCCATTATTAAGGAGCGTGGTAGATCATTAACGCAAACAGGTAAAAAAGTAGCTTGTATTACTTATACGGAAGTTGCAAGAAATGAGATTGCCCAAGAAATTGAAGACCATCCAGCAATTTTAGTCGATACTATACATGGATTCTCATGGGCTTTTATGCGCCAATTTCAAAAAGCCATAAGAGAGATTCTTATTGAAGATGATTCAAGAAAAGAAAAAGTTGAACAAGGTGGTGGCATTGGGTCTAAATCAGTGGAATACGAGTTGGGCTTTTTTGGTGTTAATGATCAGAAAATTACACTGAGTCATGATGATATCCCAACGATGATGGCTAAATTACTAAGTAAAGAAAAGTTTCGGAAAATATTTAGCAATCAGTTTCCGGTAGTTTTTATTGATGAATATCAAGATACCAATCGCCAATTTATGGATGCTATTACAGAGTATTTCTTAAAACCAAAGGTGGGACCACTTTTTGGTCTTTTTGGAGACCATTGGCAGACTATTTATGGTAGTGAATATGAATTGGCAGAGTATCCAATCGAAGAGATTGCAAAGGGATCAAATTTTCGATCAGTTCCAGCAATTGTAGATATATTAAATAATTTAAGACTAGACTTACCACAAGCTGTCAGTTCGCCAGATGCAAAAGGTGAAGCTAGATTTTTTCATACTAATTCTTATAAGGGGAAACGAACAGATGAGAGAAGTTCTAAAGATGATTTACCAATAGATATAGCTCGATCTACTCGTACAAGTTTGATACAGAGGCTACAAAATGAGGGGTGGGATATTGAAAAAACTAAGATACTGATGTTAAGCCATAATGTTTTAGCATCTGAACAAGGATACCCTCAATTAATTAAAGTATTTGACGGACGTAATGATCAATTTGCTAAAAAAGAAGACCCTGTAATAAAATTTTTTGCAGAAATAGTTGAACCAATGAGTGTTAGCTATAGCTTATCAAATTATGGTGAGATGTTTAAAATCTTTGGCTCAAGGCCTGCAATAACGAAGCATGAAGATAAATCTTGTTGGCGACGGGATATGGATCAATTATTAAAACTAAGACAAGAGGGGACTATAGGGCAAGTGATAGATCATCTTAAGCAGACAAAACGTCCCTCCCCCCCAGATAGAGTGCTTAGACGAGACGATGAGCTTATTTCTCTAAGAAATTCACCTGACACGGAAATGTCTTCAACACTACTTCGTTATAATAAATTAAGAGAAATTCCATATAAAGAAGTAATCGAAGTTACAAAGTTTATTGAAAAGCAAACTCCATTTGCAACTCAGCACAGTGTTAAGGGGGCAGAGTTTGAGAATGTATTAGTAGTTTTAGGTGGTGGATGGAATAATTATAAATGGCCACAGCTTCTCGAGTTGCTTGAGACTAAAAAGTTGACTAATGCAAACACAAAAGGTTTTTATAGAGCTCGTAATCTTTTCTATGTATCGATTTCTCGCCCAATGACGAGACTGGCTGTGTTAGCTACTCAGACATTATCTGATACAGCACTTGTAACAGTGAATAATCTATTTGGAAGTGAGAATGTAATAGAATTAAGTTTAGATACATAGAGTTGTTTTCAACTTATGTATCTAACTTTTTAAACATATTTTTTGGGAAAAAATGAGCCTGTAAATTATTTTGTGTAAGTTCCATTTTTTATAAATGATCTTTTAATCGATCATCGAACTGAATCGTAAACCAATTCATTGCTAAACGCCAATTTTGAATTGGCATCGTCCATTTCTTCGCAGCATTTGATGTTGCTAAGTAAATGACCTTCTTTACTGAGTCATCAGATGAAAAGATTTTCCTTTTCTTCGTTGAATGGCGTATTACGCTATTCAACGACTCAATCGCATTTGTTGTATAAATTGCATGACGTATTTCGGCTGGATAGCTAAAGATCGTTCGGATATTTTCCCAATTGGCCCGCCAGGATTCTCCAATTTTGGGATACTGGTGATTCCATTGATCACAGAAGATGTCTAGGGATTTTAAAGCATTTTCCTCTGTACTTGCCTGATAAATCGCTTTCAGACCCGACGTAACAGCTTTGTAGTCTTTCCAGCTTACAAATCTCAGGCTATTGCGTACAACATGCACGATACACAGTTGAATATCAGTATGAGGGTAAACAGAGGCTATCGCGTCAGGGAAGCCTTTTAATCCATCTACACAGGCAACAAGAATGTCCTGTACTCCTCGATTTTTTAGCTCTGTCATGACTGACAGCCAGAATTTGGCACCTTCTGTCTGAGCAATCCACATACCCAGTAATTCTTTTTGCCCATCCATATTGATGCCTAAAGCAAGGTATACGGACTTGTTAATCACATTGGAGTGCTGACGGACTTTGACAACAATACAGTCAAGATAGACAACAGGATAAAGGCTATCTAAGGCTCTATTTTGCCACTCAGTCACTTGCTCAATCACAGCATCGGTAACTTTGCTGATGAGAGATGCTGACACATCGGCATCGTACATTTCTTTGAAGAAGGCTACAATTTCCCTATTAGTCATTCCTTTTGCATACAGTGAGAGGATTTGGTCATCCATACTGGTGATGCGTGTTTGGTGCTTTTTGATAATTTGTGGCTCAAATGAACCTTCTCGATCACGGGGAATATCTAAAGCCAGTTGTCCATCTTGAGTTGTAATGGTTTTAGAACTAAACCCATTACGGCTATTTGAGCCTTTCTTGGGCTGATGCTTTTCATAACCGAGATGGTCTGAAAGTTCAGTATTGAGTGCAGTTTCAATCATGAATTTTTTAAAGACTGCTGTCATTTGGTTTAAGTCTTCTGGTGTTTTTAGACCTTTAGCCAATTCGGCAGCCATACTTTTGATTGTTGCTTCATCCATGTGAAGTACCTTTTGTAATTATCCTCTGAAGGATAAATGAAAATTAAGTACTTACACAAAATTTAGAACAGTCCCGAAAAAATAAAGAATTTATACCTATACTATAGATTATTATTTTTATCCCAACTATCTACATGTTCAGCCCACCATTGCATCATCGTTTTACGATCATTTAACCATTGAGCATGATTGTACGATGCCCTTGTTTTATTATCTGAAACGTGGGCAAGTTGTAATTCAACCCAATCCTTATTAAAACCATTCTCATTAGCCACAGTGGATGCAGTTGCTCTTAGAGTATGCATCCTGAACTCTAATTTCATATTACTCAGGGCTGTATTCAATGTGGTTTTACCCATCATTTCCCCGTCTTCTCCTGCAAATATATATTCACTATCTGGATAAAGTGCAAATTGCTCTTTTATGATTTCAATGGCTTGGTCAGACAATGGTACAACATGCATTCTGTTCTTTTTCATATTGCGCTTGCCAGCCAAAATATCAGCCCTTGATACTGCTGGAATCGTCCATGTCTTATCTTCAAAGTCAATATATTCCTTTTTACCTCGACGTATCTCAATGCTTCTAAGCCATGTGTATATTGCGGCTTTAATAGCATTTCGTGTGCTAATTGAGCCACCGTATGCATTGAGCTTAAGCATAAGTACTTTTTTTTCAGACTCAGTTAATGGTCTGGCATGGGTTACATCTGGCTGTTTAATGTAACCCCTAAGAACATAAGTAGGATCTATAGAAATGCGTTTTGTGATAATTGCATATTCCATAACCTCACCAATGATTTGTCTTACAAAAATCCCTTTAACTTCTCCTGTGCCTCTTCCTGATTTTTTGATTCTTGCCATAGTGCTATCAAGCACAGTTTTAATATCAATAGAGTCAATCTCATGAATAGGTTTGTTACCAATA
Organism: Acinetobacter sp. FDAARGOS_515; assembly: GCF_003938865.1. Classification (NCBI taxonomy): domain Bacteria; kingdom Pseudomonadati; phylum Pseudomonadota; class Gammaproteobacteria; order Moraxellales; family Moraxellaceae; genus Acinetobacter; species Acinetobacter sp. FDAARGOS_515. Next base: position 31,683 of record NZ_RKIX01000003.1, on the reverse strand, counting down.
AGAGGGTAAACATCTTTCTCAAAATAACTGCTTCGGCGTTGTTCCCATTCCTTGGATTGTTGAGCTTTTCGGGAATTTATAAATTCACTTGCGACTAACCGAAATGTACCATTATTTGCTTTAATTGCTTCAAGGCGTTCATTTTTCTGGTGACCTATTGGGTCTACTCCTTTGGCAAGTTGCTCTCGATATTCAATAGTTTTTAATCGAGCATATGCTAAAGTAATTTCAGGATATTTACCGATTGTGAGCATTTTTGCTTTAGTAAGAAAGCGGTAACGATAACGCCAGAATTTGCTACCAGATGGGCGGACTTCTATACAGAGCCCTGAATGATCAGCCATGCGGTATAATTCTTCACGTGGTTTTAATCTTTTGATTTTTAAATCGTTCAGCATATGTTGTGAGTAACGCTATTTTTGAAAGGGCTTACTCACAATCTTACTCACAAAAATTGGTAATTGCATGTATTACATTGTTATGGAAGGTTAGAATAAAAATATCGTTGAATCAATTGGATAGGTTGTAATGTGATTTGTATTTATAGAAGGTTAGATTGTTAATTGGCATTATCCAATCTGGAATGCTTTCAGATTAATCCACTGATTAAGGATTATAACGGTCCTGCCTGTGCGTATGTTACTGGACCGCTAGGTGGCTACACCGCCAACAGTAAAGGTGAACGCTTTATTGAATGTGATTACTGGAGCGGACAGATGATGTGGGAATTTTATCAGGAACTTGAAAGTGGTAATGGTCCTGTATTCCTTAAAGTTGATCATCTGGCCGAAGAGACTATCCAGACGATTGAGGAGATTTTACATAGCAATGAGCGTCCGAGCCGAGGGCGTTTTCATCAAGGGCGAGGCACAAATTATCGTCAAGATATGGTCGAGATGCATATTTCCGAGATTGGTTTTTGTAGTGGGCACAGTGCATCCGGCGTATGGGTGAACGAGAAAGCGGAAACTTCGGTCAAAGGCTTATATAGTGCGGGTGATATGGCCGCTGTACCGCATAATTATATGTTAGGTGCATTTACCTATGGTTGGTTTGCTGGAGTCAATGCCGCGCAATACGTGATGGATGTCGAAGACAGCAAGCTAAATCAGGCGGAGATTGAACAGGAAAAAGCCAGAATCTATGCGCCGTTATCTCGTCAGGAAGGGTTATCACCTGAACAGGTCGAGTATAAATTACGTCGCTTTGTGAATGATTATTTACAGCCGCCCAAAACACGACAAAAGATGGAAATCGGTTTGCGCCGTTTTGAAGAAATCAAGCAGGATATTTTGCAGATTGCGGTCCACAACCCACATGAGTTGATGCGCGCCGCAGAGGTATCTGTGATTCGGGACTGCGCTGAAATGGCAGCTAGAGCATCACTCTTTCGGACTGAAAGTCGTTGGGGGTTATACCACTACCGTGCAGATTTTCCCGAAAAAAACAACGAAAACTGGTTTTGCCATGCGCATCTGAAAAAAGATGAACAAGGCAATATGGTGAGTTTTAAAAAGGCCATTGAACCCTATGTGGTTCCGATTCATGAAAGTGAAGCACAGTCCTATGATCAGCTTCGTATCCAGAAAACGCATAAAGAAACTGTGACAGGTTAAACAGAAGGATCATGACAAATGGCACTTATTTTTAAAGAAATTAATCATCGTAGCGTCGCTCCAGTTTTGGTCGATGAAGATAAATGTATTGCTGACAAGGGATGTACGGTTTGTGTAGACGTCTGCCCGCTGGATTTACTGGCGATTGATCCGCATACCCAAAAAGCCTTTATGCAGTTTGATGAATGCTGGTACTGCATGCCGTGTGAAAAGGACTGCCCGACAGATGCGATTCAGGTCAATATTCCATATTTATTGAAATAATTTATTGGAAGAATGACCTAGAGGGTTAACAGCTGCATTCATAACATCGAAAAAGGATAATACATGTCTATTCAATACCCACAAGTGCTTGATCTTGATGAAGATGATCAAGAATTTTTTAGGCAGTTGAACACGAATGATGAAAAAATTCGTTTCATTACCCTGATGCACATTGCAGAAGAAGAACGCGAAGAACTTTTACCATGGTTACATTATGCACTACAGCATGATCCCGCAGTGATCGTTCGTCAGGAAGCGGCAAAACGACTAGAGGGTTGGGAGGATTCAGCATCCTTACAGGCATTGGCAAATGCCTTGAATGATGACTCAATGATGGTGGTCGATGCGGCGACACAAAGCCTGAGTGAAGTAAAAAATCCTGAATCTGCCGAGATCCTTACACCTTATCTGGACTCCAATAATAGCATGGTAAAAATTGCCATATTGCGTGCGCTTAAACCATTACGATCAATTGCTTCATATGACCGTATTTTGCAACATACCCAACATCGCGATATTCATGTACGTCGCGAGGCAGTCAGTGCTTTAAGCTGGTTGCAACAACAGCAGGCCGTAGACATTCTGGCTGATATTGCTCAGAACGATATTGATCAAGAAACACGTCGTATTGCGACTGGGGGCTGAGCTATACTCAGCAGATATCGCCGCAAGTCAGCACTGCATTAGGAAGTGCTTTACACGCTCCTGATTGGCAATTGCGGGTCGAAGCAGCTTTGACCATCGGTAAACTTAGGGCAACTGCACTTGAGCAAGCCTTATTACCATTATTGCTGGATCCATACTGGCAGGTCAGAATTGCGGTGACCAGAAGTCTGGGATTGTTAAAATCAAGATTGGCGCTGGACGGTCTGGCAGAAAATTTCAAGCATGAGATCAGTAATTTACGTAAGGAAGTTGCACTGGCACTGGGTGAGATTGGTGGCGAGCAATCTACGCAACTACTCCGCGATCATGAACAGGATTCTGATCCTGAAGTGCGTAAAGCAATTCGTATCGGTCTGGATCAGATTCGGGAATATGCGCATGCAACTTAAACCGAATATCCATGTCGATGTACAACAACATACCGTTGCATTCAAATGGCCCGATAAGGATCTGTTCATCACCCATCAACAACTTCGCGAAATCTGCCCTTGTGGTTTCTGTAAGGCCAAACGTCTACGTCACCAAGCGGATGTAGATGCACATACTGTGCAAGTTACCGCTATGTTTGATCAGGGGTATGGCGCTCAAATCTGTTTTAGTGATGGACATGATCAAGGTATTTTTCCATGGGTATTTTTGAAAAATCTTGATCTATAGCTGATTTTTTGTTTTAGCCTATTGGCTAAAAGTTTAGGGTCTCCTTATTTACTTTTTTCCTTGCTAAACTTTGTAAAATATGGCTTTGATATTGGGATGTTTATATCTTACTTAAATAGGTATAAGCATCTTTGATTTTTTTGCCTTGCCCATCATAAAATTAGAGATATTATTTTTATCACCATAAAACAATCAACCAAGTGATTGCGATCAGGCTTAAGGCAACAAATTGAGCAGCGCTGCCCATATCTTTGGCATTTTTAGACAGTTCATGTTTTTCAAGTGAAATTCGATCCACCACAGCTTCAATCGCAGAATTAAATAATTCAACAATAATGGCAATGAAACCAACGCCAATCAGTAAAATCCGTTCAACTGGGCTGAAATCCAGACTGAAATTCACCACCAATAACACAATATTCAGCAAGATAATTTGTCTAAATGCGGCTTCGAGTTTAAATGCAGCTTTAAAACCCGAGATGGAATAGCTTGTCGCATTGAGAATGCGCTTGATGCCGTTTTGACCCTTGTATGGAGAAGGAGAGGTGGTTTTCATGGACATTTACCGTTATCAAATGATGCTTTGAAGTTTGAAGAATTTTACTTAAGACTATATGAGGAATGTAGAAATTTTTTGATGATTGTTATCGATCTTCAACAACCTGATTTAAAAAAAGGTTGATTGGGTAGCATGCCGATATAATTTGACAGGGTGATGACGTTTTGATGTTTTTTTGATGAAGAAAAGCCCTTAAAATCGCAGTCTTTATACATAATCTCCATGATTTATCCGTTTTTTTTCTGCTCTGAAAATTTATATTAAAAATACTTGTATTTAAATAAAGACTCATTGATTATCAATAGATTATTCAAGTTGATCATCGTTGCAACTGAACATTTTTATTTGACATTTCGCTCCCTTACATTGGAAGTAAAGCGCTCATGCTCTCCAGATTTTTTATTGATCGTCCCATTTTTGCTTGTGTACTTGCCATTATTGTCATGGCGGTGGGTTTGTTTTCAGTTTTAAATTTGCCTGTTGAGCGTTATCCAGATATTGCGCCACCACGGATTACGGTTTCTGCAAGCTATAGCGGTGCCGATGCACAGGCTGTTGAAGATAGCGTGACTCAAGTCTTGGAGCAACAGATCAAGGGAATTGATCATTTACTGTATTTTAGTTCCAGTAGTGATGCCAATGGTAGCAGTCGCATCAGTCTGTATTTTGCGCAAGGGACAGATCCTGATGAAGCACAGGTTCAGGTGCAAAATGCCGTGAATGGTGCGATTAATCGTCTTCCAGATGATGTACAGCGTCAGGGGATTACGGTTCGTAAATCCTTAAGTGATTCATTTATGGTGATTGGATTGGGTGACCGTTCTGGTCGCTCAAGCAATATTGATATTTCTGATTATTTAAGCAATAACTTTGAGCTGAATCTAAGCCGTATCGAAGGTGTCGGTGAAGTTAATGTTTTTGGTTCGCAATACGCGATGCGGATCTGGCTAGATCCAACCAAGCTTAGACAATATCAACTTATGGTCAGTGATGTCCGTACTGCAATTGAAAATCAAAATACCCAAGTTGCGGCAGGGGCAATTGGTGAATTACCAGCTGGTAATGATCAATATCTGAATGCCAAAGTGACATCGGGTTCACTGCTGCAAACGCCAGAACAATTTGAAAATATTATTATCAAAGCCAATCAAAATGGCAGTTTTGTTTATCTTAAAGATGTAGCAAGGGTCGAGGTCGGTGCTGAAAACTATCAGGTGTTTAACCGACTCAATGGTTATCCAGGTTCAGGATTATCGATTTCTCTTGCAGTAGGTGCAAATCTGATGCAAACCGCAAAAGCGGTGTATGCCGAAGTCGAAACTCTCAAGAAAAATTTACCAGACGGTTATTTTGTGATTTATCCACGTGATGATACACCGTTTGTCAAAGAGTCTATTTCCCAAGTCGTTTCAACATTGGTAGAAGCCATCGTATTGGTGGTCTTGGTCATGTTTTTGTTTTTACAAAATTGGCGCGCCACCTTAATTCCAGCCATCACCGTCCCTGTGGTGATATTAGGGACATTTGCGATTTTGTCCGTTTTGGGGATGAGTATTAATACTTTGACCTTATTTGCTATGGTACTCGCAATTGGTTTATTGGTCGACGATGCCATCGTGGTGGTTGAAAATGTCGAACGGATTATGCATGAGCAACAGGTCGATGCCAGACAAGCCAGTATTCAGTCCATGCAGGAAATTGGTGGTGCTTTGGTGGGGATTACTTTGGTACTCACCGCGGTTTTTATTCCGATGTCATTTTTTAGTGGCGCGACAGGGATTATTTATCGACAATTTTCGATTACCCTTGTCGCAGCGATGGCACTGTCTTTAATGGTCGCTTTGATCTTAACGCCTGCTTTATGTGCTGTACTTCTCAAACCTCAAAACAAGCAGTTCCGATGGGCGCAGTGGTTTAATCGCAGTCTAGATAAACTTAAAAGCCATTATTTAACACTTTCTAAAAAATCCATTGATTTTAAATATATTTCTGGTGCTGCTTTTATCCTCTTGATTGTCAGCTTTGTTTTAATTTATCGGGCATTGCCGACGAGCTTCCTGCCGCAGGAAGATCAAGGTGCCTTAATGGTTCAATTCACTTTACCTGAAGGGACGCCATTGAGTAAAACTGAAGAGGTTGGTAAACAAATCTCTGATTATTTTCAGACCACTGAAAAGAACAATACCAATGGCATTATGGTGATTAATGGCCGTAATTTCTCAGGAACAGGGCAAAATCTAGGGCAAGCCTATGTTTCTCTGAAACATTGGGATGATCGTAAGGGTAATCAAAATAGCGCACAACAAATTCGTGCCAGAGCTTCGAAATATTAGACTTCCTTCATAAATCATTTTTCAATCAATTTAATAGTTTATCTTTCACCCAATCTAAATTGTATATGCCAGCAAGTAAATTAAACCGCAGGTTTAATCGTTTACGACGATTTCTATATACACAAGATAAAATCTTAAAACATTTCATCCTTCCAAATACATGCTCTACTTGAATTCGTCTACGACCAATCTCTTTATTTAACTTTTTTAATTCAGAATCTAGTTTTTCAGTTTTCTTTGCTTTAGATGGCATGAGGCATCCAAAACCCAATTTCTTTATCCCTAAATACCCCTTATCAACGATAAAAAAGGGCTTAAATTTTAATTTCCTCATGCTTTTTTTAAATATTTTAAAATCATGCATGCTTCCATGACTTCCACATACACTCAGTATTTCACCTGTTGTATAGTGCATAGATAGCTGAAATTTAAAGGTATGTCGCTTTTTTTTACCGCTATACCATTTCTTCTGTTTTTTTTTGGACGTTGAACTAATATTTCAGTTGCATCAATCACAACAACTTCCCAATCCACTTCATCTCGATTAGGAAGTTGTTTTGGCAAGTTAAATTTTCCAGAACGGATTAAGGTATCTTCAATAACACGTGTGATACGAATTGCACTCGTTTCAGATACACCGTAACTCATACCAAGATGGAAAAATGTTCGATATTCTCTCCAATATTCTATACATAAGAGCAAACGATCTTCCAACGGTAATTTATGCGGTCGTCCTTTACCAATATGACGGGGTAACTGCTTATTTATCTCGGCCAGCATGAGGTTAAATGTAGCCCAACTAACACCGGTAAGCCTACGAAACTTAACGTCTGATAATTTTTGAATATCTTTGAATTTCATCCAAGGATTATCCCTTGAATTAAATAATTTTGCTGATTAATTTAAGATCAAATAAATTGTACGTTTTTTGATTTATGAAGGAAGTCTATTTTTCAAAAAATAATCAGGCACGAATTAATGTCTTAATGCCGTCAGTGATTCGTGGTTTGGGGAATTCAGATAAAGTGGATTTCTGGATACAGGATGTCAAAGGTTTGGGTCGTGACAAACTGATTGCTAGTTTTCAAAATCTGCAACAGCAAAGTGCAAAGAGTCAGCAAGTCAGCAATCTTGATAAAAAAGGTAATGATGATCAGGCGGTATTAAACATTAAAATTGATCATCGGATTGCGATGGCAAATGGTGTCAATGTCAATGATATCAATCGAACTTTATCGACTGCGTGGAGTGGAACCTATATCAATGATTTTATTGATCGTGGTCGTATCAAACGGGTTTATTTGCAAGGTGATGCACCGTATCGTTCTAAACCTGAAGATTTAAGTTACTGGTTTGTCAAAAATACCAAAGGTCAAATGATCCCGTTTAATCAGTTTAGTGCTGTGCAATGGCAAGGTGCACCGCCTTTGTTGGAGCGGTTTATGGGGTATCCTGCGATTGAACTGGAAGCCGATGCCGCTAATGGTTCCAGTACAGGTCAGGCGATGCAGCAGATCAGCCAAATGGTTGCTGATATGCCAGATATCGGTTTGGCATGGAGTGGGCTTTCATATCAAGAATTACAATCGAGTCATCAGGCGATCTGGCTATATATTATTTCGATTGCATTTATCTTTTTATGCTTGGCTGCACTCTATGAAAGTTGGTCGATTCCAACCGTGGTAATGATGGCGATTCCATTAGGCATTGGTGGAACAATTTTGTTTAGTTATTGGTTTAACTTTGCCAATGATATTTATTTTCAAATTGCTTTACTGACCACGATTGGCTTGTCTTGTAAAAATGCGATTTTGATGGTCGAATTTGCGGCGAACTTGCAAGAGCAGGGTGCCAGTGCAATTGATGCTGCCTTAAAATCTGCGGGTTTGCGCTTACGTCCTATTCTCATGACTTCACTGGCTTTTGGTGCAGGTGTAGTCCCGTTGATGTTTTCTACGGGCGCAGGTGCGCTCAGTCGTCAAGCCATTGGTTATAGTGTTTTTGGTGGGGTGTTATTCGGCACGATTCTGGTTCTTCTATTCATTCCATTGATGTATGTCGTGATTCGCTCTATGTTTAAATACCAGCCAGCTAAACGATGAAATCAAAAAGATTATCTGATGAAAAACAAAACCAAAAATTGAACGGCTGAATCTTGATTGAAAATTTGATAGCCGTTCAAGTCATCGTTACCTTTTTGATATGTATTCGATCGATTAATTCAGGTAAAAAATGAAATTAAGCCAGACAGAATAGTCTAATTTTTATTCGTGTCTACGCATACTTTATAAGCATAAACAGATGAAGTTTGAAGCACTGCTTCAGTTTTTGAGGGTCGATCATGAATGCTGCGCTTTTGTCTCAAGTCTACGAAGCGATGACTCAATTTGATATTGAGCGAGCTATTACACTGGTTGCGGGCATGAAAAAGGCAGATATTGCCGAAGTGTTAGAACACATGCCAGCACAATTCAGTTGTCAGCTTTTAGAACACTTGCCGCGCCGTGCGAAAATCTTTGCCAAAATTGATCCTGCTTATCAAGCTAAGTTGGTACATGAGTTTTCACGAGCGAGTTTAGCTGAAATCGTATCTGAAATGCCCTCAGATAAGCGCACCGATTTATTCAAACGTCTGGATTCTCAAGAACAACAAGCTTTGCTACCCGCGTTGGCTCAAGCACAACGCGAAGATATACGCCGTCTTTCGACTTATCAGGAGGAAACCGCTGGCGCAATCATGAGCTCAGAATATGTCACACTAAATCAGGACATGACTGTTGCTGAGGCGATGCAGACGATCAGGTTACAGGCACCTGATGCAGAAACCATTTATGAATCTTATATTATTGATGAAAAACGTCATCTGATCGGGGTTGTTTCATTGCATGAACTCGTTTTAGCGCCCTTACAACAGTTGATTCGAGAGTTAATGAATACTGATGTGATTAGTGCCTATGTGGATGATGATCAAGATGAAGTTGCTAAGAAAATCGCGCATTATGACTTAATTGCACTTCCAGTAATTGACCATCAAGGGACTTTGTTGGGTATTGTAACTTATGACGATGCTATGGATGTCGCCAGTGAAGAAGCCAGTGAGGACTTTTTAAAAGTGGGTGGGGTAGAGGCTTCAGCCCCCAGTTTAAATATCAAGGAAGCATCGCTTTTCTTACTTTATCGTAAAAGAGTATTTTGGCTGGTGATCCTGGTCTTTGGCAGTTTGTTATCAGGTTTAGGGATTTCACATTTTGAATCGGTGATTCAATCTAATATTGTATTGGTTTTTTTCTTGCCATTACTGGTTGGAAGTGGAGGGAACGCAGGCTCGCAATCGGCAACTTTGATGGTTAGAGCTTTAGCCACGGGTGACGTGGTCATGAAAGACTGGTTTAAATTGCTTGGTCGAGAATGTCTGGTCGCCTTAGGATTAGGAATTACCATGGCGATTGCAGTCGCAATATTAGGCTATATTCGTGGCGATGCGATGGTCGCATTAGTGCTCATTTTAAGCATGATCGGCATTGTCTTGATTGGTAGTATCATTGGAATGAGTTTGCCTTTTATTTTAGATAAACTCGGTTTAGACCCTGCTAGTGCATCAGCTCCATTGGTCACTTCGATTTGTGATGCAACAGGAGTGATCATTTATTTATTTATTGCTGCTCAGTTGTTGAATCAAGTGAACATCTAGAGAATTAGGATCTAATGACATTTCATTCCTAGTTGCAATATCTGTGAAAGATCACCAGACTCTTGATGAAAGTCAGAACAAAAATACTGGAATGCATTAAACTACTTCAATCCATTTGATTTAGAGTTTTTATGACGGAACAAAAAAAATTAACAGAACACGAAGTCATTAAGCTTGAGCGCGATTTGGCCAAGTTCGCCAATATGATGGATAGCGTGGTGCGTATTCCTTTTACCAAGCAAGGCGTAGGAGCAGATGCCGCCTTAAGTACAATTCCTTTTGCAGGCGATGCAGCAGGATTTGCGTTGACTTGTTATGCCATTTACAAAGCCAAGCAAATTGGCGTACCGCAACATAAGTTGAATCCAGTAATAAAGCTGGCTGCGATGGATGCGGTGGTAGGCTGTATTCCAGTCGCAGGAACATTATTTGATATTTTTATTCGCCCGAGTCGTAAGGCGCTGGATATCGTACATGAACATATTCGTGAAGAATACCAGATTCAAAGTCAATCACATGTGATACACCCGTATCTGCATGAAGCGCTGGAAAGAAAACAGCAACAGTCTGCATTTTGGCGAAATCCTGTGGTGAGCTGGATTTGGTTGCACTTACCAGATTTGATTGGGCTGATTTTTCTAATATTCTTAGTTGCGGGTCTGTGGATGGGAACGCATTATCTTTGGTCACTGTATCAAGGTCGTTAGTGATTGTGATCCCATCAATAAAAAATGCCAGTCAATCAGGACTGGCATTTCTCTTTTCATTGTTTCATTAATTTATGGACAATTTAATTGTTGTAACGCAGCAACACGTTGTTCAATGCTCGGATGAGTATGAAACAATGCGGCTAAACTAAAGCCTTGTTCTTTACCTTCAGCAATCGCAAATGCTTTCATTTCTTTTGGCATTTGATCAGGCAGTTCAGATTCAGCTTGTAGGCGTAACAACGCAGAGATCATGGCTTGTTTACCTGCTAAACGTGCACCTGCTTCATCGGCACGGTATTCGCGTTGGCGTGAAAACCATAGCACAATCGTTGAAGCCAAAATACCAAACACGATGTCCAGTACAATGGTCACGACAAAATAACCCATACCCGGCGCTTCGCCATCTTGACGACCAAATACGTTACGATCGATAAAATCACCAATCACGCGAGCAAAGAACATCACGAAGGCGTTGACGACACCTTGAATCAGAGCAAGTGTCACCATATCACCATTGGCAACGTGACCAATCTCATGTGCCAGTACTGCACGTAATTCGTCTTTATTCATCCGCTCAAGCAGACCACTTGACACAGATACAAGCGCATCGTTTTTGTTCCAGCCGGTTGCAAATGCATTGGACTGGTAAGAGGGGAAAATTCCCACTTCGGGCATTTGAATGCCTGCACGTTGCGAAAGTTCTGCAACCGTTTGCAATAACCATGCTTCCGCCTGATTACGTGGAGCATTCGGATCGATCAATTCTGTGCCTGTGGTTTTTTTCGCCATCCATTTAGACATGAACAGTGAAACGAGAGAGCCAACCATACCAAACACAAAACAGATGACCAAGAGGTTGCCTAGATTTAAGCCACCCGCGCCATGGTAACTACCGACACCGAAGAGTGACAAAATAATGCCAGCTACAACCAGTACCGCGAGGTTGGTTAGCAAAAACAAACCAATCCGCATCATTGAGTAAATCCTCTTTTAGGGTATTAAAATAAAATACAGCATGATCCTAAAATCATTAGGCTAAATATGAGGGGCTTTTCTTAAAAATTCAAGACCTATTATTTTATTTAAGGAATTTTTAAGTTAACTATTGTATGCGATCTAACTCTCTAATTTGAAATATGAATTCTGGCAGATGCTGTCGCATTATCAGTCACATAGGTGCCTGGAGCATCAGTAAAACTGTTATTCGACACAGAAATAACCTGACGACTATATTTAGTTGGGTTGTCGGTACGTGGATTAGCGGCTGTCGCTGAGCTATTATAATTGGCAGACTGGGCGATAATTTGAGGCGCTGGAGTGGTCGTCGAACTATTACTCACCCCTGAGGCGTAAAGATTGTTAAAGCGACTGGTCACACGGTGCACATAGTCTTGTGTTTCACGAAAAGGGGGAATGCCACCATATTTATCGACATTACCTTCGCCTGCATTATACGCAGCCAATGCGAGTTGAGTATTACCATTAAAGCGTTTCAGCAACCAGCTTAAATATTTGGCGCCGCCAAAAATATTTTCGTAGGGATCATAAACATTAGACACATTAAAACGCTTTGCTGTCGCAGGCATCAGTTGCATTAAACCTTGTGCACCTACAGGCGAGCGGGCATTGGTATTAAAGCCAGATTCAGTATGCATGACGGCTTTAATCAAACCTTCAGAAATACCATGCTGTTGAGCCGCCTGACGAATAATTTGATCAAATGCATTCTTATTTTTACTATAGCTTGGTAAAACGGCGGCTTCAGAGCTGCCCCAGTTGCGATAAGAATGAATATTACTATCTGGATAATACGTGGCTTTAATTTTTGTCAGTGAGCGATCCGAACTTTTTCGATTGGTCAGTAAGGTGCCGCCCTCTCGATCCTTATAAATGTAAATTTGTCCAGCATGCGTAGCTACAGTCATTATACTGGTAACGACTGCCCCCAAAATAAAATGTAAAGAAAAATGCACACTCTTTTTCATTGTATATTATTCACTGTATCAAAATGTGTAACGTCACGTAATTTAGTTTAACAAAAAAAGTAAATTGGCTAGATTTGATGTTAGTTTTTTTAAAGCTGTTTGACAAATAAAATCAAGTTTTTTTGTCTGAATCTTCATCAAAAAAAAATTAAAAAATATTTTAGAAAAGTCTGCTTGACATGTTTAAAATGTTGAAAAATATAAATAAAAATAATTGATTAAAAAATGATCAATTTAAACAAAAGCCTTATTTTCACATCACAATACTTTGTCAAGCCTAAAGAAATCCACAATTTTATCCACAGGTTTTGTGGAAAACTGTGGAAAAGTCCAAAATATAAGCATCTTGACCAAATCTTACTCAATCAGGCTTAATTTTTTCTTTAAAGCTCACCAGTATAAATCTTAAAAATGACAAAGCTGAGAAATTAAAATTCTTTAGGTGCGCTTCATGGATGAATCGGATAAAATTATGCGGTATTTTTCTTATGGTAACGTGTGTCTATGTACTCGCCAGTTGAGTCCGATCAGGGATTTAATTTTAAACCTGAGCTGCCAACCAGTTCAGCATATTATCGTTTGCTCAAAAAACTTCGCCGTCAGGTGGGTCATGCGATTCGTGACTTTAAGATGATTGAGGATGGCGATAAAGTCATGGTGTGTGTGTCTGGTGGCAAAGACAGCTACACTTTGCTGGATATTTTATTGCAGTTTAAACGTATCGCGCCGATTAATTTTGATATCGTTGCAGTAAATTTGGACCAGAAACAGCCGGGTTTTCCAGAAGATGTTTTGCCACGTTATATGGAAGAAAATCATATTCCCTATTACATTTTGGAAAAAGACACCTATACCATTACCAAGCGTTTAACCCCTGAGGGTAAAACGTATTGTGCCGTTTGCTCACGGTTACGTCGTGGTTCGCTTTATGGTTTTGCTCAGGAAATAGGGGCGACCAAAGTTGCGCTTGGACATCATCGTGATGATATTATTGCGACTTTCTTTTTAAACCTGTTTCATGGCGGTAGTCTGAAGGCGATGCCACCCAAACTTTTATCTTCAGATAAAAAGAATATTTTGATTCGTCCTTTGGCGTATGTTGAAGAAAAAGACATCATCAAATATGCCGAAATGCGTCAGTTCCCAATTATCCCATGTAATTTGTGCGGTTCTCAGGAAAACCTGCAACGTGCCATGTTGAACGACATGTTACGTGAATGGGACAAACAGTACCCAAAACGCCTACACAGTATCTTTGGTGCTTTGCAAAATGTCTCACCATCACAATTGGCAGATCGTGAATTGTTTGATTTTGAAGTACTTGATTCACAACGTGAATTGGATTTTAAAGACCCTGAAGAAATCAAGAAAAAACTGGATGTTGTTAATCTTAGTTTTGCCGCTGAATAAGCCATTTAAATGCTAACTTACTTATAAGTTAGCATTTTTTTACTCAATGAGTTTGAAAATAATCAGAAATGAATGGTGCGTACAAAAAAGGTTAGCTCAAAATAAAAAGAACGTGCTATAACAATGCACAAGCAAATTGCTTCAAAATGATGTTGTCTATGCTTGATTTAGTCAACACAAGGAATTGAACAAATATATTTGAGGAAAAAACATGCCTGCATTTTTAACTGATGACTGGTTTTCTACTGTCGACCAATTAACTGCTGAGGCAGGTGACTTAAATTTACCACCAGCATTGGCGAATTTGGCAATTAATCTTGTTGTTACCGATTCTACTGGCAACACCGAATTAGCTTTAGATGGCGGAAAAATTCAAAAGGGTTTGTCATCAAATGCAAAAACAACGTTGAATATGGATGCTGAAACTCTTCGTAAAGTGTTTCTAGAGTTTGATATGGCTGCGGCTATGCAGGCATTTATGACGGGTAAAATTAAAGTACAGGGTGATATGTCTCAATTGATGGCATTACAGACTGCTAAACCGAGTCAGGAACAAAAAACTTTGTTCAAAAAAGTGCTTGAACAAACAGCATAATAGTGCGGTATAAAAAAGCTTAGTCCGTCTGGACTAAGCTTTTTTTCTAAACAGCAACAGACTTTAAGATAAATCCAAATATTAAACATCAATCCAGCGTTCACTGGTTTTAATGTGCTCTACATAGGCTCGAATGCGAGTGACATACTGTACAGCCTGACGATAACGACCATTACTGGCTTTATTACGATTTAAATAATCATAAAAACGACCCAGTTATTTGGGTTTTTACCTTGGTTTTGTAAACGCTTCTGGATCTGACTAACGGCACCTGGCCCCATGTTATAAGCCACTAAGGCATACCAGTTACGGTCTGGGTAGGGGATATCCTGATATTGACTGAGCATCAGATCATAATATTTAGCGCCACCTTGAATACTTTGTGCTGGATCAACACGATCGGTTACACCCATCGCCCGTGCGGTATTGTTGGTGAGCATCATCAGCCCACGGACACCTGTAGGTGAAACTGAATTAGGTTTCAGATACGATTCCTGATAACCAATTGCAGCCAGTAGTTGCCAATCCAAATCATACTTTTCAGCAGTTTTCTTGAAACTTGCCTTATAGATCGGTAAGCGATTATCTAAATCACGTTTAATGGTGGGCCATGATTCAGGCGTGACCACGTTGCGATTATAAAATGACGCTAATTGGCCAGTAATACCGTTTTGTTTGCTTTGACAAATAAATCCACTGGCTGTTTGTGAAAGTGGATCGTCGGCATATTTAAATACCCAATTCAATTGAGTATTTAGACCATTTTTGGCCAAATTGGCGTCGTCACCGCAACTGGCTGAAAATGAAATCAAATGCTTATTTTCGACCGTTTTAAAAGTTGCAGTAGTCATGGCAAAGTTTGCTTTGCCTTGTGCAACCATATTTAAGGCGGTCGCATTGTCTTTCACAGTTTTAAAATTCAGCTTAACATTTAAACTTTTTGCATACTGTCTGGTAAGGTCATAACCAAAACCATGTAAAAACTGACCTTCTTTGAACACAGTCGTGGGAGATTCAACTGCGACAACGGTGAGTGTACTGCTATTTACGACATCATTATATTGATGTGTTTTCCCCGCATTAATACTATGAAAAGGAATGAGGGCGGTGCTTAGCGCTAAGGCTCTAAATGGGATGGACGGAAATAGTGAATTTAGGCCAAGCCTCGATCCAGTGGTTGAACTACTGTGCATGTTGTCTCCGCTACAGATAATTTACGCCCTAAAAATCCAGACAAAATGCTTCCAGATTTTCAACAAGTTGGTAAATCCAAGAGGGTGGGCAGTCATGACGTCATTCAAAAAATGACTATAGAAAAACTGACACTATGTAGAAATACTACATAGTTTAAAAAATGACCAAATGTAAGTCAGGGCGAATAATAATCACCTTGAATCTAAATGTCAAATATTCTGCATAAAAAACATACCGACCAATTGCTAAGTTAATGATTTAAAAAAGAGATGTATTTATATAATTTCTACATGTTGAAATCACGGATAAAATGCTAATTCTTGTAAAGACAATGTTGTGTTTTAGTTGGTGGAGATCATGAAATTTCACTTAAAGAGCATCGTCGGCGCAAAACCAAACCAGTTGGCTTTTTTTAAAGGGCTGGTATGAGATTCATGCAGATGGATCTGAGTAACTGATCCCAATGATATACCAGTTTTTCTTGCCAGAAGGGGTTAAGACCTGTACTTCATCATCGATGCTTTTTCCTAAACACGCTTTTGCCATAGGTGACTGGAGGGAAATGTAATCTTTGCGACCATAAATTTCTTCATCGCCGACAATACGAAACTGAATGGTTTCTCCGTCATCATTTTCTAACGCCACCCATGCACCAAAATATGCTTTACCGTCTTGTTCGGGACTATATTCAACTTTGTGTGCAATCTCAAAAAGTTTGGTCAAGTATCTGATTCGACGATCAATTTCTCTTAATTTTCTTTTATTATAGTGGTAGTCTGCGTTTTCAGAGCGATCGCCGAGACTGGCTGCCCAAGACACAATACTAGTAATTTCAGGTCGTTCTTTACGTACCAGATGATTTAACTCATCTTGCAAACGTTGATAGCCTTCCGCTGTTAATAATTTTCGGTTCATCCACCCCTCCATATTTAAAAAAAGTAACTGATTGTACCAGTCCGCAAACTGGTGGTCATTTTTATCTCCAACAAGTTAAAACTGCATTGTAAAGTTTTGACAAGTTTTTTATGTTTTCAGCACTTTGAATAATGGAATGATCACAACCCGAGGTATCTTAAGCATAGGCTGTCGAGTTAAAGCCTGAGCTATACATCATACTGTATAGCGTTTACTCAAGCCTAAGTCCGCCAAGATACGACGATACATCGTTGAAGAGCGATCGGCTTCAAAATGTGCTTCCATCATCAAATCAAGCGGTAATTCTTCAGGCTTTTGTGCTTCCACCATGTCTTGATCCTCTGCAAAAATTTGTGCATTAAAGTCGTACACAGCTTGTAAATCACCTGTTGTGTCAAAATTACGAGTGAGTGGTACAAATAAACGAGTTTTATTATGAGAGATTGGACAGCAAGCATTTAAAATCTTGAGGATCCCATCATGAGGAAAATGAACAGTTAATATGGCCGAAAATGGTGGATAAACATCAAACACACGTTTCCATAAAAAACCTTCAGGAGCTAAATGCTGCAAACCGTGCGGTAGTTACTTACATCGCTGACATATTCTGTTTGGAGGCCATAATCTGTTTTGATAGTTGAATATTTAGGAACGACAGGATTTTCACGGCTCGCAAAAGCTTCGTGATGTACCCATGCAAAATGTGCCACATCAATAAATCCTTCAAGCTGACGACCACTCGAACCTGCGATATCTACATAAGGTGGTAAAATGGCTTGATGAGCTGGATCTTCCATGTATCAAGCACTGGGAAATGAGCAGATTCGACATCGTGGTTTTGGATGCTGGTCCAGATCAGCCCATATTTTTGCACAACAGGAAATTTGCTTAGACGAAATCGATCTGAAATCTTGGTGAGCTCTGGCTGTGCAGGTATTTTTGTACATTTGCCTGCTGCGTTATAGCGTAAACCATGATAAGGACATACAATTTCTTCACCTTCCACCCATCCTTTTGTTAAAGGAACACCACGATGTGGGCAAATATCCCGTACCAGATGAATGTCGCCAGATTCAGTTTTATACAATGCCATTTTGACATCTAACAATGTCACTTGTTGCGGTTGAGTTGAAACATCTTCAATGCGAGCCACTGGATACCAATGTTGAGAAAGAATTTCCCAATCCCGATCTTCGAATTGGCTATTGCACGGTTTATTGATTAAATTGATCACTGGGATGGCATTCATGGCTGCACCTTGTAGATAATTTTGCTGAGATTGGATGCAGTATTGAATAGATGCTGTATATTATCTATTAGAATGATTTGTATAAACTGTTCTAAAAAACAGAATGATCTTAAACGTGATGCATTTGCTAGGCCATGACATTGATGAACGTTCCATTTTCACGCTTTGCTGAGTACTTTTTGGTGGTGGCTGAAACCGAAAATTTACACAAAGCGGCAGAACAGCTTTTTATTTCTGTGTCAGCAGTGCACCGCCAAATAACGCTCGCTGAAGAACAATTAGATATTGCACTTTTGAACGTTTGCCCAATGGTTTAAAACTAACGCTCGCAGGCGAATTACTTTATTCAGATTTATTACGTTGGAAAAAAGAATTTCAGCAAACCCGTATTCGTTTTGATGAGATACAGGGGCTAAAGCGTGGTTCTATCGAATTAGGATTGATTTCTGCTTTGAGTGATGGCTTTGTGATTGAATCCTTAGCCGATTTACAGCAGCAATATCCGTGGATTAGCTTCAATATTCATACCCATGAAAGTAAAGTGATTATTCAAAAAATTATCAACACCGAAATCGATTTTGGTTTGATTTTAGATCCTATCATTCATACTCAACTTGAGGTTTTATCTTTCATTGAAATTCCAATCGGTTTTGTCATGAGTCCAGATCATGCTCTTGCTACCCAGTCCAAACTCACACTGGCGGATACCTTTGAAAGTCGTCATATCATGGCAGATGCTCCTTTAATTATTCATGAGCGAGTGATGGCTATGTATAAAAAGCAGCATATCGTGCCTATACATCAAACCCTGACCAATGATATTCGTCTTATGATTTCCATGTTAAAAAGAAATATGGGCATTGCAATTTTAAGTTATCTGGATGTTTACACAGCGGTTGCAAATAAAGAGTTAGTGTTTGTTCCGATTCATGAAAAGGGCATTCAGCCTTTAACACTGGCGCTTTGTGCAGGGCAACGTCGTCAACTTTCCAGAATTTCTCAATCTTGATACAACAATTGAGTCGAAAGATGGAAACATTAAAAGTCCATGTTAACGACCAAAAATAGTTTGTAAGCCTACTAAAGGCTTCACATGAATTAAAAATATCGGTTACTTATGGCTGATTTTGCTTAATGGCTTGCAAACCAGCTAGAGAGAACGTCATGAGATGTTGAAGTAATTGCTGTGAGTCCATCTGAGAAATATTTTGTAGCGGTGTTGGAACATTGTTGCTGGCAATAATCAGCATCATACATGGTGCAACGACACTTAGCACACAAGGCAAAATTGAGGATGGTTTTCATCTAGTCCTGAGACCTGACTGATAATTTGGCGAATATAATGAAATTTTCTGGCACCATCATGTGCCATGAATTGTTCTAAATAAGGGGAAGGGCAAATAACTCACGAATAAAAACTTTACTATGCCAAAGATCTTTTTCAACCAATTTCTGAATGAGTGTTTCAAAAAAACTTCCAGTTTCGAGTAGGAGAGAGTGAGCTTTGTACTAACTCCGCCAATTGCTGTTCGTCGATATAATGTCGATGGGCTTCTACCAAAACTGCTTTATATAAGCCATCTCGTCCTTCAAAATGATAATTAATTGCGGCAAGATCGACCTGAGCCAGTTGGGCAATTGCTTTATTGGTGGTTTGAGCTAAACCTTCTTGCGCAATTAAATGACCTGCTGCTTCAATAATTTTCGCTTTTGTTAAATCACCATCGCGGCGACGAGATCTGGACATAAGATAACCTAAATCAAATTTTGCTTTTAAGTATATATTTTTTTGTCAAGTTGAGGTAATTTAAATTTAAATTGAATTTAAACTTTAATAATTTTATTCAAGGCGACTCACATGAAGAAAAGTGTCATTTGACTATATTGGTCGTTCTGATCATTGCCCTAGCATTTGTAGCCTATTGGTATTGGAATAAAGATAAATCTTCAGAACAGGAGTTGACCTTGTATGGCAATGTTGATATTCGACAAGTGTCATTGGCGTTTGAACAGGCGGGGCGTATTCAGCGCTTAAATGTTCAGGAAGGTGATCAAGTTCATCAAGGGCAAATATTGGCAGAGCTTAATACCGATGCACTTGATATACAAAAACAACAAGCACAAGCGCAATTGAATGTACAAAAACAAGCCGTTATTGCACAGCAAGTAGGCACTCGACCTGAACAAATTACCCAAGCTCAAGCACAGTTGGCTTCTGCACAAGCACAGCTTGAAAAAGCCACTAAAGATGTTCAGCGTTTACAGTCATTGAGTAATAGTACCGCAGGGCAAGCCATGAGTCAGCAGGAACTCGATTTGCTAGAGCCAGCCAGAAGACTGCTGCTGCCACGGTCAAAGAACAACAAGCCAATCTTGTTTTGTTAGAAAAAGGGGCAAGGGCTGAAGATCGGGCTGCCACCAAAGCACAATTTGACGTCAGTCAGGCGAATCTGAATTTGATTGAATATCAATTAAGCCAAAGTGTATTACGTTCACCAGTCAATGCTGTAGTACGCGCTAGATTACAAGAAGTAGGGATATGACCACTGCTCAAAAAGTCGTTTATACACTGGCACTCACAGATCTAAATGGGTACGTGTCTATGCAATGAACAGCAATTGGGTTTAATTAAAATGGGAAATCAGGCGCAAATTTTTCGTGATTCACAACCAAACCAGCCGATTTCAGGCAAGATTGGTTACATCTCTTCTGTAGCAGAATTTACACCAAAAACAGTGCAAACCGAGGATATTCGAACCACTTTGGTTATGAGGTTCGAGTTTATGTAAATGATCCTCACGACCAATTAAAAATGGGTCAACCTGTGACTGTTAAAATTGCCAAGACGCAGTGAGTAATTATTTATGAATGACTTGCTAAACCATACATCTGATGTGGTGATTACGCAAAATTTGCGACAGGTCTTTCGCGCAGAAAATAAAAAAATGCCTGATATTTGTGCTCTTCAGGATTTAAATATACAAATAAGATCAGGGCAACTGACTGCTTTGGTCGGACCAGATGGTGCAGGAAAACCACATTTTTGCGTTTAATCGCGGGGTTGTATCAACCCACTTCAGGTTCTTTACAGGTACTAGGGATTGATATTTGCCAAAATCCGCAAGCCGTACAGAATCGTATTAGTTATATGCCACAACGATTTGGTTTATATGAAGATTTAACTGTTCAGGAAATTTAGACCTCTACGCAGATTTGCATGGCGTTCCCTTGAAATACGCAAACAACGTTTGCTCGATTATTAGAGATTACAGATCTTAGTAAGTTACCCAAAGACCCGCGGGCAATCTATCTGGTGGTATGAAACAAAAACTGGTTTAGCTTGTACTTTGGTCCGATCACCCGAGTTATTACTTTTGGATGAACCCAGTGTAGGGGTTGATCTTTGTCCAGACGTGATTATGGCTGATTATTGAACAGCTAGTGAAAGAAGAAAGTTTAAGCGTAATTATCAGTACCGCATATATGGATGAAGCCGAACGCTGCGCTGAAGTTTATGTGATGTATGACGGGAAAATACTGCAACAAGGAACGCCACAGTATTTAAGCGAGCAGGTTCGAGGACTAACGTGGCAGGTCAAGCCGCCCGAGCAGATGAAAGCACGAGAACTACAAGCCCATTTATTGGACAATCATTCATATATTACGGACGCGGTACTAAAGGAGATGAAGTTCGATTTATTACCCGTCCTGATCATCCTAAATTACCCGATGAACAATTACCAAAGGGCGCGGTAGTTTCAGCTCGAGAACCTGAACTTGAAGATGCTTTTATGTGGTTTTTACATCAGGCACAGCAACATGCTCCTACCACGCTTCAGTCCGCACATGATTCGGTTTCTACGGTGCAAATGACGGATGTTCAAGTGGCTAATGTGCAAGTGGCTAAGGTACCAGTTGAGTCTGTAATTGTCGTTAAAGATTAGTACGAAAGTTTGGGGATTTACCGCTGTGGCTAGCACCTCTTTTGATGTCAACGAGGAAAATTTTTGGTTTGCTTGGCCCAAATGGTGCGGGTAAAACCACGACATTTAGAATGCTATGCGGGTTGTTACCTGCAACAAGCGGACACTTGAAGTTGCTGGATTAAATTTGCGTCATGCTCGAGCAAAAGCACGGGCGCGTATTGGTTATGTTTCCCAAAAATTCGCACTCTATGGAAATTTAACAGTTCTGGAAAATTTAAAATTTTTTGGTGGAGCTTATGGTTTATCGGGCAATAGCTCAAACACAAATTGAAAAAGCCTTACAACAATTTGAACTTCAGCCACAAGCCAGAAGTGGTGATTTACCCAATGGATTTAAACAGCGCTTGTCGATGGCAGCTGCTTTATTGCATCAACCAGAAATTGTCTTTCTGACGAACGACAAGTGGCATTGATCCTTTAGCCAGACGAGCCTTTTGGTACACCATTGGGAAACTAGCTGATCAGGGTATGACGATTATTATTACTTACGCACTTTATGGAAGAAGCAGAATATTGTGACCGTATTGCGATACAGGATGCTGGCAAGATGCTGGCTTTGGGTTCTCCAAAACAAGTTCGTCGACAAGCAGGCACAGGCAGTAGTAGTGATATGAATCGCGCGTTTATTGCAATTGTAGAGCAATCTCGTGCCCATCAGCAGGAGCCGGTCTGATGAAATGGTCAGCTTCCATTTTACGTGTGGCTGCTTTAACGCGTAAGGAAATCCAGCAACTACTCAGAATAAAAGTAGTTTAGCAATTGGTCTGATTTTACCGCTAATTTTGATTCTATTATTTGGTTATGGCTTATCTTCGACTTAAATAATGGCCGGGTAGGCGTGGTCGCACAAAAATATTACGCCTCAAAGTCAGCAATTACTTGCAGGTTTAAATGGAACGCCCTATATCACCGCAACGCCTTATAGCAGTTTTTATCAAGCTGAACAGGCGATGGGACGCGCTGAAATAGATGCTATTGTCAATTTACCTTCTGATTTGCACAGCAAAGCGCACAAAATACTGCAACCATACAAGTCATTACTAATGGTCGATCAACCACCATTGCCTCTGCTTTACAGGATATATTTCAGGTGCATTGCAAACAGCGCAAATCATTCAGTCTGATCGAAATAATATGGGCTCAATGCTGGCCTGATCAGTGTCGAACAGCGTATGTGGTTTAATGAGTCAGCAAATAGTACTTGGTTTTTAGTTCCTGGATTAATGGTATTGGTATTGACCTTGATTGGTGCATTTCTCACTGGATTATTATCGCGAGGGAGCGAGAGCGGGGAACGCTCGAAGCTTATTTGTGACACCAGTTCGACCATTGGAAATTGTTTTATCCAAATTGATTCCTTATATCGTGATTGGCATGATCGATATTGTGATGTGTTTATTGGCTGCCAGTTTGATTTTGATGTTCCCATTCGTGCTCATTACTTTCGATTATGAGTGCTTCATTTTTATATTTATTGGTTTCATTGTTATTGGATTGACGATTTCAGGTTTTTCTAGCAGCCAGTTTCAAGCTAGTCAAATCGCTTATTGGTCAGTTTTATGCCAGCAATGATGTTATCGGGATTTGTTTTTGATACACGAAATTTACCTTGGTTGGTGCAAACGATTAGCCAAATTTTGCCTGCGACTCATTTTATGTCTTAATTAAAACGCTATTTTTAGGCGGAGATGACTGGGACTTTGGCTAAAAGAATGTGGCATTTGATGGTGTATGTCGTGATTTTAATGACAGCATCCTGTCGATCACTCAAAAAACTCTGGAGTAACAGCCATATACATAATTTCGTGATGTGGTTGAATTACTTGATGGTATTAGTCAAAAAGGAATTCCTGACCATTTTTAGTGATCCTCCAATCGGGTCATTTTATTTGCACCCTGCCTTGATTCAGGCTTATTGTTTGGCTATGCGCAAATTACGATGTAAACGAGTGGATTATGCGGTCTGGATCAAAGTAAGACGCAAGCTTCTCAACAGTTATTATCACGTCTGGATGGCTCTGGTATTTTTCATCGAACAGCCACTCTCAGATCATTCACAGATTAAAGAAGTAATTGATCAGCGACAGCTTTAGCTGTGATTAGTATCCCTTCTGATTTCGAGATAAGCTCAACCGTGCTCAATCCTCACCTATACAGGTAATTTTAGATGGACGTAATTCCTCAACCGCAGGAATGGCAGGCACTTATATCACTAATGTTGTGAGTTCTTTAAATCAGGAGCGTTTGGGAAATATAACGCCTTTTCAACTGGAAATACGCACATGGTATAACCCAAATCAGGAGTCCAGATGGGGGATTATGCCTTCATTAATTGCTGCTTTGAGTATGATGCAACTTTATTATTGTCCTCACTTTCAGTTGCGCGAGAACGCGAACAAGGGACATTGACCAGCTTTTAGTGACTCCTTATACCCCGCTTCACATCATGATTGGTAAAGCATTACCCCCTATTTTTATGGTTTAATACATCGACTATTATTTATTGATTATTATGTTCTGGTTCGATATTCCCATGAATGGTTCTTTGGGACTTTTATATTTTGGTTTGTTGTGTTTTAACATTGCGGTAGTGGTGTGGTTTATCAATTTCTGCAATTTCCCTCAATATGCAACAGGCGATGTTATTTACTTTCTTTTGATCATGCCTTTAATGTTGTTATCCGGATTGCTAACCCCTATACAGAATATGCCACATGTTCTACAAATTGCGACGTATGCCAATCCTTTACGTTTTGGAATTGATTTGGTGCAAAGGTTTATCTGGAAGGAGCAACTTTAAACAGGTAAAAAATGATTTTGTACCTATTTTGTCTTAGCAATTATTACTTTGCCATTGGCTGCGTGGCTATTTAGAAATCGTTTATCTAAATAATGTTTGGATAGTTTTATTATTTTTCATACTGTATTTTACTAGCTGAGAATAAGGATTAAACACGTTTTGTAAAAACCGACTTCATAGTTTAGCCATTGTTCATTGAGTTGAATTTCTCATTTTACATGAGTTTAAACAAGGATGTAAAACTATGAAGAGGACACTTCTTTTTTTAGGATCAATAGGGCTTTTTAGTAGTATGCCAATGTATGCCTCGGATTTAAGCATTGCGATCCAAGCACAGATATAGGTCAATTGAAACTTTCTGGCGCAATTCGCACTCGATATATTCATAAGGATTATGTGTTGAAGCAAATGAAGGTTCAAAAAATGATGACTGGCACTTGCTGATATTAAAACAGTTTTAATCTATGAAAATCCAGATTGGATTGCATCATTAGATTTGCGTTGCTATCAATATCATCGATTGTGTGACGCATTATTTTTAAAAGATGCATGGGCAGGTTATAAAATTTCAAATCAGCAGCGCATCTCAGTTGGTTTTCAATCAGTCGATTTTGGATTTGGACGACTATGGGGCAATAGCTATTATGAAACTTTGCTCAATACTGTAGGGCTAGAAGATATTCAAAATTTAGGGATGAAGTATCAATTTAAGGATGATCAATACAATTTTATTTTAGGTTTTTATCCTACTGATGGTGGAAATTATAAAGGGACTTCTAAAGATTCCAGTCGTTATAGTGGTAACTTCGTTGAAGCTGATGATTTGACTCAAGGTACTGATATTAATGAGAAAAATATGTGGATCACACGTTTTTCACGGAAATTTGAATTGAATGCTACAGAAAACTTTTCGACTGAAATTGGAGGATCGTACTGGTATTCAGAACTGCAAAATCATCGCACTGATCAACATGGAAATCGTCGTACATGGAGCATTTTTAGCACCACTAATTATCAGGCGTGGCAATGGTTATTTTTATTTGGAGAGCAAAATATCAAAAATGGAGATGATTTGCTGCCAAACACTTCAACGATTGGGGCATTTGATTATCCTTATCAAGTCGCCAATAAAGGCCAATATATGGCTAATGAGATTAATTATACTTTTGCCAAGCCCTTCCATCAGTTAGAAAATATTAAGCCATATGTATCTTATAGTCGTTTCTATAAAGATGAATCTGGATATCAAGATTCTGATCGTTTAATTGCGGGTTTATATTTTAACTATAAAAAAGTGGGAATACAGGGAGAATATATCTTGAGTCGTAATGATCCCATGACAGGTAGTGGTGCAGATGGACTTGCTCAAGGTGATAGTAATCAATGGAATAAGTTATTTTATTTATCGATTGGCTATTATTTCTAAAGCCGTCAATCCCATGTATAAGGCCAGCCAAATTTAATCATGAGGCTGGCTTCTTTGCTACAAAAAGACTTTTTCTGTCTGTTGGGTGATTGGTTCAATCGGTTGGATCAACTGACCACGACTTAGATTCTGAATATGTTGTAAACGGTTGATCAGTTCATTTTGAATAAATAGGATACAGGTCTGTAGTTTAGATGAACTTTTTAAACGTGAAGGATACACCGCCCAAACATCAGCATCTTGCCAGTACTGAGGCAAGATATGCTGTAACTGACCGCTAATCAATTCATCAGCCACATCCCAGATTGAACGTAGGATAATACCATGCCCCTCGGTTAATTGGTGAATAATTTCACCGTTATTAGATACGAAACGTGGAGTAACGTGTACTGACCGATCTTCTGACCAATGACGAAGTTTCCACAGCACTGAGGATTGGTCACGTTCACTAATAGTTAAACAATCATGAGTCCGCAGATCTTCTAGACTTTCAGGTATTCCATTTTTCATTAGATAGCTAGGTGATGCACAGAAAATCCGAAAATTAGATGCTAATTTTTTAGCGATCATATTGGGGGCAATATCATTGCCAATGCGAATATCCAGATCAATGCTGTGTTGAATCAGGTCTTTGGTGTTATCGATGGTATCAAACTGAATTTCGAGTTTGGAATACATGGTCATCAATTTAGATAAGATCGGCGCAATATGCTTTCGCCCAAAACCGAAGCTGCTGACAATGTCGAGATGACCTGTGGGCGTGCTTAAGGGGTTATTCACCAGTTCACTGATTTCATCAAATTCATCCAGAATATTTGATACACGATCCAAAATGAGTTTGCCATCTTCAGTTAAGCTCACGTGTCGAGTACTACGATGAAACAGTTTGCAGTTCAGGTTGGTTTCTAAAATATTGATGCGTTTACTGATAAATGCAGGTGAAGCACCCAGCTCCTCAGCTGAATCGACAAAACTCTTGCGTTTGGCGACTGTGCAAAAAACCTTTAAATCCGATAGGTTAGGTAGATTATTCACGATCCGTGTCCATTGGGGTGATAGTTTTCTTATTGATCATTGTTGCTGAAAACAGCATGTTTACAGCTAAGGATATTAACCAAAGGTGTAAGGGAGCGTTATGGCAAAAAAGTATAAAGTTGCCACGATTGCGGGTGATGGGATTGGTTAGAAGTTCTACCAGAAGGCATCAAGGTTGTAAAGGCGGCAGTAGATAAATATGGCATTCAAGTTCAAATGGATAGCTTCGATTGGGCCAGCTGCGATTATTACCTTGAACACGGCAAAATGATGCCAGATAACTGGTTCGAAGTCTTACAGGAATATGATGCTATCTTCTTTGGTGCGGTGGGTTGGCCTGAAAAGGTGCCTGATCACATTTCACTATGGGGATCATTACTCCAGTTCCGTCGTTGTTTTGATCAGTATGTGAATTTACGTCCTGTTCGGTTAATGCCTGGGGTGAAATGTCCATTGGCTGGCAAGCAACCGGGCGATATCGATTTTTATGTGGTGCGTGAAAACAGCGAAGGTGAGTATTCTGCCATTGGTGGTAAAGCCTTTGAAGGTACTGATCGTGAGTTTGTCTTGCAGGAAGCGGTGTTTACCCGTCATGGTGTTGACCGTATTTTAAAATATGCATTTGAATTTGCTGATCAGCGTGAGGCTAAAAAAATCACGGCTGCGACCAAATCCAATGGCATTGCAGTCAGCATGCCGTACTGGGACGAACGTGTCGATGAAATGGCAAAACGCTATCCACAGATCAAGGCAGATAAACAGCATGTCGATATTTTAGCGGCACGTTTTGTTCTACAGCCTGAGCGTTTTGATGTGGTGGTGGCATCGAATTTATTTGGTGACATCTTGTCGGATTTAGGCCCTGCATGCACGGGTACCATTGGTTTGGCGGCTTCGGCAAACCTCAACCCTGAACGTAAATTCCCGTCATTGTTTGAGCCTGTACATGGTTCAGCACCTGATATTTACGGTCAGCAAATTGCCAATCCGATTGCGGCGATCTGGTCGGGTGCGATGATGTTGGATTTCTTGGCAGATGGAGATGAGCAGGTCATTCAGGCAGGACAGGAAATCATGCAGGCAATTGAGCATGTGTTGGTGCATGGCCCGAAAACGCCTGATGTCGGTGGAACTGCCAAGACCTATGAAGTGGGTGATGCGATTGCATCCTGTTTGACTCAGCAAAAAATGGATTTATTCGCAATGGAGTAAGTACCCCTGAGGGAATAGTCACTATCCGAGATGGATTGAATAGATATGGATAATCAAATTACAAAACCTTATACAGATAAGACGCTTGCGATCACCAGTCTTGCCGTTGTATTTACATCGGTGGCTGGTTTGGCAATCTACTCATCTGAATCAATACAACTGGCTGCAAAATGGATGCAGTGGACCACGTCGGTGTTTACCACGCCAGTGCTTTTATTTACGTTTTTATCAATTATTTTTACCTTCGGTTTGGCCTTTAGCAAATACGGCAAAATCAAGCTTGGTGAAGGTAAGCCCCAATACAGCACCATGTCATGGATTTTCATGTTCATTTTGTCGGGGATTGGATCTTCTACCTTGTACTGGGGATTTCTAGACTGGGCCTATTACTACCAAACTCCGGGTTTGAATTTAGCCCCTGAATCGGCTGAAGCACTGAAATACAGTGTGGCTTATTCCTTCTTTCACTCCGGTTTGAGTGCATGGTCGATCTATGCTTTGGCATCGATTTCACTGTGTTACAGCTACCATGTCAGAAAGAATAAAGGCCTGAGCTTAGCGTCAATGGTGGAAGCGGTCACTGGCTTTAAAGCGACAGGACCTGTTGGACGTGTCGTTGATCTGATGTTCTTGCTGTGTATGTTTGGTGCCTTGACCATTTCACTGGTTTTGACTGCGGTCACTTTTACCAACATTCTGTCGCAACTCACGGGTATTCCCAATACCTTCATGACCAAAGTCATCATTATATTGGCGGTGTCGGTGTTATTTGCACTCAGCTCCTATGTCGGTATGGATAAAGGCATGCAGCGTTTGAGTCATATGGTGTGCTTGGGTGTGGTGCTGTTCGCGATCTACGTGCTCTGCTTTGGGCCAACCCAATTCATTATGAATAATTCATTGATGAGTTTTGGTCTGATGGCGACTAACTTTGTCGATATGAGTCTGTTTACCGACCCGATGGGCGATGGAAAATTCACCCGTGAATGGACGGTGTTCTATTGGTTATGGTGGATTTCTTATGCACCCGGTGTCGCGCTATTCGTAACACGTGTCTCAAAAGGCCGTACCATTAAAGAAGTGATTCTTGCCATGGTCATCGGCGGTAGCGTTGGTTTATGGTTCATCTTTGGCGTATTTGAAAATTACAGCGTTCATAGCTTTATTCACGGCATGGTCAATGTGCCGCAAATCTTGAGTCAGCAAGGCGGTGAAGTGGCAATTGGTCAACTGTTGGGCTTATTGCCAGCAGGCAAGCTGATGATGTGGTTGTTCCTTGGCATTATGGTGATTTTCCTTGCAGCACATATGGATGCGGTGGGCTATGCGGTTTCTGCAACCTGTACCCGTGGTTTAAGTGAAGGGCAAGATCCATCTCCGAATGCGCGTTTGTTTTGGTGTCTGATGTTAACCCTAGTGCCGATTGCGATGATCTTCTCTAAGGCGCCGTTAGACACCATGAAAACTGCGACGATTGTGACTGCCTTGCCGTTTATTGTGATTATTCTGGTGCAGACTTATGGTTTGGTGAAGTGGCTGATTGAGGATTATTCCAAGGTGCCATCACATTTGATCGAGCAGAGTAGCTTTAGTGAGCTGGAAGCCCTTGAGCATACTGATTCAAATCAACAGATGCAGATTGATATTGCTGCAACACCACTTGCACATAAAAGTAGTCAAAAGGAATTGTTATGACACAGCAACCGAACACGCGCTATGAGTTAAGCGAAGAAATGCAAAGTCTGGTGTATTGGAGCAGCATTTATTCAGCAGCGGATAACGATATTGATTCAATTCGTGCAGCCTACGATGCCATGTGCCTGCATTACACCTTGCCACGCGATGGTGCGGTCAATATTGAAGATAAAACCGTTGCGCATGCCACTCATCCCGTCAGTGTTCGGTTGTATTCCCCACTGGGTGAGGCACCTGAAGCGGGTTGGCCTTGTATTCTGTTTATCCATGGTGGTGGCTGGATGCTGGGTAATCTAGATTCACATGAATTTATTACTCGCTATTTATGTCGTGATCTGAATGTTGCAGTACTGAGTGTGGATTATCGTTTGGTACCAGAACATCATTTTCCCGCTGCTTATGAAGACTGTGAAACGGTCTATCACTGGCTCCGCGCGCATGGCGCAGACTGGAACATTGATCCAACGCAGATTGTGTTAGCTGGCGACAGTGCAGGAGGCAATTTAGCTGCGGCATTGGCGGTTCAGTTACAACATACAGGTGTGCAGGCTTGTGGTTTGGCTTTGATCTATCCATGTTTGGGCAGCAGTTTTGATACTGCGTCTTGTCAGCAACATGCACGGGCGCCGTTACTGACACTCGAGGAAATGCATTATTACTTAAGTGAATATGCACTGAATGCAAGCGACTGGCAGGACACTCGTTTAACACCACTTTTGGCAGAAGATTTGAGTGACATGCCACGTAGCTTTGTTGCGGTGGCTGAATACGATCCACTGAGTGACGATGGGCGTATTTTTGTGGACAAGTTAAAACAAGCCAATATTGCCGCCGAGTTTTATCTCGGCAAAGGATTACTACATGGCAGTTTACGTTTAGTACGGGATTGTCCTGTGGTGCAGGATTTATATCAGCAGATGCTGAGTTCGTTAAAGCAAATGTTCAAGTGATTTGAACATCAGCCAATTTTGATAAAACGGTCTTTAGGACAAAACATTTTAATGGAGTAAAACCATGAATGCAGTTGAAAAATTACCAGAAGATTTCTGTTCAAACCCAGATGTGGCATGGACATTTCCAAAAGTGTTCTATACCTCATCTCAGGTGTTTGAGCGTGAAAAAGAAGAAATTTTTGCGAAAAGTTGGATTTGCGTGGCACATGGCAGTGAAGTCGCCCAAGCCAATGACTATATTACCCGTAAGGTAATTGGTGAAAATATTATCGTGATTCGCGGCAAAGACAGCGTATTACGTGCATTTTATAATGTCTGCCCGCATCGTGGCCATGAGTTGTTAAATGGCAGTGGCAAAGCCAAAAATGTGATTACCTGTCCGTATCATGCATGGACATTCAAGCTGGATGGGAGTTTGGCATTGGCGCGTAACTGTGATCATGTCGAATCTTTCGACAAGCAAAACTCAAGCATGGTGCCGTTAAAAGTTGAGGAATATGGTGGTTTTGTCTTTATCAATATGGATGAAAATGCCACTTGTGTTGAAGATCAGTTGCCAGAGTTTGCACAAAAACTGAATGAAGCTTGTGCGGTCATTAAAGACTTGAAACTGGCTGCACGTTTCGTAACGGAAACACCTGCCAACTGGAAAGTGATCGTGGATAACTATTTAGAATGTTATCACTGCGGCCCTGCACATCCGGGCTTTGCCGACTCGGTACAGGTGGATAA
>NZ_RKIX01000004.1:0-3264 GCF_003938865.1 Acinetobacter sp. FDAARGOS_515 | reverse complement strand
AATTGCAGAAGTGCATATTCTAAAAGCGGACATTTTTACTTTGGAGAAACCGGACATTTCTATTTTGGAGTTACATAACGCCTTCGTATAAGAGATTTTATGTTAAACACCACATTAAAAGAGGTGTTTAAAAATTGAAGGCCAGTCAAAGGTAGGCCTTTAATTTTTATTATAATTTTATTCTAAATTTAGAATATTCAGCAGCCTGAGCCATAATGACTTTTTTTCTAAAACTGCTGTATTGGGAGTATCCGATCCATTAATTACACGAGTATTAGAAGAAGTAATTTCAGAATATCTTATTGAGGAAATAACTTGGTTTTGAGGATGACTGTTACTCCCTTTATTTACTTCAGCTAACTTAATTTTAAGATCACCTCTGCCCTTGAGGTAAGGATATATATCGAGCATTGGAAATTTTTTACCTACATTATGCTCAGCAATAAAAAATAATTGAGGCTCAGGCAAGAAATTTGCTGGAAACGTAATCATACTTTTACTATTTAGATTAATTGTTTGATTGAATTTTGGATCAATTAGATAGTATTTTAATTCAGGATTAAAAGGCAACGCACTACTAGCGACTGGAAAGTAGCGAAATACACCGCTTCCTTTACTAACCTTATCTAAAACAATATACAAAGTGTGGCCTTGATATTCAGGCTCAATTTTGACTACTTTTTCGAACTTTAAATTGCCTTCAATCGACTGCTTTCCTGTCGTTGGTTCAAAAAAGATCTGTTTAAGTTGCTCATTCATTGGAATTAAAACGTCAGCTACTAGCTGACCTCTTGTGGTACTACTATTTACAATAGGTACAGGTTTATTAACCTCAGCTTTCCAGCAAGTAATTGTTGAACATAAAGTGAAATTAGAGATATTAATCTCACCCTGATCATTATTGCTAGAAACAGCCAGACTTACTCTCAAACGTGACATCTTATTTTCTTGATTACCCTTATATTTTTCTAAATTTTGTGGTGTAAGCGGGGGGGAAGTAGCAAAAATAGATGTTGAAGATACCAGTAGAGTTAATACAAAGATTTTTTTCATTTTTATGGAATCTTAATAGAATTAATATTATACAAATTATGAGAAATCTAGTCCTTAAAAGGACTAGAAATTGTAATTAAACCCAGTTTTCTAACTTTAATCCATCTATACGCTCAAATTCCTTGATGTTATTTGTGACTAATACAACATCTAAAGCTAGGGCATGCGCTGCAATTAGCATATCCAAACTACCAATTATTTTACCTGTAGATTGTAGATCTTGACGTAGTTTTGCGTAATGCCAGATTGCTTTCTCATCGTAAGGTAAAATATCTAAGGGTGATAAAAACTTGTTCAATGCCTGTTTGTTACGCTCAGAGCCAGATTTTTCAACGCCAAAAGCTAATTCGGATGCTGTTATGCTTGAAATCGCAAGCTGACCAAGCTGGTATTGTTTAAAGCGTTCAAAAACATGCTCTGGCTTATGATTGATCACATAGATACAAATATTTGTGTCTAAGAGGTAAATCATTTGAAATCCTCACGTACCTGTTCGCCCTGATCTGCCCGTTCTAACTTGAATCCAACTTCAAACTCGTTTAGAGCTTCTAGCATTACATCCCAAGGATTGTCGATAGGCATCAATAACACACCACGTCCAAAACTTTTAATCGCTACTTCAGTACCATTAAAACGAAATGCTTTAGGTAACCTAACGGCTTGACTTCGACCTGTTTGAAAGACTTTAGCAACTTCCATTTTTTATCTCCTAATAGGATAGGTATCATTGATACATATCTTATCATTAAATAATTTGTAGCGTGTGATTTGTTGTAATTGGTGAATGACTTTAATCCATATTCTAGATGCCCATCCAGGCCTCATCTAAAAGTACAGAGCATAAAAAACCCCGGCATCCTGCCGGGGTTTTTTATTGTCGCTGATTGTGCTGTTGTACCCTCTGGTCCATGTGCAATAACTTATAATTTTTGTTTTATGTTATAGAACTTCCTGTTCCTGATGAGTTCATCATAGGAAAGTTCCAGTATCCTAGATAGCCGCAAAGGGCCGAGATTCACGTAAGCCTGAGCGTACAAAATAGCCTAAATTTTATCCACAAAAAATGTGGATAATTTTGGACATTGAGGCATTGATAAAATTTGAAAAACCTCAAAATCGACTATTTTTTAAACAATTTTATTGGCAAGAAGTATCAAAACTGCTCATAAAAAAGCCGACTTGTTTCAAAATCGGCTTTTTGCGGTTTTTATGATCAGGATTAATTTTTTAAGTAATTGATATTTCAATTAATATACAAGTGTACTTCGTATAATCCCCATTATGTTAAATGGGATCAAAAAACCTCCAATAAAATCGTTATAGTATTATTATTTATTGAATAAATAAGAGAATTAAATTAGTGAAATACTCAAATGAAAAAATAGTAAAAGCTCTCTTACTTTCTCCTTTACCACTACTTTTTTTCACAGCAGTCCTGTTTATCGTAATGAATCAGGAATACAGCCTATACTCGATTTTAGTGGTTCTTGTAGGGCACGGTCTTGTCTACTTGGCTTATTGTATTTTGACTGTACCTTTCAGCTTCATATTCTCAATTCTTTTAAATCGTTATAACAGTCTTAATTTATTAACTATCTGTATTGCCTCTATAATTATTGCTACTCCATTTTTTATTCTTTTTGAATGGAGTCACACAGGAGAAATTTCGAAAGAGTGGTGGAAAATGTATACCAATACATGGACTATTTTTATGGCTCTCTTTCCTGGCTTATGTTATTGGCTGTTTTTAATTAATTTAAAAGATAAAGAATAGTTATGAAAAAAATATTATATTTTAATTTCTTAGCGATTATTTTGACTTATGTATCTTTGCTTTATCAAAAAAATATATTAGTTGCTCGCATAGTTGTAGATAAGCTTGAAAAAGTTGAAGTCATAGCTGGGGGATTTCCTCTACAGTTCCTTATAGATGGTGAAACCTCTCCAGTCGGAAGTATAAGTATCAATCCTTTATTTATTTTCATCGGCATGGATCAATTTGTTTTTCTCAATTTTTTTATTGATTATTTATTTTGGGTAAGTATTTTATTTGCTTTTTCTATGATTGTGAAAAAGTACAGAATTGTATAGATCTCCTAAAATTAACATAATACACGTTATACGAATTCCCAAGTGTAACTCCAAAATAGAAATGTCCGGTTTCTCCAAAGTAAAAATGTCCGCTTTTAGAA
The DNA here is from genome assembly GCF_003938865.1 of Acinetobacter sp. FDAARGOS_515. NCBI lineage: Bacteria > Pseudomonadati > Pseudomonadota > Gammaproteobacteria > Moraxellales > Moraxellaceae > Acinetobacter > Acinetobacter sp. FDAARGOS_515. Next base: position 19 of record NZ_RKIX01000004.1, on the reverse strand, counting down.
TATGCACTTCTGCAATTTC